>CAVYKR010000015.1:0-1273346 GCA_963769205.1 Bryobacterales bacterium | reverse complement strand
GGGATCACCAGCAATGTGTCGATCTTCTGGCTGTCGAGGACGACGAGGCGCTCGATGAAACGGTAGGGCTGGCTCGTCAGATCGATGCGGTCGAGATAGCGGCCGGCGGCGAAGAGCGCCATCTCGCCGTCGTGCATGATCCGCACCGCAATAAAGTTCGATCGCACCTGCGCCACTGTGGCGTCGACCTGCTCGATGCGGATCGGGCCGACGATGTGGCGGTAGCGGTGCGGTTCGAAAATATTTGCCTGACGGAGCGCGGTCACGCGGTCGATCAGCATGCCGCGCGACGCCGCATAGACGACGCCGTGCGGCAATCCGGCCTCGTGACTGGCGCGGCTGGTGATCACATAGCGGCACTGCTCGACAAAAAAGTCGGGCCAGTCTTCGAGCCGGTCCTCGTCGATGCAGTCGACATAGGCGGCGATCAGCTCTTGCACGCCGAGCCGGACGGCGACCTCGTCCATGAGGCGCGTCAGCTGCCGGTCAGGGCGCGGTATTCCTTCCAGAAGCCGCGGATCGCCGCTTCGCTGGCGCGGAAGGGCTGCGGCTCGGCGTCGTACCCGCCCATCATGACAACCCCGGTGTCCTCGTCGTTGTAGCGTATGCCGCGCTGGACGAGCCCGCCGATGCAGCCGTCCTCCATCGAGATATAGCCGGCCGCGCCGACCAGATTGCCTTGCCGCAACCGGCGTTCGGTCATCGTCTCGTCGTCGTCCTCAAAGCCCAGATGGATCCATTCGAGCTCGGTCTTTTCGAGCCCGCGCGGGCGGATGACGCGAACCGCGATCGTGTTGCGGATCTGCTGCAACACCATGCTCGGGAAGACGGTCAGGATCTGCACCGAGATGCCGTCGCCATATTCGTCGACCAATTCGATGACCGAGCTGTCCTTGAGGCCGAACCCGCTGTCCGAGCGCAGCGCCGCCTCTCTGTAATCGGCGTCCTCCTGCGCGTAGTCGAGTTTCGAATAGCTGAAGTGATGCGCCCCGCTGTCGTCCATGACGATCCCGCCCTCCTGGCTCAGGCGGTTGATCCGGAAAGTCGTCAGAAACAGATGCAATATGCTGGCGTGGTAGGTGTCCTTGACGTTTTCGGCATAGAGCTTCCAGTTGTTGGGCAATACCTGCGTGCTGCGGCCGAGAATGCGGGCGGGCCGGTTCAGCACGCGGCTGATGCCGGCGGAAATTTTCGGCCCGAGATAGGTTTCGAGATCGGGCGTGTCGTCGCGGAACGACCCGAACACCAGGCCGGCGAACTCGGCGACCCGCAGCCGCCGCAGATTGTGCTCGTCCTTGCGAAACTCGGGGGGCATGCCGCCTTGCCGCTTGACCCCGCGCTCGAACGCGACGCCGGTCAATTTCCCGGTCAGGTCATAGGTCCAGCCGTGATAGATGCAGCTGATCTCTTTGACGTTGCCGCGCCGCTCGAGGCACAAGCAGATTGCCGCGATGCGCGCAGCGGTTGACAAAGGCGTTGATTTCGCCCTCGGCGTCGCGGGTCACGATGACCGCGGTCTCGCCGATCGTCGTGGCGATGTAATCCCCCGCGTTCGGGATCTCGGAGGTCAGACATAGAAAATTCCAGGTCGGGCCCTTGAAGATCCGCTCCTGTTCGAGCCGGTATTGGCCGGGATCGGTGTAGAGGCGGAACGGGATCTCGGTCAGGCCATTCGAGGGCCACGGAACTCCCCGCATCGCGTCGGCGCCGAGCTCTGACATGTTTGCCTCCTCCTCAAGGTAATGGCAGCCATGATAGCAGGAACCCGGAGGAGGGGGAAATTAGCTTGCGGGAAATAGGCCGATGGCAGACGATCCGCCGCAGCAGGCTTTCTGCCGGAGGACCTCGGCATGGACGATCTCTATCTGCGCAGCGGCATTTTTCTCGCGCCGTTTCACAACCACGACGAGAACCCGACCTTGTCGATCGAGCGCGACCTCGAACTGCTCGAGCATCTCGACCGGCTGAATTATCACGAGGCGTGGATCGGCGAGCACCATTCCGGCGGCTTCGAGCTGATCGCCTGCCCGGAGATGTTCATTGCCGCGGCGGCGCAGCGCACCCGGCATATCCGGCTCGGCACCGGCGTCGTGTCGCTGCCGTATCACAACCCGTTCATGCTCGCCGACCGCATGGTGCAGCTCGACCACATGACGCGCGGCCGGGCGATGTTCGGGGTCGGCCCCGGCGCCCTCGTGCACGACGCGCTGAAGATCGGCATCGATCCCGGCGCCCAGCGGCAGATGATGAACGAGGCGTTCGACGTCATCGTTCGGCTGCTCAACGGCGAAACCGTGAACAAAAAGACCGACTGGTTCAACTTGACCGAGGCGCAATTGCAATTGCGCCCCTATACGCGTCCGACGATGGAACTGGCGGTGGCTGCGGCGCGCTCGCCCTCGGGGTCGCTGCTCGCCGGCCAATACGGCGTCGGGATGCTGTCGATCGGCGGCACCAGCCCGATGGCGATGGAGGCGCACACCAGGAATTGGGGCATCTACGAGGAGACTGCGCGCGCCAACGGGCATATCCCCGACCGCAAGAACTGGCGCGTCGTCGGCATGTTCCACATCGCCGAGACGCGCGAGCAGGCGCGCAAGAACGTGCAGTTCGGCGTGCAGGCCTTTGCCGACTATTTCCGCGACGTCGCGACCTTCCCGATCATCCCGCCGGATGTCGCCCGACCCTTATGAGTGGCTGGTCGAGACCGGCACCGGCTGCATCGGCACCCCCGACGACGCGATCGCCTATATCGAGCGGCTGATCGAGGGCTCGGGCGGGTTTGGCGTTCTGTGCGAATTGGCGCACAACTGGGCCGATTGGGACGCGACCAAAAGGCATTACGAGCTGATGGCTCGATTTGTCCACCCGCATTTCCAGAAGAGCCGGGAATTGCTGCGCGGCAGCTACGACTACGCGACGAGCCACCACGAGGACTTCACCGGCAAGGCCGGCGCGGCGATCCAGGCCGAGATCGACCGCCACGCCGCCCGGCGCTCGGCCAAGTCCGAAAGGTCCGCGGCGGAGTAGACGAAGCTCAGGGCCTGGGCGCCGAGCGGGCGGCGAGGAGGTCGCGGATCTCCTCGAGCAGTACCTCGCTGCGCGGGGGCGCAGCAGCCGCCGGCTCCTCGCGCACGTGCAACCGGGTCAGCGCCTTGATCAGCCAGAACACCGCAAAGCTGACGATCACGAACTGAATCACGGCGTTGAGGAAGACGCCGAATTCAACGTGACCGCGCCCGCCTTCTGCGCCTCGGCGAGGGTCGGCTCCGACGGGCCCTTCAACGTGACAAAGATGTTGGTAAAGTCGATGCCGCCGACGAGCAGTCCGATGAGCGGGGTGAAAATGTCTTTCACCAAGCTGTTGACGACGGCGGTGAAGGCGACCCCGATAATGATGCCGACCGCCAGATCGACCACATTGCCGCGCATGATGAAAGCTTTGAATTCGTCGATCCACCCGGGCCGGTGGACACCGAATGGTATTGCAGCTCTTTCGCTCATGACGAATCTCCTCCCGGGGCATTTGACTGTGCTCTTTTGTTTTAAATACCCCGAATGTCGTTGGCGAATGGTTTTTCCACCAAGTGACGGGAGCCGCGGCTGATGGCTGACATTGCCCCAGCCGGCGCGGCGGCGATCGCCCGCGCCGCCGCACTGTTGCGCGCCGGGCGGCTCGTCGCGTTCCCGACCGAGACCGTGTATGGGCTCGGCGGCGATGCGACAAACGACCATGCCGTCGCCGCTATATTCGCAGCCAAGGCCCGGCCGCGCTTCAACCCGCTGATCGTGCATGTTCGCGATCTCGCCGAGGCCGAGAGCCTGGCCGTCTTCAATTCGCCGGCCCGTCGTGCCGCCGCGCGGTTCTGGCCGGGACCGCTGACCCTCGTCTTGCCCCGGCAACCCGCCGCCGGGTTGTCGCTGCTGGCGAGCGCCGGCCTCGACACGGTGGCGATCCGGGTGCCCGCCCATCCGGTCGCGCAGGCGTTGCTGCGCGAGGCGGGCCGTCCGATCGCCGCTCCATCGGCCAACCGCTCGGGCCGGGTCAGCCCGACCTAGGCCGCGCATGTCGCCGAAGACCTCGGGGACGATGTCGCGCTGATCCTCGACGACGGCCCGACCCCGGTCGGGCTGGAATCAACCGTCCTCGATCTTTCGGGCGAGGCCCCTGCCCTGCTCCGCCCCGGCGCCGTCACATTCGAAGCGCTGACCGAGTTGCTCGGACCAATCGCCCTTCCCGGCTCAGGCCTGCCGAAATCACCAGGCATGCTGGCGAGCCATTACGCACCCCGTCTACCCGTCCGCGTCGCCGCAACCGAGGCCCGCCCCGGCGAGGCCTTGCTCGCCTTCGGCCCGGACGCGCCGCCCGGCTTCGCGGAGGTGCTGTGGCTGAGCCGTTCCGGCGACCTTGCCGAGGCGGCGGCCAATCTGTTCGCGATGCTGCGCCGGCTCGACCGCCCCTCTTTCACCGGGATCGCGGTAATGCCGATCCCCGAGCATGGCCTCGGCCGCGCGATCAACGACCGCCTGCGCCGCGCCGCCGCCCCGCGACAGATGCCCCCGTTCAAGTGAACCTTGCGTCGCTGATCTCGCTGATAAATGTAGCGAAAAACAGTCAGCCTTTCACCCTTGCCCGCGGAAATCCTCCATTCCCGGCGAGTGCTTCGGCAAAATAACAGCGACAAACAGCCAGAAATAACAGCCCAAATCTCGCTGTAATCAGCAAAATACCGTCGTGAGGTCAATTTATCTCACCTTCCCTATCCGCTGCCGTATACCAGCTCATTATGCCATTTTTGCGGAAACTCATCAGAACTCGACGGTTTGACACGCTGGTTCCACGCTGCGCGACGCGAAAATGCCGTCGATGCCGAGTTCCTCGGCGGCGACCTGCGACAGCGCCGTTTCGAGGCTCTGGCCGTGCGACTGGATCCCGACCATCAGCACGACACAGCCGTCGGTCAGGATGCGCGCGAAGCAGCTCTCAAAACCGGGATGATCGAGGCGCCGCGGACGGCAAACTCGACGGCGCCATGATCGGTCTGCTTGGCGAAGCTGGTCCTCATCTTGTACCCAAAATGGGTGCATGCTATTTTTTGGTATGCGGATTATCGCCCGGCGGACGCTTCGACAGTTCGTCGAGTCTCGCGCCGGGCACCGCGACCAGCAAGCGCTCAAGGCGGCGGTCGATGCTTGGTTCGACGAGGTGCGGAAGGCGAGATGGTCGAACACCGCCGATGTCAAACGGCTTTACGCTTCTGCGAGCATCGTCTCGAGCGACCGGATCGTGTTCAACATACGAGGCAACGCATATCGGTTGGTGGTTGCGGTCGATTTCGAGAAGGGGATCGTCTGGATCAAATGGCTGGGAACGCATCGCGATTATGACCGGATCGACGTCAGAGAGGTCAACCTTGAGTGAGGTCAAGCCAATCCGCAGCGAAGCGGATTACGAGAAAGCGCTCACAGAGGTCGAGCGGCTGTGGGGTGCTCGTTCGGGAACGCCGGAAGGGGATCGGCTTGATGTGTTGGCGACCCTGATCGACGCTTATGAAAGCGCGCACCATCCGATTGATCCGCCCGACCCGATCGAGGCGATCAAATTCCGGATGGAGCAACAAGGCCTTACACGCAAGGATCTGGAGGGCATTCTCGGTACTCGCACCAGGGTTGCCGAGGTGCTCAACCGCCGCCGAGGCCTGTCGATCAACATGATCCGTCAGCTACATGACAAGCTCGGCATTTCTGCTGAGGTTTTGATACGCCCGTCCCGCGCAACGGCAGCATAACCGGGCAGGATTGGTTGAGCATAGCGAGATCCATGATCTTCAACTCGCAATGTGGGTTTCGCTTACCGGTCAACCCATCCTATGCGCGCTGAAATCAAGCGACAGCGCCGATTTCCCGCCGGAGAGACCTATTCGATGGATCATCAGACAACATCTGCCTCGCTCCTCCTGGTGCGCCGTTTTGTGTCGCAGTGTCACCCCAATGCTGAGGCGGCGTTGTTCGCAGGCTCCCGCTCGCGCGGAGAAGGCGCGACTGGTTCGGACTGTGACGTGATCTTGCTTTTCCGTAAGCTGCCGCATGGGGCTTGGCGCGAAACAAGCACGTTTGAGGGTCAGCTCATAGAGGCCTTCGCACACGATCTTGGCACGCTCGCCTATTTTTGCCGGGAAATAGATCGGCCCTCCGGCTTTCCGGTGCTACCGACAATGACCGTCGAAGGCATCCCGGCCTTGTCGGAGCGTTGCGCACTGGTTCAGCAGGCAAGGCAGATCGCTGCTGAGACGCTGCAATCGGGACCACCGCCGCTTACCGCTGAGACCGTTCGCGCGGGTCGCTATGCAATCACGACGATGGCCGCGACATTAACTGACGACCCTGGCGAGGGGGTCGTAATCGCGGCCGGAGCTGCGTTATACATCGCATTGGGTGACTTCGCTTTGCGCGCAAGGGGTCGCTGGAGCGCGACGGGCAAGGCAATCCCTCGTGCCCTGGCAGCAATGGATCCCAGCCTAGCTGCGCAGTTCACAACGGCGTTCGTCGGGCAGTTTGCCAGCAACAATGGCGCCCCAGTCCAATCTCTAGTGAACGCAGTGCTGGCGTCGCATGGCGGCCGGCTTCGTGCGGGATACCGACAGGTCGCCCCCGCCGCTTTGCGGATTTGAAGCACCTATTCGCTTGAGCCTCCGTAGCGTAAAATCGGTTGAGAACGCGAAAACCCGTCGCTTTCGGCTCGAAACGGTGGGTTTGATTACACACTAAACCCACCTACGCCTCGCGAGCCTTTCGCATCGCCGCCATTACCCGTCGCGGGGTGATCGGGGTTTCGTTGACTTCGGCGCCGATGGCGCCAAGGGCGTCGCGGACGGCGTTGGCGATGGCGGCGGGCGGGGCGACGGCGCCGCCTTCGCCCATGCCTTTCATGCCGTATTCGGTGTGCGGGGTCGGGGTGTGGAGGTGGCCGATCTTGATTGCCGGCATTTCGGCGGCGCCGGGCAGCAGGTAATCGGCCAAGGTGCCGGCGAGCGGCTGGCCCGTCTCGTCGTAGGGGATCTCCTCGAACATCGCGGTGCCGATGCCCTGCACGACGCCGCCGCGGATCTGGCCCTCGACGAGCATCGGGTTGACCATCGTGCCGCAATCCTCGGCGACGGCGTAGTCGAGCAATTCGACAAACCCGGTCTCGGGGTCGACCGCGACGACGGCGCCGTGCGTCGCATAGGAATAGACGCCGGTGCTGATCGCCGGCTCGTAGGTCGCGGTCGCGTCGAGCAGCGGGTCGACGCCCGGCGGCAATCCGTCCATGCGCAGATGCGCGACCTTGGCGATCTCGGCGATCGTGACCGAGCCCTTGCGGCCCCGCCACGACGCCCCCGGCGCAGCGCACCTCGGCGACGTCGCATTGCAACAGGTGCGCGCCGATGCGGCACAGCTTGTCGCGCAGCATGCGGCTGGCGCGCGCCACCGCGCCGCCCGACATGACCATGCTGCGCGACGCGAAGGTGCCGAACCCGAAGGCGGTGCTCTCGGTGTCGCCATGGCGCACCGAAATGCGCGCCGGGTCGATGCCGAGCTCCTCGGCGGCGACCTGCGACAGCGCCGTTTCGAGGCCTTGGCCATGCGACTGGATGCCGACCATCAGCACGACGCTGCCGTCGGTCAGGATGCGCGCGGTGCAGCTCTCGAAACCGGGGATGATCGAGGCGCCGCGGGCGGCGAATTCGGCGGCGCCGTGCGCGGTCTGCTCGGCAAAAGTGGCAAAGCCGATGCCGATCAGCCTGCCCGTCCGGCTCGCTGCGCTGCTGGCGCGCGCGGATCGCCGGCATGTCCAACAGCTCGGCGCACAGCCGCACGCTCTGCGCGTAATCGCCGCTGTCGAGGCGCATGCCGCCGATCGTCGTGAACGGCATCTGCTCGGGGCGCACCAGGTTGAGGAGCCCGCACCTCGTTGGGCTCATGCCCGACCGCCCGCGCGATCTCGTCGACCAGCCGTTCGATCACAAAGCACGCCCCGGGCGGCCGACGCCGCGATAGGGGCCGAGCGGCGTCTTGTTGGTCGCCACCGTATAGTGCTTCGCGCGGTAGTTCGGGATCGTGTACGGCCCCGGCAGCGCGCGCGCCACCATGCCGGCTTCATGATAGGGCCCCTGCGGCCACAGCCCGTAGGCGCCGGCATCGACGATGATCTCGGCGTCGACGCCGAGGATGCGGCCCTGCCGGTCGGCATAGGCGGTGACCTTGTAATGATGGTCGCGGGTATGCGCCGTGGTCAGCAGATGCTCGCTGCGGTCCTCGATCCAGCGCACCGGGTGATCGAGCTCGAACGCCAATGCCGCGAGGATGATCTCTTCCGGATAGAGCCGGGCCTTGGGGCCGAAACCGCCGCCGACATCGGGCGCGACGACGCGGATGCGGCGCTCCTCGATGTCGAGGATCTCGGCCAATGCGACGCGCACGGTATGCGGCGTCTGGGTCGAGGCATAGACCACGACCTCGTCGAGGCGATAGTCGCGATAGGCGAGCACGCCGCGGCATTCGAGCGGCGCGCCCGACTGCCGCTGCATGCGAAATTCTCGGGTCACCGTCACATCGGCGGCGCGCGCGGCGGCGTCGATGTCGCCGCCCTGCAGGACGTGCTCGATATAGAGATTGTCGCCCCACTGCTCATGCACCGGATGGCGGCTGCCGCGCATGTCGCGCGGCGCGTCGACGACCGCCTCCAATATCTCGAAATCGACCGAGACGGCATTGGCGAGGTCTTCCGCCTCGCCGCGCGACGGCGCAATGCAGGCGGCGATCGCATCGCCGACATAACGCACCTTGTCGGTGGCGAGCGGCGGCCAGGGCGGCGATTTGGCGCCGGTCGAGTGCGAGACGACGCGGATCGGCTTGACCCGCGGCAGATCCGCCGCGGTGAAGACGCGGCCGCGCGCCTCGGGCGGAGCCGAGATCGATCTGATCCGGGCATGCGCATGCGGGCTGCGGACAAACGCGACCTCCATCGTGCCGGGCAATTTTATGTCCGGGACGAACTGGCCGCGCCCGTGCAGATGACGGTCATCCTCTCTGCGCAGCAGCGAGGCGCCGACGCCAAACCGGCCGTCAGGCATTGGACGCCTCCCTCCCCAATTCCTTCGCCGCTTCTGCAATGGCAGTGACGATGTTCGTATAGCCGGTGCAGCGGCAGATGTTGCCGGCGAGCCCCTCGCGGATCTCGCGCTCCGACCCCGCGCGTTGCCGCAGGATCAGATCGCGCGCGGTGATCAGCATTGCCGGCGTGCAGTAGCCGCATTGCAATGCGTGATGCTGGTGAAAATTCCGCCGCAGCGCGTCGATGACCGCGATCACCGGCAAAGCCTTCGATGGTCCTGATCTCGCGTTCGTCGCAAGCGACGGCAAGCATCAGGCACGAACGCGCCGGCTCGCCGTCAACGAGGATCGTGCAGGCGCCGCAGACGCCGTGCTCGCAGCCGAGATGCGTGCCGGTCAGATTGCGGCGCTCGCGCAGAAAATCGGCCAGCGACAATCGCGGCGGAACGTCCTCTGCAACAGCGGCGCCATTGATCTGCAAGCGGATCGCAGTCACTGCAGCACCTGTCGCACTGCGCGCATTGCGGCGACCATGTGAAGATTGCGCTGGAATTCGTCGAAGTGCCGGTCTGCTGCGCGGTCGAGATCGGCCGCAATGGCGTCCCGAAATCGTCTTCGCGGCCGTTCTCGGAGACAACCGCGAGGCTTCGTGCAGCACCAGCGGGGCGCCATTGGCCGCGCCGAGCACGACGCGGCGAATGGCCGCGCGTGCGATCGGCGACGACGACCGCCAGCGCGCTGGCGAACTCGCCCGATTTGCGGCACAGCTTCAGATAACCCCAGCGGGCATCCGCCGACAGCTTGGGAATGCGCATGCTTTCGATGATCTCGTCGGCAGCCAGCACCGTCTCGAAGACCCCGGTCGTAAACTCGGTGCATTTGACCGACCGCCGCCCGCCCGGGCCGCAAACCATGACCTCGGCATCCAAGGCCGTCAGAACGGCGGGCCATTCGGCCGCAGGGTCCGACAGCGCCAGACTGCCGCCGATCGTGCCGCGATTGCGGATCGCCCGATAGGCGAGCGTCGCCGCGACTCGCGGCATCAGCCCGCGCGACGGGTCGGCGACGCGGCCGTCCTCGATTGCGGCATGCGTCACGCAAGCGCCGAGGGTCACCGCATCGGCATCATCCGAAACCGAAGACAGCTCCGGCAATCGGCTGATGTCGATCAGCAAGCCCGGCGAGGCGACCCGCAAGTTCATCATCGCCACCAGCGACTGGCCGCCCGCAATCACCCGCGCCTCACCCCGGTGTTTCGCGAGCAGATCGACCGCCTCGGCCAGGCTGCGCGGCCTGACGTAATCGACAGCCGGCGCTTTCATACTGTGCTTCGGTCGCCCCTCACCCTCCGCTGGACCCCCTCTCCCGCGTAGCGGGGGAGGGGCATACCGATGCGTTCCTCTCGCCCCGCCTGCGGGGCAGAGTGGCCGGGGTGAGCGGCAACTGCAACACCCGAGGCGCTGCGTGTCAATCCGCTGCGATGCGCGACCTTGCGGTCGCCGCGCCTCGCGATCATTCTCGCGGAGAGATTTCGAGAGGAGCGCGATCATGGCGATGCCGACGCAGACGCGCGAATCCGGTTTCAAGACCAACCCCGACTACAAGATCTTGTTCGAGCCCTCGCCGCGGCGGGTGCGCGTCAAATTCAACGGCGAGATCATCGCCGACAGCACGAACGCCCACCTGCTGTTCGAGACGCGGCATCTGCCGGTCTATTACTTCCCGCGCTCGGATGTCCGGATGGACCGGATGACCCCGACCGACCATCACACCTTTTGCCCGTACAAGGGAACGGCGTCGTATTGGACGATCGCGGTCGGCGACAAGGTGGCGGAGAACGCGGTGTGGGGCTATCCGGAGCCCTTCGAGGAGGTGGCGGCGATCAAGGACTTCGTCGCGTTCTACTGGAACCGCGTCGACGCCTGGTACGAGGAGGACGAAGAGATTTTCGTCCACCCGCGCGACCCCTATAAGCGCGTCGACGTGCTGGATTCATCGCGCTCGGTGCAAGTCGTCGTAGGCGGCCAAGTCGTTGCCGAGACCCGGCGCGCCCGGTTCTTGTTCGAGACGCGGCTGCCGACCCGCTATTACATCCCGCCCGAGGATGTGCGCATGGATCTTCTCGTGCCGAGCGAGACGGCCACCCGCTGCCCTTACAAGGGCAAGGCCAGCTATTACTCGGTCAAGGTCGGTGACAAGGTGTTCAGCGATCTCGTCTGGAGCTACCCCGACCCGATCCCTGAATGCCCGAAGATCAAAGGCTATCTCTGCTTCTTCAACGAGCAGGTGGACGAGATCCGGGTAGACGGCGTCCCGGTGGCGCGGCCGGTGACGCCATGGTCGAAGGACTGGAAGGAAAAGGCGGCGACGGTGCCGGACAGCCGCGGACCTGTCGCCCGGCCCTGAACTAGCTGTTGAAAGGCGCGAACGAACGTATCGACGCCCGCGCTCGACCGCATCGCCGATACCCGACCGATCGGCTTCGGTTTCGAGGCGGAGCAGATGGCGCAGGTGGTTCTCTCCGCGCATCAGCCCGACGAATTGCTCGGCCGCCATGCGCGGCTGCGCGATTTCGAGTGACCCCGCGGCGGCCGCTCGGCGCATGAAGGCCTCGATCTGGCGCAGGGTGCGCTCCGGGCCGGCGCGCCAGAATACCTCGCCGAGCGCCGGAAATCGGGTGACTTCCGCGACAATGATCCGGTGAACCGCGATCGCGTCGGGGGAAAGGACGAGATCGAGAAATCGCCGGCCGAGCGTCGTCAACGAGGCGCGGACATCGGTGGGGTCGAGTTCCCGCGCCGAAAAAGTCTCGAAATGGCGCTCGCACACGCGCCCCACCATCGCGCCAAAGAGCTCTTCCTTGCCGGCGAAATGGGCATAGACGGTCGCCTTGGAGACGCCGGCCTCGCGCGCGATCGTGTCCATGCTCACTGCGCCAAATCCGCCGGCGAGAAAGGTTCGCGTCGCCGCGGCGAGGATGCTTTCGACCTTGCCGCCGCTCCGAACCTCGGTGCGTTCGATTTGTTCCACCGCCCCTCGCCGGTGAGCGTGCACTTGACAGCCTGTAGCGGAACTTTCATCTTCGAGCAAGAGATATACTGAACGGTTTAGTTTAGGCGAGGATGCGCAAGAAGATCGTGGCAGGGCTCGCCGTGCTGGTGCTCGCCCTCGCGGGCATCGGCGGCTGGTATTGGTGGGATGTGCTGCGATTCCGGCAGTCAACCGATGACGCCTACGTGCAAAGCGACGTCACGTTGATCAGCCCGAAAATCGAGGGCTACATCAAGAAGGTGAAGGTCGTCGACAACCAGGAGGTGGCAGAGGGCGCAATCCTCTTCGTCATCGACGACCGCGACTTCAAGGCCAAGGCCGCACAGGCCGAAGCGGCGGCTGCGACCACGGAAGCGACGATCGCGACCTATGAGAGCCGGCTCAAATTGCAGCAAGCGATGATCGACCAGGCCGCAGCAGTGGTCCAATCGGCCGAGGCCGATCTTTCCCGCGCACAGCAGGATTACAAGCGGTACAGCACGCTGATGACGAGCGACTTTGCCAGCCGGCAGCGCTTCGAACAGGCCGAAGCCGACGCTCGCAAGGCCGAGGCGGCGCTGGCCAAGAGCCGCGCCGCATACGCCGCCGAGCAGAACCAGCTCGCTGTGCTGCAGTCGCAGCGGCGCGAGGAAGAGGCCAGGCTCCAGCAGGCGCGAGCCAATCTTTGGCTGGCGAAGAACGATCTCGACAATACGGTGATCCGCGCGCCGATTTCGGGAGTGGCCGGCAACCGCGCCGGTCAGGTCGGCCAGTACGTCAAACCCGGGACCCAGCTGCTGTCCTTGGTGCCATTGCCGCACGTCTACGTCACCGCGAATTTCAAGGAGACGCAGCTGACGCGGATGCGGCCGGGGCAACTCGCCGAGGTGTCGGTCGACGCCTACCCGGATCAGGTGTTGGAGGGCCGGATCGAGAGTTTCGCTCCGGCCAGCGGCGCCCAGTTCAGTCTGCTGCCGCCGGACAACGCGACCGGCAATTTCACCAAGATCGTGCAGCGCGTTCCGGTGCGGATTGCGCTCCCGGCGAGCGGACGGCTGGCCGGGCTGTTGCGCCCCGGCCTTTCCGTGACGGTGACGATCGATACGAGGGGCGCCGACAATGACGACGGGATCGTCGGCGCAGCCCAGGCCAAATCTCCCCAGGCCAAATCCCCATGAGCGCATTGCGGGATAATTCTCCGCCCCGCGTTGCCCCCGCCCTTCCCTCCCCCGCAAGCGGGGGAGGGTTAGGGAGGGGGCGGGGCGGCCGGGGTGCTAGGGCAAGCACGCAGGATCTCGCTACATCCCCCAGCCTGCGCGACTGGCTCGGCATCCTCGCGATGGTCGTCGGCCTCTTCATGGCGATCATGGACGTCCAGATCGTGACCAGCTCGCTGACGCAGATCCAGGGCGGGCTGGCGGCAAGCACCGACGAGATCAGCTGGGTCCAGACCGCCTACCTGATTGCCGACGTCGTGATGGTGCCGCTGTCCGGAACCCTGTCGCGGCTGTTGTCGACCCGCGTGCTGTTCGTGATCGCGGCGCTCGGCTTCACCGGGGCGAGCGCGTTGTGCGCCACCGCAACGAGCCTCGGCCAGATGATCGTCTATCGCGCGCTGCAGGGGTTCAGCGGCGGCGCGATGATGCCGTTGGTGTTTCCCGTCGTCTATACGAAATTCCGAATGCCGCAGCTGGCGCAGATCATGGTGCTGATCGGGCTGATCCTGAACCTCTCGTCGACTTTGGGCCCGACGATCGGCGGTTATTTGACCGATACCTTTTCCTGGCATTGGCTGTTCCTCGTAAATATCGTGCCCGGCATCGCCGTCGCCGGCGCCGTATGGGTCTTGATCGACATCGACAAGCCCGAGGTGTCGCTGTTGCGTCATTTCGATCTGACCGGTCTGGTGCTGATGGCGCTGTTTCTCGGCTGCCTCCAATACGCGCTTCAGGAAGGCCCGCGCTGGGATTGGCTTTCGGACGGCACGATCCTCGCCGCCGTGATCGTGTCGAGCATCGCCGCCGTCCTGTTCTTCTGGCGCGTGCTGACCTACCATCAGCCGATCGTCGATCTGCGCGCCTTTACCAATCGCAACTTCGCGCTCGGCTCGTTCTACACTTTCGTGGTCGGCACCGGCCTTTACGGCACGACCTATCTGATACCCCTCTTTCTCGCGCAAGTTCGGGGCTTCAACAGCCTGCAGATCGGCGAGACCGTCGTCGTCACCGGGCTCGCGCAGATGTTGATGTCGCCGATCTCCAGCCAGCTGACGCGCAGAATGGACCTACGGCTCATGCTGAGCATCGGCATCGGCCTTTTTGCCGTGGCGATGTACCTGACGGCCGGGCTCACCAATCAGGCGGGCTATGCCGAGCTGTTCGTGCCGCAGGTGTTGCGCGGCATCGCGCTGATGATGTGCTATCTGCCGGCGAATATGATCGCGCTCGGCAGCGTGCCGCCGGACAAGCTGAAGAACTCCGCCGGGCTCTACAATCTGACGCGCGATCTCGGCGGCGCCATTGCATTGGCGACGATCGGCACGGTGATGAACCAACGGCTGCATTTCCACTGGAACCGCCTGATCGAAGACATCAACCCGGCGCGCCCGGCGGTGCAGCATTTCCTCGACATGCAGGCGAGCCGCCTCGATGCGCTGGTCCCGGGCGACACCGGCCGCGCGGCAGTCAAGCTGCTCGCCAATCTGGTGCAGCGCGAGGCGCTGGTGATGACCTACAACGACGCCATCATGCTTGTCGGCGGCCTGTTCGTCGCCGGCCTCTTTCTGATGCCGCTGGTCGGCCGCCCGCGCGTCGCCGGCGCCGCCGACCGCCATTGACCGCGAGGCTCATAGGCTGGGTCCGAGGTGTGCCAACAGCCAACAAGTACCGAATCCCCTAAACGCCGCAGCCAACCCGCCACGATTGTTGCTCAGGTCCAGCTTCCGATGACGGCTCATGCCCCGTTTTGGACCTTCGCGCCGCTCAAGCGGAAGGTCGGCACGAGGTGGAAATGCGACCTTCCGTATTTGCCCAGCCCACGATGCCCACGCGGTCAAAGCGAACATTTTTCTGCCTGAAGCCCCCCTCACACTGCGCCGATTTTAGCGCTACCGCTGGTGGCGCAAATGGCAGAGGTGTATCGTCGTCCCTGAGGGATCGCTCCTCGGAGTTGAGGATCACCGCATGGACGTGGCGGCGTGGCTGAAGAGCTTGGGCCTTGAGCGCTATGCGCCGGCCTTCCGCGACAACGAGATCGATTGGGACGCGCTGCCGAAGCTCTCGGCGGAGGATCTCAAGGATCTCGGCGTGGTGCTTGGAGGCCACCGCCGCAAGCTGCTCGATGCCATTGCTGCGCTCGGTACTGCGCTGCCGGCCGCCACGGTCACGGCTCCATCCCGCGATGCCCGGGCTTCCGCTGATGCCGAACGCCGGCAACTCACCGTCATGTTCTGCGATCTCGTCGGCTCGACCGCGCTCTCGACGCGTCATGACCCGGAGGATTTGCGCGAGCTGATCGGCGATTATCATCGAGCCGTAGCCGATACGGTCGGACGCCTCGATGGGTTTGTCGCCAAGTACATGGGCGACGGGGTGCTGATCTATTTCGGCTACCCGCAGGCGCATGAGGACGATGCCGAGCGGGCGGTGCGCGCCGGGCTGGCAGTGATCGAGGCGGTTGGCAAATTGCCGGGGCGCGAGGATTTGAGTGTGCGGCTCGGCATCGCCACCGGGCTCGCCGTGGTCGGCGATCTGATCGGCGAAGGCGCGGCGCAGGAGCGCGGGGTCGTCGGCGAGACCCCGAACCTTGCCGCTAGGCTGCAGGCCCTGGCCGCGCCGAACGCACTGGTCATCGGCGAGGCGACACGGCGGCAGATTGGCGGGCTGTTCGACCTGGAGGACCTTGGAGCGCAACAGCTTGCCGGCTTCACCGACCCGCAACGCGCCTGGCGCGTGTTGGGCGAAAGCGGTGAGGTCAGCCGCTTCGAGGCGCTGCGCTCGGGGGAGACGCCGCTTGTCGGGCGTGAGGAGGAAGTCGAGCTGCTCGTCCGCCGCTGGCAGCAGGCGAAGAGCGGCGAAGGCCGGGTGGTGCTGATCTCCGGCGAGCCGGGTATCGGCAAGTCGCGGCTCACCGCCGCGCTTTCCGAGCGCATCGAAACCGAGCCACATACCCGCCTGCGCTATTTCTGCTCGCCGCACCACCAGGACAGCGCGCTCTATCCGTTCATCGCGCAGCTTGAACGCGCCGCCGGGTTCGCCCGCGACGACACGGTCGAGGCCAGGCTCGGGAAGCTGCGGACCGTGCTCGCGCCGGGCGCGCCGGATGACGACGATATCGCGCTGTTGAGTGAGCTCTTGTCGCTGCCGAGTTCGGCCGCGGAACTCAACCTCAGCCCGCAGCGCAAGCGGGAAATGTTGTTCGAGGCGGTACTCAGCCAGCTCGAAGCGGAGGCGCGGCAGCGGCCGGTGCTGGTGGTGTTCGAGGACGCCCACTGGATCGATCCGACCACGCGCGAATTGCTCGACCTGACCGTCGACCGGGTGCGGCATCTGCCGGTATTGCTGGTCATCACCTTTCGCCCGGAGTTTCAGCCGCCCTGGGGCGGGCGCTCCCAGGTCGCGAGTGTGGCGCTCAATCGGCTTGGCGAACGCGACGGCGAGGCGCTGGTGCAGAAGCTGGCCGGCAATACCGCGCTCGCCGCCGAGATCGTCGCCGAGATCGTCGAGCGCACCGACGGGGTGCCGCTGTTTGTCGAGGAATTGACCAAGGCGGTGCTGGAAAGCGCCGCACAGGGCGACCGGGTCGCCGCGGTGCTGGCGACGACCTCGCTGGCCGCGCTGTCGGTGCCGGCAACCTTGCAGGCGTCATTGATGGCGCGGCTCGACCGGCTCGGACCGACCGCCAAAGAGATCGCGCAGATCGGCGCGGTGCTGGGCCGCGAGTTTGGCTACGAACTGATCGAGCCGGTGGCGCAGCGGTCCGCCGCGGAATTGCAAGCCGCCTTGGACCAACTCGGCGAGGCTGGGCTGCTGTTCTGCCGCGGCACCCCTCCGCATTCCTCATATTTGTTCAAGCACGCGCTGGTGCAGGACGCCGCCTACTCGACCCTGCTCCGCGGCCGCCGTCGAGAATTACACGCGCGTGTCGCCGACACGCTCGAAAGAGCGCGAGTTATCGATAGAGCTGCGGTGCGGCCGGAAATCCTTGCCTACCATTTGGCCCAAACCGCCTCGACGGACCGTGCCGTCGCTTACCTGCGGGAGGCGGCACAAGTCGCGGCAGAGCGTTGGGCCAATGCCGAAGCCGTACAGCACCTCTCGCGCGCTCGCGAGTTGTCGTCCAGGCTCGACGATGGGCCGGCAAAGCGCAAACTGGAACTCGCTATTCTGCTGGAGCTGGGGCCCATGCTGCAAAGAGTTGAGGGCTTTCTCTCAGCCAGTGTGGGGGAGGTGTATAGGCTCGCTCGAAGTC
This sequence comes from Bryobacterales bacterium, assembly GCA_963769205.1. Lineage (GTDB taxonomy): Bacteria > Acidobacteriota > Terriglobia > Bryobacterales > Bryobacteraceae > Palsa-89. The sequence continues at coordinate 1,255,751 of CAVYKR010000015.1, read as the reverse complement.
TATGCGCAGAGGGCGATAATGCCGAGCAACGTTTCGCAGCAAGCTGGGGCCTCTGGTTCGTCGCGCAGCATCAGGGCCGGCTGGACCATGCTCGCCCGTTGGCGGAGGAACTCATTGGCTTGGGGGAAGCAAGCCAGGATCCAGGGCTGCTGCTACAAGCGCACCATTCCGCTTGGACGACGCTTTTCGTGCTGGGCGATGACTGCACCGCTCTCCGCCATGCCGAGGAAGGAATAAACCTCTACGATATCCACGAGCATCGTACCCACAGCTCGCGTTACGGCGGTCACGACCCTGGCGTGTGCGCTCGCACGATAGGCGGCCTCGCGGCTTGGTTTGCCGGCTTCCCTGACCGCGCCGGCGTGCTAAGTGCCGAGGCAATCGGACTCGGCCGCACGCTCGGCGATCCGTTTAGCTGTGCCATGGCACTGAGCTTCGGGTCCACCGTTGCGATGATGCGGCGCGAGCCGGAGATCGTCGAAGAGCGGTGTACAGCAATGCAGCGCCTACTCGACGACCATCAACTGGGGCTTGGACACATTGGCAGCACCGCAAAGATCCTCCGAGGCTGGGCGGCTGCGGTGACGGGGCGACCTGATAAAGGTTGCGAACTAGCCAAGGAGGGCCTCTCTGAAACACGGCGCAGTGGCGTCGCTCGTTTTCCGTTTCAGCTAGGGATCATGGCCGAGGTTCTTCATCTGGCCGGCGATTTCCCGGCTGCGCTCGATGTGATCGAGGAAGCGATCCAAGTTGCAGAAGAAACCGGAGAACGGAGATGGTTGCCCGGGCTACTCCATGACAAGGCCCACTCGCTTATGGCCGCTACAGGTGGCGTGTCAGCAGCCGAGGATGCGTTGAAGAATTCGGTGTTGGCAGCACGTCAACAGCAGGCCCGCTCGGCAGAACTCAGAGCCGCCACAAGCCTCGCGCGGCTCTGGCGCGATCAGGGCAAGCGGGAGGAAGGCCGCGATCTTCTCTCACCGGTCTATGGCTGGTTCACCGAGGGCTTCGACACCGCCGACCTCAAAGAGGCGAAGGCGCTGCTCGACGAGCTGCACGCCTGACAAACAATTTCGAAACGGCCTCTAAGCCAAATCGTTGTTCGAGCTCGAGGACCTTTTCACTGTGGTCAGCGAGCAGTTCCTCACCGACACAGCGCGATATGCGGACATCGTTCTCCCTGCTACCACGCAGCTGGAGCAGTTCGACATCATGTTCTCTTGGGGGCATTTTTATCTGTCGCTGAACCAAAAGGCGATCGAGCCACTCGGCGAGGCCGTCCCCAACACAGAGCTATTCGGTCGACTTGCCCGCACCATGGGCTTCGATGACCAGCAATGGCGGCGTCGCGACGAAGAGATGGCTCTGGACGCCCTGGATTGGGCAAGTCCGGCTTTTCAGGGGATAACGATGGATCTTCTTAAGGAGAAAGGATCGGCGCGTCTTAACGTTGGAACACCCGACACGTACGCGCCGCACGCCGCGGGTAATTTCCCCACTCCATCGGGCAAATGCGAGTTCAAGGCGTCGATGGCCGCGGGCGGCAACTTTGTCCTGCCGTTGTTCCGGCAGGGCTCGAACGAGTTTCAGGCGGGCGAGCCTGTAGACCCATTACCGACCTATATTCCACCGCGAGAGTCGCCGGCGACCAACACGCACTGGCGGCGAAATACCCCCTCAACGTGATCTCGCCGAAGAGTCACGCGTTCCTCAATTCCTGCTATGGCAATCTGCCCGCTCAACTGCATTACGCGGGCGAGCAGGTCGTGCTTGTCAATCCAAGTGATGCGCTCGCGCGGAACATCGGCGAGGGAAGCGCTGTACGGATTTTTAACGATCGCGGCAGCTTCGAAGCGATTGCGAAGGTGAGCGCTGAGGTCATGCAAGGGGTTGTTGTCGCGCCCCTAGGATATTGGCGCGACCCGAGCCGGGGGAAAGCTACGGTGAACGCTCTTAGTCCCATCGCCTACGCGGATCTCGGAAGGGCACCGACGTTCTCGGACACGCTAGTCCAAGTAGCGGTCGCCCTGGCAGCGGCCGCGGCCGAATAGGATAGTTTAGGTGGCCGGTCGGGCAGAGCTGGGGCGTCTCTGCCGCCGCACTCGACCTTGAGAAACTGACCCCGCGACAGCTCGTCATCTGCTTCAGGGAACGATCGATGACGCGCCTTGCCGGGCGCGTTACGGTCGTCTCTTTTTAACCCGCACACACCTCCAAACACCAACAAAAAATCTGCACTGCACCCATGCCGGCTCGTGCCGCGCGATGCAGCTTCTCGTCTGTCGCCGCGGCGTGATCCGCTAAGCCAACGAATGGCATAAGCGGTTCGTCGCGACCAAGACGCCGGAGCAATGAGCCGCCTGACGCTGCACCGTACCCGGCACCTGTTCATCCGCCAGCAGACCTCGGTGATCAACGCCATCATGGTGCGCCGGGTGGGGACTCGCGCAAGCTTCCGAATTCGCCGCCGCCCTAACGAATATATCCAATGATCACTCGACTGAAATGAATCAGTAGCGTCGGCCTGGTCAGCCTGAAGCAAACTAAATCCATCCCGAACGGTTTTTTCCGTTTCCACGTAGTGCCGAGTGAGCGCGTTCTCGAAAGTGGTCACGTCACCCCCTGCACACGCTTCATAAAGTTCGACGTGAAGATCCATGACCGTGTCCATGGTCGCGAAGGTAGACACGAACAGACGCACATAGCGTTCAGAGCTCTGCCAAAGATGGTCAAGAACGCGTTTGACCGTCGAGTTTGCGGCCGGCGCGAGCAGGGCCCAGTGAAAATCGCGGTGACGTTCCCAGAATTCAGTCGAGGACGGATCGTTCGCCACCGCCTGAAAGCTCGCCAGCGCACGTCGTACCGCTTCTATATCGCTTCTTGGTCATTCGCGACACGGAGCGCCGCCCGATTTCGACCTCAATAATCCGACGCAAATCATAGATGTTGGCGAGGTCGCTCAGGTCTACGCCAGCGGCAATAGTCGTTCGCCGCGGCGAAATTTCCACGAAGCCTTCCGATTGCAGCCGTCGTAGCGCTTCACGGATTGGAATATGGCTGACGCCGAACTTTCGCTCCAGATCAGCGACGCGGATCCGCTCCCCTGGTCGAATGGCGCCCGTGATGATGGCCTGTCGCAGGCGCTCCGTAATGCCGTCGACCATCGTTTCGGGAACTGGCCACGACTCTTGAATTTGTGCGCTCATGGTCCGCTCATCCCTCAACAAATAGTTGCCGGCAAATTGGGCACCGGCTGATTTTTTGATCAAGCCAGGAGCGAACCATACCTTGACTCGTCATATAGGATATGAATTATAATTTATAAAAGAACAGCAGCGTTATTGGCGACGCGATCCGATGGGATCTGCGCGAGGGGGTCATCCGGCTAGATGTCCCCGTTGCTTTCGGCTTGCTGGCGGCAGCTGTCATCGGCGCCGGAACGGCAACAGCGCAGGTTTCCGACGACGTCGTACGGATCGGCGTCCTCAATGATCAATCAAATGTATATGCCGATCTGGGGCCCGGGTCAGTCATCGCTGCACGCATGGCGATCGATGACGTCGGTGGCAAAGTGCTCGGCAAGCCCATCGACATGCTGGTCGCGGACCATCAGAGCAAAGCAGATGTAGGGGCCTCGATCGCGCGCCAATGGTTCGACCTCGACAAAGTCGACCTGGCGATCGGTTTCGACAATTCCTCGTTGCCCTCGCGGTCGAGCAGGTCGCGTTCAGAAGAACCGCATCGCCATTGCTGGCGCCATTGGAACGACTGCCTTCACCGGAAAGGCCTGCACCCCCAATGAAGCCGCCTGGGTCTATGACGCTTATGCCCTCACCAACACACTCGCGCGTTCGGTAGTGAAACGAGGCCAAAACACCTGGTTTTTTATTACCGTCGATTATTCACTCGGTCATTCGCTCGAGGCGGACGCCACGAACGCGGTCTTGGCTAGCGGGGGAAAGGTGCTGGGCAGCGCGCGTCATCCTCTCAACACCGCCGACTTCAGTGCATATCTGCTGCAGGCGCAAGCATCCGAGCAAGATTGTCGCGTTGAGGAACGCCGGGGGCTATATGACCAATGCCACCAAGCAGGCCAACGAATTCGGATTGACGCGCACGGGCCAAACCGTCGTGTCGCTGCTCACCTTCATCACTGATGTTCATAGCGTTGGGCTTAAGGCTGCGCAGGGACTAACCTTCGTGACAGCATTCTACTGGGACCGCGATGATGAAGAGCTCGGGCCTGGTCGAAGCGCTTCTTCGAGGTTCATAAGCGCATGCCAACGATGGCACAGGCCGCCATCTATTCCGCCATCCGACACTATCTAGGCGCGATCGAAGCGGCCGGAACCGACGAGGCCAAGGCAGTTATGGCAAAATGCGTGAGATCCCGGTGAATGATTTCTATGCGAAAAACGGGAAGGTCCGCGAAGACGGCCGCATGGTTCACGACATGTATTTTGTGCAGGTTAAGACGCCGGAGGAATTTTCCGGCCCCTGGGACTACTACAAGATTCTGTCGACCATCCCGGGTGACCAAGCTTTTCGTCCGTTGGACGAAGGTGGGTGCCCTTTGGTCAAACAGCGATGAGCGGTTGTGCCGCTAGTACTGGTGTCCACCGATCCTTGATGAAGGAGGGAATGACCCATGCCGAACTTGACGATCAATGGTCAAAGCTATTTCGTCGACGCGCCTCCCGATACCCCACTGCTGTGGGTGATCCGGGAGGACCTGAGGCTGACCGGCACCAAATACGGCTGCGGAGTCGGCCTGTGCGGGAGCTGCAAAGTGCACATCGACGGGCAGGCGGTGCCTTCCTGCTCGATCCCCGTCGGCACGGTTGAAGGCTCAATCATCACCACCATCGAGGGGCTGAACCCGGCCAACGCCCACCCGGTGCAGCAGGCGTGGATCGAGCACCAGGTGCCCCAATGCGGCTATTGCCAATCCGGCCAGATCATGCAGGCCGCCGCGTTGCTTTCGAAGAACCCGAACCCGACCGAGCAGCAGATCGTGGACGGCATGACCGGCAATCTCTGTCGCTGCGCCACCTACTCGCGCATCGTCGGTGCCGTGAAGCGTGCCGCCGAGATCATGAATGATGGAGCGCGTCATGCTTAGGTTCACACCGTCTGCAGCGACCCGGCGCGAATTTCTGGTCCGTTCCGCGGCGACCGCCGCCGGCACCTTTTTGAGCATCGGCCTTCCCGTGCTGGGCAGCGGAACTGCCGAGGCAGGCGCCATGTCCGGGTTCACGCCATCGATCTGGTTTACGCTGACGCCCGACGGCAAGGTTACCATGCATATCGTGAAGGCCGAGATGGGCCAGCACATTGGCACCGGCCTCGCCCAGGTCATCGCCGAGGAGCTCGAGGTCAAATGGGACGATGTGCGCCTCAACTCGCCGCTCGAGAGCGTCGAGAACTTCGCCATCTACGGCCTCGCCTACACCGTCAATAGCGGCAGCGTCACGACCGAGTTCGACCGCCTGTCACGTGCTGGCGCGGCCGGCCGCATGGCATTGATCGAGGCTGGAGCCAAGATCCTAGGCGCCAAGGAGGCTGACTGCGCGGCGGAAAATTCCCGCGTGATCGACCGCATCTCGGGCCGTTCCATCGGTTATGGCGAGATCATTCAGCAGGTGAAGATCGACCGCAAGTTCGCCTACCCCGACGATTTCAAGGCGATCAAGCTAAAGGCGCCGGGGACCTATAGCATCATCGGCAAATCGATCCCGGCTCTCGACATCCCGGCCAAGACCAACGGTCAGGCGAAGTACGGCATCGACGTGTTCCTGCCGAACATGGTCTATGGCGCGCTCGTCATACCGCGCACGCGCTACGGCTCCAAAGTGCAGAGCATCGACAATTCCGAGGCGCGCAAACACCGGGATTCATCAAAGCCGTGACGGTCGACGACAGCATGGGCAAATGCACGGGCTGGGTCGTGGCAGTGGCCGAGAAATTCCCGGCCGCTGTAAAGGCCGCTCAGGCCCTGAAAGTCCAGGTCGCGGACACATTCGAGGACCACAACGGCACCTTCTGGTTCGGCACCGACAGTCAGGGTTTCGTGCGCTTCGTTAACGGGAAGGCCACCCGATTCACAGAAGCGGACGGACTGCGCAACAACGGCATTCAAGCATTCTTCGAAGACCGGGATCGGAATCTGTGGATCGGCACGACCAGCGGACTCAGCCGGTGGGACGGCTCGCATCTTCAGAATTATTATCTCGAAGAAGGCCTGTCTTACGGATGGATTCGCGCCATTGCGGAAGACCACAACGGCGACATGCTGGTGGGCACGGACCGCGGCCTGAACCGTTTTCACGGCGGACGGTTCGTGACCGACCCGGCTTTCGCCGCTCTCAGTCGGGACCGCATCTGGTCGATTTACGCGGAAGCGCCGGACACGCTTTGGATCGGAACCCGCGGCGGCGGTCTGGTTCGCATCCGCAACGGGAAGGCGGCCAGGATCACCACCCACGAAGGGCTGTTGAGCAACTCTATCTTTCAGGTGATCGGCGACGGGGCAGGGAGCCTGTGGATGAGCGGCCCCATGGGGCTCTCCGCGGCATCCATCAACGATCTCAATGCCGCTGCCGACGGACAGACGGACTCGATCGCGGTTCTGGCCTATGGAACCGGCGACGGGTTGGAATCCCCCCAGATCAATGGCGGTGTACAGCCATCCGGATGCATGGCCGCGGACGGCGAGTTGTGGTTTCCGAGCGTCAAAGGCGCGGTCCACTTCAAGCCCAGTCATCCGCGGACTGGTTACCGCTTTCCGGTTCGGGTGGAATCGGTTTTGGTGGATGGCAAGAGTGTTCCGGCCACCGGTGAGGTGACGGTCGGCCCGGGCCGCCATCGGCTTGAGATCGAATTCACGGCGTGCAGCCTTCGTGCGCCCGAGCGCGTCTTTTTTCGGTACAAGTTGGAGAACTACGATCCGCATTGGAATGACGTCACGTCGCACCGGGCTGCCTCCTACGACAATCTGCCCCCAGGCCAATATCGATTCCGTGTGATCTCCCGGGACGGATCGATGGATGCGGGTTCCTCGGAGGCCGGGATCTCCATTGTCGTGCGCCCCGAGTTTTATCAGACCGGCCTGTTCTATGGGTTGGCGGTTCTGTTTGCGGCGGCGCAGTGGCGGGTGTTTTTCTCTATCAGGAACGGCAGGCCCGCCAGCGCTACAACCTGCGCCTGGCCGAGCGGACCCGAATCGCGCGCGAGATGCACGATACCGTGGTGCAAGGCTGCGTAGGCGTTTCGACACTGATCGAAGCCGCAGTCGGGTCCGCGCGATCCGACCAGGATCTGATGCTCGAATGTCTCGATAATGCCCGCATTCATCTCCGGCTGACGTTAGATGAGGCTCGTCAGGCGCTCACCGACCTGCGGCACGACTCGTTCGAAAACGGATTGCCCGGCGCCCTGTCGGAACTGGCGAAGGCGGTGAGCGGCGAGAAGGGAACGCCCGTGACGCTGGAAGTGGCCGGCCCCGAGGCGCGCTTTGCCGAGTCCATAAACCGCACTCTGTTGCTGGTTACCCGCGAGGCGATTCGCAACGCTCTGATGCATGCGGAGCCGACTGCGGTCATGGTTCGTTTGCTCTTCACGCGCTCCGCAGTCTCGCTGGAGATTCAGGACAATGGCTGCGGATTCGAACCTGCTGTCGGCGAGGTCTCGCGGCCGAAGGCCACTTCGGCATACTCGGCATGCGCGAGCGGATGGAGCAGATTGGCGGTTCGCTGGAAGTGACCAGCGCCCTGGGAGTGGGGACGACCGTCGCAGCCCGCTTACCTCTCGGCGATGCGTTGGCGTCGGGTCCGATCGCCGCCTGACGCGTTCAGTGTCAGAAACCGATGGTGGGGCATGCTTCAGCTTGCAGCCGGGCCGCTGGTCGGCCCAAAGAACCGGTCGAGCTTCGCTCGACTTGGCCGGCTAAAGCCTACCCTACCTGCACCTCACCCTATCTGCGACACCCTATCCACGGGTAGGCGATTTCGCAATCTGCCCGTGATAGGCTCCTACCGCTGGTTTCAAATCGCTTGCGGGAGGGTGAGGGGATGGGGATTTCTACGAAGATCGGGTTATCTGTACTCGGGGCGATGTTCGTTCTGAGCGTCGCCGGTTTCGCTCAAACGGCCGGTCAGATTACCGGCCAAGTCACGGACGCCAGCGACGCCATCGTCGTGGGCGCCACCGTAACGGTAACTAACTCCCAGACGAATGTCGCGCGCACGACCACGACGAACAGCGCTGGGGATTACACTTTCCCCGCGATCCCGCCAGGCGTTTACAACGTGAAAGCGGAGATGCCGGGTTTCAAGGGCGAGGTCCGCGAAGGCGTGGAGCTGCAGGTCGAGCAGATTGCGCGCATTGACTTTCACCTGCAAGTCGGGGCCGTCACCGAAACGGTGGAAGTGACGGGTGGCGCTCCACTGCTCACCACGGAGAGCGCCACCGTGGGGACGGTCATCGACAATGACCGCATTGTCAATCTGCCTCTGAACGGGCGCAGCTTCACCCAGCTTATCGCTCTTAGCCCCAACGTCGCCTACAATAGCGTCGCCAATGGAGGCCAAGCCAGCGCTCGCCAGGGCGGCGATCGAACTACACAGGAAATCTTTGTCGCCGGCGCGCGCCGCGAGTACTTGAATTTTACGCTGGACGGCGTCCAAAATACGATCCCGGCTTCAACACCTACGCCGTGCTTCCCTCGATTGACGCCTTGCAGGAATTCAAGGTGGAAGCCGGCGTTTACCCGGCCGAATTTGGGCATCTAGCAGATTCAGGTAAACGTGTCCACTCTCAGCGGAACCAATCAATTCCACGGCGCCCTGTTCGATTTCCTCCGCAATAACGATTTTGACGCACGCCCTTATGCCTTTACCAGCGCCGCGCCGCTTTCCTCGCCCTTTAAGTGGAACCAGTATGGCTACACGCTGGGCGGACCGGTGTGGATCCCCAAACTCTTCAATGGCAAAAACCGGTTGTTCTTCATGTCCAACTATGAAGGCTTCAAGCTGCGGCAGCAGACCCAGACGGTTTACACGACATTCCCCGCCGCATTCCGAACCGGTGACTTCTCCTCAGTGCAGGCGACGCACGTCATCACCGATCCGACGACCGGCCTGCCGTTCCCCGGCAATATCATTCCCGCGAACCGTCTGGACACGATCGCCAAAGGGCTTCCTGCAGTACTTTCCCGCGCCCAACATCCCGAACGCACCGAACAACGGCCTGTCCAACAACTACCTCGCGCTGGACAACATCACTGCAGAACAAATATCAGCTTACTGAGCGCGTGGACTTTGTGCAGAGCGCGAAGTCGAGTTGGTCCGGCCGCTTTAGCCTGCAGCATGAAGACGGCGTGATGCCCGCGCTGGCTGATAACGGCATGAGCCTTGCCACGGCTCCCAAGCAGGCGATGATCAGTAACACGCTGGATTCTGTCGCCGACCATGGTAAACGAAGCCCGTGTCGGCTTTCTGAACTTCTACAATAACTTTGCGCCCGAGCTGGCAGGCAAAACGGACGTCGTCAAACAATTGAATCTTCCGGGCCTCTTGAGCGACCCGGCGTCCCCGGCCTGGGGCGTTCCCAACGTCGGCCTGGGAGATGGCTTTAGCGGTTTTGGCAACAACACGGACGGTCCTTACACGACCTCGGATCACATCTTACAGGTGGTGGACAATATTTCCTGGACCCACGGGAGCCACTCATTCAAGTTCGGCGTCGAGGTTGACCGCACAGATTTCAACGAAACTGGGAACCAATACGCCCGCGCGGCATATAGCATCACGAATCAGGCCACCGGATATACTCCTGCCGACTTCATGCTCGGTTATGTCGCCAGTACGACAGACGCCGTCGCCCTGGCGGTCGCGCGGTTCCGTCAGACGAGCCAGTTCTATTACATCCAGGATAGCTGGAAGATCCGGCCTAACGTCACCATCAGCTACGGCTTGCGCTACGAATACGTGCCGGCTTGGAGTGACAGGGTGCCTCTGGTCAATACCTGGTTTCCCGCCGGTCCCTTCCTCCAGGGCGACCCCAAGGGTCTCAATCCACAGCCAGTGGCCACCCAACCCTGCATTATCGAAAACGGAACCGGCAATTTTAATAGTGGCAATGTGGTCTTTCCGACGGTCGCTCAGGGGGGCGTTTGTACCGCCCGCGATGGGCGGTTGGGCTCAAATCTAGTCAACTCGGATCACAAGAATTTCGCTCCGCGCTTGGGAATTGCCTGGAGTCCCACTGACAAGTGGACGGTCCGCGTGGGCGCGGGCATTTTCTACACACAAGACACCGGCAATCCCGTATTCGACATGGCGCGCAGTCTTTCCGGAAAACTACAGGTTACCGCCAACATTGCCACTCACAACCTCACGTTCGAAGTCCCCTTCTTCGCCGGGGCGAGCCCCTGTGGCGCTCTCGCCCCTCCGTTGGTGTGTGTCCCTACACCCACTCTAGTCAACACCTATTACATCCGCCAGCACGCCCTATGTGGAAGAGTACGAACTGAATGTCCAACGGCAATTGGGCAAGAATACTTCCCTCGAAATCGGTTACCTGGGAACGCAAGGCCATCACCTGCCGCGTTATGTGTATTTTAACGCTGCGGCGCCCGGACCGGGCTCACAACTCAGCCGCGAAGCTTGGCCGAACTTCAACAATACCGTGGAGAACATTGACATTGTGAATTCCAACTACAACGCGCTCTCCGCTAAAGTCACGCGGCGCATGTCCAGCGGCTTTACCTACCTGCTCGGCTATACCTACTCGAAGTCGATCGACGACGGCAGCGGACTGCGCACACTCGGCACCGATCAGATCGGTGCTCAGAATTCGTATTGCATCCCATGCGAGCGTGGCCTGTCGATCTTCGACCAGAAACACCGCTTTGTGGCTTCGACGCTTTACCAATTGCCATTCGGAAAAGGCCACGCGCTCATGAATAGCCGAGTGGCCAGCGCCATCGCCGGCGGGTGGGATCTCGGGGTGATCTGGTCCATGGCCACCGGTTCCCCTGTCGACATCATGGACGGCCAAGATCGATCCAATATCGGTAGCAGCAGCATGGACCGGCCGAATGCGGTGGCCGGCCAGTCATCGACGCTCAGCAACCCCACTCCCAACGAATGGTTTAATGTGCAGGCCTTTGCTCTGCAACCGCAGTACACGTTCGGAAACTTGGGACGGAACACGGTGATCGGCCCGCCATTGTTCAGTGTGGATTCCTCCCTCAAGAAGGATATGAGATTCACCGAACGACTCAAGCTGCAGTTGCGGCTCGATGCCTTCAATACCTTTAACCATCCCAACTTTGGCAGCCCGGGCAATGGTTTGACTGCCGACCATCTGGATGCCAACGGCGTGCCGATACCGGGTAGCGGCGGCTTCGGCACGATTACCAGCCTCAACTCCAACGTAAGCATGCGACAGTTGCAGGTCAGCCTTAAGCTCGTGTTCTAATATCGGGGCGATCAAATCCACCCTTAAGTTGAGCCAAGCTTGAGAAGTTCGCGCTCAAATACGTCTTCTAATCGCCGGCAGCCGTTCCGCAACCAATCCAAGATCGTTTCAAGTATTTCGAAAACGCGTTGAACCCAGTAGCGGCCCGTGATAAAAAATACGAGACGAGAAGGGGGATCTATGAAAAAAAACAACATCACGCGTCGACACTGGATGGGCACTTTAGGCGCTTCTGCTCTGGGAGCTGGTCTCTTGGGGACTGCCAGCAGTCCTCTTAAGGCACAATCCTCGCGTTCCGCAAGCGCGCAGATTATTGATACTCACATTCACATGTGGAAGCTCCCGCGCAGCCTGCCACCGATGAGCGACCTCGGCACTTACCCAGGGGATTCCGAAGACGGCTTTTGCTGCACCATCAACGCCAACAACCCCAGCGGCGTGGTCCCGTGGTTGCAACGGGATGCTCTGATACCCGATTATTTAGGCAATTGGGGCGGCAGAAGGGTTACCCAGGTCGTGTTAGTCGAGTCCAGCGTCGGAGTGACGGCCAGTAATATCATCCAGTCGAACCTCTGGATGCTGGGCAGTAGCTGGAAGTGACACCAACGGACCTGATGGAGGATCGAAGATCTTGTCGGTGGTAGGAGCTCTGGATACGACCCAGGATCCAACGACCTTTCAGGAACAGCTAATGCAGTTGGTTGGAAATCCTCTTTTTGTTGGGATCCGTCTTGGTGACCTCGGTTCGATTTTCAACCCCGGTGCTCCTACTACCTTCGCGAATATCAAGCCATTCGTGTTGCAAAATCTCAAGACGATGGCCGGTATGGGTTTGCAGATCGATGCGAATGGAATTCCCGGAACAGCCCTGGCGGAAATCGGCCAAGCTACCGGTATAGCGATTGTGATGGACCATTTCGCTGGAGAAGGCAATACGTTTACGCCGTCCGGTGCGTGGGTGCAAGATATGCGTAACGCCGCAACATATCCGGGCTTGCATATCAAAGTTTCGGATGTTGAAGTCCTGAGTGAAGCCGCGCTCGGTGGCTACACATTTGGGCCTTCTCAGTTCCAGCCCATTGCCGATCCCACTCAATATTATCCAGTGATGGAATTTCTGTGGAATCTCTTTGGTCGCAGACGGCTTCTTTGGGGCAGTAACTGGCCCGTGTGTCGTTATGGTGGCATATTAACCGATCCGGTCGACTTCGAAATTAACATCTGGGAGTCCTTCCTGTCTCAACAACTGGCGGGCCGGAACGACGTGATGTACAAGAACGCTCTGCGGGTCTATGGTCCTGGTTCCCCATCTCGCATTTGACGACCGAACTGGATTGGAGGAGAACACCGATGCTACAACTTATCGAGAAGATGGTCGTCGATTTCGAGAGGGGGAAGCTGAGCCGCCGTCAGTTAGCTTCCGTGCTTGCCGGGCTCGTCGCCGCCGGCGCGAGTGCTGCTCCGAACGGTTCCGATTTTAAGACCGTGAGTATCAGTCATGTCACTTTGAGGGTCCCCGACGTCCAGCGCTCCACAAAGTTTTATCAGGAAGTTTTCGGGATGCCAATGAAGGAGGAATCTCCAACCGTGAAGATTCTCAGTATTAACGCGAACACCTTCTTCGGGATCGAGGCGGCCAACGACAAGGGATCTGCGGTCGATCATTTCGCCTTCGGCATCGAACATTTCAAAGTGGAAGAAGCGGCCGCGAAGTTGCGAAAGCGAGGCCTAAAACCCGCGGTGTCAAAGGACGGCCTCAAGTTCATTGACCCTGATGGAATAACGGTCCAATTGAACGCGCCCGATTACCCGGGCCACGTGCCTGGGAAATAGCTGGATCGAGTCTCAGACATTAAAGTCGTGGACCGTAATGCGGGGGAGGTTGGCCAAGCTCCAAGGCCCCGAGATCAGGTGCCAGGCCGGTAAACGCATCGGTAACATTGGGAAGGATCACACCCTTGTCAATTGCCGCCGAACCGGCCTTTAGACTGAAATCGAAGTCTTCCGCCTTGTAAAGCTTCTGAACATTCTTGACATCTTGCGCGTCCAGCCTCGGGACATTCACGAAGATGTCGTAATCCACAGTGACGCTATGCTGATCCTGGTGCGTCTCCCGGCTATATTCCGCGAGCGTCGCGAATCGGCGCGCCGTTAATGTAGAGTTGGCTCCGGCCCCGCCCCGGCCGGGACTCGCGAGCAGCATGCCGCTGTAGTCCGCGGGAACATTCCACGGCGGCGAGTTCCATTGGAACGAATAGGCGGCTCCTGGATTGGGACGAAACCCGTTGTAGTCCGAGGAGCTGTAGTTTGTGTTCGTGTTGACGCTGAAAATCGGCGGAGCGGAATTCTCGCCAAGCATCAGGTTATTACGCCAATGCACGTTCGCCGAAGATCCTGCGTTGGTCTCGGTTAAGATCGTATTGTTGTAAAAGAGCACGCCTGGCGCGCCATTCGTCATCCTGGTCGATCCGCCGGGAGCATGGTAGGCGATGTTGCGTATCCAATAAATCGGGCCTCCAATCGCGGGTTGATTACAAAAAGGATGGGAAGCCGAGTTGATCATCATGTTTCGCATGACACGAACGTTATGCATGCTCCCGTCGATCTCGAAAGCATTGTCATGAAAGTTCGTCATGTAGTTGTTGTAGTAGTCGATCGCAACTGGCCGCCTTTCCCAGTACTCTCTCGGCGGATAATGCGGACCATCGATCGCGTGCGATCCATCCGGATTTCCGTAGGTTTCGATATCGATCCCGTCGTGAAAATTCGCAACATAGTTATAGGCGACAACATGGCCTGGGCCGTACAGCCTGACCGCTGTATATGATGCCAACTTCGGCGGGAATTTCTGGCCATCTACTCCATCGAATTTGGCCCAAAAGTTTCCGATCCACCCGATAAGATGATTCGGGTCGTCCCGGCCAATGAAGTAGTTATCGGCGATGTAGAAATCGCTCGAGCCCGAGTAGTTCGTGAAGACCCCAAGATTCACGTTCTCAAAACGGCATTTCTTGACGGTCAGTCCCTTTGAGCCCGCGATGAACTGCGTGCCCGCCCAGATCCCAATATCTGTATTCCGAATCGTCACACCTTCGAAGTAGTTGTAGTTCGCCGCTTTGACATTGAACAGGTTGAAATTGCCGTTGCCGTCGAAGATGACTTCTCCATCTCCGGCGCCTTTGATCACGATCGGCTTGTCGGGCGTGCCGCTTGCTGTGAGATAATACGTTCCCTCGACCGGTGTGGTCGCATTGATCGTGCGATCGCCCGTATAGTATTCGGGATGGTATTTGTAGAGCCCGGCATGGACTAGAATCGTGTCACCCGCTTTGACGCGGGGCCGGCCGGCGGTCACCGTATCTCCGCCGCCACAGTAGTAGTTATAGGCGCACATGACCGCTTCAAAAGCCGGCTCGATCTTTGTGCCTTTATAATCCGGCGGATAAACGTGAAACACACGCCCGCCGGCATAAGGCTTCGGTTCGGGCCGCGTCCGCACTGTCACTGTCTTGGTCACCGTCTTGCCTTTTTGCCCAAGAAAGCCGTCTGGATCCGACATCACGAACCGGGCTTCATACACCGTGTCGGGTTCCAGGTCCATAATGCTGCCTGCAAACATGTTGGGAGAGATGACGTCGAAAACGCCCTGATTCTGGTAGATCCGTTCCCCTTGCAACCGGAGGAGCGGCAATGCCTGCTTCCACTGAGACTCGCCCTGTTTGCGGTACGACACCTCAACCTGTGCGTTGCGATTGTCGTCGCCCTGAATGAGCCATTCAAAGCCAAGGTTGATCAACGTGGGATGGTCGATGATGAACTCGCCCGGTTTGGTTTTGTTCTCATTTGCTGCAGCGCCGGCACTCTCCAGAAAGAGCACCGCGAGACAAATCGTGCACCACGATTGAACCATCATGAACGAATGCGCACGAACGAGCGATCAATCTCAGAAATCTTGCCCGTGCCCGCCATTCCCATGTCCGCAGCGAGCTCCGCCCGCAGAATGTCCATGATGCGTACCACGCCGCTCTGTCCGAACGCCGCCAGTCCCCAGAGATAGGGGCGGCCGATTCCAACTGCCGCGGCACCCAGCGCAAGGGCTTTAAACACATCCGTACCACGGCGGAAACCGCCATCCACCAGCACGGGAATCTTCCCACCGGCGGCGCGCACGCACTCTGGTAGCGCTTCGATGGTTGAACCGACCTGATCCAATTGCCGCGCCCCGTGATTGGATACGATGACACCCGACATTCCGTTTTTGACGGCGAGCTCGGTGTCCTCAGCGGTCATTACTCCTTTGACGACTACCGGGAGCTTGCACGCTTCTCTCAATCGCTGCAGCGTCTCCCATTTCGGGGTTGGGAATGGTTGAGGAGTTGGTACGTCGCCGGCAGTCCACAGAATATCGTCGGGCTTGTAGACGAGCTCTCCTTTTTCATTCCGGGGAACTCCTCTGCCCTGGCACCAGTTGCGCACTAACCCGTTATGCATGCTGCGCTCGCGATGAGAGACTTGGTAGATATCGACCGTGACCGAGATACCGGAGCAGCCTTGATCCTCGAGCCGTTCAGCGTAGTCGACCATCTGATTTTTGGTTCGAAACTCGGCGGCGGTGGTGAACTGCCACCAGACCTTGGGCCCTTTACCAGCCGAGAGGACGTTGTTGATGCCGCCCCCGGTAATCATCATGGAGTGTGAAGTTCCGGCGGCCGCAGCGGTCTCCTGTTCGCCGTTGGGAATAAAGCAATTCTTGCCACCGGTGATCGACAGATAAATCGGTTGCGTCAATTTCTTTCCGAACAACGTTACCGAAGTATCGATCGTACTTACGTCGTTGAGGAGGAAGTGTGGCCGGATGACAATATCATCGAAATGGGTTCGATTTGCACGCAGGGACACTTCGTCATCGGATCCCTCGTCCAAGTAATCCCACGCGAGCGGATCCAGTTTGGCCTTGGCCAACTTAGCAAAGTCGAATACGTTCACCTGTTTGAGTAAGGGATCGCCGAGATCGCTGAACTTCCGATCAGCCTTGAGCAACGGCGAGGCTGCCACAAATTCGCAAAACTTGAGGACCGCCTGACGTCGGGTCATGAGAGACACGATATCACACTTCGAATCGCGAGATCAATGATAGATCATTGATCTTATTCGACCGAAGGAGCTTCAGATGCCTCGATGCGGCGGACGAAATCCATCGGAAAGCAAAGCTGGTGAAGGCCTTACGAACCGTGGCCGAAAATTCCGGCTCTTCCATCGATCGTAGAGCCTCCACTAGAGTGTAATGTTCACGACCCATTGCAGCTGTTAGCGGGCGCGTGCTCGCGAGCACGACGAATGTAAAAAGGGGCGCCATCAGCCGCTCTAGCGTCTCGGCTAGAAACGGGTTGCCGGACAGCTTCCAGCAGTACCGGTGAAATTCGAAATCGCATTCCAAGAACTTCCGGCGGTTCTCCTGCTGCCCGGCCTCGACCAGTCGATCCACTAGGCTTCTCAGATGATCCACGTCGGATTTGGTGACAAGGGGGCGAGCCCATTGCAAAGCAAGCGTCTCGAGTTCGATTCGCAGCGTATAGAGTTGGCGGACTTCGTCAGCGTCAAAGGCAGTGATGAAAGTACCTTTGTTTTTAACACGGCGCACGAATCCTTCATGCTTAAGCGAAATGAGGGCCTCGCGTACGGCTGGCGTTCCGACGTTCATCTGCTTTGCAATCTGCCGTTCGACAATCGCCGCTCCCGGCATTAGCCTACCCGAGAAGAAGGCGTCCTTCAAAGCGGCGACTACACCTTCAGCCAATGAAACGGGTTCAAGTTGCGGGAACACAGCGCTATCCCCTTTTTGTTTACCTACAGCGCCAGGAGTCATCTTGTAAAAGCTATGATAGCACGAAAATAGTCGATGATCTATCATCGGTTGACAGCTTGGCGCGGGCATGTTATAAACATCCTTCGTATAAGCCTGAGGGGGACTATGAAACCAGCTACAACGGTGACCAAGTTGTGCCGTGTAATGGAACAATTCCAAGAACGGCCGTCCTTTGGAATTACTGACCTGGCCCGCAGAACAGAATTGCTTCCAAGCGATGTACATCGGATCCTCACGTCTCTCCGCGCGTTTGGTTATATCGAACAGGATCCCGAGACCAGGAAATACCGCCTTGGAATTTCGCTTTTGCGCCTTGGTCTTACGGTGTTCCGGCGAAACGAACTGCGCGAGAAAGCACATCCTGTGCTGGTGCGGCTTTCGCAGAAGATCGCCGCCGCAACCTATCTCGGGCTGCTGGATGAAAGAGAGTCGAATGTTCTTTTGGTCGATCAGGTGGAAGGGCCGAACGACCCGGTGTTCAAGGACCATTTGGGTGGATCACAGCGCCTTCATTGTACGGCGTTGGGAAAGATAATCATGGCCAATGTGAGCCGGGACACCGCACTCTCTGCATTAGAAAAGAGTAATCTAACGAGATGTACCCGCCACACCATCACGGATATATCAACTTTGGAACTGCAGTTCGAGGAGATTCGCCGGTTGGGCTATGCCGTGGACCGAGAGGAATACACAAACGGCATGTGCTGCTTAGCTTCCCCACTACGGGATCACGCGGGCAGCGTTGTTGGCGCGATCAGCACTTCGATGCCATCTTCTCAGTTTGTTGCGTGGGACGAATCACGCTTGGCAGCGCAATTGAAGGCTGTCGCTCTGCATGTCTCGGCCGTTCTGGGCACCTCAAAAGCCGCTTCGTTGTGAATTTAGGGCCCGTTGGTCGCCCGATCATCCGATGATCGATCAAAAGAAGGTGGCATTGCGGGCGGGCCTAGCCTCGACGATGGTCGTTGCGGCGACTCGGGTACGTTATCGTGTGCTCGGGCTTAGCTTTCTCATGGCCTTCCTTATGTATATGGAGCGCGGCGCGATTGGAGCCGCTGCTCCCAACATCATGCGGGAGTTTCGGATCGACAAAATCACAATGGGGTGGAGCGTCTCTGCCTTCAACTGGTCCTACGCTTTGTTCCAGGTTCCGGGTGGATGGATGGCGGACCGGTTTGGCGCCCGCATTGTACTGGCCGGCGCAATCGCCTGGTGGTCCGTGTTCACAGCGGGAACCGGTCTTTCCTTCAACGCAATTTCACTGGCGATCACTCGCTTGCTATTTGGCGCAGGGGAAGCCGCCGCATTCCCGGCCGGATCGCGAGCTTTGGTCCGCTGGCTGCCGGCCGAGCAGCGTGCCTTCGGTCAGGGGTTTCAACATTCCGGATCGCGATTGGGTGCGGCGCTCGCGCCGGCACTGGTCGTTTCTCTGATGGCCGTTTTCGGGTGGCGGCCGGTGTTTTTCATTTTTGGCGCGGCAGGCGTGCTGTGGGCCGCAGTGTGGTATGTGTACTATCGCAACTACCCTGGCGAACATCCGGGCACTAACGCTGCGGAGATCGAGCTACTACCCAAAGTTTTCGGGATGCGACCAAACGCGAAGCGAAGTGTTCCTTGGCGGCGCATCCTCCGTAGCCGGGATCTTTGGTATCTGAGCGCCGTTTACTTTTGCTATGGATGGGTGCTCTGGCTGTATCTGGCCTGGTTCCCTTCTTATCTTCGGGAAGCCCGCCATTTCACGGCGCTGAAGACTGGCCTCGCGAGCATTCCCCTGCTTGCTGCGACGGTTACCAATGTTGCTGGCGGCGTTTTATCCGACAAACTGTCCACGAAGTTTCGCGATCTGCGGCGCGGCCGGCTGACAGTTTCGGTTTGTGGATTCATCGCGGCGGCTCTCGGGCTACTTCCGGGGGTCCTTGCGAACAGCCCTGTCACGGCGTTGGTATGTCTTACTCTCGCGCTGGGCGGATTGGAGCTGACCGTTGCTGTTTCCTGGGCGATTTGTCTCGACATCGGCGGGGATTACAGCGGATCGGTTTCGTCGGTGATGAATACGTGGGGCAACCTTGGCGGTGCGTTCTCTGCGGTCATGGTCGGCTATTTAGCCACCTTGCTGGGCTGGACATCGCCCTTCCTGATAGCCAGTTTTCTCTGTTTGCTTTCCGCGTTAATCGTAAGCCGGATCGATCCACGGCGTTCGGCTGTTGGCTAGAACATCAATCTGAGACCAAGCTGAATATCCCGGGGCGTTCCCAGCGTGGCTGAAATGATTCCGGCTTGCGCGTTGCCGATGGTCGCGTTCGGCAAATCAAACTGCGGATGGTTGAGGACGTTGAACAACTCGCCGCGAAACTGCACGTGGACTCGCTCCGAGACAGCGACATCCTTGAACAGAGACGTGTCTAGATTAAAACGACCGGGGCCGCGCAGGATATTTCTTCCGGCGTCGCCGAACGTATACAAAGCCGGTGTCGACCACACTGCCCCTGGCGTGTTGAAGGAAGTGTTGAACCAATCGTTAATAGTGGGATTCGAAAGCGCAGCACTTACACCTGACGCGACGTTGGGGCGGCTTGACGAACCGGTATTCGCCACCGAATTGGCCAGCACTGGCGTAAAGGGAAGTCCGGTCTGCGCTGTGAGAATCATGTTTACCTGCCAGTCGCCAAAAACGCGATTCGCCCATGATTTTTTCAAGTCGAAGCGCTTCCCTTTTCCGAACGGTAGATAGTAGTTAACGGTTTGCGTGAATCTATGCCGGATGTCGAACGAACTACTGGCGAAGTCTAGGTTGCGGTGCAGAGGATCCTGCGGAATCGGTCCGTCGGCTCCGCCGCCTTCCTGCAGAGGCACGTCGTCTATGGAATGCGAGTAAGTGTAAGCGCTTAGGAAGCTCAAGCCGGATGAGAAACGCTTTTGAGCTGTCACCTGCAAGGAATGGTACGCAGAAAGCCCGTCGGTTGCTGCATAGTTATCGCCCGATATTCCGGGCGCGATCGTATACAAAAGCTCCCTAGGCCCAACCGGACCGGGCCCCGGAACCGGCTGATTAATGTTGTAAGTGACATCCAGGTGCCGGCCTAGATTGCCGAGATAGGAGGCCTTCAAAACAATGTTAAACGGTAACTCCCGCTCCACCCCAAAATTGAACTGCTCCGCGTATGCATTCTTGTAATCGGATGGAATGCTGTACCAAGTTCCCGTGGGATTGTTGACAATCGAAGCGACGTTGAGGGAGGGGTTAGGCGGCAGGCCCTGCGCCACTGTGAGGTAGGTGGACGACAGCTCGTTTATGACGACCGTTGTGGTCGCACCAAAAGGCAATTGCCGGTGCAGCCTGTAAAGGGCCCCACCATTACCCGATGCATTGTAGAAAATTCCGAAACCGCCGCGTAGCACAGTTTTCTGGTCTAACTGATAAGCGAGTCCGAAACGTGGAGCGAACATCTTATGCTGGGCCTGGATGCCTACATTTGCGTCGGAATTATAGCCGGCGATAAGCACCTTGCCAGTTTGAGTATTGAAATTCGCATAACGGTTAGCTACTTCGACGGGCGGCGGCAGATACTCCCAGCGGAGTCCAAGGTTGAGAGTAAGCCGGTTGGTGACTCTCCAGTCATCCGCCAGGTATGTACCGACCTCCAGAAGACGCGTCCCAGCCCAGGCCAACTGAAACGCCTGGGCTACAGCGCCGGGTACTCCGAGGAGAAAGTCCGCCATGGCGTTGCCCGAATTGCCGGCCGAGTTCGGATTGTTGTCGAAAGTGCTGTCAAAAGTATATGTGCCGTTACCCGAGTTATCCTGGAAGTCGATAATCTGGCGCCGGACCACGCTGGCGCCCCATTTGAGTGTGTGCCGGCCCAATGTCTTGGTGAAGTTGACAACTGGATTGAACGTGTTCTCGTAACGGATGGTGGGTATCGCCGTGGGACCGCCGATTCCGGTGTATCCGTTAATCACAAAGATCGGAAAGCCGAGCGATTCAGGCTCCTGGTTTGAATTTGGCACGCCCAGCATTTGACCGAGGCCCGGTCCGGTGGTGGGTGCCGTCGAATCCACATTACGCATGGCAAAGCGCGTATATCCCATTCGCATGTCCACCAAAAATGTCGAACTGAACACGTGCGTATACGCAATGACAGCGTTGTAGTTATTCATCGGCGCTCGACCCGCATAATTGGTGCTATTGCCTAAGCTAACTGGCACGGACAGGCCCGGAACAGTGCGGAACCCGAAGGTGGATGGCGTGTTTGTTAGTGTGTCCTGCCTGGAGAAGCGGCCAAACATCGTATTATTGGCGTTCAGATTCCAGTCGATTCGGCCATCACCCGTGTCGTTGTTCTGTCCCAACACGGGATTGGTGAACTGATTGTTGGCCAATGCGGCCAAGGTAGGTAGCGGATATGCCTGAATCACGCGCGAAGTAACGGGATCGAAGCGACTGGCAGGAATGATATTCCCGCCAAATGGCTGTCGAGTGTAGCCGCTCGCAGTGCCCGGCGTTGCCACTAGAGAAGCTGGATCGTAAATAGTCTGGGGAATACCGCTGAAGTCGCCGCCCCGTTCTGCGGCTGTGGGGACAGTGTTGACGCTCGTAGTCGTTCCCTGCAGCTTGCGAAAGCCCTCATAGTCGGCAAAAAAGAAAACTTTGTTGTGTATGATTGGGCCCCCCACGCTGCCGCCAAACTGATTTTGATGGTACGGGGGTTGTGGCGTGCCTACCGCGTTGAAAAAATTCCGTGCGTCAAAATCATTATTGCGGAGAAGCTCGAACAGACTACCATGGTAATTGTTTGTGCCGCTCTTAGTGACTACATCGACAGTCGCGCCGGAGTTACGCCCCTGTTCGGCCCCGAACAAGTTTGTCTGGATCTTAAACTCCAGGATGTCTTCCACGGTAGGACGCAATGTGATCAGTCCATTCCGGCGAAAATTATCGTCCACGCCGTCCAGCAGATAATCGTTAGCCATCTCGCGGTTGCCGTTCGACATTAGCTCGGCGCCGGGCCGCGGATCATCCGGACGTGTACCGCTGCCAATAGTGCCGGAGGGTCCGAAGCCCACGCCGACCACACCAGTTCCCAGAATCGCGAGCTGGGCGAAATTGCGGCCGTTCAGAGGTAGATCGCTCACGGCTTTCGTCTCAATGACCTGTCCGATCTGCGAATTGCTCGACTCGAGGAGCGCCGCCGCCGCGGTGACTTGGATATTTTCGCTGACCGCTCCGGGATGCATCGAAACATCCAGCCGCGCAACCTGGTTTACCTCAAGCCGGATTGCCCCGCTCGTGACCTGAGCGAAGCCCTCTTTTTGAAACGTCAACCTGTAGCCGCCCGGCTGAAGCGCGGTGAATTCGTACGTGCCCGCTTCATTGGATGTACCCTCGCGCTGAGCGCCTGTTTCGGTACTGGTTAAGGTGACTTTGGCGCCCGGCATCGCGGCGCCGCTCAAATCCGTAACAGTCCCCGTCAGGCCCGAAGTGGTTTGTGAGAATACCGCCGGCGAGAGGCAAAACGCGCCAATCAAAAGGAGGCAGAGAGTTCTAAGATACTTCACAAAGTCGCTACTACGTGGCGTTGCCATATTGATCCTCTGGAAAAGCCTAGAAAATAAGCTTCAGTCCCATCTGAAGGACCCGTGCACCTGTTGCCGTTGATGCAGTCGCTACCGTGGTAATTTTTCCGAACGTACCCGCGCTAAGGGTTGTACTCGGATCCCCAAATTGCGGATGGTTTAGAGCGTTGAAGGCCTCGAAGCGGTATTCCAAACCGGCCCGCTCAGTGATCCGCGTCATCTTGAAGAACGAGGCGTCGAAGTTCCAATTGCCTGGTCCGTTGAAGGCGTTTCGACCCTCGTTTCCAAAGGCTCCGAGCGGTGCTTTTGTGAACGACCCAGTATTCAAGTACAGCTGGTTGAAGGCTGCGCCTGAGGGCAACACGGGACTTCCGAGCACGTTCACGCGTTCATTGGCGACCGCGGCGCCATTGAGCACGGTGTCCACTCCGGGATTTACAGTTAACACGTCGCCGCTGACATACCTGAAGATTCCGTTGATTTGCCAGCCCTGAGTGAGCTTGCTCACCAGCCCCCTCTTGCCAGGAAGTGGGATCTCCGCTATGAAAGTCGCGAAAAACACTTGCCGGTGGTCGAAATCCGCGGGTCCGTACTCGGGTGCCAAATTGAGGGGATTCTGGGGGAGAGAGGCATTGCGGTCCAACGACTCGTAATCCAGTGCCTTGGACCATGTGTAATTCAGACCAACGCTTATACCTTTTACGAAGCGACGGTTGGCCGCCAATTGAAGACTATTGAAGTTTGAGTTGCCGCCTGTGTAGGCCTCGTTGATCGTGCTGAAGTTGGTGTTAAGGCGCCGGGCGTTGATATTTCCCGTTGTCGACAGCGGCTGTCCGTTCGGTCCATTGCCCGGAATGAACACGGCGGGATCCTGTTCGACGTTTAGGACCAGGTGGGTTCCCTTCGACCCCACGTAGGCCGCCGACACAACTGTATTCCAAGGGATTTGCCGCTGGATAGATAAATTCCACTGCTGGCTGTTCGGGGTATGCCAATTGGGACCAAAGAATCGCTGTATCTGAGCCGGCAGAACGAATTGAATGGCTGCTTTTCCGGCGGCGGAGGTCGGAGCCGTATATGGGAACGGATCGCCGCCTGGGAAGCCTAACCACGGATTCACGAAGCCTTGTGGGTTGTTGTTCTCGACCACGTTAAGATTGAGTACAAACGGCTGGACAATTTGCGTCTCGTTCTCTAAATAGTCGCGTTCCGTGTTGTAAAAGATTCCGTACGCGCCGCGAATGCTGGTCTTGGAGTCGGGTCCGAAGGGCAGCCAGGCGAAACCGAAGCGCGGCGCAACATTGCCCCAATTCCGCGGATGTGTGATCGGTGTGATACCAGGATCACCGGGGAACACCAAACCCAGTGGCGCGTTGGGGTAAAGTACGGACTGCTCGCCGGGGCGGAAGGCCGTAGTTTCGCCATTACCGTCTACGACGCCCAAGCTGGGCTCCCATCGCAGCCCCAAGTTCAACGTCAGATTACGCTGGGCCTTCCAATCATCCTGGATGAAGGCCGCAAATGAATCGTAGATACTGTCTGTACGAACCGTCGACGATTCCTGGGAATACTGGTTAGGCCGCCCGAGCAGGTACTCCGCCCAGCCATTGTTAGCGATGCTGCCGCCCCAATTGTAGGTTGATCCATCGGCCGAAATATTCTCGTGCCGGTACGCCTCAGTGTGTGAAAACTCTCCACCCAGTTTGATCAGGTGTGATCCGAGCGTGATGGTCAAACTATCCCTAAATTCATGAACCCACGGAGTTACGTCGAAGAACGTGTTTCCGTTTGTTCCAAAGTAGCCGGCAATGCTGCCAAATCGCGTACTGACGACGTATTTTGGATCGGAGGGCACGGTCAGGACTCCGGCATCCTGAAACCGGAAGCCAGGAGCGACGCCGGAACTACCGGGATACTGACCGGGATCAATGGGGTCACAATTCCGCTGGAAGTGTAAGTCATTGAACGTGTAAGTAAACGAGTTCACCTTCGTCGGCGACAGAATCTTCGTGTAGTTAAAAGCCATGTGGTTGTTGGTCCAGTGGCTATAGCCTTCTTCGAAGGGAAGACCGAAGTTCGACACCAGGTAGTTGTCGTTATAGAAGTAGCTGATATTAATCCGGTCGCGATCGGTCAACGAGTGATCGAATCGGAGCACGTACTGATTAATGTTCTGGCTGCCCGGGGCATTAAAGTTCAGGATGTTGCCAGGGGCATTTGGCAGGGGGAAGAGCAAGTTGGCTATTTTAACAGCGGGTTGCGAGATCTCAGACGCCGGAATCATATTGTTCTGAAAGGGCAAGCCGGTGGTTGGGTCTATTGGTTTGTTCTTGCTTTGCGAAAAGTCTCCCCCCACTTCTAGTGCTGAGGGCATCGGACCTGCCGACCCGGGGCTGGATTGCACATTGCGCAGCGACTCCCAGGAAAAGAACAGGAAGCTCTTATCCCGTTTTATTGGACCGCCCAGACTGGCGCCGAACTGGTTCTGCTTGAGTGGATTCTTGGGTAGAAACGTTCCGCCAAAGAAGAACTGATGTGCATCCATGACGTCGTTTCTCAGATAATCGTAAGCGCTGCCGTGGTATGAGTTAGTTCCGCTCTTGATCACGGCGCTGACGAGCGATCCGGCGCTGCGCCCGTATTCGGAATCAAAGGAACTGCTGACGACGCTGAATTCGCGCAAAGCGTCGGGGTTCGGTAGAGAGGCCGGCGTGCCCGTATACACGTCAACGTTGGTGCCGCCATCGAGGATGACGTTGTTGTCGCTTCCCCGTGATCCGTTAACTGAGATTCCATTCTCTTCAGACAGGCTCACTCTGGCGCCGGGCTGGTTTACACTGCCGGGTACCAGGGTCTGCAAACCTAGGGCGTCGCGTCCGTTCAGCGGGAGATCTTCAATCAATTCGGTGCGAACGGTTGAGCGCAGCGAAGAAACTGCGGTCTCTACTGTCGCCGCGCTGCTGGACACCTCTATCGACTCGCTCACATTTCCGAGTTCAAGCGTGAGGTCGGCCGTGTAAACCTGCTCGGCGACAAGATTGATGCCAGTTCGAGTTTCCTTCTTGAATCCGGTCGCGGAGACTTCGATTCGATAATTGCCGACTGCTAATTGAGTGAAATTGTAGCGGCCTGCGTCGTCGGTAGGGGCGGTTTCGCGCAGTCCAGTAGCGTCGTTGATTAGAGTCACCTGGGCGCCTGGCACCAAGCCTCCGCCAGAATCGCTAACCACACCGACGATCCGGGCGGTCCCTTGGCCAAACAGGAGCTGTCCCGCTGCGATGAGCGCAAAGACCAATACAAGGAAACTTCTAGCCTTCATTTGCCCCCCCAACTCCCGGGATCAAAACACAAATCCCCTGAGTTCTCACCAGTGCGCCTATCACTGTGCCATCGGAGCGAGAACCGGTCAAGTAGAGTTCAAAATAGTTGAATAGTTTAAGGAGCCGATCCTCAGTTCTTCCAATAGCTCCTCCACATCCCGCAACGACCGAGAAGATCCCAGATACGAGCGGACCGCACAAAGAATGAGCGTCGGTTCGGTTTGCCGCCACTTGAAGATCGTCCGTCGCGTTGCCGTTTTCACCATTCTTTCACGTTGTCCGCAGGGGCCTACGGAAGTTGCAACACAACCAATAGGACCGTGAGACTCTTCGGGGACTCCGAATGAGAGAAGTTCGCCCCTGAGCCCGTCCTCTCGATGGTCGTGATCGCAGACACCTCATCAAAGTGAGCGGTGCAAAGCTACTTGGCGTCCACCAGCACTCCGATAACAACGTGGCTGGACAAAGCGCAATTGGCCAAATAGTCCAGTTGACGTATGAGCCTTCTGCGGACCAGGGGCAGCCGCACTAGCTTGAGGTAGGTGTGGGAGCCAGTTGGTACGGAAATTTGAACTTTCCGGTCGTGGCGCGATCATCCTGGCTCAGGGAGCATCATAGGGCTTTCGGCGCGCGTGCGAGGCCGAGCCGCGCAGCCATATTCACCAAGTCGGCCAGGGAGTCGGCCTTCATTTTTTGCATCATCCTGCCTCTGTGTGCCTTCACTGTGATTTCGCTGATGCCGAGATCGCTACCGACCTGTTTATTCAACAGGCCTGCCACTACCAAGGCCATCACCTCCCGTTCGCGACCGCTAAGCGAAGCGTAACGGTCCCGGAGTGTTCGCATCTCGGCCGCTTGACCAAGTGTAGTTTCGCTGCGCTCGACGGCTTGCCTGATCGCGCTCAACAGCACGTCATCGCTAAATGGCTTCGTAAGGAACTCGACCGCTCCCGCCTTCATCGCCTGGACAGTCTTCGGAACATCGCCGTAGCCCGTAATGAAGATGATCGGCATGTCAGGCCGTTCAACGGCGACCTGCTTCTGCAGGTCGAGACCGTTGAGACCCGGAAGAGAAATGTCCAGCACAAGGCAGCTCGGAACCAGGGCTCGCGGGCGGGCAAGGAATTCTAGTGCGGACGCAAATGTCTGTGGCTCCCAGCCTTCGCACCGGATCAACAATTCCAGCGATTCACGCACTGACACGTCGTCGTCAACCACAAACACGATTGGAACGGCGTGCGACATACGTGACAACCCCAATTTATGGCCAAATGCGTGCGCCCCCATCATTTTATACCTCCAGCAGGAAACAGCGCGCGAATCGCTCAGTTCACCTGAAGCGCCGTGTTGAGAGCCTCAAGCAGAGCAGTATCGCTGAATGGCTTGAAGAGGCACGCCACGGCGCCCTGTGCCAGAACTCGCGGGCGGACGGCTTCATCCCTATTCGCAGTGATGAAGACGATCGGAATGTGTTGCCCACGAAGCTTCAGTTCCCGTTGAAGTTCCGGCCCGGACATGCCCGGCATTCCGACGTCGAGAATCAGACAGTTGGTCAGATCGACGTATTCGGAGGCAAGGAACTCTTCCGCCGACGAGAACGAACGTGCAGTGAAACCGAATTCCCTAAGCAAGTCGGGTAGCGACTCCCGCACGGATTCGTCGTCATCGACCACGGACACCAGTGAGCTCGGGATCTTTTTGGGTTCTTCATCCGGATCCGATGCACCTCCACTCTGCGAAGGAATGGAAAACGAAAAAGTGGCGCCTGGACCGTCGTTCTGCTCCGCCCAAAGACGGCCATGATGGCGCTCGATTATGGAACGACTGACGGAAAGTCCGATTCCCATGCCGTCGTTCTTGGTAGTGTAAAAAGCTTGAAAAAGTCTGTCCATAGCTTGGGGATCGAGGCCCACGCCCACATCCCGTACTGTGAGCCGCACCTGATTGTCTGTGCCTCGTTCCGTTCTGATCTGCAACTGCCTTGGACGATCGTTCGCGGCGCTCATGGCGTCCGAGGCGTTCTTGAGCAGATTCAGGATCACCTGCTGAAGCTGGACGCGGTCCCCGGTCACCACCGGGAGGTCGTCGGCGTAATCCGGCCGGAGAATCACCCGGTTTCGCTGCAGTTCGCTCAAGGACAGCGCGATCACTTCTTGCGTAGCCTCATTCAGATCCACGGGCTCGGTCATGGATTCCTTCTTGCTGAAGAGCGCGGTAATCGCATGATCAACTCAGACGCACGGTTGCCGTCACGTATCGTGCGCTTGGCGGTGTCGCGCGCCCCTTCGACGTCCGGGGGAGCGTGTTTCAAGACTTGGATTACCCGCATCGTTGTGAATTGTTGTCTCATGCATCTTCGTGAAGCGAGGCGGCGTGCCTCCTGGGTTCAGTTGGAGGATCTTTACAGCGGACAAGGGCAAGACGTGCTCGCTTCTCGGGCACCTTCACCCGAAACCGCCACGTGGTCCCGGGAGATCGGCTCGGCCCTATCGGAAGCATTCGGCAGCCTTCCCAAGAAGCTAAGCGAAGTGTACGGCCTCTACGCGACTTCAGACTTATCTCTAAAAGAAGTGGCAGCGCAGCTGAATCTCACTTTGCCGGCTACGAAGACCAGGCTGTCTCGGGCCCGAGCCGGGATGCGACTCTATCTCAAGCCAGTTTGGTCAGGCGCTCGAGGGCAGGCCGCGTGAGCAGGCGGGAACCATCAACGCAGGATACGTACGCCTGCAGCTGCCGCGACATGAACTTCCGCAGTCAATCCCACAAAAAGCCCGTGTTCCACTACGCCAACCACGTGATCGATCTCCCTCGCCAACGAGTCGGCTGAATCGATCCCTCCGAAGGCGCAGTCGACGATGTAGTTGCCGCCATCGGTACGATAGGGAGCGCCACTTGGATGTCGTCGTAAGTCCGGCTTGGCACCAAGCCTGGAAAGGCGTTGCGCCGTTGCCTGCCAACCGAACGGCACGATTTCTACCGGCACCGGGCCTCTGATGCCCAGACGAGCCACTAGCTTGTCGCTATGGACGATGATCACCAGTCTCTTACTCGCGCTGGCAATGATCTTCTCCCGCAACAGCGCTCCACCGAGCCCCTTGATCAGATTCAGATGCTCCTGTTCCACTTCGTCGGCGCCGTCAATCGTAACGTCCACTTGAGGGTGGTCTTCCAGGCTGGAGAGGGGAATCCCCAGGGCTCGTGCTTGCGCAGCCGTGTGCTCTGAAGTTGGAATACCCAGGATGCGTAACCCCTCCTGTACACGCTTTCCGAGGGCGTTCACGGCGAACGCCGAGGTAGATCCAGATCCCAGACCAACGATCTGGCCGTCGGTAACTTGCGCCACCGCCGACTCAGCCGCCGCAGCCTTCAATAGATTCTCGTCCTGGCTCATGACAGACATCTACATTCCACGATGGCACAAAGACGGCTGAGTGAACTCTGGCGGCATACCTCGATCGTGTTAGTTAGAGTCACCTCAAAGATGGCAGGGGCAAGGTTCGTCCCATGTCGTGATTCTTTTTCAAGACCAATGCATTTGTGGGTTGAGAAATCGGAAGAGGAGAGAACATGATTCTAAGCGTATTCACCCTGTGTCACGTCGTTCTGAGCCTGGTCGGGATCGGCGCCGGCCTGGTGGTCGCATGCGGACTTCTTACATCGAAGCGACTCGACGGCTGGACCAAGCTGTTTCTGGTGACGACGGCGTTGACCAGCATAACCGGCTTCCTATTTCCGGTTCATAAGTTTTTGCCGTCCCACGGTGTAGGGATTGTGTCGCTCCTCGTTTTGGCGTTAACAATCCTCGCGTGCTTTCGTTTTGATCTGGCGCGTGGATGGCGGCGCACATATGTGATCACGGCAGTAGTCGCACTGTACTTGAATGTCTTTGTCTTAATCGTGCAGCTTTTTATGAAGTGCCTGCTCTGAAAGCGATTGCGCCGACGCAGTCTGAGCCGCCCTTCCAATTCGCCCAGCTCGCCGCCCTTTTGGTTTTCGCGCTGATTGGGATCCGGGCCGCCATGAAGTTCCACGGTGAACCTCTGCATGCCGCCTAATCGGCATTAGCCATGCCCCGCACCAATATAGATGTTATGAAAACTCGCCCGCTGCGGAACTATATGCACGATGGAGCAAGGGCTTTCCGGTTTGAGCTATCCGGTGACCTGGATCGTCAGGGGGCGTGCAGGCTGGGTCAGGATTGGCGCACTGCGTCGTCCACACTGGGCGGCCGGAGGCTGATTGCCGATATCACGTTCCTCACGGGCGTCGATGAAGCCGGCCGCGCGTTGCTCATCGCCTGGCATCGCGGAGGCGCGCATTTCGTGGCCAATTCTGAGAATGCCCGCGCGCTCGCCGAGTCCGTCCTTGGCCAGCCTCTCAGCCAACTTCCCGCCGACATGCACGCCGAGGCCGCGTCAAATCACACGTGGACCGCGTTTCGCACGTGTTCTGTGGCCTTACTGTTTTTCTTTATGGCGCTGGCTTTAGAGATCAGCGGCGCGACGTTGCGGTCCGAGACCGTCGATGCCTGGAATGATTATCTGAAGGCGGCGGATGCGGAACTGCAAGAACGGGTCCGCCCCGGCGGAATCGTTCTTCGCTCTGAAGCAGGCGTTCAACGGTGGAGCGCAATTCTATCGTCCGTTGAGATACCTGATTGTCAAGCTCGGTACGAAGTCGGCCGAGTTCAAGATGCGTCCGGACCTGCGCCAGCAGTTCCTCTATCTGGAACGGCTTGGTGATGTAATCAACCGCGCCGAGTGTTGGCCCTTACACTCGCGATTCCACGTCGCTGGCTGCACTAATAAACATGAGTTGAACGCCCAAGGTCTTTTTCGAGGCCTTAATTCGCTAGCAGACGTCAAATCCGTCGATGCCCGGCATGCGAGTGTCCAAGAGAATGAGTTGGGGAAGCCAGCCTGCGACCGAAGGGTGCGCTCCGCCAGCAGCGGACAACTGGCGCTGGCCTCGAGATGCTGCAATTATCTAGCATGGACCTGCGGCCGTACTCAGGCCGTTGCATTCCTCAAGCGCGTTGAGAATTTCGGTGTAAGCGAATCGTTTGGCGCGGCACGCTAGGACTGCCCCCAGCTCAGCATCGTGCTCAGACACGCGATCGATGACCTTACCAATGGGCTGGGGATCCAGTCGAATCACAGCATCCACAAGTTCTGTGCGCAGCTGCTCAGGAAGCATGGCCAGAGCTTCCCGCGGTATCGCGCCGACCGGATCCACAGAATCCCTCCGGGGGGACTCCTCATGTAAATAGCGCACACCGAGGTGACGGGCAATGCACTTGAAGATTTCTTCCCGGCGGTAAGGTTTTCGTACAAAATCATCCAGGCCCGCAGCCAAGACCTCTTCTCGCTGGTGGGTGAAGGCCGAAGCAGTAATTGCCACAATCTTAACCTCAAGGCCACCATCGAGAGCCCGAATTTCGCGAGCTGCGTCCATCCCACCCATGATAGGAAGGCGAAGATCCATGCAGATCAAGTGCGGCTGCCAGCTTCGAAACATTTCGACCGCCTGAGCACCGTCCT
The DNA here is from genome assembly GCA_963769205.1 of Bryobacterales bacterium. Lineage (GTDB taxonomy): Bacteria > Acidobacteriota > Terriglobia > Bryobacterales > Bryobacteraceae > Palsa-89. The sequence goes on along the minus strand of CAVYKR010000015.1, from coordinate 1,223,970 downwards.
CTGCGACTTTGACGAGGAATCCAGCATCGTGAAGCAGGCGTCGAAGCAGCATCCAGTTTTCCCTTTTGTCTTCCACGACCAGAATGCGGAATTCGGGCTGCCCGGGATCCAGACGGACAATGTTCCTTCGTTCCGGTGGGGTGGTCATCACCTCCGATTCCTCGGCTCGTTCAACCGGCACTTCGACGCGGAATGAAGATCCTTTGCCCGGCGAGCTTTCGAAGCGAAGAGTTCCACCCAACATATGCACGAATTGCCTCGTGATGCTAAGTCCCAAGCCGGTACCATTCTGTGTTGTTGACTTACCAACCTGGATGAAGGGCTCGAGTATGCGGGTCTGATCTTCCGCAGCGATTCCGATACCCGTATCGAGAATCTCGAAAGCCAGCATATGATGCCCGGCATCGATGGGCTTCGCGTCCACGCACAGCACCACGCTGCCCTCCTCGGTGAACTTCACGGCGTTGCCAATCAGGTTGACAAGGAGTTGGCGAAGCTTGGCGGAATCGGAGCGAGCAAAGCGGGGAACACTGGACGATGGATTCACCACCAATTCGATGCTCTTTGCACGGGCCCGCGCGCGCATCATCTCTACCAAGCCAACCACAAGGGCGAGCACGTCGAAGGGCGCGTTTTCCACAACGATCCGCCCGGCCTCGATTTTGGCCAAATCCAGCACATCATCGATCAGATTGAGCAGGTCCTCACCGCTTCGGTTAACGATGTCGAGGTCTTTGCGATGTTCCTCGGAGAGGTCTGGGGCGTCGCGCACTAAAGTAGAAAAGCCGAGAATGGCGTTTAGAGGAGTGCGCAGCTCGTGGCTCATATTGGCCAGGAAAGCGCTCTTGGCCTGGTTGGCGGCCTGCAACTCTACGGTACGCTGCTCTACCAACTCTTCGAGGTGCCCCTGATACTCACGAAGGCGAGCCAGGGCCGCTTTGTAGATCTGCAGAATGCGCGCGATTGGGACAGCCGCAATGATCATGGCCTCCACGACTGAAACCCATATCCCGAGGGGGGTTCCGGGAAGGTAGAGGGGCAAAGGCCGGCCGCTCATTTCCAGAACTGCCATGATCAACAAACCGCCCAGGCAGAGCCCCGCGGTCAACAGCGCCGCCGTGTATCCGAGAAGCCAGGCCGCTGAAATCGGCAGTGCCAAATAGTACACGGCTCCCACGCTACGGATGCCACCGTTCAATATGATTACGACGGTGAAGAGCAACCAGCTACCCGATAGGTAGGTCAAGCTGGCCGCCCGTAATGAGCCGCGGTGAAGAAGCGTCAGTGGTGCTATGGAAACGACTGTGAAGATGAGCACCAAGGCTGAGAGCGCAGGTTTCCTTGGGCTAACAGGCAGGTCCGCGGCGAGCTCAAGAATGATAGCGCAGGCTAAACCTACTAAAACGGCGTGCAGAACCTGTGCCGTCGGGTCACCAGCCAGAGGACCGCGCAGGCGCAAAGCCTTCCCCATTCTCCGGAGATACGTCAATAACACCTCTAGGAGCCCTCCACCGACTAATACCCGTTAGCGACCATCCGTTTCACCGGCTGACCCGAAACGGTCGGCATAGCTGTATCGAACACCTGATGCGCAATAGGTTCGGTGAGATTTAAAAAAATGAATCTCCACGCATCGTAACGATACCTGGCAGTCTAGCTTGGAAACGTACCTCAGATTGTGTCCTGCAGGCGCTGCGACAAAGGGCCGGCCACCTTCGACGTACGCCAGCGCGCGGTAGCCAGTGCTGTTTGGGAGGTTCCTTTTGGGAATGGGCGCCGCTTCGGTGGGAAGGTGCCCCGAGTCGCGAATCTGGCCGCCGGAGGCTGGAACCTGACCGGCATAGTCACCTTTGCTACGGGCCAGCCCCTGTATCTGACCGCGCCCAATCGTACCGGCGGCCTCATCCTCGATCAACTGCCCAACCGTGTATGCGACGGGCGGAGCGGCAGCCTGTCCGACAACATTCGCAGAAACGGGTTCTTGTGGTTTGATACATCCTGCTTCCCCCTCGCACCGGTAGGATATTTTGGCAACAGCGGGCGCACTGTTATCAACGGTCCCGGCCTAAACAATTGGGATCTTGGCTTGGAGAAGTCGTTCACTCTAAATGAAGCCAAAGCTGACAAATTACAGCTCCGGGCTGAAATGTTCAACGCCTGGAATCACACGCAATTCGAGCCACCCGATGCAAACGCCGGCGACGGAGCGAATTTCGGCCGGATCTCCGCCACGCTACCGCTGCGGCTAATGCAACTCAGTCTTAAGTTACTCTGGTGATCATCAGTAGGACAGGCCAGAGCTTCACGTGAGGTATACTCTTCGAAATAGCCGCACTGATGCGGTGTCAGCGTAGAGAGGAGAAGGTGGACGTGCTTCCGCTTTCGGGCTGGGCGGTGCGAGCGGGAGTAATCTTGCTTGCGACCGGGATGGTGGGAGCTTCGGCTTTGTGGTATTTCTCGACCAGGCAGCCACCGATTCCCGATCGTCCTTTGCGCATAGGCTTTGAGCCGAATCCACCACTTCAGATTCGTGCGGACGGCGGTTTTTCTGGACTTGCGGTGGAGACAATCGACGCAGCCGCGAAACGTGCCCGAGTGCGTCTGCAATGGGTCGAGACCGGCACCAGTTCCGACGAGGCCTTCGGGAAAGGACTGGTCGATCTGTGGCCCTTGATGGCCGACCTGCCCGATCGCCGGAAGCATGTTCACTTGACTCTTCCGTGGCTGCACAGTGATCATGTCTTGGTATTCCGGGCTGGCTCGGTTCCGCCCGACCGAGAGTTTGCGGGTGGGATCGCGGTGTTCAGAATGCCGCTGCATGTTCGCCTTATAGGCGAGCGGTTCCCCCAAGCTCAGGCCGTTCAGCTTAAGGACACGACGGACGTACTCAAAAGCGTCTGTGAAGGCGCCGCAGGAGCAGCATTCCTAGAGACTCGCGTGGCAATGACTGCGCTCAAGGAGAAACCGGCCGAGTGCGACTCGGTTGGTCTTCACATCCATGGCCTTCCCGATTTGAATATTGAAGGCGCGGTGGCTTCCAGCTTCGAGGCGGCCGCAGCGGCCGATGCAATCCGGCGGGAGATCGGTGGCATGTTTCGAGACGGCACCCTCGCCGACCTGATGACTAAGTATTCTTACTATGGTCTAGACGATAACTGGGCGACGTACGAACTTATGCAAGCAGCTGAGCGCGCGCGATGGATCGCTTGGGGCATCGGAGCGCTGGCCATAGTTATCGCACTGGTTTTATGGCGAACCAGCTCTTTGCGCCAAAGCAGACGAGCCGCGGTGGCGCTACGTGAAAGTGAGCAGCGCTTCCGCGCGATATTCGACCAGGCGGCTGTGGGGGTTGCCCAGATCGACCTCGAAGGGAAAGTGACGCTGGTTAACGACCGGTATTGTGCGGTGCTGGGTTACACACGAGAAGAGCTGCTTGGTACAACCTTGCTGGATAAGACGCATTCGGACGACATTGAAAGCATGGAGGCGAAGGTCCGCCAGCTTCTTGCGGGCGAGATCTCTGCCTATTCCCTGGAGATGCGCTACGGCCGAAAGGACGCAGTTGTCACGTGGGTAAGGCTGTACGGATCGCTGGTGCGAGACGGGGAAGGCCGACCGAAGAACTTCATCGCGGTGGTGGAGGACATTACGGAGCGCAAGCGGACCGAAGCGGCGCTGCAGGAAAGCGAAGAGCGCTTCCGGAATATGGCAGACACCGCGCCAGTAATGATTTGGGTCGCCGGACCGGATAAGCTCTGCACTTTTTTCAACAAGACGTGGCTAGATTTTAGGGGCCGCACGATGGAACAGGAACTGGGCAACGGCTGGACCACGGGTGTCCATCCTGATGACTTGAGCCGTTGCTATGAAGAGTATAGTTCGGCCATCGACGCGCGGGAGAACTTCCACATTGTATGCCGGGTTCTGCGGGCAGACGGAGAGTATCGATCGGTGCTATGTGCCGGAGTTCCACGGTTTGCGCCCGGTGGTCTTTTCGCGGGGTATATCGGCTCCGATATCGACATCACCGAATTGAAGCGCACTCAGGATGAGACCTTTGAGATGCAGAAGCTGGAAAGTATGAGTGTGCTCACGGGCGGCATCGCTCATGATTTCAACAATCTGTTGGGCGGAATCCTGGCGGAAGCAGAACTGGTAGAAGCGGACCTGCCTGCCGGATCGTCGACTGTCGAAGAGATCCGGAGAATCAAGGCTGTTGCGATACGGGGGGCAGAGATCGTTCGTCAGTTGATGATTTACTCGGGCCAGGACAAGGCAATTCTGGAGCGGTTGGACGTGTCACAACTCGTCGAAGAAATGCTAGCGCTGCTGAATGTCTCGATCTCAAAACACGTGGCTTTGAGAACCGATCTCCCGGAGAATCTCCCCAGCGTGTGGGGCAATGCCCCGCAGATCCGCCAAATGGTAATGAACCTGGTTATCAACGCGTCGGAAGCCATCGGAGAAGAAGACGGACTGATTTGCGTAACCACATCCTGGGAAAGAGAACACGATTTAGCTCCAAGGACATTGACGAATAGGCCCAAAGGTGATTGCTTGCGGTTAGAGATCTCCGATACCGGGCCGGGTATGACAACAGAAGTCAGAGCGAAGATCTTCGATCCGTTTTACACTACCAAGTTTGCAGGCCGCGGCCTGGGGCTGGCTGTTGTTCAAGCTATTGTGCGCGACCACGGCGGGGCCATTGAACTGTCGACCACTTCCGGCCACGGGACGGCATTTCAGATTCATTTGCCATGTGCGGGCAATGCGTCCGAGCACCGAAGAATCACGACATCGACGCCGGTCGAGCGGATTCCAAACGGAGGCGGGACTGTGCTGCTGGTAGAAGACGAAGACACGCTTCGTTTTTCGATTTCAAAGATGCTCCGCAGACAAGGTTTTTCAGTAGTTGAGGCGTCCGACGGCTCTAATGCGATCAATCTCTTTCGCGGGCACAAGAACGACATTGATGTGGTCTTACTGGATCTGACCATACCCGGGACTTCGAGCCGCGAAGTCATCCTGGAAGCAAGACGGTTGCGGCCAAACATAAAAGTCGTCCTCACTAGCGCTTATGGTCAGGAAATGGCAAGAGAGTCACTTGGCGAGCCGGACATAAATGGCTTTATTCGGAAGCCGTTTCAACTTGCCGAACTTGTACGGTTGCTCCAGGATACTATCTCTCCGACCGATGCCCTTTCGCCTTCGTGAGCAAGGTTGACAAGAGCGACACATTGTTCATCTATCAATCACGTGGGCTTCCCGGCCTCGAGGATGCAAGCCGTTCGACGGCAGATTCGATACTTTCCGCAGCTGATCGGAGCCGTACTATAAGTTCCTCCTCAATGTCCGGAAGAGTGCCGAAATAGTCGAGGCGACGCCGGAACTCTCTCAGCGTTTGCATTAAGGCCTCGTGATTCGTCGCGTTCATCGCACTACCATTCATTGTTGAACCCCTTACGTCCAAAAAAGTCTGAAATGTTCTCTCTCTAAATGCAGAGGCTGCGGCTGTACAAAGGAATCCATCGCCTCAGAATTCTACCGGTTTGGGCTCCGGCATCCGCACGCATCGAAAACCGAGGTGATTCGTGCCGGTGTCCAGCTCTCCCTTTCCTCGGCCGCCTGCGATGTAGCGCGCACAATATTGGTCCGTGCAAAGAAATGATCCTCCGCGATGCACCCGCTTTTGCACGCCGGGTTCATTTGGATCGAAGCTGTTGGATGGCCCAGTAGGATTCCGAGCAACTTCGCCACTCGACGCCAGGGTCTGGTAATAGTCGGCACGGTACCAATCCGACGTCCACTCCCACACGTTGCCTGCCATGTCGAATACCCCATATCCGTTGGCTGGGAACGAGCCGACCGGGGCGGTACTGGTATATCCATCTTCGCCGGTATTGATGTCCGGGAAATGGCCCTGAAAGGTGTTCGCCATGTGTTTGCCACCCGGCCTAAATTCGTCGCCCCAGGCGTAGCGCTTGCGGTCGAGTCCGCCACGCGAGGCGAACTCGAATTCAGCTTCCGTAGGGAGCCGCTTGCCGGCCCATTTGCAATAGGCGATAGCGTCTTCGTAAGCGATATGCACCACGGGGTGATTCATACGAGCCTTTATATCTGAGTTGGGGCCCTCCGGGTGGCGCCAACTCGCGCCGGGTACGTAATCCCACCAGCGCAAGTGATTGTCAAGCTCGACAGAGTGATGCGGCGGCGAAAAGACCACCGAGCCGGCGACCAACTTTTCCGGCGGTGCGTTCGGATAGTCTTCGACACGCGGTTTTCTCTCCGCGATCGTGACATAACCTGTTGCCTTCACGAACCTGGCGAACTGTTCGTTAGTCACTTCAGTCTTATCGATCCAGTAGCCATCGACGTAGACTCGGTGCCACGGCCTGGCGTCTGCCATATGGTCGTCGGCCGTTCCCATCCAGAACTGGCCGCCCGGAATCCACGTCATTCCATCTGGTGCTGGTTCTGGCGGCGGGCCATGGTTGATCTTAGGAGTCCACGCCATTTGGGTTACAACTCCCGTTGAAGCAGCAACATGAGGTGTCTCGACGGCAGACTCCGCGTGGACCTTCACCGCCCCGATTCCGTTTTCGCAAGACGCGCCCGGAGCGGAATCCTCTGCAACCCGAACTCGATGTTGGCGGTAGTTCCAACCGATGCTGAGACTCGCGCCTAGCAGCGTGCCGGCCAGCACCCAAATCCATTTGCTCTTATAGGCTCTTCGGTCAAGTAACATTTTGACCTCATCGGCCGTCGATATGCTCCCGTTGTGGGCCCATCAGGGCTTTCAAGTGGGCATATGCCTGACGGTGCGCAAGATCAGCCTCCAACAATTCTGTTTCTACTTTGGTGCGCGCCGCCTTCATTTCAACATTCTCGCCATTAGAGCTTACGTTCAGTAACGAAGAAACGGAGGAACCCATTTTCTGCGCCAGTTGGCTAAGCTGGCGCGAACGTTCCAGTTCAAAATACGATTTCTTCAGGTTGTCCGAGATCTTGGCCTTGGTCATTTGGAGCGCCATTTCTGCCATCCCAAGTTGTGCGCGAGCCTCCTTTACCGCCCGCTCGCGCTTGCCGAAATCAAAGAGGTTGTAGGAGACCATTACGCCGCCATATCCGAAATTGCTCGGAACCAAGGGGATGACATTCTGGAACAGAAAACCGCTCACGGCGGCGACCGTTGGTACGTACTCCAGTTTCGATAGCATGGAAGCGGCACGCGCCTTGACCACGGTCTGTTCGGCCTCAATCACGTCGGCGTTAGCGCCCGGAGGTGCGTCAGCTACTTCTTCCAGAGAGATATTTTCGACGAGTGGATCGGGTGGAACCAATTCCAGTTCTGTGTCCTCCGGCCAGCCCATGACGCGGTTGAGCGAGGCAGTCAACTCTGTCACCTCGGCGCCAGCAGTTACGACCGCCTTCTTGGCTTCTATCAATTCGGCCTCTTGAGCCGGCGCGCGGACAAATTCGATGGATGCTGAAGCGTAGGCCGGCCGGTTCTCGGTGCCTCGGAGGTTGAGCTCAGCAGATGTCAAATGTCGCTGGGCAATCAGAAGCTTGAAATAGGTTTGTTCTATCTGCCCCTCGGAGGCGTTCTTGGCAAAGGGAACGCCAGCCTTTGCCATGGCAATGCGTTCGTCCGCGCGCGCGATGAGAACAGCTTGATAGACCTTAAAGAGCGGAGTGATAGGCTGGACAAACGTAACAGCAGCTAAGGTTTGATTCTGCGAAAACAACGGCACCGGGACCTGCAAGCTTGAACCCGCCAGCGGACGGGGGATCGTCAGCACTTGGCCCAGGAACTCACTGTAATGCAAATTCGCAACTGTTGCGCCTATCTTAGGAAAGTAATCCGCTTGCACCCCAAGGCGATGTTGTTTCGCGGCCTCGATAGAGAGTTGAGCAAGGCGCGCCAGGGGGCTTGGAGTCGGGCTCACAAAGTGTTGCTGCTTGACCTGCTCGAGCGTTATACGGTGGATTCTGTCCGGGCCAACTGAGCCCTCCGGCTTGGAAACGGCGTTGGCGGTGGATAAGTCTCTGAGAGAGTCGCTACCGGCCCGAAAACCGCTTCCTGTGTTTTTCGGCGAAGTGAATGGCAAGCCAGCACCGAACAATGGCCCCAGCGGGATCGCCGAGGTACCCCACGCAACCTGCGGAGCTGAGGGAGGCGGATCCTGGGCGATTACAATCCCTAACGTCCCAAGCGCGGCGGTGGCGGCCGCCAAGCGCCCCATACCCAAGAACGATTTCGGCATATGACCTTTAAACATCGAGTTCTCCAGACAATCTTCGGATGTCTGTTTGAGCGCGCTGGATTTATTAAGTTCATCGCCATTGACTCGATATATCTCCAAGCTGTGGCGGCTATTCCCCTGCGTGACTGATCGATTGAGCCTTCTTGACCTCTGCGATGACCTGACTCAGGTTATAGGAGGCCGCCTCCTGTAGTGGCGGGTACTTAATGTACGATTCAAGATGTTTGAGCCACAGCTGCTGGCCGATTGGCAACATGTTCCAGTCGTATTGAAATGCTGTCATGGGGGCGGCCAGTGCACCACCCAGACTCATAGCCGATTTCTGATCGATGCCCACGGCCTGTTCGAAGGGATCGCGCTTAATGTTCTGGACCAGAGTGAAGTGGAATGGGATCAGCGGCATGATCCAGCCTGCTGGTCCGGGCTGCGACATGGTGTAGTACATCTTCCAGTTCTTGTAGCGGAGCGCGGATGGAGTCGCGCCGGAAAAATAAAAGAAGTGATCGCGCGCGGAGTTGGGACATTGGCCCTCCAGGAAATCTCGCTGGTCAACACCGTCGAGCGTCGTCTTGACAATACCGGGGTAACTTCCAGTTTCGATCTGTTTCTTCAGGCCGTCTTCCTTTGGCCCGCCTCCAATGTCTACAAACGTGGGCAGCCAGTCGAGGGCGGCGAACAACTGGTTGATCACCGTTCCGGGTTGTATGTGGCCAGGCCATCGCATAACGCACGGCGCGCGGTAGCCGCCTTCCCAGGCTTCACCTTTCTGGCCTTTGAAGGGTGTAACGCCACCGTCTGGAAAACTAATGGCTTCGGCGCCGTTGTCGGTCGTGAAGACCACGATGGTGTTATCCAGTTGACCCATCTGCTCCAGTTTCTGCAGGACCACGCCGATGTTGTCGTCCATCTGCTTCATGCCGGCTTCGTTGACGCCCCAGTCCTTGCCGCCCCGCACACCCAGCATTGCCTCGTACTTCGGCGAAAGCATCGTTGTGACGTGCATACGCGCAGGGTTGTACCACACAAAGAATGGCTTGTTGGTGTTGGCCGGATTGTTGCGGTCGAGGAAGTCTACGACTTTGGCGGAGATCTCCTCATCCACTGTTCTGGAGCGATCGAGGGTCAACGGTCCCTCATCCTTGCAGGTCTGGTTTTTCTCCGTGCCGTCGGAGGACTTACACCAGAGAACCGGGCGCGGAGGTGTGAGGCAAGTGGTAGTGCGAGGATCCACGGCGCCTGCGACTTCAGGGACGCCCGGGATCGGTGTGTTCTTGCATGGCGGTGCAACGGCCTGTTCGGATGGGCTGCTGTTGATGTCGGGGAAACTTACACCCTGCATCGCGTCCAGGTGGTAAAGATAGCCCCAATATTCCTGGAAACCGTGCGCGGTCGGCAAAGCGGCAGTGTGGTCGCCCAGATGATTCTTTCCGAACTCCCCGGTAGTATATCCGAGATTGCGCAAAAATACGGCGAGTGCCGGCGTGCCAGGACGCAAATAGGAGGGACTTCCGGGCAATTGCGGCGGGATCATCCCCGTTCGCAGCGGATACATGCCGGTGAAGAAGGCATTGCGGCCGGACGTGCAACTCTGCATGGCGACATAGTCCATGAAGATAGCACCCTCGCGGCCGATACGGTCGATATTGGGCGTTTCTCCGACCATCAAGCCACGATGGTAGATGCTGGGCTGCATCCAGCCGATGTCGTCGCCCATTATAAAGAGAATGTTCGGTTTCCGCGAAGCGCTGCCTCCTGTTTCCTGAAAAGGCGCGGCCATCCGTCCAGTTGCAAGAACGCGCATTGGGTTCGGTCGGTGCGTCTGAGCCGCTTGCGCCGATGCGATTTTTCCTCCGCCGGTGGTAACGCTCGCGATTAATACTAATCCCAGGGAACCGATTAAGATCCCCGCTGCGAACCACAGAAGATTCTTTCGACGGTCCATTGGTGTACCTCTAGCCCCATAGAAGGCACGGAGACACGCTAGGGCTCTTTTTTTTGCCATTTGGAACATCTCAAATTATGTTGGAGCGCCCTCGAAGTCCCTTTCATCACGATTCCCATTGGCGGTGAACCCGCAGGTAAATGGTACATCACGAAGTCGGGAAGGATGGATTCATGAGCACGCCCCACATTCACAGCGCTATAAACTTCGCAGGACTCCTAATCGGCGTTACCTGCGCGGTTCAATCACTCCAAGGTGTTGATCCACCCAAACAAAGTCCAGGCGAGACTATCAGCACCAGTGTTGCAGTCGTGATTGCACCCACAACGGTACGGACGAAGAGCGGGGAGTTCATAAACGACCTGGATCTCCAGGACTTTCAGGTTTATGACAACGACAAGCTGCAAAAGGTTACGACTGACTTAAGAGACTCGCCGTTCTCGTTGGTGGTGGCGATTCAGCGCAGCGCAGATATGACGGGTATGCTTCCGAAGGTCCAGCGGATTGGTCCCGCGCTGATGGATCTGGTAGTGGGACAAGACGGCGAAATCGCCGTAATAGGATTCGATCATCGCGTCCAGGTCAGTCAGAATTTTACGAGTGACGGCGATAAGGTTGATCAAGCCATAACGAAATTGACAACGGGCAGCTACAGCCATGCGGCCATCGATGCGGTTGTGGAATCCGTCCAAATGCTCCGAAACAGACCCCGGGAACGGCGTCGGGCTGTGCTGGTGATTGCCGAAAAGTGGGACAAGGGCAGCAGCGCGAGCCTGCACGAAGCGCTAATCGAGGCTCAATTGGCCAACGTCACCATCTATTCGCTCGTTGTTTCCACCGCTGTGGCAGAACTGACATCCCAACCTAGACCCCAGTTTCCGCCGCTTTTACCGACCACTGCTTATCACGTTCCAGACGGTGCGGCACTGACGCCGACTACCGTTGACCAAAACTACTATCTCGGTAATTGGATTCCGCTTGTTGTAAACGGCCTGCAGTCGGTCAAGAATGTGTTCGCAGACAACACTCTCGAAGCGTTGACACGCTTCACGGGAGGAGAAAAATATTCCTTTAGCGGCGATGAGACGCTGGGAAAAGCTGTTCAAAACCTCAGCCAGGACCTCCACAGTGAATATCTGCTCAGTTATTCGCCGAACAACCTTAATGAGGCCGGATTCCACAAAATTAGGGTCGTCGTCAAGCATGAGAAACTCGAAGTACGAACTCGTCCCGGCTATTGGGTCGCCGGTCAAAACTGAGTAGCGATGCGGGACAACGCTCGTCAGCGCAAGCGTAAGATAATGGTTGAAACGGAAAAGCTGTGGAGTATACTAGTTGCGTCCGGCCGAAACAAGAGCACTGGTTCTGTGACTAATGAGTGCAGAAGGATCTCAGCGTGAGAGTGCCGAGGCAGCACTGAGCGAAAGCGAGGAATGCTTTCAAGCGATCTTTGCTCAAGCGGCCATCGGCATCGCCCAGATCGGTCTTGACGGGGCCTGGATACGCGTGAATAGCCGGTTCTGCCGGATGCTTGGCTACTCGGAAGCCGAGTTGCGCAGACAAACGCTGCAGGATATTACGCATCCCGACGACGCTGACGAGTCTCTGGCGGGGCGGCGACGACTTCTTGCGGGTGAGATCTCCTCGCACACCATGGAGAAACGCTATATTCGGCGGGACGGAACTGTATTTTGGGGAAGGCTACATCGATCGCTCGTGCGCGGATCGCGATAACCTGCCGAAATACATCATCGCTGTCGTCGAGGACATCACACAAGAGATACAGGCAGAGCACGCGCTTCGGGATAGCGAACAGCGTCTTACGCTGGCTCAAGACGCTGCACACTTGGGCGTCTGGGATCGTGATCTTCGCACTAATGTAATCGTGAGCTCCGGCCAGTATGCCAGCCTCTATGGCTTGCCACCAGACCATCGACCGCTCAAATACGAAGAGTGGCTCAGGCTGATTCATCCGGATGATCGGGAGCGCGTGCAGTCAGTTGTGCGGGAGGCCACCAAAGGCGCGAGCGTTTGGGATACGGAGTTCCGTGTGGTTTGGCCCAACGGAAGCATACACTGGATCGATTGCAAAGGTACGGTGTTTTTCGACGACGACGGCCGGCCCTTCCGCCTGGTGGGCGTCAATTTCGACATTACCGCGCGCAAGCAGACTGAAGCCGCTCTCCGCTACAGCGAACTGCGCTACAAGGAAGTGTTTGACATCACTTCAGATAGTATTTTCCTGATTGATGTTACTCCGGATGGCCGGTTCCGGTTCGCGGGTTTTAATCCGGCCGCGGAAGTGGCCGTGGGGTTTTCAAGTATGGAAATAGCCGGCAGATTCGTCGAAGACGTGATGGCCGATGAGGTCGCGCTAGGAGTCATCTCGCACTATCGACGCTGTCTGCAACTGGGAAAACCGATCAACTACGAGGAAGAGATTAACCTGCCGATTGGGCGCCGATATTTCCACACAAACCTGATCCCCGTGCGAAATGCCGCCGGTCGCATTCACCGGATTGTCAGCGTCGCGCGCGACATTACCGAGAGCAAGCAGGCTGAGTCAGCCCTGCGCGAGAGCGAAGAGCGCTTCCGCAACATGGCCGACACAGCTCCGGTGATGATCTGGGTGTCAGGGCCCGACAAGCTATGCTCTTTCTTTAACAAAGGATGGCTGATCTTCACAGGGCGCAAGTTGGAAGAGGAGCTCGGTAACGGCTGGGCCTCGGGCGTGCATGCCGACGATGTGGATCGATGCTTGGCCATTTACACTTCGTCATTTGATGCGCGCCGAAGCTTCCAAATGGAGTACCGGTTGCGCCGGGCAGACGGGGAGTACCGCTGGCTGTTGGACAGCGGTGTTCCACGCATGGAGCCAGGCGGCGCGTTCGCGGGCTATATAGGATCGTGTATCGACATTACCGATCTAAAGCGCACGCAGGCAGAGGTGCTGTCCACACAGAAACTCGAAAGCCTGGGAGTACTGGCGGGAGGGATCGCTCATGACTTCAATAATCTGCTGGGCGGCATTCTGGCGGAAGCGGAATTGGTCGAGGCCGACTTCGCTGCCGGTTTGCCGCCTGGCGAAGAGATTGAAAGAATAAAGTCCGTCGCCATTCGGGGCGCTGAGATCGTTCGAGAGTTAATGGTTTATGCGGGAAGGGATCAATCCGGCCTGGTTGAGCCGGTGGATCTGTCGCTACTGGTGGAAGAGATGCTGGATCTGCTGAAGGTCTCCATTTCCAAAAAAGTGGTGTTGAAGGTCAATCTCGACAAGGACCTTCCGGCTGTGTGGGGCAATGCGCCACAACTTCGGCAGGTGGTGATGAATCTTGTAATCAATGCGTCCGAAGCGATTGGCGAAGACCAAGGCGTGATCCGGGTTGCCACGTCGCGAGCGATGGAAGGCCCCGGCTCAACCTTAAATAATGCGGCGAGTCCCATCAGCGACTACCTTCGACTGGAAGTATCGGACACCGGTTCTGGCATGACGGAAGAGGCAAGAGCGAAAATCTTTGACCCGTTCTTCACCACCAAATTCGCGGGCCGCGGTTTGGGACTGGCCGTGGTTCAAGGCGTCGTTCGCGACCACAAGGGAGCCGTTAATGTAGTAAGCGATCCTGGGCACGGAGCAACGTTTCAGGTCCTGCTACCTTGCTCCGCCAGGAGAGCGTTGAAGGCTGGCGCCAGCACTTCCGCGCGAGCGGAGCAAGCCCACGATCGCGTAGGGACTATCTTGATCGTTGAGGATGAAGAGCTGTTGCGGCAAGCTGTTTCAACCGCACTTCGAAAGAAGGGCTTTTCGGTGATAGAAGCGCGTGACGGATCAACCGGAATGGATCTGATGCGAAGACACCAGGAGGATATTAACGTGATTTTGCTGGACGTCACGCTACCGGGTAGATCAAGCAAGGAGATTCTCGATGAGGCCCGGCGGATTCGGCCGGACCTCAAAGTCATCCTCACCAGCGCCTATGATAAGAACACTGTGGATATCTCCTTCAGCGGGCTGCCAATCACGCACTTCATCAGGAAGCCCTTTCAACTGAGTGATCTCGCCGGCGTACTTCAGGACGCCCTGTCCAGCTGAGTAAATAAATTAAAACTCACCGGCTGGCGAGTGATCGTTAGGAATTGATGAAACCTGTCCCGACTGGTTTTGTGAAATCGTCATCGATCATTGTGGCGATCGTGATGCTTTGCTCAGTCCTCTCCGGCAACGAGTTTCAACTTCAATTGAAGACCCGCACCGTGTACATCGTTCCAATGGCCAACGGGTTAGACCGCCACCTGGCAAGCCGGCTCACCAGCGCTGGTGTGGTATGGGTGGTGCTAGATCCAGAGAAAGCAGATGCCGTCATTACCGACAGAGTGGACGAGACGTTCTGGGCGTGGTCGAACGCGCGCTATAGGCCGGCAGGCAAGTCTTCCAACGCGGTGCTCACCGACGACGATCGCCCTAGATTTGAGCATCCGCGAACTGGTGGATATCGTGGAACGGTATTCCTTGTTGACCCGAGAAACGGGGTCGTACTTTGGTCCATCTATGAACCCACGCCGGTGACAACGCCGAACGCACTGGACCAGGCCGCCGTGCACGTTGCCGTAAATCTAAAAAAGAGTTTGACCGCGAAATAGGTGACCTCCCTGCCGACATGCGCGCTGCTGTGTCAGTGTACTCGCGGAATGAGTGGGTCGCTAGACAGCCAAACGGGCTATGAATATATCCTGGCGCACCAATTTGTGGCTGACTCCGTTACTCAATGTAAGTGCGGCGCTGGCCGTCTTTTCAGTAAGCCAATGGCTAGACCGAGCGGAGCACGTCGGCGCGATCAACCTACCCGGATGGCTTAACCAAGGCAACGCTGCCGACGCACGGGCCTTGTTATCGGCGACGGCCGGAGCCATCATCACCACCCTGGGGCTCGTCTTGTCAATCACTGTTTTGACTCTTTCGATCGCCTCGTCACAATTCGGACAACGTCTATTGCGGCGCTACATGCGCGACCGGGGTACCCAGGCTTGCATCGGAATTTTCGCCGCCACTTTCGTATTCAGCTTACTAACACTCTTGTCGGTCACGTCTCGCGCCAACGAGAAGGAATACGTTCCTTGGTTATCCATCTGGATTAGCACACTGTGGGCATTGGCCTGCATCGGCGTCTTGGTCTATTACATAAATCACGTAGCCTTAAGCATCCAAGTCAATAACGTGTTGGCGGATCTTTCCAGTGACTTCCGCTGGGCGATCCGCCAAAACCACGGGACCAACATACCCGCCGCAATATCACCTTCTGAGGTGAGATCGGATGTGGTCTTACGGGCGCCAGTCACGGGCTACATTCAGTTGATTGACTACCGGGCTCTTGTATCTGCGGCGGCTGAAGTTGACGCGGTTGTACGCTTCCTGTTTAGACCGGGAGAGTTCGTCGTCCAGGGCACTATCCTGGCTGTGGCGGAAGGTCTCGAATCGATCCGTTTGGTCGAAGAGTTCGGTCGGATGGTCAGGATTGGCGAGCGCCGGACATTGGCGCAGGACCCTGAGTTTGCGTTGTCCCAAATCGTGGAAATCGCGCTTCGCGCTATGTCTCCTGGCATAAATGACCCAAATACGGCGGTCGCGTGCGTCAACTGGTTAACCGACGGCTTGCGAGAGCTGGCGCGAGATGCGCCCAGGAGTTTCATGCACGTGGATAGCGGCGGAAATCTTCGCGTCATTGAACGCGTGAACGAGCTACAGAATGTTGTGGCCGCAGCTTATGATCCTATTCGCCAGGTTGCGAGGAATTCACCGATGTTGACAGTCGGAATGTTGCACTCCATATCGCTGATAGCTCCATTTGTTGAAGCAGAGGCTGGAAGGGCAGCTTTGAAAAACCAGGTGCAATTGGTGAGGGAAGGTTTTTCTTCGGACGCAATAAGCGGAGACCGCGAAGCAGTGACGGCCGCTTATCGTCTGGCCGTAGAGGCTCTCTCAGCAGGTCACGCCAAAAGAGTACTGGCACTGCAATCGCAGCATTTCTGACGTTTCTGGCGCCGCCCCCTTTTGTACAGCCTTCCGTTGAGGCTCGAATCGAAGGGGCAGAGCGAGGTTTCTGTATGCGGCGATCATCGACCGCGATTCTAGCGGCTGTCCTTGTTGCCACGGCGGCTCAGCAGCCAAGTGGGGGAACATCCCGTGGGAGCCTGCGTTCTGGGTCCCCGACACTTACAAGCCCAAACCCATTTACCAATCCACAATGGAGGCTCCCCCCGCGGTTTGGTACGAGGCCGATGGGGCCTTGGACCAGCATGCCAGGGTGGAGGCGGTCGGAATTGTTTCCCAATCCACTGATCCTGAATTGGAACGGTGTACCCCCATTTAATGGCGATGGGTTTTACAACATGCCCGATCCGGGCTATTTCACTCCTGATATGACCGATTACTATCCTCAACCCGCTCAACCGTTGCAGGTGCCTCCCGCACCACCTGAAGCGGCGGATCCGGTCGATGGGGAGGAGGTTCCCGAGGTGACGGAAAGCTCTTTGCCCGATACTTCGGCAATGCCAGTTTACCGTGGGCCCGCATCACCCCCACCGGTGAGTGACGAGCATCCGCCCTTGATTGCACTCAAGAATCGTTGGGCATACACAGTCTTAAAGTATTGGGTGAAAGGCAAGACATTCCATTTCATCACCACACAGGGTGATCACATGCAAGTGCCGGCCGCCCTGGTGGAGCGAATTTACCCAACACCCGATCAGACCAGACTGGAACCCAAGAAACCGTCTGCCAACTGATCGCCTAAGCCGAAGCAATTTAATGAATCCAGTGAGGCGATGCCATAATCACTGGCGATATGAAATCGAGGCTGCTGGCAGCCCTGCTGAGCACCATCGGTGCGCTTCAGTGTGAGGTGACGCTTAGTTCGCCACCGGATGCGAGCGAACAGAACAAGGTGCTCCTCGATGCAACCAAGTACGCCGTCAACCACGAGGCGAACCTACCCAACTTTGTCTGCAGGCAAACCACTCGCCGATTTGAAGATATTAACGGCGCTTGGCGTCCAATCGATCTGATCGTTGGGCGTCTCACGTACTTCGAGCGCCGCGTACTTTACCAGGCGATGCTGCTGAACGGGCAAGCGAGCGTGTCCCATGATCAATCGCGGGGCACCTCTTCCTCCGGAGAGTTCGACTCAATCATGAGGGCAATCTTCATGCCGCAGACCGAAACTGAGTTCACGTGGCAGGACTGGCGCACCCTCCAGGGCAAGAGGATGCATGTATACGGCTACCGGGTTCGTTCCTTCAAATCCAGCTATCATATCGAGGTTTCAGAAGAATCGTTCGATCTTGCGACTGCTTATCACGGGCTGATCTTTATCGATAGTGAAACTCACTTCGTGCACCGCATTACCTTTCATGCTGACGAGATTCCGCCTTCATTTCCGATTCAGGACATCAACCTCGCGCTCGACTACGACTACAGGCAAATTGGCGATGCCTATTATCTGTTACCACTTCAATTTGAGTTCCGTTCGCGCGACGGTGCCCGAGCGGTGAAAAACGATGTAAGCTACGACAACTACCGCAAGTTGGACGCAGTACCTTGATTGACTGCGTCGACAGAGTATCTGCATTTAGTACAGCCTGATTGTTTTCTTGCGCATCGTTCGGTAACAGGAATATACCAAGGGCGGTAGCATTCCCGGGTATAGAGCGAACCGCATTATGCGAAGGTGGACGAAACACTCCCTGCAGCAAGTGGTGTCGGAACGGGTGCGTGGATTCAAGTTCATCGCCGTCTCGAATCGAGAACCGTACATTCACGAGCACACGAACGGGCAAATTGAGTGTATAAAACCGGCCAGCGGTCTGACCACAGCGATTGATCCGATCATGCGAGCGTCCGGAGGCGTGTGGATTGCGCATGGAAGCGGCACGGCGGACCGAGCCACCGTCGACGCGCGCCAGCACGTACGGGTTCCTCCCGAAGCTCCGGCGTACGACCTTCGCCGTGTCTGGCTGCCGGCGGAAATAGAGAGGAATTACTACTTCGGTCTGGCCAACGAAGGGATCTGGCCTCTGTGCCACATCGCGTTCCGCCATCCCAGCTTCCGCCAGCACGACTGGGAATGCTATCAACGGGCAAACGAATTTTTCGCAGAAGCCATACTCGAAGAAGCTAGGGGTAAGCCGGCACTCATTTTCATTCAGGACTATCATTTTGGGCTCTTGCCTCGAATCCTCAAGCGCGCCAATCCACAACTCACGATCGCGCAATTCTGGCACATTCCATGGCCTCCTAATGAAGTGTTCCGGACTTTTCCATGGAAGCGTGAACTGCTCGAGGGACTCCTTGGGAACGATCTGCTGGGGTTCCAGCTTCCATGTCACTGCTCGAATTTTCTGGATACCATCCAACGCAATAGCGATGCCTTTGTCGATCACGATCGCGCACGCGTCAGGACAGGCGAATGTGACACAACAGTTCGAGCTTTCCCGATCAGCATCGATTTTGACGAGCGCGCTCAGAACGCGTCCGGCCGGGAAGTGTCGATCGCCGTATCGGAATGGCGCAGGGCGCTTGGAGACATGCGCGAGATCGTGGGCATCGGCATCGACCGGATCGACTACACCAAGGGAATTCCCGAACGCCTGGACGCCATCCAGCAGCTATTCCAAGACCACCCGGAATACATAGGGAGGTTCACCTTCGTTCAAGTTGGAGTCCCCAGCAGGACAGTAATCCCGGACTACCGCCGATTGAATGACTTGCTCTGCCGAAGGATCGAGGAGATCAATCTGAGGTGGGCGTGTGGGTCGTGGAAGCCGATCGTCTTTATAAAGCGCAACCTAGACCAGACGACCCTGACGGCTCTTCATCTCATCGCAGACTTTTGTGTCGTGAGTGCGCTGCACGATGGGATGAACCTGGTGGCGAAGGAGTTCGTCGCCAGCCGGATTGATGAAGACGGCGTCCTGATTCTAAGTGCTTTCGCCGGGGCCGCGCGGGAACTGACGGATGCTCTGATTGTGAATCCTTTCGCCAGCAGCGAGATCGCCGGTGCAATCCATAGAGCCATTACGATGCCGGCGGCGGAGCGGCAGGACGCGGATGCTACGCATGCGCCAAGCAGTCGCAGTCAATAATGTTTATCGGTGGGCCGCGAGGTTCATTATGGCGCTGTCAACCCTACGGGTGTCGGCTGCGGGTGGAACGCGTAGCGCGGACGAAAAATTCACCGAGGTGGCCTGATGCCAAACCCAGTAAGATGTCTTCCCGAGATCGACCGTCTGGTGGATACTGGAAACCAGATCTTTCTCGTAACCGATTTTGATGGTACGTTGTGTCCTTTTGCCGATCTTCCCCGCAATGTTGTCGTTCCACACATGATAATCGAAAGCTTGGAACACCTCAGTCGAGCGCCTGGCATTGTCACCGCCGTGATTAGTGGCCGCACTCTGGAGGATTTACGAGGCAGGCTGCCAGTTCCCGTCATTTTGGCGGGCAATCATGGACTCGCAATACGCGGTGCCGGCTTTCAATTCGAACACGCCGGTGCGCGCTTGCTGCGCCCAAAACTGGCCGAGATATGCAAGCGTCTCACCCAAGTTGTTGCGCGATGGAAGAGAGCTTGGATTGAAGACAAGGAGCTTACTGCAACTGTTCATTTTCGCAACGTTGAGAGGATCGATCACTATGCGTTGATCCGCTCCGTGCGCCAGTCCCTGGCTTCATATGACGGACTGTTCGGCATGAGGGCAGGGCGGGAGGCAGTAGAGATCCACCCGCGCGTCGCCTGGGACCGGGGCGCGTGCCTTAGATGGATGAAGCACAGACTTAGCCTGGAAAACTGTGATTGCATTTGCATTGGCGACGATCCAGCGGATGAGTCCATGTTCGAAGCCAACATCGGTCAAATGAATATTAAAGTTGGCTCCTATGGTCGAAGCGCAGCCGCTTTTCATGTCGTAGATGTCTTTGAGGTTGCGGCGTTGCTGTCACATCTCGAGCGAGCCGCTCGGTCACAAAATCGCGAAGTATTCGCCAGCTTACCGGGATCATCGCGCTAAGCGCACATCTGGCTTTTACTGCGAGGTCCGACGGCAATGCTCGTAGCGATCTCCGACGCAGTACAATGGCCGCATGCATGAACCGGCTGCGGCTGCCGAATCGCCGCGGGTAACGGTGATCATCCCCACCTACAACTGGAGCAGCGTGCTGCCCTATTCCATCGGCAGCGTACTGTGGCAGAGTTTCAGGGACTTCGAACTACTGATCGTCGGTGACGGCTGCACGGACGATTCCGAGGAGGTCGTCAACGCGATCACCGATCCGCGTCTGCGGTGGATCAACCTTCCGGTCAACGCCGGCCATCAATCTGCGCCGAACAATGAGGGCATTCTTCAGGCCCGCGGTTCGATCATCGCCTATCTTGGCCATGACGATTTGTGGCTGCCGCATCATCTGGAGGTCATGGTCGCCGCTATTGATGCCGGCGCCGACATTGCTCACTCCATCGTCCACATGATTGATGCCGAAGGGAACATCCTGCCGCCCCCTAGAGGACTGCTACGTTTCGAGCCCGGCCTATCATTGCCGCCCAGCGGCGTGGTGCATCGGCGGATTGCCGCCGAAAGGGTCGGCGGCTGGCGGGATTACCGCACTCTTTCGCTGGACCCGGAAACGGATCTCTGGCACCGCATGCATCAGGTGGGATTCACATTCCAATGCGTGCCCCGGCTCACGGTCGTGAAATTTCCCGCAAGCGGACGCAAGGACATTTATAAGAAGCGATCGAGCCACGAACAGCGGCAGTGGGCTGACCGCATACGCAATGAAGAGGATCTGGAAGCAGTGGAGATGGGGAAACTGTTGATAGCCGCGGATGTGAAATTGCCCCCGGTGCTAATCAGCGTAGCGTTCCGAGCGTTGCTGGGCCGAATGAGCCCCGGTTCTATTGGTTGGCGATTGCTGTTCTCAATTCGAAGCCTGTTGTCTTTGGGGCGATTGCAGCCACCTGAGAATGGGGCGGGGATTCGCCGCATACGACAGTTCAAAGGAATGTCAAACGCCAACTGATACCCAATGACTTCCCGCCTGCGACCGGTTATTATGTTCCAGTGGTAGTGGGTGGCGGAATACCCGAAAGGGCAGGACAGGATGATCAAGACAGCCAAGAAGGATATGCAGGTTATTTCCGAGGATTGGCATCTGCTCAAAGAAACCATCCAAGGCGTGCACCTCAAAGAAGTGCTTCACGTGCCGCGCGATCATGGCGTGATCACCGAAGTCTTCCGCCCCGAATGGGATCCTGACCGGCATGCCCGTTGCGCAGGTTTACCAATCCCGCCTCTTTCCTGGCGCGATCGGCGCCTGGAGCTGCCACACACGTACCGTCGATCGTCTCTTCGTCAATCAGGGTAACGTTAAAGCCGTGCTTTACGACGGCCGTGACGACAGCCCCACCTTCGGTATGATCAACGAACTCTACCTCGGCGACGCTCGCCCCGCCTTCGTGATCATTCCCATCGGCGTCTGGCACGGCCTGCAAAACCTGGGCGCCTGCGACGCTCTGATTCTCAACCTCCCCACTCAGCCCTACAACTACAAAGATCCCGACCATTGGCGCTTACCCTATGACACCAACGAGATTCCGTACAAATGGGTTACAGGTGGTGTCTCCACCCGCCTCCGGGCCGACGCCCGCTGAAACGTCTCGATCGGGTTGAGACGTCGCCGCTATGGTGTAGGCGTCTGATGCGCCCGCCGAACGAACCCTCAACTATTGGGCTTCGTGCGATTTGATCATCTCATCGATCTTGGCTTTGACGGCGCTTAAGTTAAACGAGGCCGGCGCCTGCATAGGTGGATAGTCTACGGCTGTCATCGCAAGCTTGCCCACTTCCTGTTGTACGTTGACGAAGCGCCAAAATTCTCGCGCCATGAAATCATTTACGTAGGCAGGAGAGCCAGTGTTGAATGTCTCGCCGCGAATGCTCGATGTTCGTTCGAAAGGATCTTGCCGAATGTTTGTCATCGTGGGCATGTCTACTTCCAGCTTTTCACCCGGCCAGCCATAGGGCTGCTCGATGAACTGGAATTTGAAGTCATCAATGCGAAGGGCTCCGAGCTTCGGGCCAGCGAAGTAGAAGAGTTCGTGGCGGGCAGATGGTCCTTTGCAGAGCAAAAGCTCCATCTGGTTGTACCCGTCAAGATGATTCTTGTAGGTTCGGCCACCTAGCTGCGTGCCCTTCAGCAGTTGATCGGTGATGTCGGGATTACCGGCGGCAGCCAGGAGAGTGGGGAACCAGTCGAGTCCCGATATCAGCCCATTCTCGACTTTGCCGGCAGGGACGTGCCCCGGCCAGCGAATGATTGCGGGCACGCGAAACCCGCCTTCGTACGCAGTACCTTTGCCGGCTTTGAACGGCGTCATCCCGCCGTCTGGCCAGGTATATACTTCCGCGCCATTGTCGGTAGTGAAAATGACGATAGTGTTCTCAGCTTCGCCGATGTCTTCGAGGTGCTTGAGAATCTCGCCGACGCTGTCATCCAGTTGAGCCATGCCAGCCTCTTCGAGACCGTAGTTCGTTCTGTAATTCATCATCGCCTGGTATTTCGGTGGAATGAAGGTGAAGACATGCATGCGGGTGGTGTTATGCCAGATGAAGAAGGGTTTGCCGTCCTTCTTGGCCTTGTCCATGAAGCCATTCGTGTTTCCGACCAGCACTTCGTCGAAGGTCTCCATGTCGTACTTGGCTGGCCTGCTCGCCTGCCAGTTCTGCATGTCCCTCATGTTGGGGAATGGCGCCAAAGGTCCCTCATCCACAATCTTCTGTTTTCCGACCGCACCCCAGCGCGGCATCACGCTAGGATCATTAGAATCGGTAGCCCAGCAATGCGTTAGATTGCGTGGTCCGGTTTTGTCGATCCAGTCCTGCGGATAATCGAACCAGTAAGGATCTGACATTGCGTCGAGGTGATAAAGGTAGCCGAAGAATTCATCGAAGCCGTGCACGCACGGCAGGTATTTGTTCAAGTCGCCAAGGTGGTTCTTTCCAAATTGCGCGGTTTCGTAGCCTTGCGACTTCAGAGCCGAGGCGAGGGTGGCGGCCTGATCCGGGATGCCTACGTCCGCGCCGGCTTGGCCGACCGTCGTCAAACCCGTGCGAATGGGCAATTCACCCGTGATGAAATTGGCGCGACCCGCCGTGCAGCTCGCCTCCGCATAGTAATCAGTGAACCGCATGCCCTCAGCGGCTAGTTTGTCAAGATTGGGTGTCTTTCCCGACATCAAGCCTTGATGATAGGCGCCGATGTTGAACCAACCGACGTCATCACCCATGATGACGAGAATATTGGGTTTTTTCTGTGCGGCCGCAGGCGGAGGAATAATCGCTGCCAGCACCAGCGAACTGACGGCAGCCCAGTTAACGCGTTTCCAGAATCTCATTCGTCGCTCCTTACGCTGTACTTTCCTCTTCAGCAGAGCTCAGTGACTCTTCTTTCCCGGACGATGCAGTTAGTCGGTGCCCGCCTTCATTTTTTAGAAATCCTTGAAGGCTGTTGTACGCTGATGGTTTTCGTGCATTGATCGGCGCCCCCGAAAGTTGTAGCTAACGCTAAACGCAGGTCCAAAGAACAAGGTGACTGTCGACCCGCTGCTGGAGACTTCACCCTCGGCCTTGAACCCTAATAAAACTTCAGTTCTCGATCCCAATTGGAATCCTGCGCCGGCAAAGATTACGGCACTGGTAACGGTCACGTGCGAGTAAGATGGCTGCGGGAACTGTAGAATAGCTTCCTGATAAGAAGCCAAGTATGGCTTGCTGAGCTTTGATCCACCTTCCCCAAGGTAAAGGTTCTGACCAAGACGGAAGCGAACTCTGGGGAGGTGCTGTACGACGCCGTGGCTGTCATGGAAGTTCAGCAATTCTCCCCGAATTTGTTCATAGAGCGAACCTCCATGCAATGGCTGTTTCAGCGTCGCCATCAGTGTGTCGCGCCATTCGGGATGTCTGTAGTAGCTGGTCGCCGGCACGGTGAAATAGTAGATGTAGCTCACCGACCCGGTAAGAGTGGTGTTGGGAATCCTGTCGTAGTGGACCCACGGCCGAAATTGCAGCGCATGTCCGTAGGTGAACGGGTTACCATCAGTGGAGTTTCCCTGGAGACCAACCTGAATCTGTTGCTCAAAGCTGAATTCAGCGGGAAGCGGAAATTGCCCGGAGAGATCTTGGAGGAAGCCCGGAACGGGATCCAATGTCTGCCCGTTCAATGCGGGTAATGCAAGTAGCAGCAGCGCGATCGACGGCGCGAACAACCAACCTGTGCCCCGCAGGCACCGCGTGTGCGCAGTCTCCATCCAGGAGGGAACGATTCGCGTGCTGCGACGACGGCGTAATTTGTTCACTTTCAGACAGTGAGCAACGCTATTAAATTGGGCCAATCAGGAGGAAATAGCATCGAGCGTCACGGGTGAACCGGAATCCAACTATGGCTCTGAAGTTTTTGAGGCGAGCGACGACTTTCAGCCTGATCCTGTCTCTAACATTGAGTTCGCCAGGAGCAACCGTTTGGCAAACATCCGCCGCCACCGATCTGCCACCCGGCGGCGATCCATGGCCTCGTGAAATTATGGCTCCAGGCGCAACTATGCAGGTTTACCAGCCACAGTTGGAGCATTGGCTCGGAAACAGGCTGGATGCTTACGCAGCAATCGCGATTCAGAGCCAAGGTTCGAAGGATAAAACCTACGGAGTGGTCTGGTTTACGGCCCGTACGGAGGTAGATAAAGTGAATCGCCTGGTGACGCTGGACGATTTCAAACTGACGAAGAGCAGTTTTCCATCACTCCCCGATAACGGTCCACAGTATGAGCAAGCCTTCAAAGCCAACATGCCTTCGATGCGCACTATTCCACTGGACTTGCTCGAAACATCGCTGTCAACGACGGCCGCGGAGGAACTGCAGAAGACGTTTGAGTTGAACAATGAAGCACCCAACATTGTTCTCAGCAGTACACCCGCGGTCCTGGCCTTGATCGATGGTCCACCCGCACTTCATCCGGCCGGCGACAACCTTGAAAAGGTGATCAATACGCGCTCGCTCGTCATTTTTGACCGATCCACGAAGTTGTTTTACCTGGCCCTCATGGACGGCTGGATGGAAGCGCCCGGGATAACCGGTCCCTGGTCGCCGGCCAAGCACGCACCCCGCGCGCTAGACAAACTCAGACGAGCGGCAGAGGCAAACGATCAGAATCAGATCCTCGGCAATCCGGAGCAGTCACTGGCGGAGGCCTACCAGGACGTCGATGCTCCAGCGGTTTACGTAAGCACGGGTCCTGCTGAATTACTGCTGACGCAAGGCCCGCCTGATTTCACGCCGATCCCGGGGACGTCACTCCTCTACGTCGAGAACTCGGGCAACGATATTTTCATGGACAACTTCAACCAGATGTATTATGTCCTGATTGCGGGACGCTGGTTTACGGCCACTTCACTGCGAAGCCCGTCCTGGGCATATGTGCCGGGCGCGCAACTGCCATCTGATTTTGCTGAGATTCCAGCCTACAGCCCAAAGGCCAGCGTCCTGGTCTCGGTCCCAGGCACTCCTGAGGCAAAGGAAGCCCTGATCGCGAATCAGATTCCACAGACTGCGACGATCTCGCGAACTGCAGCGCAATTGGATGTTACGTATTACGGTGTTCCGAACTTGCGGTCCGTTGAAGGCACCAACCTACAGTACATCGTGAACACAGCCATCCCAGTTGTCTACGTTCCGGGAGGCAGCTACTATGCCGTCCAGAATGCAGTTTGGTTCCAGTCGCCGAGCGCCAATGGGCCCTGGGCAGTGGCTACCTCAGTCCCGTCGGCGATCTACGCGATTCCACCCAGTAATCCCATTCACTATGCGACATACGCCTATGTTTACGGTTTTACGCCGACCACGGTCTACGTCGGCTACACGCCGGGCTATTACGGCACGGTGGTTTCGTCCGACGGTGTTGTGGTCTACGGGACGGGTTGGAATTATCCTCCTTATGTCGGTGCGCGGGGGTGGGTGCCCGCGCCTTACACCTACGGAGTGGGCGCTGCGTTCAGTTGGAGTGAAGCGGCTGGTTGGAGCCTGGGCTTCGGCTTGGGAATGGCGATTGGCAGCGCTTGCAGTCCATGGTGGGGACCGGTCGGCGGATGGGGCTGGGGCTTGGCAACACCTGCTTGGGGCTGGGCAGGATATGGTGGTGCTGCTACGGCTAACGTGTACGGACGCTGGGGTAACACGGCCTATTCGGGAACACGCGCCGCATGGGCGAATCCCAACACCGGAAACATCGGTACGGCAACCCGCGGAAGTTTTTATAACCCGGTGACGGGCAACACCGGCGTTGCTGCGCGAGGCGCCAATTACAATGGAAACACCGGGAACTATCGAGCCGGCGGCGCCGTGTCCGGCTACAACCCGATGGCAGGACGATCGTACCGGGCAGCTGCTGAAACCAAGAGCAATGCGTCCTCCGGCAATTACGCAGTTGATGTCCAAAGAGCATCCTATAACGCTCAAACCGGAGTGGTGCACGGCGGCGCAGCGGGGATCGCGGGCAATACACACACTGGTGAATCCGTCAACGGAAGCCGAGGGTTTAGCTACAACACTCATACCGGTAATGGCGTTGCACTCGCAGGGAACAATATTTATGCCGATCACGACGGGAACATCTACAAGGCCAGCGCCAGGTCCGGGTGGCAGCAGCACGACGGCCGCGTCTGGCGAAACTGGTCCGGCAGCGACAGCATGCGATCGTCGATGGATAGTTGGCAGTCCGCCCGAGGCTTGGGTGACCAGCGCTGGGGCAATTTTCATTCTGGCGGCTGGGGAGGAGGTTTTGGTGGTGGTGGCTGGGCTGACCGCGGCCGCTGGGGGGGCGGAGGGTTTGGTGGTATTAGGGGAGGTGGCGGGTTTCGCCGCTAACCCGAATAAGCAGCGAGGTGCTATGGAAAACGCGAGTAGGACGTTGCTGGCGACGCCAGAAGGTCTTCTACATTTGTTCCTCGACGCCGGAGTGTCGGTGGAATATCTGGCCTGCGCTTTCAAAGCGGAGGCTCATGTGATCGAGGCTTCCTTACGGGAAGCCATGCGAAAACGAGACGCTATCAATCGTGCCGCGACACCGTCAACTGTCGAGATGCTTCGTACAATCAGCGACGCCGCGTGAAAAAGATGCCGTATGGGAGGCAGTATGAACCCACGACTGCGGGTGCTACCGATTCCGGTTGCGCTCATTCTAGCGTTAGCAACCTGGGGCTACTCTCGAGCCGCAAATCGAATCAATCCGGTGCAGGAGGGAAAATATGGCACGGACTACATATTCCGCGCTGCGACAGCCTTCGTCGGACTCGGAGCGAGTCTCCCGCAGGATGCGATTTATCCACTGGCCACAACTGATGGCAACGGGCAGCGGTTGGACGGCGCCAATATGTACGTCTTGCATTTCAAGAAAGGCAAGCTGCCTCCAGTAAATGGTTTTTGGTCCCTGAGCATGAACGACGCGGAGTATTTCTTTGTTGAAAACGCACTCAACCGCTACACGCTAAGTGAGCGGAACACCTTTAATCTCAACCCTGACGGTTCCGTGGATCTCTATCTTCAGCACGAACCAAGCGATAAAGAAGCTGCAAGCGAATTGGCTGCCGGCGCCCGAAGACAACTTCGCCCTTATCCTTCGAATGTATTGGCCTAAAGAAGCGTTGCTCAATGGCAGTTGGGACCCGCCGGGAGTGCTTTGAGCGTAGCGCTGAATCTTTTTTGCGTCTTAGGCTTTATTGAGACATTTTTGAATCGCGTCACACGCCGGTGGATGCGAGATCAACGGAGTAACTACGCCGAAGTCGGCTTGCAATGTCAAATGTTACGGATTACTTCTAGCTGCGAGATTCTGGTCTTCACCGCTAACGGCGGCACGGGAGTGAGTCTGGCTGCGAATATCAAATCACCGTTGTTGTCTGAGATTCCAGGAGAGAGGCTGATCGGAGGAGAACTGCGTGCCCGGTCTTCTTCGACAACATCCTAGGGCACTCGATGTCGCGGCTACGATCACCCTTAGTACGTTACGGCCTCGCCGTCGCCGCTATTGCTTTAGCATCCCTGTTACATTTCGTCGCCGGCCCCCCAGATGTAGATTCTGATGTAACGTATTTCGGCTTTACTATAGCCATCCTCGTGGTGGCAACTCTGGGCGGCCTCGGTCCTGGACTGTTGGCGACTGGATTGTCTGCGTTCGCCAGCGCATATGTGTTTCTGTCACCTGTATACTCTATTCACATTGCCTCAGACCAGAAACTCGCCCGTCTCATCCTGTTCGCCGGCGAGGGAGTCCTTCTCAGCTTCGTTGGCCATGTTCTCCATGACGCTAATGCCGCCGACATCAATGCGTCGTCGACCATGCGCTACGTCCTGGCGCTGCTATTTACTACGACCGCTGCCGGTCTGAAGCTTGTGGCGTTTACAGACCTGGAACGCACCATTCCATTCACATTCTTTTATGCTGCAGTGGCGGCCAGCGCTTGGTCGGGAGGATTCGGTCCGGGCCTTTTGGCAACACTGTTGGCGAGCCTGGCGGCCAGGTATTTCTTCCTTGCCCCCCGATTCTCTCTCTCAGTATTCTCGTCCATTAATGCAGCCCGCGTTGGACTCTTTATCGTGGAGGGAATTCTCATCTCGGGGTTAAGTGCAACCTATCCAAAGCTGCGCCGGGTGGCCAACGGAGCGATAGAGCAAATGCGTCAATATTCCCATCGTATGCGACGTGGCATAGAAGACATCCGGGCGCTCCGGCTCACTACTCGAGATGTCATTTGGGAGTGGGATACAGCGGCGAATCGCATGGTGCGTGGAACAACGGCGTTGGAACGGTCGGAAACTCCAACGTCCACGATGACTTTGGGGGGATGGCTTCAACAGATCCACCCCGAGGATCGCACCGCCGTGGCCGCCAGTCTCAATTCCGCTTTGCGCGAAGGACGCGAGGAGTGGCTGTGCGAATACAGAAGGCTCCGCCCCGGCGGAGTGTCGGCTAAGATCTCGGACCGTGCTTACATCATCCGCGATGCGGGGGGGAATCCAGTCCGTCTAGTCGGTCGGAGCTCGGACATCACTGCCTCGAAGCGCGAAACCCCTGCCTTCAATGTGGAACGCGGCTATCGCGCGGTCTTTGAGCAAAGTCCCTTGGCGATCCTGCTGACGGACAATGCCCTACATGTTACGAGCGCGAACCGTGCCGCCGCCGAAGTCCTCGGATATAGCGGCGCCCAGCTCTTAGACATGCATGTGGAAAAGGTGGTCCAAGAAGGCAGGCGCGACAAGATTATGGAAACACTGTTAGAGCTTGCGCGCGCGGGCCCGTCCACGATCACTCTCGAAGAAGAATGCGTGCGTGCTGACGGAGAACATTTTCGGGCAAAGATAAATGCCGCTGTCATCTCTGAAATGGAAGATGGACCTGCGGGTTGGGTAATCATGATAGAGGAAATTGCCAGCTGAAACGCTGCATCTCTCAGTTGGAGGCATGGAACGACGCCGAACCTCGATTAGTGTCGACCATGAGCGGCACCGTGAAAAAGAACTTCGAACCTTTGCCTGCTTCACTTTCCACATGAATAGATCCGCCCATTAGCTCGATCAATTTCTTCGAAATCGCCAACCCCATTCCGGTGCCCCCGTACCTTCGAGCTGTCGAGATATGCGCCGGACTGAAACGCTCAAAGATAGATCCTAATTGTTCAGGTGAAATACCAATGCCGCTGTCGGTCACCGATACCTGCATCTCGGAACAAGGCAGATCCTGGCGCTTGCATCGGACTGCGATACTGATCCGCCCGGCGGAAGTAAACTTGACCGCGTTCCCAACCAGATTGAAGATAACCTGGCGGATTCTGCCCCCATCGCCTATGAAGAAGCACGGACTATCGAGAGGATAATGAATATCCAGGTTCACTCGTTTTCGCCCCGCCATCGGCGCCAACATGTTCTTGACGTCTTCGATGACGCTGCGAAGATCGAAGGAGTACGACTCCACCGTCATACGACCAGCTTCAATCTTGGATAGATCGAGAACATCCTCGGTAACCGCCAGAAGGGCTGCGGCCGACTTCCGCATCGCTTCCAGATATTCGCTTTGTTCGGCCGTCAAGTCCGTTTCGAGCAGCAGATCAATCATGGCCATCACGCCACTCAGCGGATTACGGATTTCATGGCTCATAATTGCCACAAACTCGCTCTTTGTGGCGTCGGCCGCGGCAGCTCGCTGTGCCATCGAATTCGCATGTTTCACCGCCTCCACCAGTTCCTGGTTCGCGCGGATAGACCGGTTCTCGGCATCTTCCAAGTCGCTCATCACCCTCTCGTCGGTCATGAGGAGGAAACCGAAGGAACAACAGACCACACCAAGCGAGGCGCCTATGACGAACCCGACATTCAACCAGGCGGCAGCAAGTAGCGAGCTGGAGGTCAGTCGCAGAGTAAAAATAGATGGCGCGCGCCAGGTGTGTAAATGCCCAAAGTGCAAACATGCCACCGGTGAACGTCATTCCGAACCTGCGCCCGACCGGCATGTTTTCAGTGATGTCATCAGCGCATAGGGCGCGCGATAATCGAAAGTAAAGAAGACAGCGCAGTGCATGCGGCTGTTCAGGCTGAGGCACGATGTAATCGAAGAATACGATCGTCAGGATGGTAAGTCCTGCCAAAGCGTATGCCGACCAGAGGCGAGGCTGTAACTCGCGAATCGCTTCCAGGAATAGGATCGAAGCGGCGACAAGCAAACTGTTTGCGCCAACGACGCTGATCCAATCTGGCGACCGCGATACCAGAGTGAACAGACGTAAGGACAAGACAAGTAATAAATTCGCAGCGGCCCAACGACTGAAACCCGGGTAAGTCCGGCGCGTCCACCAGACCCCTCCAGTGAGGAAGCTGAGGAGTAGGGCGAGCAGGATCGATACTACTATCCAACTCCGCGAGTCGCCTGGCATAATCCGCGCGGAGTTGAGTCTAGCGTAAGAAGGCTATAAACGTATTACTTTGTTAGATTTGGGATTCAACTGCATCTACCTCATCCACGCCGAGGGAATCTGCTTGTTCTAGATCTAGATAACTAGTAAGATTCCAAATAACGTGCCAATCGCTAAGCCCGCTTGTGCGCTTGGAACGACAGCGTGGAAGTGGGGGACACCGCTAAGATTGCTATGAGCACGACCGGACATAAGCGTGTTCTCGGCGAACGGCAAAGCAAGTATGGACAATTAGATCTACTTTTCGAACTGGCGGGCGCGGTTAGCCGTGCCCGGGAGCCGCGTGAAATCTACCGAGCTGCGGTTCACGGGCTGGTGCATGCGCTGGCAGCCGATCGCGCTGCAGTCCTGATCTTCGATGTGGATGATGTCTTGCGTTTTAAGGAGTGGGTCGGCCTGTCGGAGGAGTACCGTGCTGCCGTGGAAGGTCACACGCCTTGGAAGCGAGGCGAACCTGATGTGCACCCAGTTGCCTTAGCTGATGCAATGCAGGATGCCTGTCTTTCAGCTTACCGGCAAGTGCACGCCCAAGAAGGAATTCGCGCCATTGCGTTCATACCGCTTTTGGGAAACGGAGGACTGATTGGAAAATTCGTCCTCTACTACAACACCCCGCACGAATTTCAAGCAGACGAACTTCAGGTTGCCCAAGCGATTGCTGCTCATGTCGCGTTTGCGACAGAGCGGCAGAGCGCTGAGGTGGCGTTGCGACAAAGCGAGGAACGATTTCGCGCCACTTTCTTTCAGGCGGCCGTTGGCATTGCACAGACCAGCATCCAAGGGGAATGGGTGCTTCTGAATGACCGATTTTGCGAGATCCTTGGCTATACACAAGCCGAACTGCTTGGCAAAACGTTTCTGGATATAACGCATCCCGGTGACCGCGAGGCCAATATCTTGGCGCAAACCCAGCTTATCTCAGGCGAAATCTCCTCCTGGTCGATGGAAAAACGTTACATCCGCAGTAATGGAGCCACGGTCTGGGCGAAGGTATTTGTTTCTCTTGTACGAGATCAGAAGGGTCTGCCCCAATACTTCGTCTCCGTGATCGAGGACATTACAGATCGAATCCACGCGGAAAGTGCTCTCCGCGCTAGCGAGGAAAGGCTTCGGCTTGCCCTCAGCGCGGGTGTCGGGGTGTGGGATTATGATCTGCGCGTCGGGGCCGCCGCGCTATCGCCGCAATATTACCAGGCTTTCGGGCAGGCTCATCCCACGTTTGCGGAGTGGTTCGATCTAGTTCATCCGGACGACCGTGAGCGGGTGGTGGCGCTGGTGCTAGCTAGTATCCATGGACCGCTTAAATGGGAGACTGAATATCGCCTTCTTTGCCCGGACCAAAGCGCGAGATGGCTGCTCTCAAAAGGCACGACGCTCCTCGATGACGATGGCCATCCCTTGCGTATGGTCGGAGTAAGTCTCGATATTACGCAGCGGAAACGGGCTGAGGAGGCGCTTCGATATAGCCAGCAACGGCTCGAGATTGCCCAAAGCGTTGGTGGAATTGGCACTTGGGACTGGGATGCTTCTAAGGGTGAAACCCATTGTTCCAGGGAATACGGTCCTTTATATGGCCTCCCGACCGGCGACTTAGCTCCCGCTCGCGAGCAATGGCTTGAACTTATCCATCCTGATGACAGGTTAAGGATCAACCAGGAACTCAATCAGGCCCTCGAACGCACCGACTATTTCAGCGCTGAGTTCCGTGTTGTCTGGCCAGACGGCTCAATTCATTGGCTGTATGGCAAAGGGCAAGTTTTTCGGGACTCGCGGGGTGTTCCCGTCCGGATGGTCGGCGTGAACATGGACATAAGTGACCGTAAGCGTGCCGAAGCGGCGCTCCGCGAAAGTGAAGAGCGTTTTCGGATTATGGCAGACACGGCACCAGTCATGATCTGCACTTCAGGACCGGACAAGCTCGCCACGTTTTTTAACAAGGGATGGCTGAGCTTTACGGGGCGAACCATCGAACAGGAGCTCGGCTATGGTTGGATCGAAGGGGTTCATCCCAATGACGTCAACGAGTGTTTGGCGCACTACTCGTCGTCGTTTGACGCGCGTCAAAACTGCCACCTGGAATACCGATTGCGTCGGTCGGATGGAGAATACCGATCGGTTGTGTGCAACGGCGTCCCGCGCTTTGCGCCGGATGGACACTTTGCCGGGTACATCGCGTCTTGTATTGACATCACGGATGCCAAGCGCGCTCAGGAAGAGGCGCTGGCCAGGCAGAAGCTGGAAAGCGTGGGCATCCTGGCTAGCGGCATTGCCCACGATTTCAACAACCTGCTGGGCGGCGTACTCGCTTCCGCGGAATTAGCCTTAGCGGAGCGAGGTGATGGTTCGCTTGTTGAAGAGGAGCTCCAGCGAATAAGAATTGCAGCCCTTCGAGGTGGGGAAATCGTCCGTCAATTGATGGTCTACAGCGGAAAAGAGAGCCCGGCTTTCGAGCCAATGGATGTGACGCTCGTTATCGAAGAGATGCTCCAACTGCTGAAGGTGTCGATATCGAAACATGTGATTCTGCAGCTTGACCTGGGCGAGAATATTCCCCCTGTGCAGGCTAGCCCCCCGCAAATCCGGCAAGTAGTCATGAATTTGGTTACCAACGCTTCCGAGGCTATCGGAGCGAGCCCCGGAAAGATATTCATCCGCACATCGATGGGGAAAGTAGGAAAGGTCGCGATATTAAGCGACCTTACGAAATTGCCTGAAGGCAACTATCTCAAGATGGAGATCTCCGACACCGGCCCCGGGATGACGCCGGAAGTGCAAGCTAAGATCTTCGACCCATTCTTCACGACCAAATTCCCCGGACGTGGGCGTGGCCTCGGCCTCTCTCTCACGCACGGGATTGTGCGCAGTCATGGAGGGGCGATTCACGTAAGCGCCTCGAACCAAGGCACGACGTTCCAAGTCTGGCTACCGTGTGCTTCGAAGACGAATGGAGGGCGCGCCCAAGCAATCGCCTCCGCTGGTAAGGAGAAAGCCACATCTAAGGGGGGGACTATCCTGGTGGTGGAGGATGAAGATCTGTTGCGGCTGGCGGTCTCGAAGGCACTGATAAAAACAGGGTTTTCGATAATGGAGGCTCGCGACGGATCGGTGGGAATGGAACTGATTCGCGCTCACAAGAATGACATCGACGTGGTTCTGTTGGATGTCACCCTGCCGGGCCTGTCGAGCCGGGAGATTCTCCAAGAGACTCAGCGCATCTGTCCGGAGCTAAGGGTGATTCTGACCAGCGCCTATGGCAAAGAAACCGTAGCTGCCTTGTTTAACGGGTTGCGATTCGAGCACTTTATCCGGAAACCCTTTCAACTTGCCGAGTTGGTGGCCGCGCTTCAGGACGCAATGTCCGACAAAGCCAGGTCATGATCGCGTCCCAGGGATATTTAACCCAGCACAGTGCATCGTGACTTCTCGATTCGCGTTCACGAAACAGGGACTTATTTTTTAAACCATTTGTAACCCGATCCGCATCAATACAGCGCAAAGACACCGATCTTCCTTCGAGGCTTGGAGTTGAGTGGAAAAATCTTCGTGTGTTGTAAGCGATCCTAGACCAAAATCCCCACGCTCAGTATCCTCTTCTGTTCCGTCGGCTGGACGAGCCACCCTGAAAGCTGAGCTAGGGTACGAGGAGACATCGGTAGAAGCATAACTCCAAACGGTTAAGCGCTCTTCTTGCATGACAGGACGAAAAGTTCATGACAGATGGTTCCAGCATTCTGATAGTTGACGACGACAGGGAATCGCTGGCTATGTTGACCAGCATGCTCGAGGCGCGAAGGCTACGATGTCCGGCCCGCCGATAGTGGGAAGCTGGCTCTGGCTTCCGCGGCTGCCAAGCCTCCCCACCTGATTCTGTTGGATATTCGAATGCCAGAGATGGATGGATTCGAGGTCTGCCGACGGCTCAAGGAGGACGAAACAACCCGCGATATTCCTCTGATATTCATAACTTCTGCCAGGGACGTTGGGGAGCGAATGGAAGGCTTGCGGCTGGGCGCGGTCGACTTCGTCAACAAACTGTTCCGCCCGGAGGAATTACTGGCTCGTGTTCGAACTCATTTGGAATTGGGCCGTCTGCGTGCGAATTTGGAAGCATTGGTGGCGGAGCGAACCGCCGAATTGCGGACCGCTAACAATCGGTTACAGGAGGAGCTCGCGCAGCGCAGGCTCATCGAGCAGGCGCTGCGCGAGAGCGAAGAACGTTTCCGAAACTTGGCCGATACTGCGCCCGTCGCCATTTGGGTCACTGATCCGGATCGACTGGGTTCGTTTTTTAACAAGAGCGCTTTGACTTTTACTGGCCGGACTATAGAGCGGCTCCTCGGAAATCGCTGGATCGAACTGGTACATCCCGACGAACGGGATAGTGTTTGTTCCCTGTATCACTCGGCCGTTCTCTCGCGGCGGCCATTCCGGATGGAGTGCCGCATGCGGCGCGCGGACGGGCAGTACCGATGGGTTTTGAACACGGGGATTCCGCGCTTTGTCGATCACGTATATGTTGGTCACATCGGAACCGTCGTCGATACCACGGATCTAAAGTTGAGCCACGAACAAATGCTCGCAACCCAGAAGCTGGAAAGCCTGGGGGCTTTGGCCGCCGGCATCGCGCACGATTTTAATAACATGCTGGGCGCGATATTCGCCGAATCAGACGTGGCATTGTTAGAAACTACCCCGGATTCACCTGGACGTCAGAACATCGAACGGATCAAGCTCGTCGCGGTTCGTGCTTCCGAGATCGTGAAGCTGCTGATTGCCTATGCCGGCGGCACAAGCGTGGCGATGGAGGAGCTCGATCTTTCTCGGATCGTGGAGGAGATGGTTCATCTTCTCGACGGCTCGATTTCGGAAAAAGCCGTACTTCGTACCACTCTAGCCAAGGATCTTTTGGTCAGGGCGAATGCTGCCCAGATCCAGCAGGTGGTGCTTAACCTCGTCAAGAATGCGGCAGAAGCTCTTGAAGGCCGGGAGGGACTCATCGCGATTGCGACCGAGCGCGTATACGTTGGCCGGCCACCAGCCTCCGAGGGTCCGACAGGCCTGCCCGAGGGCGAATATGTACGCCTGGTAGTCTCCGATACTGGCTGTGGCATGAACCAAGAGGTGCAGTCCCGTGCCCTGGATCCTTTCTACACTACAAAATTTCTGGGCCGTGGATTGGGTCTCGCCGTCGTTCAAGGCATCCTGCGCTCACACAGCGGTCACATTCAGATCTTGAGCAAGCCAGGTACAGGTTCAACATTCCAGATCTTACTCCCCTACGCTGGCGCGGTATCAGAAGAGACCAAGGCATCGCGCAAACGTGTAACCCCCTCCCCCTTTACATCGCTTCTAGCCCAAACGTATACTCGCTAACGTATACTTTGAGAGTTTGTAAGAACATGAACGCCCATTCGGGGCGATGAGCCGGGGGTGTATCCATGCAGTTCCGTGGCAGCCACAATATCCTTGCAGGATTTGTCCTCGTCACGCTTCTCCTGACGCTCTTGGGGGCCCTGGCATTGTGCCAAGACGCGCCGTCGGTGACGATCGTTCCCCGCTTCAGGCCAACCCCCAGCCGGAGGGAGCCCTCCATCCGTCTGGATGTGAAGATGGTCATGATTCCCGCTAACGTTACGGACCGGGATGAACGGCCGATCATGAATCTGCGTCGGGAGAATTTCCACCTCTTCGAGGACGCGGTCGAGCAGAAGATCGAATCATTTTCCATCGACCAGGCGCCGGTCTCTCTGGGCATCGTATTCGATGCGAGCGGGAGCATGCGCAACAAGATCGATAAATCTTTCTCCGCCGTCGAGCAATTTCTGAAGACCAGCCTGCCGGGAGATGAATTCTTTTTGGTAGAGTTCAGCGACGTACCGAAGCTTCGTGTTCCTTTTACACCCGATGCAGATGAGATTATGACCAACTTGAGCCTCGTAAGACCGCAAGGCTGGACCTCGATGTTCGACGCTATCTACGTCGCAGTCAATCAGATGCGACTCGCCAAGAATCCACGTAAAGCCCTCTTGATTCTGTCGGACGGCGGTGATAACAATAGCCGCTACAGCGGCGGTGAGGTCATTAATCTCCTAAGAGAGGCCGACGTCCGAGTATACGCGGTCGGGCTTTTCGACAACGCGCACTACCTTAAGAAGGCTGCTGAAGATACGGGTGGCGCTATGGTGACCGTGCATAACATGAACGATCTGCCAGACGCAATTGATAAGCTCAGCACTCAGCTAAGAAGCCAATATCTTCTAGGTTACTATCCAGTATTGGGGCAGAACGACGGTAAGTTTCACAAAGTGAAGCTCCTGGTGAGTCAGGCTGCCGGAAGCCTGAAATTGCACACTTCCTGGCGGCATGGCTACTACGCGCCCTATTGACGGACTTGCGTCGAATTGCCTGCGGCAGATGCTCAGAAGCGAATTAACCGCCGTGTGTCCATGGCTCAAGGATGACCTGGGGGTTTGTTGGGAGGGTGACGGGCGGAATTAGACAGTATTGGACGTAGATTATTGATTTCATAGGCCATCCTTGAGCCTCCCTGTCTGGCTGCGACTGGATGGATGCTTTTCTGTGGCCATTAGCTTTATTTTGATTGCTGAACGACGCGAAACAGAGTCAGACCCGATCGAATTCCAGAAAGTAGCTTCCGATCATGTGACAGATGATTACGTGGGTATCTTCTACGGTACCCAGATGCGTGGAGTCGACGTGAATCGCTATGTTGGCTTGGACCGCCAATTTTCCACCATCCAATCCCGTAAATGCAACGGTCTTGCAACCGATCCCAGCGGCATACTCTAACGCTCGGAGAATGGGGGCTGAGTTGTTGGGAGCGCTAATACCTACCACGATATCGTGGGGCTCTGCAAAGTTTTTTAGCTGTTCGACCAGAAGTCGTTCTGCTCCCACACCTTCAGGATCCGTGCCCGACGCCGGCGTCCGGTCATCCAAAGCCAAGATCCGGAAGCGCGCCGGCCGTTCAAAACTGGAGCGCATCACCATGTCACAAAGGACCCTCGACGCCGCGTAGGCGCTTCGCGTGTTGCCGCACACGAAGATATTGCGCCCTTCAGCCCTAGCTTGTTTGAATAGCTCAATTATTTCGATAACCTTATCCAAGTCGATGCTCTCGACCGCGCTTACAATGTCCGCCTTATAGCGTTCTGGAAAATTCATACTCCTCAAATGTGGCTGCTTCTTACAGCTCGTGTGAAGATCTTGCTACGGGGTTGGAATACCCTGACTTCCGAGGTCTTCCTGCAACCAACGATGAAAGAGCATCGGTTGTGCTTTAGTTTATGCCAAATTTGAGGCTGCGTTGCCGCTGCGAGATGAGAACAGGGAAATTAAATAGGCCGGCCAATCGGCGCCGAAGGTCTTTATCGGTGTGGTCTAGAGGGAGGGCTTATGAAGTTGTTGGTCCTCGTGGTAGTTGCTTTAGGCCTTTCAAGCGCTGGTTTCGCGCAAAGGCACCCCATCCAATTTTCGTTCCCGGGGGGAGGCAGAAATATACTCGCCCCCGGCGGAGGCCACGCGCCCGCCAAGTCACTAAGCGGCGCCGCTGGGTCCTATTCTTCGGGATGGCTTGCCCCGGGAAAAGCAGCCGATCCGCAACCTTCCGTGGTGATCGTGCCTTGGCCGGTTTACGATTCTGGTTCTGCGGATGGTAGTGGAAATGGTCAGCAAAACGACCCGGATCAAACGCTGAGACCAGGCTTGAGTCCAGTGCCGATAATCAACCAGAGTGTCGTCCCGCCCCAAGGTCCTTTGTTGGGCGTCGTTAATCCAAATGCCTCCGCAAAGTGTGTCACCGCCGAAAGTAACGTGATCAGGCCGTCAGCCCCTAAGGAAGAGCGCGCAACCATCTACCTGATCGCACTCAAGGATCACAGCATCGTAAAGGCGCTGGGTTATTGGATGGAGGGAGAAACGCTGCATTATGTCAGCGCTGATTACGGCTTAAATCAGGTCAGCAGCATCCTGATCGACCAAGACCTCTCGCAGCATTTGAATGATCAACGGGGTGTTGCATTTAAGTTTCCTGCACCGTCAAAGTGAAGACGAACTAGCCACTTCGATCTCGATCTGTTCGGATGCCTCGTCAAGATCGCGTTCGAAGACCAGAACAAGGTCGCTTTCGCATCGCGCCTCGATCATTCCGGCCGCGTTCGGCTCAGATATTGGGAACAAAATAGATCCGCCGGCGAGGCATTTGAATCTTTCGCTCGCCCCTTGGCGAATCATGGCTGTAATTGAGTTTGTGATGCGGTATGCTGACATAGACATCTGAGCAACCTCGTTAAAGGCCCCACCGTTTGGGGGAATGAAGCGCGTTACGAAGGGAGCAGCCCATACCCGGGGTTTCGTGATGACGAAGCATTGTAATAGTGAAGATGCAATTTTTTGGACGCGGTTGGAGAATCTTTTTACTAATCTATGCAGCAGCTGAACAAGACGGATCGTCAGCACGCGGTGTTGGAGGTGCCAAAAACCTCTTGACTTTGGTACCCATTTGCCCCACTATACTGAACACGACAACGGTAGCATCCGAAGGCGAAGCCTCCGGAGCGCGACCCCAGGATTCTTGGGGGAAACGGGTCGCCCTGCTCACTGGGATCTGAGTACAGGCATGCGACGCGGACGAATACTCATAGTTGAGGACGACGATACTCTTCGTCGCGTCACTCAGATGCACCTCGAGAAGAAGGGGTACTCGACTGCAGTGGCCAGCGACGCCATAGAGGCGCTTAAGATCCTTGAGACTGAATACCAGGACTTGGTTATCAGCGATCTGCATTTGCCGAGGATGTCGGGCCTGGAATTACTCAAAAAGATCCGAGCCAGTTATCCGGAGACCACCGTGGTTATGATCACGGCCTTCGGGACGGTCGTAACCGCGGTGGAAGCCATGAAATTTGGCGCTTACGATTATGTTACAAAGCCAATTCATCTATTCGAGCTAAGCGCGCTAGTGGACCGGGCCTTTGAACGAGTTCAGTTAATCGAGGAGATCCACTTGCTAAGGAGGAACCTCGATGAAAAATATGGGTTCGACAACGTCATCGGTCGATCCAAGGCCTTTTTGTATGTCTTGGATCAGGCAGCCCGGGTTGCACCAAGCACTGCTACGGTACTAATACAGGGTGAGACTGGAACCGGCAAGGAAGTACTCGCTAAATCCATACACTTCAACAGCCTTCGCCGCGAACAGCCCTTCGTTACCATCAATTGCGCTGCGATTCCTAAGGATTTGATGGAATCTGAATTATTTGGTCACTTACGTGGATCATTTACCGGCGCAATTACACATAAAAAGGGAAAAGTAGAATTGGCTGACCACGGGACGCTCTTTCTGGACGAGATTGGCGAACTTCCGCTGGAATTGCAAGTGCGTCTGCTCAGGTTGATCCAGGAACGTGAAGTCGAGAAAATCGGAGCGGTACATCCCACTAAAATCGATGTTCGGATCATCGCAGCGACGAATCGTGAACTCAAGTCGCTAGTCGCGGCGGGCCAATTTCGAGAGGATTTGTACTATCGCTTGGCTGTCATTCCAATCGAGTTGCCGGCCCTGCGAAATCGAGCCGAGGATATTCCGGACTTCGTGCGATATTTCTTTGAAGCCTCCAAGCTGCGGCACAATAAGCCAGATCTAACGCTACCTCCTCAAATTGTTCCTTACTTTAGCGCCTACCGCTGGCCCGGCAATGTGAGGCAATTGGAGAATGCCATCGAACGCGTTGTGGTGCTCAGTTCTAATG
Source organism: Bryobacterales bacterium (assembly GCA_963769205.1). GTDB lineage: Bacteria > Acidobacteriota > Terriglobia > Bryobacterales > Bryobacteraceae > Palsa-89. Next base: position 1,182,934 of record CAVYKR010000015.1, on the reverse strand, counting down.
AAAACGTCACGTTGAACGATTTGCCGGAGTTCTTGCGTCCTTCCGGGCGGCAGTTCGAGCAAATGCCATCCGGCGAATCAACGCAGGGCATGAGCCTTGGAGCGGTAGAAAAGGATTTGATCGTTCAAGTCCTTAAGCAGTTCAGCTGGAATCAAAGCCGGGCGGCCAAGCACCTTGGCATTACCAGAAAGACGCTCCTCTATCGAATCGCTAAGTATGGAATCGAAAAAGGGAAATCAAAGAGTAGCTCGTCCAGCCAAGAATTCAGTTCGGCAGCGGCGGGAGACAACTGATTAGTGGACCCCATTTTTTGGACAGAAAAACGACCCTTTCTTAGATGGTGGGCGGCATTGAAAATAGAGGAGAGTCAATGCCTAAAACCCGCAAGAGTCACCCACCCAGCCTGAAAGCCAAGGTGGCCGTGGAGGCCATCAAGGCGCACAAGACGGCAGCGCAAATCGCCCAGATGTTCGGCGTCCATCCGACCCAGGTCGGAGGCTGGAAGAAGCAAGCGCTGGCCGGTTTGCCCGACATTTTCGGCAACGGCCGCGAGCAAGTGCGTCAGCAGTCCGACGCCGAGAAAGACGAGCTGTACAAACAGATCGGTCAGCTGAAAGTGCAGTTGGACTTTCTCAAAAAAAGAGCTGGCCTCATCGACTGACGACAAACAGCAATGGATCGATCCCACGCACCGGCGCCTCAGCATCCAGCAGCAGTGCGAACTGCTGGGAGTGCCGCGCTCGACCTACTACTACCAGCCGCGGCCGGAGAGCGCGGAGAACCTGCGATTGCTCCGCCAACTCGACCAACTGTATCTGAAACGCCCGTTTTTTGGAAGCCGCAAAATGGCCGTCGAATTGGACGTGAACCGCCAACGCATCCAACGGCTGATGCGCATTCTGGGCATCGAAGCTCACTATCCCAAACCCAACTTGAGCCGTCCTCAGCCGGGCCATCAAATCTACCCATACCTGCTGCGCGGCGTGGTGATCGAGAGGCCCAACCACGTCTGGAGCACCGATATTACTTACCTTCCGATGCGTGGCGGGTTTCTCTACCTGGTCGCGGTGATGGATTGGTTCAGCCGCTTCGTGCTCAGTTGGGAACTCTCCAATACGATGGAAACCGGTCTCTGCCTGGCGGCGCTAGACGCCGCGTTTCGTTTCGGCCAACCCGAAATCTGGAACTCCGATCAGGGCTCGCAGTTCACCTCGGCCGCCTTTCTGGCTCCGCTCAAAAGCCGCGGCATCGCGATCAGCATGGATGGCCGCGGGCGCGCGCTCGACAACGCTTACGCTTCACACTGCACCTCTTCCGCACGTTGCGCAACGACCTCGGCGACCAGCCGCCGTTTCGATAGTTTGACACCCATGGCTTTTCGAGGCGGATTATCACCCGGGTGCTCGTACAAGCAATCGTTTTTGCCGTTGTAGGCATGGCCGCGAATCAGTCCATGCCGGTTCCAGATCTTGACTCGTTGCGGGTTGATTTCCAGCACCTTTGCCATTTCCTCGACTGTCAGCATTCCTACCTTGCGAAGACGATCATATCGTGGTGTGAGTTGGTAGCTCCGCTGAATGCGTGCCACGATGCGGGCGGTGAACGGCTTGCCTTCCCCGGATTGCATACCCTGTTGTTTCAGCATAGCCGCGATCTCCGGATAGGTGTGGTGGTCCAGCAGCCGGTCGACTTCTGCAACTGCTTCCGAGCTGGTTTGCCGTTGCTCCCAAGATCGCAGAGGCAACGGAAGCTGAACCGTGCGGTGCGCACCGCCCTTGAAGCGGAGGTGTAGGGTGAGATGATCCTCACGAATCAAAGTCACGTCTTCCAATAACAGCCGTACCATGCGTTTCCGTTCCCGATCGGGTGTGGATGGGTCGCGCCACAGTTGCGGGAAGTTCGTGGCCAGTGAGAGGATCGCCGCGCGTTGTTGCTCGTCGAGGAGCGTTCGATCTTGTGCGCGCTGCCGCTCGCAGGCCTCCTGTGCCTGGGTCAGCAGCCTCAGCTTGTCGTTCCAATCGGCTTCCAGCGAGTCGGCCACCAGACGATTATCCGGATCGACGCGGAGATAGCGGCGCCGTGCGAGCTCGGCTTCGTAGCGCGCCCGCTCCACCTGCTGTTGGCGCAGCCCGTCGGCCTCATCCAGTCGCGACTGCAACTCCTGTTGGACGGCCAGTGCGACTTCTAGCGCGACCGGCGTAACCGCTTCGACGAGAATGTCTCCAACCGCCTCATCGATACCAGCGCCCGGAATGTGTTGGCAGATTGGCTCGGCATGTTCGATACCCTCGCGCTGGCAGACGTAATCCGGAAACAACTGCCCTCGCCGGCTGTGATAGCGCACCGTCATGCGTTTGCCGCAGCGGCCACAGATCAGCAGTCCTTGCAGTAGCGCGGGACCTTCCCGTGGGGGACTCTTGCGCCGGTCCTCCCCGTAGGCCTGGCAGTTGTCGTGGAGACGGCGCTGGTTTTGTTCATACTCGTCCCAGTCGATGTAGCCGGCGTGGGCTTCCCGAATCAGCACTTCCCATTCCTCCCGCGGCACAGGCTCGATCACCCAGTCGCCCTCCACCGTCTTACGACTGTGGGTTCGTCCGTAGACGAAGGCCCCGGTGTATCTCGGGTTGTGGAGAATGCGCAACGCCCGGCTATGTTCCAGTCCGGCCCAAGTGAGGTCACCCTTGTTGGGTCCGGTGTGAACGCGCCGGGGAAACTGCAATCCCTGCTCGGCGAAGACCCGCACCACAGCCATGGCCGACCCGGTCCGGCGGAAGGTCTCAAACAACAGCCGCACCGATTGTTGCACCTGCTGGTCTGGGTCCACCACCAACTTCCCATCCGCGTTGTAAACGAACCCCATCGGCGGGCGCACGAAGAGCTCTCCCCGTCGAGCCTTGTTGCGGATGCCGCCCTGCAGACGAGCCCGCAGCACGTGAAGCTCTGCTTCGCTCATCGTGCCCTTCAGGCCAAGCAGAAGACGATCGTTGAAGTGCGCCGGGTCATAGACGCCGTCTTCATCGAGAATCAGTGTGTCGGTGAGCGCACTGATCTCCAACAGCCGGTGCCAGTCCATCGAGTTGCGTGCCAGGCGCGAGACTTCCAAGCCGAGCACGATTCCCGCTCGCCCCAAGCTGACCTCGGTGACCAGCCGCTGGAACCCCTCGCGATCGGCGGCGGAGGCGCCGGATTGGCCAAGGTCCGTATCGATCACGATGATCCGCTCTAGCGGCCATCCCAGCGCCGCCGCGTTTTGCCGTAACGCATACTGCCGCTGCGTGCTCTCGGTGTTTTCGAGCACCTGGCGCAGCGTCGACTGCCGGACATAGAGATAGGCGTTCCGCTTCAGGTGGCTGGCCTTCACCTTCTGATGCGCATCGTGAGTCATCGGGTTGCCTCCCATCGCTTTTGTAGAAACAGGCCGGCCAGGATCGACACGATCTCGGATCGCATCTCCGGCGGCACGCACTGAGGATTCGTGGTTACCTCTACCCTTCTCACTGTCGGCAACCACCGCCGTGCACGAGGAACAGACTTCGATCCATTCGCGCATTCCGTGATGCAGGAAGAGGGCGAACCCCGGTCCGCGGCCGCCGGCCAGGGCTTGCGCGCGGAGATCCTCGTAGGAGGACCGCAGAGCGTCGGAACCACAGCCGGCGACAGATGGTTTCAACGCCGTTTTTTTTGCCCGACCAGGCGCCGCTGAATGCTCCGCGGATGCACTTGAAGCCGGAACTGTTTTTGGATGGCTTCGGCCAGTTGTTCGGAGCTGAGCGATGGATCGGCGGATCGCCGCTGGGCGACAAACTCCATCACCTTGTTGGTCAGCTTGTGTCCACCTTGCGGGCCGCGCTTGTGCGGCAGCAGGCCGAATACTCCGTCCTGGTGAAACGCCGACTGCGCCTGGTAGAACGACGGGCGTGAAAAACCGAAGGCTCGCGCGGACTCGCTGATGGAACCTTTGTCGACGTGAACCTGACGCAGCATCTCGTACTTGACCTGCACTAGGTCGTCGGGATCGAAGAAGCCGCTGTTGAGAAACAACGGATCGGTGACGGTTTTTGGTTGTGGGTTGAGGGTGCCATGGCGGCGGAGCGTCTGGCGCTTTTGTTGACGGTCGGGCGAAGTCGGCAGAGTCATGAGCGCTACCTGTAAATATAATGACGTCCCTATGTGGCGCGCTGTCAAGTTCTTTGTGCGGTTTTTCTTCTAGTTGGAGTGGCAGATAACATCCATACAACGCCTTGTGGACTAGCCGTCTTTCACGGAGGCGTATGACAACATTACCTTTACAGTCATGGCGTAATTTCCTTTACGCTCGCCAAGCGTCAATCTCTCCACCAACTGAGCCAGTTCAATCAGGTCCACGGCGCGGATGGCGAACGCCCCGCTGCCAGGTACACCAGCGGGTCTTCCGGAACGAGATCCGTCCAACTCGCCGGAACCGACACCAGATGCTCGCCTTCCTTCGTGGAAGTAGACTCGGTTCTCGCCCCAGGTATGCAGGTAGGTGACAAGTTCGAACTCCTGACCGGACCACGGGTGAAACCGGTGAGTGATTCTGAAACGTCGGCTCAGACCGTTCGCATCAGCCGCAGTTGACACGCTCCTTCCAGCCTCCAGAAGCCGCTCCGAAAGATTGTAAAGCCATTTAAACCGGAGCGCATCTTCTTCCTTGCCCGGTGGAAGCGACTAGCCGGTAAAAATAGAATTCTTAACCTCCAAGAGGCGACCAGATATGTGTGACTACTCATTGATGTCTTTTCCAAACCGTTTAGCGGCCGAAGGTGAAGAGCTTCTTGTGCATCGATTCTCCAGCGGAGCGAAAGGACTGGCGGCGATCTCGGACTTGCAACGCGCAGCTGTCGAGCGGTCCAAGCGGCGGAAAAGCTTGCTGTCACTCTTGAGTGGGATTGGGTCAATCTTGACGGAAATTGTCGGTGCCGCCGATAGTTGCAAATCGGTGCCGGCAGTCTGCATTGCTCCGGGCACTCATCTTCTACTGCGCGACATTCCAGAGCGCCTGCAAATCGAGGTTGGAGTGCGGGGAGTCGAGGAGGTCACGTTTACGCAACTCACTTCCGACGCTTTCAGCTACCGGGATGCGGTGCACTTCCGTAACGGGCGCGAAATCATCTTGCAGCAACTTCAGGAAGGGCAGCGTGTTCGCATTTTGAACCTCTCGCCCGCGGATTCTGGCAACCCAGAGCTGCAGTTTCTAGCTCCCGCCGCCTAAATCGGGGTTCCCGCGCGGCCGCTCTTTTTCCGACCTCAGCTGATCGTGCCCGGACCGCGAATGTCGCCTTGCATTCATGGGCTGGTGGAGTCCCCTCAGCACTTCGACGTCGTCCTTGGTTCTTCCCCGTCCAGATGCCTTAAAGGAGCCAGCCTGATTGGATAGACCCTGCCCTATATAAGGCACCAGCAGCCCACGGCCGCCAGGGGACCGAGCCCTAACCAATTGAAAATAATGATCCTTCGCGCCCATTACGTACCGGTACCGGAAATGCCTTTGAGTGCTACGTCGCAAAGTCAATTTCTGTGGATTGTGCGACGGCAAAAGGAAGGCACTTATGTGTGAACAAACAATTAATGGGCACAGCGATTCGGACCTCGTAGAATATGCCAGACAAGGCGACAAACATGCTTTTGGTGAACTGGTGACGCGTCATCATCACTGGTGCGTGGGCTTGGCATCGGGCATTTTAAGAGATAGAGGCGACGCGGAAGACGAAGCGCAGAACGCTTACTGGAACGCGTTTCAGCATCTTGATCAATATCAGGGGGACGCTGAGTTTAGTACATGGCTGGCCAGGATTGTAGTGAACCAATGCCTAATGTTCATTCGAACCAGAAGACGGGCGCGCTTCTTGCATTTGGATGCGGGCATTCCCGGCTATCCCAGCGGCAGCATCGATTTACCGTCCAGGAGACCCGACCCGGAAGGGGAGATGGGCAGCCGTCAGTTGCAGGAAGTGTTACAACGTGAAATTCAGCGTATTCCGGCGCTCCTCCGGAACGTTGTGCTTCTCAGGGACGTGGAAGAGCTGCCGATCGTAGATGTGGCCGATCGTCTCGGAATCAGCGTATCGGCCGCTAAATCGCGACTGTTGCGGGCTCGAATCGAATTGCGCCAGAGAGTATTGAGACATTGCGGTGTCTCAGGGCATTTGAGCCTGACCGTGCGGGGAACGGTGCCACCGGAAAGGTTGCGCTACCTGTCCTGAATGTGCGCGCCAGAGTGACAATAAAATAAATCGGCGCTCAGGAAGTCGCATCTACCTGGCACATAACCAATCCTCATTAGGCTGATCATTGTTCCGCTGGCTTCGTCGGAGGGGCCAGCGGTTTCTTTTTGGACGGAGAAGGCCGCGAGATTACGAATTAAGAGGCGTGCTTGGTGTGGTAACGCTTCGGCGGAGACGTTTCTACGGTCATCGGATACCGGATAGAGTACGTCGTTCCGAATTCTTGGTCGGAAGAGACGGCCACGGTTCCTCCCGACAGTTCGCTCAGCAGCTTGCTTTCCTGGTTTTCGAGGTCGCGATCCCGTTCGTTCACCTTGATTGACGGGTGGAAGATTTTGGCCCGCACATTCTCGGAGATGGTGCCTGGATTGTGGACCCAAAACTCGAGTTCTCCGCCGACCTGGCGACAACCCAACGTTACGACACCGCCCTGGCTGGTAGCTTCTACGGCATTCCGGAGCATATTGTCCAGGACCCGCACGAGCACGGTCTGATCGCCCAGGAGCGCTGTAGGCTCAACGGCCTCTTCATCGATTTCGACACAGCAATTCCGCCCAAAATGTTGGTTCCTGTAGTATTCCGCAAGTGAAGTCAAGATTTCGCGCACGTTGAATGGCATGGAGTCGGTACTATCGAGCATCATCTTTTCATGGTAGATCTCGGAAAGAAGCCGGTTGATGCTTACCTGTAGCAACTTGATGTATTCAGCCCGCTCCTGCCGCGAAGTGCCTCCAGTTAGGAGATCGGTTAGCATCTGGATGCTGCCAGCCGCATTTACCAGATCATGCAGGAACGCTCGCTCCAGTAGCCGAGTTCTATTCTCCTGCGTGGTATCAATAATCGAGAACATCGTCAATTCCGTCCCGTCGATTGTGAGCGGTTGGCCAGAAACACGGATATTTTGCTCCAAGGCGATCGAGTCGGCATCGAGCCAAGCCTGAACTTCTTGCGGACAATTGGTGGCGTGAACGGAACGGATACTGGCTGTATCCGATTGGCTGGCGAGCGTTGGCCACTCAGTTAGGTTTGATGCAGTCGCCGCTGTGGCAATCGGGAAACGCTTGGCCGCCAGTGCCTGAAAGGCGGCGTTGAAATAAACTGCGCGTCCGGTGTTGTCGACAATCAGCAGGGGAGTGATAGAGATATTCAAACACTCCCGCAAAACATTTCCAGGAAGGGCTTTCTGCTGTTTTCGACGATTCGGCCGCTTACCTTCCGAAACCTACGATGATTCTCTCAGACTACCGGCAATCAGGCAAAGCGCGTGCCGAACGCTGGCAGAAGCCGTTACCGGGCCGGGTTCATGCAGCGATCCAGAGTCTTCGCGGCTGTTTTCTTCGAGCGATCCGACGTAGCCTACAAAACTTCCGTCCAGGAGATATTGCGGAACCCCATGAGCGCGCACCCAGATATATACACCGTCGGCGCGCTTTACGCGGAACTCCAAGTGGAATGGTTGCCGAGTCTCGAAAGCAGACCGATACGCCGCGCTGCAACGGTTAACGTCTTCTGGATGAACACCTTCCAGCCATCCCGCGTCTCGTTCCTGTTCAGCCGTACGGCCACGATACTTGAGCCAACTTTGGTTAAAGTACTTACACTGGCCATCCGGACCAAACCTCCACATCATCTGGGGCGCAGCATCAGCCAAGTCCGCAAAATGACTGCAAAATTCGGCAATGCCTGAAGAGAACTCCCGGGGCTGAAACGGATCATCTCCTGCTCCGGCAGACTCGTTCCCGACGGCGCGGGTACGCATATACTATTATGTTGCTAGGAATAGTACCAGTTCTGTCCAAAAGTGACCAAAGACAGAGACTCTTTCCTAGGCAAAGGGCTCGTACATACGAATCGAAACTATCTTAAAGGATAGTGTTTGTTACAGACTGCAGCCGATCTGAGACCCAAGGCGGTCCCAGTCTGCTCTTCTTGCGAGTCAGGTGGTGTGCGCTCAAATGGCAGTTAAATTGCTACCATTTAGCAGTTTGCTTCAAGAGTCGTGTCATTTTAAAGGAGAGGTTTTGGCCGCGATATCGGAGCCAGAGCAGAGGCGCAGCAGGCCAGCGGATGCCGTCACGTTGCTGGAGCGGGCCGGTGTGGTAGCTACCCTCGCCAAATACCCGAGAAGGCAGGTTATTTTTAGCCAGGGTAGCCGCGCGGATACTGTATTTTATCTTCAACGCGGCCGGGTAAAGCTGGGAGTCGTATCCCGGCAAGGTAAAGAAGCTGTAATAGCGATTTTGCCCGAAGGCTCCTTCTTCGGTGAAGGAAGCTTGGCTGGGCAGACGGTTCATGTAGCCACCGCTACGGCGTTTGCTGACTGCTCCGTCCTCGCATTCAAGAAAAGAGAAATCTTGGTCACTATACGAAAGAACCCGGACTTTGCGGAATTCTTCGTGACCTATTTGCTTCAACGGAATGCGCGGATCGAAGAAGATCTGGTTGATCAGCTGTTTAATTCCAGCGAGAAGCGACTAGCTCGCCTTCTGCTGCTTTTAGCTCACTTCGGTAAAGATGAGGCGCCCGAAAGCGTTCGGGTGAGTCAAGAGACTCTGGCCCACATGATCGGCACAACGAGGCCCCGAGTCAGTTTCTTTATGAACAAGTTCCGTCGTCTGGGGTTCATTGATTATGAGAAAGGTTTGCGTGTCCATCCCTCGCTCTTGACGATGGTCTTGCGCGACTAAGTATTGGACCGCAAACATTTCGTAACGCTTCTTAGTCCACAGACGCATCGACTGAAGCGTGGCAAGAGATTTGCAGACCGCAAAACACCGCGGTTTGCCGGAGACGTCCCCCATTAAGGTCGCGTCCGGTGAACCAACTTCTTCCGAAGTCTGGAAGGCTCTCCAGCGCATCGGGACAAGCCGAACGCTGCGGCGGGCCGAGAGACTTGTGCAGCTTCTCAACTTTCTAGTTGAAACAACGTTGAGCGGCAACGCACATTACCTGAAGGAAACAACTGTGGGAGTGTCGGTGTTCGGCCGTCCTCCTGACTACGATCCGAAGACTGACACTATCGTTCGCAGTCAAGCGTGGCGCCTCAGGGCAAAGCTAAAGGACTATTACGCCACGGAGGGCGCAAATGAGGCAGTCATCATCGACATCGTCAAGGGTCAATACGCAGCCAGTTTCTCCCTGCGGCAGCCCGCAGTGTTCACCCACCCTTCGATCTTGACCGAGCACCGCCATGGCCCAAGAAGGTGAAGAAGTTAGCATCTCCTCTAGTAGTAATCCTGCTCCCCCTCTTAGCGCTTGGTGCTTCGCCTTCTGACACTAAGGAAGAGTTCTGGCCCGAGGTCGACTCATACATTAACCTGAATTCGACCACCAGGCTATTTCTTCTTTCATCTTTCCGTAGCAACCAAGCAGGTGGGGCATGGCACGAAGATTTTGGAGCCCATCTCAATTTCGCATTGAAACCGGTCTTCCGGCGAGACCTGCGCAAGCGCGCCGACGTCTTCGACAAGAGGTTTCTGTCCTTCCAGGTCGGATTCCGATATATAAGCAGCCTGACGAATGGGGCTCCCTACTTGGAACATCGTTGGATGGTGGACTGCGTTCCTCGATTTCCCTTGCCCGGAAGCATCACAATTTCTGACCGCAGCCGTGGCGAGATGCGATTCATTAAAGGCGACCCGTTCTCAACACGCTATCGCAACAAGCTACAACTGGAACGGGAGCTGGCCATGGGCCATTCGGCATACACGCCTTACATTAACGCGGAAGCGTTATACGATTCCCGCTATGGAGCGTGGAGTCAAAACCGGTATTCGGCTGGCGTTCAGGTCCCAGCGGGAACGCATGTGGTTCTGGAAAGCTACTACCTTCGGAAAAATCAGAGCCGCCCGACGCGACAGCACGTTAATGTTGTCGGTCTGCGGCTGATGTTCTATTTTTAAGACTAACAATAGACGTATCTCAGCTATTACGCCGGCGCAGGCTCTGGAGCTGTTGCGGCCCTGTTCTGGCACGCTGCGATGGCTACGCGGATAACCTCTTCCTCTTGGAAAGGCTTAGCCAAAACCCCATATCCGCCCAGCGCGTGAACTTCCGCACGAAAATCTGCGCCGGCCGCTCTAGTTGTGACGATCACCACCGGGGGCTCCGTCAAATCGGCGATATGACTTAGGATGTCTCTCCACGAGCCGTCCGGAAGAAAACAATCACAGACGATAATACCGATGCGATCGCGGCACAAATACGTGATTGCCTGCTGACAGGAGAATGCTGCAGTGACGCGCCAACTTGGGTCATTCAGGATGCGACGAAGCGAGTCGTGATCTTCCCGTGTGGCGCTGATGGAGAGTACATTTCGCCCAAGCGCCACATCGGATGGATGTTTAACCATTTCCCTTCTCCTTCCACATGAGCAACCGAGCGCGAACACTTATCAGAGCTCATGTCGTGACACACACGAAGCCCGAGCGGGGTGTTATGACACTCCTCTTGCGTCTGCGTATGCTAAGATGCTCGATGCCTTAGCGTAGACTTTCTTTTTCCGTTCAACTCTCACTGCGGAAGAATTGCTGCGGGCTTTGGCGCGAAATAGCCCGAGCGCGTCTGAACTCTCAGTTCGCCGTACAAATGATTTTGCGCAGTTATCTTGATGCGATGATATTCTCCATCTTCCTCGCTCTCAAACCCCAACGTGTACTGTCGGCGAATGTCGCCTGCGATCTTGACGCATGTGTCTTTGACATCCGTCAGCGCGGAAGGAAAAAAGGCTTTGCCGCCGGTTAGTTCTGCAAATTCGGTGAGCACGCGCGGGTTCTGATCCCAGCTAGTCTCGTCATAGATGCCGATGCAATAGATTACGACGCCGGCCTTCTGGGCCATTTGTAAGACGTCAGCGAGATGCTGATGGCTCGAGTTATCGCCGCCGTCACTTATAATTAGCAAAACCTTCCTTTCCAACTTGGCCTCGTGCAAGTGAGAGATGGCCAGTTCGACGGCGTCGTAAAGTGCTGTTGTTCCCTCTCCAGCGAAAGCCGACAACGCGGTTTCAAGTTCTGAAATACTTCCAGTAAACTGCCTATCAGGCGGCAGCCCGAGCCGGACCTGATCGCTGAAATGGACTACGAACATTTCATCTTGGGGGTTGCTCGCCCGGGCGAAGGCGAGGGAAGCTGCTATGACGTGCGAGCCTTTGTTGATCATACTAGCGCTGTTATCGACTAGGATTCCAGCGGCCACCGGCGCATCGTCCGGCTCGAATACCGTGATGGCACGCGACGCTCCATCCACCGATAACTGAAAGTCACGTTGGTTGAGCCCAGCCACGTATTGCCCGGCGTGATCCACCACGGCAGCGTGCAGCAGCGTCAAGTTGACGTCCATGCGGATAGTGGGTTCCTGCTCTTCAGGACTAGTTGGTTGACCGCCTATTGTCGCCATTAGAACGCCACCCATAGCAAAATCGAGAATGGACATCTTAGGCATGTCCTCGATGCCGACGAAAATGGTCAAGCCCTCCTAACCCGGGAGATGGCGCTGACTACGGTAAGGCGCTAGCATTTCTGGCTGTTCGCTTTAGCGCGCCGTCGCTTACTAGTCGTGAATCAAAGCGATGGACCGCTCTTCTATCAGTTTTCCTCGCGAGCCGTGACCCCAACAAATAAGTCCGCGTTGGCCGCACATCATCTAATCGGCCAGCGTGATCCAGGGTGGGGATCAATAGAAACGTTCTGATTCGTGGGGCAAACCCTTCGCTGGAGGATAAACATGCGGATTCACACTTCGTTGCTGGGGCTGATTTGCTTGTTAGCTGCTAATGCTGATGGTCAGTGGGGCGGAAATCGACCCGGGACAATGTCCTACCCAGGAGATCGCGGTACCGCCGTCGTTCACGGACAAATCACCTCTGACGGCCCCATCACTGGCTCTCTGACAGTCGAACTGATTGGACAAGGTTATGCCAATGCAATAACGGCGTCTATGGAGTCTGCCGGAGGATTCGAGTTTGATGGTGTCGCGCCGGGTGCGTACCAATTGAGACTCACGGGCGTCGCCGGAACCGTTATCTACGAAGAGTCTGTATTCATCAATGGCGGTCCTCAAACTCTTTCGATTCAGGTGCCCGCGAAGCCAAGAACGAAAGGATCCAGCGACGCCACTGTTTCGATCCGGCAACTACAGCACAAGGTTCCGGCCGAGGCGCAAAGGGAGTTCGGCAAGGGCAGCGCAGCCTCCGTCAAGGGAGATCAGCCCAGCGCGCTGGATCATTTTCAGAAGGCGGCCAAACTCGATCCTCAGTTTGCCGACGCATTCAATGGCGCAGGCACGACCTACGCAGTTCTCGGGCAACTCCAGCAGGCCGAGGATCAATTTCAGAAAGCGATCGACTTGGTACCTGATCACCCTGAAGCGGCGGCCAATCTGAGTATCGTTCTCTGTAAGCTGGAGCATTACCGCGAGGCGGGCGAGATGGCCCGCCGGGCATTGAAGCTTAATCCCGGTCTCTTGAAGCTCCGTTATGTCTTAGGAATTAGTTTGGTGAACGAAGGAGGAGATAAAATCGAGGCGCTCGATAATCTACAGCGCGCGACCGTCGAGATGCCTGGAGCGCACTTGCTGGTTGCGAAGATCCTGGTCGAAACTGGCCGGCGAGAAGACGCAGCTCAGCATTTGGAGAACTACCTACATTCAGCGCCTGCCGATGATGTGCGCCGGCAAGCAGTTGAGGTGTGGCTCGAGCAGCTTCGCCGTTAGTGGAATTCCCTACGGTCGCAGACTGAGCGCCATGTTTGTTGCGTGCACTAAGGCCGTTCTGCTCGCCAGGCGCGTGCACCCTGCTTTCTAATCGAATAGTGAAACGGTAGGCCGCAACATGAGCGCTGAACCTTTGTTGATCGTGGAGGACGACGAGAGCCTACGGCTCATCGTGCGGACGCAGCTTGACAAGCTGGGATATGTAACGGCCTCGGCTGTCAACGCTGAACAGGCACTTGAGATCTTAAAACACTCCCATCCGAGTCTAGTAATCACCGACCTGCAATTGCCGGGGATGTCCGGGATTGAACTTTTGAAAAGAATCAAAGTCGATTTTCCAGGCCTTCCGGTTATAGTAGTCACCGCATTCGGGACAGTTCAAAGCGCAGTGAATGCGATGAAGGCCGGAGCTTACGATTACATAACGAAGCCCATTCACGGGCACGAATTGAGCGCCCTAGTGAAGTGCGCGCTCAATGAGCACAGGCTCATGAATGAGGCTGAAAAGACGCGCAATGAGTTGTACCAAAACGACGGATTCGAGGAGATCAGCGGTACCTCGGATACCCTGCGAAAGGCCCTGGACACTGCCGGCCGCGTGGCTCCGACGGATGCCACGGTGCTGATTCTCGGCGAGACGGGCACTGGCAAGGAACTGGTCGCGAGGGCGATTCACCAGCGCAGCTGCCGTCGGGAGAGGGCGTTCGTTACGGTGAGCTGCGGCGCAATCCCAAAGGAGTTGCTGGAATCGGAGTTGTTTGGCTACACCAAGGGGTCCTTTACGGGCGCTGTCGCACATAAGAAGGGCAAAGTGGAAATCGCCGATGGAGGAACACTGTTCCTCGATGAGATCGGCGAGATGCCCTTAGGATTACAGGTCAGGATACTCCGTTTATTGCAAGAGCGGGAAATCGAAAAGATCGGCGCTACCGCTCCAGCGAAGGTAGATGTGCGCATCATTGCTGCCACCCACCGAAACTTGGAGTCGATGGTGGAAGAAGGATCCTTTCGAGAGGATCTTTACTATCGGTTGCTGGTCGTTCCGATTCATTTACCGCCGCTTCGCGAACGAAGTGGCGACATCGCGCAATTGGTGCAGCACTTCTTTCACAGATATAAGTCGAAATACGGGCGTAACGACCTGAGGCTGCCATTGGAGTTGCTCCACTACTTCTCCAATTACCAATGGCCAGGCAATGTGCGTCAATTGGAGAATGCTATCGAGCGCATAGTCCTTCTGAGCGGGGACGCTGAAGTTACGCTCGAGGTGCTTCCTGAATTCCTGAAGCAAGGGCGCCCTGGCGCCGACTTCCTGCCGGTGAATCTGCCTGAATCGGGCTTGGATGTCGAAGCCGTCGAGAAACAACTGATTCTTCAGGCGCTGCACAAGTTCGGGGGCAATCAAACACGCGCGGCTCAGTTTTTAAATATGAGCCGAAGGGCATTCGCCTACCGGCTCAAAAAGCACAGCCTCCAACGCAAAGTTCTGGAGATTTCAGAGCCGGTGAGTAACCGGGCATAACCTCCGGATTTCGTAGCCTCTATATAAGACCTCTTTGCGAGGCCGCTGACCTTAACATCAGCGGCCGCCGCAGGCCCTCTAGGTCCCGCGCCCATCGGAGGAGGTAGGCGTGAGAACCAGAGGACCAAGTCGCAGGCGATACGCTCACTTCGTGGTTTTATCTTTCTTGTCGCTTTGTTCGTGTTCGCTCGCGTCGTGGGCTATATGACATCGGGGGCCATCATCACAAAGACAATCGTGCTTTTTGCACATCATTGCGCAGCGTTCTGACATGGCCGAATCTTGACCTTCCGCGCCGTCTTCGTCTCCCTGTCCGTCATAATGATCGACGATACCGCAATGTGATGGCGCCTTCGACATACACTCTTGCATGTCTTTATCAGTCTTGCTATTTAGACGGCATTCCTCGAGATATGCGTCTTGAACGGCGTGGCTATGTCGAATGCAGTGGCAATCATGAGACGAGCCGAGACCGCAATGTTCGATCTTGTTCTCTTTCTCTTTCGTTTGTTGAGCTGTTAGAACGAGGCAACAGGCTAGCACGAACAGTATTTGTTTCATGTTCAGTTGAAGTGATGCAGTCGAGCCATGAAGGCTTTATTTTTCCGAACCGTTTCGTAGCGGAGCTCTGCTTTCAGTTGGTCGGGTGTTGACCTGGCAGCTTGTGCTTTACATCGGGCCAGAATTCTTTTAAGACATTTGTAAATGCATCGGTGCCGATCTGAACAGAAAGCTTCTGAAAATTGGCGCCCAGGTTTCGGCTGCCGGGATAGTACGCGTTAGATATACCTACTGCCAGAGAATTGCCGACGACCTCGGAGTAATTGAACCGCGAAGCTCCCGAGTCGGCGCGAGTCACGAAAACCCGGGAGCTGGCGTATTCTACTCGGTGCCAGAAGCTTCCTTGGCCCAGGCGGAAGTACCGTGGATCCTGGTGGAGAGCGATAGGTACCACCGCTTCAGCCAGAAGGTTGCCGATCACCTGGTCAGCGTAAGCTCTCACAAACCGGTTGGCGTATCCTTTGGCCCCTTGCCCGAGCGCCGGGTTCTGACCGGTAAGCTGCCCTAATCCGCTGTAGCCTGCAGCCACCAGAGATAGCGACCAGTCAAGAGAATCCTTAGTGGCAATCGACAGTTTCTGCTTGGGCGAAATGGGCTGGTACGGCAGAGAGGCGTCGGCAGTTCGGTAGTTTGGGAGGACCCCGAAGATTCGCTTGTCGACGGCTTGCGTCGAAGCTGGAGGTGTGCTGGTGACGGGTAGTCCGCCGTCTTGTGACCTAGTTGGGTCGGCACTCTGCTGACCGTGTGCACACACGAGAGCGGTGGCGAAGAGCCAGCCAATCCTAACGAACCTGTGAAACCGGTGAGAGGTGAATCGGGCGGTTTGAACCCGCCCTTTGCGATGCTCCAACAATGGTGCCATGAGCGTGACCAGCACTACCTTGACGCCGTGGGCTGATATTCGCTTTAGGATTTCTGTCGTCGATTCGCATGCGGGTCGCTAGAATGTACACTCCTAGGGTCGCGTCGTCCATTTCAGGGGTTTAATAAATACATTCCTAATGATCACTCCCAAACCTTTTCATACGAGTTAAAAGACAAAGCGGGCGACGAGTTGGAGGGTACGGGGGTTGCTGGAGAAGACGGAGGAGAAGTCGTCGAAGTTGCGGGTGCCGGGGATGAGGAAGTTGCGGGTGGAGGTCTGGGAGGTGAGATTGATATTGTTGAGCTGGCCGGGGACAAACTGGGGATGATTGAAGATGTTGAAAGCCTGGACGCCGAACTGGAGGTTGAGCGACTCGCGGATGGAGAACTTTTTGACGAGGGCCATGTCGAAGTCATTGATGGGGTGGATGGGCAGGGTGTTGCGGCCGGCGTTGCCGAAGGCAGCCGAGGCCGGCGGCGATATAGCGGGCCTGAGGATTATTGGCGAGGTAAGCGACCACTTGGCCGGCGCTATTGGTGAGGGCGGTGACGCTGCTTCCCAGGTTGGGGTTGCCGGCCGGATTGACGATGGCGCGGTCCCCGGCGCTATCGCCGTTCAAGTTGGAGTCCAGGCCGGACTGCACGGTGGCAAATTCGGGGGATTCGTAGATATAGGTGCCGGTGTAGAGCCAGTTACCAATCAGGTTTTTCACAAACCAGTTCTCGGAATGTTTGAAGAACGGCAAATCCCACACCGGGCTGAAGCTGAAACGCTGGCGGCGGTCGAGCGCCGAGTTAGACCGGTCGATGCCCAGGTTCTGAAAATCCTGGGGCCGGCGGGGCGTCAGGATGGTGGAGAAGACGTCGGCGGTGGAGTTATCGATGAGGTGGCTCCAGGTGTAGGCCGCCACGAACTGCAAGCCGGCGGCGAAGCGGCGGGTGCCCTGGACGGCCAGTCCGTTATAAGTAGAACTGCCCCAGCTCTGAAAGGAAGTGAGGTTGCTTAAGAACCCGTATTGGGCCAAGGAATTAGTCTGGACCGCTTCGAGCGCATTGAGCGTGAGCGGGAGAGCGTCCAATTGGGCCTGGCTGGGGGCGGTGAGATAAGTGGGCAGCTGGTGAGTGGGAGTCACCGGAGAGGTGCTGTTGAGGCGAACCTGTGCGGGCAGATGGATGCCGCGCGTGCCCAGGTAACGAACTTCGAAGGTGTAGTCTTTGGCGAAAACATGCTGAATCCCGATGTTCCATTGGATGGAGTAGGGCAGCTGTTGATTGGGGACATAAGCCGACGTTAAGGCGCGGGCCTGGGCCGGAGTGGTGGGAGGCGAATAGATCGGCAGGATGCCGCCGTTGGCCAGGAAGTTGGGCGTATTGGCATTGAGGTTGGTGTCGATGGTGGTGGAAAACTGAGGCGGCAGCGATAAAATTCCGAGATTATCGTAGAGCACATCGTAGGCCATGCCGAATCCGGCGCGGATCACGGTGGCGCCGCTGGTGCCGGGCGAATAGGCCAAGCCGACGCGGGGAGCGAAGTTGGTGGTCTGGGATTTGGGGGCCTTAAAGGTGATCACGCCGGGCACGTCGGAGACCTGGTTGAGGGCTTGCAGCCGCTCGCCTTCCGGTATGGTCGTATATTCATAGCGCAGCCCCAGGTTGATGGTCAGATTGGGACGAACGCGCCAGTTATCGTTGGCATAAAAGTAGAGGGCGATCTGATTGCCATAGTAGGGGCTGATGGACAGGCTGCGCTCGGACAGGTCGTTGGGGCTGAAGTCATTGAGATATTGGTTGAGGTTGGAATAGTCGTAATCGCCGCGCACGCGCTGGGTGAACTGCTGGGGAGCGATGAGGTCGCGGCCGTCGAATCCGAACTTGAGATTATGGCTGCCCTTCACCCAGCTGATGTTGTTGACCAGCTCGTAAGTATTGAGGACGGTGGATTGCGGGCCATTGGGATCGGGGCCAATCTGAATTCCCAGATCGTTGTCGATGGTGATGTTGGGAAAAGTGTCCAAGCCGGGATAGGGCGGAGTGGGGGCCGGGATTTTGTCGTTGTAGCGGTTGTAGCCGAAGCGGAATTCATTGGTCAGGTTGGGAGTGAAGGAGTGATACTCGGCCAGGCTGAACAGGTACTGATGAGTCGGCCGGAGGCCAAAGAACTGCGGCAGGTTGGGCGTGTTGTCGATGGCCGTGATGCGGTTGCTGATCATGCGGCCGCGCAGTTGGTCGGAAGTGGAGATGTTGTAATCCATGCTGTACAGCCAGGTGTACTCATTGGTGTAATTGGGCGAGGCCAGCGGCAAAGAGCCGATGGGGATCAAGACGCTGCCGGCGGGGCCCTGTCCGGCGCTATTGGGAGCGCAAGCTGACGAGGGGAGGCCCGGACAGATGAGCGTCGAGGAGGTGGCGGTGGGGGCCAGGGGCAGGTACTGTTTCAGGATATTGAGATTGGTCTGGTAGAGGCCGGGGATACTGGAGAGCGCCGCAAAGCCGGCCGCGGTGGGGCCGAACACTCCGGGCGGAACACTGGACAAGCCCAGGGGATTATATTCGTAGCTGCCGAAAAAGAACAGCTTATCCTTAATAAAACGGCCGCCGACGGTGGCGCCCAGGCGGTTCTGATCATAACGCGGATTGGTATAGGTGCCCTGATTGGCCAGCAGCTGATCGACCGCATTCAGATTGCGGTTCTGGAAGTATTCATAAATCTGGCCGTGGAACGCATTGGTACCGCTTCTCACAATGAGATTGAACTGGCCGCCGGAGGAGTGGCCGTATTCGGGCGCAAATTGATTTTGGAGCAGCGCGAATTCCGAAGTCGATTCGTTGGGAACATAAACCACCGGCCCGGTCACATCCTTGCGGTTGTTGTCGGTGCCTTCGATGGAAAAACTGTTGTTGCGGGGGCGCTGGCCGCCGACCGAAGGTCCGATACCGACGCCCACGCCGCCGCTGCTGGTGACCCCGGCGCTCAATAGCGACAGATTCAGCGCTCCGAAGTTGGTGCCCGGCTGACCGGTGGAAGCCAGCGGCAAATCCATAATCTGGGTCTGGGTGTAAGTGGACTGAATCTGAGCGGTGGTGGTATCGATGGTGGCCCCGGAGACGATCACGTCGATGGTGGTGGAGGCCACGCCCACCTCGATGGTGATATTGGCGGTGATGGTTTGGTTCAGCTTCACCGCTACATCGCGCAAGCTGGTGGTGCCGAAGCCGGTGGCCGTGGCGGTCAGGGTGTAGGTTCCCACCGGTAAATCGGTGAGCCGATAATCTCCGCTGGAGTTGGTCTTGGTGCTGGCCTTGGCGCCGGTTTGCGTGTTTTCGGCCGTGACGGTGGCGTTGGGAACCACCGCTTTGGTGGCATCCATCACCGTGCCCACCAGGTCTCCACTGATGGCCTGCGCCCATAAGTTTGCCAACAGCGCCAGTCAGGATTGCCAGAATAGTCAACGCGCAGGCAAAGCTCCGCCGGCTGGACTTCATCGTCATGTTGCCTCCTCTTACCTACGTTGCGAGACGTTAGGCCGGAGAGTTGATGCAGATCCGCTCGCCCAGGATGTGAAATTTCAACCGGGCTGGCGAGTAATTAACGAGATGCATCCCCACAATCTGCATCCCCGGGCAAGCCGGGACGTCGACGGTAATACGGCATTACGAAGGTGATCCGTAACTTTTGCGGACCGCTGCTAAAGCCGAGGATGGAGAACTTATGAAACTTTCCCGATCAAGTCGTACAGCGATCGCTTCAGCGACGCTTCTATGGGTGCTGGCCGCCTCCGGTTGCGCCACCAAGAAGTATGTCGGCCAGCAGGTCCATGTGGTGGACCAGCGGCTCACCAAAGTTCAAACCCAGACCAACGAGAAGCTGGAGAAACAACAGGGCGAGATCTCGTACCTCAATGAACGTACCACCACCATCGATAACAAACTGTCGGCGGTCGCCACTACGGCTCAGCAAGCCAATGAAACCGCCGGCCAGGCACTGCAGCAGACCCAAACCAACACGGCCGCTATCCAGGCCGGTGGCGCCATACTGGAAGCTCATTCCACCGAACTGGTGAAACTGGCTAATGATTTTAACTACAGCGTGGTCGAGAGCGGCAATGTGACTTTCCCCTTTAACAAGTGGGAACTGACCAACGAGGCTAAGGCCGCCCTCGATCTGATGATCCAGAAGGCCATGGCCACGCCCCGGCCCATCCTCGAAGTGCTGGGCTACACCGATGACATCGGACCCAGCTCTTATAATTTGACGCTGAGCCGCCGGCGCGCCGAAGCGGTGGCACGCTATCTGGTCCAGAACAATGTTCCGCTCAAGAGCATATCGCTGCTCGGGCTGGGCAAAGAACAGACGCCCGAACTGCTGGCCGCCGAAGTGGAAGCCTTCCAACCTGGCGCCAGCAAAAAGGAACTGCGCGGATTGGCTCGGCGCGTGCGCATTCGGCTGTATGCTCCCGGAGCCGGCTCCTCTGCCGCCGCCAGCGCCAGCGCCAGCGCGGACGCCGCCCAACCGCAGAAGTAGCGCTCCCAACAGCCATCGGTCGTGAACCCGGGGGGACTCCATCCAGCGCTGGCTGGACCCTCCCCATCCACTTTCCGCTCAGGCGCAGCCGGCTCGCCCGCGGCCGGATCGGGGTTGTTCTCCCTGTGCCTCGCGCTTCGGGTCTCTGCTGATTCCTGCCCATCACGCTCCTTCCATTAAGCTTCCCTTCGTCATCCATTTGCGTAAGCAATTCAAAAAAACTAAGTCTCACTGGCCCTTAATCGATCAGACGTTTCGTAGGGGTCAAGAAAAGCGCTTTCGAACCGCAGGGATTCGGGAGAATACTGCGAATCGGAAGTTTCTACATTCAACACAAGGAGAGCATGCTTATGAAGACTATCTTTATTGGAATTGGTTCAGTCTTGCTTTTTAGTTTTGCCGCCCTGGCAGAAGATGAGGCGCCACGTATGGAGACATTCCTGGGCTATACGTTCACGCGAGCCAACTCGGCCACCAATATTCCGGCGTTCAGCGCGAACGGAGGCAGCGGACAGTTCGTGTATCAACTTCAACAAATGGCTGGGTGCCGTGGCTGACATGGGCGCCGTCCACAATGGCAACATCCAGGGAATTAGTTGGATAGCACGGTGGCCAATTTTCTGTTAGGGCCGCGGGTGGCTCTCCGCAAATCGCGAGTTACGCCCTATTTCCAAACTCTGTTTGGTGGAGTGTACGCCACAACGAGCACTGCTGTGTCCGAGTTGGGCTTCACGGACAGCCTGCCGGTGGGATTCAATCTCCGCGCAACCAGGTCAGCAAACCGCGTTTGCAATGACAGCCGGCGGAGGACTGGACATTAAGATCAGCAAACATGTCTCGTTCCGGCCTGTTCAGATCGAGTACTTTCTGACGCGTCTTCACGACTACAGATCGGCAACCGACAACAGCCAGAATAACATCCGCTACAGCGCTGGCTTCAACTTCAACTTTGGGGAAGCCCAGTAGACCAGGCCCTCTTCCACCAGGTGAACGCTGTCAATAACGTGGATCACCCCCGCCAACGAATAAGGACCCAGGAAACACTCGTGTCAATAATCAGATTCGTCGCTACGATTGGCGGCATGGCGACGAATCTCGTCACCCATCTTCAAATTTGCAAAGGAGCTAGATTCATGTCAAGGAAAACGCTAATCACGATTGGCTTACTCAGCGCGGCCTGCACTATTCCTATACAGGCTCAGAATCAGAACGAAGAGGGTAAGCTCAACTTCAGCATGGGCGGCGGTCTATCGGTGCCAGTGAACCCCACTGCCAAGTACGCCGGCGTCGGAGGGAGCTTTCTCGGCGGCGGCGGCTATAACATCAATCAACATAACTCGATCGTGGGGCAATTCATGTGGGATGGCCTTCCTCCTGGGGTTGGCGCGCATCGCGCAACTGAATGGCAGATCGGCCAGCATCAATCTCTATAACATTACCGCGGACTATAAGTACAGGAACGGCTTCGGCAAGACCTTCGGTTATTACGTGATCGCCGGCGGTGGATGGTATTACCGGCATGCGTCGGTTTCCAAGAGCACGTTTATTCCGACTGATACTGTTTGCCAGCCGATCTGGTTCTGGTATGGATATACCTGCAGCGACGGGTTCGTGAACACCGTTGGGGCAAGCGCCGGTACCAGCTCTTTTGGCGTCAATGGGGGTGTCGGTTTGACTATAAGAGTAAAGGACACGCCATGGAAGTTCTTCGTGGAATCACGATACAACTACGCCGCTAGCCGCAACGTCGCCACGCAGGTAGCGCCGGTCACTTTTGGCTTTGAGTACCAATGAGGCTCATAGTTCGAGGGCCATCTGAGCCTTACGGTCGGCACCCAAAAATTCTTGGCATCCGGTCGGCCACCTTTTGTCATCGATAGTCATACGGAAGCAATAGCAAACTTCTCCTCATTCGCCGGCGATCTCTGGGAACGGATCGCCGGCTCTTTTTGCTTTAATTGGTCGATTCGGAAAAATTGGCGCCAGGTCTGATTAGGCCCCGGATTGAACTCGCGGCAGATAGATCTGAAACATCGTACCCATCCCTGGTTGCGTGTCCACAACTATGTGCCCGCCGCTTTGCTGGACGATCCGTATACGCTGGGAAGACCTAAGCCGCTCCCACTGCCTTTGGTGCTGAAGAACGGCTCAAACAGATGAGCCTGCACCTCCTGGCTCATTCCCACACCAGTATCGGCAACGGCCAACAGCACGTAACGACCCGGCGTAATACCAGATAGCCGCGAAACCCCGCTCTCGTCCAGTTCAATGTTTGATGAGTGGAGAGTCAAGCGGCCGCCATCAGGCATTGCGTCGATGGCGTTCGCCACTAAATTCAAGATCACCTCACGAAACCGGGCAGCATCGGCGCGAACCGGCTCCAGCACTGGATCCAGTTCGATCTGCAACGTGACATTTTCGGGGAGCCGGGGCTGCACGATATGTCCCACCTCTTCGAGCAGAGCGTTCAGATCCAGCCATTCCGGTCGAAGTTCCTGCTGCTCACTGAATGCAGACAATTGCTGTGTTAAAGCCGCCGCACGCTCGGCCGCTGCCTTGATCTCCAACAGTGGGATGTATGCCGGATCCACGTCCTGCCGATCTTGGAGCAAGATCTCACAATACCCGCCAATAATGGTCGTAATACCACTAAAGTCGTGAACCAATCTATCCACGGAATGCCTGATGCTCTCCAGTTTCCGGGATTGGATCAGCTCCTCTTGAAGAGCCTTAACTACAGTTATGTCGCGGCCGACGCTGGCGAATCCGGAAACTTGGCCATCAGCATCGCGCAAGATTGTGCTTTCCCATGCAATGAGCCAGCGGTCGCCACTCTTGCTTACGATTGTGCTCTCGAAATGACGTGGGGCGAGCGGGGCAACGCGTGCTGCGGCGAATTCCTCACGCAATTTCTCACGCTCTTCGGGAGGAACCATCAGGTCGAACCAATTCTTGCCGGTGATTTCTGTCGCCTCCCAACCCGTCAACCGCAGCATGTAGTCGTTGCAGTGTTTGATGGAGCCGTTAGTGTCCAACATCACAGTAAGAAGGTGCATGCTTTCGAGCAATTCGCTCAGCCTCCGTTCCGAGGCCTGCAGCGCGTCTTCCATCCGCTTCAGCTCCGTTAGGTCACGAAGGGTGCCCCAAATACGCTGCAGCTTGCCATTCTCGACAACGCACCAGTGCGTTCGCAAAAGTTGCCGGACGCGCCCCTGCTTGTCCACAGGCTTGGTTTCCACGCTTTCGAACCGGTATCCCGAACGAATGGCGGAACGGAGGTCTTCTCGCAGACGGGGATCGGCATGACGGGCCAGTTGCTCGAGTCCAGTACCGATAAGCTGAACTGCCTTTTCGTAGCCGAGCAGGCGCGCGAATGCGTCGTTGCACTCCGCCAAATAGCCGTAACGAAAGATGCCCTCGATCTGTTCATCTTCCGAAAGGTCCGTAGAGATAGGATTTTCAAATTCAATGCGCCACATTGCGTCCGTATTCTGTTCAATGAAGGCGTGATAACGCTGTTCGCTTTCACGAAGGGCTGAGTCGGACTGCTTTCGGTCTAGTTCCGCGGCTGCCCGCGGAGCGAACTTCTCGAGCATCGATTTCGGAAAACGAGCGTTATCGAGCGAATGCCGGAAGACTGCCATTAGCACGCCCGAGGCTTGCTTCTGGCCGATCAGCAGTGGCACGGCAATGCAGGCTTGCGCACCGATTTGCCCAAGTAATGCGTCTGACGGAAACCTCTTCAAAACGCCTCGCGTGCTGGACCACGGTTCGCCTGTTGCCACGAGGGCGGCAACACTGCCTGCCAGGACATAATCGGAACTGCATGGCGATTCGCTGTTGGTAAACGAGCTAACGTCTTGACCCTTTCAGCTTGGCCACCGACGAACTCACCGAGGTAGACACAGTCTGCGCTCAGAGCTTCCGCCAGGTTTGTCACCAGCGACTCGAAGAACTCTTCTCCGATTGCACTCGAAACCTGGCTGGCTATCTGCGAGACAGTTCGGTGCTTACTAGTGCTGGGTGGATGTGTGGTTGTAGAAGTCATTTTGATTTAAGTGCTGCGCGCATATGCCAATCGCCCATATCGGGGCTTGTACGTGAGTGTGCTCAGGCCTTTTTGTCCGCAGTGCTTCCGCAGGCGCGTCCTCAACTCGCTTCTGGCTCGCCCCAATCTCGATTTCGCGGCCGGAACCGATAGACCCAACGCGCCGCAACATCCGGCATCGGCAATCGCTCAACATCACTGAGCATCATGACGTTCCGCAAGAGAGGCGGAATCCGCGAAATCTCTAGCCGTAGCAGGTTTTCGAGTTGTTGATCGCCAAGTTCATCTTCCGGGCCCGGAACTTGCGCAACTAGCTCAACGCGGACATTGGTTTCGCTGGATTGATCCAGGTACAGGAAATGAGCCTGACGGTCTTCACGGATTCGCATGAGACATTGATTCTCCACAATGCGGCTGAGCCAAGCGGAGAATGTGCCTTCGCCCCGAAACTGCGCCAGGCGCTCGAACGCCTTCCAACAAGCGTTTTGCACCTCATCCTCGGCATCGGTCAAATTGCGTATCAGAGACGATGCCCGTTTCAGGCAGCTTGCGTAGTGCCGTTTAATTAGCTCTCCAAAAGCAGCCGCGTCGCCTTGGCGTGCGGACGCGATCAACTCGCGCTCCCCACTAGAAGCGTCTATTTCGCCGGCCACTGTTTCTGAGAACAGCGTCTGATGCTCCGTGTCGACGCGCGGCTGACTCGTCACCGGAGCCAAGGCTGTGGCTTCGCCCTGAAACACATGTTCGTTTAATTGCTGCAGCATGCCTTGCCGAACGCACCTGGAAGGCCATCCGAGTGTTGGATGTCGCCGGTCTTAAAATCAGGCGCTTACACGCGTTACGGCCTCTCGGCAAGTAGCAGATTGAACATTTTGGTCCAGAACAATTGCGCCCCTACTACGTTTTGGAACAGCGTGCCCGGAGTTTCGGAGCGGCCTCACGCCGCAACGTAGCAGGCCGAAATTTAATGCATCCGAAAAGTTGAGATGGAATCGTAGGCAAAGACCGTAGCACCACTCAAAAACTAAACCCCGTAAATGGAGAATTATTTATGCCCGTAAAGAATCCAAAAGAACTCTTTATCATGCTGCTGAGCGACGTACGTCAGGCCACTGAGCGTACCACAAAGATCTTTCAGGAAATGAGCCAAGCCGCCCAGCATCCTGACATCAAGGAAGCCCTGGAGGCGCGAATCTTTGTATCAGGCAAGATCCTCAACTCACTGGATGAATGTTTCAAGCTAATCGGAGAAAAGCCAGTGAAGCTAAGCGGCCACCTTCATGATGTATTTGCAGAAGACTTCCGCAGGGAACTTGCAGAGATTCAGTCGCCTGAGGCAAAGCGACTCTTCATCTTGGTCAAGGCCAGTCACCTGATTCACCTTCGCGTGGGTGAATACGTGGCGATGATAGCTGCCGCAGACGTCACCGGCCACTTCGGCGTAGGTGTTTTACTGGAGAGCTGCCTGGCGGATACCCTTTCTTTCGTTGAACGGACTCGCCGCCTGATTCGGGATCTTTATCGGGAGCGTGTGGCAGCGTAGTCGGCAGAGGCACCGGTTCCTGTTCCAATGGAGGTGATCTGGGCGTGGGGACAATTCGTCACTTAATCGAGTCGACATCCATCGGCATCGAAGGGCTGGCGGTCGTTGTCATCGTGGCCGCGATTTCCTCCCTAGCTCTCACCAAGCGTGCCGTGAGTTACCCTTTTCAAATTGGTACCGCTAGTACTTTCATGGTCGCCAAAAGCAGACCCTTCCACATGGCCTTGGCAGCTGAACGCGTCAGTCGGGGACCAGAGGCACCAAACCGACTGCGATCAAATTCTCTACAACCCCCAGCCGACCGGGTGCATCTGTTCTCCGGCGATGCAAAAGGACTCCCGTTGCGCTGTCAGGTCCTCAGGTGCAGCGGGGGTCCTTCCTTTTTAGCCGAGTAAGTATTCAGGGCCCCCCTCCACTCTTCAGACAAAACCAAAAGGAGTTGAGAAGTACTCCATCCGGGGTACTGCGAGAGGCCTCGCCTGCTGCTCGTTTCCTTTCTCGCTTTAGTTATTCCTATTTGTGCGCAGGTTAGCTCCGATGCCGAGAAATTACAGAAGGACACTCAAATCCGGTCGCGAGTTTGACTAACTTCAACATCGGCCCCGCGAACAGAACTCAAGGCGTTTTGAACATTCAGCCAGTTTATCCCAATGAGTCTCAGTGACGATGGGAATCTGATCACCCGTCGGATCACGCCGGTGATTTCGTAGCCAGTCCCCACGCTGAAGGATGTAGGTTTCTTTGGCTTTGGCGATATGGTGCCGTCATTTTTCCTGACTCCTTTCAAGCCAGGCGCGCAGACTGGGATTGGTCCCGTTTTCCAGCACTAGCTACTCCGCAGGCCAGGGAAAGTTTGAGATGGGGCCATCGCTTGTTCTCCTTACTCAGCCTGGACGCTGGATCGCTGGAGCGTTGGTAAACAACATCTGGCCGATTGGAGGACCAAGGGAGCGTCTCCCGGTCAGACAGTTTCTGATGCCGTACTTCATTAATTACAACAACCTATACAAGGGATGGTACATCGGAACCTCCCCCATCGTCGCGGCCGGCTGGACGGCGTTGAGTCACGACGGTCGGCGGCGGTGTTGGAAGAATCTGCCGGTTTGGAACCGTGCCTAAACATACAAGCAATCTTCTTCGGGAACGCGGTACGTCCAGCCGGCAGTTCACCGTGGGGCGCGCGAGTGCAAGTCGCGCTGCTGTTTTCAAAAGTACCCACACTAGACGCCGGACCGGGGTTCAACGGGGGCAGTGCTCGAGGAGCAGACAGAATAGAAAGCCTGAGACATCCTGGAGCTCAGCAGGTGAAAGTGAGCCATCGGTCATTCCAGAGAATCTTTCCCGGGTAGGAGCCTCCTGCTATGCCCGCATCTTCTTTGTTGATGATAATGCCTCATGTTGTGGTCGATCCCTGTACTGACCTATGCGATATTGTACTTCCCAGAACTTAAACACCTCGTAATTGGCCAAGTTCTTCCGAACAACAACGGTGAGAGTATTGATTTCGGCAGTGACTTACCATTCGAATATCTGTTGGCGATGGTGGCAGCCGCAACACTGGCGCTAATGCTGGGTCTTCTGGGCGGGGTTAGCTGGCCACTATGTCTGATGCTGATGCTAGGGAGTGCCACCCTGATCGGCGAAGTGGCTTTTACACTTCTTCAAATGCACGGCCTCGGACTCTTACAGGAGCGGGTCCCCTAGGTTCGGCGCGCGATCGGATCCCCGACCTGAGCCGGTCACTAGAATCAAGGCTAAGAGCCCAGCGGCAAATACTGATTAAGCAGCCAGCAAACGACGACGAACCCTATCCCCATCATGAAAATTACCCCGAGTCCAGGCGAGGACCAAGGGCAGCTTACGTCCCATCTGCCGGGCTCGACGCCTTTCTTCGCTGAGCAAATGTTTCCATGATATGATCTGGCGCCTCGGGGTCTTCTCGCTCCAGAATCATTAGTTGAAATTTTCGCGCTGCTCGGGCAGAGCGCTGTGATCCTCGGGTGCGGCCAGAGTAGTTGGCAGGATGGGAGGCGCCACCTGGACTCCATTTGGACTTACTACCAGAGACTTCACCTCCCCGTGGTTTCCCGTCAAGGCGACCGATTTTCCGTTCACTGCAATCGTAAGGCCGCCCGCATTTCCTACCAGGACCGCCATTTTAGTCGATGCATCAAATTCTTTGCTCTGCAGTCCCTCGATCGTACCGCTGTAAGTGTGAATCCCATCGCATTTGATCGATAGCCACACGGGCTCAGTTGCAGCAAACACCACGTGCAGGGGGGCGACCGAGCCTAAGCCGAGTTGGCCCTGAGAACGCATAGGCGGCGGTTCTTCAATGGTATGAACTTCCCGCAAGGCCTCGGAAGATGGTGGGGCAGGGTGCGTGTCAGGGATCACACGTCCGGCACGGGCGATCGGACGCTGGATAAGAACGCTCGCATCTAAACGACTCCTCCGGCCATTCTCCCGCAACGTGAAGATGCCGCCACAGGTGAGGATGGCTATTGCTAGCCAAGCCAATGTGGGTAGCCGAGGACGGTGTGATGGCTTATAGCTTGGTTGCGGCTCCGATAGGGGGACGGGGGATTGTTCAAATTGTTGCTTGAGTGCGCCGATGATTTCTTCTTCGTTCAGATCGAGCGCATGAGAGTATTGCCGAAGGAAACTGCGGGTGAATAGGCCGCCCGGAAGGCGATCGAACTGATTCATTTCCATCGCCTGTAAATGATGTAAGCCAATCTTGGTATGAGCAGACATCTGCTCCAGTCTTAAACCGCGGCGCAGGCGTGCGCCACGAAGGGTTTCGCCGATCGAATCCATGACGGACTCTCCCAGGCCGCTCTACGGCCATAGTCCGGGATCTCTGATTTGGCTTTACGGATTCATTAAATTGTGCCGGCGCAATTGCGCTTTCCATGCGCTTGATGGCTCCCGTCGACGGCCCAGGAGGTCGCTCTCGGTAGGTTCTATTTGAAAGCGGCGCAGGAAGCGCAGCACTCGAACAACGTACCGGCGTGTCTCACGAAATGGTGGGACCCCATGATACCGGTCGACCATGCCTGGACCGGCATTATAGGCCGCAATTACGCGCGGCAATGAGTTGCCATACCTGTGGTATTTATCCATCAAGACCCGCAGGTAATGAGTTCCTGCATCAACATTTTGCTCTGGGATGCTCGGATCAGCGCCATATTCCCGGGCAGTTTCCGGCATCAGTTGCATAAGACCGATAGCCCCCTTTGCGGAAATGACATCGCAATTGAAGTTCGATTCGGCGGCTACAATGCTCTTTATAAATGCAGCAGGTACGCGGTGCTTTTCGGACGCACCGCGAATGAGGGCCTGGGTATCCACATGCTTAACAAACCTCGGTTCAGGTACGGGACGCGTCGGTAAGCTTTCATGGGGTGCGTAGAACCTTAAATCCGGCAATGCGAAACCGATATTTTGAAACCATAGACCTTCATAGGCGAAAGCCGGGCAGACCACGAGTAGGCAGGATATAACAAGCTTCATCCTTTGTTCCGGTTCTAGATTATACGGTTACAAACTAGTTGACGTTCACGGGGTACGGTTCGTGCAGAGAAGGAGGATAAACGTTCAAGATGCTGGAGGAACTCGAGGGCTTTACAAAGTTTGCCTGCTGTGAGGTGACCGCTCAAGCCTGAGATCAAAAAATCTACGCCCGCTCCTTCAGAGCCCCATCTTTGCTTCCAGACTGATCCGAGCGCAACGGCGAAACCGGGTCAGCGCAATACAGGAGACGCGGGATGTACCAGCCGGTTCCGTTGCTTGCACTTGTTTTGTCTGCTTTCATGTCGAGTATCTATTCTCAAATCCCACTAGCGATTAATGTACAAAAGCCGTGCGAAGTCTGGGGCCAAGTGGCCGGAGATGCGCACAAACTTCAGGACGGTCTGGACGTAGAGCTTGTCGGCCGAGATCGAGCGTTCAAACAGAGAGTTCACGTCTCAAGCAGCGGGAATTTTGATTTCCAGCCAGTGCCGGGCGGCACGTATCAATTCAGAGTAATTGACCGCGCAGGTGTGGTCATTCGCGAACAGTCTGAGTTATTGGGCGGCACCCGGGGCTTCGTCCTACTTCTAATTCCGGATTCGAGGTCAGAGGATTCCGCCAGAAACACTGTGTCCTTTGCAGCTTTGCGGCACAAGACCCCAGGCCGGGCGTGGGATGCGTTCCGCATGGCTCAAAAAGCCGGCGGCACAGGAGATATCGAGAAATGCTTTCAACACTTGAACGAGGCCCTCTCGATCGACCCCGAATTTGCTGAAGCCCATAGCGATCTCGCGGTCAGATACGCGAAGGTGGGGCGGATCGACGAGGCTCTAGAACATGCGCAAACGGCCTACAATCTAAACTCCTCGCTACCCGAGGCCGGCTGCAATTTTGCCCTTATGCTGGTAAGTTTGAAAAGGTATCCAGAGGCCGAAACCGTAGCGCGCCGCCTCCTCACTGGGCCGTCCTATCTTGCAGTCTTGCATGGCGTGCTTGCTATAAGCCTTATCGAGCAGCGACGAAACTTGGGCGAGGCAATTGATAACTTACGACAGGCCGCCGCAGAAATTCCGTTCATCGCGTTGCTCGCCGCGCGCGCCCTTGCCGAGGTCGGTCAAACCACACTGGCAGTGGATCAAGTGAAGGCTTATCTTCAATCTTCAGCTCACGAGTGCGAGCGCCCCGAGCTCGAGGCTTGGGTCTCCTCAATCCAAGCTCAGCTCACATCACAAAAGTGAGATGGCTCCGGATGGGTCTTCGCCCACGCGGCGCGGGTTCCGGCATAGACTCTATGATGCCAGCGCCTGTAAACATTGGCTGTGGAAGTCCCCTCAATCCCGGCCTTGTCCAGGGCTGGTCTCACGAAGCCCCAATCGCCTGCATTGCAGCTGAACCCGGTGCCCGCACCGTAAGTGTAGGGCTGCGGTGCCCAGTCTTCCGCGCTAATGTAAGGTGGGTAGCTCCAGCCGGTACCGTAAACAACAACGTTGTCCCATGAGGCCATCGCGCCAAAATAGCCGGGCGTGTACCCCACATAAACGGCAACCGAGGTATACCCGTAAACCTCAACATAAGTCACATAGTGGATAGGACAGCTCGGTGGGATTGTGTAGATTACTCGAGGAACGGAGATAGCGACAGCCCAGGGGCCAGTGGCACTATGCGACCCAAACCAGACAGCGTTCCGGACTGCATAGTACATCTTGTTGGCAGGTATGTATACTACCGGGGTGGTGGTGTTGACTGCGTAAAGGAGCTGCGTGCCTTCAATGAGCCGGAAATCAGGAGCGCCAAAGTACTTCACATCGAGCGTCGCTGCACGTCGCGAGATGGTCGCCGTTTGTGGAATTTGGTTTTCGATCCAAGCTTTCTTCGCCTGTGGAGTTCCCGGAACGGAAGCGAGAACACTTGCTTTGCGACTGGACGGAGGAATTTCAGTAAAGTCCGAAGGCAAATCGGTGGAGGTTACGTAAGACCATGGACCGTTCTGCAGAGAATTGGACGCGAACCAGCGGCCAGACACCAAGATGTAAAACCGCTGATTCGAGGTGTCGAGGAAAATGTCGTTCTCGGAGTTTAGGACATAGAAGAGGTTCGTCCCCAGGATTGGCGTGAATTTCGGTGATCCCTGTGTCACTAGTAATTCTGTAGGAACCGTGGCTAGATAAATCGCGGGAACTTGCTTCTTTTGGAAGGCCCGTTTAAGAGACCGCTCTGGATTGCCGAGGGCTTGATTCGGAGTGGCCAACCCGGCTGCCCGTCTCAATCTGTAAAGCGATCTTGCGGTTCCATCCTCAACCAGAGACCACTTCCCGGTCTCCAAGGGAGCGCGCAACCAACCGTCCATCATTGCGAGATAGTATATCCGCCGGTCAGAATCAAACATGATGGGTGCGCGCGTGTTGACAACTATTTGCAAATTCTCGCCGGCCGGACGAAGGGCAGGATCGCCGTCAATCGATACCAGGACAGCTGGCCTGCTGCTGAAAATGATACGCGGTTCTTCGTTTTCGAGCTGATAGGTTCTCTGGTCGTTTGCTTCATTCGCAGCAATTGACGACGTTTCCAGCACATCCAGAGGGATAATCTGCATTGACGCCGTAGCACGGACGGCCGCTGTATACCGCGAACCATTGTCGACAAGCGATGGAAACTGCTGTTTGGCTACTCTGAAATCTTGCAGCGTGACCAAATGGTTCTCTTTATCCACTTCGGTACGTGCGGTAAACCAGACAACCCCATTGGCCCTACTGTTGGAACCTCGGCTCTTGATTGCGACGGCCGCATGCGCTTCGAGCTTGTTACCAGACCATCGGTTCAGTTGGGGCTGGTAAACTTCTATGGTCGCCCCGGGAATCACAACCTTACGTGGCCATGGCTCACTTCCCGATAAGCAGTGGGTCACGCTTGGCGTTTGCCATGCTACGGCTGCGGGTGAGATGTCAATTACAAGAGCAATGAGAACGAGGGTCGCTGCTCTCCAGCACACCTTTCGAGCATCCATATTCTCAGCAATCGTTCAAGCTCCCCGGGCCTTCCACCGTTCAATACAGCGGCTGTTCGGGCCAGCCTCTTGAACTCACACAGAACGACGTATCAGATGGTATGTGAATAGAACGACGATGGCGCCGGCGACAGCTACAAGCAGGCTGTATAAATTGAAGCCACTCACGCCTGCCGCACCCAAGAGGCCGAACAGCCATCCGCCTACTACCGCGCCGACGATACCAAGCACGATATCGAGAAGGAAGCCCTCCCCTTGTTTATTCACTATCTTGCTAGCAATGAAACCTGCCAACAAACCCAATACAACCCACGCTAGGAATGACATATCACGCCTCCTACACCGTCAGTGATGACAAACAATACGTACGCGGCTTAGAAAGACGTTACTGCTTGGCGCGAATGCCTGCGCCGTCAGAGGCACCAAGCAATGCGGAATCCTTGGGTTCGACGGCGGTTGTAGAAGACCTGTCGTAAAGTCCTAGATTCGCCTCGGTGAAGTGACTTCCCCCGTCTTCACTCCGCAGAATCCCTACGTCGGTAGCTACGAAAACGCGACGCGGGTCCGCGGAATCAAAGGCGACTGATCGAGCAATTCGCTCCGAAACGTGTCGCCACGTCGATCCTCCATCCGGGGACAGAAGCAGGCCGCCGCTGGTTCCAACAAACAGTGCGTTGGCACCATGCGGAGCGTGTACGACCACATACGTCCGGAATTGCCCTCCCACGGCTTGTTCCAGACTGGCCCAGGTGTTGCCACCGTTCAGACTTCGGTAAATGCCACTGCACGCACCAGCGAAGAGCCGCTTGAGGCGGTGCCCGTCCACCTCTATCGAGAATATGTCGGAGTCTTCAGGCATTCCACTGTGAATCACGCTCCACGTGGCCCCCCCGTCGGTCGTCTTCCACGCTAAGTGGGGTGTTCCCGCGTATAGGATGTTGCGGTGAGCCGGATCAAAGGCTAAAGCTACGACCGGCTGGGGTCCGGAGTATCCGCGCGGCGAGATGGGTGTCCAGTTCTCCCCGCCGTCACGCGTCATAAAAACACCATCCTCCGTGCCCGCCGCGATCACGTGTGAGTCCACAGCCCACGATGCCAGCGACCAAACCTGTTTTTGGCGGAGATCGTGTAGTTGCTCCCAGGTGGCGCCCTCGTTGGTGCTCCGAAATAGACCGGCGTATTGGGGAATCTCGCTCGTGACGGCCACCAGATAGACATTGGTCCTGACTGGATCAATCATCACCGCATGCAGGGTAGAGTGCAATTCGGCGGGAAAGGGGACGCGCGTCCATGAATTGGCCCCGTCACGGGACCGAAAGAGCAGGGCCGTCGCAGTTCCAGCCAGGAGCGTGCCTTGGTGATGAGGATCCACCTGAACGATGGTCACCGGAGCAGGGGGTGCTTTAGCAGGCTCGGAACGCAACAGCAGTGTCCAGGGCGACGCGATAACGAAAGCCCCAATTCGGACAACAGTCATCGGAATCCGTTTTGAAAACATATGGTTCAACATCGGGGAAGATGCGCTACAGACTGGCGTGCCTTACGAAATCCTCGTCGAGAGGGTAGAGGCGCTTTGCAAAAAAATTAGAGCGCCGGCGCGCCTTGTTCATCAACGACGTAGTCTCGGGGTCGGTTCAAAGAAGGGTCTTAGCGGGACCCGCAAGCGAAAGCAAAACCCGAAATCTGTTTCCAAGGAGATTATCTCGAATGAAGCGGTGCACTACTGTTATCGGAACTGCCGTGCTACTTGTATCTACCGCGGCCGCTCAGGATTGGCCAAAGTACGAAACTTCACTGGATTATACATTTACTCGCTTTAATTCGGCGACGAATGTACCCGCGTTTAACGCAAACGGCGGCAGCGGCCAGTTTGCCTACAACTTCAATCGGTGGTTCAGCGGGGTGATAGACCTCGGCGCCGTTCACAACGGCAATATTCAGGGCTTTAAACTGGATACCACCGTAACTAACTACGTGGCTGGTCCGCGTATAACACTCCGCACAGGCTCTCGAATCACGCCTTACTTCCAGGTACTAGTCGGCGGAGCATATGCCACCACCAGCACAGCAGCACCTCTCTCAGCCATAACACAGGATGCCGGCGTAATTCCTGCAGGAACCACCATCCGTGCCACCAGGCAGGAGACGGCCTTTGCCATGACAGCTGGCGGCGGGCTTGATATTAAGCTCAGCAAGCATGTGAGCTTTCGGCCCATCCAGGTTGAGTATCTGATGACCCGGCTCCAAAATTTACGCACGTTTGATGACGACAATCAGAACAACATCCGGTACTCGGCGGGCTTTAACTTTACGTTTGGCGGGGAAGAGCCAACACCGCCCCCGCCTCCGACGCACCCGCAGAAAACCTGCCCGGATGGGACGACCGTTCCGGCCGATGCAGCCTGTCCAAAGCGAAATGTAACGCTCAGCCTGGCGGCGACCCCGCAAGAATTGTGCCAGGGAGAGACCGCGCAGGTCAACGCGTCCATCGCCGGCGCGGACAGCGGTCAACTAAATTTCGAGTGGTCTATTAATGGCCAAAAGATCGGTCAACAACATTCCTTGGTATTCGGAACAGCTGGTCGGGAGCCAGGAACCTATACCGTTGCATTAACTGTCAACGGCGCTGGCTTCAACCCGGCCACAGCACAGACGACCGTTACTGTCCGTGAATATCGCGCACCCACGGGAACCACGCAGGCAAGTCCGGCCGAAGTCTACTTAGGAGAGAAGTCGACGCTCTCTGCGAGCTGTCAGGGCCAATGCGGCGGCACCATCCAACCGCCCACATTCGCAGCGTCCGAAGGTACAGTGCAAGGAGATCAGTTCGACTCAACCGGAGTGCAATTTGATTCTTCGAATAACGCGGAACAGCGCAAGACTGTAACCATCACGGCCAGTTGCTCAGACAACCGCAACACCGGGACGGCAACTACGACTATTACCGTGATCAAGAAGGCGGTCATTACGCCGATACGTTTGCCGGATGTACTATTCGATGCCAATAGCGCCCGTGTTAACAACTGCGGCAAGCGCATTCTACTGGAACAGTTGCGAGCTTATTACGAGAGGGATTCGGGCGGCAAGGTCGTGCTGGTCGGCCATTCGTCTAGTGACGAAAAGCCTGTGAATCTGGCTGAGCAGCGCGCTCTGAATGCCGCCGCTGTAATCACTGCCGGAACTGGCGTATGCCTGGCTATCCCTCAAACCCAAGTGATCGTAAGCTGGCCAGGCGTCGACCAGAATGGAGTCGGCTTCGAACCCGGCTTCTGTAGTTCGTCGGTACGCGGGGGTCTGTCCGGTTCGGCGGAGATGCGTCGCGTCGAGGTGTGGTTCGTGCCTCCTGCGGGGGAGCTGCCGTCCTCATTGACGACTAGCCAAGACGCCAGTTCTTTGCCGGTCAGTAGCTTGGGCTGCCCAAGATAGTAAGGTTGCAGGAGTTGGCGGATCGGTGCTGCGCTGCGATTGCAGCGCAGCCGCTCGGCCGCTGAGGAAGGGACCCCGCCGCGCCTCCGAAGCTTGCCTTACGACGGGACCCTTTGCGTCCTGTCCCATGATGCAATCGCCCGGCTAGAAGTTGTAAGAAATCATTCCAGTCCCCCGGCGGGTCCCTAATGAAGGCAATCAGGCTTGATTCGCGCGCCTAATAATCATTGGCTCTGTTCTCCATCTTCACGGCCCGCTGGATCATCAGCTTTGAGAGTCTTTGGACCTGCTTGGAATTCAAGCTCGAGGGGATTTGCCTTCGGCTGTCGATCCGAACGGCCTGTTCCTGTGTAAATACCTGCGCTACCGAGAGATTGGGATTCCCCGGACCATCTGCAACCGCAGCGCTTGCGCAGCCAGAACATGCTCGACCTGCTTTCGCTGCGCATGTGTCGGGCTCAGCCGTTCAAGCGTTTTTCTTCGAGCCCGCTCTGAAGCGTATACGCCGCAGGGGTTGCGAGGCCCGAGACATTAGCCGTTCCAAAACGTAGCGGCGCGTTCAACATTTCTGTACCAAAATGTCGAAGCGCCACGTCCCGCTCCCACTGAAAATTGCGTAAGTAAGTGATTCCAGAACGCATGTGCCCAACGCTGTTGGTTGGTCTTCGGGATGCCTTTCCTTAAGCATGCTACAGCGATTGAAGAACTTGATTCAGCACGGCGGAGCAGAACCCCACGGCGGCGAGGGGAACGCCACCGCGAGTGAACACGATCTGATCGAACTGGCGCGGCAGGGCGACACCACGGCATTCGGGGAGCTCATCAAGCGTCATTACAAGATGTGTG
This sequence comes from Bryobacterales bacterium, assembly GCA_963769205.1. Lineage (GTDB taxonomy): Bacteria > Acidobacteriota > Terriglobia > Bryobacterales > Bryobacteraceae > Palsa-89. Next base: position 1,146,126 of record CAVYKR010000015.1, on the reverse strand, counting down.
TCAAGCGAGCAGCGTCGTTTATCCGTAACCCGACCGACGCCGAAGATGAGGTTCAAAATGCATGCTGGAAAGCCTTCGAGCGCCTGGCTCAGTTCCGGGGCGATGGAAGCTTCTCGGCTTGGCTAAGCCGTATCGTGGAGAACCAGTGCCTCATGAGAATTCGCGAAGACCGGCGAGCACGTTTCCTGTATTTGGATGATTCGACGGACGCAAACGTCCGCGCCGAACTGATCGCTCAAGTGCCTGGGCCTGAAGATGAGCTGGGCGATCAGCAGGTAGAAAGTCTTCTGCAAAGGGAAATTTCACGGATTCCGCCGCTCTTGAGAAACGTCATGATGCTCAGCGATGTGGAGCGATTGCCAATGCCCGACGTAGCAGCTCGATTAGGGCTCTCCGTTCCGGCTGCGAAATCGAGACTGGGACGGGCCCGAGTCGAATTGCGTGCACGCTTGAGGAAGTACTGTGGGCGGCGGGGGGTCAGCACTTTGACTAACAAAACGCAGTATGCGCGCTTGGCCTATACACGTAGCGCTTAATCGCCCTGGGCCGCATGCTTGTGCGAACTAAGCTGGACTGAAGTCACTCCGCTGCGGCGTAATAGCCACGGCGCCAGGATGCCTGTAATTTCTGAGAGCGCCTGGGTTGTGTAAGTTTCACTTCCACGCGATGGTATTTGCCATCGCGTGAGGATGTTTTCGGCGCATAGGCCAGAACGTACTGAGTGCGCAGTGCCGCGCCGATCTTGGATGCCACCCCAGGCAGCTGATTTACATCTTGGATCTCGAACAGGTGTCCACCACTCTGTTTCGTGACGCCGCCCAGTAACACTGGTCCATTGAGCTCCTCGCGTGTTTGCCATCGGGTCTCCGATGGATCAAAGATCCCCATGGCATAGATCTGTATGTCCGCTTCGCGCAGGAGATTCTTGATGTCGCTAATGGTATAGCGGCTGCAATTGTCGCCGCCATCCGAGATAATTATGAGCGCCCTTCTCGCATTGTTCGCCTTCTGCATGCGGAGTATCGAGAAATGAATCGCGTCCAATAGCCCAGTCCGGCCTGAAGGCCGAATAAAAGCCAGTTGCCTTGTAATGTCTTCCGTCGATTGAGTGAAATCGACCGTTAGTTCGGTGCGTTCGCTAAACTGGACTAGAAAGAACTCATCTTCCGGGTTGGCGGTACGTAGAAGGGTTGTGACCGCTTCGCGCGATTCGTGGAGTTTGTCATGCATACTCGCGCTGGAATCGAACACAAAGCCTACAGAGATCGGCGCGTCGTCCATGGCGAAATGGGTGATTACCTGCTCGACTCCATCTTCAAACAGCCTGAAGTTCTCCTTTCCAAGCCCGACGATTAACTCATCGTGTCGACCAAGAACGGTAACCGGGATTTGGACGAGATCTGAATTTACGCGAATCGCCGCGGACACGTTGTCGCTGGCGCGCGGTTCGATAGAGAAGCCGGCAATCTGAGCCGGGGCAAGAACAACGGAGCATGCCGTCAAACTAACCCAAAGCAATATCCGGGTCAGCATCGGCTGGATAAAATCGGAGGGGAAAGCGTGACTGTCAGCCGCAAGTCTCATGGTTCGCTCCTCTGAGGCTTGATGCGCCGGAAGAGGGCGTGCCGTATTTTTCCCGGAATTTAATGCACCCACAAAATGTTCCCTGTCGTTCGTGAAATAAAGGAGTGCCAACTGCAACCCGAATATCCTTGGCAAAGTGAGGTTAACGATCTCCTCGAAGAACACGCAAATATCAAGGCGCTGCTAATCGTAACGTGAGCCAAACCGGCTGTCTGGATCAGTGCCTATGAGCATGGTAACCAGTGCGGGTTCGAACTCGGTATTTCTTCCCCGCATCGGAGATGACTTCGACGCTGATCTTGCGGAAGCCTTCGTTGGAGTTGGCAGTTGGATAATACGCGGCAGTATAGGAACTGGCCAGGTCTTCCCGAATCGAAGTAAATGCTTCGGCCTGTTTCTGCCAGGTTTGCGCCCAGAACAACTCGCCTCCCGTTCGCGCTGTCAGACGCTGGAACACGTTGGCTGATATCTGATCCTTTTGCGCCTGGAACGTCGAAACGATATAGATTGGAATTCCCTCGTCCTCCGCGACCACCCCCACATCATCGGGTGCCAGTATACTGGCGTTGTCCGGCCCATTCGAAAATACGACCACTGCCTTTCTGCCGGCGGCCTTCGCCGCGTCGCGCAGGGTCAATAGTAAAGTGTTGTAGATAGCGGTGTCATCACCCGCGACGGCACTGCGCAGGCCCGATAAAACCTGTTCACGGTCTTTGGTCAATGAAACAGCGCGAAAGAGGTTCCGACTGAATTTGTAGACCGCGATTGAATCCGCATTCTCGAGGCGCCGAACGAATTCGGCGATGGCATCCGACGCATAAGGAAAGCCTGAGTACATCCAGTTGCTCGTGTCAAACAGTATGAAGACCTTGGTGCCCGAGAGGGCGTCACGTGGCATTTCGACTGGCTTGACCGTGGATGCCCCGCCTTCGGCGAACGCTGTGAGTTTCTGGCTGATTCCATCTTCGCTGATGCGAAGATCTTCCGGCTTCAACCCGCGCACGTACCGGCCTTTGGAATCAGTTACGGTGAAAGTAAGAACCACCATATCGACGTTTACGCGGATATGCGTGGACGATTCTTCCTGCGCATGAAGAGGCGGTATACCTGTCAATGCTAGAATGCCGATGATTGCGAGCCAGGTACAATTAGACACAATCTTCCTCCTCGCGCACAGCCCCCCGGAACGAGCGGGGAGGCGCAGGCCGGGCGGGGCGGGCCGGCTGCGCCTGAGCGGAAAAGTGGATGGGGAGAGTCCAGCCAGCGCTGGATGGAGTCCCCCCCGGGTTCACGACCGATGTCTATTGGGAGCGCTACTTCTGCGGTTGGGCGGCGTCCGCGCTGGCGCTGGCGCTGGCGGCGGCAGAGGATCCGGCTCCGGGAGCATACAGGCGAATGCGCACGCGCCGAGCTAATCCGCGCATCTGCTTTTTGCTGGCGCCGGGTTGGAAGGCTTCCACTTCGGCGGCCAGCAGCTCGGGTGTCTGCTCTTCGCCCAGCCCGAGCAGCGATATGCTCTTGAGCGGAACATTGTTCTGGACCAGATAACGCGCCACCGCTTCGGCCCGCCGGCGGCTCAGCGTCAAATTATAAGAGCTGGGTCCGATGTCATCGGTGTAGCCCAGCACTTCGAGGATGGGCCGGGGCGTGGCCATGGCCTTCTGGATCATCAGATCGAGGGCGACTTTAGCCTCGTTGGTCAGTTCCCACTTGTTAAAAGGGAAGGTCACATTGCCGCTCTCGACCACGCTGTAGTTAAAATCATTAGCCAGTTTCACCAGTTCGGTGGAATGCGCTTCCAGTATGGCGCCACCGGCCTGGATAGCGGCCGTGTTGGTTTGGGTCTGCTGCAGTGCCTGGCCGGCGGTTTCATTGGCTTGCTGAGCCGTAGTGGCGACCGCTGACAGTTTGTTATCGATGGTGGTAGTACGTTCATTGAGGTACGAGATCTCGCCCTGTTGTTTCTCCAGCTTCTCGTTGGTCTGGGCTTGAACTTTGGTGAGCCGCTGGTCCACCACATGGACCTGCTGGCCGACATACTTCTTGGTGGCGCAACCGGAGCCAGCCAGCACCCATAGAAGCGTCGCCGAAGCGATCGCTATACCACTTAATCCGGAAAGTTTCATAAGTTCTCCATCCTCGGCTTTAAGGTCGGAAAGCGTATATCGAGCGCCTCCCTAGTGCCGTTATTAGCGTCGACTGTCCCGGCTTCCCCCGGGGATGCAGATTGTGGGGATGCATCTCGTTAATTACTCGCCAGCCCGGTTGAAATTTCACATCCTGGGCGAGCGGATCTGCATCAACTCTCCGGCCTAACGTCTCGCAACGTAGGTAACAGGAGGCAACATGACGATGCAGTCCAGCCGGCGGAGCTTCGCCTGCGCATTGAGCTATTCTGGCAATCCTGATGGCGCTGTTGGCCAACTTATGGGCGCAGGCCATCAGTGGAGACCTGGTGGGCACGGTGATGGATGCCACCAAAGCGGTGGTTCCCAACGCCACCGTCACGGCCGAAAACACGCAAACCGGCGTCAAGACCAGCACCAAGGCCAACTCCAGCGGCGATTATCGGCTCACCGATTTACCGGTGGGAGCCTACACCCTGACCGCCACGGCCACCGGCTTCGGCACCACCAGCTTGCGCGATGTAGCGGTGAAGCTGAACCAGACCATCACCGCCAATATCACCATCGAGGTGGGCGTGGCCTCCACCACCGTCGACGTGATCGTCTCCGGGGCCACCATCGATACCACCACCGCTCAGATTCAGTCCACTTACACCCAGACCCAGATTATGGATTTGCCGCTGGCTTCCACCGGTCAGCCGGGCACCAACTTCGGAGCCCTGAATCTGTCGCTATTGAGCGCCGGAGTCACCAGCAGCGGCGGCGTGGGCGTCGGTATCGGACCTTCGGTCGGCGGCCAGCGCCCCCGCAACAACAGTTTTTCCATCGAAGGCACCGACAACAACCGCAAGGATGTGACCGGGCCGGTGGTTTATGTTCCCAACGAATCGACTTCGGAATTCGCGCTGCTCCAAAATCAATTTGCGCCCGAATACGGCCACTCCTCCGGCGGCCAGTTCAATCTCATTGTGAGAAGCGGCACCAATGCGTTCCACGGCCAGATTTATGAATACTTCCAGAACCGCAATCTGAATGCGGTCGATCAGCTGCTGGCCAATCAGGGCACCTATACCAATCCGCGTTATGATCAGAACCGCCTGGGCGCCACCTTCGGCGGCCGTTTTATTAAGGATAAGCTGTTCTTTTTCGGCAGCTACGAATATAATCCCCTGGGCTTGTCCAGTGTTCCGCCCGGAGTGTTCGGCCCCACCGCGGCCGGCTTTGCGGCGCTCTCCAGTATCCCCGGCCTCTACCAGACCAATCTCAATATCCTGAAACAGTACCTGCCCCTGGCCCCCACCGCCACCTCCTCGACGCTCATCTGTCCGGGCCTCCCCTCGTCAGCTTGCGCTCCCAATAGCGCCGGACAGGGCCCCCCCGGCAGCGTCTCAATCCCCATCGGCTCTTTGCCGCTGGCCTCGCCCAATTACACCAATGAGTACACCTGGCTGTACAGCATGGATTACAACATCTCCACTTCCGACCAACTGCGCGGCCGCATGATCAGCAACCGCATCACGGCCATCGACAACACGGCCAACCTGCCGCAGTTCTTTGGCCTCCGGCCGACTCATCAGTACCTGTTCAGCCTGGCCGAGTATCACTCCTTCACTCCCAACCTGACCAATGAATTCCGCTTCGGCTACAACCGCTACAACGACAAAATTCCGGCCCCCACTCCGCCCTATCCGGGCTTGGACACTTTTCCCAACATCACCATCGACAACGATCTGGGAATTCAGATTGGCCCCGATCCCAATGGCCCGCAATCCACCGTCCTGAATACTTACGAGCTGGTCAACAACATCAGCTGGATCAAGGGTAGCCATAATCTCAAGTTCGGATTCGACGGCCGCGACCTCATCGCTCCCCAGCAGTTCACCCAGCGCGTGCGCGGCGATTACGACTATTCCAACCTCAACCAATATCTCAATGACTTCAGCCCCAACGATCTGTCCGAGCGCAGTCTGTCCATCAGCCCCTACTATGGCAATCAGATCGCCCTCTACTTTTATGCCAACGATAACTGGCGCGTTCGTCCCAATCTGACCATCAACCTGGGGCTGCGCTATGAATATACGACCATACCGGAAGGCGAGCGGCTGCAAGCCCTCAACCAGGTCTCCGACGTGCCCGGCGTAATCACCTTTAAGGCCCCCAAATCCCAGACCACCAACTTCGCCCCCCGCGTCGGCTTGGCCTATTCGCCCGGCACCAGCGGCGCCACTGTGATCCGCGCCGGATTCGGCATGGCCTACGATGTGCTGTACGACAATCTCGGAATTTTATCGCTGCCGCCTCAGTTTTCCACCACCATCGACACCAACCTCAATGCCAATACGCCCAACTTCCTGGCCAACGGCGGCATCCTGCCCATCTATTCGCCTCCCACCACTCCGGCCCAGGCCCGCGCCTTAACGTCGGCTTATGTCCCCAATCAACAGCTGCCCTACTCCATCCAATGGAACATCGGGATTCAGCATGTTTTCGCCAAAGACTACACCTTCGAAGTTCGTTACCTGGGCACGCGCGGCATCCATCTGCCCGCACAGGTTCGCCTCAACAGCACCTCTCCGGTGACTCCCACTCACCAGCTGCCCACTTATCTCACCGCCCCCAGCCAGGCCCAATTGGACGCTCTCCCGCTCACGCTCAATGCGCTCGAAGCGGTCCAGACTAATTCCTTGGCCCAATACGGGTTCTTAAGCAACCTCACTTCGTTTCAGAGCTGGGGCAGTTCTACTTATAACGGACTGGCCGTCCAGGGCACCCGCCGCTTCGCCGCCGGCTTACAGTTCGTGGCGGCCTACACCTGGAGCCACCTCATCGATAACTCCACCGCCGACGTCTTCTCCACCATCCTGACGCCCCGCCGGCCCCAGGATTTTCAGAACCTGGGCATCGACCGGTCTAACTCGGCGCTCGACCGCCGCCAGCGTTTCAGCTTCAGCCCGGTGTGGGATCTGCCCTTCTTCAAACATTCCGAGAACTGGTTTGTGAAAAACCTGATTGGCAACTGGCTCTACACCGCCACCTATATCTACGAATCCCCCGAATTTGCCACCGTGCAGTCCGGCCTGGACTCCAACTTGAACGGCGATAGCGCCGGGGACCGCGCCATCGTCAATCCGGCCGGCAACCCCAACCTGGGAAGCAGCGTCACCGCCCTCACCAATAGCGCCGGCCAAGTGGTCGCTTACCTCGCCAATAATCCTCAGGCCCGCTATATCGCCGCCGGCCTCGGCGCCTTCGGCAACGCCGGCCGCAACACCCTGCCCATCCACCCCATCAATGACTTCGACATGGCCCTCGTCAAAAAGTTCTCCATCCGCGAGTCGCTCAACCTCCAGTTCGGCGTCCAGGCTTTCAACATCTTCAATCATCCCCAGTTTGTCCCCGGCCAGCTCAACAATATCAATCTCACCTCCCAGACCTCCACCCGCAACTTCCTCATCCCCGGCACCCGCAACTTCGACGACTTCTCCTCCGTCTTCTCCAGCAACCCCCGTACCCTCCAACTCGTCGCCCGCTTTGTCTTTTAACTCGACTTCATCATGGGAGGGTTTAAAGTTTTTCCAACTGCGCAATCCGTTGCTCCACCACCCGGCTGTAGGCCTCCACTTCTTGTGGAGAATAGCCGCCGGCACGGAAAGCGTCTCGAATCTGCTCGGCCGATAACTGTGCCAGCATCTGCCCCATCCATCGCACATCCGAGGACGGGATGTGGTGGCCAATCCAGCACAAGCCGAGTCTCCGTGTCAGTTCGGGAACATCGATAAAAGTGTTCAACTTCGGTGCACCGGGCACATTGAAGTCGGTAAACTCTGTCCGTAGATTTGGCGATCAGTTTCGAATGGCTGTACGCGGATAAATTTCCTTTTGAGGACCAATTCAAACCGGCCGAACCGAAACTCGATCCCAGGTCCGTCACAACGTATCGCTGCTCCGGCTGATCGGCGCGGACCTGATAGATAGATGTATTTGAGTCCTTCAGATCCCAATTGTTGATGACCGCCATCAGCACCCGGAGGCCATACCACTCCCTGGTGCCGGTAAAGGGGTTCTTGTTCCATGACCAGGTGCCAATCTTCTTCTCGTCCTTCAGATGTCTCTTCAAGCGGGCGTTGTGTACGGTTCCGTCCGGCTGAGACCAAATTTGCACCCCGGTGCAGGTGCGGCATGTTTTGAACGTGCAGTATGGGCATGAAGTAATCCTCGTTGGCAAAGTATCCGACCGCCCAGACCAGGCGCGACGCTACGGTCTCCGGGCGCGCTTCGTCCCCCATCTTCACTCTCCACTTGATGCCATCCTGATCGACAACGTCGAACTTGGGGTTACTGCCTGCCATGTCTTCCTTTTCAAAGGTGAACGTACCATGCCGGTTCGTGTGTCTTCCCGCCCGCGCCGTAATAAAGGTTTCGGGAGGTGATATCCCCGGGATCGCGCCACAATACAGCGGGCCCCTCGCCGTCGTTTCTGTCGCCGCAGTGGTTCGGCTTTTGTTGGCCGCCATCCCACCAGTTGGGGAATTCAGCAAGAGAACCGCCAATGAAGCTGTTAAATTTCTGGAAAGATACTGCACTGGATTGACCTCACTCGAATTGACTTCGACCGGCCATGCAGGGACGTATTCTTTTCGCCCGGTGCCTTGTTTGAGAAGGCTATTGGAGCCCAGGTTCGATCTAAATGAAAGTATTGCGAAAAGACGCGGCACGTCGGCACCGTCAGCGCCTTCGTCGCGAAGCTGCAGACTCATGCAGTTCCGCATAAAGCCCACCTATCTTCAACAGATCTATGTGATTTCCGCGCTCGACGATCTCTCCATCGTCAACAACGAAGATCATATCGGCCGAGCGGATCGTGGACAGTTTGTGGGCGATCACGATCGATGTCTTGCCCTTCATCAGACGGTTTAATGCATCGAATACCAGCTTTTCAGAGGAAGCGTCCAGGCCGGTGTTCGGCTTCATCCAGGACAAAGATCGGACGTATTGCGGATCATGGCCCTTGCAATTGCGATGCGCTGCCGTTGGCCGCCCGAGAGGGTCATTCCGCGCTCGCCGACTATCGTGTCGTACCCTTGCGGCAGGTGTTCGATAAAATCGTGGGCGTTAGCCTGCATCGCTGCCCGAAGGATGTCGCTATGGCTCGCGTCCGGCTTCCCATAGGCGATATTGGACCACACGGGCCCGTGGAAGAGCAGAGTTTCCTGCATTACCATGCTGATCTGCTGGCGCACGGATTTCTGCTGGAAGAGCCTCACATCGGTGCCGTCGATCTTTACCGTTCCAGAGTCGGGGTCGTAAAAGCGCGGTATCAAGCTGATGATGGTGGTCTTGCCGGCGCCGGTAGGGCCAACCAGCGCGGCCACCTGTCCTGGTTCAATGATCAGGTTAATCTGCTTGAGAATAGGGCGGTTCGTCCCATAACTGAAACTGACGTTCTTCAGTTCGATCGCACCGCGGAATCTGGGCGCGTGGCGCGCTCCACGCAAGTCTTTAACCTGTCGATCTGTTTCCAGCACTTCGCGGATGCGTTCGAAACCCACTGAGGCTTTCGAGTATGCGTCCGTCATTCTGGACAGGTCTCGCATAGGCTTGTACATTTTGCCGAGATACCAGATGAACAGTACCAGCGATCCGGCGCTGAGGGTACCTCTCAAAGTCATGCGACCACCAACCCACAACACCAGGCATGTGCCTGTCGCCACGATCATATCGACGGTAGGAGAGAGCCTGGCCTTAAGCTGCGGGCTCGCAAAGCGATCGTGATCGACTCTCGGCTCTCTTCCGCCAGACGCCGCTGTTCGTAGTCTTCCCGCGCAAAGGCTTTGACCACGCGAATAGACGGACAGCACTTCCTGGATCACCGAGACCATCTCGCCTTCCTTTTTTCGCACTTCACGCGAGGCTGTCTTAATGCTGCGGGTGTAGTAAAAGACGACGACGAAGAGCAGTGGCGCGACGGAAAGCGCAACAAGCGTGAATTGCCAGTTCATGTAAGACATGACGATGATCATGCCCACCAGTGTCAGACCGCTCATTAGCGCACCCAGCAAACCGGACGTTATAAAGCTCTGGATGGAGTCAATGTCACTGGTCAAGCGGCTGATGAGGTCGCCGGTATACTTGCGGTCATGATAGTCGAGCGAAAGCCGTTGGATATGAGAATAAAGCGTCTGGCGCAGATCGTGGATCACATGCTGGCCGACACTTGTGGTCAGATATCTTTCGGTGAAACTGGAAACGGCGCCTACGGCGGCGATGACCAATACGGCGAGAGCAGCGAACCTCAGGATCGCGCCTTGTCCGTGCCGACAGCAGGAGAAGATGATCTGATACAGCCAGCCATGCTCGGGATTTCGTCTTTAGGACTGTATCGAGAACAATCTTTAACGGCCACGGCTCCGCGAGATTCGCAGCTCCTTCGATCATCACAGCGACGACCGCCGAGCATTAGGCTCAAGGCGTGTGGTCTGAGAAGGCGCCGAGGGGTGAAGTTGCTTCCGTAGGATTCAGCCATCAGCCTCTCATTCAACAACCGGGATTCCTATTCTTTTCATTGCGTCCCTTCCATTGATCGTTCTTGGCGTGAGTGAGACTTAATAATAAAAAGCATTCACCAGGCCCTTAAAACACTCACTGCAGTGAGAGCGGATGGAATCCGCATTATCGAAGGAGACGCGGAATCGGAATTGCTAGGCAACCCGCTGCGCCGGGCGATACGCAAATGATAAGAGCAGACCTGAAGGAACCGCGTGACCACTGGCGGTATGGCCCACGTTCCCTGCTGAATGGCATCTTTATGCTGTTGTCCTGTATGCCATCGTGCCTACTTACGACGACTTCCGGGTCTGAGCCGTCGAGTAATGAGATCCTGGCAAGAGTTGCTGAAAACAGCTATTAGAAGTCAGGCGGTTCATTACTCTGGTCTTAGGGAGTACAGACTCCGCAACTTCCGGTTTGACAAAGAAGCGACGGTTTCGGTCCAAGTGACTTATCGCCCGGACGCAGGCACGCAATACACGATCTTAGAGCGCAGCGGATCCGTGAAGCTCATCGAGATCGTCGAAAAACTGCTTGCCTCCGAAGCCGATGTCAGTAAGCGCGCTAAACTTGGCGAGTACGAATTCAGCGCGGCGAACTACGCCGCATGCCTTCGCGGAACCGACACCATAGCGGGACGAACCTGCTACGTTATCGATCTCACGCCGAAACGCAAGAGCAAGTATTTGATCAAAGGAACGGCTTGGGTGGATCGCAACAGCTATGCCGTCGTTCGGGTGGACGGCGTCACTGCGGCAAGTGTTTCAATGTGGGTAGGCGCGCCCCGCATACAGCTGGAGTTCGGCGAGATCGATGGTGTTTGGCTGCCTACCCATGCGGAGGCCGTCAGTTCTGGAATCTTGCTCGGAACGAGTGAACTGGAGATTCGCTACACCGATTATCTCGTAAGGGACCTCGATCATCCGCCGACAGGCCGAGGCGCTGAATCGGTTCAGCCCAGGCCATAAAGAGATCGTCCGCTTCCTCAGGTTCGTGACCCCCTAAAAAGAGCCCCCCGTTTGAGGCAATCATCCTACGGTAACGAACCCGCTAAACCGGCTAAAGCGCGGGGGCAGGGGGAATATTTTCATGATGTTATGCCAGACCGAACGGAAGACGTTTTTGACCAACATTGTTACCGGCCAGCTCAAAACCGCGAAGCTTGCGAAAGACTTAAGCGCGGACTCGAACCTGCTCGAGAAATTTAAGATCGAGCCCCATACCAAGGTGAAGCTGAGCAAACTCGATCCCAGTTATTGCGATAACTATGAGTCGCACGAGACAGCCCTGCCGGAGATCTTGTCTCAACTTCGCAAGATGGATCAGCTGCAGAACCTGATGTACGCGGAGAGAAAGCGATCGGTTCTGGTAGTACTTCAGGGACTGGACGCGTGCGGCAAGGACGGCGTTGTGCGGCATATCCTCAACGGCATAAATCCGGCGGGCTGCCGTGTAGTCGCGTTCAAACAACCAACGCCGGAGGACCTTGGCCACGACTTCCTCTGGCGCGTTCATCCGCATGTTCCCGCCAAGGGAGAGGTCGTGATCTTCAACCGTTCGCATTACGAGGATGTTCTCGTGGTTAGGGTCCATCAACTCGTTCCACCGCACGTCTGGTCAAGGCGCTATGGCTTGATCAATGAACTTGAAAGATTACTAGTCGTTGAGAATCACACGGCCGTTCTCAAGTTCTTCCTCTACATTTCGAAAGATGAGCAGCTGGCCCGCTTCAAGCGAAGGCTGGATGATCCGGCCCGGCGCTGGAAGATCAGCGAATCCGATTACCGAGAGAGAGAGTATTGGGACGACTACGCCCAGGCATTCGAGGACATGCTGACCAATACCAGCACTCAGCACGCCCCATGGTTCGTGATCCCATCGAACAACAAGTGGTTCCGCGATCTGGCAGTATCTCAAATCATCACGCGTACGCTCGAGCAGTTGGACATGCAGTTGCCTGAAACGGCCGTCGACCTGGCACGCATACGCCGCCGATATCACGCGGCCGAAGTAGAAGCCTCTTGGAGGTCCTCGCTGACGTGTGAGCAGCCCGCAAAAAGAAAGCCATGCTTTGCTGAGACAGCATCAAACATAGCGTCAGATTGAGAGTCGGGAGTGGCGGAGCCTTCTCCTAAGTGGAGGCAGGACAAATGGTGCAGTCGGTTCATGCAAGGGGCGCAACGACATGCAAGATTGAATTGCTGGAGCATGCGCTTCGCCAGTTAACCGGGATCTCGCGATCCGGCTGGCACGACATTCCACAACATTTGCATCCCGCATTCGCGAAATATATGGACAAGGATGTCTGGACCGGAGAGTCTGACCCGCTCACATTGTCAGAGGCCGCTTTGATGATCGTGCGCGACGCGATCACACGGACTGGCGAGTTTGCTGACGACGACGTTTGAAGTGTTTAGATCCAAGACAGCCTTTCCAGTCCCGCATACTCCCGGAGAAGCTTGTGGTATCCCCGATTCAGAGCTCCTCAGAGTGCCAACTGCTTCAAAGTACGCGCTCTTATTCGAGAGCGTCACCCCAAAAAAAAGCCCTCCATTCGTACGGTGACGTCAACAACATTGTGGGTCCGAACTCGGGATTAGGTGAGGTTTAAAGCTTCCCGAGTTCAAAGGTTTGCAAGCGTTGCTTCAAGTAGGAGATTGCCAGTGGCACTCGAGAGAGCGGTAGCTATGCCTAATTGTGGAATGGGAAATGCAGTCTCACAGCCCGCGCAGTTATCCTCCTGCCGTTCGAATTCCCTCACTGAGACCGGCAATTCACAGTGGTTTGCGATCGCGGTGAAACCTCGCTTCGACAAAGCCGTCGCCAGAGCCCTGGAGAGTAAGGGATTTGAAACCCTTGTGCCCGTCTGTAAAGCACAGCACATGTATGGGGGCCGCTGTAAAGAGTCTGAGCTGCCATTGTTTCCCGGCTACGTATTTTGCCGATTCAACATTTTGTCCAGGCTCCCTATTCTGACCACTCCGGGAGTCTCTCAAGTCCTGGGAACCGGCAACACACCAGTAGCTCTGTCGGAAAATGAAATCCTTTCTCTTCGAACGGCAATCAGGGCAGACCTCCCAATGCAGCCATTTCCTTACCTTCAGGCCGGCCACCGAGTACGAATCGAAGCAGGGGTGCTGGCAGGTGTTGTGGGACTCGTAATCAGGATTAAGGGCTCTCTGCGCCTGGTGCTCTCGGTTACGCTTCTGCAGAGATCGGTCCTGCTAGAGATTGATCGCCACCAGATAAGCATGCTGGCAGAGCGGTCAGCAGCTTTTGGTGAAGGCCGACATGCAGGTCTTTCATCGAGCTGCACGGGTTGAGTGAGAAGTGATTTACTCCGAGGCGGTCCAACATTGAATATCAACCTCAATTCGGCATCCGGTTTGTCGGCTCCGCCGCAGCTTTCCGTGCAATCAAAGTCGGATTGGCAGGCCGCTGATTCCTCCATGGGTCGCCAGGAATGGAGTTCCCTTGAATGCCTTCGCGCTCTGTACCGGAGCAAGACCATCTTAATGTGCTTCCTGGGCGGCGGTATACTCGCCTGCGGTCTGATTAGCCTCGTGCAGCCCCGCTGGTACCGGTCCGAGGCAGCTATAGAGATCCAGGGAACGAATGAGAATTTCCTGAATACCCGCGATATCTATCCCAGCACCACTTCGAGTGCGGACTCGAGCGGGGTTTACGTGCAGACTCAGGCCGATATTCTCGAGCAGAGCACTCTGATCGAACAAGTCGTCAGAAAACTTCATCTGCAAGCGCGGCCAGAATTTCAGAGCGCTCCAAGACTCTGGGATAGATTCAGCAAGTTTACAGATCCAGGTCCGGAATCGGCGGCAGCCATTCACAATGCTGTCGACATCGTAAGGAGCAACGTCACTATCGTACCGTCGCGAGCCAGTCGTATTGTTCGAATTGTCTGCGACGCCCGCGACCCACAGGTTGCCGCCGATGTCGCCAACGCTTTGGCCCAAACTTTCATCGAACAGAGCGTTGAGGCCAGGCATCACGCCGCCCAACAGACCCAGGCATCGCTGCGCCTTCAGCTCGCGGAACTTGAAAGCAAACTTCTCAAATCGGAAACTCGACTAGCGGCAGCTGGACGCCAGCAGTTGAGATTTCGCCTGGGCCCTGTCTCATTCCATAGCGGTTCGATTCTCCCGGATGACACAGCCTATAACACGCTCAAACGCGAGGTGGAGTCTGATCGACGATTTTACGAGACGATGTTACAGCGGGTCAACGACGCCGGTGTTGCTGCGGCTGTCCGCCAATCCAACATAGGCTTCGTCGGTCCAGCGCAAGCGGCGTCGCACCCTTATAAACCAAATCTTCCGCTAAATATCGCGATTGGATTGTTCGGCAGCTTGATTCTGGGCATCAGCTGGGTCATGTTGCGGGAGCAGACGAACTCCTTCTTGCGGACGCCGGGCGAGGCCGGAATGTACTTGACTCTTCCCGAACTCGGAGCCATTCCTCAGGTGTCGAAGGCTAGTCTCACGGGACGTGGTCTAACTTTGGGTCCAAAGAGCATGGATGTCGATTTCGCCGTGATGGCGCCGCAGCCGTCAGGCTTCTCAGAGCCGTTTCGCGCGACCCTGGCTTCCATCCTTTCGGCCGGCCGCAACGGGCACCGAGCTCATATTCTTCTTGTCACTAGCGCACAGCCAATGGAAGGAAAGACAACTGTCGTGAGCAATTTAGCAGTCAGCTTGGCAGAGATTGGCTGCAAGGTGCTGTTGATTGACGGAGATATGCGACGGCCTCGGTTGCACAAGTTGTTCGATCAACCGAATAGCTGGGGTTTGAGCGATGTCTTGCGCGAAAAGAATGCCATCGAGGATCTTCCCCTCGATGTACTCGTGAAGAAAACAGCAGTTGCCGGCGTCTATCTGCTACCCAGCGGCGTCTGTGCCGACAACATCTTCGGACTCTTGTGGTCCGGCTGCCTGCAGCGGCTCCTCCCACGTTTCCGGAAGGAATTCGACTATGTGCTGTTGGACGCGCCGCCGTGTCTGGAGTTTGCCGATGCGAGGATCATGGCACGCTACGCCGACCAGCTCTTACTTGTCGTGCGGGCGAATTACACCGACAGAAGAATCGCCCAGGAAGCGGTGCAGCGGCTTTTGCAGGATGGAATTCCCGTCATGGGTGTCATTTTGAACCGGTGCGAGCTTGCGCAAAGCGATATGTACCGCTATGCCTTCTACAGTGGCCTTAACCGGAAGGGTTTCGCGTGACGGCAAAACCACTCCTTATTGAACCCGCGCCTGGCTCAGCGCAGCCCCGATTGCTAGTCGCGATCGGGGATGAGGCGTCGGTCCGGACGGATGCGTTGGCCACCAGATCCATCGGCCTGTCCCTGCGCTCGAATTTCGCGTGGGTTCTGGCGGGAAACGTCGTGTACGCGGCCTGTCAGTGGGGCATGATCGTCGTTCTGGCAAAACTGGGGAACACGCTAATGGTCGGACGATTTTCGCTGGGGCTGGCTATCGCGACTCCAGTCTTGATGTTCACTAATCTTCACCTCCGTGCAGTGCAGGCGACCGATGCAAGGCGGCTCTATTCGTTCACGGAGTACCTGCAACTTCGCAGCGTCCTGACTTTGGCTGCAATAGCGGTCATCGCCGGCATTGCCTGGTTCGAACACTACGAACGCCAAACGACGATCGTCATCCTGGCTGTCGCGCTGGCGAAGGGAATCGAGGCGTTAAGCGACATCCATTACGGTCTATTTCAGCTCAACGATCGTTTAGACCAGACTGGCATGTCGATGATGCTACGGGGAGCATTATCCGTGGTCGCTCTAAGCGCCGGACTTTATTTGACTCGTCAAGTCTTCTGGGGATGCGTGGGCCTGGCGCTAGCGTGGCTGGCTGCCCTCCTATTCTTCGATGTTCGCCGTGGTCGTCGCTTTGAGACGTTCTCAGAGAGGTTCTTCCGAAATTCGATTTTGACCGGTTGGCGGTCGGAGTCTCGAGCTAAAGGGTTCCGGCGGCAATGGAACCTGACGCGCCTGGCACTTCCGTTGGGCATCGTGACTACCATGGCGTCTATCAATCTCAACATGCCGCGCTACTTCATCGAAGCTCGGATGGGAGTGCATCAACTCGGAATGTTTTCGGCCTTAGCCTACGCGACTGTGGCAATGACCCTGGTAAGCGATTCGTTGGGCCACTGCGCCATACCACGCATGTCAAGGCTGTATGCTGAAGGCCAACTCGCCGAATTTCGTTTGGTCCTGTTGCAATTGTCAGGCATCGGCTGCGCGCTCGGAATGGCTGGCCTCGCGGCAGCGCAGGTCATAGGCACTAGGCTTTTAACCATCTTTTATAGCCCTGAGTACGCTGCCGCCTCACAAGTTTTTGTTGTCCTGATGCTCGCAACGGCGATTCATTGTGTGGCCGGCATGCTCACCAGCGGGATTATGTCCGCGCGGTATTTCCTGGTTCAAGTGCCTATGTTCACGCTGGTCGCGGCGTCCACCGCCTTAGCCTGCTACCGATTGGTGCCGGCGTCCGGTCTGATGGGCGGCGCCGAGGCCTCGGTAATTGGCGCGATGGTTCGCCTTGTATTGGCTGCTTTGGTCGTCGGATATCTGCTGCTGGTTCACGCAAAGAACGCGGCCGGACATCCCCCGTCCCGACCCCGCATTGAAGAATGGAATCCGAGCCTATGATCCGCGCGTTCGACCATCGTATCCCACTCATTGTGCGGAATCGTACCAGCATTCTTGCCCTCTTGGTTGCAGGCTACGTCGCCTTGCTTCCCTACCTCTTCCAAATCGGCGACCGCTTGAATTTTGCTCCTTCCGATTGTTTCCTGCTGCTGCTGCTCCTGCTGGCAGCTGCACAATTGAAATACTGTGGATCGGCATGGACCATCTGGCACATTGGAATCCTGTATATCTTCGCTCTCGGCTCCTTCGTGGCCGCGTTGAGGTTCGGTGTACTTGATCGATATGAGCTCCTGAACAAGGATGCCGGCTTGCTCCTCCCCTTCCTCAGTTATGCCGCCATCACATCCACCGTTACCGAATGGGAGGACGTGCGGCGTATCCTTCGGATCTTCACGGTTAGCGTTGTGTTTGAGAACGTCTTGGCCCTTGGCGGTTTTATGGCGGCCTACTTCTTCGGCCTAACTACTCCCTTTACGCGCTACGAGGGCCTCCGGCTCTCTGGAATGCTTTTAGATCCGAATGCATACGGCGGTCTCCTCGTGGTTACATTGGTGATCTGCGAAGGAGCTTCCTGGGGCCGGGCACCGCTGTTCAGACGTTCGCTGCTTTGGTTTTCAAGGCTGACCCTGACACTGGGAATTCTGTTCACCTTTTCACGTTCGGCCTGGGTTGGCCTGAGCCTTTCTTTCTTGCTTCTTTTCGCGATCCGGCCAGCCGTGGCTATTCGACCCGTACTCGCCGGCATGCTTGCAGCTCCCTGGCTGATCCTGCTTATGGGCCGTCGCTTCCTGCCTATTCTTGAAGAACTAGCCAGCCGGCCGAAACAGATCCAGGAGCGGTTCGACCTCATTCATCAAGCCATGCAAGCATTCGCGCGTCATCCGCTGCTCGGCGGCGGACTCGGAAGCTTTCGCATAGCGGCCGGGGAAGTTGCGCACAACAGTGCCATGTGGTTTCTTGCCGACTTCGGAATTGCGGGCTTGGCTGCATTCGTGGCATTCCTGGCTTGGTTCTTTGTAAAAGCCTGGTTCACGTACCGCTTTGCACCCGAAAGGGAGCAGCCTATCGCGTTGGCCCTCTTCCTCGCCCACGCTGCGATGGTTGGCGTTGCAATGGGAATTGAGGCCTTCTACCAGAGGCATTGGTGGTTGGTTCTGGCCCTCATCGCATCGGCGTATTCGCTTGCCCTCCGGCCGCCTGCCCATCCTCGTCGCGAGACGGAGGTCCTTACTCATGTTGAACCCTAAAACAATGACGCCCCTTAGACTTCTACACGTGATCGGCAACTCTCGGTTTGGCGGTGCTGGGCGCATTATTCTGCGTCTGGGACAGGTTGCCAAAGCAGAGGGATGGCAAGTCGACGTTCTCACTACTGATCCCGTCTTCCAACGAGCCGTGAGGCAGCATGGTCTGGGCGTGGTGAATCTGAATGTCATTCGGCGGGAGATACGTCCGTTATGGGATCTGGCGGGTCTGGTCCGTCTATCTGCCTTCCTGCGGCATGAACACTATGGAATTGTTCATACGCACACGTCTAAAGGCGGTTTTGTCGGACGACTGGCGGCACGGCTAGCCGGCGTACCGGTGATCGTGCATACCACTCATGGATTCGCATTCCACGAGCGCAGTCCGCGCTCTGCTCATATCTTTTACTCCACTCTCGAACGAATTGCTTCACGATGGTGTGACCGAATCGTCTCTGTAAGTGAGTTTCATCGCCGCTGGACGCTGGAACTCCGGAATCTGTAATCGGTCGAAGATACTCGCCATTCCAAACGGGATCGCGCCCTTAGCGAGACCTGAAACATCGCGCGGCGAACTCCGTCGCCAGTTAGGCGTTCGCAATGGAGACTTATTGGTTCTGAGCATGGCTAGACTGGCGCCGGACAAAGGCTTGGAATATCTCATTGAAGCGGCGGCTATTCTCTTGCGCACCGAACGTCGGTTTCAGATTGTTATTGCTGGCGACGGGCCAATGCGCGCTCGATTGGAAGAATTGGCGCGAAATCTGGGAGTGGCGGACTGGGTGACCTTTCTTGGGTTTCGCGAGGATGTTAGTGATCTGCTCGCTGCTTCCGATTTGGTTGCCCTGCCCAGCCTGCGGGAAGGCCTTTCGATCGCGTTGCTGGAGGCCATGGCTGCGGGCAAGCCCATAATAGCGACCACGATCGGCAGCCATAAGGAGGTGGCTTCTCAAGCTGAAATTGCCCACCTCGTGCGCCCGGCTGATGCGCCAGCACTTTGTGAAGCGATTCTGCAGGTAGCTTCGGACACAGCCCTGAGGGGTCGCCTCGGAACTAACGCTCGTACTCTGTTTGAGAACTGTTACACCGAAGACAGAATGCTGAGCGCCTACAAGCAGTTGTACTTCGACCTGTTGCAAGAAAAATGTTCGGGCGAGGCGAGCGGGCGCAACCTTCGAAATGATGTCCAAGGCGCTTCTGGCTCGTTAGCCGCGTCGTCAACAGATAGGTAGCGGCTCATGACACCAACGTACTCGATAAACGGCCGCGCGGATGGGATCGCCAGGGAACGAGGTAGCTTGGTCCGTCAAGCCGCCGCGAAGGACCTACCCGGGATAGTGACCATTCATCAAAAGGCCTTCAGCAATTTCTTCCTGACCCGGCTGGGCGGCGAATTTCTGCGCCGTTACTATGCCTTAGTGCTCGATTATTCAGCAGGAATTGTCCTGGTGAGCGAGCGCTGCGGTACCCTCGATGGATTCGCCTGTGGCTTTCTAGAGCCCACTGAATTCTACAGGTTGATGTGGCGCAACCGGGGGATGTTCGTACTGCCGGCGCTGTCGGCGTTGGTTCGCGATCCATCGCTCGCTGCCGGAGTGATGTACGGTGTTCGACGAATCCAATCGTCGGCGTCTAAGGGGCTTGGAAGGTCCTGCGAACTCTCCTCGATTGCAGTGGCGCCGGAGGCGGGCTGCAACGGCCGGGGTAAGGCTCTCTTGAAGGCCTTTGTGGAGCAGGCTCGCACCATGGACGCGCAGTGCGTCTACTTAACCACCGATGCGGAAGGCAATGAGCCCGCAAATGCCCTCTATCGGCAAATCGGATTTCAGCACACCCAGCGGTTCCTGCAGCGCAAAGGGCGGTGGATGAACGAATACGTCCTGAATCGCATAGGAATAAGTGAAATTGTGGGATGGGTCTAATGTACACAGCACCAGGAACGCACCTGTCGCAAACCTTCGCAAGAATGTTCGATGTGATCTGTTCTGCTGCCGGCCTGCTGCTTCTGATGCCGGTCTTCGCCGGAGTTGCGGTGGTAATTATCACCGACGATGGTCCGCCTGTCCTTTTCAGGCAGGCGAGAGTAGGAAGAAAAGGTAAACTGTTTCGAATTTGGAAGTTTAGAACGATGCGCCATGGCAGTCAAGGTGGCGTCATTACGGCATCCGGAGACGCGCGAGTCACCAGGGCAGGAGAGTGGTTTCGGAAATACAAGCTCGATGAACTTCCTCAACTGTTGAATGTGCTCAAAGGAGACATGGGTCTGGTTGGGCCCCGGCCGGAGGTGCCTGAGCACGTCCAGTTCGAAGCTCCGATGTGGCAGGCGATCTTGCAGGTACGGCCGGGAATCACAGATCTTGCGACGCTCCTATATCGCGACGAGGAGAAAATACTGGGCGCGTGCCATGATCCGGATGCGTTCTACCGCGAGAGCGTTTTGCCAACAAAACTCTCTTGGAATCTCGCTTATCTCCTCTCGAGGTCCTTCTGGCTAGATCTGAAGCTGATCGTCCTTACCATCCGCTTTAGCTTGCTGCCGCAAGGGTTCAATCCGGATCAAATCAAAAGAACGTTTGCCGCGGGAGTAGGAAATGAGTGACAATTTCATCCCTTTTCATCGCCCTTCGATCGGCGAAGAAGAGATCAACGAAGTAGCGGACACGTTGAGGTCCGGCTGGCTTACTACCGGTCCGCGTGCAGCTCGCTTCGAAAGTGAATTCCGGGAGTATGTCCATGCACCCTACGCCGTCGCTGTAAATTCTGCTACGGCTGCCTTGCACCTGGCGCTGGCAGGATTGAAAATCGGTGCGGGTGACGAAGTGATCACCACGCCGCTAACATTTTGCGCCACCGTGCAAGCCATCCTCCATGTCGGGGCTAGCCCCGTGCTCGCTGACATTGGATCGGACGGCAACATTGATCCGGAGAACATCCGAAAGTGTATTACCAGCCGGACGCGCGCAATCATCCCCGTGCACATGGCCGGTTTACCTTGCGACATGGGGGCGATCTGGGCACTGGCCCGTGAGCATGGCATTCATGTGATAGAAGACGCTGCTCATGCCGCCGGAGCTCACTATGAAGGGCGGCCGATTGGTGCCGGGCCGGCAAATACCGGCGCAGCCAGCGATGCGATAGCATTCAGTTTCTATGCCACGAAGAACCTGACCACCGGGGAAGGAGGCATGCTCACCGCGTACCGGCCCGCTTTGGTGGAAGCGATGCGGATGCTTTCGCTCCACGGTACCAGTCACGACGCCTGGGACCGTTATACCGAACACGGAGACTGGCACTACGACGTACTCGCGCACGGATTCAAGTACAACCTCAGCGATATTCAGGCGGCCATCGGCATCCACCAGCTTCGAAAGTTGGAGAATTTCATCCACCGCCGCGCTTCATATGCAGCCATGTACAATCGCGCCTTTGCCGATTTGGAAGAACTGGAGCTTCCGCCCGATAATCCTCGCTGCCGTCACGCGTGGCACCTCTATATTCTTCGGCTCAATCTTCAGAAGATCAAGATCGACCGCGCAGACTTCATTCGAGAGCTGCGGCAAAGAGGCATTGGGACCAGCGTGCACTTCATCCCGATTCCACTGCACCAGTTTTTTTCGCAGTTGCCGCTAGCGCGCCATTCCTGTCCCCGTGCTTTGCATCTATATCCCCGTATTGTCTCGCTGCCGTTGTATCCCGCAATGACCGAGGATCAGATCCACTACGTGGCTCAAAGTGTACGCGAGGTCTTGGAGCGTTCGAGACGTTTGCGATTCGTAGCGCCAGGCACTAGAGCTGCGGTCATTTCCACAAATGCATTGGAGGCCGCTGGCTCCTCTGAGGGAAGCTTATGAAAACCGATCGCTCTACCGATGTGTGGATTGAGCGCGCTTGTCACCTTGCAGTTGTCGGGCTGTCAGTGACGGCCGCCTTCCTGCTCCGCTTTGATTTTTCGATACCGGCTGGCTTAGCCTCGATTGCCAGGCAAGCTGTTCTGATTGCGATTCTGGTGAAATTACCAATTTTCGACTGGGTTGGGTTCTATCGTGGCTTGCGGCGCTTCGTAAGCCTTCCAGACCTATATGTTGTATTTCTCGGCAACATTGCCGGATCCGCTCTATTCGCTGCAGTCATGACAATATGGGTCGGTCCTGCCATGCCCCGGTCGGTGTTTCTGATCGACGCGCTCCTGTGTTTTGTCGCCACGGCGCTCGTACGATTTTCCGTTCGAATCCGCAACGAAGCGTTCCTCCGGCGGTGCTCCGGGCCGGCCCGGCGGGGCATCATTATATATGGAGCCGGCGCGGCCGGCGCCGAATTGGTGCACGAAATCCATTCCAACCGGTGCACCGGATACGACGCCAAGGGATTCCTGGATGACGATCCGTTAAAGCAGGGCGCGCTCGTTATGGGAGTACCGGTTCTTGGGACGGGCCGTCAAGCGTCCTCAGTCGTACGCCGCCTGAATCGGCTCAAACCGATCGTAGAGGAGATCATCATTGCGATGCCTTCGGCTACGGGCCGGCAGATGCGCGAGGCATTGGCCAACTGTCGCGTAGCGAGGATCCAGTGCAAGACGGTTCCCGGTATAGAAGAACTACTCAGCGGGAAGGTTTTGACCGCGCAGGTACGCAATTTGTCGGTCCATGACCTGCTTGGTAGGCAGCCGGTCAAGCTGGATGAGGTTCCTCTCCAAGCGAGCCTGGCCGGGCGTTGCGTGTTGATAACCGGCGCGGCGGGATCCATCGGTTCGGAGCTGTGCCGGCAGCTGGCGCGCTTCAAGCCCGCTTGCCTGGTGGCCTTCGATCAGGCTGAAAGCGATCTCTTCAGGATCGAAAACGAACTTCGCGAAAGGTATCCGGAATTGGAACTGGTCACTGCCTTGGGCGATATCCGCGATACTCGTCGACTGGATGAGGTGTTCAAAAAGCATGGAGTGGAATCTGTTTACCACGCGGCTGCATACAAGCATGTGCCCATGATGGAATCGCATGTCTTTGAGGCGGTGCGCAACAACATTCTTGGCACCTGGAATCTGGTCCGCGCCGCCCGTCGCCAGAACGTCCAGCGGTTCTTGATGATCTCGTCCGACAAAGCCGTGAACCCAGTGTGCGTTATGGGGGCTACGAAGCGTGTCTGTGAAAGAATCGTCTCCGCCCGTCGCGGAGATGCCGGGCAAATCCAAGGTGCTTCCGTTCGCTTTGGTAATGTCCTCGGCAGCAACGGTAGTGTCGTCCCGATTTTTCAGGCGCAAATTGCTGCTGGCGGCCCCGTGAAAGTGACGCACCCCGAAGCTCGCCGTTATTTTATGACTATCTCCGAAGCGGTTTCCCTCGCGATCCAAGCGTCGACCAAGAGCCAAGGTTCGGAAATCTTCGTGCTCGACATGGGCGAACCTGTTCGAATAGTGGACCTAGCCGAGACCATGATCAGGTTGGCCGGCATGGTTCCTTATGAGGATATTGATATACAGTTCACCGGGCTCCGGCCGGGCGAAAAACTGGTTGAGGAAATCAACAGCGACGGCAGGTTGGCCACCTACCAGAATAAAGTCCAGGTCATTCGCGAACAGCCCCTAAGTTGGGACGCCATCACTGCCTGGATCGATGAACTCGAAGTCCTCCTCGCTGGCAGGCAGGCGCCAGGGCTCCTTCAGCACATGCAAAGATTGGCGCCTGAGTACGTGCCGGGCGCAAAAAATACGCGCGAACCATCGGAAGCAACACTGGTGGCCAACGGTTCAAAACGGCCGTATTCCCCTGCTTTGCCGCGATTCAAGGCTCCGGACAGAAGTGGCACGAGAAACGGAAAGCCCAGGCCAACCGTCGCGCCGGCTCAATTCATTCCGCCAATCGCCTACGAGCATTAGATGGTCGGATTCATCTTAGGTCACTGACTCTATGAGGCTGCCTTGATCTCCACCGCTCTACTTCAACCAGGAGTGCTCCAACGGAGTAATACCGGATTGCCTGCTCCATCCGGAGAGAAACCCGCATGCACCCATTTTCCGGGAAGCATCTTGGCGCGATTTCTGGAACTGCGGGGACGGCACATCATCAAAGCATGCGGCGCACTTTGGTATACCGTGCCCGGACGTTTTCTGATGAGTCTCCCCTACCAGGTCATGCTCAATCCCGATCCGGAGGAAGTTCGCCGGATGATCTGCAGCGCCGGTGTTCTGGGCGCTCGCTTTCCCTCCTCAATCTGGAGCGGCTTGGAGAGCGGCCTTTATCTGCTGCGCAAACGCGATTATGACATTGGGTCCCTGCATACGAAGCACAGACCGCGAGTCCGCCACGCTCTGGAATGCTTTGAGGTCAGACCAGCAGAGCAAGCTGAACTGTTAGACCAAGGCTGGTCCCTCAATCTAAGCACCATGGCCCGTCAAGGTCGCTATGACCCGGAGTTTGGCGATCGCCGGACTTGGAAGAGATTTGTTGAGGCAGCGTTTGCGTGCCCGGGAATTACCTTCCCGGCCGTTTTTTCGGGCACCCGCATGGCCGCGTATATGGCAACGTGTCGTGAACAGAACTGGTTGCACATTCTCCACCAGATGTCACGGCAGGAGGATCTTGCCAACTTTCCCAATCACTTGCTCACGTACGCCGTTACCAAAGAGGCTACCTTGGATGCCTCGATCGAAGCGGTCTGTTACGGTTATGTACCGCTCTTTGCAGCCGACGGCCTGCACGAGTACAAATTGCGTTTCGGTTACGAAATGATTCCTCATCGCTCGGTCATCCAACTTCATCCGGCCGATCAACTTGTTACTGAATCAGCCGGCGGCCCGAGCAGCGGTACGTATCGCCCGGCGCTTACGGCGCGAAAACCAACAACTTGAAATGCTCCAGACCGTCCTGGACGGCGCCCATTCGTCCGGGCCATGCCTCAACCCATGCTGATTTCTAGGTTCAACACAATCCCCCGCTTCGCGTTGCCTTATACGCCCACGGATTTTGCGGTTGCATTTGCGGCGATGTTCGGAGGCTGCCCGCTACCGGACGCATTCGGACTGCTCGGAAATACCACAAAGATTTGGACTCGTAGCGGCCGGCAGGCGCTTCGGTTGCTCTTAAGCGCGCTCGACCTCAAGCTTGGATCGGGCGTGGCCCTTCCGTTGTTTACAGATCCGTCTCTTGTGAGCGCAATTGTCGCTGCAGGACATCGGCCGGTTTTCATCGACGTCGACCCCGACTTTCTTGACCATAGATCCCCGGTCGTTGGAAAAGGCGCGGGGAACCTTTGCCGCGCTTGTGGTCGTCCACCTATTCGGGCAAATGGCGGACATGCCGGCCCTTCTGGCTGCTGCACGGAATGTTCCCGTCATCGAAGACGCTGCTCATGCCCCACTTAGCTCTCTGAACGGGAACATGGCCGGCAGCTTTGGATTAGCCAGCTTCTACAGCTTTGCGTCTACCAAGTATTGGCCGGCGGGCGGCGGCGGACTCGCTGTTGTAAATGACCCGGCCCTGGCCCGTAAAGTGGCGCGGGCGGCTGAGTCTCTGAGGCCGCCTTCAAGACTGCAAGAGGCGCGCAATCTTATTCTTCAGGCCTCTAAGGCTATGGTCTTCAGCAGAAGACTCTACGGAATCCTTGGAAAACCTTTGCGCCGATGGATGGAGCGGTGGGCAATCCTCGAGCCTGGCCTGGATCTAAATGCGATTCAGCGCTCGTATGCTGCAGTCGCATCCCGCCAGACATTGCTCTTTCCGCGAAGAGTGCAACTGCAACGAGCCAATAGCTTGCGGCTTCTCTCGCGGCTTGCCGCTGCGGAGGAGGTCGTTCTTCCGCAAGAGCGGCCGGGAGCACGATACAACTATCATCTGTTTCCAGTTTTACTGCGCAACTGCCACGAACGCACCGCGGTCATGGCCTCCATGTGGCAACAGTACGTTGACACCTCCATGATCTATTGTGATGTGGTTAAGAAATGCCGCCAGTTTGGATATCGCGGCAATTGCCCGGTGGCTGAATCTGTGGCGGATCGCCTTATCACCGTGCCGAACTACGCGACCCTGGCCCACGAGGATTTGGACTGGATCGCGCAGGTCTTTCTCTCGAGTCTTCAGGCTTCGCGAAACGCGCAGCCAAGCCAGGTGCGCGCTCTTCAGGCACTTCATACTTAACATGCCAGCCGAAACCTACGACCCCCGCAAATCGTTTGAACGCGGGGCGGTTATTTTGTCATTCGATACCGAGCAAATTTGGGGCTATTTCGACCAGTTGAATGAGCAGCAATTCCAGAGTCGGTATCCCAACGCACTTGAGACGCACGAGAAGCTGCTAGCCTGCCTCTGCGCGGCCGATGTAAGCGCGACGTGGTTTATTGTCGGTGGCATGACGCTTCCCGAAAGCGAGGGAGCCGCGGATCCTCGAATGCTCGGGCTGCTGAAAGCTTGGACAGCTAGGATACCAAGAGGCCGTGAAGGGACGGCGCCATTGTGGTATCGCCGATCGTTCGTGGAGCGTCTGCGCGAGGCGCGGCCATTCCAGGAGGTCGGACTACACGCAGGTCTGACTCATCTCATATGGACCGACACACGGGCGACCCGGAATGTAGTGAAGCTGGAACTTGCGGAAGGCGTCAAAGCCTTGCAAGAGGCGCTTGTACCGCCGCTCTCCTTTTCCTTCGCGCGCGAACAGGAGGCGTACCACGAGCTGTTGCCGAAGGCCGGCATCCGCAGCTACCGGGGCCGCACTCCAGTGCTCGCCTGCCGCCTCGGGCCTACACTCCCGGGAATGCTTTTGCGGGCGCTTGACGAACTGACCCGCGCCACCCCGCCACCGGTCTGGCCGCAAGAGACCTTACCAGGGTTGTGGAATATCCCATCCTCTCTCTTCCTTTACCCGATCGGGCCGTCCCGAACCACAGTACTCGCACTGCGATCGCGCTTGGAACGGTTCACCCGGGGCGTGGAAGCAGCCGCCCGCTATCGAGGGATATTTCACTTTTGTCTTCATCCCGAAAACTTGGCCGAGTCCCGCGAAGGATTCTCCTTGTTCGGAGACATTCTGGAATGCCTTACTCGTTTCCGCGATCGCGGTGATATTGAAGTCTTGACCGTGGGTCAAGTAGCAGCCCGAATGGAGCGCGCTCGCCAGAGAGCCGTTCCCGGCTGCGTATCCGACCCTATGCCCACAGCGGCAACTCGAATCGCCGCCGGTCCATTTTGAAACTCGAAAGGAACTAATTGTGATTCAGAGAAACAACCTCCACACGCGTGATTACTTAAAGCTCATCGGCGTTCTCGAACTGCCTCCACTAACCAGTCCATTCGATCCTGGTTATGATCCGGCTACCCTGGAGAGCCACCTGGAGCAAAGCTCCCACCTGATGGCGATCCTGAAAGTATCCATGGCGTGCTGGTTGGTGGCCAAAGAGAACGCCACCCGTCGCAAAGTTGCCTCTGCGGTCAAGCATCGCGTTCCCACCGTAACTGGAGGAGGTCCATTCGAAATCGCGGTGGCTCAAAACTGCCTTCCGGAGTACCTGGACCTCTGCGCCGACATCGGCTTCACTCGTATTGAGTGCGGCGAGGGATTCACCGACATGCCACTCAGCGCCCGCGACGTGTTGAAGATGGCCGAAACGCGAGGACTCCAGGTGCAGTTTGAACTCGGCAAGAAGCACACCGGCGCATTCAATTCCGATACGGCTCAGCAATTGATCAGCCAAGGACGGCGCTGGCTGGACGCTGGCGCCCGTGAACTGGTAATGGAAGCGCGGGAGAGCGCTAAAGGAGTTGGACTCTTCGATGAAAACGGCAACTTCAACGGCGCCATGGCGGACCGGTTCGCCGGCGCCTTCGGTCTGGACGTAGTGACTTTCGAAGCCCCCAATAAGCCCAGCCAGTTCGCGCTTCTCGATCACTTCGGGCCCCGGGTGAAGCTTTGCAACGTCAGGCTGGAGGAGTTGCTCCGGGTGGAGATCTACAGGCGGGGACTGCACTCCGACGCTTTCGGTAGGGAGAACCTCCGTCCGCGTGTCCTGAGTGCGCCTGCATTGCTGGCTTCGTGAAGTGTGACCAGAGACGAGGAGACCAAACTATGAGGAAATCGGTCGTGATCGATTGCTTGCCCGAAAGTGTCCGCCATTATCGAACAGGTTTTGCGATCGTCGCTGTCGACGTTATCCGCGCTACTACCACGGCGATTACCGCGGCCGCAACAGGCCGGCGATGTTTTCCCGCCCCGAGCATCGAAGCGGCTCTGGCACTAGCTTGCAAATTTAAAGATCCGCTGCTGGCTGGCGAATCCAGTGGAACAATGCCTCCTGGCTTTGAAATGGACAATAGTCCTGCCCAACTCATCAATCGCACCGATACTCACCGGCCTCTCGTCCTCGTGTCCTCGTCAGGCACTAAGGTTATTCATGAAGCGGCGGGTTGCGAAGCAACCTATTTGGGCTGCTTTCGCAATCACTCCGTCCTCGCCGCGTTTCTTTCCGAACGTCATCCTCGCATCGCCATCATCGGTGCGGGTAGTAAAGGTGAGTTCCGGGAGGAAGACCAGATCTGTTGCGCCTGGATTGCCGCAGGATTAATGGGCAAAGGATATTTGCCGGAAAATCCTCGAACAACGTCGATTGTGAGCCGCTGGCGTGATGCCCCTCCAACGGCGTGTCTGAACAGCCCTAGCGTCGCCTTCCTCGAGCGCACGGGCCGGCTATGCGACCTGGAGTTCATCCTTGAGCACATAGATGATCTGGGAGCCGTATTCCCCGTCCAGAATGGCGAAGTGAAGATGATCCCGGAAGAGCAAGTTGCCGCTCGGTCCTGTAGAGCCCGCCGGGGTTCCGGAGGCAGCAGCCGGCGAATACTTAGTGATGAGTGAAAACATGGACTCAACGCCGGTAGTGATTCTTCGGTCTGTGCATCATGGCGGCTTGGGTATCGTACGGAGCTTGGGGCGTCTGGGCGTGCCAGTCTATTGTGTCGACACCCATTGGGAACCAGCTTTCAGTTCGCGATATTGCCGCGGCCGCTTTGTTCTAAATATTGAAGACGCTCAGCCCCAATCCGTGGCAGCCTTGTTGGACATCGGGCGAAAGCTGGGTGGCCGGCCTATCCTGATCCCCACCACCGATCAAGGGGCCATGTGGGTGGCGGATCACGCTCCGGCTCTCGAGGCAGAATTCCGCTTTCCACCCCAGGATTTCACCCTGGTTCGCGCGCTTTGCGACAAAAACACGATGCAGGAACTTGCCCGTCGACATGGAGTTCCAACAGCGCAGTCTGTCCTTCCACGCTCGAAAGAAGATGTAATGCGTTTTGTCGACACCGCCACCTTTCCGGTCATGGTCAAAGCGACCGATGCTGAACGTTTGCGAGCACGCGCGGGAGGGACCAAATTCTTAATCCAATCTGGCCGTGAACTCCTGGAGTTCTACGCCCATGCCGGAGATCGCGAGGAACCGAATCTATTAATTCAGGAATTTATCCCTGGCGAAGATTGGATGTTTGACGGCTATTTCGACCAGGGCTCTCGATGCGCCTTCGGCGTAACCGGCAAAAAGATCCGCCGCTTTCCTGTGAACACCGGCGTGACCAGCCTGGGAGTCTGTATTCGAAATGAGACGGTCGTAAGCATGACGGCCGATTTCATGAAAGCGATCGGGTACCATGGTATTCTCGATATCGGTTACCGGTATGATCAGCGCAACGGAACGTACAAGGTACTGGATGTAAACCCACGCATCGGCTGCACGTTCCGGCTTTTTACCGCTACCAATGGGATGGACGTCGCTCGAGCGCTGTATCTCCACCTCACCGGGCAACCGGTTGGCCCCGCGCAAGCCGCGGAGGGACGCAAATGGGTCGTCGAGGATTTTGATCTGGTATCGGCCCTCCGCTCTTGGCGTGGCGGCACCTTAACGTTTCAGGATTGGATGAGATCTTTTCGCGGTGTTCAAGAGGCTGCTTGCTTCGCTTTCGACGACCCGCTCCCCTTCCTGCTGATGCCAATATCAAACTGTCGCGAATTGTATAGCTGGGTTCGCAGCCAGAGCGTCGCCCGCAAGCGAGAACTGTCGAGAACACCCGAGATTAGTTGCACAGCTTGATCCTTGATACCACTGCCCTCCCGACTGTTTTTTTGCGGCAACCTGTGGTCTCTTGCATCTCTTACGTCACAGGGCCGGATGTTGATCGATGGCGGGCCGCTGGGACTTGGTGCGTCCACTCGGGTTTGAGTGGCACCGGGCTTCGAGGGAGGGGACATGAGGTGCCTGAATCGGCGTCTGACGCCGAGAATTTGGGCGGCTGTCTGGATGGCTGGTGCGGCTTTCGGGCAGAAAACACTGACCTGGGAGGAGGCCAAGCGAGAGCTCCAATCTGACAACCCGACTCTGCGCGCAGGCCAGATCGGTCTCGAAGAGTCGCGCGCTAACGAAATCACAGCCTTTCTGCGCCCGAACCCCGAGCTGACAGTATCGCTCGATCAGATCAATATCTTCACTGGTAATCCCTACCGGCCGTTGACCGACGCTCTCCCCTTCGCCGAGGGGAGCTACCTGATCGAGCGCCGCCACAAACGCGAATTGAGGCGTGAGAGCGCTCAGAAAGGCACCGCCATTGCTGTCTCGCAACTAACCGATCAGGAACGAAGCTTGCTCTTCGATCTGCGCATTGCGTTTGTGCAAGTGTTGCAGCAGAAGGCCGTGGTAACGGTCACGCGCGAGAACCTTGAATACTACGACCGCTTGCTCGGTATCAGTCGCAACCGCTTCAGAGCGGGCGATATCGCGCAGGTGGATCTCGACCGGCTCGAGTTGCAGCGCGTGCAGTTCGAATCCGACGTGCAGACCGCGCTGGTCAACCTGCGCACCGCTAAGATCCAACTCCTTACGCTGCTCAACGATCGTACGCCGGTGGAGCAACTGGACGTCACCGGGAGATTCGACTTCGCTGAGTTGCCCACTCCGCTCGAGAAATTCCGCGCAGACCGCGCTCGACAATCGCCCAGATCTGCGCGCGGCGCTGCAATCCGTGGATAAGGCCAGGACAGATTACCGGCTTGCTGTAGCCAACGGTTCAACGGATCCAACCTTCGGCTTGGACGTCGCGCGCGATCCGCCGATCCCACTTTTTTTCGGTGTTAGCGTCACTATTCCGCTGCGCATTTTCGATCGCAACCAGGGCGAGAAGGCGCGCACCCAACTCGATATTGGGCGACAGCAGCGTCTGGTAGAGGCCGCGCGGGCGCAAATTTTTAGCGACGTCGATTCGGCCTATGCCACCATGCAGAGTAACTTGACATTGTTGCGGCCATACCGGGCGAGCTATCTTCAGCAAGCGGTCCGGGTGCGGCAGACGGTTTCGTTCTCCTATCAGCATGGCGGGGCTTCCTTGCTCGATTTCCTGCAGGCGCAGCAAGATTACCGGAGTATCCAACTGAGTTACCTCAATCTCGTGGGGTCCTATTTGAACGCCGCGAACCAAATGAATCTTGCAGTGGGCAGGAGGTCATCCAATGAGAAGTTACATGCTCATTTACTCCGGGATCACCCTCATTCTCTGCACCCTGTTAACCGCCTGTAATCAGAAAGTGAAAGCCGATCCCAGGATCGAGGAACCGCTGCGCCCCGAGGTCGTACATGAAGTCGACCGGTACGGTAAGCGTCGATCACCCCGAGCAATTTCCGATTTCCACCGCGACACGATATGCCGCCGTCTCAGAATTGAGCGCCACGGGTGTGGTCAGCGCGGATGTTTCGCGGAATGTTCCTGTCGTATCGCTGGCATCGGGCAGGGTGGTGGAAATTGACGCGCGGCTGGGCGACGAAGTGAAAAAAGACCAGCTCCTATTCAAGCTCCGTAGCACCGACATTGCCCAAGCGTTCTCCGACTACCGCAAGGCGGTCGAGAATGAGCAATTGGCGAATGTCCAGCTGGACCGCGCCAAGATGCTTTATGATACCGGAGCCATCGCAGCGAAGGATCTTGATGTAGCTCAGGACCGCCGAGGACAATGCCAAGGTCGATCTCGATACAACAGCCGAACATCTTCGAGCGTTTAGGGGCTGATCTAAGCATCATCCTACGGGGATCGTCGATATCTACGCCCCGGTTTCAGGCGTCATCACCGACCAGCAAATTACAGCAGTCGGCGGGAGTGCAGGCCCTTCTTCGCCTAACCCTTTCACCATCTCTGATCTTTCGCACGTCTGGATCATTTGCGACGTATATGAGAACAGTCTCCCGCAGATTCATTTGAACGAATCCGCCGGATATTCATTTGGCCGCTTATCCAAACAGGGTCTTGAAGGGCAGGATCAGCAATATCGCCCCGACTCTCGATCCTGCCATTCGCACGGCGAAGGTTCGTTTGGAAGTCGAGAACTCCGGGTATTCTTCGCCTCGGTATGTTCGTGACCGCCACTTTTCACGGTCCAACGCAGGAAATCCGCACGTTGGTGCCGGCCTCCGCCGTCCTGCATCTTCACGACCGGGACTGGGTGTATGTGCCTCAAAGTGGTCATGCGTTCCGTCGCGTTGAAGTAGTAGAGCGGCCAGATGGTTATGCCCGACCGGCAGGAAATCGTCTCGGGGATCCGGCCCGGCGATCGGGTGGTCACAAATGCGCTGGACCTGCAGTACACGGCGGAGCAGTGATCGCATCGCATGATTCGATGCCCTCGTCGATTTTGCCCTAAACCACCGATTCCTTGTCCTGGCGGCCGCCATCCTGCTACTGATCTGGGGCGTCATCTCGTTCCACAATCTGCCGGTAGAGGCCTACCCCGACGTAGCTAATAACTACGTACAGATCATTACCCAATGGCCTGGGCGAGCAGCCGAAGAAGTGGAGCAACAGGTCACGATTCCGATCGAAATTGCAGTCAACGGCATTCCGCATCTGGAGCATGTGCGCTCTATCTCGATGTTCGGTTTGTCCAACCTGATCTTGACTTTCGATGACGACGTCGCAATAATGACTGGAATCGCCAGAAGGCTCTGGAACGGCTTCGCAGGCTGAGTTGCCGCCCAAGCTTCCAGCCGCGGATCGGGACCGATTTCAGCCCGGTCGGTGAAATCTACCTTTATACGCTCGAGAGCACGAATCCGCAATTTGATCTGATGGAGCTGAGGTCGATTGAGGACTGGGTGCTCGAGAAGCAGTTCACGCTCCGTACCGGACGTAGTGGACGTGTCCAGCTTTGGCGGACTCACCAAGGAATATCAGGTACGAATCGATCCCGACAAGTTGGTATCTTACGGCCTTAGCTTAGCTCAGGTGGAGCAGCAGCTAACCAACAACAACGCCAACGGCGGCGGGAGCTTTGTGGAGGTTGGCCTGCAGCAGGTTAACGTGCGCGCCATCGGCTTGATCCGAAATGTGGATGACATCCGCAAGATCGTTATCAAAACGCAGAACGGAACTCCGCTTGCATGTCGGCGATATTGCAACGGTGGAGCAGGGCGCCAAGATCCGGCTGGGACGCATCGGCAAAGCCGATTCACCGGGCTGACGGCAAGATCATCGATGATGACGACGTAGTAGAGGGCACCGTGTTCTTGCGCAAAGGCGCGGACGCCGACCCCACTCTACAGCGATCCACAAGAAAGTCGACGAGCTCAACGACCACATCCTGCCCCCGGGCGTGAAGATCGTCCCGTTTCTGGACCGGAGCGACCTGGTCCACTACACGACCAAGACAGTGCTACACAATCTGACCCAGGGCTTTATATTGGTCTCCATCGTCCTTGCTCCTGTTTCTAGGGAATGCTCGCAGCGCCCTCATCGTCGCTCTGACCATTCCGTTTTCGCTTCTGTTCGCGTCCATCTGTCTCAATCTTCGAATCATATTCCCGCCAATCTGCTCTCGCTGGGCGCGCTCGATTTCGGCATGGTCGTGGATGGCACCGTCGTGATGATCGAGAATATCCTTCGTCACTTGGACCCCAGGAGGATGTCGGAAAGTCGATTCCGGAGAGAATTCGCTCGGCGGCGCACGAAGTGCAAAGACCCGTCTTTTATGCCATCACTATCATCATCACGGCCTACCTGCCTATCTTCACGCTCCAGAAAGTGGAGGGACGATTGTTCCGGCCAATGGCTTGGACCGTGGCGTTCGCACTCTTGGGCGCACTGATGTTCTCAATACTGGTAGCGCCGGTCTTGGTGAGTCTCCTATTCCGGAAGGAGATCGCGCACTTGGGAAAATCCGATAGTTGAACTGATTACACAGAGGATATCGACGTGCCGTAACCTGGACTGTCCATCATCGCTGGGTAATGGCCGGAGTGGCGGCAGGTGCCGTGTGTTGCAGCTTCTATCTCTTGTCCGGTGGGCGCATCGGCTCTGAATTTCTGCCCCACCTTGACGAGGGCGCTATCTGGGTGCGCGGAACCGCCGCTCCCAGCATTGGCCCCAGCCGAAGGCACCCTGATGATGAACAGGGCGCGCATACTGTTTGCCGCTTTCCCCGAAGTAACGCAAGTGGTTTCCCAGGTCGGCCGGCCGGACGACGGCATAGACACTACCGATTTCTCGAATACCGAGTTCTTCGTCGATCTTAAGCCAAAGGAACAATGGCGGCCGGTGTTCCATCAGAACAAGGAGGAACTGATCGCCGCCATGAATCGGCAACTGGAAGAAATCCCAGGCGTGGCCTGGAGTTTCACGCAGCCGATCGCCGACGACATGGAAGAGGCAGTCAGCGGTGTTAAGGGCGAGCTTGCGGTAAAGATTTACGGCGAGGATCTGAAGATGCTCGAAGAGAAAGGCGCCGAGATCGTCGATGTTATGCGGTCGATCCCGGGCATTGTGGATCTGGCGCTCTTGCGAGTAATCGGTCAACCGAATCTGAATGTGATTGTGGACCGCGACGCAGCGGCGCGCTTCCAGATCAACGTCGCGGATGTTCAGGATGCTGTCCAAACAGCGGTGGGAGGCAATCCCGTCGGCCAGGTGCTCCAAGGCGAGCAACGCTACGACCTGGTGGCGCGATATCTGCCCCGCTACCGCGACACCAAGGAAGCCATCGAAAATATCCGCCTACTTTCGCCCTCCGGCGAACGCGTCTCACTAGCACAGCTTTGCACGATCCGGATGGCGGATGGCGCCTCGCAGCTTTATCGCGAGGGAAACTCGCGCTACGTTGCCATCAAGTACAGCGTGCGCGGCCGCGACCTGGGCAGTACCGTGGAAGAAGCCATTCGGAAGGTCAACCAGCACGTGAAGCTGCCGCCACGCTACACACCTCGAATGGGCCGGCGAGTACGAGAGCCAGAAACGCTCCGAGGCGCGATTGCTGATCATTGTGCCGCTCACCATCTTTCTCATCTTCCTGATCATCTACGGCGCTTTTGGATCCGCCAAATGGGCCTGCCTGCATTTGGTCAATGTAGCCGTGGCCCGCGTCGGCGGTCTTCTGGCGCTGTACATCACCGGCACGCATTTCAGCGTGTCTTCGGGCGTTGGTTTTCTGGCTCTGTTCGGCGCCTCGGTTCAGACCGGCGTCATCATGGTGGAATACATCAACCAGTTGCGCGCGCGCGGACATTCCATTGAAAGCGCCGCCATTGAAGGAGCCGTCCGGCGGCTCAGGCCCATCATGATGACCATGTTGGTCGCCACCCTGGGCCTGCTGCCGGCCGCACTCTCTCATGCCATCGGATCGGATTCGCAACGGCCGTTTGCCATCGTGATTGTCGGCGGACTCATCGTCGACCTGATCATGAGCACTTTCCTGCTGCCCACGTTCTACGTCTGGTGGGCACGGCCTACCGATCGCTTGCCGGCGCCTGCGTAGCCATCGCGCAGCCGGAGCAGATGAAGCGCTCGTGGTCACCGGCCGACGCGTCGAATTCATGATTGTGATTGATGGCCTCTCCAAGCTGCTGCCGGGCCGAATCGATGGCGCGCGCATCACGAGTCCAATGCGTCCAGTCGGGTCCAACGGAGCGCGCGATCTGCATCGCCAGGTCCGCTTTTCCGAGGTTCTTCAGGATTTGAATATATTCATAATCCTCTACCCCGTCGCGCAGCCACTTGAGCCGCATCGAGGCCACCACGCCCTGAACTCCGACCGGCTGGCCCGGATACACCAGCATCCCCTCGCCCGGGTAATTGGCCGAGCTGAAGGCGCCAGTATTGTTTACGTTGTTCCATGGGTCTGAGGTCCAGCGGTCGATCCGCCAGTAAAGTAAACCTGTAAGATTCAGGCTCTGGTTAATGAAGCCCGGCTGGATGCGGAAGTTGACCGGATCGAAATCGATCTCCCATTTCGGCGAGTAGGCATCCTGCACCAATGTGTTGTACGACCAGACGGAGTCGCCTTTTTTCAACACGTGGTCAACTTCGGATTTGGCGTTGTTGTACATGACGGGCAGCAGCACCCAGATATCCACCGCGGAGCGGCCTGTTCCCGAACCATCGCTGTATAACGCCGGATTCGGCGACATCGAAACCAGATTGCTGATACCCGCCTGATGCATGTTATATGCCCACTGCTGAATGGTCGGATACAGGTTCGAGCAATGACCGATTTCGTCGGCGCTGTAATCGTACAGCAGCACGCCAGGTTGCTGCCCCGCAGTCCGGGCCTTGAATTGGCTGACCGGCGGCGCCGGCGACATCTTGCAATTGCCTACGTCGGCTCCGCTGAAGGGCCCGTATCCGTGGCATTCAGTCCGCGTCCCTTCATAAGCGGCATCTGGCTGGCGGGTGTTGCGGATGGAGAGATCTTGTTTCGCAACAATTCCTGTTGTGCTTCGAAGGTTCCGGCATGGCTGAATAAGAAAGCGGTCTTGAGCGACGGAGTGGCCGGCAGACTGAAATTCCATACCGTCAGCGAAATCGGCCCGGTAAAGTTGCCTTGATCGCTTGTTACCGTGTACGTACCCGGAATATTGACCTGCCGTCGCGGTCTGAGGGACCAGAAGATCCACCCAAATCGGCTGATTGTTGCCGGCTCTTCACATCGAACGGCACCGCCGTCAGTGTTGCTCCTGAAAGTGGCTTTCCGGTCTCCGGATCGGTAAACGGAATGAGGGCATCCGGATACCAGCCGGGCCCTAAGGGCTTGTTTGTCCCACCCCAGTTAGGGCTTGACGAGCTCACATAAACATACTTTTCTCGATACAAGGTCAGGCTGGCGCTTGGGATCACTTCTCCGCCTGGTCCCTCCAAGTCCGAGACCCGAACATTCACATTGTTGAGACCGCCCGATGCGCCGTTGACCACGATCTGAAAGGATTGGTATTCGTCACGCGCCGCCGAAAGGCTGACCTTGGTGCCGTGGCCCGCGGGGTCGGACATTCCGACGCGATGCAGGCTGGGCGCGGTCCACACTTCGATCGGGTTGCCGTGCGCCATCAGCAGCGCGGCAGAATTGCCGTGTACGCGATAATCGCGGGAACTAAACTTCTTCTAATGGAACTGCGTTTCATGTTACCTCAAATTTTGGAAATTTGCTCTTCGCGGTGATCGACCGCGTTTGAATACACTTCACCCGTCCTGGTTTCGCGGAAGGAATGCCGCGTCAAAGCTGCGACAGGCTACGGCCCCGTGCTTGGAACCGTGTGCGCTTAGCTGCGCGCTACAAGGCTGGTTGGAACATCATTACGTAATGCTTTAAGCCCATTTGATCCCAGGCCATGCCCAACGACTTGGCTTCATTGAGGGCCTGCTTGCGCTCCCATCGATCGTGCGCGACTCGGTAGCACGCGATCACCGCGCCGGTGCGGTCGGCGCCGCGTTTGCAGTGCACAAAGACCGGATCTTGGGAATTCAGCAGCTCGAGCACTTTAGCTATCTGCTCATTGGTCGGAGCGACGACCCCTTTCATCGGCATGTTGAAATATTTCATACCTGCCGCCGCCACGGCCTGCGCTTCCGCGGCCGTGGAGTGTTCATCTTCGCGGCGCAGATCGATAACGGTCTTGACTCCCAGCCCGGCGAGGCTGGGCCAGGCTTCCGCCGCGGGTTGGCCGCCGCGAAAGACGTGGTCATTGACTTGGTGAAAGTTGGGGATTCCGGGTACCGCGATAATACTCGGTACTGTGCCCGGTGCCGCGATATGGGCTGGCGAGGCGGGTAGAGAGAGGGCGAGCGCCAGCACGGCGAGCCCCCAGCGATGCAGTTGGATGCTCATGGACTTATTTATTTTTTGGTCACGAAGAATTTAAGACGAGTTGAGTTTCAGATCCGTTGCCAAATGCGTAACCCCTTCGAGTCCACGCCGCCTTATCCTGAACATCTCTTTACCCGTCAATCTCATCCAAGCCAGCCTGAATTCTGTGAGTCTACGGCATCCGGAGGAGCGTCATGGTTGGCGGGCGGCCAGGACGGCTGGTCCATAGCTCACGGGCGATGAGGAGCTCCGGATTTTGGACTTCCCGCCCGGGAAACCGAGCGCTATGTCCACGAAACGAAACTACCTCTGCGCCGAAGGTGTGCTTATGCACACCATTTCTAAGCTGGTCCGGATGACGGTCTGTCTCTCACTTGTTCCTTGGACAAGTTTGTTTGCGGCGGATTTCCCGGCAGTTGAAGATCCTGAATTATTGTTGCAGCGCATCCGGACCAGGATAACGGCCCATCTGTCGCAGCTACACAACTATACTTGTCATGCCGTTATCGACCGTGTTGTCCGATCTGCGAACACCGGCAACTTCGATCATCAGGACCGGGTCGATCTCGAGGTCGCATTCGTAGGCGATCGGGAGCTCTTTTCACCGGCGGGCGAGGCCCGTTTTAAAGAGCAGCCCATCCACCAGATCGTACCGCCCGGGATGATCGGCAACGATGCGTTTGGTTCGCATGACGACGATGTATTCGCCGGGAATGCGGCTACATTCAGCTACGCCGGCTCTTGCAAGAAGGACGGACACAAGACGTTTCGGTATAACTTCCGAGTGCCCCGTGAGAGCAAGCTGCTCCTTCTCAAACAGAACGACTCTGCGGAAGCGGCCGTCGGTTATCAGGGCTCCTTCTATGTGGATGCCGAGACGCTGGATATGGTCCGCCTGGAATGGAAAACAGATTCCATACCTCCAGAAGTGGGACTGAGCCGAGTGGAAAAATCGATGCGCTACAAGGTAGTGCGGATCGGCAATTCTAACTTTTCGCTGCCGTCTCATTCCGAGCTGTCCTCTGTCGATCAGAAGGGCAACTACCACTTGAACACTACCACTCTGGAACGTTGCCTTGAGTTTACCGGCGATTCGATAGTGACTTATGGGACGCCGACCGATGGGGCGTCCGTCACCCGTCCCAGCACGGAGCAACAGCAGCAACGCTGACAGGTCTTGTTGGAAGGCAGTCCCGCAGCTCTCAACCCCTGCGGTACATAGATGTCAGATCGGCCTGGTAAACCTCGGACGGTTCACTCTTCATGAAAGCTCCCTTCTTGCCGGCCGCGAGGAACTGTGGTCCATCGAGCCGGCCGAAGAATTCGATCATTTTCGCAATCAATCCCGTCCAGCCAGTCTGATGGCTCGCCCCCAGGCCCGCTCCGTTATCTCCATGGAAGTACTCGTAAAACAGCAAATAATCCTTCCAGTGAGTATTCGTCTGGAATTTGTGCGTATTGCCGTAAACCGGCCGCTGGCCCGACTCGTCCCGTAGAAAGATCTTGATCAGCCGATTCGTAATCTCCCTGGCCACGTCGAAGAGATTCATCCAGTGGCCCGAACCAGTAGGACACTCGACCTTGAAATTATCGCCGTAGTAAAGATAGAACGACATCAGAGCGCGGATTAAAAGCGCGTTCATTGGCATCCAGATCGGGCCTCGCCAGTTGGAGTTGCCCCCGAACATGCTGGAGTCCGATTCGGCCGGTAGGTAATTTACTTTGTATTCGTGGCCCTGAACATTGAAAACAAAGGGGTGCTCGGCGTGATAGCGGGACAATGCGCGTATCCCATACGGACTCAGAAACTCGTTTTCATCAAGCATCCGCGAAAGGATCCTCCGCAGTCTTTCCGGCTTCACGAGTGCGAAGATGCCTCGGTCCCCGATTCCCCGGTGGCCTGGACCGGTTGGGTGAATGCTTTCGAAAAGCGTCGGCATACGGCGAATCCGTTCAGAGTAAATCGCGGAAGTGTTTGGAACCCGATCCCGTTGGGACGGCTCGATCACGGTCGTGGCGCACAAGGGCAACAGCCCCACAATGGAGCGTACTTTGAGCCGGGTTGCTCCTCCATCGGGGAGGCGCAATACGTCGTAGTAGAACCCATCTTCCTCGTCCCACATCCCATCCGGTCCGATCTGATTCATGGCGCGGGCGATCCACAGGAAATGGTCCAGAAATTTCGTGACCAGATCTTCGTAGCTGGCGTCCACGGACGTCAGCTCTACGGCGATCTCCATCATGTTCTGGCAGAACAATGCCATCCAGGCGGTGCCGTCGGCTTGCTCCAGATAACCTCCGCCCGGCAGCGTTGCGCTGCGGTCAAAGACTCCTATATTGTCCAGACCTAAGAAACCGCATTCAAACACGTTCTTGCCGAAGCGATCTTTGCGGTTGATCCACCAACTGAAGTTCAACATCAGCTTGCGAAAGACCCGCCTCAGAAAATCTACATCGCCTTCGCCGTGAAGCGCCTGTTCGGTTCGGTACAGAAAGATCGCCGCCCAAGCATGCACTGGTGGATTTACGTCGCTGAAGTTCCACTCATACGCCGGAATCTGTCCGGTCGGATGCAGGAAGGATTCTTGTAACAGTAAGTTGAGCTGTTCCTTCGCGAAATCGACATCCACTGTGGAGAGTGCGATGGCGTGGAACGCCAAATCCCAGGCGGCATACCACGGATATTCCCATTTGTCGGGCATGGAGATGATGTTCTCATTCACCATGTGGAACCAATCGCTATTCCGAATGTGCGGCGTGCCTGGCCGCAGGGGGTCGGCTCCGTGTTCTTCGAGCCATTTATCTACATCCAGGCAAAAATATTGCTTGCTCCACAGCATTCCTGCCAATGCCTGTCGCATGACATGCGTGGCGTCCTCGCTAACCCAGTCCGGAGTGATGGCACGATAGAACTCGTCGGCCTCACGCCGGCGTGTCCTGATGACTTCCGCAAACTGATTTCCGAATGGTTCGCCCATTGCCTCGGGTGCCAGGTCGGTCAGACGCAGCCAGATAGTGGCCATTGTTCCAGCGCCTATAGTGACTTTGTAGTGCGCCGAAGCCTTGGTGCCGGTCATCTCCGGGTTAATCGTCTCGCTCCCGGACACGACATAGTTGTTGATCCCGTCTTTGACATATCTGCTGGCGTTGGGCGTGTGGAAAAGGCTCTCGTTGTTGGTCTCATTCTCGGTGAAGAGCAAGGGGACGTCCGACTCGCAGTATAGAAACCGGTTGCCCAAATCGGCATGGGAGGCTGCTATTACACGAGCGCCAACCATACCTTGCGAAACTTTCAAGACCGGCTTCTGCGCACCGGACGTCGACGTCCAGTTGTTGCGAAACCACAGCGTGGGCAGGATGTGGAGTGGGGCGGCTTCCGGCCCGCGATTGCAAACGCTGATCTGGATCAATATGTCATCGGGAGTGTTCTTCACGTACTCCACGAACACATCGAAGTATCGGTCGCCATCGAATACCCCGGTGTCCATTAGTTCGTATTCCGCGTCGCTCCGGTTGCGTAGCTTGTTTTTCTTGATCAGGTCCTCGTAGGGAAACGCCGCCTGAGGATACTTGTAGAGGTACTTCATGTATGAGTGGGTGGGCGTGTTGTCGAGGTAGAAATAGTATTCCTTGACATCCTCGCCGTGGTTCCCCTCGCTGTTGGTCAAGCCGAACAGCCGCTCTTTCAGGATTGGGTCCCGTCCATTCCAAAGAGCCACGCCGAAGCACAATAGCTGCTTTTCATCGCTGATGCCGGCCATGCCATCCTCACCCCAGCGATAAGCCCGAGAGCGGGCCTGGTCATGACTGAAGTAATCCCAGGCATTACCATCCTGGCTGTAATCCTCGCGAACGGTTCCCCACTGCCGTTCGCTAAGGTATGGCCCCCACTTCTTCCAGGGAACACCCGACCGGCGAGCTTCGTGAAGTCGTGCAGTTTCTCTATCGGAATTCATTGCCTCAATCGATGCAGTCCGTAGTTTCCCGGCCCATAAATGTGTTATTTCGGGGGATACTTCTCGAAGATCTCCCAGATTCCTTTTCGCAGCCTCTTGGTATTCTTCTCCGCTTTCGAGCTGATTGTGTCGGTGGACACACCCTGAAAGACGAGCTGCTTCTGACGCGCGTCCGTCATACTGACCACGACCGTGCCTGTCCAAACGGTTTGCGTCGTGGTGGTAGAGAACGCGCTACCCCAGCCACCGCCCCATCCCCAACCACAGCAGCCCGGGCCGCCCCAGCCCCAGCCCCCCCAGCCCCAACTGGGTCCGGCACTATCGGTAAATGTCGTGAACTGCGGCTCCGCACCCACATTTACGGCGTAACTGACCAACAGGTCTCCGCCCGTTTCGACACGTTTGAATTGCTTGGCAGCCAGGGCTTCTTGTACAAAACCCACGATCCGCTCCCGCATAAGCTGATTTGGGAATTCCGCGTCCGGCGATCGTGCTTTTTGCGACTCTACCCACCGATAACTCTTGTAACGGGAAAAATCGCTCCCATGATCGTAGTCCACGCGAACTTTTTGCGCGATGCCCGGTGATACGGTCCATGTCAGCGCCAACAACACCATAATTCTGTTCATATCCACCCCAGTCTCGCTAGAGAGTTGGAAGCCGGTTCCTGTGCGGTTTCAGCCTCTGTATATTGGACCGAAAGACGCCGTTGCGTGATTCATTTTCTGCGGTCGGCGGCCGGCCCGCCAGCCGGGCCAAACATTGTAGAACGATTTTCCCCGGCCAAGCATCTTCAGCCATCGATGAGCAATTTGAAGTCTATCCATGGGGAGTAGCAAATATGTGCGATTACTCGTTGATGTCTTTTCCAAACCGTTTAGCAAGAGAAGGTGAAGAACTGGTTGCCCACGTTTTCGAATGCGGAACCGTGGGCTTTGCGTCGCCAGTGGATTTACTGCCGGAACGCGTACCGCTGACACTTCGGCTCAGAAATGTTTGGTCCCATTGGCTGGGTGTTTCCAGCCCGCGCAAATCTCAATGTGTCACAGCAGTGTGCGTTCCGCCCGGAGCTCACCTACGCGTGTGGGATATACCTGAATACCTC
This sequence comes from Bryobacterales bacterium, assembly GCA_963769205.1. Classification (GTDB taxonomy): domain Bacteria; phylum Acidobacteriota; class Terriglobia; order Bryobacterales; family Bryobacteraceae; genus Palsa-89. The sequence continues at coordinate 1,102,812 of CAVYKR010000015.1, read as the reverse complement.
CAAAGAGAGATCGGCGTTCGTAGAACCGAAGAGGTGACGTTTACTCAACTCTCCGCTTCGCCCTTCCGGTATCGGGATGCAATTCGGTTCCGAAACGGCTGTGAACTTCTCTTACAAAGACTGGAAGAAGGCCAGAGAATCAGGGTGCTGAGTCTTTCTGTCGCGGACTTTGCGGATTTGGCGACGGAACTGGAAGGTAGAACCGCCCGATGGCAGAGGCCCATACCCTTACCTCTTGCAGCCCGACAGCGTGTCGTCCACAACCATCGTCTCCAACTCATAGGTGGTGCCTTGAACGCTGCAAGCATCTAGTTCGCAAACATGTACTTCGAACGTTCGGCGCTGCAGAAAGGAAAGTTATCTGTATGTCTTTTTTATCTGCTCTCTGGATCTGTTGGGGCGGCATCACTGTCGCCCTCGCATGCCTAGTGATTTACCGATCCCTAGTGGCAATGAAAGAAGAAGATCAGTTGTTTCTGGACCCGGCTGAATGGCAACTGGAAAACCACCAACGCGCTATATTGTCTCAGCTTGGCAGATTAACACCACTGGTCCGAGGTGGAGCCGTCTTATCCACCTCCCTCCTGCTCGTGATCGCTGGTGTCTGGATCTACCAAAGCTTCTCAGGGCCTGCTGACTCGATATTTCGCCCATAATCTAGAAGCACCCCATCGAGAGCCCTCTCTTGGCTGGCGGATTCCCGGAACCCTCACCGCCGGCCATCCCCCCGCGGAAGCATGTCAAATCCTTGTCCCTGCTAGAAAACCGCAACCCCGAGATTTGCGGCTGTACGCAGGACAGGGAATCTCCTACACCAGGAGTTATAGCTTTGTGAGCTCTTTTCCTTAGTTTAGAACGCGGTTGCCGCATGGACGAGGATAGAGCCCACCTTGAAACGAGAGGTTATCTGTTTATGCCAAGCTCCATCTTCAGCTCGCTGTTCAATATTTTCGATTCTCGCGCCATCGGCGAGATCGCATCCCGTTTTGGCGAATCCAAGCAGGCCGTATCCCAAGGCCTCGAGTCATCAACCGCCTGTCTCATAGGGGGACTGGCCAATAAAGCCGGCGATTCCACCTGGTTGAACCAACTATTCAATCTCGTCTCGCAGGCCCCTTCTGATGTGAATGCAGCGGATTTGACCGGCGCTGTCGCTGATCCGAGCCGCGCCACGTCAGCCACCTCATCTCTTCTGAATGCTGGAAAGCAATTTCTCTCTCTTGCTTTCGGCGGCAACCAATCGTCAATCTTTGACACGGTGGCAAAGTCCACTGGTTTACGGTCCGGTGTCGTGTCCAGCTTGATGGGCATGGCCGCACCCTTGATGATGTCCGGTTTAGGACGTTTGGTCCGCGACGATCACATGAACCCGGCGGGGCTCGGTCGGCTCCTGGCGCATGAAGGCGAAGCGGTCCGTGATCTGCTGCCCGCGGGCGTCTCAAGCTTGCTCAACGCTTCACCAGCTGCACCCACCGTAACGCCCACTACGCGGCCGGTCGCGCTCGGAACAATTCCAGAGCCCGCCATACGGTCACGAGGCTTGTGGTGGCTGATTCCAGTGCTCCTTCTCCCTCTGCTTTTGTACTGGGGTTATCGGGCGCGGCATCCGGTGGTGCCGACGGTCCAATTGAACCGTTTCATCATTCAAATGCTCCCGGGCAATATCTCGCTGAACGTTCCCCAGAACGGAGTCGAGGCGCGATTGCTCGCATTCGTTCGAGACCCGTCCAAGGGCGTCGAACCGGCAACCTGGTTCGATTTCGATCGGCTCTTGTTCAACACCGACTCAGCTACTCTGCGGCCTGAATCCCAGGAACAATTGGGGAACATCGCGGCGATTCTTAAAGCTTACCCAAATGTCCACATCAAGATCGGCGGCTACACCGACAACAGCGGTGACTCGCAGCAGAATCTCACCCTTTCACAAGATCGAGCCAATGGAGTGATGGCCGATTTGATCTCGCTTGGCGTTTCCCCCGATCGCCTGGAAGCGCAGGGATATGGCGAACAGTTTCCTGTTGCAGATAACTCCACCGAGGAAGGCCGCGCAAAGAATCGGCGCGTCTCGATGAGGGTGACGCAAAAGTAGGCGAAATTCGAGGGTCGACCGGGATTCAGCGACGCCTCTTGAAAGGTTGGAAAGCAGCCATCGAAAGAGGCAAAGAAGGAAAGAGGAAATAAATATGTCATACGAAAAAGTTGTTGCAGTTTACGATACGGAAGAGAGCGCTAACGCCGCCCTGAAGAGCCTGACATCCTCAGGCTATCGTACCGACGACATCAGCGTCATCCGTAGCGAAGGTGAAGCGGAAAGGGCTGGATTGCGTGAGCCCGGGCTTTGGCAGCGTCTTTTCGGCCGCGACCTCGATCATCCTGAGGCGGCCGTCCTTGGCCGATCCTTCAAAGACGGATCGGTTATTGTCGCGGTTCGCGTTTCCGAACTAGATGCACCCAAAGTCGTTAGTCTCTTGGATAGCCATAAGCCGGTGGACGTCATGGACCGCGCCAAAGCCTATGGGTTAGTAGGGGCGACACCTGCCGTTCCAAAGACTCCAATTCCAGCAAAGATGGCCGGCGAGGAAATGCTGCGCGTGGCCGAAGAACAATTGAACGTCGGGAAACGAACCATTGAGGCGGGACATACCCGCGTACGCCGTTATGTCATCGAGAAGCCTGCGGAAGCCAACATCACCCTTCACGAAGAACACGCTGAAGTGATGCGCCGCGCGATTTCCGATCCCGCTTATGTGAAGGACATAGACTGGTCGGACAAGACCATTGACGTGACCGAAACGGTGGAGGAGGCCGTAGTAAACAAGACGGCACACATCACCGAAGAGGTAGTAGTCCGAAGGCAAGGTTCAGATCGCACGCAAACGGTGCACGAGACCGTTCGGCGCCAGCAGATCGACGTCGATCACCTCCCTGTCGGAGCGGGCGCCAAGAGAAGCGCGTAACGATGATCGTATTTCGATCAAGGAGGCACTATGACGCTTCGAAAACTAACAAACATTGTTTTCATCGGTATCACCGTTTTAGGTCTCGTGGATGTCCTGCCCTTACGGGCCTTCCAGGCCGAAGACACCACCAAGGCAGCGACCAAGAGAGCGAAGAAGTCCGCCCAAGATGCCACATCCTCCGACACAAACGCGACTAAGACTGGGTCCGCACCGGCTAGTACCGTTTCAGAAGCAGAAATCTCGGCCGCCAAGGCCGGCGGCAAAGTTTGGGTGAATACGGAAAGTGGCGTTTATCACAAGAGCGGAAAGTGGTATGGAGCGACCAAGCAGGGAAAGTTCATGACCGAGCAGGAAGCCAAGCAAGCCGGATATCGCGCCGCAAAATCCAAATAGCTCGGGACGAATGGCAGGGGGACGATCCTGCATCCCCCTGCGCCTTCCAAGTAACCTCGGCGTTTTTCGTCTCGCTCACTTCTTCCTGGTCTCGACCGGCACCCGCTCGACTTCCAGTTGTTGTTGGCGAACAACGTCACGGATAGTCTCAACGTGATCGGATCCTCTTCTCCGGATCACTATTTCTTCGGTTATGCGCACGGCCTTGTTTACAACCGGCTCTTCAACCGTCTCCCTCACTTCAATATCTTGCTCACGCCAATCGATGTCCTTCAGGTAGTCGGGATCGGAAATCGGTCTTCTCACTACCTCAGCATGCTCTTCGTGCAGGGTGATATTGGCTTCCACTGGCTTCTCCACGATAAACCGCCGTACTCGCGTAGTCCCCGCGTCTATTTGGCGCTTTCCGACAATGAGTTCCTCCTCGGCAAGACGCACCACGTCTTCGTCGTCTCTCCGGGCGTCTGCGGCCGAGGTCGGAGGGGGCACAATCACAGTGGGTGCTGCCCCAGCCGACGAACCATACTTGTCCAATACCTTGATGACTCTTGGAGCTTCCGATTCCGGCACACGTACCGTCACAATCGCACCGCCACGAATGACAGTCCGGCTATATGCCTCGGCATCATCAAGCTTGACATGTGAACCGAACAGCCGGTGCCAGAAACCCGGCTCGCTCAACTCTTTTGCCGGAGCGTTGTCCTCGTTTTGGGTAACGCTGATATCGTCGCTCGAGTAACCGGCGGATATCAATGTTTTGACCGCGGCTTCGGCATGGGTCGCTGTATCATAAACTGCGACAACCTTCGCATGAGACATAAGCTTTCTCCCTTTTCGGCTTTCTTCTGCCTTCCGTCTGCCAGCTATTTTTGGGTCACACGCATTGAGATACGCCGGTTCCGAGCTCGGCCTTCTTCGGTGGAATTGTCTGCCACCGGATGCTGGTCGCCATATCCCTGGGATTCGAGGCGATCGGGCTCGATGCCTAAAGTCATGAGTTCCGAGACCACGCCATCCGCCCGTACTTCCGAAAGCTGGAGATTAGATTCAGGATCGCCCGTGTTATCCGTGTAGCCGCCCACCTTTATGTGTACGTCCGGATAGGCTGTCAGAATGGCCGCGATGTTGCGCAATTGTTCTTGGGACTCGGGGCGAAGTGTCGCGGAGTCCGTATTGAACGAGAGCCGGTCGAAATCAAACCACGTGCTCTCATCTACATTCTTAGAAGGGTCTTGAATGAACGCCAGCAGCCGGGATTCTACACCCATTTGTGGAACATTCAAAACAACGTTGTCCGGTAATGTCCGAGCAACAAATTCGCCTAGGCCGGCTGCACCTTTCCTCGCGGGTTCCGTCGCCGCCGGAGCGGCCTCGGGCGCCTGGCCCACATGGTGCCTGTTGAACAACCAGAGAAGGAGGGGGATGAGAAACAGCGCGGCCAGGATCCATAGCCACCCTGGCAGCGAAGGCCGCGGCTCCGGCACGGTCATGATTGAGAGCGGTGCTACGTTCAGGTCGGGTGTCGCTTCGATTGCCATGTTCTCGAAGTGGCGTTGGATATCAGCCGGCAACAAGTTCTTAATTTCAGCGCCTTCATGGACCAGCAGGCTGCCGAGTTGCCCAGGCGTTAATTGATCGCTACGCACTAGACGGCCTAGTGCCGTCATCAGCAGCGGTACGGAAATGCTCACCAGCTGGGCAGCCGAACTGTTTCGTAAGCCCGCCGATCTGCCTATTGCATCCAAAATCGATCCGTGGCTGCCTCCGAAAGCAAGTGACAGGAATTTCTTGCCTGACTCCAGCGGCGAAGAGCTGAACGATGATGCGTCCCCGTAACCGGTGACCGTGCTCGCCAGGTTCGATACACCGACGTCTGACGGTGCGTTCGTGACGAGATCGAACATCTGACTCATGCCATTGGGATTCCCGGATCGCGATGCCAAACCACTGATCAGCGATGCGGTGGACAATTCCAGACCTCGTGACACCGCTTGTCCGGATTCGCCGAGACGAGCCGCGATTTCGTTGATGCTGCTGGTGTCAAGTAGATTGAAAAGTGAGGAAAACACAGAAGCTGCCATATTTCACCCTGTTCTCTCTTGCCACGGCCTTCTCAGTGTTGTTGATGCAAAGAAGATTGGGCAATCTCGAAATCTTTTCGAGATTCCAGCGATTAAATAAAGCTTTCCAAACGGACAACCATCTAAAAATACATTACGCTCTGCAGCTGGGCGGAGCTGTTTAGAAGTGGAGGTTGTATGTTTACCCTTCTTTGGATGCTGTTTATCGGTCTAATCGTTGGCGCCCTAGCGAAATTGATGATGCCTGGCCGTGATCCTGGTGGAATCTTTGTGACTATGCTGCTGGGAATTGCTGGCGCGGTGACAGCGGGGCTTCTCGGCAGGGTAGTGGGCTTGTACAGGCCAGGCCAGAGAGCCGGATTCATAATGTCAACGCTCGGCGCGATTTTGCTGCTTGCGCTCTACCGATTCGTAACGCGCCGGCATCACTCCGTTTGAGCCTCGGCCCGGGTTGACCTGCCGCGAGTGTGCTGCGAACCGGCGACGAATACCTGGAAGTCAGGGGAGCCGCGCGGCCTTGCTTGAAAATCGCTCGGATGGAGAAGCGATTTAAGCGTTAACGTTCGCAACAAGCACCGCGGTCGAGTGCATCTCAATTACCTGCAATTCCGATCCGCCTGCTCGTCGCGAAGCCAGATATGACCGGCAGGCTCCCACAAAGTGTGATGAATAACAGTGCCGCGCGGCGTAGAGAAACACGTGTTTGGCGGGTGTGTTGCTGGCCGAGAAGTTAATCGATCAAGGAACGTCTCTGCAAACTGGGCCATCATCGCACTTGCAGTGATGTTTCTTGCAACCTACCGTGCATCGTCCGTCCATCCAGACATGGCTATTCGAGTCTTCAATCCACGGATGTGCATAGTGCACCGAATTCAAGACAACGTCACAGTGTGCCGGCTCTTCTCCCACACATTGGAGCCACTCTTTGTGCTGTCTGCTGTCAGAGCGATCAAATTTCTGTTCGCAAGCCGCTTGATGTTCGTCCTGCAGAAGCTGGGTGCGAATCAAGCAGCGGCACTCGTGCGCGCCGCCCAGCCCGCAGAATTCCGCTTCTGCCTGGTCTGATTTCTGTCGGGACGATTGCTGTGAAAAAGCTGTCCCGAACAGGATCAGACCCAGCAATATTCTCACGCTTCGCGGGCGCCTTACGCCTTCTTGTAGCACGAATCCTCAATCAGCGGCCTACTGGAATGACGAGCTCCTGGCCGGCCTGGATCTTGTTCGGATCGTTCAGCGTGTCCTTATTGGCTTCGAAGATTCGCATGTAATCATTCGCATTTCCATAGAAGTCTTTGGCGATCTTGGATAGCGAGTCTCCCGGTTTCACCGTGTAGGTTCGCCTCGGCGCTGCAGCCGGGGAAGGCTGAGGCAAGGATGAGTCTACCGTGATATCCGCGGTGATGTCATCGTAGGCTGAATTGACCGCCTTAATCTGGTTCCACACCGCATTCTTGATTGCTTCTGACGGCGCCGCGCCTCGCATGAACAGCTTATTGTCTTGTACGTGCAGTTGTGCCAACCGAACGCCTTGCTGCTGAACAACCGCGAAGACGCTCGCGTACTTTTGTTTCAATTCTTCGAAACGGTCCATCCTGTTGCTCCTTCTTGTTTGTGCAATCGATGAAAATGAACTATGCGCCTCGCTGTTGAGACGCGAATGCTGCGAGGATCTCCTTGCCCCGGGACATCAGGTCATTGGTCCCACCGACCTTGCCGTTTGGGGTCAAAGCATCCACCAGTTGCGGAAGACTCTTGGTTAGATACTGAGTCGCTGTCTCCGGTGAAATCCCTGCTTTTTTTGCCAGTTTTGCAACACAGTCGCTTCCTAGAACCGACTTGATCTGGTCGGGCGAGATCAGAGCATTCTCTCCGGTTCCGATCCAGGAGGAGATTATGTGCCCGAGCCCGTTTTTCTCGAAGTTTTGCTTGAGTGCATTTAATCCCCCTTCGCGGCTGGTGAGCATGCTGACTGCTTCAGCCACTATGTCCTGATGTTGCCCGTCGCTAGTGGTGCTCTCGAATATTTTGCTGACTTCGGTAAGTATGCTCATTTTCAAATCCAACGCTCTTCACCTCCGATGCTCAGTCGAGGCCGGCGCTTTTCTTTTTTTTCTGTCGGGTTTTTTGCGCCGCTGTCCCGGGCCTCGGAATCTCCAACAGTGACATGCCATGAGGTCCTATATGACAATCAAAGGCTTTCTGGCCATCCTGTGCGTTGAGTTGCTTATTACTCCGAATTCCTATGTACTTGCCGAGCAGCAACCGCCGCCTAACCAGCAGGTTTCTGGAGGCGCACCGCAGGGGCAGCCCCAACCGACACTTACACCGGATCAACTGGACAGTCTGGTTGCTCCCATTGCGTTATATCCGGACCCGATTCTGAGCCAGGTGCTCGTCGCGTCCACCTATCCTCTGGAGATCGTGGAGGCAGAACGCTGGCTCCAGCAAAACTCCAGCCTGCAGGGAAAAGCGCTCGTCGATGCAGCGGCGAAACAGACCTGGGATGCCAGTGTCCAGGCGCTGGTTATGCTTCCCGATCTCCTCAAACGCCTGAATCAGGACATCACTTGGACGTCAGACCTTGGGAACGTCTTTCTGGCGCAGCAGGCAGGCGTCATGGAAGCTGTACAGCGTATGCGCCAAAAAGCTCAAAGTAAGGGAGCGCTGCAGTCGACGAAAGAGCAGCAAGTAACCACAACTACCCAAGGTGGAAATACTTACATCGAGATCATGCCTGCCAGCCCCCAAATGGTTTACGTCCCTGAGTACAATCCTGAAGCCGTGTGGGGCCCGCCGGCGTACTATCCCTATCCTCCCATTTACTATCCGCCATCCACTGGCGCCATCATCGCTGCTGGCGCGATCTCGTTTGGAGTGGGCGTGGCCGTGGGCGCGATCTGGGGCGGTGGCTGGGGAGGCTGGGGCTGGGGTTGTGGCTGGGGCCGCAACAACGTTGTTATCAACAACAACTTTATTAGTAGCAATCATTTCAATCGCGTGAACGTGGGCAACGGTAACAACTGGGTTCACAATCCGGCCCACCGCGCCGGAGTCCCCTATAACAATCGAAATGTTGCGAATCAATTCAACCGGACCAATATTAATGCACGTCCGACCGCGGCCCAGACTCAGCAGCGGCTCAGCCAGAGTAATCCGGCGCAGCGGCCTGCCAACGCCATGCGGCCAAGCCAAGGAAATCTTGGACAGCCCGGTGGCAACGCTCTGCGGCCAAGCCAGGGCAATCCCGCTCAGCGGCCAGCAGGTGGGCAGGTTGGCCAGGGAAACTTCAGACCCTCAGGCGGTAGTGCCGACCGCATTGGCAACCGGACTGTGGGCGCCGCAGGCTCCGGTGGTGGCCGCAGCGCCAGCTGCGTTCCAGGGAATGAATCAAGGCGGCCGTGCTGCCCGGATGAATAGCAGCCGAGGCTTCTCGAGCGGTGGCGGAGCCCGGGGCGGCGGCGGCGGCCGGCGCAGATAGGAAGGATTGGAACATGCGTTGTCTCATCATCCTTATGTTAGCCATAGCAGGCAAACTGCTGGTAGGTATTCCCACCGAAGCGGCAACTCCGGAAGGCCGTGGCTTCCCATCGGCCACCGCTGCCGCCAAAGCTCTTGTCAGCGCGGCGAACACCAACGACGTAGCCGCTTTAATCTCGATTCTGGGGCCCGCGTCAAAGGAAATCCTGACAACGAGCGACCCGGTGGCCGATCGGCAAATGGTGCGAAAGTTTGCTGCGCGCGCAGGCGCAAAGATGAAACTGGTCGACGGCCCTGGAGAGCCGAATACGAAGACTCTCGTCGTCGGCAAGGAAGACTGGCCTGTTCCAATTCCAATCGTTCAGGTGAACGGCCAATGGTATTTCGACGTGGAGCAAGGCAAGCAAGAGATTTCGATGCGCCGCATCGGCGGTAATGAGCTGGACGCGATCGAGATCTGCCGCGGATACGTCGAGGCGCAGAACAATTATGCAGAGCAGGATCGGACCGGGAGCGGCGCTCTCCACTACGCCCAAAAAATCATCAGCTCGCCTGGGAAGCACGACGGGCTGTATTGGACTAGTAGCGGCGCTAACGACGAGAGTCCTATTGGTGACGCAATCGCAAAAGCGTTCGCCGAAGGATATACGAACAAGCACGATCCTTATCACGGGTACTACTTCAAAATCTTGATGGGTCAAGGACCACACGCCTCCGGCGGCGAGATGAGCTACCTCAACAATGGCTTGATGACCAAAGGATTCGCATTAATCGCTTGGCCCTCAGACTACCGATCTTCCGGAGTGATGACCTTTATCGTCGACAAGACTGGAATTGTCTACCAAAAGGATCTTGGATCAAGCACCGCTGAGACTGCGGGCGCATACACTGCCTATGATCCAGACGAAACGTGGTCGCCGGTATCGACCTCTGCTCGAAAATAGTCACCTATTCAGTGGCTCTTCTTGATGGGCATTGCTCCATCGGGTAGAGCAAAGGCGAGGTAGACCCCACCCGAGCGGCTGTCCCGCTTGGATTTTCCGCCGTTGGCATAGATGACCACATATTGCTTGCCGCCGATATCGTATGTGATCGGCGTAGCGTTGCCGGCAAACGGTAGCTCGGTCTCCCACAGCAGCTTGCCCGTAAGCTTGTCAAAAGCCCGGAACTTTCGATCGAAGTTGGTCGCTGCGATAAACACCAGTCCTCCGGCAGTCACGATCGGGCCGCCGTAGTTCTCCGTACCCGTATTTTTCAAGCCCTTCGCAGCCAGCTCCGGATATTCCCCAAGCGGGACTTTCCATGCGTATTCGCCTGTGCTCAGATTGATCGCATTTAATGTTCCCCATGGCGGCGCAACCGCCGGATAGCCGTCGGGATCGAGAAATTTGTGATATCCCGTAAAACGATACTTGGCTTGGAGCGATCCGGGACCAGTGCCCTCCAGTTCCTTGTTTTCGCCGCTAAAGATGTATTGAACGATCGCTCCCGTATCAGTTTGGTCGATGCCCGGAAAGGAAGGCATTCGTCCCGCGCCTTGGCGAATGATGGCAGTGATCTCGCTCTGGGTCTTCTTGCCTTCCAGATTCTTCAAAGCTGGAATCTGGGGTGGCGTGCCGGACCTGTCGTCTCCGTGACAATTCGCACATTGCGTCAAGTACAATTCGCGTCCCGACTTGCCGCCTTTGTTTTCTGCCAGACTCCCAGTCCACGCCAGATCGTTCGCATTAACGTACAGAAGTTGCGTCTCAGGATCGAACGCCGAACCGCCCCACTCGGCTCCGCCATCAAACCCCGGAAAGATGACGGTCTCCTTCCCCGCGCTGAGCGGCACAAACTGCCCGGCGCTTCGAAACGATCGGAACTTATCCAGCGCCCATTGATGAATCTCCGGCGTACGATTGGACAATAGGTCTTCGGTCAGCAATTGCCGCGCGAACGGAGGAGGTTTGGTCGGCAGCGGCTGCATCCCGGCCGCCATCTCGTCGGGCACTTCACTCGCTGGATACTTTCGGTCCTCGATGGGGAAGACAGGTGTTCCGTCGGCCCTGTTAAAAAGATATACCCATCCCTGTTTTGTGGTTTGTGCGATCGCATCCACCATCCGGCCGTCGTGCTTTATCGTGACCAGGCTCGGTGGCGACGGAAAGTCGCGGTCCCAGAGATCGTGCTTTACGGCTTGAAAATGCCAGACGCGTTCGCCGGTCTCTGCCTTCAGCGCGATCAGTGAGTTTGCAAATAGATTGTCGCCGAGACGATTCGCTCCATAGAAGTCGCTCGCAGCCGATCCGGTGGGAACATAGACGAGCCCGAGTTTCTCGTCCAACGCCATGCCTGTCCAATTATTCGCCGCGCCGCTATACGTCCACGCATCCTTCGGCCAGGTTTCGTAACCGAATTCGCCGGGATGAGGAATAGTGTGGAAGCTCCATCGAAGCTTGCCCGTTCGGACATCATAGGCCCGAATGTCTCCGGGCGGGGCGGGCAGCGCTTCCGGCGTTCGATCACCGACGATTATCAGATCCTTATAAATGATCCCCGGACTCGTGAGAACCACAGACTGCTTCTCAGGATCGCGGCCCAGATTCTCGCGAAGGTCGATGCGCCCCCCGTTGCCAAAACTCGGAATCACCTTCCCGGTTTGAGCGTTGAGGGCGTAAAGAAAGCTTTGCACGGCGGCGAAGAGGCGACGGTCATCCCCAGCGGCCCAATAGACTACCGACCGGTTCGGCCCGCGTCCCGCTAGGCCGGAATCGAAGCGCCAAAGAAGCTGCCCCGTGGCAGCGTCCAGAGCGACCACTTTATGCGACGGCGTGAGCCCATAGAGAACGCCATTCACCATGATCGGTTGGGTCTGAGGGTCGCCTGACCCGTCCGCGGTGTCGTAAGTCCAAGCCACCTGCAAACGCGAGACATTCGAGCGGTCGATCTGCTTCAGCCTCGAATACCGGATGTCTTGCGGTCCGCCGCCATAAGCGGGCCAATCCTGCGCGCGCAACTCGAATGCCGGCGCGATCGCGAGCGCCAGCGCCAGGATCAGAATGTTGGCCTTCATGGCGTTAGGGGCATGCCGCTCCGTCATGGTACAACATCGCGCATTGTAGAAGAAAAAGGGCGCTCGGAGCAGCCTTTTCACCCCAAGATTGACCATATTGGCAGCAATAGTGTACACTCCACGGCGGGCGACCTTTCTTTACCCATGGATAAGGCAACGTTTGCCGTATATGAATTTGGGCCCTATCGGCTGGACGCTGCAAAGCGGCTGTTGCTGTGCGAAGGCAAGAGTCTGACTCTGGCGCCCAAGACTTTTGATCTGCTCCATTTGCTGGTCCAAAGCCAAGGTCGCGTGCTCACAAAAAAGGAACTGATGAGCGCCCTTTGGCCCGACAGTTTCGTAGAAGAGGCGAATTTAGCATTCCAGATCTCGGCTCTTCGAAAGGTCCTCAGCGCGAAAGGGACGGATACGGAATGGGTCGAGACCCTCCCTAAGTATGGATACAGGTTCAACGGCCCCGTCTCCCAGCTCGAAGCGCCGGATCGAGCGAAAATTGCTGAGCCAGTTCACAATGGATACCCCGACGAGCCTCGAGGGGAATCTGAGGCTCTTAAAGAAGGCCCCCTCCAAGCCGAACGGCCAAAGCTAATTCGAAGCCGGGCCGCACTTTTCTGGCCGTTACTTGCTGTTGCGGCGATCGCATCGCTGCTCTTTGTCGGTTGGCTAAGCTTTCGGGGCCGGCCAGTCAGCCCGCGCGTCGTTCGTTTTCTGGTTTCCCCTCCCGCGAAAGTCACGATCCAGGACCTGGATTCGATCGCCCTGTCTCCCGACGGCTCTCGATTGGCCTTCATCGGCGAGGCTTCCGATGGCCAGAAGCAGCTGTGGCTGCGGTCGCTGGACTCGACCGTGGCAGAGCCTCTGGCTGGTACGGAATTAGTGACCGCGGCCTTTTGGTCTCCCGACAGCGAATCCATCGGATTTTTCGCCGGAGGCAAACTCAAGAGAATCAATCTTCACGGCGGATCTCCCCAGACAATTTGTAATACGCCCGTAGGACGGGGGACCTGGAGCCAGAATGGCGTCATTCTTATAGACGGGCCAGGTCCGGAGATTTATCGCGTTTCCGCCGCCGGTGGAGAACCCAAACCGGTGACGGTGCTCGATCGGCCCAATCAGGAAACCTTCCACGCGTCACCGCAATTTCTCCCCGACGGACGGCACTTCATCTATTTCGTGCGGAGTGTCCGTCCTGAGAATACCGGCATTTATGTTGCCTCCTTGGACTCGAAAGAAAGCAAACGCCTGGTCAACTCGAATACCAACGCCGCCTTTGCGGCCGCCTCTTCCGACGCCCCTGGTTTCATGCTCTACACGGCGGGAACCGACTTGGTACGGCAAGCCTTCGATTTGAAGAAGCTGGCAATAGTGGGCGAACCGGCTGTCCTGGCGCATCGAGTGCTCATCGGGATGACCCGAGGCATGGCCCGGGCAGCCTTTTCGGCATCGCAAAACGGCGTCTTGGCTTATCGAACCCGCACCGAGACCGGCCACAGCGAACTGATCTGGTTCGACCGGCAGGGCCGGAGGTTATCTGCGGTCGCGGAGCCGGGCGACTATTCCAATCCAGCCCTTTCGCCCGACGAGAAAAGGCTGGTCGTCTCGCGGACGGACGAGCAGAGCCGAGCGCGTAATCTGTGGCTATTTGATCTTTCAGGTGGCGCCTCCTCGCGGTTTACCTTCGAACCCGTTGACGAGACAAATGCTGTATGGTCCCCGGATTCTCAGGAAGTCGCATTCAATGCCGTACACGACGGGGCCGTCGACGTTTACCGGAAACCAGTGACTGGTGCTAACAAACCAAAGGAGTTATTGGTCTCCAACGAAAATAAACAGATCGAATGCTGGTCTCCGGACGGACGCTCCCTGTTGTATCGAATCGATGACAAGACCTGGGTCTTGCCGTTAGGCGGGGGCAAGCCCACCGGACCCTATGCCATGGAATATCCGAGCATTTCCCCCGACAGCCGTTGGGTTGCCTACACATCCAATGAATCGGGACGCGGCGAAGTCTACGTTCAGAGCTTCCCTCCAACGGAGGGCCGATGGCAGGTTTCCACCACCGGGGGAACTGAACCATTATGGCGAAAGGATGGTAAAGAGCTGTATTACATGAGTGGAGACCGATTGATGGCGGTCGAAGTAAAAACGAACCCACATGCCTTCGAGACAGGAATATCCAGGATGTTGTTTGAGGTCCGCCTGGAGTCGACAAGACGCCGCAGCCGCTATCAAGTTGCCGAAAACGGGAGGCGTTTCTTGTTGAATCTGCCTATTGAATCGTTCTCCCCAGTAACGGTAACGGTCAATTGGACGGCGGCTGCGAAGCCGTAGAGAAAGCGAATATTATCAATGATTTAGTGCCAAGCTATCAGTTTGCTGTAGTTTGCTATCAACCTGCTTTACTATCCTGCCAAAGAATAAATGAGGGAGGGACTGGGTTTAGCGCTATTCTAGGGGTCACTGGGCTCACGAACCTAACTCGGGGAGGGTAATTTTTCAATGATTCGACATGCTTCACCTCGCGTGCTTCGCACTGCGTGGACCGGTGCCACGGTTCTGATCGTCCTGCTAGCCTTCCAGTATCGGTCGGTAGCCCAAAAAACTCCCCTCACCGAAAAAGACATTCTCCCCGTCATCAGCCGCTGCTACCAATGCCATGGTGAAGCGTTGAAGATGGGCGGGCTCGATCTGCACACCCGGGCGGGAATGCTCAAAGGCGGCGCGGGCGGTCCGTCGATTGTGGTCGGAGACTCTGCGTCCAGTTTGTTATTCAAGCGGGTGACTGGGCAGGTGCAGCCGATCATGCCCATGGCCCCAGTTCCGGCTCTGAACGAAAAAGAGATCGCGACTTTGAAAGAGTGGATCGATCAAGGCGCGAAATGGACTGAGGAAACAGCCCCGACGGCGACCGCAGCGTCGGCGACTACCTCCGGAAGTGCTTACAAAGAAAAGCCGATTTCGCCTGAGGAGCGAAGCTGGTGGGCTTTCCAGAAGCCCGAGCGACATCCAGCGCCGCACGTGAACGATAGCCGGTGGGGCAGCAATCCGATCGATGCGTTTGTCCGCGACATGATGGACAAAAAAGGACTTGTGCCGGCGCCCCAAGCCGATCGAAGGACTTTGATCCGTCGCGCCTATCTGGACCTTTGGGGTTTATTGCCTCCGGTGAAGGATGTCGAAGCGTTTGTTCAAGATCCAGCGCCAGATGCCTATCAAAAACTGGTAGATCGTCTGCTTGCCTCGCCGCATTATGGGGAGCGTTGGGGTCGCAATTGGCTGGATGTGGTCCGTTATGCCGACAGTTCTGGCTTCGAATTTGACATTACTGTCGACAATGCCTGGCGTTATCGCGACTACGTGATCAAGGCGCTGAACGAAGACAAACCCTACAATCAATTCATCATGGAGCAGCTTGCAGGGGACGAACTCGACCATCCCACCTACGACAGTCTGACGGCGACCACCTATTACCGGATCGGCCCGCGGGTTCGTTTTCGCGAAAAGAATTATCCATCGTATCGCTATGATTACATGGATGATATGATCCGAACCACGTACCAGGGATTCATGGGCCTGTCAGTCAACTGCGCCCGTTGCCATGATCATAAGTTCGATCCGATCAGGCGCATGGATTACTTCCGTTCCGTAGCAGCGTTCTGGGGCTACGTCGACTATAACTGGCCGCTGGGTCCCAAGGACAAGATCGCCGAGCAGGAGCGACTCAAGCGAGAAGCCGAAAAAGAGATCACTCCACTCCAGCAGGAAATTGCCAGGATCGAAAAGCCTTATCGCGAAAAGCAGCGTGAACAGCAGATCCAGGACGCCCTTAAGAAGTTCCCAGCCGACATCCAGGAAGCCATCAAAACACCCGAAGACAAGCGCACCCCGGGACAAAAGCTTCTCGTGGCGCAAGTCCTCATCAGCCCGGAAGACGCCAACCCCGACATGCTCCAGGCGGATCTGAACGCCACCGCAAAATCCAAAGCGCAGGCCAAAGCCAATATGGTTTTCGGAGTCGCCGGCGGCGAGGGTTACAAGCGCGCTTTGAAGCTCAATGCGGAAGATGAAGCGAAACGGAAAGATCTACAGGCCAAGATCGAGCAGATTATGGACCGGCTGCCGGATCCGCTGCCGGAAGCTGACGGAGTGCGCGATGGCGATTACCGGCTCTCGCCGGACGGTCTGGGCGATTCCCACATTCCCGGGACTGGGCGGCCAACCTACGATGTAAAGTGCTGCTTTATTCCGGAACCGGGCCGCAAGTTTGAAGTTCCTCCGGTGTTCTTCGCGGCCGCGGGTGACGATGTTAAGTTCAATGAAAGCACGTTCCCGGTCCAACCTGGCTTTCTGGCAGTGCTGAACAAAGGGAACGCGCCGCCGGCCGTTGATCCGCCCAACCGGCCGGATTATGTCTCGAGCGGACGCCGCCGGGCCCTGGCCGAGGCGATCGCTTCGCCAGATAATCCGCTTACCGCTCGCGTGATGGTCAATCGGATGTGGGGCTGGCACTTCGGAACCGGCATTGTGGGCACGCCTGGGAATTTCGGGAAGATGGGCATGCTGCCCTCTAATCCGGAACTGCTCGATTGGCTGGCTACGGAATTTGTGCGTCAGGGATGGAGCGTCAAGCAGATGCAACGCCTGATCATGAATTCTGAAACATACAAAATGGCTTCTGCCTATTATCAGGCCGAAGATTTGCAGAAGGATCCCACCGACGTTTATTTGTGGAGATTCCCGATCCGCCGCATGGAAGCTGAAATTCTGCGCGATAACGTCCTCGACGCCAGCGGCAGCTTAAATCTGCAAGCGGGCGGCCCGGCCTATTTCCCCGCCATCCCGATCTCGGTTCGGGCGGATCAGCCGCGCGGCACCTGGGATCTTACCAAAGAAGGCCCGGATACGTGGCGGCGCGGTGTTTACGCCTATGTGAAGCGCGGTTTGAAGTATCCGATGTTCGAGGTCTACGACCTGCCTGATCTCAACGTAACTTGTGAGCGCCGGGCGACCAGCACGGTTCCTACGCAGGCGCTGACAATGCTGAACAACGAGTTCATGCTCATGCAAGCAGATCGCTTCGCCAGGCGCGTGTTGAAGGAGGCCGGCAACGACCTTGCGGCGCAGGTGAAAACGATGTACGAGATCGCTTTGAGCCGTGATCCAACCCCCAAAGAGATCGATAACAATGTGGCGTTTTTGAAGAAACAACAGCAGGCCACCAGCGGCGCCAGTGAGGAGGCCGCGGCTTTGTCGGCTCTCACCGATCTGGCTCATGTCACCCTCAATCTGAACGAATTTGTGTACATACGATAGGGAGCAATTGCTATGCGCGACAACCTGAACAGCAGTAGCGATCACAACCGGAAGAGAGAATTCCTCTCACGCCGCAAATTCTGGATGGAAGCCGGCATGGGGATCGGCGGATTGGCTCTGGTTGATCTTTTGAGCCAGGATCGTCTCTTGGGGGCAGAAATCGGGAAGGATCCAAGCGCTTGCGCGGGCGGCACCGCCACTGGATCGCTCATGGCGCCGAAAGCGCCGCATTACAAACCACGCGCCAAGGCGGTAATCTCGCTGTTCATGAGCGGCGGCGTGAGCCATGTCGACACTTTCCAGAACAAGCCGGCGCTTCATAAATACAACCGCATGCCCATGCAGGGCGAGGTCAAAGTGCGGCAAGGTTATCCCGGACCATTGATGGAGAGCCCGTTTAGCTTCAAGCAGTATGGCCAGTCGGGCGCGTGGGTTTCCGAAATTTTCCCCCACATGGCCACCATGGTCGATGACCTTGCGTTCGTTCATTCCTGCCAGGGTCTTTCAAACGACCATGTGATCTCGCACTACGAGTGGAACACAGGCTCCATCCAGATGGGATACCCGAGTACCGGCGCATGGGTTACTTACGGGTTGGGCAGCGTGAACCAGAGTCTGCCGGGTTATGTGGTTCTCCTGGATCAAAAGGGCGGTCCATACGCCGGTCCGCCGAACTGGCAGTCGGGCTTCCTGCCGGCGGCCTATCAGGGAACAGTATTCCGCTCGAAGGGAGATGCCATTCTGGATCTGCGAGCCCCGGACGGCTACATGTCGCCCGAACGCGAGCGAGCGCGTCTCGACCAACTGGCGGCATTGAACCAAAATTTCGATGAACAATATCCAGGCATTTCGGAACTTTCGGCTCGCATCGCGTCTTACGAACTGGCTTATCGCATGCAGGCTTGCGCTCCAGAGGCTGTTGATATAGACAAAGAGAGCGAAGCCACTAAGAAACTCTACGGACTGGACGATCCGGTTACGGCTGGATACGGACGGCAGTGTCTGCTGGCTCGTCGGCTGATCGAGCGCGGCGTACGCTTCGTTCAAGTGATCAGCGGCGCCTACGTGAGCATTGAAGACACCTGGGATGCTCACGCCAATATTGTCACCAACCACCGTCAACACGCCAAGGAAGTGGATAAGCCCATCACGGGGCTGATGACGGACCTGAAGCAGCGTGGACTGCTGGACGACACCGCGGTGATGTGGCATAGCGAATTCGGGCGTATGCCGATTTCACAGCGCGGCGTGGGCCGCGACCACAATCCTGGTGCGATGTCGATCTGGATGGCCGGCGCGGGCATTAAAGGCGGCCAGAGCATCGGCACTACCGATGAGGTGGGCTATAAGGCCGAGGAACAGGCTGTGACCAACCATGATGTGCACGCCACCTTGCTCCACTTGTTGGGCCTGGATCACAAGCGGCTGACTTACTATTTCAACGGCCGCAATATGCGCTTAACCGATGTCTCCGGCGAGTTGATTCCCCAGATTGCCGGCTAGAGCGTAGCGATAGCTTAGTTCGACTCGATCGATAGACATCGATAATTCGGCGGCTCCCGCCCGCACATTGTGCCGAAGGTGCAGTGTGTGTGATTGACGTTTTCTCAAAACCCCCACGTCGCGAACTCCACTCTTGACAAATCCAATGTATCGGCGCATACTGCTCCGAGTTAGTTTTGGTTAGCGTTTATAAACAATGCCAGGAATCTGTAAATAGGGGATTCTTAGGGGATTTTCGCGCAGTCCCACCGTAGTTAAACGAGTACCTGAAACGAGGAGATCGAAGATGAGTACCCAGTTTGCTGCTCGTCCCGTCGCAATTCTTTCCGCGTGGCTCTTGCTGATTCTCTTTTTGGCTTCTCCGCAGAAAGTTCAAGGCCAACTGCTGCAGGGCAGTATCACCGGTAACGTAGCCGACTCGAGCGGCGCGGCAATTCCGGATGCCAGGGTCGTAGCCAAAGAGCAACAGACCAACTTCACTCGCGAAACCACCACCAACGCGTCCGGCATATATAACCTGCCAACCATGCCGCCGGGAACCTACAACATCTCGGTCACCGCGCCTTCGTTCCAGACGACAACGGTGACCGGCGTGTTGGTCTCGCCCGAAGAAGTAACCCGCCGCGATGTGGCGTTGTCGCTCGGCCAGATTACTCAGACCGTGGAAGTGCAGGCCGATGCCGTCGCTTTGCAGTCCGACCGGGCCGAGATCCGGGACGACCTCAGCCAGCATGCCCTGGCGAACCTGCCGGTGCCGCCAGGCCGCAACTATCAGATGCTCTTCCATAACAATTCCCGGGGTTTCGCCGCCGACCAACTCGAATTCCTTCACCGCGAACTCCAACCGCGGGCTGATCATTGCCGTTAACGGCGGAAGCACCAATACCAACACGGTGCGAGTGGACGGCACGGGCACATTCGACATGACCGCTTTGGCTGAGCCTCAATTCATTCCGGCGCTGGAAGAGATCGAGAACGTCAGCCTTTCGGGCAACGCCTTCGATGCGGAGCAGCAAACCGGCGGCGGAGCCGTAAGCATCACCATCAAGAGCGGAACCAACGCGGTGCATGGCGCTTTATTCGAAGACCACATCGATCAACACATTCAGGCCTACCCGTGGCTGGCGAATCGATCCCAGCCGAATCCGAAATACATCTTTAACCAATACGGCGGCACGATCGGAGGTCCGATCATTAAAAACAAACTGTTTTATTTCGCTGAGCTTCGAAGGTTCGGGATTAGTCCAGGTTGCTCCGTTCCCGGGGGAAGTTCCCACCACTGCGATGAGGTCGGGTAATCTCAGCGCTTCTCCCAACCACGATTTACGATCCGCTCACTGGGAATCCAGACGGCACCGGAAGGTTGCCTTTCGCTGGGAATATCATTCCAGCCAGCATGATCGATCCCGGCGTGCAGGCCTTGCTGAACTACAGTGCGGGACACGGAAATTTATGGTCCCTTCCAAACCAGACCGGAATTGGATCGGTAGGTCTCGCCAACAACCTGCTAACGAACGGCAAAACCTACTTGCGGCGCGACCAATCGGCTGCCAAGGTCAACTGGAATCCGACCACAAAGCTCAACATGTTTGTGCGTCTGGGTTGGGGCAACAATTATTGGACCACACCGGCTCAGTTCGGAGATCTGGGCGGGCCGGGTATGTCTCCTACCAACACGGCACAGGGACTCGGAGCCACGAACGTCTTCAATGGCACCGTTTCAGGTACATACATCATTAGTCCCACTTGATCTTCGATGCGCATTACGGCTATGACGTAAACATCGCCTACAGCAAGCAGCCCGCGCAGAGCCAAAATTTCGGCTGGACACTGATGCAAATTCCTGGTTTGGATACCTCGAGTCTGCCGGCGTATAAAGCGCTGCAGCAGGGCGGCCTGCCTTCCATCGCAATCGACGGAGGCGTCACCGCGCTCGGATCAGTTAGCAGGTTCCAGCCCCAGGACTACTGGGATCCGGAAAGGAACTATGACGCCAACCTTACATGGATCCTGGGCAGTCACAACCTACGCTTCGGCTTCGACTCCGATATTCAGCATTCCCGGGAGAGCCAGTATCAGCCTGCCAGCGGAAGCTACATCAGCGGCGCCGGTGGGTTCCATTTTGCAGAGCAAACAACGGAGTTGTGCACCTCCATCACTAACGGGTCTTGCAAAACTTCGGCGGGGAACGAGTACAATTCCTTTGCTTCGTTCCTGCTCGGGCTTTCCCAAGACTCCGGCAAGATATATCAGTGGCCGGATTACTACTATACCGATACGAAATATTTCGCCGCTTACGCTCGCGATCAATGGCAAGTCAATTCCAGACTGACCGTGAACATCGGAGTCCGCTTCGATTATTTCCCGATTCCTTTGCGCAATGGAACCGGAATGGAATATTACGACCAGTCTACGAACACGATGAAGATCTGCGGGCTGGCAGGCACACCTACTTCCTGCGGCATTTTCAACCAGCATCAGGCTCATTTTGTTCCCCGTGTCGGATTGGCGTACCGGCTCGGCAATTCAACCGTCATCCGGGCCGGCTTCGGGATGTCTACCGACCCGACCAACCTTTTCGCGCTCTCCAACCGCCGGATTAATTTCCCGTACATAGAAGGCGTGATCCAGCTTCCTCCGAATGTCATGTCTTACGCGATCAGTCTTCGGCAAGGAATCAACGTACCTCCGAATCCATTTCCTCTGACTGGTCCGGTGCCGGTGCCCAGCACTGCGGGTCTCTTCGATTTCAGCAAGGACAACTTTACGCGAGGCTTCGTCAAAACTTATAACTTTACGATTGAGCAGCGTATCAAGCCCAACTGGACCGCTTCGATTGCCTATGCCGGCTCGGCGCAGATTGATCCATTGACGTCTCTCGAGGAGAACTGGTCTCCGATCGGAACTGGGACTGCCGGGCTGCTGCTGAACAATCCGGTTGATAATCGGATTGCCAGCACTCCGCTTCTGGGCGTTATGGGAACAACCACCTTCAACGCTTTGGAACTGAGGACTCAGGGACGCTTGGCTGACCTAAACTTCAGCGCGGGCTATACCTGGAGTAAGAACCTCGGATTTATTGTTCCCTCAAGCGTCCAAGGCGGAGCAGCCATGCCGTGGCTTTACAGGAATTATAACTACGGCCCCCTGCCCACCGACATAGCAAGCAACTTTGAGGCTCAGGCGTGGTACGAACTACCTTTTGGTAAGGGCAAGCGCTGGGCATCGACTGGCAAAACAGCCAATATCGTGGGCGGCTGGCAGATCAGCACCGTCTTCAGCGACTTTACCGGCAGACCCTTCAGCGTAGTCGCCAACAACAACCTCAACGCGAACGGTTCCTATCAGTTTGCCAATTGCATTGGCACGCCGAAAAAGCTTGGAACGGTATTGCAATGGTACGATCCGTCGTCGTTCGCAGCGCCTTCGGCGACCGCATTCGGAAGTTGTGGCCAGGACGTCCTCAGAGGCCCTGGACTGATCAACGGGGACGTCAGCATCCAGAAGGCTATTTCCATCAGTGAAAGGTGGAACATGGCGTTGCGCGTTGAAATGTTCAATGTCGCAAATACGCCCCACCACGCCAGCCCCGGCTTCAATTCTTCCACCGGGACCACTTCCGCCAACAACGTGCAAAATAGTGCGTTCATGAACATTACGCAGATTGCGAACACCGGCCGCGACGGCATCGATCAACGTACCTTAAGGCTGAGCGTCAAAGTAACTTTCTAACGCCGTAGATTCCGTCACTGCTATAAATGGGGAGTCATGCAGGAGGATACGAGTGACTCCCCATTTCCACGGCACTTTGACGGAAAGCGCTTCTTCAATCCGAATGCCCGGCAAGTGCCTCCCCTTATTGATGTTCTCCGTTGGAAGCTGACCACCCGGCCGGAGCCGTCGCCCAAATTCATTTCAGACGTCGAGCAGTCCGCACCGCCCCAGCGAGTGGAAGGCAGCGGATTACGAGTCACGATGGTGAACCACTCCACCCTGCTTCTGCAACAACGGGGATCCAACATTTTGACTGACCCGATTTGGTCCGATCGCACGAGTCCAGTCTCCTGGATCGGACCGCGGCGCCGTAGAAGGCCGGGAGTATCCTGGGAGCATCTGCCGCGCATCGACACGGTCCTGCTTAGCCACAACCATTATGATCACCTGGATCTTCCGACACTACGCCTGCTGGCTGCTCGCGGAGATTCTACGTTCGTTGCCCCGGCCGGCGTGTCCCGGCTGCTTCGCTCGCAGAATATCGCACCCGCTCATGAATTGGATTGGGGGGAATCGTTATCACTGCCCGGCCTCACCATTCATTGCGTCCCCGCTCTACATTTCTCCGGCCGGGGCATTAACGACCGCAACCGGACTCTCTGGTGCGGTTACGTGATCGAATGTCAACGGCTCATCTACTTCGCGGGCGACACCGGATTCGGAAACCATTTCGCCCAGATTCGGGAGAGGTTCGGTTCGCCGGACGTCGCGCTATTGCCTATCGGAGCATTCGAACCGCGGTGGTTCATGTCGCCGGTGCATATGGGTCCGGATGAAGCGGTGAAAGCACATCAGATTCTGGCCGCCAAGACCAGCATCGCGACCCACCACGGTACTTTCCAGCTCGCCGATGATGGAATCGATGCGCCCAAAAAGCAGCTGATCGATTGCGTGCACGATGAGTCGTTTCTGGTCCTCCAGAATGGTCGATTTGCCGACCTTCCATGATGATCGACAAGCACACGCTCGCGCTCATCAGCATCATTGGCAGTTCACTGGACGTGCTGGGCGCGCTGTATCTCGCCTATGATCTTTTGGGCGGTGAACACGGACCACTGCGGACTCTCACGAGAGGAGTCACCTATGGCTTGCTGTTTGGAAGTGGATACGGTCTGGTCCTCGGTCCGATATTTGGGCTCGCCAGCGGAGTAGCGCACGGCATCACGCTAGCCTGGGAATTTTCTCGCGCCTCCAGGCACCGACCGAAACCGGGATTCTGGTATGACTCCGTCATGAGCGCCATTCGCGGAGTGGGCTTCGGTCTAGGCACCGGTTATCTATACGGGCGCGTATTTGGGATCACATTTGGCGCAATGAGCACGGTGGGGCAAGTGCTTGCGTACCGGATCGGTATTCGGCCCACACTCGATTATCAGCCCGCCACCCGCCCGCGCTTGACCAGACATCAGTTTCTAGCGGCAGTGAATCGCACTATTGGCTACGCGGTTACCGGCTACGTCAGCAGTCTGGTTGCGCAGCAGCGTGAACACGCAATCGCAGTCGGGCTGACTACCGGGCTCGCCATAGGAGCAGTCACGGCCGTTTTTAACGCGTGCACGTCGTTCATCGAATGGATCGTAGATCATCTGCCCGCGAAGACCATGGGTGTTTTAGGAGTTGGCTTGATCCTGATTGGCTTCACGTTGCAATCCGTCCAGTATTGGGTGGCGCTGCTGGACGTGAGCATTCGTCCTTAGTCTTGGCGATGCCTGGCATCGGACGCATCTCAGGCGCTTACTTCCAGGCCGAATAGATCGGTTTCGCGACCATAAAAGCTGGGTTGGCGCCAGCCCTTGGGCGGAATTTCTGTACTCGCCCCGAATCCACTTCGGCTACGTACAGATTCCCTTCCTGATCCACGCTGATCCCATGCACGCCCCACAACCCGCCCGGAAAGTCGCCCATGCTGCCCCAGGAATAGAGCAAATGACCCTGCAGGTCCCACTCGACCATCTTGTTGGTGGTGCGGTCATAGGTCCAAATGGTTTTGCCGGATCCGATATACAGCAGATGCAGGCTGGAAGGATCGGCGCTGATCTTCCACTCATAGAGATACTTGCCGTTTTCGTCAAATACCTGAATGCGGTGGTTGTTTCTATCGTTCACAAAAACGTGATGGGTGGCCGGATCTACGGCGACTCCATGGACATTGCTGAAATACCCGGGACGGGTGTCGATGGGACCGCGTGGAGGCCCGCCCAGCTTGCCCCAGTCCATCAGGAACTTGCCGTCTTTATTGAATTTTGCCACGCGCGTTCCGGTGTAGCCATCCGAGACGAAGAAGGTTCCGTCGGGCAGCCAATCGATGTAGGTGGGCCGGTTGAAATGCGTCGCGTCCGCGCCTGCGACGCCCGGCGTACCGATGGTCTGAAGCAGCTTGCTGCCGTCGTGGGTGAACCGGTAGATCACCTGCATGTTGTCGTCCACCACCCAGACGTTCTTTTCCGGATCGTACGGGCTGACATAAACAGAGTGAGGCCGGCGGAATAGCTTATCCCACTGCTTCCAGGTCTCGATGATCTTGCCGCTTCCATCCACCACGACTAGACAGTTCTCCCATTTTGCGTCGACGCCGAGCTGGCGATAAGGCGGGCCCTTCATCCCCATTTTTTGCGACTTGCCTTCCCACGCCGTCAGCCACTCGTTCATGTCGTTGTCGGTGCCGCCGGTTCCGGGCAGGGAGGCTGTAGTGGCATCGCGCCACAGGCCAGCGACGGGAAAACTGATGCTCGGCCCAAGCTGCGGCAGCAGCACTGCTTTGGGCGGCGCCATCTTCGGCAGTTCGCCGCGGAAGAGCATATAGATGCGATTCGGACTTTCCGCAAAGACACTTTCGCCGGCGCCATAAGTCCACTTCTCATTGCCCGGCAGAGAGCTGATATCTTGCGGCCAATTCTTTACTACTTCATAAGGCCCTGCCAGATCCTCCGATCCCAACTCTCCCGGGACGGCGGCGAAGCCGGAGCCGGGCGTCGCCTGCGCCTGGACATGCGCCAATTTGCTCGAGACCGTCAGTCCGATCCCGACGCCCAGCGCCAGCATCAAAAGCATAAGCCAAACTCTTCGCATCAGTAGCTCCTAATAATTCGATATGAAACCGCGCAAGAACAAGAGTTAGTATAAGACGCTCGGCCGTGTCACTGCTGTAAGCACTGCGAACCTCCCAAAAACTTACCTCCACTGGCCGCTCAGGCCTGGAGATAAGGCTGTAGCGCCGCAAAGCGGTATTCGATTTCGGCGATTTCGTCGCGTGTCAATTTGTATTCCTTTTGCCGGGATACCGCGGTCTTGAAGATCCCGCGCTTCCGCAGGATATAGAGGCGCGTGCCCGGAATGTCCTGGTCCAGGTTCAACATGAGCAGCAGCTTGCTGAATAGCTCGCGCGTTTCGTCCGCCTTGTTCTGAAGGTGCAGATTCCACAGGCGCGCGTAGACATCGGCGTACATCGCACCGCCGGTAATGGTTCCGTCGCACCCCAATCGCATCTGGTATAACCAGCCATTGCCGTAGTTGGCTCCAAACACGCGTTTTATCGGATCCGGACGCTGCGCCACCAGGGCCGCCATGCGAGCGATCACCGGCTCATGCTCTTCCTTGACATAACCGAAGTTGGGGAACTCGCGGGCCAGCTCCACAATAAAATCGACGCTCGCCACCACGCTCGGCGCGCCTCCGGAGGTTTGCAGGAACACGGGACGCTTGGTCTGCCCGCATAGCGCCCGGAAGTATTCGCGATAGTCGTCCAGTGATTTGGCTTTCTTGGGCGGGATAGCAATCATGGCATCCGGCGCGAGGCTTTCGGCGTGCGAGGCATACTCGAGCATTTCCGCGGTGTCGTCGCCTTGGACGCCCAGCACCAGTACAGGCTTTTTGCCTTTTACGGCCTTGGCCAGCACTTGCATCCCGCGCATTCGCTCTTCTTTCGAGAGCTGCAACAATTCGCTCGAAAGCTGCGGCCAGACCAGGCCTTGAACACCCGCGCGATCCAGGAAATCGACTTCGCCCGAAAGATCCTCCCAGTCGATCGCCTTCGAGGATGTATAGGGCGTGGACAGAATGATGAACGCGCCTTGCATGAGCTTGCCGGAGGTGCTGGCTGGCGCTGCCTGGGCGGGCGATCGCGATACCAGGGCAGCAGAGCCAACCGATGCCAGCCAGTTTCGTCGCGTGGAAATGGTGTTCATAATTGACCTCCTTCTATAAGGACCGAACGCCGTCTCAGCATATCAGACCGAGCGTACAATGAATCTTGCGGATCTTGATCGCCGGTTTGGCTTGGAGCGCGGCCATAATGGCTGCCGAGGTTCCGTCGCCAGTCACGTTCAATCGCGACGTTCTGCCGATTCTGCAGAAAAGCTGTCAGAGCTGTCATCGGCCGGGGCAAATCGCCCCGATGCCGTTTTTGAGCTATCAAAGCACGCGACCTTGGGCCAAAGCCATAAAGGAAGCCGTTCTGGCCAGGAAGATGCCGCCCTGGACGGCCGATCCGCGCTACGGCCGGTTTCTGAATAATCCCACATTAACGCAGCGCGAGATTGATACTCTCGCAGCCTGGGCCGAGAGCGGCGCTCCCGAGGGAGATGCACACGACCAGCCGACTCCGGTCTCGTGGCCGGACGGATGGATCATCCAGCCGGACGTTATTGTGTCCATGCCTGACCCTTTCTCAATCCCCGCCAAGGGAATCCTCGAATTGACGGAGATCACTGTTCCCAATTGCTTCAAGCAGGATACGTGGGTCACCGCCATCGAGATCCGGCCCGGCAATCGCTCGGTGGTGCATCATGCGGATCTGTTAGTCGTGCCTCATAAGCCCGGTGTAAAGTACGGCGTGCCGCAGGCGGGGGCGAAAGAGAGAGATGCCGACGGCGTGGCCATCGCGAGAGTCCAGAAGGAGGATCGCCTTCGCCCGCTTCGCGGCATCGAAGCAGTTTACGTTCCTGGCACTGCGCCTGCGAACTATGGTCTTCACGGCGGCGCGAAGCTAATCCCCGCTGATTCCGATTTCGTGATTCAGGTGCATTACACGCCTAACGGCACAGCCACCACGGACCAGACCAAAGTCGGATTCACTCTTGCGAAAGCGAAACCGGCGCGAAGGTTCCTCACTGTCATCCCCACTGCCCTTCGAGACGAAGAGCACTTCCACATTCCACCAGGCGATCCGAATTGGGAGACCAGCACGGAGGTTGTTTTCAAACAAGACGCGGAACTGGTGTGGTTCCTGCCGCATATGCATCTTCGGGGAAAAGATATGACCTACCGCTTGCTTTATCCAGATGGGCGATCGGAGATAGCGCTCAGCGTGAAGTACGATTTCGATTGGCAGTTCGGCTACGATCTTGAAAAGCCGATCCCGATACCGAAAGGCACCCGTTTGCAAGTGGATGCTCATTTCGACAACTCTGCGAACAACCGTTTCAACCCCAATCCGAATCGCGCTGTCTATTGGGGCGACCAGACCTGGGAAGAAATGATGATCCCATTTTTTGGAGTGATCGTTGCCCCGGATGCCGATCCGAAGAAGGTTATCGCATATCCGCGGGAGTTCACGTCCGCGGCTCGAAAGTGATTTTGCCGCCTCGGTTCCTATCCGCCCATTTATCCAAAATCGCATTGCTGCGAATCGGTGTGATTCTGGGGCTGCTGGCCGGCTTCGCGCTGTCGCACAAGCTCTGGCTGAGTTCCCGTTTCTACCCGCTCACGCCGGTCTGGTCCTTCGTCAAACCGCTCGCTTCGCCTGGCGATTCCATCCTGTTCTACATGCTAATCGTCTTATTGATTGCGGCAGCGATTATGCCGCGGCGGGAAGTACTGATCGCTATATTCGCGCTGTTTGTATTGCTGGTTTTTCAGGATCAATCCCGGCTGCAACCCTGGTTCTATCAGTACGCGCTCATGCTGCTGGCCATCGCTCTGGCCGGCTCAACGCGGCCCGAGGCTGCTCTCAATACGTGTTGTCTCATCGTCGCCTCCACCTACATCTGGAGTGGGTTAGCGAAACTGAATCCGATCTTCATTGGCGAAACCTTGCCCTTTCTGATAAAGCCCTTCACGGGATCGGGCACTGGGGCACTACAGTGGTTAGTCCGCCCCCTGGCGTTCTTAGCGCCGCTGCTCGAATGCGGCTTGGGAATCGGGCTGCTCACCCGGCGTTTTCGCGCGCCGGCAGTTTTCTGCGCCATCGCAATGCACACTTTCATCCTGGGAGCGATCGGCCCGCTGGGGCACGGTCTCAACGCCGTCGTTTGGCCCTGGAATGTAGCAATGATCGCGTTCCTCCTGATCCTGTTCGTCAAGCGGAAGGAACAGCCGGCGCCCCGGGACATCATTTGGGGGCGAGCGTTCGCGTTTCAGAAAATCGCACTGGTTTTATTCGGGCTGATGCCGCTGCTGAGCTTCTTCAATCTCTGGGATCACTATCTTTCCTCCGCGCTTTATTCGGGAAACAGAAACTCCGGGCTGATTTATTTGAGCGACGCCGCATTCGAACGGCTGCCGGACACGATCGAGGACTATGTGACTGAAGGAGGACGGGATCGGAACGAGTTGGATATCTTCGATTGGTCCATCGGTGAGCTGAACGTCCCCTCCTATCCCGAGGTGCGCATATACAAGAACGTGGCGAGAGCGATTTGTGGCTACTCCGCCGATGGCTCCGGCGTCGAACTGGTCGTTCAAGGAAAACTGGCTTTAATCAATGGTAATCGCCGCTCGGTCTTCCATTGCTCCGACCTGACTGAGTGAGCTACAGTTCGATATATGCGTCATCGAACAGGTTTATCCCTCGGTTTTGTCACTGTCGCCGCGCTCAGCGCTCTGGCCGGTATAGCTGCCGCACAAGCTCCCCCGGCGGCGCCGTTCATGGTCCACCAATTGAAGCCTAACGTTTACTGGGTGGAGGGTGGCGGCGGAAACAGTGGTGTTATTGTCGGCGATAAAGGCGTGATTGTCATCGACGCCAAGACCACTGCGCCGGGCGGAAAAGAATTATTGGACAACATCGCGAAAATCACGCCCAAACCGGTGACCACGGTCATCCTGACTCATAGCGACGGTGATCATGTCAATGGGCTGGCTTCGTTCCCCGCCGGCATCACTGTGATCGCTCACGAGAACAATAAAAAGGAACAGGAAGCGGCTCTTGCCGCCGGCGGACGCGGCGCGCCTCCCAAGGATCATCTGCCCACGCAGGTTGTGTCCAAGAACAAGGAGAATCTCAAAATCGACGGCGTGAAACTGGAAGTGTTGCATTGGGTGCCGGCGCACACCAGTGGAGATCTGGTGGTTTATCTGCCCAGCGAAAAGATCGTGTTCACTGGAGACATTATCGCCACCCAGCGTCCCGATCCACTGATCCACTTGGAAAAGAACGGCTCGTCGGAAGGTTGGATCACCACTACGAAAGGAATCGCCGCCCTGAACGCCGATCAGTTCGTGCCTGGACACGGAGACGTACAGACTAAAGCTGACATTCAGAAGCGGCTGGCCGATACGCAAGCCAAGCGGGCGAAGATCAAGGATCTGGTGGCGCAAGGCAAGTCCCTCGATGAGATCAAGGCCGCCGTTGATCCGCCTGCGCGCTCCAGCCGGCGGGCCTGGTGGGCGTGGCCCGAACTTTGCCAGTTTCACCGAAGTCGTCTACAAGGAACTGACAAAGAAGGGCACTTAAGCGAAGTCCACTGAAACGGTGATCTGGGCGACACACGTCCAATAACTATGCACCGATTTGTCAGGGTCATTGTCGCCCTCATTCTCGGCGTCGGCGCTGAAACGATACTAGCCCAAAGCGGCTCCTTGGATCCTTCTTTCAAGACCATACCTTTTGACACTTGGATGGACCAGGGCGATCAGGCGCACATCCGCTGGACCGCGCATGTAATGCCGGTTGAACTATCCAGCCACCAACGTCTGGAGGCGAAAATCGATATCCAGGTGGATGGAAACGAGCTGGCGCGCCGTCGCGGCAAAGGGTTTCTGGTGATACTGGTGCAGTTCACCGACAGCGAAAACAGGGTTTATCAGACTCATGAAGCCATCGACCTGCAGCTGGTTAAGGACGACATCGGCAGGTCGAACGTCTCCTACATCCCGGCCGCGTTTGTCACTCCGGGTGATTATCGTATCTCGCTCGCCGTCTTCGCGACCGCCACCCGGGAGCACAGCGCCATGCGGCTCCCGCTGCATGTGAATTCACTTAAGAACGATGTTTTGCCGGCTGCCTGGCAGGATCTGCCGCCGGTAGAAATTCTTCAACCTGCCACGTCGCCGGACGACCTGTTTTTTCCAAACATAACGGGCAGATTAAACCTGCCGCTCGAAACGCGCCGCCCACTTCGCGTCGAGATATTGGTGAACGCCTCACCCGTCTCGGCGGGCGAACCCTCCCGCACCGAACAAGTCAGCAATCGGAGTCTGACCAGTCTGATCCCTGCCTTGAAAGTGATCTCTCATGCCGATGTTCGGAAGGGGACCTTGAACGTAGCTTTGCTCGACCTCACTACGCAGCAGGTAATCTTCCAGCAGGACGCGGTACACGATCTGGACTGGCCGAAGTTGGGGCCGGCTCTTAAGGAGGCTGGTCCCAATAAGATCGATGTTCATGCCCTCGAGAATCGCCGTCAAAACGCGCAATTCTTTGTAGCCCAGGTCCGCCGCCGCATAGAAGGCAGCGCGCCGAAAACGCCTCAGGACCCGTTACCGGTCCTGATCGTGCTCAGCGGTCCCATGGCGTTCGGCTCAGGCGAGGATCTCCATCCCATCGAAATCGGCGGAAAACCCGATGCCGAGATCTTCTACATTCGCTATCATTCGCTTCCGGTGCGGGAACCCATAAATCCTTTCCTTCAGGAGCAGAGGCGTGGACGCCGTCCGATATCGCAGCCCGGTCGTGGGCCAGTCACCGAACCGGACGATTCCCTGGAGCGCACGCTCAAACCGCTGCAGCCCCATTTGTTCGATGTCTACACCCCGGTGGAGTTTCGCAAGGCTCTGGCCAATATCTTGGCTGAGCTTTCGAACCGCTAGTCCAGATTTAGTCGCGCGCTCCGCTGAGCGGCGTGATAAACTAGCATTCCAGGTGCTGCGGTATCTCTACCGCGCCCGGCCATCTATCAACCGAGCTGGGGAGCGAAGCGATTCCGGATGGCCTGAGTCCTGACAATGTTGATGCCGACCGCGCGATTCACCGGCGCTCTCTCCGAGGGTCGTTGGCCTAGCAGATGACGACTGCGCTGTTGAGCCTCCTGTTCTCGATCAGCTCCCTGACGAGTCGTGTCGCGCCGCCTGGTACACAGCTTCACATACGTCTAACATCCGCCGTGGGCTCTTATGCGAGCAAAGCTGGGTCACCGGTCAGCGCCGTTCTGATTGCGCCCGTAACCGGCGATGGTGATATGGGATTGCAAGCGGGGAGCGCTCTATCCGGTAGGGTGAGGGCTGTAACCCGCGTGGGCTTTGGAGTGCGTCATGAAACCGCCGGACTCGATTTGGAATTTGATCGCGTGGCCGGGCCGCGCGGCGAAAATATCCCGATCTCTGCGCGGGTGGTTGAGGTAGACAACGGCCGCGAGCGCGTCAACCGCAAGGGTCGCATTCAGGGAGTCCGTTCCACGGACAGCTTGTGCTACCGGGTTAGCGGGTACATTCGGACCGCGCTGCAGTGGGAGTTTCATGCCGGCCTCGCGGTGTGGGCGATCCGCTCTATCCTCATGCAGCTTCCGGAGCCGGAGATTTATTACCCGCCCGGCGTTGAATTGACGCTGACGTTAACGCGGCCTCTGTTTTTGGACGCGGCCATTAATCTGGAGGAAGCTGCCCCCCGGCTCACCGACGATCAACGCGGGGAGCTAGCTCGTGTCATCGCAAATTTGCCGTATCGGACCCAGGCGCCTAGTTCCGGCCGGTCATCTGATCTCACCAATGTCTTATTCATTGGCTCTCGGGATCAACTTGTCGCGGCGTTCTCTGCCGCTGGCTGGACGCAGGCAAATTCGGGGTCCGTTCGTCATCGAATCACCTGGATCCGGGCGGTTGCCGAGCGGCGGGGCGATGAGGCCGCGCCCATGTCCCCGCTGCTGTTGAGCGGCGTCGAGCCGGATATGTCCTGGGAAAAAGGCCTAAACGACGTTTCCAAGCGTCACCACATTCGCGTATGGAAAGGAGCTCCCACCTGGGACGGCCAGGAGGTGTGGATTGGAGCCGCCACGCGGGATATTGATTTCGCCTATATGAGGCCGGGCGGAAGGCTCACCCACAAAATCGAGGAGAACGTCGATCAGGAGCGCGATAAAGTCGCCAACGATCTAGCCTTCACATCCTGTGGGAGCATTCTCGATCGGACCGAGAGGGAAAACCTTTCGCGATTCTCCCGCAACGCTACCGGCGATCCAATCACCACGGATGGACGAATGGTGGTCGTCGAGATGAACGACTGTAGCGAGCCGCGAATTTCCACCGAAACCATCGACTCAACGCTGCTCCCGGAACACGGCGACAAACTGCATCGCTTTGCGCGCCGCGAGATCCTGAGCGCGCGGAACGAATTGCTCCGGACCAACCCATATTGGCGCTCTTATGAGGGCGGTCGTTGGATAGTTGAATACATTCGCCGGCGCAGGCAGCAAACCGCCTCCCCGGAGTTGTCGAGCAACGTGCACTCCTCCGCTCTTCTTCAATTTGCGGTCAAATAGTTAGCGGGCTGGAGCCCTCGGACTATGCCGAAGTTAAATGCCCTATAAGGCGATAGAATCAAAGGATCCTCGCCATGATCGACCCCATTCTGAGCTTCGTGCATGATCTGAAATTCGCCGCTCGGTCGCTCGCCCGGACCAAAGGACTGACAGTGACCGTGGTGCTCACGCTGGCGCTCGGAATCGGGGCGAACGCCGCCATCTTCAGCGTGGTACGCGGCGTCCTTCTGCGGCCGCTAGCCAATCGCGACGAGGACAAGTTGATTTATATCCGGCAAACTGCGCGCGGTATCGGCGTCGACAACACCACGTTCTCGGTGCCGGAGATCCGGGATTTGCGCGACCGCATCAAGACTATAAGCGCGTTCGGCGATTTCTCCACGATTGGCTTCACCATGGTCGGCCTGGGTGAGCCGCGGGAGGTTCGCGCGGGCGTCGTCGGCGGTTCGTATTTTGATGTTATGGGTTTGCACCCTGTGCTAGGCCGGCTGCTGGATATGCGAGACGACGGCCCGAACGCCGCCGGAGCAGCGGTGCTGACCTATCGTTATTGGACGACGGGACTCAAAAGCGATCCGACGGTGATCGGCAAGAACATCCGGCTCGGCACTCGCTCGGCCACCATCGTCGGGGTGCTGGAGCCATCGGTGCCGTATCCCGCGGAAACTGAGATCATCGCCAACGTTGTCACCAGTCCTCATCATCTATCGGCGACGATGGTAACCGGACGCGTCCATCGGATGACGGAGCTGTTCGGCCGGCTCGCGCCGGGCGCGGATCTAGAGGCGGCGCGCGCCGAGCTGCGCGTGGTCCACGGTGCCATGGTAAAGGCGCACCCCGAAGCCTATTCAGAGAAGGCGGATGTCCGGATTGAGGCCGTGCGCCTGCGCGATCAAATCACTTCCCGAGCCAGAACGGTGCTGCTGGTACTGCTTGCGGCGTCGGGCCTGGTCTTCGTAATCGCATGTTCCAACGTTGCCAATTTGATTCTTGCGCGGACCGTTCGGCGCGAAGGCGAGCTCGCGATCCGTGCGGCACTAGGCGCCAGCAGCAGCGCGTTGCGGCGTACGCTACTGGCCGAAAGCCTCCTGCTCTGCGGCGCAGGCGCGGCACTGGGCGTTATAAGCGCGAGGCCGATGGTAGCCATCCTGGCTCGATATGCTTCCCGCTTCTCGATCCGCGCTCTGGACTTGACGGTTGACTCCAGCATGCTCTGGGTGGGTGCGGTGCTGGCAGTAGTCGCCGCCGTGCTCTTGGCATTTGTTCCACGGCTGCCGTCGGCCGATACATCGCATGGTCCGGGTTTATCGAACGGCAGCGTGCGGATCACCGGCAGCACCAGCCGCCGGCTGCGGGTCTTCGCCGTGACACAGATCGCCGCCTCGTTTGTATTGCTGGCCGGCGCCAGCATGCTGCTGCAAACGTTGCTCTCGCTACAAGCAACGCGGACCGGATTTGACATGCGCAATGTGCTCGCTATCAACGTGCCAGTCATCTCCTATGGAAGGTCACCCGATCAGATATTGAATTTCTACAAGGAAACAATACGCCGCATCAGCGAACTGCCCGGCGTGGATCGCGTCGCCGTTGGCACTACGGTGCCGTGGAGGGACGCAGGCAATTTCGGCCCGGGGTTCGAGTTTTCGGTGGATGGCCATGTAAAAGCGGTAGGCGAAGATTCTCCCCGCGGCCGCTTCCGGACCGTTACACCCGGCTTCTTCGCCGCACTCGGCGTCCCCATCATTGCGGGGCGTGATTTCAACGATGCAGACCGGCGCACCAGCGCGCCGGTGGTTATCGTGAGCCAGAGCCTGGCGCAGAGGATGTTCCCCAATCAAGACGCGGTCGGCCACAACGTGATGTGGACCGATCCCGTGATGAAGTTCATCGACGTCAGCCCGGCGCCCCGGCGGATCGTCGGCGTAGCAGCCGACATGGATGACGAGAATATTGTGCCTGGCCCGGCGCTCAGCGTTTACCATCCGCTCGACCAGGAAATTGGCGGCGGCCGGCTCTTCGTTCATACCCACACGGATCCATATGCGTTGGTAACGCCCATTACGCGCATTATCCGAGGCATGGCCGTGGATCAGCCGGTGGAACGCGCTGCGACGCTGGAAGACATCCGTGCCGAAGTGCTAACGCCGGACCGGCTTAACGCGCTGGTGTTTGGCGGCTTTGCGGCAGTGGCGCTTGCGATTGCCGTGGTCGGCGTCGCGGGCGTGCTGGCGTTCTCGGTCAGCGGGCGCACGCGCGAGTTTGGCATCCGCCTCGCCATTGGATCGCAGCCCAGGCACCTGGTTACGGGAGTCCTCACCGAAGGCGCGGTAATGGCTACGGCGGGTGTCGTTGCAGGAGCGGTGCTGGGGTTCGCGCTGGCGCGTCTGGCAGGCAGCTATTTCCAGGATGTGCGGATGCCGGGCGCCGCAGCGGCCGTCGGCTCGGCGATTGTGCTGTTGGCCGCCGCCGTTATCGCGTCGCTGCTGCCGGCCGTCCGCGCCGCGCGCGTGGACGTCATCCAGGCCTTGCGGTCGGACTAATTAGTTTGCCGCCTTGTACATCCGGCTATACCCGAGCTGCTGTTTCACGTAATCCCGCGGATACGAGATCTCGACTTTCGACACCTTCTTATTTGAGTCGAAAGTGGCGGTCAGCTCCGGATTGACTCCGGTCCAATAGGTAGGAATGTCCAGCTTCTTATATCTGGCCATCACTTCATCGCGGAGCGTCGTATCGAAGTGCACGCCATACTTGTCGATCAGCGCCTTGATCGCGTCGTAGTCTCCCTCGGCCTTGATACGCATCAATTCGGCCAGCAATTGGCCGACTCCTTGCCGCATCTTTTGGAAATCCCGAATCGCCAGATAGGTCTTGCCGTTCCGCTTTTCTTCGGCAATAGCGCCGGTCTTGTCCCGGATGTAATTGACGATGAGCTGGCGCCCGCGCTCATGGTCCTCCTCAATGGTGTCACCCTTGGGAATCCGGCGGAGCTGCGTAAGCGCCACGCGAACCGACGAATAGTACATCGCCTTGGCAACGTCGGGACTCGAAATCAGGCCCAGCTCGCGCAACTTCGGGTCCCAGACGTTCCACAACGCCATCAGATCGGCGCGCGCCTCTTCCAGCGTCGAGAAGTATTCCTTCAGATAGAATGTCGGCTCGTGCGTGAGCTTGGGACTCAACTTGCCTGAGCCGTGGCCGATGATCTCGTGCATTCCGGTAAGCAGATCGTCGGCTTCGTCGCCATACTTCCGGCCCGTTTCGATTTCTTCCTTCGAAGCGGCGAATTCGTCCAGGATGCCATTCCCGGTGGCATGCGCCAAGGCTCGCGAGCTGCCGGTGAATAAGAAGCTCTTACTGCCGTACTTTTCGTGGACCTCGTCTTCGTTGGGAAGGTTGTCTCCCACCGTGGTGACATGAAAGTCGCCGGTCTCGATCAAAGATTCCACCGCCTTCGCCAAGGGCGGTTTTACGCCCTGCTTTCTGTATTCCGGCTTCCAGGGCGCGCGGTCTTCAAAGTATTGCGCATTGTCCGCAATCTTCAGCATCAGCGAATTCACGCGGCTGTCTGTCACGCTGACGAAACTCTGTGAGGTGCCCTTGGCTCCCCGCGCATCGCGATACACTTCGATGAAACCGTTGGCGAAATCGACCGCGGCATTGTTCTGCACCCAATCGATGTCGAAATGTATCCAGTCCTTGGGATCGCCGGTCTGGTAATAGCGGATCAGATCGCGGATAACCTGCGCTTGGGCGGGCTCGGCCACCTCCGCTGCTTTCTCAAAATAGGAATTTGCCTTCGACAGATACTCGGCGTACAGCCCTGGCGGTACACGATGATCCGGCGTTCCCGCGCGATAAACCTGCTCCTCCAAGCGGCCATTAACCTTAGCCAGGCGCGAATTTAGCGGATAACGTTCGGTGAAGCCCTTTACATCGGCCAATTTGACCCCGAAATAGAAGTTGTTGGCGCTGGCTTCGAGAATGTCGAGCCCGCCGCGTGGGCTTTTGGCAGTGATCAGCGGCTCAAAATCAGGATCGAACAGCGAAGGCTTCAGCTCGTCGATTTCTTTCAAAAACGCAGCCTCGGTGAATCCGCGCGCTCCGTGACGAATCGCGCTCAGCCCCGCGCCTTTCAGCTCTTCGAACGTGAATTCCGGCAGGAACTTCTGAGCGGTGGTCTCATTGTGATTGCCGTGGTTCCCCCAAAACAATTTCGTGAACGCCAGGATCTTATCGAAATGCGGGCGATCAATGCCTTCCGGGTGGGCCACAATCATCTCCAGCAGGGCTTTTTGCCGAAGCCCGAAGCGCGACATCTGGTCGTAGATGATGGGATCGATGGCGATGGATGCCTGAGTGAGCCAGTAAGCCAAGCGCCTGCTGTTGGGGTGACAAACTGCGGAAGCTGTCCGCCTGAAGCTGCAAAAAGCCATTGGCGCCGACACGATCAACCAGCGCGTCAGGCGGTTTCTGGCTCAAGGCCAGGCAAGTGAATAACAAGATAAAAGCGGCCAGTTTCATTCAGTTCCTCTACTAACGATTTTACGCGATCGGGGCGCAAATCCCGCATAAACGAACTGGCCGCCGGCTGAAAACGAGATCAGTTGCCCTGGTAGGTCACCATGGCTAAGTCCGTGGAAGTATTACCTGTTGAGTCCGTTACAGTCAATTGAAAGGTGTAAAGGGCTACGCCTCTTTGGGTGAATTGCACCGACGGAGTCGCGGTATTACCCCCGTAGATCGCCGCCGAAGGAAATCCCTGAGGAATGGTCCATAAGTACGTTAGGGGTTGGCCGTCGGCGCTGGTTGACATCGATCCGTCCAGCCGAATCTCGCGTGAAATTGCGGTCGAGTTCTTCGGGCTGGCCACCGCGGTGGTCTTTGCGGCTGGGACGCAGCGATTGGGAGGCTCACCGGGGCCGCCTTCCACGCACGGAATCGCACTCAGATAGGTGTAGATGGCCCGCAGGTCGTCATCCGTCATGTTCTCCTGGATAGGCCAGGGCATGACTTGGAGCAGGTCGCCATTGAACGGAGCAGGAATGCACTTTCCGTCCGGCGGACCAGAACAGGTGGGGTGGACGTGATCGGTGTCAAGTCCGGTCCGCATGATCTGAACAAAGACGTCGAAAGTATTGCCACCTTCAGGCAATCCGGTGTTGTCGGGCGTCAGATTGCGCGAAATAATATGCGGAAACGGCCCGTTTGGGTCCGGAAACGCACCGAAATCCCTGCCCCCCGCAAGGTAAGTCGCAGGATTCACGACCGTCGGATGCTGGCTAAGGTACGGGTTTCCACCCGCCGCAAACTCGGTCGCGGGACCGTTGCTGTGACAGCCGTTGCAGTCGCCAACTGCGTTCACCAGATAACTGCCGTATCCGACCAGATTTTGGTCTTTTCCCGCCAGGTTCAGTGGAACCGGCGCTATAGCAAGCCCCTTTGCCACCTTCACAGGATCGAAAGTGGTCGTCGTCTGGGCTTGTCCGTTGGAGGTTTGAAATAGTAGGCCGCCCATTACCAGCGCGGCTATTCCTGATCCTCTTGCAATCAATATCTGTTTCTTCTTATTTAGCATTTTCCCTCGTTGTTAGATGGTCCTGGCATTGACAGCCAACCCCACGCTGTCCACACCGAATTGACTTTTGGATGCGCATTGCATCTTACCATGCTCTTCGCTACTCTTTGGATCCCCTGTCTCCGGGGGGACCGGCAAGTTGCGGAGAGGCTCCTAGTGCGCTATCGTGATCGAAGGTATTCAGGCTGCTGTAATACCCGTCCTTGGGTCCCTCCACCGGGGGGATCTCCTATAATCTCAGGAGGATTGGATCGAATGCCGATCGTTCGCGTGCCTTCTTGTCGGCGCGCCGCATGTTTGATTTTGCCGCTTCTCGTCGCGGCTGTGATGCTCATGAGCGTGCCTTCGCCGGCCTTTGCGCAGGCGTCCAGCACAGTGGGCGGCGAAGCTCAATTGGTCATTCCCGATCTGTCCCAGGCCACCTTTTTGGGCGGCACCAACGGCCGGTCGCTGCTGATGTGGGGCTTGGCGATCTGCGCCCTCGGTCTCCTTTTCGGACTGGTCACGTACACGCAGCTTCGCAACCT
Source organism: Bryobacterales bacterium (assembly GCA_963769205.1). Classification (GTDB taxonomy): domain Bacteria; phylum Acidobacteriota; class Terriglobia; order Bryobacterales; family Bryobacteraceae; genus Palsa-89. Next base: position 1,063,460 of record CAVYKR010000015.1, on the reverse strand, counting down.
GGCAGTGCACCGATCGATGCTCGAAATCTCGGAGCTGATCTACGAGACCTGCAAGACCTACCTGATTACGCAGGGCAAGTTTCTCCTGATTCTGTGGGTATTCATAGCAGTGATTATCGCTGCCTATTTCGGCTGGCTGGCGCCGGTACCAGGTAAATCGGTAGGCGTGACGCTGCCCATAATCCTGGGCTTCAGCCTGGTAGGCATCGCCGGAAGCTATGGGGTCGCTTGGTTTGGAATTCGCGTCAACACCTTTGCCAACTCTCGGACCGCATTTGCCAGTTTGACCGGTAAAGCCTATCCCTGCAACGAGATACCGCTCAAGGCCGGCATGAGCATCGGTATGATGCTGATCAGCATTGAGCTGTTGATCATGCTCTTCATTCTGCTGTTTGTTCCCGGCGATTACGCGGGGCCCTGCTTCATCGGATTTGCGATCGGCGAATCGCTGGGCGCGGCTGCGCTGCGTGTGGCGGGCGGAATCTTCACTAAAATCGCCGATATCGGCGCTGATTTGATGAAGATCGTGTTCAAAATCAAGGAAGACGATGCACGCAACCCGGGCGTGATCGCGGATTGTACCGGCGACAACGCAGGCGATTCCGTAGGCCCCAGCGCCGACGGATTCGAGACCTACGGCGTCACGGGCGTCGCTTTGATTACCTTCATCCTGCTGGCGGTGAGTAATCCGCTGGTTCAGGTTCAGCTTCTGGTCTGGATCTTCGTGATGCGCGTAGTGATGGTCATTTCCTCCGCATTGTCGTACTTCATCAACAGCGCAATCGCTAAGAGCCGCTACGCTAACGTCGCGAAGATGAATTTTGAAGCACCGCTGACCTCGCTGGTGTGGCTCACTTCTATCGTGTCCATCATCTTCACTTACATCGTGTCCAGCCAGATCATTCCGGATCTGGGCGGCGATACGACGCTGTGGTGGAAGCTTTCCTCGGTAATCACATGCGGCACTTTGGCCGGCGCGATTATTCCGGAATTGGTGAAGGTGTTCACGTCCATGAATTCGGGTCACGTCCGCGAAGTAGTAAAGTCGTCGGCGGAGGGCGGGGCGTCGCTGAATATTCTGTCCGGCTTTGTAGCCGGTAACTTCAGCGCGTACTGGCTGGGATTGACGATGATGGCGCTCATGTCAATCGCTTACCTGATCAGCAACCAAGGCTTTGGGGGTTTAATGATCGCCCCGGCGGTGTTCGCTTTCGGCCTGGTTGCATTCGGTTTCCTTGGCATGGGCCCGGTTACCATCGCGGTGGATTCCTACGGCCCAGTCACGGACAATGCGCAGTCGGTTTTTGAGCTTTCCACCATCGAGCAGATTCCAGGGATCGAGGGCGAGATCCAGAAGGATTTCGGATTCAAGCCCGACTTCGAGAAGGGCAAGGAAAATCTGGAGGAGAACGATGGCGCCGGCAATACCTTCAAGGCCACTGCCAAGCCGGTATTGATCGGGACCGCTGTAGTGGGCGCGACCACCATGATCTTCTCCATCATCGTGGCTCTCACGAATGGTTTGAAGCCTGAACTGTTGTCGAACCTTTCGATCCTGCATCCGCCATTCCTGCTGGGCTTGATCACTGGGGGCGCAATCATCTATTGGTTTACGGGCGCTTCGACGCAGGCGGTAACCACTGGAGCTTATCGCGCGGTCGAGTTCATCAAGGCCAACATCAAACTGGAAGGCATCACGAAGGCCTCGGTTACCGACAGCAAGAAAGTTGTCGAGATCTGCACGCAATACGCGCAGAAGGGGATGTTCAACATCTTTCTCACCGTGTTCTTCGCCACACTGGGATTCGCGTTTGTCGAGCCCTATTACTTCATCGGGTATCTGATTTCGATTGCACTGTTCGGGCTTTACCAGGCCATCTTCATGGCTAATGCGGGCGGGGCCTGGGACAACGCAAAAAAGATCGTAGAGACCGAACTCAAGCAAAAGGGTACGCCGCTGCACGACGCCACGGTGGTCGGCGATACGGTTGGCGATCCGTTCAAGGACACGTCCTCAGTGGCATTGAACCCCATCATCAAGTTCACCACCTTGTTCGGCCTGCTGGCCGTGGAACTGGCTGTGTCGCTCACTCATGACCAAGGGGCCACCTTCACGAACATCCTGGCGGCAGTCTTCCTGCTGATCTCGATCTTCTTCGTGTGGCGATCCTTCTACGGGATGAGGATCGAAAAGCAGTAGCCGCGCTGCGGATTAAAAGCAAATAATCGTTGCCCGTGAATCTTTGCGGGCGCTCCGACACGTCGAACAGGCCGAGGACCTTTCGATGAGACATCTCCCAATTTTGGCAATCGCGAGCATGCTGGCTGTCGGCGCTGCTTCCGCGCAACCGCAGTACTATCCTACGGCCCCGGGCCGCTACGACGACCGCGGCCCTTATTCCGGCCGGGAACAACGCGGCCCTGGTGAATTGTTTAATCGCGTGCGTTCCGACATAGAACGAGCCGAGGCGAATTCCAACTGGAATGGGGGCGACCGCAAGCGATTTAACAAGGTGCGGGAAGAGCTCAGCGAGTTCCAGCGTTCCGGGAGCAGGCACGAACTTAACGACACGATCTCGGCGCTGGAACACGTGGTCAACAGCAACCGGCTGGTTTACCGCGATCGCGACGTCCTTGCCCAGGATCTCTACCAGCTGCGAGACTTCCGCGCACGTAACGGTTGGCGGTAACTTTTTTGTCACCGTTCTTAACCGGAAATAATGATTTTCGGGCGAAGCAAGGAAAGTTCCGAGGGCGTCTTACAGGGCGAGGAGGCAAATAATGAGGCATTTACTACTAAGAACTATCGCAGGTACAGGATTGCTGTTATTTGGTATCAGCGCCAGCGTACAAGCGCAGCCGCCCCGGGACGATGATCGTTATCATCGGGACCGTGATGATTATTATCGCGGCGACCAGTGGCGGGCGCGCGTATTTGACCGCGTGCGCGAAGATTTGAACCATGTTCAAACAACGTGGTTCCCCGGCAACAACGATCAGTACAGGATCGGCAAAGCCAAGCAGGAGTTGAACGAGCTGCAAACCGCAATGGCTGATCATCGCTACAATGAACGCGCGCTTGACGACGTGATCAGCGCGATGCAGCGGGTGGTTAGCGATAATCGGCTATCGGATCGGGACCGCGATGTCCTGAATGACGATATTGGCCGGCTGCGTCAATTTCGCGAGCATCATGATGACTGGGGCGCCCGTTAACTGTTTATTGTTGTGGCGCCTTTAACAGGACGGCCACAAAGTCCGGATCTGAGGCGGCAAGGACATTCTTAGGTACATACGCATATCCCTTGTCGCCCCAATCCGTGCCCCAGGAATTTTTCAGAATAAAGAAGTTTCCCGTATAGCCCACAATCAGCATCGCGTGCCGTCCGTGCCGTCCCCAAGGCGCTTCGGCCGCATTGAACACGCCATCCCGGCCGACATCCGAGAATGCCGTTCCTGTATTCATCGAGACGTGAACCGGGCACCCGCCGCTCAGGACTTTCTTCACGTCGTCCAATGCAATCGGCAGCGGTGCGCCCTCTAAGCGAAACTTTTCTGCGTCGGCCACCAGTTGCTGCTCACGCGTGACGGGTTGAGGACGATCGTCCGGCCACAATTCCTGGCGGCAGGTTCCATGCTCAACCAGCACTCCGCCCGGATCGGGGCCGCTAATTGTCCCGTCGCCGCCTGAGTAGGCATATTGATAATCCTGGGCGTCACCCTGCATGCGCTGAAACTCGAGCATGGTGAAGTTCGGGCTCAAGCGCGGAGATTCCTCCTGCAGAATATTGCGCGACATCTCGGTGGCGTGGGTCCATGCAAACGCCGAACATCGTCCAGTCTGGCCTTGATCGCCGATAGGCGTGCAGTACTTTCTCAGATCCACGGCGTCCTTCTCGGCCACGTTAGCGAAAGCAGGAGGCAGCGGCTGCGGAGGCACCGCATCTCCCTTGGGCGGCACGCCTACTTCCAGTCCGCCGAGGTTGATGCCGGTGTATCGGGCCATTAACATTTCGAGCACTGCTTGCGAAACCAGTCCGAAGGCGAACAGTTGGCCATCTCGCTCGAACAAATGCACGGTCTCAGAAGTGCCGGGAGCGATCTGTTCGAACGCGTTCTTGAATCGGTCGTCCTGATAGGGCTGAAAACCTTCGTCGGTCTTCTGCTGAATCAGAGTGTCGCCGAAGAATTCGTGATCGCCGAAGAGATTCTGGGCGGATTCCTGATAGTCATCGGCAGTCCAGTCGCCCTGGTCGTCTTCAAAATCGCTGGCGTCGGCATTGGGGAAATCGGCGGCACTGCCGAAGACGTCGTCGTCCACCGGCGGCAGATCTTCATCGGAGGCGAAATAATCATCCAGGTTCTGATCATCACCGTCGCCATTGCCGCCGTCACCCGCGGCGCCCGCATCCTCATCGGGTTGATCGTCTTGCTGATCATCCGGATCCTGATCATCCGGATCCTGATCGTCAGGGTCCTGATCATCCTGATCGTCGTCGTAGCCGTCACCGCCATTGCCGCCATCGTCACCAAAATCCCCACCATTCCCGCCGTCGCCAAAATCGTCGCCCATCCAATAGAACCGATCGTCCGCCATTCAGGACCTCCTTAGGTTGACAAACCTCTCAGTTTAGTGTGAAACCGGGGTATTGTGAATGACCAAAGGCGCCAAGTGTTCGCCGTAATAGGTTCCACAGTCTTTCTGCTGATTGCTCCGCTGACGGTGGTGGGCCTGATCCCCTGGTGGATCACTCGCTGGCGATTGGATACATCCAGCAAAATCTTTCCATGGCTGTGCGTCCTGGGCGCTATCTTGATACTCGCCGGCGTGGCCATTCTCTTGGACTCTTTTGCGCGTTTTGCTATCCAGGGGCTGGGGACCCCGGCGCCGATTTTCCCGACGCGTCACCTGGTGGTGCAGGGGCTCTATCGCTATGTGCGGAACCCGATGTACGTGGCACTGCTGTTAGCAATCACAGGACAAGCATTAATATTCGGTAGTCTACATCTGCTCGAATACGGCGCGATCGTATGGCTCATCTGTCACTTGTTTGTCATGGGATACGAAGAGCCGAAGATGCGGGCCACCTTCGGCAAAGAATACGAGAAGTTTTGCTCTCATGTGCCGCGTTGGATTCCGCTCGGCCGCCCATGGGACCATAGTGCGTGAATGTCGCTGAAGGAATACGAACGCAAGAGGTCCTTCGACAAGACTCCGGAACCCAAACCCGCCGCCGCGGCTAAGCCGAGCGGAAACTCTTTTTGCGTCCAAAGGCACGATGCGACTCGGCTGCACTATGACTTTCGGCTGGAGGTAGACGGGACGCTCAAGTCCTGGGCCGTGCCCAAAGGTCCGAGCCTGGAGCCGCTGTCGAAATCCCTGGCGGTGCATGTGGAAGATCATCCCATCGACTACGGCGGGTTTGAGGGAAATATTCCGAAAGGCGAATATGGCGGCGGCAGCGTCATGCTGTGGGACCGCGGTACCTATGACCTGCTAGGCGATATGCCGGCCATCGCCCAGATCGAGCGCGGCGATCTAAAATTCCGGCTGCATGGCGAGAAGCTTCGCGGCGAATTCGCCCTGGTGCTGATGCGCGGCCGGGGGAAGGGCAATGAATGGCTGCTGATCAAGAAAAAAGATGCGGATGCGAGGCCGGGTGGAATATCGAGGACTATGCCCGCAGCGTTCTCACTGGCCGGAGCCAGCAGGAGATCGCGGAAAACCTGCAGGCGGCCAAGCACCCGGCGAATGGAGTCGAACGGGTCGCCGAGCTGAAGGGCGCCGTGAAATCTCCCATGCCGCAGTCCGTCGCGCCGATGCTGGCTACTATCGCGAGCAAACCGCCGGCCGGCGAGAATTGGATTTATGAAGTGAAGTGGGATGGCGTTCGCGCTTTGTGCTTCGTCGAAAACAACCAGCTTCATATGTTCACGCGCAGCCAGAAGCGCTGCGAGCAACAGTATCCCGAACTTAGCGTGCTACCGCGTTTTCTCAAGGCCGGGACAGCCGTGCTGGACGGTGAAGTAGCAGTGGTGGACGACCAAGGCCGGTCGAGCTTCAACCTGATCCAGCCGCGCATCTCGGTGGCGGATCCGAACACCATCGCGCACCTGGCGCGCTCTACTCCTGTCACCCTGTTCCTATTCGACCTGCTCTATCTGGATGGCTATGATCTGCGCGGCGTGGAGCTGGAAGAGCGCAAGCGGATTTTGTCTGAAATCGTGACGCCTACCGAACGTATCCGCCTGTCGGACCACTTCACGATCTCCGGAGACGCCATGCTCGAAGCGGCGCGGCAGCTGGGGCTCGAAGGCATACTGGCTAAACGTCGCGGAAGCAAGTACCAAGGCCGGCGCAGCCCGGATTGGCTCAAAGTCAAAGTAGTCTCGACCGAGGATTTCGTAATCGGCGGCTTCACGCATGGCGAACGCGACTATTTCAGCTCGCTGGTCCTGGGATGTTACGAGCGTGGAAAGTTGGTGCACGTAGGCCAAGTGGGCACCGGATTCAACGACAAATCGCTGCGCGAGATTTACTCGCGAATCGAGCCGCTCATCACCAAGAAAAGCCCCTTTCCTGGGCCGGTGAAGGCGCTTCGCGACGTCACCTGGGTGAAACCCGAATTGGTGGCTGAGATCAAATTCTTAGAAGTCACGCCGGATGGATTGCTCCGGGCACCTGTTTTCATAGCGCTTCGGCCGGATAAAGATGCGCGGGAATGTGTTCGCGAGGATTCCGGCGAAGAGACGGACGACACGAAACCGGCCGAGCCGGACGCCAGTGCTCCACTTATCAAACGCGACCCTTTGATTCCCCCGAAACCGCCCGCGGAAATGATGGTGGAGATCGAAGGGCAACGCCTCAAGTTTACAAATCTCAATAAGATCTTCTATCCCGGCGAAGGCATCGCCAAGCGCGATCTCATTAATTACTACGATGCGGTTGCGAACCTGATTGTTCCGCACCTGCGCGACCGTCCGCTATCGCTCAAGCGCTATCCCAACGGGATTGACCACGATTTCTTTTTCCAGAAGGACGCCGAGGATAAGGTTCCCGACTGGGTGCGGCTGGAGCCGATTTTTTCCGAGCACAATCAGGACCAGATCCACTACATTATCTGCAACGATCGCGCTACCCTGCTGTACCTTGCCAACCTGGCCTGCATCGATCAGAATCCCTGGATGAGCCGGCTGGGCACGCTCGACAATCCAGACTTCGCATTGATCGATCTCGATCCCACGGAAGGCTGCCCCTACGAAAAGATCGTGGAGGCTGCGCAACTGGTGAAGAAAACGCTCGATTCCATTGGAATGGCGGGCTATCCGAAGACCACCGGCGGCGACGGGATGCACATTTATATCCCGCTCGAGACGATTTACAGCTACGAGCAGGTGCGCTCTTTCGCGGAAATTCTATCGATTCTGGTGATTCGGCAGAATCCGGAGCTGTTCACCACGCCGCGAGCTGTATCCCGCCGCAAGAAGGCCAAAGTCTATTTCGATTACCTCCAGATATCGAGCGCCAAGACTATTGCTGCTCCATACGTGCCGCGCGCGTATCCAGGCGCTGCCGTTTCCACGCCGCTGGATTGGTCCGAAGTTAAGAAGGGACTGGAGCCGCATCAGTTCACGATCCACAATGTGCTGGATCGTTTCGAGCGAGTTGGCGATTTATTTGGGCCGGTTCTGACCAACCGGCAGAGGTTTGAGGCCAGCCTGGAGCGGATGGGGCAACTGGTCAACCCGTAACGGCCTTCTGCATCACGGGCTTCCGGCCAACTCCGGCGGAGCGTTTCACCAGCGTCACGCCGGCGAAGATAATCAGCATGGCCGCAAGTTCGTGCAGGCCCACTGACTCACGGTAAATCAGCCAGCCTAAGAACAGCGCGACGATGGGATTGATGTAGTTGTAGATGGTCACGATCGAAACCGGAAGCTGATCGAGCGCATACAAATATGCGCTGTAACCGATCACGGAGCCGAAGGTGATCAAGTAGATTATGGCGCCGATGCTGCGATGGCTCCACTGGATCGGGTGCGTTCGGGTGATCAGCGCCGGGCCCAGGAATGCCAACCCGGTGGCCAGCTGCTGCACTGCGCCGCTAACCACCGGATGAGCCTTGGTGGTGTGGCGCCGCTGCAGGATGGAACCAAAAGCCCAGCCACAGCAGCCGAACTGAAGCAGCAGAAACGCTTGTAAAATCGGGCCATGGAAGCCGTCATGAATCGCACTGGGAAGGACCAGCAGCAGGGTTCCGGCGAAACCCACCATCATTCCGAACAGAGTCGGAAGGTGTAAGCGCGCGCCGCCGGGGATCAGCGCCTCGATTCCGATCATCCAAAACGGCGTGGTGGTAATGAATAGAGCCGCGAGGCCGCTGGGAACCCAAAGTTCAGCAAAGGCGAGACAGCCGTTCCCGAGCCCAATGATGATGACTCCGAACAGGGCCGTGTAGAAAAGCTCTTTACCCGATGGCAGGTGGGCTTTAGCGAAAAACGCAACGATGAGCAGAGCGGAGCCTGAGATCAAGTACCGCAGGCTCACCAGCATTAGCGGTGGAACCGATTCCAGCACCATCCGGATGCCAAGATAAGTTGTTCCCCAGAAAAAACACACGGCTGCCAGCGCCAGAAACGCCAGGAACTGGGAATGCCGCTGCAATAGTTCAGGGTAACATTGGGAGTTGATTATCACGCTCACAATCAATCCCTCCATTGATCGGAATGTCTTCGTGGATCGCCTGGTATTTGAAGACCGGGCGTACATCCTCTCACGCAGCGATTCAGCGGGTGGCCGAGGCATCAATGCGTCGCGCGTGCTGCAATGCTACGGCGCCAAGACGCTGGCGATTGCCACCTCCGGAGGCCCCAATGGGGAGCGGTTCGAAAAGCTGCTGGCCAAGCTGGGCTTTCCGACCAAGCTGGTGCGCATCAGCCACGAGATACGGACCAATTTCACTGTGACTGACCGGCAGGGATTGGCGGTGAAGATGAACGAGCCCGGACCGCTAATCACTCCGGAAGAGTTGAAAAGCATCGAAAAGACGGTCGACAGCCGGATGGACGGCGCCTCCTGGCTGATGCTGTGCGGCAGCATTCCGCCGGGCGTTTCGTCCGATTTCTACACTAAGCTGATCCGGCGGGCGCGCGAGCGCAAGGTGAAGACATTGCTGGATACCGACGGCGACGCGCTCCTGCACGGTGTGGAAGCTGGTCCAACCGTAGTGACTCCCAACCAGCCGGAAGCGGAGCGGCTATTGAACCGCGCTCTGATAACGCGGGCGCACTTCATCGATGCCGCCGCGCGGATCAAGGCCATGGGGGCGGAGTCGGTATTGCTATCGCTGGGTAGCCGAGGCGTGGTGGCGATCAACGAGAATCAGCTGCTGGAAGTTCTGCCGCCGCGAATCGAGGCGGTCTCCCCACTGGGCGCTGGAGATGCGCTGGCAGCGGCCTATGTCTGGGCCACGACGAAAAAGAAGGATTTTGCCGAATCCGTCCGCTGGGGAGTGGCGGCCGGCACTGCCTCTGCCCGTCTGCCTGGCCTTGAATTCGCGAATCTGGAGCAGACCAAGGAAATATACAAGTCAGTGGAAGTACGCGCGGCGCAATGAAGCTATGCGCGAGGGGTCAAGCCGGCGGCTCAGGTTTGCGCCTCTGCGGCAGCTTTATCAAGATCACGAACAACGCCAGCAGGCATAGCAGCGTGGCAACGGCGCCGATCACCAGGTAGTCCATGGGCTTGTGCGGCCCGGGCATAACGTTCACCAACACCGCGACGGTGCCCGCGAACAACAGGACCATCAACGCCGCGAGTGCCAGTGTGCGGTTCATCAATCGTACTTTTCGAAAATGATCTGCTTGCGATCGAAGCCCAATCCTTTAAGGATGGCGCGCACATCATCCACCATCGCTTTCAGGCCACAGATGTAGACGTCAAGGTCGCGACGTTCGCCGATCGCTTCGAGCAGATGGATCTGCACATGGCCCGTCCGCCCGCTCCAGGAGGATTCCGGACGGCTGAGCGTGGGCAGGAAGCGGAAGTTGGAGTGCTGTCGAGCGAGCGTTTCAAAGTCGTCGCGATAATAGATGGTGCGCTCGTGCCGTACGCCGAAAATCAGCGTAAGTTGCTGGGCTTGCGGATGGCTCAAGTAGTCGGGAGCCATCGAGCGGAAAGGCGCGATACCGGTCCCGGTAGCCACAAACACAGCATCTTTGGCAGGATTACGGACAACGAAGAAGCCGAGCGGATCGGTCATCTCCACGGAGTCGCCCGGCTTCATCGTAAAAAGGTGGGGCGAAAAAATACCCTCATGCACCAGGTTCAGGCAAAGCTCGAAGTGGTTACCTTCCGGGAGCGACGCGATGGAGTAGGCCCGCGTGATCTTTTTGCCGCCAAGCATTTCGTTGAACGAGACGAATTGCCCTGGCTTGAAGTGAAGCTGCTTGACTCCAGGCGCTTCGAACACAAAGTGGCGCACTTCCGGAGCGATCTCACGCGACTCAACCAGCGTGGCCTTCATGCGCGATCCTTACCCGAGCCCAGGGCTTCGGTGGCGCGATCGAGCAAAGCCTCGAGCAGCGCGGGATGGCCATCCAGCGGCAAAGTCACCTCAATGTCGACTCCGCCGTTTTGGCGGGCCGCAATCTGGGCCAGGCGCGGGAGGTCGCGCTGCATGTGTGTACCCAGCGTCAGAAAATAGGGGATGACGATAATACGCGATGCCCCACGGGCCACCAGGCGCGCAGCTGCGCCTGTCAGATCGGGCTCGCCCAATTCCAGGAAGGCAGTTTCCACGGGATCCGCGCGCGAAGCTGCCATTCGAGCCGCGATGTCCCGGACCGCCTGGTTGGCGCTTTCGACACGCGACCCGTGAGCAAATACGATTAAGCCGGTCATGCCTGGATCAGGGAAGGCGCGTCCGTGGAGCCGGCCGGCTTCTGCGGGAAATAGCCACGCAAATAGTCGATAAACGCCCGGCCGCGCGGCCGTCCATTTCTCTGATGCAGACCGACGCGCTCCAGAAACACAAGAATGCCGAGGATTTCCGCGTCCCGTATGGGCGTGGATCCTTTTTCGGCCAGTTCCTTACGCAGCTCCTGGACCGCATCCTGAAGTTTCTGATGAATACCGGCGGCCAGCAGATTGTTCGGGCGCGTTTCGTAGTAGAGACCACTCTCGAGCGTGCGATAAGTGCGGATCAGCGATTCGAGCGCTTCCTGGGCATCGGAATCCACGGCGCCGGCGGTCTCGAGCGAAGCTTCCAATAGCTTTGCTCCCAGGAAAATCAGCAAGTGTTCGTGCTCACGCAGGAATTCCTCGCTAAGGCGGACATCCTGATTAGGAATTTGTTGTCCGGCGGCGGCAACCGGAGGCTTTTCATGCTGCCGCGCTTCCACCAGGTATACGCAGTCCAGGGGGCAATTTACGGTTACTTCGCGCTCCGACCCGCAGCAAATCGAGCATATATCGCCGCCCACGCCGGGGCAGTAACGGCGAGGCTTACGTGTATTGCAGATTTTGCATTTCATGATGGAAGGGCCGATCACTCCCATCGTAGCATCGGGCGTGGAACGGTCTACTTAGAGTTCGCTTCGCTGTTTTGAGCGGCCTTGGACTCAGCACCGGCGTCACGTTTGCGGTCCAGGCCGAACTTGGGCTGTTTCGAGGTCCCGTCCACTTTGATCTTCAGGTAGGTTCCCGCGCCATGCTTGGAAAAGAAGGGATCGGCGGGCCGGAGGGCCCATCTTTTCCAGCCGGTCATAGTTCGCGACACTTTCGCGTCCAGTTTGAGCGCTCCGTGGAAATCGATAACATCTTTTTGCAGGTCGTAATCGCCCGCGATTTCGACGTTAGCACCGGGGACGTCGAACGACATGGAGCGAAAGGTCATGAGCTCGTCTTCCAAACGAAAGGACCCTTTCATGTTCGAAACCACCTCATCGATCTCCTGGTTCTTCGGCTGACCTTGGCCGCGGCGGCTCAATTGATCGATCTGTTCCTGAATGGTAGTGCGTAGAAATTTGGCGTCGGTGATATCGAAGTCGCCGTCCAGGAGCAGCTTCTGTTTGACCGAGCCCGTAAGGGGCGGGATGTCGATTCGCGAGCGCAAATTGATGCGGCCTTCCATGAACGGCGGTCCTTTGGTCGAAAGCCGAAGCAGGTCGCGCATGTCGCCCCGCGGCATCAATACTTTGAGGCTGATGGTGCGGCGCGCTTGATTCTCATGTTTAATCACAGCGCCGGTAGTTGTGAAGTCCGTTCTTCCCAACCTCGCCTTCACGGGCTCAAGGACAGTATTGCCATTGGTACCATCCACGAGAACTTCAAAGCGCGTGTAGAGGGGGATGGCGCTGCCTATGGCTTTCAGGTGAAAATTCGGCACCGAGGCTTCGCCTCGCGCCCGGACGGAATCGAGTGTTCCGTCGAAAGTTCCGGTGGAACGCAGGGTTCCGGCGATGGCGTGAAAAACACCCAGGTCGGCTTTGTCGAAGTTGTAGGCGCCATTGAGGGGCGTGTCTCCGGGCTCGGTGGCGACCCAGGGGCCAAAACTTCCATCGCTGTGAAGGGTTCCGGGAGGTTTTGGAATACTCATTTCGGCCGCGTATTTCATGGCGGAATCGCTTCCTGCCGAGGTCATACGAAGGTGCTCGATATCGAATCGCAACGGCTCCTTGCTTTTGTCCTTGGGATGAATCACCAGCAGGGCATTAGTGAACTGGGCATCCTTGATCAACACATTCAGCTTCCCGGAACTGTCTTTGCCCCAGCCATTCGATACAGCTATATCGGGGCGATCGCCCTTGGGCGGAATGTTGATTTCGACGCCGTCCAGCGATACGAATTCCACAGTCTTGCGAGGCTGCGTCAGTACGCCCAGATCCACGATGAAGAACAGTTTACGGATCTTGAAGAGCGGGGGGAGATCGTGCATTCCCTCGAAGCGCATCGAGATTCCCTGGCCCTCAACGCCGACCATCGCTCCGCGGCCGCGCCGCAACAGAATTTGGAAGATCGACATCTTGGGAGGGTTAACGTGCAGCGCGCCAATCTCTACTTCGCTGTGAAACCGCTCGCTCAGATAGCGGGTGGCCTGTTCGCGGATCATGGGCTCGAAGCGCTTGGCCATCCTCGACGCGGCGACGAAGGCCGCCACGATCGCCAGACCGACCAGGACTCCAATCCCGGCCAGCCAATACTTTTTAGGGGCTGTCACCTAGAGTTATCCCAATCTATGGATGGTGCTGGGGCAGGATTGTTTCTTGAACTTATAACCGCATTTCACCGCTCGAAGCGGCTGTGTCAGCAGCGCACAGCCAGAAGTTTGTCTACTTCATGGATCAGAGCTTCGGGAAGAAATGGCTTTTGTAGGAAGGCCGATCCGGTCTCGATCAATCCCCGGGTTTGCAAGTTTTGATCGTTATATCCGGAGATATATAACACCACCGTATTCGGATGGGACTGATTTAGAAGCGCAGCCAATTCCGGCCCGCTCATTTTAGGCATTACGACATCGGTGACCAGCAGATCTATTGTTTCTTTATAGCTGGAGGCCAACTCCAGGGCGGCCGCTCCGTTGCCCGCGACCAGCACACGATGCCCACGATCGGTAAGTACGACCTCTGCAAGCATGCGTAAGGGCGCCTGGTCTTCCACTAAGAGAATCGTGCCCGTGCGCGTGCCGGTCTCTGGCCTCCGCTCGGCAAAAACGGCGGCTAAGGCTTCTGGCGGTGCTTCCGGGAGAGAGACCTTGATTGAAGTGCCATGGTCAACCTGGCTGGAGACTTCGATCCACCCGCGATGCTGCTCAATAATCCCGTAAGACGTTGATAGCCCCAAGCCTGTTCCTTTACCTGGTTCCTTGGTAGTGAAGAATGGTTCGAAAATGTGCGCCAAGGTCTCGGCGCTCATTCCTGAGCCGGTGTCTGTTAGAGTCACGGTGGCATAGCGACCTGGAGGACGGGCGCTATTGCCACTGGCGTCGTCTCGTTCGCGCACGGATGTACGCGTTTCAATTATGATTTTGCCGCCCTTCGGCATTGAGTCTCGCGCATTGACGACCAGATTCATGATCACTTGGTTCAGCTGGCCGGCATCGGCCTGGACCAGACCCAGAGATGCATCCATCGAAACGCGCAGTTCAATGTCCGCGCCCATCAACCGCTGCACCATGCTCTGCATCCCCAGGACCAGGTTATTCAGGTCGATCACGCGCTGCTCACTGATCTGTTTGCGGCTGAATGTAAGCAACTGGGCCGTCAATAGCGCCGCGTATTCCGCCGCCTTGCGGATTTCCGCAACGGTCATGCACAGCGGATCCCCAGAACCAAGCCGCTTTTCAAGCATGCTCGTATAACCCAAAATAACGGTGAGCAGGTTGTTGAAATCATGAGCCACGCCGCCGGCTAAGCGGCCAACCGCCTCCATTTTCTGCGAATGCCGAAGCTGTTCTTCGAGCCGGCAACGCTCGGTGATGTCGCGAATAATAACGGAGCCTCCGGCGACCGTGCCGTTAGGCTCGAGGATCGCCGACATGGTCACGGCAAGATCGATGGCGCGGCCGTCTTTAGAAATTCCGGCAGCTTGGAAGTGGTCGGGATTCTCCCCGCGCAGCAGTCTTTCCAAGGCATTCTGTACCTGCGGCACGAACTTGGATGCGAACAGCAGGGTTAGTGGCTTATCGTTAACCTCCTGGCTTGAATAACCGAAAATACGCGACGCCGCCCGATTCCAGCTCAAGATGAGGCCATCCGGCGCGAAACCGATGATGGCGTCTTCCGACGATTCTACGATCAAAGCCAGCCGGTCGCGGCTCTGTTCAATTTGCTTGCGTCGATCGCTCGCCAGCTTTTCCCTCAATGCCCGTTCCACCGCCACAGCCAGCCGGGCCGGCCGATCTTTGAGGACGTAATCGGTAGCGCCTTTCTTAATGCACTCGACCGCGGCTTCCTCGCCAGTTGTGCCGCTAACCAGGATGCACGGGAGTTCGCAGCCTTCTTGGTGAAGCAACTCTAAGGCGCCAAGTCCCGACCAATTAGGGAGGCTATAGTCGGTGAGAATGATGTCGAAAGGTTTGGAGCGTAGGGCTCTCAAGAACTCTGCCTCGCCGCTAACAACCGTAACTTGAGGGCTAAAACCCGCTTTTTCTAAATGCCGGCGGAGAAGCGCCGCATCTCGAGGGTCGTCTTCTAGATGCAGAATTCGTATTATTCCCAATGATTGTGATGGCGTCATGCCCGAATGATTCTTTCGGGCGGCGGCTGGTTAATGTTCAGCCAGTAAAGTCCAACGGTTCGAATGGTGCGCCGAAACTCTTCGAAATTGACAGGTTTCTGAACGTAACTGTTGACGCCCAGGCGGTAGCTCTCAATGCGGTCATTTTCCTCTCGGGAGGATGTCAGCGCCACAACAGGGATGGCGCGCATCTGCGGGTTGTTCTTTATCTCACGCAGGACCTGCAAGCCGTCGATCTTGGGCAGTTTCAAATCCAGCAGTATCAGCTTGGGCGGACGCGCTGGTGAGCGATCCGAGTAAGTACCGCGGCAGAACAGGAAATCCAGAGCTTCTTCTCCGTCGCGAACCAGCTGAATGAGCAAATTTGGCTTGTCCACTTGTAGTTCGCGCATTGCTAAGCGCGCATCCTTAGGGTCGTCTTCAACCAGGAGAATCTCGGTTTCTTCATACATGGTGTTGCTCCTTTTCCGTCACGGGATTCGCCTTGTTCGCCTCGTTGTGCGGAAGCAGCTCAAAGTAAAAAGTCGCACCCTTGTCCAATTCGGCTTCAGACCATATGCGTCCGCCATGCTTCTGAATGATGCGCTGGACGGTCGCCAAACCGACACCAGTACCCTCGAAATCCTCACGCCGATGGAGCCGTTCGAAACACGCCGAATAGCTTATCGGCGTATTTCATGTTGAAACCCACACCATTATCCTTTACATAAACAACTGAATTGTTTCGAATCACGGCCTGACCGACCTCAATCAAGGCCGGTTTTCGTGGCCGGGTATACTTGATCGAATTCGACAGAAGATTGAGGAACACCTGCTTCATCAAGCCCGGGTCGCAATCTACGTACGGTAAGTCATTGATGGTCCAGAGGATGTCGCGATTTACACTTTCATGCTTCAGATCCTTCAGCACCTCCTCCACGAGCGCTTTAAGGTTGGTAACCTGGATGCTGACCTCCTGGCGGCCGAGGCCTGCAAGGCTTAACAAGTCATCCACCATGCGGCCCATTTGTTCGGTGCCGTCCACAATGTCCCGTAGATTTGCTTGTGCGGACGGTGGCACCTCGCCCAGATCTTCAACCAGCATCTTAGAAAACCCTTGGATATGGCGTAGCGGAGCTCTAAGGTCATGGGCGACCGAATAAGTGAACGCTTCGAGTTCTTTGTTACTGGCTGCCAGTTCCGCGTTGCGCTCCTCCAGGCCCCGGTTCAGTTTGTTGATCTCACTTTCCGCCTTACGCCGGTCGGTAATATCGCGGATAGCACTGGAAACCAGCGTGCCTTCCTCGGTCTCCAAGGGGCTGAGACTGATTTCCACTGGAAATTCACTGCCATCCTTGTGCAATCCGCAGAGTTCCAGACCAGCCCCCATAGGCCGCACCCTTGGATCGTTAAAGAACCCCGTGCGGTGTGCCGGATGACGTCCCCGGAACCGTTCGGGCACCAACATTTCGATATTTTTGAGCAACAGCTCGTCTCGCTTGTAGCCGAACAACTTCTCCACCTGGGCATTGATGAGCACCATCTTGCCTTCTCGATTCACGACCACCATGGCATCGGGCGCCGCTTCCAGCAGGGCCCGAAACTTCTCTTCCGCCCGCTTCCATTCGGTGATATCGCGCACTACCGCAATCACACCGAAGGGCGGGCCGGTGGCATCCTGGAGAATCGAGGCATTGATGGAAACAATAACTAAGCCTCTTGTTTTACTGACAATCGTCAGCTCGTGATCCGACAGACTTCCTGCGCCGAGAGCAGTTTGAATGGCTTTTCTTGCAAGCTCGGGTTCATTGAAGAGAGTTTCAAACGGCAAGCCTACCATTTCCATACGGTCTCGTCCGGCGAGCGTCTGCATGCGCTTGCTCACATCGGTTATGACCCCGGACATGTCGATCGTTATAAGGGGATCGAGATTAACTTCAATGAGCGAACGGTTGTAGAGCTCCGTCATGTTCAGCGGGTCGCCGACGCGAATCTGTTCGGAAATGTCACTCGACATCAGCAGGAAGCCGAGGTGCTCGCCGGCCGGATTTCTTCGAACGGTGAGGACGATGGAGGCGATGAATCTACTGCCATCGCGGCGTACTCTGGCCAGGCACCCGGTCCACTTGCCTTCCCGGACCGCCCGAGCCATCATCTCCCCGGGCTTTCCAGACTCGACGTCCTCGGGGGGATGCAGAATCGCGACGTTTTTCAAACCAACGACGTCCCGCGGTTCATATCCATACAAACGGCGTGCGCCTTCATTCCACAGTTGAATGGTCCCATCAGCGGCCAGACCAATGATCGAGTATTGGGTGGAGGCCTGGAGGATAATTTCGAGGAATCCGGCGATTTCGTCCTGTTGGGACGGCACATCGCGATCAATAAGGTTTGTCATCGAGCACGACCTCGGTAGAGAAAGTGGAGAGGTCACGCACGAGAAAAAACTAGCCGCAATGAATCAACATCACCGGGATTTTGAAACTATCTCGTCGTCGAGTTCATTATACCGCTGGGTTTGAAACGGGCCCGGCTTACGCTCCCAGGGTTTCCTGGTAGGTGCGCAGGAAAAAGCCGTCCGTCATGCCGGCGATGTAATCGCAGACCACGCGATGAACGGGGGAGTGCTCAAGCGCCTCGACGTAATTCTCCGGCAGCTTGTCAGGATGGGCCGCATAGAATTCGAATAGCTCGGCAATCATGGCGGCCGAGCGCCGGCGCTCTTCCACCATCGGCTCGGAAAAATAGACGGCGTGATGCAAAAACTGCTTTAGCTGGCGGTTGGTGGCCTGGGCCGACGGCGTGAAGGAGGCTATGCGCCGGGAATGTTCCCGGACCTGATCCGAATCCGCGACTTCCGCCTGAGCGGCCGCGTCGATAGTTCCCTGGATGAGCCCGGACACGAGCCAATCCACCAGCCCACGGACCACTTCCTGAAACAACTCGCGCTCGGACGCAGCCGGGAAATGGCCTTCGGCCTCCTGGTGCCGAAGATCGAACTCGGGGACGGCGTTACGAACGTCGCAGGTGCTGAACAGGCGCGCTGAAAACGCATCATCCAGGTCGGCTGTGTTGTAAGCGATCTCGTCGGCCAGATCGATGAGCTGCGCTTCGAGAGGCGGACGCAATCCAGGCAGGTAATCGTCCAATGCCGGATTCTCGCCCTTTCCAAAATCGCGCGAATGTTTCACGATCCCTTCGCGCACTTCGAAAGTCAGGTTCAACCCGGCAAAGCGCGCGTAACGATGCTCGAATGTTTCCACGATTCGAAGCGCGTGCAGGTTGTGATCGAAGCGGTCGCCATAGCGGCGCATCTGCCGGTCCAACTCTTCCTCGCCGGCATGCGCGAAAGGTGGATGGCCGATGTCATGGCCGAGTGAGAGCGCCTCGGTCAGGTCCTCATCCAGGCCTAGTACGGAGGCTACGGTGCGTGCGATCTGAGAAACTTCGATGGAGTGGGTCAGCCGATTACGAAAATGGTCGGAAATGCCAGCTGGAAACACCTGCATTTTGTTTTCCAGGCGGCGAAAGGCGCGGGAATGGATGATACGATCACGATCGCGTTGGAATTCGTTGCGGTAAGGATGTGGAAGCTCAGGGTAGCGGCGGCCGCGGCTGCGGTCTACAGCGAAGCGCAGGCGGGCGAGCGAGGTCACTTCTGGGACATGTCGGAAAGTGCACTGATAGCTACCCGGCTGACGCTGCTGCGCGTGCTGCTTCGCAATGGCTCCAGTAGCTTGCGGGAGCGCTGCGGATCTTTAGGTTCGATCAGCTCGGCCAAGACTATGGTAGCGGCTTCTTTGGAAACCAGCGGCGTAGGATGGTCGATTAACGACTGCAGCAGTTTTTCGCCGTCGGGGAATTTGTTCTCGGCGGCATATACTTGCGCGAGCGACACTTTAGCCAGGGCGGAATAAGGAGTGCTTGAATCCGCTACTTCTTTCAGGCGTTTCTCTGCCTCGCTCAATCTTCCCTGGTCGGCGGCATTGGTCCCCAGAAAGAATTCGGCGATCAATCCTTCGTCCGTTCCCGGGTACTTTGCAGCCAGTTCGGTGAAAGCTTTATTAACGGCTTTGTCGCGCTCGGCTTGGGTCGGAAAGCTGACGCTGAATTCGTTCTGCTGCGGGCCAATGGTGGCGTTCTGAAGCTGCTCGGCATTATGCAGCGCTTCCTGCCGAACGGCATGCTCATGATTGCGGTAGAGGACCACGGCTATGACCAGGAAGGCCACGACGGCGACGATGGTTCCCCAGCGGGTAAACTGCTGGCGATGGTCGGCCACAACTTGAATGCTGTGCTGGACTTCCAGCGCAAAACGGTCGCTTTTCAGTTCTTTACGGGTGAGACGATCCACTGGAAACCTCGTAGCGGAAAATTAATATTACCACAAGTGGCGGCACGCAGCTACACCCCTTCGCGGTCCTGTTTTCTGGAGGCGTCCGACTGCCGGCGGCGCCCCCATTCGAAGAGTACAATCCCAGCCGCGACGGAGACGTTGAGCGACGAGATAGCCCCGGCCATGGGAATGCCAACTAACAGATCGCAGTGTTTCTTGACCAGCTGGTGGAGGCCCTGGCCCTCGCCGCCTAGAACAAAGACGGTGGGATACGCATAATCGGTTTCGCTATAGAGCTGGGCGCCGGCCTGATCCAATCCGTAAATCCAAAAGCCGCGCTTCTTGAGAGTTTCGAGAGTCTGGCTGACGTTTCCCACGCGAACCACCGGCAGATGCTCCAGGGCTCCGGCCGCGGCTTTGGCGACGACCTCGGTGAGCCCCGCGGCCCGGCGATCGGGAATCAGAACCGCGGATGCGCCCGCGGCGTGGGCGGTGCGGACAATGGCGCCCAGATTATGCGGATCTTCAACGCCATCGAGCAGTACCAGCAGCTGGGTTTTGGCCCCGGAGAGGACGTCGTCCAGCTCGGAATAACGCTGCGCGGCGCCGAAGGCCACCACTCCCTGGTGAGCGGCGCCATTGGCCGCGCGATCGAGCGCATCCCGGGGCTCAAAGCGTATGGGAACGGTGCGTTCACGAGCCAGATCGATGATTTCCTGAAGACGCGGTCCGCCGGCTCCCCGAGCGATCAGCACGCGGTCGAGCGGGCGTCCGGCGCGCAACGCTTCCCGCACCGGATGAATCCCGGCCAGAAGGGCGCGAGGCTGACGTGGTTCGTGGCTGGTAGGGGAGTCGCGCTTCGTAAGTTACCAGTCTAAATCAGAACGCCGGCTTGGCCTGGGTAGACAATGTTAAACTTAATGTGTAGTGTCAGAACCAGTGATGTCCAGTGTGAGGCCTCTATGAAATACCTGCGATTTGAATTCAGTCTCCTGATTGTTCTCGCGATCGCGGTCCCCAATGCGATTGGCGGTGATGACCCCAAGAAAGATCCCGATGCGATTGGGAGCCGTAATGTCAGCGGGAAAGTGAACTTCTACTCGCTCGAAAAAGAGATTGCGCTGGGAAAGAGTCTGGCGCAGGATGTGGAACGACAAGCCAAGATCATCAACGATCCGGTGATTGCCGAGTATGTGAACCGCATCGGCCAGAACCTGGTGCGAAATTCCGACGCCAAGGTTCCGTTCACCATCAAAGTGATCGATAGCGAAGAGGTGAATGCCTTCGCCTTGCCGGGTGGTTTCTTCTTTGTGAATTCGGGGCTGATCCTGAAGGCGGATAATGAGGCAGAGCTGGCCGGCGTGATGGCGCACGAGATCGCGCATGTGGCCGCGCGGCACGGCACACGGCAAGCGACTCGCGGCGAAATCGCACAATTGAGCATGATCCCTCTGATCTTCATGGGCGGCGGCAGCTGGACCGGGTACGGCATCTATCAGGCCGCCAGCGTTCTGGTTCCAGTCGGTTTCTGAAGTTCTCACGGGGCTTTGAATCCGAAGCCGACATGCTCGGCCTGGAATACATGTACAAGGCCGGCTATGATCCGACCTCGTTTGTGGATTTCTTCGAGAAGATCGAGACCCTGGAGAAGCGCAAGCCAGGAACTATGGCCAAGGTTTTTTCCACGCATCCGATGACGGATGATCGCATTCAATGCGGCCCAGAAAAATATTCAGAATTACCTGAAGGCTAAGCCTGAGTATGTTCTTACCACTTCTGAGTTCAACGACGTGAAGAACCGGCTAGCCGCGATGCACAATCGTCGCAAAATCGAAGACAAGGACATGAACAAGCCGCAGCTGCGCACGGACTCCTGGATCCGGAACGGGGCCTGTGGATGCCGATGAAAACGGCAAGACTCCCAAGAGCGATGAAGACGAACGGCCGACGCTGAAGCGCCGGCCGGATTCCAATTAGTTACAAATCTACTTCTTGTCGACCTAGACTTTCGGCGCACAAGCAGGGTGACCACACTCGCACAGGATCGCCGGCTCGTCATTAGATTCGCAGTAGGCTCCGCAGTATTTGCTGTCTTTCGCAGGCATACAGTTACATCCAGGGTGAGCGCATTTCTTGGGTGTTTCAGGCATTATTCCAGCCCTCCTTGCCGGTTAGACTCAGAGTTGGCGGGTTTGATTTCGGACATGAGACGAGAATCCGACATATCTATGCCCACCTTCTTGACTTGGACGCTGACGTGAGCGGGCCTGCCCGACGCCGGGAAGACAATGTAATAAACCTCGATATCGGGTCCGCGGTAAGGCAACGAGACGGTGGCCTGGGTGGATCCGCTACCGATGGGATTCAGGGTTGAGTCCGTGAGGATGAAGGACCCCGGCGTTTCCCCTTTTAGGGTAATTTCGCACGCGGTCGCGGCCGTAGCCGCTGAACACAAAGGCACGGTATCGGGGGCTGGCGACGCGGGCAGTGCCATCCAAGGCGTTCCGCGACTGACCGTAATCTATAACACCGAGAACTTTTACGTCGGCCGGCCGGTACTTCACCCAGGTTGTTGTTACAGCACTGTTAGCAGCAGTTTTTTCCTGAGCCACCGCCATCATCACCGTCAAACAACTAAGAATAATGGCTTTCTTCACGTCTTTGTGTCTCCTCTGGCCAGGTATAATGCAGTTGGTTTGCCAAACTCACTTGTTAGTGGAGCAGCCCGTAAACGTCGAGTTCTCCCTTAGCTCCGACAAACACTTTACCCCCGGCGACGGTGGGAATACTGAAGCGCAGACACAAACCAGCACGATCGCGGCCGGCCTGCTGCTCGCTGTTGTATAGCTCGTGAGCGACGTTGGCGGCGTCCAGGGCATAGAGGACGGCCGGACGGTCGGGCCGGTGCCAGCCTTTCGACCGGAGAACCCATACGATGCCGTTTCCGCTCCATTCGCCGATACCGTGGGAGTAGCTCCAGGATCGTCGAAGCGGATGTTGCCGCGGGCCACCGGGGCGGCTGAGAGCCTGCCATGATCGAGCCGAAAGTCTTTTAGGAAATCGTCACTCCATAAGAAAAAGACGTGCTGGTTCCAATAAGCCGGGGCGCTGTAAATGCCCTGCGTCTTGCGTATCACCTGCACGGCATGGCTGTCGTCGCCGGAATGATATTGGCCCATATGGTCGCGATCGATGATGTAGATACCGCCGCCTTTACCTCCGGCGATCAAGAGACGACGGTGGGGCCCGGATTGGTCGGGGAGCAGGACTGGGCCGCCGGATCCAAGATCGAGATCGTTGGCGTCCAGTTCCTGCTGATTGGAAGGGGTGAAGAAATCCCGGACCGTGAGGCTGCCGCTGGTGAAACCCAGCTTGACGATGGAGTCGCCATAGTCGCGGCCTCCAGGTCGAAAAGCGGAGAATTTTCCGTTGCCGGTGACCAGGTATACATTGCCGTCCGGGTCTGCGGCGGGGCCTGTATCGCCTAGCCAGACTCCGCTCTTTTCGGCATCTGGAGAAGTGTTGAAAACTGCCGTTTGGGCTAGTGTACGGGCGTTGTAGGCCATCAGCCAGCCGTGATAGGGGTCGACATCGCAAGACGAGCCCCAGGCGAGATAAACGCTTCCAGCGGCCAGCAGGAGGGCGGCACGGGGGAGTTCGCGGAGCGGGTCGAAATGGATCAGCCCGTTGACGCTCGAGGCGCCGCGGCCCGCCGCAGTTGCATGGATCTCGACGGGACCGCCGAATTTCTCGGCCCCGGTCGTAATGGCCAGGGCATGCAGGCGCTGCACGTACCGGCCGGCCTTAAGCGGGCTCTGGCTTTCCTTGGTCCGCGCCAGCACGTATAACGTTCCGGAAGCAGTATCGATGACGGGGGTGGGAGTGATCCCGATTTCAGGTGAGATCAGAGGGCAATTCACATCGCGTGCCGGCACGGTAGTAACGCCTGGGCCAAGAAGATTGACGTGCCAGAGCGGAGCGCGAGGTTGTGCGTCGGCATCGAAAGCATACACGCTGTCGTGTTCGGTAGCGACGAAGACGAGGTTGTGGACGCTTTTATCGGGCATTGTGACTTGGGGAAGGTAGAGCGGCTGGGCATAGACGTCACCGTCGACCCGATAGGAGAAGATTTTCCCGAAAGTCGCTGCCCTGACGTTGGTGGGGTTGAGGATCACTTCCTCGACGTTGGCGCCGGTGCGCGCGTTGTCATATTGCGAGGTAGTCCACTGAGCGGCGGCGGGCGGGGGAGCAATAGCGAACAGCAGCAGTGTCGCCACGATCGGCATTTGCATGAGTACAAAGAGCCTACACGTCAGGATCGCACGGGTTGTTCCCCGTCTCAAGACTGACGGGTCCGGTCCGATAAGCAAATGGTGGGAATGTGATGCCAGATTCTATTCCAGATAGCAGGGAAATCGTCGAGCAGGCTTTGCGCGATGGAGACCTGTATAAGCTGTTGCTCGACCAGATGGAGGAAGGCATCTACATTACGGATCGAGATCGCCGGATTCTGTACTGGAACGGCGGCGCGGAGCGGATCACCGGCTATTACGCCCATGAAATAGTGGGGCGCTTGTGTCAGGGCGATATGCTCATGCACTGCGACGAGTCGGGCCGGGTGCTGTGCGGCGATGAATGTCCGATCCAAGAGGTCATGAAGAATGGCACTCCGCACGAATGCACGCTCTACATGCGTCACCGCCACGGTCACCGGATTCCAGTTCACATCCGCTCGCAGGCCATCTGTGAAGCGAGTGGCGAGCGGGTGGGGGCAGTGGAGGTATTTGAGGAGGCGACGCCGCCCGCTCTTCCGGATCTCAGCAATCTGGCGGCGCACGATTGTCTGGATGAAACAGGCGCACTAAAACGGCCATTTGGCGAAATGAAGGCTCGACAGGCTGCTGAGGCAATGCAGCTGTTCGGCATCCCGTTCGCTTGGGTGAAGATTGCTCTGGATGACATGGCACAGCTGGAACACCGCTTTGGCCAGGGGATGGTTGAAGCGGCGGTGAAGATGATTGCAGAGACGGTCGCGGGAAATCTTAAGACATTGGACTGGCTCACGTACTGGGACCGGGGTGAGTTTCGAATCGAGGCCCGTGGCTACTCGCTAACGGAGTTGGATGAGCTGCGCCGGACCCTCGAAATGCTGGTGCGCAGGTCGACCTTGGAATGGTGGGGCGATCCGGTCCGGCTGACGGTTTCGATCCTGGGCCGAATGGCCGAGCGCGGAGACACGCTGGAGTCTCTGGAATGTTGGGAGAACAACGGTAAAGGCGTCCTGAAGAGCCGAGGGAAAGAGTGAGGAAGCGATGTTTGCGATAGTTGGAATTCTGGTAGTGTTCGGAGCGGTGGTCGGAGGTTACCTTATGGAAAAAGGCAACCTCATGGTATTGCTGCAGCCGGCCGAGTTGCTCATCATTGGCGGCGCGGCGTTGGGGACAATTTTCGTAGCGAATTCTCCGACAGTACTGAAGGGGATGCTGGCAGGCCTCAAATCCGTTTTTGGATCCTCCAAATACAGTAAGGGGCTCTATGTAGACACGTTAAGGTCAATTTTTGCCGTGATGCAGAAAGCCCGCAAGAAAGGGCTGACGGATCTGGAATCGGACGTTGAAAATCCAGGCAAGAGCGAGCTGTTTTCCAAGTGGGAGCATCATCTCCGGGATTTTGTGTGCGACACGCTGCGAATGGCCATGAGCGGAGGAGCGACGCCCTTCGAACTGGATCAGATGATGGAACTGGATATGGAGGTTCATCACCATTATTCGCAGCTGCCGGTAACAGCACTCAATACCGTTGCCGACTCGCTGCCTGGCTTAGGAATCGTGGCTGCGGTATTAGGCGTGGTAATCACCATGGGAGCGCTGGGTGGGCCGCCTGAAGAGATCGGCCATAAGGTAGCAGCGGCGCTGGTGGGGACGTTCCTTGGGATATTGCTTTGTTATGGGCTGCTGGGTCCGATGGCATCGCGAATGGGCAAGGCCGCAGAGGAGGAAGGGCACTTCTACCATGTGGTACGCGTAGCGATCATTTCATTCTTGAAGGGCACGTCGCCCTTAGTGGCCATCGAATTCGCGCGGCGCGCTGTTCCGGGCCATGCACGTCCGAGCTTTCAGGAATTGGAGAACGCCTGCAAGGGTAAGGGTGCTCCATCGGAAGCGTCTGAAGCTCCTGCTGCGGCGTAGGGAATCATGTCTGTTCAAAAACCAGAATTACAGCCTATCATCATCAAGAAAAAGATTGTTCATGGTGGGCATCATGGCGGGGCATGGAAGGTGGCGTACGCCGATTTCGTGACTGCTATGATGGCGCTCTTCATCGTGCTGTGGCTGATGAGTTCCAGCGAGCCGGTGAAGAAAGCCGTGGCCGGCTATTTCAAAGACCCGTCGGGTAAAGCGTCCGAAAAGGGATCCGGGCAGGGTGGTGTGGGTGAAAACATCTCGATCCGCAAAGACGACATGGGCAAGCTGAAAGAAAAGCTGGAAGCGGCCATGATGCAATCGCCGGAGCTTCAGAAATTGAAGGACCAGGTGCAGATGACCGTTACGGGCGAGGGCCTGCGCATCGAGTTACTGGAAAGTGAAGTGGGAACATTTTTTCAAACCGGAAGTTCGCACCCGAGTTCGACCGGCAAAGACATGCTAGACATGCTGGCGGGCCAGCTGGGCAAAATGCAAAACCGTATGCTGATTGAGGGGCATACCGATTCTCAACCCTTCACCGCCGCGGGAGGCTATTCCAATTGGGAACTGTCGGCTGATCGCGCCAATTCCGCCCGTAAGCTGATGCAGGAAAGCGGGTTGCGGACCGATCAGGTAGCTGAGGTGCGCGGCTACGCCGATCAACACTTGCGCAAACCGGAAGATCCCAAGAATGCATCTAACCGGCGCGTTTCGATTGTAGTCAAGTACATCGGCACCTAGGACAACTCCCAGCCGGTTGTGTTGCCAATTTCGGACTGTCTGGTAAAATTGGATTAGCCTCCACAGCATGCCGGTTGTTAAGCCCTGTAAGATCCCCCTTGATTCTAGCTGCCGTCGTGTTTATACTGGCTTTTTTCGTCGATAAGCGACTACTGACATGACACCCAGGGACGAATTTGATCCACTCGCCCCGCAACGCGAGGCGGCCATCTTCTACGGGCTCTTCCTGCGCGGACATTCCGCGGAAACACTGCGGAGGGATATCGACGTGCCCAAGGTACTTTTAGAGAAATGGCTCAGTCCGAGGCGTTACGAGAACAACTTCCGAGATTCGCTGCGCCGCGTTTACCAATACCGTAAGCAAGTGCTGGCAATTTTCGATGAGCTGGTGCTGAACGAAAAGAACCGGCTTCGAATTCAATAGATCGCTTCCCCTCTGTTCCCTTTACACTAGAAAAGATGAAACATACTCACTCGCCGTCTGCCCAGGTCGAAGAAGCGCCGGGAGATTCAAAGGCTCGTATATTATCCACTCCCACGCGTCCGTTCGAACCGGTGGGGGCAACCAGCGCCTCGGAAATCCTCACGCGCATGCAAGGTACGGCATTCCAGGGCAAGCAGCTCGGATTGGCATTCGAGGTGTGGAAAAGAATGCTCGGCGACCGCTGCACCATCATGATGGGGATGTCCGGGGCGATGGTGCCGGCCGGGATGCGAAGGCTGGTGGTGCGCATGATCGAGAACCGGCTGATCGATTGTTTGGTATCGACCGGAGCTAATTTCTTCCACGATTTTCACGAGACGATGGGAAATTTTCACTACCAGGGATCGCCAGCAACCGACGACGTGCTGCTGGCTGAGAACCTGGTGGACCGGATGTACGATGTCCTCGCCGACGAAGCGAAGTTCCGGGAACACGATCAGTGGATCGGGCGGTTCGCGGCATCGTTGGATCAATCGCGTCCTTATACGACGCGCGAATTTCTGTATCTGCTGGGATGCGAGTTGGGCAAACACGCGAAAGAAGATGGGATCGTTTCGGCGGCAGCCAAGGCCGGCGTGCCGCTGTATTGCCCGGCCATAGCCGACAGTTCCATAGGGATCGGGATCGCG
Source organism: Bryobacterales bacterium (assembly GCA_963769205.1). Lineage (GTDB taxonomy): Bacteria > Acidobacteriota > Terriglobia > Bryobacterales > Bryobacteraceae > Palsa-89. Next base: position 1,035,868 of record CAVYKR010000015.1, on the reverse strand, counting down.
GCCAATCGCTACAGCGGGGGCAATCGCTTTACATTCGATGTAATCGGCGATGTAGTGGAGACCGCGACGCATTGTGGCGGAGTCGCACGCAACCGGCGTGATTTATTTCGGCGGCGGAACCCCGAAGAATTTCGTACAGCAAACCGAGGTGACGGCCATCATCATGAACACCGGCGTCACCGGCCATAAATACGCGATCCAGTGCGTGACGGATGCGCCGCATTGGGGCGGACTTTCAGGCTGCACGTTTGAAGAGGCGCAAAGTTGGGGCAAGATCGCCAAGGACGCGTCCATGGTGACGTGCCATTCCGACTCTACGATTGCGATGCCGATTCTTGTTTCGGCGCTGCTGGAAAATGCGCAACTACTGGCTAATCGGACGCATCCGACATTCACAATGGGCCAAGAATTGAAGGTGCAAGCATGAGTGCGACACGAATTCCCGTGTACCAGGTGGACGCCTTTGCGAGCCGGGTGTTCACCGGCAATCCAGCGGCGGTTTGTCCGCTCAAAGAGTGGCTGCCGGACGAACAGATGCAGGCTATCGCGGCGGAGAACAATCTGGCGGAGACCGCTTTCTTCGTCCGAAACGGTGAAGGCTATCAGCTGCGCTGGTTTACACCCACGGTGGAAGTAGATTTGTGCGGACATGCGACGCTGGCGTCGGCCTTCGTGATTCTGAATGAACTTACACCGGGAGAGAAGTCGGTTCAATTTTCGACTAAGAGTGGGAAATTGGTGGTGACGCGCGAGGGCGATCTGTTGTCGTTAGACTTCCCGGCTCGCGAAGCCGCGGAGTCCCAAATTTATCCGGGGCTAATTCCCGCTCTAGGGGGCCGGCCGGAAAAGGTTCTTGCGGCGCGCGATTACCTGGTGGTTTACGCTACAGAAGCGGAACTCCGGAGCTTGAAACCGGACATGGATGCGCTCGCACAGGCGGACCGGTTTGCGGTGATCGCCACGGCGCCAGGCAAGGACGTGGACTTCGTATCGCGTTTCTTTGCGCCCGCACAGGGTATTCCCGAAGATCCGGTGACTGGCTCGGCGCACTGTACTCTGATTCCCTATTGGTCCAAGCGGCTGGGGAAGACAAAGCTGCATGCTTATCAGGCATCCCCTCGTGGTGGCGAGCTATGGTGCGAGGATCGGGGGGAGCGTGTCACGATCAGCGGAAAAGCGGTGCAGTTTTTGGAAGGCACGATCTGTCTGTGCTAAGATCGCCCTTGTACCGATGAGAGGACATATCGAAGCTCATGCGGACAGACTCCCCTGAAATAACTATTCCAGTTGAAGTGTCCGCTGGCGATGCCGGCACTTCTCCGGCTGCCATTCTTTCAGACAATTCAGGCCGAGCGTGGCGCGGCGACGTTTTGTTCCTGCTCCAGAACCTGGTACTAAAAGACTTTCGGATACGTTACCGGAACATGTCGCTGGGGGTTTTTTGGTCGCTGTTAAACCCCATCGTGATGATGGGAGTACTAACTTTTGTATTTACCAAGATATTTCCTAATAATTCCAATCCGCACTTCGCAGTATTCATCATGTGCGGTCTGGTCCCGTACAACTTCTTTTCAGGAGCCTGGCTGGCAGGGACGACGTCGATCGTTGACAATTATCCACTCATCAAGCGCGTCCCGGTTCCGCGCGAGATCATCCCGGTTGCTTCCGTTCTGGCAACCTGCGTACATCTGGCGATTCAGATCGGCCTGCTTTTCGCAATGGTGTTTATGTTTGGCCTTCCAGTTAGCCGATATTGGGTGTGGCTGCCATATATCTGGCTGATGGAGATCATCTTTGTTTGCGGGTTGTCGCTACTGACATCGGCGATCCATGTTTACGTCCGGGACACACGCTACGTGGTCGAATCGGCGAACACAATCATGTTCTGGATGGTCCCGATTTTTTATGCTTTCTCGATGATCCCGGCTGCATATAGTGATTTGTACAAGATGAATCCACTGGCGGCCCTCATTTTGGCACTACGCAACATTTTCCTTGACGCCCAACCGCCACGCTGGGAGTTGATCATCAAACTGACATCTGTGTCCCTGGGGATGTTTGTGACGGGTCTGCTAGTCTTCCGCCGTCTTAAGTCTCGTTTTTACGACTACTTGTAACCTGCTATGAGCGCCGTCGAATTTCAGAACGTCTCTAAGATTTTCCACCGTCACACCGGTAAGTTGTTACTGCGTTACCGGCTAAAGCAATTGTTCACAAGCGAGGTTGGCGAGCCGTTCTACGCAGTGAAGAACGTTTCCTTCCGGATGGAGCACGGCGAGAGTCTGGCAGTGATCGGTGCCAACGGAGCCGGCAAAAGCACGCTGCTTGGTCTGGCAGCTGGGCTGGCTCTTCCCGATGAAGGCAGAGTCGCTGTAGATGGCCGGATCGCGGCGCTTCTGGAGTTGGGCTCGGGATTCCACCCCGATTTGACGGGCGAGGAGAACGTCCGGCTGAACGCTTCCCTGATTGGCTTGAGCCGGAAACGTACTAACGACATAGCTGACGAGATCGTAGAGTTCTCCGGAATTGGAGACTTCATCCGCGAACCCCTGCGGACTTATTCGAGCGGCATGGTGATGCGGCTAGGCTTTTCAGTAGCGGTCATGATGGACCCCGATATTCTGCTAGTGGATGAGGTTCTGGCCGTCGGCGACACGGCGTTCCAAGCCAAGTGCTTCGATAAAGTCCGTGAATTCCGGCGGCGCGGCAAGATGATGCTGTGCGTGTCTCACTCACGCGGAATGATCTCGGAACTCTGCGATCGCGCGATCTGGCTGGACCATGGCGAAGTTGTTTATGACCGGCCGAGTAGCGGATGTGCTGGACGCCTATGCCGAACACCCGACCACTGCGGCGGTGTGAATTCATCTGGCTTACGCCGCGGCGAAACTTCGGATCAAGGAATGAAACTACCCGAGAGGGCAAGAGCCTTTCCGGTTTCCGAATTATATCCGTAGCATCTCAATTCATGGCCCGCGCTGAGAACGTCTTTCGCAAGCCTCACGCGAAAGCCGCTGCGCAGCAGCTTGTCGCCGAGTACGGCCGCGACATCCGTTCGTTCGACGTTCGATACGCCCTGATTCAATAACCTGCCTTCCCTGCACGATGAGTACGGAATCCGCTGGGCGCCCGCGCTCAGGGTCTATAGCCCATCCGTAAACGAGCCAATGATCGCCAACGTCCCAAGCCCCGTCTAGAAAACCGGCGTCAGAGTGTTTTTCAACAGGTGCCTTCTGTAATTCATGTATACACGGCTTTGCGTAAAGGTAGGTAGGATCGCGCGGTTTTTCACGAGTACAGCTGCGCCAGAAAAGCGCCCAACTCTGGGCGTTAGGATGGGGCCAGTCGATAAGAGTGCATTCAAGACCCGCCTTGGCGGCGAACCGCATCATACTTGACGCGGTGTAACCGACGCAGGTTGGATAGAGCCAAGTGGTGCCTTGGTAGTCCTCTTTATCGAGTACAAATGATGCTACCAAAAGCGCTCCCGGTGCTAAACAAGCGGCGGCCTCCGAGAGGCAGATCATGACTTGGCTCGCACTAGCATGCGAAAAAATGGATTGCGCCAAGATGAAATCGAATTGTACGCCGAAGGAGGTCAAGCTAAAATCAGATCTGTATTGAAAATGTGGAGACTTGATTTCGATGATATCGCGGCCGGTATTGTAACGGATACCGTCTTCTACAAGCCATTTCTCAGGTTCCAGGCCGTAATAGCAATTCGGTAAAAGGTAAGGAATCAGCAGTCGGCCCGCACGAAGTGATCCACAGCCCACATCCAATACATGATGATGTTCCCGCAACCCGAGGGAGGTTAGCAGGTTGAACTGCATCGCAGCTATCAGATCGTATTTCATGGGATAGCCCACGAACGCTCTGAAGTGGTTACTGCCGGGTGGCAGGTGTAACCCAAGAACGTCAGGGTCCCAGGCTTGCGTGTCGCTCATTGTGGACCACCTCCGTAAGCCATTAGTCGCGCAAAAACGGCGTCTTTGTCAACTTCGTAGAGGCGCCTCGTCACGGCCTGATACCTGCAGGCCCCCTGGTTCAGCGAACTCTTCGTCGCAGTGTGATTTCCACAAAGGTGCTGGTTGTATAATTCCTTAGAGTTTGAAGTGAACGAACTTCCGCTCGGACTACCCCGGACATAATGCCCAAGAATAACTTCCAGTCAGTCTTGATCCGTCAAGGATTTCCCATTTCGAAACGAACGTGCGGGCGGATCGCGCTTGTCTTCGCTTTGCTCTCAATTAGCCGAATCGGTTCAACGTGCATGGCCGGAACGCTGGAACAGGACTTTCAATCGCCTCCAAGGAGCGCGCAACCCTATGTGTGGTGGCCATGGATGGGTTCGAATGTAACGAGCGATGGGATTACCAGAGATCTGGAGAAGATGAAAGCGTTCGGAATCGGAGGCGCTACGATCTTTAATGTAACCTCTAGCGTCGAGTACGGACCCATGCCGATGCGAAACACGATAGCGCCTCAAGTGACCTATAGAAACCCGGAGTGGTGGGCGCTTCTCTTACATGCTTCGAACGAGTCAAGACGCCTTGGGCTGGAATTGGGCATGCAAAATTGCGTGGGATATTCCGCTAGTGGAGGTCCCTGGATTACTCCCGAGAAGTCAATGCAAAAATTGGTATGGAGCGAGACAAGAACAACCGGACCATCGAAGTTCAATCAAATCCTCGCACAGCCGCCTGCCCATCCCGACTATCCCTATTACCGTGACGTCGCTGTGTTAGCCGTGCCGGATGGACCTATCGCCTCGCCGGCATCGGTCATGGACCTGACCAGTCGCATGAGCGGGAGTGGGGAACTGGCCTGGCAAGTGCCGCAAGGTACTTGGACAATCTATCGCTTTGGCCATACCACCACTGGCAGTGCACCAACGCCTTCGCCGGACGGAGTAAATGCTTTAGAGTGCGACAAGCTTAGTGCCACATCCAGCCGATTTCACATGACTCAGGTAATCGAACCCTTGCGCGGACACTTGGGCGGACTTGTTGGCACGACGTTCCACCATATTCTATTTGACAGTTACGAAGCCGGAGAGGCCACGTGGACACCCTTACTCCCGCAGGAGTTCCAGCGCCGTAAAGGATATAATCCAATCCCCTGGCTACCAGTGCTGGCAAGCCGGGTTATCGGCGATCCGACATTATCGGAACGATTCCGCTGGGATATGCAGCGGGTGATGAAGGATCTATTTGTCGAAAACAACTTCAAGCAGGCTGGGGCGATGATCCGGGCGGCCGGGATGGAAATGAGATTGGAACCCTATGCCGGGCCATTTGACTCGGCTGAGGCCGCAGAGGCTGCCGATATCGTTATGGGAGAATTCTGGGTTGCTCCGATTTCTTTGGCCAAGCGGCAAGTACAGGCGATTGCGCGCGGCCTAGGCCGCAAGATCATCGCCGCCGAGGCGTTCTCGAGCGGCCCGGAAACAAGCGATTGGAAAGAGGAGCCGGCCAACCTGAAGCCGCTCGGCGACGCGATGTTGGCTTCGGGCTATAACCAACTCGTATTACAGTCTTGGGCGCATCAACCCTTCGACGAGAAGATTAAGCCTGGCATGACCTTCGGCTGGTGGGGACTGCATTTTGGCCCCAACCAGACTTGGTTTGAGCCTGGAAAGGCGTGGGTGCATTATCTAAGCCGCGCACAAGCCGTTCTGCAGCACGGCACGGCTGTGTCGGACTACTGCACGTACGATTTCACGGGCGAGAACGGCGATGTACTTTCCGAGACCACACTGCTCGAGCGCATACAGGTGAAAAACGGGCGGCTAACTTTGCCACAAGGAAACCACTACGCCTTCCTGGTCCTGCCGGACCGAGAGACAATGCTACCGGAAGTCGCTCGCAGACTCAAGCAGTTGGTCGCCTCCGGGGCGATAATGGTCGGCCGTCGACCTGAGCGATCACCAAGCATGGCTAACTTCCCGGCTGCAGATGCAGAGGTGCAAACAATCGGTAGGGAACTCTGGGGTGCGATCGACGGTCACAAAGTTTTCACGAATGTCTACGGGAAAGGGAAGGTGATTTGGCGCAAAACGCCCGAGGAGACGCTAGCCGGCCTGAATATTGCGCCCGACGTGATCTTTTCACCCGCCATCGGTGAAGACATCCGATATACTCATCGCCGCGAAGGCCAGACTGATGTTTATTTCATTGCCAATGTCCGTGAACGGGCAGTACATGTCTCTCGACCTCATTTCGCGTAGCCGGTAAGATACCGGAAATCTGGCAACCCGAAACCGGACAGCGTACGGTCGCCGGCGTCTGGAGCCAACAGGCCGGACGAACGCAGGTGGTACTCAACTTGGAAGGCGCTGAATCCATCTTTGTAGTGTTCCGTCGTCCTGCTGGATCTGAAGCCCCATTGGCAGCCGCGACTGAAGAGCCTGGGCGTTCAGAACCGGTGATAACCGGCGATTCAGTTGGGCGTCTTCACTTACGCGGCGCCGCCGGAAACTACCGATTGACTTGGGCATCGGGACGGGTGGAGACCATAAGCGTATCCGCTCCGCCTCGCTCCCTCGAGATAAATGGCCCTTGGGAAGTGAGGTTTCCACCGGATTGGGGGGCACCCGAGAAGGTCAGTGTGAATCATCTAATCTCTTGGACGGAGTTTTCCGAGCGAGGAATCAAATATTTCTCAGGCACTGCACGATACTCGGCGGATTTCAATGTTCCCGCGGAATTATTCAACCCGGCCTTGCGTATCGTGCTCGACTTGGGCACGGTGAAAAATCTCGCGGAAGTCGATTTGAACGGGCGGCGTATCGGCACTCTCTGGCACGCACCGTTTTGGTTGAACGTGACCAGTGCGATCCAACCAGGTAATAATCACATCGAAATCCAAGTGACAAATCTGTGGCCCAATCGGTTGATCGGAGACGAGCAGGAACCCGAAGACAGCACATGGGGCAAAGCTTTTGACGACCCGCGCACGCCTCCGGGGGCCGTCGGCAGACCCCTGGCGGAATTTCCATCCTGGTTTTTGGCTAGACAACCGCGTCCATCCGCGCACCGCTACACATTTACGACTTGGAATTACTTCAAGAAAGATTCCCCACTGCTTGAATCCGGACTGCTAGGGCCAGTGATCTTACGTGCGGAGAGTGAAGTGGCGTTACGCAGAGGAAACGACCAAAGGAAATAGGAATTACCGATGCGAGGCTGGCATTATGCTGCTAGACGGTTTCTAGGTCACGCTACCTTTTCGGCCACGACGAAGAGGATATCGTACAGATATTAGATAAAGATCAAAATGCAGCAGACCGGCCTTCTTCAGTGCTGAGTAGACTTCGGGCTGCTTGTGCTTGATGTTTAGAATGATGTAAGCAATTGTATCCAAGCTCCTATACATGCCTTCATAACCGCAGTATCGCGGCCGGAAGCCGTGCTTTAGAAGCAAATTGCTGAGAGTGGCTTTAGAGAAATAATGCAGATGAGTTGGAGGATGAATTTGCCGCCAGCGTTTACCGCGCAAGCGGGCAACTACACTGTCAACGTCGCCCGTCGTAATGGCGATAATTCCGCCCAGGTTCATATTGGCCGCTACCTTTTCAATGTAAAGGTGGGGGGCGCTCAAATGTTCGATGGTGTCCCACAGACAAACGACGTCCAGCTTTTGCTCCAACGGGTATTCCATGAAATCTCCGGCGTGCACAGGCAACCCTAAGACGGTGGCAGCATAGTCCACAGCAACGCGTGAAATGTCTATACCTTCGACCGAGGCAAAATAGCCACGTGCGACTGTCAGGAAAAAACCGTATGCGGACCCAATTTCGAACAACTTCTTGGTTTTTGCGTCAGGGACATACTGTAGAAGTCTCTGCAGGCGAACACGGAAGTGCTTTTCGATCAGAGCCCTTTCCCCGAGGTAATCCTTGTACTCTTGGCCTTCGAAGTAGGTCTGGTCATAGAGATTCTCCAGTTCGCTCTGCGACAATTTCAGATCGGCCGTGACGAAGGAGCAATACTGACATTTAAGAAGACCTGGAAGTTTGGAAGGGACATATGGCCCGCCGCAAACCAGACACCGTTCCATCTTCATCCAGATCCTTTCACCACCTCGTCGATGATATAGAGAGGTCTGTGTTTCACCTCGTCGAAGATGCTGCCGAGGTATTCGCCTAAGATACCCAGCACAGAAAGCTGAAGCCCACCAAGGAACAGAATCATCACGATCAGAGATGTGTACCCAACGGGCATATGGCCGGCAAGGAAGTATTCGGCGACCAACCAAAGGCCATACAGCAAACTTAGGGAGGACATCGCAAAACCTAACAGGCTGGCGATACGGAGAGGTACCTTGGAGAAAGAGGTGATACCCCAGACCGAAAATTCCAACAAGCGGAGCAGGCTATATTTTGTGGCCCCAGAAGTGCGCGGAGGGCTCACAAAAGCCACTGCGGTGGATCGGAAACCTACCCACTGAAATAGCCCACGGAGGAATTGGTTCTGTTCGCGCACCGCCGACTGGAATAGGCATGCTACCTTACGGGAGACCAATCGGAAATCGGCTGCGCCTTCCTGAAGCGCAACCGGAGAAAGGCTGTTTTGAAGCCAGTAGAATAACCGGGAACTTCCTTGCTTGAACGCGCCGACCCTGCGGTCATAATGTCGAATGGTGTGAACGACGTCGTAACCTTCCTCGAATTTTTCGAGTAAGCGGGGAATGACCGCGGGCGGATGCTGCAGATCGGAGTCCATCATGATGACGGCATCGCCGTGACTTTGATCGATCCCCGCTACGAGCGACATTTGGTGACCAAAACGGCGAGACAAGTGCAGAACAGTCATGTTCGGCGAGCGTTCGGCGAGCGACTTCAAGATGGAGAACGACCGATCCGTGCAGCGATCGACGACATAAATCAAATGGCAACGGTACCGGCTGGCCAACGCGTCGAGTTCCGCGCAGAGAATCGTATGAAATTCTGTGATAACCTCTTCTTCGTTAAATACAGGAAGGATAATATCCAGCGTCTTCATTCACTCGCGTCCAACACGACCTTCGTGGATTGAATCGCATCACGCAGACCATCGATCAGCGAAATCTTAGGAGTCCAGTTAAGATCCCTTTTTGCTTTGGATACATCCGCGACAACATCGAGAATCTCTTCCCGCCGGATTTGGTTGATCGAAACCACCGGTTTTTCGGAATTCGTCAAGGCGTTGATCATTGTGACCAGATCCACTATGCTAACCGATCGACCGCTTCCTGCATTGTAAACACCGCCAGGTTGCTCTAGTGTGGCAAGTAATAAGCTCACCAAGTCCCTTACGTGCAAGTAATCGCGCCGGGGACGAAGGTCGGTGACGGAAAACTGCTCGCAACTGGGATCCAAAGCCTGGCTAATGAGCTTCGGGATCAGAAATCGGGTATCCTGGCCCGGGCCGTATGTGTTGAACGGGCGAATGATGCAGACTGGTACTTCAAATTCCGTGGCATAGTAACGGCTGACTTCCTCGGCCAAAATTTTTGTATGGCTGTATGGGTTAAGTGCTTGAATAGGATGGTTCTCATCAATTGGCAGGCTGTGCGGCTTACCGTAAACGTACGAACTGACTAGTGTGAGAGCCGCCTTGTGATGGCGGCAGAATTCCAGCACATTCGCCGCTCCAAGCACGTTGACTTCATAATAGCTGCGCGTCTTTTCCCAGCTTTCGGGCACAAAGTTGTTGCCCGCAAGATGAAACACGCGCCGGACGTCGTCATAATTCAGGGGATCATGAGCAATGTCCCCGTTCGCTCTGGAATGGCTATGGACTCGGTAGCCGGCCTTCCGAAGCGCCCGCACCAGATGCGTGCCAATGAATCCCGCGGCGCCGGTAACGAGAATTGCGTTACTCATTCGGCAGGAACTGGAATCTCCTTTGATCGAAATCCTCCAGTGCGTGTAGATAGTCATCCGGCCGGCCAATATCGGACCAGTAACCGTCGTAGGGTTCCACTGAGACCTTTTCGCCCCGTGCGAGAAGGTCGCACATCAGATTATCGAATCCATATGGCTGGCTACCTGGGACTAAAGAAAGCGCTGACTTATTCACCACGTAGATTCCCATACTAACCAAGTACTCTGTGGCGGGCTTTTCGCTAAAGCCAGTCAGCACATTGGAAGAGTCGACATGCAGGACGCCATAATCTATCACGTGCTTCCGTCGAGCCGCGGAGATTGTGAATAGCCTCCGCCCTAGCTCATGGCGACTATAAAAGGTGTCCAGGTTCAAGTCTGTCAAAACGTCGCCATTCATCAGAAGAAAGTTGTCCGGTAAGTCCCCAATGAGGCACAGCGGGCCGATGGTGCTGAGCGGTTGATTCTCCAAAGAGTAATCGATTCGTACCCCCCACCTTTCTCCATCGCCAAAGAACGCTTTGATCAGATTGGCTTGGTGATTTACGGCCATTGTAATGTGATCGAACCCATGATTTGAGAGCTGCCGAACGATCACCTCGAGGATTGGATAATCACCGAGGGGCATTAGGGGTTTTGGCAAAACGACTGTGTAAGGGCGAAGTCGCGTGCCTTTGCCACCCGCTAGGATCACAGCTCGCCTAGACATTATAAAGATCGCCCTTGTACCGGCTGAGATTGCTCTTATCGCGAAACCAATCCACAGTGCGCGTCAAGCCCTCCGTCAACGAAATGGTTGGCCCGAAACCGGACACCTGACGGAGCTTGCTGTTGTCGCAGCGCAGTCTGAGGACCTCACTCTTTTGCGGACGGAGTCGTTGATCGTCCTGGGTAATTCTTGCTTCGGCGCCCATGATCTCGCTAATCAGTTTGAAAAGGTCGCCAATTGAGATTTCGTGATCAGAACCGATATGAAACACTTCCCCAACACCTTTATCGAGGCTCGCGATCGCGAGGAGGCCGCGGCACGTGTCCTCAACAAAAGTGAAATCACGGGTTGTTGTGAGATCTCCTAAGTGGACTTCGCGTTTCCCGGTCGCCAACTGAGAAATTATTGTTGGGATGACGGCTCGAGCGGATTGTCGCGGGCCGTACGTATTGAAAGGCCGAGCCACCACCACGGGGAGCTGGAATGAGTAATAGAAGCTCAACGCGATCGAGTCGGCGGCAATCTTGCTGGCGCTATACGGAGATTGCGGCGTCAGTGGATGCTTCTCATCAATAGGGACATATTGCGCAGAACCGTATACTTCGCTAGTGGATGTGTGAACGAATCGTTTTACCCCGTGGGCCCGCGCAGCTTGGCAAAGATTTAGTGTGCCTTTAACGTTGGTCTCAATATAACTCTCCGGCGCTCGGTACGAATACGGAATCGGAATCAGCGCGGCGAGATGTAGGACGATGTCTATCTCGCGCACTAAATCGTTGCAGAAGTGGGGATCACGGATATCTCCCGACTCAATTCGCATACGTTGCGCACAAGGACTTTGGTCCAACCATCCCCAGCTATTGAATGAGTTGTATTGGACGAGAGCGACAACCTCTGCCTGGTGTTTTATAAGTAGTTCAGCAAGATGAGAACCTATGAATCCATCCGCTCCAGTTACGAGGATCCGCTGCCCCTGCAAGTCCATAAGAACAGATTATTCGACAACGATCTGAGCGGCGCGGCTCTGAAAATAGCACTTTCGGTTCGCCGCCATGACGTGGAGCGATAAAACGTGGCGCCCTTTTCCGAGCTTTCTGGCAGGGATATCGGCCGTGAAACCGCTACCACGGTATGCTGGACTCTTAAAAGACTCAGCGACGTCACTGCGGTCTGTCCCGAAAAGCGAGGGAAACGGTATTCCGTCGATAACGATGTCTACATCGGAGGCAGCCGATTTCGCTGATTGGTCGATTGCCCAACCAAGCACCCTGAACTCATCGCTTAACGAAACGTGCGGCGTCTTGTCCCAGACCGGCCCCGTTACATTCGCTAATTGGTCGATATTCGCTACCGGCTCACCCGGGCACGCCGCCAAACCGACAGTAGCCGGAGTTGGGACGGCGGAAAGAGAATCTGGCGCGCTCAAAGCTTTTCCGGCTCCTTTCAGAGGGCGGATGTCAAAGGCCATATATCGCTCATTGGTAGCCATCGGGCCAGGCCCTCGCAAAGCGCTCTGAATTGAATCGGCGATCTCTTTTCCATCATCCGCGTAACCGTAGCGATCCACCAGTATCGCCGCGAACCCATCGGCGGCTAACTGACGAGCCAGATTTTCTGTGTTGAGCTGTGATATCTTTCGCTGCCAATTCACCTGTGCGTTGGACAAAGCTGGGTAGCTCCAATGGATTGTTCGCGAGACCAGATAAGGCCTTAAATGGTCGTATGCTTTCATGCGAGCCCTACCGCTGTCGTTCAAGAATGTCGTGAACGGGAGTTGGTAGACCATGGCGCGTTCGGGCAACTTCTCCTCCAAACCCCGAACTATCGTTTCTACCTGCCGGCTCTCGTTCTTAACGCCTGGTTGGGATGTATTGAGACCGCGCAAAGCTTGCGTTTGGTCCAGAATGCCAATCGCGAGAACCAGGCATAGGGCCGCTCGGCTCAGCCACCGGCCGCGATTCCAAAGTCCATCCAGGGCCACCGCTACAGCGATCATTGCAAAAAAAACCAGGAAAGCGCAAATCCGGTTATAAGCTCGAATCTCGGGCGTGACAAGCAGACTGAAAAGGCTGCCAAAGCCACCCAACGTCCCCAACAACACCGCAGCAAGGGTGAGTTGCCCGGATCCCAACATGGTTTGGCCGGCAGTGCTTTTACCGGCTCGTGCTCGTACAAAGAGGGCACCCAGGACGCCCAGAAAACCGAGGGTGCCGATAAATCCCAAACGAGAGACCATGTTTTCAGTTTCGAGAGGAAACTGAGCCTCTGCTTCCTTCTGCGTCCAGCGCCGGAAGGGCGGAAAGGAACTGCCAAAGACAGGGCTGACGAGTTGTCTCAGCTTGAGCCCATAGACCTCCGCTTCGGCCGGTACTTTATCGCGAATGATGATTGGCTTTCCTTCGACATGCCACACATACAAGCTAGGAGCCAAATTTAGGAACGTGCATAAACCAATCAGCGCAATGCAGGCCGCTCCGGCAAACAGAATGCGTTTATCGCGCCAGTTAAAGTAGCCTGCAACGGTGGCGACGACCAAGAGAAAGCTACCAAAAAATGCATAATACACATAGTTAAATCCGAGCAGGGCACAGCCAGCCAGCAATCCGACGGAGCCCCTCCAATACCAGCGATCGGGAGGGCGGCCGGTGATGAGCATTAGTGCCGCGGCCGCAGGAAATGGCACCAGATAGGTTACAAGTTCAAAGTGGTCGATTTGTCGATAGAGCGCGTAGGGGCTGATTGCGAACAGAGTGCCTGCAACCATCGCTGCATTCCGAGCGATTCCAATCTTCCGCAAACACCAAGTGGCGGTCAGGCCGCTTAGGATGAGCATGCATATCCAGGCCAGGTTTATGCACAATCCGACGCTATGGGTGAAGCGGCTAATTAGGAACACGATGAACTGGTCTACATTGGCGTTAGCTGGAAATGCAAGCGCGTGAAATGTTGATGGAGCGCTAAGCATCGGATTTGTCCACCACCAGCCGTGGTCCATGGTGCTCTTTGTCTGCATGAGCACGACCAGGCTATCGCTGGCAAAAACCAGAGGAATATGGAAATCCCGCCGCCAACCCTCGAGGGCTGTGAAGACTATGATCCCGATCAGGATGGCTTGTCCCAGGCCAGGCAATACGCTAAGCACCAGGTATTTATCAATCGCTGCGGGCTGAACGCTGGCAACCTTGGCAGGCGATTGAATCATGATCCTCGGCTCGATAGAAGAGTTTCGCCACGAAACATTTCGAATAGTAGCTGAGGCACTAAGGTTCTAATTATACGCCGAATCGGATTTCGTTTCAGTCTTGGGCCGCTCCGATTCTTAACAATTTTATAGGCCGTTCGTCTCTCACCCACAGTCAGGAAAAAGTTATCATCTAAGATGGAATAGGTAGCCAGAACAAGGGAAGGTGAAATAGTGGAAACGGCGGTTGGCAGGGGCCAGATTGGGCCGAGAGACAGAGGAGTTGCGATTGCTTGCTCGCTATGCGGGTCGCCCGCCTCCTTCCTCGCCAAACATCCGGAAGCTGACTTGTACCGCTGCTGCCGCTGCACGCATTGCTTCAGTCATCTGGAGTCGGTCGAGTTCGAGCCGTATCATGAAAACTATTTTGATGATGATCATCAGCGTTGGTTCGCCAACCCGAACATCACGTTATTCACGCGCATAGCGGATGCAATTCCTCAAGGTGCCTCGGTATTGGACGCTGGGTGCGGTCGCGGAGATTTTTTACGGCACCTGCGAAAGATTCGGCCAGACCTATCCCTCGCCGGAATTGATCTGGCGGCGAATCGCGGTGGCGATGGGATCACATTCTATCAAGGCGACCTCCTGAGCATGGACATCAATGGCCAATTCGATGCGATCGTTTCGCTCGCTGTTATTGAGCATGTCGCAGATATTCGTGCGTTCGTGGACCGCCTCCGTCAACTCACCAAGCCGGCTGGGACAGTTACGGTCATGACGCTCAACGAGGACAGTTTACTGTATAGTCTGGCGCGCTTGGGGAAACGCTGGGGCATTCCACTGGCGTTCAACCGGCTGTATTCGCGCCACCATCTCCATCATTTCACGCGCAAGTCCTTACGCGACGTGCTTCAAGGAGGGGGATTCCAGATTGAATCGGAGATCGTCCATAACGCCCCCTTGGCAGCGATTGATATCCCTGTAAAGAGCAGCGCTGCCGAAGCTGTACTTCGATCCGGAATGTGGATGGTCTGCAAGGCCGGTGAGGCCACCGGACGATCCTACCTTCAAACGATCTTCTGCAGGCGACCGGGATAACCTGTTCAATCTCCGCTCATGGTAACCCGGCTATGAAGCGGCCTCTGTCGCAGACGCGCGGGCATCGCTTCCGGCGAATGAATCCGGGCTGCTTCCAGCAAAATTGTTTGTGAGATAAATATAACTTTTCCAAGACTATTCGCCGCTCCGTCAGTTTAAGGTCACGTCGAAGCACTTATAATGCGTGTATGTCGCAGCCCTATATCTATCAGCCCGGCACCATCCTATCCGACTATCAGCAGGCTGTCGACATCCTTCGTTCACGGTATGCCATCGTCAAGACACAGTCGGTTGATCCAAGGCCGCACTTAGATGAGATTGCTGAGCACATGAGATCTATCGGAAGCCCTGTCATGGATCTCAAAGTAAGCGCCCCTGAGTTTGCCGAGTACTTCTGGCGAGCCGAATATGCGCTGCGTTATACGAACTACTACCGAGGCAACCTGCCCGAAAAGGCATTAGAGCACTTCGTGGCCTTGCAGTTGTTAAAGCCGAGGCCAAACGATGTTTTCATCGACATCGCATCGGAAGGATCGCCGCTACCCGAGATCGCCGCCAGGCTGCATGGCTGCGCCGCTTACGCACAGGACATCATGTATGACGCCGGCATTAACGACGCCCAGATCGGCGGCGACGCCTGCTGCATGCCGGTGCAAGATGGTTTTGCCGCGTGTGCTACGCTCACCTGCTCGTTGGAGCATTTTGAGGGCGATGCAGATACCAGGCTCTTTCTCGAGTTGCAACGCGTTCTGCGCCCGGAAGGACGTGTGGTTGTGGTCCCTTTATATATTTTTCGAGAAGCAGCAGTTCAGACAGATCCAACTTACAGCGCAGCCCTCGATATCCCTTTCGATTCCGATGTGCCGATATACTGTGCACGCGGGTGGAAAAATCGGCACGCTAGGTGGTATTCGGCTGAAACACTACGGTCACGGATTATGGATGTATGCTCTCAGATGAGCTTTGAAGTGTATCGCCTTCGCGATACGGAAGGCATTCATCCCAGTATCTACGCACGGTTCTGCTTCTTGGGCAAACGCCTATAAAGCCGGATGTTCCCCAGACGCGCTGGCATTCGAGTTGCTTCCTGCAATAACCGCGTCAACGCTACGGGTGGCTAGTTGCTCGCGCCAGCCTAGCGCCCAATTGATCTCCCGCTCTTCCTGAGCGAGTTGCGTCCAAAGCCATGTTGCGTCCACAACGCGGCATCCCAGCGCACGCAACCGAATCGAAAACAAGTGCTCGTTGAGGATCGCGAGAGCCTTACGCTCGAACTCCGGCAGGGTTTCTTGCGTCAGGCTGAAAACTGAGTGCCAGGTTACTCCCTGCCCGATGTCACCGCCCGTGATCCAGTCAAAAATGTACCGCCGGTAGTTCTCCGAAAGCGGTGCGTCGTCGCGAAAGGGTCGAGCGGCGTCCCCGCTGAAGATTCGCTTACCGTCGCGCAACGAAACGAGGGATCCGAGAGCTTTCAGTTCCGCCGGCGGCAGGAAGAAAAATGACGTGCGGATCCAATGCTGCGACGCATACGAGAATAAACGGACCGGTTCATTGTAACAGTCGATGTGCCCCAAACAGACGGGCCGGGCGACAATGTTTTGCAGTAGCCGCAAATCCAATCGTTCCAGGTAGCCGACATAAAGCGTAAAGCATGCCGACGTTGCGAAGTGCACCAGATCGTAGGACCAGATCGCGGGACCAATCCAAGACAAAGCCTGGTCCCAACCGGAAAACTCTGAACCAAAGTTGTCAGCTCCGAGGACGGTGAGATGTGGGCCGTGTCGCTCCACCAGGTCGGGCGATAGCGCCGTGTCTACCACGATTATTTCACGCAGGGCTTTCGGCAATTGTCGACTAAAAATATCGTCCACACGCGCTTGACTGTCTTTGTATTTTTCGATGCCGTGCCTGAGAAAGATCGTTGCTACACGCATGCACCTTGTCCCCGGCGCAACCTAAACTGGTGCGTTCTCCTCGATGACTGTGACTGCCATGGCGTTTGGAGTGAATTTTCTATAAACTCCAATATGTTTCGAGCGACATCCGACCAGCGCAGCGGCTCTTGGCCGCGCTCTAAGGTTTGTCCGAGCGGCAAAGGATCCAGGTGTTGACCATGTAATAGGCCTCCCACGATTTCGAGCAATTCCCAGGGATCCGAGAAGGCGTACAACTGCCCGACCGCCCGGCAACGCGCGGCGAGTTCTTGAAGCAGGCTGGAACGGCGTGCAACGACCGCCTTTCCGTAACTTAGGCCTGTCAGGATCGGCAACCCAAAGCCTTCATAGAAAGAAGGAAAGATAACAATCTTAGCTTCGGCGTATAGCCGGGCGACTTCAACTTCGGACAAATCACCACTTCTGATGTCCTTCACGTTTGGCTGGTTAGCGCTCTCACAGCCCAAAGCTCGAATGGGGTGAAATGGAAATGCCGTCGCCAGCGACTCAACTGTCGGAGCGACCCACTTGTGATCTAGGTTATTGCCTACAACTAACAGATATTCTCCGTCAGCGACAGGTGCTACACGCGGTTCAATGTAATCATCCGGATGAAATGGGAGGTAAGAAACATAATGCTGCACCGAGGGCAACGGTGGAAAACGCATGGCGAACCGCTGGCGAGTATAGTCGGAGATATACAAAAGACCGTCCGCATTTTCCGTGACGAACCCCCACGTGGTTTCGAGCTCTTTGCGAAGCGGACCTCCGTACAGGATGTCCCACGAAATAGTATCCAAAATGAGATAAAAATTAAGCAGGGCGAGGCCGTGAAGTTCCACCAGGGTCTGAACCTCCCAGGGCTGTGAAAGCCTCAGTGCTATCGAGAATCGCTGCGTGGGAATTCTTTCGAAAAATGTCCACTGCGGAAATCGTTCCGGCACATGATGGAACGCGCTGGCCTCGGCCTTGATGAGCACGCCGATGTGCCAATCGGTCGCACACGCGGCGAGACCCTTAAGGATGCCCAGAATACAGTCAGCAGTTCCGTTAAAAAAGGGGGGAAGACCGCGTGCATCCAGCAGAATAGTCTTTCGCTTGTGTTCATCCTTACTAAGCGTTCGAGCCAACAACGACTCGTAGTCATGGGCGGCGAGGTCGACAAATTCCTGACGCGCGAATTCTACGTCGGGGAACTGTCGATGGGCGTTCCAGTAGTCGTTCGCGGGCACACACAAGATCACCTGGTCGGTGCTGGTAACCGACTCGACGACCGAACGATTTACAATTACACCCCGAAATCCGACACGCCGGGCACGGCTAAGATAATGCGCCCAAGCGCCGGTGGTACTCTCGAAGCGCGAGTCCAACTCACCGAAATTTGATACTACTTCGCTTCGGACGACAAAGCAGGCCCCGACCACTTCCGGTACTATATAACGCTCGGTGAGCGCGCTCAGAAGCGTACGGGGTAGAGAGGCTATTTCAGGATCGCCTAGACAAGCACTTAACTTGGCGAGCGTGCCCCGCCGATCTTGCACTCGTGCAATTGCAAAACCGAACATTGGGTCGGCGCCTAGCGCCTCCACCAGCGCCGAAACGGGTTCGTTCCCTGCCAATAGCGGTCCTAAAATCACAACCAGTGGCCGTTGTAATCTCGCGGCAGATTCCAACGCGGAGTTCGATGCAGCCATTGTCTCGGCGGCCAGGGCGAACCGCCATTGCGGGAGCTGGGGTGCTTCCTCCATGCCTACCGGCAAAATACATGTCGCGCGACCGATGATCGCTCCTAGACCGTCTGGCCGCGCCAAGCCAGCGATAACGTCTCGAATTGCACTGCTATCCGGTGCGGTTTGTGAAAAGTCAACGAGCAGGTCGCAGGTTAGGTTGGAAAACATTTGGCCAGTGCCTTGGCGGTAAATCGATTCAGGCCTTGCGCTTCAGCATAAGTGTCAAGAAGCCGCAGAAGGGGTCCGTAAATGGTGTCAGGTGAGAGTAGCCGGCGAATCTCGTTCTTTTGCTCGGCAGAAAACCAATCCTGTTGAGTAGTGCGCAAGATCGAGACAACGTGGTCTGCGAATGTGGGCCAGTCGCGAGCCGTGTGGCACAATTCTGCGAGTTCGAACTGAAATCCATCAATACTGGCCGGCCATCCGACAACAGGGCGAAAGTTGCTAAGGGACTCCGCTGTTTTGATCTTCATACCGGTACCGGCGACCGCGGGATTGATGGTCAATCTTGCCTGTTCGTACAGGGGCTTTAAATCATCGACCAATCCCAGCAGACGCACGCCTTCGGGAGGCCTCTCCACAGTGCGGCAGACCCTTCCCGCGACGAGTAGCTCAGCCTGGGGAATTCTCCTGGAAATGATGGGCCATGCCAAGTGCAAGAAATCACGCAGGCCCTTCGTATTAGGCGCATTGTCGGAAGCCACATAAAGTATCCCTGAGCCCGACGGCGCTGCTGCTTGTTGGACAACGTCGAAGTCGAACGGAACCTCGAGAACCAGGCGCTCTGGTACAAGAGCGGTGAATTCTTCCGCTTCGGCATGCTGACAAGCGAGAATGACGTCACCGCGGAGCAGCCTGCGGCGTTCCTGATCCGCCGTGATATTCAAAGCTTGCTTGACTCCCAGTTCGACTACTTTCCGCTGCGTCGTAGAAAACATGTCTATGGTGTCGACAATCTTTAAGCTGTTGCGGCCGATAAGGGGCAGGAATCGCGTCTGAAAGATATACATCGACAGCACGATACATGGCGCTAGAGCAGCTTCCAGATGGATGACCAGCCTGGCCAGAAAATCGTGACAGAAGGTTCGTTCGATGGCGATCAGCCAGCGCTCCTGCGGGTCTTCAACGAGATCTTCCCCCAGCTCGACTGCAAGCGGGTTCAACGCAGCACCGTCAAGAGCGTTCAAAATCGCTTGACCCTCTGGCAAGCGGTGCTGTATTAAGCCATCGCGACTGCAGAGTATCGTATAGGGGAATCGGTTGCAGATCGCGCGGAATTGTTCGCTCGAAATCTCTTCTCCCGGCAGGGGGGACAGAGCTATCACGATTCTGTAACCCTGGCGTTCGAAATAACTCAGCTGCCGATATTCGGCGTATTCATTCCCGGCGCGTGGAGGGTAAGGTGGCACATGGGTAACACACAGGATCGTCCGCGACGCATCAAAACCCTGTGTTCCTTCGTTCAAGCCATCTAAAGTGTCCACTCTAAAAAGGCCAGAAGGCTGAGACTTTTTTGGCACGGGCAGGTCAGCCTGGGCCGGCACCGATCGACTTTTCAGGGTTTCAAAATAATGCATCAGCGGGTTAAGACCAGACTTTGCGGTTTCCGGATGCTGTTTCCGGTAATAATCCACATCAAAGGCCGGATGCGGTCTCCTGCTTTCTGCCCCTCCAAACTCGAGGAAGTGAACCAGCGGATTCAACCTTGCGTGTGCAACATCAGGATTGGTCCTTAGGTAAAAAGCGCCGTCAAATAGCCGATTAGGGTTGCGACCTTCCAAGGCGCCTGTTTGAAGATAGTGGAGCAGGGGGTTAAGACCTGATTTGGCAATGTCCCGGTAGGTCTCAAGATAGTACGAACTATCGAATAGCGGGTGTGGGTCGAGACCCGCTTGACCGCCTTCGACAGCGAAATGTAGGAGAGGATTGGTTCCATGTGACGCCAGACCGGGGTTATTTTCCAAGTAAAACGATGTGTCAAACAGGGGGTGAGGGTCTCTGCCCGCCGCCGCGCCCTTTTTCAAGTAGTGTTCAAAAGGGCTCGTCTCCGATAATTCAAAGTCAGCGCACTGACGGATATAAAATTCGATATCGAAGAACGGCTCGATTAATTCAACGTCCGATTGTATCCGTGTTGCTGGCTGGCGGGAGTTTCCGCCCTCGCCGAGCCTCTCCTGTATTCGCCTGCCCTCACCTGGCTGCGTCGCCCTGCCTTCACTCCGGCCAAACCGAACGTAGTGGACCAAGGGGTTGAGACCAGAATCAGCCACCCCAGGATGTACTGCGAGATACCAATCAGAATCAAACGTGGGACTAGGGTCGCGTCCCTCTTTGGCTCCGCAGAGTAAATAATGAAATAGCGGATCGACACCCGCCCGGCGAACGTCGGGGTATTCATCCAAATACCATGCAGCATTGAACCAGGGATGCCGCCAGCGCCCTTCCTTGGATCCATGCATCAGATAGTGCACCAGGGGATTCATGCCAGACTGAGCGACATCCGGATTTTGCTGAAGATAAAGGGACGAGTTGAAAAGCGGGTGCGGGTCCTTCCCTTTTTTCCACCCCTCCTGAATGTAGTGCTCCAGTGGAGTTAGTCTCCCGAAATCCCCGGCCGTTGACTGTTCACGATAAAACGGCGCATCAAACAAGGGATGGGGGCTCCTGTTTTCGGCAGCTCCCCAAAGAAAATAGTGAACCAGAGCGGGGATGCCGGAATCCTCAACGTCGGCGCCCTGTTGTGCGTAATATCCTTCGTCGAAAAGGCGGGATTCATTGATAACGCTCAGCGTACGCCGCCGCTGCGCCGAGCGACAAAGCCAAGCAAATCGCAGGCGGGCTGCGCCGGAAACCATCAAGCGAGAGATTACTTTGCCAAGATCGGCGAATTTTCGCAGAGGCAGAGTCAGACGCCATGACCACGAAGTTCGAATCATTCCGAGCTCGTGCTCCAGGCCGGCGGCGCGCTGCTCGGCAGATTTGGCCGTTCCGAGTTCGGCATGAAGGCGTGTCGCGCGGCTTTCGAATTGAATTCGCCTATAATTCTCCGCTCGCAATTTTTGGACTAACTCGTTGATATAGCTATCCAATTGAACGATTCGCTCAGTCAGCCTGGAAGTTTCTTCCTCGTGTGCTCGCAGTTCAGTGGTCGTCGCCGATAAAGAACTTTCAGCCGCGGCGGCACGTCCCGCTTGTCGAGCAGATTCACGAATCAATTCTTCAACTCGGGCTTCCCTTCTCGCCGTTTGTTCATCGAGCGCGGCTAGTTTCCGGCCGTGCTCCTCCATCATCCGCTGAGTGACAGCTTGTTCAGCCTCGCTAATCATGCTGTCCCGCCGTCTCAACTCCGCTCGAACGTCCTCCAGCCGTGGTGTGAGACACGCATTCGTCCAGTAGCTTCTTGAGAGCGTGGCGTGGTTGCCGGAAGCGACCTTCTGCTGCGCTTCTTCAAACTCAAAGAGCTGGATGATTCTTGCGTCGTCTATTTGCAGGCCCGAACTCCTGATCAGCCGCACGACGATGTCCAAAATGTGCAAATCCTGTATATAATCCGGCCGGGCTACTGTGATCGTTTCATTCAGTGTATAAAAAAGTCCACGAAAGAGCAGGAAATCGAGTGGAATGGGCGCCTGAGAAACCCATTCCAGATCGAAAGCCACGAAAGTACCGTCGCTTTTTCGAACAACATTAAACGGTGTGCAATCCAAGAAATTAGGTGGAAGCTGCGGCCCGCCATTATGGCCGTCGACATGCTGCATCAAGAAATCAAGATACGGGTCAAACCAGTCGAGGATAGTGTGAAATGTCCAATTCGGTTTGTCGAGCCGCTCATGCAACTCGTTAGCCCAAAGACGACCGTGTTCATACTGCTCGTCCCGCAACTCCTGGCAAGCTGCCATGCCGGCTGGCGGTGCAACGTCATAGAGTTTGGTACGGGAAATTGAGAGGCTGTCGTTCTTCCGCCAGATGAGTGTTTCCTTTTGGAAGCAGCGGCGACGCGCTGTTGAATAACTGTAGGCTAGTACGTCCGGCTGTAGTAACGGCCGGGATTCCTTGGTGGCCAGAACCAGAAAAGATGGAGCGAGATCCTCCGCCAACCCATTCCGCAGCACGGTAGCCCATGCGCGCCGCTCTGAAAATAACCGCTCGTAGTTCCAGCGTGGGTCATAATATGTAGAGAATCGTTGCACCAGATCCAATGCCAGCGCCCCGGATGGACTCCGAAAAGCATTCGTATGAAGTATCATACGGGCAAATCGGTAGTTGGGCAGCGGATAGAGGAACTCACAGTGCGGTAGGCCCGCATTGTGCAGTAGTTCCTTGAGTTCCTGCCTGCCGAAGGATCTGCCGGTATGCATGCCATCCAAACCAGTCACGCCGTGGAAAATCCCGCCTGTATGGTCTTCGGGGGCACCGGCGAAATTCTTCAACGCCAGCCTGTTCTCTGCCGCGACCAGTAAGATACCGTCATCCGCCAGCAAAGAACCGCACCATTCCAAAAGCTCAGTCGGGTACAAAGCCCAACCGAGACCTCCAATGAGACTGACGGCTTTGAAAGGGCCGGGCACTCGCGCCCTTGCGAACTCGTCGCATACTACCGTAACGTTTGCTAGTCCACGGCATCGCGCTGCGCTGACAGTGGCCTTTTGAACATCAGGCTCCAAGGCCACAACCTCGGATCCCAACTCGCCAAGAAACCGTGTCAAGGCGCCGCATTCCGAGCCCACCTCGAGAACGCGCTCCTGTAGAAATCGCTGCACCGGCCTCAAAATATTGCTGCGTTCCGAACCGAACTGAAGTTGGGCATGCCAATCGTGCACTGCGGCGAGGAGTTCTTCCGAACCACAAGCGATGTCCTCAGCTCCCCGAATGACATCGCCGGCGGACTCTACGCTGGCGTCTGCTAAATTGGCCTTGGAATTCGTCCGCGGACGCATCCAAACTTTGGAATGAGGCTCAAGAATGTAGGGTGACTCGGATTCACCCGTGTTGTCCATGTCTCTCGACCCTGCTGAAAGCAACTGAAAATACTCCGATTTCAACCGTTCGGCTTCCGCCCAACCAAATTAGGGCACAAAGCGTCTAGCCAGCGCGGCCCGTGTTCAAACCACTTTGCTGGGGCGTTAAGTCGTTTTGCCACTTTGACGGAGACGCTACGGGATTCAAACTTAAGAGACAGTGTATCGCAGTTTGCCCAGAAATTTAACGGCGGAGTTATTAGGGTTAGGCAGCTCCGCTGTTCACTTTCGGCTCTGATTCATCCGAGCGCGATGTCACGCACGAGGACCGCCGCATAGATCGCCAAATGCAACTGGTGACGGAATTCGCCCGCGACAATCATCTGCTTCAATTGCGCGTGACTTACGTACTTCACCGAGAGGCCTTCCTCCGCCGATGCTGGCCCGTTGCCGGAAGCAGCGGTGCCGTAAAAAGCATGTGAACTTACTTGAAGCCGGCCTGTATCTGGGTGGAAGTTTCCCAAGTACATCATTTTCTGTGTCTCCAATCCGATCTCCTCGAGAAGCTCTCGCTTGGCAGCTTGCTCAGGAGTCTCGCCCAAATCGACGGTTCCGGCCGGGAATTCCCACGTGAACTCTTCCACGCATGGGCGATACTGACGCACGATCGGAATCAGTCCATCCTCGGTTTGTATAAGCATGCCAACGTACGCGTTCTGCGTCATGAAATGATACGATTCAGCGGGGCGGTCCGGCTTGAACTGGACCGTTTTTTCGATCAATTCTACCCACGGAGAGATTCGTGTCCGCGTGCGCTTTAAAATCTTGGGAAATTCCATTTAAGTCACTTTGTAGACTTGTGATCGAGGGACGCGAGCCCCTCAGGTATTTGCGCCGCGTGCCAGTTCGTCAGCGTGACCGACAATTCGAGGTACGGGCAACGGCACGATGTACTTCCCGCGAAAACCCTTCTGCGTGATCTTAGGGATCAGTTCCTCTGCAATGTGCCAAGACAGCAGCATTGCGTACTCGGGCTGGTCCTCATAGAGTCGCGCCTCGTCGATTACGGGGATGACTGTCCCAGGCATATACTTGCCCGTCTTTAAAGAATCCTTTACTTCTAGAACACAATCCAGAATGCCATCGTCGAGCCCGACATAATTGATTAGCGTGCTGGCACGCGAGGGCGCGCCGATACCGTAGACCCGCTCTCCTCGTTTGCGAATCCCGGCGAGCAGGCCGTGCAGATCGAGCTTCGAGAGCACTACGCGACGCTTGAATTCCCTGAGCTTTGCTATATCCAGCCCGGCATTCTGCTCCTGGCTGAGAATGTCAGCGACCGAGGGCCTGGGGGAATGCTGACCCTTCCGTGCGGCATACACCCGGATCGATCCGCCATGAGTTGGAATTCTCTTAGCGTGAATTATTTCGAGATCGTGCATATTGAGCAGATATTGCAAGCTATGAAGCGAGTAATAGCGCAGATGCTCGTGATAGATCGTGTCGTATTGCAGCGTCTCCAACAGGCTCATCAGGTAATGCGATTCTGAGATGAACACACCCTTGTCGGAAAGCATGGCCAGGATGCCATTGACGATGTCGTGGACGTTCTCAATATGTGCAAATACGTTTGTGGCGGTAACGATCGTAGCCGGACCCTCCTCATCGCGAACTTTCCGGGCGACTTCCTGCCCAAAAAACGAGATCCATGTTGGAATAGCCCGCTCGTTGGCGAGATTACCGACCTGACTTGGCTCGATGCCTCGGACCCGATGGCCACCATTCTTAAAATTGGCCAAGAGAGTTCCGTCGTTAGAACCAACATCCACGATAAGATCGTCGGCCGTCAGCGGAAGTATAGTACGCGCCTCGGCGTACATTTCGGCAAAGTTATCACGAAGAATCTTAGTGGTGCCGCTAGTATAAGGATATTCTGGAGGGAATAATATCTTCGGGTCGACGACTAGGCCGAGCTGAACCAATTGGCACCTTGGGCAGTACAGCCACTCGGCCGGATATGCCGGCTGTTCTGCGGGCCGCTGCCCCATGATTCGCATTTGATTCACTGGCGGCAAGTAGCCCAGAAAGAGAACGGAGGCCAAATCGCGTGAATCGCAAACCTGGCAGCTCTCCACCACAATGCTTGCGCCCGTCCCGGCCGCTAGGCGTTTATTACTTGCCATCTGGCGTCCTCTTTCCTGACCGGATTGCTGGCGGCCTTATGCGCGTTTTCGTCATACCATTTCGCCGTCACGCGAACACCCTCCCGCAGCGACCACTTGGGAAGAAACCCTAATGCGGCAATCTTATGGATATCGGGACAACGTCGAGGCGTCCCGCCCAGGGCCGGCTCACTTGGCATGACCGCGACACGGCGGCCGAAGTATTCCCCGACCATATGAGCCAGCGACTCGATGGTAACTTCCTCCGTCGTCCCTATGTGATAGATTCCCAAATGCTCTCCCTTCTCCATCACTAGCGTCAGCCCGTCGATGAAGTCCTCGATGAAAGTGAACGCGCGGGTCTGCTTACCGCTGCCTTGTATCGGAAACCGGACGGGATCGATCGGGTTCTTGCTGACTTCCTTCATGCGTGTAACGAACTGCGGTATTACGTGCTCCCAACCCATATCGGCCCCGTAAACATTGTGTGGGCGAAACACGAGTACGCGTTCAAAACGCGTCCGGCCGTAATTAAGGGCGATAATTTCGCTGATCAGTTTTCCGGCGGCGTAGGAATAGCGTGGGTTCAATGGATCGGGAATACTGAGGGGCACAGTCTCATCAGTTGGAACAACTTCCGGTTCGTGATAGACCTCGGAGCTGGACGCTAACAATAGTTCGCCGACCTTGTGCTTGAGGCAGGCGTCCACAACATTTACAATCCCTTTGACGCCAACGTCCAGCACTAGTTCCGGCATGCTGTAAAAGAATTCGGTGCCGTTAACGAATGCCAGATGGCACACCGAATCCACGCCTTGGACCGCGGCTGCGACCGCTTCTGGATTGCGAATATCACCGGCGATGAACTCGAATTCGCCCGCAACGTCTTCCAGACGGTCAAGGTTTCCTCGCAGGTTGTTGTCCATTACGCGCACACGACAGCCCGCGCGCACCAGCTTTCGCACCAACGCGCTGCCGAGAAATCCGGACCCACCCGTCACAAGATAAGATTTGTTCATCGTTTCACCTGCGCAGCCAAAGGAACCTCGGATGACGGCCGTACTACTACAGCGACCGGCTTCTTGCGGTGGCCGGATCGGAGACGTCTCACTCCCCAAAGGAACCACCTCAAGTATTCAACGGTCCAGGGCCCGACACGGAACGTGGATTCTCCTCCATAAAGACGATCCACAGAGATAATCGGCACCTCGCCCAATCTAAGCCCGGCAATCTGCGCCTTCATACTCATTTCGAATGCGACCGCCCAGCCGACCGGACGCGCCGAGAGATTCAACTGGTAATAAACAGATCGCTTCATCATCTTTATTCCCGTGGTAGCGTCCGTCAGAATGCATCCCGAAAGTATGCGGAACAGACGATTTGCGATGCGCGAGAGAATTTGGCCGATCACCGATCCGCCCAGCCGCCTTCCACCATGCGCGTACCGAGTGCAACTGACGAAGTCGGCTCCCTGGCGCAACAGTTCGAGCATGTCCTCAATCGCCAGGATTGGGCCAACCTCATCGGCGGCAAAGATCAGGATATACTCGCCCTGGGCAGCGTCCACGCCTGCATGCAGGGCATTTGTTACTCCGCGGCCGTATTGGTTTAGGACCAGGTGCAGATTCGGATAATCCTTTCGCATTTCCTGCACTACGGGAATACTCGTATCGCCCGGGTCGTCGCAAACCACCAGTACCTCGTGATCGATCTCCAGGACGGCGCGGAGGATCTTAAGCATGATCCTTAGATTGATGCCTTCGTTACGAACTGGCATCAAAATAGAAATCTCCATAGGGCGTGGCGTCGGCACGTTCAAGTTGGGTTTCCAGTGCTGGTGACGTCTCTGGCGCGCGAGCTCAGGAATTCCTCAATATAGGCACAGACATCATTCACGTCCGCGTCGGACAGAGTGAATGCTGACGGAAGCCAAATAGCGTGGGGACACACGCTCGAACTATTAGGAAAGAGATCATCCGGTTGCCGATAGGGCGTCTGTGTATGAATAGGGAACCAGAATCTCCGGCAGTGCACGTTCCGCGCCCGGAGAAACCGATCGAGATCGTCTCGCTGTTCCACGACAGCATCCGTCCATTGAGGACACTCTCCGCTTTCTATACAGAAGCCGGGAAGACGAATGCCTTTAAGGTTCTGCAAGCGATCGGCATAAATCGCATACGTGCGTCTCATTCTGGCAAGGCGTGTTTCTAGGTAAGTTAGCTGCGCCAGACCAACGGCAGCCTGCAGATTCGTAAATTTAAAATTGTAACCCACGCTGTTATGTAAATCGTCTCCCCCCGTTCCGCGTACTGGACGACCCTGGTCTTTTAATTCGCGCAGCCTCACATGCAGGCTTTCGTCGTTGGTAAGTATCGCACCGCCCTGGCCGGTCATAACGGTCTTGTTCGGGGAAAATGAAAGGCATCCAGCATTACCCAAAGTGCCCAAGTAACGGCCGCCGTGACGAGATACGAATCCCTCAGCCGCATCCTCGACGACGAACAAGTCGCGACGCTGCGCGAGATCCAAAACCGCATCCATCGCTGCCGCCCGTCCGCTTACGTGTACCGGTACAATCGCACGAGTTCGAGAGGTCAGTGCGCGCTCAGCTGCGTAGGGGTCAATGTTCAACGTCTGCGAATCGACATCCACCAACACGGGTTTGGCGCCGGCGAGTTTCACTGCGTTTGCTGTCGCGATAAAAGTTATGTCGGGCACCAGGACTTCGTCACCGGCGCCTACGCCCAGGCCCGCCAGGGCAAGAGTAATGGCAGCCGTCCCGCTGGTTACCGCAATTACATACTTAACGTCCAGCAACTCCGCCAGCCGGCGCTCAAATTGTTCGGTGACATCTCCATCGTTGAGGTAATTGCTGTCCAAGACTCCTTTGATCAAGTCGTACTCTTTGGGGCCGACCTCCGGAACCCACCAAGGAATTTTCTTCATGTTCGTATGTCTCTCGCCTGGAGCATCGACTCCAGCCGGCGAACCTGGTCTTCAACATTGGCGCGGTTGCGAGAGCCAACAAGACGAACGGGCACGCCCGCATAAACGCTCCAAGGCTGGAAGTCGAACCCCGGCGGCACAAAACTAAGAGCTCCGATCACCGTACCCTCGGGGATAGTGTTGTTCGGCATTATTACCGAATTCGAACCTACGGCTGTGTAATTACCGAAGGTCACATCGCCCGAAATCAGATGTGTCTTCACCTGATCCACACCGTGAGGAATGATGGTGACCAGATCGTTCGCAAAATCATCGCTCGTACACCAGATCTTTACTCCCGAAGAGAGACTGCAGAAATCTCCGATTTTGAACTGCCGTCCAGAACCTCCAGCAATGCTGCAACCAGAAGCGATATGAGTAACTTTTCCAATATCCACTTTGGTTGAAAAATAGCAGTAATCGTCAACAATCGAATCCTCGCCGATTTGGAAATGTTCCGGATGCCGGATCCGGCTGTTGGAAGAGACGATTGCTTTCATGTCTCAGCTGCGGCGGTATCCATTCGTTCTAGGCGGAGCGCACAGCACAAGGATATCACCTGCATCGAAGATCAGAACGCCCGGCGGCTGGGAAACAAAGACGATCGATAGAGGCTGTTCCACTTGATCTGTTCTGCTGAGGGTGACCTCGCGTGCATGATCGAATAACTGTTCCAATCAAAGTCATTATAGCCGGATATCACATTGCATCTCTCAGCCACAACAGCACATCCTAATTCTTGCCTCGCCCAGCGTCTGCACGTAGTATTATGGAACCCATTGCGACGATGCTGAGACTTCACAGAGCTTGGTTCCCCACCATTGCCCTTTCTCTGGTCAGCATTGGCTGCAGTACCGGGAAAAATGAACCAACCGCTACTGGCGCGACGCAGACCCTGGCTCATGGAAGCGCCCCCATGGTCTATCACGTTGACATCATTGGACCTGTTGTGAACCCACTTAGCAAGCAAGCCGTCAATTGAAGTGCCATCCAAAGCGTTGCTCGTCTCCGGCTGGGCTGTGGATGACCCGAGGAAAGTATTGGCCCGCGGTGTCGATGTCGTTATAGATCACCTTCCGTATGCCGCTCGTTACGGGATCTCGCGCAAAGATGTAGCCGCCTATTACAAAGAACCGTCTTATGAGAACAGCGGTTTCGATTTCACCATCCCCGCCGCCCAAATGACCCAGGGTATTCATGTATTTGCGGTTCGTGTAGTCGCTAACGACAGCAAGTCCTACTGGGAATCGCCCGAATTCACGTTGGTCGCACAGTAAGACTTTTGGCAAGATTCTTTGACTTTTTCCGGTCTCGCCGGCTCCACTTCGCGAGCCACAACCAAAGCTCGTGCAGAACCAGTAAAAACATTGCAGCCCTTCCAGCGACCAGGAATCCCGAACCGCGTTCGAGCAGCCACTGGGCGTAAAACGACAAGCGACCCATCTCGCGCGGCTGGCAAAAAGCGAACCAACCCCGCTCGCTTTCATCATCGGCAACGATCCGGAATGGTTCTCTGGGCGCCGGCACTCGCACCGCCATCCATGACGTCAGCGATGGTTTCGAAGGAGTCACAAAGGTCGTACGGCCTGATTGCCCGACGAGCTTAAGCATCAGCCCTGGCCTGCCCAGGTCGCCCGTGACGCGAAACTCAATATACGGCAACCGAGGTGGACTAATGAGTTCGCTTTCGATCGACCCCTCCGTCGAGTTGCCGGCGTCGCCATAGCTGCCAAGAACGTCTCTGTCCTCCATCCGCGGCGTATATGCAGCGTAGCCCTTGTCGCGAAATACTTTGGATGTGGGCCAAGCCACTCTAAACGGAGCACGAATCGATGCTGGGTAGATCGTGCGTAGAATCGGATCATTCAAGAGTGTGGCAACCCTGGCGGCGCCTCCGTAATACGCCAGTTCGTCGTCCGGTTTGTTCGCGAGATATGCAGGTTGCCCGGTTGCCGCGAACGCCCTAAGGTTTGTCTGCTGTATATCAGCGGACTTGCGCTTGGCCGGTAACATCACTGCGTATTGGTATTCTGTGCGGGCTCGCAAACCGGTCCATGCCAACCAAAGCCAGGCCAGTGTTAGCACTATAGTCGCTGACCGCCAAGGTACTGCCTTCCAGTGAGCCATGAGAATCAATGCGGCGAAATTAACGATTAACCCGATCGTGAAGATGTCCATGTAGCGGATTGCCGGCGGTATGCCATCCCGCCCCCGGGCATACGCTATGCCTAGGGTTTGGGCATAAGCCCATATGCCCAGCACGACGACTACCCGAGCAGGTACACTGCCTTCGATTTTCCTGATGAGCAGACAAACCATCGCGATGCCCCACGGCGCGTGTAGCAGAACGGTACGCCAACTGATCTCCCAGTATGGCCATGCTAATGTGTATCCGAGTGATTTCAAGAATGCTAACGTCGAGTGCGCCCTGTCAAACGCCTGAGCCTCGAACCGTGGCTCAATCGCAATCCCTAAACCCCCTAGGACGAGCAACAAAAGAACGGCTACTATGATTCGTCGATCCATGCGACGGGCACGGAGCATTTCGATGACGAGCGTCGCCGCCGCTGCCAACGGTGAAATTACGCCACTGAACTGTGAGAAATACGCCGCCACGAAAAGCGGCAGGCAAAGAAGCCAGATTGAGCTCAATGGGGGCCAAACCACCGCTACCCACATGCCTAAAGCCGAAAAGATGTACAGGAAGAACCAGCCGGCGTGGTGACCATTCAACGTGTTTTCCCAACTCAACGGCAACGACAACGACACAATGATCGCCAAGGAAAGCAGCAAGCCACTCAGGCGGTCAAGGCCCCCTGCAAGCATCCGCCAAAGAATGCAGCAAAATAATGCGAACAATGCGGCATTCACCGTCATCTGCAACGCCACATCCCACTGTCCATTCAGCCGCAGCAGTGCCAGGCCGTACAGCCGCAAAAGCACCGGCCGGTGCTCGCTCGCCGCTTTGAATAGATCTGCGAATGTTAGATTCCCGCTCAAATATGGTTTATAAAGCCACTCCCCTTCGACGTGCCAGGAATCCCAAAACGGATGAGGCAGCGTGTAAGCATGTACCAAGAGCAACTTTGAGGCGAACAGCGTCAGAAATGTCGCCAGATAAGTGAGTGGCTTAGTGAGAAGACCATCCCGAAGTTTGGTAGTCCACTCCAAAACATGGGACGTTCTCACGGTTCCGTCGTTTGTCCGAAATGTCCTCGCCATACTCGCGGTGGGGATTCTCGTCATTTTCAGTCACAGGTGAAATACTTCTCTGGTTGCAGGTTTTCATTGCGGCGTCGCAAACAGTCCAAAACCACCCAGCCAGTGTACCGAAGTTCGATGTCCTTGACCAATGCACAACTGTGGAACGATACGATTGAAATTGATTCGCGTGGGATGCTACGATTGGTTCATGAACTTCCCCATGCGCGACGTCCCAAGGACTGGACTGGCAGCGCATGAGCGCGCGCGAGCCTAGTCCTTTGGAGTGCGGTGCCGCCTGCTACTTAGCCAAGCGGAAAGTTTACTTCGAACGGCAACTTAAAGGCCCGGAGCCGTGTTTACGACTTTGAATGGATCGCTACGTCTTCATTCACGTTCCTAAAACCGCAGGCTCCAGTATCATTGTGGCATTGCAGCAGATACTGGGCGCCGAAGGTGTAGCACGGCTTGGCGCTTCCTTCGATCAGATCAACATCGAACAATATTCCCGCTACCGCATGATCGTTGGGCACCTCCGTTATGATCAGCTGGCACATTTCCCGGGTCGTCGGATATTTACCTTTTTGCGTGACCCGGTTGACGTGGTCGTCTCGAAATACTTTTTTTTTCGGCAACTGTCGGCTGATACGCCGGACGGCTGCGAGCCATTGGTGCGTTGCTGCCAAGAACTTTCGTTAAACCAGATCGTCGAACGCCGCGATGAGTTCAAGACGTATGTTTAACGACGCCGTGTGGCGTTTCGCAGCTCGGGGCAGGCACAGCTATGCCTTGAGCGAAAACGAAGCCCTTGTGCTAGCCTGCGAACGGCTTAGAACCTGCGACTTCGTCGGCATTTATGAGCACCTCGCCGATTCCGTGGACCTCATGAGTCATACCTTTAGTTGGCCTCCCATCGGCGAACTTCCCTTTGAAAATGTGACCGCCAAACGAAAATCTCTAAGGCACATAGATTCCCAGGCTTTGAAGAAGCTATTGAAGGCCAATCACCTCGACGCCGAATTGTATCGAGTTGGCCGAGAGCTATTTGAAAAGAGAAAGCGAGCTGCCTGGACGAAAATCATATTGGGGGCCTTGCCTCTGAGAGCCCAGTCCCCCGATGCCACCGTATCAGTCTCCTCGAATTCGATCGCGATCGATCGAATTCCCGCGCAAGCAACCGAGGAGCCGATCACTAATGCAAATGATGCATTGATCGTTCGCGTCAGAACCGCTTCGCGGGATGGTCATACTGTCCAGTTTTGTTCCGGTGAAAGTTGCCAAGTTAGCATTTTTGTCGTGGCCCACCGCCCCGTCGCCCATGCTGGGATAGTCTTTCGAATCGTGAACAATTACGCCCAGGTTGTGTATGGAGCCTTCACAAAATATCCGGAGGAATTCATGAACCTCTTACCTGGCGAAGTATATGAATTCATTTTCCGGCTGCCACTCAATCTTGCCCCTGGGCCATATAGCTTCACCATTGATCTCATCTCAGGTAAGGTTGGTATGCACTCCCTTCTGCATTACGTGAACAAAGCATGTCCGTTTGAGATCTTCGGCTCCCCCGGCGCGCATTTCCTAGGAACGGTCAACCTGGGCGCTTCTGTCTCGAAGGGGGTGTCATCTACGTTTGCCACTGAATACCGCATCGGTGAACGGATCGATTTTACTCGAGGAGGAAATGCCCCAGCCTACATGCTCGCTGGGTGGTCCACATCCGAGGAATGGGCATGTTGGACAGATGGTGGCTCAGCCGAATTGCTCTTGCGACTTGATCGTTTGCCAGAAGAAACTCTCGAATTGGCTTCTGCTGTGTATCCTTTTTGTCCGGATAGTGAGCTCAAGGTCGCGGTCGCGATCAACGGCGTTAGCAGTGCACAATGGCAGTTCAACGCTTCCGGACAAAGACACGATGTGCGAGCGACCATTCCTCCCGAAGCTTTGCTGGGAAAAATGCTTCATGTCGAATTCCGTTTCGATCAGCCGATCAGTCCAGCCAAACTGGGATTGTCCAGTGATACCCGCGCACTCGGTCTGGCGTTCCGGTCCATCCGCATTCAAGCCGTTGTGGCCTGACTTGGGTATCACCGGCGCGGCCAAGGCAGAGATCAAGTAAACGTGTGACCGGATGCGCCGGTTAAAGCGGTGGTGTAGTTGCCACACTGATGCCGTCCAACTTCTCCATCGCACAACCCAGCACCGGAAATCCGCCGAGATCCCAAGCTGCAATGTAGACTTGGGTGCTAGTTCCCGGAATCCGCCCCCCCCTTAAAGTTTTTGAAAGTATTCGCCGCCAGGCCCCATTTCTCCATTGAGGGATCAAAGGGGGGCTGCACGCTGAAACATTCTTGGGTTCTTTCTGTAATATCTGTTTTTGCGCTCGCCGGGACGGCCAGGGCGGCCTCCACGCTCTATGCCGCCACCAAAACATGGGCCTTTCAAAAGCACGGACAGCGGCGTCACCTGGAAGCAGCTAATTGTGACGACGAATGATTCGTCGCTCCCGGGACAGCCGAAGATATTCGCCATGGTGGTCGACCCGCAGACGCCGTCGACGGTGTATGCGATCGGAAGGTTTGACAGCCCCAGCGGCCTCCCGCTCGCCTTCCTGAAATCCACCGACTCAGGGGCGAACTGGTCCGTGGTTTCGAAGCCCACCTTTTCCTACACCTTCGGCGACGCCGCTTTGCTCGCGATCGACCCGGTGAAAACCAATGTCCTCTATACCATGGCCGCTAGCGACGGCCTGGAGGTAACCACGGACGGGGGCGTCACCTGGACCGCGCCGACGATTCCCAAACCGGCAGGTTCCGCCGAGCAGGGGCACCCCGAACCAACCAGGCCTCGACGGAGTTGCGGCCGATCCGAATCATTCCGGCGTCGTCTATGTGGTCGGTGGTAATTCGTCCTTCCACCCAGGCAAAGGTTACCTCTTCAAAAGTACGGATTTTGGAAACACCTGGACCCTTCTCACGTCAACGGCCGGCTTTGGCAACAGGATCTTTATCAATCCGAAGAACAGCCTTGAGATTTACGGCACGAGCCTCAGCAATATTGGCTGCACGGATCCCAATGGACAGTGCGGAATCTACAAGAGTACCGATGGCGCGCAGACTTGGACGGAGTTGAATATTCCGGAGAGCGTGGTGCAGAACGTGGCAATCGACGTCACCCCGGGCCTGCTCTATGCGGCGGCGTACGATGGCCTTGAAGACGCGAATGTGTACACAAGCGCGGACGGCGGAAATACCTGGAAGACGGATTTTCCGGATAGTACAGCCTTAGTCCCCAATTTTGGAATGGAGGTGGTCCGCGCCGACCCGAACGCCGCCTCCACCGCCTACGCGCTTGGTCCCACTGACACGAAGCACGGTTTCGAAGACTACCGATGGAGGCGCCACCTGGACGGCGGTCGAAGTGCTCGTACCTTACCAATGCGGTTCGCAGACTTGCACGATTCCGGACCGTCATTTACGATCTGGTGGTGGCTGCCGCAGGCGCAGAGCCGCGGCATCGGCGCCCGCGATCGCGAGCGTGGTCAACGCGGCCGGTTTTCAGCCGGGCATCGTGGCCAATTCGTGGGTCACGATCCAGGGGACGAATCTGGCGCCACAGACTGACGATTGGAGCCACTCGATTGTCAACGGAGCCTTGCCCACTTCGCTCGACGGCGTGAGCGTGACCATGGGCGGGAAGCCCGCGTACGTCTATTACATCTCGCCGGGTCAACTCAACGTGCTCGCGCCCGACGTTCCTGCCGGGCCGGTGACAGTGACGGTGACCACGCCGGGCGGCACGAGCACCAGCTTCGCGACCACCGCGAGCCTCTACGGTCCGGCATTCTTCCTCTGGCCGGGCAGCCAGGTGGTGGCGACGCGTCAAGACTATACTTACGCGGTTAAGGCGGGCACTTTCGCGGGCGCGACCACCGTTGCAGCCAAGCCGGGCGAAGTCCTGATCCTGTGGGGAACCGGATTCGGTCCCACCATGCCGGCGGCGCCCATCGGGCGTATCGGTGCCGGCCAGCGGCGGCTATTCGACGGCATCCGCGCCAACCGTGACGATCAACAACACGCCGGCGACTGTTTATGGCGCGGCGCTCGCGCCCGGCTCGGCCGGCTTGTACCAGATCGCGATCCAGGTCCCCACTACGCTCGCCGATGGCGACTGGCCCATTCAGGCGAGCATCGGCGGCGTCTCGTCGCCCACGGGGATTGTTCTTTCGGTAGCGCATTAATAAGGGAAACCATGACTCTGCAACGCGCCGCTTTCTATCCACTGGCATTGCTTCTCATCCATGCCTCTCTTTCTTTCGGTCAACCCACCATCAAACTGATCGCCGGAGGCAATGGTCTAGCTCCACTTGGCGATGGGGGCCCGGCAGTCAATGCCTTCATTGGCCAGGCCGGCAACATCACCGTGGATCCCGCGGGCAATCTTTATATATGGGACGCGACAGACTCCAGGGTCCGCAAAGTGAACACCGCCGGCATCATCAGCAGCGTGACGGCCACCATCGGCCAACTGAAAGAAATCGGGCGCACCGGTGGGCTGGCGACAGACAGCGCCGGCAACCTCTACATCGGCGATACCCAGTCCTATGTGGTCCGCAAGGTGGATACGTCCGGGGTCATGACCACGATCGCCGGAAACGGAACAGCGGGGATTTCCGGCACCAACGGCAATGGCAGCCAGGCAACCAGCGTGCCTATCTGCAGCCCCAGCGGGGTTGCCGCGGATCGCGCCGGTAATGTGTACTTCGGCTCCTCGATTTGCGGCACCGTCCGTAAGGTGGACGCCTCGGGAGTTCTCTCGACGTTTGCCGGTGGAAGCACTTCAACGGCAGCTTCAGGAGCGCCGTGGGCGCGTTGCGATGGACAATTCCGGCAACCTGTACGTCTGCGACGACGCGCGTCGGCACGCGCGTCTACAAGGTGACTCCCGGCGGCGCGATCACTACCATCGCCGGCAACGGGACCAACGGCTTCTCGGGCGACGGCGGACCGGCCACCAGCGCTCAACTGTTCGAGGCGCGCGCGGTAGCAGTGGACTCGGCCGGAAACGTCTACATCGCCGATACCGGCAACCTCCGCGTCCGCAGGGTGGATACGTCCGGCATCATTACCACCGTCGCCGGCGGCGCGAACACGTCGCCGAACGAGGTGGATGGCGGTCCGCCCACCGGCGTCAATGTCGGCGCGTTGGACGTGGCTGTGGATTCATCCGGCAACCTCTACATCTATGGCGGGAACAGGGTCTACAAGGTTTCCGGCCTTTCCGGCGCAGCACAACGCCGCCGCCGCGCCCGCCATCTCCGCCAACGGCGTCGTCAACGGCGCAAGCTTCCAGCCGGGAGTGGCGGCCAATTCGTGGGTCACTATCCAGGGGACGAATCTGGCGGCCCAGACGGATGATTGGAGCCATTCGATTGTCAACGGCGCGCTGCCCACATCGCTCGATGGCGTGAGCGTGACCATGGGCGGGAAGCCGGCGTACGTTTACTTCATCTCGCCCGGCCAACTCAACGTGCTGGCGCCCGACGTTCCCGCCGGTCCAATCAGCGTGACCGTGACTACCGCCGGCGGCACGAGTACGGCCTTCGCGACCACGGCCAGCGCATACGGCCCGGCGTTTTTCCTCTGGCCCAGTAACCAGGTGGTGGCAACGCGTCAGGACTACAGTTACGCCGCGAAGGCGGGCACCTTCGCCGGCGCGACCACCGTTCCCGCCAAGCCCGGCGACGTGATCATTTTGTGGGCTACCGGATTCGGTCCCACGATGCCGGCTGCGCCACCGGGCGTCTCCGTGCCCGGCCAGCGGCGGCTATTCGACGGCATCCGCGCCAACTGTGACGATCAACAACACGCCGGCGACTGTCTATGGCGCGGCGCTCGCGCCCGGTTCGGCCGGCTTGTACCAGATCGCCATCCAGGTCCCGACTACCCTCGCCGATGGCGACTGGCCCATCCAAGCCACCATCGGCAGCGTCGCGTCGCCTGCTGGGACTATCCTCTCGGTCCACCAATAGCGCGGAAACGGAGAAGCTTATGAAAACGGTCTTGAGATTTACTTTCGTTGCGCTGGCGGTCTTGTCCGTCTGTTATGCCCAAGCCGTCATCAGCACGGTAGCCGGCAACGGAACCCTGGTCTTCTCCGGGGATGGCGGCCCCGCCACCAAGGCCGGGATTGGCATTCCCCCCGATGTGGCGGTGGACGGCGCCGGCAACCTCTACATCGTGGACCGTAACAACAATCGCATCCGCAAGGTGGATACGTCCGGAACCATCAGCACTTTCGCCGGTAACGGAACCTCGGAGTTCTTCGGGGGATGGCGGCCCGGCAACCAGCGCCGAGACTCTTTCTGCCGATAGCCATAGCAGTGGACGGCGCGGGGAACGTCTACATCGCCGATGCCGGCAGCGGCCTCCGCAAGGTGGACACGTCCGGCATCATCAACTCAGTACCGGTGATCAGCTCATCGCTGTCCAAGATAGCCTCACCGGGCGGTATGACTGTCGGACTCGGCGGGGAACGTCTACATCTCGGATCTGAATGGATCCGCCATCTACAAACTGGATAAGGCCGGGGTGCTCACAACCGTCGCGGGCGGCGCGTTCGGATTCTCCGGCGATGGCGGTCCCGCGACCAAGGCGGCGCTGTATTTTCCGTCCGGCGTGGCAGTGGACAGCGCGGGGAATATCTATTTCGCGGACAAGGGCAACAATCGCGTGCGCAAGGTGGATACGAAAGGAATCATCACGACTTTCGCAGGCACGGGCACGGCCGGCTTCTCGGGCGACGGCGGCCCCGCCACCAGCGCCAAATTGGGGTTGAACCTGACGGCGGCATTTCAAGGCGTGGCAGTGGATAGCGCGGGCAACGTTTACATAGCAGACCCAGCGAACAATCGGATCCGCATGGTGAACCCGGCCGGGATCATCAGCACGTTCGCGGGAAACGGAGACGCATTTGCAACCGGCAGCCTCGGAAATGGCGACGGCGGCCCGCCGGCGAGCGCCAGCGTTTCGACGCCGTATGGTGTACGGGTGGATAGCGCGGGGAACGTTTTCATTGCGGATACCGGTCACGACCTGATTCGCAAGGTTACCGGGGCCGCGACCACCGGCGGATCGGCTCCCACCATCTCCGCCAACGGCGTGGTGAACGGGGCCAGCTTCCAGCCGGGCATCGTCGCGAATTCCTGGGTGACGATTCAAGGCGCCGGTCTCGCCACCAAAACGGACGACTGGAGCAACTCGATCGTCAACGGCGCGCTGCCCACATCGCTCGATGGCGTGAGCGTGAGCATGGGAGGGAAGCCCGCATACATCTACTACATATCGCCGGGTCAACTCAATGTGCTGGCGCCGGACGTGCCTGCGGGACCGATCACCGTGACGGTGACCACCAGCGGCGGCACGAGTGCGGCCTTCGCGACCACGGCCAGCGCATACGGCCCGGCGTTTTTCGCCTGGCCAGGCAACCAGGTAGTCGCAACGCGAACCGACTACAGCTATGCGGTAAAGGCCGGCACCTTCGCCGGCGCCACGACGGTCGCCGCCAAGCCCGGCGATGTGATCGTCCTTTGGGCCACCGGATTCGGCCCAACCAATCCCGCGGCGCCCGCGGGTGTCGCAGTTCCCAGCGACAAGGCCTACGCCACCAGTTCCCTGCCCAGCATCACCATCGATAACGTGCCAGCCACGGTTTATGGCGCGGCGCTGGCGCCGGGCTCGGTGGGCCTATATCAGATCGCCATACAGGTTCCGCCCTCGCTCGCCGACGGCGACTGGCCCATCCAGGCTATCATCGGCGGAGTTCTGTCTCCGGCGGGGACCATCCTCTCGGTCCATCATTAAATGCGAATGGTAAGAGCTCGCTTCTACTTTGCGAACAGCGCGCGCGGTAATGGGCCGGGGTCGCCGGAGAGAATTACCGGAGCCCACTGAAGAA
This sequence comes from Bryobacterales bacterium, assembly GCA_963769205.1. Classification (GTDB taxonomy): domain Bacteria; phylum Acidobacteriota; class Terriglobia; order Bryobacterales; family Bryobacteraceae; genus Palsa-89. Next base: position 996,086 of record CAVYKR010000015.1, on the reverse strand, counting down.
AGCTGGCCGTCCGCGGATTGTTGAGCAATCCCAGTTGCGCCGCCCGCAGCGCTTCCGCGCGACCCTTTCCGGCGCTGAGCTCTTTGTAGAAGCCATCCATCAGTGCCTGCTCAGTGGCGTCGGCGATCTTCCACAATGGGGCGACGAAGGTCCGGACACCTGCGATGGCGGCTGCGCGGCGCATGCCGAACACCCCTTCGCCCGACGACGGCACGCCGTCCGCCATCCGGCACTGCGAGAGCACCAGCATTTGCGTGCCCTGCAGATCGAGCGACTGCAACTCCAGGGCGGTCAGCAAGCCATCCTGGGAAGACGCACCGCCGCGGCCGTACGCCTCCTCCAGCACGATAGCCGATAAGCTCATCACGCGCGCGGCGGGATCCATGCTTCCGAGCTGGCAAGCCGGGCTCGATGGGTCCACCTTGCAATCTTCATTGCCGCGGACGATTCCATGGCCCACGATGTGCAGCAGCGCGGGGTGATGCAGCTGCTTGATGCGCTGTTCGGTGGCCTCGCCTTCGTTCAACAACTGCGCCTTCGGAATCCACTTCTTCACATCGCGGGCTTCCAACTCCGCATCGTCCAATCGCTCCAGGCGCTCGGCGCGGAATGCCCCGCCGGACGCAACGCCGGCGGATTTCCGAGCTCGCTCCAGGGCTCACCGCGATGACTGCCGATGTCGCCGCCGCGCCGGTGGAAACGCCCGTCAGATCGCGGCCCGCCGAGACGTAGCTGATGGCGAAATGTTGGATCAGGAAGGCGCCGCGGGCATCGGCCAGCGCCCCGAACGGCACCAGATTGAGCATGCCATCGGGCGCGATACGCAGGCGCGCGACCTCTTTTCGCCGCGTCAGTTCGGCGATCACGGGACTTAGCTTCTGCGATAGCGTGCGCAGAGCGTCCTCGCGCGGTCTGCTCCGACGATTTCGCGCTGGCGGCCTCTTTGCCGGCCAGGGAAACGCTCCAATCGTTGGCCGCGGCGATGAGATCCTGCACCGGCCGATCGATCGCGCCGGCGGGGCCCAAATCGGCCCAGCGCAAATCGCCGGTGCGCGCCAGCAGGAAGGCGCCGTACCGATTGGCGTAGGCGACGAACTCGATCAGCATTTCGTCGGGCTGAAGGTGCGCGCGGATGTCCTCCAGGCGGGCCGGCCGGAGAGTGGAGGCAAACTGCGGAATGTCGCGGCTCAGTTCGGCTTCGAGCGTGTCGATGCGTTGCCGCAAAGCTGCAACAGCTTGCAGGGCCTGCTTTCCCAAAGCATCGGTCCAGTTGGTGCGCAGGTCGTGGAGCAATCGCTCGTAACGGCCTTCGAGTTCGGTGCCGGGCAGGGCGCACGTGCCGACCACGGCCGGCTTCAGGTCGCGATACCCCAGCGCGATGGTCATCGAGGCTTGGCATTCCAACATCGCTTCCCGCTGATTGAAGCGGTTGCGGATGGCCGAATCGGGATTCTCGCGCAGACTGCGGCCCCAGTCGTGGACTTCGTCGAGGAGGCGGCCCTTGCGGCGGGCCACGGCCTCAAACGCGAGCGCGCGGGCGGAGGGAAGCTGATCGCCGGCCCTTCGCTGGAAGGCCAGGAGCAGCGGGATCGGGTCCTCCAGATTCGCGAGCACGGCGGCTTTGTTGCGCTCCGATCCCACGGTCAGCATGTCGGCCAGGGCGCGATCGGAAATCTCCAGGCTGCGGCGATACAGCGGCTCGGCGGCGCGAAAGTCGCCCGCTTCGTCGTAAACCGCGGCCAGGCGCAGAAGGTAGCGTGCCAGGTCCGGATGGTCGTCGCCCTGCGTTTCGCGAACGATGTCGATGGCTTGCTGCAAGGCTTGTTCGGCCTGCGGATATTCATGCGCCGCCTGGTGGACCAGGCCGAGATCGCAGAGCACAGCGGCATATTGCGGGTGCTTCGTGCCCAGGCCTTTGGCGGCGACATCGGAGGCGATGTTGCAGGGTGGCTCGGGCGGCCGCCAGATCGCCGCGATTGCGCTGCGCTTCCGACAGGCCGAGCAGCGCGCTGGTGTAGTCGAACGGCGGGGCTTTGGGATTTTTGGCGTACAGGTCGACGGCTTCCTGGTAGAGCTTCTCGCCTTCGGCGCGATTGCGGAGGGAGACGAGATGCGCCAGGTTGCGTAGCGACGCGCCGACGGTGAGCGCGTCGGGACCATAGATCTTGCGTTTCAACTCCAGCGCTTTGCGATGGTCGGCCTCGGCCACTGTGAAGTTGCCCAACGCCGTATAGAGGGCTGCGCGATTGTTCAAATAGGTGGTGTAGACCGGATGCTGCTCGCCCAGTTGTTCCAGCAGCAGCTTGCCGCTTTCGTCGTAGAGTTTCTCGGCCACCGAATAATGGCCCAGGTCGGCCTGCAGAAAAGCGTACGCCACCAGGCTGGCGGAATAAGCCGGGTGATTGACGCCCGGTTTCCGGCGCAGGACGTCGAGACCTTTGGTGAAGAGGGCTTCCGATTGCGCATATTTTCCGGCGCGTTGATAGGTGCCGGCGAGATTGATGCAGAGCGTGCCGTACTCTTCGCCGAGGCTGGTCGGCGTCGGGTTGCGCCTCGTGAATGCGCGCGCGCCTCCTCGAATTTGGAGATCGCCAGATCGTAATCGCCCTGGTACGCGGCGATGCTGCCCAGCGTATCGAGGCTCTCGGCCACGCGTAGATCGGCGGCGCCCAGCAAGCGCGACCGGATCGCCACAGCCTGCTCGGCGAGCGTTCGGCCTTCCGGCAACTTCGCGGAGTCGCGGCAGAAGAGCGCCAGGTCGTTGGCGCTCTCGGCATAGTCGGCGGTGTCGGCGCCCAGATCTCTTGCGAAGTTCGAACGCCTGGCGGAGGTGTTGCTCGCCGTTTTTGTAGTCTCCGGAAGTATATTCGAAAAAGCCCAGCCGATCGATGCTGTGACCGGACTGTTGGGCGCCGGATGCGGCATCTACGGCTAGATTCGCCACGCGGATCGCTTCCTTCAGATCGCCCTTGGTGTAGAGGTCCTCGGCCTGACGGTCGAGCGAGGCCCAATCTTGCGGGGGCTGATCCTGGAGCAGTAGCGCGACGGCAAACAGCGCTGGGAGGAACGCAGGCACGGTCTACCGCGAGCCTCGAACGCGCGCGAGATTGCGTTCCACGGTTTGCCGTTGGTCCCCAGGACTAGCGCCCAGCGCGTCGTTATAACTCGCGGCGGCTTTGTCACGGTCGCCCCGCAGTTCGGCCAGCACACCGAGATTGTTCTGAATCTGACCGTAGACCGGGTCCGTTTTGGATGCCGCGGAAGCGGCGCGGAGGAGGAGCGATTCGGCGCCGCCGTACTCGCCCCGCAGCATGTGCAGAACGGCGAGTTGGTTCCACGAAACGGCCATCGCGCCTGGCGGGACGGCGGCAGATTCGCCCCAGCGAACCGCCTCCTCGGCCAGTTTGATGGCGGTGTCCGGGTCGCCACGATTGAAAGCGGCGTCCACTTGTTGGAGCAACGCGTTCAGGTGATCCGCGCCGCCAACGCGGACTTCATCCTTCGGCCGTAGCTGCTTGCCTTCAATCACACTGGCGCGGGCGCGATCGCGAAAAACCGTGGTCACCTGCAAGCGTCCGACGGTGTCGGAACCGCGAAATACCTGGAGCTCGCTGCCTTTCGCCAGCCCGTCCAACGAGCCGAGATTGATATTCGCGATCCCGTCTTCGATGGAGACGATCGACCCTGCGGCTTGCGGCGCGCGGCTGTCAGGCTCGCCGCCGCGAAAGACCGGTGCGTTTGCCGGGTGCAGGCCGCTTGCGAGAAGTACGGGCTGGCCGGCGTTGGCCGACAGCTCAAGCACAGGCTTGAGCGTTTGGCTCGGGCACTGGATGGTCGATGGGGCAGCGAGATCAAAACGAAGGCAGCAGCCGCCGCCAAGCCGCCGGCGATGACCGCCGTCTTGCGCCGGATGCGAATCACGCTCGCGGTGCGCACCGTGCGCGGATTCAATGCGGCCTTGGCCAGCGCGGCGTCGGTGAGTTCATCGAAAAGCGCCGGCGAGTCGAGGGACGCCTGCGCCAGCGCGCGTGCTTCCTCAGGCGACAATTCGCCCCGCACGTAACGGTCGATGCGATCTGTCATCGTACCCCCATGCGTTTCCGGACCTGACGGCCCAGTTCGCGGATGCCGCGGCTCACCCATGTGGCCACGGTATTTTCGTTGACCCCCAGGCGAGAGGCGATCTCGCCGTATTTCAATCCGTCAACCCGCATCGTCAGCACCTGGCGCTGCTCGCGCTCGAGCTTGGGGAAACAATCCACGACGATGGCCCGCAGTTCTTGCTCGATCATGGCTTCAAGCGGGCCGGCCGCCGGATCGGCTGGGTCCAGATAGCTTTCGCCGACCGGCGCCTCGCGCTGGAAACCCGCGCGACTGCGTTCCTCGCGAACGACGTAGCGGAGCACGGCATGCAGCCAGGCCAGGAGATGGTCGAGCGGCCAGTCGGGATTGTTCAGACCGTCGGGCGGATTCTGGCTGAAGTAGTATTCGACCGCCGCATGGGAGGCTGGATTCTCCAGTGAGCGGGTCAGGGTTTCCTGGGCCGCGCTCTCGGGATCTCGCGAGCCGAGCCACCGGGCTTTGGCCGCAAGCATGGCCACCAGTCGCCGGTACTCGTTTGCGGCATCCCTTGCCGGCGGCTTGGGGAGTCGCTCTCCCGCCACGGGAGGACCAGCCTGGGGGCTCATGCGACAGGTATATTCTCCCGCATGCCTCTCCGGAATGCAAAGCGTCAGCGGTGAGTAACGAGCGGGCGGTGGACCTTTTCACCGCGAACCCGGATACAACGCGGCGAAGGACTGTCGACACCCCCATACAAGAGCATTGGGGCGTGCAGGGAGTTTCTTTCAGGTGAATGCACAGATTTCCTAGCGAAGTTACTCGCGAGTGACGGTGGAACGGACGGGGCCCAGGGTGCGCCTGCAAACTTGGAAGCGGTCCGGCTCATCCAAAACCGCGCGTCATTCGGCTTGCCGGCGGGATTCGTCGCCGTAATGCCGGAGCACAGTTTGTGCTTGCGCGACGAGCTCGGGGCTGCGGCCCTCGATGAGATCTCCGGCTTCGGCGACGATGTTCTCTAGTATTTCGACTAGTTCCCGGACGCCGGTTTCGTGATCAATAACATGGGCAGTTGATTCGATAAGGGATGGATTGCGCTCGATGTGCTTGGCGGCGCGCAGAGCACCGACGGTGGGTTTCGCGTTTCTCGTGGCGGGTGTCATAGAGAAAGTGTTGCGCTTGTCTGAAGACGAAAGCAAGGGGCATGTTTAAGGGACAGTGGGCTCCAGAACACGGGACTACCCTATAATGACCCTGGACGCCAATGACTCGTCGGGATTGGTTTTACCTGGCTGGGCAAACGGCTCTTCTCGCTCAAGACCACCCTGCTCGCGCGGGCCTACAGCGGCGCATCGCGCAAACCATCCGCGCTTATGAGGAGCAGGGCATCCACCGGACAGGCACCAAAGTGGATCAAATCTCCGGCGATTGGCTTGCAGCTGAGGTTCGGCAGTGCGGTCTAACCGCGGCACGCGACACCTTCAACATTTCCCGAGTCGATCCGGTCACGGCTTCGCTCTCCGCAGGTGGCCGGCGCATCGAAGGTGTTCCCCTGTATGACGGCGGCTCTACAGATGCCACCGGTGTTAGTGGTCGTCTCGGCCCGCTCACGAGCGATGCTCCCATCGGACTCGCTGAAGTCGCGCCTAACGCCGCCGGAGCTGGCCCGCTTGCTGAAGCGCGCCGCCAAAATCGCCATCGCGCGATCGTCGTTGTTACACGCGGTGGACGTCCAGGTCTCTGCCCGAGCAACGCCGAGAGTTTCCTGCATCCTTTCGGGCCACCAGTTCTGCAAGTTTCCAGCGAAGAAGCTGGTGCGCTCGCCGACCTCATACGGGGTGATTCGGAAGTGACGCTTATCGCTGACATGAAAAGAACGCCCGCGCAGGCTTTCAACGTGATTGCGAGTATCCAAGGCGCCGATCGCGCCCTGCCTCCCGTGGTGATCATGACCCCGCGCAGCGGCTGGTGGACCTGCGCCAGTGAGCGCGGTGGTGGTATCGCTTGTTGGCTCGAGTTGATGCGCGCCATGCGCGGCATGAAAGCAGCGCGTGATGTCTTGTTCGTCGCCTCCAGCGGACACGAACTAGGCCAGCTCGGTATCGAAATCTACGCCGAGCACCGTTCACACCTGATCAAATACAGCCGTGCGTGGATTCACTTCGGCGCCAACATCGGTGCTGCCCAGGACCCAGGCAACATCATCCAAGCTTCTGATGATGAAATGGAAAGCATGATGGCCGAGCAGATCGCAGCAGCTGGACTCACCATCGATCGGCGCGTACCGCGTGGCACCATCCCAGGCGGGGAGGCCGGCGTGGTGCACCGCGGAGGAGGCCGCTACATGTCCATCATCGGCCGCAATGCACTCTTTCACAATCCGGCCGACCGCGGCCCCGAAGTGGTCGACCCAAGCGTGATCGCACGATTCACCGCCGTCTTCATCGCCATCGTCAAAACGCTCGCCGGCGCTTGAAGCCCGTCTCGGCGCACCTGTATACGACCAGATTGTAGAAGGTGGCCGAAACACCCCCGTCAGAGGACCTCCGACCCATTCAGCCAAGCAGCATTGTGGGATCTCTCCGGCCCAAGGGCAGACTCAAAATCAACATTGCGGGCCGGCGCTCTAGATGATGAGGGATTAGGCTACAATAATTCCGCCGGATCGCTAAAGGCCGTTGATTTCGTTGGAGCTAAGCGGATGACCAACCTTCTCGTGACATGGCTGCTAAGCGCTGTAAGTCTTCTAATAGTTGCGTATTTCATCAAAGGCTTTGACATCAGCGGATTCGGCTCGGCCTTAATCGCGGCAGTAGTGATCGGCCTGGCTAACGGAACAATTGGCTTCTTTCTAAAGGTCGTCACGTTTCCGTTGACGATTCTCACCCTCGGGTTGTTTTGGTGGGTCATCAACGCACTCATGTTGAAACTCGCGGCCGCTGTTGTGCCTGGCTTCAAGATAAACGGTTTTCTTCCGGCTTTAATCGGAGCGCTGGTGTTGAGTCTTGTGAATCTCTTGCTAAGGGCGGTTCTGCGATTTTGATCGAGCCAAACCCGACCGGGATTTTCCATCCATAACCCTGTCCGGACCTATCTTCCCGCACCGCTTCGACCAGTTCTCTGAAGCGGACTGGGGTTGTTTGGGGAGTGGTTTTGATGGCTGCCCTGGAAAGCGGGTGCCACTTCGGTCATGAAGCGCGCCATCTCTTCCTTGACCTGGGCGTGCGGCTTCAGTCCGACGTTGAAATAGAGAATGACTTCATCGAAACCGGCAGCCTCCACCTTCTTGAGCGTCTCGATGATGTGTGCCGGTGAGCCCAGGAGCACGGAATTCTCAGTAAGGTCCTCGGGCCGAACCTTTTGCAGACGCTCGACTATGTCAATGAAGTAGCGGTAGCTGGGCGGTGCGTTCTGGGGATCACCGGGAAACGCTGCGATGACGCACTCCTTGTAATAGCGAATCTGGCGGGCACGCGCGGCGTCCTCTTGCGGCTTGGTGTCGGCGAAATGCGCGAAGTAGCTGCACATCAAGTGCCCGGGTGTTTGGCCGTGCCTGGCACAGGTCTCTTTATAGAGCTGCGACACCTGCTCCAAACCTCCGTAGCTCATGGCTGCGGCGAAGGGCGCAACGATCAGGCCACAGCCGAGCCTGCCTGCCAGTTCGATGGATGGTTTGGAGAACGATGCGACATAAGCAGGGATGGGACGTTGGATGGGCTTTGGCGTAATAGCCACATTGTCGAAGTGGAAGCACCTGCCATGGTGCGAAATAGGGCCATCGCTCGACCATAAACGGCGAACCAGTTCCATCCCTTCTTCAAAACGCCCCTGGTTATCCTCAAAGGATACGTTGAAAGGCAAATATTCCCTCCGGTCATAGCCACGGCCGGCAGCGAAGTCAACACGCCCGCCGCTGAGCAGATCAAGCGTCGCCCATTGCTCTGCAACACGGATCGGATGATGGAGCGGCAATACCGTGACCGCGGGGGCGAGGCGGATGCGCTTAGTCCGCGCGGCAACGTTAGCGAGTATCAGGTCGGGGCAGGAGAGCACGCCTAAGGTACTAAAATGATGCTCCCCAATCCAGGCGGAATGTAGGCCAACCTCCTCGGCATAGACTGACTCATCGAGGATATCTGCGACGAACTGGTTTGGGGCTCGATGGTTGTTTTCGTAGTGGTTATCGCTCAGTGTGAAATAGCCGAAATCCATTCATGCCTCGTTGGGTGTCGCCAGACTATTTCGACTAGCCGATCCATTGCGAACGGCGTCCCGGGGACGCCGTTACTGTTCTCAGACTCCTCTTATTCAGATGACTACCAGAAGTGACTTGCCACAATGCGCGGCGCTGCCCAATCCCCGTCCACAAGTTTGGTTTGAATCACCACTTCGATATTGCGGTGCTCCCAACCACGGGGAGCTTGACCTGCCAACCTCTCCAAGTAACTTGGCTGGGTCACGAACTCAGTCGCCGCCGCTCCGCCCTTCTCACCCATGCCGGCAACGACCATCATCCACTGTTCAGTGACCGGATCCACTGCCCGCGCGATCAGGGCATAATCTTCGGTAATTCCCGGTGACATGGGTACGCGCCAGTCCTGGCGCAATGGGTTCTCTCGATCTGCGATCTGGCGCACCCGATGATCACGATCAAGGGCCGGATAGTAACGGAACGACTTCGTCGCGCGAAGCGTCCACGAATTATTGAATGCTCCCATTAGGACGAAGGACGCCCTTCTCAATCTTGCGATTTTAGTATCGTCCGCCAATTCGAAGTCGAACTTCTTTCCATGCGCCTGAAGGAAAGATCCCATCCTAGCGTGCAGATCTGTCAGCAAAAGATATAATTTGGGGTCGAGCTTGTTGGAAACGACACTTGGCTCAGCGTTTGACGCCGGCTGCGCTTCAGGGAAACCGACCACAGGACCCATAACCACAAGTACAGAGTTGGAACTTCTCAGAACCGGCGCCCAGAATCGGTCGATCGCTGGACTCGGCCAAAGGAACCATACGGCGGCGGTGAAGAGCAGGCCCACAGCCACCGCGGCGGGCTTCCACCAAGTCATCGCCAGAGTCGGTCGTAGGGTTTTCTGTTGCGCTTCGAGTGGTCGATCAGTCTCTTGCGTTACCTGGGGGCTGTTCGTATCAGGAAACCGAAACTCGGGAATGTACGAACCCACCGGGAGGGAGATTCGAAGTTCCTGCTTGTGCACCACTTCGCCGTAATATTCGTCGATTCGCTTCCGGACTTCCGACGCAGTGTTGCGAACAACGGGGTCCGCGCTGGTATCATACTCCGGAGACCGGCTAAAAACGGCCACGCCCAACGTACGCTCTTTGAGGTGAGCGCTCTCGCCCTTCAGCGTTTGCTCGACAACGTACCGCAGGAACTTCGGATAGCGCTTGCTGTGCTGGAATAATTCGCTGGACAGGACGCGCTCCAACTGAGCGGAAACAGCGGCCGAGTCCAGACCGTTTGGAGGGACCAAATCAGACGAGGCCCCATCCGCCTTCCTGGGCGATGACAACAGCATCCTGGCAAGTCATCATACTATATCGCAGCGTTTAGCACTCGTCCTGGGTTAGCCGGCGCAGAGGGGCCCGCAACAACGCCCGAAGTACGCATCTGTAATGTCCTCAAAATAGGCCAGTTATGCTTTGTTACGGTCACAAATGCCGCAACAACACGCGTACGGCCTCGCTTGCGTGTAGCATCGGGCAAGGCGTTCCGGAGAGTCGTGGGTCTTTTGTCAAGAGCCGTGTTCCCAACCCTGGAATCTTGGGAGGTTACCTATGAGTCGTCTTGTGAAGTCAGTCAGAGCTGAGCCAGTGCACCTGCTGATCGCATTGACAATTTGCGCCGGTCTGCTTCTTGTCCCCGCAGGGGCGCAGACCTTCTTTGGATCAATCGTCGGAACGGCGACGGATTCCTCCGGGGCAAGCGTGCCCGGCTCCAAGGTTGTTCTGACTAATACCGGCACGAACGAAACACGCTCGGCCGAGACGGATCAGTCCGGCAACTATCAGTTCTTGAACCTGGTGCCCGGCAGGTACAGAGTCGATCTGGAAAAATCCGGATTCAAGCACTCCACCAGAGACCAGATCGAAGTATTGGTTCAGGCCTCCGTTCGAGTCGACATTCTGATGCAGGTTGGAGACGTGGGCCAGACCGTCGAGGTGAACGCAGAGGCAGTGGCCTTGCAGACGGAGACCGCAACGATCAGCCAGGCGGTGGAAGGCCGGAATGTTACGGACATGCCTCTAAACGGCAGGAACGTTTACAGCCTTGTCGCGCTGGTGCCCGGAGTTGTCATGGAAGCTGCCGGCGCTCCGCAAATCGGCGGGGGCGTGGCCAACCAAAATGCCACCTACGTCGATGGTGTGCCAATGAACACCGGATATTTTAATCAGACGGTTGCTGCGCCTACGCAGGATTCCATCGAGGAGTTCCGCGTGCAGACCAACGCCGCGACGGCGGAGTTCGGTCGTTATGCCGGAGGCGTCATCACCCTGAGCTCGAAATCCGGCACTAACGAATTCCACGGCACCGCCTATGAATTCTTGAGGAACAAGGTTCTCAATGCAAATCCGTTCTTCAGCAACCGAAGCGGACTGGCACGTGTCCCATTTACCCAAAACCAGTTCGGTGGAACAGTGGGTGGACCGATCCGGAAGAATAAGACGTTTTTCTTCGCCAGCTATGAAGGTTTTTTCCAGAGGACTGCTACCACTTACGTGTTGAATACGCCGACCGATCAGATGAAAGCGGGAGACTTCAGCCAATTGCTGACTGCGCCGGGAGGTCCGACGGTACTCTACGATCCCCTTTCATCGAAAACAGGAGCGAATCGAACTCCCTTTCCAGGAAATATGATCCCCAGCGACCGGTTGGACCGCACGGCTATTTTTATGTCGAAGCTCCAATGGAACGAGCCAAACCAGTCGGGTCTGACCAATAACTTCGTTAACAACGCCAGCAGCGGCTCGACCAATAATACGATTAGCGGTCGAGTAGACCATAGTCTGTCCGACAAGCAGCGCCTGTTTGCCCGTTACAATTACGCCGCACCTATACCGGTACTGGTCTCGCCTTACCATAACAGCGAGTATACGTTTGGAACCCGGAAGACCCCACTCATGACAGCCGTAGTCGGGGATACCTGGACCCTCTCGCCCTCGCTGATCGCCGACATTCGCTTGTCGTATCTGCGAAACCACAATACGCGTTATCCCGATCAGCTCGGAATCGATCTCACCACCATCGGTTGGCCCGCCAGCTATAACGTGGCGGACACGACGCGCACGTTACCGCAGATATGCGTTACGAACTATGACTTCCTTGCCGGCGCCCAGGGTGGCTATTGCCAAGGGAATCCGCAATCGGTGATCTTTGTTACGAACAACGTTTATTCTCTCTCGCCCAGTCTTACGAAGGTAGCTGGACGGCACACCTTGAAGTTCGGAGCGGAGTTGCGGAGGATTGAGCTGAACTACCTTCAGGCCAATAACAATTCCGGAAATTTCAGCTTCACCAATGGGATGACATCGCAAAACGCTTTGAGTCCAGGAGCAACCGGATACGCGTTTGCGTCATTCATGCTGGGTTACGGAGCGATCAACACCGGGACGAATGCACTCACACTCAACGCCGCGACCACCGGACTGGAGACTTATCAAGGCTATTATGTGACCGATAGTTTCGTGGTGAACAGGAAACTAACTTTGACGTACGGACTCCGCTGGGAAGGGTTGGGCCCTTTCTACGAACGTTACGATCGACAGACCGTACTCCAGCCGGGCGCACAGAACCCGCTGGTTCCTAACTTCGGGCAGGTGGCACAGGTGTCGTCACCGAGCTACAGCGATCGCGGAAGTGGGCCACACCCGTGGAATTTGTTTGCGCCGCGCCTTGGTGTTGCCTATCGGCTGAGTGATAAATGGGTGATTCGCGCTGGGGGCGGCATCAGCTTCCTGCCGACCGATGGGAACATCGGATCGTCGCCTTTCGGTTCCCCGGTCAACAGCATAAACACGCCATGGGTGCCTTCTCTGGATGGCGGGCTCACGCCGTTCGCAACCTTGAGCAATCCGTTTCCGAATGGCATAACTCCACCGCCACAACGGAGTCCAAATTATGGCAGCGCTCTACTTGGGCTTGCGGTCACTTCGGCAGAACCAACCAATCCGCACGGCTACACCGAGCAATACAATTTCAGTGTGCAAAGAGAATTGCCGAAAGGAGCATTGTTAGAAGTCACATACGCAGCGCTAAAGGGCGTTCACCTCTACCGTTACCCCGGAGTGGAACTCGACCAACTGCCCGATCAGTACCTTTCCCTCGGTGCGCAGCTATTGCAGCAGGTGCCGAACCCCTACTATGGAAAAGTGGCTGTTGGCACCCTGGCCTCGCCAAATGTCGCCTATGGACAGTTATTACGTCCCTATCCTCAGTACACGGGTTTCCGCAATACGAATGCCGCTGATGGAAATTCACGCTACGATTCTCTGCAGGTTAAGCTGGAGAAGCGCTTCCAGAAGGGAGGCACGGTGCTTGCCTCTTATACGAAATCGAAGCTCATTTCAGATCTGGAGCAGCAAGCCGCCTTTACCAGTGGCGTCGGTGCATACATAGCCCAGGATTACTACAATCTCCGGGCGGAACGTTCGCTTGCCGCCTACGATACGCCGGAGAATCTCGTCGTGAGTTACGTTTACGACCTTCCCGTGGGGAAAGGACGTGCCTTTATGGGCAACCTGCCAGGTCCGCTCGACAAACTGGTTTCTGGTTGGGGGATTAATGGGATCACAACGGTGCAGTCAGGCAATCCGCTGGGATTTGTCCTGGCGACCAACAATTCAAATTCTTTCGGGGGTAATCCGCGCCCGAACGTGGTTGCGGGCTGCAGCAAATCCCTTTCGGGCTCCGCACAATCCCGGGTGAACGATTGGTTCAACACCGCGTGCTTCACGGCGCCTCCGGCCTTTACGTTTGGTTCGGAAAGTAGGACCGATCCCAATTTGCGAACAGCTGGAGTCGCAAACTGGGACTTCGCGGCATTTAAGGACACTGCGATTCACGAGCACTTCGCCCTTCAATTCAGGGCGGAAATTTTCAATTTGTTCAACCGTGTGCAGTTCGCAGCTCCGAACACGACTGTGGGCAGCTCGACGTTCGGTTACGTGACTAGCCAAGTCAACAATCCCAGGCTCGTACAGGTTGCGTTGCGGCTCAAGTTTTGAGTGTGAGGGGTAGCCGTCGCTGCCCGCACGGCGCTCCCGTGTTTCACCCTAAGAGGAGGTTTTATGAAGAACGTTACACTCGGCAGACGGGAATTTATGGCTGGCGTCGTGGCCGCTTCCGCCACGCTCTCTCGCGCCGGCACGGCCGAACCACCGGTTGTGAAAACCACGCACGGCCAACTTAGAGGGGTCCAAGAAAACGGTGTCCTCGCATTCAAGGGCGTACCGTATGCCGGTCCTTCTGACGGCCCGAATCGGTTTAAGCCTCCGACCAACGTCGAACCCTGGAAAGGTGTACGCGACGCCGTAGAATACGGGCCGCAGGCGATTCAGAATCGGGATCCAAACTCTCCGCTAAATGCTCCGGTTGCGCCGTCGAGTGAAAATTGCCAGTTCCTCAACGTTTGGACGCCTAGCGTCGATGACGGGAAGAAGCGGCCGGTCATGTTCTACTCGCATGGCGGCGGATTTGCAACCGGATCGGGGGGGTGGGGCACCAACCGTGCTCACGATGGAAGCGCCCTGGCCGGGGCCTATGATGTCGTAGTCGTCACCACGAATCATCGCCTTGCGTTGATGGGTTACCTCTACCTCGCCGACATCCTCGGCGAAGAATACGCTGCTTCGGGTATCACAGGCATGTTGGATATTGTGTCCGCGCTCGAGTGGGTGCGGGACAACATCGGAGCGTTCGGTGGCGACCCGGGGAATGTGATGATCTGGGGCGAGTCCGGCGGCGGCGCCAAAGTCAGTACTCTCCTTGCCATGCCCGCCGCTCATGGACTCTTTCATAAAGCCAGTATCGAGAGCGGACCCGGACTCCGCATGACCCCTCGCGAAAATGCATCTGCCACCGCAAAGGCGTTACTCGCCGATCTTGGACTAAGCGCCGGGCAGGCCCGTCAACTGCTTCAGGTACCCACCAGCCGCCTGCTGGAGTTCCAGGCGAAGTATATGTCTGCCGGCCGTGGGACGTTGGGGAGCTTCGCTCCAGTTGTAGATGGGCACTACCTTCCGTCTCATCCATTCGATCCGGTGGCGCCGGCGATCTCTAAAGCCATTCCGCTGATAGTCGGGACGAACAAAGATGAAACCATCTTCCAATCCGAACATCTCCCACTTCCGGAAGCGACCCGCATCTTCAATCTCGATGAACCCGGTTTGCGCGAAAGGATCGCCAAGACGCTTGGACCAAAAGCGGACAAAGTAGACCACATCCTGGAGGTCTATCGTCACTCCAGACCGAAGGCGTCTCCCACTGACCTTTACATTGCGATCACAACTGCCCAATGGCTTTGGTCAAATGCCATCACGCTTGCAGAACGCAAGGTGGAGCAAAATGGCGCTCCCGTTTACATGTACATGTTTGCTTACGAATCGGAGGTTCCGGTAGCTCCGACGATCAATTACCCGATGAAGAGCCCCCACGCTATGGAGATGGCGTTCAAGTTCAATCACCCCGACAACAATCCCAGCACGGGCAAGCGGCCTGAACGATACCAAGCCGCCCGCAATATGAGCGGTGCGTGGGCCACTTTTGCCCGTACAGGCCACCCGGGTTTTGAGGGAATGCCGCCGTGGCCCTCCTACACCGCAGCAGACCGAGCCACCATGATTCTCGATGCGAAGTGTCGAGTTGTGAACGATCCTTATTCGTCGGAGCGAATGTTATGGAAGGACATTTGAAAAATGATGAACCGGGTCCTTGCAGTCTTATTCGCCACGGTTCTTTCGATGCCGGCGGCCACGACCGGCGCCGGGAGCTTGCGTGTCGGCGCCGCCAAAGTGGATATCACGCCGCCACCGAACCCGACGCAGCCGCCCAGCGGCCATTTTGAGCACGAACATCTATTCGTTCGCGCGATCGTGCTGGACAATGGCGCGACGCGGGCCGCGCTCATTGGAACCGACTTGTCGTCAATGAACGACGCCATCTGGACTCGTGCGTCGAAACAGATTGCGGAGTTGCTGCAATGTCCAGTAGAAAACATTGTGATGTCCGCGACTCATTCCCACAGTGCTTACATGCCCAATCTTGGCGCGGGCACCGGTCCGCGAGGCGGCACTGACCCCGATTTCATAGCCCGAAGCATGACTGAGGCAGTTGCAGCAGCCAAGGCCAAGCTGCAACCCGCGCGTGTCGGATTTGGGACGGGCGCGTCCTGGCTTAATGTGAACCGGGATGCGATTAATCCCACCACTCGTCGCTGGTATCAGGGACCCAATCTGGATGGCGCTTCCGACAAGACAGTCGGCGTCGTCAAGTTCGAAACGCCAGAGGGCCGGTTGCTTGCCGCTTACGTGAACTATGCGATGCATCCGATCAACTTCTACCTTACCGGCATAACCAGTGCGGACGTACCCGGCGCTGCCTCGCGATACGTAGAACAAGCCTATGACGACCAAGTCATTGTCGCGTTCACACAAGGTGCGTCCGGTAATCAGAATCCACTCTATCTCCGGCCGCATAGCAAAGCGCTCGAAGGAAAACGCGCAGCCGTAATGGCAAGCGGCAAGGTGAATAAGCCCGACGACTTGCTGGGGCTGATGATGGCCGGCGATCCCGTCGCCAACGTTCCGCTCGACGCAAAGATCGCCGAGCGGCTCGAGCGCTTCGTTGACAGCGAAGGCCAAGTGCTGGGAGAAGAAATCATTCGCGTCATCAACGACACTCCGCAAACGGCTACGGATGTCCAGATTCGGGCAGCTCAGAAAATGGTGGCGTGCCCCGGACGGCGGCGGACCAACTCCGGGCGTGAAGGCGACCCCGGCACCTATGTCGATGGAGACCCCGTCAATCTTCGACTTGGCGTCCTGACTATCGGCAAGACCGCTCTCACTACAGTGGATGGTGAAGTCTATACGGAAATCGCCCAGCGCGTGAAGCGGCAATCGCCGCTCCGTGAAACCATGATGGTCACCCTGGCCAATGGCGGCGCCAACTCTGGCTACATCCCCACTGATGCGGCCTTTGGCTCTTACACCTTTCAGGTGTTAGGTTCACGGTTGAAACCGGGCTGTGCGGAAAATGCAATTGCTGGCGGCCTGACCGAACTACTGAATCAGCAGTAGCTCCCTCAGCGGCAAACTGGCCCCGAAAACAGCATTACGTGGAGACGAGTGGAATGGAGTATGCTCTTTTTTGACGAACCTTCCTAGCATGATCGATAGACGATCCTTCCTCGTGTCCACCGGCGCGACTCTGGCATCGCAGCTCTTGGCGGCACCGTCAAGGAAACCGAACATCGTCGTGATTCTTTGCGATGATCTCGGATACGGCGATTTAGGGTGCTACGGCTCGAAGATCCGGACTCCTAACCTGGATCGCATGGCCGACGAAGGCGTCCGCTTCACCAACTTCTGTTCGGCGGATCCGGTTTGCTCGCCTTCGCGCGCAGCTCTTTTGACTGGGAGGTATCCGACGCGCGTAGGCGTGCCGCGAGTTTTTTTCCCGCAGGATCCCGATGGACTCAGCCTGGATGAATCCACGCTGGCTGATCTCCTCAAGGCTCACGAGTACAAGACCATGTGCATCGGCAAATGGCATCTGGGGCGGCCAGCCGAGTACCTGCCCACCCGGCGCGGCTTTGATGAGTACTACGGTATCCCATACAGCAACGACATGAACCCGCGTGTGCTGATGCAGAACAACGAGGTGATCGACAGGAACCCGCGAAACTGGAAACGCTGACTCAGCGTTACACCGAACGGGCGCTCAAGTTCATCCACGAAAACCGAGGCTCGCCATTCTTTCTTTACCTCCCTCAAACGTTTCCACACATTCCGTTGGGCGCCTCCGATCGATTTCGCGGCAAGTCGAGCGAGGGCCTGTACGGAGACGTGGTCGAGGAACTCGACTGGAGTGTCGGCGAAATTCGCCAGGCGCTGAAGCAGAATGGCCTGGATCGGAACACTCTGGTGCTGTTTACCAGTGACAACGGGCCTTGGTACCAAGGCAGCCCGGGCAAACTGCGCGGGCGCAAGAACACAACCTATGAAGGCGGTGTTCGTGAGCCGTTCATCGCTGCTTGGCCTGGCAGCATACCGCAAGGGCCGGGTGTGCGACGGGCTCGCATCTATGCTCGATATTCTGCCGACCGTGGTCCGCCTGTGCGGCGCCGAGCCACCGTCCAAGCCGCTGGATGGCATCGATATCTGGCCGTTGTTGACGGGTCAAAAGCAGTCGATCGAGCGTCAGGTGCTGCTGTACTTCGATAACTGGGACCTGCAATGCGCGCGCTGGATGAATTGGAAACTGCACATTGCGCGGCACAACACCGCCGCCTATGCGCCACCCCCTCCGAGCGGGCGCTTCAGCTTTACGCTGGCCCGTCCCGAGCTTTACAACCTGGCTAATGACGTGGATGAAAGCTACGACGTCGCCCCCGGCAATCCACAAGTAGTTGAAGAGATCCAACGCAGGATCAAACTGCTGCTTCCCACCTTCCCGGAACAGGTGCAGCACGCCTGGGCGGAATCCCAAGGGCGAAAGTCGAGTCCCGACGTTCCGGCGGGCGCATACGCTCGCCCAGCGCAGCTGTAGCCAATGCCGATTCTCGTCAATGGCGAGCGTGTGGACGATGCAGTGATCCGCCAGGAAGCTCAAGTCGTGAAAGCACGCCTGGTGGCGGCCGAAGTCGATGGCGACCCCCTGGCCATCGATATGCGCGCCTGGGAGTGGGCCAAAGAAAACGTGATCGAAAGGGTTCTGCTGAAGCAGGCGGCGCTGAACGATCCCGATCTGAGTTCAACCGGTTTGGAAGAAGCTGATGTGCGCATCGCCCGGCTGGTCCGGAAGCTGACTGCGAAGGTGGCGCTTCCGAAGCACAGGGATGTGTTGGCGCACTACCGGAAACATCGCGACAGTTTCTACGCCCCCGAAATGGTTCGGGCCGCCCATATTGTCAAGAACGTCGACGAGCGCGCGAATGAGAGCCGGGCGTTGGAAACCATCCAAGCCATCCAACAAGAGCTGCAGGATGGAAAGGTGTTTGAAGAGGTGGCCGATCTCCACTCCGACTGTCCGGGAAGGGGCGGCGATCTTGGGTTCTTTCCGCGCGGTGAGATGGTCAAGGAATTCGAGGATGTCGTTTTCTCAATGAAGCCCGGCGAAGTGAGCCCCATCATTCGCTCGCCATTCGGATTTCACATCGCGAAGTTGTACGAACGCAAGGTGGACGGTGTGCGCAATTTTGCGGAGGTTCGGAGCGACATCGAGCAGCTCTTGATCCAACGCTGCAAAGAGAAATGTATCGAGAGGTTTGTGGACGGGCTACGTGCCAAAGCAGACGTCCGCAAGGCGTAGATTTCGATGAAGCGCGAGTTCGAACAGTTTGCGAAGGCGGGCTTGGTGCATCCATGCTGTGCTCCGGGCAGGCAACGAGCGGAGCAACTGGCGCGGTCCCGCTTGGCCTCGGCTCAGAGGCCACGTGTAACGTCGGGGTCGATTAGCGGAATGGTCAAACTCGATGGCGGCGACTTTCTGATGGGCACGGACAGCGAGCTGGCGTTCCCGAAGGACGGCGAGGGGCCGGTTCGCGAAATCACACTCGATGGGTTCTATATGGATGTCTGTCCGGTCACTAACCTGCAATTTCAGGAATTCGTGGAAGCGACGGGCTACCGGACCGAAGCCGAACGATTCGGATGGTCATTTGTCTTCCAAGGGCACATTCCGCCGGATCGGCGTGCCGAGTTGGTGGAGGCCACCGTCCCCGCCGTGGACTGGTGGTGCAAAGTTAGGAGGTCGGACTGGCGGCACCCGGAAGGCCCCGACTCCGGGATCGAGAGGCGCGCTGACCATCCCGTTCTGCACGTCACCTGGAATGACGCAGTGGAGTATTGCAAGTGGGCAGGAAAGAGGCTGCCAACTGAGGCCGAATGGGAATACGCTGCGCGTGGAGGCTTGGAACAGAAGTTGTATCCTTGGGGCGACCAATTGACGCCGGGTGGCAACCATCTGTGCAACATCTGGCAGGGAGAATTCCCGAACTTGGATCTGGCCGAAGACGGCTATTCTGCCGTGGCGCCCGCTGCTGCATTTCCTCCCAATGGATACGGGCTGTTCACCATCACCGGGAATGCGTGGGAATGGTGCAGCGACTGGTTTCATCCGAATTATCACGTCACTACGACGCGCGCGAACCCGGTGGGTCCGATGGAGGGGCTTGCGCGTGTCCTGAAGGGCGGCTCCTATCTCTGCCACCATTCCTATTGCAATAGGTATCGCGTGGCTGCGCGAACGTCGAACACCCCGGACAGCTCCACAACCAATATCAGTTTTCGTTGCGTGCGCGATGTCTGATTAGGCGATGAGTCAGAGCACAATCGGGAGTTATCAGGCTGGCCAGTCACTTTCGCCGGCATCCTGCCCCCAAAAAGAGCTCGGCGATGCAGTTAGATTGTATAATCAAGGGCAACCTGGAAACCAACACGCCCATTGGCGCCGATTCGTAGCAGTGGAACTCGAATTGCTTGTTTGGCGGACTCTTCGAAAAACAGACGCTATCACATTGGGCGGGTAATTAATGACGGAAACCCGGTAGGTCGAGAAGTCGCGTCACCTACTGGCGCCAGACTGCTTAAGCTCCCGGCCGTGCCTGCGGACGACGGGCGCGCTGGCCGGATCGCTATCGGAAACGGAGCCGGGAACTCATGCTAGGCGAACAAGAGCACGACGAACTCGTGATGTCGTTGGTGGAATCCGTCTTGAAACACCCTCCCGAAGAGCGTGCTGCGCGCCTCCAGGCTCTCTGTCGCGACCCGACAATTCATGAAGAAGCGCGGAAGTACATTGAGTGGGAAGAGCGCATGGGCGGGTTTTTGCTCGATCCACTGCTCCAGCAGCCCCCTGGCCGAGCACGTCTTCCCGGAAGGCTACTCCCTCAGCGAGCGATTTCGCATCATCCGCAAAGTGGGGCAGGGCGGAATGGGGATCGTCTATGAAGCCATGGACCGGGATTTGGACCGACGTGTCGCGTTGAAGTGTGCCCAGCCAGGCCATGGCAATCGCCTGCCCCCGGAAGCGCGCGCGGCGCGCGAAGTCAGCCACTTCCATGTCTGCAAGGTGCACGACCTGCACAAGACTTCTACCGACATTGGCGAGATGGACTTCCTCTCGATGGAGTTCATCGAGGGAGAAACCTTATCTCAGCGCATTGATCGGGATGGGCCGCTGCCGAAGCGAGAAGTGCGCGAAATTGCCTTACAGATCTGTTCCGGTCTGGCACAAGCGCACCGTCAGGGGGTCATTCACGGTGATCTGAAGTGCAGCAATATTATTCTCGCGCGTGCGCCCGAGGGTGGTATGCGAGCGGTCATTACCGATTTCGGTCTAGCCAAGATGAAGTTCGCCGAGGGAAGCCATGTAATGAGTGGTCGCGGGGGCACGTTCGACTACATGGCCCCGGAATTGTTCCGCGGCGAGCCGGCCACGGTGTCTTCCGATCTCTTCGCCCTGGGTGTGCTCTTTCACGCCATGTTGACGGGCAGTGCTCCTAAAATGCTTCGTCCTTCGCTGGCACGAGAACTCATCCAGTCTTGGAATTGGAACCCCGACTCGCAGACTAGTACCGTTGCGTTCGATGGGGCCACAGCCGATGAGGGCTGGCAGCGGCAGATCGAGGAACTCGCGTCGCCGTGGAAAAAGCTCGTCTCGCGCTGCTTGGCGCCTCAGCAGAAGGACCGCTTCCCCTCCGCTGAAGCCGTGAGCGAGGTTCTCGTGCGCCGATCGACATGGTTCCGCTGGGCCGTGGCTGCTGCGGTGGTTTTCGCTCCTGCCGCCGGATGGCTCTTCTCACATGGAAATCAAGCGAGCCCTCTCGACGCCGTGGTACAGCTCACTCCCGCCACCGAGTTGTCGGGATCTCCCAGCCTTTCCCGCGATGGAAAGGTGATTGTGTACGAATCGGATCGCGCTGAACCCGGTAAACTCGACCTTTGGATGCAGCAGCTGCCCGGAGGAGAGGTCAGGCGGCTTACGACCAATCCCGCTGAGCCGAACGACCCCAGCGTTTCCCCGGACGGGCGAACAGTTGCGTTTCGCTCGGAGCGAAATGGCGGCGGGATCTATTTGATCGATTCAGAAGACAGAACCGAGCGGCTATTTGCAACCGGTGGCAGAAATCCTCGATTCTCTCCGGACGGCCAACGCGTAGTTTACTGGACCGGCGACGTCAACGAAAGCGTGCCTTCCGGACGTTTGTATGTAAGTCGGCTGGGCGGAGGGCCGGCCACTCGGCTGGCGGCAGATTTCGAGGATGCGCGGGTGCCGATTTGGAGCCCCGACGGCCGCTTTGTCCTCTTCAGCGGGTGCCGTTCGGCAAAGCAGTCCCTCCGCGCCTGCTCGGACTGGTGGGTGACGAGCGTCGATGGGGCCCGTTCTTTCCCGACTGGTGCGATGTCACTTTTGCGTCGGGAGCAAATCAATCCCCGGGACACTTGGGGTGGTTGGCACGGCGAACAGGTCGTTTTCGGTGGAACACGTGGGGACGTGAATAGTTTGTGGGAACTCACCCTTTCGCGGCGGGACTGGCGCCCTGTGGGCCGCCCCAGGCAGCTTACTTCTGGCGATGCGAGCGAGACGGAAGTAACTGTTGCCGAGGATGGCTCGATCGCGTTTGGCCGGCTTTCCGCCGCGCTCCACGTATGGCGCATAGATCATGCTGCGATTCCTCTGGAAACTTCCCCGGCTAAAGTGACGGCGGAGGCTGCGGTGGATATATGCCCGAATGTCAGTAGCGACGGCCATTGGCTGGTATTTGGCCGCGGTTCCCGAAGCCACAGAGACGTATGGGTAAAGAACCTCCGATCGGGGATCGAAACTGCATCCGTGATCTCGAAATTTGATAAAGCTTCGCCCCTCATCGACGACGCAGGTACGACGATCGTTTACGAGCAGCGCGAACCGGAAGCATCCACTATCTGGATCTCGCGCAATGGATCTCTGCGGAAGGTATGCACGGGATGCGATAATCCGACAACTTGGTTGGGTGAGAATGAGGCATTTTTCTACTCGGGAAACATGCCATCCAGAATCATGCTCGCAAATCTCACCACCGGGGCTTCCAGAGTCGCCCTCGATGGCCACTCCGGATCGGTTGGCAATGCCGACTGGTCGCCCGCGAACCAGTTCCTGCTTTTCACGGCCTCACCGGATGGTAGCCGAAAGCAGACATTTGCAGTACGTTTTCCACACCAAACCGGTCAGCCAGTCGGAAATCCGATTCCCGTCACCAGTCGAGTCGGAGTGGAGTGACAGTCCGCGTTGGTCGAGAGATGGAAAAACAGTGTTCTATCTTTCTAACCGCGACGGATTTAATTGTATCTGGGGCCAACGCTTTGATCCTGCTCGAGGCAAAGTGACGGGAGTTCCGTTTGCTGTCTCGCACTTTCACAACACACGGATCTCTCCCGGCCGGGTAAAGCAAAGTTCCTTCGCGATGGCCGTTTCGGGAGACTCCGTTTTCCTCAACCTGGGTGAAGTCACGGAAAGCATTTGGACTGGCAAGCCGAGGGCGGCCAATCTATTTCATTTCCGCAATATTTATTAGTGTCGTTAGCTTTTGTAGTTGTCCGGTTTTATTGACACGTTAGTTGTCCGGTCTGGTTTCATGCTACCCTCTTCGCCTTTGCTTTGGGAGAAAGAGGGTTAGTCGAGGCGGTGGGAAAGTGGGAATCGCCGGGGGCGATTTCCAAGGGGCGGTGGGAGCGGTGGAAAACCTGATTTTGGTTTTCCAAGGCTTCCACGGCACCGTCTTTTCCACGGCCTTTTGCGTAGCGCCCAACCACGTGGGGACCATAACGAATCGAAACCGAATCGTCCAGATGCTCGTGAATTGTCACGGTCTGGCCCGCCAGGGTGTGGCGCCAGCGGCACTTGTCAATCTGCCACCATCGATCCTTGATCGCCACCGTGTTGTCCTTGCTCACCACCCGTTCGGTCTGAACCGAGAAGATCCAATCCAGATCGCCGCGACCGGAGCGGCGAAAAGCTGTACCTTTCCCGGTCGCCTGAGTGGTGAACTTGTGGTTGAACTCGGCGATGTAGCGTTCGCGCAGAAACCGGTTGGCCTCCTCTAAAGTCTTCACCGCAGCCAGCCGCAGTTCTTGCGGCAAGCGTCCTTGCCAAGTTCCGAAGCTGCGTTCGCTGCGCCCGCGCGCCTGAGGCGAATAGGCCGCGATCATTTGAATACCCAGTTCCTTCAGTGCCCTCCCCAGTTGTGTGGGACGGCTCTTGTCCACCTGCTCACCCGCTTTGGGCGTATAGAAGAAATGGCTGCCCCGGTCGCTGTACAGCGCGCAGAACAGCCCCTGGCGCTCGATCACCTCGCGCACGCCCTGCATCACCGTGCGGGTGGATTCTTCCTCCACCAACTGCGCATAGTAGATCTCGCTGGTAGCATCATCCAGGATTACGATCAGATCGTAATAGCGGTCATCCTGGAACCAGCGATGTCTGCTGCCGTCGATGTGCAGCAGCATTCCGGGCATCGGCCGCCGCGGTCGCCGTCGGCGATGCGGGCCGCGTTTGCGCCGGCGCGCAACCAAACCGGCGCCCGGCAGGGCCTGCTTCACCCAGCTATAGCTCAGCTCGATGTTTTCCGACTCCTTCAACTTTTCGTGAAAGTGCCGCACGTTGAAGTCCGGATACTTGTCCTGGTACAACGCCAGCACTTTCTCGGCGGTCTGCATGGGCACGCGGTGATAACTGTTCTTGCCACGCCGCCGGTCGAATAACCCGTTGTAGCCGTAGTCCTGGTAGACCTGCCGTTTGCGCTGCATATTCCGCACGCTCATGCCCGCTATCTCGGCCGCCTCGATCCAAGTCAGTTTCTTGGCCATCGCTTTCAAAATCACCTCTTGTAGTTTCATCATCCGCTCCGTTTCTCGGGCGGGTATGCTTACCTGGCTCGGTTCCACCTTGCCAGCTTCTCCCATCCCGGCCTGGACCGGACAACTAGCGTGCTAATTACACCGGACAACTAACGTGCTAACGACACCGCAATATTTATTAGTTGCCTTTCGCCACGAGTTTGGCTATAGTAGCCACGATTGGAGATCGGATGGCCACCAGGAAGACGTCAAGAGGGTCAGAGCAACGACCCGCAATCGAAGTCATCGTAGAGGTCCCGCACGGAACAAAGAGGACCAAAATGGATCAAATGATCCGGTCCGCGCTGCAAGAGGTGCCCACAGACATTCTCGAAGCGGAACAGGTAGTGGTGGTGCAAGTCATCCATGACGGAAGCGGACAACTCGGAGCAACCTTACCCAAGAAACCGGCTAAAAAGAGGGCATGAAGTCTGCCCCATCGCGCGTGTGCCTTGTTACGGCGCCGACAGCGGCCGAGTTCCAGGAGCCTGAGGAATTCAGCAGTGTGTCGGTTCAGGCCGTCTCCGGCGACCCTCAACTGGGAATTCTGAGCCTCGCGGCGGTTTTGGAACAGCGCGGCGATCTCTGCCGAATTGTCAACTTAAACCGGTTTTTTTTGGAGTATGCTAACGCCGCGGGAGGTCACAGGGTTCGGAATTTTTCCTCGGCGGCGGCTGAGTTAATCGCGGGGACTGAGGCGGACATCTATGGATTTGGTAGTATCTGCAGCAGCTATCCGCTCACACTCCGCCTTGCCGAACGCGTTAAGGCGCTTCGGCCGCGGTCTACTATCCTGCTCGGCGGCCCGCAAGCGTCCGTTGTCGATGTTCACTCGCTGGCTGCATTTCCATTTGTCGACTTAGTACTCCGAGGCGAGGCCGAACTAACGTTACCAATTCTATTGGATCAGTTAGCCGGTGACCGACGTCTTGAACAGGTCCTGGGGTTGACCTATCGCGATCACGGCCAAATCCGCCGTAACCCAAACGCAGCGGTAATTTCCGACCTGGACTCACTCCCTTCGCCGGCCTATCACCTGACAGACGAGCTCACAGGAGCCGCAACGGCAGCGCTGGAACTAGGACGCGGCTGCCCCTTCGCATGTACCTTTTGCTCCACAAATGACTTTTTTCGTCGAAAATTCCGGCTGCGCTCACCCGAACGCGTTCTCGGTGACATGCGGGATATTGCTTCTCGCTACGGAATCCGCGAATTCGGGCTCGTGCATGACATGTTCACGGTTGACCGACGTCGGGTGGAGGCGTTTTGCGACGCTATGTTGGCCTCTGGTGAGGGGTTCAAGTGGTCATGCAGCGCCCGCACCGACTGCGTGGACGAGGCGTTGCTCGAACACATGCACCGCAGCGGGTGCCGCGGGATTTTCTTCGGCGTGGAAACCGGTTCGGAAAGGATGCAGAAGATTATTGATAAGCACTTGGACATGCGCCGGGCCAAAGAGATCATCGAGGCTGCCGAACAGTTGGGTATCCACACCACTGTTTCCCTAATCACAGGATTTCCGGAAGAGACCCGCGACGACTTGCGGCAAACCCTAAGCATGTTCGTCCATTCCGCACACTGTCCACGGTCAACTCCGCAATTGAACCTGCTGGCGCCCTTGGCGGAGACCCCGGTGTACTGGGAGCACAAACATGAACTGGTGCTCGACGAGCTCTGCTCGGACGTGTCGCATCAAGGCCGTAGCCAGGATGAAGCTGATCTCGAACTGATCCGCCGTTACCCCGAGATCTTCCCGAACTTCTATCTTCTTCCGGCGCCGCAGCTAGACCGTAAGAGCCTCATTGAACTGCGCGAGTTTGGTTTGATGTCGGCTGTTCGGTTCCGCTGGCTTTTATGCGCGCTCGATCAGGCAACTCCGGATTTCTTGGACTTTTTTGAGGACTGGCGAGAGCACCGGGCTGTCTTGCGTGCTGCACTTAGCGGGCCGGACTTGCGACAGTATTACCGTACCGAGCAGTTTCGAGACGACTTTCTGGCGTTCGTCCGTGGCCATTCAGTAGGCGGAACGGAGATAGTGGCGGCGTTGCTCGATCATCACCAGGCGTTAATCCTGAGCAAACAGCAGAATCCAGTCGAATTACCCCGTGCTGATGTAGTAGAGAGACGTGCCAGGTTGCGTTGGACTGACATCCCGCGCAGGGAAAAACACACGCGCGTGCTCGAACTCTCTTGTGATCTCCAACTTATTGTCGAAGCTTTGAAAAAACGAGACGTCCCATGTTTGAAACCGGGGCAGCACTTCTATACGACTCGTGAGTTCTCTCCCGGGGTGGAGCGGTTGCACCAAATTTCGACCTGGGTCGGTTGGCTGCTTATGTCCTGTGATGGGACTCGCACCATCCAACAGGTGGTAAAACACTTGTCGTCGCGGATCGTAGAAGTCGATGAATCTGAGCGCGATTACGTGCTTGTGCGGCTCATCGATGGCGCTCGCGCCCAAGGATTCATAGACATTTACCGTCTCAAGTCGGCATCGGACCGGAGGGAATCCTCTTGCTCACCTCGCGCTGCAGTCCAGCTTTTCCAAACGCGAAACCTAACCGCCGGACGTCCGCCGAGATGCCAAGCTGCAGTGGGGATTTCGGCGTTATTCCCCGGAACTCAATAGTCTGGACCGGCGGCGCAGATCGTACTCGAGTTGGAAAGTAGTCGGCTCGGCACCAAGCTGCACAGTTTTAGTCATGTCGCCCATCTGTACCTGCAGCGCTTGCGCCTGGTTGCCAAACCCCTTGCTGACCAGAATCAGTCTGACGCGTCCGCTCACTTCCCGCTGAAGCGTGATCCTAGCTGGGTCTTCTGCCGACCAAACTCCCCACGCTTCCGGTTGCTGAAACCCCATCAATTGCCCTCCCGCGCAAGCGCCGGTCAAGAACGAATCGCCCGGTGCCAGCTCGGTTTCACCCCGCCCCCGCCAATGTTCCGGGCTGCGCTCCGCGCAAGTACAAATGATATCTCCCGAAAACTAAGCTCTCCGCGAACGGAAACTTGACCGGGCGCGATGACGTCACCAGCGCCCAATCCTGCTTTCCACTGAGCATGTCGGCTGTGATTGGATTCTGATTGGTCACAACCTTGAGATCATACGCGGCTGGAAGATCGAACAACAGCCGGTACACCTCACCATCTCCAGGCTCGGTGTCGAAGATCGTCCCGCTATCCAGCCGCTCTCTCCCGATTATCTTTTCGAAAACCGCCGCCGCGCGATCTGTTAGGGTGGCCGGCTGAATCACAAACCGGGAGACATAGTAATTACCGGCTAGCGCAACAAAGCCGAAGGCGCACAAAAACAATGCGGGCGACATTCTGCGCCAGGCGTAAGCCAACAGTGTCCCGCATGTACTGGCCAATACTATCCAGCGCCCGATGTTCGAGTTCATGTTGAACCAGAATCCATCGGGGAAGTCCGGAAACAACATGCTGTACCGGCGGTCCAGTACGAGAATGCAGAACCCGGCAACCACGCACATCGCAATGCAGCCATATCGAAAGATGTTCTTAACCCTGGGCTCCGTCCAATCTATACGCTCATAAAACGCCAGATACACTACAAGCATTAATGGCAGCACGAAGAAGTAATACCGCACATGCACGCGGTTCAACTGCTCGTAGGGGCTAAGACCGACAACCGAAACCGTGAACAAGCTGGTGGTCACCAGCAAAAAGCAGCCGGATGAAACCGTGAAGATCAACAGCATCTTCAATTTGATACGCTCCGCCAGGGGATAACTTGCGCCCGAGCGGCGCCAGAGCGCGAGTAGCAAAACCAGCACGGGTAGCGCGTACAGCGACAGCACGAGTGCCGCGTGTCCAGCCATCACAAAGAGAATCGGACCGATCGACCAGGCCGTGCTGCTCTTGTTCACTAGGGTCGTGTACGTTGGCCCCAGTGAAAAACCAAAATTCCCAAAGATCAGGTAGTTCAGGAGTCCGATAGTCGCGAAGGCTGAGCCCAGCACCGTGCCCGCCGCCGCGGCGCAAGTACTCCACCTGCACCATTCCTGAACGGATAATCTCAGGACCACAATAGCCAACACAACCACGGGAATCAGCTGGAGGCCATGAGGCTTGATGAGTGCAGCGGCGCCCAGTACAACCCCTGAGAAAAATCCGGCATAAATCGGATGATCATGGCTGTAACGAATAAGTATGAACGCCAAGCAAAGGAACGCGCACATGAACATGGTTTCCGGCATGACGAACGCCGTATAGACGCTCATTGGACCGAGGCCTACCGCGACGGCCACCAGCGACGCGTCGCGAGACGAGACAAATAGTGATGCAATCGCATACAGGACAACGAGGCTGAACACCAGAAATAGCACGTTGATCAAACGGGCTCCAATTGCGTAATTGGCTCCCAGAAAAAAAATGAAATGATTCACCCACAGGTACAGCGAGTTCGGAACCCAGGTTGCCAGTTCGTCACCGAGTAGCATCTGGGGCCGGCCCGCGTACTTTGCTCGTATCAGGAAAATTCCCTCATCGCCAAAGATAAGAGGATAATTGACGGCTAAATTACGGATAAACGTCCCCAGGCCAACCACGAAAATCAGGATGGTCGCCGTTGACCAATTCAGGTAGACTGCCATCGAGCGGCGGGCAATCGGTAATGAATCGCTCATACTGCGGCTCGCGCTAGTTCTCATCCGGGCAGGACGTCGCGAAACGCGCAAAACCTGTTTGGCATGCCGCCCACCACTGCCCGCAGTTTGGCTTCGCACTCACGGATGCCCCAATAATGGATGAGCTTCTCGAAGCCGCGTAATGGCAGCCGCGGCTGGTCAACATCGATCTCCCGAGGATGCAGGTAAAGAATAACCGGTCTTCCCCTCCGGTTGTCAGTCTGGATTTTGCGCCGGATCATCCATGCTGGGAATAGTCGAAAGTACAGTCCCATGTGCTTGCCCATGAATTTCAAGCAAGGCATAGGAAACTCTAGAACCTTTTGCTTAACACCGTTCACTACGGGGTAGTGCACGTATTCAGGAAAATCGCGTATTCCGTACAGAAACGTCTGACCTGGAAACACTGACGATGAATAACGAACGCCCAGGCTCCCCAGGGCCGGATAAAACCACGGTAGCGTCTCTTCTTTGACAGAAAATGAAGGCGCACGGAATCCGATGACCTTCTCTCCTGTCAGATTCTCCAAAATATCGCATGACAACTTAACATCGGCGCAGAATTCTTCCGGAGTCATGGGATGGACGCTGGCGTGTGCGGACCCATGCGACGCGATCTCATGGCCGTGTGCGTGCAGTTTCTTCACAACTGACGGAGTTCGTGTTCCAACCACGCCGAGAATGAAGCAGGTCGTTCTGATCCCGTATTGGCCACAAATGTCAATCAACCGGTCTACCAACGGTTCCAGATTGGTGGGCTGCTCGCGATAACCGGACGAGTCAATGCCTTGGTAATTGACGTGATACCACTCCTCAATATCGAAAGTCAGGAAGTTTCGGTTCTGAAGATCCGGTGTATCTGGCGTTGCTGCCGCTGCTATACCGGCGTGCCCGAGGTTGTGCGTCATGCTTGTTACAGCCAAAAATGTCCAGTTCACATCGTAGCGCGTGCACGCGGGCCCGTATTGCTGGCATTGTTTTCATATGCGATACTCGTCGCAATGGCCTCCGATCAGACGCACCGGGAGACACCTTCCCGCGACGGCGGCGGATTCCCATGAGTTCTACCCGAGCTTCGTTGGCTGTGGCTCCACAGAGTGCGACGCCGAGCTATCCGATCGTGCTCATACCTGCGTATAAGCCGTCTGCGTCCTTGGCCGGCCTGGTTTTTCAATTGGCTAATGACGATCGTGTCGGCGCCGTTGTGGTCGTCAATGATGGCAGCGGCCCAGCGTATGAAAGCGAGTTCGCACGTGTTTCAGAAATGCCAAAAACGCACGTGCTGAACCATGTGGTCAATCTGGGTAAAGGAGCCGCCCTCAAAACCGGGCTCAACTACGCTGCCTGTCAGTTTCCTGAGTCAGTGGGAGTTGTAACCGCGGATGCGGATGGTCAGCACGTTGCCGCCGATATCCTACGCTTGGCTTGCTCTCTCATCGAAGACCCCGCCGCTTTTGCCATCGGTACGCGGATGCTGTCGCGTGAGATCCCGCTGCGAAGTTATTTAGGCAATCGTCTTACCAGTTTCGTGTTTGCCTGCCTGACCGGGCGGCACTTGCACGATACCCAATGCGGCTTGCGTGCGCTGCCAAAATCGCTCATTCCTTCCGTGTTGAGCATAGAAGGGCAGCGTTATGACTATGAAATGAGCCTGCTCTTTTTTGCAGCCACGAAATACCCTGCTATTCGAGAGATTCCGATCGAAACGGTCTACCTGGAGGGAAATAAAGCTTCGCACTTTAATCCCTTCCTGGACTCGGCCAAGATTTATTACAAGCTGCTACAGTTCTACGCCTCGTCAGCGCTGGCCGCGCTCCTGGACTTGATCGTTTTCGGCGTAACGATGAAATTGACTCACAATCTCCTGCTGAGCTTTCTGGTGGGACGCCTTCTCATTGCGGCCTTCGTTAATTTCAATATTAACCGCCGTGTAGTCTTCAACAGCAATGCGAATCTGTTTCGAAGCCTGCTAAGGTACTATTTCACATTCGCAATTTTTGCCGCGGTATCGTTCAGCGTCATTCGTGTACTCATTGCCGGGGGCATGCAGCCGGTAATTGCAAAGGCCATAGTGGAGACGTTGTTGTCAGTCCTCAGCTTCGGTGTACAGGGGATCTACGTTTTCGCTGAAAGGAAATTCAGGGCGGATGATCGCAAAACAGCCGGCGCAGTTTGAAGAGATCCCGCCCGACATCCTTCGAAAAATTGCGACCGTCAGTGTTCGAATGCCGCGCTTATATTTCTATCCCATCCGTTTTGTCCGCAAGTTCTTCTGGGCCCGCCTGAAGGCGATTCATCGCAGTATGGTGAAAACGGTTCCACACCGGCGGGTCGCTATCGACTTCGGCTGCGGGAGCGGTGTTTTCCTTCCGACCCTGGCCAATACGTTCGACCTGGTACAAGGCATCGATATCGAGGCGAACGAGGCACAAGAGATCGTGAGCGCTTACCAGCTGCAGAATGTTCGCTTGATCAATGCCGATATTTATAATCTGCGCGATGCCGAAATCGAAAAGGCCGACGCCATCGTAGCTGCCGACGTGCTCGAGCATTTCAAGGACCTGGAAGCGCCCATCCGCCGCCTGCACGAATGGCTCAAGGACGATGGTTACTTGTTCACATCCGGCCCGAGTGAGAATATCCTCACCAAAACGGGTCGTATCCTTGGCCGCATCGAGAAGCCCTGGGATCACTACCACACCGGCTACGAGGTCGAACAGTTTCTGGAGCAGCACGGCTTTCAAAGAGCGTCACCGTCTTATCACGTGTACAGCGTGATGCCGATGTACATCTTATCGGTCTGGAAAAAGATGGCGGGCGAAACGGTGAGAGCATCCTAACTGCGTCCCATCTATGTCTAATACCGATTTGGTCTTGATTACGGGCGCCAGCGGGGGCATCGGCAAAGTGCTCACCGCACTCCTGATTGAGCAAGGTTTTCGAAATATCGTGTGTCAATACAGCACGCGGCCAGACGGCATTGCTGAGGTGCTATCCAATCACGGCCTCGATCCGAATGAGCGCCTCTTCCAAGCGGACCTCACCGATGAAACCCAGGCTGCCGGGCTCCACTCGCGAATCCGCACTGCGTTCGGCGCGCTCTATGGTCTGGTCACGCTGGCCGGCGGGTCCAGCAATGCCGTTTCGTGGAAATTGTCTGCCGACGAGTTTCGCAAAATTCTGGATGTGAACCTCATGAGCACGTTTCTTACGTGCCGCGAGTTCATCCCTGAGATGCGCGAACAAGCTCGCGGGCGCATTATCAATGTTTCGAGTGTCGTTGCCTACACAGGCGCGGCCGGTACGTCCCATTACGCAGCCGCGAAAGCCGCGGTAATCGGCCTCAGTAAATCTATGGCGCTCGAGCTGGCCCCCAAGCAGATTCCGGTTTCGGTCGTTGCCCTGGGGTATTTTCAGTATGGTTTGATCAACACCATTAGCGAAGAACAGCAGGAGCGGATCAAGTCTCAGATACCGGCCAAGCGTTTCGGCGAAGCGGCGGAACTGGCCGGGCTCGTGTCCTACCTGCTTAACGAATCCGGAGCCTACTCGAGCGGCCAGGTGTATCACCTGAACGGAGGGCTTTATACTTGAGCATCGAGCAAAGGCGCTTGATGCCAGCCGCCTCGGCTAGTGAATATCAGCAACTCTTTCGGGACTGCTTTCCGGAGACCTCGGGGACTTCCATCCAATCGCCCGAGCATTATCTTTGGAAATACGGCGCCGCTGGTAAGGCCGCTCCAGCCTTTGAATTCGCCGCTTACGAAGACTCTCGGCTGGTGGGCTACTACGGCTCGCTGCCCTTCACTTATCGCGTAAGCGGAATCTCCTGCACTGCCGGCCTGGTTTGTGATGTCATGACCGATTCCCGCATGCGAGGCCAAGGCATTTTTACAATGCAGGGCCGGTACGCGACGGACCTGCTGGCCAAAGCGGGAGTGTCCTTTGTTACCGGCTACCCCATACGGCCCTCCGTCTTGCCCGGCCACATCAAGGTCGGTTGGAAGGTGGCCTTCGAGCTCCCGGTCTATTTCAAGCTTCTCGATCCCGCTACATTGCTCGCTTCCCGTGGACTGCGTTCGCTCGCGCCGGTCTTGCGGCCGCTATGCACTCTGTATCAAGTACTCGCTCGATCCATAGGTCCCCGTGATGACGGTGGTGTCTGCCGGCAATATGCCCCGGACGAGTTCTTCGGATTGCCTGAATACGAACTCTTTCAAAAGGCCTGGGCTGCCCAGTATGAGATTTCCCTCGTTCGGACGGCCGACTTCTTTCGGTGGCGCCTGGCTGCTCCGGAAGCATCGTACCGCATCATCGCGCTCTACCATGGACTCGATCTCACCGGCGTCGCCGTTCTTCGGAATAGCACCATCAGCCATCTCGATGTGACAGCGGTTGTCGATTTGATGATTCTCTCCGATCATGCTTCGGCGGCCGCCAGCCTCCATCGAGCCATCGAAGAATTCGCCCGTCAATCCGGTACGGGTGGAGTCGTCATCATGACTACTCAGCCGGATGCCGCCCGCTGGCGCCTCTACCGGCATGGTTTCCTGAAATCGCCGATTGAGTTCAAGCTCATTCTCAAGTGGCTGTCCGAAGCGCCTGTGCCTGCTGCCTTTTGGCGACCGCATGCGTGGCACCTTTCCTGGGCGGATACGGACAACCTCTAACTGTGCGGATCTCGCTCGATGCGATAATGGGGACGCCAATGCCTGGTAGTCGTTGATGGATCTGGAACCCTTTCAACTTTCACACCTCCGTCTGCTTGAAGCCGAAAGCATTTATATCATCCGCGAAGTGGCTGCCGAGTTCTCGCGGCCAGCGATGCTTTATTCGATCGGCAAAGACTCCTCCGTCTTGTTGCGGCTGGCGCAGAAGGCCTTTGCTCCGGCGCCCCTGCCATTTCCACTTCTGCACATCGACACCACCTTTCAAATTTCAGGAGATGATCGAGTTCCGCGACCGCACTTGTCGGGACCTCGGCCTAAAGCTGATCGTCCATACCAACCGCCGCGCCATCGAAGAGGGAACCAATCCGTTTCGCGTGGGCACCGCCAAGTGTTGCGCTCTGCTCAAGACCCGCGCGCTACTCGATGCGTTGCAGGAAAACCGCGTCGATGCCGCCATAGGAGGTGCTCGGCGCGAAGAAGAGCGCTCCAGAGCCAAGGAGCGCATCTATTCTTTCCGCGATGCATTCGGCCAATGGGACCCGCGCAATCAAAGACCGGAATTGTGGAACTTGTTCAATGGCCGGATTGAGAATGGCGAAAGCATCCGCGTCTTCCCTCTATCAAACTGGACCGAACTCGACGTCTGGCAGTACATCAACATGGAGCGCATTCCAGTGGTGCCGCTGTATTTCGCTAAAGAGAGAGAAGTGCTGGTTCGTGGTGATCTGCTTATTCCGGTGGAGCACGACCCGCCCCTGCGTCCCGGCGAGGCTCCTCAGTTAGTCCGCTGCCGGATGCGCACCCTGGGCTGTACTTATTGCACCGGCGCGATACGCTCCAGCGCCGACACCGTCCCCAAGATCATCGACGAGTTGGAGCAGGCGGTTCGGTCGGAGCGTGAAAACAGGATCATCGATCACGACCAGGACGGTTCAATGGAACTGAAAAAACGCGAGGGCTATTTCTAGTGGCTGCAGCTAGCCGCGATCGCGATTTGCTGCGATTCATCACCGCCGGCAGCGTGGACGACGGAAAGTCGACGCTCATTGGACGGTTGCTGCATGACACCAACGCCATCTATCAGGATCAACTCGCCTCCCTGCGCGCCGCCTCGACTTTGAACCCCACCCACGGCATCGACTTTTCTCTGGTCACTGACGGTCTGAAGGCGGAGCGTGAGCAGGGCATTACCATTGACGTCGCCTATCGCTATTTTTCGACCGCCCGGCGCAAGTTCATCATCGCTGACGCCCCCGGACACGAGCAATACACTCGGAACATGGCCACCGGCGCATCCACCGCCAGCCTGGCCGTACTTCTAGTCGACGCTCACAAGGGGTTGTTGAAGCAGACCCATCGGCATGCCGTCATTGCCTGGCTGCTCGGAATCCGCAGTTTCGCCGTGGTCATCAATAAGATGGATCTGGTTGGGTACCGCGAAGAAATCTTTCGCCGCATCGAGCGCGATTTCACTAATTTCATCGCTCGCCTTGGCCCGGCCCAGCTTCATTTCGTCCCGGCCAACGCCCGCGACGGTGACAATGTGGTGAATTCGTCCCCGCGCACGCCATGGTTTCAGGGCGCCTGCTTGCTCGAACACTTGGAAACCGTGCCGATCAACGTCCCGCACCATGGGAACGGCTTCCGATTCCCGGTCCAATACGTTATTCGCGACGCCATCGGCTCCCGGCGCTACGCTGGACAAGTCGCTTCCGGAATCTTGCGGCGTGGCGATTCGATCGGCACCGCCCGCTCGGGACGAACCACGCGTGTCACGTCCATCCTGCTCGGGGAGAATGAACTGGAATCTGCATCTGTGCCCCTATCGGTGAGCGTCGCGCTCGAAGAGGAAATCGACGTCGGCCGTGGGGATATGCTGGTTGACCCGCGCTCTCCCACTTTGGTGGCGCGCCGTGTGTCGGCCACACTCTTGTGGATGGGCCATCAGCCGCTCGCAGTCGGCCGGCCATACCTGATCAAACACACCACTCGCCAGGTCTGCGCCAGCGTGGTACGCATTCACTCTGTACTCGACCCGGCCACGCTCGATCGTCAGCCCGCAAGTACTCTAGCTCTGAATGAATTCGGGGAAGTCGAGATTGAGGCCCATCAACCGCTCTATGCCGATGCATACGACCACAACCGGGCGACCGGCTCCTTCATCATCATCGATCCCAATACCAACGAAACTGTGGCGGCGGGCATGATCTTGGGCGAAGCAGCGCGTTCGAATGGGGATATACTCTCGCCTGCAACCAGCGTTGCCACCGGCGGTTTGACGGTCTGGTTTACAGGCCTCAGTTCGGCCGGGAAGTCTACCATCTGTCAGGCGCTCTATGAAAAGCTTTGGGCGCGCGGCTACAAAGTGGAATGGCTCGATGGCGACGTCGTCCGGCAGCACCTTAGCAAGGACCTCGGTTTCAGCAAGCAGGATCGCGATGAAAACATCCGCCGTATCGGTTTCGTGGCTGAACTGTTGACTCGAAATGGAGTAGTCGTGCTGGTCTCGGCCATTTCGCCGTACGGTTCCGTTCGGAACGAGGTGCGGCGGCGAATTGGGAAATTTCTGGAGGTTTATGTCAACGCGCCATTGGCCGTCTGCGAACAGCGCGACGTCAAGGGCTTATATCGCCGCGCGCGAACCGGCGAACTTCATCACTTCACCGGCGTGGATGACCCTTATGAGCCGCCCGCCGCGCCGGAAGTCGAGTGCCGCACCGATCTGGAAACTTTAGCTGAAAGCACTGCCAAGGTGCTGGACGCAGTGGACCGCTGGCTCGCCGTTCAAGAACCTGACAACGCCCGCTGAGTCTTCCTACTGCCGGACATCTCCGCTCGCCAGTTTGGCCGCGCGATAGCGAGCGGCTTCCAATGCGGATCGGGCATATTGATCCGCGGGATCCAGGGCCGTGGCTTGGCTGAAGTAGTTGATAGCGTCGGCCGGTCGTCCCGTCTCCATATAAAGGTTGCCGACATATACGTAGGTCGGCTCATAGGCGTCGTCCAGCTTGATGGCCCGGCTAAGGAAGTCCAGCGACTGTTCCCAGGCTTGCTGCCCTTCATAAATCATGCCGATCTGAGAATACAGCTGAGCGGTAGGGTGAATGGCTGCAGCCTGCAACAGTTTCGTCAGAGCCGTGTCTGTCTGTTTGAGGCAATAGCAAGCTAGTCCCCAGTTCGCCAGAATGTCGGCCGTGGTTTGCGTGGGATGTTTGAGATCCACTGGCAGAAGCTTGGCTGCCGTCGAGTATTCCAGCTCGGCCTCCTGACACCGGCCCGCCGTTAGCAGCGACATGCCCAGCATCGAGCGTGTGCGCATCTTCGCCGGGGATTTCGAGGCCGCGTCCTGCCACAGCGCGATCGCATTCGACCATAGATTGTTTCGCTGATATGTGACCACCGCGCTCACTCCCACAATCGCCACCAACAGCGCCACCAGTTCCATCTTCCCCCAGGACAAGCGGCGCAGCAGGTCGAATACCATCAGCAGCAGACCGATCATGGGCAGATACATCCTCCGCTCGAAAATAGGATCCATGATCGGAATCACCGAAGAGGTGGGCGCCAGCAGCACCAGGAAGAGGAAAAATCCGTACGATGCCAGCGGATAACGCGCGCGATAGCGCCAGCAAATCCCAGCCGCAAGTATCAGCCCCAGCAGGCCCAGCCACGCGCCATGCTCCAGGATAGTCTTAGAAATCGGAAAGTCGTAGTCCACATTCTGACCGAACGGAAAGACGAAGAGGCGCAAGTAAACCCATACTGCCCGGCATTCGGTAAAGAAATATTGGTACCAGGTGAAACTCTTGATACTGAAGCCAGCCGTTGGAGCGGTCGCGATAATTCGCCACGCGTACGCTAGTCCCGCGGCGCCTAGAAGGCCGATCGCTGAATACATAACACGGTTCTTGCGAATCGCAGCCCAAAATGAGCCTTCCGTCCAGAAACAGTCCGTCAACAGGAGCACAGCCGGCAAGACCGCGGCATATTCTTTAGCGCCGCACGCTAAACCAAGCAGCAGAAGTATGAAGACCAGAGCTCGGGTGGAAACGCGATCAGGCCAGCGATAGGCGAAAACCAGGATTGCCGCCAGCATCAGTAAAGAACTCAGCACGTCCGAACGGCCGGTGATGTAACTGACCGCCTCCGTTTGGACGGGGTGCGTCAGGAACAAACCTGCCGCGAATAGCGATAGAACATTCTGCTTCCAAAGATCCGGTTCCACCCAGCTTCCGATCTTTCGGACGATCAGAAAAACCAGAGCCGTGTTGAAAAAATGTAACCAGATATTAAGAATGTGATAAGTGCGGGGCTCTATTCCACTTTGCTGATAATTAACCCAATAAGTGAACATTAGCACCGGGCGCACTCCGGATAGCCATTCGATCAAAGGCCTGACGCGATAAGTCTGCAACGTGAAGGGCAGCGCGTAATCGTCGAAGAAAAAAGGAGCTCGTATGGCCGGTGCGTACACTTGAAACACAATCAGAGCGGCGGCGCAGCAGCATGCTAGCGGGATCCACCACCGAAAGTTTTCAGGCGTTTCTGTTACATCCAGGTTATGAGATTTCCGCCCGGACGGCGGAACGGTTTCCCGGCAAAGTCGCACTGCACCTTGTCCCATAAGTTAATAGTAAGACTTCTTAGACTGATTAAGCACCGAATTGTTTCACTAGCGGTTTTACTGGGTCTCCCCTTGACTGCGTACCTGAACAAAGATTTCCCAAACTTTTCAATGCGATACGCGAGGCTTCCATGCGATACCCGAGGCTCAAATGTAATAATGGTCTTGCCCATGAGCGTCGCCGAACAAGCATTGCTGGAACTCACCACGCCCGCCTGCGACAAAGGCATCGGTAAAGTCATCCTCTCCGCGGATTCCAAAGAGCTCATCTCCGGCGTGCGCGTGCAGCCGCATTCCATCTGGCCGGATGACCGCGGCTATTTTCTGGAAGTCGGCCGCATGGGCCTCGGGCTCATTGCGGAATTCCCGAAAGAGACTACCCAGATCTCTGCTGCCTTGAGTTATCCCGGCACCATCAAGGCTTTTCACTTTCACCGTCATCAAACTGATTGCTGGGTGCCCGTACAAGGCATGCTCCAGGTGGCGCTGGTCGATCTTCGCAAGCGCTCGCCCACGTTCGGAGTTCGTAACACGCTCTACGTCGGCGCCCTGCGTGCGTGGCAATTATTGATCCCGCCCGGAGTGGCGCATGGCTACAAGGTCGTCGGCCCTGACCCTGCGTTCCTGGTCTACGTCACTGACCGGTTCTATGACCCGCAGGACGAGGGCCGCATTCCCTACAACGATTCCCAGATCCAATACGACTGGGAAACGCAGCACAAATAATTCGGCAACCGCGCGCCTCGCGCCCCTTATTCAGAACTTTCTCAACACGAACAACGCCTCGGCTTCGTTGGCTTTGAAGCACTCGATCTCATAAGGAAACGGCAGCACCGCCCGCATTTTATCGAACATCTCCCACATTTCAAACTGAGTCCACACGTGAAAGTGGATCGGGTAATGCAGCACGTTCATCAGGATGTTCAAGCGTTCGGCGGTCTCCTCCGGCGCTACCTTCTCCACCAGTTCCATCCACTCCCGGTAGTGCGCCTCCCGGCTCGCCTCCGGTCCCCGCCTATAATCTTCTAGAATGTGCTCAAACGACGTCACCGGCCGGCCGGAATCAAACGTATGCCGCTTGTCCGGCAGCGATAGAAAGACAATTCCACCCGGCTTCACTACCCGCAGTATATTCTCCATCGCGAGCAGCGGATTTTCCAGGTGCTCCAGCACTTGATTGGCGGCCGCGAAGTCCTGCGACCCGCTCTCGATGCCCGCCAGCCTCTGAGCATCCGTGACCAAATCCACTTTAACCACCGTTTGCCCATGCATCTCGCGGCCGTAATATTTGATCAGCTCTTCAGTCGTCTTCGTGTCTACGTGCAGCACTTTCGTTCCCTCGGGAACTTTGCACGGAAGGTTCAGCGCGCCGATCTCGATTCCACTACCACACAGATACTGTCGTACCAGGAAATCCCGGACGTGGCTTCCACATTTCCTGAATGGCAATTCCGGCGTTTCATTTACTTCCAACGGGCTTCCGGCCAGTTCAGTTTTGCTTGCCGCGTACGCTCTCAAAGTGTAGTTTCTGAGCGCCCGGACTTCCTGCGGAACCGCGAAGCTGAATCCGTAGCTTCCATGCCCCAACCCGATCTTGGCTTTGCGCAGGTCCTCCCGGAATTCTCCCGCCACCGCCTCGCCGATCACCTTCCCGTTGTGAAAAAAACTAACCACTACCTCCTGGTCGGGCTCGGCAATGTTCAATGCCCAACCGTAAATAACGTCGCCGTTCATTCCGTCCAGTCGCCCGTCGAACGTGCGTTTGGAACGCGTTAGCAATTTTCCGATCGCAGGCAACGCCATCTTCTCACCCCGTCCAACATGCACGTATTCTTCGCCGCGCGAGCGGCCCCTAAGGCTTAAACCCTAGTCTAAAACAGTTGACCGCGTAGCCAAAAAAGCTTACTATCGGGGAAGCTTCTAGTTGTAAGGCTTGTCATCCTTGGGGCCGCGTCCACGACTACCCGAGCGACACGAGGAAAAATTGCACCCGCTCTACCGCCCACATGATAACTACTCGTGCGGCCAGTCAGTCCCCAGATATTCTTGTAATTGAACCAGATTCGAGGAGAGGAATTAATAATCATGAAGTCATTGAGAGTCGCGCTGGCCGTGCTGGTTGGAGTTTCGGCGATGGCTCAGACGCCGGCCGCCGGGTTACACCCGGATAAACAGGGCCAGCTTCGCCAGATTCTTGAAAACTTCGGGAAATCCGCCCTCACGCTCGAGCAGAACCGCGGCCAGGCTCCTCAGGGTGTCGACTTCGTCGCGCTCGGATTTGGTCATAAGTTCCTCCTGTCGCCCAGTGGCGCCACCGTGGAGCTTTTCAACCCCGAAACTAAGCGCCCTTATTCGGTCAAATTGCAGATGGTGGGGTCGCATCCCTCCGCCCCGGCCCAAGCTCTCGATCGCGTCGCTTTCACCAGTTCTTACTTCACGGCTGATGACCCTCGCGGCCTGCTGAGAAACCTACCCAACTTCGCCAAAGTAAGATATCGCGAAGCCTGGCCTGGCATCGATATCGTTTATTACGGGAATCGCGACAAACTCGAATACGACATGATTGTCGCGCCTCAGGCCGACCCTCGCTCTATTACGATCAAGCTCACCGGCGAGAGCCGTTTCGCCCTGAATGCCGCGGGCGACCTGGAACTGCAAACACCTTATGGCACCGTGACTCATCACCGGCCCTTGGCCTTTCAGATGATCGATCATCAACGCAAAGAAGTTCCCGCCGGCTACTCGCTGCTGGCGGCTAACGAAGTTCGCATCCAGCTAGGAGAATACGATCGGTCTCATGAGCTGGTCATCGACCCCACCTTGACCCTTTCGAGCCCTACCATCTCATCACCGGCTAATGGTGTCCTCGCCGGCGTGGATGGTTCTGGAAATATTTACGCCGCGGTGGCAACGGGTCAGGGCAGCGTCGCTATCGTGGCCTTCAACTCCGCCGGAGCTGTCCAAAATCAGGGCACCATCGTCGGCGCCGACACGGTAGGGGGAATGGTAGTCACCGGCAATAAGGTTTATCTGACCGGCGCCGCTTCCGGCACCAGCTTCCCAGCTTTGAACGGTTTTCAAACCCAGCTCGCCGACCCCAACGGACTTGCCTCCGATGCTTATTTCCTGCAATATATCGGACTGCCTAGTCAGGCTTTGCCGTATGGCACTTTTCTCGGTGGCCTCGGAAACGATTCCGGCAACGCCGTCGCTGTCGATCCTTCCGGCGTCGCATATGTCACCGGCCAAACCGTAGGCGGCACCGGATTCACGCATACCGTCGGCGCAGCCTTTGCGGGTGGCGGTACGGACGCGTTCGTAGCCAAGTTTGACCCCACCAAGTCCGGCGCGGCTTCCTTGATCTTTT
Organism: Bryobacterales bacterium; assembly: GCA_963769205.1. Taxonomy (GTDB): domain Bacteria; phylum Acidobacteriota; class Terriglobia; order Bryobacterales; family Bryobacteraceae; genus Palsa-89. The sequence goes on along the minus strand of CAVYKR010000015.1, from coordinate 954,611 downwards.
CTACATTCGTGGGCGGAAGTGGCGCCGATTCCGGCAACGGCATCGGAGTTGACGCCAGCGGCAACAGCTACGTGGGCGGTGCAACCACATCCAGCTCTGCCTCTTTCGTCCCGGCCTCGGCAACCGGTTTCAATACCACCAAAACCAGCGCCACCAATGACGGATTCATCGTCAAGTTGAATCCTGCGGGTACCGCCGCCACCTATCTCACTTTCCTGCAATCGGCTCCGGTGAATGCCCTGGCGGTGGACTCCAGTTTCTCCGCATATGTAACCGGCGCTGTGGACGGCACCTCCAACCTGCTGGCTACCACCGCCAGTGGATTTCAACTGACCAATGGCGGCAACGGTTGCGCTGTCATCGCGCCCGGAGCTCCTTGCACGGATGCCTTCCTCTCCAAATACAACACCGCTGTCGGCGGAAATCCCTCGCTGCTTTATTCCACCTACCTGGGCGGAAGTCTCTCTGACGCCGGAACCGGAATCGCTGTGGATAATTCCGGCAACGCTTATGTTGTGGGGAGCACAAATTCCAGCAATTTTCCCACCGCGCGGCCTCTCGCGGGCTTGAATACTTACCAGGGTGGTGCGGTCGTCGACGAGAACACTTTGATCACCCAATTCGACGCCTTCGTAGCCAAAGTGAACACCAATGACTCTGGCCAGCCTTCACTGGTCTATTCCACTTATCTGGGCGGAACCGATACCGATCAAGCCAACAACATCGCCATCGATGGTTCCGGGAATGCTTTTATTGGGGGTATAACTTCATCCTCTAATTTCCCTAATACTACGTCTTCGGCGGCCGGTACTGGTGCGCATGGCTTCTTCGCCGAAGTCTCGGATAACACCACAGGCCCGGCGTTGAGCATCACTAAGACTCACGCTGGCAGCTTCTTCAAAGGTCAGACCAATGCCACCTACACCGTGACTGTGGCAAATACCGGCGCGGCCGCCACCAATGCGGCTGTTACCGTGACCGAAACTGCCCCCTCCGGCATCACTCTGGTTTCGATGTCTGGGAGCGGCTGGAATTGCACTGTTTCACCCACCTGTACGCGCGGTGACGTTCTCGCAGCCGGCAACAGCTATCCGGCCATCACCGTTACAGTCAATGTACAGGCAGGCGCCACGTCCCCGCAGGTAAACAATGTCGCCGTGTCCGGCGGTGGCTCCTCTGCGGCCAGCGCCAGCGATTCCACCACGATCCTCGGTGCGCCAGCGCTCGTTATCACCAAAGTTCATTCCGGTAGCTTTACGCGTGGTCAGCAGGGTGCCACCTACTCTGTGACGGTCCAGAATACTCCTGGCGCGGCCGCTACCAGCGGAACCGTTACCGTAACCGACACCCCGCCCTCCGGGCTGGCACTGGTCTCCATGGCAGGAACCGGCTGGGCCTGTGCCTCGAATTCCTGCACGCGCAGCGACGCTCTGGCCGGAGGCGCCAGCTATCCGTCCATCCTGGTGACGGTCAACGTCTCGGGCAGCGCAACATCGCCTCAAAACAATCAGGTCAGCGTCTCCGGCGGTGGATCTGCCACAGCCAACGCGAACGATTCAACCACCATCCTCGCCGCCAGCCAGCCGGCCCTCAGCATCCTGAAGTCCCACTCCGGCAGCTTCTCGCAAGGGCAGCAAAATGCAACCTACACCGTAACTGTTTCCAATAACAATGCTGCGGCTACATCCAGCGGCGGCGTGACCGTCACCGACACGGTTCCCGCTGGTCTCACGTTGGTCTCCATGGCGGGCTCCGGCTGGAATTGTCTGTCCAATACCTGCACGCGCAGTGATGCGCTGGCCGGCGGCCAGAGTTACCCGGCCATCACCGTCACCGTCAATGTGCTCGGGAACGCTGCTTCACCCCAAGTGAATCAGGTGAGTGTTTCCGGTGGAGGATCGGCGGCGGCAAGTTGGAGCGACTCCACGCTGGTCAACATCGGCACCCCCACGCTCACGGTAAGTCGGACCCGGCTGAATTTCGGTTACAGTGGCACGCTGATTACCAGTCCGCAGACCGTTACCGTTAACATTTCTGGCGGACTGAACGTGGGTTGGACAGTAGCGTCCGATCGTTCTAATGTAACCGTCTCGCCAGCTTCGGGAACCGGCACCGCCACATTTCAAGTGACTGCCACTCCGCCAGCCGGCGGGGGAACCAGCGGCGCCCTTATCACCGTCAGCTCTCCCGGCGCCATTGGTTCGCCGCAGCAGATCCAGGTCAATGTGAGCAGCGTCACCCCTGCGGCGCCTTTCGGTAACTTCGATACGCCCGTTAACAACACCACCGGCATAACCGGTGCCATCCCAGTAACCGGCTGGGCGCTGGACAACATCGAAGTGCCGGCCGTCACCGGCAGCGGTGGCAGCGGCGTAGCCATATGGCGTGAACCAGTTCCGGGCGAAGGTGGCTCTGCCAACGGCTTGGTGTTCATCGGCAACGCCACCTTCGTCGCCGACGCCCGGCCTGATGTTGCCAGTCAGTTCCCCGGGTCGCCTTATCAATACCGTGCTGGCTGGGGTTACCAGATGCTTACCAACTTCCTGCCTAACGGCGCCGGTTCCGGTCCGCTCGGCAACGGAACCTACAAGCTTCACGCCATCGTGACTAACACTGGCGGAGCAGCTGTTGATCTGGGAACCCGCACCATCACGGTTGTTAACTCCCAGGCGACCACGCCATTCGGCACCATCGATACGCCCTCCCAGGGCGGCACCGCGAGCGGAAGCGCCTTCGTTAATTTCGGCTGGGCCCTTACGCAGAATCCGTTCATCATCCCCATCGACGGGTCAACTATCACCGTAATCTTGGATGGAGTCGCGGTGGGGCATCCGGTCTATAACCAGTTCCGCAGCGACATCGCCAGCCTGTTCCCAGGTCTGCAGAACAGCAACGGCGCGGTGGGCTTCTTCTTCATCGATACCACCAAGCTCCAAAACAAAGTCCACACCATCAGTTGGAACGCGTTTGATAATGGCGCGCGTGGCGCCGGTCTCGGCAGCCGCTATTTCACGGTCCTCAACGCTGGCGGCGGCGGTGTTGCGGCGCCCGATGAGCCTCCTACGCCGGAATCGCTCGCCGGTCCGGTGCGCTTGCGCAGCGGCTTCGATCTCAATGGGCCGCAGGTTGCGCTCGATTCGGATGGCTCCGGATCATATTCGATCGACATGGAACAGCTTGGACGGATCGAGCTCTCGCTAGGCGCTTCCAAAGGGTACCTGGTTGTCGGCGGCCAAGCGGAGGAGTTGCCCCTCGGCTCCACGCTGAAAGCCGGCGTCTTCTACTGGGAGGCTCCGTTAGCCTTCCTCGGCAAATACGACATGGTGTTTGAACGGCCGGACGGCACTCAGATGAGCGTCCACGTCAACATCGTGCCCAAGAGCTACGCGCTCCAGTAAACGCTGGCCGATCAACGGCCGTTTCGCTCCAGGAAGCCGTTCCAGCGGCGGGCCAGCCCGCCCATCGACATGACGGCCGCCCACTCGCGCGCGAACCTGAAAGGCCGGTTCGCGTTGTAGCGCAGTCCGACCAACAGGCTTAGCACGTATTTGAATATCGACGGCCGTAAGGGCTCGAAGAACTGATCGCGGTGGTCCACCAGGTAAGAAGCATAAGCGTGGACGGGCTCAAAAGGGACATAGCCGTACTGCGATTCGAGCAGGCGCAAAGTCTCCCGCAGCACCTGTCGCCGCTGGCCTACCGTCTTGTTCTCTTTGTGCATCCTCGAAGTCGCCAGCAGCGCGTCGATCTTCCGCATGCGATAAAGTCGTGAGATGCGGATCCACAAGTCGTAGTCGTACGCATACTGCAGCTTAGGATCCATGCGGCCGGCCAGTTCGAAGGCATCCCTGCGAATAAACGCCGCGGGTTGCGAGATGAAGCATTCCTGGCTGAACTGCGCCGCGTCGTACGGACGTACCGGATATGGCCCTAGCAGCTGCCCCTGTTCGTCCACCCAGTTGGCATCCCCATATACAACGCCCAGATCCGGCTCCGCTGCGAGAGCTTGCATCGCCGTCGAGATGGCTCCCGGCAGGTAGATGTCGTCCGCGTTCAGGTACGCGAAAACGCTGCCGTTCGAACGCGCGAATCCCTTGTTGATCGCGTCCGCCGTTCCTTCGTCCGGGCCGGAGTGAAACACCAGGCGGTCCCGATACTTCTCCAGGATTGCCGGCGTTTCATCCTTCGAGCCCGCATCCATGACGATGTATTCGATGTTCGGATAGTCCTGGGCCAGCACACTCTCAATCGTCTCTTCGAGATATCGGCCCATGTTGTAAGTGGGCGTTACGATGCTAATCAGTGGCGGGGAAGGCACGCCTTCTTATCATGCCTGAAGTGCTGCGGTGCTTTCGCCGGCGCGGCTTTCCGCTGAGCGAGTAGCCCGAAATGCAGCGTTTCGTTCAGCTTCAGGATGCTTTTCGTTTCAGAATTAGCCCTTGCCCGTAGGCAGCGACAGCACTTCGGCTCCACGTGCTCCGGCGGCGTCATCGATCGCCTTCGCTAATGCTTCGTACCCATAGCCTGCATAATCATCCAGTAACACCAGTCCACCGGCGGAAAGTTTCTCCCAGAAATATTCGAAGGCTGCCCGTTCCGGCTTAGCGGAATTCATGTCCAGATGTAGGAATGCGACTTGCTCCACCTGCACTTGTTCCAGCACCTCTGGGACTGCTCCTTGCACAATTCGGGCGTTCGGCCATTCGGCATAGTTCGTGCGCACGCGGTCGACGTCGGTGACATATGATCCACTCGTATCGCGTCCTCCGCTACCTTCCTTTGGCCTAACCGCACCTCTTCATCCGAATACTGCGACATCACCGGGCCGCGAAATGTGTCGATCAGATAGAAAATCTTCTCCCCGCGCTGCCGACCCAAGTCGTGCATGATTGCGGAACTTACGAATCCCGCATTCAGGCCACACTCCACAAAGTCGCCCTCAACATGCATCGCGCACCTGGCCGCCCAGAGCGCGACATGCACGCGCCACTCGATCTTTGGATCTACTCCCGAACTGGCCTCGACCCCACGCTTATAGGCGGCTCTGAAGCTGGAGTCGTGCGTAAAATGCGAATTGTTGAACGTGAATATGCCATCGTGTCCGTAGAGCCCCGCTGTCCGTACATTGAAAACAATGTAGCCCGCCGCTTCCAGTTTCTTTCGGAGCCGGGATTTAGGGTTAGACATGGAACTGCTACTTTTCCGCCAAAATAAACCGTCCGGAGCCACATCCTCCCAGTAAGAAATCGGTCGGCTCGACACCAGCCGGCAATGCCGCGCCGGCACGCCTTCTTATCATGCCTGAAGTGCTGCGGTGCTTTCGCTATTGCAAAGGAAACTCGACCCTGAGGCCCGGAAAGCGCGCGAAGTCGCGATCGTTGGTGCAAAGTGTTGCGCCATGTTCAATGGCTAGGGCAGCCAGATGCGCATCCATAATCAACGAACCACGCGCGCGCGATCGCGGAAGCAGCTTGCGGAAAATCTCCCAATGCCGCCCGGTTGGACCGATGATCGATACATTGGGCCGCTCCAGCCATTCAGAAACGATCGATGCAGCCTCGTCGAGCTCCAGTGGAACGAAGATCATTTTGGGTGACGTCGAGATGCGGAGAAAAGACAAGATGGTGTGCCACGCCAACCCGATCGTCGCCGATGACGATAGCCATTGGTCCAACCAGGAGGCTGCCTGATCATGCTCCAGAGACGCCGAATCATAGGCATATAACAGAAGATTCACGTCGATCACGATCACTTGTAACCAGGTCCCTCAATTTCCTCAATCAGATCCCAGGGCTTGTCGTAGCTGTAACCGGGTTTCAGTTTCATCTCCCTTGCCCGGACCTTGAACGGTTTCGCCGCGGCGGCTTTCCGCTTAGCAAGCAGCCCGAAACGAAGCGCTTCGTTCACCGTCTCCTTGAATGATTTGCCCGACTCGCGCATAGCGGCTTCCAGTTTGGCCTGAACATCCTCGTCCAGCGTAATCGTAGTCCTTGCCACATCTTGATGCTACCACGTTAGCATCATGATGCCAAACCATCTACTTTTCCGCCAACCACGCCAAAAATAAACCGTCCGGAGCAACATCCTCCCAGTACGAGATCGGCCGGCTCGACACCCGCCGGCAATGCCGCGCCAGCAAACCTTCCAACTGCTTTCGCCCGAACCATTTCTCCCACTCCGGCGTCTTCAGCTGCCCCCATTGCTCCGCATTTTTGTCGATGATAACAATGCGCCCCGCCGGCTTTACCACCCGGCACATCTCTGCCACCGCGCCGTCGATATCCACTGCATGCTCCAGCGACTCGGTCGCATAGGCGTAGTCGAAGCTCTCGCTGCAAAACGGCAGCGCTGTCATGGAACCGGCCGCCCGGCTGATTCCCGCCGGAACATGCCGCAGCATCGCCTCAGCCAGATCGAATCCGACAATCGCGGAATCCGGAAACCGCTCCCTCAGCACCCTTGCAAAACGTCCCTTCCCGCACCCCACATCCAACACGCTCTTCCCCGTCAAATCGCCGAAATATTCCAGGATCAACTGAACGTGATAGATTCGCGGATCGATGGTTGAAGGAAAGTGTTCCTCGTCCCCGGCCGCGTCATTGAAGTGCCGGATGATATCCGCGAGCGGAACCGTGGAAACGGGCTGCGCCGGAGGCCGCCCCAACATCCGCCTCCAGAGCGAAGCCATCAGGCTCGGGTCAGGAAGATCGGAAGACCTGTTTTGTTTTCGTAATTCGGCCGATATCGCTCGGTGTTGTACATGGTCGCCACCTCCACATGCCGCGGGCCAAGCTTGGGGTCGGGCAGCGGAACCATCGCGTAACACCCATTCGACAGACCGGCCATCAGTCCGCTCTGGTTGGAGAGCACGCAATCCAGCGCCATCGTTCCGAACGTCGAAGCGATGAGCTTATCGACGAAATCCGGCGCGCCGCTCCGCAGGTCGTAGGTGAGATCGCTCACTATGGTCTCTTCCTTGGTGCGCTTCTTGATCTCATCGCTCAACGCCTCTCCGATGTTCTCCTTCTTGCGATGACCGTATGCGTCGGGTTCCCCGTATTCGCGCAGCTGATAGCCTTCCCATTCCGCGCCCTCCGAAAGTATCACCAGACAATAATTGCTGGGGTTGTGCTTTTTGTCGGTCAGCAGTATATCGATCAGCTTGTCCAGGTTTACCTTGTATTCCGGAATGCAGCAGCGAATGGAGGCTACATACGCTGTATAAAGCGACGTAAAGCCTGCATCCCGCCCGAAAACGCGGAAGATGCCGATGCGCTCATGGGACCCAACCGTGGTCCGCTGGCGATTGATTGCATCGGTGGCGCGCGTAATCGCAGTCGAAAAGCCGATGCAGTACTCCGTGTTTCGGACATCGTTGTCCATCGTCTTGGGAACCGCCACCACCTTCACGCCCATATCGTGTAGCTTGGCGGCGTAGCTCAGCGTATCGTCACCCCCGATGGGAACCAGATAATCCAAATGCAGCGCTTCGATGTTCTTCAGCACCTGCGAGCTGACATCGTACACCGCGGATGTTTCTCCGTTCTTCGTGACCTTCTTCTCGGGAAAGCTTTTACCCTTCAGAAAATCCGGCAGATCTTTTATCTTGGACGGATTCGTGCGGCTGCTGTGCAGGATGGTTCCGCCATAGCGATCGATAGTGCGGGTGTTCTCGCGCGTCAACGGCAGCGCGTAACGCGTTCGGCTCTGCTCGTCATCCACGTTCAGGTGTGTTAGCGCTTCCCATCCGCGCCGCAGGCCTACCACTTCACAGCCCTGTTCGGTGCTGCGATAAGTGACCTCTTTGATAACGGAATTGAGTCCCGGGACGTCCCCTCCGCCGGTTAAGATACCGATACGCTTAATAGCCATCTAATGCACCCTTATTTTATCGTGGCTCATGAATCTGAATTTGAAAAGATCGTCTTTACCATCTCGCGCGCCTCCATGACTCCCGAAACAACGCCCGCTCCTATGGCTTGTACCAATACGTTGCCGGCCGCCGTCGCCTCCGCCGGGCCTGCGATCACTGTGCGTTCCATTGCATTCGCCGCCAGCTGGTTCAGCAGTTCATTTCGTGAACCACCTCCCACGATATGCACGCGATTGATCCTGCGTCCGATAAGCGTCTCAAGATTATCGAGCACCTTACGGTAACTCGCCGCCAGGCTTTCGAGTATCATCCGCACCATGCCGCCCGGCTGTTCCGGCGTATTCCAGCCTTTGGCCCGGCAGTGCTTGGCGATCCGCTCGGGCATGTGGCCCGGCTCCGGAAAGCCGTCCGGATCGATAATTGTGCCCGAAGAAGGCGCGGCGGCCCCTAGTTCAACCAGTTCACGGTAGCTATATTCACGTCCCTCCAGCGCCCACGCCCGGCGGCATTCCTGCAGCAGCCAAAGTCCGGCGATATTCTTTAGCAGTCGAATCTTCCCGCCCGCGCCAATTTCGTTCGTGAAGTTGAGGGCTAACGTGCGATCATCGATCACCGGTGCTTCCAATTCCACTCCCATCAACGACCACGTACCGGAGCTGATGTACGCCCAGTCGCCGCCCTCGGCTGGAACGGCAGCTACCGCCGATGCTGTGTCGTGGGAGGCCGTCGCAAAAACCGGGGTGTCGGCGGAAAGCCCGCTCACTTCGGCCACTTCAGGAAGTAATGTTCCCAGACGCGTGCCGGATGGAACGATTTCCGGTAAAATCGATTCGTCAATCCCTAGCCCCTGCAGCAAACCCTTCGCCCACTGTCCTTTCGCCGGATTATAAAACTGCGATGTGCTGGCAATGCTCACCTCCGCCCGCATAACCCCCGTCAGCCAGTAGTTGAACAGGTCCGGGGTGAACAATAGCGTCTTTGCGATTCCGAGCGCCGCGCTACGCGCCAGCTTCATCGCGTGGAGCTGGTATAGCGTATTAATCGGCATGAACTGAATACCAGTCTCGGCGAAAATCTCCTCGCGCGACGTCACCGCAAAGGTTTTCTCCAGTAGCATCTGGGAATTCCGCGCATCGCGATAATGGCGGGGATTGTCCACCAGAGCCCCGTCCGCTCCCAGCAGAGCAAAATCGACGCCCCAGGTATCGATGCCGATGCCGTCCAGTGCAATCTTTCGCTCCCGCCCGCACACCGCCAGCGCATAGCGGATCTCTTGAAACAACCGCAGCGTGTCCCAATAAAGGCCGTTCGGCAGCCGCACGGGTGTGTTTGGAAAGCGATGTACTTCTTCGAGCGTGAGCCTGCCTGATTCTAAGCTTCCTAGCATCGCGCGCCCGCTTTCGGCGCCTAGATCGATCGCCAGGAACCGGTTCATGCGGGAAATTCGATGGTCAGTTTGCCGATCCCGTCGCCATACTCCGCTAGCGTCTGAAACGCGGCCGGCGCCTGTTCTACTGCTACGCGGTGTGTCACGATGCCCTCGGGAATTGCGCCCGATGCTAATAGCGCGATGGCCGGTTTCGAGCGATGATTCGATCTTTTCAGCGGTTGGATGCGAATCTCTTTGGTCATGGCGCTGAACAGATCCACGCCCACCGGCACTTGATTGGGAATCCCAATAAGAACAAACGTACCGCCCAACCGTGTAACCGCCAACGCGGCATTGATCGTTTCAGCCGCGCCTGCCGCATCGATGGCCAGATCGACGCCTCGGCCTCGTGTCTTGTCACCCACTAATTCGCCAAATTGTCCAATCGGTACGGCTGCGGTCGCACCCAGTTCCTGCGCCATCTTGATCCGGTGCGGACGTTTGTCCGCCATCAGCACCTGCGCTGCGCCGCAGTGCCGCGCTACAGCCGCCGCCAGCAGACCGATCGGTCCGGCACCCAGGATCCCCACGCTGTCGCCGGCATGAATCTCCACCAGCTCCAACATGTGCATGATCACAGCGACCGGTTCAATCAAAGATGCTTGTGTGTAGCTGAAGTTCTCGGGGACCAGTTCAAGGTTGTGGGCGGGAACCGTAGCATATTCCCGCAGCAAGCCAGGCAGCTGCGGGGAGCCCATGAACTGGGACTGCAGACAGTTGTTATGTTGTCCTGATACGCAGTGTTCGCAATGGCCGCAGCTAACGGTGGGTTCAATCGATACGCGGTCCTTAGGATGTAGCCCGGAAACTCGCTCGCCAACGGCCACAACTTCCCCGGCTGGCTCGTGGCCCAGCACCAGCGGATAAGTGGCTGGAAAGCCGTAGATGCTGCCGTCCAAATACCAGTGCATGTCACTGCCGCAAATCCCGACCGAACGGAGTTTCACCAGAACTTCGTCGGGCCCGGGATCCGCCGGCAGTGGCATGTCCCTGATCTCGAGCGTGCGTGGAGCCAGGAGCTGTACGGATTTCAATCCACTACTTTAGCGGATTGTTTACCGGCCCCGTCCACCGGAGCGACCACCACCACCACCCCGCGCACCGCCACCACTGTAACCCCGTGCGCCGCCACCACTATAACCTCGCGCGCCGCCGCTATAGCCGCGTGCATATCCTCCGCCACCCCGGTAGTATCCACCGCCCCTGTAATATCCGCCGCGATACCCGCCGCGGTAGCCGCCCCAGTAACCGCCGTAAAAGCCATATCCTGGGTAACCGTAAGCGTACGGATAATAATAGGGGTCATAGTAGCCATACGGATACGCGTAAGGGTAAGAGTAGGCGGGAGGATAATAACCCGGTCCAACCACCACCCCAAACCCAACCCCAGCGTTCGCATGCGTCGGTGCTAGAAACATCAACATCGCCGTTAGCGCGAGTAAAGGAAGCCCGATTTTTCGTAACATATTTCCCCTCCACTAGTTAGATGATCGACATGGGACCGTTGGTTTCGTTACATAAAGTTCATATTGATTTTCGCCCATTCTTCGCCTATGATCGCTGGGTAGGCAAATTACAAAACGAACCCGAGAGGAACCCTAATGACTATCAAAGACTCACTTCTTCCTGAATTCGACCAGGAAATGGCTAATACCCGTAAGACACTCGAACGAGTCCCGGAAGACAAGTTCGCCTGGAAACCGCATCCCAAGTCGTTCAGTATGATCTCGCTGGCCACGCACATCGCCGTCATGACCGGATGGGCGGCGGACACCATCAACAAGGACTCGTTCGATATCTCCCCGCCCGGCGCGCCGCCTTACAAAGAAGAGCTGGCGGCTTCCTCCAAACAGCTGCTCGAAAAGTTCGACAAGAGCGTTGCCGCGGCACGAGCTGCTATCGCTGGGGCCAGTGATGAAACATTTTTAAAGCCTTGGTCGCTCATGGCCGCCGGAAAAACCCTCTTCACCATGCCGCGAATTGCCTGCGTCCGGAGTTTTGTGATGAATCACGTAATTCATCATCGAGCCCAACTGGGAGTCTACCTGCGGCTGAATGATATTCCGGTGCCGGCCATTTATGGGCCGTCCGCGGACGAAGGCAATATGTAGCAAGCCGCCGCTACAGTACGTCGGCAAAGCCGCGCTTTAGGTGGCGGAAAAATAATCCACCAACCAGGAAGGCTGTCACGGCATACACGCTGACGATTGCGAGGTCCTGCAGATTGGGGACACGGTAAGAGAGTAGGCGGTCGCGATAAGCGCGCACCACGAAGGCCAGTGGATTCAGCCGCAGCGCGAACCGGGCCCACTCGGGGAAGGACTTCTCGGGAATGAAGATGGGCGTTACCCAAAACCAGAAGGTGAGAACGACCGAGAGCACCTGCGCCGTGTCCCTCAAATAGACTTGCAACCCCGAAACGATCCAGCTTACGCCGATCGCAAACAGCCCGATCAGCAGCATGTACAGTGGAAGCAACAACATCCATAGGCTGAAGTGGCCCACGTAGAATCCCACCACCGCGATTACCAGCGCAAGCGCCATCAAATGACTGATAAGGGACGAAAGAAAGATCGAAACCGGCACCACTTCGGCCGGAAACACGGTCTTGGTGATGAGATTGGCATTGTCCAATAAGGAGACGGCGGACCGTGTTACGGTCTCCGAAAACAACAGCCACGGAAGAAAGCCGCAGAACAGGAATAACGAGTAGTTTTGCGTGACTTCGTTGCTGGGAAGAGTCGTTTTTAGGCACACCTGGAAGACGAAGACCCAGCTCACCAGCAATACCACCGGATGTATCAATCCCCACAGCCAGCCCGCCGCCGAGCCAACGAAACGCTGTTCGAAATCGCGGCGGACCAGTTGGAACAGCAGTGTGCGGCGCTGCACTAGATTCAACGCGAAGTTGCGGCCGGGGATAACCATGGAACCCTCAGGTTACTATAGTGGCGCAGGCCGGACGCCTGCCGATCAACCGCATGCAGGCCTGTATCCTCCGCTCTCCCGCTCCCATCGAAACAAATCCGCTCCAGCTTGCCGATGTTCCAAAGCCCGTTCCTACGGGGAATCAGGTGCTGGTGCGCGTGAGCGCCTGCGGAATCTGCCGGACCGATCTGCATGTAATTGAGGGCGAGCTTCCGCCTCGCAAATCGCCCATTACGCCTGGTCATCAAGTGGTGGGGGTGATCGAAGCTTCCGGAGACCGAGCCAAGCTGCATCCCATCGGCGCCCGTGTCGGCATCGCCTGGCTGCATTCTACCGACGGCGCGTGCGAATTTTGTCGGGCCGGAAAGGAAAACCTCTGCGATCATCCCACCTTCACCGGCTATACGGTCGACGGAGGCTATGCTGAATACGCGTTGGCCGAAGAAAGCTTCGTCTATCCCATTCCAGAAGGCTTCGCGGATCTTCAGGCAGCTCCACTGCTGTGCGCCGGCATCATCGGCTTCCGGTCCCTGCGGCTTTCCGGAATCGCGCGTGGCGGCCGCCTTGGACTTTACGGATTTGGAGCAGCCGCCCACGTCGCCATCCAGGTCGCCCGTCACTGGGGCGCCGAGGTCTATGCCTGCACGCGTGACGAGCGGCACCAGAAGCTCGCGCTTGAATTGGGGGCGGTCTGGTCCGGCGGCACGCTGGCGGAGCCTCCCCAAAAACTGGACAGCGCCATCATCTTCGCGCCCGCCGGCGAAATCGTCCCCGCCGCGCTGAAGGCTCTGAAGAAGGGCGGAACGCTGGCCCTGGGCGGAATCCACATGAGCGCTATCCCGCCGCTCGACTATGGTCTGCTTTATCAGGAGCGGGTGGTTCGGAGCGTGGCCAACAATACCCGGCAGGACGGACACGATTTCCTGCGGACTGCCGCGGAGATCCCTATCCATGTCCAGACTGAGGTTTTCCCGCTCCGGGAGGCGAATCGGGCGCTAAATGCGCTCAAAAACGACGCTATTCGGGGCGCTGCGGTGCTAAAACTGCACGATTAGCTACTGCATTCTCCAGAGCAGGATCACCAGAATGATCGCCAGCGTCACGGCCACTGCCCCGATTACCAGGCGAGCCAGCCGATTCGGCCCGGCCGGGATTACTTCGGTCTCGTAAGTTGTCTCGGCCCCGGCTTCCGGCTCGGTCTCCGCTTCCTCGCTGGTTGTGGCAGCCGCTACAGGCAGCGCGGCCGGCGGCTTGTCGCCGTTATCGGAATCGAACTCCAGAATCCGCTGTTCAATCTTCGCGCACAGTTCCGCCGGGGTCTTTTTGAGGCGGGCCCGGGCGCGAGCCGGTAACTCAGCCAGGACAGAATCGACGTCCTGGACAACCAGCGGGTGGACGATATCATATCCAAGAATCTCCGCCAACCGGCAGGCCACGTGCACGATCCGCAACAGATCCAGTTCCGACCCTTCGCTGGGGTCATGATGACGGCCCGCAATAACCCGTAGATCCAGCGGCAGGCCCCAACGTTCGGCCAAAGCGCGGCCGGCCTCGGCATGATCCACTCCGAACTCTTCCCGCTCGAAATCCAAAATATCCAGGCTTTGCTCGGCCGCGCCTCGAATAACGCGCTCATACTCCTGGGGATAAGCCACCAGTAGCGCCAGCCGGCCGATATCGTGCATGATGCCCGCTGTAAATGCCACGTTCGTGAAGGCATCGCAGGCCTGCGCAATCTCTTCGGATAACACCGCGGTCGCAACCGTATGCTGCCAGCATCGCCTCAGCTCAGCCGTTCGGAGCGCCCCCTTGGCATAAGCGGCGGTGGCATGGGATATGGTGACTTGCCGGGTCCGGTCCAGCCCCACCAGGGCGACTGCCTGCTTAATGTCGCTGACCGGATAGGCCAAACCAAATTCGTAGGAGTTCACGCACTGCAGCAGACGCCCGGTAAACGTGGCATCGGAAGCGATCAGCTCCGCTACTTCCTGGACCTTGACGTCCGGGTGGGCGAGCAAGGTCAGCAGTCTTGCAGCGACAGGGGGGAAGGGAGGGACCTTCTTAAGACCTGCCGGGATAATCACGGGCGGGTTCATGCTTGATTCAGCTTCAGCCTCTTTTACCTATCGGACAAAATATCTATCCCGTGCAGGTTAGGCACGCGAAAAACCCTAAGCGTCTGTTTGCGGAGTAGCCGCCGGGAGGCATCGGATTGTACTTTCTACGTAAAGGTACAGGCTCAGCCGGCTAACAAACGTTGCAAATAAAGAAGATCCTTATGTGGGCCTGAAGCTGCAATGAGAGCGAGCGGGAGGATGCAAGCAATGCTCTACTGGGCTTTAATGTTTCTCGTGATCGCGCTAATCGCGGCTGTACTGGGATTTACCGGCGTCGCCGTCCTGGCAGGCGGGGTAGCGAAAATCCTGTTCTTTATTTTCATCGTGCTCTTCGTCATCTCTTTGATTGCCCACCTGGCACGAAGAGCCTGACGACTAAGCTCTAAACGCGGGAGCGTATTCGACCGTATAGAGAAAGATCGTAATCGCGACCAGAAGCACTATAACAGCGATGCGATCCTCTACGAGCGAGCGCTCCATGCGTTCTAATGCTCCATCATTGGCCGCGATAGCGGCTACTCCAATTCTCCGCTGCCGCGTCTGGCAATCGTATTCCCGCGTAGAAACAAGTCCACAGATCCAAGCAAGGCGTAGCATCTTGCCCACTCCATCGTAAAATTAGGAAATAATCTTTAGATTCTAGCAAAGAGCCGTAAACGAAGTCACGGCCCAGGAGTCTACCAAAACACATGGCCGGCAGCGACCTCCGGTACGCCGTTCGCTCCCTTCTACATACTCCTGTTTTTTCGGTTACGGCGGTGATAACGATTGCGCTGGGAATCGGCGCGGCCACAGCTATCTTCAGCGTTACCAATGCGGTACTACTACAGCCGCTTCCTTATAGAGACCCGGACCGGCTGGTGTTGGCAACCAGCGACATGAAGACGCGAAACACCGTGGACGTGCCGGTTTCGAACGAAAACTTCACCGATCTGCGTAATGGGGCGAAGCGCATGTTTGAGGACTTTGCCGCCGTCTTCACCCGCCGCGGAAATTTTCCGCGCGAAGATGGTACGCCGGAGCAGGTCCGAGTGGCCCGTGTGACGACGAATTTCTTTGGGTTAATGGGCGCGAAACTGGCTCTGGGACGCGACTTTACCGACTCCGACGGCCGGCCTCAGCCAGTGCCCGAACCAGGAGCCGCGCCAGCCAAGTCCCGTCTACCAGACATCGCGATCTTGAGCTATGAATACTGGCAGCGACGCTATGGCGGGAATCCGGGCGTGGTGGGGCGCCCGATGCTCAATAACGCGCCTGGGTTCAATCCGCTGATCGTGGGCGTGCTCGCGCCGGGGTTCGAGCTGTTTTTCCGTCCCAGCGCTGAGGTGGAGCGCCGGCCTGACATCTGGATCGCTGCCCGGCTAGTCTACGACAATGCGAACCGCAACGCTTATTTTCTTCGGGTGATCGGGAGATTAGCGCCCGGCGCCACGCTCCAGCAGGCGCAGGAAGAGATGGATCTGGTGTCGGCAGAGATCCGCCGAAACTTCCCGATTTACGGCACCGGCCGTTTTGAATACCGGGCTGAACCGATGAAGGAATTTATGGTGGCCGAGGTCCGCCCGGCCATCCTGGCGCTCATGGGCGCGGTGATTTTTCTGCTGTTGATAGCCTGCGCTAACGTGGCTAACCTGCTGCTGGTGCGAGCGTCATTGCGCGAACGCGAACTGGCGGTGCGGGCGGCTCTGGGAGGCGGCCGATGGAGGCTGGTGCGCCAGATGCTCACCGAGGCTGTGCTGCTCACAGGGTTCGGAACCCTATTGGGAGTCGGCCTGGCATGGCTCGGGATTCATGAGCTTCTGAGGATTGCTCCCGCGAATCTGCCCCGTCTGGATGCGGTGCCCATAGACAGGCTGGTGTTAGTCTTTACGATTCTGGCCGGAGCGGCGGCAGCCGCGATTTTCGGCGTCATCCCGGCGCTGCGGGCGTCGCGTCCCGACCTGATGAACGTACTGCGCGCGAGCGGGCGGACTGTCGCGCTGGGCTCGAGCCAGCTGCGCAGCGGCGTAGTGGTCGCCGAAGTGGCGCTGTCATTTGTGCTGCTCATCGGCTCCGGCTTGATGTTCCGCAGTTTTCTGGCCTTGCAGCGTACGGATCTTGGATTCGATTCGCACAATCTGCTGACGTTCGGGATGCTGGGCGGACAGGGCGGTAAGACTCCGCAAGAGCGAGCCGCTCTCATGCGCGAAATTCAAAGCCGTCTGCGGGCGGTGCCCGGAGTCGAAAGCGCTACCGGCTCATTTCCTTTTCCACTGGCTGGAGGATTCTCGTCTATTCGGTGGGGAAAAGAAGACGCGCTGGCCGATCCAAGCAAGTATCAAGCCGTCGATTGGCAGGTGGTCCTCCCCGGCTATTTCGATACAGTGCGCACGCCGCTGATCGCAGGCCGCACCTTCACCGATTCCGACAACGCCCCGGACCGAAAAGTGGCGATTATGGATCAGGTTTTTGCCTCCAAGGCGTTTCCGAATGAATCCGCCATCGGGAAGCGAGTTCTCATTCGAATTCGGACTCCGGAGCCGGAGTGGGTGGAGATCATCGGCGTGGTGGCGCATCAGCGCCAAACTTCGATCGCCGATCCCGGCCGCGAGCAGATTTACTTTACCGACGGATTTCTCGGACACGGAAGCATTGGGCAATGGGCTTTAAGAACATCGGGCGACCCCGCCAAGTATGCTCCACTGGCGCGCGCCGCAATTGCCAGGATCGATCCGCATATGCTCATCACCGACATGCAGCCAGCGGACACGCTGGTGGAGAAGGCGCAAGCGGGGACACGGTTTTCGCTGGTATTGATCGCTATATTTGCGACGATTGCCGGTCTGCTGGCGGCAGTCGGACTATATGGAGTCCTGTCTACGGTAGTTCGCCAGCGCACCGCTGAGATTGGCTTGCGCATGGCGTTGGGCGCCGCGCCGGGGAGCATTTTCAATCTGGTAGTCGGCCATGGTTTACGTCTGACGGTCGTCGGAATCGTAGCTGGAATCGTAGCAGCCGTGGGCCTGACACGAGCGATGACAACTATGCTCATCGGCGTGAAGCCAACCGATCCAGTGACCTTTGCGTGGATCGTAGTGGTCTTCTTAGCGATCGCGGTGTTGGCTTGCTGGTTCCCCGCGCAACGCGCCGCACGCCTGGATCCGACCATGGCGCTGCGGGAAGAGTGACCAGCCTGTTTGACCTTTTCTGTCCGTCGGCGGTAGTATAGCCACATCGTTTGAAAGGCGTTCTGCGTATGAGGGCCCTTCCCAATTTCTGCTTTCTTTTGGCAGCTGCCGCCAGTCTGCTGGCTCAGCAAAACTATACCCCGGGCGATGTCGAAGACGGGCGGCGGTTGTACGTCGCCAGTTGCGCGGTCTGTCACGGTCCGGAGGGTGAATCCGTCCCCGGCGTCGAGTTGGATCACGGAAAGTTCCGGCACGGCTCGACGGATGACGAACTGGTCGATATCATCCGTAAGGGCATCCCCGGGACGGCGATGCCGCCCCATACTTTTTCGGTTTTCCAAGCCAGGACGGTAGTGAGCTACTTGCGCGATATGGCTGCTTCGCCTTCGCGCGGGCCGGCCGCAACTGGCGACGCGGCGCACGGCAAAGCGGTTTTTGAAAGCAAGGGATGCATGCACTGCCACCGCGTCCGAGGCAACGGCGCGCGCATCGGCCCGGAGCTTACCGACATAGGCTCGCTGCGGCGGGCGGCCGAGCTGGAACGCTCCATCCTGGAACCCGATGCTGAAGTGCTGCCCCAGAACCGGTTCATCCGCGTGGCGACCCGCAATGGCGCCACGATTAACGGACGACTGCTCAATCAAGACTCCTTTACGATTCAGCTCTATGATGGCAACGACCGGCTGGTGTCTCTTTCAAAGTCGAACGTGAAGGACATAACGTTCGTCGATAAATCTCCCATGCCGTCGTTCCGGGGCAAGTTGAGCCCGCTGGAACTGTCCGACCTGGTCAGCTATCTGGTCTCACTGAAAGGAATCGACAAGCAATGAATCGACGTGCGCTCCTGCTCATTTCCCTTAGCAGTTCTCTGTTCGCGCAGGTTTCGTTTGACCGGATCATTCGCGCCGATAAGGAGCCGCATAACTGGCTGACTTATTCCGGCGGCGTCCAGAGCCAGCGCTACAGCACGCTGACCCAGATCACACCCGAGAACGTTAAGAACCTGGAGCTGCAGTGGGTCTATCAGGCCCGGTCGCTCGAAAAGTTTGAGGCGACGTCGCTGGTGGTGGACGGTGTTCTCTACACGGTGCAGGCCCCCAACGACGTGCTTGCTTTGGATGCCGTGACTGGCCGACTGTTCTGGACCTACGCCTACACTCCGGAGCCGGAATCGCGGCCGTGCTGCGGCCGCATCAATCGCGGGCTGGCGATCCTGGGTGACACGCTCTTCATGGGCACCATTGACGCGCATCTGATCGCGATCGACGCCAAGAATGGAAAGCCGCTGTGGAACACCAGGGTGGCTAAGGCTGAGTCCGGTTACGCTCTAACGCACGCTCCGCTGGTGGTAAAGGACAAGGTGATCGTCGGCACGGCGGGCGGAGAATACGGCATCCGCGGTTTCATTGCGGCTTTCGACATCCATACGGGGAAGCAAGTGTGGCGCTTTAATACTATCCCTGGGCCAGGCGAGCCGGGCAACGAAACCTGGGGAGGCGATTCGTGGAAGACCGGCGGCGGCTCGGTGTGGGTGACCGGCTCTTATGACGCGGCTCTTAACCTGACTTACTGGGGGATCGGAAATCCTGGCCCGGATTGGAATGGCGATTCGCGGCCGGGCGACAATCTCTATACCGACTCCGTGGTGGCGCTGGATGCCGATACCGGCAAGCTGAAATGGCATTACCAGTTTTCCCCGCACGACGAGTTTGACTACGACGCCGTGCAGGTACCGGTGCTGGCCGATATGGATTGGGCCGGCAAGGATGGCGTGAAGCGGCCGCGCAAGGTAATGATGTGGGCCAACCGCAACGGCCTGTTTTATGTTCTGGATCGCGGCAGCGGGGAATTCCTGCTGGGCAAACCGTTCGTGGACGTGAACTGGATGAACGGGTTCGACGAGAAGGGCCGGCCGATGCGCGTAAGCGGTAAAGTTCCGACGGCGGAGGGGACGCTCATTTTTCCGGGAAATCAGGGCGGGACCAATTGGTATTCGCCTTCCTACAGCCCGCGCACCGGTTTGTTCTACATTCCAACCTGGGCAGGATATTCGTCAACCTATATCAAAGGGAAGGACGACGACTACGCCGAGGGCCGAAGATACGCCGGCGGCACCTTCCGAACGCCTGTTCCGTTCGGGCGGGGTACACAGAATTTCCGCAAGGACGAAGAAGGATACGGCGCGATCCGCGCGGTGGATCCCGCGACCGGCGAACGCAAGTGGGAGTTCAAGATGAACGATGTCACCGATGCAGGCATCCTCACCACCGCGTCCGATCTGCTGTTCAGCGGCGGGCGAGAAGGCTATTTCTATGCGCTGGATGCCCGCACGGGCGCGCCGTTGTGGAAAGCCAATGTAGGCGGCGCGGTCGCTTCGGGGGCGATGACTTATTCGGTGGACGGCCGGCAATACGTCGGGGTGGCCGCCGGCAACTCGCTGTTCACTTTCGCCCTGCGGCAATAGGTTTTTGCGGGAGCCGACGCCGGCGCCGGCGATAACAGGAGGCAGCATGCCGAAGTACAATTTCCAGTTAAACGGCCGCGCGGTTACGGTGGAATCCTGGGACCCTGCGCAGCCGCTCCTTTACGTACTGCGCAACGAACTGAGCTTGCACGGCGCTAAGTTCGGCTGCGGCTTGGCTCAATGCGGAGCCTGCACAGTGCTGATCGACGGGAAAGCCCAACGCTCGTGCATTACTCCGGTGCGGCAAGTGACGGGCCGCGCAGTCACGACTCTGGAGGGGCTGGGTACGCCCGAGAAGCCGGACATCGTGCAAGCTGCATTCATCGCGCAGCAAGCGGCGCAGTGCGGCTACTGCACCAATGGCATGATTATGGCGGCGAAATCGCTGCTGAATCAGACGCCCAAGCCCACTCTCGATCAGGTGAAGCAGGGTCTGGCCGGGAATCTCTGCCGCTGCGGCACCCACACGCGCATAGTGCAAGCGGTGATGCTGGCGGCGAAGGCATGAAGGAGCGGATCATGAACAATATTTCTCGTCGTGATCTGCTTCGAGCCGGCGGAGCGGTGGTGGTGAGTTTCGCGCTGGGCCTTCCGAAGCGGGCTCTATCGCAGAATCCGGACGGCGATTTAGGCAAGCCGCTCGATCCGCATGAGGTGGATAGCTTTCTGGCCGTGCATTCCGATGGTTCGGTCACGCTTTACACCAGCCATGTGGATGTGGGCGTCGGACTGCGCATCGCAATGCGACAGATGGCGGGCGAAGAGCTGGGCATTCCGGTCGAGCGCATACGGATGGTGGAGGGCGATACGGCTCTTACGCCGGACCACGGTGGAACAGGCGGAAGCACCGGGATCCCGCGCGGCGGCGTGGATGTACGGCAAGCGGCGGCCACTGCGCGACAGGCCTTTCTCAAATTGGGCGCGGAGCAACTGCAACGCCCGGCGGCCGAACTGACGATCGTGGACGGGCGCGTGCAGCCTTCCGCGGGTGGTGAAGGCATCGACATCGGCAAGCTGGTCGGTGGGCGGCGTCTGTCGCTCAAGGTGGATCCCAATGCGCCGCTGAAGGATCCGGCTGGTTATGCATTGGTCGGCAAGCCGCTGCCGCGTCCCGACGTACCCGAGAAATGCAGCGGCAAGCATGTCTACGTGCAGGATTTCAGCTTGCCTGGAATGCTGCATGGCCGCGTCATCCGGCCGCCGGCGATCGGCGCAAAGCTTCTTGCGGTGGATGAGTCGTCCATACGCGCGATCCCGGACGTGCGCGTGGTGAGGATCGAAAACTTCCTGGGCGTGGTCGCGCCCGGCGAATGGGCCGCGGTGCGCGCCGCCCGCGAGCTTAAGGCTAGCTGGAGCGAGTGGCAAGGACTGCCGGGAAATGACGGGTTGGAGCGCTTCATCCGCGAGGGCGCGGTGGACAAACACCAGGACCTGGTGAGCCGGGGCGATCCGGGCGCGGCAATGTCCACGGCGGCCAAGCAGTTTTCCGCGACGTACGAATGGCCATTGCAGAGCCATGCTTCGCTGGGACCGTCGTGCTCTGTGGCCGATGTGCGGCCGGAGGGCACGACCGTATGGACGTCCACGCAAGGGACGCACGGCCTGCGGGCCAACTTGTCGAAGATCTTCGGCATCCCGGACGATAAACTGCGTGTTATTTATCTGGACGGCTCGGGCTCATACGGCGGCAACGGGAATGACGACGCCGCCGCCGATGCGGTGCTGCTCTCCAAGGCCGCCGGAAAACCTGTTCGAGTGCAATGGATGCGGCACGACGAGCACGGCTGGGACCCGAAAGGTCCGGCGCAGCTCCTCGATTTGCGCGCCGGCATTGATGGCGAGGGGCGTATCGTGGCGTGGGAAACGCAGATGTGGCTGCCGACCAGCACACCCGGCAACCGGCCCATCCTGGGCGTGGATGCAGCCGGTATCGCACAGGCCCACGGCCAGGGGGCAGGCCAGATTTCGCAGAACGGCGATCCGCCATACGCTGCTCCGAATGTCCGGGTGACGGTGCACTGGACCAAAGAAACGCCGCTGCGCATGTCGAATCTGCGCGCACCGGGCAAGATCGCCAATAGCTTCGCGGTAGAGAGCTTCACGGATGAACTGGCGTCGGCGGCGGGAATCGACCCGGTGACTTTCCGGCTGCGCGGGTTGACCGACGCACGCGCTATCGAAGTGATTAAGCGCGCGGCCGATATGATCGGCTGGCAGGCGCGCCCATCGCCGAGCAGCGCTGCAACGGGACAGGGGAATTTGCTAACCGGCCGTGGGTTTTCCTATGTGCGCTACAAGCAGGCTGAAAATTACGTCGCGATGGCGATGGAGGTAACGGTTGAGCGCACCACCGGCAAGATCAGTGTGCATCGGGTCACATGCGCGCATGATTGCGGTCTGGTGATCAATCCCGATTCATTGCGGAATCAGATCGAAGGTTCGATTGTTCAGACGCTCAGCCGCGCGCTCCATGAGGAAGTGAAGTTCGACCGGTCACGCGTGACCAGCGTCGACTGGGCCAGTTATCCGATCCTGACTTTCCCGGAGATGCCGGCCATCGAGGTGGCACTGATCGACCGGCCCACGCTTCCGCCGCTGGGCGCAGGCGAAGCATCCACCGCGCCGGTAGCCGCCGCGCTGGGCAATGCGGTCTTTGATGCGACTGGCCTGAGGCTGCGGGCGGTTCCGTTCACCCCGGCGCGGGTGAAGGCCGGGCTGATGCGAAGCTGAGCCGGCGACCGCATTTAAAAAACATTCTAGTACACTCTTGTCTTGAGGTACGCCCGTGCCTTCCGAGTTCGATCTAATCGGCCCCTGGACCGAAGTTAAGCTCGACATCCTTCGCGAGTATGCAGCTCCGTACTCCAAGATTCTTGTAAACAACCACTTTTATCATTTCTACATCGACGCCTTCGCAGCAGGTGGCGCGCACGTCTCGCGCACATCGGGGGAGGTGGTGCCGGGAAGCACTCGCATCGCCCTCTCAACCGTGCCGCCTTTTCACGAATACCACTTTATCGATGCCGATCCCGCACGTGTAGAGCAACTCAGGCAGTACACAGCAGACCGTTCAGACGTTTACGTGCACGAAGGCGATTGCAATGACATTTTGCTGCGCGATGTCTTTCCTCTAGTCAGATACGGCGAACGGTGCCGAGCGCTTTGCCTGCTCGATCCGTACAACATCGATCTCTCGTGGGATGTGGTCGCCACCGCGGGACGCATGAAGTCGATTGAGATCTTCGTCAACTTCATGGTGATGGACATGAACATGAACATCCTCTTGCGGAATCCATCCAGGGCAGACGACTTTCAGATAGCTCGGATGGATCGTTTTTGGGGCGATCGTTCCTGGCGTGAAGTGGCATATGAAGTGAGCCGGCAAATGGACTTGTTCGGTAAGGAAGAGGAGGTAAAGGTTGAGGACGCCAACGAGAAGATTGCCGAGGCCTACCGTAAGCGATTAGTCGATGTGGCCGGTTTCTCGTACGCGCCGCGCCCCCTCAGATTTGTTAACGGTCAAGGGGCAACGAGTTATTACCTGTTTTTCGCCTCTCCGAAAGAAACTGGCGAGAGGATTGTCGAACACATTTTCGAAAAATATCGAAGGAAGCAAGGACTCTGAGGCTTGGCGAATAACTCTCACATCGAATGGACGGATGCGACCTGGAACCCGGTGACGGGCTGCTCAAAGATAAGTCCGGGCTGTAAATTCTGCTATGCCGAACGCCTCTCATGCCGCCTTCAGGCCATGGGACAGAAGAACTATCGCAACGGATTCGAGGTGACTTTGCAGCCACACATGCTCGAACATCCCTTCAGATGGAAGCAACCTCGCCGGATCTTTGTCAACAGCATGAGTGACTTGTTTCACGACGAAGTCCCAACTGCCTACATCAGGCGGATATTCGAAGTAATGCGGCGCGCTTCCTGGCATCAATACCAAGTGCTCACAAAACGGTCGGAACGATTGCTCGAGTTAAGCTCCGTGCTCCATTGGCAGCCACAGACATGGATGGGTGTCAGCATCGAGAACGAAAAGTACCTGTATCGTGCCGATCACCTCAGGCTAAGTGGAGCGCACGTAAAATTTCTAAGTATCGAACCGTTGCTCGGTCCGCTGAGGAAGCTAAATCTACGGGGCATAAATTGGGTGATTGTGGGTGGCGAGTCCGGGCCAGGGGCTCGAAGCATGAATCCAGATTGGGTTCGGGAGATTAGAGACTTATGCAATCGCGCAAACGTGCCGTTCTTCTTTAAGCAATGGGGGGGTGTTTTCAAAACCAGAACAGGCCGGGCACTCGATGGTCGAACATGGGACGAGATGCCGTCTAGAACTGGGAGCGCACCGAAATTCAACCGTGACGAACTTGTGGTTCTCCAATAGTCCGGTCTCATCGCTCGGCCACTACGGTGTAGAGCTTGACATCGGTCTGACTTTGCACGAACTTCGCCTGGTGGAAACTCAATGAAAATTTCGGGAATCCCAGGACGCCCAATAGGTTTTGCAGGAACGCGGGTGTTAAGTACCACCAGGTATCCTGATTCTTGTCGGTAGCGTTCGCCCGAAGGAACATCACAGGACTATCCGCGGCGCCCCCGATGTTCTCATAAACGTCGGTGACAATAACTTTTTCGCGGGTCGCTTGCGCGAACGATATCAAAGCCTGCACCGGATTCTGCAGATGGAGCAGAATCGATCTGAAGAAAGCATAATCGAACCGGCCAAGTTCGGCGGGACAGTCGTACGCACTCCCGCTATAGAGCCTGGCCTTGGACTGGAGTGCCCGATGCGAAAGCCAGAAGCTGTTCTGCATCCTGGTTACCATATAGCGGCGCTCTGCGACGCGCTGCTCAAGCGTCACCTCGAACCGTTGTTCGAAGTCGGCATAGGGAATCTGCCCCATGGTATCGTCGCCGTATTTGAAGAAACGATCGAAAGCAGTCACGTTGGCCCCGCGCTTCTCCATCTCGAAGCACAGGAAGCCTGAGCCGGTCCCAACGTCAACGACGCTCTTGCCCTGGAAATTCTGGTTCCCGAGATAGTTGTCGACATCGCTGCGAAGATCCCAGTCGCCTGGTTGGAAGCCATATCCAGGCAGGTCCATGGCGTGATAAAACGAGCAGTCCTCGAGGCTTTGGATGAGTCGCGGCGGTTGAAATCCAGGGAATTCGATCAGCCCCTCGGTATTAACGGTATTCACCGAAAGAGCGTAGCACGAACCAGCGGGCCAGAAATGCTCGACAGTCACGGACAGGGAGGGCTATCGCTCGGCCACGACCGTGTAAAGCTTCACGTCCTTGCGGCTCAGCTCGAACCTGGCCTGGTGGGTGCTCACGGAGAACTTCGGGAATCCCAACACACCCAAAATGCTCTGCAGGAATCTGGGCGTCAAGTACCACCAGGTGTCCGAATTCTTGTCGGTAGCCACCGGCCGAAAGAACATTACAGGACCATCCGCGGCGGCGCCAATGTTCTCATATACGTCGGTGACGATCACCTTTTCGCGGGCCGTTTGCGCGAACGAGATCAAAGCTTGTATCGGATTCTGAAGGTGCAGCAAGATCGATCCAAAGAACACGTAATCGGAGCGGCCCAGCTCGGGCGGGCAATGGTAGGCCGTCCCGCTATAGAGTCTGGCCTTCGATCCGAGGGCCCGGTGCGCCAGCCAGAAACTATTCTGCATGCGGCTGAGCATGTAGCGGCGCTCTTCGATCTGCTGGGTCCGTGTCATGCCGAAGCGCTGCTCAAAGTCGGAATATGGAATGGGTTCGATGATGTCGTCGCCGTGCTTGAAGAAGAGCTCGAAGGCCGTCACGTCGGCTCCGCGCTTCTCCATCTCGAAGCATAGATAGCCCGACCCGCTTCCGACATCCAGAACGGTCTTGCCCCGAAAATCCTGCTGGCCCAGGTAGTTGTCGAGATCCTTGTGTAGGTCCCAGTGGCCGGGCTGAACGCCATACCCGGGCAGATCCATCGTGTGATAGAAGGAGCAATCCGCCGGATTGTCAATGAACCGCGGCGGCTGAAACCCCGGTGCGTCGATGAGTCCTGAGTTGTTAACGGGGTTCAAGAAATTTTAGTCTCTTCCCTAGAATATAAATTTCAGGGCCATCTGGACCTGACGCATGGTGTAAGCGGTGCCAAGCGTGCTCCCAACGTCTCGAATCTGACCGAAGCTGGACACTGGGTTGGTCTGGCTGCCGCCCCAGCTGACGTTGGGATTCCCTAGGGCTGGATGGTTCATCACATTGAAGGCTTCCATGCGGAACTGTAGCATGGTTCTCTCGGTGAAATGGAAATTCTTGAATACCGAGAAATCGTCGGTCCAAGTGGAAGGTCCGATCAGACCATTGCGCTGGATATTGCCGAATGTTCCGGGCGCCAGATTTGAGAAGGCGGCGAGATTGAACCACTGGTTTTGGTTCGGATTCGCGGCGTAGGGACTGATACCGGTAGAGTTCAGCCGGTTTGAGCTGGGCTGAATAATCTGGCCGGCGGCATCCCAACTCACGGTGTTCAGCGGGCGTCCGCTCTGGGCGGTAAAGATGGTGGTGAGTTGCCAGCCACCCACGATCTGATTGCCGAAGCCGCCGCGATTCAGGAAAGCCTTGCCCTTACCGAAGGGCAGTTCATACAGAATGGAAGCCACCAGGCGAAGCGGCGTATTGAAACCGGAGGGTCCCCACTCACACTTCAGGATGCAGTAGGGATTTTCCGGATACTGATCGCCAGTGGTGCCGCGGATGGCGCTTCCATCATCGAGCGCCTTGGACCAGGTGAAGGCGACTAAAGTCGTCAAGCCGGATCGATACCGCTGGCTCAATTTGGTGGAGAACCCGTTATAGTTGCCGGTGCCCCAACCCTCGGTCAATTCGATGCCGGAGGAATACATCGGGAACGGAACCCGGGTTTGCGCCGCCGCGACGCCAGGGACTCCAGCGTCCATGTTGTATTGGTTCTGCAGATGACGATCGAGAACGCCCTGGTAGCCGACTTCGAGCGTAGTCGACTGGCCCAACTGCCGCTGGACGTTAAACAGATACATCATCGACCTGGGAGTGCCGATATCTTGCGCGATGGCCCATGTCAGGCCCGGATTGAGCTGCACCGGCAGAATCGCGGTGCTGAAGGAATTGCCATAGGTGAGTGTGGGCGGAGCCTGCGTACCCGGCAGGTCGGTCAAACGGCCAGCGCTAGCGCGGTTCACGTCGAACTTCGAGTTGGCGGTTTCCTGCGAATAGAAAATCCCAAACCCCGTGCGGATGGACCATTTCGAGGAAGGACTGTAGGCGATGCCGAAGCGGGGCCCAAAATTCTTATAGTCGGTATTGACCATACGTGAGCCTAACCGGCCGTCTCGAGCCACTAACACGGGTCCGCCGGTCCCGGTCAGGTTGGCGTATCGATAATTCAGACCCTGGTAGAAATCGCCATTACCGGCGCGAACCAAAACCGGGTACAAGCTCGGATCCACATTCGCCTGGTGAGGGAGGGTGGTTTGGAATTGGAAGTTGGTCTCGTTCTGCATGGTATCGAGCCAGGGTTGCACCAGCTCCCAACGCAGGCCGGCGGTTAAGGTCAGCTTGGGAGTCATTTTGTAGGTGTCGTCGATATAAAACGCGAGGCTGTTGGCAGTGTCATTGGCTTGCGCGAGCTGAAGCGCCAAGTCGATCCGGTATGGAGAGCCCAGAACAAAGTCCGCGGCCGCATTCCCGCCCTTCAAAGTTTGCGGATCGGCGGTGTACTGGCCGTTGAACTGTAGCTGGCTGCGCGTATACTGATTGCCGTACTGATTAAAAACGTCGTAGCGATACTCGCCGCCGAAGCGGATGGAATGCTTGCCGTGATTCCAGGAGAAGTTGTCCAGCACCTG
Organism: Bryobacterales bacterium; assembly: GCA_963769205.1. Classification (GTDB taxonomy): domain Bacteria; phylum Acidobacteriota; class Terriglobia; order Bryobacterales; family Bryobacteraceae; genus Palsa-89. Next base: position 926,756 of record CAVYKR010000015.1, on the reverse strand, counting down.
AGTAGTATGGTCGTTGATCACGAAAGGACCGTTGGTGTTGTCGCCCCAGCCACTGAGATTATTGGTGGCCAGGGAGATCCCGGGAACTCCCCAACTTTGAGGGATCTCCTGAGGAAACGGCAGCCCCAGTTGAGAAACGACGTCGGTCTTGTTGGCCAGGATATCGGCCACGGCGTTGAAAATCGAGGTATATCCAAAGCGGAACTCGTTTACCTTGCTGGGCGATAACACGAAGGTGTTCGAAACCATGTACTGCTTCGAATTGGTGGCCAGCGTGCCGCCCTGTTGGGGCAGAATCGGGGTAGTCGTGTTCTCATTCGTCCAACCGAAACGTCCGAACCATTGCGACTTCGAATTCTGGTTGAAGTCGATGCGTTCGGTGACTTGATTCTTGTCCACCGTGGTCTCTTCGGGAATCTGCAGGTTACTGTTGGGGTTTACGCTGTTCTGCGGATTGATATTCGGCAGAGGCAAGAAGGCGAACAGCGCTTGCGAGGTCGGATCCAAGCGGGAGGCGGGAATCTTGTTGTTTTCGAACGGCAGCGCGGTCCAAATACCATTGGAGCCCTTCACGCGCGTGTTCGGATCGAGCAACGCTACAGGATAGGCGGAAAAGTCGCCGCTGCGCCATGCGGCCGTGGGGACGGTGTAATTGTCCTGGTTGGTTAGCCGGCTCTTGAATCCTTCCCAATTCGACATGAAGAAGAGTCTGTTTTTTCCGTTGTAGAGTTTGGGAATCCAAACGGGACCGCCCAGGTAGAAGCCATACTGATTTTGTTTGAAGGGAGCCTTGAGAGGGCTGGTTCCAAGGAAATCGTACGGCTTGGCGTCGAGATCGCTATTGCGCAAAAAGTTGTAGGCCGTTCCATGAAAGTCGTTGGAGCCGGACTTGGTGGAGACATTGATCTGCGCAGCCTCGCGTCCGAATTCGGCGGGATAGATGCCGCTCTGGACCTTGAATTCCTGGAGGGCATCGATGGAGGGAAGCTGAATATAGAGATTGAAATTGGCATCGAGATTCGACACCCCGTCCAGCGTATAGTTATTCCACACGCCCCGCATACCCGCGACCGATATATTCTGATTAACCCGGTCGCCTCCCTGGCGGCTGGAGGCGATAGAAGGAGCCGCAAATCCGTAGGTCACGTTGGGAGCGAGCGCGACCAATTGCAAGAAATTGCGCCCGTTGAGAGGCAGGTCGTTGATATTCTTTTCCTCGATCACAGTGCCGACTGTGGCGTTTTCGGTGGTGAGAGTGGCCGCCAAAGCGCTGACCTCGATGGTTTGACTGGCTTGGCCAACGGTGAGCGTAAAGTCCACGCGGGCGGTCTGCTGGACTTGAATTTCGACCGTGCTGGTGGTGGTCTGAAAGCCGGGAGCGCCAACCTTGACTTGATACGTGGCCGGAATCAGATCGGGGAAATTATAAACTCCGGAGTCGTTGGTGGCAGTGGCTCGCGAAACGCTGGTACCGACATTGGTGGCCGTAACAGACGCGTTCGGCATGACGGCGCCGCTCGGATCCCTGACTTCTCCCGTGATCGATCCAAATGTTTGGCCTGCGGCGAAACCAGCGGACAGGCAAAGTCCAATGATGAGCATTACATGGCGCATACATTCTCCTGGGGACTACCGTTACGAATGGTATGCAAAATATCACAAAGGTCAACCCGACGCAAGGCCGTTCGCATTCTTTGGCGACCGCATTCTGAGGGCAGTCGAAAGCGTGTATACTACACATCCGAGGATGTCATTTATGAAACTGATGCTCGCTCCGTGGCTTGGATTTGTGCTCCTGGCGCCCGCCCAGGCTCAGCTTGCCGCGCCGAACGATGCGGGCGTTTCGATGGGCCACGTCCACTTGAATGTCCGGGACGTGGAAGCACAAAGAAAGTTCTGGACCGAGCAATTCGCGGCGGTTCCCTTGAAGAAGGAAGGGCTACAGGGAGTAAAGATCCCGGGGATGCTGATTCTATTCCGACAGCAGGCGCCCACCGGCCCAAATGAAGGAAATATGATGGACCACTTCGGTGTGAAAATTCCAAATACCGCCGAAGTTGTCAAACGGTGCCGCGCCGCCGGCTATCAGATCCAACGCGAATTCAAAGGTTCAGAAGGTTTTCCGAATGCGTATATCATCGGACCGGATGATGTAAGAGTGGAGCTCCAAGAGGACGCGACGCAGACTCTGCCCGTTATGGCTTATCACTTGCACTTCATGAATCTGGCGGGCGATCAGCTTACATTGCGGGACTGGTATGTAAAAACCTTTGGGGCAACGGTGAAGAAACGCGGCCCTCACGATGCTGCGGACATCCCCGGAATGAATCTGACGTTTGGAATAACCCGGAATCCACCGGTTAGCGGAACCAAAGGCCGATCGGTTGATCACATCGGTTTCGAAGTGAAGAATCTGGAGGCATTTTGCAAGAACCTGGAGGCCAACGGCGTGAAACTGGACGTGCCGTATCGGAAAATTCCGGCTGCGGGAATCGCGATTGCTTTTCTAACGGACCCCTTTGGCACCTATATCGAGCTGACCGAAGGTCTGGATCAGTACTGAGCTAGCGGGCGCGGTCTACTTCAACTTATCCGCGATCTTGGCGAGCCCAGCTTTGGCGCAAGCCTCGTCCTGGTCCCAACCGGGGGCGCCGCTGACGGCGATCGCTCCGATGACCTCGCCGCCGGCAAAGATCGGAATGCCGCCACCCATGTCGATGGTGCCTTCTATCGGCGGATTGGGCATAGTGCCCTCCAGCAGCGGCGTCGGCTCGGCGGTTTTCTTCGACCATCCCTCCACGACTTCTTTCGACGGGCGGCGATAGAGGAGCGCGGTATAGGCTTTCTTATGGCTCACGTCGAAGCGGTGCAACTGGGCCCCGTCATCCTGCAGCGCGATGATGGTCCGGCCGCTCGCATCGAGCACCGTGATACCGCACTTGACGCCGATGGAGCGGCATTTTTCGAGCGAGCCATGGACCATTGCCATCGACATGTCGAGCGAGAGTGCTTTGTGAACGATCAGTCCTTGTTCGACGTGAGCCGGCGTTTGGGCGGCGCAGCATAGAGCCGTCGAGGCGAGGAGCGCGGCAAGATTAGTCTTGAACATTTACGGTTTCCTCCTCAGGTGTAGTTCCTTGCTATCTTACCTTCCATGAACAGCCTTTCGGGTGTCGTGCCGCCGGTGAGAACGCTTTTGATTGCGGCATTTCTAGCTACGGCCGCTCCGGCACAGGACCCGGAGTGGCGCTTCCATTTACAGGAGGCGACCATTGCCGATGTCCATCGGGCGATTCGGGCGGGCCAAATCAGTTGCCGGCAATTGGTACAGCTTTACCTGAACCGCGCGCGTGCCTATAACGGCTCGAGCGACCGGCTGATCACTCGCGACGGAACGCCTGTTCCGCAGGCCTTAGGCGCTGTTCGAGCAGGATCGCCGATCAAGTTTCCGACGGAGACAGTGGGCATCTCGGCACTGGTCCCGAATTTCGATCAGTACGCCGGACCACCGATGGAATTTGGCCGCATGGAGACCACCGCTACCGATCCGAGCGTGCAGCAGCAATATGGAATGACCATCGGGACTCCGGATTCCGGACAGATCAACGCGCTGGCCACGCTGAATATACGCGGCGAGAGATCGGTGACATGCAAAGGCGAGCGCGACAAGGCCGCTTCATCAGGACCGCTTCCGGCCGGCAGCCCCAAAGTCTGCGACGAATTCCGCAAGCTGCCTGATGCATTGGAGCGCGCCTCGGAACTGGACGCGCAATATGGCCGCAATCCCGATCTTCAAAACCTGCCGATGTATTGCATTCCGTTCTCATTCAAAGATCCGTTCGACACCCTGGACATGCATACGGCAGCGGGCGCCGATGCGCGTTATGACATCGATTTTCCGGCACGCGATCACACCCTGGTGGCGCAACTTCGAAAGAAGGGGGCCATCATTTATGCCAAAGCGGTGAATACGGAATACAATGGCCGCGCGGGCGATCCGGGAGGCCGCAACAAGCCCGACAAGGTGCTGCTGTCCACGCTGGGCTATCAGCGCAGTTCGTGGGCGGGCAATCCCAGCAGCGCTTACGACAGCACGCGCGCGGCGTCGCTTGGATCGAGCTCAGGGTCGGGAGCATCGGTCAGCGCCAACCTGACCATGTGCAGTTTGTGCGAAGAGACCAGTCTGTCTTGCCGGGGTCCGGCGAATCACAATTCGGTGGCGTTGATCCTTCCGCACAAGGCCATGATTTCCTTTCACGGCGGCGCGATCGGCTCCGATATTTATAACGATCGCAGCGGCATCCAGTGCCGCTACATCGGAGACGCAGCCAAAGTTCTGGATGCGTTGAAGGACCCGGTGAACGGCTATTACGACTCCCGCGATATTTTTACGACGGTGCCACGCTCGAGCGTTATTTCGGGATCGTTCGCGGCGGCAGCGTCGGAGCCGGGTACGCGAGGCTCGCTTCGGGGAATGCGCATCGGCATTGTTCGCGAATCGATGCTGAAATTTCCGGGAGTGAAGGCTGACGAGCCGATTGTCGACGCCGCGGCCAAGGAGATCAAGTCTGTTCTGGGCGATTATCTGGGCGCCACGCTGGTGGAATCGGTGGACCCGCTTTGGCCCGACGATCCGGCGATCGAGAACATGAAGCCGTCGTACAATCAGGCGCTGGCCCAGTTGGTAAGTGTCTTCTTTCCCCAAATGCTCTACCAGCTCAACCGCGCGGGCGAGCCGGAATTTCCAGAATTCGCCGCGAAAATCAAATCTACCGAGTTCCAGCCGGGAAAGAAGTTCGGCTCAGGCACGCTGGCGCCCATCGATTATATGGTGGCACTGGCCGATGGACGAGAACCGCTGCCGAAAAACTTGAACATTCGGTTCATTCAAGAGGTGGTGGAATCGAACGCGTTTCGCTATCACTTCGTGCAATACGCGCAACGCCGTGCGGAGGACTGGAAGGAGCGAGGATTCACCGAGACCCTGATCGATTTTCCGGCGCTAAACGCGCGGTCGAAATTCTGGGGTGACGATCAGCGAGCCGCATTCAAGAACTGGGAGGAGACCGAGGACATCCGGCGGCCTTTCGGCGAACGCGAGGGCATTGACGAGAAGATAAAGCTGCGCGAGTTACTGCGACGGCTGGAGATGAAGGTAATGCAGGAAAACCATCTGGATCTGGTAGTGCGGCTACACACATCGCTGCCGCCCGGCAAGATCGGCTTGGCGCCGCAGCCGCAACCTCGGGGCGATGTCCGCAGCGAAATTCGAATGGGGCCGTTCGCCGGCGAAACGGAAGTGCTTATTCCAGCCGGATACGTTCAGACGGTTTATGACGCAACGTTCACGCTGAGTCCCGATAAGCGTCGATACATCCCGACCAACAACAACACACCGGCCACGGTAGCCGCGCCAGGGCTTCCGTTTTCGCTGGTATTTCGCGCCGAACCGGGCCGGGAAGACATAATCCTGAAGGTGGCATCAGCCTATCAGATGGCGTCGAAGAGGCGAGTGCCGCCGCCGATGTATAAGCCGCTGGCGGGTGAACCGTAGAGGCTGGGGCGATCCGCCACTTACTGCCGGAGCGATTTTTCGCGAGCAGGCAAGAACTCGTCGCCGGCTTTCCACGTGGGCAATCTATCCTGATTAGCGACGGTGGTCCCGATTAAGAATCCGAAACGGGCGACTTCTTCCATTCCAGCGAAATCCCAATCGTCCTGATATTCGTCGGAAGGCTGATGGTAGTGTTTGTCGTTGTACTCTTCGAAGACTTTATCGCCGTAGCCGGCAGGTTTGCCGTAATAGTCGGTACCCAGGCTGATGGAGAAGGACGGCACCCCGGCATGCGCCAGAGAGAAGTGATCGGAACGATAGTAATGTCCCTGCTCCGGGTGGGCCTCCGGCTTGATGATCAGTTCCATGCGATGCGCGGCCTCCTCCACCACCGGCCAGACTGTGGTCCGATCGGCGCCGCCAACTGAAACGTCCTTGGTTCTTCCGAAGGGATAAAAGCCATCGAAGTTGAGATCGAGGGCTGTTTTGCCCAACGGCACTACGGGATGCTCCGCATAATATTCGGAGCCTCTGAGGCCCGCCTCTTCGGCAGTCACAGCGGCGAAGACAGCCGAGCGCCGCGGCTTATGTTCGAGCCCCTGCCAGGCACGCGCGAGTTCGATGAGGATGCCGCAGCCGGTGGCATTATCTACTGCGCCGTTATAAATCGAATCGCCGTTCACCGGGAGTCCGACGCCCAAATGGTCCCAGTGCGCGGTAAAAATCACCGCTTGTGACTTGAGATCCGCATCGCTGCCGGGAATCATCGCTACCACGTTGCGGGACTCGATCTGGCGAATGGTGGTCGGGATATTGGCGCGAATGCGGATTCCCAGGGGGATAGGCCGAAAATCGCGGGAGTTCGCCGCTTTGAGTAGGTCGTCCACGTTTTTTCCGGCGAGGGCAAGCAGCTTGCCGCCGGCCTCTTGAGTCAGCCAGCCCGCCAATGCCAGAGCAGGCTGGCCGGGTGGAAGCTTCAACTGCGGGTCTTCTTTACCCCAGGAGCTGCGGACCACATCGTAGCCGTACCCGGCGGTGGGTGTAGTGTGAATGATGAGGACCGCTTTGGCGCCCAGCCGCGCCCCCTCTTCGTACTTATAAGTCCAGCGGCCGTAGTAGGTCAGAGCGCGGCCGCCAAAGAATTTCGGGTCCTCGGAAGGCGGCTCGTTGGTGAAGAGGACCAGCACCTTGCCTTTCACGTCCACGCCCTTGAAATCGTCCCATTGAAATTCCGGCGCCACGATGCCGTGGCCTACGAAGATCGCCTCGCCGTCGAATTGATCGGCGGGCTGTTGCAGCTCGCTGACCCCCACGAAATCATCCAGCCAGCGGAAAGAGACGGTTTTGTCAGCCGCGGAGGCCGACAGTGACGCGCCGGGATCGGTAGTGGCGCCCACCATTGGCACGCGCTGGAAATAGGTGCCATGGTCGCCGGCCGGCTTGGCGCCGATCAAAGCGAATTGCGAGGCAATGTATTCGGTGGCCAAGCCTTCGCCGCGAGTGCCCACGCCACGTCCTTCAAGCAAATCGCTGGCTAAGAATTTTACGTGGGCGCGAACCCGTTCGCCCGAGAAGTCGGCAATCTGGGCGAAGGTCGAGACCGCCGCCAGCAACAACAAAGTATATCTCTTGAGCATCCGGTTCCATCATACAGCTTGGAGGCGGCGCGGCTGATGTCACCGTTAACCCCTAATTCCGCGGATAGTAAACGCCTGGAAACATGGTCTAACGATGGGGGACGCAAAACCTCAAAAGGGGATTCAATGACTCGCAAACAAAACACTGGTCTTTTTATTAGGCGCGGCAGTTTCCGGAATCGCTATCGCGGCGGACGGGGGCGCTAGCTCCCGCCGACAGTATGTTCGTCCTCCGAAGAAAGCGTCACTTTGTGGGGTTTGATGAATGCCAGGGACAAAGCGCTCTATCGCTGTCTGTCCAAATTGTCAGGCGATGCATAGAAGAGTCCGCATTGGAGGCACTAATGCCTGAAAAGAAGACGATTGAACGAGCGCGCGAGGATGCGCGGCAAGGCAAGGCACCCAGCACGCAGGCGGGAGAGTTCGTCCGGGAAGAAATGGATCACATCCGGGAGGGCAAACATGGAGCTCGCTCGCCGCAACAGGCCATTGCGATCGGCTTGTCGAAAGCGCGCCGCGCCGGAGTGAAGCTTCCGCCTCCGAAGAAAGGCCGGGTATCTAAGGAGACCGAGGCCGGAGCCGAGCGCGACTATTCGAAGGGACAAAGCGGGAGCCATCGCAAGCCCTCGGCCAAGCGGTCCCGGGCCACCACGGCGGCGCTGAAGAAGGAAGGGCGTGGAGCGGCTTCGCATGCGGCGCTATCGCAACATGCCAAGAGTGCGGCGAAGGCACGAAAGAGCCGGGGAACGGTCGGCCAGTCTCGAACGCGCTCGCGCTGATAGGCTGACTCGACGCGACTATTTAGGCGCCATGCGGATTGCGCCATCGAGGCGGATCACCTCGCCGTTCAACATTGGATTTTCGATGATTTGGCGAGCCAATAGCGCGTACTCGGCAGGCTTTCCCAGCCGCTTCGGAAAAGGTACCATCGCCCCCAGGGCGGCTTTGACGTCGTCGGGCAGCGAGGCTAGCAGCGGAGTGTCGAACAGGCCGGGCGCGATGGTGCAGACGCGAATGCCGACGCTGGAAAGATCGCGCGCCAGCGGTAGGGTCATGCCAACGATGCCGCCCTTGGACGCCGAATAAGCGGCTTGGCCGATCTGCCCATCGAAGGCGGCGACAGAGGCGGTGTTGATGATCACGCCGCGCTCGCCATCGGAGTTGGGGGCATTGGGGGCAATTACCCAGGCAGCCAACCGAGCCACGTTGAAGGTGCCTATCAGGTTTACGCGAATCACTTTCGCGAAGCGGCCCAGATCGGCGGGTCCTTCCTTGCCGATGGTCCGCTGAGGATCGCCAATGCCCGCGCAATTCACGCAGATATGCAATGCGCCAAAGGCGCTCATCGCGATGTTGACGGCCTGCTCGACCTCAGCTGGATCGCTGACATCGGCGCGAGCGTAATGAACGGCGTCGCCGAGCTCGGATGCTAGTGCGGCTCCCAGCTTTTCGTTGAGGTCGACAATTACGGCTCGGCCACCGGCCGCCACGATCATCCTGACCGTGGCCGCGCCAAGTCCAGAAGCTCCGCCGGTAACCAGCGCGACTTTTCCTTGAATGTCCATAGGTCCTGGACTATCGTACCGAACGACTTGCGACAATTGCAGCATGAGTGCATCCGCGGCCACCAATCTTCGCATCGTACCGGCTACCGAGGGCGATGTCGCTGTGATTCTTGGATTCATCCGCAAGCTGGCGGACTACGAGAAGCTATCGAATCAGGTGGCCGCCACCGAAGAGCTGCTGCGCGATACTTTGTTCGGCGCGCGCCGCGTGGCTGAAGTCCTGATCGCGTATTTAGCAGACGAGCCCGCAGGATTTGCGTTGTTCTTTCACAACTTCTCGACGTTCCTGGGCCGTCCAGGAATCTATCTCGAAGATCTTTTCGTGGAGCCGGCGCACCGCGGCAAAGGGATCGGCAAAGCGCTGCTGCTCGAGCTTGCCAGGATTGCGAAGGAGCGAAATTGCGGTCGGCTGGAATGGGCCGTGCTGGATTGGAACCGGCCTGCGATCGATTTCTATAAGGGATTGGGAGCCGTTCCGTTGGATGACTGGACTTTGTTTCGGATGACGGGCGAAACGCTCGATAATTTACAGCTTTAGTTTCGCTGCCCCTACAATGCGGTGGCTGCCGCGAATCTCGACCAGCACTACGGCATTTAAGTTCTCACGATTCCAGTCGTCAGGGAGCCGCAGGGGTAGATCAGCCGCGAAGTCCGGTGATTTGCGGGCATCTAGGCGGGCCACCGAGACCAGGCTGCGAACCACGCCGGTGTGAGTCAGACGGTGGCCCACGTTTTCGCCGGCGCGGATATCCGTTCCCAAGGAATCTTCCGTGATAGCGAGAAGGATCTCCACGTTCTTGATTCCAGCCGGGAAATTGCTGACGGTGAGGGCCAGCGCCGTGGGATCTTTACGCTGCAGCGACACGCGGGAGTGGGGCGCGGCAGCCGCGCGGCGAATCTCCTGCAAGGCCCGGGGACCATCGGCGCCGATAAATTGAGCTTGCCCATTCACTACCATTTGCGGCGTATAAATATCTTCGATTGCGAAGGAGTACGCGTAATCCTGCTGGCGTTCGGTGTACATGTGAGCCGAAAACCGGTCTTTCCAGCCGAGTTGGTTCCAGTAATCGACGTGCTCGCCCAGGACGATGATATCGGCCTCGGGCACAGGCTGTGATTGTTCAAGACGAGCGAGTAACTGATCGGCAGGCGGGCAACTTGAGCAGCCTTCCGCGGTAAACAGTTCGACCACGACGGGAGTTCCTGAGTTAGCCGCAGCGCCGAAGAGCTGGCCGCCCAGTAAGGCAATCGACCAAACGATAAAACTATATCTCAAGATGAAACAGTATCTCAAAATTCGCAAGATGGCGGCCCATCTCTTCGTTTCGAAGGGACGAGCCGCCGTGGTGGTGTCAAATAATAGGACTATCCGAGCACGGAGTCCTAAATATAGTCAATTGTGATCGTTGAAGTAGCAGTGGCACCCGTGGCGTCAGTCACGGTCAAGGTTATGGTGTATAGCTGCTTGCCGCTTACCAGCTGGACAAGCGGCGTGGCGGTGTTCCCGCCCGGATAGCTGATGATGGCACTGGGGGCGTTGGCTGCGATCGTCCATGAGTAAGTCAACGTCCCGGCGTTAGTCGATGTCGAAGTCGAGGCGTCCAGATTAACCTGATTTACGGTGGTCTGGAAAGCGTTGGCCGTATTAGATCCACCGGGGCCAACTACCACGATGCTCACACCAGTTCCGCCGCCACCGCCGCCGCCGCCAGTTGGAGGCTGAACAATGGTAAAGGTACCGGTAGCGGACGCGGTATAAGCTACCGCGACTCCTGCGACTGTATCAATCACGTCGTGAATCTTGGGGGGCGTGTCGGTGGTGAAACCGAACGAGAAAGTCGCGGGTACGCCCTTGGTAGCTCTTCGTTCCAAAGAGAGGAGTATTGCTTTGGGAGATCAATCCAACGATTTGGACCGCGCTGCTGGTGACATAGACTTTGTCGGGGGTGATAGCCACGATGGCAAGAATACTGCTGCCTGGAACGGTTCCCAAATTCGTTGGGGGTGTCGTGCCCGCAGGCTCAAGGAAAAACGTCGATGTTAAGGTGTTTCCTTGCGGATTGTAGTTTATTTGTTCATGAATCTCGAGATTCCCGGACGCGATAGATGCCAGCACGCTGGCCGGCAAGTTCGACGTCAGACTCGACTGAGCAGAACTTAGCGTAAGGACCCGCTCCATGGTTAATGAGGTAAGTGTCTGCGCTCCGGCCGGTACCGCGACCGCCAGCAACCCGATAATCAATGCAACCGAAAAGGCACTACCCAAGCTTCGAAGCAATTTCATGTTTTCTCCTTTTTTTCACTCACTAGCTGTAGATGAAAACTGGCTCAAACACCCTGTGCCTAGCACAAAGTTAAGCGGGCGCGGGCCGCATAGTACAAATACAATGGTTTGACCCACCACGTCAAGTTCGTGTTTCACTTTTATCTAACTTATTTCACCTGACGTTGTTGTGAAACAGCTCGCTGTTACAGAGAGGATCGTTCTCGAACGGCGGGGGCCGAAGTTGAGCTTCTTCCAGGCGCTTAGCCTCCTGATAGGTAAAGACCATACGGTGAATCACGGTGATGTTGGCTAGCACGGCAATCACCCACAGCACCGGCGCCATGTGGTCAAAAAGCGCGCCGATAATCAAGAGCACTACGCGCTCCGGGCGCTCCATGAAACCGACCTTGCAACTGGGGATGGTGTTTTCAGCGCGGGCGCGAGTGTAACTCACCATCACCGAGCCGGTCATTACGATCGCCGTCAGCACCACGTAGAAGGGCCGGCTGATGATTGCCGTAGTAAACCAATAAACCCATCAGCAGAGCGAGATCGGAATAGCGATCGAGAACGGAATCGAAAAAGCCGCCGAAGCGCGTGACCCGGTTGGTTTCGCGAGCCACCCGGCCGTCCACCATGTCGAACAGTCCGGCGCCGATGATCACCAAGCCGGCCGAGCGAAATTGCCCGGCGGCCAGCAGAACTGCGGCGACGATATTGATTACGAGTCCGAGAAAGGTCAGAACGTTGGGGTGAATTTTCGAGAGGGCGAGTCCATGCACTATCAGGCGGATTACTTTGTTGCACGCGATTCCGATCGCGCGGGTGTATGTCATGTCAGGACGGCCCCTTTCGATTCTAACCCGAAGCTGAATCATCCGGCGATATCGTGGATCGTGATCAACTGTAATGATCTCCATCTCGCGGGTGCCCCCGGGAATCAGCACTTTCACGGTCTCGCCCACCTTCTTGCCGAGCAGGCCCCGTCCGATCGGCGAAGTAGTAGAGATTCGGCCCTTGGCGACGTCGGCTTGTTCGCTGGTCACCAAGCTTGTAGGTGATCTCTTCTTCCTTGGTGAGATCGAGTACTGTGACCGATGAACCGAGGCCCGACGCGGTCGCGCGGGATGCGAGACATATCCACCATGGACAATTCGCGGAGGCGGGCCCGGAGCTGGCCCAGCCGCATGTTGACCATCCCTGGCGTTCTTTGGCGGCATGGTACTCGGCATTTTCACTCAAGTCGCCATGCGCGCGGGCTTTGGCGATCTCGCGGGGAAGTTGACTTCGCAGTTCGTTTTCGAGCGGCGCGATTTCATCTTCCAGCTTCTTTATAAGATCCTGCATTTGGAGGCTTTCTACATTATAGGCGTGGAAAACGGAAGCTGCGAAGCAACTGGCGATTTGGGGGGAATTTTCGGGTGCTGTAATGCCGGCGGTTACGGTGATTGAATGACGACGTCAGTGGAGGCGAGACCGGACGCTACGGTGAAAGTGTTGCTCCCAGCCGCCAGTCGAACGCGGACCTGGTACGCACCCGGGATAGCACTGTCGATAGATTGCACGTCGGTCACCGTTCCATTTCCGCCAGTGACGGTGACAGTAGGCTGACCGGCCGCGAGACCCTGATCGTCCACCGGGCGGACAAGAATGGTTTGCAGGGAACGTGGGCTTCCGTTGGTTGGCGCATCGAGGATAGTGACGTGGGTAGCAACGCCGGAAGGCACGCCATACCAGTAAGCAACATTGGCGATCACGGAGTTTTGCGTGCCTTGAATTTGCAGATAACCCTGGTAGGCGCCGGGAACGAGCGAGGAGCCCGAGAACGTCACTGATATGTTCTGGGACTGACCGGGATTGAGTGCAACATTGTTGGAAGAAAGCGTGGGAGCAGGGCCGTTGCCGATGGGTTGAACATTGACCGAAAACGTATCGCTCGCAGCTCCTAGGTTCGTAACGGCCAGCGTGCTGGTTTGATTCACCGAGCCGGACCCGCTGCCAAAACTCAGAGATGCGGGGACGACCGCGATATTGCTGTTGAGGGCATTCAACACGTTCAGGAATCCAGCGCCGGATTGTTGAATGGAAAGAGCTGTACCCGAATCCTGAACAACGGGAGCCGCACTGTTGATAAGCAGCGACCGGTACTGGCTGACAGTGAGGCCGGGCCGGGCCGCCTCGATCAGAGCCGACGCTCCGGCAAGCATGGGGGCGGAGAAGCTGGTACCACTCTCAATCACGAAACCGGCATTCAGGGTCGCGGTGACCACTGGTTCTCCAACGGCCACCATGTCCGGTTTGATTCCGAGGTCGCTATTGGGCCCGCGGCTGGAGAAGGAACTGAGGCGATTGGGCCGGACGGGGACAGGCTGCAGATTGAAATCTATAGTCACCTGGAAAGGGCCGCCGGCCAATTGTTGCTCGAGCGCCGCGCCGTCGTGGTAGCTCACGAGGGCCGCTGGTAGATTGGCGGCACCGACACTCATAGGGAACGGATCGGGCCGGGCGGCATCCGTGTAAATCACCACGGCTACAGCTCCGGCCTGTTGCGCATTATCGATCTTGGTCTCAAAGGTGCAGACGCCGCGAAGGATGAGAGCGATCGATCCCGTGAGGCTATTGGCGGGCAGAGAACCGCAAGCTTGGTCGGAGGAGTCGAACTGAGTGACGTCGACCAGGACAGCGGAGATAGGCGTAGTAGTGTTCGGGCCGCTCCCCGGGTAAGCAGCCAGCGCTGGTCCCGTCGCAGGCTGCAGCAATCCCGCAAAATCGCGGTCATTCCAGGTGCTGCCCACAGTGATGGCATCCGGCGCGACTCCGGGCGAGCCGATAGTGTTGGGATCAGAGCCGGCGTTGCCCGCTGAGATGGTGACAATCACTCCGGCCGAAGTGGCCGTTTCAACGGCTTGTGCCAGAAGGTCGTCAGCCGGCCGCAGGGCGACTGCTGATCCGAGGCTGAGATTGATGACGTTCATGCCGTCAGAGAACGCGTCGTCGATGGCGCTGATGATCCAGTCTTCTTGTGCACCGCTGGAATCATCCGGAAATACTTTGTAGCTGCCGAGGAAAGCTTTGGGAACGACTCCGGAAATCTGGCCTTGGGGATACGCCACGGAAGCGCCCGCGACGACCGTGGATGTACCGGTGCCATGCCCGTCAGTATCGATTGCGGGCGCGTTCGTTCCATCGCTGTTAATCGCATAGCTGCGCGCAACAATGATTTTGTTATTGGTATAGGCGACGTCGGAGGCACGATTGGTCAGAGGAAATCCGCTGGGCGGGGTGAGCGTCGCATCATTCAAGGCGGGGTGCCCGGAATCCATCCCAGTGTCTATCATGCCGATCTTCATGCCCACTCCGGCGTTGGATTGGCCGCCGATTTGATTCCAGGCGTCGGGAACTTTTTCAAGCGGCAGGGCGTGATCGAGCGTGCGATAAAACAGCCGTACCGGATGTACCCGTACTACGCCCGGAATGGATGCAAGAACGGCGGCACGGTCATTGGGAATCTGAACGATCAGCACGTTGCTCAGGGCGGTTGTCTCGCCGATCACTACCGCGCCTCTGGCTTCGAGCGCGGCTCTCACTTGGAGATGCTGCTGCTTCAAGGTGGATACGCGGGCACGAAACTCAGGGTCTGAGGTTTCACTGCGGCGGCCCTGCCGAGACGCAAAACTGGCAGCCGGTTGGCCGGCTAGTTGAACCAGGAAGCGATCGGGCACGGTGGCTGCGCCGGCACAAACGCTCATCAGGATCAGGCACAGAAATTTCATGAGGGAATCTTATGGGATGAATCGGCTAATAGGTTAAATCTCTATACGGATAACTGTTTGGTAAACCCAATCAACCCTCAAAGGTTGCAAAGGCAATGACTTGCGAGAGGCCGGCTGGATGGGGGCAAATTGCGGCATTCGACAAAAGGTAGCCAAAATGTTAGCATATATTTAGCGGCGTTGAGGCGTCGATACCCCCCTTTATGGCAAGCAAACCTCCCTTTGCGCAAGGCGCACAGATCGAACACGCCAAGTACGGCTTAGGCTCGGTGCTTTCCTGCACCGAAGAGTATATCGTGATCAAGTTCGACGATCACGGTGAGAAGAAATTCGTACTCGCCATCGCGATTACCGCGCTAAAGAAGAGCGACCGCCAGCCGCCGGTGGAAAAGCGCCGGGCTGCCCGTAAGAAGGCAACTCCCGTAGCCGCGCACTGAAGCGCTGAAATCGATCGCAAAAATCCGATAAATTTTTGAACGGGTTGCCACGCGCGACTCGAAAGGTTCATAATAAAGCCCTAAACATTTGGTGCGCGGGTTGTTCACCCGCGCATTCTTCATTAGGGGCTTGATCAGCGATGGAGCCGAACGCGCGCGCCGATATTACGGCGAGATTTGCGGAAATTCATCCACCCTTGGATCCTCAAGCGGCGCTGGTGGAGGGCACGCGTTGCCTCTATTGTTTCGATGCTCCCTGCACGGCGGCGTGCCCTACCCACATCGACGTGCCGCGCTTCATCAAGAAGATCGCGACCGGCAATTTGCGGGGATCGTCTCAGACCATTCTGGAAGCCAACATTCTGGGCGCGAGCTGTTCGCGGGTATGTCCGGTAGAGGTCTTGTGCGAAGGCGCATGCGTGCTGCATCGCTCCAAGGAGCGGCCGATCGAGATTGGGCGGCTGCAACGGCACGCGATGGATGCATTTTTCGGAAGCGGAGCCAAACTGCCTTGGACTCTGCCGGCTGAGCGGATCGCGAAAGTGGCCTGCGTGGGCGCTGGTCCGGCGTCGCTGGCATGTGCGACGGAGCTTCGCAAGTACGGCTATGGCGTGACGATTTTCGAAAGCCGTCCGCTGGCCGGTGGGCTGAACACGTATGGCGTAGCGGAGTACAAACTGCGATCTGCTGACAGCCTGCGTGAGGTAGAACTTGTGAAATCGCTGGGAGTCGAATTTCGATTCGGGGTGGCGGTGGGAGAAGCGCTCGCGTTGGAAGATTTGGAGCGGGAGTACGCCGCGATTTTCCTGGCGATCGGGCTGGGTCCGACTGAGCCCATGAACCTGCCGGGCGAAAACCTGGCGGGTGTAGTAGACGCACTATCCTTCATCGCGGATTACAAGACAGTCCGGACCATTCCGGTCGGGCGCAAAGTGGTGGTGATCGGCGGCGGCAACACCGCGATCGATGCAGCGAACGCGGCCAAGCGGTTGGGGGCCGAAGAGGTCACCATGGTATACCGTCGCAGCGAACGCGAGATGCCTGCATTCCAATTCGAATACGAGCGCTCCAAGCTCGGAGGAATAAATTTCAGCTTTCAGACGCAGCCGGTGGCCATTCGACCTTCGCCTTCCGATCCTAGCCGGGTCGCAGTGTTGGAATGCGTGCGTATGGAGTTGGGTGATCCCGACGCTTCGGGGCGCCGCAAGCCGCAGCCGATAGCAGGATCGAAGGTGTGGATTGAGTGCGACATGGTGATCCCGGCAGTGGGGCAGTCGCGGTTTCTTGAATTCTTGCGGAGCTGCCGCGGAATTGAAGTCCGCGACGGCACCGTAGTGGTGGACCCAACCAGCGGGCGCACTGCGAACGCAAGATATTACGCTGGTGGCGACTGCGTGAACGGCGGGCGTGAGGTGGTAGACGCGGTGGCCGAAGGAAAACGAGCGGGCCTTGGAATTGTGAGTTGGCTGGAGGCGCGGAATGGCTGACCTGACGACGACATTCGCAGGCCGGATTCGCAGCCCGAATCCGTTTTGGCTGGCGTCGGGCCCACCGGCAAATTGCGGCGAGCAGGTGATGCGAGCCTTTGACGCGGGCTGGGGCGGCGCGGTGTGGAAGACGCTGGGCGAGCCGATTGTCAACGTCTCATCCAGGTATTCGTCGGTGGATTGGAATCGGCAGCGCATGATGGGGCTCAATAACATCGAGCTGATTACTGATCGTCCGTTGAGTGTGAACCTGCGCGAGATCAGCGACGTGAAGAAGCGCTATCCAAGGCACGCGGTGATTGCGTCGCTGATGGTGGAATCGAAGCGCGAGGCTTGGCGCGAAATCGTGAGGCAATCGGAGGACGCCGGCGCGGACGGGCTGGAACTGAATTTCGGATGCCCGCACGGGATGAGCGAGCGCGGCATGGGCAGCGCGGTCGGACAAGTTCCCGAGTACACGGAGATGATTACGGGCTGGGTGAAAGAAGCGGCGAAAACGCCGGTGCTCGTAAAGCTGACGCCCAACATTTCCGACATCCGCATGGTGGCGCGCGCGGCTAAACGCGGAGGCGCGGATGGACTGTCGGCCATCAATACCATCAATTCAATCACCGGCATCGATCTGGACAGCTTGACACCCAGGCCGGACGTCGGCGGCAAGTCATCGCACGGCGGCTATTGCGGTCCGGCCGTGAAACCGATCGCACTGCACATGATTCAGCAGATCGGAGCCGACCAGGATTCGAGTTTGCCGGTCTCCGGAATCGGCGGAATTTCGGGCTGGCAGGACGCTGCGGAGTTCATTCTGCTGGGTGCGGGAACGCTGCAGGTTTGCACCGCCGCCATGCATTATGGCTTCCGGATTGTCGAGGACATGATCGATGGCTTGAGCAACTGGATGGATTCGAAGGGCTTCCGGACGATGGAAGATTTCCGCGGACTCAGCCTGGCGCGCGTAGTGGAGTGGAAGGACCTCGACCTTAATTACAAAATCGTGGCGCGCATCCATCCGGATAAATGCATCGGCTGCGAGCTGTGTTATACCGCCTGCTGGGATGGCGCGCACCAGTGCATTCATTTGGACCGTGCCGGGAGTGCCAATGCGAACGTACACCGGACACCGGCGCAAGTGGAGGCCGAAAGCCGGAGTCGAATCGCGAGCACGCCGATTGCGAAGCTGGATGGCGCGAATGGGTCTAGCGAGGGGCCTTATGCGACGCCGCTGGAGCGCATTCCCCGGGTGGATGAAATCGAGTGCGTCGGTTGTAATCTTTGCGCCCTGGTTTGCCCGGTGGACGGCTGCATCTCGATGGAACAAGTTGAAACGGGTAAGGCGCCTGAGACCTGGGCGCAACGAGCAGCGCTGCCTGGAAAGGAAGGGTCCTGCTGATGAGCACGCTGATCCGGAATGGGACGGTGGTGAACGCGGACGCCAGCATCGCCGCCGATGTTTTGGTGGACGGCGAGAAGATTAAGGAAGTAAGAAAGGGGATCCCGGTCAATGCGGCCGACCTGGTGCTGGATGCGGCCGGACTTCTCGTATTGCCGGGCGGCATTGACGCGCATACCCATCTGGACATGCCCTTCGGAGGAACCACATCGAGCGACGATTTCGAGACCGGTACTCGCGCGGCGGCATTCGGCGGAACCACGACCATCGTTGATTTCGCCATCCAGGGCCGAGGAACGCGCATGCGCGATGCCCTGGACACCTGGTGGAAGAAGGCCGAAGGCCTCGCGTGTATCGACTATGGCCTGCACATGATCGTCACCGACCTGGGCGGCGCCGGTTTGGAAGATATGGACGATATGGTGCGGGAAGGCGTGGCAAGCTTCAAACTCTTCATGGCCTATCCGAACGTTCTGATGGTGGACGACGCGACTATTTTTCGCGCGCTTTCACGGACGTCCAAAAATGGCGCTCTCATCTGCATGCACGCCGAAAACGGCGGCGTGATCGACGTAATTATTCAGCGCGCCCTGGCGGAAGGCAAGACTGCGCCAATCTACCACGCGCTCACGCGTCCTATCACAGCGGAAGCGGAGGCTGTCCACCGCGCTATTGCGATGTCGGAAATGGCCGGTGCGCCGGTCTACATTGTGCATCTTTCGTCGGAAGCGGCGTTGAACGAGGTGCGCGAAGCGCGCGACCGTGGGGTCAAAGCGTTCGCCGAGACTTGTCCGCAGTATCTGTTGCTGTCGATTGAGGAGTTAGAGCGCCCGAATTTCGAGGGCGCGAAGTACGTGTTTACCCCCCCCCTGCGCGAAAAGGAGAATCTGCCTAAGCTTTGGGATGGGCTGAAGCACGATCATCTGCAAGTGGTTTCAACCGATCACTGTCCATTCTGTTTTGAGGATCAGAAGAAGCTGGGCAAAGACGATTTCACCAAGATCCCCAACGGTGGGCCCGGGATCGAGAATCGTCTGCAGTTGATTTACCATCACGGCGTCAATCAAGGTAAGCTGACGCTGAATCGCTTTGTGGAGTTGGTGTCCGCCACACCCGCGCGCATTTTCGGAATGTATCCAAGAAAGGGCGTACTGGCCCCAGGCAGCGATGCCGATATCGTGCTGTGGGATCCGTCTGCGGAACATACGATCAGCGCCAAGACCCATCACATGCGTGTGGATTATTCGATGTTCGAGGGATTCCGTGTGAAGGGGAATGTGCGGACGGTAATGTCGCGCGGCGAGGTGATCGTGGATAAGGGTCAATTCCTGGGAAAAGCCGGACGGGGGCAGTATTTAAAGCGGTCGGCGCGGGGTGGCGCGTGGCAGTAGAAGACTACTGATTTGCGCTTTTGTGTCATGATCCTGAAAGAGTGGCCGACTTCCACGATCCCACGCTTTTCAACCAGGACCTGGCGCCGATCCCTTCCGAACGCCGCACCTGGGGCCTCTACAACTACGCATCACTCTGGGTAGCTATGAGCGTCTGCATCCCGACCTATATGCTGGCGTCGGGATTGATCGCGGGCGGCATGAGCTGGTGGCAGGCCATTCTAACCATCCTGCTGGGCAATCTGATCGTACTGGTCCCGATGCTGCTCAACGCGCATGCCGGCACGCGCTACGGCATTCCATTTCCAGTTTTGGTGCGCGCGTCGTTTGGAGTGAAAGGCGCCAACGTACCGGCGGTGTTGCGCGCGCTGGTGGCTTGCGGATGGTTCGGAATTCAGACCTGGATCGGCGGACAGGCGATCTATTCGATGCTTCAGATCGTGTGGCCTCCGGCGAGCGGATTTCCAGGCGGGATCTGGATTTGCTTCCTGGCTTTTTGGGGACTCAATCTGTTTGTGATCTGGCGCGGTATCGAGACCATCAAGTTTCTGGAAGGCATTGGCGCGCCGTTCATGCTGGGGATCGGATTGCTGCTGCTGTGGTGGATTACCTCCAAGGCGGGCGGCTTCGGGCCGGTGCTGAGTTCACCGAGCAAGTTCAAGACGACGGCGGAGTTTCTGCACTTCTTCGTTCCCTCATTGACCGGCATGGTGGGATTCTGGGCCACCGTGGCGCTCAACATTCCGGACTTCACTCGCTACGCGAAATCGCAGAAAGATCAGATGCTGGGCCAGGCGCTCGGCCTTCCGGCGGCGATGACATTGTATTCGTTCATCGGCGTGGCCGTGACATCAGCTTCGGTGGTGTTGTTCGGCGAGGCGATCTGGGACCCGGTAGCCCTGCTGGGCCGTTTCCATCAACCGGTAGTGGCCTCCATCGCGCTGGTCGCGCTGCTGATCGCGACCCTCAACACCAACGTAGCAGCCAACGTCGTCTCGCCCTCGAACGATTTTTCGAACTTGAACCCCCGGCTGATTTCGTTTCGAACCGGTGGGTTCATTACGGGTGTGATCGGAGTCCTGATGATGCCTTGGAAATTGTTGGGCGACTACAGCGCCTACATTTTCGGATGGCTGGTTGGATATTCGGGCTTGCTGGGACCGATCGCCGGAGTTATGATCGCAGATTATTTCATTGTTAGGCGCCGCGAGCTGAACGTCGACGACCTTTACCGGAGAAACGGCGTTTACGAATATGACCGCGGCGTAAACTATCGCGCGCTACTGGCCCTGGGATTAGGGATCATCATCGCGCTGCTGGGACTGGTACTGCCGCCTCTGCGCTGGTTGTACGACTACGCGTGGTTTGTGGGATTCTTGGTAGCGGGCTCACTTTACGTCATCCTGATGCAGCGGGCTCCGGCGCGCGCCGTCCATTTACTGGGAGAGGAAACATGATCGCTACCGAATCGCCGCTCAAGACCGTTTCGTTCTACGTCAACGGCAAGTGGACCAATGCCGAAGGTCGGCCTGTGATGCCGATCACCAATCCGGCTACCGGCCGCGAGATCGCGCAGGTTGCGTACGCCTCGGAAGCTGATGTGAACCGTACGGCGGAGCTGGCTCACGAGGCCTATTTGAAATGGCGCGAAGTCCCGGTGGTGGAACGCGTCCAGCCGCTGTATCGCTACAAAACCCTGCTCGAAAAGCACTCCAATGATTTGGCTGCGGCGCTGACGGCTGAGAACGGCAAGACGGCGGATGACGCGCGCATGGAGGTGCGTCGCGCGATCCAGATGGTGGAAGTGGCGTGCGGGATGCCAAGCCTGATGATGGGCGATTCTTTGAACGATATCGCAGCCGGGATCGACAGCCACACGATCCGCCAGCCGATTGGCGTTTGCGCTGGTATTTCCCCCTTTAATTTTCCGGCCATGGTCCCGATGTGGATGTGGCCGTTCGCGATCGCCTGCGGGAACACCTTTATCCTTAAGCCGTCCGAGAAGGTGCCGATGACACCGACCATGGCAACCGCGCTGCTGCACGAAGCGGGTCTGCCGGAGGGAGTCTTCAACCTGATTCACGGCGATAAGGTGGCGGTGGATGCGCTGCTGCGCCATCCGCTGGTGCGCGCGATTTCTTTTGTCGGATCCACGCCGGTGGCGAAGTACATCTATCAGACCGCGGCCCTGGAAGGAAAGCGAGTGCAGGCGCTGGGTGGGGCGAAGAATCATCTGGTCGTGATGCCGGATGCGGACCTGCCGAAGACCGTGGAAGCGATTATAGGGTCGGCCTTCGGCGCGGCGGGAGAACGGTGCCTGGCGGGAAGCGTCCTGGTAGCGGTGGGTGAAGTTGCCGACCCGCTGCTGAAACTGCTCTCTGAAAAAGTGGGTGCGATGAAGGTCGGCGACGGCTCCCAACAAGGCGTCGATATGGGGCCGCTGGTGACCAAGGATCACAAAACGCGCGTGGAAGGTTACATCGAGAAAGGCGTCGCCGAAGGAGCGAAGCCTGTCATGGACGGCCGCAAGACCGCAGGCGATAACGGCGGCTTTTTCCTGGGGCCCACTATTTTTGATGGTGTACGTCCGGAGATGACCATCGCACGCGAGGAGATTTTTGGACCGGTGCTTTCCGTGATTCGCGTGACGACTCTCGAAGAAGCCATCAAGCTGGTCAACAGTTCGCGCTTTGGCAACTCGACATCGATCTTCACCGGCAGCGGAAAGGCAGCCCGCGAGTATTCGTCGCGGGTAGAAGTGGGCATGATCGGCATAAACGTTGGAGTGGCGGCGCCCATGGCTTTCTTCCCCTTCGCAGGCTGGAAGAACTCATTCTTCGGCGATCTGCATGCGCATGGCAAGGACGCCGTCATGTTCTACACCGAGCAAAAAGTGCTGATGACACGGTGGTTCTAGTTCGCTCACGGCAGGTTGTTTTTCCTGGCAGCATCGAAGCTGCGTCGCTCGAAATTCGAGATGGCCGGATCATCGGCATTGGGCCGTTTGATCGCGTGGCTGAAGGCGCTGATGTTGTCGATGTTGGCGACAAGTACGTTCTTCCCGGTCTGATCGATACGCACGTACACATCAATGAGCCGGGCCGCACCGAGTGGGAAGGCTTCCGGACAGCGACGCGCGCAGCGGCCGCGGGCGGGTACACTACGCTGATCGACATGCCGCTTAATAATCTGCCCGAGACCACTACCGTTTCTAATCTCGGCTTGAAACAGGCGGCGGCGTGCGGGCAATGTGTGGTCGATTATGGCTTCTGGGGCGGCGTGGTGGCCGACAACCAACAGCACGTGAGAGCGCTAGCCTCGGCTGGAGTGCTGGGATACAAGTGTTTCCTGGTCGATCCGGGTATCGACGGGTTCACCATGGTTACGCGCGCGGAGCTGGAGGCCGCCATGCCCGAGGTTGCAGCCAGCGGTCTGCCCCTGTTGGTCCATGCGGAGCTGTTCCATCCGGTCGAGCAGGCCACCGCGGGCTTGAATGCGGCACACTGCGATTGGAAGCGCTATTCGACTTATCTTGCTTCGCGGCCGGACTCGGCCGAGGTAGCGGCCATCCGGCTGATGATCGAACTCAGCCGCAAGTATGGATGCCGCGGTTCACATCGTCCATCTTTCATCGGGGGAGGCGCTCGCCGACCTGCGGGCCGCGCGCGTTGAAGGCCTGCCCATCACGGTCGAAACATGCCCGCACTATTTGCATTTCACATCCGAAGCCGTGGCCGATGGCGCGACATTATATAAGTGCGCGCCCCCCATCCGGTCGCGTGCGAATCGGGAACGGTTGTGGCAGGCGCTCGCCGATGGCGATATCGATCTGATCGCGACTGATCATTCGCCTTGTCTCCCGGAGATGAAGACCCGTGGCGATGGAAGTTTTCGGGAAGCTTGGGGCGGCATCGCATCGCTGCAATTGGCGCTGCCCGTAGTGTGGACCGAGGCGCGCAGGCGCGGTATCTCTATCAATCATGTTGCACGCTGGATGAGCGAGCAGCCGGCCAAGCTCGCCGGGTTGGATCACAACAAAGGCGCGATCCGCGAAGGCCATGATGCCGATCTGGTGATCTTCGATCCGGCTGCAACATTTTCAGTCGATGCGTCCCGGCTGGAGCACCGCCATCCCATTACGCCTTACGCCGGCGAGATCCTGACAGGCGTGGTTGAAATGACGTTCCTTAGCGGCGAGAAGGTTTTCGATCAGCGGCGAGTTTCGCGAGGTGCCGAAAGGGGTGCAATGCTTCCGGGCCTGATTGATCTCGCGTCCGAGATAGTGGGAGGAAAAGCGCTATCCGCGAGCGACGAATTCTTCGCTCCGAAGGAGAACCTACTGAAAGTGGCCGAGCCGATCTTCGTCCCGGATAAGTACACCGAGCGCGGCAAATGGATGGATGGCTGGGAATCGTGTCGCAAGCGCACGCGGGGGTACGACTGGTGTGTCGTCCAACTCGGGCTGCCGGGAGTGGTCCGCATTGTGGATGTCGACACTCGCCATTTCCTCGGCAATTTTCCGGAGCACTGTTCGCTCGATGGCGCATCGGTTGCGGGTGAACCGGCCGAGGAGGATTGGAAGCCGCTTCTAGCGAAAGCGCGGCTCGCCGGCGGCGGGCATAATATTTTCGATACGCAGAACATTGGACGGCTTACCCATGTTCGCCTGAATATTTTTCCGGATGGCGGCGTGGCGCGTCTGCGCGTGTTGGGCGAAGTGGTTCCTGATTTTGAAAAATTGAAGGCATCCCATGAGGCGTTCGACGTCGCTTCCGTAGTAAACGGAGGGCGCGTCCTGGCATCGAGCGACAACTTCTTCGGCCATGAGCAGAACCTGATTCTACCGGGCCGGCCAGCGAACATGGGTGGAGGATGGGAGACGCGCCGCAGGCGGGGGCCGGGCTACGACTGGATCATAGTCCAGCTCGGGGTGCGCGCCACAATCCAAAAGATATCCATCGAGACCGAACACTACAAGGGCAATTATCCAGACCGCTGTTCGGTAGAAGAGTGCGATGCCGCGGGAGCGCTTTTAGAGGACTTGATTACCGGCAAAACGGCATGGAAGGAAATCCTGCCCGCATCGAAGCTCGAGGCTGATAACGCGAGACTATTCGAAAGCGAATTGAAGGTCGCGGCGGCCGCCACGCACGTGCGCTTGAATATTTACCCCGACGGCGGAGTGAGCCGTCTGCGCGTGTTCGCCAAGATTAATTAGGGACAGTACACTCAAACCCCTATTTCGACGGCCGGAAAATAGGGGTTTGAGTGTACTGTCCCTAATTTCTCGTAGAGTAAATGTAGATGTTCCAGACCGTCGGCAAGCCCGTTCCGCGCAAAGAGGGCCGCGACAAAGTCACCGGCGACGCCAAGTACGTTGACGATCTCCAATTCCCCGGCATGCTGCATGGTGTGACGGTGCGCAGTCCAGTAGCGCGCGGCCGGATCCGGGCCATTGACTTTCCGCCGGGATTGCCTTGGGACGAATTCACGATTGTAACGGCGAACGACATTCCGGGCGAGAATGTTGTCGCGCTCATCGTCGATGATCAGCCGTATCTGGCGGCCGAGTGCGTCAATCATCCGGAGGAGCCGGTGGTGCTGTTGGCGCATCCGGACAAATATCTGGTGGAAAAAGCGCGGGCCGCCGTTCGTCTGGATATCGAACCCTTGCCCGCGATCTTCACCCTTGAAGACTCACTTTCGAAAAAGGAAATCGTCTGGGGAGACGACAACATTTTCAAGAGTTTTCTGGTTGAGAAAGGCGAGGTCGATAGCGTCTGGTCGCGAAGCCGCGCATATTGTCGAGGGCGAGTATCGCACGGGAGCGCAGGAGCAGCTTTACATCGAGACCAATGGCGTCATCGCGGTAGCCGACGCCCGGGACGGCGTTACCATTTGGGGCTCCATGCAGTGCCCGTACTACATCCACAAGGCGCTGCTGAAGGCCTTCCCGCTCCCGCCGGAAAAAATCCGCGTGATCCAGATGGAGACCGGCGGAGGATTTGGCGGCAAGGAAGAATATCCTTCCATGATCGCCGGGCCACGCCGCATTGCTGGCGTGGAAATCCGGCCGGCCTGTGAAGATGATCTATGACCGCGCCGAGGACATGGCCGCCACCACCAAGCGCCACCCCTCGCGGACGCGCATCAAAACGGCGGTTTCACACGACGGCAAACTGCTCGGGATCGACATCGATTTCGTCGTCGACGGCGGGGCCTACGCCACGCTTGTCGGCGGTGGTGCTCTCGCGCGGGACGATCCACGCCGGCGGCCCGTATGTTTGTGACAATGTCCGTATTCGCAGCCAGGCCGTCGCCACCAATGCGCCGCCGCATGGGGCATTTCGTGGATTCGGGGCGCCCCAAAGCATTTTTGCGTTGGAGCGGCACATGAACAAGGTCGCGCGCGCCGTGGGCCTGACGCCCGAAGAATTGCGCCGGCGTAATTTCCTGCATCGAGGCCAAACCACCGCCACGGGCCAGGAAATCCATGATGCCGTGGATCTCGGGCGGTTGCTCGATCGAGCGTTGGAACTTTCGGACTACCACGCCAAGATGAAATCGTTCGCGCAACACAACCTGCGCTCGGACGTCAAACGCGGCATTGGCTTCGCGACCTTTATGCACGGCGCGGGATTCACCGGTTCAGGCGAGCGCTATCTACAATCCATTGCCGGGGTAGAGGCGTTGGCCGATGGGCATGTGCGCATTCTCGTGTCCAGCACCGAGATCGGGCAAGGCACTAATACGATTCTTTCGCAGATCGTGGCCGAAACCCTCGGTATCGAGTACGAACAGGTGGAAATTGCGCAGCCGGATACGGGCAAGGTGCCGAACAGCGGGCCGACCGTGGCGTCGCGAACTTGTATGGTGGTGGGGAAACTGCTGGAATCGGCTGCGATTGGGCTGAAGCAGACTTTGGTCAAATCCGGATTGCTCGCTGAAAATTATAGCGGCGAGGAATTTGCCGCGACCTGTGCACGGTATATCCGCGAGTATGGGCCGCTGAAATCGTTCAGCCAGTACGAAGCGCCGCCCGGCATCTACTGGGATGACGATAAGTATCGCGGCGATGCATACGGCGCATTCGCCTGGGCGGTTTACGTGGCCGAGGTTGTCGTGGATACGGCCACCTGTGAAATAAGAGTGGAGGATTTCGTAGCGTTGCAAGAGGTCGGGCGAGTGATACATCCTGTGCTCGCCGCCGGGCAGATCGAGGGTGGCGTGGCACAGGGGATCGGCTTCGCGCTGTTCGAAAAGGTCGTTTGGAAAGACGGCCGCATGGCCAATAATCAGATGACCAACTACATCATGCCGACCTCGGTGGACGTCCCGCGCATCCGCGTCTATTTCGAAGAAATCCCCTATGAATATGGACCGTTGGGCGCGAAAGGCATCGGCGAGCTGCCCATCGATGGGCCGGCGCCGGCTTTGCTCAATGCGATCGAGAATGCGCTGGGAATTGCCGTGGACGAGATCCCACTCCTGCCTGAGATGTTGATGGAAGAGGCGGGTGTTGCCTAAAACCACCGTGGAATTCCGCGTGAACGGATCGCCGTGCAAGGTGGATGTCTACCCCATGGCGCGTCTGCTCGATGTCCTGCGCGAAGATTTGAGCTTGACTGGTACGAAAGAAGGCTGCGGTGAAGGCGAGTGCGGCGCGTGCTCCGTGATCGTGGACGGTTTGCTGGTGAATAGTTGCCTGGTGCCGGTGTTGCAGGCCGGCGGCTGCGAGATCCTGACCGTAGAAGGTGTGGCCAAGGACGGCCGGCTCCATCCTTTGCAGGAGGCTTTCCGGAATACGGGAGGTGCGCAATGCGGCATCTGCACGCCGGGAATGATTTTGGCGTCCTATCAGCTTCTGGAGCGATGGCCGCATCCGACTGAGGAGCAGATCCGTGAAGGCTTGGCCGGCAATCTGTGCCGGTGCACCGGCTACCAGAAAATCTTCGACGCAGTGCGGCAAGCGAGCGAGGGATGAGGGCATACGTACCTGATTACGATTTAGTGGCGCCCGCTGGCTTGCATGAGGCGCTCCAACTGGTTGCCGAGCAAATGCGCCCAATCGCTGGGGGTACGGATCTGATGGTGTTGTTTGAAGCGGACAAGCTGCCCTATCGCAAGCTGGTCAGCCTCTATCGGATTCCGGAACTGCGAGGGATCGCGGCCGGCGAATCGCATGTGATCATTGGCGCTCTCGCGACATATACGGAAATTCGCCAAAGCGGCGTGCTGCAGCGCGAGTTTCCGCTGCTTGTCCAGGCTGCGAGCTGGACCGGTGCGGTAGCCACGCAGAATCGTGGAACACTGGCTGGAAATATCGCGAACGGATCGCCTGCTGCGGATTCGCCGCCTGCGCTGCTTGTCTATGATGCCGAAATCGAACTGCTGTCAGCCGGTGGTTCACGGTGGCTGCCCTACGCCGGATTTCATAGTGGCTACAAGACCAGCGTGATGCGGCCCGACGAGATCATAGGCCACATCCGGCTGCCGCGCACCACCGCTGGCTGCATGCAATACTTGCGCAAAGTGGGGACACGGCGGGTGCAGGCGATCGCCAAGGTCGCTTTGGCAGGCTTGGCAAAAACTAGCGCCGGCGGCGTGCAGCGCATCCGGATTGCCCTCGCGAGTGTCGCACCGGTGCCGATTCGATGTCTGGAAACGGAGGCCATTCTGTTAGGCCGCAAAATCGATCGAGCGGTGATCGAGGAAGCTCAGACGAAGATTTCGTCAGAAATCGATCCGATCAGCGATATCCGCTCCACCCGGAATTACCGGCGCCGGGTTACGGTAAATCTGCTGAGAACATTTCTGGAAACTTTGCTCCCATGACATTAGCTGAACTGAATGTGTTACCGGACTACCGGGCTGAAGCCGAGCTGCTGAAGTGTTGTGGTTCGACGGCTTGGGTCCAGTGGATGGCCCGCAGGCGGCCATTTCCCAGTCCAGATCGCCTGCTCGACGCGGCGAGCGAAATCTGGTGGCGGCTCGATGAAGCTGACTGGATACAGGCTTTTCGCGTGCATCCGCAAATCGGCCAGCGTCAATCGACAGCGCACAAGTCAACTCAGTCGCAGGCCTGGTCGGCTCAGGAGCAATCGGGAATGGACCACGCGGACGCTGATGTGACGATGGATCTGGAAGAGGCCAACAGAGAATATCTGGAAAAATTCGGCTACATTTTCATTGTGTGCGCCAGCGGGAAGAGCGCCGCAGAGATGCTGGCGATTCTGCGATCTCGTTTGCCGAATTCGCCGGAGCAAGAGATCCGCGTGGCGGCCGAAGAACAGAATAAGATCACTCGCTTGCGTCTGGAAAAGCTGCTGCCGGCATGAACGGACTCAGCACGCACGTTCTCGACACGGCCAAAGGGCATCCCGCGCAGGGGATCCGGGTGACCGCCGAGCGATTGTCGGCGGACGGCAACTTTCACGTTGTGGGCGAAGGCGTCACCGATAATATCGGCCGTATTCCACAATTATTGGGAAGCGGCCAGGCGCTGGAAATCGGAACCTATCGATTGACGTTCTACGTGGGCGGCTATCTCGGGGGGCGCGCTGCCTTCTACCAGGAGATCACTATACAGTTTCAAGTCGGCGATCCGGCCACGCACTATCACATACCTCTTTTGCTGAGTCCATATGGATACACCACCTACCGTGGCAGTTGATTCCGTGCTTGCCACCGACACATACGGGAAGTCCCGCGTCCGGCTGATGAAACTGTCGCGCCATGCCGACCGGCATGATCTCAAAGAAGTCACACTTCAGATCCTGTTCGAAGGCGACTTCGCAAACTGCTACGAGGCCGGTGATAACAGCAAGATCCTCCCCACCGACACTATCAAGAACACGGTGTACGTGCTGGCGCGCCAACACGAGATTCTTGCAATCGAAGCATTCGCGGAATGCCTGATCGAATATTTTCTGAGGAACAATCCGCAGGTGTCCGTGGTGCGCGTAGAGATTACCGAGCACCTCTGGTCGCGGATCACTTCCACCGCTTTCACCCGCGCAAGCAGCCAGCGGACTGCCGTTGTGACCGGTACGCGCGATGCTGTGACGATCTCCGCCGGCATCGATGATCTGCTCGTCTTGCGAAGCGCCGGATCGGGCTTTGAAGGTTATATAAAGGATCAATACACGACCCTTCCGGAGACCAGTGATCGAATCTTTCAGACTGCGTTAGTCGCCGTTTGGCGTTATAGCAAATCGCGCTCCATCGATTTCAACGCCCAATGGGAGGGAATTCGCGCGGCCATTCTGGACACATTCGCCACGCACGACAGCCGCTCCGTGCAGCACACGCTCCACGCGATTGGCCAGCAGGTCCTGGCTGCGTTCCCTGATGTCGTCGAGATCCAGCTCACCATGCCCAACAAACACGCTCTGCTGGTGGATCTGTCGCGGTTTGGCCTGGACAATTCGAACGAGATCTTCCTTCCCACCGACGAGCCCTCCGGATATATCGAAGCGAAACTCGTGCGCCGTCAATATTGAATTTTATTGGACGACTTTTCCCACTCGCGAAACGCGCCCAGGGCCTCGGCCTGCATGATTTGGATCATGGGGATCGTTCGTAATTCCATGGGCAGAGCTAGCTGATCGTAAATGAGCGAATCGTCGAAGCCGATCCGCGCGGCGTCTGCTCGAGTGTTCGCGTAATAGACCTTAGCCACGCGCGCCCAATAGATCGCTCCCATGCACATGGGGCAAGGTTCACAGGTAGTGTATAGTTCGCAATTGCTGAGCTGGAAATTACGAACTGCCTGGCACGCTCCACGAATCGCCACGATCTCGGCGTGCGCGGTCGGGTCGTGGGCGGCCGTCACTTGGTTGGTTCCGGTGGACAGGATTATTCCTTCTCGAACCACCAGCGCCGCGAAAGGCCCACCCGTGCCGGCCCGCACATTTTCGAGCGAAAGCTGAATCGCTCTTTCCATGAAGTGATTCACTATTCGACCCGTGTCATGACTACCATAGCAAAGGAGCCATGAAAACCACTCTTACTCCGGAGATTGCGGCGCCGATTCTGGAACCCCTCATTCGTGCGAATAAAGCCCACGAAGCTCTGTTTCCGGGCGACCCCGCTGAGCGGCAGCCGGTCCACACCGTCTATGGCGGCGCACATCTGTTCAAGGAAAATACCGCCGCAACACTCGGCTCGCTCGCTCTGAAATTGCTGAACGATTACGCGCCCGACGCTGCAGCGCTGGCTAACTGCGTAGGCTTGGCCGCCGGGGATCGTCTCGCGCGCGCCGTCTACGAGCGTGTGATCGCCAAGCTCCAGCGCGAGCCGGTTGAGGATTATCGGATCGACTTCGAGGATGGTTATGGAAACCGGCCGGATGCCGAAGAGGACGGTCACGCGCTGTCAGCCGCGCAAGCTATGGCGCGGAGCAAAACGGAGTCCCAATTTCCGGCATTCGTCGGGATTCGAATCAAGCCGTTCACCGAAGTCCTGCGCCAGCGCAGCGTGCGGACACTGGACCTGTTCCTGACGGCCATGCTGTCAGAAAGGGAAAGCGTTCCGTCCGGCTTCGCCGTCACGCTGCCGAAGGTGACTGTTCCTGAGCAAGTCACCGCTTTAGTGAAGTTGCTCGAAGCGCTGGAGCAGCGCCTCGCGATTCAGCCCGGTACGCTCAAGCTCGAGCTAATGATCGAGACGCCGCAATCCATCATCGACGGCTCAGGCGCTTTCGCGATCCCGAAGCTGCTCGAAGCTGCGCGAGGCCGCTGCCGTGGACTGCATTTCGGCCTTTACGATTACACTGCCAGTTGCAACATCACCGCCGAGCATCAAACCATGGTGCATCCTGCCTGCGATTTTGCGCGTCACGTAATGCAGGTCAGCGCAGCCGGGCGTGGTGTCACGTTATCCGATGGGGCAACCAACATCATGCCCATCCCGCGTCATCGCGCGGCGGCCGGCGGCTCGCTGAGCAACGAACAAGCCGTTGAGAATCGCACCGTGGTGCATCGGGCCATGCGTCTGCATTTCGAACACGTGCAGCGTTCGCTCGTGCATGGCTATTACCAGGGTTGGGACCTTCACCCTGGCCAGCTCCCCACCCGATATGCAGCCGTGTATTCGTTTTTCCTTCAGGGTTTTGAAGCTGCTGCGGCGCGCCTCCGAAACTTTGTTGAAAAGGCGGCGCAAGCGACACTGGTGGGTGACGTGTTCGACGATGCCGCTACCGGCCAGGGACTCCTCAATTTTTTCTTGCGTGGAATCAATTGCGGGGCCTTCACCGAAGAAGAAGCATGCGCGACGGGGCTGACGCTGGAGGATTTACGCGGCCGATCTTTTGTGAAGATTCTCAACAGCCGCCGCGGCCGCGCATGAACGCTACGCGCGCGTCATCGATAAGTACATCATGCCGAACGCGAGGAAGGTCAGCGCAATGGAAACTCCGGCCAACGCCCGCAGTAGAGGTTCTTTCCACATTTGACGAGCACGCGGCGTGCTGGCCAGCCAGCCTGCAATGAATCCGCCCGACAATCCGCCTACGTGGGCCCAGAAGTCGACTCCCGGCAGAAAACTGAGCACCAGACCGTAGATCACCCAGCGCATGTAGAGGCTCTTCACCATGGATCCAAGCGCCGACCGGTCGCTGACACCGAACGCGAGCATCGCGCCGATCAGTCCGAAGATTCCCGCCGACGAACCGACCGAACTGTGGAAGCCCGAGATGAGAGCTGGTCCAGAAGCCGGTGATGGTCGAGACGAAGTAGAAGACGATGAGGCGGCTGGTGCCGTAAAGTTGTTCCACTTCCGCGCCAAGATCGAATAGCACCCAGGAGTTCATCAAAATGTGAAAAACGCCGCCGTGCAGGAAGCCTGCTGTAATCAAGCGCCACCACTGGCCTTGCATCAGGGAGCCGGCAAGCTCGCGCCGAAACGCGTCAGACCCATTGACGGATTCAGATAATCCGCCAGAAAGAGGGCCGTGTTAATCAGCAGGATCATTACTGTCGTGAAGCGAGCGTGCGGAATCAGGCCCCCCAGGATCTCTCCCGGAGCGCGGCGCTCGATGGCGCGCGGCCCCAGCTTCATTTCACAGTACGGGCACACCCGATCGCTGGTCGTCACAAACGCCCGGCAATTCGGGCACATCCTTCGTTTATCCACTCGACCCTATTGTACAGCCGCGTCTGGAACGCCCGGATTGCTACAATTGAAAATTCCCATGAAAACGGAGAAGGAATATCGACAAGACATTGTCGACGTCGGAAAGCTGGTTTATCAAAAGGGCTGGGTGGCCGCTAACGATGGCAACATCAGTGTACGGTTGGAGAAAAACAGGATTCTGTGTACCTGCACCGGCATCAGCAAAGGAATGATGACGCCCGATGATCTGATCATCTGCGATCTGGACGGCAACAAGCTGGAAGGCTCCCGGGAACGTACCTCCGAGATCGCCATGCACCTGACCATTTATCAGATGCGGCCCGATATCAAGTCCGTGGTGCACGCGCATCCACCGGTGGCGACTGGTTTTGCCGTGGCGGGCCGCGGTTTAACTCAGGCGCTGCTGCCCGAAGTGGTCATTGGTCTGGGATGCGTTCCGCTGGCCGAATATGGTTTACCCGGCACGCCCGCGCTAACCGAAGGCATGCTCCCCTACATCCCGAAGTACGATGCGATCCTGATGGGAAACCATGGCTGCGTCAGTTACGGCGAAGAGGTGTTCAAGGCTTTTTTCAAGATGGAAACGGTGGAACACTTCGCGCGCATAACTCTAGTGGCGGAGCTGTTGGGCGGTCCCAAGATCCTTCCCAAAGAGGAGGTTGATAAACTGTTTGATTCGCGGACACGGTATGGTGTGAAGTCGCGGGCCAGCCTGGCGCCGGGTTGCCCGGTGGTAGCGGAGGACTTGGAAGCACAGCCCGAACGGTTCCAGGTCACGCGCGAAGAATTGATCGCTTTAGTGGATGAAGCCTTGCGCGCACGCGGCGTGCTGGCGTAATGTTAGTCCTGGAGGTCGAATGGGTGAAGCTTTAGGAATGATCGAGACCCGTGGTCTGGTGGCGATGATCGAAGCCGCGGACGCGATGGTGAAGGCCGCCAACGTCCGCATGATCGGCTGGGAGAAGATCGGTTCCGGTTACGTCACGGCCATGGTGCGCGGAGATGTGGCAGCCGTGCGCGCCGCCACTGACGCCGGAGCGGCCGCGGCCCGCCGGGTCGGAGAGCTGATCGCCGTTCACGTCATCCCGCGGCCCCATCCGAGCCTCGAAGATGTTTTGCCGATCGGCAAGGCGTCGCACGCGGCCGCCAAGTAGGTTCCCATGATCCTGGCCCGCGTCGTGGGCACCATCGTCGCCACCCGCAAGGACCCGCGTCTGGAAGGCTTCAAACTGCTGATCGTGAAGCCGGTGGCGCCCGACGGCAAAGACGAATCCGGATATGTGATCGCTGTAGACACTGTCAGCGCCGGCTCCAAAGAGACGGTCATCGTTGTTTCGGGCAGTTCCGCTCGCATGGCGGAAGGCTGCAAGGACAAACCCGTAGACGCGACTATCGTGGGAATCGTCGACACGGTGAGTATTAGCAAATAGCCATGTTCCTCGGGCGTGTAATAGGATGCGTCGTTTCTACGATGAAGGATGCGGCCTTGACCGGGCAGCGTCTGCTGATCGTCCAGCCCTTGAAGCCCGATCTCACCGCGACTGGCAAATGCATAGTCACGTTGGACGCTGTCGGCGTGGGCGCGGGCGAACTAATTTACTGGTGCCGCGGAAAAGAATCAAGTTTTCCATTTCTGCCCGCCGAGGTGCCGTGCGATAACACCATCGTGGGTGTGGTCGACAACCTCCATCTGGAAAGCAGTCGCTAAATGCTCATCGCGCGTGTAATCGGGGAGCTGATTTCCACCCACAAACACGAGAGCCACGTCGGGCGCAAAGCTCTGATCGTTCAGCCGCTCGATCTGGATGGCTCCCAGCGCGGCGATGCGGTCATCGCTTTCGATGCCGTGGATGCCGGCGTAGGTGATCGGGTGCTGTTGGTTACCGAAGGATTCAGCGCGATGACCAGCGTGGGACGGCCTGAATCACCCATCGACATGGCGGTGGTGGGCGTAATCGACCGCATTGATCTCGATGCGCTGGCTGGAATGCCGGCGTCGCGGAAATAGACCAATCCCGATCGCCAGTATCAGCAGAAATTTGACTGCCTCAATCACTCCGTAAGCGGCGTGTAGTCTGAAGAACTGCTGCCGCGCCCCCGGGTCGGCTGCGACCGGTACAAAATCGATGGAACGCCCTTGCCAGACGAGTTCCGGAGTGATTTTGAAGTGCTGGAAGGCGGTCAGAATTATCAGCGCGCCCGCGAAGCCCGCTAGCAGGCGCCGGTTGCCCATGAGAAACAACAAACCCGCCAAAAAAAGTCCTAGCGTGAGCTGGGCGATTTCCCACGCCTCGAAAAAATGCCGGTTTTCTTCACCGGCCTGATAACGCAGCAGCATCCGCGCATTCTCGTCGCCCAGCAATTTGATCATTTTCTCGGCTGGCGCCGGTGGGGCCTTCAGAATTTCGCTCGCCGTCTGAAAATTCCCAGTGGCGACGAAGGCCATGAACAAACTCCCGGTAAGGAGGGCGCCCAGCAGAAACGCTGAGATCCGGCTATAGTGCATGGTGGCTAAGCAATCAGTCTATCGCATTAAGATCCACGGCACTTTACGCCGGATTACTCTCACCGTACACCGGACCCGGCACCGGCGAACCATACTTCATGCCGGGAACGAATTGCCACTCCCGCCGACCGCCATGGCCTCTGGCGCCCAGATCGGATGCGAATCCGCTGAGGCTGATGCCCTATCGATACACAGTCATCGGGAACTGCGGCCGTGTCGCTTCATCCGGCGGCGCGAATTCGGCTCGAATCAAGTGCCTGCGTGATTCTTTGTCCGGCAGCCGAAAATCAACGGTTACGCTGGCGGAGCGGGGCTCCGGTTGGCCCCTGGAGACTACAAAGCCATCTGGTAGAATCCCTGAAACGTAGCGTCCACTGGTCCAGGCTGGCCCGCCGTCTTGCCGTTCAGCAAGTCCCTTTGGGTAGTGCGTTAAAAGGTGGTTGAGCAGCCAGCTTTAACGCGTCGTTCCATTTCCTTCATCACAATCTCATTGTTGGCGAGCATCACAATCCGAAGGCGGGTCAGTTGATCGCCTGTCAGCGTTGCTTTGAGGTCGGCTAATGTGGCTTCGAGAGCAGCGATGCATTCCGCCAAGTCGAGCCTGTGGCAGAGGAAGTGTTCTATTATCTCCTGGGTCTTCCGCTCGTAAACTTCCACGCTCCCCTGAAGTATTGTCGCTGTCCGAGGCAAAAGCTAGCTGGGAAAATCACCGTGTTCAAACTAAGCCACTGCCTGCGCTAAGAGCAATTTGACAACCGAATCAGCCTCGGTTATCCTGAAATGAGTTTAGCGAGTTGTGTCTTCTACTCCCGGTTACCCCTCTCTGTTGTGAGAGTCCGTCCGGGGGTCGGCCCCGAGGTTCTGATCGGATTTTGAGCCGCTCAGGGCATGGGCTAGTCCATAGCAAGTACCCTCGCAGATTTGTAGTTTTGATTTTTTCGCGGCATCGGCTTTTCGCCTGCCGTATTACGTAAACGAACAACACCACGTCTAGAGAGGAAATTCGTGCCGACGTTTAACCAACTCGTGCGAAAAGGGCGCAAACCGCCGCGTTATAAGACCGCCAGCCCGGCGCTGCAGGCCTGCCCGCAGAAGCGCGGAGTGTGTACGCGTGTGTACACCACCACTCCAAAGAAGCCGAATTCGGCGCTGCGGAAAGTGGCGCGCGTGCGATTGACCAACGGGATCGAAGTGACCACTTATATCCCCGGTGTCGGCCACAACCTGCAGGAGCACTCCATTGTGCTGATCCGCGGCGGACGTGTGAAGGATCTGCCGGGCGTGCGCTATCACGTGGTGCGCGGCACGCTGGACGCGGCCGGCGTTTCGGACCGCAAACAGAGCCGATCGAAATACGGAGCCAAACGGCCGAAGGGACCGACGAAATAGAGTATGCCACGCAGACGCAGACCAGAACCACGCGAGATCCTGCCGGATCCGATGTACAACTCCACGCTGGCGGAGAAGTTCGTCAACTCGATGATGTGGGACGGCAAGAAGAATACCTCCCAGCGGATTTTCTACGGAGCGATGGACAAGCTATTCACGGAGCGCACCGCCGACGATCCATTGAAGCTTTTCAAGAAGGCGGTGGAGAACGCCAAGCCGCTGCTGGAAGTGAAGACGCGGCGCGTGGGCGGCGCCAACTATCAGGTGCCGGTGGAGGTTCCGCAGAACCGGCGAACCAGTCTGGCGATCCGATGGATTTTGCAGAACGCCCGCAGCCGTCCGGAAAAAGGCATGCCGGACAAGCTGGCGAACGAATTGACCGACGCCGCCAACATGCGCGGCGGAGCGATCAAGAAAAAGGATGATGTTCACCGAATGGCGGAAGCCAACAAAGCTTTCGCGCATTATCGGTGGTAGTTAGCAGATTGTAGGTTTTCTTTATGGCACGTACCGTACCGATCGAAAGAATGAGGAACATCGGCATCATGGCCCACATTGATGCCGGTAAAACCACCACTACGGAACGTGTGCTCTATTACACCGGCCGCACCCACAAGATCGGCGAGGTGCATGAAGGCACCGCCATCATGGACTGGATGGAGCAGGAGCAGGAGCGCGGCATTACGATCACGTCCGCCGCCACCACGTGCGAGTGGCGCGACATCACGATCAACATCATCGATACGCCCGGCCACGTGGATTTCACGGCCGAAGTGGAGCGCAGTCTGCGCGTGCTGGACGGCGCGGTGGCGGTGTTCGATGCCGTGGCCGGCGTTCAGCCGCAATCGGAAACCGTGTGGCGTCAGGCCGACAAGTACGGCGTTCCGCGCATCTGCTTCATCAATAAGATGGATCGCGTGGGCGCGGATTTCTACCACGCCATCGATACCATCGTCGATCGGCTGAAGTGCCGGCCGGTGGCGATTCAGATCCCGATCGGCGCCGAAGATCAGTTCAAAGGCACCATCGATCTGGTCACGATGAAAGCGCGCATCTGGCGCGACGAGACGCTGGGCGCCGAGTACGACGAGGTCGAAATCCCGGCCGACCTGCTGGATAAAGCCAAATCCTATCGCGAGCAGATGATCGAGGCGGTCGCCGAATCCGACGATCATCTGTTCGCGAAGTTCGTCGAAGGCATCGCCGATCTCAGAAGAAGAGATCATGGCAGGGCATCCGCAAAGCCACCATCACGCAGAAGATTTTCCCGGTGATCTGCGGCTCGGCGTTCAAGAACAAGGGCGTGCAGAACCTGCTGGACGCGGTGGTCGACTATCTGCCTTCGCCGGTGGACATTCCGCCGGTGCAAGGGCGTGCTGCCCGACAATCCGGAAATGACCGAAGAGCGTCCGCCTACCGACGACGCGCCGTTTTCGGCGCTGGTGTTCAAGATCATGACCGACCCGTTTGTCGGCCAGCTGGCGTTTATTCGCGTGTATTCGGGCCGGCTGGGCGCGGGCGAATCGGTTTTCAACGTCGCCAAGAATCGCAGAGAGCGCGTGGGGCGCCTGGTGAAGATGCACGCCAACAAGCGCGAGGACATCCAGGAAATTCTGGCGGGCGATATCTGCGCGGCGGTGCTGAAGAACGTCTCCACCGGCGACACGATCTGCGACGAGAAGCATCCGATTCTGCTCGAAATCGATCGACTTCCCCGAGCCGGTGATTCAGCTCGCCATCGAGCCCAAGACCAAGGCCGACCAGGAAAAGCTCGGCATGGCGATTCAGAAGCTGGTGCAGGAAGATCCGACCCTGCGGGTGAATACCGACCCCGACACCGGGCAGACCATTCTGGCCGGAATGGGCGAGCTGCATCTCGAAATCATCGTGGATCGCATGCAGCGCGAGTTCAATGTCGGCGCCAATGTCGGCAAGCCGCAGGTGGCCTATCGCGAGACCATTCGCAGCACCGCCGAGTACGATTACACGCACAAGAAGCAGACCGGCGGCAGCGGCCAATACGCGCGCACCAAGCTCCGCGTCGAGCCGAATCCCGGCAAGGGCTTCGAGTTCGAGAACGAAATCAAGGGCGGTTCCGTCCCGAAGGAATTTATCCCGGCCGTTGAGAAGGGCGTCCGCGAGTCGCTCGAAGGCGGCATTCTGGCCGGCTATCCGATGGTGGACGTTAAGGTCGAGCTGTTCGACGGCGACTATCACGAAGTCGATTCGTCGGAAATGGCGTTCAAGATCTGCAGCTCCATCTGCTTCAAGGAAGCCTGCAGGAAAGCCAAGCCGGTGCTGCTGGAGCCGGTGATGCGAGTCGAAGTGGTGGTGCCGGAAGAGTACATGGGCACCGTGAACGGCGATCTGAGTTCGCGGCGCGGCCGTCTGGAAGGCACCGAAGTTCGCGGCACCACGCAGTTGATCAAGGCCATGGTTCCGCTGTCGGAAATGTTCGGCTATGCCACCGAGCTGCGCTCGCGCACGCAGGGCCGCGGCAGTTTCACCATGCACTTCGGGCAGTACGAGGAAGTTCCCAAGAACCTGTCGGAAGAAATCGTGGCGAAAGTTCAAGGAAGAGTTACGAAGTAGGAATTCAGAAGTCAGAAGTCAGAATTCAGGAAGTAGGAGAGTTCAACATCCATGGCGAAGGAAAAATTTGACCGCAGCAAGCCGCATGTGAACATCGGGACGATCGGGCACATCGATCACGGCAAGACGACGCTGACGGCGGCGATCACCAAGGTGCTGGCCAAGCACAACCCGAAGGTGAAGTTCCGCTCGTTCGATTCGATCGACAACGCGCCGGAAGAAAAGGCGCGCGGAATCACGATCGCGGTGGCGCACATCGAGTATGAGACGGCCAACCGGCACTATGCGCACGTGGATTGCCCGGGCCACGCCGACTACATCAAGAACATGATCACCGGAGCGGCGCAGATGGATGGCGCGATCCTGGTGGTGGCGGCCACCGACGGTCCGATGCCGCAAACGCGCGAGCATATCCTGCTGGCCCGCCAGGTGGGCGTGCCGTCGCATCGTGGTGGCGCTGAACAAAGTGGACATGGTGGACGATCCGGAGCTGCTCGAGCTGGTGGAGCTGGAAGTGCGCGAGCTGCTGACGCAAGTACGAGTTTCCGGGCGACGATCTGCCGGTGGTGCGGGTGAGCGCGCTGGGAGCGTTGAACGGGGAAGAGAAGTGGGAAAAGTCGGTGGACGAGCTGATGGCCAAGGTGGACGAGTATATTCCGCTGCCGGCGCGCGACATCGACAAGCCGTTCCTGATGCCGATTGAAGACATTTTCTCGATCCAGGGCCGCGGCACGGTGGTGACGGGCCGCATCGAGAAGGGGATCTGCAAGGTCGGCGAGGAAATGGAGATCGTGGGCTTCAAGGACACGCGCAAGACGGTGGTGACGGGCGTGGAAATGTTCAAGAAGCTGCTGGACGAAGGGCGGGCGGGCGACAACGTGGGATTGCTGCTGCGCGGCATTGAAAAGGACGACGTGGAGCGCGGGCAGGTGATCGCGAAGCCGGGATCGATCAAGCCGCACAAGAAGTTCAAGGGCGAGATCGTAGTGTTGAGCAAGGAAGAAGGCGGGCGGCACACGCCGTTCTTCAAGGGATACCGGCCGCAGTTTTATTTCCGGACCACGGACGTGACGGGAGTGGCGGAGTTGCCGGAAGGAACCGAGATGGTGATGCCGGGCGACAACGTGGGGCTGGTGATCGAGCTGATCACGCCGGTGGCCATGGACAAGGGATTGCGGTTTGCGATCCGCGAAGGCGGCCGGACGGTGGGCGCGGGAACGGTGACGGAGATTTTGGAATAACTCAATGAGCCTTACGAGAACGCATCCGCATCCGCCTCAAGGCGTACGATCACCGCATCCTGGACCAATCGACGACCGAGATCGTCGACACGGCCAAGCGGACCGGGGCGCAGGTAGCGGGCCCGATTCCGCTGCCGACCATCAAGAATCGCTACACGGTGCTGCGGTCGCCGCACGTGGATAAGAAGTCGCGCGAGCAGTTCGAAATCCGGACGCACAAGCGGCTGCTCGATATTCTCGAGCCGACCCAGGACACGGTGGACGCGCTTGATGAAGCTGGATCTGCCGGCGGGCGTGGATGTGGAGATCAAGGCGTTTGGGAAAGGGAAGTGAGAATTCGAGGAATTCTGGATTCGAATTCTGAATTCTCAGAGGTATTTATGAGCCCAGGGATTTTAGGCAAAAAGATCGGGATGAGCCAGGTGTTCCGCGCCGACGGGCAGGTTGTGCCCGTCACGCTGTTGAAGGCGGGACCGTGCGTGGTGGTGCAGCGCAAAACGCCGACCACCGACGGCTACGACGCCGTTCAGCTCGGATTGGTGGAGTTCGCCAAGGCGTCGCGCACCACCAAGCCGACGGCGGGCCATCTGAAGAAGGCCAGCGCCGACGGCGTGAAGTTTCTGCGCGAAGTTCGCATGCGGCC
The DNA here is from genome assembly GCA_963769205.1 of Bryobacterales bacterium. GTDB lineage: Bacteria > Acidobacteriota > Terriglobia > Bryobacterales > Bryobacteraceae > Palsa-89. The sequence goes on along the minus strand of CAVYKR010000015.1, from coordinate 885,751 downwards.
GGGCGACGACGACCTGAAGCAAGGCGATCGCGTGCTGGTGGACCAGTTCAAGCCCGCCGACAAAGTGGACGTCATCGGCGTCAGCAAGGGCCGCGGCTTCGCCAGCATCATCAAGCGGCATCATTTCAAAGGCGGCCCGGGCAGCCACGGATCGATGTTCCATCGCGCGCCTGGTTCCATCGGCGCGTCCAGCTTTCCTTCGCGCGTGTTTCCGGGAACCCGCATGGCCGGCCACATGGGCGACCAGCAGGTGACCATTCGGAATCTGGAAGTGGTGGACGTGGTGGCCGAAGATAACGTGCTGGTGGTCAAGGGCGCGGTGCCGGGTCCCAACGGCGGCTATGTGCTGGTGCGAAGGGCCAAGAGGTAACCAACCATGCCGAGTGTAGACGTTGTCGATTTAAATAACGCGGTGGTCGGCTCGCTCGAGTTGGCGGACGAAGTGTTCGGCGCGCCGGTCAACGAGGATCTGCTGTACGAAGCGGTGCGGCATTCGCAAGCCGGCGCGCCGCGGCGGAAACGCCAAAACCAAGACGCGCCACGAAGTGTCGGGCTCGGGCAAGAAGCTGTGGCGGCAAAAAGGCACCGGCCGCGCGCGCATGGGTTCCATCCGGTCGCCGCTGTGGCGGCATGGCGGAACCACGCACGGTCCGCAACCGCGCGATTACAGCTACAAGCTGCCGCGCAAGATGCTGCTGGGCGCGCTGCGCTCGGCGCTGTCGGCCAAGCTGCGCGACGGCGAACTGAGAGTGGTGCAGGACTTTTCGCTGGCCGATCACAAGACCAAGGCGATGCGCGCCGTTCTGGATGTGCTGGGAGCGCCGAAGACGGTTCTGCTGGTGGACAACGGCGAGAATCGCAACCTGGCGCTGAGCGCGCGCAATCTGGCGGGCGTGAAGCTGGTTTCCACCAAAGAGGTGGACGTTTACGATCTTGCTGGGCCACGCCGGCGTGCTGCTGTCGCGAAGCGGCGGCGCAGAAACTTTCGGAGGCGCTCGCAAAATGACCATTTACGAAGTGATCAAGCGGCCCATCGTGACCGAAAAAGGCGTCGCCAAGAAGGACAGCGAGCGCACGCTGTGTTTTGAAGTGGCGCCGGACGCCAACAAGACTCTGGTGAAGGCCGCGGTGGAGCAGTTGTTCAAGGTGAAAGTGGCCGATGTCCGCACCGTCAACCAGACCGGCAAGCTGCGGCGGCGCGGCAAGTTTTCCGGCTACCGGTCGGATTGGAAGAAGGCCTACGTCCGGCTTGAAGCCCGGCGAAAAGATTCCCGAGTACGCGGAGATTTAAGGATGGAGAGCTAACGTCATGCCGATGAAGAGCTACAATCCGACGACGCCGTCCCGGCGCTTCATGAGCGTTGTTTCGCGCGACGAGATCACCAAGCAGACTCCCGAGAAGTCGCTGGTGGTGGGCAAGAAGCGCACCGGCGGACGCAACAGCGAGGGTCTGATCTCGTCGCGATTCCGCGGCGGCGGGGCCAAGAAGGCGTATCGCGCCATCGATTTCAAGCGCGACAAGTTCGGCATTCCGGCCAAGGTCGCCGCCATCGAGTACGATCCGAACCGCACGGCGCGCATCGCGCTGCTGAATTACGCCGACGGCGAGAAGCGCTACATCATCTGTCCGGTGGGCCTCACAGTGGGCCGCACGGTGAGCTCGGGCGCCGAGGCCGACATCCTGGTCGGAAACGCGCTGCCGCTGAAGAATATTCCGGCCGGCACGGTGGTGCACAATATCGAGCTGCGGCCGGGCAAGGGCGCGCAAATGGCGCGCTCGGCCGGCGCGCAGGCGCAGCTGGTTTCGCGCGAAGGCGGAATCGCGCTGCTGAAGCTGCCTTCGGGCGAAATACGCCGGGTGCAGGTGGAATGCATGGCCACCATCGGCCAGGTGGGCAACGTGGAGCACGAAAACGAATCGCACGGCAAGGCGGGCAAGTCGCGCTGGCTGGGCAAGAAGCCGCACAATCGCGGCGTGTCGATGAATCCGGTGGATCATCCGCATGGCGGCGGCGAAGGCAAGACTCGGGCGGCCGGCATCCGGTGACGCCCTGGGGCCAGCCGACGCGCGGATTCAAGACGCGCAACAACAAGCGGACCGACAAGTGGATCGTGAGCCGGAAAGCGAAGAAGCGAGGTTAGGGATTAGAAAATGAGCAGATCGCTAAAAAAAGGGCCCGTTCACCGATGACCACCTGGCGAAAAAGGTGGCCGACATGAACGCCAAGAACGAAAAGAAAGTGGTGCGGACCTGGTCGCGGCGCTCCACCATCGTGCCCGATTTCATCGGGCACACGCTGGCGTGTCCACAACGGCAAGAAGTTCATTCCGGTCTACGTCACCGAAAACATGGTGGGCCACAAGTTGGGCGAGTTTTCGCCGACGCGCGTATTTAAGGGGCATTCGGTGAAGGCCGCGGCTGCATCCACCGAGAAGAGCGCCAAGCCGGCCTAAAGGAATAACGATGCAAGCCAGAGCAGAAGCCAGATACATTCGATCGTCGCCGCAGAAAGCGCGGCTGGTGGTGGATCTGATCCGCGGCCGTTCGGCCAACGAAGCGCGCATCATTTTGCGCCAGACCAACAAGCGCATGGCGCCCACCGTGCTGAAGGTGCTGGATTCGGCCATCGCCAATGCCGAGAACCGCAACAACGATGTGGATGTGGACCAGCTGGTGGTGAGCGAAGCTTACGTGAACGAAGGGCCGCGGCAGAAGCGCATCCGCCCGGCGCCCATGGGCCGCGCGTATCGCTATCAGCGGCGGACGTCGCATATCGCGGTGGTGGTCAGCGACAAGACTGAGGCAGCGGTCACTGAGGAGAACGCATAGTGGGACAGAAAGTACATCCGTACGGATTTCGGCTGGGCGTCACCAAGACCTGGCGATCGCGCTGGTTCGCCAAAGCGGACTACGCCAAGCTTCTGCGCGAAGACCTGGAGCTGAAAGGCGTCGCTGCGCGAGCGGCTGAAAGTCGGCGGGCGTCAGCTCCATTGAAGTGGACCGGCCCGGCAACAAGCTGCGCGTCACCATTCGCACCTCGCGGCCCGGCATCATCATCGGACGCAAGGGCGCCGAAATCGAGAAGCTCAAAGAGCGACCTCGCCAAGAAAACCAAGCGCGAAGTCTTCATCGACATTCAGGAAGTGCACAAGCCGGAGTTGGACGCGCAACTGGTGGCCGAGTCGATCGCGCTGCAGCTGGAAAAGCGCGTGGCGTTTCGAAGAGCCATGCGAAAGGCCGTGGATTCGGCGCTGCGCTTTGGATGCAAAGGAATCAAGGTTCGCGTATCGGGCCGGTTGAACGGCGCCGAAATCGCGCGCAGCGAATGGTATCTGCAGGGCCAGCTTCCGCTGCACACTCTTGCGCGCCGACTTGGATTACGGTTTCGCGCAGGCCTACACCACCTACGGCGTGATCGGCATCAAGTGCTGGACCTATAAGGGCGAGATTCTGGACAGCGGCCGCGCGCGATTCGCTGCGCAACGAGCCCGAGCCCCGGCGTCAGCCTCTGCGCGATCGCCGCGAGCGCCGTCCGGGCGGCTGCCTTTGCGCCGCCTACGTCCGAACCGAGCGGACCGGTGGTGCAGGCGCGCCCCGACCGCGAGTTCCACGCCGCGCGTCGCGCCCATTCTGCCGCCCTTGGCGCCGCCGCAACCGACCTGGAAACAGGAAGTTGAAGCAAGACAGCCCGCGCCGACTCGGAACCGGCGCACCGAGCGGCCCGAGCCAGCCGAAACAAGGATAACGGAGACTGAATCGCCATGTTGATGCCAAAGAAGGTCAAGTACAGGAAACAGCAGCGCGGGCGCATGACCGGCAAAGCCTGGCGCGGCTCCACGCTCGCTTTTGGCGATTTCGGGCTGAAAGCCATGCGCTGCGGCTGGATCACGGACCGGCAGATTGAAGCGGCCCGTGTCGCCATGACGCGCTTCATCAAGCGCGGCGGCAAGGTTTGGATCCGCCTGTTTCCCGACAAGCCGATCACCAAGAAGCCGGCTGAAACCCGTATGGGTAAAGGCAAAGGCGCGCCCGAACAGTGGGTGGCGGTGATTCGTCCCGGGCAAGATTCTGTTTGAAATGGAAGGCGTGCCGAAGGCCACCGCGCGAAGAGGCCTTTCGGCTGGCGGCGGGCAAGCTGCCGCTGCCGACCAAAGTGGTGAGCCGCGAGGACAACACCGGCGAATGAACCGAGTGCGAGCCGGAGAATAACAATGAAAGCAGACAAAGTACGGGAACTCGACAGCGACGAACTGCGCAGGCAGAGCGGCGGACATCCGGGAACAGATCTTCCGGCTCCGTTTCCAGTTGACCATGGGCCAGACCGACGGGCTTGAAGAAGCTGCGGGACCATCCGCAAGGACCGCGCGCGGATTCTCACCATCCTGCGCGACCGCGAGCTGCATCCGGAGACCGCGCCCGAGCCGGTGGCCAAGAAAAAGAAGAAGGGGAAGTAAGCCATGGCCGACAGCGCGAGACAGCCAGCAAGAAGATCGGCAATAAGAACGAAAAGGTCGGGCGAGGTGGTTTCCGCCAAGATGACAAGACCATCGTGGTCGAAGTCACCCGGCGCGTTCCGCATCCGGTCTACAAGCGAATCATCAACAAGCGCAACAAGTTTTACGCGCACGACGAAGCAGCAGACGGCGCAAGATCGGCGACATGGTGCGCATCATCGAATGCCGCCCGATGAGCAAGCTGAAGCGCTGGCGGCTGGGCGAAGTGCTGCGCAAGGCGGTGCAGGTGGCGGTGGAGCCGAGCGCCGTGGATCTGGATACTACGCAGCCCACTGCCGGTTCGAAATCGCCCGAAGGCCAAGGGAACCTGGGAGGAAAGTCATGATTGGGATGCGCACCATCCTGGAGGTGGCCGACAACAGCGGCGCCCGCAAGCTGATGTGCATTTTGCCGCGCGGCGGCGATCTGGGATTGCGCGCCGGCCTGGGCGACGTGATCACCGCCAGCGTCAAGGAAGCTACGCCCGAATCGCCCATCAAGAAGGGCAAAGTGGTGCGCTGCGTGATCGTGCGGATGCGCAAGGAATCGCGCCGCAAGGATGGCACCTACATCCGCTTCGATTCCAATGCCGCGGTGCTGATCAACGAAGTCGGCGAGCCGGTGGGCACGCGCGTGTTCGGTCCGGTGGCGCGCGAGCTGCGCGACAAGAGTTTCATGAAGATCGTTTCGCTGGCGCCGGAGGTGATCTGATGCCGCAAGCCGGCCAAGGTCGAAAAGCGACGTTCACTGAAGATCCAGCATCAAGAAGGACGACCAGGTGAAAGTGATCGCCGGGCGCGACAAAGGCAAGACCGGCAAGGTGATTTCGGTGGATCGCTGGCGCGGCAAGGTGCTGGTGGAAGGCGTGTCGATGATCAAGCGTCACACCCGCCCCAATCCGCAGCAAGCAGATCAAGGGCGGAATCGCCGAGAAGGAAAGCCCGATCTCGATTTCGAACGTGATGGTGCTCACCTCCGGCGGCGTGCCCACGCGCGTGGGTTACAAGATGGAAGGCCCAGCGGAACGTCCACGCGGCGCGTTCGCATCGCCAAGAAGAGCGGCGAGGCTCTGGATAAGCGAGCCTAGAAGAGCGAGATATGGCAAGGAAAAGAAACCAGAAGAGGATTCTAAACCGCAGCAGCAGGACTCGAAAAAGGAGCCCAGGCCCAAGGTTCGAAGAAGGAGGCCGCCGCCAAGAGCCCGGAGGCTCCCAAAGGCGAAGAGGCGCCCAAGGTCCCCAAACAGTCCAAGAAAGTCGACGCCCGGCTGCGCCATCATTACAAGGATGCGTGTTCCCGCCCTGGTGAAGGAGTTCGGCTACAAGAACGTGATGGCCGTGCCGAAGATCCAGAAGGTCTCGGTCAATATCGGCTTGGGCGAAGCCACGCAGAACGCCAAGCTGATGGATGGCGCGGTGAACGAGCTGGGCCAGATCGCCGGGCAAAAGCCGGTGGTGACCAAAGCCAAGAAATCCATCGCGGCTTTCAAACTGCGCGAAGGCATGTCGATCGGCGCCATGGTGACGCTGCGCGGCGACCGCATGTACGAATTTCTGGACCGCTTGATGAACGTGGCGCTGCCGCGCGTCCGCGATTTTCGCGGCGTTTCCAGCAAATCGTTCGATGGGCGCGGCAATTACACGCTGGGCGTCAAGGATCAGCTGATTTTTCCCGAGATCGACTACAACAAGGTGGAGAAGGTCAAGGGCATGAATATTTCGATCACCACCAGGCGAAGACCGACGCCGAGGGTCTGGCGCTGTTGAAGCACATGGGGATGCCGTTCAGGCAGTAGGTACAGGATTACGAGGACAGATACAGGGTATACATGGCAACTACAGCCAAGATCGCGAAAGAAGACGAAGACCAAGATCAAGATGGCTGCCGACAAGGATTGCCCGCCACGGGTGAAAATCCGGCTCCGCAACCGCTGTTTCCGTTGCGGCCGGCCGCGCGGCTATATTCGCAAGTTCAACTTGTGCCGGATCTGTTTCCGCCAGCTCGCCCTCGCGGGCGAGATTCCCGGCGTGATCAAGGCGAGCTGGTAAGGAAAGGATTACGGGGGTAAGAAACATGGCCACATCCGATCCCATCGCCGACATGCTGACGCGCATTCGCAACGCGCAGTCGGCGCGCCATCCCAAGGTGGACGTGCCTGCCTCCAAGCTCAAAATGGAGATCGCGCGCATCCTGAAGGAAGAAGGCTTCATCGTCAACTTCAAGCTGGCCGAGGAAGGCGCCAAGACGCAGCATCCGCATTTATCTGAAGTACACGCCCGGCAACGTGCCGGTGATCTCGCGGATCGAGCGCGTTTCGCGGCCCGGCTGCCGCGTGTATGTCGGCAGCCAGGAAGTTCCCAAGGTGCTGGGCGGGCTCGGCATCAATATTTTGACCACGCCGCGCGGCGTGATGACCGGCAGCACGGCGCGCAAGGAACGCGTCGGCGGAGAGGTTCTCTGCCAGTTCTGGTAGCGAGGTAGAACATTATGTCGCGAGTTGGAAAAAAACCAATTCCGCTGCCGAAAGGCGTCAAGATCACCATTGGCGACGAGCTGCTGGTGGAAGGTCCCAAGGGCAAGCTCAATGTGCCGATTCCGGAAGGCATTCGAGCCGCGCCAGGCGGACGGGACATCTCGAGTTCGTGCGCGATTCCGATCAGCGCGCCGCGCTGCATGGGCTTGACCCGCGCTCTGGCCGCCGCCGCCGTGCAAGGCGTGTCCACCGGCTTCACGCGCGAGCTGGACATCACCGGCACCGGCTATCGCGCCGACGTCAAGGGCAAGATCGCGACCTTCACGCTGGGCTACTCGCACCCCATCGAAGTTGCTGCTGCCCGATGGCGTGGATCTCAAGATCGACAAGCAGACCCATCTGGTGCTCAGCGGCTACGACAAGCAGATGGTGGGACAGGTGGCGGCCAACATTCGCGCGCTGCGTCCGCCCGATCCGTACAAGAACAAGGGCGTCCGGTACACCGGCGAAGTGCTCCGCAAGAAGGCCGGCAAGACCGGACGGGAGCGGCAGGAGCGAAGTAAGATGGCGAAATCTTCCAAGAACGACGTTCGGGTTCGGATTCACACGCGCATCCGGCTCAAGCTCCGCGGCAGCGAGGAGCGGCCGCGTCTGGCCGTGTTCCGCAGTCTGAAGCATATTTACGCGCAGGTGATTGACGACCGCAAGGGCCACACCCTGGCGGCCGCGTCCTCGGGCGAAAAGAATTCGACCGTCGGTAGTGGCGGCAATCTGGCGGGCGCCAAGGAAGTCGGCAAACTGATCGCCGAGCGCGCCAAGGCCAAAGGCATCAACAAAGTTGTGTTCGATCGCGGCGGCTATCTGTATCATGGGCGCATCAAAGCCCTGGCCGATGCCGCGCGAGAAGCAGGATTGGAGTTTTAACGAATGGCGGCAACACCCACAGCGAAACGGATCGACGCCAACACCTCTGAACCTCAAGGAGCAGGTGGTCTCGATCAACCGCGTCACGAAAGTGGTCAAAGGCGGCAAGAACCTGAGCTTTTCGGCTCTGGTCGTCATCGGCGATCCCGGCGCGAAGATCGTCGGCTTCGGCACCGGCAAGGCCAAGGAAGTTCCGGCCGCGATCAAGAAGGGCATCGAAGCGGCGAAGAAGAATCTGCGCAAGGTCAATGTGCTCGAAACCACCATTCTGCACATGGTGCTGGGACGATTCGGCAGCGGGCTGGTGCTGTTGAAGCCGGCTCCGGAAGGAACCGGCGTGATCGCCGGCGGTCCGGTGCGCGCGGTGATTCAAGCGGTTGGCATTACCAACGTGCTCACCAAATCCATCGGCTCGCGCAATCCGCATAACGTCGTCAAAGCCACCATCAATGCGCTCGAACAGTTGCGCGACAAGGCGCAGGTCGCGGAGATGCGCGGCCTGGCGCAGGAGAAGGTGAGCTTAGCCATGGCCAAAGACGCAACTGATCAAGATCAAGTTGATCGGCAGCCCCATCTGCTGCCCGGAGAAGCACAAAGTCGATCGTGCGATCGCTGGGGCTGAAGAAAATGAACCGCGTGGTGGTGCGGCCGGACACGCCGGTTTCGCGGCATGGTGGCCAAGATTCCGCATCTGCTTGCGATCGTCAAGGACTAGACATCATGAATCTCAGCGATCTTCGCCCGCCGAAAGGGCAAAAGCAAAAGAAGCAGCGCATCGGGCAGGGCATGGGCACCGGGCGCGGCAAGTATTCCGGCCGCGGCGCGAAAGGCGCCCGATCCATTTCCGGCTACAGCATCATGCGCGGTTTCGAGGGCGGCCAGATGCCGCTGCACCGCCGCTTGCCCAAGCGCGGGTTCACCAACATTTTCAGGAAAGAATATGCCATCGTAAATGTGGGGCGGCTGGAGCAGCTGGAAGGCAGACACCTTCGATCCGGGGCGCCTGCTGGAGCTCGGCGTCATCAAGAAGCTGGGCGCCGGGCTCAAGGTGCTGGGCTCGGGCGACATCACCCGCAAGATCGACAGTGCAGGCGCATGTGTTTTCGAAATCGGCTCTGGAGAAAATCCAGAAAGCCGGCGGCAGTGGCGAAGTGATCGGGAGCGAGTCGTAGGAGATCGCGGCCGTCGAGGTAGGCAAAGATGAAGTTGTTCGACAGCCATCGCCAATATGTTCCGGATTCCGGACCTGCGGAAGCGCATCTTCTTCACGCTGGGTTTATTGGCCGTGTACCGGTTTGGCGGGCACATCCCCACGCCGGGAATCGACGCCAACCGGCTGCAGGAATTCTTCCAGCAGAACTCAGGGCGGCATCTTCGGATTCATCGATCTGTTCAGCGGCGGCATGTTCCGGCGGCTGACCATCTTCGCGCTGGGCATCATGCCCTACATCACCGCGTCCATCATTCTGCAGTTGCTGACCGTGGTGGTTCCCACCCTCGAAAAACTGCAGAAAGAAGGCGAGCTGGGCCGCCGCAAGATCACGCAGTGGACCCGCTACCTCACCATCATCCTGGCGCTGGTGCAATCCTTCGGCATCGCCTTGACGCTCCAGAAATCGGGCGGCGGCTTCGTCCTGAATCCGGGCTTCGGCTTCATCTCGATGACCATCATCAGCTCACCACCGGAACCACGTTCATCATGTGGCTGGGCGAGCAGATCACCGAGCGCGGCATCGGCAACGGCATGTCGCTGCTGATCTTTACCGGCATCGTGGTCGGCCTGCCGCGCGCCATCGAGAACATCTACGATCACGTGTTCGTGACCAAGGATTGGACGCCCATCCACCTGATCATCATTCTGGCCGTCATGGTCGCCGTGGTCGCGTTCATTGTGCTGGTGGAGCGCGGCGAGCGCCGCATTCCGGTGCAGTACGCCAAGCGCATTCGTGGGCGCCGCATGATGGGCGGCCAATCCACGCACCTGCCGCTGAAAGTGAACGCGGGCGGCGTGATCCCGGTGATCTTCGCCTCCTCGCTGCTGGCCTTCCCGCAGACTCTCATGACCGTGGCAGGTCGTGAAGAACAGCGCGTTTCTGAGCGGCATGCTGAATTCCATCGGCGGCAACCAGCCGCTCTATTACCTGCTGTTCTGCGTCCTGATCATTTTCTTCTGCTTCTTCTACGTGTCCATCATCTTCAATCCCAATGAAGCGGCGGACAACATGCGCAAGTACGGCGGATTCATTCCCGGCATTCGGCCCGGCAAGAACACCGCCGACTACATGAACAAGATCCTGACCAAGATCACCGTGGTGGGCGGCCTGTATCTTTCGGTGCTGTCGCTGATCCCGCAGATCATGATCGCCGGCATCAAGCTGCAGCGCTTGCCGCTGGTCGGCAACTTGATCGATAACTATTTCCCGCGCTGGCTGCTGGACGGGCTGAACGTCAATTTCTTCTTCGGCGGCACGTCGCTGCTGATCGTGGTGGGCGTGGCCATGGATACCGTCAACCAGGTGGAAGCTCAGTTGATCATGCGGCACTACGAGGGCTTCACGCCGCGCTCCGGCCGGATTCGGGGCCGCCGGAGCAGCTTCCTAAACGCATGATTTCTGCACTATAATAAAGTTATCAGCATCTCCCGTGGGCGGCCGTGTGCGCCTAGCGCGGTTCTGCGCTCGGCCGGAGATGATTATCCGTAAGAACCACAAGGAATTGGAACAGATGCGCAGCAGCGGCATGCTGGTCTGGCAGATCCTGCAGGATCTGGGAAAGATGGTCGAAGAAGGCGTTACCACCCAGGATCTGGAAGTTGCGGCGGAGAAAATGATGAAGGATGCGGGCGCGAAGCCGGCCTTCAAGGGTTATTACACGCCGTCGGCGGGCAGCAAGTATCCGTACGTGCTGTGCACGTCGGTGAACGATCAGATCGTGCATGGGATGCCGTCGGCGAAGAGAAAGCTGAAGAAGGGCGACATCGTTTCCATCGATACGGGCGTCCAGTTGAACGGCTATTTTGGCGATTCGGCCATGACGGTTCCGGTGGGCGAGATTAACGAGTCGACGAAGAAGCTGCTGGAAGTGACCAAGGAATCGCTGGAACTGGCCATCGACAAGGCGCGCGCCGGGAACCGGCTGTTTGATATTTGCGGAACGGTGGAGCAGCACGTGGTGGAAAACGGATTCTCGGTGGTTCGCGAGATGGTGGGGCACGGCATCGGGACCAAGCTGCACGAAGAGCCGCAAATCCCCAATTACGTGGATCGCCGAAATGAGAATCCGCGGCTTGAAAGAAGGCATGGTGCTGGCGATTGAGCCGATGGTGAATGCCGGCGCCCCCGACATGCGCGTTTTGTCGGATAAGTGGACGGCGGTGACCAAGGATGGTTCGCTTTCGGCGCATTTTGAGCATTGCGTGGCGGTGACGGCGAACGGGCCGTGGGTTTTGACGCGGCCGTGAAGGCGGTGAGGCAATAGTGGTGGAGTTGCTGCCGAGCGCGGTGGTGAAGGTGAAGCTGGAGAATCGAAGCCGTGGTTCTGGCGCATGCGGCCGGCGCGGCGAAGACGAATTTTGTGAGAGTGCGGCCAGGCGATCGGGTGGAGGTGGAGTTATCGCCGCACGATCCGGGCCGCGGAAGAATTGTTCGAGTTACTGCACGTCAGCGTGGCGCACAGGTGAGCCCGTGAGAGAAAACATGAAAGTTCGAGCGTCCGTCAAGAAGATGTGCGACAAATGCAAGGTGATCCACCGCGAAGGCGTGGTGCGGGTCATCTGCACCAATCCGAAGCATAAGCAGCGGCAGGGATAAGAGGAACCATATGGCGCGTATTGCAGGTGTTGATTTACCAGCGAAGAAGCGGGCCGAAATCGGCCTCACTTATATCTACGGCATCGGGCGGACCCGTGCGCTTTCGCTGCTCCATCGGGCCGGACGTGGACCCCGGCAAGAAGGTTGCCGACCTCAGCGAAGACGAAGTCAACCGCGTCCGTACCCTGATCGAGAACGAAGGCGCGGTGGAAGGCGATCTGCGCAAGGAACTTTCGATGAACATCAAGCGGCTCATCGAAATGGGCTCCTATCGCGGCTTGCGGCATCGCCGCGGTCTGCCGGTGCGCGGCCAGCGCACCCACACCAACGCGCGCACGCGCAAAGGACCGCGCCGCGGAACCGTCGCCAACAAGAAGAAAGCGACCGGCAAGACCTAAGGACTAACGCATGGCCAAAGCTCCCGCAAAAACCGGCAAAAAGAAGACCTTCAAGAAGAAAGAAAAGAAGGTCGTGTCCAACGGCCTGGTGCACGTCCAGGCGTCGTTCAACAACACCATCGTGACGTTCACCGATCTGGTGGGCAATGTTCTGGCCTGGTCGAGCTCCGGTTCGCTCGGATTTCGAGGATCGCGCAAGGGAACGCCCTTCGCCGCGCAGCAGGCGTCGCTGACGGCCGCCAACAAAGCCAAGGAATACGGCTTGCGCTCGGTGGAAGTGCGAGTCAGCGGGCCCGGCGCCGGCCGTGAGATCGGCGGTGCGCGCGCTGGCCACGGTAGGAATTGAAGTAAAGTCGATTAAGGATCGCACGCCGATCCCGCACAACGGCTGCCGGCCGCCGAAGCGCCGTCGAGTTTGATGTAGCGCACGCACTCGTGCGTGCCGCGTTACATCGTGTGAACGCAGGTTGTGAAGTGAGCTAGTAAGCAGGACGAAGGCCCGTTTCGGAGCCGTAAACTGCACCTTTTGAAGAGGAAGGTAGAGAAAGAATGGCAAGATACAATGGCCCCGTTTGCCGGCTCTGCCGGCGCGAGGGCATGAAGCTATTTCTGAAAGGCGAGCGCTGCCACACCGAAAAGTGCGCCATCGAAAAGCGCAACTTCGCCCCCGGCCAGCACGGCAAGGATCGCAAGCCGAAGATCGTCGGCTACGGTCTCCAGTTGCGCGAGAAACAGAAGGCCCGCCGCTACTACGGCCTGCTGGAAGGCCAGTTCCGCAACCTGTTCGAGAAGCGCCTTCGCGCACCAAGGGCGTCACCGGCGAAACACTGCTGAACTCGCTCGAGCGGCGGCTCGACAACGTGGTCTATCGCATGGGCTTCGGAACCAGCCGCAGCCAGGCGCGCCAGTTGGTCCGCCACGGCCACCTGCATGGTGAACGGCCACAAAGTCAACATCCCCTCGTTTGAAGTCAGGCCCAACGACGTGATCGAAGTCCGCGAGAAGAGCAAGAACAATCCCACCATCCTGGCTGCCCGCGATGCCACCGCGCACGCGCCCTCGCCCAACTGGCTCGAAGTGGACCGCGATAATCTCAAAGGCCGCGATGATCGCGCAGCCCAAACGAGAAGAACTCGTCCAGATCCAGCTCAACGAGCAGTTGATCGTCGAGTTGTATTCGAAGTAGAGACGTGCGTTGACCCGGATACGAGGCCGACGAAGAAGGAACAATCGAATTATGTTTAAAGGTTTTCAAAAGCCGAAAAGACTGATCGCCAATACCGAAACGCTCACCGAGCGCTACGGCATGTTCACCGCCCAGCCGTTCGAGCGCGGATTCGGATCCACCATCGGCACCGGCCTGCGCCGCGTGCTGCTCAGCTCCATTGAAGGCGCCGCCATCACCTCCATTCGCATCGAGGGCGTGGCGCACGAATTCAGCCCCATTCCGGGCGTGGTCGAAGACGCCACCGACATCATCCTCAACCTGAAGCAAGTGCCGTTCAAGATGATCGGCGAAGGAATCCGCATCGCGCGCCTCAGAGTCGACCGTCCCGGCCAGGTGCTGAGCGGCCAGATCGAAACCGACGCCGACGTCGAAGTGCTGGATCGCAACATGCCCATCGCCACCGTCGGCGAAGGCGGCAAGCTCAACATCGAAATGCGCCTCAAGACCGGCCGCGGATACGTCGCCGCCGACCGCAACTACGACGAAGATCTGCCCCTGGGCTACATCCCGATCGACTCGGTTCATTCGCCCGTGCGCAAAGTGAACTTCGCCGTCGAAGCGGCCCGCCTGGGCCAGATGACCGATTACGACAAGCTGACGCTCGAAGTCTGGACCAACGGCGCCATCTCGCCGCAGGACGCCATCGGCCAAGCCGCCAAGCTGCTGAAGGATCACATGGCGATCTTCATCAACTTCGAAGAGCTGCCGGAGACCGCCGAAGAGCCCGCCGAGCGCGGCGTCAGCCAGATGAACGAAGTGCTCAACCGTTCCGTCGAGGAGCTGGAGCTGAGCGTGCGTTCCTACAACTGCCTGAAGAACGCCAACATTCAAACCATCGGCGACCTGGTGCAGAAGACCGAAGCCGAAATGCTGCGCACCAAGAATTTCGGCCGCAAATCGCTGAACGAAATCAAGGAAATCCTCTCCAACCTGGGCTTGAGCTTCGGCATGAAGTTCGATGCGCAGGGCCGCTTGGTTGCGCCGCCGGCCATCGCTGCCGCACTTCGGTCGCGGCCGGATGAGGCTGACGAGCAGGACCTGGATGAGGTCGCGGAGTAGCCATGCGACACGGGCGTAGCCGGATTCAAACTCAAACGCAACGTCGCCGCGCGCAATTCGCTGCTGCGCGGCCTGGTGACCAGCGTCATCGAAGAACGATTTCGTCATCACCACCGTTCCCAAGGCCAAAGCCGTCACGGCCGCTGGTGGACAAGATGATCACCCTCGCCAAGGAAGACACGCTGCATTCGCGCCGTCAGGCCGCCGCGTTCCTTCGGACGCCCGCTTCGGTGAAGAAGCTGTTCGACAAGCTCGGCACCAAGTTCGGACAGCGCAACGGCGGCTATACCCGCATCGTGCGCCTGGGCTGGCGCAAAGGCGATGGCGCCGAACTGGCCAAGCTCGAACTGGTGGGCACCGAACTGGTGAAGCGCGCCGCCGAACGCGCCAAACGCCGCGAAGAGCGCCTCAAGGCCAGTTCAAGAAGGCCGCGAACACGAAGGCGGCGAAGAGCAACGGAAGAATCATAAGAGCCGCGGAACCAGGCTGACGCGCGAATCCCGCCACAGCATCCGCGGCGTAGTGGTAGCGCCCATACACGGTCGCCACCGCTACGCTCACCGCGTAAACCAACATTCCCCAACCGAATCGCTTCCGTTCCGGCAGCAAGCCAAAGAGCGCCCAGGCGGCCGAAAATGCCGACGATACGTGCGCGCTCGGAAACACGCTGGAGTGGATGCCGTAGTCTCCCACCAGCCACAAATTCAACTCGCGCAGCGGCGGTCACGACATTCGGCATGTCGCTTCCGCCGAACAGCGACGCGCGGCGGATCGGAAGGAAAGTACGGAAACAGCGCATAAGCCAGCAGCGTTCCCAGCAAATATAAGAACAGCACGCCGTTCACCCGTTCGCGCCGGTGCTGGAAGTACAAAACCGCCACCAGGAACGGCGCCACCGCGTACACCAGCACGTAGCAAAGCTCCAGATAAGCAGGCACCAGTCGCGCCCAGCGATTCGATCGCCGCGCTGCAAGCCCCGCCGATAGAGAATGACTCCGGTCCCACTCCACCCAGCGCAGTTCCAAATCGAAGATTGCGGGGCAGCGGGGAGAACCAATCCATCTCGCGATAAGCCACCAGGAGTCAGCGCCACCGGAACCCAATCCCGCATGATGCTGAAGAACTCTCGGCGTGCTCGCGCGATTCGCCGTAGGCCAGCGCCAGGAATAAAGCGCAACCAGCAATACCACCAGGAACGGCCGCCAGACGATTTGTTGCTGGTCCAGCGGAAACCGCGGCGCGATCGCCGCCACGTAGCCGAAATAGATTACCAGCAGCCACTCGGACGACCGCAGCCGCAACGATTGCATCCGCTGCGTGCCCGCGCCCAGACGAATCAACTGCTCGGCATGCTTCAGCGCCTCCGGCGTCACCCTCTGGCCCGACAGCATGCGGCCGATTTCGCGCGTCCGCGCGTCGCCGGTCAGCTCTTCGATCTCCGCCACCGTGCGGCCCTTCACTTCGCGCTTCTCCACCGAATAATGATGATCGGCGAACCCGGCCACTTGCGCCAGATGCGTCACGCACAACACTTGATTCGACGCCGAAGCTTCTTCAGCCGGCGCCCCACCGCTTCCGCAACGCCGCCGCCGATGCCGGTATCGATCTCGTCAAACACCAGCGTTCGCTGCACGCCGTTCCGCCCGCGCGTGGCTCCCGAAGACCCAGCGAGGTCTTCAGCGCCAGCGCGATGCGCGACAGCTCGCCGCCCGACGCCACTTTATCCAGCGCCCGGGGCTCTTCGCCCGCATTCGCCGAAATCAAGAAACTCCACGCGATCGGCGCCATTGCTCGGTCCAGTTCGCCGCGCTGAACTTCGATCCGAAACACCGCGCTCTCCAGCGCCAGCGAATCCAGCTCGCGTCTCCACTTTCTTCGCCAGTTTCTCCGCCGCCGCCTTGCGCGCGACTTGGTCAAGCGCCGCGGCGCGCTCCCGGTACGCCGCGCTCGCCTGCGCCAGATCCTGCTCCAGCTTGGCCTTGCGCTCGCCGGCCGTTTCGATGGCCTCCATCTTGCGCTCGAACGTCCTCCAAGAAACGCCAGCACTTCGGCCAAGACTCGAGTCCGTACTTGCGCTTCAGACGCTCGATCAGCGCCAGCCGCGACTCGATTTCATCCAGCCGCTTCGGATCCGCCTCCAGACGTGTCCAGATAATCGCGAATTGCGTCGGAAGCTTCATCCACGCCGATGGCCGCGCTCTGCAGCGTCTCCACCACGCGCTG
Source organism: Bryobacterales bacterium (assembly GCA_963769205.1). GTDB lineage: Bacteria > Acidobacteriota > Terriglobia > Bryobacterales > Bryobacteraceae > Palsa-89. Next base: position 869,143 of record CAVYKR010000015.1, on the reverse strand, counting down.
CAAGCTGGCGTCGATCCTGGCCAGTTCCTCCACTTTCTTCAGCGCTACGCGAATCTGCGCCGAAACGCTCTCCTGCTGCTTCATACAACGCCGCGTAGGCCGCATTGGCGTTCTCCTGGAGCTTCGCGACGTTGCGCAGCACCACTCGCTCGTTGCTCCAGTTGCGCGTCTTCGCCCGGCTTCAAAGCCGGCCGCGTCGATCTCCTTGCGCTGGAAGCTCCACAGATCCGCCATGCGGAGCTTCTCCTGCTCCGAGCGATTCAGCTCCTCGAGCTCGCCCTCGATGCTTTTCCAGCTCCGGAACAAGCCGCCGACGTCGTCGCGCTGCGCTCCAACCCGCGCAAAGTCGTCCAGCAGACAGTAACTGCGCCTCGCTCGAAAATAGCTGCTGCTGTTCGTGCTGGCCGTGGATGTCGCCCAGAAACGGCGCGATCTCGCGCAAGCAGCGCCATGGTCACAGGCCGATTTCCGAGAAAAGCGCGCGACTTGCCGCCGGCCAGAACCTCGCGCTCGATCAGCAACTCGCCATCCTCCACCGGCGCGCCCGCCTCCTCCAGCAAGCCCAGCAAGGCCGGCGTCCGTAGGGGCTTCGAAAATGGCCGCAACCCGCGCCCGCTCGGCGTCCGACCGCACCATGTCGGCCGAGGCCCGCCCCCCTAAAACCAGTCCAAGTGCATCCACCACAATGGATTTGCCGCTTCCGGTCTCGCCCGTCAGCAGGTTCAAGCCGGCGTGAAACCGCACCCGGACGCGTTCCACCACGGCGTAGTTCTCGACAACCAGTTCCAGCAACACTCGATGAAATTATACGAGGTTTCGGTTCGTCTAACGCAGGGTAGATCGTCGTCTATTCGACGGCAGTTTGCGTCATACTGTGAAACAGAGCGATCTGTAAAACAGAAAGTGGAGTTCTGTTTTTTTGACATCGAGCGATCGTGGCGGCGCGATATCATGGTATCAGTGGTGATTGCGTTGAGCCGGAAGGAGCCTGGTTGATACTTTCGTACGTGGGCGGCCTGTTCCTGCAATTGGAAGTTTGGGATCTGGTGCAAAGCTCCGGTCCGTTGCCCAAAGCGGTGATGGTGATCCTGCTTGGTCTTCTCGCTCGCCTCCTGGGCCATCATTCTTTCGAAGTGGGCGGTCGTTCCGCCGCGCCCGCTCGGCCAATCGTCGCTTTCCTGCGGGCCTTCCGCAAAGCTCCGGCGCTCGATACCATCGCCGCGGCCAGCGAACAATTTCGCACGCTCGCCGCTGGTCGGCGGTCTTCGATTTCGGCTACAGCGAGGTGTCGCGCCAAATGAAATCGCGCGGCAGCGTCACCAATCCGCTGGCGCTCGAACGCACCCTGCAACTCGGGATGAGCGAAGAGCTCACGCGCCTGGAACGCAACATGAGCCTGCTGGCAACCACCGCCAGCGTCTCGCCGTTCATCGGACTGTTCGGAACGGTCTGGGGCATCATCGATGCGTTCCAGCAGCTGGGCACGGCCGGCGCGGCCAGCCTGCGCGCCGTTGCGCCCGGGATCTCCGAAGCGCTTATCACCACCGCGATGGGTCTGTTTGCCGCCATCCCCGCGTACATTTTCTACAACCTTTTTGGCAGCGCCATCAAGGAATTTGGCGCGCGCATGGAAGACTTCATGCTCGAGTTTCTGAACCTGACCGAACGCAGAAGCATGGAGCGCTAACATGGCATTCTCACTGAACAGTTCCAGTGGACTTGGGCGCGGGCCGCTTTCGCGGCACACCTGCGCTGGCCGAGATCAACATTGTTCCATTGGTGGACGTCGTGCTGGTGCTGCTGATCATCTTCATGCTGACGGCGCACGTGATGGAGTTCGGCTTGCAAGTGGAAGTTCCCAAAGTGAAGCCGGTGAAGGAAAACGTGCAGGATCTGCCGGTGGTCTCCATCGACCGCGGACGGCACGTCGTATCTGAACGACAAGCCGGTGAATATCAACCTGCTGGCCGACGAGATCCACAAGCGCTTTCACAATGCTTCCGCCGTTTATGTGCGTGCCGACCGCCGCACTCCCTGGGATCCGATCGCTCAAGTCGATCGCCACGCTGGGCGAAGCCAAGCTGGCGGTCAACATCGTAACGCAGCCCGAAGATCAGGCCGACAAGCGGCGATAAGGGTATGATGCACCAGCACGCCGACATCCTCGATCAGCAGGAATCGCTTGGCGCGCCCTTTGTTCAATCTCTGCTGCTGCACGCCGCCATCGCCGGAGCGTTGATCGTCTTCGACGCATCAGCTTTCAGCACTCGCGCGAAATTTGGGGACCGCCAACACCAGGCCGGCAGCGCCGTGGCAGTCAACTCCGTGAAAACGATTCCGCTTCCCTCGCGCGCGGGCACAAGTAATCCGGTGGCCAACGACACCGAATCGCAGGTGCCACAGGCGCCCGAAGCCCGAGCCGAAAAAGCAGGTCAAAGTGCCCGAGCCGAAAGCCATCCCGCTGAAGAGCCGGCTCGCCAAGAAGCAGCCCCGGCCGCAGGCTCCGCAGCGCTATCGGCCTGAGCCGCTCCAGCGCCGAACCAAGTTTTCAGCCAGCCAAGCGCCGGCCGCAGTTTCTCCCGATGTTCCAAAAGCCCGGCTCCGGCGGCGTAGGCGTCGGACCCAACAGCGCTTTCGGGAACCAGTTCGGCGCCTATGCCGATCTGGTGGTGCAACGCGTCACCGAAAAATGGCAGACCAACGGATCTGGCTGGGTCTGCACCTCCCGCCTGCAGTGATTGTACGTTCGATATTTTGCGCGATGGCTCCGTCCGGAATCCGCAAATCGCCCAGCGCAGCGGCAACAGCACGCTGGATTATTCCGCCCTTCGCGCCGTTACGGATGCAGGCACCGTTTCCGCCTCTTCCGCCCGATTACAGCGGAAGTCGAGGCTAACGTGGAACTCCGATTCCAACTACAGCAATGAAACGAACTATTGTTCTTAGCAGTCATTGTTTTCGGCATCGCCGCTCTGGCTGTCGCACAGCAGATCAAAGCGCACGATCAGAGGGACACGGCGAAAAGCCCGCCATCGCGGTTCCCGATTTCCGCGGCTCCGGCGACGCGCAGAAGCTTCATGGGCGTCTTCAACAGCACGCTCTTCAGGCGACCTCCAGACTTCCGGCCAGTTCAAGATGATCCCCAAGACGCTCTATCCGGTGCAGGTTCCCGCAGCAGCCGTCCGATCTTCAGCCGCCCGTCAATGGTCAAAGCCAAGGCCCTTGGCTGACAGATTGGTCCGGGCCGCCCGCCAACGCCAACTATCTGGCGTTCGGCTACACCGCCGTGCAGAACAACCAGATTGTGTCTCTATGGATGGCTCTTCGATGTTCGTCACAGCCAACCCCAGCTCCGCGCAACTGATCGGCAAAGTCTATCTCGGCTCGCTCGACGAAGCCGGCGCGCGCAAAGTGGCGCAGGAATTCGCCGCCGACATCTTGAAGACAGTTCGGCGCCACCAGCCTGATCGGCACCAGGATCTATTTTGTTTCCGACCGCAGCGGCCACAAAGAGATCTGGTCCATGAATTACGATGGTTCCGATCAAAAGCAGTTCACCAATTACCGGTCCATCACAACTTTTCCCGCGATTTCGCCCGGACGGCACCAAGATCGCCTTCACCACTTACCCGGTGCTCGCTTCTTCGAGAAATGCGAACGCGTCGCAATTCGGCAAGGAGATCGCAGAATCTCGGCCAGCCCCAGATCTACGTGCATTCGGTGGAAACCGGGCGCAAGCTGGTCTACTATAACCAACAAGCCTCCATGAACGCGGCGTCCGACTTTTTGCCGGATAGCCGCCACCTACTGATTTACTCCACCGCGAATGGCGGCTTCTCGCAGATCTATGAGACCGATCTGGACGGCGGCGATCTGCGCCGCATCACCCACTCCGGATCGCTTGGAAGTGGAGCCAAGGTAAATCCCAAGACCGGCAACGAATCTGGTCTTTGTTTCCGGGCGCGGCGGCACGCCGCAAATATATAGAATGAATATTGATGGAACAGATGTGAGCCGCTTGACCACCGGGGAGGGCGACGCAGTGAATCCCGCGTGGAGTCCCGATGGCCAGCACATTGCATTTGCGTGGACTCGTGGATTCGAACCGGGAAATTTCAATATCTTTGTCATGGACGTGGCCAGCCGCGACGTGGTGCAACTGACCCATGGCGCGGGACGAAACGAAAATCCGAGTTGGGCGCCCGATGGCGTCCATCTGGTGTTCTCATCAACGCGCGGACGAATAACCCAGATTTACACCATGCTGGCGGATGGCACCGGGGTGCAGCAGCTCACCACGCAAGGAAATAACGAAAAACCTGTTTGGAGTAAAGCAACACAATAAACAACGAGGAACCAGGCTCAAGAGACTCAAAAGAAGAGGAGATTGTTCAGGATGAGCGATAGTTCGAGATTGCACGCGTTCAAGGCACACATCGCGGCGATGAGCATCGCTGCTGCGTGCTATCGGCGCTGGTGTTGTTCGCGGTAGGTTGCGGAGAAGAAAGTTCCACCGCCTCCGCCCCCGCCGCCGCCACGCGCAGCCGACGCCGCCGCCGCCACCCGCCGGCAGCGCCCGTGATCAACAGTTTCACCGCCGAGCCTTCCACTGTGGAGCGCGGGCCAATCCTCTACTTTGCGCTGGTCCATCAGCAACGCCACCGATATGTCCATCGATCACGGCGTCGGCGCGGTGCAGAGCAGGGTCAGCGGCAGGTTTTCCCCAGAGCCAGCACCAGCTACACGCTGACCGCGCGCGGCCCCGGCGGAATGGACTCGCGCTCCGTTACCGTGCAAGTGAGCACGCCTCCACCTCCGCCTCCGCCTACCGCCACGGCCGCCCGCGTATCTCCAGCGCCGACTTGCTGCAGCAGCAGGCGCAGGACGCTTTCTTCGATTACGACATGAGCGAAATCCGCGCCGACGGCCGCGATGCTCTGACCCACGACGCCGGCGCTGCTGAAGCAGATCTTCCAGCAGGATCCGAATTTCTCGGTCGTGGTGGAAGGCCATTGCGATGAGCGTGGATCGGCCGAATACAACCTGGCGCTGGGCGATCGCCGCGCCACCGCCGCCAAGGATTTCCTGGTGCAGTTGGGCGTCCCCGGCGGATCGCTTGAAGACCATCAGCTACGGCAAAGAACGGCCGCAGTGCACCGAAGCGAACGAGGATTGCTGGCAGAAGAACCGCCGCGCGCATTTGTCGGCCGGGCCAGTAGATTAGTTGAAATAGAACCGCGGGGCGTCTTCGCGATGCGCCCCGCGGACATCACAGGAGTTGTTTATGAGCTTGTCTCGTGTCGTCGTCGTATTCTTCGCGCTTGTCGCCGTTCGCCTTTGGCGCGAGCAAAGAGATCATGGAACTGCAGCGCGACGTCGCCATGCTGCAGGACCAGGTGCGCACCCTGCAAAGCGCAGCTGGATCAAAAGGTCGCCGCTCATCCAGACGCTCACGCAGCAGACCCTGGATAGCGTCAACCGCACCAACACCGCCGTGGCCGTCATGGAAAGATCGGCTTCAACGAAACCATGAAGCAGCAGCAGCAGAGCCTCAACGGCGCCGGTCGCCAACGTCGGCCAGAAGCTGGATCAGATGTCGGAAGATTTCCGCGCCGTGCGCGAATCCGTGCTCGACATGAACACGCGCATGGGCAAGCTGGACGCCAAGATCGCCGACCTTGAGAATCTGATCAACACCATCAGAGCGCCGGCGCCGCCTCCGCCGCCCGGGCACCGCTCCCACCGGGCGATGCCAGCTCCGGTCCGGATCGACCGCCGGCCGCAGGCCCTCGCCCGCAGGGACTGTCAGGCCGGCACGCTCTACACCAACGCGTATCGCGACTATCTGGCCGGCAAGTACGATCATCGCTTTCAGGAGTTCAACGACTATTTGAAATATTTCAGCAACACCGAGTTTGCGTCCGAACGCGCAGTATTACATCGCGCGACATCTATTATCGGAAGCAGGACTACACCAACGCGCTTCAGGCCTTCGACGCTGTGCTCGAGAAATTCCCCGAGACACCAAGACCGCCGACGCGCACTATATGAAAGGTGCTGTGCTCTGATGAAGCTGGGCAAGAACGACTCGGCGGCCCGCGAGTTTCGCGACGTCTACGCACGCTATCTCGATGACCATCCCGACATCGCCGCCAAGGCCAAAGCCCAGCTGCGCGAATGGGCCTCACGGTGGGCGCCAGCAGCACCGCTAAGAAAACCGCGAAGCGCCGTTAGGCGATTTCCGGCACGCTGCGTTTTTCCATCTGAACCTGTCTGTAGCACCTCCGGCCCTAATCCCGCCACCATGTCCCCTGTGTTATGCTGTTTCCTCCCGCGCTCATGCCGCATCCATCATCGCTACCTCGGATCTGCATCGCCATGGGCTTTCCCGACGCGCAGAAGCTGCTGGAAAACGCGCGCCGCGAAGCCAACGCGGGAGAATCGTTTTTCGAATTTCGGCTGGACTATCTGCCTGCTCCCGAACAAGGCATCGCCGTCATCCGCAAGTTTCTCGCCGCGCATCCCGATTGCTGCATTCTGGCCACCTGCCGCCGCCATCAGAATCACGGAAAATTCAACGGCAGCGTGGAAGATCAGATCCGCATTCTGGACGCCGCGCTGGACGCCGGCGCTCGCGCCGTGGACATCGAAATCGAAAGCGCCGAGAACTGCCGTCCCGCGTCTGGAAGCGCTGCGCGGCAAAGGCCAGCTGATGCTTTCGTATCACAATTACGATGGCACGCCGTCGCCCGAAACCGTGTTGCGCCGCATGATGCGCATTTCGGCCGACGGCTACAAGATCGTCACCACGGCCCGCAAGCCTTCCGATAACTCCCGCATCCTGGCGCTCACCAAATCGCATCCGCGCACGCCGCTGATCGTTCTGGCCATGGGCGAAACCGGGATTTCCGACCCGCGTGCTGTCCACCGCCTGGGGCGGGATGTTCACCTACGCCGCGCCCAATGCTTCCGAAGGCACCGCTTCCGGCCAGGTGAGCTGCGCGCGTGCTGCGCCATCTTTATCGCGCCGAGAAATTCTCGCGAGCCGCCAAGATCTACGGTGTTATTGCCGATCCGGTTCGCCACTCCATTTCGCCGGCGGTACACAATCGCGCCTTCCAGGCCCATCGTCTGGATGCGGTGTATCTGCCGTTTCTGGTGCAGCCCGCGCAGTTGAAGGATTTTTTCATCCTGGCCGAGTCGCTTCCGGTCGCCGGTTTCAGCGTCACCATCCCGCACAAGCAGAAAATCATGCGCTATCTCGACGTCGTCGATCCGCTGGCGCGGCGCATCGGCGCTGTGAATACGGTGTGGAAGAAAGCCGGAAAGTGGCGGGGCGCCAACACCGATGCCGAAGCCGTCACCATTCCGTTGTCGCCGCAAGCTGCGGCTTGTCGAAATCCTCGGTGCTGGTGGTCGGCAACGGCGGCGCGGCCCGCAGCGCGGCCTATGCGCTGGTGGGCAGCGGCGCGAAAGTTTCCATCGTCGGCCGCAATCCGGACCGCGTGCGATCGCTGGCGCGGGCCTGCGGAGCCGAGTCGCTGCTGCGCGAACAGCTGAACGGCCGCAAGTTCGACGCCGTTGGTCCACGCCACGCCGCTTGGAATGTTCCCACATCCCGAAGCCTGTTTCTTTCCCGAACGCCATTCCCGCCGAGCTGGTCTTCGACATGGTCTACAACCCGCTCGAGACCACGCTTCTGCGCCACGCCGCTTCAGCAAGGTCTCGACGGTCATTTCGGGCCTTCAGATGTTTCTGGAACAGGCCAGCGCCAGTTCGAGATCTGGACCGGCGCACCGCGCCGCGCTCCGTCATGGAGAAAGCCGCGCTGGAGGCGCTAGCGCCTGCCTGTTCCTAGCATGAGCCTCACACTAGAGTCTATGAGTAAGTTCACTCGCCGTGAACTCGCCGCCGCGCTGTCCACCTCAGCGGTTTTGCTGGCTCAAGCACCCGCTCCGCCGCTTCCTCAAACACTGCCCGCCATTAAGTCCGGACGAAGAACTGAAAGCCGCTCGCGACTCGAGCCGCGCGACAACGCCGAGCAGCTCGCCAAATTTCCTCTACCCATGGTCACCGAGCCGGCCACGCGTTCAAGCCCTAAGCACAGCCATGACCTCGATCCCGGACGACATCTTCTTCGCCGACCATCACCGAAATCAATCAGAAGCTCAAGACCAAAGAATTTTCGGCGGTGGAGCTGACGCGCGCTTTTTGCGACCGTCTGGAGACGTCTCGGGCCCGCGCTACAACGCGCTGGCTCTCTCCCTCCGCAAGCAGGCGCGCTCCGCGACGCCAAAGAAGTGGACGGCGACATCAAGCGCGAGCGCTTCCGCGGCCCTTTGCAAGGCATTCCATTCGGCGCCAAGGATCTGCTCGCCTACGCCAAACATCCCACCACCTGGGGCGCGCAACCCTACGCCGGTCAGGTTTTCGATTACACCGCTAGCGTGCTCACAACCTGTCCAAAAGCGCGGCGGTCATTGCTCACCGGCAAGCTCGCGATGGTGGAACTGGCCGGCGGCCCTGCCTATCGCTATGCCAATGCGTCCTTGACCGGCCCCGGCTTGAATCCGTGGGATCAGCACACGCTGGTCCGGAGGTTCGTCGAGCGGCTCGGCCATCGCCGTCGCCGCCGGACTTGGTCACGTTACGCGCTTGGCTCGGAAACATCCGGCTCCATCCTCACGCCCAGCGCATTTTGCGGCGTCACCGGACTGCGTCCCACCTATGGATTGGTCGAGCGCCATGGCGCGATGGCACTTTCCTGGACGCTCGACAAGATCGGCCCCATGTGCCGCTCGGCCGAGGATTGCGGCCTGGTGCTGGAAGCCATCGCCGGCGCCGATTCCGCAGGATCCGGGCTCCGCCGGCAAGAGCTTCTACTACACGCCCCAGTTCGCGCGCGATCTGAAGGACGTTCGCGTGGGTTTCGCTCCCGTCGACTTTAGCGAAGGCGCCGATCCGGCCGCGCGCGCCGACTACGCCAAAGCCCTCGAAACCATTCGTTCGCTGGGCGTCCAGGTCACCGAAGCCAAGCTGCCCGAGTTTCCTTATGGCGCCGTCATCAGCACCATCATCTCGTCGGAAGCCGCTTGCAATTTTCGAGCCTCTCGTCCGAAGCGGCAAAGTGGATCAACTTGCCGATCCGAAGCAGATCGCCGGGCTTAAAGCCGGGCTCGAGATTCCGGCCACGGATTACCTCAAGGCCATGCGCATCCGCGGGCTGATACAGTCAGCTCTCAGCGACCTTCTGGATAATGTGGACGTCCTGCTCGCCCCGTCCCGCATGGGCCCCGCTCCCAAGATCACTCAGCCGCTGGATCGTCCGGCAGGTGATCGTCCAATGCCGCAGACGCCGGGCCTTACCGCGCTTATCCCAGCCGGCAATCTGGCCGGCCTTCCGGCGCTTTCACTGCCCTGCGGCTTTGCGGACGGAATGCCCATCGCGATTCAATTGGTCGGCCGGCCGTTTTCGGAGAATACTCTACTGGCCATCGGCAGAGATTTTCAGGAGCGCACGGATTGGCATCGCCGCCGCCCTCCCTTGGATGAAAAGACTTAGACCACAGTCAGTCAATGCCAGACCACCGGTGCTCTATCTTGCTGAAGTGGAAGCGGTAAGAAACTCGTCAGACGCCAAGGCCCCTTCGAAGTACTCAACAGCCCTCCGTAACTATCCGTTGTGCCCGCTGGGCACTTCACATTTGCGGATTTGGTTAGCCATCTCCAACGAAGCCGCGCGAAGCAGCGACATTCATCAATGGATGACTCACAGGTGACCATGCTCACGTCCGCGACGGACACCAGTTCTCTACGACCCACTACACCCTCGCTGCAGTCAGTACCCGTACTGAATTCCGGCGCGGTTCGAACGACAGCGGTGAGCTCCCGGTCGGACAGGGGAAGCCGATTTCCACATGCGGAAGCCGTCAGCGCAACTACCACAAACAGTACAGTCTTCCAAATATCCACCACCCACGCCCCTTCAAATCCCAGGCACGATCGATCGTAGCGCCGCCGCCCCCACTGCCCCGGTCAATGCCGGCATCACCGACGTCCGGACCCCTCGCCGCTGATATTCGCTGTCGATCGCGTGGTAGCCCAGGTACACAAAAGCTCCCGCTGCCACCGATAAGAATCCGATGGTCCAACTCACGCCCATGTGAGGCGCCAGAAACATCGCCAGTGCTCCTCCGGCCAGCATCATCAGTTGGGCCGCGGCCGCCCCCAGCATCGCCCTTCGCGGCGTTCCCAGAGCGGCTGCCAGGAGCGCGCCCAATGCCAGACCCTCCGGCAATTTGTGGGCTCCAATACCCAGCAGAAAGGCCAGCTTGAGATCCTCGAAGCCCTTGGCCTGCGACACCGCCAGGCTCCAACCGTCGAAGAAGCTGTGCAGCCCGGACGCGATCAGAAGCGGAGCCGCGAACCCGTGCAGCCTCTCGCTGCAGCTAACGTGGTCGTGCGTGTGCGAACAACTGGGGCAAACGGGATAGACGTAATGATCGATCAGCCAAAGCAGCGTGAAGCCAACCCCTAAGCCTGTGCTCGCACCCACCCAGCCACCCGTCCAGCCACGGTCCTGAGCAATCTCCGGAAGAATCCAGAATGCGGCAATGCCCACCAGCAGCCCTCCGCTGAACGGCAGCACCCGTTGCGAAATCGCGGGCGTTTCGGCCAGCTTGATGCCAGCGGCGGCTCCAACCAGCGTGAGCAGCACCAGACCGATCAAAAGTGGAAAAATGCCGATCAACCTCCACTGTAGCCGGTTGCCGCTGAGCCGGGCAACGCGATCTGCTTCGTGTTACATTCGAAAGTTTGATGCGAAGCCTGCCTCTTTTGCTCCTCTGCTGCCTCCCGCTGCTCTCCCAGAACAACTACGAGATCCAGGTCTATCCCTCCGAGACCGTGGCGCCGCACCAAACCATGATCGAGCTCCATAGCAACTTCACCTTCCAGGGATTCAAAACTTCCGTGGATGGTCTTTATCCCGATAATCACCAGCTGCACGAAACCATCGAAATCACCCACGGCTTCACCGACTGGTTTGAAACCGGCTTTTACATTTTCACCAGCGCCCAGAGCGGCGTGGGTTGGGATTGGGTGGGGGACCACATCCGGCCGCGGTTTCGAGTTCCGGAGTCTTGGAAGTGGCCGGTCGGCATCAGCATCTCGAACGAAGTCGGATATCAGCGCCGGCCCTACTCGACCACGCTCTGGGATTGGGAAATCCGTCCCATCATAGACAAGCAGATCGGCCGCTATTATCTTTCCTTCAATCCCGCCTTTGATCGCGCATTGCAGGGGCCGGATACCAAGCGCGGCTTTGAATTCTCGCCCGACTTCAAGATCGGCTATGACTTCACCAAGAAGATCAACGGCGGTTTTGAATATTACGGCGCTTTAGGCTCCGTCACCGGATTCGATCCCTTCCGTGACCAGATGCAGCAGCTCTTTCCCGCGATCGACCTGAATCTTTCTCCCAATTGGGAATTCAACTTCGGCGTGGGTGTCGGCTTGACCGGAGGCACCGAGCATCTGATCGTCAAGATGATCATCGGCTATCGCTTTAAGATTTAAACGCGGCCATATCTGTTATGATCGGGACGTCTTACCGCAGGTAGGCATACACCACACAACGGAGGGTGCGGATGGCAATGGCGCGGAGCACCGGGACCGAAGACGGCACCAAGCTATCGGCTAACGTCGATCAGCAGCTGGCGTTCGAGCTGGCTCGCGTGGTTGAGGAAGCCGGAGTCGCTGCCGCTCGTACCATGGGCCAAGGCGATCGGCCTGGATCCGATCACGCCGCCGTGCAGGCCATGCGCGAAGCCTTTGAGAATGTCCCCATCGCCGGCAACATCGTTATCGGTGAAGGCGAGCGCGACGAAGCCCCTATGCTCTACATCGGCGAGCGGGTCGGTGCGCCCCCGCGCGACGGCTATGAATATCCGGCCATCGACATCGCGGTCGACCCTCTGGAAGGCACCAACCTTTGCGCCACCGGAGCAGCCAATTCCATCGCCGTGCTAGCGGCCTCCGAGGCTGGTGGATTGCTGCACGCGCCGGATTGCTACATGGACAAGATCATCGCCGGCCCGGCCTGCCAGGGCGCCCTCGATATCGATGCGCCGCCCGAAGAGAACCTGCAAGCCATCGCCAATTGTCTCGATCGCCCGGTAGAGGATCTGGTCGTCATGGTTCTCGACCGCCCGCGCCACGAGAAACTGATCGCCTCCATACGCAAAGCGGGCGCACGCATCCGCCTGATCGGCGATGGCGATCTTTCGGCCGGAATCGCGGCGGCTGTCAGGGGCGCCGGCGTCCACGCCGTCATGGGAATCGGTGGCGCGCCCGAAGGCGTGATTACCGCTGCCGCCATGCGCTGCCTGCACGGCGAAATGGTGGGCCGCCTGGTGGTCGATAACGCCGACCTGGAGCGCCGCATGCAGCGCATGGGCATCGAAGATCCGCATCGCGTCTATCACGCCGAAGACCTCGCGCCCGGCAAAACAGATCATCTTCGTTGCTTGCGGAGTCACGCCCGGCAATCTGCTTCAGGGCGTCCGCTTCTTTGGCGATGGCTACCGCACCCATACCCTGGTCATGACCCTGAATCCCAACAACGTGAGTTTCCGCGACACCGTTCATATGACCCGCAAGCCCGGGCCGCGCGGCGTCCGCCTGTATTAAGACCGATCCGGGGCACGCTGCCTCAGCAGCCGCAGTATCTCTTGTTGCTGCGCTTTCGCCTCCGGAGACCCGCTCCCGCCTCGCCCCGTGTTCTGGGTCGCAAGCAGCATGGGCGTTGAGCCGTTTTTGTTCTTACGCGCCCGATCAGCTCCGTAATCGAGGAGCGTTTTAACTGCCGCGGCGCAGCGCGTCCGCACGGCTCGGTGCAGCGCCGTTACGCCCCTTTTGTCGATGGCATTAGGATCCGCTCCCGCTTCAATCAGGCAGATGATAGTGGAGGTTTGGGCAGCCGGATTCCACCTGCGAGAACCCGGCTGGCCTACCGCGGCGGAATGCAGAGGCTGATCGCCGAGGCGGTTCCTGGCATGCACGTCCGCCCCCGCCGCGATGAGCTTTCGAACTATTTCTGTTTGGTACGCCGCTGCGGCGATGTGCAATGCGGTATCGCCCGCCATGGCATATCGCCCGATCTGGCCGAGGAAGAATGTCTTCGCCGTCTGACGAGTCGCTCCAATAAGAAAAGATGCGCTCGCCAATGCCGGCGACTCGGCCAGCAGACGTGAAACTCCGGCGCCATCGCCTGCGACAATAGCCGCCACCAATGTCCAGAGCGCCGGATCCGACTGTGCCCGCGATTTCAGTTCAAACGCCCCAGCCACCGATGGATCGCCTCCAGTTGCTTAGTCACCTCGGCTTTATCTTCCGCCTCGGGTGAGCATTTCAGATATTTCTCCAGGTCCGCCTTGGCCGCCCGGAACTCGCGCAGTTGCAGGCGTGCCACTCCCCGCGCCTTGTAGTATTCCGCGTTGGCCGGGAAGGCCTCCACCAGCGGATCCAGCGCCTGAATCGCCTTTCGATAATTCTTTGATCGGAAATAGGAGGTCCGCAGATTGTTCAGCATCCTTACCAGAATGTATCGATTGGTCACCGGCTGCAGCGTCGAAGGCTCCGCCGAAATATCCACTCCCACCTCGCGCGCCAGCACCCGGCAGTCGTCTTCGTTGAGCAGCTTGCCGCCATGAAACGGATCGGCGAAAGTGGAATACTTGCCATCGTTGTACTGCACGATAAAGTGGCCCGGCAGCCCGATCCCGAACACCGGCTGCCCCAATCGCCGCGCCACTTCGATGTAAATAACCGACAAGGTAATCGGAATTCCGGTCCGTCGATCCAGCACCGAATCCAGGCAGCTGTTGCGTGGATCGTAATATTCCGATTCGTTCCCTTGGAAACCCCATTCTTCGAACAGGTAGTCGTTGGCAACGCGCACGAACTTGGGCCCGTCGTATCCACGGCCCAACCGAGTCGCAATCTCTGAGGCCAGTTGATCCAATGTTTCCAGATACGGCGCCGGGTCCAGTCCAGGCCGCTCGATAGCCGCCATTTCCAGCGCAGCGGCGTCTAATTCTCCGGCCGGCTCTCCTCGCAGGATCGCTCCCAATAGCGCCATCTATACGCTCCGCGTCACGCGTACCTTAACGCCGTGAGTCGCCACTTTCACCGGCAGGATTTCCGCGCCCGCTTTTTCGATGGCCCGGGATACCTTGTCCTTGGCCCCGCGGTCCACCAGAAAAAAGACGCAGCCGCCTCCCCCAGCTCCGCACACCTTGGCCCCCAGCGCCCCGGCCCTTCGCGTTACGTCCACCAGCTGGTCGATAAACGGCGTCGAGATACCGGGCGCGTTTCTCCGCCGGTGAGACCATTCTTCGCGCAGCAGGCGGCCCGTCTCCTTCCAGTCCGGCTTCTCCAGCGCCCTCCGCATCGCGCAGGCGATCGAAGCAATTTGCTCGAAGTTTCGCCACACCTCCTGGTTTCCGTCGATATAGGCCTTGGTCACTTCCCAGTTGTTGATTCCGGAATTGCGCGGCACTCCCGTATACGCCAGCACGATGCGCTCGTTAAAGTCGTCCACGTCCATCGCGATCGGCACGCGCCGGATGCCGCCCGCTCCAAGTTCGATCGCGTTCACGCCGCCGTACATCGCCGGATAATAATCCTGTGCTCCCGTCGGCACTCTAATGATCTGCGCCTCCACGTTTTGCGCGATCTCCCGCAGCTTTTCGATCGTGTGCCGCGCGCCGGTCAGCCGGTTCAGTGCGCTGGCCACCGCGATGATCAGTGCCGACGATCCCGAAATGCCCCCTCCCGCCGGAGCTTCTGAATCGGTATGCACCGCCAATCCCGACTTCGGCTGGAAGAACCGCAGCACATAAGTGACCAGCGGCAGGCGTGGCCGTTCTACGGCTCGCAGTTCTTCGAAGCATGCGAATGTCTCTTCAGCCTCCAAATCGCCCGATCGCAATCGAATCTCCGGGCCGTCCCGAGGCTCGATCACGCAGCGCGTCCAGCGGTTCACTGCAAAATTCAGCGTTACCGCGCCCGGATGATACAAATACAAGGGCCAAATGTCTAGAGTACCGCCCGCCAGATCCACGCGACAGGGCGCCTCGGAGATGATCTTCATAGGAAAGCTCTACTATACCGCTGGTCCTATTCAGAATCCCCGCAATCCTTCCGATGGATGTTTTGGTGAGATGCTTCCTCAGATGGATTCTCCTCGCAGCGCTGACGTCGGCCTGCGTCTGCGCTCAGCCCGCAGTCGATCCTCCCGCAGCGACTTCTCCCGTAGTGGCTCCTCCCGCAGTGACTCCTCCCGCAGTGACTCCTCCTGTAGCGGATCCTAAGGATTCCGCCCAGGCTGCGATGGCCGGCTCGCTCCAGATGCAGCGTGTATCCATCACCGCCCAAGTCGATGCTTTGATCGGACGATCCACCACGCCCGCCGAATCGTTTTACACCGTTCCCTGGATCGACTTTCCCGCGTTCGTTCTGCCGCCTTGCGATCCTTTACCGGCCGATCAGCTCGATAAACTGGTCGGCGAAAGTTCTCAGCAGCAAGGCGTCGAACCCGATCTGATCCGGGCCGTCATCAGCCAGGAATCGGGCGCCCGGCCATGCGCTATATCCCCCAAGGGCGCTCAGGGCCTGATGCAGCTCATGCCCGCTGTTTCGGTGCAATTCGGAGTGAGCGATCCTTTCGATCCCAAGCAAAACGTGGACGGAGGTACCAAATTGTTGAAGGAGTTGCTCGGCAAATACAGCGGTGACGTGAAGCTGGCTCTGGCGGCCTACAACGCCGGGTCCGGTCGCGTAGATAGCGCAGGTGGGATTCCGCAGATCCCCGAGACCGTCAATTATGTAATCGACGTGCTGTCCAAGCTTCCTAAAAAGTGAACTAAAAGCTTTATTGTCAATTGATTGCCGTCGTTCACCTCAGTGCGCTCACGGTTAAACCTTTCTATTTTTCAGACGATAGACCAATAGGGGCCCGGCCCGATTCTGTCGTCAATGTCCGGAAAGATCACAGTAACGTCTCCTTTCGAAATCGGGCCTTCGTCGGCCAGCCCCTTCTTTGAGGACCACAGCACGGCGCCGGCGGCGATCCTCATCGTCGACAGTGAAGAAATCAATCGCCGGTTGCTGAAAGCCATCTTCAAAACCACTCCCTATCGCATCCTGGAAGCGCGCAAGGCCTCGGAAGCCATGGCCCTGCTCCAGACTGAAAAAATCGACCTGGTCATCCTGGATCTGATGCTGCCGGAGATGAGCGGTCCGGAGCTTTGCCGCTGGATTCGATCGAACCGGCCCACTCAACTTGTCCCGGTCCTGATGATCACCAACGTGCAGGGCGTCGAAAACGAAATCGTGGGCATTTCATCCGGCGCCGACGAGTTTCTGATCAAGCCCCTGCATCCCGCCGTGGTGCGGACTCGCGTGCGCGCCATGCTTCGCAACAAAGCCTTGATCGATTCGCTGGAGGAAGCCGAAACCATCCTGTTCGCCCTGGCGCAGGCGGTGGAGCAGCGCGATCATTGCACTGGCCAGCACTGCCAGCGTCTGGCCGCCATCTCCGTGATGCTGGGCGAAGCGCTGGGCCTGTCCAATTCCGATCTTACGGCGCTGCTCCGCGGCGGCTACCTCCACGACATAGGCAAAATCGGCATTCCGGATGCCATCCTCTTCAAGAAGGGTATGCTGACTACCGAGGAATGGGAAGTCATGCGCAGCCATCCCGCTAAAGGGGAAGAGATTTGCCGGCCCATGAAAAGCCTGCGGCCGGTACTGCCCATCATCCGCAATCATCATGAGCGTTGGGATGGCTCGGGCTACCCCGACGGGCTGGCTGGCGAAGACATCCCGCTGCTGGCGCGTATCCTGCAAGTGGCCGATATCTACGACGCCCTCATTACCGAGCGCCCTTACAAGCCCGCTCTGTCCGCCGCCGAAGCCTTCGCCACTCATGGAGGAAGAAGTACAGCGGGGTTGGCGCGATCCGGAACTGGTCCCGCTTGTTCTTCAGCATTATCCAATCCAAGCCCAGCAGCGATATGACCTCGCTGGAACGCTCGCTCGAGAACATGCGCGTCCAGGTTGCCCGCTAGCGGGCCTCCGCATAGCAGGTTTCCAGGTAGCATAAAGCTGTACTTGAAAACCCTTCCAATCCTGAATCGCCACATCGTGGCTTGCCGGCAGTGTCCTCGTCTGGTCGAATACCGCGAAGAAGTGGGCCGCGTGAAACGGCGCGCTTATCGCGACCAGCATTACTGGGCTAAGCCAGTGCCCGGATTCGGCGATCCTCGCGCCCGCCTGTTACTCATCGGTCTGGCGCCGGGCGCGCATGGCGCCAATCGGACGGGCCGCATGTTCACTGGCGACAGTTCGGGCAACTTTCTTTACCGGGCTCTTTTCGAGGCTGGTTTCGCCTCTCAGCCCACCAGCGTCTCCGCCGATGACGGCCTGCAGCTTACCGATGCATACATCAGCGCTGCCGTCCGCTGCGCTCCGCCCGATAACAAACCGCTTCCCGAGGAGATTCGAACCTGCCGGCCTTATCTGGAGCACGATCTGGAATTGCTCACGAACCTGAAGGTTGTCGTCGCCCTCGGCCGGCTGGCTTTCGACGTGTATCTCGCCATCCTTCGCGACCAGGGCAAAATCATCCGCCGCTCAGACTTCGTCTTCGGTCATAACCAGCAGCACAGCACCGGCCCGGGTCAACCGTTGCTCATCAGTTCCTTCCATCCCAGCCAGCAGAACACTTCCACCGGCAAACTCACCGACGTCATGTTTCGCGACGTGTTTCTTCGGGCCCGGCGGCTCCTGACCCGATCCTGACCGCCCATTCATCTCTCACCGGCCGGCACGCAAAGCTACTGCTCTACGATCTTCATCTGTTGTTCGTTCATACGACCGCCATGCACCTTGAACTCGGACAGAGCACTGGCGATCTCTTTCATGTCTTCCGTGGTCAGTACAAGTTTGGTGGATTCGATGTTCTCCTGAAGGTGCTTGACCTTGCCCGTTCCGGGGATCGGGACGATGAACGGCTTCTGGGCCAGCAGCCATGCGAGCGACAGCTGCGCCGTCGTAGCGTCTTTTCTCTTCGCAAGCTCGGTGATGCGATCGACAAACGGCTTATTCGCGGTTATGCTTTCCGGCCGGAAACGGTCAAATCCAGAACGCAGATCCGATTTCGGATCAAACTTCGTCTGTGCATCAAGCTTCTGCGTCAGATAGCCCATGCCAATTGGGCCCCAGGGCACAAAGCCGATTCCCAGTTCTTCGCAGGTATCGAGCAATCCATTCTCTTCCGGGTCACGGTTCATGAGCGAATACTCTGTCTGGAGCGCTGCGACGGGCTGAACGGCATGTGCTTTGCGGATGGTGTTGGGGCTGGCTTCCGAGAGGCCGAAATGCAACACCTTGCCGTTTTCGATAAGCTCTTTCACGGCACCCGCAACATCCTCGATTGGAACATTTGGATCGACCCGATGTTGATAGAAGAGATCGATGCGGTCCGTCCGGAGACGCTTCAGGCACCCGTCCACCATTCTCTTGATGTGATCGGGCCGGCTGTTCAGACCGCCCTTGTCGGTGAGGTCGAAGCCGAACTTCGTTGCGATCTTCACCTCGTTGCGGAACGGTTCGAGCGCGCCGCCGACGATGGTTTCGCTCATGTAAGGGCCGTACACTTCAGCCGTGTCGAAGAACGTCACACCGTTGCTGTGTGCCGCACGGATGACTTGGATGGCGTCGTCGATGGGAACCGCGGGGCCGTAGTTTGTGGCCAGGTTCATGCAGCCAAATCCGAGTTCCGATACTTCCAGCGTTCCAAGCTTTCGCGTCTTCATGTCTTCTTCTCCACCTCAAGGTTAGGCCGAAACGCTCGTTTGCCGGTAGCCTGATCGACTGGAATCATTGCCTATTTGTCCGAGGCGGGTGCGAAATCTGTGCGCTTGCCGCGCTTGTGCCTTATCTTGGAGAGGTCGAGGAAAATGAATGATGGCCCAGAAATCGAAGCAAAGCAACGATCCTAGCGTCACGCAGGTGCTCAAAGAGCTGGCTGGATCAATTAGCAAAGTGCTGGATGGTGCCGCCGATCTGTCAACAGACGTCCCGGGACTTACGCTCTATCGAAACACTGCTCCTACCGCACCGAATCCCTGTACCTATGAGCCGAGTCTGCTTCTCATTCCGCAGGGAAAGAAGCGCGTTGACCTGGGCAAACAGAGTTATGTCTTCGGCGAATCAACCTTCCTCCTCACATCAATCGAACTTCCGATCGTCAGCCGAGTATCCGTCGCCAGTGTGGAGAAGCCCTACCTGGCCTTCTTCCTCAAGCTTGATATGGGCATCGTCCGTGACGTTCTCCACACCGAGGAGGTGCGGATTTCTGCACCGCCCGTTGGAACACGCGGCATGGTTCTTGGAGAAGCGACGGTAGAACTGCTTACGCCATGCTTACGCATGGTTCAGCTTTTAGACGCTCCGCAGGATGTTCCGTTCTTTGGCAAGCTGCTCCAGCGAGAAATCATCTACCGGCTTCTGCAGGGACCCCAAGGAGATCGTCTGCGTTCGGTTGCAACGATGGCGGACCAAAGCTATCTAACGGCTAAGGCGGTCACTTGGCTGCGTGAAAACTTCGAGAAGACGCTGAATGTGGATGAGCTTGCATCGATGGCAGGTATGAGCAGATCAACTCTGCATCATCACTTCCGTGGTCTCACAGCAATGAGTCCTCTTCAGTTTCAAAAACAGCTTCGGCTCCATACAGCACGGCAGAAGATGCTCACAGAGGAACTTGATGCTGCGAGTGCAGCCTTCGCGGTGGGATACGAAAGTCCAAGCCAGTTCAATCGGGAGTACAAGCGCTTCTTCGGAAAGCCCCCGATGCGCGATGTACAAGCATTGCGAGCGTCCCTGTTATCGTGAAATCTTCGATGCCACGTTGGGGCAATCACAGACATTACACGCCTGGCTGAGAGGTTCGTTGGCTTACCATGTCGCGGGAATCCTCCCAGATCAGCCAGTACGGCTTGAATGGTTTCGCGCCACATCGCGCATAGAGTCTGCGAGCGATGGCGTTGTCCGGTTCAACATCGACGCAAATGCGCCGTGCTCCTTGTTCTACAAACCAAGAGCCGATCTCCCGCACTAGCATCGGCCCAATTCCGCGGCCCTGACTCTCGTGGTGGACATTGATCCACTGCAACTCGCCGTCGCATCCGAAACGGCGCGTCCGGTGCCCAGCCACGAAACCTACCAGCGCGCTCCCGTCCTCCGCGATTAAAATCGTCCGGTCTTGAGGATAGCCCGCGCGATAGCGCTGCTCGTTCGCCGAGTCCGGCCACGCCGACCCATATCGATTGCCTAGGCTCAAATCTGCCGGCAGTATGCTTTCCTGCCACCGGCGCACAGGTTAAGGGCTTTTCCGCTACGAAAGCCTCTTGCTAGCGGATCAATGGGCTCTCCCAGACGCGGAACAGAAGTTCTTTGAGCTGAGCGAAATGCTTGGACCCAAGCTCAGCGCTCCATTCGTGCTCGATGTTCGCGGAGTATGTCGTGGATTTTTGAGTATGCGGCGCGTCCGCGTTTGGTAAAGCGGATAACTCGCGCGCGGCCCTCGTCCGGTGCGTCAGACCGGACGATATAATCGAGACTCTTCGAGGCTCCGGAGCAGCTGGTTCATGGCCTGCTTGCTCATGCCGGCGCGCTCGGCAAGAGCGCCTGGGCGAACCCCATCAGGACCCGGAAACTGCAGCACTGCCATATGCGGCATGCTTAGTCCGTCAAAACCCGCCGCATTGAGCTCCCTGATGATACGGCGATGGATTGCCTGGGCCGGAACGCGCAGCAGTGCGCCGATGAGCATATCCTTCGTTTTGAGCGGTGAAGTTTTTTGTGATGAAGGTATTGACATCTTCAGTAAACTATGTTTACCATTATATCACGGTAAACGCAGTTTACCACAAGGAGACTTACGATGACACAGCAAACCACCGATCTTCACGTTAATCCTTCCGAGGAGACCATCCGTCTCGGGCCGCTCGCAGTTCGCTTCCTGCTCACCGGAGACAACTCGACCGGCAGCGTCGCTGCCTTTGAGGTCATGGTCCCGGGCGGACAGCGCCTGGCCGGCGCCGGCGCATAGCCACGACCATTACGAGGAGACGATCTACGGCCTCGACGGGCGTGTTGACCTGGACAGTGGACGGAAAACCAATCGACGTCGGCCCGGGGCAGGCACTCTGCATTCCGCGCGGCGCCATTCACCGCTTCGACAACAACGGTAGCCAGGACGTGAAGGCGCTCTGCGTGATCACGCCGGCGGCGATCGGTCCGCAGTTTTTCCGCGAATGCTGCCGAGGCCATCAATGCGGCGGCTGGCGGGCCGCCGGACCGGGCAAAGATGGCAGAGATCATGCGCCGCTACGGACTCACACCCGCACCCCCTCCGGCTCAGTTGTAACGCCGCGCGGCGTGCATACCTGCAAAAACATGAGATCTGCCATCAAGAGGAGAAGAATGTTCCACATCGTGAATCGTCGCGATCGGAAGAAAGGCGCAACCGCCGCTGTCGACTCACGACGATGAAGCGAGGCGTCCTATTCCTGTGAAAGCGTTACTTCGAGGCGATGGTGGGGTTCACCCAGCCGTTCTTCATCACGCCATGCGACGGACGGAAGCTGAGATAGTCCACATGATCGGGAATATCGGCCCAGCCATGTATTACGCCCGGCGGAACGATCAGCACGTCACCGACCTTCAACTCGACTTTGCGTGAGCCAACCGCCAAGCCGCCGCAGCCCGGACCGTTCGGTCCGCCGTCGGGGTTGGCCGTGCTGTGCCGGCCATTGACGACATGGCCATCAATGAACGCCGTGCCGCCGCCGGAGACGATGTAATAGCCTTCGGTCTGATTATCATGCGTAATGGCGCCCGGAATTGCATCCGCCGGCGGATTTGCCATTTGTTCTCCACACGGGATGGTTTGGGCCGCTGCCTGGCTTGCCCGCCCCGGCGGCAGGCGCGGGCGGCGGGTTCCGAGTGGAGGCGCGATGAATGATGCCCAACTCCATGCTCCAGCCGTCGCCGATATCGACAACCTTGGCATTCTCGTCACGGACCCGCTGAGATTGTTCCGTGGCGCTGATCTTGTCGATCTCAGCCTTGGTGATGACGGTAGCGGTCGTCGGGTTTCCCGGCCTGGGCTGGGCGTAGACCGCCACAGGAATCAGAACCGCCGCCGTAAGCAAAACTTTCAGTGCAGTGTTTTTCATAGTGTTCCTCCTGAACCTAAGAAACCTAGGTAGATCGGATGACGGAGAGATTTGCCCATAACATGGCCTCCTATCCGAATGGACCATGAGATTATCCGTCCTTCGCAGTCGCTTGTCAAAAGAGGTGGTCCCGCAGCGCAGTTCCGAGCGAGTATGCGCCACTCGGAGAAAGCCGCTCCTGAGCACCCCTCAACGGGCTTAGGACCGAATCAGCGCTGGCCCGCCTGGGCCTGCCGCTGGTCTCACGCCTGCGCTTTTCGGTTCGATCAAAATGAGCCGACCCAACCAGCGGCTACAAAACCCGGTTAATGATAAATCTTCTTGGCCCTGCGGAGTCCTGACTCACGGCAAAATCACTCGGAACTTCGTCTTCAGACACAACCAGGAGCACAGCACCGGCCCCGGTCAACCGTTGCTCATTAGTTCCTTCCATCCCAGCCAGCAGAACACTTCCACCGGCAAACTCACCGACGTCATGTTTCGTGACGTCTTTCTTCGCGCCCGGCGACTCTTGACCCGATCCTGACCGGCCATCCATCTCGCATCGACGGGCACGCAACAACGAGTCCAGCGGTCTCCGGAAAACGGCCGAATACCCGGATCGCCGGACACAAGCCGATTTGGCGTTCCCTGATCTCGCCACAGTCCGCGACGAACTCAAATAGTGGCCGCTCGAAGTGCTTACGGTCACGCGACGTTGGCTCAATCTGTCCCCATCCCTGTTTGCTTGTTACCGCCGCTACAATTGTCAGTCGAGGACAGGAATACCGCACGAGCGAAGATAGCCGAAGGTACCGTCATAGAGAGAGGGAGGCCGAGTGCGGTCTGATGCGTCACCCTTTGGAACAAAAATTACCATGCCCTGCCTAGCTCGTGTCAGTATTACGCGATAGGCATTTTTCAAGTAGAGTCGCTTGAGTTCGTCGTTGACGTACTGCCATTTCGTGCCTTTAAACGCTTGGCAGACCCACTTTTCACCGTTGTGGTAAAAGTCGCCGTCCCAACATACGCCGACCCAATCCAGCTCAAGACCTTGGACTGCAAATTCACTCGCCACATCCTCCAAGTAGTAAGAGGACCGAACATCTGTGTTCTCGTTGAGAAACCAGTTTGCCGGGTCGATCTCTGCTTTGATATGTATCCCTTCTGGCCGCAGGCGTTGAGCACCTGAGGACGCGACTAAGCCAAAACGTTCCGTTCCGCGAGCTCGGCTGCGCAGCCAAGCTCTCGCTAAGCTAAGATGGCGGGTCAAATAGATCGGGTATGCCATTTGGATGTTTTTGTAAGCGTCCCGAGCAGCCCGCGGTTCATTGTCTACGATGTCACCGATGACTCCTGAGAGCGTCTCTGCTCGAAACGAACGTGTCGAAACGGCTAGATGAAGGTGTTCGTTGGAGCGAACCCGCGGCGATGCCAGAAATGCCCCCACCTCAGTTTGGGAGCCGTACTCCGGGAGCGACAAATGCGGCGAGAGGTGAACGTCCCAATCGGGGAACCGAGATTGAAGGGTCCTGATCCATTCAGCCATCCCGGCTTCGCCAGTGTTGATCTCTTGACCGCCCCCGATAAGACACACGACTGTACACCAATCTAGATGTCGATCCATAACGCTAATGAGGAACTCCGGCTCTGACATATTGAAGTCGGGCTGTCCCCGCTTTCGTTGCATGAAAGCAGCAGCCTGCTTTTGGGTCCAAGCGCGTTGCGCCTCGTCGAATACCACCACCTTCTCCTCGGGGATTTCATTATTGCCAACGTAGTGGTCTCGAAAGTGATGGATATTCTGGATGAACCGGCGCACCTCGCGCTCAGCAGACCTTTTTGAGACGTCCTCACGCCGAACTTTGTCACGGGCAAGAGCCTCTCGAAGCACATCAACAAGTGGGCCATTGCCGGACAAAAAGACAGCGTGTTCATCGCGATGCTCGTCGGAGCGCCTAGTCGCAATGTTCAGACCGGCCAGAGTTTTTCCTGAGCCCGGCACGCCCGTTACGAAGCAAATGGCTTTCTTCCGGTTCCGGCGAGCTTGATCGATTACGTTGCTGACGCTGACAGTCGTTTCTTGAAGGTTCTTAGCACCTGCATCTGATCGCGAAATGTTAGCGACGCTATGGGTTTGATATAGGATCTGCGCAGCCTCAACTATGGTTGGGGTTGGCTTGTAGCCTTTAGCCATCCAGTCGCAGATGTCAAAGGCCGGAAAAGATCGCGATGCACAAATGTGGTTGAATAAATCGCCTAGTGTAGTTGCGTTGGTCCCAACACGTGATGCGACAAGGTCATCGGCAAACCGAAGCTCAGGGATCGGCTGAAATTCAGCATGGGTCGAGACCAACACGGGAACGACAGGAACAGCGTGGCTGCCTTCATGAAAGTTCTTTAGGTCAAGTGCGTAATCTTCAACTTGATCAAAAGCGCTGGCTACATGCTCGATTGCTCCAACCTTGAACTCGATGACGAAAACAATGTTGTCCGATACAAGCACGGCATCGACGCGCTTGCCCATTCTCGGAATGTGGAATTCTATGAATATTCGTCCCCTGGCTCGGCTAGAAAGCGCTTCCTTAAGGATTGAGATCTGTTGTAGCCAAGCCCAACGCTGTTGCTCCTCCAGTGCGAAATGATGCTCCGTCGCTAGAACGCCGAGAATGCGTTCAGTATCGTCCATAAGGAAGTGGGAAACTGGCGAATTGTAATATGCCTTAACTGGCATTCTTTCCCTTTCGAGCTACTCATCGAACACCAAGCGGACCAGTCGAAAGACACGACATCATGACAAATGGCTATTTGCCAAAAATCGTTTTCTCGCCTTACGCAGGATAGCGATCCAAGTAGTGTTGTATCAGTTCTAGTGACAGTGCCGCCGATCATTCAACCACATACGCAGGAAGAAACACCGGATGCGCATTGGGAATTGGTGGACTGCCTGATCGCCGGCCTCATTGCAAGGGCTGCTACGTGAGCCACTGTGCCCGTTCCCCCTCACTCAAAGCACTGGCACGGCACCACCGCTGGTCCTACGCCAGCCCCAGCTCTTGCTTCGATCCATCAAGCCGACCCAACCAGCGGCCCCAAAACCCCGTTAATGATAAAATCGTTCATGACCCCGCGGAGTCCTGACCGAAAGCCCTTCCTACTGCACTTATTTGTACGGCCGCCGCGGGCTAAGACGAGCAAGGGCGCTCCGGATCGCCTAAAATCGGGCGCTTGAGAACCAAGGAGGAATGACAATGAAGGTGGCGAAAGCGGCGTTGCTTTTCACGTTGGTGTCGGTAGCGGCCTCGGCCCAGGTCAATCTGGGCGAACAGAAGCCCGAACCCAGCCTGCCCTTCACCATGACCACGGTGGCCACTTTTGAACTGCCTTGGCGCCTGGCCTTCCTGCCCGATGGCCGCATGCTGATCACCGAAAAGGTCGGCCCCATCTGGCTGGTGTCCCAGCAGGGCGAGAAAATTCCGGTCGGCGGTACGCCCCCGGTCTATTGGCAGGGCCAGAACGGCATGCTGGGCGTCTTCCTCTCGCCCCACTACGCCACCGACCATAGTATTTACCTCACCTACGTCGAGCCCGGCGACTACGGCGGTGGCCTGGCGCTCGCCCGCGCCAAACTGAACGCTACTGCCACCTCTGCCCGGCTGGGAGATTTGGAAGTGATATGGCGCCAGACGCCTAAAGGCAAGGGTGGCCAGGAAGGCGCGGCGATCGCCTTCGCTCCCGACGGCGAATCTCTGTTTCTCTCCGTTGGCGATCGCCAGCGCTTCACCCCCGCTCAGGATCCGGACCAGCCTGAAGGCAAGATCCTGCACTTGACGCTCGACGGCAAACCCGCCCCCGGCAATCCCAACTACGGTAAAACCGGCGCTTCCACCATTCCCCTGATCGATCCGGCCCGTGACACCGAAGCCGCCAAGACCGCGAAGGTGGTGAGCACCTTTACCTTTCCCACTCCCAACCTGACTCCGGCTGAAACCTGGGCCAGCGGAGTCCGCACGCCCTACGGACTGGCGTTTTCTCCCGCCGGAGAATTATGGGAGGTTGAGCATGGTCCGCGCGGTGGCGACGAGCTGAACCTGATCGAGAAGGGTAAGAATTATGGCTGGCCGCTCGTCTCCTATGGCCAGAACTATAACGGCGTGCCCATTCCCAAGCCCGACACGCGGCCCGACCTCGCGAAGCCCGTGCTCTATTGGGTTCCCGTGATCGCGCCCGGCAATTTGATGTTCTACCACGGCACCCAGACCTTCCCGCAATGGAACGGCAACGGCTTCGTCAGCGGCATGGAGACCAAGTCGCTCAACCGCATCATCTTTGACGGCCATGGCGGAGCTAAAGCCGCCGAGCGTTGGGATGTGGGCCACCGCATCCGCGATGTGGAAGAAGGTCCCGATGGCTCGCTGTGGATGTTGGAAGACGCCAATCCCGGCGCCCTGATCCACGTGACGCCCCAAGTCGTCACTACGCGTTAACGGCACTCGTAGGATGCGCGGCTATAAAGCCAGCGTTGTTCGTAACGCTGCGTCTACTTCTGCTAGTCCAGTGAACGTCCCGATGGCCCGATCGATCTCCGAGTCAAGGATAGTGGCAAGATTGTCGGTCATGACGACGGAATCGGTCAACAAACCGCTCCCTCTCGCCTTTTCGCTTCCGAGCTTGACGATCACGCGGCTCGGATGTCCCGCTCGCGCCATGTTGCTCGTAATCATCGCGACAATTGTCTGACGCAAATCTGCTCCCAATCCGTCTGCCTGGACAACCACCGCTGGCCCGCGCTTAGACGTTCGAAGGTTTGAGTCCGGAAACAGAACCAAGACAACATCACCGCGGCGGTAGTTCATCGTAGACAGCCATTTCGGGCCTATTCCAATCCTCGCTAAACGACGTAAGCCGCAGACGCAGATCGGCCGCCTGAGATTCGTCAATCCCGCGCTCGCGAAGATCCACGGGCTCAGCAGGTTCGACCCAGGTAACGATGACACGGGATCCTTCGGCCGCCGCCAGAGGCTCCACAACTTCTACTCTCCCGTTGCGGTAGATTCCCTCGACTGACTTCACCATATGTCCAGTATCATGTCCAGTATCCCGCACTCCCTCCACACCCAGTCACGCTCCCAAATTCTTTTTCTTCCGTTCCCCCTCATCCACTTCCCAACTTTTGCCCCGTCCCACTCCGTTCACGCGGGATACAACCAAGTTGAAGGAGATATCAGATGTCCGTCTCAAAAGTCCCCAATGGCGCACCTCGGCCCACTGGTCACGAACCCGCTGCCGGCCCCCACGCCCACGATCGCGCCATGCACCGCGCTGAAGTGAATAAAGCCAACGCCCGGAAATCCACCGGTCCCCGCACCGCTGCCGGTAAACAGCGCTCCTCTCTCAACGCTTTGCGCCATGGATTGACAGGTCAAACCGTCGTCCTCCCTTCCGAGGATCACGCCGCCTACCAGCGCCACTCCCAATCCTTCCTCGATGAATGCCGGCCCAAAGGCGCCATCGAAACCCAGCTCGTCCAGTCGCTTCTCGACACCTCCTGGCAACTCAACCGCGCCGCCGCCGTCGAGACCAACCTCTTCACGCTCGGCATCACCGAAACGGAAGACCGCCTCCACGCCAGCCATCCCGAAGCTGAAACCGCCCTCGCCATGGCCCTGGCTTACCGCGAGCACAATCGGGCCTTCGCCAACATCAGCATTTACCGCCAGCGCCTCACCCGCGAGTTCTCGCGAACGCTCCTGCTGCTCCGCCAGATCCAGTCCGAGCGCCGCACAAACCGAAGAGCGCCAACTCGACGATGCCGCTAAGATTCTGAAAATGCACAACGACGAAAGCCTCCCCAATCAACCCGCTCCATATAACCCCGCCGACGATGGGTTCGTTTTTTCAACAGCCGAAATCGAGACCTATATGAGTCGCGAAGAGCGCCGGGAGCAAGCTGACATTCACGACTTTGAGGCTCATGCCTAAGCGCCCAACCCGTCCTGCCACGCTGGTGCGCTAAATTAGTCTCAAGTGCAAACTTTCGACCTGCTGGTCATCGGCTCAGGTCCGGCCGGGCAGCGGGCAGCGATCCAAGGTGCAAAGCTAGGTAAGCGCGTCGGCGTTATCGAGCGCCGCGAAGTCGTCGGCGGAGTCTGCGTCAACACCGGAACCATTCCCAGCAAGACTTGCCGCGAAGCCGTCCTGCATCTTTCCGGCTATTACTACCAGAACGTCTACGGCGTTAACTATCGGGTTAAAGAAAAAATCAACATGGCGGACCTGGCCTTCCGTGTCCAGCATGTCATCAAAACCGAAATCGATGTCATTCAAGCCCAGTTGTCGCGCAACAATATCGAGCTGATCACCGGCATTGCCACCTTCACCGACCCCCATACTGTTCAATTCCAGAATTCGCGCGGTGAGCAGACTTATTCCGCCGAATCGATCATCATCGCTACCGGCACCAAACCGGCCTGCTCTCCCAAAGTTCCTGTCAATGGCCGGAACATCCTGAATAGCGACCAGGTTCTGGACATGCCCGACATGCCCAAGACCTTAATAGTCGTTGGCGGCGGGGTAATCGGCGTCGAATATACTTGCATGTTCGCCGCACTGGGCGTGCGCGTGATTCTGGTGGAAAAACGGCCCCGGCTTCTGGAATTCGCCGATTCGGAAATGGTCGAGGCGCTCTCCTACAATCTGCGCGACCATCGCGTGACCATGCGCATGAACGAAGAGGTGGAGAGCGTCGAAGAATTACCCGATGGCTCCGTGGTCGCGAATCTCGAAAGCAAGAAAAAGTTGAGCGGCGATGCGCTCCTGTACGCAGTCGGCCGGCAAGGCAATATCGATGAGCTGAATCTCGCCGTGGCCGGCGTGGAATTCGATACCCGGGGACGAATCAAGGTGGATGCCGAATACCGCACCTCCCAGCCCCACATTTTCGCCGTCGGCGATGTCATCGGGTTTCCGAGCCTCGCGTCCGTTTCCATGGAGCAGGGTCGCATCGCCGCCGCTCACGCGTTCGGCAAAATCATTCAGTCCAACCCGGCCAGCTATCCGTATGGAATTTATACTATTCCCGAGATCTCGTTCATCGGCAAGACTGAAGAGCAGCTCACCGAAGAAGATGTTCCCTATGAAGTGGGCGTCGCCTACTATCGCGAGATCGCTCGTGGCCAAATCCGTGGCGATACCACGGGCCGCCTGAAAATTATCTTTCATCGCGAAACCAAGAAGGTGCTGGGCGTCCACATCATCGGCGAAGGAGCTTCCGAGCTTCTTCACATTGGCCAGGCGGTCATGATCTTCGACGGTTCGGTGGAATATTTCGTCGATACCGTTTTCAACTATCCGACCTTGGCCGAATGCTACAAGGCAGCGGCTTTTAACGGCTTGAACAAGCTCGCGAAACTGTGAGGTGGCACCCCTGAAAGCCATCGGAATTACTACCGCGGAGCACATTGCCACCGGTTTGGTCGAGGGTAATCGTCTAATCGGGCCGCTGCGCGTGTACGAAGAAGGACCCGAATCGGAGCCGCTTTTCAGCACACCTCTGGCGGGCATCGCTGAATGCATCGCGCGCGAGGCCCAGGCTGTCGCCGCCGGATCCCACATCGACGTAGTCGGCATCGGATTCCCGGGCATCATTAAGAACGGCTTTATCGAGGAGTCTCCCAATCTCCGACAGCTCAAGGGCGCCAACATCCGTGAGGCTCTTTCGAGCGCGTTAAGAAACGTGGGTATCGATGTGCCCGTGCAGGTCTACAACGATGCGGACGCGATGGCGGCCGGGCTGGCCGCTACCCGTGGCCACCTCGATCGGCTGATCCGGGTCTGGAGCCTCGGCTTCGGGATTGGCTTCGGCATTTATCCCTGGCAGGAAGGGATCTGGGAAGGCGGCCATGTCGTCGTTTCGCTCGACCCCCGCGAGCGTTACTGCGGCTGTGGCGGGCGGGGCCATCTGGAAGGCATCATGGGCAATCGAGCCATGCGCCTGCGCTTCTTGGATTTGGAGCCGGATGAGATCTTCGACAATGCCCACCGTGGCGATCCCGCGCTGCGTCGAATTCGTAAAGCTGTGGCATAGCGCGCTGGCTGCCGCCACCGCCAGTTCAGTGCATCTCGCCGGACCAGGCAAGTTCTTCGTTACCGGATTTAACGCCAAGCACCTGGATGTCAACTTGCTCCACCAATACCTGCACGAGATGGTGAAGATGAGCCCGCTCCAGGGCTATGTTTTCGAAGTAGTTCCCGGCGGCGACGAGATTGCCGTCATAGGCGCGGCGGTCAACGCATTGCGCGGCGTTTTTCCAGCCTGACTTCCGATAGACTGACAGCCAATGTCCGACCAATATGACGTCCTGATCATCGGCGGCGGTCAGGCTGGCCCGCCGCTCGCGCACGATCTGGCGAAAGCCGGGAAGAAAGTTGCCCTGGCCGAGCGCAAGTATCTCGGCGGATCCTGCATCAACTTTGGCTGTACGCCAACCAAGGCTGCGATTGCTTCCGCCCGCGTCGCTCATCTGGCCAGGCGGGCTGGCGATTTCGGCCTCCGAATCCCGCAAGTCGAAGTCGACTTCCCCGCGGTCTTGCGACGTGCTTCCGCCCTCGCGCTTGAATACCGACCGGGCTCGATAAGAGCTTCGAGAATTCGGACAATCCGAAGCTGCTTCGCGGCCACGCGCGACTCCTCGGCGCCCGGCTTCAAACTCCAGGTGGGCTCAACCCAGGTTTTGGCCAAGCAGGTCGTCATCAACACCGGCACGCGTACCACCATCCCAAAAATCCCCGGTCTCGAGAAAGTGAACTACATTCATTCCGGCAATTGGCTCGAACATACCGAACTTCCCCAGCGCCTTGCGATGGTCGGAGGCAGTTATGTCGGCCTGGAAATGGCCCAGTTCTACAGGCGCATGGGAAGTCAGGTCACCGTCTGGGAGGGCTCTCCGCGTATCGCCATGCACGAAGACGAAGACGTGTCCACCGGCATCCGCCAGTTCCTGGAGCGCGAAGGCATAGAATTTCGATTGAATACTCACATCCAGTCGATCGACCAGTTGAGCGGCTCCCATGTTTTTCTAGCCACCGGACGCACGCCGAACACCGATGATCTGGGCCTCGAAACGGTCGGCGTGGAAACCGGCCCGCATGGCTATGTGAAGATCGACCAGCGCCTGGCCACGAATGTTCCAGGCATCTGGGCGGCCGGCGATATCCGCGGCGGCCCGATGTTCACGCACACTTCCTGGGACGACTATCGGATTCTCCTGTCGCAATTCGCCGGTGACGGCTCGCGCACTACCGACCGCATCGTGCCCTACGCTATGTTCACCGATCCCGAACTCGGCCGCGTTGGCCTGACCGAGCAGGATGCGCGCAAAAAGGGACTGAAGTTTAGCGTTTCCCATTTCGACATGAAGCTGAATGGCAAAGCATGCGAGATCGGCGAACCCGATGGATTCATCAAAGTTCTTCTGGAAGAAGGCACTCGCAAAATTCTCGGCGCCGCGGTTTTGGCCGCCGAGGGCGCCGAGCTGGTACACCTGTTCATCGACATCATGAATGCCGGCGCATCATCCACCGTGATTCGCGACGCTATCCACATCCATCCCACGCTCGCGGAAGCAATCCAAAGCGCGGTCACCTGATGCTACTTCGCCGCTTTGAGCGCTTTCGCTACTTGCGCCACGCGCCGGCCCTGGTGCCGCGCGACGGCCGCCTCGTGCTCGGTTGGCGGCGAGGCGTTCTGCCCCGCTACGTGCGAGGCTCCATAAGGCGTCCCGGCCATGAAGGCGGCCGGATCAGCATAGCCGGTCGGCACGATGATGAATCCCAAGTGGGCCAGTGGATTGTATAGCGATGTGATGGTGGTCTCGTTGCCGCCATGCGGCGAGGCGGTTGACGTAAATGCGCTTCCCACCTTGCCGTTCAGCTTGCCCTGGAACCACAAGCCGCCCAGCGAATCGATGAAAGCCTTCAATTCGGCGGCAGCATTTCCGAAGCGCGTGGGCGTGCCGAAGATCACCGCGTCGGCCCACTCCACGTCAGCGTCGGTAGGAGCGGGATACTCCTCGTTCATCCGCGCTGCGTTCTCGGCCCACTTTGGAACCCGCGCCATGACGTCGGGTCCGACGATGTCGCGAGCGCGCCGCAACCGCACTTCGGCTCCTTCGGCCCGGGCGCCTTCCGCCACCAGGTTCGCCATTTTTTCCGTTGACCCGTCGCGTGAATAGAACGCGATCAGCACATTCGCAGTTGCCATATTCAGTTACACTAACTCTTTACCGGATGCGCGAGCAAATCTGTCCTGCCCGAGGCTTGCGCGGCTCCATCGAACTTCCAGGCGATAAGTCGATCTCTCATCGCTATGGGATGCTGGCCGCAATCGCCGAAGGCATTTCGAAAATCGAGAACTACTCCACTGGCGCCGACTGCCAGTCGACGCTGGCTTGCATGCAGGCGCTGGGCGCGCGCGTCGAAAAACTGGACGGCTCGGTGTCCATCGAAGGACACGGCCTGGATGGATTGCGCGAGCCGGCCGCGATGCTGGATGCCGGCAACTCGGGTTCCACCATCCGCATGCTCTCGGGTATTCTGGCGGCGCAGCCCTTCACCACTCGAATTGGCGGCGATGAATCGCTATCCCGCCGGCCCATGGAGCGGATCATGCGGCCGCTCGCCGAAATGGGCGCGAACATCGAAGCCCGCGAGAACCGCTTTCCCCCGCTGACCATTCGTGGCGGCCAAGCTCCATCCCATCGAATACACGCTGCCGGTGGCGAGCGCCCAGGTGAAGAGCTGCGTCCTGTTGGCCGGCCTCTACGCCGATGGCCGCACTATCGTTCACGAGCCTGTCCGCACTCGCGATCACACCGAGCTGGCGTTGCGCGAGTTCGGCGCGGAAGTGGAAGTCCAGAGAAAATCCATCACCGTAACGGCCGGCCGCACTTACAAGCCCGCGATCTGCGCGTGCCCGGCGATCTCTCGTCGGCCGCATTCTTTCTGGTCGCGGCACTGATCGTCGCTGAGTCGAACCTCACCATTCGCTCTGTCGGCCTGAACCCCACGCGTTCCGCTTTGCTCGATTTCCTGGCCGAAATGGGCGCGGCCATCAAAGTCCTGGACATTACGCCAGACCGGCGGCGAACTGATCGGCGACGTGTCCATCAGCAAGTCGCGCATTCGTGGCGGACTGCTGGAAAAGGCGCGAACCGCGGCGCTTGATCGACGAAATCCCCGTTCTGGCGGTGCTGGGTGCGGCCAGCGAGGACGGGCTGATCGTGCGCGACGCCGCTGAGTTGCGTGTCAAGGAGACCGACCGCATCCGAACCATCGCCGACAACTTCCAGCGCATGGGACTGGCGATCGAGATTCATCCGGATGGCTTCCAAGTGCCCGGCCGCCAGCACTTTCACGCGGCGGAACTTGATTCTTTCGGAGACCATCGCATCGCCATGGCGTTCTCCGTCGCGGCCCTGGCCGCCGACGGGCCTTGCATCATCGACGGCGCCGAAGCAGCCTCCGTGTCTTTCCCCGAATTTTTCGATACACTACATCGAGTCACCGAGTAAAGCGATATATGGCAGTTGCTGATCTAACCCTCGAAGGCCTGATTCATGATTTGAATAACGTGTTTCAGACGATCGGAGAAAACGCGGATCTGCTCGAAAACGATCCCAAATGGCAGAAGCTGGCCCAGACCTTACAGCGCAGCGTCCATCGCGGCCAACGAATCGTACACAGCATTCTCGAGACCACCGGCTCCGCCACCGACCTGACTCCCGTGATCGAAAACGCCGCGCAATTTTGCCAGGACTATCTGGAGTGCGCCAACAGCCCGCGAATCGAGTTCACTCAGGAAATCGATCCCGAGTTTCATCTGAAGGGCGACCCCGCTCAATGGGAGCGCGTTCTCGTGAATCTATTTTTGAATTCCGCCCAAGCCGGCGCCAAGAATATTCGCGTGAAGCGCGCGCAGCACGAAATCGTGGTGAGCGATGACGGTCCCGGAATTTCAGCCGAGCTGTTGCCTCGGATTTTCCAGCCGCGCGTGTCGACCAAGTCGATTATCTCGGGGTCTGGGACTCTATGTCGTGCAATCCATTGTGGAGCAAAACGGCGGCACGGTCACGCGCGGCCAACGGGCCCAGCGGCGGCGCCGTGTTCACTTTGCACGTGTAGCGCTCACTCACGCGCACGGCTTCCCATACGCCTCATCCAGAATCTCCACCACGTGCGCCACCCTCTGTCCACTGCCCGAACTTCTGCACGCCCGCGGCCAGCTGCAGCATGCAGCCTGGATTCGCCGTGACGATCACCTGCGCGCCGGTTCCATTGACGGAATCCATTTTCTTGCGGAGCAACGCCATCGCCATCCCGGTATGCACGACGTTATAAATTCCCGCGCTTCCGCAGCACAGATCCGATAGCGGCATCTCGCGAAGCTGCAGGCCGGGAACGGTATTCAGCAGTTTCCGCGGCGCCGACCGGATCTTCTGGCCGTGCGCCAGGTGGCACGAATCCTGATAGGTGACCAACATCGACTGCGGCTTCATATCGCGGTTGAGCTCGATAGACGCGAGAAACTCGTTCACGTCTTTCACCAGCGCCGAAAACCGCCGCGCCTTCTCCGCATACAGCGGGTCATGCTCCAGCAGTTCGCCATATTCCTTCAGTGTGGATCCGCAGCCGCCGGCATTGGTGATGATCGCGTCGTATTCACCTTCCAGCAATGCGTCGATGTTTTGCCGCGCCAGCTCGCGCGCTTTCTCGCGAATGCCGGCATGGACGTGCAGCGCGCCGCAACAGGTCTGCGTCCTGGGAATCGACACCTCGCAGCCGTTCTTCTGCAGCACCCGCACCGTCGCCTCATTCAGCCGCGCGAAACTGATGTTCGCGATGCACCCGGCCATGAACGCCACGCGATACCGCTGCACGCCTTCCGGCGCCAGTACTCTTGCCGTAATAGCCGAAAAAGAACGGCGATCTCGATCTCGGGCGCCAGGCTCTCCACCTCGCGCAGCCTGGCGGGCAGGAAGCCCAGCATGCGAACCAATTTCTTTAAGCCGCTGGCCTGATAGAAATAGAGCAGCGTGCCGACGAATCCCAAGTTGAGCTTGGACGGCAGGAGGCGTTCGGAACACAAACCAGCGCAGCAACCGAACGTGCCAGGGCCGCTGGATGCTGGTTCTCGATCTCCGCGCGCGCGGCCTCCACCAGCCGTCCGTATTGCACTCCCGATGGGCAGGCGGTCTCGCAGCCGCGGCACGCCAGGCACAGCTCGATGTGCTCGATGTACGACGGGCTGATGGCCGCGCGCCGCTCGACACCTGCGCCATCTGATAAATCCGCCCGCGCGGCGAATCCATCTCCACGCGCAGCTCGCGATAAGTCGGGCAAGCGTTCAGACAGAGACCGCAATGCACGCACCGGTCGAGATCGGCCTGTTGCGGTTTGTCGAAATTCGACGGGCTCAGATACGGCCATACAGCCTGCCGCGGTTGAGGAGGTACTGCGGGTCGAACATTTCCTTTACCTTTTTCATCATCGCAAAGTCGCTTCCAGGCTCGGGCCATAAGTTCCGCTGTTTCACGGAGGCTCGCTGGAGCGAATTCCACGACGCTCTTTCCGGTATGGCCGTCCCGATACAGCTTTCACGTGGCGCAGTTCGCCAGCTCGTGAGAAGTATCCATAACAGACGCCCGATCCCGCTCGCGCCAATGCCGGCGCCGGCAAAGTCTCCAACACCTGCCCGACTTCGGAAAGCGTGCAGGAAACCCGCACCACCGCGCCGTTTTCGTGCTCCCGCAAAACTGCGGCGTGAATTCGCGAATCGTCTCCCACAGTGCCTGTTCCTCAGCGCCCTCCAGCACCTGCGCGCCGGCGCAATTCACGCGAGTAGCGATCCAGCACCGCCGGGCTTCCGCCTGCCTGAATCATCAGATCATAACCGGCTGACGATTTGACGATATCGACGGCCGCCGGCTGCAGCGAGCTTTTCAGGATCTTGTCCCGGGCCGCGATCGCCTCCGTCGCCCGAACGAACTCCTGCACGAACGTCCGCGTCCCGACGGGCATCGGATGCAGTCGGAAATTCATCACGGCGACGGCCGCCAGTGTTCCGAACGATCCGATCATGAGCTTACCCATGTCCAGGCCGGCGACATTTTTCACGACCATCCCGCCCGACCGAATCAGTTTGCCTTCCAGCGTCGCGAACGTCATGCCGATCACCATGTCGCGCGCAGTTCCGTACAGGCGCCGGCGTGGGCCGCTGACATTCGCCGCCACGATCCCGCCGACGGTTGCGCCTTCGGAAAAGGGCGGATCCAGCGGAATCATCTGCCGGTGCTCCGCCAGCACGCCGGGTCAGTTCGCGGTAAGGGATTCCGGCCTCGACGCTGATGGTCAGATCGCTCGGCTCGTACTGCAATACACGATTCAGCCTGGCGGTCGAAATCCGCACATCCGCCGCCGGAGATCGGACCGCCCATCCGATCCTTGGTCGAATTGCCGCACAATTGAATGGTCTGACGATTGCGTTGCGCCGCGGCTAGCGCTTCCGCCAAATCTTCCGGGCTGCCGGGTACCACCATCAGCGTTATCGTACCAGCCGCGACGTGCCGAACGTCTTGGGAAAATAGAACCTTCATGCATCTTGCCGATCTGGTGCGCTCTTTCCTGCCGCTGCGCAATCCGATCGGCTTCGGCGCGAGCGACTTCATCGAGCTCATCATCGGCGCGCTGCTGGTTCTGGCTGCGCGCTCGATCTCGCGCCCTGGATCGAGCCCTACGCTGCGCAGACTCGCGCCGAAAACCGGCTGGTGCATGCTGCTGCTGGCGGCATTGCCGGTCGCACTGCGGCTGGCCCTGCTTCCTCACCATCCCGTTCCCACACCCGACATCTACGACGAATTCGGCCATCTGCTGGTGGCCGACACGCTCCGGCATTTCCGTTTGGCCAATCCAGCGCATCCGCTGCACCAGTTCTTCGAAACATTCTTCGTGCTGCAGCAACCGACCTATAGCTCCATCTATCCGCTCGGGCAGGGTCTTGCGATGGCGGCTCGGCCGCATGCTTTTCGGCATCCGCCTGGGCGGGCGTGCTGCTCTCCACGGCGGCCTTTTGCGCGCTCTGCTACTGGATGTTGCGCGGCCTGGACCACAGCGCCGTGGGCGCTGCTGGGCGGCCTGCTGGCAGTGGTCGAGTTTGGCCCGCTGAATCAATGGATGAACAGCTATTGGGGCGGCGCGTTCTCGGCGGCCGCGGGATGCCTGGTCTTTGGCGCGCTGCCCAGATTGCGCGAGGCTGCACGCGCTCGGGATGCATCGCTCTTGGGCTTGGGCCTCGGCCTGCAACTCATCACCCGGCCGTACGAGTTCATCTTCCTGTTTGCAAGCGCGCGTTCTTTTTCTGCTGCCCTTGATTCCGCAAGCCGGCAAAACTCGCGCCGGCGATTCTGGTCCTGTTTCCCGCGATCGCATTGACGCTGCTCCAGAACAAACAGGTCACAGGCAGTTGGACCACGCTGCCTTATATGCTGAGCCAGTATCAATACGGCGTTCCCGCCGCACTCACGTTTCAATCGAACCCGGTCCCGCATCACGATCTCACTCCACAGCAGCAGCTCGATTACAAGATGCAGCTGGCATTCGGCCCGAGCGGCCGCGAGACGATCGAAACCTATCTGACGCGCCTGGCTTACCGCGTGCGCTTCTATCGCTTCTTTCTTCCTGCCGCCGCTTTATGTTGCGCTGGTCTGCTTCCTCTTCGCTCTACCGCGATATCCGCTTCGCGTGGGTCGCTCTCACGCTGCTGATCTTCGCGCTCGGCGTCAAACTTTTTCCCGAGTTTCCAATTTCACTACATCGCGGCGGTCACCTGCCTCTTCGTTCTGGTGAGCGTCACCGGACTTCGGCAGCTAAGCCGGCTGACCATCCGCGGATGGCACACGGGCCAGGAAGCTGCCTGGCTTATCGTCTGCCTATGCGCCGCACATTTCGTCTTTTTGTACGGTCTTCACGTCTTCGATACGGCCGATTTCTCAATGGCCTTGCGGCGCTACGAAACCTGGGACGCCATCAATCACGGCAACCCGGAGCGGCGGATTGAGATCAACCGGCAGCTCGCGAAAACTCCCGGCAACCTGCTCGTTTTCGTTCGCTACTCGCCGCAGCACATTTTCCAGGATGAGTGGGTCTACAACGAAGCCGATATCGACCGAGCCCGCATTGTCTGGGCGCGCGATCTGGGCGCAGCGGAGAACCAGAAGCTGCAAAATTACTACCCCGATCGCGCCGTCTGGCTGCTGGAGCCCGACGCTCGGCCGCCCAGGCTCAGCCGCTACATGCCTGAGCCGCCGACGCCGACCCCCTTGCCTACGCCACTTCGTCTGGAGCAGGTGCACTGACTCCAATGGTCCCGGGCATGGATTTCCTACGCTTCTTTCTGCCGCTCCGCAATCCGATCGGCTTCGGCGCCGCCGATTTTATCGAGCTGATCGTAGCGGCCCTGCTGATCGTGCTCCTGCTTATTTCCAGGCCTCTGCTGGAACCCTACGGTCGAAGGCTGGCGCAGCATACGGGCTGGTGTATGCTGCTGCTGGCTGTGCTCCCGATCGCGCTGCGTCTGGCGCTCGTGGCGCATTACCCCATTCCTTCAGCCAATGTGACCGACGACTTCAGCTATCTCCTCGCCGCCGATACTCTGCGACATTTCCGTCTCGCTAATCCACCGCATCCGCTGCATCAGTTCTTCGAAACGTTCTTCGTGCTGCAGGAACCAACTTACAGTTCGATTTTTCCGCTGGGTCAGGGCATCCTACTCGCCCTGGGCTGGACTATCTTCGGGCATCCTTGGGCGGGAGTCGCTCTTTCGATCGGGGCTCTGTGCGCGTTGTGCTACTGGATGCTCCGTGCCTGGACGACTCCAGGATGGGCGCTCATCGGCGGCTTACTGGCCGTCATTCAATTCGGGCCGCTCAACCAATGGATGAACAGCTTTTGGGGCGGGGCAGTCTCAGGCTGCGCGGGATGCCTGGTATTCGGCGCGCTGCCCAGATGGCGCGAAGACTCCAGTTCTCGCAACGCCTTGCTGCTCGGCCTGGGCCTGGCCCTGCAGCTACTCACACGACCTTTCGAGTTCATCTTCCTGGCCGCGAGCGCAGCCGTGTTCTTGCTGCCTTCCTTCCGCAAGTTCCTCAAGCTCACGCCCGCACTCTTCGTTCTGCTTCCCGCCATAGCACTGGTCCTCCTACACAACAAGCAGGTCACCCAGAGTTGGACCACGCTGCCCTACATGCTCAGCCAATATCAGTACGGCGTGCCGGCTGCCTTCACGGTCCAGCCCAATCCCGTGCCGCACCGCCAGCTCACCCGTGAACAACAGCTCGACTATGAAATCCAGGTACAGACTCACGGCCCAGCTACGGATACGCTCCGGACGTTCTGGGACCGCTACACGGGGCGCATCCGCTTCTACCGTTTCTTCTTTCTCGCGCCGCTCTATCTTGTGCTGCCGGCGTTCCTGCCGGCGCTACGCGAACGCCGCTATCGCTGGGTAGTGCTGACGCTGCTCATCTTCAGCCTCGGCACCAATTTCTATCCCTACTTCTACACACACTACATTGCCGCGGTCACTTGCCTGTTCGTACTTATCGCAGTTACGTCCCTGGAACGGGTAACTCGTTTCAATATTGCCCGGCTCATTCTTTTTCTATGCGCCGCCCATTTCGTCTTCTGGTACGGGCTCCATATGTCCGGGAACCAGCCGCTCTACACAACAATGACGCCTTACGAAACCTGGGACGCTATCAATCACGACGATCCAGATGGCCGTATCGCGGTCAACCGGCAACTCGCGGAGCTTTCCGGAAAGCAATTAGTATTTGTTCGCTATTATCCGCCGCACGAATTCCGCGAGTGGGTTCACAATGCGGCTGACATCGACGCCTCGCAGGTTGTTTGGGCGCGCGATCTGGGCGCCGAAGAGAATCAGAAACTTCGCACTTACTATCCTGATCGCACCGTCTGGCTGCTGGAACCTGACTTTCGTCCGCCGCGCCTCACACCTTACGGGCGACAGCCTTGATAAGATTGAACCATAGAAGGTCACTCCTAATGGATTCCCGCCGTAAGTTTATCGGCACGATGGCCACTGGCCTCGCCAGCACCCTGGCCTCATCGCAGGGTGTGTTAGGGGCTAATGATCGCGTCCGCATGGGCATTATCGGCGTGGGCGACCGAGGAACCGAACTGGTTCACTGGGCGCTCAACTGCCCCAACGTGGATTTTGTGGCTTTCTCCGATATCTACACCAAGCGTCTGGACGACGCTAAGACGGCTGGTACCCGGCGCGGCGACGTATCTCGATCATCGGCGCCTGCTGGACGACAAGTCGATAGACGCTGTCATCATCGCCACGCCCCAGCATCTGCACTGCGAGCACTTTGTCAATTCGCATCCAGGCCGGCAAGCACGTCTACCAGGAAAAGACCATGGCTTTCACGGTGGATCACGCCAAGCGGATGCGGGCGGCCTATCGGAATGCGCCCAAGCTTACCGTCCAGGTGGGCCATCAATCCTGTTCCTCGGGCCAGATGCCCGACGCTGCTCAGCTTCCTGGCCACGGTTATGTCGGAAAAGTCACGGCGCTTCACATGCACATGTATCGGAACACACCGCATGGTAAGCCGCAGTGGGCGCGTCCCGTATATCCGGACATGAATCCCGAGAACGTGCTGTGGAATTCCTTTCTGGGCGAGGCGCCCAAGCGTGAGTTCGAGGCTAACCGGTACATCAACTGGCGATTCTTCTGGGACTACTCCGGCGGCAATGTCTACGAGAACATGTGCCACCAGCTTTCCTTTTGGTATAAAGCGCTCAACCTGCAAATCCCCAAGGCCGTAACCATGACGGGCGGAATCTATTTGTGGAAAGACGGGCGGGAAGTTCCCGACACGATGAACGTTTCCATTGAGCAGCCCGAAGATATTCTGATCAGTTGGGACTCCGGCTTCGGCAACAACCAGCTCAGCGTGACGGAAGACGTGCTCGGCACGGACGGAACCATTTCCAAAGGCCCGTCAATTCGCTATGTGCCGCAGAAGGTGAATCGTCCGGACGGGACTGAGATGCTGGGCCGTACGACGGCACGCCGGCAACGCGCACATGCAGAACTTTCTGGACTGCATCCGGGACGGCAAAGAACCGAACTGCCCTTTCGATTTGGGATACCGGGTGTCGATCGCCTGCCGGATGGCAGTGGAAAGCTATCGCCAGGGCCGCAGCATGCGTTGGGACCCGCAGAAAGAAGCGATCGTCTGATCCGCGATGGAATTCGACTACACTCCGGAGCAGATCCATCTTCGCAAAACCGTCCGCGAATTCGCCGAAGCGGAGATCGGGCCGCACGTCCTCGAGTGGGATGAAGAGCAGATTTTCCCGCTGGATGCCATCAAGAAGGCCGGCCAGCTCGGATTCCTGGGCGCGATTTTCCCGGAAGAACTGGGCGGCGCGGGACTGGGCTACGTCGATTACGCCATCATCATCGAAGAACTGTCGCGCGTGGATCCCTCGGTCGGCCTGATCGTCGCGGCGCACAATTCGCTTTGTACGAATCACATTTTCATCGCCGGCAGCGACGAGCAGCGCCAGAAGTATATTCCCAAGCTGGCCACCGGCGAGTGGATCGGCTGCTGGTCGCTGACCGAAACCGAATCCGGCTCCGATGCCGCCGGAACGCGCACGAAGGCCGTCAAAGATGGCTCCTGCTGGGTGCTGAACGGCAGCAAGACTTTTACTACCAATGCCCAATACGCGGATGTCTGCGTCGCCATGGCGGTCACCGATCGCGGGTGCGTCGCATCATGGCATCTCCGCGTTCATCCTGGAAAAAGGCGTGCCCGGGTTTCGCGTCGGCAAGAAGGAAAACAAGCTGGGGATGCGCGCCAGCGCCACGGGCGAACTGGTGTTCACCGACTGCCGCGTCCCGGAATCGCAACTGCTCGGCAAGCGCGGCGAAGGCTTCATCGATAGCCTGCGGATTCTCGACGGCGGACGCATTTCCATCGCTGCGCTGGCGGTGGGAACGGCGCAGGGCGCTTATGAGGCGGCGCTGAAATATTCCAAGCAGCGCAAGCAATTCGGCCGGTTCATCTCCGAGTTTCAGGCCATCCAGAACAAGCTCGCCGACATGGCGACCGAAATCGATGCCGCGCGCCTGCTCACTTATCGCTCGGGCTGGATGAAGGACCAGGGCCAGCGCGTCACCAAAGAATCGTCGATGGCCAAGCTGTTCGCGTCCGAGGTCGCCGTACGCGTCACTAACGAAGCCGTCCAGATCCACGGCGGCTACGGGTTCATCAAAGATTATCCGGTCGAGAAATTCTATCGCGACGTCAAGCTCTGCACCATCGGCGAAGGCACCAGTGAAATTCAGCGCCTGGTGATCGCCCGCCAGCTGCTGAAGAGTTGATGACGGACATCCGCGCTAAAGATTCTGGCCGGCGACCCTCGCGCTATGGCCCGCGCCGCCACATCCATCGAGAACCGGTCGCACCGAGCCGAGCCACTTCTCAAGGAACTCTTTGCCCACACCGGAAAAGCCGCTGTGATCGGCATCACCGGATCGCCGGGCGTCGGCAAGAGCACTCTGGTGGATCGCCTGATCCATGA
The DNA here is from genome assembly GCA_963769205.1 of Bryobacterales bacterium. Classification (GTDB taxonomy): domain Bacteria; phylum Acidobacteriota; class Terriglobia; order Bryobacterales; family Bryobacteraceae; genus Palsa-89. The sequence continues at coordinate 826,181 of CAVYKR010000015.1, read as the reverse complement.
ACTGCGCCGCGAAAGCAAACAGGTCGGCGTCATCGCCGTCGATCCGACCAGCCCGTACACCGGCGGCGCGATCCTGGGCGATCGCATCCGCATGCTCGCTCATCACGCCGACCCTGGCGTCTTCATTCGCTCCATGGCCACGCGCGGTTGGCTGGGCGGGCTGGCCGCCGCGACCACCGACATGGCGTCCTGCTCGATGCGGCCGGGAAAGATGTGGTGCTGATCGAAACCGTGGGCGTCGGTCAGGATGAAGTGGAAATCGCCAGGCTCGCCGATGCGACCGTGGTGGTTCTGGTGCCCGGCATGGGTGACGACGTGCAGGCGATCAAGGCGGGTATCATGGAAATCGCCGACGTCTTCGTGATCAACAAAGCCGATCAGCCCGGCGCGGACCGCCTGGAGCGCGAGATCAAAGCGATCCAGAGCCTCTCGACCCGCCAGGACGGCTGGGTGCCGCCGGTGGTTCGAACCATGGCCACCGAAGGGCAGGGAATCGGCGAGGCTCTGGCCGCGGTACGATCGTTTCTGGCGCGCGGCGGAGCGAAAGAGCGGGCAGTTGCGAACTGGCAAACTGCGGCTGCGCGAGATGCTGCGCGAACGGTTGCTGGAACGGTTTTCGGATTTGAATTTTCAAGCCGCGGCCGAACAAGTCGCGGCGCGGCGAGAGGACCCATACACGATCATCGATGGCTGGCTCAAACAACTCTCACGATTGATCATCTCGGCATCGCCGTGCGCTCGCTCGACGCAGCGCTCGCGTTCTACGAGCAGCAGCTCGGCTTCTCAGTCGCGCTCCGCGAAACGGTGGAACAGGAAAAGGTGAAGGTCGCGATGCTGCCGGCCGGCGAGTCGCGCATCGAGTTGCTGGAAGCCACCGGCGCGGATTCGGTGATCGCCAAGTTTATCGAGAAGCGCGGCGAAGGACTGCATCACGTCGCGCTCAAAGTGCCCGATCTCGCAGCGCTGTGGAGCGTCTGAAATCCAGCGGCGCGCGCCTGTTGAACGAACCGCGGCAAGGCGCGGGCGGCCATCTTTACGTTTTCGTGCATCCCGTCATCCACCGGCGGCGTTTTGCTGGAACTGATACAGGAATGAGACCGGCCTTACATCAATGAAACCAACCATCGGAATTATCGGCGGCAGCGGGTTGTATTCGATGCCCGGCTTTGAAGCGCAGGAAGAGTTGACGCTCGACAGACCCGTGGGGCAAGCCTTCGGATCGATACGTGGTCGGCAAGCTGGCGGGCAAGGAAGTCGCGTTTCTGGCGCGCCATGGCCGCGGCCATCGCATCTCGCCGTCCGAGCTGAATTTTCGCGCGAACATTTACGGCTTCAAGTCGCTGGGGTCGAGCGGATCATTTCGCTGAGCGCGGTCGGCTCGCTGAAGCGAAGAGCATCCGCCGCTCAAATTCGTCATCCCCGATCAGTTTTTCGACCGCACGCGCGGGCCGCGTCTCCACGTTTTTCGGCGAGGGATTGGTGGCGCACATCAGCTTTGCCGATCCGGTCTGCCCGCAGCTCTCCGAAGTGGTGCGAAATCGTGCGTTCAAGTCGGCGTGGACGTGGCCAAGGGCGGTACGTACCTCTGCATGGAAGGCCCGGCTTTTTCCACCAAAGCCGAATCGAACGTCTATCGCAGTTGGGGCATGGACGTGATCGGCATGACCAATCTGCAGGAGGCCAAGCTCGCGCGCGAAGCCGAGATCTGTTACGTTACGGTCGCGATGGTGACCGACTACGATTGCTGGCACGAAGAGCACGACGCCGTGACGGTCACCGATATCCTCGCCAACTTGAGCAAGAACGCCGAGAATGCCTGCAAAGTGGTGGCGGCCACGGTCGCGAGCATGCCGGCCGGACGCGAATGCAAGTGCGGCTCGGCGCTGGCGCACGCCTTGATCACCGACCCCAAGGCCATTCCGGAAGCCACCCGGAAAAAGCTGGAGTTGCTGGTTGGAAAATATCTCAGCTGATTCATTGGCCCAGGAACTGCTGGAGCATTGCCTGGCCGGCTCGCCTTTGCCGGAACGCCTCCTGGATCAATTGCTCGAAGGACGACCGCAGCCGGGCTCTGTTTCGCGTCGTAGTGGAGCGGCTGGGCGATCTGTTCGAGCCGCGGCTGTGCGATGTTTACGCCGATCTTTTCTCGGAGGTCATCGCGCGACGTATTCCTGAGCTTGCATGCCGAGCACCTGGCGGCGCGCTACGAGCGCGTGCGGCGCCCGCGAAAATTCGATCGCGATCCTGCCGCCATCCGAAATGTATTCGTGCTGTCGCGCGTCACGCTGGGCGCCGACGTAGCGATCACCAGTGTCATGCTGGATGCCGCCAAGCAAGCGTTTCCGAACGCTCAGATCTGCTTCGTCGGTCCGCAGAAGGCCTGGGAGCTGTTCGCGGCCGATCCTCGATTGAGTCATATTGCCATCGCCTATGGCCGCGGCGGAACACTGGATGACCGGCTGTCGATCTGGCACGCGCTGCGGGAAGCGGTGTGCAAACCGAACAGCATCGTGATCGATCCGGACTCCCGCCTGACGCAGTTGGGACTGCTGCCGATTTGCCCGGAGGAAGACTACTACTTCTTCGAAAGCCGCTCGTATGGCGGCGACGGCGATGAGCCACTCTCGGTGCTCGCGCGCCGCTGGATGTCGGAAACATTTGGAGCGGCCGACGCGCGGCCTTATATTCACACCGGTCTCGACGCTGCCGAGTTCGCGACCACCGTCAGCTTTGGGGTCGGCGAAAATCCAGCGAAGCGGGTGCCGGATCCGTTTGAAGAGGAGCTGCTTGCAGCAGCTGCCGCGGCCGATTCTGATCGACAAAGGCGGGGGCGGCGAGGAAGCACGCCGAGTGGAACGCGCGGTCGCACGCGCCGGTCCGGGCATCGTGATGTGGGACGGTTCTTTCGCGGGTTTCGCCGCGCACATCCAGCGCAGCCGCTTGTATGTTGGTTACGACTCGGCCGGCGGACACGTCGCGGCGGCCTGCGGCGTCCCGATGATCAGCATCTTCGCCGGGTTCGCTTCCGAGCGCATGTTCCAACGGTGGCGCCCAACTGGTCCGGGTCCAATACAGGTTATTCGGCCGTCCGGCGGGAATGTTGACGCTCTTATTACTCAGATCGTAAAGCTTGCACGGGATCTACGAGCATAGCCTTCAACGCCGGAACATAGGAAGCTCCCAGGGCCGCGCACGCCAAAACCAGGGCTACAGCCAGAAAAGTTACGGGATCCATCGGCGATTCGGCAAACAGCAGCGAGCGTAGGGATCGCGTCAGCACCAACGCGCCCGCCACTCCACCGGCCAAGCCCCACAGCGTAGTCGTCATGCCTTGCACCAACACCAGGTACAACACATCGCGGCGTTGCGCTCCCAACGCCAAACGGATCCCGATCTCCTGCGCGCGCTGGTTCACCGTAAACGCAGTGACTCCATAGATTCCGACCACTGCGAGAAGCAGCGCCAGCATTGCAAATGCGCCGACCAATTCCAGGGCGAATCGCCGCTGTGCGATGGATTCAGCCAGCACGTGCTCCATAGTCTGCGCGCCGAATACCGGCAGGTTGCGGTCGGTCTCCTGGATCTGCCGCCGCAACGCCTCGGCCAGATTGGCGGGGTTCGAAGAGGTCTTGAGAAACACCGTCATCGCCAGATTCGACTGCTGGTAAATCGGAAAGTAAATGTGTGGAGTGCCGGCGGTGTCCAGGCCTTGGGTCTTGATATCGCCCACGACGCCGACCACGGTCCGCCAGGGGGCTTGCGGATTCTGCCCGAATTTGAGCTGCTTGTTCAACGCATCCGCAGTGGGCCAAAAGCGGCGCGCCGCGGTCTGGTCGATTAGCACCACGCCGGGAGCTTTATCGTCGGATTCAGTCAATGGACGCCCGCTCAAGAGTGGAATCTCGAGAGTGCGAAAGAACTCGGGACTGACGCTCACCACTTGCGCGGCCGGAGTTTCGTCGCTTGCCCTATTCTCCAGGTGCACCTGCGAGGTGTTCCATCCGAGCAGTGGGATACTGTTGCCGCTGCCCATGGCTGCCATTTCGACGCCCGGCAGCGATCGCGCACGGCGCAAAACCTCGTGGACGAAAGCATTTCGGGCGGCCTGGGTGAAATAGGGTCCGGACTTGGGATCATTGGGCGCGGGCATCCAGAGGCTGGTCACCAGAACGTTCTTCAAGTTAAATCCTGGATTCACCTGCAGCAAATTCCAAAAGCTTCGCAGCAGTAAGCCGGCCCCAGTCATCAGCATGAGCGATAGCGCGACCTCGCATGCCACCAATGTGCGGCGAAATCGCTGCTGGGTCCGGCCCTCACTGGACCCGCGCGAGCCTTCCTTCAGATATTCAACCAGGCTGCCGCTGGAGAGCTGGATGGCAGGGCGCCAGGCCAAAAGTAATTCCGGTCAGCAATGAAATGCCGAGGCAGAACAGCAGGACGCTCCAATTCAGGCCGACTTCATTGTTTCGCGGCAGATTTCCAGGTGCTATTCCGAGAAGCAGAGGTTGGAGCCAGAGGACCATCAATAGCCCCGCGGCGCCGCCCAGCAGCGATAGCAGAACGCTCTCACTCATCAGGAGCCGGATCAACTGGAACCGGGACGCTCCTAAAGCGAGCCGAACCGCGGTTTCCCGTTTGCGCGCGCTGGATCGCGCCAGCACCAAGTTTGCCAGGCTTACCGAGCAGATCAACAAGACAAATCCCACCGCTCCCAGCACCACCAAGAAGTGTGGGCCGTACTTTTCCCACCAGGTCTTCCCGTAAGGGGGTGAGGCGCGGGGTCCACTTTGTCGCCGCAGGATATTCGTATTGGAACTGGTGGGCGAGTTGCGCTGAAAAGGTTTGCAACTTTGCCTGGGCCTGTTCGATGCTCAAGCCAGCTCTTACACGTCCGATCGCTCCTGGAAGGAACCTGGTGTTGCGTTGGACGGGCTTCGGAAAGGGCGGCGCAGCGAATCCGGCTGTGATCCAGACATCGACGTCGCCTTGCAGGGTACGTCCAGGATGACGGAACGCGGGAGGCATTACGCCAACCACGGTATAGAGGTCATTGTCGATGCGCAGCTTTCGGCCCAGAATCTGGGGGTCGCCACCAAAGCGGCGCCGCCAACAGTTGTCGCTTAATATGGCGCCCACGGCGAAACCAGGAGTATCGTCATGAAGGTCGAAGATCCGGCCCATCTGCGCGCGCTCGCCCAGCAGGTGAAAATAGTTCCAACTCACAGCCACGGCCTCGATGCGCTCCGGGTGATCGCCGCCGGTGAGGTTGGCGCTGATCGGCCAGACCGCCGAGATCTCATCGAACACGCCGGAGCGGTCGCGAAAATCCCAAAACTCCGGCACTGACATGCCCACATCTGGAATGTTCAGACCCCTCAGATCATCTTTGACGGCAACGAGAGAGGCTGGATCGCGATAGGGAAGAGGGCGGAGCAGCACGGCCTCGACGACATTGAAGATGGCCGTGTTGGCCCCGATACCCAAAGCCAGAATTATGCCGCCGGTGATGCTGAATCCGGGGCTCTTGGCCAGCATTCGAGCCGCGTAGCGTAAGTCTCGCCAGAGGGTCCCCATAGCCTTCCTATTTAGGACGGCGACGTGACCAATCGGTGAGTTATCTGTTGACAGGGGCGATATATTTCGATTATTATAGAAATATGGAAACAGACATCAAGGAAGTCGTCAAAGAAAGGTATGGACGCGCCGCCCGGGGCGTATCCAGCGGCACAAGCTCCTGCTGCGGAGGCTCTTGCGACCCAATCACCAGCAATCTCTACGATTCCGATCAGACCGCCGTACTCCCGGAAGAAGCCGTAAGCGCTTCGCTGGGGTGCGGGAATCCGACGGCGCTGGCGCAGCTCAATCCGGGCGAGACTGTGCTCGATTTGGGATCGGGCGGCGGCATCGACGTTCTTCTTTCGGCGCGGCGTGTTGGGCCAACCGGCAAAGCCTACGGGCTGGATATGACCGACGACATGCTGGCCCTGGCAGAGCAGAATAAGCGCAAAGCCGGCGTCCAAAATGTCGAATTCCTGAAGGGCGAAATCGAAAGCATCCCTCTGCCCGACAACTCGGTGGACGTCATTATTTCGAATTGCGTCATCAATCTGTCCGCCAACAAAGACCGCGTACTTCGCGAAGCCTTCCGGGTGCTAAAGCCGGGCGGCCGGTTGGCTGTCTCGGATGTGGTCACTCGTGGCGAGATCCTGCCCGAAATCCGGAAGAGCGTACTGCTGTGGGTCGGCTGTGTGGCGGGGGCGCTGGACGAAGGCGAGTATCGAAGTAAGTTGAACGCCGCAGGTTTCGAACAGATCGATCTCGAACCGACTCGCGTCTATCGCGCCGAAGACGCTCGGGATTTTCTGGCCGGGGAAGGCATCGACGTCGATACGATCGCGCCACAGGTGGACGGAAAGTTCTTGAGCGCTTTTATTCGCGCTGTAAAACCGGCCAATGAACGGTCTTGCTGCGGCCTACCTGCTGTTCCTGAGCAGGCCGCGGCGGTTTATTGCTTCTTCTGCGACTTGTCTTCCGGAGGCTTCTCTTTGGTATTGTCGTCGGGAAGCGCGTCGGGCGTCTCGAACTTGATGGTGCTGCCGGTCTCGAACTTGCGATACAGACGGAACTCGGTCTCGTTCTTTGAACCATAGCGCGACGCGGTTTACTGTTAACACCGCTTTCAAAGGCAATAAGTATTTGGCTTCGGCGATCTTTTCGAAATCATAATCGAGCGATTGGTGGGACTTCCCGGACCGGAAACCCTTCCGGAAGATTATAAGGATCCAGCGTGATCTTGGTCACCATCTTGGTGTCCTGGTCGATGTAAGACCAGGCCGCGATAGGCGGGAACAATGTTCAAATTGTCCTCCACCAGAATGTGATATCTCGAAAATTGCTGCTCGATGTCGTAGGCAAACACATAGGTCTTGCCGGCCGCGCAAGGTTCCCCAATGATCCCAGGAGAAACGGGCATGGCTCTCCGGCTCGAAGATCTCCTTCATCATCGTGCCGAATTCGCCGGCGGACGTCGTGCCGCCAAATGCCTCCATGGATTTGTTGGTGACGGGCTGGTCGTTGTGCAGGATCACCTGATAGTCTTCCTTCTGCCCGTCATAGGTGAGACGCGGTGGTGATGGTGTCGCCGTTGTACCAGTTGTTGCCGCCCTTCGGATCGAAGCTACGCCGCGTGACCTGCACGCAGATGAAATTCGGCAGGTTCTTGGTGTAATTCATCACGTACTCACGGGCTTCGTCGATGATTTTGGCCTGCTCTATCGAACTGGGCGGCGGGGCGGGCACATACACGGGCTTGGGAGCGGGGAGGCGCCGCTGTGGGCAGCGTCGACGATGCATTCCCCAGTTCGCGCAAGGCCGCAACAGTCTTCGGTCCAGCGCCCATTGCCCTGGAGCTCCTCGATCATCGCGGTCATCCAGCTTCTCGACCATCTTTACGTGGTGCAGGTATTCCGCCACGTGCCTTATCGGGCTCTTTGAGCTGGATCGCCGAACGCATGAACGCCGTCAGTTTATCGACGGTCAAGCTCATTTCCGCAGCGGCGAGCCCAAGCCGCGGCGGCAAGAATTAAGACGTACCGCATCCTACTACTATTGTGCCTCAGCTTCACTCGGTTAGCAGACGTACCAGGGCCGGCCCGAGTTCCGGGTATTGGAACTGGAAGCCGGCGGTTTGGGCGGCTTTGGGAATCACCCGCTGGCTGCCAACAATAACTTCGGCCATCTCGCCGAACAGCAGTTTGAGCGCGAACTCCGGGAACTGGAAAGATGGCCGGGCGATGCAGGGCTGCGGCAAGTTCGCTGGTGAACTCAGCGTTCGTGACCGGTTGCGGGCGCAGTTGCATTCATAGGCGCCGCGGACGGCCTGATTCGTCGAGCGCGAACAGGATCAGACCGATCACGTCGTCCACGTGAATCCAGGACATCCACTGGTCGCCCGAAGCCAACGCCCACCCAGGCCCAGCCGGAACGGCGGCAGCATCTTGGCCAGCGCGCCGCCTCCTTGCCCAGCACCACGCCGAAACCGCAGCGGGACCACCCGGATGCCGAGGCTTCGGCTTGCCGGGCGGCTTTCTCCCAGTCGACCACAACCTCAGCGAGAAAGTCAGTCGCCCGGCGCGGATGTTTCGGTGAGGATCTCATCGCCGCGCGACCCGTAGATAGCCGATCGCCGAGGCGCAGACCAGCACCTGCGGGCGCCGGGATTGCTTCGACAAGGCGTTCACCAGATTCCGGGTCCCATCCACCCGGCTGCTCGCGGATGCGCCGCTTTACTTCCGGAGTCCAGCGCTGAGCCACCGGCTCGCCCGCCAGATGAATCACGGCGTCGGCACCGGCCAGGCTTCCGATGGCGGCTCGGTTTCCGTGGATCGCCATTCCGAGAAACGAACCGCTGGCGGGAAGACCGGGCGTTTCGCTTTCTTCCGAGAGCGTGAATACTGTGGCCGGCCTGGAGCAACTCCTGAACCAGGCGATTGCCGATAAATCCTGTGGCGCCTGTGATGGTGATGTTCATTGAACGACCTTCCATGCCGCGCACGTAGGCGTCCACATCGGTCTTGCGCCGCATGCCGTCGTACGACATATAGCGCACCTGCCCGAAGATGGGGCGCTCCACCCACGGCCGGTCGTGCAGGCCGAAGCACCAGAGAATGTTCGTGTAGGTGTTCGGGATCGCGCCCGTCCAGCGCATATCGGTCGTTCAGATAGATCATGGTGGCCAGCGCCTCTTCAGGCGATGCGCGACCACTCGATGATCTTCTTGCCCCAATACATGCGGTAGTAGCCGTGAATTTTGCCGCGCAGCAGCAGCTCTTTCTGAGCGGCGTTCCAGAGCGCGTCGTGAGTTTCGCGCGCGCTCGAATTGGTCTCGCGTGATAGAGCGGATCGCGGTGTCGCGAGCATGTTTCGCCAGCGTTTTCGCGGGCCCAATCCGGAAGGCGTCTCGAGCGATTCGTGATCCTCCGTGAAGCGCGCGAAGTTGAACGCCAGCTCGCGCCGGACGATCAACTCTTCCAGGAACTCGTCGGCCATCAGCTTGTGCTCGCGCGCGTATTCCTGGACCGCCAGTGCCACCTGGAGCGACGAAATGTGTCCGAAATGCAGGTACGGACTGAGGCCGGAAGTCGCGTTGCGCCGAAGGCTCGTTATGGGAACCAGCATAGCGACGCAGGCTGTCTTGCAAGAAACCGTGCCAAGACGCTTGTCGGCTTCAGCCGAGCCGCCGCGAAATTCAGGCGACGGGCGAACGCTGTGATCGATCTCGCAGGATGCCACCAACTCCGGCTATATTCGAGCGGGTCACCTGTCGTGTGCAGATCGGACGGCTTCGTGCGAAATCTGCGGCGCACTGAAATTGCGGGCGCGGCTGCAAATACTTCGGCAAGAGCTTGTGGATCTTCGGGCCGGATGGTATAGGCCGCATACTCGCGCTTTTCAAAATGGCGCATCGGCACGATGCAGCTGGAATCGACGGCGTAATAGGGCACGTCGAGCTTAGCCGGTACCCGCGCGTTGTGGCACTGGGCGATGAACGTCGGATAGTCGTCGGTTACCACCGCGGCGGCGTCCTGAGCCAAGCCGTACAGCGCGTCATCGGGATCGCTACGCTTGCGGCCGCAAATGAAAAACGTAGCCGATGCCCAGCTTGCGCAGGCGGCGTGCGGTGTCCGGAACGCCTTCCAGGATGAAGGTATGCAAGCGGTCGCTCGCGTGGGGATAGGAACACGTCAGCCCCTCGTAGAACAGCACCGGCAGTTGCGCTTCGTTGGCAAGTTCGGCAGCGTACGCGAGCGCGTGATTGGAATCGACGCGCCGGTTCATCTGCGCCCAATAGAGCACGTATTTGCCGCTGCTAGGGAACGCGGCTGAGTTCAAGCGCTGGACGCGATGATCCACTCCTACCATCATGCTGGTTTGATCGTGTTGCTTGTTTTGGGCGGCTACAATAAGGGTTGCCATGCGCGCCTGGAACCGGGCCAAATTGCTGTGGGGTTATCTGCGTGCGCAAAGCGACCCTGAACGGCTTTGCCGGTGGAGTATATCGTCGAAACCACGGCCAAGTGCAACCTGTATTGCCCGATGTGCCCGCGCGAAACTCACAAACAGCCGAAAGAGGATATGGCCCGAGGAGATCTTCACGCGGCTGGTCGAGGAGTCCGGACAGAGCGCCGAGCACATGATGCTGATCGGCCTGGGCGAGCCGTTCATGGATCGCAAGATTTTCGACCGCATCGAATATTGCGCGCGCCATAATATCTCGACGCTGCTTTCGACCAACGGCACGTTCTTCGATGAGAAGACTTGCGCGCGGCTGCTCGATACTCCGCTCGAGCACATCACGCTGAGTTTCGACGGCGCGACCAAGGAATCGTACGAGTACTACCGCAAAGGCGCGAAGTTCGAAAAAGTGCGCGACAATTTCGTGCGCTTCGCGCGCATGAAGCACGAGCGCGGGGCCAAAGTGCAGGTCGTGGTCCAGATGGTCCGGATGGAGCGCAATGCCGGCGAAGTGGACGATTTCATGCGCTTCTGGAGCGCCGTGCCCGGGCGTCGATCAGGTTCGCGATCAAAGAAGACGAGACCAACCTGCTGCAGCCCGAGGCGCTGGCACGCGGCGCAGGACTGGAAACATCCCTGCCATTACCTGTGGCGCGGGCCGATGTACGTGAAACACAACGGCGACGTCTATCCGTGCTGCCAGAGCTACATGCTGGATGGCCGCCCGGTTGGAAATGTCGGCGGCGCAGCCGCTTCCCGATATCTGGAATTCCGACGAGATGCAGCGCATGCGCAGGCTGCACGTCGAGGGGCGCGCCGGCGAGATCGAGATCTGCTCGCGCTGCTGCACCACCATTCCGCATCCGATGCTGGTGGCGGGGAGCCTGCTGTTGCATGGCCGGACTGTGCGGCGCATGCTGCCCTGGGTGGAGCGTATGGTTTATTTTTCGAAGCTGCCACGGTCGCTATTGACGCCGGTAAAGAAGAACGCTCCGTCGCAGGAATTAGTTCAGATCGATTCAGAGCGGAAATGAAGCGACGCTCGCAGTGATAAAATAACGAGGCAATGAGACGCTCAACCGCCACCGCAATCACGGCCACGTTGCTCACTACCGGTGCATGCCTCGCGTTCCAGACTCCGGCTAAACCGTCACTCCCGTACGCGGCCATCGAACATGCCGAGTTTATCCCGGCGTCCCAGGCCACTTTCATGAGCGATCGCGATCGCATGATCGGCGTTACCGACGGAAAGGTGGCCAAAGCTTATCCCGCCGCAATCCTGGCCCAGCATGGACTGGCGCAGGACCAGCTAGCGGCCGGCCCGATCGCCGTCACGTGGTGATCGTATTGCAACACGGCCCTCGTGTTTAGGGCCGAAGCGAAGGGCAAAGAGCTGCATTTTGTAAATGCCGGCGTGATCGGGGGCAATGAAGTCTTCCGCGATCGCGAGACCGGAAGCCGGTGGCAGCAGTCCAGCCTGGAAGCGATTTCAGGACCGTTGAAGGGCGAGCACGTCAAGCTTTACCCCTTCCTGTTAACCAACTGGGGCGAGTGGCGCAAGCTCCATCCGGACACATTGGTGTTGAAGCCGCTTCCGGGCTATGCGGAGCGGATTCCGGAATACAACAAGGCGGTCCAGGCCGGTCTGTCGCAGCGTGGGAACGCGCCGGCCGACGTGTTGCGCACCGACAAGCGACTGCCGCCGAAGACTATGATTCTGGGCTTGGCCGCCGGTGGAGCGGACCAGGCCTTTCCGCTGAACGCGCTGCGCCAGACTCGGGTGATCAACGTCACGCTCGGCAGCGAACCGGTCCTGGTGGTACATCAACCGGGCTCCGACACAACGACAGCATTCTCGGCGCGACTGAATGGCAAGGCGTTGAAGTTTACGGCCGCGAACCCGGATGCTACGGAACTAACCGATGTCGAGACGCAGTCCCGATGGAATCCTTATGGACACTGTGTTTCGGGACGTCTGGCGGGATCCAACCTGCAGGCGCTCATTCTCGAGCCTGAGTATTGGTTCGCGTGGTCGGAATTCCATCCGGATACCACCATCTACGAACCGTCGCATTAGTCCGCGCCAGTCGCAGGACCAGGAGTTGTCAACGTCGCACCCTTCTTCGCGAAGATCAGAGCCAGAAGTTTCGCAGGCGCGGTACTGCTGGCGTTCTTCGAAACCTCGTGCGTGGCGCCGGGCGCCTCGTAGAACATCTCGCCGGTTTTATAAGTCCTCTCGGGCTGGCCCGAGATCTTGGTGACGACGGAGCCTTCCAGCACGTACGCCAAAACGAACCCCGCATGATGGTGTGTCTGACCCACACGTCCGGGCGGGTACGGAACATGGCTGACTGTAACTTGCCAGTCATCCATGGTCAGGTTGGGAAGGTCGTGTACAAAAACTGCATTCGGATCGGCCCCCTTTTGAGTTTGGGCTGAGGCGGCAGCCTCGGTGAGCAAAGCTAAAGCGGCGGCGAGAGCATCGCGACGAGTGGTCATGACATATGATATTAGCTCAGGGTGACCCATGATCCAACCGGCCGTTGCCACCAAGCGTCATAACATTCTGCTCTGGGCGGGGTTTGTACTCGTGCTCCTGGCGGTGCTCAGCTATATTCCGATCTTTGCCGTCTTTGCCGCCACCCGAGATGTCCCATGGGTGAATTATCTGCTGTTCCTGGCGGGCGGAGTCTTGCTGGTGATCGGTCTGCGGCGCGCCTTCGGGCAGCCGGCGTTATATCGCGGGAAAGTGCTCGGTTCGATTCTGGCGTCGCTGAGCGTACTGTTGTTCGCCCTCTTTTGCTTTACGATTTTCTACCTCGCGAAAGCTATTCCGGCTTCAGGGACAGCGGTGCGCGTGGGCCAGCCAGCCCCCGACTTCACGCTCGCCAGCGCGGACGGCAAGAAAATTAGTTTATCCGACGCGCTAAAGAACAATCGGGCAGTCGTCCTGATCTTCTATCGAGGCTATTGGTGACCGTTCTGTAACTCCGAGTTGCGGAGTTTCGAGCAGCACTTGAACGATTTCAACCAGCGTCACGTTGAGATCGCAGCCATCAGTGTCGATTCAACCCAAGAGTCGCGCAAGCTGAGCCAGGCGAAGGGCTATACTTTTCCGCTGCTTTCTGATCCCGCAGCCGAGGTGATCCGGCGTTATGGCCTGTTGCATCCCAAAGGCGGCGAAGACGGACAAGACATTGCGCGCCCCGCCGAAATACTCGTCGATTCCAGTGGAACAATTCGCTGGGAGAATCTTACCGACGATATAAGAGTTCGCGCCCGCCCGGGACAAGTGCTCGAGGCGTTCGACAGCACCATCGGAAAGTGAGCGGCTACCAGTTCTCAGCCAGCCTGACGAACGTCCGGACGCCGACTCCAGAAGCGCCCTTCGCCATGATAAGGCTTGGCGTCGTCCAGCCAGGCCGTTCCGGCGATGTCCAGGTGGACCCACGGCGTGTCGTCGACGAAATCCTTGAGGAACATAGCAGCGGTGACTGATCCGCCCGGCCGGCCACCGATATTGTGCAGATCGGCGAAGGCGCTCTTCAGCGCCTCCTTATACTCCTCGTCCATCGGCATCTGCCACATCTTTTCGCCCTCGGCTTTGGCCGCCGCCATCAGCTTGTCGAGAAAGGGCTGATTGTTGGTGAACGCGCCGATGTTGACGTTACCAAGCGCGACCACGATAGCGCCGGTCAGCGTAGCGGCATCCACCAAATGCGTGCAGCCCAAGCGCTGGGCATAGGTGAGCGCGTCGATCAGAATCATGCGGCCCTCGGCGTCGGTATTCAGCACTTCGACGGTCTTGCCGGACAGCGATGTGACGATATCGCCCGGCCGCTGCGCGTTGCTGCCGGGCATGTTCTCGACGGTGGGAATCAGCGCGGTCACCGGAATCGCAGGCTTCAGTTGAGCGATGGCGCGCATCGCGCCCAGCACGGCCGCGCCGCCGGCCATGTCGTAGCTCATCTTTTCCATGCCGTCGGCAGGCTTGATGGAGATGCCGCCGGTGTCGAACGTGACGCCCTTGCCGACCAGACCAAGATGATCTTTCGTGACGATGGCGCCGCCGCCGGCTTGTAACGGAGAATTATCGATTAGCGCCGGCGGCTCGGCGCTGCCTTGCGCGACGCCCAGCAACGCGCCCATGCCGAGCTGGCGCATGCGGTCCTGATCCAGCACTTCGCATTCCAGGCCGTACTGCGGCCGCCATCTGCGCGCGCGCGCTCCGCCAGACAGGTGGGCGTGAGCACATTGGCCGGCTCGTTGGCCAGATCGCGGGTGAAGTTCTGCGCTTCAGCCAGAGATGCGGCCGCGATCCACCGCCGGCTTGCGAGCCGCCCAGCACCGCGAACGAGTCGACTTGCTTTTCGTTCTTCTTCGGATCGGTCTTGTAGCGATCGGTCTCCAGATCCGCCAGGATCGCGCCTTCCACGGCCGCGGCCGCGAAATCGTCGGAGCGAAACGCCTCGTCGAGAGCCAGCACGATGCTGCGGACGCCTTTGGCTTTGAGCGCACGCAGCACAGCGCCGGTCAGTTTGCGCAGCTCGGCAGCATCGAACTTGTCGCGCTTTCCCGCCGCCCGCCAGTACCAGGCGCTTGGCCTTCAGTCCGGCGGGGCGATGCAGAATCGCGATTTCCAGGCCTTGCCGGAGAACTCGCCGCGATCGTAGAGTTCCTTGACTTGATCGGCTGGCCGGGTCCGCCGGGGGCGGCTCCCTTCAAATCCCGACGATGACCAACGCGTCCGCATTCCACTTCCGCGATGGGCTTCGTCTCGAGCTTTATATCCATGTCGCTTACTCGATGTCTCCTTTAGTGATCTTTGCCAGTTCAGCCGTCTGCGTCCGATGGCCGCGCGCGCTTCGGCTTCCATCTCCCGCGTCCGCTCGGACTCTCGCGTTTATCGTGCAGCTTCTTGCCCTTTGGCCACCGCCAACTCCACCTTGATGTGCCCATTCTTCAGATACATCTTGGTCGGAACCAGCGTCAGACCCTTTTCACGCGTCTTGCCCAGCAGTTTGTCGATCTCTGCGCGATGCAGCAGCAGCTTGCGGCGGCGGGTGGGCTCGTGATTCTCGCGATTGCCGTGCGAATACTGGCCGATGTGGGCGTTCAGCAGCCAGGCTTCATTGCCCTGCCACCTCGGCGAAGCTGTCTTTCAGCTGGACCCTGCCGTCCTTGGCGGCTTTCACCTCGGTTCCGGTCAGCGCAAGTCCGGCTTCAAACCGTTCCAGCAGGTGGTAGTTGTGCCCGGCGTGACGGTTGTCGCTCAAGATCTTGATTGATTCCGAGGCTCCACTGATGGCCCTGAGGTTTTTGTACTCAACGCCGGGAAAGCCCGCAGCGTCAAGCGTTTATGTGGTAGTTTTCCGGCCAGCGCAGGTTTATTGTATCATAGGGTGTTTCTGAGGGAATAAGATGATTGGTTTCAATAAGTTACGAGTTTTGGCGGTGCTTGCGGCGGTGCTGCTCGCTGCTGCCCGCCGATGCCTTGGAGGCTCGCACCCGCAAAGGCGACAAGCTGTTGAAGCTGGGCAGCGCAGCCGAGGCTCGTAAAGAATACGACAAGGCGCTGGACTATTACCAGCAGGCCCTGAACCAGGATCCGCAGGACACCATCTACCAGTTGGGCGCCCGCCGGGTGCGTTTTCAGGCCGGCCAGGCGCACGTCGAAGCCGGCATGAAACTGCGGACAGGCCGGCAAACTGGAACAGGCGCTGGCGGAGTTCCAAAAGGCGTTCAGCGATCGATCCGGGTTCGCTGATCGCGCTGCAGGAGATCCAGCAGACCAAGGAGGCTCTGGAACAGAAGAAGAAGGGAATGTTCCGCCTGGGAAGACCCGCTGACCTCCGCCGAGAAGTCGCGCAAGGACAGCCTGGAGATGATCGAGTCGCTGCAGCCGGTCCCGGAGCTGAAACCGGTCACCAACCAGATCACCTCGCTGAAGATGAACAATCAGCCGCCCAAGGTGCTCTATGAGACGGTGGGCAAGCTGGCGGGCATCAATGTGCTGTTCGATCCGCAGATGCAGCCAGGCAGGAACGTCGAATCTGGATCTGAACAATGTGACGCTGGATGAAGCGCTGGATTACATCGCGCTGCTGACCAAGACATTTTGGAAGCCGGTCAGCGCGAACGCCATCTTCGTCACCGAAGACAACGTCACCAAGCGCCGCGATTATGAAGACGAAGTGGTGAAGGTTTTCTATCTGAAGAAATCCCACTTCGGTCCAGGAATTTCAGGAGATCGTCACCGCCGTGCGCTCGGTGACCGACGTGCGCCGCATGTTCACCTTCAATGCGCAGAACGCGATGATGGTGCGCGACACCGTGGACAAAGTGGCGCTGGTGGAAAAGCTGTTCACGATATGGACAAGCCCAAAGCCGAAGTGGTGGTGGATGTGATCGTGATGGAAGCCGACAGCGACCGGACTCGCAGCATTGGCGCCGGCTCTGGTGTCCGGCGGCACAACGGGCTTGCGCTGTCCCGTTCGCGTTCACGCCGCGAAATCCAATTACTGTCGACCACCGGCACTACCGGCACCGGGACAACCGGGACGACTGGGACCACCGGGACGACCGGGACGGTCGGTACAACGACTACGGGAACAACCACCGGCGGCAGTGCAGTGGCTCTGTCGCAGCTCGGACATATCAGCACTGCCGATTTCTCCACCAGCCTGCCGGGAGCCATGTTGCAGGCCGTGATGTCGGATACGCAGCACCAAATATGCAGTCGCCGGAGGTGCGCGCCTCCGATGGACAGAAAGTATCTTTGAAGATCGGCGACAAAGTATCCCTACGCCACCGGCAGCTTCCAGCCCGGCATCGGCACGGTGGGCGTGAGCCCGCTGGTGAGCACGCAGTTTCAGTTCGTCGATACCGGGCGTCAATCGTGGAGCTCACGCCGCACGTGCACGGGAACGACGAAGTGACGCTGCATGTGCTGCGTCGATATTTCGAACGTCAGCGAACGGTGACAATCTGGGCGGCCTGAATCAGCCGGTGATCTCGCAACGGAAGAACGAGGCCGACATCCGGCTGCGGGACGGCGAAGTGAGCCTGCTGGGCGGTTTGATTCAGACGCAGGACACCAGTACGTGAACGGAATTCCCGGTCTGGTGAACATTCCGGTCCTCGGCAAATATTTGTTTGGCAACACGCTCGAAGGACAAGCAGCGCGGCGAGCTGATGATCGCCCTGATTCCGCATATCGTGCGGACGCCGGATATCACGGGCCTGGATTTGCGGGGCATCGCGGCGGGAACCGATCAGACGGTGAAGCTGAGCTATGCGGCGCGCAAAGAGGAAGCAGCGCCCCTGCCTCCGGCTCCGGCGCTCCTGCGCCCACGGCCGCGGCCCCGCCAGCGCCTACCCCCGCGCCAGCGGCTAGGACGCCGCGGTCACGCCGGCGGCGCCTTCCGGGCCACTCTGGCTTTCATTCCTCCGGCATCGTGCAGGCGCAATTGAGCGCTCCAGTGGTGGTATCTTTGCAGGCCGACAATGTAACCGATCTGGCAGGCGTGCCGGTGAAAGTCACGGTGGGATCCGAAGATTCTGCGGTTGAATCAGATCACACCGGGCGCTTGCTCGGCCAGGACGGAACGGTGAATCCGCCGAGCCTGGACATTCGCAATGACACCGGCGACGCGACCATCGAAATGAGCCGCAGGCCGGGGCGGGCGGCGTCAACGGCACCGGCCCATTGATGCAGTTTACCTTTACGGCCGTCGGCAAAGGGACCACCACTCTGAGCTGTCACCGAAGCCACTCTGAAGAATTCCAAGCAGCAGCCGATCGCCGTGGCCGCGCCATCCGTCACCGTTACGGTGCAATAGAGGCGTACAGATGAGGCGGCGGAGTCGACAAAGCGGCTTGACGTTGGTGGAGCTGATCGTGGCTTTCACCATCCTGATGGTGCTTACCGCCATGGCGGTTCCACTGGCGCGCTACAAAGTGCAGCGAGACAAGGAACGCGATCTGGAGCATGCTCTGCGGAGATGCGCAACGCCATCGACAAGTTCAAAGACGACATGGACGCCGGGAAGATCGGCCCGGCCAAGCTGGATTCCGACAACTATCCGGAAACGCTGCAGCAGCTGGTGGACGGCATGAAAGCCACCGGCTCGGTGGACAAGAAGATCAAGTATCTGCGGCGCATCCCGAAAGATCCGATGACCAATTCCTACGACTGGGGTCTGCGCAGCACTCGCGACGATCCGAAGTCGCAGTCCTGGGGCGGACAGAACGTGTTCGACGTGTACACCAAGAGCATGGACAAGGCGCGCGATGGGACCGCGTATTCGGAGATGGTGAGCTGACGCTTCATGACGACGCGGCACGCGAGCCGCCGCCGCTTCGGGTTCACTTTCATCGAGCTGATGATCGTGATGGCGATCATCGCGATCCTGATGTCGGTTGCCATTCCGATCTACAACCGGTCCATCACTCGCTCCAAAGAAAGCGTGCTCAAGAACAATCTGTTCACCATGCGCACCGTGATCGACGAGTACACCTACGACAAGCAGAAGGCGCCGCAAACGCTGCAGGACCTGGTGAGCGACGGCTATCTGCGCCAGATCCCGATGGATCCGATCACCGGCACGGCCGATTCCTGGAAGATCATCATGGAAGATGCGTCCAACACGGTGAACCAGACGCAGCCGGGAATTTTCGATGTGCGCAGCGGTTCGGACAAAACCAGTCTCGAAGGGACGCCGTATTCGGAGTGGTGACGGCGCGCCAGCCGGCGCTTTGCGCGGCTTTCTGAGCCAGACTGCAAACCGGTATCAGCATCAGCACGGCCAGAATCGCGCCGTACATCAGCGGCAGCCGCACGTCGGACTTCACCAGCCAGTAGTAGTGAATCACGCCCGCCAGCGCGCTGAAATAAATCAGCCGGTGCAGCCGCTGCCAGCGCACGAAGCCCAGCCGCCGCACCCATCCGGCGGTGGATGTGATGGCCAAGGGAATCATCAGTCGCGAAGCCCAGTCATTCCAACCGTGATGAACCGCCGCTTGAGGACGTCCTTCCACATCTCGGACAGATCGAAGAACTTGTCCAGCCACAACCAAGTCATGAGGTGCAGGCATACGTAGAAGAAGGCGAACAGGCCCAGCATGCGGCGGATAGCGCGCCAGCTTGCGGCTGGTTGAACAGCTTGCGCAGCGGCGTGACGCAGTCAGCGTGATCAGCAGGAAACGGATGGTCCAATCGCCGGTGTAGTGCGTGATGTACTCGATCGGATTGGCGGTCAGGTCGGATCCTGCCGGTAGTGCAGCGCCAGCACGAGCCAACCAGCAGCAGAACGGAACCAGGCACAACAGCGAAGAGGACGACCTTGGTCCACCGGCTGGAGAGGACCTTCTGATGCTATCAAGCTGCTCTAGTAATTCTTGCGAAGATCCATGCCGGTGTACAGGCTGGCCACCTGTCGCCGTAGCCGTTGAACATCAGCGTATTGCGCTTGCAGGAACTCGCCCAAGCGGCGTTCTTTGGCCTGGCTCCAGCGCGGATGGTCCACTTCCGGATTCACGTTGGAGTAGAAACCGTATTCGTTGGGCGCGGAGAGATTCCAGGTGGTGGGCGGCTGCTTTTCGACCAGGCGGATCTTTACGATCGACTTGATGCTCTTGAAGCCGTATTTCCACGGCACCACCAGGCGGAAGGGCGCGCCGTCCTGATTGGGCAGCGTCTCGCCATAAAGCCCGACCGCCAGCAGCGCCAGCGGATGCATGGCTTCGTCCAGCCGCAAGCCTTCGACGTAAGGAAATTGGATGCCGGCCCAGGCGCCCTGCGGCATCTGCTTGCGGTCGTAGTAGCTTTCGAATGCCACGTACTTGGCCTTGGCGGTCGGCTCCACCTGCTTGAGCAGCGCGTTCAGCGGGATAGCCGATCCACGGCACCACGATCGACCAGCGCTTCCACGCAGCGGTGCCGGTAGATGCGCTCTTCGAGCGGCGCGATCTTCATAGAGCGCGTCCAGGTCGAGCGTCTTGGGCTTGGCCACCTCGCCTTCCACCTTCACGCGTCCAGGGCGAGGTGCGAAAGTTCTGCGCGTTCTCGGACGGGTCTTCTTTGTCGGTGCCGAACTCGTAGAAATTGTTGTAGTGCGTGATGACTTCGAGGGGCGTGACCTTGTCGTCCGACGGTGTAGGAGCTCTTGGTAACGCCGTCGAGTTTCGTGGTGGCCTGCGCGGCGCGCGAGCCTGCCAACGCGCCGAGCGCGAGCGGAGCTGCGCCCAGGAACCGGCGGCGGTTGACATACACTTGCTTGGGAGTCACCTGGGAATAGCGGAAGATCGGACGGTTTTCGAATGATCATAGCCTGTTTACTCCATATTAGCGCTCCCGGTACCAACCCACCGGCCCCAGGAAGGGAATTATCTGCCCGAGGACCCGAACCCGCCCGCCCCGCGGGCCGAATCGGCCAGTTCGCCCTCCTGCCAATGGATGGCTTCGTAAGGGGCCACGATCAACTGCGCGATGCGGTCGCCTTTCTCGACCGTATATCCAGCGCGACCCAGGTTGAACATCACCACCCGGATCTCGCCCCGATAGCCTGGATCGATCGTGCCGAAATTCACAGTGAGGGAGTGTTTGAGCGCCAGACCGCTGCGCGGGCGAACCTGTGCCTCATAGCCCGGCGGCAGTTCGATGGCGAGCCCGGTAGGTACGGCCTGCGCCATGCCCGGTTCCAATTGGACGCGCTCCACGGCCCGCAAATCCATCCCGGCGTCTTCCTGGGGACCATGGGCGTAGCTGGGAAGCACGGCGTCGGGATGAAGTTTTTTAATGCGGATGTTCATGCTTAAGATTATGGTGACACGAGTTACGGCGAGTTGCGTAAAGTGCTGAAGCAGCACTGCAACCCGGCCTATCCGGGCTGCGTCTGAATGATAAGCTAAGAACAGAGGAGGACCGATGTTACTACGGGTTACCAACATAATAATCGCTATTGCAGCCATTTGTTCGGCCGATTCCCTGACACTCCGCAGCGGCAGAGTGGTCCACGGTCAATATTTGGGCGGCAACGCCCGCGAGATCCGGATGGCGGTGGGCGATCGCGTCGACACCTTCGACGTTGGTGAAGTCTCGAACCTGCAATTCGGCGGAGGAGAACGGCTCACATCCGAGAATCCCAGGTACGATTCAGCGCCTCCTCGCCGTCAGCAAGAGGACGCGCCACCTCCACAACGGGATGCTCCCCCGCCAGAACGGAACGCTCCCCCGCTGCAGCCTGAAAGTCCGGCCTACGGAGCGCCGCCGCAGCAGCAAACCACAGCGGGAATGCAAATTCCTAGCGGTACTCCTATCACCGTGCGCATGATCGACGGTGTCGATTCGGAGCAGTCCCGACTCGGCCAAACCTATCGCGCGAGTGTGGATGAACCGGTCCTCGTCAATGGCCAGACCGCGGTCCAACGCGGGTCGGATTGCGTCGTGAAACTGGTGGAAGACAAGGAATCCGGTAAATTCGCCGGTCGAACCGTTTTGACGCTGGCTCTTCAACAGGTGCAGATTAACGGGCGGATGATCGATGTTACGACCGGCGATGTTACGCAGGCCAGTGGATCGCGTGGCGCGCGTACAGCGAAGGTAGTGGGTGGCACCACGGCGCTTGGCGCCATCGTCGGCGCGCTCGCCGGCGGCGGCAAGGGCGCGGCCATCGGAGCAGCATCAGGCGCGGCCGTCGGCGGCGCCGCCGAAGTGTTGACCAAAGGCCAGCACGTCAAAATTCCGTCTGAAACTCGTTTGACTTTCACGCTTCAACAGCCCGCGAATTTATGACGCGCCTGTTCGGCGCCGCAGTACTGGCAGCGACGTTTGCCAATGCGGCCGAACAGCATCTCATGGAAGGCTCGGCTACCAGTACAGTACGGGTACTGATCTACGAAGATCTGCAATGCCCGGACTGCGCCGATTTTCGGAATATGCTCGACCGTCAGATTCTTCCGCGCTACTCCACCACGGTCGGGTTCGAGCATCGAGATTTTCCGCTCGCCAAACATGCCTGGGCGCGGAAAGCGGCCATCGCAGCGCGTTTCTTTGAAGAGGCCCAACCCGGTTTGGGCATCGCGTATCGCAAATATGCTCTCTCGAACCTGCGCGCCATCAACCTGGATAACTTCAATGACCGGTTGTCGGAATTCGCCCAGGCGCATGGCGTGGATCCCGCCCAGTCGGTGGCCTCGCTGAGTGACCAGCGATTGGCCGTGCTGGTAGAGAAAGACTACCAGGAGGGTGTGGCCCGAGGTATTGCCAAGACACCCACCATTTTGGTGAATGGAACGCCCTTCATCGAAACCTTCGCCTTCGAAGACGTCGCCAAGGCCATCGACGCCGAACTTGCCGCCTCCAAGTAAGCCAGTCGCATTAGTCACCGGCGCCAGTCGCGGGATTGGCCGGGCCATTGCTATCGAGCTTTCCAAAACCCACACAGTAGTGGCGACTTATCGGGGCAACAATGAAGCCGCCAAATCGCTTGGTCAGGAAACCGGCGCGGAGGTTATCCAGAGCGACATCGGCTCTCCGGCAGACCGCCTTGCACTGGTGGAGCATCTGAAGACCAAGCATGGCCGCTTGGACTTGCTGGTGAATAACGCCGGCATCGCGCCCCGTGAGCGCCGCGACATCCTGGAAGCAACCGAGCTCAGCTTCGATGAATTAATCGCCACCAATCTCAAGGGTCCGCACTTTCTAACACAGCCGATCGCCCGCTGGATGGTGGAACAAGGCCGGGGGCGGATCGTCTTCATCACTTCGATTTCCAGCTACACAGCCTCCGTCAATCGCGCCGAGTACTGCATCTCGAAGGCCGGGCTCAGCATGAGCGTCGCGCTTTATGCGCAGCGTCTCGCGGCCCACAATGTACAAGTGTTCGAGGTCCGCCCGGGCGTCGTGCGCACCGATATGATCGCGGCGGTCGAGCAGGCTTATGACGAAAAGATCGCCGCCGGCCTGTTGCCTCAGCGCCGCATGGGCGAAGGCCAGGATGTGGCACGGGCAGTTCGCGCCATTGCAGACGGCCTGCTCGATTATTCCACCGGCCAGGTGATCAACGTAGACGGCGGCTTCCACCTCCGGACCCTATAGCGCTACCTTTCCGGGCATCGTGCAACAATAGTCGAATGCAGCGGAAGTTTTTCGGCTGGTGGATCACCGCCGCGGCCGTCGTCACGTTCGGCCTGGCCGTCGGCGTACCCTATTACAACATCGGATTTTTCTACGACTATTTCCAGCGTGAGTTCCAGTGGTCGCGCTCCGATATCACACTGGGCTTCCCGCTGGCCGCCGCCCTCACCATCTGGTTCGGTCCCATCGTCATCCATCGATTCAGCCCGCGCAAGCTGATCCTGATTGGCACGGTGCTCACCTGCATCGCGCTCACGGGCTTCGCCAACATGGGGAGCGCTCTGGCTGTCTATTACGGCTTCTGGGTTGTCTATACTCTCGGCTACTTTCTCTCCGGGCCGATTCCGCATCAGTTAATCGTTTCGCATTGGTTCCGGCGCAGCCGCGGTAAAGCCATGGGGATTGTTTACGTCGGCGTCGGATTAATGGGCTCGCTTGGCTCGTTCTTGGTGAAATGGCTGACCGACGACTTCGGCTATCGCGTGGCACTGATGGTGCTAGCGGGCCTGATCCTGCTGGCTTGGCCGCTGGTGCTTTTCGTAATGAAGGACAAGCCGTCCGACATCGGACAGAATCCCGACGGGGCTGCCGAAGCACCGGCTGAGAACAAGGTTCAATCTCATACGTTCGCCGAATTGCTCCGAAGCTGGCCATTCTGGCTGCTGCTCATCGGCAGTTTTTGTTCCATTGGCGCCATCGGCGCGATCAATTTTCACATGAAGTTCGTATTCCTGGACGCGGGTTTTGAGAAAGGCCCGGTAGTGGATGGGGCTTGGCGAACCGCATCGGTGTTGATTTTATGGTCCAGCATCGGCGGACGGTTATTGATCGGCGGGTTGGCCGATCGTTTTTCCAAAAAATGGGTTATGACGGCCACCTATTTCCTGGTCGCCGGTACGATTCCCATTCTCCTGATTGTCCGGCCTTCAAGCGACATGTACCTTTATGTGTTTGCGCTGCTGTTCGGATTCGGAATGGGCGCGGACTATATGTTGATCCCGTTGATGGCCGCCGAACAGTTCGGCGTGAACACCCTGGCGCGCGCAATGGCAATAATTCTGCCGGTGAACACCATCGGCCAAACCTGGTTCCCGTACTTCGTCTCGGTGCTGCGCGATCGTGCCGGCAACTATGGCCTCGCGATGGGCGTCGTCCTGGCGGTGTCTCTGATCGGCGCACTATCGATCGCGATCCTGCCCAGGCACCGGGAGGTGAGCCTGCCGGCGTCGGCTGAGCAACCCGTGAAGGTCACTGCACGAGCGTGAAATTCACGTCCACTTGCGTCATCACTTCCACTGGCTGGCCATTTAGCAGAGTGGGCTTGTAGATCCACTGCGATACGGCCTCTTTGGCCGCATCCGCCAACACCGGTTCGCCGCTGATCAGGTCCACGGTCTGGACGTGACCGTCCTTGCCGATCAGAACACTGAATTGAACCTTGCCCTGCACACGATCGTGTTTGGCCTGAGGCGGGTAAATCGGCTGGATCTTTTGGATCAGATTGGCTTGCTGCACATTGCCACCGACGCGAATTCTCTGGGGCGGCACGTCGCTGGAGAGCGCGATGGTGATCACTCCGTTCCTGTCCACCAGGAGGTTCAGATGCTCGTCTGTTTCCCGAATGGTCGCGAGCATATCGTTCAAGGAAGCTGACGTGATCGGGTCGCCTGCGCGCAGAGAAATTCGGCTTTCGAGCTTCCCCTTGAGAGTGTCCGGAACCCGCATGTCTATTTGCTTTAGGGTAGTTGCACCGTCCAGCATGCGATTCCAAACTTCCGGGGGCACTACTTGCGGCAGCCTGAATTTGATCGTGACCTGGGCTTTGACTAACTGCGCATCGTTGGCGTAGTGCCACTGCAGCACCGATTCCAAGGCGGCTTTGCGCAGCTCTGCCGCTCCGCTTAAAACATGGGCATCCGACACGGCGCCCGTGCCGGTCAGAGTAAGTTCCACCAAAACGTCCCCTTCAATGCCCTTCTCCCTGGCTTCTCGCGGATAGATCACCGGTACACGATGCAGCAGGGTCAAGCCGCTGGAATCCACCGAAACCCCGGATCCATCCGGTTTTTCCTGAGGCGCAGCCTGAAGCGGGAATGATCGAACGCCCAGCCAGCCGGCCAGGGCGAGTGCGGCGACGAACGTCGCCAGTGACCAACTCAATCGTAATCTCGACATGGAAACCTCCTTCAATAATGAAGCGACTCGCTTCTGTAAATGACGCCGCCGCAGGAACGGAGACGCCGGAACCAGATCGGGACCAACCTTGGCAGCGGCCAGCGCCAGCAGGGACGCCAGATACCGGTCGCGCGAATCCAGGATGGCCACAGCCTCCCGGTCCACCACTTCTTCCCGCGCCAACTGGATCTGCGCGATCAGCCACCACATAGCCGGATGGAACCAGAACAACGCCAGAACGCACTCTTCCAGCAAGGTAAATACCCAGTCGTGGCGGCGCACGTGCAGTAGCTCATGGCACCCGATCGCCTCATCCTGAAGACATGCTTCGGGGAGGAGAATCACCGGATGCAAGAATCCAAAGGTTGCGGGCCCCGGAGCGCCGGAAAATGCATGCACGTCCGCATGCAGGCCCATGCGCACTTGGAGATCGTGGAACGCTCCGGGCACGATCCTGGAGTCTCGCCGATATGTGCGCAGCCTCCAAAAACCCAGGGCGAGCATCGCAAAACGGATCGCCGCGCCGCCTATGAGGAGCAGCATGACGAGGTTTGCCAGAGGCATGTGAAAGAACCCCAAGCCCTGATTCCGTTCGACCGCGGTGAATGCACCGTTTGTAATCTGTACGGATGAATCGATATTCAAGCTCTGCCAGGGCTCGATAGCCGGAAGCAGAACGCAGATCGCGAGCAGGGCCTGCCAGCAGATCAGCCGGGCTTTAGGGATTTGGACGCGAAGCAATTGTAAAAGCGTAGAACCAGCAGCCGCGATCAACAGGATCTGCAGGCTATAGAAGCCGAGATTCCGGAGCCATAAACCCGCCATGTTAGCGATCCTTTCTGATCATGCGTGCAAGCTCGTCCAGATCTTTGTTGGTTAGCCGGCGGTCCTCAATCAGATGCACCAGCAGCGGTTCGGCCGAGCCGTTGAAGACGCGATCCACGAATTCCCGGACCATTCCCTGAATGACCTGCTTTTTGGGTTTGGCGGACCGGTAGACAAATGCGCGATCTTCAGAAGATTTGCGAAGGTGCTTCTTCTGCTCCAGGATGTTCATCATGGTCATCACTGTTGTGTAGGCGATCTTGCGGCGCTCCAGCAATGCCTCGTAAACATCCCGGACGGTGGCCCGGTCCCGGTCCCAAACGATCTTCATAATCTCGAGCTCCTGCTCGGTCAAAGTCGAAGTTTTGGGGCGCATACTAATTTATTAGTACTAAATGAGTCGGATGTCAAGAGGAAAATAGATCCGGGGCCGGGTGCTACCCGCGAGGTATTCTGAATTCATGAAGGCCGTTGCCGTATTTCCGGCTCGCCGCCAGGTGCAAATCATTGATCATCCAGAGCCGGACCTCCAGTCCCCGACCGGGCTCAAGATGCGAGTGCTGGACGTCGGTGTGTGCGGCACCGATCGCGAGATTACGTCCTTCCAGTATGGAACGCCTCCGGAAGGCAGCGATTATCTGGTCATCGGCCATGAATCGCTCAGCCGGGTGGTCGCGACCGGTGAAAAAGTAACTACGGCGAAAGCCGGCGACCTGGTGGTCCTTACCGTACGCCGCCCCTGCCCGCATGCAGGCTGTATTGCCTGCCGTTCCGGCCGCCAGGATTTCTGCTACACCGGCGATTTCACCGAGCGCGGCATAAAGCAACAGCATGGCTACATGACCGAATTCGTGGTCGAGGAAGAACGCTATGTGAGCGTTGTCCCTCCCGAGTTGCGAGACGTGGCTGTGTTGGTTGAGCCGCTCACCATTGCAGAGAAATCGCTGGCGCAGCTGCAGGCCATCGAACGGCGCCTGCCCTGGGAAGGCCAGGGACATCGTAACGCCGTCGTGCTGGGCGCGGGTCCGGTGGGACTACTGGGCGCGATGGCTTTGACCATCGCCGGTTTCGACGTCACCGTGTACTCGCGATCCGGCCGGCATGAAGAGAAGGACGACATCGTCAGCGCTATCGGTGGGCGATATATCGCTGCTGAAACGCATTCGGTGGACGAAATGGCGAAGGCAGTTGGTGCGATCGACGTAGTCTATGAAGCGGTCGGAGCGTCCAGTCTGGCATTTGACGTCATCAAACAACTGGGGCCAAACGGTGTATTCATTTTTACGGGCGTGCCGGGCCGCAAAGGGCCTATTGAAGTGGATACCGACTACATCATGCGCGATGTCGTTTTGAACAACCAGGTCATTCTCGGCAGTGTCAACGCGCCGCCGCAGAGCTTTCAGGCAGCCATCCGCGACCTGGGGACATTCGTTCAAAAGTGGCCCGCTGCGGTGCGCTCGCTGATCACCGCGCGATTCACGATCGATCAGGCCGTCCAAAGTTTGGCGCCCGGCGCCGGTGGAATCAAGAACGTCATTACGGTGTCAGCTTGAGCGAATCCTGGATTGATATCTCCGTACCACTTCACAACGGGATGCCGCACTGGCCCAATGACCGGCCATTCGAGCGTGTTCAGACGGAAACGATCGCCCATGGCGATACTTGCAATTTGTCTGAGATCAGCACCAGCGCGCACATCGGCACGCACATGGATGCACCCCGTCATTTCCTGCCGGACGGCGTCGGGATGGAGGCTTTTCCAATTTCCGCCGGCGTCGGGCGCGCGCGAGTGATCGCGATTCACGATCCGGAATTGATTCGCATAGGCGACCTCAAGCGTTATCGGTTCGCCCTGGGGGAACGTGTCCTCTTCAAGACCAGGAACTCCGAAGAATGCTGGACGGCCGCGAAGTTTCAGGAAAAGTTCGTCTATATTCCGCATGAAACCGCCCAATACCTGGCCGATTGCGGTCTGCAAACCGTTGGAGTGGATTATCTATCCGTGGGCGGTTATGACACCGATGGGCCGGAGACTCATCGCACGCTGTTGCAGGCCGGCATTTGGATTATCGAAGGCCTGAACCTGAAAGACGTCGAGCCTGGCGATTACGACTTGATATGTCTACCGCTGAAGATTGTGGGAAGCGACGGAGCGCCGGCCCGCGCAGTATTGCGGCGCGCCAGCTAGCTACGCGCCTGAACCAGCATTCGCATGCCGTATTTCGTCCTCAACGTGATCAAAGGCAGCGGCTCCACGCGTTGGTCCTTCGCCAATCTCAACTTCCACTTTTGTGCGATGGCCGCGATCATCAGAATTCCTTCCATCCAGGCGAAGCGCTCGCCGATACACACCCTCGAGCCGCCGCCGAACGGGAAGTAGGAGAATTTCGGCCGCGCGTCGCGGGCCTCGGGCGTCCAGCGCTCCGGATCGAAACGCTCGGGGTCGGGAAACCAGCGAGGATCGCGCTGCATTACGTAGGGGCTCACGATGCAAATCGATTTCGCCGCGATCGGGATTCCACCCAATTCAAATGGGCCTTTCGCCATCCGGCCGATGGCCCAAGCCGGCGGATACAGGCGCATGGCCTCGGCGAAAACCATTTCGGTGTACCGCAATTGCGGCAAATCGGACATCTCAGGAGGGCGGCCTTCGAGCGCGGAGTCGATTTCCGCATGCAGACGCTGCTCGCATTCCGGGTTTTGCGAAAGCAGGTACCAGGTCCAGGTAAGTGCGTTGGCCGTAGTTTCGTGCCCGGCGAGGAACAGCGTGAGCGCCTCGTCCCTCACTTGTTTGTCGGTCATCCCGCTGCCGTCGGCCTCCTCATCGTGTGCCAACATCAGCATGGAGAGCAAATCGCCGGTGTCTTCACCGCTACGCCGGCGTTCGTGGATGAGGCCATAAATGGTCTTGTCAAGCCGCTCCCCGGCCTTCTCGAAGCGCCGGATGGAAGGCAGCGGCAATTTTTGGACGTATTCCGAGAACGGCATCATCAGCATGCGGAACATCTTCAGCACCACCGTGAGAGCCTCGCCGATCTCAGGTGCTTCCGCCTCGACGTCGGCGCTGAAGAGCGTTTTACCCACCACCGCCAAAGTCAGCCGCATCATCTCAATGGATACATCCACGGTGTTGCCGGCGGTCCAGCGGTCGCGAAAACGCATGACATATTCGCTCATCACCGACGCGTAAGCCGCCAGCCGTTCCCTGTGAAACGCCGGTTGCACCAGCCGCCGCTGCCGCAAATGAAACTGGCCTTCGCTAGTGAGCAAGCCCTCGCCCAGCAGGATTCGGGCGCGCTGCAGGGCGCGGCTCTTGGTGAAATTGGCTTGATTCGTGACCAGAATCTCACGAACGAGATCGGGATGGTTCACCAGATAGACATGCTGTCCGCCCAGACGGAAATAAGCCAGATCCCCGTACGCGCGCGCCATCTTCATCAAAAATTGGATCGGATGAGCGCGAAATGCGGGCAAATGGCCCAGGATCGGTAGATTCTTGGGGCCTCTCGGTTGGGGCGCCGTCAGCAGCACAGCTTTACTTGCATACGCTCACAGTGTACAACAGCGCCTTCGCTGCCGATATCAAACTAGAATGCTAAGAGAGGGTCTTATGCGAGGGCGGTTTGTTCTTATTTCCGTACTACTGGCCAGCCTCGCGTTGGCGCGTCTGGAAGGCGTCCGCTATCTTCACTGGACTGAAATACAGCCGCTGCTTGCCGGAATGGCGACGTCGGCTGAGAAGCCTCCCGAAATGACCGACTCCCGGCAGTGGGACAGCTGGATCCGCCAGCACGATGCTGAAATCCGCGGCGGTATTGACCGCTATATCGAAGACTCTATCGGCATGCTGATCATGTTCGGCACATCCTTCACAACCCAGCCCCGACTGGCTAGTACGGCGGAAGCGGTTACCGCCGCTGGAGCGCTGACACCGGCTGCCCGCATCAGAATGGATGCATTCATCAATGGTCTTGATCAGGTTGACGATGAACGTTTTCGCTCCATATTGCAGTTCCTGCGCCGGCGCGAGATTGCTCAGGATGAACTGCGGGCCTTTCTCATTGGAAACTTGCGCCGCGCGGCATTGGAACGGGGACGCACCCAGCAAATGCATAGCTCTTCTCCGGGAGCCACTTCGATAGAACAGGCGCTGCGAGGCGCCATAAGTGCCGGCAAGGCCCCCGCCCGCGTCCGCCGTATCGCGGCGATTGGTCCAGGGCTCGATCCTCTTTATGACCCGGACACCTACAACCTGTTCGCAGGCCTGGACGCGGCCCTGTCCACGGGGCTCTCAAAGCCAGGCAACGTGGAGCTGGTTGTATTGGACATCAACCCCTGGGTTCTTTCACACGTTCGCGCTGTCGCGGGCAAGACCGGAGGCCGGGTTAACGCGCACATCCGCGCTGAAGATTTGAATGTCGTCACCCAAACCATCGAGGCCAAGCCGGGCGAGGGATTCGATCTGGTGACAGCGGCTACTGCCGGTTATAGCCGCGTTGAACTGACCCTGGCGATGGCAAGCGTGGCCCAAATGCTGACGAACGGGGGTATTTTTCTCGCAAATGGAGCGTTATCTGTCACGATTCCGCCTGAATTGGAGCTACTAAGCGGCGCGGCCGGCGAGGGTATTGCGGTATACCGCCGGCGTTAACGGCTAGCGCTCTTCCTGTATCCGGCGTACGACTTTCGTGACCATGCTTCGAGGGCTGAACCGAATGCTTTGGGCCATCAATTTGTTGGCGAGTCCGGGAATCACCACAGTTTTTCCGGCCATCAACCCGCGGTACCCGGCCTCTGCAACCGTCCGGGCATCCATCATCTTCCTGCCTTTCACCAATCCCGATTTCTGCATTTGGGCGCGCTCTTGAAAATCCGACGTTGTCGGGCCGGGACAAAGCGTGCTTACGATAACGCCGGTCCCTTCCAGTTCATTAGCGATCGCTTCGGAAAACGAAAGGACGAAGGCCTTGGTCGCATAATAGATTGCCATGAGCGGACCAGGCTGGAATGCCGCCGTCGAAGCCACATTCATGACTTTCCCGCCGCCGGCCGCGATCATCGCGGGAAGATATAGTCTTGTCAGGGTCACCAGCGCCGTCATGTTGAGCTGCATCATGTTCAACTCTTCGGCTAAGCCCTTCTCCACGAATTTTCCGAAGAGGCCGAAACCTGCATTATTCACCAGAACATCGACTTTCGGCGCCTTGCCATGAATCTCCTCGGGTGCGCCGGGCAAAGAAAGATCGATCGCCAACACCTGGCTGTCAGCGGGACGAAGCTCCTGAGCGATCTCTTCCAGGCGCTTCTGGTTGCGCGCGACCAGAACCACGCGGTATTTTTCGCGCGCGAAGACGCGGGCCAGCTCCAACCCGATACCGGCGGATGCCCCGGTGATCAATGCTGTCGGCATATGGTTACCAGCGCTTGAGCCTCCGCCGAGCGGCCTTCGCCGACCGGTCCGATTTTTTCCGCAGTCTTGAATTTCACCGAAACCCGACTCGACTTCAAGAGCGAGCGTCTCGGCCAGCTTCTCCCGGATAGCATGCCGGAAGTCCTTCAGCTTGGGGCGTTCCAGAATCACGGTGGAATCCACGTTCACAATTCTATACCCTTGTGCGGCGACCAGATCGCGCGCGTGCGCGCAGGAACACGCAAGCTGTCGGCATCCTTCCAGCGCGGATCGGTATCCGGGAAATGCATGCCGATGTCGCCCAGCGCGGCCGCGCCGAGCAGGGCATCGGTGATGGCGTGCGACAGAATATCGGCGTCGGAATGACCTTCCAGGCCAAACTCAGAAGGAATCGTCACGCCGCCCAGAATCAGCGGACGGCCGGACACGATGCGATGGACGTCCCAGCCTTGGCCAATTCGCAGATCGCTCAAGAGGAAACCCGGGGAGCCATTTCCTCGGCCAGGAACAACCGGGCGAGATCCATGTCGGAGGGTTTGGTGATCTTGATATTGCGGTCGCTGCCCGGAACCACGCTGACTTCCACTTGCTCCAGGCGCTCCACCAGGCTGGATTCGTCGGTGCCCGCGAAGCCGTCCTCGCGGGCCTTGGCGAAAGCCTGCTTCAGCAGATCGAAGCGGAACACTTGGGGGGTCTGCGCCAGAATCAGGCGCTCGCGCGGAATGGTCTGGCGAATTTTATTGCGATGCACCTGCTTGACGGTGTCCACCGGCACGATACCGACGATCGCAGCGCCGGTCTCTTCGGCTTCGGCGAAAACTTTCTCGAGCACGGAGTGCTCGATGAAGGGCCGCACGGCGTCGTGCACCGCAACCAGCTCGGTCCCGGGGCCGAGCGTCGCCAAAGCATGCTCCACGGACTCCTGCCGGCTGTCGCCGCCCTCCACCAGCCGTACCGGCTTGGCGAAGCTTTCCCGCTCCAGCAGACTCGCGCACCCACTCCATGTCTTCGGCGCGCAAGCGCCACCACGATCTCGCTGACACGCCGGGCGATGAAACAAATTTCCGGATGGTGTGGAGCAGAATCGGCGATCCTTCGAGCAGCATGAACTGCTTGCGGCTGGTGCCGGCCTTTTCGGGGACGGCCCGCCCCATGCGGGTTCCCAGCCCAGCGGCCGGAAGAATTACCGAAACCTTCATCTCGATCCTTTAGCCTGCCGCTCCGACACCCGAGCCACGAGCCTCCGCTGGGTGTGCGGTGCTGGTGAGGCGTGCTGGTTCCCGCGGAGCGCTCGATTGCCGTTCCGAATGGCTTTGGCTCTTGTCGTGGACGCCATGGACGCGGTCGTCAAACCGGCCGAAAATCATTTTACCGGCAGTGGTTTGCAGAACGCTGGTTACGGAAATGTCGATGGTGCGCGAGATCATCTTCTTGGCGTTGTCCACCACCACCATGGTGCCGTCGTCCAGATATGCGACGCCCTGGTTGTACTCTTTGCCTTCCTTCAGAATGAAGACGCGCATGGTCTCGCCCGGCAGTACGATGGGCTTCAGCGCGTTGGCCAGTTCATTGATGTTCAGCACCTCGACGCCGTGCAGCTGCGCCACCTTGTTCAGGTTGAAATCGTTGGTGACGATCTTGCAGTTGTACACCTTGGCCAGCTCGATCAGCTTCATGTCCACTTCCTGGACGTTGGGGAAATCGTCTTCGAGAATCTGAACGTTGAGCTGCGTCATCTTCTGGATGCGCTGCAAGATGTCCAGGCCGCGGCGCCCGCGATTGCGCTTGAGCGAATCGGCGGAGTCCGCTACCAGCTGCAGTTCCCGAAGCACGAATTGCGGAATCACCAGCGTGCCGTCCAGAAAACCGGTTTCCACGATGTCGGCGATGCGGCCGTCGATGATGACGCTGGTATCCAGGATCTTGAACGATTGGCTGGAAGTTTGCTCGCCGCCGAAAAGTCCGCCCAGCGCGCCCAGGTTCAACATCTCGCCTTTGCTCGCGCCCACCACCAGCGCCGACGTAGGCCATCCACAGCAGCAGTAAAATCTCCAGGAAAGAGATCGTGTTGGAAGGGCCGGGAATGGCGCGGGATAGGACCAATGAGATCAGATAAGCGCCGATGATTCCGAGAAGAGATCCGAAGGCCGCACCGATCAGACGCTTGAGGGTAATTTTCCGGACCTGGGTTTCGAACAGAACGATAGCAATGCCAATAGCCAGACCGCCGCTGCTGCGAATTGAGTCGGAAAGATCGAAGGGCCGCAAGATACCACGCGGACGTGCCCAGCAGCAGGATAAAGAGGACGCGAATGATAAGCAGACTATTCACGAAGCCACCCCCACCAGCGGATTGTACAGGGACCCTGTTACAGGTGCCATTGAGTATAGCACTGATAACAGAACTGATGTCTGGAATGGAGTGTCGGAGAGTTACAGGAGGGTATGGAAAGGAGGGCGGCCGGGCCGACGATAAATCTTGCCCGGCTAAGAGCTTAGAGAGCCTTGGCCAGTTCTTCCGCGAATGCGCTGTGCGGCCCTTGCGGACCGTTCGGGTATTGCGGGCGCTTGTGCTTTTTGCCGCCACGTTCACGGCGAGGACCGGTCGGCAGGCGGTCCTGCGATTCACTTGGCCGGTTTGTCCAGGACCGTTGGCCTTGGCCTTTTAGACCTCGGCGGCTGGGCTTGATTAGCTCGCAGCAACCGGTCTTCCAGCGGCGCACGGTCGAAACGGCGGATGATCAGAGTTCATCTCTTCTGAATTGGGCGTGTCGATAAAGGCGAATCCCTTCGACTCTTGGGTCTCAGGATTGCGAATCACCTTGACGTCATCGTAGACGAGGTTTTCTGCGTTAAGCCAGGACTTGATGTCGTCCTTAGTAACCCAGACAGGCAAATTTCCGAGGAACACTGTAAAGCTCATTCTAGGTGGTGTCGTTAACTCCGTTTTTGGGGATTGGGCGGAACTGCTTCGCGGATGCGATCCATGAAAGCTAACCTATCGTATCACATCCGATGTGTCCCAGCCAACTAGAAATTTTCGTAAAATGCTGGTTTCCAAGGAGAAGAAAATCGTCTGGCGTGGTCATCGCCAGTGGCGGCCTTGCCGTTCGGAGTAATGCCGGCCCGGCCACTGCCAAGCGAATCCGTACCTGTGGTACGGCCTACGGATCTCCAGGCCTTGCTTTTACTTGCGTCAGCACTTACACTTAGACACCGGGCAACTTCTGGTGTCCGGTGAAATCGGAGGATTTCATGCGTTCGATCCCATTCACCGCGCTATTGGCGCTGTGTGTCGTTGGTACGTTCAGTACCGCCGGCGCCGCGCCTTTGCCCATCCCCCTTATTACTGTTGACGAAAATGGAAATGGAACTATTCTGTTCCCCGGCCAGCCCAGTGGCCAGTTGTCCGGAACTCTCCTGGCTGACCCCGGTCCTGGCGGGCTCGCTTCAGCCCTTACCTACAATCTCGAGATGCCGCCCGCGCTGGTTGGCGGTGACGTGCTGGTGCAGGAACTGATCAGCGCCGACCTCATTTTGTCGGATATAATCCGCTTCAATCCTGCCGGAACAGGCAGCAATTCCTACCCTGCCAGTCTGGTCTTTTATTCCGATAACGGCGATGGCGTGGATTCGTTAGCTGATACTGGTTTTCCCACGGCGTTATATACCAACACCGTGACGCAACTGGAAATCGGACCGGAGGGCAATAACGGGTTGGTCTACACACCCACGGAGAATCAGCCGGGCTTTGTGAGCGGATTTGCGGTCTCCTACAACATCATCAGCGACAGTGAAGCGGTTCCCGAACCGGCCTCGATCTCGCTTTTCGCGCTAGCCGGCGGCCTATTGCTGGCTCGCAAGCGCCTCATGAAACGAGCGTAAACCGCTAGTATTTAGGCACGCTGGGATCCACTTTATCGCTCCAAGCCAGGATTCCGCCCTTCATATTTCGAACCTTGCGGAAGCCTGCCTGCTTCAGGAAATCCACCGCCTTCGCGCTACGCATGCCGCTCTTGCAGTGGGCCACGATTTCGTCAGCTGAATCGAGTTCGTTGACGCGCTTAGGCAGATCACCCAACGGGATCAGTTTCGCCTGAGGAATGTTGCAGATCTGATATTCGTGCGGCTCACGCACGTCGATCAGGACGAATGGATCGCCGCGGTCGATCTTAGCCTTGACCTCCACCGGATCGATATCGCCTTCCGATGTCACGGGCTCGTGCGGCTGGTTCGGAATACCGCAAAACTGCTGGTAATCGATCAGCTCACGGATGGTTGGATGGTCGCCGCACACCGGGCATTCTGCGTTCCGCCGCAGTTTCAGTTCGCGGAATCGCATGGCTAGAGCGTCATAAAGCAACAGTCTTCCAACCAGCGGCTCGCCGATCCCGAGGATCAGCTTTACGGTTTCAGTCGCCTGAATCAACCCGATGGTTCCCGGCAGGATTCCGAGCACCCCACCTTCAGCGCAGCTCGGCACTAGACCTGGGGGCGGCGGCTCCGGGTACAGGCAGCGGTAGCATGGTCCGCCCTCGTAGGCGAAAACCGTGGCTTGGCCCTCGAAGCGGAAGATAGATCCGTACACGTTGGGTTTGCCCAGCAGTACGCAGGCGTCGTTCACCAGGTATCGGGTCGGAAAATTATCGGTGCCGTCGACGACGATATCGTAGTCTTTCAAAATCTGGAGCGCATTCTCGCTGGTCAGCGCGGTCTCGTGCCGGTCGATCTCGAGATACGGATTGATGTCCAGCATCGTGTCCGCCGCCGAATCCAGCTTCTTGCGGCCCACGTCCTTGGTGCCATGAATCACCTGGCGCTGGAGATTAGTGAAGTCCACGACGTCGAAGTCCACCAGGCCGATCCGTCCGATGCCTGCCGCGGCGAGATACATGCCCAGCGGCGCACCCAAACCGCCGGTCCCGATGAGTGCCACCTTGGCGCTCTTTAACTTCAGCTGGCCTTCCATGCCCACTTCCGGCATGATGAGGTGCCGGCTGTAGCGCAGAATTTCCTCTTTCGACAGCGTCACAGGAGGAGCCGCGATTCCGGCCGACCCGCCGGCAATACTGGGAACGATGGAAACCGTGTCGCCTTCCTTTAAGGGCGTCGCTTCCTTACTCAGGTAGCGAATGTCTTCGTCATTGACATACACATTCACAAAGCTGCGCAGTTTGCCTTCGTCATTATAGAGATGGCGCCGCAGATCGGAATACTGGTTGGTCAGCGACTGCAACACCTCTCCCACGGTCTGGCCCGCGAGCTGCACCGCGTCCTGCTTTCCGGCATACTGGCGGAGCGGAGTGGGAATCAGAATCTTAGCCATAGATTAATTCTTCCTTGGGAGCTTCTTTCTGGTCAAAGTCCGGCCGGTAGCTATTAGCGTGGTCGAAGCGCCCGTTCTTTATAGATAGTACGACGTAGGAGAACCAGGAGCAGGAGTTTTCCAGGTCGCGCTTTGAAAAATATGCGTCGCAATCGGGATGGGAATGAAAGACACCCAAAACGTCCAACCCTTTCTCCCGCGCTTCCCGGTCAACACGATTCAGATCCTTCGGGTCCATCACGAAAAAGTCTTCCTGCGGCCCGGTGTAAGTATTCGGCACCGGTACCGCTTCGCGCACCACGCCGTCGGCGCCCAGCATCACGCCGCAGCCTTCTTTTGGGAATGTGGACTCGGCATGCGAAACCATGGTATCCCATGCCCGTTTGTCTATTTGGATCATACTACTGAGGCTGGATCATCCTACCGTGGCCGGATCATGCCCCTTCGGGTTCGCTCCAGAATGGCTCGCTCAAATACTTATACGCGCCGTCGCAGAGCACCGTAACGATGACGCCCGTTTCGCCCGCGTCCACCAACTTCCGGCCCACCGCTCGCGCGGCCACCAGATTAGCACCCGACGAGATGCCCACTAAAAGCGCCTCTTCGCGAGCGATCCGGCGGCACATAGCGTAAGCATCCTCAGTTTCGATCCAGATGTTATCGTCGGCCAGAGCCGGATCGTAGATGCCCGGAACGATTGCGGTCGGCATGTGCTTCAGCCCTTCCAGACCATGGAAACCAGAGGATGGCTGG
The DNA here is from genome assembly GCA_963769205.1 of Bryobacterales bacterium. GTDB lineage: Bacteria > Acidobacteriota > Terriglobia > Bryobacterales > Bryobacteraceae > Palsa-89. The sequence continues at coordinate 788,540 of CAVYKR010000015.1, read as the reverse complement.
GCTGAGATGCACCTGATGCCGGGCACTTCCTTGCGCAATCGCCGCGAGTTGCCCATGAATGTTCCACTGGTCCCCATGCAGGCTACAAAGTGGGTGATCCGGCCCGCCGTTTGGGCCAGTATCTCGACCGCCGTTCCTTCGTAGTGTGCTTTCCAGTTAGCTGGATTGTTGTATTGATCGGGATAGAAATAACGGTCCGGATCCTGCTTGTAGATTTCCCGGCACAGGCGAATTGCCCCATCGGATCCCTCGCCCGGATCGCTGAAGACCATCTCCGCGCCGTAAGCCTGCAAGACATGTTTCCGCTCCATGGAGGCGTTCTTCGGAAGGCACAGCTTAATCTTGTAGCCCCTGTAAGCGCCGATCATCGCATAAGCGATACCGGTGTTCCCGCTAGTGGAATCCAACAGCACGCGATCCCGTGTCAGTTTCCCGGTCCGCTCCCCATCCAGGATCATATTAAGCGCCGCCCGATCTTTCACCGAGCCGCCGGGGTTGAAAAACTCGGCCTTGCCGTAGATTTCGACGCCGGGCAGGTCGTGGGCGATACGTTCCATGCGAATCAGCGGCGTATGACCGATCAGCTGTAGGAGATTCGTCGAAACGAGCCGCGAAACTGGGGGAACGATGGAGGTAGCGACCGACATTAGACTTTCCCTAATCTTATCACCTATTTGTCTCTAGACAATGGGGTGTAGTAGTAAATCCTGCCACGTATTCGATGTATGAAACCGCGTTTGGTCGCGAGTTTGTACCTGCTTACTCAGGTACGCTGAACTTCGGCCCGACGCCGAGCTTTCTCCCCAGCTGAAGCCATCGCGATTTTTCAGCCATTCTGACTTGGGTGGCCAGCGTATCGGCGCGGCCTTGCCGGCCTTCCGCCAACTCAGTGGCGGCGCGCCATTGTTCCAATAACTGGGCCAGCGCCGGACGGTCCATCAAAAATGGTTCCTTACGGGCGATCAGCGGCTGGGAAACATCGTGATCGAAAAAAACTCCAATGGGCGGCAGATTTTCGGTCAGAAAAAGCGCCTCCCGGAATCCGGCCCCGATCAATTTGCTTTCAAGCGCAGTCATGCCGAACTCGCGCATTTCGAGCGTTGCGCCAGATCCGCCATGAAAGATCAGATCATCGCGGGCTTCGAGCGTTCCATCGCGCCTTCGGTTGACCAGGACTTCGGAATCGCCGAGCCGTACGATGCGGTATTTGTTGAGCTCCGGAAAGTGCTCGCGCATCTCATTCTGGGGGTTGCAGAAGATTGTGATTCCTAAAAAACCGCGCGGCTTTAGTAACCGGTAGGCCTCCTCCAGCGCGCATTCCACCGGCGGCGCGATATGTTCCAGCACGTCGGCCAGCAGGATAAAGTCGTACGATCCGGCCAGCTGCGGATGTCGTTCGGAGATGTCGAAGCGGGGCTCGCGGTCGTAGAAAGTATTGGTGTAATCGAACTTCTTCGCCAGGAGTCCTGCGTATCCGGCCTGATCACTTAAACCTAGGCCGCGAATGGCCTTCAAGATCGGAAATTGGGCCAGCGTGAGACTGGTCCCGAACAGCTCCATCGACAGAAGATGGATAAGCGCGCGCAAACGAACGTTCGATCCGCAAGCGCAACTGGCCGGCTCGGTCGCAAAAGCCTCCACTTCGTTGTAAGCGCCGCAGATATTGCAGGTGAACGAAAGCACGCTAGAATTATCTCATCGCTATGAGAAATGCGGCTCTATTGTTGGTTCTCCTGGCGGCGGCCTGGGCCTCGCCGGCTGCCCAAGTGAAGGGCCGGGGAACGCCCAGCGCGCCGGTGCAACTCGAGGTCTACAGCGATTATCAATGCCCGGCTTGTAAGGCGCTGTATGAGAGAACCTTGGTGCCGCTCATGGCAGATTACGTGGATAAGGGCAAAGTCTACCTGATTCACCATGAGTTCCCGCTGCCGATGCACCAGCACGCCATGGAGGCAGCCTGCTATGCATGCGCGGCCGGCCGAGTGGGAAAGTACGAACAGGCCGGCGACGTGCTTTTTCGCACACAGGATAGCTGGGCCGCCAATGGCAAAGTGGACGCCACCGTATGCAGTGTTCTGACACCAGCGGAAGCCCAAAAAGTGCGAGCGCTGGCGAAGGACCCCGCCATCATAGCCGAGGTGCAGCAGGATATTCAGTCCGGCCGCAACGCCAATGTTACGTCGACGCCAACGTTGATCCTCACTCATCGGTCGAAGCAGTATAGGGTTCCAGGAGGAGCCAGCTACGAAATACTGCGCCGCTTCATAGACCAGCTACTTTCGCAATAGCGTGCGGCGCCTGATCCTACCTCTTCGGCTGATCATGGCTGCAGTCTTTCTCTACGCCGCCTATACCAAATTGCGGGAGCCCTGGCTGGTATTCGCGATGTCCATCGACGCCTACCAAATATTGCCGCAGTGGGCGGTGTTGACGCTCGGACGGACCATCCCTTGGCTGGAGCTGCTGCTGGGCCTGCTGCTAGCGTCGGGCGTTGCGTTGCGCTATACGGCTGCCGCTGCGGCGATTCTGCTCGCCACTTTCTTCGGCATCATGGTGCACGCTTACGCGCAAGGCTTGAAGATCGACTGCGGATGCTTCGGCCTGGGTGAGCCAATCAGCGCCATGACTCTGCTTCGCGACGGCGTTCTACTGGCCGCCTGCCTGACCCTAACCCTTCTGGCTCTTCAACGGCGAGGTGTACCACGCGGCGCCTGAATCTGGATGATCGGGAAATCGAGCTGGCCGGCGCGCTGCTTACCGAGTTTTTGAAGAACTATGAGCAATCCATTCCGGCCCGCCGCGTTGTCCCGCCGCTGGACCGCCAGGCGCTGGAAGAGCTGTTCAGTCAGCCATTCCCGGAGGACGGAATCGGGATCGATCGGCTGTTTGGCCTGATCAACGAGAAAATTGCGCCGAATTCGACTACGATCGCTCATCCACGCTTCCTGGCCTATGTCCTGCCCCCGCCCAACGGGATTGCGCCGTTCGCGGAAGGAATCGCTGCCGCTCTCAACCAAAACTGCAATTTCTGGCAGCTCTCTCCGGCAGCCAGCGTGATCGAACGCAAGGTCATTGGATGGCTGGGCGGATTATTCAATTATCCGGAGAATTCCGGCGGCATTCTCACCAGCGGCGGATCCATGGCATCGCTGGCTGCTATCGCGACGGCGATTGTCGACAAATATCCCGGCGATTTCCGGCGTGAGGGCCTGCAGGCTGGGGGCGCGCACCTGGTCCTCTACACCTCCGAAGAGGCGCATCGCTCCATCGAGAAAAATGCCGTGATTCTCGGCCTGGGGTTGGATAACGTCCGCAAGATTCCGATCGATTCCGCTTTTCGCGTGCGCGTCGATCTGCTGGCAGCCGCGGTTCGGCGCGACCGCGAAGCCGGGCACCAGCCGTTCTGTATCGTGGCCGCTGCCGGGACGATTAATACCGGAGCAATCGATCCAATTGCCGAGCTGGCGGATTTCTGCGGCAGGGAAAACTTGTGGCTGCATGTCGACGGCGCTTACGGCGCGCTGTTTGTAGTGAGCGATCGGGCGAAAGCTGAGCTGCTACCGTGCGGGCAAGCCGACTCCATTGCGCTCGATCCTCACAAAATGCTCTTTGCTCCGCTAGAGGCGGGCTGTCTGCTGGTAAAGGATCGGCAAAAGCTCAGGCGCGCATTTCAGTTCCTTTCTTCGTATCTAACGATTGACGAAGATCCGCTGCTGATCAACTTTCTGGAGTATGGGCCGGAATTATCGCGTAGTTTCAAAGCCTTCAAAATCTGGTGTGCACTCCAAGTGTTTGGATTGGACGCTTTTACGGGCGCGATTGATCACACGTTGGAACTGGCACAATATATGGCCGAACGAATCCAGCAAGACCCTTTATTGGAACTGCTGGCGCCGGTTCGTCTCACAGCCGTCTGTCTGAGGCTGAAAGATCGCAGCGATGCGGACAACAAGATGATCCTCGACAAACTGGTTGCAGAAGGCACCGCGTTGTTGGGTCCCGTGCAAATCCGTGGACAATTTGGCCTGCGCGCCTGCATCGCAAATTATCGAACCCAGCGAGGCGATATCGATCTGGTCGTGGAGCGGATTCGACGTTTAGCCGAGGGATAGAGCGGCTGGTGAAATAAAAAAGGCCGGACTATTGGCCCGGCCTTTCACATGGAGCAGGAAGCGGCTTTACCTGGCAGCAAGTAAAGCGCGCAAATGGCGCGCCCGTTCAGGCGACCGAAGCTGGCGCAACGCCTTGGCTTCAATCTGACGGATGCGCTCGCGAGTGACATCGAACTCTTGCCCGATCTCTTCCAGGGTATGCTCGCGCTCGCAGCCGATGCCGAAGCGTAAGCGGATCACTTTCTCTTCCTTCGGAGACAGGGTCTTCAAAATGTTGGCGGTCTCGTCCCGGACGTTGGAATCGATAACCGCATCTACCGGAGAACCCACCCAGCGATCTTCAATCAGATCGCCCAAGGCCGATTCACCGTCGCGGCCCACTGGCGTCTCGAGCGACACCGGGTCGCGCGAGATGGTCTTCAGCTTCTGGACTTTCTCGACCGGAATATCCATCCGGCGGCTGATTTCATCGTTGGTTGGAGCGCGGCCCAGTTCCTTTTCGAGCTCGCGCGTGGCGCGCAGGAACTTGTTCATGCTCTCGTTCATATGCACCGGAATACGAATGGTGCGGGACTGGTCCGCAATGGCGCGCGTGATGGCTTGACGGATCCACCAAGTGGCATAGGTCGAAAACTTGTATCCGCGCCGGTACTCGAATTTATCGGCGGCGCGCATCAGCCCGATGTTGCCTTCCTGGATCAGATCCAGCAGGTGCAGTCCACGGTTGACGTATTTCTTAGCGACGGAAACCACCAGTCGAAGGTTGGCTTCCACCAGGTCTTTCTTGGCGCGCTCGGCTTCGATTTCGCCATGCCGGATCACCGAAAGGCTGTGCTTCAGATCGGTGAGCGATGCGCCGGCAGCAGTTTCCAGCTTGCGAATCTCCCGCTTCAGCTCTCGCGCGCGGGCCTGGGCGGCGACACCGTTCCGGCCTTCGAGTTTGCGGAGCTCCAGGTCAAGATGAGCGAGTTGCTCCACCGCATGCTCGATTTCCTTGGCAAACTGCTTCCAGCGCGAAGGGAGCCATGCCACCCGGCGGATCTCTCGCGAAATTTCGACCTTGCAGCGGCTGAGCTTACCAGTCCATCGGCGGCGGATCTTCTTGTTGCTGAGTGGAACCGATTCCACTCTTTCGACCAACTGCTGCTGCCGCTTGTGCAGCGCGATGATTTCTGTGAACTCCGCGCGGACTTCGGCCTGTTTCTTAGTGTCGGCGGGACTGCCCTCTTCCACGTCTCCCAGGTCGACGAAATTATCGAGTTCTTCTTCGCCTTGCTTCAACAATTCGGCGATCTCAACTACGCGTAACTGGACCAGCGCGGAACGGCTGATCGATTTCTGCATCCGCAGCTTGCCACGCTCCATGCGCCGCGCCAGATTGACTTCGCCCTCTCGAGTCAGCAGCGGGCACCGCGCCCATTTCGCGCAGATACACGCGTACCGGGTCGTCGGTGTAAATCGACTCTTCGACCTGCTGAGCAGCAGGGAATTCTTCGTCTTGAACTTCTTCGGGATGGAAGAAATTAGTCTCTTCGTCGAAAGGTATCCCGAGGGGCTCGTGACTGTCTGTTAAAAACTGATCTTCAAACTGATCCACTTGGATACTCACCTCCCAGCCGGGCACAAACTCGTCGCTCCCGCATGGGGTTATGTTAAACTTTCTATGCAGACTTCCGCCTCTGCTGCGACGTAAGCCGCCCTGCCGTCCGTGTGTAGCAATCGATTATAACTCGAATCGATTTCGAAGTTAAGCCCTAAATAGAAGATGTTTAGGTGGGGGATTGGTTACACGAAACTTATCGGTCCCAGGCGACATCGGCCTAGTAATAATCCCAGGGTCGCGTCATGGCCGTTTATGCAGCACTAAGTTCTTCAATTCATTAAGAAAAGCCTCAACGTCCTGAAAATCACGGTACACCGAGGCAAACCGCACATAAGCGATCTTGTCAAGCCCTTTCAGCTTTTCCATCAGCATTTCCCCTATTGTTGTAGTATTAATCTCGCGATCCGGGTTATCGGCCAGCTTGCTCTCGACAGCATCGACCAGCTCCGCCAACTTCGCCATAGGGACCGGCCGCTTTTCGCAGGCTTTTAGCAGCCCGTTTAGCACCTTTTGACGGTCGAATTTCTCACGCCGGCCATCTTTTTTCACCACCATGTACGGGATCTCGTCGCTTCGCTCGTAGGTCGTGAAGCGGCGCTCGCACTTGAGGCATTGCCGGCGGCGCCGGATGACATCGCCTTCCTTGCTTTCCCGCGAGTCAATAACGCGATCTTGTTTGAATCCGCAGAAAGGGCAGGTCATAGAGTGACGTCCTTGGACAAGTGCTTGAGTTTACGCCAATTGAGGCCTTCGTGAAACGCAAGAACGAACCCAACTGGAACAATAACTACAAAAGTAATAATCCAGATGAATACAGCCAGGCCTGCGGCGGCCTCCAGCGGGAGGCGATAGATCTCAGTAAAAACTAGCACAGATACGACCTGAACGCCGCCTCCAATCCCCGGAATTTGAACTATGCTTCCAAACGCCATGAATCCAACTATTATTACTACGTCTGTAATTTTAAATCCGACGCTGACCGGGAAGGACTGGAACAAAGCATAGTAGCTCAGCGATGATCAGAGCCCACTCCAGCCCAGTGTAAAGTAATAACAAAGCCAGGGACCAGGAATCACGGGTGCATTCCATCCCCCTTGAGAATGCTCCCAGCATCCGTTCCACACGGGCATAGTAGTGCTCCGGCAGGAAGGTAACTGCACTAAGGAGCCGCTGCTGGGCGCTACTGGAGAAATTACGGAACAAGAATAGAAAGAGCAGCGATGCTAGGGCGATGGCGGTCACCACGTAGCCGCCCGCCCCCATGGCCCAGCGCAGGGCCGGGCCAAGCGCCAAGCCTCGGGTAGGGATCCAAGCCAGGGCAAAGCCAAATAGCAGTAGCACGGCCAGGAGATCGAAGATGCGCTCCAGCATCCAGGCAGCGACCTGAGACGAAAACGGCACGCCGGCGCTGACGGAGATGAGATAAGGCCGCACTACCTCGCCAGCCCGCCCTAGCAAGACCACTGCGGTGAATCCGATGGCGGTGTCATAGGTGAGCTTGCGGATGCTTAAGGTATGCCCCAGTGGCCGCAGCATAACCTCCCACCGCAGGGCGCGGCCCCAATAAGTCAGTAAGATCAGCACGATGGATACGATCAACCAGCCCCAACTGACGTGGGAGAGGGTGCTGAGGAAGAGCCCCCATTGGAACGTGCTTCCGCGCACGCGGTAGAACAGCCACGCGAGGAGCAGCAAGGCCAGCGCTGCCAGGACGGCTTTACCCTTCCAACTACGGCTATTAGAGGGTGGGGCGGCTTCTAGCACCAATCCCTTTCAGGCGCTGCAACCGGTTCAGGCGCCTCGGAGCCGGAACTGGTACGCTGGACATGACCCTTGTAGAATGTAAATCTTGGATTCAAGTGAACTTCTTATCATAAATCCTCGTTTCCTTTACTGGAAGCAGGAGATAAGAGGAATCATGGCAACGGTGGCAGTTCCGGCAGCAAAATGGAATTGGGCGCCACCCTATTCACTCCTTCGGACGAGCCCCAGCTTGGACGCAGATGCCCAACTCGTAGAACGCTGCCTCAGCGGCCAGGACGCTGCCTGGGAAGAGCTTGTCAAGCTGCACACGCGCCGCGTTTATTCGATCTGCTACCGGTTCACCAGCAGCGACGCGGAGGCCCAGGATCTGACGCAGGACGTTTTTCTGCGGGTGTTCAAGAACCTGAAGAGCTTTCGATCCGGCGAGGGATTGTTTATCGTATGGTTGACCAGGCTGACGAGAAACCTGCTGATCGATCATTACCGCCGGACGCGGTTGGAGCGTGCCACTGAATCGATCGACGATCACGCCATGGCGCTCGAAGAGAGCACCGCGATGTCGCCCGGACCGATGGAATGCTGGCGGGACGAGAGGCCAGCGAATTGTTGCAGGCGGCATTGCAAAAACTTTCGCCGGAATTGCGAGAAACTGTGATTCTCCGCGATCTCGAAGAATTAGAATATCGGGAGATCGCGCAAGTGCTGAATGTTCCGGAAGGAACGGTGAAGTCGAGGCTCAATCGGGGCCGGGCCGAGCTGGCTCGGGTACTCCGCAGACATAAGGTTCGCGTATGACATGCGCTGAGCTGGAAATCCTGCTGTGCGACTACGTGGATGGAACCATCCGCGCGGAGGAGAAGTCTGCGCTCGAGAGTCATCTGGCCGGATGCGCTGCGTGCGCGGAATTAGCGAAAGATGTCGGCGGGGCGACGGCCTTCCTGGAGCGCGTCGCCACGGTAGAACCGCCGGCGGAATTGCTGACGCGGATCCTGCACGAGATTCCGCATGGCCGGCAGCGCGGGGCTGACCGGCCGTCGTGGTGGCGAAGATTGTTCGGCGGCTGGATTGAATCCATCCTGCAGCCGCGTTATGCCATGGGGATGGCGATGACGATTTTGTCGTTTTCCATGTTGGCGCGATTCACCGGGATTGAGCCGCGGCAATTAAATCCGCAGGATCTCGATCCGGTAAAGATTTGGCAGTCGGTAGACGATCGAACTCATCGGATTTGGGATCGCGCGGTGAAGTATTACGACAACCTGCGGCTGGTGATCGAGGTCCAGACGCAATTGAAAGAATGGACTGACCAGGCGCAAGTACAAAGCGCGGAAACCGGGGTCGCCGCGCCGGCTGGCGGAGCGTCTGTTGGTGGAACGAAGGACAAGAGGTAACTAAGATGAATTGCGTGAATCATCCTGACTTGCCGGCCATAGCTTATTGCCGGTCCTGCGGCAAGCCGCTGTGCGAAGCCTGCCGTGTGAGCGCTGGTGGGACGGTATATTGCCATGAGCATGCTCCCATAGCTGCCGGCTCGGAAGCAGCGGCCGAATCGTCGCCCTATACGGCGCCGGCTGCAGTCCCCCTCAGCGCGAATTCGCCAGCGCCAGATGCCGGAGCGTCTCCGGGGCTCGCGTTCCTGCTCGGCCTGATCCCCGGCGTGGGGGCAATCTACAACGGCCAATACGTGAAGGGATTGATCCATGTAGTTGTGCTGGGCATTCTCATCAGCATTGTCAGCAGCAGCGAAGCATCCGGCGGCCTGGAGCCATTGTTCGGGATGATGATCGGCGTATGGGTATTCTACATGGCGTTCGAGGCGTATCACACGGCGCGCAAGCGCCAGCTCGGCCAGCGGGTGGACGAATTTTCCAGTCTGGTGCCGCTGCATGGCCAGCATTCCAGTTTTCCGGTTGGGCCGGCCATTCTCATTGCGCTCGGGTTACTGTTCCTGCTGAACAACATGGAGATTATCCGCTTCAGCCAGATCATCCGCTATTGGCCGATCGCTTTGATTGCGCTGGGAGTATACATGCTGTACGAGCGTCTGTCGTCATCGGAGCATCGCCACTCTACTCCTCCGGGCGTTCAGGAGGCCACGCATGAACGGCAATAGCTATAATCTCGTTCAAGCGATCCGCGGGCCGATCATGCTGATCCTGCTAGGGACGTTGGTGGCTATGGATTATTTCGGCGTATACGGCTTCAGCCGGACCTGGCCGATCTTGATCATCGCGTTCGGTGTGCTGAAGCTGCTGGAGAAATTAGTGGCGCATCCCATGGTTCCTCCTCAGATGGGGCCGCCTCCCATCGATAACAGGCCGCAGGGAGGAAATGTGATATGAGACGCGGCTCGGTGATCGGACCGCTCATCCTGATCGTAATCGGCGCGCTGTTTTTGACGCGGAATCTGTGGCCGGATATTCCGCTGGCGGATCTGATCTCGCGCTACTGGCCTTTCGTTTTGATCATCTGGGGAGGCTTGCGGCTCGCCGAAATTCTGTTGGCGGCGGCGATGACGAAGCCGATTCCTCGCAACGGCATTTCGGGCGGGGAATGGATGCTGGTTTTTCTGATCTGCGTGATCGGCGGCACGATGTACACGGCCCGGCATTACGCGTCGTGGTTTCCAGCCGGGCGGGCCTGGCGCGGCGTGATGGTCAACATGGGAGAGCCCTATGACTATACATTGAAGGCTTCGGAGAAACCGTGCGCCAAAAACTGCAGAGTGTTGATCGAAAATTTTCGCGGAAATGCGAAGATCACCGGTGCGGGTGAAACAACGGTTAAGGCCAGCGGACGCGAGACCGTCCGCTCGTTCCAACAGTCGGACGCTGACAATGCCAACCGGGAAACGCCGCTCGAACTGATCCAGCAAGGCGACCAGATCATCGTGCGCACCAATCAGGACCGGGTGAGCGACCGCACTCGAGTGAGTTCCGATCTCGAGATCACGGTTCCCACCGGCTCTTCCATTGAAGCGCACGGGCGTCAGGGAGATTTTGACATACAGAATGTGAACGGGGCCGTCGATATCAACAGCGATAACGCGGGTGTCCGGCTGGAAAACATCGGCGGCGATGTGCGTGTCGACCTCCGCAAGAGCGATATTATTCGGGCGATCGGCGTTAAGGGCGCAGTGGATCTCAAAGGCCGGGGCCAGGACGTGGAACTTCAGAACATTGAGGGACAGGTCAATGTCGGCGGCACCTACGTCGGCCAGATTCAGCTGAGAAATCTGGCTCAACCGCTGCGCTACGAAGATCCGCTGATCACGGTCAGCCTGGAAAAGCTGCCCGGCCAGATTCACATGGGGCTGGGCGAATTTACCGGCAACAATCTGATCGGGCCCATCCGCCTAAACGCGAGATCGCGCGACGTGCAGATGTCCGACTTCACCCAGTCGCTGGATTTGACGCTGGAGCGCGGCGATGTGGAACTGCGCGCCGGCAAGACCGTACCGAAGATAGAGGTCCACACGCGCTCCGGCGATATCGACCTGGCGCTGCCGGCTGGAGCGAAATTCGACTTGAAGGCGTCTACGGATCGCGGCGAAGCGCATAACGACTTTGGCGTTCCACTGACAGTGGACGAATCGAATCGTGGCGCGACGATCGTCGGCAATAGCGGCGGCCCGCAACTACGGTTGGAAACCGGCCGCGGGGCTGTGACGGTGCGTAAGGGCGGGGCAGAAGACGTGACTTTCCCCAACATTCCGTCGCCGCCAGATGCGCCGAAGCCACCCAATCCGCCACTGAAGGTTGAGCGGCAGTAGTTCGACGGAACCTAGCGCAGCAGCATGATCCGAACATCGGCGACGTTGGTGCCGGTTGGTCCGGTCTTGACCAGGTCACCTAAACGCTCGAAGAAGTGATAGGAATCGTGGTTGGCGAGATGAGTGCCGGCATCCAGGCCGCAGGCCACCGCTCGCGCGATCGTGCTGCCATTGGCGATGGCGCCGGCTGCATCGGTCGGGCCATCTGTTCCATCAGTCCCAGCGCTGAGAACCGCGACATTCTCTAAGCCAGCGATATCGAGCGCAGCCGCCAGAGCGAACTCCTGATTACGGCCGCCCAAGCCCGTACCGCGAATCGTAACGGTGGTCTCTCCGCCCGAGATCACGCATGCCGGAGGCTTCACGGGTCGTCCGGTGGCTCGGATCTCCTTCGCGATCGCAGCATGCACACGGGCGACATCCCGCGTTTCGCCCTCAATGAACGTGGAGAGGACCAGCGCGCGATAGCCAAGCGCCCGGGCTTGCTGGGCGGCCGCATCCACCGCCAAACGATTGCTTCCGACGATCAGGTTTTGCACTTTCCCGAAAACCTTGTCGCCGGGCTTGGGCGTTTCCACGGTGCTGCCGCTCAATCGTTCCCGGACCGCGGCGGGAATTTTGCCGGATATTCCATACTTGGTCGAAAATGGCTCGCGCTTCCTCGAAAGTCGAGCGGTCCGGCACGGTGGGGCCCGAGCCAATAACATCCAGGTCGTCTCCGATAACATCGGACAGAATGAGGGCGAGCACTGTCGCCGGCCATGCAAGCTCAGCCAGTTGACCACCTTTCAAGGCGGAAATATGCTTGCGAACGCAATTCAACTCGTGGATATTTGCGCCGCAGTGGAGCAGCAGCCGAGTGGTCTCCTGCTTTTCTTCCAAGGTGACAGGCGGGGCGGGGAAGGGAAGCAAGGCCGAAGCGCCTCCCGAGATCAGGGCTACAACCAGATCATCGGGGCCGGCCTGGCGCGCGATTTCCGCGATGCGATGGGCGCCCAGTTCGCCATTACGGTCGGGAATCGGATGGCCGCATTCGTTGAGCTCGATGCGACGCAGCGGCGCGGCATGACCATACTTGATGTTGATAAGACCGCCAGCGATCCGCTTTCCCAGCAGCCTCTCGATGGGCTGCGCCATTTCAGCGCTGGCCTTCCCGGCGCCGATTACATAGACATTACGGAATGACTCCAGGCGGTAGCGCTGGCGGCCGGCGGTGAGAATGTTGTGCGCCAGTTGCAACTGCCGCAACACCGCTTCGGCGGGATCGGCCGCTTTTAACGCTGCACGAAAGATCCGCAGAGCATCTTTCGAGAGAGCACCAGCCGTGCGCGGTTTCACGAAAAGACCGGCAGCTTTAGAATGGCCTTCACGATCGCGGACGGATCATCGCTGTCGATCTGGATCGAATGGTCGGCTTTACCGTAAGCCGCACGTCGATCTTCATAAAGCTGTTTGAATTTCTCGGTGTCACGGGCGAGCGGCCGGTGCAGGGTGTTTTCCACGCGCGCGCAAACTTTGGGAAACGGGCAATCCAGCCATATGGTCACGCCGCTATTCTCGAGCAGAGCATGGTTACCGTCGTTTGCAAAAGCGCCACCGCCCAGAGCGACCACCATAGGCTTTCCACGATCCACTTCGCCGGTACGTTTCCGGATCGCCGCGCTCTCGATCTTTCGGAATTCGTCTTCCCCATCGGTATCGAAAATTTCCGCGATGGAACGCCCCTGCTCGGCTTCAATATCCTGGTCGAGGTCGGCGAATGCCCAGCCCAGCTCGTCGGCGAGCAGACGGCCGATGGTTGTTTTGCCGGATGCCATGAAGCCCACGAGGTAAATTCCGGGGGTACGCTTCAGCTTAAGGATCATTCGATGCCCACCTCGGCACCCCGGTTTTTCAGCTCAATCATGGATCTGCATATCCGACAAGTAAGAAGCCATAATAGTACACATGCAGGACGATCTGTTGCCGCTTTTCCCTCTGCAGGTCGTGTTGTTCCCGCGGACTTCCCTGCCGCTCCATATCTTCGAAGAGCGCTACAAGCAGATGATCGACGAGGTGATGCGCGGCAAAGCGGAATTCGGCGTCGTGCTGGCCGGCGAAAAGGGCATCGTGAACACCGGCTGCACGGCTTCGATTGAAAAAATCATAAAGAAATACCCGGACGGCCGGATGGACCTGCTCACTGTCGGCCGGCGCCGTTTTGAGATCATTCTGCTGAACGATGAGAAGCCTTATCTGCGGGGCGCGGTGGAATTTTTCGACGATGAAGAGTCGGAGCAGATTACCCCCGAGGTACGCAAGCGAGTGATGGAAGCTTACAACGATATTCGGAAGCAGGAGCCGGACGAGACTCCGCATGAGCCGGAGCTGACCGACCCGCAGCTCAGCTTTCAACTGGCGCAAGTGGTGCCGGATCTGGATTTCCGCCAGGTGCTGCTGGCCACGCGTTCGGAGGCGGACCGCATGAAGCAATTGGCTGATTTCTTTCCGGGTTACAACTCGCGCCAGCGCCAGATTCAACACGCGCGCGCCGTCGCCCCCACGCAACGGGCATGCCAAGTGGCCGCCGGGCGTGTGAGGATCGACGAACGGCAGCACCTGATCATCGACGCCGACGACACGCTCTGGGAAAATAACATCTACTTCGAGCGCGCCTTCGATGATTTCTGCGATTTCCTGGCGCACTCCAGCATGTCGCCGGCCGAGGTCCGGGCTGTGCTGGATGAAATCGAGACCGTCAACAGCAAGATCCACGGCTACGGGACTGCCAATTTTGCGAGAAATCTGACCGAGTGCTATCACAAGCTGGTGGAGCGCGACGTCAAGCAGGCAGGATCTACCGATGATCATGAGCTTCACCGAACAGATCCTCCACCACCCCATTGAACTGATCCCCGGCGTAGAGGAAACGCTGGAATATCTTTCGTTGCGGCACGACCTGACGTTGTTTACGAAGGGTAACCCGGAGGAGCAGAAGCTCAAGCTGGACCGCTCAGGGCTGGCCATCTATTTCGGCCACACCGCCATCGTAAAGGAAAAGGATGCGGCTTCCTATGCGGCGCTGATTCGGGAGCGGCAGCTTGACCCGGGAGCGAAGCTGGATGATCGGGAATTCGCCGAAGTCCGACATCAACCCAGCGCTCGAAGCGGGGATCAACGCAGTGTTTGTGCCGCACGAGCATACCTGGCGCCTGGAGCATGAGGAAGTGCGGGAAGGCAATGGGCGGCTGCTGCGACTAGAGCGGTTCGCGGAATTGAAGGATCATTTCTAACGTCGTGGGTCGGGGCAAGCGTCGACCGCCCAATTCAATGTGTGCAAGTTAATTGCGGCAGGGTTAATTGCAGCAGGACTGATTCGAGATCAGAGCCAAAGGCGATGCGGGATGGGACTGGGCGAAATAGTTTTCAGTCGACAGGTTCCTATAGACGGCGCCCGCTACTCCTGAGGCTATCGGACCATTCACGGAATGTCCGCCCGTCAACAGAACCACCACCACCAGCTTGTTATCGCCCGTTTCGGTGAAGGACCCAAACCATCCCAGATGGGTTGGCGAACGTCCATCGGTGCAGGTCCCGGTCTTTCCGAAAATGGGTTCGGTGGCGACATAGCCGGCGCGCCGTGCCGTTCCGTACTCAACGGCTCCGTGCATTCCCGGTCTGATTTCAGGCACTAGCTGCGCGATATCGAGCTGTCTCTTTACGCGAGGGACAAACTGCTCGATCTCCTCTTTGGACTTGGGATGTTGCAGGTAGTAGAGAGTTCCGCCGTTGGCGACGGTCGATATGACGGCGGCCAGTTCGAGCGGGGTCATGTAAATCCCTTCTCCGAAACTGGTCATCATTCCCACGCCGTCGGCCGGGGGCGCAGCGGCCAACATGCCGGGCTGCTCCTGATCCAAATCCAATCCGGCCTTTTCGCCCAGCCCAAACATCTGCGCATATTGGATGATGCGATCGTAGCCGAGCTTGTAGCCTACCGAGGAAAAGAACGCGTTGTTGGAATGCGCGAGCGCCTCGGTCAGATCCATGCCGTGCCTCTTGGTGATTTTCAATTTCGTGTTCTGATCGATTACGCCTTCGTTGAGACCCGCCAGCGCCGCCACAACTTTGATGGTAGAGCAAGGCTGAAACCCGCTCTGGTAAGCCAGCTTTTGATTGACAATGGTCAGCAAACGGCCGGTCTTTGGGTCCACTATGACGATGCTGCCGTTATAGGGGCCCAATGCGGCTACCGCTGCTCGGCGCACTACCAGGTCTTCGCCATCGACGGAATCGCCGTCAGTGGAGTCAGCAAAGGTCGGTGAGGTCCAGGGGCTGCGAGAGCTACGCTTCTTAAGCGCCGAAAGGTGATTGAAGGTGGGGCGCGCCGTCGCAGTGGGCACAGGGGCTGTGAACGAGGCCAGAGTGACCGAGGCTGTGGCGGCTGTGGCAGCGTGATGAAGCTTGCGATGTTTCTTAGCTTTGACGGGCGTAAGAGCGAACGCCGAGCCAGCCAGGAGCGTAAATAGAACAAAGACAGATACAAGACGAGCAGTCTTTAATAGATACATTCTCATCCCTACATCCGAGCGACGGTTACGAGCCGGCCCACCGTTCGCTTGTTCACACTATTCGGAGCCTGTGCTCACATTATGAAGTATCGGCAGCTTTTTCGTCAAGCTACAGTGATTTACCACCCAAAGGTCATAGCCAGGCTATATCTCAGCCCCTACTGCTTTCAAACTAGTTGGAAGCACTAGATGGCGGGCCGGTTTCCTCCCAGAGGTTTCCGCAATGGCAAGCCCCGCAATCGGCTAAAATTAATTCCAGCTAAGCCTGGAAGTTTCTCCAGGCCGGAGACAGAACCTACCAATGCTTGGTATTAGAAAGCGCGGTGGCCCGGGCTGGGCGGTGGCCGGATTGCCTGCTTTGGGCCACCTGGAAGGCACGGTGATGGAGATCCTCTGGGCGCATGGCGAATGCAACGTCCATGACGTAATCGAGAGGCTCCGGCGCCCGCTTGCCTACACCACCGTCATGACGACGCTGGATCGGTTATTCAAGAAGGGATTCCTGATTCGGCGGAAGCCCGAAAGGGCTTTTCTTTACGCCCCGCGCCTCTCCCGACGGGAATGGGAGCGAACACGCGCCGACGAATTGGTTGCCGGGCTCTTAGCCGGCTCAGGGCCTTCGGGCGAATTGCTGATTTCATCGCTGGTGGAGGCAGTTGGCCAACACGATCAAGCGCTGCTCGACGAGTTGGAGAAAAAGATCAGAGACAAACGCAGAGAGCTCGAACAGCGAGGGAAGCGATGACTCTTCCGTACTTGCTCAAGCTGCTGTGTCTGTCGCTGGCTTCCTTCTTTCTAATTCACCTCGTACTGGCGCTGGTCGTGAAGTCTGTTACTTCAGCCGCGCTTCGTCTGGCAGCGCGAATCGAACCGGTGTGGGCGGCTCGACTTCTTTTCTGGCTGCGTGTGCTCCCGGCCGGATTGGGTATTCTCTTCGTGGCCGGCCTGTGCGTTCCGAGCTATTTATGGTTGGAACCACGAACGGCGACTGCCGAAGAGACCGGCTGGGTATGTTTGGTTTTTTCGATCTTATCCGCCACTCTTTGGGCAGTGTCGATGGCGCGAGGATCGAGTGCGCTCGCTCGCTCGGTTCGGTACCTCCAGCGCTGCCGCCGCGATGGCCAAAAGACGGAACTGCCAGGGGAACGCTGGCCCGTTTGGATGGTCGATGAGCCGGCCGCTCTGTTCGCAATAGCAGGAGTCACACGTCCAAATATTCTTATCTCACGCCCCGTTCTGAGCCTGCTTACCGGCGACGAACTGTCCGCGGGTCTGCGACACGAACGGGCCCATTGGACATCGCGCGATAACCTCAAACGTCTGGCTCTGCTATTGGCCCCCGATTTCCTGCCGTTTCTAAACGGCTTCGCCACACTGGAGCGGGGCTGGGCCAGATATACCGAACGGGCCGCGGACGACCGCGCCGTAGCTGGGGACGCGGGGGTTTCTCTATCGCTGGCCACAGCGCTGGTACGTATTACTCGCTTGGGGATTGCTCCAGAAACCTCCTCGTTGGTGACACCGCTGCTTGCCGACGACGGCGACCTTCCCGGCCGCGTCGAACGTCTTCTGACTGCGTCCCCTCACGCCGAGGGGGCTGGGTCTTGGATGGGCTGCCTAGTAGCCGGCGCTGCAGTCCTGCTGTCCGGAGGCGTGATCGCGTTGGGGCTGCAGCCGGGATTGCTCCACCCGGTGCAGCGTTTTCTCGAGCATCTCATTCAATAACGAATTACGACTGCTGGTAGTACTTCCTTGATCTTGCGCATGATGGAATAACGAGGTCATTGTAGTGCGCAGGTCTTTGGGCTGGTATCTATTATTTGTTCTGCTAATGCTCTGTCCGTCCTACGGGCCGGCGCAGGGCTTCCTTGGCACCCTGGTTGGAACCGTGTCTGACCCGAGTGGGGGGCGTATTGAGGGCGCAGAACTGCTGCTCCGCAGCGGTTCGTCTGGTCTGGAACGCCAAGCTGTCACTAATAACCGGGGCGAGTTCCGCTTCGACGATTTGTCGCCCGCGCCTTACTTGCTTACGGTGAAAGCCCGGGGATTTACAGAGGCACAATCCACTGTGACAGTCGTCATCGCGTCAGCCAGGAATATTGCCGTGGTTTTGAATCCGGCCGCGGTACAGGAGTCGGTAAATGTCCACTCGGAACCTTCGTCGGTTACCACGCAGCCCATTGAGACTTCGTCTGCCGTCCAGGGCGGTGCGGTTACGGCGCAGGACCTTCGGACATTTCCACTGGCTGCCCGCAGTTTCGCGAACATCGCGTACCTGGTGCCGGGCACCGAACCAGTGGAGCCTTCCGATCCGACCAAGGCGCGCATTACAGCCGTTTCCTTCGGTGGGAGCTCAGGCCTTAATGACGTCCTGTCTGTCGATGGCGGCGACAACTCTGACGACTACATAGGCGGGTTCCTCCAGAACTTCTCGCCGGATGTGATCCAGGAATTTGCAGTTCGCACAGCGCAGGAGGATGCCGACACCGGCCGCACCGTGGGAGGGTCAGTGGTGATTACGACTAAGCACGGTACGAATGAGTGGCACGGCGATGAAGCATTCTACGAGCGCGCGGCCGCGCTTAACGCACGGTTTCCGATCGAGAATCCGGCTCCGCTCCCGAAGCAACCGTTTTCGCGCCAAAACTACATTGGATCGGTGGGCGGTCCTCTCAAGAAAAACAAGCTCTTTTTCTTCTCGTCGATGGAATATGTTCATGAAAACGCCAGCATTGCCTATAGCCCAGCGAGTCTGACCGAGTTCAATGCATTGGCTTCGCTGGCCTCCCAAGGCCTGATTCCGGGCGTCTCCTCCATCGCTGTCCCTAATTTTGTGCGCGTACCGTTTCGCGACTATCTGGCTTTTAGCCGGCTGGACTGGTCGCAGTCCGCGCATTCTCAATGGTTCCTGCGGGTGGCCGCCGACAACTACACGACCAATGGCTTTCTGGTTCAACAGGCCGCGCTACCCTCGACGGGCACCGATTGGCATTCCAATTATATGAGTCTTGTACTGGGCCAACAATACGTTCTTAACCCCAATTGGGTTAGCTCCTTCACCTTCGACGCCAGCTATATGCATATGACTCAGGCTCGCAACTCCAATCTCGGATTTGCCCTGGCGTTTCCGTTCAGCTCCACGTCCCAGACCATTTCCGGCTTTGAAACTTTCGGCGACAATCAGTTCGTTACGCCCATCACAGCCTTCCCGGTTCTGAGAAATCAGGAGAAATACCAATTGCGATATGTCGTCAGCCACGTTTCCGGTAAGCATTGCTACGAGCTTCGGTATCGATTTTATACATGAACCAGTGCTCAGTGGAGCGCTTTCCGCGAATGCCGAGAATCTTACGGTCTTTGCTCTCAATCCGACGGCCTATCTGAACAACCCGGCGCAATTCAGCGTCGATCTTAACTGCGCGCCGACCGATACGCTACACGTAACACCTGGCACGAACTGCACTTCCATACCTGAGGCAACGGCAGTTTTTCACAGAATGTGCAGCGGCTAGGTCTATATGCGCAGGATTCATGGCACGTAACCCCGCGGCTTACTTTAAACTACGGTTTGCGCTACGACACGACCTTTGGGCTGTTTAACGCTTCGGGCCGTTCTCAGTGGAGCAACCCGGCTCTACTTGACAATCCAAGCCCTGCAGATTCCGCTCTTTGCACAGCCCGCCGTTCCGCATGATTACCGGGCCGCGTTCGCTCCCCGGCTCGGAATCGCCTACCGGTCGTCGAAATCCGGGAGCACCGTCCTCCGCGCGGGCTTCGGTCTCTTCTATAACGATCTTGCTCAAACGGCTGGGTGACTGCGCTTACAAGCAGTCAATGAGCCGGCTGCGCGCTGCCTGAATCCGGGCGATGGGGCTGTCTTTCGGGCGCCGCCGATGGGGGCGCGGGCGCGGTGATCGATCCAGGCTACAAGACGCCTTACGCGGTTCACATTACTGCTGGTATCGAGCACGCCTTTGGTCAATTGGATTCTGAGCGCCGATTGGAACCATCAAGCGGGCGTTCACTCTTATCGGCGTTATGACTACCAGGCTGGATACACGCTGTTTTCGCCTCTGTACGCACAAGACGTGGAAACGCAACAACAGAATGTTCCCAACATGAGTGTCTTCCGATCGGATAATCGCTCCCGCTACGACGGACTCTCGTTTCGCTTACAGGGGAATATTTGCTCGCTGGCTCAACCTGACGATGAGTTACACGCTCGCTAGCGCTGAGACATTTGGATGCGTACTGGGTGAGTTATTCGACTACGTGAATGGCGTCTGTAATCCACTCATCGCGTTCGCCAAAGGGAGATTATGGGCCATCCGGCGAAGACGTAAGGTCGCGTTTCGTACTCGCCGGTGCGTTCCACATCCCGGGCGGCTTTGCATTGACGACCCTGGCGCAGGCAGAAAGCGCCAGGCCTTACACCTTGACGACCCCAGTGGATGTGAACGGATTGGGCGATACGGTGAATGACCGGGCAGTAGTGAACGGCGTTCAAACCACGCTAGACCAGTTCCGGGGCACTCCCTACATACAAGTGGACCTGCGCGTCAGCCGTCCCTTCAAACTAAATGATCGGTGGATGATCAACCCGTTCATCGAGTTTTTCAATTTGTTCAATCGCAATAATCCCGGCGCAAATTATGTAACTAACGTGGCGGCCTTTCCGAGCCCGGTGAACAATCTCATACAATGTGACTGCGTTTTGCCTGAATTCGGCCTGCACGCAAACGCAGCCCATCACCAGCCTGAGCCAACTGCGCGTGCCGGCGGGCGGATTAGGGGATTTCTTTGGACCCGGGGACGACTGTGGGAATTCCGTTCGCCGCCCAGATCGGTGTTCGGCTCACGTTCTAACTCTGCCTAAAATTCGACTTTGACGCTTAGTTGAATCTGCCGCGGCATCTCGTTCAGGGGACTTAAAGCGGGAAAGCCTGATTGCGTACCTTGCCGGCCGAAGGTCGCGATCCCAAATATAGGCGACGGCGGATTCGTAAACAGAGAATCCGGATTACCGAGATTGGCATGGTTTAGCACATTGAACGCGTCGGCGCGGACCTTTAGACGTCCGGATTCACCCAGCCAGCGGAGCGGAAACCATCGCGCCACCGAGAGATCGAGGCTATAAAATCCAGGGCCGGTAAACGCGTTGCGGCCGGCATTGCCCAACGTGCTCGGCGCCGCTTCGGCGAAGGCCGCCGGATTCAATAGCTGGACGCCGCCCGTCACTGGCAGAGGATTCGGCAGGACCGCCTGGTTAGGATTGAGGATATCGGGCCGATTGTTCAGGATCAGGCCCTGGCCTGGAATAGCAGTGGTAGTGCCGATGACGGTGTAAGGAAATCCCGAGCGGAATGCGGCCATCTCCGCAACGATCCAATCGCGAAACAGAATGCCCTTTTTTGAGCCCGCCCAGGCCGGCGGGAGATTCCAGTAAGAAAATATCACCAGGTTATGCCGCTGATCAAAATCGGAATTCCCGCGATCGGACAGCGGATTGAACTGCTCCGCAAAAGTGGCTCGGCCATTCGATTGGGCGGTGCTCTGAATGTTGGTGAAGTTTAGGTTGAAAAAGTCGCCAATCAGAGGGTCACTCTGGTTGTCGATAGTGTGGCTCCAGGTGTAGGAGCCTTGGACCATTCCGCTGCTGGTTCGATAACGCACCAACCCAGTGAGCGCGTTGTAATCCGAGAATCCCTGATTGGCGCGATAGGCGATATCAGGCAGATTCGGGTTATAGCGCCCGGCCAGCGTCGAGAAATCCCGATTGACGACGTCCGTAGTTATGAGCCGCCGCCCATAGCTGCCCAGACCATTTACTTCGACGACGAGATTGTCTCTAACGCGCTGCTGGACGCCCGCGAAGTAACTATGCACATAGCCGTTGAGGAGACCGGGGTCAACCAGAGTGAGGTCGGGGAAATTACTGCTAATCGAGGAGGCTGGAAAAGTAGCAAGTTGTGTTGCTGTGGGAGCGAGGTAGTTGGTCCGCCCAAAAGGCAGCGGAAGCAGGGGAACGACGAGGTTGTTGTTCCGCAAGTTTTCCCACAAGTTATCGAAGGGCCGGTCGTAAAATATTCCATAAGCGCCACGCAGCAGTGTGCGGCCTGAACCGAAAATGTCGAAGGACGCTCCGACCCGTGGAGCAAAATCCAACTTGTCGGACCCGAAGAGCTGCTGGTCCCCGGCGCTGGAAGGCTTCACTAATGACGCGCCAACCAGTTGCTGAGCGAGGGTGGATCCCGCGCCGAGTTGAACCAAGGCGTCCTTCACCGGACCGGTGTTACCCGGTCCGCCATAGTATTCATACCGCAGGCCGAAGTTCACAGTAAATCGAGCCGTAAGCTTGTAGGTGTCTTGCACGAACAGGAAGAACTGACGATAACCATAGCTCCGATTTGTGTCAGGCTGTTGTATGTTGGGCAAGGCGGTCCGGTCGAACGAAGCGCTGAAGAACGACGGAATATCCGAGGCGAACAGGGCGACATTGTTGAAAATGTATTCGCCATTGAGACCGGCCGTCAGGTAACCGCTGGAGGAGCGCAGCAGCACGCCGGCGCCCGTGGTAACCAGATGCCGTCCGCGCGCCCAAATCACGTTGTCTAGCAGTTCCAGGCTCTTATTCACATTCTTGTATTGATAGAAGGCCGGACTGCCGGGCAGTATTACGCCATCCGAACTAGCCAGCGTGGGAATCTCCGGATGGGGACGGTTCCAGTGCAGATCATCATCGCTGTAGCTTAAGCGGGCTTCGTTGGTAAGATTGGCCTGGAACGAGTGAATGTAACTGATGCCTAGCGCCCAGGTGTTCTGATGGAGCGCCGAGATGAAATCCGGGTACGGGCTCCAGATGAAATCGGGCTCAGAGAGCCGATTAATCAGGACGCGCCCCATGAGGCGATTCTTGCCGTCAGGCCGGACATAATCCATCCGTTCGATGGCCAGCGCGCGGTTCACCGCCACGGGCGGAGCGAGTGTGAGCGGCGCCGCGAAAAGGTTGCCGTTCGTGACGATCGGAGCCGGAAACTCAGTGAGCAGCTTTCGGGCTAGAGATGTTGGAGCAGTAAAGGCAAACAAACTCGGTGTGGGGAACAGATAAGTAATGGGAGCTTGCTGGCTGCGGCTGCGAAGGTAATCCAGAGCGCTCGAGAAAAACAAACGATTTCGCAGGATCGGCCCGCCTACCACATAACCAGGGTCCAGTTCTTTATCAGGCGTTCGGGGCGCGCCTTGCAGGTTCTCTTGAAAGCTATTCGCGTTCAAGATCATCATTCTTGAAATAGAAGTAACCGGCGCCGTGAAACTGCTCGCCGCCCGAAATGCGTAATGGCGTTCGCCACAAAACCGGACGTCCGGCCGTACTCGGGGGAGAAGTTGTTGGTCGAAACGCGGTATTCCTGGATGGCCTCCGGCGCCAGCGTGGTCAGCGGTCCAGTGATCAGATAGTTGTTGTTTTCGACGCCGTCCAACAGGAAATTCGATGCCGAAGGGCGCTGCCCGTTGATCGACAATCCGAGCCCGCGCCCGATCGCCGCATCGGAAGTGACTCCTGGCAGGGTCACCAGCATGGTGTAAACATCGCGGCCCTGCAAGGGTAGATTATTGATCTCGGCCGAATCGATCACTTCCGACACCGTCGATTCCAGCGCCGCGCGCCGTCCCTGCTGCGCTTCAAAGGATCCTGACTTGCTTGGGTCTACGTCCGGACCGTAGAAGGTGACGATGGTCTTTGCGCCCGGCAGAAACACGCTCTTGTACTCGCCCGCTTCCCAGACGTCGTTCAACGGCCGCAGGCGAAAGTCCAGATCGATGCGGGCGGCCACGGTCAGCTCCAGTTCCTGAACCTCCTGCGATTGATAGCTTTCGTGCTCCACCAGGATTCGATAGAACCCGGGCGAGAGCAGCGGCAGATAATAGTAACCAGCCGTATCGCTGCGGGCAGAGCCGGCCAGATTACTGGTCGAACTGGAATAGGTTACGCTGGCCGCTCCGACCGGTTGGCCCGTCACGGAGTTCAGCAACCGTCCTGATATCAAGCCTTGCGTGGTTTGAGAGACGCCCACCATTGCCGAGAACAAGACCAATGGAAGGGCGCGGATGCTCGAAGTCATTAATCGAAAGAGAGACTCTAAAGCGCGATTGCGAAGCAGCCGTAGTAAGATGCAGGTTAACATGAAGCGAAAGTGGAGGCATCGGGTTCTGTGTGTCCTGCTGGCACTCGGAAGCACCGCCGCCGCCTGGTCGCTCAGCGACGTTTCGTTTTTCCGGATCCTGAACTTAAAGGCATACGACGCCCACTTCGTTATCCGTTCTCTGCTCCAAGGGCCGCCCATCATCCCTAACATCGTCCTTTTAGTCGAAGATCAGAAGACTTTCGATACCTTTTCCGAACCGCGCCTGTTCTGGCATAAGCACTATGCCGACGCGATCCGGGCGGCCTCGGACGCGGGCGCCAAGGTGATCGGGCTGGATCATGCGTTCGGCATCCCGGTGGACAAGTGGGAGCCGGATTATGACCGGCTGATCGGCGAGTCTCTGAGCGCGTCGGCGGCTCCGGTGATCTACGGCTACGTCACTGAGCTGAACTCGAACGCGACGTCGCAATCCATGCCCATCAACATGATCGCCGCGGGGCTCGGCCTGGGTGCTTTCGCTAATCTTACGGCCGACGCCGACGATTTCGTCCGGAGGCAGGAACTGATTGAGGGTCCATCGAAGAATCCGTCGGATCCGCCACCGGCGCGCTCGTTTGCGTTGCGCATAGCCGAGAAATACCTGGACGTCGATGCCGAGGTTCGGGACGGCAGACTGCTGCTCGCAAAACAAGAGCTGCCGATATCGGCCGACCGCACGCTGGCGATCAATTATGCAGGGCCGCCCGGCACGTTCCCGCGATATTCACTCGCCGATTTTGAAGCCGCCGCGAGAGCGGGCGACCAGACCAAACTACGGAATTTGGTGGGTGGCAAGATCGTGCTCATCGGAATCGATTTTGCCGATGAAGATCGTAAGGCCACGCCTTTCTATACACTTTTCGGCGGGCCCAAATGGACCACGGCCGGGGTCGAAATCCACGCCAATACGATCCGCACTTTGCTCGAACATCTCTACCTGGTGCCGGTCCCTGAATGGGTACTGCTATTGGCCCTGATTCTCGCCACCTCGATTACGGTATGGATCGCTACCACGCTGATTGCTTCGCGCGCGGCCGTGTTCGTCCTGCTGGAGGTGATTGTCATCCTGGCGGCGACACATCTGGTGTTTGAAGGCGGCTTTATTCTTTCGACCTCCGAGGTACTGCTGGCAACTTCACTTTGCCTCATCGGCTCCGTGGTTTATCGGTTCGGTACCGAGGAAAAAGGCCGGCAATCTTTTCCGCCGGGCCGTTTCTATGTTCGTCAGCAAGCAACTAGCGACATCGCTGGACGAAACTCAGGCCATTGCACTTTCGGGAAAACGCCTGGAGGTCACCATCCTGTTCACCGATATCCGCGGGTTCACCGCCTTCACGGAAGACGTTTGTGAGAGAGAAGGGCCCGAAGAGGTGGTACGGCTATTGAACCAGTACATGGCGATGATGGTGGGGATCATCGTAAATTACGGCGGCCACGTCAATAAGTTCATCGGGGATGGCATACTGGCCATGTTTTGCGACGAAGATCAAGGAGCGCGGCGCGGTGATCACGCCTTTCGGGCCGTTCGCTGCGCTACTCGAATGGTGACGGCTCAAAGCCAGTTTGAGACCGGCGCCGGGATACACACCGGCACCGCAGTTGTAGGAAACGTGGGTTCCGCCGATAAAATGGAGTATACGGTTTTAGGCGACACGGTCAATCTCGCATCCAGGCTCGAAAGCCTGAACAAGGAGCACCATACGAAGCTGCTTATGTCCGGGGCTACACAGAGCCTGGTAGGAAACGAAGTGGAAACCGTGCATCTGGGCGAAGTGCCGGTGCGCGGCAAAGCGGTTCCGATCAATCTATTTACGGTTGCCTCGCTGGTGCCAAAGGCGGCGGTTAATGCTTAGGCGATTTCTGATCCTGTTAATAGCGGCGGGCGCCTGCGTTTTGGCAGACACTAAAGAGGAACCTCGTGGGCCTGGTTTTGTCGGCAGGCGGAAGCAAGCTGCTGCGCGCCGATACGGAGACTCCACTGGGCGCACGGCCGGGCGACCTGCTGTTCGCCGGTGACGGCCTGCGCACGGAAACCTCCGCGGCCTCGTTCTTGTTCTGCCCCTCGAAGGCGATTGACACGCTCGGTCCGGCGGGCGAAGTCCGTTTGGAATTGAAGCAGCCCAAGGTTAAGACCGGTAAAATATCGGAGCAGCCGGCGCGGGCCTGCACTTTACCGCAAGCGCTACGCGTCGCGACGGCTAGCCAGCAACACTACGGCGTCAGCATGACGCGGGGCATCAACAAGCCCGAAGTTCCACCGACCCCTCGCGACAAGCTCACCCCGGATGTTCAGGCCGAGTTGTCAGCGCACGACACCGTTTTGGCGGGCAATCCTAAAGACCCCGCCGCGCTAATCGCCGAGGCCACCATTTTCGAAAATCACAAGCTGACGGCCAACGCGCTTGAGATGTATTACAAACTTCGGGAGCTTTGGCCCGATGCGGTCTGGATCAAAAGCAAAATCTTCGAAATGGAGGAGGCCATCGCGAGCCAGCTGGCGGCCGCGACCGCTGCCGCCGGAACTGGAGGCCAGACCTACGCGCTGCTGGTCGGGATCTCGAAATATCAAAAGCCAGAGCTGTCGCTTCAATTCGCCAATGCCGATGCCAGCGTCTTCGGGCAGCTTCTGGAGAGCCCGCGGGGCGGTGGTCTGGCGCCCGACAACGTCCTGCTGCTGACCGACGAGAAGGCCACCACAGCGGCGGTTCGCAACGGCTTTCAGGATTTCTTGAAACGCCGCGCGGGGAAGAACGATACCGTCATCATCCTGATCGCCGGACATGGCACCGTGGAAGTGCCCGGCAGCAAGAACGCCTTCATTCTCACTTATGACTCCGACCCCCAGGACCTCAAGAGCACTGCGCTCCCGATGGCTGAGTTGCAATCGCTTATTTGAAGACCAACTCGCTAAGGTGGGCCGAGTGCTGCTTTTCGTGGACGTATGCAAGGCCGGAACCATTGGCACCATTCACAACACCAGCGTCAGTTCGAACGTACAGCAATTAGGTGACGCGATGGGCGATTTGTTCGGGCTATTAGCCAGCCGTCCCAAGGAAGTGTCGCTTGAAGGGCCGCAATTTGGCGGCGGACATGGGGTCTTCAGCTACTACGTGATCAAGGGACTGGAGGGCGCCGCGGATCAAAACAAGGACGGCGTGGTGGACGCAACCGAGCTGATCAAATATGTCAATGACAACGTGCCGATGGCCACCGATAACAAGCAGCACCCTCGCGAATTCGGCAGCTACGACAACAGCATGCGGCTCTCGGACGTCAAGAAGCCGGGAATAAACCTGGCACACTGGCGTATTATGTTCGACTCGCGCAACGGGCAGCCCTTGTTATCTGGCATCGCACGTCATTGGCCGGGCTGCCCTTTGAACAACCGGCCGCTGACGAGGTGGATCGTTTCTCATCCGCCATCAACGCCGGCCGCATTCTGCCAGGCCAGCCGGATAATGCTTTCGATGCTTTGCAGCGGCTGCAGAATCAACTCGATCCGAGCCTATATCAGCAGCGCAAAAATCAGCTTCAGGTGGCCCTCGAAAACAAAGCGCAGGAAGTGCTTTTACGATACCTGGCCGGCGACCAGATGCCCCAATCGCGCTCGGACTTCGAGGAAGCCAGCCGCTACATGGAGGCCGCGCGCCAGTTGACGCAGGAATCGTTATTTCTCGAAGGCCGCCAGGATTTTTTCCAGGGCCGGGCGCTGCTGTTCGACAAGAAATTTCCCGAAGCCGCTCAGTTGCTCGAGCAATCGGTGCGCATCGATCCGGCCGGAGCGTATGGGTTCAACGCACTGGGATCGCTTACCTGGAACAGGCCGCAATACGCCAAAGCCATTCCTGCCTTTCGCGACGCGGTCCGCCGCGCGCAGCACTGGTCCTATCCGCTGCATAATGAAGCGCTGGCATTTGTGGAGACGGGCGACTACAAGTCGGCGATCAGGGCCTACCAGGAAGCCATCCGGCTCACGCCGCAATATAGTTACTTGCCCTACAATCTCGGGCTGGTTTACCAGCGGTTGAATCGCCGCAAAGATGCGGAGGCGTCCTATCGAAAGGCCAGTTCGCTGGCGCCCGATTCGGCCGAGCCTTATAACGCATTGGGCACTCTTAAAGCTTCCGAAGGCAAGCGTAGCGAGGCCGACCAGCTTTATCGCGAATCTTTACAGAAAAACCCGAACCTTCTGCCTGCGCGGCACAATCTGGCGTTATTACTGGCGAGCCAGAGCAACAGTCAACAGGAAGCCATCAATCTTTGGCGCGAGAATCTAAGGCAATCGCCGGATTATCTTCCTTCGCGTCTGAGCCTGGCCGGAACATTGGCGGAGCGCGGCGATAACATGGCCGCGATCGAAGAATATCGCAAGATCCTGGAAGCGAAGCCGGACTATCCCGCGGCGCGAATCGCTCTGGCCGGATTGCTCGCCAAGACAGGCGACGCCGACGGGGCCCTCCGGGAATTGAGGCAGTCATCCACTGCGGGATCGCAGAATCCGGAGCTCTTGGAGCAACTCGGCGATCTGGAAGCCGGACGCCAGCACCCGGCCGAAGCCCGAGCGGCCTATCAATCAGCACTCAGCGCTACCACGGACCGCGGCGCACGAAAGCGAATCGGCAATAAGTTGAAGGCGATCCGCTGAAATGAGAAACGCCCGCCATCGCTAGCGGGCGCTCTCCTCCAAAGGCCACAGTTCCTCTTTCCGGAGGGTGCGACCTCAACACTTAGACGTTTTGTTACGCCAATCTGTTTCTATGCCTCAGCAGTATTTTGGCGTTCAGCGTTTTTCGCCAGCGGCTGCTTGCGCGGCACGCTGTGCCGGTTTGGGCGCGTCGGTTTTTGAAATGTCAATCCCGCCCTTGAAGTAGGCACCGTCTTCAATGATGATACCGGCAGTTTTGATGTCGCCCACGATGGTGGCGCCGGCGCGAAGGGCGATCCGCTCCTCGGCCTCGACATTTCCACGCACAGACCCGAACACAATCACCTCTCTGGCCTTGATGTTTGCATTCACTTTGCTTTCGGGTCCGATGGTTAGGCGATTCTTTAAGTCCAATTTTCCTTCCAACGCACCGTCCAAGAACAATTCTTCTTGGCAAGAGACGTCGCCTACGATCCTCATGGTCTTGCCGACAATAGTCGGGCCTTCGGGTTTAGACGAGTTGCCTGTCGTAATCCCACCTGCTGTGGGCGGGCGATTGGCCGGCGCAGGGCTAGCCGGTGCCGGATTATTCTGCAACGGATTGCCCTGGGCTGGTTTGCCCTGCTGCGGTGTATTTTGCATTGGTTGTGTTTCTCCTGGTTTTCCCCACATAAGTCGACTCTGACGAGCACGGCGCCTGCCACTTCGAGCGGCGCTTGATTCTCTTCGAGTTTAGCGCGGTCAGCTGGTCAACTGGTCTCACCCGTTGTGTACTTTTTGACCGGTCGGCATGGAAAACCTTGCGCTAACGTCGCCGCTGGAAGAAAACCGCCTTGTCGATGCCGGCATCCACAGCCACATCAAAGAATCCGATCATCATCTCCTCCCAACTCTGCTCGCCAAACCGAACCTCGGCCTCGGGATCGGGATTGCGTGGATTGTTCGATGAGTTGTCAAAATTGGCGCTCCACAACAGGCGAGTGCCCGCCGGAATCATACGTGGCTCCGATAACCGGTAATTGAGCTGCCAGTTGAAATCGTAATCGTTAACCTTCAGGAGTGTCTCGACGTTTCCATTTGGTCGCGCGATCGAGTACTCGAAAGATTTACCCCGCAAGTGCATGTGTGGAAAAAGACTGATCAGCAGCGCGTCGTTCGGTAACGTCCCGGTTACAGAAACGTGATAACTCGGGTCCTCGGGCGGGATCAAGAATTTGTCATTTCCCATCTGCAGGGTGAGCACTGCCTGCTTGGGCGGCTCCTTGGCGAACACGATTCCGATGCGGGTGCGGTCCGAAACCGCGCGACCGTACGCTGTGTAATGCATCTGCAGGACAAGGTCGGACCCCGCTTTGATTTTCTTGGCCATTCCGGGCTGCCACTGATCGCAGCGAGTTGCCGGGCGTGTAAACCATGAGGATGTCGCTGGTCGTGAAACTTTTCTCCAGCGGGAGTGAAAACGCCACGCTACCTGGTTGGCGTTCCAGCCATTTTGATCCGGGTTCGCGGATATAGACGACGGCATGGTGGACAACGCGTGCGATCACTCGGCCGTACTTCCACCTTTTGAATCCATTTGTCCTGGGAAAAGTGTGTGGGCAGGATGATGTATTTATAATCGATCGCGCCTTGAGCGGGTACCTGAAGAGGCTGCGGCATTTCAAACACGGCAGCCGGAGTGCCTATCGCCCAACCCTGCGGCCATGCGCGTGGCGGAGGCGCATCCGTTGGCTCGCCTGCAACGTTACCGCCGTCCACCCAGTTGACGAGCGTATCTATTTCAGATCGGGAAAGTGATCGGTCATTAGCAAAGTGTCCATATTTCGGGTCCGCAAACCAGGGCGGCATTTTGCGGGTGAGCACAGCTTCGCGGATCGACTTAGCCCACGGCCGACTATCCGCGTAAGTGAGCAAAGACATGGGTGCTATCTCACCCGGCCTATGACATTCCTGGCAGCGCCGCTGAAGAATCGGCAGGACGTCCTTGTAGAAAGTGGCCGGAGAGGCCGTTATGGCGCCAGCCGACGCGATCGCCATTGCGGCGACTCTAACGAGCGAGCGACGCAACGTACTTATCGCGGCATTGTTTGGAGCAGAAATAGAAAATCTCGCCTCCGACCTTCTCCTGGATGGATGTCGCCGCAGCGATGTAGGTTCCACAGGCCGGATCCTTCTTCAGTTCGCCGGTCAGAGGAACCTGTTTGCCGGGAGCCTGGGTGGGTTGCGATTGGCCGGATTGCTTCGAGCCCGGATTCAGCAACTCGCCGAACCCCTTTGCAATGATTCCGAGGATAGCCCGCAAGACCGAGATCAAGACCACCGCGAAAATCAGGTAGAAGATGACGCGGAACATTCGCCTATTTAATTTTAGCCGTATCGAGGGCTATTCTTCTTTGGTCGTTTCCTTGCGCGCCGCGTCGATGCGGGCCTGGGCGTGCCGTGCAGCGATCAAGGCCGAGGCGATGTCGATCCCCAGCGCAGGGTTGATCATGGCATCCTGGGCGTGCTTTAGATCTTTCTCGGCCTGGCTGACGTCGATCTCTTGCGCCTTCTCAGCGATATCGGTCAACACCCGGACCACGTTGTTGTTTATCTCCAGAAAGCCGCCGCGAACGGCCAGGATGAAGCGATGATCGTCCGGCGTCGTGTAGGTCATGGCGCCGATGCCCAGCTCGGACAAAAGCGGCGCATGGTCGGGCAGCACGCCGATGTATCCCTCCGCTGGCCGGAATCTGCGCCCGGATGGCTTGCTCGCGCGCCAGCAGCCGCTCGGGTGTCGCAATCTCGATCTCGAACGTGTCCGCCACGTCTATGCCTCGCCCTGTTTACGCAATTCCTCCGCCTTCTTCTTGACGTCCTCGATGTCGCCTTGCATATAGAAGGCCTGCTCGGGAAGATCGTCGTGCTTGCCTTCCACCACTTCCTTGAAGCTCCGCACCGTATCCGCCAGCGGAACATACTTGCCCTTGAAGCCGGTGAACTGTTCGGCCACGTGGAAGGGCTGGGACAGGAAGCGCTGAATCTTGCGGGCGCGCGCGACGATCTGCTTGTCATCGTCGGATAGCTCGTCGATACCGAGAATGGCGATGATGTCCTGCAGATCCTTGTAGCGCTGCAGAATCTGCTTTACTTGCTGCGCGACGCCGTAATGCTCTTCGCCGACGATGCGCGGATCGAGAATGCGGGAGGTCGACGCTAGCGGATCCACCGCCGGATAGATACCCTGCTCCACCAGGCTGCGGGTCAGGTTCGTGGTGGCGTCCAGGTGAGCGAAGGTGGTGGCGGGAGCGGGATCGGTATAGTCGTCGGCGGGCACGTAAATCGCCTGAACCGACGTGATGGAGCCTTTCTTGGTGGAAGTGATGCGCTCCTGCAACTCGCCCATCTCGGTGGCCAGGTTGGGCTGATAACCGACCGCGGAAGGCATGCGGCCAAGCAGCGCCGATACTTCCGAGCCCGCTTGCGTAAAGCGAAAAATGTTGTCGATAAACAGCAGCACGTCCTGGCCCTCTTCGTCGCGGAAGAATTCGGCGACGGTCAGACCGCTCAGGCCCACGCGCAGTCTGCGCTCCAGGCGGCTCCGTCATCTGGCCGTAAATGAGCGCGACCTTGGACTTCTTGAAATCGTGCGGATCGAGCACCCCAGATTCCTGCATCTCGAGCCACAGATCGTTGCCCTCGCGGGTTCGCTCACCGACGCCCGAAAACACCGAAACGCCGCCATGTTTCAGGGCGATGTTATTGATCAGCTCCATGATGACGACGGTCTTGCCGACCCCAGCGCCGCCGAACAGGCCGATCTTGCCGCCTCGAAGATATGGCTCCAGCAGATCGACCACCTTGATCCCGGTCTCGAACATCTGGAGTTCGGTGGCCTGTTCTTCGAATGACGGCGCGGCGCGATGGATGGGCCACCTCTTGGCCGTGTTCACGGGACCCATATTGTCCACCGGTTGTCCGATGACGTTCATCACGCGGCCGAGCGTTTCATTTCCGACCGGCACTTCGATCCCATGCCCCAGGCTCACGGCCTTCATACCGCGCACCATACCATCAGTGGGCTGCAGCGCGATAGTCCGAACGCGGCCTTCCCCGATATGCTGCGCCACTTCGACCATCACGTCGATCGGCATGGACGTTGTAAAGCCTTCACTGGTGATGTGTATCGCGGTGTTGATCACAGGGATCTGATGTTCGGCGAATTGAATGTCGACGGCCGGTCCGGCCACCTGGATTACTTTGCCTTCCACCAATCCGTTGGTTGTTGCCATAAATGCCCTTTCAGAACACAGGCGATAGAACCTGTGCCAATCAATCTAAAGCGGCGGCGCCGCTCACGATTTCGATAATCTCTCTTGTAATACTGGCTTGCCGTACGCGATTCATGTTCAGCGTCAGCGAATCGATCACGTCGGCGGCGTTGCTGCTAGCGGCTTCCATCGCGGTCATGCGGGCGGCATGCTCG
This sequence comes from Bryobacterales bacterium, assembly GCA_963769205.1. Classification (GTDB taxonomy): domain Bacteria; phylum Acidobacteriota; class Terriglobia; order Bryobacterales; family Bryobacteraceae; genus Palsa-89. The sequence continues at coordinate 755,446 of CAVYKR010000015.1, read as the reverse complement.
GCCGCGGCCGATTCCAGCATCGCCCGGAAAATCTGCGCTTCGATGTAACGCGGCAGCAGGCTTTCGAGCAACTTGGCCGGCGGCTGCTCATAAATGTAATCGATCTGTTCCTGTTGCTCGGGAACTTCTATCGGCAGAACGCGCGTGACCACCAGCCGCGACGCCATCATACTTTTAAAATTGTTCACCACCAGGTACACCGCGTCGATCTCCGCCTTGCGGAATCGTTCCGTGACCTTGCGCGCGATATCGAGCGCGTCCTCAAACCGCGGGGCCTTCTGAAACAGCGTGGAATAATCGCCAGTGACGTGCCGGTGCCGCTTACGGAAAAAGTCGCGGCCCTTGCGCCCGATGAGCTCCAGTTGGACTTCTGCATCGGAATGATCCTGGATAAATTTATGGGCCGTTCGAATGACGTTGGAGTTGAAGGCCCCGGCCAGGCCGCGGTCGGCGGTGATCACTAAGAGTTGGATGCTCTTCTCCGGCCGTTTCGCCAGCAGATCGACACCTTCGTCCTGATGCTGCTCCGCCGCCGCCTGCGCGACGTTTACCAGCATGCGCCGGATGATTTGCGCGTACGGACGCGCCGCCAGGACGCGGTCTTGAGCACGCCGCAGTTTCGCCGCCGAGACCACCTTCATGGCCTTAGTGATTTGCTGCGTGTTCTTGACCGAGCGGATACGCCGGCGTAAATCAATCAGACTAGGCATCGGTTAAGCCGTTACGGCCGCTTCCTTGTGCTTGGAGACGAAACGTTCTTTGAACTCCTTCAAGATCCCGTTCAACTGGCCCTTAAGCTGGTCATCCATGGTTTTCTTTTCGCGAATAGTCTGAAGCAGACCGGAATGCGCCGAATCCATGAACGCGTACAGTTCCGTTTCAAAAAGGCGGCACTGCTCCACCGGCAGATCGTCGAGCATCCCGTTACCACCGGCATAGAGAATCAAAACCTGCTTTTCCACCGGTAACGGCGAATACTGAGGTTGTTTCAGAATTTCCACCAGGCGGCTGCCGCGATTCAATTGGGACTTGAGAAACCTTATCCAATTCCGATCCGAAAAGCGCGAAGGCGGCCAGATTCCGATATTGCGCCAGGTCCAGACGAAGAGACCCGGCCACTTGGCGCATTGCTTTAATCTGCGCGCTACCGCCGACGCGGCTTACCGACAGGCCGACATCGATAGCCGGACGGATGTTGGAGTTGAACAGATCGGCCAGCAGAAAGATCTGGCCGTCGGTGATGGAGATTACGTTGGTCGGAATGTACGCCGAGATATCGCCGGCCTGAGTTTCGATGATCGGTAAGGCCGTGAGCGATCCGCCGCCCTTCGCATCGTTCAGTTTTGCGGCGCGCTCCAGCAGTCGGCTATGTAGATAGAACACGTCCCCCGGGTAAGCTTCGCGCCCGGGCGGGCGCCGAGCAGCAGCGAAATCTCGCGATAAGCGGCGGCGTGCTTGGAGAGATCGTCATAAATCAACAGCGCGTGGCGCTTGCTGTCACGAAAGTACTCGCCCATGGCGCAGCCGGCGTAAGGAGCCATATACTGCATGGGCGCCGGATCGGAGGCCGTGGCTGCGACCACGATGCTGTACTCCATGGCGCCGTTATCTTCGAGTGTTTTCACTACCTGCGCGACGGTGGAGCGCTTCTGGCCAACCGCCACGTAAATGCAAATGACGTCGCCGCCCTTCTGATTGATTATGGTGTCGATGGCTACCGCGGTTTTTCCGGTCTGGCGGTCGCCGATGATCAGTTCGCGCTGGCCGCGCCCGATCGGAATCATGGCATCGATGGCTTTAATGCCAGTTTGTAGAGGTTCCCTTACCGGCCAGCGATCCACCACGCCCGGAGCGATGGCTTCAATCGGCCGCGATTCCGAACTGGCTACAGGCCCTTTGCCGTCGATCGGCTGGCCGAGCGCGTTCACCACGCGTCCGATCACGGCTTCGCCCACCGGAACCGACATGATCTTGCCGGTACGCCGGACTTCATCGCCCTCTTTAATCTCCTGGTACTCGCCCAGCAGCACGGTGCCGACCTGGTCCTCTTCCAGATTGAGCGCGATGCCCATCACGCCGTGTGGGAACTCCACCATCTCACCCGACATCACGTTTTCGAGGCCGTAGACGCGTGCGATACCATCGCCGACCGAGATTACCGATCCGGTCTCGGTGACATTTACTGCCTTGTCGTAGTGCTCAATTTCATCGCGCAACAAGCGCGCGATTTCATCTGCCTGGATTTGAGCCATATTCCCCTTTTATCCGGCGGAGTGTTCGATCAACTGCCGCCGCAACTGCTGAAGCTGTCCCCGTATAGAGCCGTCATACACCGTCGATCCGATCCGCGCCACCGCGCCCCCCAGCAGCCCCGAATCCACTGCAAAGCGCAAGCGCATCCGTTTGCCCGTCAAGCGCGACAACTCCGCTTCCAAACTGGCGCTGCGCCGCGCGTCCAGCGCCGAGGCGGATGTCACTTCCGCTCGGACAAAACCAAGACGCTGATCCATGAGCAGCTCGAAAGCTTCGCTAATCTCAGCTCATCATCCCGATGCGGCGGTGATTGATAATCACATAAATAAAATTCCGGACCAGATCCGAGACCGACATTCCTTCCAGCAATCGGCCAATCACCGCCCGTTTGCGAGAGTTCGAATGGCGGGCGTGAGCAGCGCGGTCCGTCAGTTCGGCGGAGCCGGCGATCATCTCCCCTACTGCTCGCAGTTGCCGCACTGCATCTTCCGGCTGAACCGTCGAACCGGAAGCCGTGACCACGTCAACCAGAGCCCGAGCGTAACGATTAGCGACCGCTAAGCCATAGTTAAGTCTCCGCCGTCACGCCGGGCTTCGCGCGCATGCGCAGATCTTGCAGGAATCCGTCCATGAGTTCCTCCTGCACATCCTTGGTCAGGCGGGAGTGGATGCGTTGCTCGGCCAAGTCGAGAGCCAGCAGGGCCGCATACTTCCGCAGCTCATGCCGCGCCCCGTTGATCATCAGGTCGATCTCCTGCGCGGACTGTTGCTGGATTCTCTGGAGATGCCGCTCGGTTTCCAGCCGGAGACGCTCGCCTTCAGCGGCTGTTTCGGCATGCGCCGTTTGGCGCAGACTCTCGATCTCCCGGTCCAAGTCCGCCAGACGCTTTTCGATGGTGGCGGCGTGAGTCTCAGCATCTCGTCTGGCCTGGGCAGCTTCAAGCAGCGATTCTTTAATTTCACGCGATCGTTGGCAAAAAAAGCCGGGGCGTGTTTGGAAATCAGGTAGCCGAGTCCGCCGGCGAGAATCGCGAAGTTCGCCCATTTCCACCAGATCCAGGGGTCGCCCTGTTCGTTTTCGCGCGCCGCTTCGGACGCGTTCTTAGCTTCCTGCGGTAGGGCCTGGTATGCCAAGGCCAGTCCGATGCCAGGACGACATGCTGCCCGGCGCATCAGGCGGCCTTCCCTTCGAGCAACGATTGCGCGATCTGGTCCGCCAGCGCGGCAGTCGTGGAAGCCAGGTCCCGTTTAGCAGCCGCTGTTTCCAGATCCAGCTGCTGCTTGGCCTGGTGAATCAAATCTCGAGAACTGCGCCTGGCTTCTTCCAGCCGAGCGTTTTGTTCGCCAATCCAGCGGCGACGCGCTTCCTCCTGCTCCTGATAAATCTCTTCACGAGCTTTGCGTAAAGAGACTTCGATTGCCGCCGCCTTCTCCGATGCCTGGGCCAACAGCGCCTCCGCGGATTTCCGCGCCCCTTCGGTGGCCTCGCGGCGCTTGGCCAGGACGTCGCGCATCGGACCGAAAAACATCCGCTTTAGGTACAGATGCACGATCAGCAACAGCAAGACTGTCGGTATTGCCTTTAGCAGTATTCCACCCAGCGAGCGTAAGGTTTCGTCCATTTTTTTGTGAAGGGAACTTGTTGACTTAGAGAAGGCGCGCGCATCAACCAGCGAACGCCTGAAACCCATTCCCAAAACCGTTACCGTAGCATAGTTGTGCGACGAATACAAGGCGGGAAACATCAGATTTTTCGGGCATTGGAGCGCGTTCCACGCGACTAAGCCCCCTCTTAGTAGAATACATCTTCAGACACAAGGAGACATCATGGCAGAAAAAGTTCCGCAGACGTATGCGAATCATGTGCGGCTGCATCCCCCCTTCCACTTCTTTCTAATGCCGGCCGCGCTGGTGTTATTGATTCTCACAATCGTCAACGTAGTAAGGCATTACGATCGGCTCGAATCTTGGATTTTGCTGCTGATCGGAGTTATGACGCCAATAGCGATTCTGCTCATCCGAACAAATCCGCTGCGCGCACAGGATCGCTTGATCCGGCTGGAAGAGCGTCTGCGCCTCGCAGCGCTTTTGAATGAGCCGCTGAAATCGAGAATTGGAGATCTTACCGAATCACAATTAGTGGCGCTGCGCTTTGCATCCGACGGAGAGCTGGCTCCGTTATGGACAAGGCACTCAAAGAGAAAATGAAGGCGGCTGATATCAAAAAGGCAGTGGTTAGCTGGCGGGCGGATCTGTTTCGCGTCTGATGGGCAATTGGCTGCGATCCGGTCTCCGAGTGATTATCGCAATAGCATCAAGACCAGAACGCCGGAGTAAACCAGGACGCACGACATAGCACTCACCGCGAGCACGATAATTCCCGTGCACAAAGTAGGGGAGACCGAAGTTTGGCGGTGCATATCGATCTACCTTGAGCTATAGAGCTCGACTTCGCCCGCGCAGAAGTGCGGCGAGGAAGAGGATGAGGAACAGGAACAGCAGAATCTTGGCAACGAGTGCAGCGGTCGCTGCCAAAACAGCGAAGCCAAGAACCCCGCAGATGAGAGCGACAATCAAGAACATCAGTGCGTAGTAAAGCATCCCGCACCTCCCGGCTGCCGAGGGAGCAACTATTATTCCAGACCGTAACCAATTGAAAGCATTGGAGCTGAGCCGGGAGCGTAAGGAAAAAGTTACACTCTAGTCGGGCAGGACATGTAACAGGGAACTTGGCTCTGGTTGGCGCCCGTCTAAATCCAGGAACCGGGGGTCTAACAGCCGGTCTGGTTCCAGATTGCCCATGGCCGCCAGTAACGATTCCCGCATGTGAGGATGTTCTTTTTCGATTTCACTGAAGAGGCTGCGGATGGACTTTCGCACCGTGCCGGTCCGCTCCGAACAGCCGCAAGGGATGATGGGAGCGCCCAGCGCTTCCGCGAAACGAGTCGTGATGTCTTCGGTAACGAAGGCCAGTGGACGAATCAGTCGAAATTCCTTGTCGCGCGAATACGTGATGGGCGGCAGGGCGCTTACGCGGCCGGTGAACATGGCATTGCGCAGGAATGATTCGCAAAAATCGTCAGCGGTGTGGCCAAACGCGACCACATTGGCGCCCAGGCCTCGCGCGATTTCGTAGACGGCCCGGCGGCGATAGCGGCTGCAAAGATCGCAACCGTGCGTGGGCTGCTCTTTCAACAACCGGAGCGACGGCCGATCGGTGTGATAGGTCCAGGCGATGCCGCGCTGCCTCAGATATTCGCCCAGAGGCTCGATGGGCCGCATGAATTTGCCCTGTTCCACCGTGAAGGCGCACACCGAAAAATCCACTGGAGCGCGCTTGGCCAGCATCAGGAGCGCTTCCAGAAGGGTTAGTGAATCCTTGCCGCCCGATAATGCCACGGCCACGCGATCGCCGTTGCGGATCATCTTGAAACGGCCGACCGCCTCGCCGACTTTGCGTAAAAGGATCTTTTCGAGGTCCAAGTACGATTATACGGGCCGGCGCTTGCGGGCGTAGATTGCACGCACAATACTCTTGGCTTTTGGCCCGGGTTTGGCGGCCGGGTCAAGGCGCTTTGCTCGAGCGATCGCGGCTTGGACCAAAGGTGCTACCCCCGGCTTTTCCAAGTCTTCGAGCTCCGCAATGCGAATGTGACGGATTAATCGGCCGGTGCCTTGCAGGACGCCCAGCGGATCCTCCAGCTCCGATCCACGATGAAATCCGAGATTTACCCACTTGGCGTAAACGGCGATGTGGATGAAGCACTCGCTGGGACGACCGGTGAAGCCGTAGCCGGTAGCGACGGCGTTATAGGCGTCGTAGATGAGTTCGGTTGCGTCTGGTGCTTCTTCGAGGACGAGCTTTCGAGCGGCCAGCGCCAGCTTCGTGATTCGGGATTCGAAAGGGGCTAAGAAACGCAGGTAATCCGGGAGCGGCGGCGGAACTCGCGGTTTCATCAAGGCGTCGGCTGGTTAATTTTCCGCGACCGTCTTCCAGCGGCCGGTCTCGAATTCAAGGTTGAAGTTTTCGCCTAAATAAACACGACGAACTTCGGCATCGGCGCCCAGGGCTTCGGGAGTACCCGCGCGGAAGATTTTCCCGTTGTTGATGATATAGGCACGGTCGGTGACCGCCAAAGTTTCGCGAACATTATGGTCAGTCACCAGGATGCCGATCCCGGAATTTTTCAGATCGAAGATGATGCGCTGCAGCTCCAACACCTGGATAGGATCGATTCCGGAAAAAGGCTCGTCCAGCAGCAGGAAGCTGGGTTCGATTACCAGAGAGCGCGCAATCTCGACGCGCCGCCGCTCTCCCCCGGAAAGCGTGTAGCCCTTGTTGTGTCGAACGGTTTCGAGGCCGAGTTGCTCGATCAGCCGGTTCATTCGTTCCCGCCGCTCGCGCCCCCGCATACGCAATGTTTGCAGGATAGCCATCAGGTTGTCTTCCACAGTTAGCTTGCGGAAAACCGATGCTTCCTGCGGAAGGTAGCTGATTCCACGCCGGGCCCGCTGATACATGGGCATGCTGGTGATGTCTTCTGAACCTTGCCCATTCGAAACCAGCACGCGGCCGGAGTCAGGACTGATCAGGCCGACGATCATGTAGAAAGAAGTGGTCTTGCCAGCGCCATTGGGTCCCAGTAGACCTACCACTTCACCCTGCTTCACCCACAGCGATACGTTATCGACGACCTTACGGCCGCGGTAGCTTTTCGAGATCTCGGCGGTCTGCAGAGTACGCATGAAGGCGATGCTATTTTGTCTTCCGGTGCATGACGGTCTTCACCGGTTTAGCTTCCACTCCGTTTACCAGCAGCCTATCATCCTTGGAAAACCAGGTCAATTTTTCGCCGAGTGTATTACCACGCAAACTGTCCACGAACTTCGGGCTGCCCTCCTTCCAGGATAACTTTGTCCTCATCGACATAGTATTCGGCGTGCTCGGACGTCCCTTTGCGGACGCGCCCCTGGGAGGATTGATCGATCTCCACCTGCCCGTCCGCGAAGGCGTGATCGAGCGAGGAATCGTCGCTGTTATCGCGCAAAAAGGCCCGAATTTCGCGGGCTTTCACCTTCATATCGGGCCGGTCCAGCGTCACTCCGTCCTTATAGTTCGCCACGCGCGCTTGATCGTTATACTCCAGTTCCGGCGCCTTCACAACTGTAAACACGCGAGCGGCCTGTTTGGTTGCTGCCTTTTTGGATGCGTTTGGTTTAGTGCTGCCCGCCTCGCGCGACGAGCCATCCTGCGCTTTATCGAGTAACTGGCTCACTACATGTCCATGGGCCTTGAGCACGCTGTTCTCGCGATCGATCTCGACCGTGTCGGCTTCCAGCCGATTGGCGCCCTGCCACAAGACCGCGGTGCCTTCGTAGCGGATCTGTTGGCTGTTGTCGCTGGAGCTCATCTTTTTGGCACGCGCATGCAGCGGCTCGTCTTCAGAAAGCATTCCGTCCAGAATCTTTCTTCTTCTTATCGGGCAGCCGCGTGGAGCTGACGTTGCCTTCGGCGCTGAAATCGCCGGATTTCTGATTGAGCTGGATTTTGTCGGCGTCGGCGGATCCGGTGGCATCCGATATTCTTGCGCCGCCGACGAGATCGATCAGATCATTGGCCTGATCGAGCGCGGCGCGATCTGCCTTGGCGCGGCGATCTCCGGCTTCGTAGCGAAAATTACCCCATTGCTCGAGTTTTCCAAGCTGCGAGGAGTTCGGCTGGAACGTGGCGAGCAAATCTTTGCTCCAGGTCAGTTCCGGCGCCGGCATCTCTTTCGCATCGGCCGGCTTGGGCTTCTCGGTTCGCGTCGTGACGTTGACCGAGCGGAAGGACTGGATCTGGTTCTTGGGGCCGTAAGCGATAGCCACGCGGTCCCCATTCATCCAGCGGTGAGGCTGCTCCGCGCGGTTGGGTATGAACTCGATCGCGCCCGCGCTGTCGGTCTCCACCGATTCAATCTCCTGGCCCCCGGCTCGCATCTTGGTCCGGATGGATTCGCTCTTCAAAATCCGGGTATCAGCCAGCTCGACATCCTTGGCCGGAACCGGGTTCGTTTCCACCATGCTGTGGCCCGACGCGACTGCCGTCTGGAGCACGCTCCCGTCCCCGGATGTATCCAGGTCCATCACCACCCGGTCGGCGGTCATGGTCGTGATGGTAGTGTCTTGCTTCGAGACCAAGCGGGCTTCTTCCACACCGGTAATCTTCTGAATCTGATTGTTGTCGTCGAAGTCCAGCCTGAGCTGCTTGGCAGCATAGTCCAGGTTGCGGCCGGGACGTTGGTCGCTGCCATGTCGCATTTTGCGTCTCCACCAGCTTGATCGTTCCGCTCACTAATGTCACCACGGCCGGCCCGGCGCTGAGCCGCATCGTGTCGCGCGTCAGCTTGGACCAGGGCGACAGAAGAACCTTTGATTCACGCTCTTTATATGTGACCTCGCCCGCGGTCGATTTTCATGGGTACGGTCTTTGGATCGGACCCGCGCCAGGTCAAGTCCACTTGGCTGTGCATGACCAGTTCGCGGGTGTTGGGGTCATAGTCGGCGCCCACCGCCTTTGCCTTCGCCGCGGTCGAATTGAAAAGTCGCCAGACCGGTCGGTATGCGCCTTGCCCGTCTTGCTCTCGACCCGAACCCCCGAAGATTTGATGACGATCAACCGGCCGCTGGGAGGCTTGTCGACCGACACCCCCATGGTGATTTCGACATCGCCGTCGGAATAGAGCATCGCCCTGGTTCATATCGAACTCAGCCTTGGCGCATTTCACGTGGTCGTATTCATTGCCATCCTTGTGAAAAATGTCCAACTGGACGCCCGTAAGCTGCTGTTTGCCTTCAATTTCCTGAAGATCCTCCGCGCTCACGGTGATGGCTGTCTTCCGATTGGTAGTCTGCTTATAGGTCCAGGCGTGGGAGGTGGCCAGTGTGCCGGGGGCGAGGGCCTTGGGCTTGGAGAGCGCAGAACCGGCTTGTAGTTTAAGCCGCGTATAATACGTCACTGCGACGCCGGCCACGATTGCGAGAATGGCCAAAAGAATCACAGGCCGCACTTTGCGCATGGACACTTCCAGGATATCGGGAAGCGTCGCGCGCTGTCTATGAATTCGGTTGTATCTATAAACAATGTCATTTTCAGATAGTTACAAGAAATACTTGTCACTCTTCAATCGAGTCTGCTAATATTACTGAGGCGAGCATGCACTGCTCGCCAGCCTTAAAACTCAATACCTAAACTTTTTGAAGGAGGTTCCAACCTATGAATATTCGACCGCTCTATGACCGGATCGTTGTGAAACGGATCGAGGAGCAAGAGACAAAAGTCGGTGGTCTGTTTATCCCCGACTCGGCGAAAGAAAAACCGCAAGAGGGTGAAGTGGTGGCTGTTGGTAAGGGCAAACGCCTGGAAGACGGCAAAGTGGTGGCGCTGGATGTGCAAAAAGGCGACCGCATCCTCTTTGGCAAATACTCCGGAAGCGAGATCAAAATCGACGGAGAAGAGTTAGTGATCATGCGCGAGGATGAAGTCCTCGGAGTTCTGGAAGGCGCAGCGAAGTACCGCGAACAAAGCGGCCTAAGCAGCGAGAGTTTTCACAAGGAGAACATTTCATATGCCAGCAAAACAGATTGTTTATAGCGAAAATTCCCGCCAGGCGATCCTACGCGGCGTCAACCAGTTGGCTGATGCCGTCAAGGTAACGCTTGGCCCCCGTGGCCGCAATGTGGTCCTGGAGAAAAAGTTCGGCGGCCCCACCATCACCAAAGACGGTGTCACGGTCGCCAAAGAGATCGAGCTCAAAGATCCGCTCGAGAACATGGGCGCGCAGATGGTGCGCGAGGTTGCTTCCAAGACCTCCGATACGGCCGGCGACGGCACCACCACCGCGACCATTCTGGCTCAGTCGATTTTCCGCGAAGGCGTGAAAGCCGTGGCCGCGGGCGCGAACCCGATGGCACTCAAGCGCGGAATCGAGAAGGCTGTTGAAGTAATAGTCAACGAGGTGAAGAAGCTCTCCAAAGACGTCAAGGACAACGAGACCATCGCCCAGGTTGGAACTATTTCGGCCAACGGCGATACCGATATCGGCAACACCATTGCCGAGGCGATGAAGAAGGTTGGCAAGGACGGCGTCATCACGGTGGAAGAGTCGCGCACCATGTCCACTGAATTGCAGACCGTGGATGGAATGCAGTTCGATCGCGGCTATCTGTCGCCCTACTTCATCACCGACCCGGAACGGATGGAGTGCGTGGTGGAAGACCCGTACATCCTGATTCACGAAAAGAAGATCAGCAACATGAAGGACCTGCTCCCGCTGCTCGAGCAGATCGCCCGCTCCGGCAAGCCGTTGCTGGTGATTGCCGAGGAAGTGGAAGGCGAAGCGCTAGCCACTCTGGTGGTCAACAAGCTGCGCGGAACGCTAAACGCTTGCGCAGTGAAGGCTCCTGGTTTTGGCGATCGCCGCAAGGCCATGTTGGACGACATCGCGATCCTGACGGGCGGCAAGGCTCTGATGGAAGAGACCGGGATCAAGTTGGAAGGCGTACGTCTGGAAGACCTCGGCCGCGCCAAGCGCGTCACTGTGGATAAGGACAACACTACCATCGTGGATGGCGCCGGCACGCAGAAGAACATCGAGGGCCGCATTAAGCAGTTGCGCGCCCAGATCGATGAAACAACCAGCGATTACGATCGCGAGAAGCTGCAGGAGCGGCTGGCGAAGTTGGCCGGCGGCGTGGCAGTGATCAAGGTCGGTGCGGCCACCGAGACCGAGATGAAGGAAAAGAAGGCTCGGGTGGAAGACGCGTTGCATGCCACTCGCGCGGCTGTCGAGGAAGGCATTGTTCCCGGCGGCGGCGTCGCGCTGTTGCGCGCAGTCAAGGGGCTGGAAGGCCTGAAGTTGAGCGGCGACGAGCAGATCGGCGTGAATATTGTACGCCGGGCCGTTGAAGAGCCGGTTCGCCAGATTGTCGGCAACGCCGGCTACGAGGGAGCCATCGTCATCGAGAAGATCCGTTCGAATAACGATCCACACTACGGCTTCAACGCCGCCACCGCGGAGTACGAAGATCTGGTGAAGGCGGGCGTGATCGATCCGACCAAGGTGACGCGGTCGGCACTGCAGAACGCTTCTTCGATCGCGGCTCTGATGCTGACGACCGAAGCGATGATCGCCGAGATTCCGGAGAAGAAGGCGCCGGCTCCGATGCCGGGCGGCGGCCACGGACCGGAGATGGATTACTAAACCCCCTTGCGGGGTTTAACGACCCCGCGTCGGAAGAAGTCAGAATGGCCCGCCCTTCGGGGCGGGCTTTTTGTTGTGGTTTACCGCGCCAGTTCCGCGCACATCTGCGGCATGCTGCGCTCGAACAAGGGGCTGGGTGTCATGCCGAGTTCCTTAAGATCCAGCCGTTTCAGCGCGTCTTCGGCGCCCCCTGCGCAGGCTGCCTTGGCCTTGGTTCGCAACGTCGCGAGGGTCTGGCGCCACTTCACTAAATCCGCCTTTTTGCCAACCGGACCGTGGCCGGGTATGACCGTATCGAAATCGTACTTCAACGCATTCTCAATGGTCTTGTCCCATTCAACGATGCTGCCGTGAGCGCTGTAGTCGATAAAGGGCGCGCCGCCATTAACGAACAGGTCACCGGTGTGCAGCACGCGTTCTGACGGGAACAGGATTACTGCGTCGCCATTGGTGTGTCCGCGTCCGATGTGGTGCGCCTGGACCTCTTTGCCGCCAATGAAAACCTGGGCCTCATCGGCAAAGGTGATCTGAGGCAGACCCGGCATCTTGCCCTCCACCATGTTGGCGCGCGCGTTCCGGTGAATGATGGCCTGCGCACCCGCCGAAAACATGGCCTCGTTGCCGCCGGTATGATCGCCATGCTGATGCGTGTTGAGCACGTAGCGAACTGGCTTGTCGCTCACGCTCTTCACTTTGGCCATGATTTCAGGCGCATCCCGCGCAAACTTGTCGTCCACCACCAGAACGCCCTCGCTGGTCGGCATCACAGCCACATTGCCGCCGTCGCCGATGATCACGTACAGGTTGTCGGAGACCTTCTCCATGGTGAGCGGCTGGGCGGGCTGCGCTTGCGACCACAGGAGCCACAGTCCAGCCAAACCGAGCCCGATTCCGAAGAGACGAACTGCGATCGATTGGTTCATGTTCAGACGAGTATATCACCGGCTCGGATCCGGATAGATGACGCTTTCCAGGAACAGGCCGGAGGCAGGCGCGGTCCAGGCCGCGACATCCAGTGACGGATCGGCGTGGCCGGCCAACAACTTCTCGAACTCATCGATTGTGATTTCACCCCTGCCGATCTTGACGAGCACGCCCACCACGCGCCTTACCATACGCCACAAATAATGCGAGGCCGTGATGCGAAACAGAATCAAGTCGCCTTCCATCTCGATGGTCGCACTCTCCACCACCACGATCGGCGACTCATCGGGTTTCGATGCATCGGGCGCGCGAAAACAGGTGAAATTGTGTCGGCCGGCCAGCAACTCCGCGGCGCGGGCCATGGCGGAAACATCCAGAGGCTCCTTCACCCACCAGACATATCTTTTGAAAAACGCGGTCCGGCGAGTCGAAATCTGGTAGAGGTAGGTGCGTGCGATGGCATCGTGCCGGGCGTGAAAAGTATCTTCGGCTTCGGCCACGTCGATGACGCAGACGTCGGCTGGAAGACGCTCGTTCAACCCGCGCAGAATCGTGTCCACCGGGGCAAACCGCTGCTTCCCGCCAAGTCTCGGTCGGACCCGAAGGTGGGCCACCTGGGCGCGGGCGTGGACTCCGGCATCGGTGCGGCCGGCGCCCTGGATTTCCACCGCCGTTCCAAAGAAATCTTCGGCGGCCTTGCGAAGCTGGCCCTGAACAGTGCGCGCGTTTTGCTGTTCTTGCCAGCCGCTATACTTGGTTCCGTTATACTCCAGCGTCAGCTTCCAGGTTTTCAAGAACCAAGTTTAGCCGTTTGACGGCATAGGAATGTTATGATGAGCGCCGCAGGAGCGTCAGATCGGAAGGAATATGTTCAAAGAATTCAAAGAGTTCGTGATGCGCGGCAACGTGCTCGATTTGGCCGTCGGCATCATCATCGGTGCTGCGTTTGGAAAGATCGTGACCTCGCTGGTGAACGATATCATCATGCCGCCCATTGGATTGCTCTTGGCGCGGGTCGATTTCGCCAACCTGTTCTTCGACCTTTCGGGCGCGCACCACGCGACGCTGGACGAAGCCAAAAAGGCCGGCGCCGCCACCATCAACTACGGGATATTCCTGAACAACATTATCGACTTCCTCATCGTGGCCTTCATCATTTTTATGGTGGTGCGTCAGGCCAACAAGCTGAGGCGGCAACCGGCGGCCGCTCCCAACACCAAAGAGTGTCCTTATTGCGCCTCGGCTATTGCGCTCAAAGCCAAACGTTGCCCCAACTGTACTTCTCAACTGGAGTAACGAGCCGTTTTCGGATTCAAGGCAGCCGTGCGTCCGGCGACGATTTCACAGCCTTCGTAAGCGCACCGGACTTCCATTGTTGAACCCAGCCGGTGAGCCAGATCCTGAGCCCGCTTTTCGATCCCAGCCACGAAAGCATCTCCGTGCGATGGGTCATGATGCGTTAGAAACAGCCGCTGCACTCCCGCCACCGCCGCAATCTGGACCACGTACGTATAACTGCTGTGGCCCCAGTTCTTCTTGATGAGATATTCGTCCGGAGTGTACTGCGCCTCATGAATCACGACATCGGCGTTCATCATGTACTCGGCATGCCGTCGATCGCCCGCATTGGCGATTAAATCGATCTTGGCGGGTGCGAGCGCGCCGTCGTGCCACACATCCTCGGAAAAGGGTTCGTGATCGCTGAGGTAGCATACCGACGCCCCATCGGCTTCGATGCGATATCCCAACGTGGGAGACGGATGATTCATTCGTTGGGCGGTGACTTGAAGGCCGTCCAGTTCATAGGTCCCCTCGGCAATATCGGCATAGCTGATTCGAGCCGCTAGCTCATCCAGTTCCACCGGAAAATAGTGATGTTCCATCTGGCCTGCCATGACGTCGCGCAACGACATCTCGGCGCCTTCCGGGCCGCACACCTTGAAGCGATTGGTGGCAGCGAACAGAGGCGCGAAGAACGGGAAACCTTGAATGTGATCCCAATGTGTGTGAGTGAGTAGGATAGTGGCTGATATCGGATCGCGCGTCGTCTTCATCCATTCGTCGCCGAGCAGCCTCGCCCCGGTGCCGCAATCGAGGAGCATCCGCGCGCCATTGTCGGCGTTGAGCTCGATGCACGAAGTATTTCCGCCGAAATGATTGGTATCCGGACCCGGCGCTGCAATGGATCCGCGAGTACCCCAAAAGCGCAGGCGCATGGAGATCTTAAAGATACCTCAATTCACTGTCGACGGGGGTGGGCAACAACTTTAGTCCTCATTCAACCGCCTCACTCAACGACCTCACTCAACTACGGCCTGGATAGTTTGGGGCGCGTTTCCTTCCAGACGATTGTTCACGAAAATATAGGACGGTTGGTGGCGCTCCCGCGCGTACGATATTAAGGCGCGCAGGGCTTGGCGAGCCTCCGGATTGGGGTCCCGAATCTCTGTATATGGCGAAAATGTCGCGACGGCCTGCTCGTATGGCCGTCCACGCCGGAGCAGCGCGCGGGCGACCGTGAAATCCGCCGTGTAAACCTCGGGGCATTCCATCTGCTCGTGCATTTCGGGCATTCGAGTCCAGGCGTTGAACACGTGCGCGACACCGCGGCGACGTAAGCAGCCGAAGTATTCGGCAGTGAGAAATTCCTGGTTGCGGATTTCGACCGCGTAGCGGAAGCCGGCGGGGAGGGAAGCGAGGAAAGGGTCCAGCGCAGCAACAAATTCGCGGTCGTTGTTATAGCATTGCTTGGGGAACGCTCCGAATTCGAAGATCAGTACGGCGATGCGGTCGCGGTAGGGCTCCAGCAGATCCAGGAAAACGTTGCGCAGCAGCAGCGCGTCCAGGAACGACGGATTCGCGACTCCGGCTCGGTCGCCATAGCGAGGCTTTCGGGGATAAATATTGATGGTGATTTCTTCCGGCACTTTGAAGGCATATTTCAGCGACGCTGGCGCGGAACCGAACAGGCGCTGCCAGTAGGATTCAGGGGGGAACTGATAAAACGAGAAATCTCCGCAGACGATAGGGAAAGTCGAAGCATATTCACTCAGGCATTCAGCCTGAAACCGCTTTTGGGAAAACTTGCCCCGCGACAGGTATCGGCTGTAGGAATAGACCTGGCCGATCCAGCCTTCATACTTCCACGAACTGGTACCGATGAAGACATTCTCCGAGGCGAGAGCGGCTAGCTTGGCGCTCAAGCCGGCACGATCGATCTGAAAAGGCTCCTCAAAGAGTGGCAGCGTCTCGCCGAACAACTTTGTCCTCGCTACTCGAATTTTACGTTACAATCAAATTTCCGATGAAGTTCGGTGTCGTCGTCTTTCCTGGAAGCAACTGCGATCACGACGCGTGGTTTGCGGTTTCAAATAATCTCGGACAAAAAGCGGAATTCATCTGGCATGACGCCCCGAGCGTCGGTGATGTCGATGCGATCATCCTGCCGGGTGGTTTCGCGTACGGCGATTACTTGCGCTGCGGGGCCATCGCGAAGTTCTCTCCGGTTATGCAGGGCATCCGCAAATTCGCCGCGGCCGGCGGCCTGGTGCTGGGCATCTGCAACGGATTTCAGATTCTAGCCGAGAGCGGGCTGCTGCCTGGCGCACTGGTACGAAATCGCGGACTCAAGTTTATCTGCAAGCCGGTACCGTTGCGCGTTGAAACGATCAACTCTCCCTTCACCGCCGAAGCGCAACAGGGCCAGCGCCTGGTGATGCCGATCGCGCATGGCGAAGGCTGCTACATTGGCGATGACCGCACGCTCGATCAGCTGGAAGCCGAGGATCGCGTGGTGTTGAGATATCTCGAAAATCCCAACGGATCGATGCGCGATATCGCCGGTATTCTGAACCCGCAGCGTAACGTCATGGGACTGATGCCGCATCCGGAGCGCGTTACCGAGCCGCTCATGGGATCCAGCGATGGATTGGTAATTTTTCAATCGATGCTTTCCTTCGTCGCGCAGGCCACTTCGCCTGTGTTGTCGGCGGGCTAATCCATGACGCCCCAGGTCGTCGAGGCCCATCAATTAACACCCGCGGAATACGACCGGATCGTTGAGCTGCTTGGCCGCGAACCCAACTACACCGAACTCGGCATTTTTAGCGTCATGTGGAGCGAGCACTGTTCCTACAAGAGCTCGCGCCTGCATCTGAAGAAGCTGCCGACGCGCAGCCAACTGGTGGTGCAGGGGCCGGGAGAAAATGCCGGCATCATCGATATCGGCCACGGTTACGCCATTGCGTTCAAGATCGAATCGCACAATCATCCCAGTTTCATCGAGCCGTTCCAGGGCGCAGCCACGGGCGTGGGCGGAATTTTGCGTGACATTTTTACCATGGGCGCCAGGCCGATCGCGGTAATGGACGCGCTACGCTTCGGCCCTCTCGATAAAGCGCGCAATCGCCGGATTCTCGAAGGCGTCGTTTCCGGCGTCGCGCACTACGGAAACTGTTTCGGCGTACCCACGGTCGGCGGGGAGTGCGTTTTCGAAGAGTGCTACAACGGCAACCCGCTGGTCAACGTCTTCGCTCTGGGTGTTTTCCGGAAGGACCAGATCTTTTACGGCAAAGCGACCGGCGTCGGAAACCCGGTCATCTATGTCGGCGCCAAAACCGGCCGCGACGGTATTCACGGCGCTTCGATGGCTTCGGCCGAGTTCACCGAAGAGTCCAAGCAGAAGCGGCCCAATGTTCAGGTAGGCGATCCTTTTTTGGAAAAACTGCTGTTGGAAGCATGCTTAGAGGCGATGGAAACGGGCGCGATCGTCGGCATTCAGGACATGGGCGCGGCCGGGCTCACCTGTTCAACCTGTGAAATGGGAAGCCGGGCCGGAACGGGTGTCGAGATCGATCTCGAGTTCGTTCCGCAACGCGAAACGGGCATGACGCCTTACGAGATCATGCTGTCGGAATCGCAGGAGCGTATGCTGCTGGTGGCAGAACGGGGCCGCGAACAGGAAGTGCTCCGCGTGTTTCGCAAATGGGGGCTGGATGCCGTCGCGATCGGCCACGTCACCGCCGACGGAATTCTGCGGGTGAAAGATCACGGCCAGGTGGTTGCCGAGATTCCGAATCCCGCGCTGGCCGACGAAGCTCCGCTGTATGACCGGCCGCATACCAAGCCCTATCGGCCTGTTCCGATGAATGCGCCGCCTATCCCTAGCCGGGCGACCGGCGCGGCCATAAAATCCGATCTGATCGCGCTGCTAGGCTCCGGCGACATCTGCTCCAAGCACTGGATCTGGGAACAATACGACCATACCGTGCGGACCAACACTATCGAGGGTCCTGGCTCCGACGCGGCGATCGTGCGGATTAAAGAAACCGGAACGTCGATCGCGATGGCGCTGGATGGCAATGCCCGCTATTGCGTGTTGGATCCGCGCGAAGGTGCCAAGCTGATCGTGGCGGAATGTTGCCGCAATCTATCCACCGCGGGCGCGCTGCCGGTAGCCGCCACCAACAACCTGAACTTCGGCAATCCCGAGCGGCCGGAAATCATGGCGCAGCTGGTCGAATCCATTGAAGGCATCGCGGAAGCTTGCATGTTTTTCGAGACGCCGATCACAGGCGGCAACGTCAGCCTGTATAACGAAACGCTCGGCGAAGCCATTTATCCGACCCCGGTGATGGGCATAGTCGGATTGATGAAGACGGCGGCGCCCACTCCCATGCATTTCCAGCAAGCTGGACGCGCGGTAATTTTGCTGGGGGGCTTTGGCGGCTGCGACGAGGCGCATTTTGGCGGGACCCAATATGCCAAAGTCATCCTTAATTCCCTATGGGGACTTCCGCCGGCGCTCGACCTGGACTATGAGAAGCGGGTACAGCAGGTTGTTCGCGAAGTCATCGGCGCCGGCTTGGTTGAATCCGCTCACGACCTAAGCGATGGCGGCTTGGCGGTGGCGCTGGCCGAGTCGAGTTTCGGACCGGCGGGGATGGGAGCGCGCATCGAAATCCCCCCCAGGCTCAGAGCCGAATTCCTCTTGTTCCACGAGGGCCCTTCGCGCATTCTGATTTCGACGTCCCGGCCGGAAATCATCTTGGAAAGCGCGGTGCGAGCAGGCGTCGAAGCGGTGCAGATCGGTGTTACGATGAAAGAGAGGTTACGAATCGAAAGCGTTTCCGGAACCCTGCTGGATTGCGACCTGAGCGAGTTAAAGAAGCCTTGGGAAACCTCACTCGAACTCAAGATACAGCAGCCATGAACCACTTCCCCCTGGATCAATTTTCCGACGACAAGTTGCACGAGGAGTGTGGCGTGTTTGCTATCTACGGCCATCCTGAAGCGTCGAACCTGACGTATCTTGGCTTGTACGCCCTGCAGCATCGCGGCCAGGAAAGCGCGGGCATCGCTACCAGCGACAATCGCGAAATCCGCTGCTTCAAGTCCATGGGGCACGTCGCCGACATCTTTACTCCCGAACGGATCGCCAGTTTGCCAGGCGATCTTGCTATCGGGCATACCCGCTATTCCACCGCCGGCGATACCGTGCTGCTCAACGCGCAGCCCTTCCTGGTGGCCTGCAACAAGGGACAGATCGCGGTGGCGCACAACGGCAACATCACCAACGCCGGGGAGTTGCGCCGGGAACTGGAGCGCGAGGGCTCGATATTTCAGGCGTCCAGTGACACTGAAGTAATTTTGCACCTGGTGGCGCGTTCGCGCGAAAGAACGCTAGCCGGCGCGCTGCGCGAGGCCCTGCTGCAACTCGAAGGCGCATTTTCGCTAGTGTTTTTAGCACGTGGTCAGGTGATCGTGGCTCGAGATCCCCATGGATTCCGCCCCTTGGCGTTTGGCGAGCTGGCCATGCCCGACGGCCGGACAGCTTACGTCTTTGCGTCCGAGACCTGTGCATTCGATCTGATCAACGCGGTGTATGTGAATGATGTCGAGCCCGGCGAGATGGTGTGTATCGGCCCCGCTGGAATGACCAGGGAGCGGTTCGCCCCGGATTCTCCGCACGCGCAGTGCGTGTTCGAGCACGTATATTTCTCGCGTCCGGATTCAATCGTGTTCGGCCGCGCCGTCGAGGAATCACGTGAAAATCTCGGGCGGCTGTTGGCCAAGGAATCGGCGGTCGAAGCCGACGTCGTAGTTCCTGTGCCGGACTCCGGTGTCGCGGCTGCCATTGGCTACTCCGCCGAATCGGGCATTCCGTTCCGGCAGGCGCTCATTCGCAATCACTACGTAGGGCGGACTTTTATAGAGCCGTCGCAGGCCATCCGTGATTTTGGCGTAAAGCTCAAGCTCAACCCGGTGCGGCACTTGCTGGAAGGCAAGCGCGTGATTTTGGTGGACGATTCCATCGTGCGCGGAACCACCAGCCGCAAAATCGTCCGCATGGTGCGCAACGCGGGAGCGCGGGAAGTACACCTGCGCATCTCCTGCCCGCCGACCGTTTCGCCCTGCTTTTACGGTGTCGACACGCCCCGCGAGAGCGAGTTGATCGCCTCCAATCACTCGGTGGAAGAGATCCGGCTGTTCGTCGAAGCGGACTCGCTCGCCTATCTCTCCATCGACTCGTTGCGTCAGGCCGTATCCGACGATAAGCATCAATACTGCTACGCCTGCTACACGCGCGACTATCCGACAGAGCTGGTTCAGATCGAAGAGCTGGTCGCTGCCAAGGGCCGCCGGCGCTGACCGCAGATAAAATCAAGAAATGGCGACCACGACGGTGGTCGTTTTTCCGACCCCTGTCTCAGCCATCTTCGAAGGCATTTAAACTAAAACAAGCATGACTCCCACTCTCGCAGCCTCTGCGCTGCGCGTCCCCCATTCCCGCATCCGCGAGCTGGCCGAAATCGCCATGTCGATGGATGGCGTCTTGAAACTCTACTTCGGCGAATCGAATCTGCCCACGCCCGAATACATCAAGCGCGCCGCCCAGAAGGCTATGGCCGACGGCTATACGTTTTACACCGAGAATGCCGGCCTCCCGTCGCTTCGCAAATCGCTGGCGCGCTACTACCAGGAATTGCACGCAGTCGAGCTCGATCCGGCCAATGAAATCGTGATCACCGCTTCAGGCGTGCAGGCGCTCAACCTCGGCATCCGCTGCATCATCGATCCTGGCGATGAAGCTCTGGTACTGACGCCGGCGTGGCCCAATGGCTCATCCAACGTCGCCATGGCGAACGGTACTCCAATCGAGATCCCACAGCCCTTGATCGGCAACCGCTACCAGATCGATTTCGCCGCGCTGGAGTCCGCCGTGACGGCGCGCACGCGCATGCTGATCTACACCTCGCCTTCGAATCCTTTGGGCTGGGTGGCTACGCTTGACGAACAGCGTCAGCTTCTGGAATTCGCCCGGCGTCATAATCTTTGGCTCGTCGCGGACGAAGTTTATGAACGGCTCAACTACATCGGAGCCACGCCGACCACGCCGTCTCCGTCCATCCTCAAGCTCGCCACGCGCGACGATGCGGTCATCGTAGTGCAGTCGTTTTCGAAGATGTATTGTATGACGGGATGGCGTCTGGGATGGTTGGTGGCGCGTCGCGATCTGGCAGTTCGGGCCACCCAGCTCAACGAATTCATCGTGTCTCATGCGCCCAGTTTTGCGCAGCGGGCGGCCGAAACGGCACTGCTGTGGGGCGAAAACACCTTGTGCGAGATGCTGGTCCGGCTGAAAGAAAATCGTGACTTCTGCCTGGCCGCTCTCGCTAAAATGCCCGGCATCACGGTGCCCAAGCCCGACGGCGCCTTCTATTTATTTCCGAAAATTGCGGGCGCAACCGACTCTTTCGACTTCTGCAAGCGGCTGCTCCTGGAGACCAAGGTAGGGCTCGCTCCCGGCGTCGCATTCGGCGCGGGCGGCGAAGGGTCGGTGCGTATTTGTTACGCCGCCGAGCGGAACATCGTGGAAGAAGCCATGGCGCGCCTTGCCATGTTTCTGCGGTAAGAACGCGCCCGGCTTCTCCTCCTCCGAAAACTGGCTACTGGTGCTGGCCGTCGTGTTTCTGGTTGTAGATGTCCTTGCTCAACCGGTTTTGCTGACGATTAATTTGGCGCTTTTGGTTGTTGGTGAGATTGCCGCCATTCGCCTTGCGGTCGCTGCGGATCTCCTTGTTGAGATTCGCTTCCTTGTTCTCCAGATGGGCCGTTTCTTTGGGAGTCAACGACCCATTCTTCACGCCGTTCGCGATGCGCTGCTGCTGGTTCTCCTTGCGCTGCTGAATCCGGCCCTCCTGGGCCATCCCTGCGCTGCTCGCAATGCAATCCCGCGGCCATCATCGATAAAAATATGTGTTTCAAGTTCGTTTCTCCTTCCATACCTGCTAATGCATTCGCATGATCGGAGTTTCGGCGAAGCGCGTTAAAATCCCGTCACGTGAACGGGGTTTAACGAGGCAGTCCCAGAAAGCTCAGCACTTCACTTTCAAATGCCGGAGCGCACACAATGCAGTTGCCCGCGTAAATGCTGCTTCCGCCGTCAAAGTTCAGAAAGCGGCCGCCGGCTTCCTCAATGATGACCTTCAGCGGTGCGAAGTCCCAGGGCGAGGCGTGAGGCTCGATCCAGATTTCAACCTGGCCGGACGCAACCATCATCGCGTCGGGCGCGCCGCCCAATCCACGGATGGACCAGAAGCCCGCCATCCAATCCAGCAACCGATCCTTGAAAGGCGCGTCTCCCAGCCGGTTGAAAGCATCCATGCACAACGTCGCTTCGTTGACAGACGTTCGAGACGACACATGAATCGGCGAATCATCGTGGAACGCGCCGTCGCCCCTTCCGGCAAAATACAAGCTGCCCAGCAACGGGAGATTCACCACGCCCGCCACGATCTCACCGCCGGCCTCCAGCGCGATCAGGTTGGCCCATAAAGGACGTCCACGAATGTAATCGCGCGTGCCGTCAATCGGGTCGATAATCCAGCGGCGCCCGCTGCGGGATTCGCTCCGGCTGCCTTCTTCGCCCAGAAAACCATCTTCGGGAAATGCTTCACTCAACATCCGAGCGATCAGCCGCTCGCACTCTCGGTCGGCTTCCGTCACCGGCGAATTATCGGGCTTCGTCTCAGCGACAACCTTACCCTGATACCTTAACGCCAACTCAGCGGCCTTGCGGGCTGCTTGCACTGCGGCTTCAATTTCCCTTGACCAGGTCTGTTCCACAACCCACACGCTAGCATGCCTAAAATATTTCCATGGGTCCTCGAACCATTTATTCGGTCCTGGAAACGGCCGCGCAGGCGTACGGAAATGCGCCGGCCCTTCACCAACCGATCGGCAAGGGCAAGTATCAAACCTATACCTGGGCCGAATACAAGCAAGCTGTCGAGGAGATCGCCTGTGGGCTTCGCAGATTGGGCGTCGTTAAGGGCGATATCGTTGCACTGTACGCGGAAACTCGCGCCGAGTTTTACTTGGCCGACCTCGGGATTATGGCGAACGGATCCATCGCCGCCGCGCTGTACACCAGTTATCCGCTGCCCGATCAGATCGGAAACCTGCGTGCCAGCGACGCCAAAGTCGTCTTCGTCGAAGATCCAAAGAGCATGCAGGCTTTGATGGATGCCGCCGCCGACGTGGCGCTGCCCTTGCGATGGATTCTTCTTACAGGCCAGTCGGGAGACACGCTTACGCTCGATAAGCTGCGCGCTGAAGGCCGCCGGGCGCTAACCGACGACTCGCAAGCATTCGAAAAAATCCGCGCCGAAGTACACCCTGACGATCTGGCGATACTGTATCTCACCAGCGGCGCCACCGGTGAACCGAAAATGGGACTGGTGACTCACCGGGCCCTGGTGGCCAACGTCGATACCGGTCCGACCGTACTGCCGCTGTTGCCGACCGACAGCACCATCGGCTTCCTTCCGTCGGCGCACATAGCGCAGCGAGTAGTAATCGAACTGCTGCCGATCCGTTTGGGCGTCACAGTCTGGTTCTCGGAAAGCCTCGCCAAGCTGCCCGGCGAGATGAAGACTATCCGGCCGACGTTTCTCCTGGCGCCCCCCCGCGTGTGGGAGCGGATCTTTGCTAGTGTCAATGCTGAGATCAAGAAGAAGAGCGCGGTCGCGAGGAAGCTCTTCCATGGAGCGGTTGGTTTGGGCGCGGAGGTAAGCCGTCTGCGGGAGGAAGGCAAGCCCGTTCCCAAGTGGATGAAAACGTCACTCAAACTCGCGCACCGGCTGGTGTTTTCGAAAGTCCATGCGCGCCTGGGCGGACGGCTGCGCATAGTCGCTTCGGGCGCTGCGCCTTTGGGCAAGGAACTGGCCCGGTTTTATTCCGCGATCGGCCTGCCGTTCATCGAAGGCTACGGTCTGACCGAAGGCGGCGTGGTCTGCTTGAATCCGCTCGACCGGCCTAAGTCCGGCAGCATCGGCGTCAGTTTGCCGGAGACCGAACTCCGCCTCGCCGACGATGGTGAATTGCTGATAAAGAGCCCGGCGCTTTTTTCCGGCTATTACCACGATCCGGTCTCCACCGCAGCCGTTCTCCGCGATGGCTGGCTCTACACTGGCGACATCGCCGAGATCGACGCTGAAGGTTATGTCTACATCACCGGGCGCAAGAAAGAGCTGATCGTTTCCTCCAACGGTAAGAAGATTTATCCGGCGCGCATAGAAGGTCTATTCAAGACCGAGCCGATCGTGAATCAGATGGTGTTGATTGGAGATCGCCTGCCTTATGTCACGGCTCTGTTCACGGTAAACGTGGCGAATACCGAAGGACTCAAGGGCAAAGAGCCCGTGCTGGCCGAAGTGAAGAAAGCTGTGGCCCGCGTGAACAAGCAGCTCGCGCCCTTCGAGCAGATCCGCAAATTCCGCGTGATCGAGCGCGAATTCACCATCGAGACCGGCGAGCTGACTCCTACCATGAAGGTGCGGAGAAATCGCGTTCTGGAGAATCATCGTGAAGTGGTGAGCGAGTTGTATCTGGGGAAAGAAGAGAGCCAGTAGCCTTCCGCTGGATCCGATACAGCACGTGCCGGCGCATGGGATGGCCTTGCGGGAGCCCCGGATGATCGAAATCGTCCCGGGATCGCGGGTCATGCCGAGTTTCTCCATCACGCGCCGGGACCGCGCATTTGCCGGCACCGTGAACGATACAATCTCGTCCAGTGCCAACGTTTCGAAGCCATAGCGCAGCGCTGCGCGAGCTCCTTCCGTGGCCAAGCCTTGCCCCCAAAATTCTGATCCTAAGCGCCAGCCGATTTCGACGCAGGGCGTGAAATGTGCCATGAACCTCGGCACACTCAAACCAATGAAGCCGATGAAAGTGCCATCCCGGCGGCGCTCGGCGGCGAACGGTCCGAATCCGCGTTCGCGAAAATGATCCTCAGCCCGGTCCACAAGCTTGTTGCTTTCATCGGGCGACAGGCACGCCGGGAAGAACTCCATGACCGCGGGATCGGCGTTCATGCGCGCGAACGGCTCCCGATCGGCCTGGTGCCATTCCCGCAGGATGAGCCGCTCGGTCTCGAGATTTGCGATCAACGGCTTAATTGCTGCCGGTCCGTGGAGCAGCCTTTTGCGCGGCAAAGAAACGATCGAAGAAATCGAGAGTAGCTTTGTTGATATCGTGCCGCGCATCAATGTGATCGCCGAATTCCATGGCGGGGTCGCTCTTGGCGTTATAGGACGGCCACTTCGGCAGCCCCTTGCTGTTGGGGTTACCGGTAGCTGCGAAGTTTACCCAGTAACTCGACATCTCGTCCGCCAGTTTGCGGTCCGCGTCTTCCCAGGGCCGGCCGGGACGCAGGTTGGCGAACACGTATTGAATCTCGGCGGCGTGGTACGCGCGATAGCGGCTGCTCTGCTCCCACGGCGGTGTGCGCGTGAAGTAATACAGATAAGCCGGGGCTTTTCCCGATTTTGTCTGCGCGCGAACCCAGGTCCGCATTTCCCAACCCATGGTGCTATCGGTGAAACTGCGGTAGTGTGCCTCAGCCGCCTGCTCATTTGTTCCGGCCGGATAAAGCTTCAGAAATTCGTCGCTGAAATCACCGTAGCGCTTGTGAGCCTGATCGACGAACGTCTGCGCGCTAGCGTTGGCCGGCCAGGGCGCCAGCGACCGCGCTTCGTCGGCGTTGGAGCCCGCGATCACCGGTACGTCGCTCTGCTTATGTTGCGCGAAAATTTCGCCTACGCTTTCTGGCAGGAACCAGCCGTCCACGCAAGGCCGGAATGAGCCTTCGGTTTTCAGTAATTCGTCGGCGGACTTGGCGCGCAGGGCGGCCAGCGACCCTAGTCGGCTCCCGTTCTGCTCCATCTCGTTCAACCCTACGCCACGGCCGAAGTTTGCTCCGCTCTCGCCGATCACCCGCTGGAATAGCCCCTTCGCCAGCGGCGATGCCATTAGGAAATTGACCGCTGAGGACCCGGCCGACTCGCCAAAAACAGTCACCCGCTTGGGATCGCCGCCAAACGCCGCAATGTTTTTCTGCACCCATTCGAGCGCGGCCACCATGTCGAGCAGACCATAATTGCCCGATGACTTGACGTCGGACTCTTTGGTCAGCTCCGGATGTGCCAGGAATCCGAAAATGCCTAGCCGGTAGTTGATGCGTGACTACGATTACGCCTTTCTTCGCAAGATTCTCGCCATCATACGTCGCCACGCTGCCGGAGCCGCGCGTGAAGCCGCCTCCGTGGACCCAGACCATCACCGGCCGTCGTTCTTTAGCCGACTGCGCCGCCGTCCAGATGTTGAGATACAGGCAGTCCTCGCTCATCGGTTCCGGGGGCCGGTAGTAGATCGAGTTCTGCGGATAAGCCGCCTGTACGCAGGCTTTGGGAAACTCGGTTGCTTGTTTGGTGCCTTGCCAGGCCGCCGGAGCTTGCGGCTTCTTCCAGCGCAGATCTCCGACCGGAGGCGTGGCATACGGAATGCCTTTATAGACGTGGACAGCAGCGTCTTTACCGGCTTCGCCGGAGACAGCCCCGCTCTGCACGCGAACAGGATCTTGGATCGCTCCGAATGCGAGCGACATGGTTAACGGCGCTAACGCCGCATAAAGCAATCGAGTCATGGATTGATCTCCTTTTCGACGTCAGGCTAGCGACAGCAGCGTGCGTTTTACGACATTCTTGGTCAACGGAACTTTATACTTGTTCTTCGCCAGTGGCCGAGCGCCTTCCAGTGCGGCCTCTCCGGCCTTGGCCGCTAGCTCTGGCGTGATCCGCTGGCCGGCCAGCATCGCCTCGACTTTCGGCAATCGCCACGGAATCGGCGCGACTCCGCCGAGGACAACTCGCGCGCTTCGGCAGACCTGCTTGTCCATCTCGAGTGCAATGGCGACGCTCACGACCGCGTGGGTCCAGGCCTCCCGATCGAGCACCTTGTGATAGGTGCTCCGCACGCCGGGCCTTGCCGCTGGCAACGTGATCGCAATCAGCACGTCGTCGGGTCCCAGCACATTTTCGCGAGCCGTATCCACGCGCGGAAGCTGGAAAAACTCACTTGCGGGAATCACGCGATCGCCGGACGGTCCGCTGACGTGAAACTCGGCATCCAACGCCACTAGCGCGGGCGCGGTGTCCGATGGGTGAACAATATAACTCGGTCCGCCCCCGAAAATCGCATGTAGCTGGTTCTCGCCCGCCGCTGAGAAGCACTTGTCCCCGCCGTTTTTCAAGCACGGAAAACCGCTGCGGTAGTACCAGCACCAGGGTCGCTGGCAGACGTTGCCCGCCAATGTACCTGCGTTGCGGATCTGCGGCGTTCCAACGCTCTCGGCCGCTTCCGCCAGTACTGCGTATTGTTTGCGGATTTGCGCGTCGTGGCTCAGCGCGTCCAGCGTAATCAGTCCGCCGATCTTCACCTTGCCGGACTGCGTCTCCACTCGATCGAGGCCGCGAATCGCCCTCAGATTCACCAGTACGTCCGGCGACACCAGGCGCTCCTTCACCATTCCCAGCAGATCGCTCCCACCACTCACGATCGAAGCGCTGTGCCCTTGTTGGCGCGCTTGGCCGAGCATCGCAACGGCCTCCCGAACGTCCTTCGGATTTGCGCTGCTGAAGGTTTTCATGCCAGCACCCCCAGAACTTTGTCGCGTGTAATCGGCAAATCCTTGATCCGCTTTCCGATCGCGTTGAAGATCGCATTCCCAACCGCGGCCACCGACGGAACAATAGTCGACTCGCCGATCGACTTCGCGCCATACGGCCCGTACGCGTCCTCGGTTTCGACGAACAGCACTTCGACATCGGGTGTGTCGCGATGTGTCATCACTCGCGCGCCGTAGTAACCGGCCGTAAGCGGCACGCCGGTCTGCCGGTCGTACAGCAGCTCCTCATGCAGCGCCATGCCGATCCCCATCGTGGCGCCACCTTTCACCTGGCTCGTGCAAGTCAGCGGGTTAATGATCCGCCCGCTGTCGTGCACTGCTACGTACTTGATCACTCGCACGTGCCCGGTCTCGGTGTCGACTTCCACTTCGGCGAAGTGCGCCGCAAAACTGTAGCGAGCTGCGTCCTTAGGCTGTGCGGGATCGGCGTTCACGCTGGCCGTGAGCACCTGGTCACCCTGCGGCAGGCCTTTTTCCGCAATCTGGCGCTTCAGGTCCTTGGCCGCCTGGATTACTGCATAACCGGTATGAGTGGTGGTCCGGCTGCCCGATTCGCCTACCGAATAAGGACACTGCGCGGTGTCGCCGCTGATGACCTCGATTTTCTCCAGCGGCACGCCCAGCTCCTCGGCGGCAATCATTCCCATCGTTGTCTTAGCGGCAGTCCCAACGTCGGTCACGCCGACATGCAGATGATACTTGCCGCTGGCATCCAGTTTGACCACTGCGCTGCTGCGTCCCACGGCCGAGCCGAAGGCGCCCATCGCCATGCCAGCTCCGCGCTTAACTGGGCCCGCTCCCGCGCCCGCCGCATGCCAGCGCTGCTTCCAGTCGAATGCCTCCGCGCCGCGCCGGATGCACTCCTCCAGGCCATTGCTCGTGAACGGAAGCTCGTCGTGATACTTCCGCGTCATGTTCTTCAGCCGAAACTCCAGCGGATCGATCTTCAGCTCGTACGCGATGTGGTCCATCAGCGACTCAATGCCGAAAATGCCCTGCGGATAAGCCGGCCCGCGCAGGTTCGCCGACACCGCCATGTTGGTGTAGACCGGATAAATGGTCGTTTCGACGTTGGGGCATTGGTACAACTCCACGCCCGCGATCCCGCCCGCGCCCTTGCGATACGGCCCCATGCCGCTATACCCGCGCAGTTGAATTCCGGTAAGCGTGCCATCCTTCGCGACGCCGATCTTGTAATACTGCTTGGTTGGCCAGCGTCCGTGAACCGCTACATAATCTTCCTTGCGCGTGAACTCCAGCTTCACCGGCACGCCGGCTTTCTTAGAAAGCATAGCGGCCATCAGATCGAAATCGTGGCATTGATTCTTATTTCCGAAGCCGCCCCCCATGAACTGGCAAACGACGCGCACTTTCTCGAGCGGCATCTGCAGGTCTTTGGCGATATCGGTCCGGCAATTCGAGATGCCCTGCGTGGACGCGTAGACGGTCAGCTTGTCGCCATCCCACTGCGCGATGCTGACTCGCGGCTCCAACTGCGCGTTGTTGATGTGAACGGAAGTGTAGTGATCTTCAAAGACACGGTCGGCCGTACTCAGTCCGCGGTCAATGTCGCCGTGCCGGAGAATTTCGGGTTCGTGCTTGCCTTTGGCGTCGGGTGAAAGATTTCCGCCCGGCTGGATCTCGACTGCGCCCGGCTTCAGGGCATCTTCCGGATCTAATACAAACGGCAGCACCTCATAATCCACTTCGATCAGCCGCATCGCTTCTTCGGCGATGTGCCGGTCAGTCGCTGCGATTGCGGCCACGGCATCGCCGGCAAAGCGAGCAGGATTGTTGAACAAATAGCGCTTGTTGCGCGTGTCGCCGCTCGACCAGACTACGTCGCAATTCTCCCGGGTGAGGATGGCTTTCACTCCAGGCAGCGCCTCGGCTTTCGCAGTGTTGATATGGCGGATGCGCGCGTGCGCATGCGGGCTTCGCAGTACTCGCGCGTATAGCATTCCGGAGAGCTGGATATCGCCCGTGTAAGTGGCTCCCCCAGTGACGCGTTGGACGGCGTCGATGCGCTGAGCTGGATGGCCGACCGTCTTTAGAGGTGTGACGCTCATGACTGCCTCCTGGCCGTGGCCGGTGTTGTCGCCGAGGCCGCCAGTACCGATTCGACATAGCGGTTGTAGTTCGAGCAGCGGCAAATGTTGCCGGTCATGGCGGCGCGCACCTCTTCTGCCGTGGGATGCGGATTGCGATCCAGCAGCGCCTTGGCGCTCATCAGCTGACCCGAAGTGCAAAAGCCGCACTGCGGGCCGTCGTGCTCGATGAAAGCTTCCTGTAGTGGGTGCAGATGGCCGTCATGCGCCAGACCCTCCACCGTCGTGATCGACCGGCCGTCCGCCCAAACCGCCAGCTGGCTGCACGAGTAAACGGGCTTGTTATCGAGCAATACCGTGCAGGCCCCGCACTCCCCGCGATCGCAGCCGATCTTCGTCCCGGTGAGCCGCAGGTGATCGCGCAGCATCTCTGCAAGCGTCCAGTGGTCTTCCACTTCGGTGCGATGCTCGACGCCGTTGACCGTTAACTTCACGGTTGTGCGGGGACTGGCGGGCGAAGTCTCCTGAGCGGCCAGCGGCACGCCCGTCGCGATGACGATGCCGGCCCCTGTAGTTTCAACGAATTCCCGACGCGAGATTTTGCTCATTAAATGGCCTCCCCTGGGATGGAAATCGGACTAGAGCGTCCGAAAAACGATTGTACCGCCGTGCCCTCTCAGCCTGCTCTGGTTCCATCCGGCACCGGCCCCTCCGGCATCGCCAGCACGGGCGTGATTCCATCGGCATAGCCCAAGTCGAACAGCATTCCCTCCGATAACACGCCCCGCATCTTACGAGGCGCCAGATTCACCACAAACAGGGCTTGCTTGCCGCTGATCTCCTGCGGGTCGGGGCGTTCCTTCTTTAATCCAGCCACAATCGTCCGCTGATGGTCGCCGAAATTCACCCGTAATGCGACCAGCTTGTCCGACCCCGCGACATCCTCAACAGACAGGACTGTTCCCACACGGATGTCGAGCTGTTCCAGCAACTCTTGCGAGATGACAGGCTTTACCGGAACGGGCGTCATTTGGGCAGAGACCGGTCGAACCAGTCCACCGTTCGCTCGCTCGAATCCACCCGGTGCTGGAGCTCGCAGATGGAAGTAGCGCCGGAGGAGAGCAATAGATCCACGGCAAGAACAAAAAAGTTTCGAAGCATCGCGTCCGTCATTCTAGCGAATACCCCGTACGTTAGATGGCGTTAGTAATGTCATGAAATCTTTGCCAGGAGCCGATAAGAGCCTTTAGGGTCTAACTCCCTGCCGAGCTTGCTCCCGAAACCCACAGTCGCGCTGCACAAGCCGTCCCCGCCGGAGCCAAACGACGCTGGCTGCGAGACTTTCGTCGCCCGCCAACCGATCCTCGATCGTTCTCAGAACGTGTACGCCTACGAGCTGCTCTACCGATCGGGTTGGAAAAACAGCTATGACGGCGTATCAAGCACTCGAGCAACCACGGATGTGCTCCTGAACGCACTGTTGCATATCGGATTGGATCATTTGGTCGGCGCAAAGCCCGCGTTCGTAAATTTCGATCGTGAACTCTTGCTGGGTGAACTGGCCGGACTGCTGCTGCCGGGGCGAATCGTCATTGAAGTGCTCGAAACCGTAACGCCGGATACAGAGGTAGTTGCCCGCTGCCGCGATTTGAGAAAGCAAGGGTTCAAAATCGCCCTGGATGATGTGACGGATTTTGAAAAAGTAGGCGAACTCATCACGGTCGCCGACTTTGTGAAAGTGGATTTTCGCGCCGCCGACCCTCTCCAACAGGAAAGGCTCGCGCGTCAGGCTATAAAACAATCCATTTGCCTGTTGGCTGAGAAGGTGGAAACCGCCGCTGAGTTTGAAAGAGCAGTCAAACTGGGCTATACGCTCGCGCAAGGTTACTTTTTCGCCCGGCCTAAGATTATTCCAGGAAACAACATTCCCCCGGCTAAAATCGCGTTCCTGCGCCTCCTTCGCGAGGCCAACAAGCCCGAACTCGATATAGCCCGGATTGAAGACTCCCTGAAACGGGAACCGGCCCTAGTCTACAAGTTATTGCGCTTCCTGAATTCGGCGGCCTTCGCTTGGGAGCAGCCGATCGATTCTATCCGGCATGCCTTGGCGCTGCTTGGCACCGACCAAATCCGGAAGTGGATCGGGCTGCTGGCGCTTTCGGCTCTGACAGATAGAACTCCTGCCTCTCTGACTCCGCTGGCCATCATCAGAGCCAGATTCTGTGAATTGATCGCCGCTGCAGCCGGGTTTGAGACCCGCAGTTCCGAGCTGTTTCTGTTCGGAATGCTCTCGCTCTTCGAGGCGATTTTGCGCCGCCCTACCCAAGAAATCATTGAGCATATCGACCTTAATGAAGACATCCGGAACGCTCTACTGAATCAAAGCCAATCTGGTGACACTGTCGGCACCATCTACACCCTGGTAACCGCCTATGAGGCCGGTTCTTGGGAAGCGGTCGATCAGTGCGCCAAGCGGCTGAGAATCTCCCGGCAGGCGCTTTCCACCGCCTACACGGATGCTGTGAGTTGGGCCGAAGACCTCGGCAAGGTCTGAATAGCGCCCTCCGCCCTTGTTTTCGCGCTAAAATGCACTAGAGGCTAAGCATTTTGGGTTCGTTTTGTCAGCGCGCTTGCGTGTCCCACTGCGTACACAGTTAATCCCACAAGCGGACAGCAGCTTGTAGCCAGACCCCACTCGACATGCCCATGCCCCTTATTTTTCAGTAACATTGACATTGGCAGAGTAGTTGCCAATTAGATTGGGAGCAATCCATGGACGTCCCTCGCGGTAAAGAAGTCGCTCGCCGGAAACTGATTCGCCGAGTCGTTTCATCGCCCTCATTGTCGCCGCCATCCCCTTAATCACCTGGGGGCTCTCGCGGCTGAAGCCCGCCGCGCCGTCGGTGGATCGCGCCACGGTCTGGATCGACACCGTCAAGCGCGGCCCGATGGTGCGCGAAGTCCGCGGCCTCGGCACGCTGGTGGTGGAAGAGTTCATCTGGATTCCAGCCAATTTCGAAAGCCGCGTTGAGAAGATCAATTTCCTGCCGGGCGCCAAGGTGCATCCTAACGATGTCCTGATGGTGCTCAGCAATCCGCAGATGGAGCTGGATGCGACCGATCTGGAATGGCAGATTAAGCAGGCTGAAGCCAATTACGACAACCTGCAAGGTGCAGCTCCAGACCGCAGCAGTTGGCGCAGCAAGCGGTGACCGAGCAAGTCAAGTCCGACATGGAGCAGGCCGAGCTTGCAAGCCGATCGCGACAAGGCAGCTGACCAAGCTGGGCTTGAAAGTCGGACTTGGACGCCAAGCTCTCCGCAGCGAAGTGGAACGAGCTGAAAGGCCGGCTAACGCTCTCGAAACAGCAGCTGGACATCAGCAATGCAGTCGATCAAGGCGCAATTGGACGCGCACAAGGTACAGATCGAGAAGACTCGCAGGCCGCCTACCAGTTGAAGAAGCAACAGGTGGAGCAGTTGACCATTCGAGCCAGCGCCGAAGGCGTGGTTGACGGCGCTGGGCACTCCCACCACGCCGCTCGAAGTCGGCATGCGCGTCGCGCCCGGTGCGATTCTGGCGAAAATTGCCCAGCCCAACAGGCTGAAGGCCACGCTGAAGATTCCCGAAACGCAGGTCAAGGACGTCGCGCATCGGCCAGGTTGCCTCCATCGATACTCGCAACGGCATTATCCCAGGCACGTCACGCGAATCGATCCGGCGGCAGTGAATGGAACCGTGGATGTGGACGTCAAGCTGGAAGGCGCGGTGGACGGGCATGCGTCCCGATCTCAGCGTGGATGGCACCATTACGATCGAGCGCTTGGCGGATGTAGTCTTTGTCGGCCGGCCGGTGATCGGCCAGCCCGGCGCGAAGATCACGCTATTCAAGCTGGATCCGGACACCAAGGAAGCGCAGCGGGTTCCAGTGTCGCTGGGACGGAGCTCGGTAAACACGATCGAAGTAGTCGACGGGTTGAAGGTCGGCGATCAGGTAATTTTGTCGGATATGTCGGCGCAGGATGCCTTCAACCGCATCCGTTTGAATTAGCGAAAGGTATTTGATTCCTCATGGCAAATGACCCAAACGCTCTAATCAGCTTGGATGGCGTGACCAAGGTTTTCGTCACCGATGAAGTGGAGACCCACGCTCTGGCCGGCATTCATCTGCATATCAAGAAGGGCGAGTACCTCTCGATCTCCGGGCCATCGGGTTGCGGCAAGTCGACTTTGCTCGCCATTCTGGGTCTGCTCGATTCGCCCAGCGACGGCAGCTTACATTCTGAACGGCAAAGCGGTTCAGAACCTGAAGCTCTCGGAACGCGCGCGCATCCGCAACCGTGAAATCGGGTTCATTTTCCAGGCGTTCAATCTCATCGGCGACCTGACGGTGTACGAGAACGTCGAGCTGCCGCTCACCTATCGCGGCATGCCGTCAGCCGAGCGTAAGAAGCGCGTGCATGATGCGCTCGAGCGCGTGGGCATGTCGCATCGCATCAAGCACTATCCTTCGCAGCTCTCGGGAGGTCAGCAGCAGCGCGTAGCTGTGGCGCGCGCGCTGGCTGGCGATCCTTCCATCCTGCTGGCCGACGAGCCCACCGGAAACCTGGATTCGACCAATGGCGAAGCTGTCATGGAACTGCTCCGCGAACTGCATCGCGGCGGCGCCACTATCTGCATGGTTACGCACGATCCGCGGTATGCGCGCTATGCCGATCGCACCATCCGGTTGTTTGACGGACGGATCGTGGAGGAAAGTGTAGGAGTGGCATGATGCTTCGCTGGCACGTGGACTTTATTGCGGTTCTCCTTATCACCTTTGCATTGCTCGCGTTCTCCCACCTGTCTTCGATGAGAGTGCCCGACCCCTCGGCCCTCGCCGTCTTTTTTAATTAGGGACAGTACACTCAAACCCTAATTTCGGCGACTCCGCATAAGCGAATATAGATACATATGAGTTCACCTCTGATCGTTCTGCGGAACGTCGAGAAATACTTCGAGCACGGGCCCACCAAGACCTTTGTTCTGCGCCGCATCAACTGCCGAAATCAAAGAGGGCGAGTTCGTCTCCATCATGGGCCCCTCCGGCGCGGGGAAATCAACGTTGCTGCACCTCCTGGGTATGCACGACAGTGCCTGGACCGGCGAATATCACCTGTTGGATCACGCCATCCATAAGATCAATAAAAAAGACCGGATGGAGATCTACAAGAAATACTTCGGGTTCGTTTTCCAGAGCTATCATTTGCTCGATTCGCTGACCGTATACGAGAACCTCGATATTCCCCTCTCCTATCGCAACATCAAAAAATCGGAGCGCGACAGTATCGTTTGCGATGTTCTGGACCGCTTTCAGATTGTCGGCAAGAAGGACCTGTATCCCAATCAGCTTTCCGGCGGCCAACAGCAACTGGTCGCGATCGCCCGCGCCATCGTGGCCAATCCTAAGATTATTCTGGCCGACGAACCCACCGGCAATCTGCACTCCAGCCAAGGCAAAGAGATCATGGATCTGTTCAAGAAGCTGAATGACGCAGGCGCCACGATCATTCAGGTGACGCACAACGAGAGGAACGCCGAATACGGCAACCGCATCATCAATATCGTCGACGGCTGGATTACAGATTAACGCTCGGTTTCGCGCCCCTCTTTCCCACAAGCGAACACAGGAGCGGGACAACTCATTGATTTAGAGCCAGTTGCCGTGGCAGTCCAGTTGCTTTTGCAACGGGATTATGGACAGCCTCTGGAAGGATCTCCGCTTCGCGGTCCGGGTCCTTTGGAAGAGTCCGAGTTTCAGTGGAATTGCATTGCTGGCTTTGGTGCTTGGGATCGGCGCGAATACCGCCATCTTTAGCGTCGTCAATGCGGTGCTGCTCCGCCCGATGCCCTTTCCCGATGCCACTCGTCTCGTGATGGTTTGGGAAGCCAGCCCGCGCACGAGTAAAAACAACGTCGCCAATCCGCAGAATCTGGCCGACTGGCAGAAGCGTAACCGGTCGTTTGAAAAAATGGCCGCTTACATACCCTTCCAGCAGACCATGAGTGTCACCGGAGACGGCGCGCCCGAAGAGGTCCCCGGCAATTACGCGACGCGCGACTTCTTCTCAATCCTCGGCGTGCAACCGATCCTGGGACGCGATTTCCTCCCCGAGGAGGATGTTGCCGGCGACAAGAACAACGTCGCTCTGATCAGCGAGGGTTTGTGGAGAAGAAAATATGGCGCTGACCCGGGTGTTGTCGGCAAGAAATTGATCGTGCGAGGCACTCCCATCCGGGTTGTAGGAGTGTTGCCTGCCGGCTTCCGCTTCCCGGATGTGAAAGCGGATATCTGGGAACTGTTTCACCTTGATCCACAGGCTCAGCGCCAGGGGCGATTCCTCTCGCCTATAGCCCGACTGAAGCCAGGTATCAGCATCGAGCAAGCCCAAGCTGAAATGAGAATCATCGCCGCGCAACTGGCTGCGGAGAATCCGGCTTTCGATGCCAAGTGGAGCGCCGCCGTGGTTCCGATGCGCGAGCAGTTTACCGGTGAACTTCGAACGCCGCTACTGGTGCTGTCGGGCGCGGTCGGCATGGTTCTGCTGATTGCGTGCGCCAATGTCGCCAATCTGATGCTGATGCGTTCCAGCGTGCGACAGCGCGAGATGGCCATCCGGTCTTCATTGGGCGCCGGCCGCTTCAGGATCATCCGGCAGTTACTGGTCGAAAGCACCATCCTCGGTTCGGTGGGCGGCCTGCTGGGTCTGCTCTTTGCGGTATGGGCGAAGGACGGACTGCTGGCTATGCTGCCTGAAAGCATGTCGGTCGCCAAGGTGAACATCGTGACCATCGATCAGAATGTTCTGGCGTTTACCGTGATCGCATCGCTCGGCACTGGACTTCTATTCGGAGTGCTGCCCGCGCTGCGGGCCTCGCGGCCGGATCTGAGCGACACTTTGAAGGAAGGCGGCCGGGCGGCATCCACCAGTCTGAACCGGAATCGCCTGCGCGCGGCGCTGGTGGCGGGCGAGATGGCCATGGCCCTCATGCTGCTGATAGGCGCTGTTCTGCTGATCAAGAGCTTCGTGCAGTTGGAGAACGTCGCACCCGGTTTCCAGCCCGATCGCATTCTCTCTATGCGCATCGGCCTCACGTCAACGCGCTATGCGAATCCTCAGCAAAGCAATGCCGGATTGATGGAAATCATTCACCGCGTCGAGCAGGTGCCGGGAGTTTCCTCGGTCGGCTCCATTCAGTTTCCGCCTCTGAGCGGTCTCCGTTCGGCGACCGGCTTTTCCGTCGCGAGCCGCCCGGCTCCCAAACCGGGCGAAGAACCCGTCACTGGGGTTTCCATTGTGACGCCCGGATACTTCGCGACCATGAGCATTCCGCTGATCAAAGGGAGGCTCTTCAATGAGCGCGACCGCGCCGGCGCTCCGCCGGTCACGGTAGTGAGCCAGGCGCTCGCCCGGCAGCAGTTTCCCGGCGTCAATCCGATCGGCCAGCGGTTGTTCGTTCAATGGGGCCGGCCAACTCCCTACGAGATTGTCGGAGTGGTGGGCGATGTCAAACATGTCAGCTTAGACCAGTCCCCCGAGCCCAGCGTGTATTTCCCGGACGCCCAGGAACCAAATGGCGGCGGAACGCTGGTGATCAGGACTCAGGCCGATCCGATGAAGCTCGCTCCGGTGATCGAGCAGGTGATCCACGCCTATGACAAAGACCAGGGCATCGCCGACATTCAGCCGCTGGATGTTTTCTTGTCCAAGTCGGTAGCGCGGCCGCGATTCCAATCGGTGCTGCTCGCCAGTTTCGCGGCGCTGGCCCTGTTGCTGGCGGCCATCGGAATTTTCGGCGTGATGTCTTATTCAGTGGCACAGCGCTCGCATGAGATTGGAATCCGGGTCGCACTGGGCGCTCAGCGCGAGTCAAGTGTTGCGATTGGTGGTTGGCCAAGGCCTGTTGCTGGCATTGATCGGAACGGCGGCCGGATTGGCGGGCGCCATGGCTCTGACGCGCTATCTGCGGTCTTTGTTGTTCAATGTCAGTCCAACCGATCCATGGACCTTCATCGCAGTGCCGCTGGTGCTCTGTGCGGTCGCGCTCGGCGGCCAGTTATCTGCCGGCCCGAAGAGCTGCCCAGGTAGATCCGATCGTCGCCCTGAGATATGAGTAAGAGGAGATTGAAGTGAAATTTTCACGGCTGTTCGTTTTACTGACCACTGCCACGGGACTCTTCGGCGCCACTGGCGTTGACACGTTTCACTGGAGCGGGAGAATGCCGGCCGGGCAGCGGCTGGAGGTCCGCGGAGTGAATGGCAGCATCCACGCCGAACCGGCCCTGGGCGACGAGGTGGAGGTGATTGCCTTCAAGAACGGGCGCGAGTACGATCCTGCTGAAATCGACGTGCGAGTGGTGCAGCACGACGGCGGCGTCACCATTTGTGCTGTTTACCCTTCTAGTGAGGGCTTGGCCGATGAGTGCAATCTGGGGCGGGGGCCGCTCAGTTCCCCTAACAACGATGTCAGCGTGGACTTTACCGTGCGAGTGCCCAAGGCCGTGCGCTTCGTGGCCAGGACGGTCAACGGGCTGGTGGAAGCTAAGTCGCTCGAGGGCGACACGGAAGCTCACACCGTGAACGGGAATGTCCGCCTGAGCACAGCCGGCGCAGCTCAGGGCGAGACGGTGAACGGCTCCATCACGGCGTCCATGGGGCGGATCACTAGCTCGGCGAAATTTTCAACCGTGAACGGCGCCATCACTCTGGAAATGCCGGCCTGCACCGGCGCGCGCGTACACGCCAATACCGTCAACGGACGCATCAACACTGAGTTCGGCCTGCCGGTTCGCGGTCAGTACTTGAGCAAGCGTGCCGAAGGTGCAATCGGCCATGGGCGGGCCGGAGCTCAGAATCGCGACGGTGAACGGCAGCATTAGTTTGCGTCGTTCCCGCCACGGCGACCGCACTAAGATATAAGTAAGTTTCTCGTAAACGGTTTCTCGTTTCTGGCATAGCCCTCGAGAAGCAAGCACGAGAGAAACTGGAAACCAGGAACTAGAAACCGTTTTTATGAGACTTTCTGACTCCGCTCCGCGGATTCTCATCGCGGACGACCAGACCGATGTCCTCGAAGCTTTACGCCTGCTGCTGAAAGGCGAGGGCTATCAGATCGAATCGGCCACTTCGCCGGCCGGCATCGTATCCACGCTGGAAGCTCGCGATTTCGACGTGGTCCTGATGGACCTGAACTATACGCGCGACACCACCTCGGGCGAGGAGGGTCTGGACCTGCTTTCGCGGATTCAAACCATCGATTCGATCCTGCCTGTGATCGTGATGACGGCTTGGGGCACGGTGAAGCTGGCGGTGGAAGCGATGCGCCGTGGCGCGCGCGATTTCATCCAGAAGCCCTGGGAAAACGAGCGGCTGCTCAGCATCGTCAAGACGCAGATCGATCTGAGCAACGCGATCCGGCGGGGCATGCGCCTGGAAGCCGAAAACCGGCTGCTGCGCGCCGAGGGAGTGCCGGCGCTGATCGCGGAGTCGCCCGCCATGCAGCCGGTGCTGCAGATGATCTCTCGCGTGGGCCCATCCGACGCCAATGTGCTGATCACCGGCGAGCCCGGCACCGGCAAAGAAGTGGTCGCCAAGACGCTTTTTGCCATCTCGCCGCGCAGCGCCAAGCCGATGGTCACGGTGAACGCCGGCGGTCTGGCGGAAGGCGTCTTCGAAAGCGAGCTGTTCGGCCACGTGAAGGGCGCATTCACCGACGCTAAGGTGGATCGCGTGGGCCGGTTCGAGCTGGCCGACGGAGGCACGCTGTTCCTGGACGAAATCGCGAACGTGCCGATGAATCTGCAGGCCAAAATGCTGCGGGTGCTGGAAATCGGCGAGATGGAACGCGTGGGTTCGTCCAAGACCAAGCGGGTGGACGTGCGCGTGATTTCGGCTACCAACGCGCATCTGGACGAAGAAGTGCAATCCGGCCGGTTCCGCCAGGACCTGCTGTTCCGGCTCAACACCATCGAGATTCACCTGCCGCCGCTGCGCGAGCGCCGCGAGGATATCCCGCTGCTGGCGGCGCATTTTCTGGCACGCATGCGCAGCGGTATCGCAAGAGGATCGCCGGCTTCGACCACGCCGCTATGCAGTCGCTGCTCGATAATCCCTGGCAGGGCAACGTGCGCGAGCTGAATCACGTGATCGAACGCGCCGTTCTGATGGCGCAGGACAGCCAGATCAAGCCCGCGCGATCTAGCGCTGCGCTCGACCCGCGAAGGCAGCCCGCGCCTGGAAGACATGAGTATCGAGGAAGTGGAAGCGTTCCTGATCAAGAAGGCGCTGGCGCGCTATAGCGGCAACGTCAGCCACGCCGCCGAAGCCCTGGGACTGAGCCGTAGCGCGCTGTATCGCCGCCTGCAGCGCTACGGGCTATGATGTGACACAGTTGGGCCGCGACCCATGAAGCTCCACAAGCCGCAACTCGTGCACGAGCAGCGCATTCTCGTGCTGGCGCTCGTGGCCGGCGCTCCGGCCGTGCTCACGTCCATGCTCATGCTTTGGCTGGGCGACCACACTCCCAAAGTCCAGTGGACTCTGACGGTACTCATTCTGGCGCTTCTGGCTGGGCTTCTGCTTCGGCTTGCGGGAGCGCGTCGCCTCGCCGCTGCGAACGCTCGCCAATCTGCTGGAGGCGATGCGAGAAGGCGATTATTCGATTCGCGCGCGCGGGCGTCAAAAGCGACGACGCCATGGGCGAAGTGATGCAGCAAGTCAATGCCATGAGCGCTACGCTGCGGGCTCAGCGGTTAGGCGCGCTCGAAGCCACGACGCTGCTGCGCAAAGTGATGGAAGAGATCAACGTGGCGGTATTTGCCTTCGATGGCGACCATCGGCTGCGCCTGGTCAATCGCGCCGGTGAACGGCTGTTGAACGAGCCGGCCGAACGGCTGCTGGCCGCCGCCGGCCGAATCGCTGGGCCTGGACAATATCTCGCGGGCGAAGCGCAGCACACGGTTCAGCACAACTTCTCCCAAGGCAACGGCGCGCTGGGGTATCAGCCGCAGCACTTTTCGCGAAGGCGGCCTTCCGCATCAGCTACTGGTCGTCACCGATCTCACCAGGCCTTTGCGCGAAGAAGAGCTGAAAGCCTGGCAGCGCCTGGTTCGAGTGCTGGGACATGAGCTGAACAATTCGCTCGCGCCCATCAAGTCGATCGCCGGAAGCCTGGAGAGTATCCTGAGCCGCCAGTCCGCGCGCCGAGGATTGGGAAGAAGACATGAGCCGTGGACTGGCGGTCATCGCCTCGCGCTGCGAATCCCTGAGCCGGTTCATGGGCGCCTATGCGCGGCTCGCCCGGCTGCCTCAGCCAACTCTGGCGCCCGTGGACGTCAGCGACCTGGTCCGGCGAGTAGTGGGACTCGAGACCCGTGTCCCTCCCAAGCTGTTGCCCGGCCCTGAGGTAACCATCCAGGCCGACGCCGATCAGCTTGAACAACTCCTCATCAACGTGATCCGCAATGCCGCCGATGCATCGCTCGAAACAGGCGGCGGTGTTCACGTGGGATGGGGCCGCGAAAACTCGCACTTGGTTGTATGGGTGCGCGACGAGGGCCCCGGCTTGCCGAATACATCCAACCTCTTCGTCCCGTTCTTCACCACTAAGCCGACCGGGTCGGGCATTGGCCTGGTACTAAGCCGGCAAATCGCGGAAGCCCACGGGGGTACCCTGACCCTGCAAAACGCCCCCGAAGGCCCCGGCTGCGAGGCGCGCCTGATGTTGCCGGTCAAATAAGCGTGCGCGAAACCAGGTAAAAATCCTGGCTTTACCCCCCAGCCCGGAGATAGCCTAATAACCTGTAACCTTTTTTGAGAAATCCAGTAAATTTTTTTGAACCTAACTCAGCCGGGGAGCGTACGTCTAAGTGTTGAACGCTCGGCCCGGGCTACCCGGCGGGGGTTCCAGAAGGAGTGGATGTGACCTCAGAAGACAAGACACTAATCTCGTTAGAAACCGTTTCCAAGGTGTTCACCACCGATGAAGTGGAGACCCATGCGCTGGCGGGGATCGAGCTCAAGATCCGCAAGGGCGAATACGTCTCCATTTCCGGACCTTCGGGCTGCGGCAAGTCGACGCTGCTGGCGATTCTCGGCCTTCTCGATACTCCCAGCGACGGCTCTTACGTTCTGAATGGCACTCGCGTGGATCAAATGAAGCTATCCGAGCGGGCGCGCGTTCGCAATCGCGAGATTGGCTTCATCTTCCAGGCCTTCAACCTGATCGGCGACCTGACGGTGTACGAAAACGTCGAGCTCCCGCTCACGTACCGCAACATGCCGTCAGCGGAACGCAAGGAATTGGTGCGCGACGCCCTGGAGCGGGTAGGCATGTCGCATCGCATGAAGCACTATCCATCGCAGCTCTCGGGCGGCCAACAGCAGCGCGTGGCGGTGGCCCGCGCTCTGGGCGGACACCCCTCCATCATGCTCGCCGACGAGCCTACCGGAAACCTGGACTCCGCCAACGGGGAAGCAGTCATGTCCCTGCTCAGCGAACTGCACCGTGAGGGCGCCACCATCTGCATGGTCACTCACGATCCGCGCTACGCCCGCTGCGCCCAGCGTAGCATTACGCTCTTTGACGGCCGGATTGTGGAAGAAACCATCTCGGCGTCGGCCTCGGTCTAGGGATTTTTTCAGACCGTTCTAGCCCATCGGTAAGGGTAGGATCTCCCCGGCACCGCGTACAATAGAAACTTGATGAAGATCCTCGTTACGGGAGGCGCGGGATTTATCGGTTCCTGTTTCGTCCGCCTCGCCGTCCAAAATCCAGCCGTTGAGATTTTCAATCTTGACAGCCTCACCTACGCGGGAAATCTTGAAAACCTGGTATCGGTGGCAACCCGCCCGAACTATCGGTTCATCAAGGCCGATCTCTGCGATCTCGATGGATTACGGCCCATTTTTGAGCAGGTGAAGCCGGACGCGGTGGTTCATTTCGCCGCCGAATCGCACGTCGACCGGAGCATTTTCGCCCCGCAGCCCGTTTTCGAAACCAATCTTCGCGGCAGCTTCAATCTGCTGGAGACCATGCGAGCCCAGCGCGTGAACCGTTTTATCCACGTCTCCACCGACGAAGTCTATGGGAGTCTCGAATCGCCGCTTGAGGCGGACGAAGGGTTTCCGCTGCAGCCCAGCAGTCCGTACTCTGCGGCTAAGGCGGGCTCGGATCTGCTCGCGCTGGGGTACTTCAAGACCTACAAGCTGCCCGTGATCGTGACACGCGCATCTAACAATTACGGTCCTTACCAATTTCCCGAGAAGCTTATCCCGCTCATGATAACCAATGCCTTCGCTGACCAGCCGCTGCCGGTGTATGGCGATGGCCTGCAGGTACGCGATTGGCTCTACGTCGAGGATCATTGCCGCGCGCTACTGACGATTCTCGAAAAGGGACGGGATGGCGAGATCTACAACATCGGCGGTAACCGATCTCTTCCCAACAAGGAAGTGGTCGATCGAATTCTGGCAATCACCGCGAAACCCGCCAGCCTCATCGAGTACGTCACGGATCGGCCGGGCCATGATCGGCGCTATGCCCTATCCAGCGAGAAACTAATGAAGGAAACCGGTTGGAGTCCTGCCATGGATTTCGAAACGGGACTTCAGGCGACAGTGGATTGGTACCGCGCGAACCGGGAATGGGTCCGGCATGTACGCTCGGGCGAGTACTTGAAATACTACGCCCAAAATTACGACGACCGTAGCAGCGCGCTGAGAGGGATCACCACTTGATCCCTACGTAGATGGAAATTTGTCGATGAGCGCTCCGGAGCAGAAGGCTCAACTTTCCGCGGCAGATTCGATAGCGCGGTTGGAGGCAGACGCTCATCACCTTAGGGCGGCGATCGACGACCTGCGCGCCACTCTGGGCAAGGAAGAGACGCGGCACAGCGAGGAGCTACGTCAGTTCTCCTATGCCGTCTCGCATGATCTGCGGGAGCCGCTCCGCATGATAGCCAGCTACTCGCAACTGCTCAATCGCCGCTACTCCGGCCAATTGGACGACGATGGCCGCGAATTCATCGGCTTCATTGTTGACGCAGTCCACCGTATGGAACAGTTGCTGGCCGATCTGCTGACCTATTCTCACCAGTTTCGGCCGCTGGAGGCGCCCCCGGACGTCGTCGATCCGGAAGTGGTGCTGCAAGGCGTTTTGCTAAACATGGAAAAGGAGATCCAGCAAAGCGGCTCCAAGGTAACCTTCGATGCCCTTCCAAAAGTGAACTTCGACTTCGGGCGTTTGACTCAGTTGTTTCGACAGTTAATCGCGAACTCGATCAAATTTCGCGGAGCCGACGCCCCACATATTCATATCGCGGCCGAACCTGGGGATCAGGAGAGCACCTTCTCGATTCGCGACAACGGCATCGGGATCGATCCTCGCTATCACGATCAAATCTTCGGAATTTTCCGGCGGCTGCATGGCAAAGAGAAGCCGGGAACTGGAATGGGCCTGGCCATTTGCAAGCGAATTGTGGAGCAACAAGGCGGACGGATCTGGGTGGAGTCCGAGGCGGGCAAAGGAGCGATCTTTCGTTTCACCGTCCCGCAGTAATCTGCCGCTTCCGCGATTATCATAGAGGGATGCTCGACCCGCTGCTGGAATGGCGCAAAGAGTTCCCGGTCCTCGACAAAACCGTCTACTTAATCAGCCACTCGCTGGGCGCCATGCCTCGCCGAACGCGCGACAGCTTGAACGAGTATGCCGACATCTGGGCTACGCGCAGCATTCGCGCCTGGGAGGAAGGCTGGTGGGAAATGCCCATCACAGTCGGCAATCTGGTTGCCAAGATTATCGGGGCTGGCGACGGCGAGGTCACCATGCATCCGAACGTCTCGGTGTGCCAGTCCATCGTGGCTTCGTGTTTTGATTGGAGCGGCAAGCGCAATAAGATCGTCGCTGAAGGGCTAAATTTCCCTTCGAATCTCTATATCCACCGCGGGCTCGAAGCGCTGGGTGCGCGCGTGGTCACGGTGCCTTCCCCGGATGGCATCACCGTGCCTTTAGACCAGCTTCTGGCCGCAAT
Organism: Bryobacterales bacterium; assembly: GCA_963769205.1. GTDB lineage: Bacteria > Acidobacteriota > Terriglobia > Bryobacterales > Bryobacteraceae > Palsa-89. The sequence goes on along the minus strand of CAVYKR010000015.1, from coordinate 710,879 downwards.
CGACGAAGCGACGCTGCTGGTCTCAGTCTCGCACGTGATTTTCAAGAGCGCCTTCATCCAGGATCTGCGCGCCATCACGGAGCGCGCTCACAAGGTTGGCGCGATGGTGATTGCGGATGTATATCAGTCCGCGGGCGCGGTGCCGGTCGATGTGCGGGAGCTGGGTGTCGATTTCGCGACTGGTGGATCGGTGAAGTGGCTTTGCGGCGGCCCGGGCGCGGGATATCTCTACGTGCGCCGCGATCTGTGGGGAAAACTCGAGCCGCGGGTTACCGGCTGGATGGCCCATCGAAAGCCCTTCGCGTTCGATCCCGCCGCTATCGATTATGCCGATGACGCCTATCGCTTCTTGAATGGGACGCCTAATATTCCAGGGATGTATGCCGCTCGGTCCGGCTACGAGATTATCAATCAAGTGGGAGTAGCGAACATTCGTGCCAAATCGGTTCGCCAGACCACCATGCTGATGGAACTTGCGCGGGAGGCGGGTTATCGCGTGAACTCTCCAGCGGATCCACAACAACGTGGAGGCACAATCACCTTGGATATACCCAATGGGTTTGATGTGACACAAGAGTTACTCCGGCGCGACTTTCTGGTGGATTATAGACCCGGTGCCGGGATTCGGATCGCTCCGCATTTTTATACCCGCGATGAAGAACTTGAGTTGGTGATTCGCGAGATTAAGTCCATAGTCCGTGAACTTCAGCCTGCCTAACACCTACCCGGAAAATTGACAGGGGCAAAATGTCTCGCGAGCGAAGCCAAGATGTCTCACGAGATTCCTGCAGCGCTTTACATCCCTAACATTCCACTCAATTCGATTTTGGATCGATACGTGCCTTTCAGTGCGCGGGGGAGAACCGCAGAGTTGTTCCAGTGGAGCGCTCGTGACGGCGGCAGTGATTCTCATCGGAGGTAATCACTGCCGTCGAAGGCTCTTGTTACTCACTTCTCTTTAACCGCATCCTGAAATACAGAGGCGAAGAAAGCTCTTGAGGACGGTGAGCATCCGATGTGCAGCGTATCGCCTGTGACCTGGATAAAACCCAGGTATCCATCCCAGCCCATATCATCCAAGACGAAATTCAAGGCTTCTCGCTCGCCACGCGGCAAGCCTGATCGATCAATGTCGAACACCTGACCGGTGGAGTGCTCCGGAAACTCAGGATCCACCAGCAGAGTGCCCGCCTCGGCCGGCCGGTCGGTGGTGCTCACCAGTTCTGTGATTTGCAAAGGAACGAACTCCTCGCCTTTAGGCTTGAGCGCGTCGAACAAGCGGTGCGTCTCAAAGGCGATGTAGAGTAGTGTGCCGATCGCCGCGGGGGACGCTTGCAGGTATAATTCCTGGGCAGCTGGTCCGCGTCCAGGGCGGGCAAAGAGAAACCAAAAGCTTTCGGATTGTCCAAAACTCTTTCGAGTGCCTTGCCACTGGCTTGCTTGAGGTCATCCAGCGATTTGTAGAACACATCCTCGGTTTTCAGCCATACCACCAGACGATCGTTGGCGCGATGCTGGGCATTGATCGGATTGCGGTATTGATCCACCAGTTCGCCGAAGGCCGCCGGGTCGGTCCGATAAAGCTCCAGCAACTGCTCGGCGCGCTGCACACGGAACCAGTATGTGGGTGAGTAGTCGCGCTGCATATGGCGCTGGATCGCATCGTAAAGATCGCGATGCAGCGCTGGGTTGGCAGCGAAAAACATCGCGGCCACAGTGGGGTGCTGCTTGCCGCCGAGCGCCGCCTGAGCCAGGGGGAGCAACTCCGCCACGCAGCCTTCGCCGCAGTGATAAGCGAAAACCGCCCAGTCTCGCCCCCCGAACTTTATCTCCATGCGCGAGAGGTAATTGGCGGCGGCCGGTACAGCGCGTTCAGGATTGAAGCGATCGTCGCGCACCGTGACCGTATACGGGATTCGGTGGCGTATGGTGCGGCGAACCGGTGGGCCAGTCTTGCGGGCCACCAGCTTCCGCTCGGTAATAATCTTGAAGCGCGTCACGCGAACCACTCGTAGGCCCGCCGCTCGGGCGGTGGCTTCGGAGAACTGCATGATGCCTTTGGGTCCCGCCGGACTTTCAGCGTGGGCATCGCCCCAGCTTTCCAGGTACGCAATCGCGGAGATCAGAGACGGCGGCAGACCGCTGGCCGTGGCGGCGCGGCGAAAGATCGGCGTTAAGCGCGGGCCCGTGATCCTCTCGGCGCCGGCCTTGGCCTGAGGATCGCGCATGATCACGAAGGTCTGCGACTGAATCATGCGGCTGGTGCGAGCGTCCAGCACCGCCGGCGTTATCTCGTCCCGATCCACACCGATGCCCAGAGAGGCGATGTTGGGGAGAGAAATACTCCGACCGGGCGAGTAATACTAATGCAGCGAGTAATAGGAGCGCTGTTAACCGCACTCTTTGTTCATTGTACCGGAAGAAGCGGAATTTAAATAGCCTTGACCCAGCCGCCATCTACCGGAATCGAAACTCCGGTGATGTAGCCGGCGCGCTCCGATGCCAGGAATACCACCAGATTCGCAAACTCTTCGGGCGTGCCGACGCGGCCGAGAGGAATCTGCGCCTCTGGATGCACGCCCAATTTCAACAGCCTTTCGGTGGCGGTGTACCCGGGACAGACGTTGTTGACCAACACGTTGTAAGGCGCATATTCGTTCGATAGACTTTTCACCAAGCCGCGTACCGCCGAGCGCGCGGCGTTCGACAGGATCAATCCGTCCACCGGTTGCAGCACGGCCACGGAGCTGATGGCGATCAGCCGGCCCCAGCGCTGCTCTTTCATGACCGGGCAGCACTGCGCGAGCAAAATGCAGCGTGCTCATGAAATTCAGTTCCACGGCGGACCGCCAGTCGTCAGCCGAAGTGTCCTCGAATCGCTTCGCCGGAGGACCGCCTGCGTTCGTGACGCATATGTCGATGCGGCCAAATTTGCGCAGCGTTGATTCGATGAAGCCGCGGACTTCCGCCTCGACGGTGACATCTACCGCTTGGGCCAGGACATCAGTCCGGATCTCGCCAGCCGTGCGTTGCAATTCCTCCTGCCCCCGCGCGCACAAGAGCGAGCTTGGCTCCCTCGGCCGCGAGTCCCAGCGCCACTGCTTTGCCCAGCCCTTTGCTGGATGCCGCCACGACGGCGACACGATCCTTCAATCCCAGATCCATAACTTCAAAAATCCCAGTCGAGGATGTTCTTCTGCACGGTCGTCCACTCGCGCGAATGAGGATCAATCAGCTCGTAGTGGCCGGCGCCCTGGAGCGGAACCAGCTTGGCATTTTGCGATTTCTTGGCGAACCGCACGCTCATATCGAACGGGACTGTATCGTCCGCCGTCCCGTGAATCACGCGCTGCGCCACCGAAATCGGCAGAAGTTCGATGGGCGACGTGGTCGCATAACGCTGCGGCACCTGGTCCGGCGTTCCGCCGAGCAATTGCCGGACTACGCCTTTGCTCAATTGCAGTGCCCAGGCGCGGCGCAGGTCCGAAACTGCCGCCAGCGGAATTACGCCTCGTAGATTGACTGCGATTTGCGCGGCCAGCCAGAGCGCCAGTTGACCTCCGGCCGAGTGTCCCGTGGCGACCAGGCGCTCCAGGTCCAAATGGTAGCGCGCCGCCAGCCGCTTGATGTGTTCCGCTCCGTGCAGCACGTCATCCATCGTGCCCGGCCAACCGCCGCCGGGATCGCCGATTCTTCGATACTCCAGACTCCAGGTCGCTGCTCCGGCACGCGTCAGCGCGGCGCAGGCGTGTCCGGCGTGATCCAGACTATAAGCATTTCGCCAATACCCGCCGTGAATGAAGATGACCACCGGATGCGGTCCCGCTCCACTGGGCAATCGAAGATCGCCGAATTGCGCCGGATCTTTGCCGTATGGGATTCGCGCGTTGGCTTTCGGCGGCGGAAGCTGCAGGATGTCCTGACTCAGGATGGAACCGGTGGCGGCAAGGCTTAGCCAGGATCGTCCCAGCAAAGTTCGGCGAGTCACAATGAACCACCATTCTAAGGCAGCCGCCGGCACATTTGCGGCATACTTGCGTCATGGATGCGACGGCAGTGTGCGCTGAGCTGACGCTCGACTACCGTCCGCCTTACGACTGGACCGCGTTTCTGCGATTCGTGCGGCCGCGCGCCATTCCAGGCCTCGAGCGCGTTGATGCCGACAGCTATCAGCGCAGTGGCATCACGGTTCGGAAGGATCCGGATTCAGATTGCCTGTTTGCGATCAATGCCTCAACGCCGCTCGAACCGCGAATTCGCTTCTTCTTCGACCTGGACACCGATCCTGGCCCGATTCGCGCGCAATTGGCCAAGTCTCCATTGCTAAAGAGGATCGTCGGCAAACATCCCGGACTTCGCGTTCCCCGTTGCTGGGACCCGTTTGAGCTGGCGGTGAGGGCGATGCTGGGTCAGCAGGTGACTGTGAAAGGCGCTTCGACACTGGCCGGTCGCTTGGTGGCGCGATTCGGTGTGCCGCAGGCTTCGATTCTGGCCGATGCGGATCTCGCCGTCATCGGATTGCCGAAGGCGCGCGCCGAATCGATGCGCGGATTCGCTCGAGCAGTATGCGACCAACGGATTCGCTTCGATGGAACAGTATCGAGCCTGGAAATGATCGGCCGGATGTGCGAGTTTCCCGGCATCGGTCCGTGGACTGCAAACTATATCGCGATGCGGGCGCTCGGTGACCCGGATGCGTTCCCCGCGTCGGACCTGGGCTTGTTGAAAGCGGCGCGCGCTTCCTCGCCCCGTAAGCTTGCCGGGTTGGCCGAACGTTGGCGGCCGTGGCGTTCTTATGCTGCCATGTATTTGTGGGAGTCACTGCATGCTGACCAGTGAGAGCGTTCTGCTGGACTACGACGATTTCGAATCCCCCGTTGGCCGCATCCTGTTTGCGTCCGACGATGCGGGCATCTGCGCGCTGGATTATGCCGGCTACGAGAACCGCATGCATGACCTGCTTACGCGGCGATTCGGCGCTTTTGAATTCCGCCGGGGCTCTGATCCATACCAGTTGAAAAAACGCTTACAGAGCTACTTCGATGGCGGCCTGTACGCGCTGGATGACATTGCGGTCTCTATGGGCGGGACGGAATTTCAGGGGCAGGTCTGGAAGGTGCTTCGCGAGATTCCCCCGGGCCGCACGCAAACTTATGGTGAGTTGGCGTTGCGCCTGGGCCGCGCGCAGGCCGCCCGGGCCGTCGGGCATGCGAACGCATTGAATCCAGTCGCGATCATCGTGCCCTGTCATCGCGTGATCGGCGCTTCAGCGGCACTCACGGGCTATGCCGGCGGGCTGGCCCGAAAAGAGTGGCTGCTCCGCCACGAAAAATCCCAAGGGTCGCTGCTAAGCTTTCCCTATACTGGTTGACTGGAGGATAGCGTGAGTGCGCGCATGAAGGACATCGCCCGCGATTTGGGCGTGTCGCTGATGACCGTCTCGAAAGCGCTGCGAAGTCACAGCGACATCAGCGAAGAGACCAAGCGCCGTGTCTTGAAGCGCGCCCGCGAGCTGAATTACCGGCCCAACTGGATCGCCCGCAGCCTAGTCACACGCCGCACTTACATGGTTGGGCTTGATAATTCCTGACCTCATGCACTCCTTCTTCGCCGAAGTCGCCAAGGGCATTGCACGCAAGTTCGAGCCGCTTGGATACCAGATCGTTATATCGAATTCTGAAGAAAATCCCGATGCCGAACTCCGCGAGATTCAAGTGCTGCTGGATCGCAGTGTGGACGGAATCATCATTGCCGCGGCTCAGCCCAATGTGCGCGAGGAACTATTTAAGACCTTGCAGAGCCACCAGATCCCTTACGTTCTGATCGACCGTTTGCCCGCGGGATTCGAGGGTCACTTTGTCGGCGTTAAAGACGAAGAGATCGGACTAATGGCCACCGAACATCTGATCGAGCAGGGCTGCCGCCGTATCGGACATCTGCGCGGGCCCGGAAATTCCACTGGAATCGGACGGCTGAAGGGCTATCGGCGCGCCCTGGCGAAACACCAGTTGGAGGCGCCGGCCGATTATGTCGTCAGCGGCCAGCACCAGGACAGCACCGGGTATGAAGGAATGCGGAAGCTTTTGAGTGCCTCACCGCGGCCCGACAGTGTGTTTTGTTACAACGATCCGGTGGCCGCGGGCGCGATCAAAGCCATTCTGGAGGCAGGCTTGAAAGTGCCCGGCGACATCGCGGTCATCGGCGCCGGAAATGTTCATTACTCCGATCTTCTGCGCGTCCCGCTCTCCACCATCGATCAGAGCAGTTCCTTGATCGGCGAGACCGCCGCGAATTTGCTGGTGGAATCCATCGAGGCCAAGACTCCGCTACCGGCGCGGCGCGTGCTGATCACCCCGCGGCTGATTGTGCGCGAATCCAGCCAACGGAATTAGCTCGAAAATTATTTCGACAACACCACTGCCAGCCCGTAGGTGCCGGTGCTGGGTTGAACTTGCGGCACCAGCTGCGCTTGAATCTTGCTATGCGGGTGAATGGCATGGTCCTGATGGGTTTTCCACACATATCGCCCGATGAACCAGCCCATGCCCCCGCCTACCAGCAGGTCGGAAGCATAATGTTGCTGCGCCGTAAACCGCGCGACCGTGACCACGCTGGCCAACGCGCAGGCGATGATCGGCACCACTTTGGTGTGTCCGTATTCGTAGGAAATCACCGACGCAAGCGACCAGACTTCGATCGCGTGTCCCGAAGGGAACGACTGGCCGCCGTCGAAGAAATTGCCCGGGTCGTCCGGTGCATTGGGCCGATTGCGGCCCGCGATCGGCTTCAGTACCGACACCACGATCAAGCTATCGAGTAGCGCTTCGCCGCCCAGGACGGCCGTTTCGCGAGCCTTGGGATGATCGCCCAGCACGCCGAACGTATAGAAGCCGGCGACTATCGGGACCAAAGTATAAGCCGCGCCAATGTTCGAGACGCGATTGCCCCAAAGAACCTGGCCTTTGCTGTTTTCGAGCAAGCTCGAAGTGTGATGATCGGTCGCGATGAGCGTAGCCGTCAGCGCCCCAATGCCGAGCCACCACCCCGCATCGCTCTTATGCATGTGAAACGGACTGGTCCAAATTTCCTTTTGATCGAGCAGAATGTTGCCCAGCAGCTTGCGCGCAAGGGGTTTAGCCCGCTCGGTATCGCCAGGATAATAAACCCGATCGCGGGAGTCCTGCGGGGCATTGCTCTCAGTGGGGCTGCCTTGAGCGGCACCGGGCGGCGGCGCTGGAGGATTCTGATCCTGAGATGCTTCGATCGCTGCAGCTACATCGGTGTTGAACGCCGAAATCTCGTAAACCTGTGCAAACGCTGGACTACTCAGCAGTGTTAGCGTTGTGACAATTAAGTAACCTGTCTTCATCGGCGGTTGATCTCGATGTGTAGATGCTTGCCGCCCTGGAATCCATTACATTTCTTATTTCTTCAACTCGGGCAGGCGGCCAGGGGTTGGTGGCGCTCCAGCCGCATCCAATTGCTTTTCGAGGGCCCGGATGTCGGATTCGATCAGGCGGCGCAGTTTGGGAAGTTCGGATGCCAATTCATCCGAGGCGATCTGAAAACTATCCTGTGCGGTTTTGGTCGGCCGACCCGTGGTCAGCCGCATAGTCGCAGCTGCCGAATTGACGCGGTCGGAGATCGATTCCGGAGTCGGTTCATCCCGCGACCGCAGTACCGGGTCGCCCCGCAGTTCGCGGTTGATCTCATCCAAATGCTTCTCCAGGTTGATGGCCTCCTCCCGCAGTTTGAGCGGCAGCGCTGGAGTCGCATCGATGGCTCGCCGGATGGCATCCAGGCGTGTTCGCGCATCGGTGGCGGACTGAGTGGCGGCCGCGAGCGCTTTTTGCAATCGCGCCAGCTTTTCCTCGAACTCAGCCTTGGCCAAACGATCTTCGCGCGTGGAGACGCCTTCGGCCGCAACCTCGAAGCTCTGCGAACCCGGAAGCGCCGTCACCACGCCATCTACGCGCTTGGCCAGCGTCACTGTGTACTTCCCGGGTACCAGCAGGGCGCCGGTGGGTCCGCGGAAGAAAAACTGCTCCTCTTCGTCACCACCCGCGGCACGGGGAGCTGCAATGTTGGCGAGTATCGGCGCCGGCGTGCGCAGATCCCACGCCACCCGATGCATGCCGCGGGTCACAGGGCCGTCGAAACGCCGCACTACCTTGCCCGACGTGTCCGCTATTGACACCACAATCGCTGGCGCTTCTTCCTCGGCTTCGGCCCGCAACTGGTCAGCGTTCGGATAAGGCGGGGTCTCGTTTTTGCGCGCAGCTTCTCGTTCGCGCTGCTGGCGTTCCTGCTTCCTGGTGCGCAGGCCGTCTTTGAGGAAATAGGTGATTTCCGCGCCAAACGGCGGATTCGGAGCGGCGAAAAATGCATCGCCCTGAAACCCCTTGCCGTTCGAGCCCAGCGGCTGCGCCGGAATATACGACAAGGCGTTCCTTACCGGAAACAGCGCGCTCTCCTGCTTCAACTTATCGGGAGTCAGGTTTCGCAGCGGAGTGTAGTCGTCCAGAATATAAATTCCGCGGCCGAAGGTCCCCACCACCAGATCATTTTCGCGCCTCTGAATTGCCAGATCGCGCACCTGAATGGTCGGCAACCCGCCCGTGAGCTTGGTCCATTTCTCGCCGCCGATAGTAGTAAAGTAAAGCCCGAACTCAGTGCCTGCAAATAGCAGTTTCGGGTCTGCGTAATCTTCGGCCAGCGCGTAAACTGCGCCGTTATCAGGCAGGTTGCCGGATATCGAGGCCCAGCCCCGCCCACGGTCGGTGGTCTTGAAGATGTACGGTTTGAAATCTCCGTTCTGATGATTCTCGAAGACCAGGTAGGCCGTGCCAACATCCGTCTGTGATGCAACAATGCGCTGCACATAGGAATTTTCGGGCACGCCGGGAATCTTGTCGATCTTGCGCCAGGTCTTGCCGCCGTCTTCAGTCACCTGCACCAGCCCGTCGTCGGTGCCGGCATAGATCAAGCCTTCCTGCTTGGGCGATTCGGCGATCGCCGAAATATTTCCGTACAACGCGGTGCTGACGTTCTTCGCCACCGCGTCCACGCCCCACACTTTGCCCATCACCGGTAGCTTGTTGCGATCCAGCTGGCGCGTGAGATCGGGGCTTACCGGCCGCCAGCTGTCCCCGCGATCGTCGCTGCGGTAAAGCCGCTGCGCGCCAACGTAAAGCCGGGTGTTGGAATGCGGACTGATCGTCAGTGGTGCATCCCAGTTCCAGCGCATCGGTGGATCGTCCTTGCCAGGCTGCGGCTGGATAGCAACGCGCTCACCGCTGCGCCGGTCGAAGCGCACCAGGCCGCCGTTCTGCATGCTGGCGTAGACGGTGTTCGGATCTTTAGGATCGGCGCGCGTGTAAAATCCATCGCCGCCATTGGTCACGAAGCAATCGGAATTGGTAATGCCCACCGCGTTTCTGGTGCGCGCGGGACAGCCGAAGCTGAAATTATCCTGGGTCCCGCCGTAAACGTTGTAGAACGGCTCGGCATTGTCGACCGCGACATCGTAAAACTGCGGAATCGGCAGATTGGATTTGAAAACCCAATTCTCTCCCCTGTCGAACGTTTCGTAGACCCCGCCGTCGCAGCCCACTAAATAGCGATTGTTGTCCTTGGGATCGATCCAGATTTCATGATTATCGACATGCTTGTTGCGTGTCGGTAAGGCCGCCAGCGTTCGGCCGCCGTCGTTTGACACCATGATGTTGACGTTCATGACGTATACGCGCTCGGGATTGACGGGATCAACCACGACGTGCGCATAGTACTGGCCTTGGGAATCCGAGCTATTGCGCCGCTCCCAGGTGACGCCGTTGTCCATGGAGCGATACAGTCCCCCGCGGCCCTCGCCGGCTTCGATCTGGGCGTAAATCATGTTCGGATTCGACGGAGCGTAGGCCACACCGATGCGGCCGAGCTCGCCGGCCGGCATTCCAGTGGTTACCTTAGCCCAGGTCTTGCCCGCGTCGGTCGAACGCCACAGCGCGCTTTCCGGTCCCCCGTGGATCAAAGTGTAGTACGTGCGTTCACGCTGATGGGTGGCAGCCAGCAGGATGTCCGGATTGCGCGGGTCCAGGATCACATCGGCGACCCCCGTGTATTCGCCAACTTTGATCAGGCTGGTCCAGGTCTTGCCGCCGTCCATAGATTTGTACAGTCCCCGATCTCCTCCGCCCTTCCAAAGCGGCCCGGGTGCGGCGACATACACGATGTTGGAATCGCGCGGATCAATCACGATGCGAGCGATATGCTCGGACTGTTTCAGTCCAACGTTCCGCCAGGTCCGGCCGCCGTCTTCGCTCTTGTATACGCCGTCACCGTAGGAGACGCTGCGCTGGTCGTTGTTTTCACCTGTGCCCACCCACACTACCGAGGGGTTCTTTGGATCGATCACCACCGTGCCGATGGAGTACGATCCCTGCGCGTCGAATACCGGTGTCCAGGATATGCCGTCGTTGACGGTCTTCCAGACCCCGCCCGAAGCGGCCGCTACGAAGTAATGCTGGGAATTCTGCGGGTCTACCGCAAATCCGACTACGCGGCCGGAAGTGAACGCCGGACCTATGCCCCGCAGCCGCAGTCCGCTGAACGTGGCTGCATTCATCGGATCGTCGGAAGCGGAGCCTCGATTGCCGGCCGGCGCGTCCTCATCCTGGGCCAATGCGCAAATTGCGAAACATAATGCGAGCGGGAGTATCTTCATAGATAGCTTTGGACGTGATGGATAAACTTTTGGACGCGGCGTTGTCGTGGCTGGCGCGCCATGTCTTGAGGATACCAGCGGACACGGCGCTAGAATGATGGATGGAGGGTTTATGGCGGATGAAGACTACGGCAGTAAAGCGGTGTGGTTCATGGCGGGAATCGCGATCGGGGCGACGGTGGCGTTGCTCTACGCTCCGGCGACCGGCGAAGAGACGCGGCGGACCATCGTGAAGCGGACCAAGGAAGGCCGCGATGCCATCTGCCGATTCGGGCAGCGATATGCTGGATCGCGGCAAGGAGATGTACGAACGCGGGCCGCAAACTGGCCGATGAAGCGGCGGATATGTTCGAGCGCGGGCGGAAGATCGTGGAAAGCACCGCAGCCAATTTGAAGGGATAGCGAAACAAAAAATGAGCAGCACGATTGCCGAGCCGGTGAAAGGCATTCCGGCCGTTTTCGAACGAACCGGTGGCCGATTTCTCCAAGCCTGCCAATCGCGAAGCGATGGAGCGGGCGCTGCGCGACGTGCGAGCGCAGTTGGGGCGCGAATACGACCTGTCTGATCGCCGGCCGCCGCGAGAAGACGCCGGATAAATTGAAGTCGCTGAATCCGTCGCGACCGAGCGAGGTGGTCGGCATTCACAGCAAGGCGACGGCGGCGCTGGCGAAGAAGCGGTGGAAGCGGCCTCATGCTTATTTTCCCGAGTGGGCCGCCACGCCGGCCGAGACGCGCGTCGAGATGTCTGTTGCGCGCGGCGGCGCTGTTCCGCAAACGCAAGTTCGAATTCGACGCATGGCTGGTTTACGAAGCCGGCAAAACCTGGCCGGAAGCCGATGCCGATGTTTCGGAAGCGATCGATTTCTGCGAGTACTATGCGCGCCAGATGCAGCGCCTGGGCAAGCCCGATCCGCTGGTGCAGCTGCCGGGCGAAAAGGACGAGTTGTTCTATCTGCCGCTGGGCGTGGGCGTCATCATTCCACCTTGGAATTTTCCGCTGGCCATCATGGTGGGGATGACCGCGGCGGCGCTGGTGGCCGGGAACACGGTAGTGATCAAGCCGTCGAGCGATACGCCGACCATCGCGGCGAAGTTCGCCGAAGTGTTGCTGGAAGCCGGCTTTCCGGCGCAATCGTTCTCGATGCTGGTGGGCAGCGGCGCGGTAGTGGGCGACGTGCTTGTCGAGCATCCCCAGACGCGCTTCATCGCGTTCACCGGCTCGAAAGAAGTTGGCCTGCGCATCAACGAACTGGCGGCCAAGCCGCGCAAAGGACAGATCTGGATCAAGCGCGTGATCGCGGAGATGGGCGGCAAGGACGCCATCGTCGTGGATCGCGAGACCGATGTGGACAGCGCGGTGAAGGGCGTGCTGTGGTCGGCGTTCGGCTATCCAGGGGCAGAAATGTTCGGCCTGCTCGCGCGCCATCGTGGATGCAGGCCATCTACGACGAGTTCGTGGAAAAGCTGAAGGCGGAAGTGGCCGGGCTGAAAGTGGGCCCGTCGGATCACCCCGGAAACTACATGGGTCCGGTGATCAACGAAGGCGCCATGAAATCGATTTTGGATTACGTCGAGGTCGGCAAGAAGGAAGGCCGGCTTGATCGCCGGCGGCGGCAGCGCGCCGGGCGACGGATATTTCGTGCAGCCCACCGTGATCGCCGACGTGGATTCGAAGGCGCGCATTTTCCAGGAAGAGATTTTCGGGCCGGTGCTGGCGGTGGCCAAGGCGCGCGATTTCGATCATGCGCTGGAGCTGGCCAACGATTCCGAGTACGGGCTGACGGGCGCGGTTTACACCAACAATCCCGAGAAGATCCGCAAGGCGCGCGAGCAGTTCTTTGTCGGCAATCTCTACATCAATCGCAAGTGTACCGGCGCGATGGTGGGGGCGCATCCGTTTGGCGGGTTCAATATGTCGGGGACGGATTCCAAGGCGGGCGGGCCGGATTACCTGCTGCAGTTCCTGCAGGCCAAGTCGATCGCCGAGAAGATTTCGTGATAACGTGAGAGTTGCTCTGACGAGACTTTGGAAGTACCCCGATCAGAAGGGGACCAAGACGTCATAACTCCAGGGTCGATTCCGAACGACGCGGCGAAGGGCGCTGATCATTTCGGCGCCCTTTTCCATTTTTGCAACCGCTCTCAGTCGGGTTCTAGCGGTTCTGAGCGGGTTGGGATAGGCGTCGGGATCGCGAGCGCTCGTCGCCATGCAGGCACTGGAAATCCTTTTCAATCAGGATCGACAGATGCTTGCCGGATTCGAGCGGCTGGTCGCCGAGATGCCGACACGGTCCGATGACCCAATCGGTGGCGTCGGCGCCGGGATACCTGAATGCGAGCCACCGTTCGATAAAGCGCTTGAGGCGCGCGTATGCTAGACGATGATTCGAGCGCGTAAGGAAGCTGGCGCCCGGGCTGAACTCGACGCTGTCCTCGACAAAGCCGGTCTTGCTGAACTGGGCCACTTCGGCTTGGTTCAGCCGCAGCCGCAGCGCAGTTTCCCTGGATGCGGAGTTTCATTGGATTCTGGAATGCTCCTGAATAAATGTTAAAACGGCCGTCGCGCACGAAGCCGAGCAGAGTCATGTTGAAGCGCTGCGCGGTTTCCACCGCCAGGCTGGAGGGCGCGCCCACCGCCGCCAGGATCGGGATGCCGGCCATCAGCGCTTTTTGGACCAGTTCAAAGCTGGCGCGGCCGCTCACGAGCAGTAGATGTTCGGAGAGCGGCGTGTGGCCGGCCAGCATTTCGGCGCCGATCAGTTTGTCGACCGCGTTGTGACGGCCGACGTCCTCGCGCAGCAGCATGAAGCTTGCCCTCGGAGCGAAAAGGCCGCCGCGTGCAGTCCGCCGGTCCGCTCGAAGACCGCTTGTGCGCGCCGCAGAGCTTCGCGGCAGCCGATGAATGACGGCCGAGTCCACGAGCTGGCGAGCTGCGCGGCAGCACCGGGCAACCCTGCATCTGCGATGCGCTTCGATGGAAGCTTTGCCGCACACTCCGCAGCTGGAGGTGGTGTAGAAATGGCGCTCCAGCCGTTCGAGATCGACCTCGACGTCCGGGTTCAGTTCAACCGTGACGGAGTTGCCTAGCTGGCGTGGGTTGCCATTGGCATATGCGACCAGCGAATCTCGCGGATCTGCGCGGCGTCCTGGAGGATGCCCTCGGTGAACAGGAAGCCGGCGGCCAGTTCGAAGTCATGGCCGGGCGTTCGCATGGTGATGGAGATAGATTTGTCGCCCAGCCGGATTTCGAGAGGCTCTTCGACGGCGAGCAGATCCTGAAAGGAGCGCGGACGAATCGCCTTCGACTTTCTGGACGGGTACTGTGAGGATGGGCCGGTTCACACCGACTTCATGGTAACGCAGCGATAGCCGTGTTAGGCCAGGTTCGGGATCTTGATGATCTTCTTCTGGATGGCGTACTGCACCAGCTGGGCTTTGTTGTGGATGTCGAGCTTGCGCATCAGGTTGAACTTGTGGGCTTCCACGGTTTTCACGCTCAGATTCAGATCGCAGGCGATTTCTTTCACCGAGTTGCCTTCGGCCAGCATCTTCAGGACTTCGCGCTCGCGCGTAGTGAGCGTAGCAAAGCGGGGCAGGCGGTTGGCCGACTTGATGCGCGATCGGAAATCGTCCACCAGCTGCGACAGCATGCGGGGGCTAAGATAGCTTCCGCCGCGGCAGATGTCGCGGACGGCGGCCACCAGTTGCGCCGACGGGCTGTCTTTGAGGACGTAACCGCTGGCGCCCACTTCCATGCCTTCCACCAGGTAGTCCTCGTCGTCGTACATGGTGAGAAACAGGACTTTGGTTTCGGGACGGTTTTTCTTGATTTGGCGGGTGGCTTCGAAGCTGCTGAGACCGGGCATGCCGATGTCCATCAGCACGACGTCCGGCCGGACTTCGGCAGCTTTCTCGACGGCATCGCCGCCATTGGAAGCTTCTCCGACCACTTCCATATCGGCTTCCGCGGAAATCAGGGTTCTGATGCCCTGGCGAAAGAGCGTGTGATCGTCCGCCAACATGATGCGAGTCTTTGCCATAACGTTTTGCCCGAATCTCTCTTAGAATCCCTTTCCTAAGCTTGCGCGATCCGACCTACGCATTGGCAGACCTGCCGGGTCTACGCTCCGACCGCCCTGATCCTCCGCGCGGCTGCTTCGCTGCCGATCGGTTTGGCGGCGATCGGCTCGATCGAACCGAATGCCGGCGGCTCTTTGGCTACCGGAAGACGGATCGAAATCTTGGTTCCCGCGGCCTTTTTTCCTCCGATCGGACCCATGCGAGTTCCCGCTACCTGGCCCTATGCTGGGATGACTCTTGAATCTCAAACCTGCCGCCGAGCAGGGCAACGCGCTCTCTCATGCCAGAAAGTCCAAACGAATCTTTCCGAGCCAGCGCTTCCTCGACCTTAAATCCGACTCCGTTGTCCTCAACGGCCAGTCTTACCCATCCATCGGCCGAACTTACGGAAATGTTTACGCTGCTGGCGCCGGAGTGCTTGGCGATGTTGTTGCAGCACTCCTGCACCAGCCTATAGACAATAATTTCAGTATGTTGCGGCAGCCGCCCCAGCCGGGCCAATAAGCAGCTCGCACCCGGATGGGGTGCAAGCCGCCGGAAGCGGTTCACCAGCTGCCGCAGCGCCGCGCCCAGGCCCAGCTGTTCCAGCACCGCCGGGCTTAAGGCGGCGATCAGGCGCCGCATTTCCAGAATGGTCCGCTCGGTGAGGTCCCGCGCCTCTCGCAGCTTGCCGATCCACTCGGCGTGCTCGGACGGAATGGATTGCTCCAGCAGCTCCATCTGCAGGCGGATGCACAGCAGCGACTGGCCGGCTTCGTCGTGCAGCTCACGGCTGATGCGGCGGCGCTCCATTTCCTCCACGTGCAGCATGTGCTCGGCAAGCTGCCGGATCTGCTCCTCGCGCGCCGCCAGATCCTCCATCAGACGGGCTTTTTCGGCGGCCATCAGGCAGCGCTCGGCGGCGGCGGCCAGCAATTCCTGCTCGCGCGGCAGCCATTCGTAGGACTTCGAGAAGCCGAACTGCATCACGCCCGCGGTGCGGCCGCCGGCGGCCAGCGGAATAGACCAGCACAGTCTGGAAATCGGTCTTTCCATGCCGGCTCCAGCAGCAGAGTGCCGCGTCGCCGTCTTCGAGTATCGATCTGCCGGGAAGTGGGCGAGCTTTTCAGCTTGGCCGGCGTGTTCGGAACTTCGGTCAAAGTCGGCTGGTTCGGCCCGCGAGTCTCGGCTTGGGCCCGCAACACCCAGGCGCTTGCGCTTGTCGTTCAGCAGATAAAGATGGCCGGCGTCGGCATGGCACACCTGCACCAAAGCTTCCAGAAACCGGCGCAACAGTTCATCCAGATTGCGCGATTCCAGCTCCACCCGGAACAGCTCGTAAAACGCCTGTGTTTCGGCCTCGCGGACCTGGTAGTAGGCGTTGTTCAGCGTAAGGATGACGCAGAAATGAAGCTGCTCGCGCACCCACTGGAAATTCGCGTATTCGTTGGGAAGCAGCTTGCGCAGCATCGGCGTCAGCAAGCCGGTCATACTCCTGCAGCGCCTCGACGATGCTGCTGGGCGGCAGATTCAACTTGGCCAGCCGGCGGCCGTTGTATTCCACCTGCTCGATGAACTTCAAGGGCGGCTGGCCGCTGGCGAGAATGCGCGCGGCGGCGCACGGAGTGAGAGACGCCAGGGCGGTGCGGATCTTGGTTTCGTATTGCCGCGGCTCGAATTTGCCGGCTTTTCAGCTTCGCAAGGAATCGCCGGTCCAGAGTTTCGGCGTGGGGCAGAAGGAAAACTGCGAGCCGCTGCAGATGCACGCGCAGCTGGTCGCTGAGTACATCGGCGGCGTCGGCCAGCTCCGGGGATATTTCCGTTAGTTGCAACCTAGGTGTTCTATCGGCTTCTAGGGGAAAGGCTTTAGCGAATATCCCGGAAACTCGCGCGAGAGCTTCGCCGGCGTCGAAATACTACTTAAGTACTACTTGGGGTATATGCGGAGCAGCCGATCGACTACCTCTTTATGATTGTTTTCATGGGCGGCCTGCAAAGGAGTCTGTCCCCGCCCGTTTCGGAGTGTCGGGTTGGCGCCACCTATGAGTAGCGCATCTACCGCCTCCAAACGACCCCAGGAAGCGGCATAAAACAGCGGAGTGGCGCCGGATTCCCGATCGCGGGCATTGATCTCGGCGCCATGATCGAGCAGAAGCTTTATCACTTCGGCATGGCCGCCGAGGGCTGCATCGTGTAATGGAGTAGCCCCCGATCTGTTCCGGATTCCGACCTGTGCGCCATGGGCTATCAGTAGTTCCACAACATTCTTCTCGCCCTTCAAACAGGCGTCGTCGAGTGGGCTGGAACCCTCCGGACCCAGACGGTTCGGGTCGGCGCCGGTTTCAAGCAGCATATTCACAATGTCCGCCTCACCGTGCAGGATGGCTTCGTGCAGAGCCGCCGGCGCTGACTTCTCGGTCCCCGGCCGCCTGGCGCCTTTCGCCAAAAGAGCCTCGATAATTTAGTTTGGTGGTAACGAATGGCCTCTTCCAGCGGTGTTGCGCCGCTGGCGTCGCGAGCGTTCAGATCCGCGCCGGCATCCACCAGAATCGCCGCTACCTCCACCTCGCCTTTCATCGCCGCCGCATGCAGCGGAGTGATTCCGGTATGCGCATCCCTGTTCTGGACGCTTGCGCCGTGAGCGATCAAAACTCGAGCAACTTCGGCCTGGCCTCTTCCAGCCGCCTCGTCCAGCGGTGTAGCGCCGGTCGAATCCTGGGCCTGGACATCGGCCCCGTGCGCGAGCAGAAGCTCAACCATGGCCCGGCTGCCCCGGTTGGCGGCCAGGTGCAGCGGCGTCGCACCTGAACTATAGCGCGCGTTGACATCCGCGCCTCTCTCGATCAACATGGCGGCGATATCGGCGTGTCCTGTGATCACGGCATAATGTAGTGGCGTCGAGCCTGCCTCCACATGCCGGGCATTCACATCTGCTCCCGCCTCTAACAGCAATGCGACAATCGGTTTCTCTCCGGCCCATACCGCGTCGTGCAGCGCAGTCCCGCCCAATGAATCCACTGCGTTCAGCGCGACACCCTGCTTCAGCAAAGCGCTAACGCGGTCGGCATCGCCGGCGCGGACGGCTTGGCGCAGGTCGTCCGTGTTCGCACCAGAAAGAAGCGCAGCTATCACCAAGGCGAGCGCGAGCCGCATACCATTAGATTGTGGCAGACCGGCTCGCGCCGCCCTGGGCGCAGCGATTGTCCGCGTTACAACGAACGCAGGAAATTCAAGAGGTCCTGCTTCTGACCGGTGGCGCCACCGCTCAACGCATTGAAATTGGCTATGACCTTGTTGGCTTCCGAGCCGCAAAAAGTAGATGCCGAGCTCGGAGCAAAGACTTTTAAGTTAGGCTCGAATTCGAATATGTTGCTGCTGGCGTTGACCACGCAATCGAAAGCTGAGCCGGAGTGCGCCTGGATGGCCTGTAGCAGGTCCGATGTGCGGCCATCATGCAAGAAAAACAGACGCTGCCCGAGGCCCCACAATGGCGCGGAGCGGAACTCATCCGGGCCGGCTGCGCCTTGATTGATGCCATCAGCCAGGGTCGCGCCCATGTGATGGACGGCAAAATCCGAATACGGATGATAGGTCACGTTCGACATGCCGGTATATGGCGAAGCGGCGGTGGTTAACGAGGGCGAGTGGCACAGGTCGCAGCCTACGCTATGAAACAGACCTTGGCCATTGGACTGGGATGCGGTGAGTGGAGTCGACGGTTGGGGCGGAGCCGACAGCCGCATGAATAACGCGAAATTCACTACGTCGCCAGACATTCCCGAAGCCGAACCCATCGCTTCGGTGGTGTTAGTGCGGTCCTCCGGGGTCGCGTTGAATACGCAACCGGGTACCGCGGACCGTTCGTTCATGAAGACTTCATTGGCAACGCCCTGCTCCACGTTGTACGCTTCCCCGGCGAATATTAGCAACGACTTGTTCTGCGCCTTCCATCCGAAACGTGTCACTGTGCCATCGTTGCCGCTGGTGTTCAACTTCCCATGAATGCCCAGTGCGGCGCGTTGCGCGGCAGTGGAATCCAGATTGGCCTGCAATGCTGCGTCCGGTGTATTCTCTACCAGCCCCAGCCCAAAGGTCGGGGTTGGAATGCGAAAGATTACGTTGCGGTTGGCCAGTTGGGTAGCGAAATCCGGCTGCGCCAAAGTGCAACCCGGCGCATCGCTGCGTCCTGCGATCGTAAACAGCCCGTGCACGCCGCCATCCTGCGAACCATCCGATTTCAGAACGAAGCGAGCCTCGCGTACCGGACCGCTGGCACTGATAAACGAAGGGACTGTATTGGTGGCTCCATGGAGCGTCGCGGTCGCCACTTGTGGGTTCGTCGCCGGGCTGCTACCCCCGACAGCCGGCTGGGCGTGGCAAGCCGCACAACTGTTGGCGTTAAAGGTCGGCCCTAAGCCTACGCCAGTCTCACCGTGGATGGTTCCAGACACGGAATCTACCTCCTGGAACACCCCCTGCGCCCCCGTGAACACGATCTTCTCCTGGGTGCCCAAGGTCGGGTAAGCCCCGCCCGCGCCGGGCGCGCCGGCGCGGGGGCCGGGGTCAGTTTGGGCCAAGCAAATGGCCGTAAAGCCCACAAACAACAGGGGTTTCAGCCCGCTACGAGCCCCAAAAGGGGTCAAAAGATGCATAAACACACTCCTTTTTCACGGTTTTTCGTGCGATGCACGTGCTTTATCCGTAGTTATTGGTGGGGGATTTCGGGATTCCCAGTTAACAGGTACAATGGGAGTGTCAGCGTAGCGGCTACCACTGAACCTGGTATCCGAGACGAGGCCCTCGCCCACCGCGGGGGCCAATTCCCGCCGTAGTACTATTGGTACTATTATTTTCTCAGACGTACAGCATACACTAAACCTGTCCAAGATGAAAGAGTTTAGGTTAAAATTTTACAAACGGTGCGCCCCACACCAGTACAGCAGCAATACCACGACTGAACCGCAGCATAATCCTCCTTACGGCTCGGGCTAAACAGATTAGCCAAGCCTTGGAGAAAGTACCACCGATTTGGAGCCGGTTCAATCCAGCATTACCCGTACGACCTAAGCCCAACGAATTAGTTTTTCTGGTTTTGCGTAGAGCCATGGCACCACCATGAAGCAAAATAAGACATGACCAGACGAACTATGCTGAGTGGTCTCGCGGCCGCGAGTGCGCTGACGCAAGAAACGACCACCACATTGGGTTGAGTGGTAGCCACGGTTAGGAATTCTAGGGCCGTTCACGGAGGCCAACGTCCGGTTCGCCAAAGAGGAAGGTTTTACGAACATGATCCTGGGAGCAACCCGGCGCTCCACGATTGAACCGCGCTGAGCGATGCTCAAGTCGAAAACGTGAAGCAGATTCTATCGCGATATGGAATGCATGTATCGGCATTTCAGGTGTCGCAAAATCATATTGTGCCCGATCCACGGCGTCCGGAAAGGATGCCGATCCGCCTTTCGAAAAGCAAGTGGATGAAATCGTGCGCGTATACACCGAGCGCTATCTCCCGGCGTGCCAGGCTAACAAATGACCCGTCGCACCTGGTCTGGCAAATGATGGATCCGATTCAAACGGCGCGCGATTTCGTGGACAAAATCTACGACGTACATTTATAAAGATACGGAGTTCCGCTGGGACGTGCTGCGACGGGTGGGAATCAATCCGGTGAATCGCACGCAATGGTGGGTGTACCGTCTGCCGGGCCTCGGTTCCATCAACTGGGGGGCGTTTTTCTCGGTGCTGCAGCGAGCCGGGTATCAGGGCGCTATGAGTTTAGAGCATGAGGACCCGTTGTATGGATCGCCCAACCGTCCTGGCCCCGATTTCAATGCAGAGTATGCTCTAGGTTTCAAGATGGCGCATCGCTATCTGCGGCAATACGTGCCAGACTAGAGATCGGGGCTGGGCCCGGCCCTCAATGCGGCCGTTTCATGAAAGCACTGGTTAAGAGCAAGCGCGAGCCGGGACTGTGGCTGGAAGACATTCCCAGACCCACTATCGGCATTAACGATGTATTGATCCGCGTTCGACGGGCGGGAATTTGCGGTACAGATCTCCACATTTACAACTGGGATGAATGGGCGCAGCGCACCATCCCGGTGCCGATGGCGATCGGCCACGAATTCGTCGGCGAGATCGTGGAGACCGGGTCTAATGTCAACGATTTTCATCCGGGCGACATCGTGAGCGGCGAGGGGCACGTGGTGTGCGGACGCTGCCGCAACTGTCTGGCGGGGCGGCGGCATCTGTGCGCGCATACGATGGGCGTGGGCGTAAACCGGCCGGGGGCGTTCGCCGATTTTATCGCGGTGCCGATGACTAATATCTGGCGCCATAGAGAAAATATTGATCTGGACGTGGCGGCGATTTTCGATCCGTTCGGGAACGCCGTTCATACCGCATTGTCGTTCCCGGTCTTAGGCGAAGATGTGCTGATCACGGGCGCCGGGCCGATCGGCATCATGAGCGCCGCGGTGGTGCGGCACGCCGGTGCAAGGCACGTAGTGATTACCGATAAGAATCCTTACAGGCTGGAACTGGCGCGGAAGCTCGGTGTAACTCTGGCCGTGGATACCGGCGCGACGCCGCTCGCTCAGGTTCAGAAAGACCTGGGAATGCAGGAAGGCTTCGACGTTGGACTGGAAATGTCGGGCAAAGAATCGGCGCTGCGCGAAATGATCGCCAATATGAGCCATGGCGCGAAGATCGCCATGCTTGGAATTCCGACTGCTGAGATGGCGATCGACTGGACGCCGGTAGTTTTCAATCAGCTCACCATCAAAGGGATCTATGGCCGCGAGATGTACGAGACCTGGTACAAAATGACGGTGATGCTGGAGACCGGTCTGGACATCCGGCCGGTGATTACGCATCGCTTCCCCTATCAGGATTTCGAGAAGGGCTTTGAGGCCATGCGATCGGGAAACACCGGCAAAGTTATTCTGGACTGGCAGTAAATCCAAAACCTCCCCGCCACTCGTACTCCCTGTGAAGTCTGCACTAGACACACGGGAGAGACACATGAACTTTAAACAATCGACCTTGCGACCCGCGATTGCCGCGGCCATCGCCGTACTGACACTCCAGCCCACGCCGCTCTCGGCAGCGAGCCACCGGGAAGCGCCCATAACCGCGCTAGATCAGAAAGCTGACATCACGGACTGGTTTGCCTTCGTGAGCCCGGAGCGTCCCGATCGCGCCATTATGATTCTGAATGTCGACCCATTCCTGGAACCGTCCAACGGGCCGAATTACTTTCCGTTCGACCCGGGGATTCTTTATGAGTTTAAGGTGGACAACGATAACGACGCGGTGGAGGACATTACATTCCAGATTCGCTTCACCACCGAAGTGCGGACGCCCGGCGTCTTCACTGGTTTCGTGGGCGGATTGCTGGGTATTCCTCCCATCACCGCGTTGGACGGACCTGGCTCGGATGGACTAAACCTTCGCCAGTTGTATACAGTGACGATGGTCACCAAGTCGACCCGCGAGGATCTGGGTTTCGGACAGACCCTTTTCGCGGTTCCCACCAACGTCGGTCCCCGGACAATGCCGAGCTACGATCTGCTGCGGCAACAGGGCATCTATACGCTATCGCACGAGATTCGGGTTTTCGCAGGCACGGTAGCCGATCCATTTTTTATCGACCTGGGGGCGGCGTTCGACTCGCTGAATTTTCGCAAGTCCGCCGGCGGCGGCGTGTTGAGCAGTCAACTGGATGGGGACGATCAGCATAATTACGCGCCGAATACGTTGGCCGGCTTCAACGTCAACAGCATCGTTCTGGAAGTTCCGATCAAGATGCTGACGCGGGACGGACAAATCCATGCCCCCAGTCAAAAGGAAGCTGTGATCGGCACTTACGGCACGACGTCGCGGAAACAAATGAGTGTTCTGCGGGAATCAAGTTCCACGGACGGACATCACAAGTTTGCGCAAGTGCAGCGCATGGGCAATCCGTTGATCAACGAGCTGATCATCGGTACTGGTTCGAAGGACAAATTCAGCACCGACGATCCGCAGAACGACAAACAGTTCGCAGACTTCTTCCTGAACCCACTGCTGGCTCAAATCTTTTCCTCGATCGGGATACCGGTACCGACGGGGCAACGCACCGACCTGCTGCCGTTAGTGCAGTACATGGCTCCGATTTGTCCGGGATGCTCGGCGGCGGATGCGGGTCCGATTGCGGATTTGCTGCGGCTAAATACCGGAATCTTACCCACGGCGGTGGGTCAGCAAAAGCGGCTGGGTTTCCTGGCGGGCGACATCGCGGGATTTCCAAATGGACGCCGGCCGGTTGACGACGTAGTGGACATCGCCGCGCGTGCGGTGGCAGGCATCCTGGCGGACCCCAAGCAGTTTGGAACTCCGATCGGGGACGGCGTGAACACCGGTTCGTCGCCGCTGCCTGCAACGTTTCCCTTCGTGGCTCCCGCTTACAGCGGCCGCGACAGCGCACATGCCGGACCCGGTCAAGCGGGCTGCACGAATCAACCGAACGGGATTTGCCCGGTTAACTGAGGAATACCAGTCATGAAAAATAAAATTGCGTTCCTGACCTGTATCCTCGCGGCTGCGGCCGCCGCGCAGACTTCGAGCCCCGCCGAAGTCAGCATCAAAAAAGCAGAAGCTGAGATTGCCAAAGATCCCGGTCATTTTGCTTACTACAACGGTCTGGCGATGGCTTATGCGAGGCGCGCGCGCGAAACGTCGGATGTGACGTACTACCAAAAGGCAGAAGAGACGCTGACGAAGTCGTTCGCCATCTCCCCCGGCAACTTCGAAGGCAGGAAGGTGCAAGCGTGGCTTCTGCTGGGGCGGCATGAGTTTGCCAAGGCCCGTGAAGCCGCGACGAAGTTGAACAAGCAGAATCCCGATGACGTGACGGTTTATGGCTATCTGGCGGATGCCAACGCGGAATTGGGGAACTACGACGAAGCGGTAAACGCCGTGCAGTGGATGCTAAACCTGAGGCCGGCCAATGTAGCCGGCCTGACCCGGGCCGGTTATCTTCGCGAATTGCACGGGGATCTCGGCGGCGCGCTGGAGGTGATGCAGATGGCGTATGATGCGACGCCTTATCAGGAGGCCGAAGACCGCGCCTGGCTACTGACGCAAATGGCGCACCTGCATCTGCTGGCAGGCGAACAGCAGAAGGCCGAAACGTATGCTAACGGAGCACTGGGCTTGTTTCCGGGCTATCATTACGCACTCGGAATCCTGGCTCAGGTGCGGCAGGCGCAAAAGCGTTATGACGAAGCAGTGGAGCTTCTTCAGCAGCGCTGTCAGAAGGCGCCGCACGCCGAGAATCTGTTCGCGCTGGCAGAAGCTCTGAAGCTGGCCGGCAAAGAGCCGGAGGCGCAACGGGCCTTCACGGAGTTCGAGAAGTTGGCGCTCGGCGAGTCGAGCATCGCGGACAACGCGAATCACGAGCTGATCGCTTACTATGCGGATTTCGCGGGGCAGCCCAGGCAAGCCCTGGAAATTGCGAGGCAGGAATTGGACCGGCGCCATGATGTCTACACGCTGGACTCCTACGCTTGGGCCTTGGCGGCTAATGGCGATTACGCCGCCGCCGGGACGCAGATTCGAATGGCGCAGGCGATTGGGGTGAAGGATCCGAAGATCGCCGGGCATGCCAGGGCGATCGGAGCTCACCTGCAGGCCGCCGGCGAAGGCGCCGGATTCTGACGGTATTCACGTCGTGTGGTACGAAATTGCGCTTGCGACTATAATTCTGCTGCGGGCCGGAGAGACCAGTAACTCCGGCCCGGTCTCCGATCCCGAGGCCGAGGTTACGCTGAGGGGCCTTATCGCGCCTCGCCATGAGTCCATAACCGTGACGGCCAGCCTAAATGAGCAAGATATCGCTCACCCAGACCCAGGGCGGCGCGTGATAATTCGAAGCGAGATGATGGACGCGAATCCGGGCCGGCCGGGCGCTCCCGTCTCCATCCCGGGAGTTCCCATCGAGACGGCTTCGGGGGGCTTAAAGGCCCCGCAGTATTTCGCGCCCGGAGTGGCAGGCGACCACGGCGAATCGATCGCTTCGTACCTGGAGGTCGGCAGTTTTCTGGTTCCCAACAATCTCAGCGCGAACGCCCACGGCAACGGCTACTCGGACCCGAACATCATGATTCCCGCCGCGATCGAAAGCGTTCAGGTGGATGGCGGCGCATACAACGTGCTGGAAGGCGATCATGCGGTGAACCTAGCGGCAGCTTACGGCTTTCGCTCGCGGCTGGAGCCGTTCGTCACGCTAACCGGCGATTACCGGGACGCAGATCTTGCGGCAGGCTGGAGCCCGGGTTCGGCTGAGACCCGCGCCTGGATCGCCATCGAGGCTTCCTTGGGCAATGGTTTTCTGGACACGCCCGAGCATCGGCAACAGTACAAGGTCAACGGTTTTCGAGTGCTGGATGCAGGCAATCACCAATTTACGCTTTTGGGCATCGGCTATTTCGGCCAGTCCCGAATTCCAGGGCTGGTGCCGATCGAGGTGCCGAATCTGCATGACACTATCGATGCTCGACAGCGCGATCAAACCGCTACCGGCGAACTTGCGCTGAACGATGTTTGGCACCTGACGCCGACCAGCGAGCTGCAGCTATCCGGGTTTTTTCGGGCCTATAATCTGTCGCTCTATTCCAACTTTGGGGATGGACTGATTCGCCAGAGCGAGTTCCGAACCGTGACTGGAGGCAATGGAACCTACGCTCGCAAAATCAGTGACGCTCTCTCGTTGCTGGCCGGAGTTGATTATTCCCGCGAAGCTCCACGGCGCCTCGATCTGGATCATTACAGTTCCACCGATCCCGCCGTTTATGGGCCTTTTGAGAAGATCACAGCGAACAACCTTACGATGAACTTTCTGGCGCCATACATTGCGTTGGATGGCCGCTTGACGCACTGGCTGCACTACAATCTGGGCTGGCGCCGCGACCAAATCGATTTCCATAATGCCGATCTGCTGCGCCCCGAGAATTCCTATTACAGGTGGGCCGGCGTCAACTCTCCGAAAGCCACGTTGAGCCTGCTTCCGCCGGATAGGCTGACACTGCCGTCGGTATCGCTCAGCTTTGGCCAGACCTTTTTCACCAACGATCCGCGAACGGGAAACGGTCTGACCCAAGGTACGCTGGTGAGCCGAGCGCATGCCTACCAACTGGTCATCGAGAAGACGATTTTCCATACCGATTTCCGAGCAACTCTGGGAAGAACCACTCAAGAACAATCGCTGGCAAAGATCGATCCCGACACCGGCCTTCAGTTTGATCAGGGTCCCAGCCGCAATCGATTCCTCACGCTTTCGGGGCGGCACTATTTTCGAGACGGCATGATTGAGGGCTCAGTCTCTCAGGCGGATGCACGCGATCTTTCAAGCGGCAGTCCGGTTCCCGAGGCACCGCGCTTCATCCTGGATGTGCTGGGCACTCTGGACCGTCTTCCGTTCCATCTGCACGGGCGCGCGGAATTCGAGGAAGTGGGGCGTAAGCCGCTCGGCGACGGTTTTTCCGGTGTTCCCGTCAAGGAATTTCGCGGCTCTTTGACGCGCAGTTTCGTAGAAGGCAGGCTGGAGGCAGGGATCAATTTTCAGATCGCGAGCGGCTACAGCGGCCAGACCACCGAGATCTTGGCGCTGCCTGGGGAAGCAGCCCCATTTGAGAGGGTGGTTGGAGTTTATCTGCCGTCCTACGCCAGTTTATCGTTCAGGTATCGTTTCGGCCGCGCGGGCAGGTAGCGCGCCGTCTGTGCGTGGTTTGATGGCGGCCTTTAGAAGGC
The DNA here is from genome assembly GCA_963769205.1 of Bryobacterales bacterium. Taxonomy (GTDB): domain Bacteria; phylum Acidobacteriota; class Terriglobia; order Bryobacterales; family Bryobacteraceae; genus Palsa-89. The sequence continues at coordinate 684,303 of CAVYKR010000015.1, read as the reverse complement.
CCGGCGCCCAGCGGACCGGGGGCGACAACACAATAAAAGGCCGCATACCAACCCGACGATCCCAAAGTCGCGTGGCTCGGGTACGGGTTCAAGCTGTGGAATTGCCGAACCCGAAAGGCTTCCTGTCGCGGTGCCGAAGCTCGTGAGAAGGCTCAGCGAGCCTTGTTCCGTCGTGGAACCGTCGTTGAGGAATGTGACGGTTCCGGTGAAGGTTCCGGTAAATGGAATGTGAACTGAATCAAAGAGCAGTGTCCCGGAAAGCGCCAAGTCTGCTGGAGTAGAAAGGCCTCCGTCAGGAATGCCGCCGGGGATCGCCGATGCCCAAAGCGGCGCCAAGGCAAGCGAATAGGTTGGTGGAGTGGATAGAAGGAGGGAAACAGTGTTGCCGCCGCTACTGCCACCTATGGCGACGTCTTGTATACTACCGCCTTCCATACCAAACGTTGGCGAGAGCGGGTTGTAGTCAACGTGTGTATCGATTGCGGTAAAGCCTCCGGTAAGAGCGAAGGTATCGCCGCCAAAACTCAAACTGGAGCCTCCACCAAGGGTGAACGCGCTTACCACTGTATTGGTCGGAGGAGTAAAAATGGTGGCTGAGGCGGTGGTTGTTGCGGTGGTCCCCTCAGTCAGGTTCGTCACTGTTATGGTCGAACCCGGTTTAGCCTGAATGTTGAAGTTAAGGCGGCCAACTGTAGTGCCGCCACCAGTCAACGTGCCAGGGTTAGCAGTGCTAGCCGCGTTACTCGTGTTAGTGTAACTGACTGTGATCTCCTCACCTTGTCCCGCCATAGTACTGCTCTGCACGTGATATCCAGTCACAGTGTCGTTTATCAAACCAGACTGAACGATCGGGGCGACAGTGATCTTGTCTCCGATTGCTTGACTCGCTGTGAATGTAAAAACAAGCAAAGACAGACACGCACGCAGAAACAGGCAACGAGCTGCCGGTAGCGTTAGGGTCGGTCGAAATCGCACATCGGTTGTCATGACGATCTCCATTCCTTGGCTGATTGTGACGCCCACGACCCACAGTTTTGCAGAACGATCAATTCGCAAGGCGGTGGGTTAAGGGTTTTGGAAAGTTTTCCACTCCGTTTCACCTTGATCGGAAGCGGCAGAAGGGCTTACTCGGGTAGCATATCACCAACTGTGGACTTTTGATCCTCCAAAGTTTCATGGAAGCGATCTACCCACGGGCAAGAGCTACTGAGGGCTCGAAGCCGCGACCGGCGCCACGATTAAGGGTTGTGTGGTGGGTTGATCGGCACCGGCCTCGTTTTCGACGGTTACCGCTACGGCTCCGGTGGCATCCAGATTCACCGCGCCGCGCCGGACATGCATGGCGGTGCCATCATTCTGGGATTGGAACATTCCCGCTGCCACCGGTTTACCGGTTTTTGGAATGACCCACATCTCATATAACTTGCCAGTGGGCGCCGGCGGCAGGTTAGAAGCCATTAGCAGGACGCCTTGCGCGGGATTTAAGAACACCTTGCCGCGGGGCGGCTTGGGCTGCCCCTGTCCGAAGGTGGTTTCTCGAGTATCGGGACCGTTCAAGATGGCGAAGGCTTCGGTAAGACGCGTGATTTCGTTGCCTTGTGTGCTTATTTCGCTGCGCAGGCGGGCGGACTCCCCGGCGTTGCGCCAATCCTGATAACCGAGATAAGCTGCTAACGCGAGCGATAGCGCGGCCGCGACGGCCCATATCGGCGCCCAAGCAAAGCGCGGCTTCTCAGAACCTACTTCAGCACCCACCGATGCGAGGATCCGGCGCCGGAGGCCCGCGGAAGGCTCGGCTGGAGAGGCCGTGCCCGACAGGAGCGCGGTGATTTCCATTGCTTTTTTCACGCCCGCCATACAAGTCTCACATTCCCGATTCAAATGGCCGCGGATTTCGCTTTGCTCGGGTTCTTCCGCAAGGCCCAGGGCGTAGAGCTCGTAATGATCGCGGAGTTCTTCGCAGCTCATGGCGCCACCGCCACTCCCAGTTCATCGCGCAGGCTCTTTAGAGCAGTGCGCACCCAAGTTTTGACGGTACCGAGCGGCTGTCCCATACGTTCGGCCATCTCGGCCTGGGAGAGGCCTTCAAAATACGCCAGTTCCATTACCTGGCGGTGGTTAGGCGAAAGCTTCTCCATGGCGGCCTTGACCCGCCGGGTTCTGTCGGACATCAAAATATCGGGCTCCATGTCGCGGTAGAGGGCCGGGTGCTCGGTGGCGTCAAGATCGAGGGCATTTCGCTCACGGCCGGCGGTAGATCTCAAATAGTCGATGGCGCGATTTCGCGCAACGGCCAGCAGCCACGGCCCGACAGCGCCCTTTTCAACATCCATACTGTGGATACGGTTCCAGACCCGCAAGAAAGTCTCTTGAACCAGATCCTCAGCGATGGCGGTGTCCCGCACGACTCGCAGGATCAGTGCATATGCCAACCGGCCAAAGCGGTCGTAGAGCTCCCCCAAAGCCTGGGGATCGCGCCGGCGCAGGCGTTCCACCAGTTCTGCGTCGCCAGCAGTGGCGCGAGTGGTCAAAAAAATGGGCAGGAGCGTAATCAATCGGCTCTCATCTCTGGGACAGACCGCGTCTATACAATATACGCGGTAGCTGGCTATTTTGGATTGAACCGGGAGGGCGGCGGCGGCCCGGTGCGGTATATTACGAGTTACACCTAAGCATTTCAAGAACCCAGGAGAGTAGAGAATATGCAGCACTTGCGAGCACTCGTCTCGATTACCGCCACGCTTGCGGCAATCGTAGGACTGGCCACAGCCCAGCCCGCCGCAAAAGACACGGAATGGCCAAGCTACAACGCCGATGTTCACGGCACGAGGTATCGTCCGCTGGATCAAATCAACGCGTCCAACTTCAATAAGCTGGAGGTCGCGTGGAGGTTCAAGACGGACAGCATCGGCAACCGTCCGGAGTACAAGCTGGAAGGGACGCCGCTGATGGTGAACGGTGTAGTTTACGCGACGGCCGGATCGCGGCGGGCCGCAATAGCGCTGGATGCTGTGACGGGCGAACTGCTGTGGGTGCACGGCGAACACGAAGGTGCGCGCGGTGGCGCTGCTCCGCGGCAACTTTCCGGCCGGGGATTGGCGTATTGGTCGGACGGCAAACAAGAACGGATTTTCTATATCACGCCGGGGTTTCGTCTGATCGGATTGGACGCCAAGACGGGAGGGCTGATTCCTGGCTTTGGAAAGAACGGCGTAGTGGATCTGAAGCTCGACGACGATCAGACCATCTCGGCTTGGAATGACAAGGGTCAGTGGGTACCTGATCTGGTGCACGGAGAAATCGGGATTCAGTCGGCACCGGTGGTGGCCAAGGACACGATCCTGGTGGGCGCGGCGTTTCGCGAAGGCATGACGCCCAAGAGCATGCGCAACAACAAGGGCTATGCGCGCGGATTCGACGTGCGCACGGGCAAGCGCTTGTGGATCTTCCACACGGTTCCGATGAAGGGCGAGCTGGGGTACGACACCTGGTTGAACGGGTCGGCTGAGTATACCGGGAACACCGGGGTGTGGAGTCAGATTTCGGTGGATGAGGAATTGGGATTAGCGTATCTGCCGGTGGAATCGCCTACGGGCGACTATTATGGCGGCCATCGGCCCGGAAATAACCTGTACGGCGAAAGCATTGTGGCCGTCGATCTGAAAACGGGCCAGCGTAAATGGCATTACCAATTGGTGCATCATCCGCTGTGGGACATGGACATCTCGTCGGCGCCGATCCTGGCGGACATCAACGTGGATGGCCGCGCGATCAAAGCGGTGGCAGTTCCCAGCAAGCAAGGGTTCCTGTATGTATTCGATCGCGTCAACGGGCAGCCGGTCTGGCCGATTGAAGAAAAACCGGTGGAGGAGGGAAACGTGCCGGGCGAGTGGTATTCACCGACTCAACCGTTCCCCACCAAGCCGCCGGCCTATTCGCGCAACGGAGTCACCCCAGATGTTTTGATCGACTTTACGCCCGCGCTGCACGACCAGGCTTTAACGATCGCTTCGAAGTACAAACTGGGACCAGTGTTCACTCCGCCGGTGGAAAGCAAACTGAGTGGGCCGCTGGCTACGCTCACGTTGGGCACAGCGTCGGGAGGGACCAATTGGCCCGGTGCATCCTACGATCCCGAGACGCATATCGTCTATGCATTTGCCTGCAATTCCTGTCCGGAGCCGATCGGCGTGGTTCCCTCACCGAAGGAAATCTCCGATATGAAATATGTGCTGGGCATGGCCGGACAGCGATTTGAGATCGCTCGAGGTCCGGGTGAGAATGCCGGAGCGGACTCTCCGCCTCCTGCCAAAGCACCGGCGCCACCAGCCGGCGGCGGCGCGGCATTTTACGGACTGGGCGTACAAGGGCTGCCGCTGTTCAAGCCGCCCTACGCGACGATCTCGGCAATTAGTCTGGACAAAGGCGAGATCCTTTGGCAGGTGCCGCACGGCGATACGCCGGACGCGATCCGGAATAATCCGGCTTTGAAGGGCCTGAACATCGGCAAGACCGGCCAGCAGACTTATAACATCGGAACGCTGGTTACTAAGACGCTGGTGATCGCGGGAGACGGACAAGTCACTACTACGGCGCAGCATCCCCGAGGTGCGATGCTGCGGGCTTATGACAAAGCGACCGGTAAAGAGGTGGGCGGGGTTTTCATGCCGGCGCCGCAAAGTGGATCGCCGATGACGTACATGATGAACGGCAAGCAGTATATCGTGTTGGCGATTAGCGGCGGGCCCTATTCGGGCGAGTATGTCGCCTATACGTTGCCGTCGGAAGAGCGCTGAAACAGGCGTTCGCTTGCGATGGCGCTGGTCCCATTGGCGATAGTGCCGGTCCCATTTTCGAGCATTTTGCGGGCGCTCTGGTAAGATTCAAAGCAGTTGCAGTGGCACCAAACGTGCCTTAGAGCTGCTCAGGCTGCCGCGATGAATGTCCTTAGCGATCTAAGTTTCGCCCGCCGGACACTGGGCAAACACCCGCTGGTGACGCTGGCAGCGGTAGTAACGTTGGCGCTGGGAATCGGCGCGAATACGACAGCTTTCTCGGTAGTTCGGGCGATTTTTGTCGATCCTTTCGTCTTTCACGACCAGAACAATACCGTCATGATATTGGCCGAGAACACGGCCCAGAACCACCACAAAGATGGCGTTTCTCTGGCCGATTTCCGCGATTGGCGGGAGCGCTGCCGCTCGTTCGATCATCTGGCAATCACGACCCCGGCCATCGTGGCCCTTACCGGTCTCAAGGAACCAGTCCGTTTAAAGGCCTATCGGGTTTCGAGTGAATTCTTTTCGTTCATCGATTTCAAGCCGTCTCTGGGCCGCACTTTCACGGCCGACGAGTTTCGCGGCGGCGGGCAACACGCTGTAGTGGTGAGCCATGCTTTTTGGGACTCACAACTGGGACGCGACCCGGGCGCAATCGGCAAGATCATCCACTTGAATGGCGAAGCTTTCAACATCGTGGGTGTCATGCCGGCCAGTTTCTGGATGCCATCGCGAAATACGCCAATGTGGCTACCTTTAACGCCACCGGTTTCAAGTCCCGAAGTTCGCAGCGAGCGCGACGGTCTGGTGTTGGCGCATTTGCGGTCCGGGAGCAGCTTGGAGCAGGCCAATCAGGAACTGGCCGGTGTTTCGCGTCAACTCGCGGAGCTTTACCCGTTGGCGAATACGGGATGGAGCGCTCGTGCCTGGGAGCCGCTTAAGGCGGTGATGGGACCTAACGACCCGGTCTTGCTGGCGGTGTTGTTCGGCGTTGTGGGCGCGCTGTTGCTGGTGGCGTGTTCCAATGTCGCCAATCTGCTGCTGGCGCAAGCCGCGGCGCGACGGCGTGAAATGGCCATTCGGACCGCGGTCGGCGCAACACGTTGGCATCTGATGCAGCAATCGTTGGCCGAAAGCATGCTACTCGCGGCGATGGCGGGCGTCTTGGGACTGTTGATGGGACTGTGGGCGAAAGATTTCTTTGTCGCGATTTATCCGTCTGAGATTTTGACCTCGAACCGCGTCATGGATCCATTTGTGCTCGGTTTTTGCCTGGTGACTTCCCTGTTGGCCGCATTGTTCTTTGGCTTGGCGCCCGCTTGGGATTCCTCTCGAATAGATCCTATCGAGGGACTGAAAGAAGCCCGTGGCAGCGGAGCGCGCACGCATCGGCTGGCGAATGTGTTTGTTTCGTCGCAGATCGCGCTGTCCATGATTCTTCTGATTGTTACCGGCCTCTTGCTCGAAGACGTGAGGCATTTGCGCCGCCTCGATCTTGGATTCCGGCCGGATGGTCTGGTGGTGGTCAAGCTGGAGCCTTCTCAAGTGCGGTATGGGGGAGATGAACAACTCCGGGCGTTCTACCGCCTGGCGATCGACCGTGTCGCCGGGGTGGCGCGGGTTCGCGCTGTCTCGGCTACCAGCCACCTGCCCGTGTTCACGGAGGGCAGGCCTGTTCACGTCGCCATGCCGGGAGAACAGGGCGTGCCGGCCGAGCGTCCGGTGGCGATGCAGGTGGTGGTGGCGCCGCGCTACTTCGAAGTGGCCGGGACGCGGCTTCGCCGGGGGCGAGAGTTTACACGTCAAGACACAGTGAGAACGCGGCGTGTCGCCGTCGTCAATCAAGCCTTTGCGGACCGCTTTTGGCATGCAGGCGATCCGCTCGGAAGGCAGGTGCGTTTGATGGATGCGGACGCGAGGGGAGAGTTGTGGACGATCGTCGGAGTTGCCGCCAATGTGAAACCGCCGAGTCTCCAAGGGCCGGCCCTGCCGCAGATCTACGTTTCGCTTGACCAGGCTCCCCAGCGCGCGATGAGTTTGCTGGTGACTACGGCGAGCGATCCAAGCCGCATTCTCAGCGATATTCGCAAAGCAATTGCCAGCGTCGATCCGGACGAGCCGGTCGAGGCAACCACGATGAACCAGATGCTCACGAATCAAATTCGCCAGCTGGCAATCATCTTCGACATGCTGGGCGTGTTCGCAGGCTTGGCGCTGACCATGGCATCGGTGGGGCTCTTCGCTCTGATCGCGTACTCGGTAAACGAACGAACGCGCGAGATCGGAATTCGCATCGCGCTGGGAGCGACCGAGAGCGGCGTAGTGGGCCTGGTGATCCGGCGCGGTATGCGCCTGGCGCTGATTGGAATGGCGATCGGACTTGCGGCGGGCGCGGCTGTTTCGCAACTGCTGGGCGGTCTACTCATCGAATTCAGCCCGTGGGACCCGACCACCTTCATCGGTGTCAGCGCCATCCTGATCATGGTGGCCGCGCTGGCCAGTTATCTTCCGGCTCGCCGCGCTATGCGGATTGATCCTATCGCGGCGCTGCGGCAGGAGTGAGATACTGGTTTCGAGTGAGGTGACATGAAGGTCAAGATAGCGGTTCTCGGAATCATCATCGGCATAATCGGCATAGCTGCGGTCGCGCAAACTTCGCGAACGGTATGGGACGGCGTTTATACGGACGATCAGGCCAAACGCGGTGAAGGCGTTTACGGCAAAGAGTGCGCGTCCTGTCACGGTTCCGAGCTTACCGGCGGTGAATCGGCTCCGCCCCTGGCCGGCGATTCGTTCTTTGCGAACTGGAACGGCCTGACGCTCGGCGATCTGTTCGAACGAATTCGGGTATCGATGCCACAGAACGCGCCCGGGAGTCTCAGCCGGCAGCAGAATGCCGACATTCTGGCTTTCATTCTGAAGGTCAACCAGTTCCCGACCGGCAAGGCCGAACTCGACCGCGCGACAGATATCCTGAAACAGATCAAGTTCGATTCGACGAAGCCCAAGAGCTGACGGATCAGCGCCGCAATAGTTTGAACGCGAACTCGCGGCCGAGCCCCGCCTTGAATGCCAGCGAAATCCACAGAAGCGCGAACGGCTCAAGCAAGCGGGCCTGAGTAAGCGGACCGGCATCGACGCCGTCGAAACCCAGTTCTCCGGCGAGTTGTTTGACTTGGCCTTTTGCGCCGGCGTCGTCACCGCAGTAGAACAATACAGGTTTTTCCGCGCCGAAAGCAGCATTTTCCATGATGTTAGACCCGATGGTGTTGAATGCTTTCACCACTTTCGCACCGCGCGCCCAAGCGGCTACCTGCTCGGCGGCGGAAGTGGTGGTGCCGAGGGTTAATCCCGAGAGATCGGGCAATAAGGGATTGACCGCGTCGATGAGAACTTTACCGGTCAGGTCGCCGAGGCCTTGCACGATCTCTTTCGTTACAGGCCAGGGCGTGGCCAGCAGTAGTACGTCGCTCGACTTGACTGCCTCCTGAAGCGTGGCTGCGCGGGCATTTGAGCCGGCGCGCGCGAGCAATTGCTGCATGTCCCCCGCGCCAGGGTTGCGTGATCCAAAGACGACTTGATGGCCGCCTTTAGCCCAGCGGGTGCCAAGAGTCCCGCCAACGTTGCCCGAGCCGATGATGCCGATCTTCATGATTCTTCCTCCTCGTTGAGATACGATACCCCATAGACTACAAATTGACCTTCGTGGTCGCAGGAAAATCAAATGGCTCTGAAATTCACAACTTCTTACCTGGAAGATTCGCTTACTCTTTTTCGGTACTACAAGAAACTGGCCGAACGCGCCATGGAGCAAGCCACCGATGAGCAGCTTTACGACGGTGCTGGACGGCGAGGCCAACTCAATCGCAATTGTCATCAAGCATATGTCGGGCAACATGCGGTCACGCTGGATGGATTTTCTGACCAGCGACGGCGAGAAGCCGGATCGCAATCGCGATAGTGAGTTTGAGGATCCGCCAGGGACTCGCGATGCTCTGATGACCTTTTGGGAGCAAGGCTGGAATTATTTGTTCAACGCGCTGGAGCCGCTCTCCGAAACGGACATGAACCGTCCGATCACGATCCGGGGCGAAGCACACTCAGTGATGCAGGCCATCAACCGGCAGATCGGACATTATGCATATCATTGCGGCCAAATCGTGCTATTGGCCAAGCATTTTCAGCATGCGCAGTGGAAATCGTTGACCATCCCGCGCGGCAAGTCGGCGAATTTCAACCAGAGAGTCGGGGCGGGACAGGCGAGCCAGCGTTAGCTGGTGTCAGGGCACTTCCATGGCAAAATGCAGCTCCTGCGGGACTGAAATCGGCGAGAACGTGCGCTTCTGTTCAGCCTGCGGCGAGAAGGTAATTGAAGGGGAATATGCGACGCGAACCGTGGCGGCGGTGCGCCCGGCTACGCCTCGGTCCCCCGGCAGCGGTGGACAATCGTCGGGCGCGCGAAGCCCATCGTCGACGTCTTTGCGCGACAGCCGGTTCTTGCCTGGAACGCTTTTGGCGGGACGGTATCGCATCATATCGCTGGTTGGAAAAGGCGGGATGGGCGAGGTGTATCGGGCCGATGATCTTACGCTGGAACAGCCGGTGGCCTTGAAGTTCCTGCCCGAGGGCATAGGACAGAACGAATCGGCTCTCACCCGGTTCCGCAACGAAGTTCGCACCGCGCGGCAGGTGTCGCATCCCAACGTGTGCCGAGTTTACGATGTCGGCGAAATCGATGGCCAGATCTTTCTGTCGATGGAGTATGTAGATGGCGAGGATCTTGCTTCGCTACTGCGGCGCATCGGCCGTCTGCCCACCGACAAGGGCGTTGAGATTGCGCGTAAGCTCTGCGCAGGCCTGGCAGCAGCGCACGAGAAGGGGGTTCTGCATCGCGACCTGAAGCCGGGCAATATAATGCTGGACGCGCGCGGTCAAGTGCTGTTGACTGACTTTGGATTGGCCGGCCTAGCCGACCAGATAGAGGGCGCCGAAGTGCGCAACGGCACGCCTGCTTATATGGCGCCAGAGCAGCTTTCGGGCAAGGAGGTCACGACCCGAAGCGACATCTATTCGCTAGGCCTGGTGATGTACGAAATCTTCACCGGCCGCCGGCCGTTCGAGGCAAGCAGTCTGGCTGAATTGGTCCGGGCGCAAACGGACTCGACGCCAACTAGTCTGACGTCACTGGTGCGGGATATCGATCCGGCGGTGGAGCGAGTGATTCTGAGATGTCTCGACCCTGAGCCGTCACGCCGGCCGTCGTCCGCATTGGCGGTGGCCGCTGGACTGCCGGGCGGAGATCCTCAGCTGCCGCGCTGGCCGCAGGAGAGACTCCGTCGCCGCAAATGGTCGCCGCGGCCGGGGAGGGCGTGGGGCTGGCGCCGAAAGTTGCAGTGTCGTTATTCGCGGTGGTGATGGTGCTATTGGCAGCTTATTATGCACTGGAGGTCCGGAGGAGCGCGCTGGAGCGAATTAGCAACGGTTATTCTCCCGAGGTTCTATCGCAGAAAGCCAGGGATATTATCCGGACCCTAGGCCTGGAGTCTCCTTCGACAGACGACGCCTACGGTTTTGACTGGGACACTAAATTCGTTGAATATATTCAGAACAACGACAAGCCTGCACCGGATTGGAACAAGGTGTTGTCACAACGTCCGGTGCCGTTCGTCTTCTGGCTTCGACAAAGCCCATATCCGTTAACGGCTGCTGGCTATCATGACGATTTATTGACTCCGGGTGTCGTGGATCGAAGCGACCCGGCGCCTGTGCTGTCCGGAATGATCAGTCTTCAACTCGATCCGCAGGGCCGCCTGATCTATCTGGAGCGAATCCCCGAACAGCAACAAGAGCCCACCAAAGATGTTCCGCAAATCGATTGGAAGCCGCTGTTCGCAGCCGCCGGATTGGACATTACAAAGTTCCAGCCGTCGGAACCGCTCCGGACGTGGTTGGCGACTTCCGACACACGGGCCGCATGGACCGGATCGTGGCCTGGATCGGCCAGAGTGCTGCGGGTGGAAGCTGCGTCACTGCGTGGCAAGCCGGTGGCTTTCTCGCTCCTCAGTCCCTGGACCAACTCGGACCGCATGCCGCAGGAAACTTCGACCGCAGAGCGCGGCCAGTTGGTCATCTATGTGCTCATCGCGCTAGCGATTTTCGCCAGCGGCGGGTGGCTCGCGCGGCGGAATTTTGCGGAGGGCCGGGGCGATCGCGAGGGTGCCCGGCGGCTAGCTACATGGATTGGCGGCGTGCAACTCGCGTTATGGATTTGCCGTGGTCACTTTGCCGCGTCGATGGGCACGTTCGGCATGTTTATTCTCGCGGTCTGCACTGCGATCTTTTACGGCTACATGGTTTACATCCTGTACATTGCTTTAGAGCCTCATGTACGCCGCCGGTGGCCGCAGACTCTGATCTCCTGGACTGCCATTCTCAGCGGGCAGTGGCGCGATCCTATCGTCGGACGGGATATCCTCGTCGGTCTCGCGGTAGGCATCGGCATGCCAGTTGTAGCCGAAACGGTGGATGCATTGGCGCTCGGCTCGAACTTGTCTCCTCACCTTGGTTCAACGGCTGTCTTACTGGGCTTGCGCAGCACACTGACTGTTTGTCTGCGAAGCTTGCCGCACGGCATTCGCGATACGCTGGTATCCTTTCTGCTGCTATTTCTTTTGCGAATCCTGTTGCGGAATCAGTGGCTGACAGGCGCTGCATTTGCGGTGCTCTTCACAGTGCCCGGTGTTCTGGGAAGCAGCCACCCCTTCATCGATGGTCTCGAATCTCTGTTTGCTTATTCTCTGGTGGCACTTATAGCGCTGCGATTTGGCTTACTCGCGCTTGGAATCTACCTCTTTTCCAACAACCTTGTGGATGGTATGCAAACCACGCTGCATAGTTCGGCTTGGTATTTCGGCAACGATCTCTTCTTGCTGGCCTTCGTCCTGGCTTTAGCCGCGTGGGCCTGTTATACATCCATGGCGGGACAGAAGTTCTGGAAGCAGAGCCTGTTCGAGGAATGATCGGGTCTACTGATGCGATCCAGAACGCCCGCTCGCCTGAGCTGGCTCGCTATGGAACAGCAGTGGCTGCGCTGTTTCTGCTTCTTTTTTATTGGCGCGGCCTGGATTGCTGGTTCTATCAGGACGATTTCGGCTGGATGCATCTGGGGGGCGCCAAGAGCATCGGCGATTTTCTTGCTCAGATCTTCGGGCCGAAAGCGCACGGTAATATGCGGCCCTGGAGCGAGAACCTATTCTTTTACGGGCTAAGATCGATATTCGGCATGCAGCCACTGCCATTCCGGATGGTCGTCTTCGCGACTGTCACTGCCGGGTTGGCCTTGCTGGGCAGTCTCGTGAGCCGGCTCACAGGTTCCGCGCTGGCAGCGTTCGGTACGCAGGTCTTTTGGCTCGCGAATGCGACCATCGCTCCGGCGTTGTGCTGGACCTGCATCTACAACCAGACCCAGTATCTGGTTTTCATTTTGCTGGCGCTCCACTTTTTTATACGGGGCAGATACCGGGCGCAGACGGCCGTATTCATCCTGGGTCTTGGGTCGCTTGAAACCGTGGTCGTGTATCCGGTGATTGTTTCGCTCTATGCGTTGTTGTTTGACCGGGAGAAACTTCGCCGAACTGTGCCTCTCTATTTCATATCGATCGCGTACACCACGCTGCACTTCTGGATCGTGCCACCGGTGAAGTCGGGGCCTTACGCGATCCAAGTGGATGGTCGCATCTTTCATACGCTCGGAAACTATATCGAAATGGTTCTCGGGCCGGAGCGTTTAGGACACTTCCATGCGGCTTGGCCGGGGTGGATTGTTCCTAGCGGTACAGCTTTGATGTGTATAGGCGTGATCGTCGCCGCGTTGGTCGCCGGGCGCGCCGCATTGTTCGGGCTGGGATGGTTCCTGGTGCTCTTAGCCCCGGTGCTGGTGCTGCCCGATCACATCATGGATTATTTGTTGACGGGTCCTGCGATGGGGCTTGCCATCATTTTGGGAGCCGCTCTGGCATCCCGCTGGCGAGCGGTGGCGTTTGCAATCGGGGCGTTCTACCTGGTGGTCTCGCTACCGGCAGCCTGGGACGTTGCCGGGTGGCATTACGCGCGCAGTCACGTGGCTCGCGATCTGGTACTCGGCGTCGTCAATTACGATCGCGCGCATCCGGGGAAGACGCTGCTCCTGACCGGGATGGACACCGATCAGTTTTATGCCGGCTTCGCCGATCTGCCGTTCGAGCTTTATGGAATGCACAATGTATTCCTGGCTCCTGGCGCGGATCGAAACATCCACGATGCGGCAGGTATCGCACCTTTGTATGTATTGGCGCCGCAGAAAGCGCAACCTTTGCTGGAGTCCGGGCAGGCGGTGATTTTATCGGTTGCAGCCGCTAGCCGCTAGCCGCGGATTGATGAATCTGCTGCAGGCTCCACACGCGTATGGGGTCGCGTCTGTGAGAGGCCACGGCCTGCGCAGCTGCCCGGGCGCCGCTTAGGGTGGTGATGCAGGGGACTCGATAGGTTACCGCCGCGCGCCGGATGGCCTGCTCATCACTGAAGGAATGCGCTCCAGTGGTGGTATAGATGACCAATTGAAGAGAGCCGACCTTCAGGAAGTCCACGGCATTGGGGCGGCCTTCGTTCACTTTGAAAACGGTCTTCACCGTCAACCCGGCTGCCTTCAGCGCTGCCGCCGTTCCGCGCGTGGCCACCAACTTAAATCCGAATTCGGCGAATTTGGCCGCCACTTCCACCGCCGCGGCTTTGTCGCGATCGTTGACGCTGATGAATACCGTGCCGCTATCCGGCAGGGGGGCACCGGCGCTCAACTGCGCCTTCCCGAAGGCTTCGCCAAAGTTCTCGCCGATCCCCATCACCTCTCCGGTGGAGCGCATCTCGGGACCTAGGGCAGGATCAACGCCTGGGAATTTAGCGAACGGAAAAACGGGCGATTTTACGAAGCATTGCGGCACCGGCAAAACGCCACTGGTCTGGCCCCTGGTAAGGTACGCGAAATCCCCGAGTTTTCGGCCGAGCATCAAGCCGACTGCGATCTTAGGCAGCGGTACGCCGGTCGCTTTACTGACGTAAGGAACGGTGCGCGACGCACGGGGATTTACTTCGAGCACGTACACAGCGCCGTCCTTGATCGCATACTGGACGTTCATCAGACCGATCACATGTAGAGCGCGCGCCAGCTTGGTCGTGTACTCCTGAATGGTCTTTAGCACGGCTTCGGAAAGTCCTTGAGGCGGAAGAACGCAGGAACTGTCTCCTGAGTGGACGCCCGCTTCCTCGATGTGCTCCATGATGCCGGCGATCAAAACGCCGCCGTCTTTATCGGCCAACGCGTCAACGTCCACTTCCGTGGCGTCTTCGAGAAACCGGTCAATCAGCACGGGACGTTCCTGCGAGAAAACCACCGCCTCGCGCATGTAGCGGCGCACCATCTCCTCGTCATAAGCGATCACCATGGCTCGGCCGCCCAGCACATAGCTAGGACGCACCAAGACTGGAAATCCGATGCGCCGAGCGACCGCGCAGGCTTCCTCCTGGCTGGTAGCGGCGCCGTTTTCCGGTGATGGAATTTCCAGATCGTCCAGCAGTCGTCCGAACAGCTTGCGATCCTCGGCCAGATCGATGTCGTTGGGATCGGTGCCGATAATCGGAACGCCCGCTGCCTTCAGCGGCAGCGCCAGGTTCAGGGGCGTCTGCCCGCCAAACTGAACGATGAGGCCGTCCGGCTTCTCGACCTCGTAAATGTTCAAAACCTCTTCGCGGGTAAGCGGCTCGAAATATAACCGGTCGCTGGTGTCGTAATCGGTGGAGACTGTTTCCGGGTTGCAGTTGACCATGATTGATTCATAGCCGAACTCCTGCAAGGCGAAGGACGCATGGCAGCAGCAATAATCAAACTCGATGCCCTGACCGATACGATTGGGACCGCTGCCGAGAATCATGACCTTCTTACGATCGCTGGGCGCCGCTTCGTTTTCCGATTCGTAGCTCGAATAAAGATAAGGCGTGAAGCTTTCGAACTCGGCGGCGCAAGTGTCGACGCGATTGAAAACGGCATTGATGCCGAGCGCCTGTCGTTTCTTGCGCACCGCTTGCGAGCCAGTGTTCCACAACAGGCCCAGGCGCGTGTCGGAAACCCCGTCGCGCTTGGCTCGTTGCATCGATTCCCGGCTCACCGTTTCGAGGCTTTCTTTCGCTAATCCAGCTTCTAACTCGACCATTTCACGCATCTGTTTCAGGAACCACGGGTCGATGGCCGTGATTTCGTGGATCTGGTCTACGGTCCAGCCTTGCTCGAGAGCGAAGCGAATATAACTCAGGCGGTCGGGATTGGGAGTGATAAGACGCTGGCGAATGAGCTCAGGTTCAAAGGTCTCCGATTTCGCAGCGCGCCCGGTTTCGAGACTGCGGATGCCTTTGGCGAGCGCCTGTTTGAAAGTGCGACCGATCGCCATCACTTCACCAACCGACTTCATCTGGGTGCCCAGGACCGGCTCGGCACCGGGGAATTTTTCGAACTGCCAGCGGGGAATCTTCACCACCACGTAATCGAGCGTGGGCTCAAAGCAGGCCGGCGTGACTTTGGTGATGTCGTTCTTGATCTCATCCAGGCGATAACCCACGGCCAGTTTGGCGGCGATTTTGGCAATGGGAAAGCCGGTGGCTTTAGACGCCAGCGCGGAGCTGCGCGACACCCGCGGATTCATTTCGACGATCACCATGCGGCCATTCTCGGGATTGATGGCAAACTGCACGTTCGATCCCCCGGTATCGACGCCGATCTCACGCAGGCAGGCCAGCGATGCGTCACGCATCATCTGATACTCGCGGTCGGTAAGCGTTTGAGCCGGTGCAATTGTGATGGAGTCGCCGGTATGAACGCCCATGGGGTCGAAGTTTTCGATGGAGCAGACGATGATGGCGTTGTCGGCCAGGTCGCGCATCACTTCCAGCTCGAATTCCTTCCAACCCAGCACACTCTCTTCGATCAGAACTTCGTGGACCGGCGAAAGGTCCAGGCCGCGCTCCAGAGTTTCGTGCAGCTCTTCGCGATTGTAGGCAATGCCGCCGCCGGAACCTCCCAAGGTGAAGCTGGGCCGCAGAATCACCGGGTAGCCAATGCGATTGGCGAAGGCCACGCCGTCGTCGATGTTGTTGACCAGTTGGGACTGCGGCGTCTCCAGGCCGATCTTGCGCATGGCGTCCTTGAACAGCAGGCGATCTTCAGCCTTCTTGATGGACTGGATCTTGGCGCCAATCAGCTCCACGTTGTATTTATCGAGCACTCCGGCTTCGGCCAGATCCACCGAAAGATTCAGGCCGGTCTGGCCGCCCACGGTGGAAAGCAGCGCGTCGGGACGTTCCTTGCGGATGATTTCTTCGGCGAATGCGACGCTCAAGGGTTCAATGTAGGTGCGATCAGCCAGGTCGGGATCCGTCATGATAGTGGCCGGATTGGAGTTGATCAGCACTACTTCGTAGCCGTCGGCCCGGAGCGCCTTGCAGGCCTGGGCGCCAGAATAATCGAACTCACAGGCTTGGCCGATGATGATCGGCCCGGAACCAATAATCAAGATGCGGTGGAGGTCGTTACGGCGGGGCATTACGAATTTGCCTCGCTCATGAGCGCCTGGTGTTCTTGATCAGTTTCATAAAATCATCGAACAGGTAGTGCGAGTCGTGCGGGCCGGGCGCCGCTTCGGGGTGATACTGAACGCAGAAGACCGGTTCAGTGCGGTGCCGGAAGCCTTCCAAAGTCTGATCATTCAGGTTGAGATGCGTAAACTCGACTTGATTCGGATTGAGTGAGTCGGGGTCTACCGCGAAGCCGTGATTGTGTGAAGTGATTTCGACTTTTTGCGTGATCTGGTTCAGGACCGGATGGTTAGCGCCGCGATGTCCAAACTTCAGTTTGTAGGTCTTGCCGCCCAGGGCCAGGCCCAGAATCTGATGGCCCAGGCAAATGCCAAAGATCGGTTTCTTGCCGATGAGGTTGCGTATTTGTTGAGCCTGAAATTGCAGGGGCTCGGGATCGCCCGGTCCGTTGGATAGGAAAATACCGTCGGGATTGAGAGCGAGAACGTCTTCGGACCGCGTGAGAGCGGGGACAACTGTGACGCGCGCGCCCACCTGGACCAGGCGGCGCAGGATGTTCCGCTTGATTCCATAATCATAGGCGACCACGTGACACCAGATTTCCGTTGCAGGGCTGACTGTCTCAGAGGGCGAGCAAGCCGAGACCGGTTTATCCCAGGTGTACTTACTCTTCGTGGAAACGCGGGTAGCGAGATCCAGGCCGGTCATGGAAGGCGCCTGGCGGGCACGCTCGATCAGTTCTTTCGAGTCGCCTCCGTTCACCGCGAGAATGCCACGCATTACGCCGCGCGTGCGGAGATGGCGCACCAGTGCCCGGGTATCGATCTCGGCGGCTACGGGGACGCCATTGTCGGCTAGAAACGCCTCGGCGTTTTCCTGGGAACGCCAGTTGCTCGCGATGGAGGAAAATTCACGCACCACCAGCCCTTCGATGTAGGGCCGTGCAGCTTCCTGATCTTCCTGGTTGGCTCCGTAGTTGCCGATCTCCGGATTCGTCAGAACGACGATCTGACCCGCGTAGGAGGGATCCGTGAAGATTTCCTGATAGCCGGTAATAGCGGTATTGAAGACTACTTCTCCCAGCCTGTCTTTTTGCGCACCAAAGCTCTTGCCCTCGAAGACCGTTCCGTCTTCCAGGGCGAGAATTGCCTGATTCAATCTGGATTGCCCTCCCGTACGCTCGCGAAGGAGTGTAACTAATATTGAAGCACGGTTCTCAGGCCCGGTTCAATGCTGCGTGGCGGCGTTGTTTATTGGCTCGAAAATTTCTTGGAACCGATGTTTACCTGAACACGAACTTCGTTTCCGTCCGGCCGCTCAAAGACAAGCTGGTAATTTCCCAGGAAGCCCAGCGCGGCTTGCCAGTAGAAGACGCCACCCTTGAGGGTTGAACCCACCGGAAGGGGCGCGCCCTGGCCGTCCACCAGCAAGTGGCCGCGGGAAGCGCCCACGTGCAGTTCGAGGAGACCAAGTTCTTCCAGGTCGACTGTGTAGGATCGATCCACGCCAGAGTCGAGCGCCTGGGGCGCTCCGAGGTTGCGGCGCAGAGTCAGCATATCGGCCGGAACAGCCTCGACAGGCTCATCCACAGCCGGCGCATTTCCTCCACCGATGTTGGATACGGTGAAATAGCGGCTACCCAAGCCGTCGCCATGCCCAACGTTGTCGTAGGCGACCCACGAGATTGTATGGACACCGTTGGCCAGCACGGTGGTGTCGATATAGAAGAACCCGACAGCGCCGTTGGAATTGCACAATCCCGGGAAGAAGCTCAAGATGTCGCTGCGGGACTGATTGTAGACGGGGTGCCCAACAGCTACTCCGTCGACGATGACCGTGAGGGTAGATCCATCGACCGGAATGCAATGCGGATTCTGGGTCAGAGCCCAGCCAAAATTAACGAACGAATTGCCCGAAGCCTGGCCGCCCTGACCAGGCGTATCGATGGTGCCGAATGGTTTAGCGGCATCCGCATTGTCGACAGTAATAGTGCGCGTGCCCAGATCGAACGATACTCCGGCCTGATTGACCGCTATGGCGTGCAGGCTGTAAGTACCGTTACCCGGACCTGCTCCGCCGCCGCTATGCGGCAGGAAATTAGTCAGCAGCATGTAGCCCCAGCCGGCGCGATAATTCCAGGGCGCGCTTGCGAAGCCAGCTTGTACGTCAGGGCGCGCGTCGGCGATGAACACCGCATTACCGATGAACACCAGGCCGTTGGATTGGGCGCCCTCGCCAGCCACGGGATTGCGCCAAATCCCTACGTTCTCGACCTCGATATTGTCCAGCGCCCAACCGGTCACCGGAATCGCTCCCGCAATCCCAGTGGTATTGTTCACGGGCGTATCGAAACTCCCATAAGGCGCCGCTGGAGTGACGCTCGCGACATTTACCTGGATCTGCTGGGGCGACCCCGGCGATCCGGCTGAAGTTACCGTTATTGTGCCGCCCGCCCCGGCCGTCGCGGTCACCTGGATGCTCCCGTTGCCGCTGCCGGAGGTGGGAAAAATAGTGATATTTGGCGCATTTGAAGACGCCGTCCAGGTTCCTGACATGCCATTGAGAAAGTTCACTGCGACGGTCTGAGTGCTGGTGATATGGGTAGTGCTAAAGCCGAAATTGAGTTTAGACCGGTTTACGGACAACGTACCCAGGATTGTAATGATCGTCAAATCGCTGGTATTGGCAGCGGAAGAACCGCCGCCGGAAACGGCAGCCCGGTTGACCTGCGGAGAAGGCGCGTTCACGGCCACGTTGACTGCCACGATTATGGGCGGATAGCTGGCCGCGCTGTTCAGGACATCCGCGCGAGTACAGGTATTCGAAGCGCAGCTCCAGCCCGTTCCCGTCATGAAGACAAGCGTCAGGCCTGACGGAATGGTGTCAGTCACGGTAACTGTTCCGCTGGTCGGCCCGGCACTCGGGCTATTTATGACAGTTAATGTGTACGCGCCCTGCTGCCCTTGCACGAAATTGCCGGAATGCGTCTTGCTGATATTGAGAGAGGGCGGGGTTCCAGCCGGGACCAGGGTGGTCGAATCGGTAACGTTGGCGCCAAGCGATCCTCCGCCGGAAACGCTGGCGTGATTCACTTGAGGTGAAGTTGCAGTCAATCCTACATTCACCGTTACGATGATGGGCGGATAGCTGGCGCCGCCTTTCAACACGTCGCTGCGGGTGCAGGTGGTGGCCACGCACGTCCAGCCTGTTCCGGCAATCGATACCAGCGCTAACCCGGTGGGCAGCGTCTCAACCATCGTCACGGTTCCGCTGGTAGGGCCCCCGAAGATAGAATTCGTCACCGTGATCGTGTAGGTCACATTTTGCTGGCCTTGTTCAAAATTACCGGAGTGCGTCTTGCTGATAGACAGGACGGGTTGTGGCAGCGGGGTGATAATGTCCCATGCCGAGCGCCCCATCGTGGCGGCGCGCAGTGTTCGAGAAGGTTCGTGTAGCTTCAGGGAGCTTACTACCGTGCGCGGCAGTCCGTTTCCGAACGGCGTCCAAGAAGTACCGCCGTTAGTAGTGCCGTACACTCCAATATCAGTGGCGACGTAGAGCCAGTTCACGACATCCGGATCCACCACCAGGTCATCCGCTGGAATGTTGGGAAGATTGCCGCTGATATCGGTCCACGTGGCTCCCGCATTCACGGTCTTGAACACGTGGCCCTGGGTATCGGAGCCATAGGTGAAGCCGGACATGACGGCGTACGCAATGGAGGCGTTGGACGGATCAACGACCACTTGTGAAACGGAGCGGTTCGGCAGCGTGCCGGTGATATTGGTCCAGATGGCAGAGGCGCCGGCGGTGGCATTGGCAGTAGTCTGTACCTGCCCATCGCTGGTGCCGATGTAGACGCGGTTAGAATCGGTCGGCGCGACCGCGATGGTGGAAATGGTGGGACTATTGGTTCCGGTGGTGAGATCGCCGGAGATGGGCGCCCACGAAGCCGCGCCGTTGGTGGTCTGGTAGATTCGATACGTTCCAAAATAGAGGTTCTGCGGATTGGAGAAATCCAGCACCAGGGGCGGGATGAAAGCGACGCGATCCGTCCCGTTAATGCCAGTCTGAGCCGCGGCGAACGCGGCGCCGCCATTAATTGATTTGAGAATCTGGACCGCGCCAGTTTCGCATACCACGAAAACGTTGTTCGGCTGAATGGGATCTATGGCAGTCCAGCCCCCGTCGCATTGCTGCACTGTATTCCAGGTCGGCGACCCCGTGTATTGCTGGACGCCTTGATCCTGCGATCCTCCGAATGCAACGGCCACGTTGGAGGGATTAATCGACAGGCCCGGGTAGAACTGCGTGGTTGCCAGCGTGGACGTGAGATTAGTCCAGTTCATATTCTGATTCGCGGCATCCGCCGTGCTCCAGGGTCCGCCATCGCAGCCGACGTAAAGGACCACGCCACCGGCCGAGAATCCGAAGGATCGGATATCGCCGAAGAGATTGTTCACGGCTCCGTTGGCGCTGCTCGTTACCACTGCCCAGGTCTGGCCTCCATCCAAGGAACGGTACAGGTTCTGCTCTCCTACGAACACGATATTGGGATTGGTGGGATGGACCGTCAGAACTATGCCCTTGTTGCCCGCGGTTAGCACCGAGAAAGGACTTGCGCCGGTCGGATTCCAAGTCGCGCCGCCATCGATACTGGTGAAGATGCTATTGGGGCCTAGCGGTGCAAATGTGTTCAGTCCCTCTATGGACGCATAGAGCGTAGTCGGGCTGGAGGGCGCCATGGCGAGCTGTATCTCTCCGACATTGGGAACCCCGGAGTTGCTGAGCGGAAGCTGAGTAGCACCCGAGCCATTTGCGGGAGTCCAGGATTGCCCTCCATCCGTGGATTTGTAAATCCCGGCCAGCGACGTCCCAAAATAGTCGCTGATGGCGGCGTAGGCCACGCTGCCGGTGGGACTGAAAGTGACGGAAGTCGCAGGCGCTCCCGGCAAAACCTGTTCCCAGGTGCTGCCGCCATCGCCGGAGCGATAGAGCCCGGCGCTGCTGAACGGAAACCTCCATACTGCCGCGATGACCACCGAGGCGTTCGCCGGATCAACCGCTATCTGGTTGATGTGCGCGCCGCCGCCGAAGTAGCCGCTTGAATTGAATGGGCCAGCAAACGGAGAGGGGATATAAGTCCAGGTAGTTCCACCGTTCGTCGTTTTGAGCAATCCCTCTCCATACAGATAGCTATCACCGGTGCCGGCATAGACAGTGTTGCTATTCGTAGGATCGATGGCGATGGAGGCGATCGCTAACGACGGCTGCGTATCGGTGAGGGGCGTCCAGTGAGCCCCGCCATCGGTAGTCTTCCAAACGCCGCCTTCAGGCGCACCCAGGTAAGCCACGCTGGCGTTGGTAGGATCCACCGCGATAGCGTTGGTCCAGGCCGCGGTTGTCAAGATGCCATTGTGAGTTGGATTTGGACCGATGAGGGTCCAGGTGCCGGTGGTCGCGGCATTCGGTAGTCCCTGAGGCGTGCTTTCTCTAGCGCGCCCTGCCGACCGTTCCGAAAGCTGGCGATTAAGCTCGATTACCGCTCGCGCGCGCAGGTCGGAAGGAATGAAGCCCTGCGGATAGGCACGTTGGTGAAATAGCCATTCCCGCCGGGCATTCATCGTGTTCGGCCCTTCGTTCAGATCGTTGTCGTTGTCTTGACCAACGGCGGTGACGGCAGCCCCTAATCCGCACGCCACCAGGACCACGTTACGGACAAATCTGCGGATCATCGGCAGCTCCCTTCATGAAGTCTCACGTCGTGGAACTATCTATTGGCCGGCGTGGCGCGCCAGTTATTTTTCGGTTGAATGTTTACGTGAACTGCCGCGGTGGTTCCGTTCGGCCTTTCGAACCGAAGCTCGTATGAGCCCAGGAACCCTGGACCGGCCTCCCAGTAGAACACTCCGTCCTTCAGCGTGGAACCGATCGGTAAATGCCGATCATCGCCGTTGACGATCTGATAGCCTCTCGCCGCTCCGAGATCCAATTCGATTCGGCCGATCTGTTCCATCGTTATTGAGTAGGCGCCGTCGGATTGCGCTATCAGGGCTTCTGGCTCGGCGCGCAGGTCGAAGCCGCGTCGCAAGGTAACAGCGGAAGGCGTGGCAAGCGCCGCGCGAGAAACGTCAACCGCGGCACCCGAGTCGGCTGGAGCGGCCACTCCGCCGCCGTTGAATACGGTGAAGTACCGGCTTCCCAGTCCGTCCCCGTGGCCAACGTTGTCGAACGCTACCCAGCTGATCGTGTGCACTCCGTCGGCAAACTGGGTGGTGTCGATAAAGAAGAAGCCAATCGCTCCATTGGTGTTGCATCGTCCCGGGAAGAGAGAGGCGACATCAGAGCGGAATTGATTGTAGGTTGGATGTCCTATCGCGACCCCGTCCACGTAAACCGTCAGCGTCGATCCATCCACTGCAATGCAGTTGGGACTTTGGGTGAGCGCCCAGCCGAAGTTCACGAAGGCGTTGCCCGATGCCTGGCCGCCCTGGCTGGGAGTGTCGATTGTGCCGAACGGCTTGGAGGCGTGAGCGTTGTCCACGCCGATGGTCTTTACCCCGAGATCCTTCAATTGCCCCACGCTATTCCGCCCGATCGCGTGCAGATTGAAAGTTCCGTTCGCGTTCGGCAGGAAATTCGTCAGCAGCATGTAGCCCCAGCCGGCGCGAGTGTTTAGAGGATAGGTGGGGTACAGGCCCGCAATGTCGCTCCGCGCCCCATCCACGAAGGTTGCAGGGCCAATATCAATGAGCCCGTTGGCTTGAGGCGCTTCGCCCTGTACAGGCTCCCGGTAGATCTCGACGCCGACAGTTTCAATACCGTCCAGAACCCACCCGGTCACTGGAATCGCACCAGCGATCCCGGTCGTATTGGTCGCCGGTGTATCGAAGCTTCCGAAAGGCGGCAGTGCGGCCGAGGGATTAAATACGTTCACCGCGACCTGCACGGTCTGAGGAGAATTAGTTGCGCCGGGTGCGCTCACGGTGATGGTGGCGTTTTGCGTCGACGGACTAGGGAACGAACTACTCTGGATGGTGACGGTAAAGATTCCGCTGCCGGTCCCCGACGTAGGGTTAACAGTCGCGAAAGGCTGATTGGAACTGGCCGTCCAAGCCACGCCGGGTGCAGTTGTGACATGCACCACTTGGCCGGATGTGATAGTAGTGCCGGTATTGGTAGCGCCGTAGTAAAGCTTGGCGCGATCCAGCGTCAAGGTGGGGAGACTGCCGCCGCCATGTATGACATAGATCGGCCAGCGGGCGTACGTCTGATTCATGACTGTAGAGCCGTTCATAACGCGCGCGTAGATGTAATAGGTTCCGTTGGCGAGAGAAGTGGTGTTCCAGGCGTAAGATCCGCCGGTGGGATTCAGGCCCGAAACGATCGTCGTCCCGGCGAACCCGGTTCCAGTTGTGTCGTAATCGAGTTCCAGAGTCGGCGTAGCAGTTCCCGCGTTGGTGTATCCCCACTGAATGGTGTAAGACGTGTCGGCCTGTTCGAAGGCGCTCAGCTTCACAGATTGGACATAGAAGTTCGTGGCTGAGCTGAATTCGTCGGGCTTAATACGGAAGCTGTCCAGCATGCCGTTCCAGCCGGTGTGAGAGGGACTGCCGGCTCCAGGCACCAGCGGAATGGTTTTCATGTCGGCGATGATGTTCTGGATCACGTTGGCGGTGCCCAGGTGATGCAGAATGAGATCGCTGGAAACATTTTCCACAGTTTCGCCAAAGACTCGCCAAATTACGCGCCCGATCGAGCCGTTATTGAGATCGCGGGGACGCGTGATTCCCCATTTGAGGCTGAGAACCCGGTAACGGCTAGTGTCAATGTGGTGAGTGGCCCCGCGCCCGTTCCAGAACAACGGAAAGATCTCGGGATCGGCAAAGTTCGAAGACGTCACTCCGGAATACACTCGGACGCTGCCCAGAGGGTTGCCAGTCTCATCCTGGGCGGTGATGTTGTTGATGCCTGTCCCCGTCGGTGTGACGTCCAACGTAAAATCGATATCGCTGGCGGCATTCATGTCCCAGGGGTTGCTCAATTGCGTGGTAGCAAAGTCGTCCGAGCTTCCTTCGGGATTCGGCGATGTGAAGGTGAGAGTCGGGATGTCGTTCACGGTCCAAGCGCCGGTTGAGTAGGCCACGGCGCCACCGGCAGTGGGTTGAATGGCGACGTAATAGGTTCCGGCAGGAAGCGCGCCGACGAAGAACGGGTAGCTACCTCCGGTCACGCCCGCAGCTATTAAGCCAACGCCGAAACCGTTCGCGGAATTATTATCGTTGTCGAGGTAGATATTCACCGGACCACTCCCGGTCCAGGTGATGGTGCGATAAAGCGTGGGGTCGTCGATGGTTAACCTGGCCCAGTCGACACTCACGTTGATATTCGGCATGAAAATGGGGTCGACCCGGAGCGATTGCACCGGATTGCTGGCCGCCCAGGTTGGACCTCCGGCGATACCAAGCGTTGGAAGGTCCACCGAATACACGCCCCAACCGGGATAAACGCCGAATACGTTAGAGGTGCTCTGGGTTCCGTATATGTTCCAAATCAAATGAGCACATTGACTGGAATTGATCAAAGTGCAGGTATTCGGAGTCGCTGAGAGCCCCGATCCGGACAGATTCATGCGAATCACGAAGCGACGGAACTTTGTAGAATCAATCGGGTATACGGTGCCCACTTTGCCGATTTGAACAGCCGTGGCCGCGTTAGGGTCGAGCAGCCAGAAGTTAGGAAAACCGCTGCCAGGCACAGAACTGCTGCTAGTAGCCGAAAAGATCCCGCCCGAGAACGCTATGTTCGTTAGATTCGATACTGGCTGGTCTACTCCGTAGGTGTACCAACCCAGATCCGTCATCTGGTTCATGTCCCAGGGATCCTGAAAGGTTTGAGTGGCGAAATCAGCCGCCGCCGGTATTGTCTGATTGGCGGCGGGGGCAGTGACAGTAATCTGAGCGGGGGCGGAACTGCCGAGGGCTAGGATTATGCCGGTTAAAGCGATGATTCTGGGCGAGATAGAAAAATTACTACAAGTGAACATGGGGTACCCACTTGGGTTATCGACACTGCGTGCAACTATCTAGATAGAGCGCGTAGGTCTAAGTAGTTTATCTTACTAATTTCAGGAGGTAGCCGCTACTTTTCACTAAGGTTTTCCAAATCCGGCTCTCTAAGATCCCGGCGACTTGCCCGGTGACGCGCTCCAAACGCTGTTCCACGCTCCGCATCCGCGATTCCAGCCGTCCGAGTTGAAGCCCGAGGTTCCGGTCTGGATCCAGTTGGCGGGGAGGACCCGCGGGAGGGTTAGGAAGCGCCCGCTGCCGCAGCAGTTCGGAAAGCTTTTCAACGGCCAGGGTGAGTTGCCCATGGAGTTGCTCCTGGGCGGCAATCGCGCCGACTATGTCGTCTCTGAGGCCACCCACTTCGGCTTCGAGCTGCTGGATCCTAAGTGTCAAGTCTGACTCGTGGTCGAGCGGCTCCGGCGGTTGGCTTTGGGCGCCTGCATTCATAGCGACTCATCCAGAATACTGTGTTTTCGATGGTTGGCCAAAATTGACCAGTGACGAGGCCGGCTGTTAGTTTGGATTCTTTAGAACGAATCCCTGCTGGAAAGCGACAAAATATGGCGATTGTGACCAATGCGGTTTCGGGGTTGCGAAAGAGGATCGCCGATAATCAGGAATTAGCATTCAGACTGGAAGCCCAGTTACAGGAACTGGAGCGAGCACCTGGAACGCCACCGGTGGATACCAGGCCGCCGAGGGTGTCCCTGCACACAGGCGTAAGACCGGTTCCCTCGCCGAACCCAATCTTTGAGAGTCATGGGGCAGGGAATCAGTCGAAGTTGTTTCATCCCGAAACTCCCCGTGAAGTCATGGAGGAAATTCGACAATGGCCGTCGCGGCCGGTCATCAGCATAGTGACGCCGGTCTACAATGTCGCCGCCCGGTACCTCCGGTACTGTATCGACTCCGTGCGATCGCAATATTATCCATTCTGGGAGTTGTGCCTGTGCGACGACGGATCGACTTCGCCTGAAACAATCGAGGCGCTGGAGAGCTACCGCGGCATGGACGCACGCATCAAGATTGTCCGGCTGGCGCGCAACGCGGGGATCGCGGCTGCATCCAACCGGGCGGCTGAGATTTCGACTGGCGATTATCTGGCGATGCTTGATAATGACGACCAATTGGCGCCGGATGCGCTGTTCGAAGTAGTCAAGGCGATCCAGGCCAATCCAAATATTGATTTACTGTACACCGACGAGGACAAGATCACCGAGAGCGGCACTTTCGAGGAATATTACTGCAAGCCCGACTGGTCGCCAGAGCATCTGTTGTCGGTAATGTACATGCTGCATCTGTTAGTGGTTCGGAAGGATCTGTTTCACGCAGTGGGCGGATTTCGCCCAGAGTTCGACGGAGCACAGGATCATGACCTAGCGCTACGCGCGTCCTGCCATGCACGGGCCATCCAGCATGTGCCCAAGATCCTGTATCACTGGCGCTACGTGCTGGGATCGGCTTCCGAAACTGTGTACGCCAAGCCGGAAGCGCTGGACAACGGCCGGCGCGCGCTGGAGGATTACGTTCGCGACCGCGGGCTGGATGCCTCAGTGGAGGATGGTTTGGACCTCGGGCTTTTTCGGGTGCGCCACCGGATTCACGGGGATCCCCTGGTTTCCCTGTGTATCATTGCAACCGGACAAATCTCCGACATCGAGGAGCGCGGCCGCATAAATCTTCTCGAAAATTTCGTGCGTAGCATCGTGGAGAAGACGGAATATCCCAACTACGAGATTGTGATCGTGAAGGACGATAACCTGCCGGAAGCCGTGCTACGAGGGCTCTCCGGCATCCCTCTTCGGCTGGAGAACTTCGGGCCCGCGAAGGGACCATTCAACTTTTCGAAACGAGCGAACTTCGCATTCCGACAGGCGCGCGGGAGACATGTAGTGTTGCTGCACGACGACCTGGAAGTGATCTCCCGCGAATGGCTGGGAGCGCTGGTAGAGTTCAGCCAGCAAGAAAAAGTGGGTGCAGTAGGTGCGAAACTCGTGTTTCCAGACGATCGCATCCAGCATGCCGGCATAATTTTGGGTGTAAATGGAGGCGCCGCTTACGCCTTTCATGGCCTTCCGGCGGGCCCTATCGGATACAACGCTTATACGCATGTCATCCGGAATTATTCCGCCGTCAGCGCGGCGTGCCTGGCCACGCGCATGGATGTGATCGAGGCAGTCGGCGGATTCAATGAAAAGCTTCCGGGAGATTACAGCGACGTCGATTTCTGCCTGTCGGCCATCGAGCGCGGCTATCGCGTGGTGTACACTCCTTACGCCGAGCTATATCACTTCGAAACCGCTTCCATCCAGCAGGGAGCCAAGAATCCTGGCGACTTCGGGTTATTTCAGAAGCGCTGGCGCCCCTTTATTCTGCGGGATCCCTACTACAATCCGAATTTGACGCGAACCGACGTGGATTTCACGATTGATCCCAAAGTTTCGGGATGGCCCGGGAAGGCGCGTTTCTGAAAGTCAACGGGGCGACAATTCAGGTACCGCTTCGATACGTTCTGCGAGACTTTCAAAGAACGCCGGGGGATCCGGCAAGGAGCGAACATCGATGCTGAATTCGCTTTCGTGGCCGACGACCAGGATGGTTCCGTTGGGCCTGGCGCGCAGGCACAAGGGCCGCTTAAGCTTGAGGACGGTTTTGGAAACAGCGGGTCTGGGCGCGTCGAGATCAAAACTCGGCATGATCAGCTCGGCAGTGTCTTCCGGTGGATAAGTGATGGTGTAGTTGTACGGAAGGTTCGCCAGTTTTTGCGTAAGAATAGGCCAATCTGCTTTGAGCAGATAGTGTTCCTGGCGGAAGTTGTCGGTGATGTGCTCGAAATTCAAGGTGTAGCGTATTTCATTCTCGGACGAAAGCCAGCGCTCCGTGGAATGCTGGAGAATCTTTGGAATTTCCTCCAGGTTCGACTTGAAAGCCATGGTAATGAAACGAAGTTTGGGAGGGTCGGGGTGCCGGCGAAAGATATCGGTCATAAGGTCGAGGTTCCGTTGGAAGACCTCGAAGCGGCCGAACTTCCGAAGCACGGCGAAGAGCTCCGGATTTAGGGAATCCAGAGAGACATTGATGTGGTGCAGACCGGAGCGAGCCCAAACGGTAAAAAACTCTTCGGTAAGAGGGCGCGTAAGATTCGTGGTGAACCAGGTCTTCTTGCGGGTTTCCTGTGGGATCAAGCCGAGGAAATGGTTCAACTGGGGGTGCATGGTCGGCTCATGCAAACATGACATCCAAAAACCTTGGTCGCCGGCGCAGCTGGCCAGGCTGAGAAGTTTTTGGAAGATTTCAACCGGCATCAACTCGGTATGGTCGACGCGGCTATAGTCAACCAGGCAGAAGGGGCACCGCAGGTTGCAATTATTGACGATGTCCGCGGCTATGTACTTAATCAAAGGAGGCGGTTCGAGCCGCGCCTCTAACACCTGACTTTCACCGAGGCTCAAAAAGCTGTCCGCTGCGCGAATGCGGGCCCTTAACGAAATGGTGGTTGGACGATCGACCGCCGGCAGGTCACAGGCAAAAGCATGCCGGCCGTGCCCCATTCCGGCGCGCAACAGATCTTCCCGGAACTGGTCGGCAATCGCGGAGCCGATCAGCCGATCGCCACTATACACGTCCACCGTAACAACTTTGTCCGGATCTTTGAGGTCGACAGCCCATCCGAGCACGCGGTTATCACGGACCGCGTCAATGTAGCAGCGCCCCAAAGACTTTCCACTTGCGAAAGACATCAACCGGGCAGCTGCGAATGTGGTGAGGCTCCCCAATTGCCGCAGCCGATCGGGCGAATTCATAAGGCCCTCCCACGATTCGATTGCGATAATGAGGTCGTAGCTGTTCTCCAGTTCAAAACGTTATAAATGAAGAGAAAGCGCTTGCCGGGCGAACTAACTCGTATTATGCCACGAGCTTGAAAGGCGCTAGATGCATTCCTGTGCCGGAATCCAAAAAAATAACGGTTAATTCGGGCAACTCTTCGCTGGGGGCGAAGATCGCGGAGAACCAAAGGCTCGCCGCCAGATTATCGGAGCAGTTGGCGACGCTGCAGTCGGATGGATTAAATGGGCTTGGAGCAATCGCCGACCGAGCTGCTCCGGCGCGGCGAACCGTACATCATCCCAAGGCTTCGCGGTCACGGCCCACGCAACTGGATCGTAGTCGAGCCGAAGGCAACGATATGAGGCAAAGGGATGGCCTGTTGCGTGCGGCTCTTCGGAGCGCGCTTGCGCGAAGGCAGTGCGCACGACCCAAGAGCGAAGTCATCGCGCAACGAACGCCCGGGAAGTGACGATTTTGATGAGGATGCCTACCTTTTTCTCAATCCCGACGTAGGCCAAGCCGTCGCTGAAGGTATGTTCAAATCTGGCTATGAACACTGGGTCAGCGTAGGGCGCGCGGAGGGCCGCGGTGGAAGCCCCGGCGAGTCGATCCCCGATCGTTCCAAGTTTTTGGAGTTGCTGGAATCGAGGCCTTACGGCGTCAATATGTACGGTTTTCTGTCCACCGTGAGCGGGCTCGGATCCGTGGCGCGGAGCTGCGTCCAGGCGTTCGAGACTACCAGCGTTCCTCTGCAGAAGATAATGATTCCGAGTTGGGCCGAGCCAAACGTGTCGCGGTCCCTGCCTGATTTTTCTCCATATCGAGCCAATCTGCTGCTTCAAAATCCGGACATGCTGGCCCTTTTTTTTCGCACCTATGGCACGGACATGCTGAAGGGGAGCTATAACATCGGCTTCTGGTTTTGGGAGCTCCCGTCGGCCCGTGCGGACTGGCATCACTTTTACCGCTACTTCGACGAAATCTGGGTTGCCAGCGATTATTGCCGCGAGGCATTTCAGTCCATGACCAAGTTGCCGGTAAAGCGGATGCCTGTGGTAGTGGAGGGGATCGAGAAAAGAATCACCTTTTCACGCGAGCACTTCGGCTTGCCGCGCGATGCATTCGTTTTTGGCTGTATCTTCGATGTGTCCAGTTACTTCGAGCGCAAGAATCCCCTGTGCCTGGTGGAGGCGTTCAAGCGCGAGTTCGGTCATTCGAGGGACGTGCTGTTATACCTCAAATACTTCAATTCCCAACATGACCAGAACAATGTCCGGGCGCTGGAGGAGGCCATCGCGGGCGCGCCCAACATCCGTAGCTACGGTGGAATCATGGATGACAACGAGATTGCCTCCCTCCAAAATTCGTTCGATTGCCTGGTGTCTCCGCATCGCGGTGAAGGCTTCGGCTACAACATGGCGGAGTCGATGTATCTGGGCAAGCCGGTGATCGCGACACGCTACTCTTCCAATCTCGACTTTATGCGAGATGACAACAGCTATCTGATCGACTGCAACCTGATCCCCATTGCGTTGACGATGGGCCCGTATTTGCGAGGCAGCATGTGGGCGGATCCGTCCGTCGATCATTTGTGCCACTTGATGCGAACCGTGTTCGAGGACGCACCAGACCGGGAAGAAAAGGGCCGTCGGGCGGCCGAAGAGATTCGGAAAAATTACAGCGCCGCTGCGGCCGGAAAGAAGATTGCCGATCGGCTGGAGGAGATCGGACTATCGAAACAGCACTTGTCGCGATCCATATTTCAAGTTCATAGCCCTGGCCCGCCGCCCAGACTACTGCATCCTGAAACGCCCGCGGAAATAGCCGCTGAGATTCGTGACTGGGCGTCGAAGCCACTGATTAGCGTGATCACTCCGGTGTACAACGTGAGCGCCGATTTCCTGCGCCGCTGCATCGAATCCGTGCGCTCGCAATATTATCCGTTTTGGGAGCTGTGCCTGTGCGATGACGGGTCAACTTTGCCGGAAACGATCAAGACTTTAGAGAGCTACAGGGCGATAGACCCGCGAATCAAGATCACGCGGTTGGAGCGGAATCAGGGAATCGCAGCCGCATCCAACCGGGCAGCAGAATTTTCCACCGGTGAGTACCTGGCCATGCTGGACAACGACGACGAACTCGCCCAGGAAGCTCTCTACGAGGTGGTGAAGGCGATTCAGGGTAACCCGGATCTCGACGTGCTTTACACGGACGAAGACAAGATTTATGAGGACGGCGGCCTAGGTGACGATTTTTACAAGCCGGATTGGTCGCCGGAACACCTTTTGTCCGTCATGTACATGCTGCATCTACTGGTGGTGCGGAAGGATCTTTTTTTCTCGGCCGGTGGATTTCGCTCGGATTTCAGCGGCGCACAGGACTACGACCTGGCATTGCGTCTCTCAACCGAGGCGGAATCGATTCATCACGTGCCGAAGATCCTTTATCACTGGAGGAAAGCGCAGGGCTCGGCCGCAGGCCTGGTTTACGCTAAACCGGAAGCTCTCGATGCCGGAAGGCGCGCGCTCGAAGACCATGTCTGGCGGAATGGGATCGACGCCCTGGTGGAAGACGGCCTTCTGGAGGGAACTTTCCGGGTGCGCCATCACATCCGCGACCGTCCACTGGCCTCGCTCTGTATCATGGCTAGCAGCAACCGGGCCACCGTGCGGGGCCGTGGCGAGATCGATCTTCTTGAGAATTTCGTCAAAAGTATCGCTGAAAAAACCGATTACCCTAACTACGAGATCGTGGTAGTGGACGATGGCAATCTATCGAAATCCACTCGTCAGGCGCTGGCCGGCATCCCTTACAGGCTGGAGAGCTTCACGGCTCCCAACAAGCCTTTTAACTTCGCTAAGAAAGCGAATTTTGCATTCCGCCAGGCGCGCGGCCGCCACATCGTGCTGCTAAATGACGACATGGAGGTGATCTCGCCCGAATGGCTGAGCGCAATGATCGAGTTTTCGCAGCAGGAAGAAATTGGAGTGGTGGGAGCGAGGCTCCTGTTTCCCGACGATCGCATCCAGCATGTCGGAGTGGTGCTTGGCGTGAATAACGGGGCTGCCCATGCATTTCACGAGTTTCCGGCCGCCTCGATTGGCTACAACGCTTACACGCACTTAATCCGGAATTATTCGGCGGTCTCGGCGGCCTGCATGGCTACGCGCATGGATGTAATTGAAAAGGCCGGCGGATTCGATGAGCAGTTCGCAACCGACTTCAACGACCTCGATTTTTGTCTGCGCGTAATTCAGAAGGGATACCGCATCGTCTATACGCCGTATGCCGAGCTGTACCATTTCGAGGGCACATCCATCAAGCGGAAGACCCAAGATCGGCGTGAAGTGGAGCTATTCCAGAGCCGCTGGGCAGAGGAGATCGGCAACGATCCCTATTACAATCCCAATCTTACGCGGGTGGGCGTCGACTTTTCCGTCGATCAAAAGCTCCTAGACCGGGCGAACCGCAGTAAACGAATATAATTATCTCGGGGAGCTTCCTTGCGATGACATTCAAGGTCTTCTTGCCCTGGACGATCGCGCTGGCGCTGAATATCGGCCTGTTCGCCCAAGGCGGGCGCACCGGCTTGAGTTTACCCGGCAATCCGACCAATACGACGCGTCCTGGAATGCCGCCACAGCCGGGGCAGCCAGACGTCACCGCGCCCGATAATCGGCCCCTTTTACTCACTGGCAAGGTTGTCATGGAAGACGGAACGCCTCCGCCTGAGTCCGTGGCTATCCAGTTGGTGTGCCGAGCGACGCCGCGGTCTGTCGGCTATACGGATCCAAAAGGGGGCTTCGCGGTGGATCTCAACGATCGTAAGAACGCAGCCACGTTCGCTGACGCGAGCGAGGACGCCAACTCGTTCGGCGGCAACTCGGGGCGCCCCAATTCGGCCCTCAATCCGGATGGCAATAGCAACGGTATGACCGGGCGCGCCCTGATGGGCTGCGAACTGCTAGCCTCTCTGCCCGGTTTCCGGTCAGATGTGTTGCATCTCGATTCTCGGCACGGGGCGGACAACTCTGAAGTTGGTACGATCATTCTGCGTCGCCTTGCTAACGTCGAGGGACTCACCATCAGCGCCACCAGCGGTCTCGCGCCGAAGGACGCACGGAAAGCTTTCCAAAAGGCGCAGAACCTGGAAAAACAGCAGAAATGGGAGGACGCCGAGAAGGAATTCCGCAAAGCGGTGGATATCTACCCAAAGTATGCGGTTGCGTGGTATCAGCTGGGACTGGTGCAGGAGCAAGAGAGGGATCCGGAAGCAGCGCGCCAGTCTTACGCGCGGGCTCTAGCGGCCGATGGCAAGTTTGTGAGTCCATACCAAGCGCTGGCTATGTTGGCGTCACAACAGGAGAAATGGCAGGACGTCGTCGACGAGACCGACCATCTGCTGCGATTAAATCCAGTGGATTTTCCGCAGGCCTGGCTGTTCAATTCACTCGGGAATTTCTATCTGAAGAATATGGATGCCGCGGAAAAAAGCGCGCGCGAAGGCATATCGCATGACTCCGCGCATCATTATCCGGATTTGAATCACGTGCTGGGTGTGGTGCTGGCGATGAAACGCGACTATCCCAGTGCGGTGGAGCAGTTGCGCTTTTACCTTCACTACGCTCCCAACGCCATCGACACCGAACAGGTGGCGAAGCAGCTGTCCGAAGTGGAAAGGGTCATGTTACCTCAAGCTAAGAAGGAACATCCACCAGATACGAAGCAATGAGCCTAAGGGGGTGGTGGGCCGGCGCGTTGTCACAGAACATCGCGGGGTTCAATTTTGAGTTGACCACGGCGAACACCGATATCACCTTTACGGACGTAACAACCGGCACGACTAAGGCGGCGCATATATTCCCATTCAGTTTCTTCGGTCCGGATATTACTACGATAGCCAGCTTTGATCGGACGAGGCGTTTTCGATAAGGACGTTTGAAGGAAGCCGCGGATGTTTGCGGTGGATGCGGTCAGCTATGGGATTTGAATGCCGTTTTGGTACTCTCGTGCTGAGGGTATTTCGAAGGCGCGGGGACCCTGAGCAGCCAAGACCGTCCGTGCTGGAACATACCCTGTTCCTACTCCCGCCGTCAACGCCATGCACGGGCGATTAGTGACCGAGAGCTTGGTGGAAAGACAGATCAGCGTCCGCCGCCCAGCGGCTTCGTTCAAAACGGCCAACCGGCGAGTGGCCGATCCATCGGCGGAGTGCTTATCACTAATGTGGACGGGTGATGTGGACGTACTTACGCCCTGCTGGGAGGGCGAGAATTACGGAACCAACCACCCAAAGACTCTCAACGACAGCCTACAGAAGATTCAAAAATGTTTCGCCACAAATTCACTTCTGGCTGACTCGCGTGCTGCACCCATGTGGGACCGGTCCCGGCTGTAGTGAAACACCAAAGAGAGGGGCACGACCAGGGGTCATGACCGCGCCCCCAAGGAGAACTCAACATTAGAAGAGTTTATCTTCTACTCACCGCCAAATCTGAATAGGACTCCCGCTGATAATCGGAGGCCGTTCTGATGTGTGCTGGTCCCAGTCAGGAGGCTGGGATAGGAGGTCAGCATGTAGTCTATTGCAAACGGCCGGACGGCGAAGCGCTTGGAAACCTTTACGTCAAGGCCACCCCCCGCTGTCATGGAAAAGTCGGTTTGGGAAGCGCTCACTTTAGCCGTTATCTCCACGCCGGGCCCGGGGAAAAGAGGATCATGGGGTGTGACCACGGGCAGTTCGGGCGTGTTGGGACCCGTCACTACGCTCAGTTGACTTGCTGAGGGATCGGTCCGCTGCGCCGAACAAGACCTGAAAATAGGGACTCCAGCGCGACGACCTCTTATATGATACGCGGGGTCCGGCTAGAAAGAATGATGTTCTATCATCCACATTGAATACATTGATGTTTCCTCTATTTACTGCACCCAGATCAACGACGCCGCTAAACCAGGGGCTGAAATTGTAAATGAACTGGCCACTACCGCCGTTCATGAAATAGCTTCCGAAGTGCTGGTCAAGCAAAGGTGTGTTGCTTTGCAGATCAGTCCTGAGAGTGGTGTAGCCCAGAAACGCTTCAAATTTGGGTCCCTCAGTGGCGGCTGCCACTAGAGTAAAAAGACAGTAATCCAGCAACGAGCGTGATGCTCTTCTTCATTTGAAAATATCTCCTTCAAAAGGGGAATGAAACACGTATCCCGTTCTTTCTCAATTCACTTGAGAAAACGGTCTTACTCCCTGTTGCCAGCAGTGATTACAATCTCGACCGGGATGGCTTACTTTTTGGGGTGAAATTTGTGCGGTTGCGATGGGGACTTACGTTTGACA
This sequence comes from Bryobacterales bacterium, assembly GCA_963769205.1. GTDB lineage: Bacteria > Acidobacteriota > Terriglobia > Bryobacterales > Bryobacteraceae > Palsa-89. The sequence continues at coordinate 648,685 of CAVYKR010000015.1, read as the reverse complement.
GCTTTCCGTCGCGTCGCCGGCTTCTCGTCACTTGGACGTATCCGGCGCCACTCGGAAAAAGGTCATTCATGCGAGGAGTCGCGAGCGGTGGGGATTGGGAACGAGAAACGTGCTAGAGATTTGCCCTCGAAACGCTACAAGAGCGTATAGACGCCGACTCGGACTTGTTGCCCAGGGCCGCTTCGTGTCGAACCCTTCGCAACCGCCGTCCATGCGTTACCGATATTGAACCAGCCCTGCCGCACACTCGCAGGGAGCACGCCGAGCTTGTAATCGACTTTGCTGTGTTCGACGTCGATGACGCCATCGGGCAACCAGCAGAGAACGATGGACATCTCCCGATACTGTTCACAGTTCGGAAACTCTTCACCCATGGGGACGCGGTCGCTGTGGAGTCGACCTATTCCGCTCCATCTTCTTCCGCCTCCGTGAGCGCTTCCTGATACGAGGCCGTGATTTCAGCCGGCGTCGGAGCGACGTTAGAAAGATCAGCCACAGCGACTGCTGTCAGGATCGTGTCCACGCCGGAACATTCCGTGCTTCCATCGTCGTTCACCGGACGGTTCTCTTCGCCGTCCGCCTGCGCGAGTAGTCCGCCGCGCTCTTGCGTTAGCAGCATGGTTCTGGTCGCAACGAACGGGACCGGGCCGCCGGTGCCACGCGCGCCTATCGGGAAGACCTTAGGGACGAATTGAACGCCCTCCAAACTCCAAAGCTGTTCTGGCAATTGCTCGACCTTCTGCCGCTGCTCGCTCAACTGCACGCTTCCGAATTTCAGCTCTTAATGCCATTACGAACGCAGCTAGGCCTTGCTTTGAGTAGGTGTCAGAAGAATGAAACCGCTCGAAAGATCGGAAGCTATCCCGGTACCACGCTAGGTCTTGGCGGTCACGTTCTTCAGGTATTGGCGACTCTTGAGAACTCGTTGAATCGATGTACAGTGGGTCATTTTGCTCTTGCCACCTGAAGTCCAAAATGTAAATGCTTGATACCGAATGGAATGGTGGGCGGTCGCGGGCTCGAACCGCGGACCTCCTGCTTGTAAGGCAGGCGCTCTAACCAGCTGAGCTAACCGCCCGGCGTCCGGTTATTTCATTCTAGCGAAGACTCACGGCAGCGGGTCAGTTTACAATCAGAAGCATGTCAGTTGTCGTGGTGGGATCCGTGGCTTACGATGGCGTGGAAACTCCGCATGGCCGTGTGGACCGCATGTTGGGCGGTGCCTGCACGTACATCTCGCTAGCCTCAAGTTATTTCGCGAAGACGAAAATCGTCGCCGTGGTCGGGGATGACTTCGCCAAAGAAGACGAACAGTTGCTGGCCGATCACGCCATCGACCTGGAGGGGCTGGAACGCGTTCCCGGCAAGACTTTCTTCTGGGCCGGCGTCTACTCGGCCGACATGAACGACCGCACTACGCTGCGCACGGATCTCAACGTCTTCGCCGACTTTAAACCCAAGCTGCCCTCCACCTATCGTGAGACACCCTACTTGATCCTCGGCAACATTCAGCCATCGCTGCAGCGCAGCGTGCGCGAGCAGATGAACGGCCTGCGGTTGGCCGGCGGCGACACGATGAACTACTGGATCAAAGATTATCGCGCCGAGCTGCTCGACACGATCCGGCAATGGGATTTTCTCCTGATCAATGATGCGGAGGCGCGCATGCTGTCGGGCGAATACAACCTGAAGCGCGCGGCGGCCAAGATTTTTCAGCTGGGCCCTCAGACTCTGGTCATCAAGCGCGGCGAGTACGGAGCTATCCTATTCCGTCCGGACGGGCATTTTATCGTGCCTGGATATCTGCTCGAAGAAGTCTTCGACCCCACCGGCGCGGGAGACTGCTTTGCCGGCGGCTTCATCGGCTATCTCGCTGAGAAGGGCTTCGACCTGAAAAAAGGACACATCGACGCCAAGGAGCTTAGCCGCGCCGTCATCTACGGATCAGTGCTAGGCAGTTTCTGTTGCGAGAAGTTCGGCGTAGATCGGTTCCGGACGCTGGAGCGCGGGGAAATCGACGCTCGCTTCAATGAATTCCGGGCGTTTACCGAGTTTTGAAATACGCACGTCTGGAATTGTGCCTGGTGGTGCTTGCCATGGCTGCTTTGAGTGCGGCCGCTACCCTGTTGGCACACAATTTGGGCTGGACCCTATATTACGGGGACGCCGAGGCGCATCTCAATATTGCCCGTCGAATTTTGGATTCCCGCACGCCCGGCTATGACCAGATCGGGACATCCTGGTTGCCGCTGCCACATCTGCTGACGCTGGCGCTGGCCGGTGATGATCGCTTATGGCGCAGCGGACTGGCCGGCGCCATTCCTTCATCGGTCTGCTTCGTATTGGCAGGGGCGTTTTTATTCGCCGCTATACGACGTGCCACCGAATCGTCGGCCGCCGCTTTCGCAGCCCTTGGACTTTTCGCGCTGAACCCGAATCTGCTCTATCTGCAAGCCACACCCATGACCGAGCCGGTCTTTCTTGCCGGACTTATGGCCATTCTGTACTTCACTGTGTTATTTCGCGATACCCAATCACTTTGGGCTGCCTCCGGTGCCGCCCTCGCAAGCCTGGCAGCGTCGCTTTCGCGCTATGAAGGCTGGTTCCTCATTCCTTTTATCACCATCTATTTCTTGTTCGCGGCCAAACGGCGGCGCCTGCTGCCAGTCTTGATCTTCGGAACAATTGCGTGCCTGGCGCCGCTCTACTGGCTCGCCCACAACTGGTGGCTGTACAGCAATCCGCTCGAATTTTACAACGGCCCTTACTCGGCGAAAGCTATAAATCAAAGAACGGGCCTCTATCCCGGCCAAAACGATTGGAAAAAGGCATGGTTGTTCTTCCGCACGGTCACGCAAATGTGCACCGGCTGGGGCGTGGTGATCGTCGCGGCCGCCGGGTTGTTGGGCGTATTCTTCAAGCGGGTGTTCTGGCCGGTGCTCTTAGGGGCCCTTCCGGCTGTCTTCTATCTTTGGAGCATGTACGCCGGCGGCGCCGCCATCTTCGTCCCGCAACTCTGGTTTAGCAGCTACTACAACACACGCTACGGGTTGGCGGGCCTTCCACTGCTCGCGATTGCCGGTGCTTGTACGACCCTGCTGGCGGCTGGGCGGTGGCGTGCTTTGATCGCGCTGGCCGCGGTTGCCATTGGATTAGCGCCGTGGCTGTTACAGCACCGTCCCGATGACTGGGTGTGCTGGAAAGAGTCACAGATCAATTCCGAAGGACGACGAGCATGGACTCATCAGGCCGCACAGGTTCTCGGCAGCCAGTATCAACGCGGCGCGGGAATCTTCACCAGTTTTGGCGACCTGACAGGCATCCTGCGCGAAGCCGGCATTCCCCTGCGGGAGGCGCTGCACGACGGAAATGAACCGGCTTGGATGGCAGCGACCACGCGCCCTAACCTGTTTCTGCATGAGGAATGGGCGATCGCATTTGCCGGCGACTCAGTAGCAACAGCGGTCCAGAGAGCCACCTTCAAAAGCGGTCCACGCTATCATTTGGAACGAACCATCATAATTAAAGGCGCGCCCGTGATCGAAATTTACAAGCGGGACTAAACCATGGCCGCGGTCACTATTCCTTTCACCAAGGCGCACGGCGCCGGAAACGACTTTCTGCTGAGCTGGACTGACCGTGTTCCCTCCGGCGATCTGGCTTCGCTCGCCCGCGCGATTTGCGACCGGCACACCGGCGTTGGCGCCGACGGGTGGATTCTGGTTCGAGACACCACCATCCGCCTGTTTAATGCCGATGGAAGCGAGGCTGAGATTTCTGGCAATGGCACACGGTGCGCCGCCGCGCTACTACTCGATTCGGGACAGGCCCAGGGCGATCTAACCATCATTACCGGAGCGGGGCCCAAGCACCTGCGATTGATAGACCGGATCGGCCGCCGATTCCTGTTTGAGATGGATATGGGTCAGCCGGTATTTCACCAGGAGCAAGTCCGGTTTCCGCTCGCGTTGCGCGGCGCTGCTCAAGAGGTAACAATTCTTGACGTCGGCAATCCTCAGTGCGCGGTGTTTGTAGATCGGTTCCCGCCGGATTGGGCAGCGCTGGGCGCAGAGATCGAAGCGCATCCACATTTCCCCAAGCGAACCAACGTATCGTTCGTTCGGCCCGTAGACCAACACACAGTCGAAGCTCGTTTCTATGAACGTGGCGCCGGTGTCACACTTAGCTCGGGCACGGGATCGACCGGCGCGGCCGTGGCTGCGATTCTTCGGAAGGTGGCGGTTAGTCCGGTACGCGTAGTGGCTTCAGGGGGCGAGCCGCTAGACCTGCGTTGGGACAATTCGGTATATCTGACCGGGCCCGCGGAAATCGTGGGCGTCGGCGAATTTTACGGAAATATCGGTTAGAAGTAGCGCTTCATCGCGGTAAATTCCGCATCGAACTCGGCCAGTACACTGGGTAGCCGGTCTCCGAGCCCGAGCGCTTCGAGCGGCACCTGTCCGTCAGCGGGCCGGCCGTCGAAGAGGTTGATGGAAGTTCCAGTGCTGTTCAAATGGGCGTTCGCCGCGTTCAGGATGGTACTTAGACTTATTTCGGTGCCCTCAGCCTCGCTGGGATCAAGGTCGGGCTGATCCTGATAGCGGACTGCCATTTGGATGGGGCGAGGCAAATTCCATGCGGCCAGCGCCAAGGAAGATAACTCCGCGTGCGTGAGGCCTAGCACCTGCAGTTCACATTCGAGCGGCTGCTTATCGCCTTGTTGACACAGCAGAGAGATTTCTTTGTATTCCTCAGGTAGCCCCATAGCAACCAGCAGCAAGCCAAGATCATGAAAGAGACCGGCCGCAAAAGCGCCTTCGGCGTAGCTTACCGCCCGCCGCTGTGCCACCAGGTCAGAGAGTAGCGCGACGCCGACCGAATGATGATTGAAACGCGCCATCGACCAGCCGGCTGGTGTCTTTACCTGAGCCCACATGCGCGCCACCGACATACCCAGGGTCGCATTGCGGAGCTTCACGATGCCCAGCAGCGAAACCGCATGGCGAATCGAGTTTACCGTGCCGCGCAGTCCGTAGAGGGCCGAGTTAACCAGTCGCAACACATTGCCGGCCAGCACCGTGTCTTTCTCGATCAGGTCGGCCACCTTGGCAAAAGATACATCTTCCTGCGCCAAACTAGCAATCAGGCGATTCAGGATCGGCGAAAAGGGCGGCAGCTGGCCCAGCGCTCGTAAGGCCCGCTCGCGCACTGTCGAAGGAGTTTCTGACACCGTCACACTTAACTTATCGGACAGCTAAACAAAAAGCTTGAATGCTGGGCAAATCCCTGCCCCCTGCACGTTGGCCTCTGCAGGCTTTCTTGTACCATGGGACTGATCCAATGGTTTCGAATTGCGCCATCGCGACCCATGACCTGCGCAAGGTTTACGGGGCCAAGGCCGCCGTGGACGGGCTGAACCTGGAAGTACCGCGGGGCTGCTTCTTCGGCTTCCTCGGCCCCAATGGCGCCGGCAAGACGACTACCATCCGCATGCTCATGGGCTTGGCGCCGCCCACCTCCGGAACATCGAACTACTCGGCCTGCCGATGCCCGAAGCAGGCTCTGGAGGTGAAGGGCAAGATCGGGCTGGTTCCCGATGAGTCGCTGCTCTTCGATCACCTGACGGGCCTCGAATTCACCGAGTTCGTTGGCAGAATGTATGGTCTGGAGCGGCCGGGCACGCGAGCGAGCGCGGCGAACTGCTGGCCCTGTTCCAACTGGATGCCGAACCCAGCAAACTGATCGGCGACTATTCGAAAGGCATGCGCAAACGAGTGGCGATGGCGGCCGCGTTGATTCACCGCCCGGAGCTGTTCCTGCTGGACGAACCCTTTGAAGGCGTCGACGCGGTCGGCGCGAGGCTGATGAAGGAAATTCTGCTCGAGCAGGTTCGTCACGGCGCCACGGTTTTTCTCACGTCCCATGTGCTGGAGGTCGTGGAGCGGCTGTGCGATCGCGTCGCCATCATCCACGAAGGAAAAATGGTGCTGACCGGCACGATGGCGGAGCTGCGCAGTGGATCGGAGACGCTCGAAGACATCTTCGTCCGCGTGGTGGGCGCCGAGCGGCCGGCCGAAAGTCTGGACTGGCTATAGCCGATGTGGACAGCAAGCCAGAGCCATCGTCTGGGCCCAGTGGCGTACTACTGCGCAACCACTTTCCCCGCTCCAACAAAGCAGGCGCTGGTCGTTCACCGCGCTGATGACAGTGATCTGGTATGGCGGCTTTGCGTTCCTGGCGGTGACTGGCGGCGTTCCTGCTGTCCAATCCGGACGAGCTGAGTTTCGCTCCACGACGTTTTTCCCGCCGCGCTGCTGGTCTGCTTCCTCTATTGGCAGTTCATTCCGGTTCTCATGGCCTCCATGGGATCTTCTCTCGACATCCGCAAGCTGCTGGTCTATCCGGTTCCAACCGGCCAGCTGTTCGTTTTCGAAGTGATGCTGCGGATCTCCACGGGCATCGAAATGCTCCTGCTGCTGATCGGCGCGGGCATCGGGCTTTTGGTGAATCCGAAGATTCCCTCTCTGGGCGCCCTCGCGCTTGCTGGTCTTTGTGGTGTTTAATCTGCTTCTGTTCGGCGGGAGTTCGCGACCTGCTGGTTCGGCTGCTGGCGCGCAAGCGGGTGCGGGAAGTGGTAGTGTTCTGCTGGTTGTCCTGCTGGCAGCCCTGCCCCAATTGCTGGTGTTCGCGGGTTTCCAGAATCGCATCAGGGCGCTTGTTCGCCAGCGACCCTTCCGCATTCTGGCCCTGGACCGCTACCGCCCGCCTTGCTCAAGGAGAAGTTCTCACTGCAAAACGTTGGCGTGTTGCTGCTTTGGACCGCGGCGGCCTATTTCTTCGGCCGCTGGCAATTCGAGCGCAGCCTGAGCATTCGATGTTGGCGAGGCTGCCGCCGAGCGCATTCCTGGGACGCAAAGCCAGCCGGATCGAATGGCTGTATCGTCTACCGAGCGCGCTTGTGCCGGATCCCCTAGCCGCTTTAATCGAAAAAGAGCTGCGATTCTTGAGCCGCGCACCCCGGTTCCGGCTGGTCTTCCTGATGGGCTTTTCGTTCGGCCTGCTGATCTGGGCTCCTATGGCGTTCGGGCAAGCCAGTTCCCGGCACTCGCTGGTGGCCGAGAATTACCTGACCTTCGTGAGTGTATATGCCCTGCTGTTACTGAGCGACGCGCTGTTCTGGAACTGCTTCGGATTCGATCGCAGCGCTGCGCAGATCTACTTTCTGGTGCCGCTGAAGATGTCCACCGTCCTGATGGGCAAGAACCTGGCGGCGGCCGTTATCGTGTTCCTCGAGATCGCTTCCATCACGGTAGTCTGCACGCTATTGCGAATGTCGGTCACGCCCGTTCAGGTGCTAGAGGCATTGGCCGTCACCAGCGTCGTAACGGTGTTCCTTCTGGCGATCGGAAACCTCAGTTCGGTTTACAATCCGCGCTCCGTGAATCCCGCCAAATCCTTTCGATCGGCTGCCAGCGGCAAGACCCAGGCTGTGCTCATGCTGACCTTTCCTCTGGCCTTGATGCCGGTATTCCTGGCCTATCTGGCCCGCTACGCGTTCAATTCAGAATGGGCCTTCATTGGGGTATTACTGGCCGGTCTCATGCTCGGCTGCGTGGTGTATTCATACTCTATGGGCTCGGCGGTAAAAGTCGCCGAGCTGCGTAAAGAGCAAATCATGACCGTGCTTGGCCAAGGCGAGGGCCCGATCCAGAGTTGATCCCGGATGGATTCTGAACCGAACTGCAAGTTCTGCCAGATCGCCTCGCGTAAGCTGACCAGTGCGATCGTATTCGAAGACTCGCTTTCAGTTGCCTTTCTGGACAACCGGCCGTTGTTTCCCGGCCACACGCTGCTCATTCCGAAGCACCACTATGAGACGCTCGGCGATCTTCCGTCCGAAATGATCGGCGCATTCTTCAAGAACGTGCAATTGCTGGGACGCGCCATCGAGAGCGGCATGCAAGCCGAAGGCTGCTTCGTGGCCATCAACAATCGGGTAAGCCAGAGCGTGCCGCACCTGCACGTCCACATCGTCCCTCGCCGGAAGAAGGACGGCTTACGGGGCTTTTTCTGGCCGCGCCAGGCCTATAAGGACGATGCCGGGATGCGACTGGCGCAGGCCGCGATTCAGAACGCGCTTACGGGCGGATGATCCGGGCGCGAATCAACTTATCGAGCCGTGGAAAGTCACGATCAAGATAGGCGTTGCCTTCCTCGAAAAGCCGGCCTTGTTTGCCGGCCCGCATCCCACTGCCCGATGTCTCCCCGTAGCCGCTATAGAGCTTGTCGACGACGTCCATCCCCTCCACTACCTTGCCGAACGGAGCGAACCCCAGGGCATCCTGCTGCAGCTGATCGCTGGTGTTGATGTAGATTTGCGTCGTGCGGGCGTCCGGCCCGGTCATGGCATAAGCGAAAGTGCCGCGCGTATTACTGGCCCGCACCGGGTCGTCGGGAAACGATTGATTTCTCCAGATTCCGGCAATCGCGGGGCGGCCTGGAATGCCGAACTGCGCGAACCGGCCCGCGATCACGCGGAAGAACCGGGAGTCATTGTAGAAGCCGCTTTCAACGAGGTGGAAGAAGCGGTCCGCGCCGCGCGGCGCCAAGTCGCGCGTCACTTCCAACACGACTGCGCCCTTGCTGGTCTCGATGCGTACGCGATAAACGTCGGGCGCCCGTTTGTTCCAAAGCGCATTCTTCGGATCTTGCAGGGCCCGGCTCCCGGCAGGAGCGGCCAGCGCACCGAGCATAAGGATTCCAACGAGTCTCGTCAGAAGTAGAATTTGGCCCCGAGCTGAATAATCCGGGGATCGCGATAGGTGGTGATCTGGTCGAATAACGAACTCCCCAGCCCTAACGATCCAAATCCGTTCGGATTGGCATGGTTGAAGGCGTTGGTCGCTTCGCCGCGCAGCTGGAAGCGAATATGTTCTTTGAAAGTCACGTTCTTGAACGCCGCCAGATCCACACGTTCAAAGCCCGGTCCTCGGGCGACGCCTCGGCCGGCATTTCCCGGCACATGCACTCCCGCTGGGACGTTCTGGAAGCAGGCAGGGTTGAACCACTGGAAGCGGGTGTGGGGCGCGTTCTGATTCGGATCGCAGACCATATCCGGACGTGGACCGGCCGTGCTCGGTCCCAGGATGCCGAGGCCTGCTGGATCGGTTCCTGCCAGTGTTGTGATGGTATTTGGAAGGCCGGTGTTAAAGTAAAGAACACCGGAGACCTCCCAGCCGCCTAGGGTCTTGCCCACCAGTCCCTTCTGCATCTTGAAAAATGGCAGGTCGTAGACGAAATCCGCCGTGAAGACATGCGTCCGGTCCAGCATGGCCGGCCCGTATTCGGCTTCGTGCGCGTTGTAGGCATTCTGGGGTGCGTTGGAACGATCGCTCCAGTTGTCGGTCAAGTTCTTCGACCAGGTATAGGAGAATGCAATCAACGAATTACCTTGAAAATGCTTTTGACCGTAGACTTGCAATGCGTTGTAGTTGGAGTTGAACCACGGCTCGATCTGGTTAATGGAGTTGTAACCCTGGTAGGGGCGCAGCAAGTTCAGAATGGGTTCATTCGCTGAAGTGAACGTAGTGCTGGCAGGCACCAGGCCGGATGTATAGGCTAAATTCGGGAAAACCGAGTTTATGTCGACTATGCCCAATAAGTGCGTTCCCTTGGTTCCAACGTAGCCCACGCTCAACAGCGTAGACGGCGTGAACTGGTGTTGAATATCCAGGCTCCACTGCTGATTGTAGGGCGTCTTCCAGGTGGGACTGGTGCCGCGCAATGCCTTGGGTGAATTCTGCACGGTCGCGGTACCGCCGGCTGGATCGCTCAGCGTCGTGTTCGGAATACTAACGGTGTTTACGAAAGGCGGGTTGGCGAAGATGTTTTGTTCGTAGATGCCAAATAGCGTGGCGTCATAAGAGATCCCGTAGCCGCCACGGACGGACGTCTTCCCGGTCTTGAAAGGATCCCAGGCAAACCCGATGCGAGGAGCAAAGTTATTGCTATTTTCTTGCGCTACTTTGCTTCCGTAAGGAGAAGTACTGCCGTTAATGCTGATGCCATTCAGATAAGCCAGCGCGTTTGTATTAGCCAACAGGCCGGCGGAGGTCAATTGCGCTGCGTTGGCCGCCTTGTAGAGCGCAGGGTCGAACGTGGTCAGTTGATTGTTGTTGTCGACCGGCTGGCGGAACATCGAATATCGAAGTCCCACATTCAGCGTGAGATTTGTCCTTACGCGCCAGTCGTCTTGAGCGTACAACTCCCATTGCTTGGCTCTAATATCCGGCGTGACATCTTCGGATGCCTGCGTGAATGTGGCTACATTGCCGGTCAGGAAATTTGCGAAGGCTTGCTCGAATAACGACGCGCCGCCAGCCGGCAGGGTCGACGTCGCGGAGACGAAATTGAACGTCGATGCATTCGCCAAGCCGTTATTTTCGGTCTTTTGATAGAAGTTGTAGGTGAGGCCGAATTTCAGCGTGTGTCTTCCAAGAATCTTGGTGAGGTTGTCGAAGAACGCGTAGTTTCGATTGTAATCGCGATATTGTCCGAAGGTTGCCAGGCTGCTGCCACCCGAAAACGTCACGTTCGGAACTTCGTGCAGTGTTACGGGAAATGGAAGCGTGGGCTTGATGTCGGGCGAATTCGCCGTGGCCATCAATCCGGTAGGATCGCTGACGATCGCGCCATAGGAGTAATCGAAGCCCGCCTCGTTCAGCCAGGTCGGTGAGAAAGCTGACACTACGTGAGCAACCCAATTGTGCGCCGGGGCGTTGGTGCTGGTCGTGCCGACGTTGGGAATCGCGGCGCCTGTAAATAACCCTCCGGGCTCGATGGTCGGAATGTCATCTCGCAGGTAGCGCAGGAATACTCGATGCTTTTCGTTGAAGGTGTGGTCTACTCTCGCCAGCTCCTGCTCGAAGTTGTATGTGTTGCGGAAGAGGGAAGGCAGCGTATTCGTGCCCGAGGGCAGCGGCACCTTCGCGAAGATATCCTTGATGTACTGCTGGGCCACAGGATCAATATTGGTGATCTGCTGCGTGACTTGGTTGCAGGTGTTGCCGGTGTAGGAGGCGCAGATGGGATGCGGAAAGTTCCCGGTTATTTCAGACGCTGTTGGAACAACTCGCATACCGGGGACGTATAGGTGATCACTCTGCGGAATTCCTGAGAGAAGAAGAAAAAGGTCTTGTTCTTGTCTTTGCCATACACGTCGTGGAATGTACGACCGGGCCGCCGAGCGTCCAGCCGAAGTTGTTATAGTGCAACGCGGGTACCCTCGCAGTGCCGTCGTTGCCCAGGTTCAGCCGATTGGCATTGTTCAGAAAATTATTGGCGGCGAATGCATTATTACGCACGAATTCATACGCATCGCCGTGAAACTGGCTGGTGCCCGACTTCGTGATCACGCTGATGATTCCGCCGCCGGTACGCCCGAATTCGGCGGAATAGTCGCTGCGCTGCACCTTGAACTCTTCGATCGCGTCCACGCTGGGCGTGTTGAGTAACGTCAGATTCGCACCCCGGTCGACATTATCGGCGCCATCGACAGTCCATGAACTGCCGGAGTTGCGCGCCCCGTTGATGGCGAACGGGATCGTCGCCGCCGCTCCAGCCGGCGCCGAGACGCCCACATACAGCTGATCGACCGCGGACGAGCTGACGCCCGGCATCAAGGCCACCAGTTGCTCGTAGTTGCGAGTGACCAGGGCCAACTCGCGGATCTGCGTGCCGTTGACCAGCGTACTCTGCACCGGCGACTGCAATTCCACGGCGATAGGCGCGGCCTGCACGGTCACTTCCTGTTGCACGTCACCGACTTCAAGCTTGAGGTTGACAGTCAGTTTGTCATTGACGTTTAACGTGATGTCGGTTTCCGAAGCTTTTTTGAAGCCCTTGGCTTCAACGCTCACTGAAAATTTTCCGACTGGCAGCAATGGCGCCGAATAATTACCTGCGCCATCAGTGGTGGCAGTGCGGAGCACCTGGTTGCGATCGAGTGAAGTTACTGTCACCTTCGCGCCGGGAACCCCCGCGCCGCTGGCATCCACTATCGTCCCGGCGATGCTGCCGGTAATATCTTGGGCGAGAACAGCGCTCGCACACAGAATAAGCCATAAAAATAACGACAAAGTTGTTTTTTTCATAAATCTGAGCCCCTAACAAACTGCTTGTCTGCTAGTGTACACCAACGGTGGACACCGCTGAGCACAGGTACAATAGCTTTCGTGGCTACTGTGAGCTTCGATCAGGCCCGCGTCCGTGTAATCGCTGAGGTTACGGCATCGCACCCGGCGCCGGCCGCCGAAGAAGCGCCACTTTTGGAAGCGGCCGGTCGTGTATTAGCTGAGCGCATAGCCGCCGATCGCGACTATCCGCCCGTCGCGCGATCCGTGCGCGACGGATTTGCGGTGCGCTGCGAGCGATTTGCCCGGCGAGTTGCACGTGATCGGAGAAGTCCGGGCCGGCGAGTCCTTCGCCGGCGAAATGCAGCCCGGCCAAGCGGTCGAGATCATGACCGGCGCTCCTGTGCCGCGGGGGGCCGATGCCGTCGTCATGATAGAGCACGTTCAAGTGTCCGGCGATCGGGTCAGCGTGCCGCGACGCTCGCGCATGCGGCGAAAACGTCAGCCCGCAAGGATGCGAAGCGCGCCGCGACGAAGTGCTGCTGGAGCCGGGACGACGCCTGGGCTTCGCCGAGATCGCGCTGCTGGCCACCGTCGGCCGTCCCCGGGTCCGGGTCTTCCGCCGGCCAGAAGTCGCCATCCTTGCTACCGGCGACGAGATCGTCGAAGTGGACCAGACGCCGCTTGATTATCAAATCCGCAACTCCAATGTCGAGGCGCTGGCGGTGCAGGTGACGCGCGCCGGCGGCTGCCCGCGGATTCTGCCGGTCGCCCCCGATCTCTATGCCGGTACCCGCGATTTGATCGAACACGGCCTGCGATTCGATCTGCTGCTGCTCTCCGGCGGCGTTTCGGCCGGCAAGTACGACCTGGTGGAGCGTGTCCTTGGCCGACCTGGGCGCCGAGTTCTTCTTCGATCGCGTGCTCATCCATGCCCGGCCAGCCGCTGGTATTCGGCAGAGCGCAGGGCAAGTTCTTCTTCGGGCTGCCGGGGAATCCCGCGTCCACCATGGTGACCTTCGAGATCTTTGCGCGCGCGGCTGTGGAGCTGCTGGGCGGCCAAAGCGAGCCGATGCTGCCCCTGCCTTGGAGCAAGCTCACGCGCGACTTCCGTCAGAAAACCGGCTTGACGCGCTTCTTGCCGGCGACCTTGAGCGCGGACGGATCCGAGGTCACGCCCATCCGTTGGCAGGGTCGGGCGATGTTCCGGCGCTGGCGCGCGCCAACGCGTTCCTGGTCACCGAGCCCGACCGCGAAAGCTGGGCGGCCGGCGACTGGATCCGAGTTTCTGCTGAAATAATAGTACCCGACTGGTATTGAGTGTACTGTCCCTAATTATGAAGAAAAAGCTCAGCCACTACGACGATGCCGGCGCGGCGCGGATGGTGGATGTCTCCGCCAAAGCGCCAACCAAACGCACCGCGCGCGCCCACGCCTTCGTCAGCATGCGGCCGGAGGTTATTGCGCAAGCTGCCCGAAAATCCCAAAGGGCAATCCGCTCGAGATCGCCCGCGTGGCCGGCATCTCCGCCGCCAAGAAAACCGCCGAGCTGATCCCGCTCTGCCATCCGCTGATGCTCTCGCATGTCGATGTGGAAGTGAGCATCGAACCAGACGGCGTGCGGATCATTTCCAGCGTCGCACCACCGGGCCAACCGGCGTCGAAATGGAGGCGCTTACCGCCGCGTCGGTCGCCGCCCTCACCGTCTACGACATGACCAAGGCGCTCGACAAAGGCATCGAGATTCACGACCTCTACCTGCTCGAAAAAACCGGCGGCAAGAGCGGAGATTACAAACGCACATGATCCAGCTCGGAATTGTCACCGATCAGCGATTCGGCCGTGGCCGGGACGCGTGAGGACCGCTCCGGGCCCAAGCTGCGCGAACGGGCCGAAGCCTTGGGCTGGACCGTCGCCGTGCAGGAGCTGGTGCCCGACGAAACCGGCCAAATTGCAGCGGTTGCTGCGGCGCCTCGCCGATTCCGGCAGTCTCCAGTGATCCTGACCACCGGGGGAACCGGCGTCGCCTTGCGGGACGTTACCCCCGAAGCGACGCGCGACGTCATCGAGCGCGAGATCCCGGGCTTGGCCGAACTGATGCGGGCCGAGGGCCGAAATCTACGCCTATGGCAGTGCTGTCCCGCGCGGTCGCCGGAGTCCGGGGCCGGGTCGTGATCGTCAATCTGCCGGGATCGCCCAAAGGCGCCGTCGAGTCGCTGGATGCAATCGCGAAACTTGTGCCGCACATCGTGGATCTATTAGAGGGGAGGACCGGTCATGCCGATGTGCCACACTAAAAGCATGCGGAAGGCCACGCTACTTCTGATTTGCGCTGCCGCCTGGGCCCAATCGCCGCCTACCACCGACGGCCGAACAGGACGACCCAGACGCCGTCATTCGAACCAATGTCAACGTCGTCATCGCCCCCACCACCGTGCGCGATAGGAACGGCGAATTCGTCGACGGGCTTCAGCTCCAGGATTTCCAGCTATACGACAACAACAAGGCTGCAGAAGATCACCGCCGACGTGCGAGACGAACCGCTGTCGCTGGTTATCGCAGTGCAAAAAAGCTCCAACTTGAACGACATGTTGCCGAAAATCCAGCGCATCGGTGCCATGCTGAACGATTTGGTTGCCGGACAGGATGGCGAAGTCGCAGTGGTCGCCTTCGACCATCGCATTCAAGTGGTGCAAGATTTCACCAACGAGACTCAAAAAGTTTCAGAAGCGATGAAAAAGATGATGCCCGGCAGCTCGAACCATGCCGTGATCGACGCCGAGATGCAATGCATCCGCATGCTGCGAAACCGTCCGCGTGATCGCCGCCGAGTGCTCTTGATCTTGCCGAAAAGCGAGACCGCGGAAGCGAAGCACGCATCCGGGAAGCGCTCACCGAAGCTCAATTCGCCAACGTCGCCATTTACTCGCTCGACATCTCAAGCACCATGGCTACGCTCACCACCAGGGGCGATCCTCCGCCTCCGCCATCCATCCCCACCACCGCCCAGCATATTCCCGCCGGCGGTGCCTTGACGCCCACCACCGTCGATCAGAACTATTACAACGGCAACTACATTCCCGTTTTCGTGGATATTTTCAAAGCCGTGAAGAGCCTTTTCGTCGACGATACGCTGGATGTCTTCACCCGCTTCACGGGCGGCAAGGAATACGCATTTGTCAGTGAGAAAAGCCTGGAGAAAGCAGTGGAGGGGATCAGCGAGGAGCTACACAGTCAATACCTTCTGAGCTACACGCCCAACAATCAAACTGAGGGCGGCTTCCACGAGATCCGTGTGGTAGTGAACCGGAATAATCTCGAAGTGCGCACCCGTCCTGGTTATTGGGTGGCGACCCGAGCCGAATAGCTATCCGCCCCAGACGAGCACGTAATGAATGTTTGTTTGAGCCACGTCTAAGGGTATCCCTTAGAGCTTCTTGTAAGTATGGACACTTAGTACGGTTGAGTTTTAGTACTTCTCGAAGCCGATCGCCGCGAAGCTCACAACGCTCTGCTCATCAATGTTCCACTGCTGATAACGGCGTAGGGTCCCGCGCGTCTTGGGCATAACTTTCAAAAAGGTATACATGGGCGAAGAGCCGCACCATTTCAGGTCGTCGCGATTTTCCTGCACCAATCCCCAGAATCCATCCGCGTCAGAGGCGTTCAGGCGCTCGATCCGCACGCGATCCCGCTCGGCCACCGCGGCCATCTCACCTTCGTCCGCCCGAGCGAGCATCGAATCGCCATAACGGCGGCCCATGTGCGCCATGTCTACGCCCAGCACCCAGAACAGGCGGTCGCCCTCGCGCGCGGATAGGTTGCCTAAAGCGTCGAAGAACCGCTCACATCCTCGTTCGCCTCCGGCTTGCCGCCTTGGTAGATGCTGCGAGCAAATGAGCCGCATAGAATCGGCAGAATGCGAATGTTCGGGCCATACAGATACTGCAGAAACAAGACCTGGAATTCGATGGAGTGCTCGACGGCGTGGCAATAATCTTCCATTCGAGTCGCGCCCGGCGCGGCTTGAGCCAGTTCGTCCACCAGCGTGGTTGCGGTGATCGCTTCGCCGAAGGGCGTCACGAATGGCTTGCGCGTTAGTCCGAACCGGTCTGGCTCACCGTAATGCGAAGTGCCCAGCACCACGAAGGTGCGGTCCCCGTAGGAAGTGGGCAGGGATGAGTAGGCGTCGCGATACGATTCCCATCCGCCGAAGGGGCTCACGTGCGGGGAGGCGATACCGATTTGAGAGCCCTGGCCTGGGGCGGGCGACGAGCCTTGCATGAATTCCGCCAGCGCCTTGCGGGCCTCTTCAGCTTCCAGCGGATAAGCCGACCCGGCGTGCGAAGGTTCTCGCTTGGGAGCGGCTGCAAAATCGTTCATCCGAGTCGCGCGGAGCGCTTCGAATTTCTCGTCTTCCAGGAAGCCAGCAGTGCTGAGCGTGTCATAGAGATGCTTCTCTATCTCGCCTACTTGAATTTCGCCGGTGATTCGCACCAGGCTGGCCCGCAGGTCGAGCGATGTCTGCTCGCCGTCAAAACACGCCAGGCACGCCACCAGTTGGGTCGGGATCAGGAGCATGGAGTCCGAGAATCGAAACGGGTCCCGAATCATCAGACCGGGATTCGCGGGATCCGGCGACGGCATGAAGTCCAGGCTGAGCCGCAGGCGGGGAAGAGGGTTGGACACTACCTTTCAATATCGCAGGAAAATTATGGACAGACCACTGCTTGGCTCGGCAGGCTTCTACTTTGGCCGGTTCATGTCGAAACGGTCGGTAGTGCGGGTGTAGGTGGCGCCGCCCATGCGGCCGATCGGGCGGAGTTGATCGGGGTCAATCTTGAAATCGTGAAAGTACTGATCGTCGATGTGGAAGCGCAGTACCTCGCCCAGCACGAGGTTACCGCTGCCGTCTATTCCTCCCACTTCGACCAGCAGGTAAAGCCTGCATTCTAGATGAACATGCGATTCTTTAACGCGCGGCGGCTTCACCAGGTCGCTGGGGATGGGCGTGAGGCCAGCAGCCTCGAATTCGTCCACATCCGGCGGGAATTCGGCGGAGGTTGTATTCATTTGCTCGGCGAACTCTTCGGATACGATGTTCACCACGAATTCCCGCGTGACTGTGATGTTGTGTAGGGTGTCCTTGTGGGGAACCGGGCCGCGCCGGCGCATGGGGCAGAAGCAAATCACAGGTGGATTTGCGCTGACGCCGGTGAAAAAACTGAATGGCGCGAGATTTGGAATTCCCTCCGCGCTCACAGTGGAGACAAACGCGATGGGCCGTGGGACGATGGCCCCAATTAGCAACTTGTAGGTGTCCAGCCAGCCAGTCGCCTTCGGGTCGACAATCAATTAGCGCGTCTCCACCGGCTTTTTTTCCATCCAACTCATCCAGTAATCTTTCCACTCCACCACCTCGCCGGCCGGCAGGACATGAATTGGATTCAGGCCGTCCAGCATTACGGCGTACTCATCGGTATGGGTTTTCTTCTTTTGATTGGCCAGCGCTTTGGGATGGGGCCCGTGGTGTATCCCGCGCGGATGCAGCGTGGCCATGCCAGCCTTGATGTTATCTTTGCTGAAAAAGTCGCCGTCGTGATAGAAGATGAATTCGTCGTAGTCCGTATTGCGATGGAAGAAGGGCACCCGTAACGCATCTTCATCCTGCTCGAGCGGGCGAGGCAGAAAGCTGCAAACCACCGCACCTTCCGTAACGAAAGTAGTATGCGCACTCGGAGGCAGATGTGCCCGGTGGCTCATCACCGGACGGATGTCGCGCATGTTGATCTTCCACACCGTAAGGTCGCCCTTCCAGCCCACTACATCAATGGGGTTGAACGGGTAGACGATTTTCGAAATCTCGTCGTCCACCTGGATGCGTATCTCCCACTCGTTGCGATCGTCCAACAGTGGCGCCGGTTCCGGCGTGATAATGGCGGCCGGGTCATAGAGGGCGTGCTGGCCGAGAAGCCCTTTCTCGGGCTGTTCGAACTCATGCTTGGACTGAATGATCAGGAAGAAATTGTCACGGGTCTGAGGCACAACGCGATACGTGACCGCTCGCGGAATATTGATGTAATCGCCCGGTTCGAAGTCCAGCGGGCCGAAGTCGGTCTCGATCTTGCCCTGGCCGCGATGGACGAAATATAGCTCGTCGCCGTCAGCATTGCGGAAGTAGAAGGGCATCGGCTCGGAACGGCGTGACACGTAGAGGCGGATGTCGTGGTTGCCCAGGAAAGCGACCGGCAGGCCCTCGGGATCGGCCAGATCCGTAGGTTTGAGTTGGTTCAGATCAAAGCAGTGCGGCCGCAGTTTGCCTTCGAAGCGAATCCAGCCGGTGGGCGGATGCGCGTGATAGAGGTGCGCGGATTTGCCGTAGAATCCGCGCCGTCCGTGCTCCTCTTCGAAGGTCCCCTCTGGGATTCCGACGTGAGCCTGGCTGGTGGTCTTGCCTTTCTTCAGCGGATACATGGTGATGCTCCTGATTTCAGTATAGGAGTAGCCGGGCAACGCGATGTTAAATGACCGCGACCTTGCCCCATTTCCTAATGCGCTCGTCGGCGGTGATGAGTGCCAGGTTGTGACAGCGGGCAGTCGCGACGATGATCTGATCGGCGGGATCATTCGGGAACTCATCGCCCAGACGAACGCTTTCGGCGGCGATCCTAGCGGTCAGAGGAAGGATCGTTAGCAAAGGATGTGAGTCAATGCTTTCCAGCCAGGCGTCCAACGAAGCGTCAACCGCTATTCTTCCACGTTGAATCATGAAGGCCATTTCACGGAGCGAAACGGCACTCAACCCTGCTGGTTGATTCGTCTGCTGTAACCCATCCAGGACGTGCGCTTGCGCCTCCCTTAGGCGCTGCACATCTAGAAGCCACCACACCAGGATGTGTGTGTCGAGCAAATACGAGATCAATCCGACTCGCACTCCCAAGGGCTATCGGAAAAGTAAACAATGTCTCCCTTGATTTTCGCTTTACCCTTCCACAGGCCCCGCAAACGGGATTTCGGAGCTTCCATGCGTTCCACTCGCGCGACGGGTCGCCCTCGCTTGGTGATTACGATGCGATCTCCCTTCGACTCCACGTCCGCCAGGAGGCGCAAGCATTTGGCTTTGAATTCGCTTACGGGAAGGGTAATTTCCTTCATAAGTTCATTGTACTATTGACCACTTGTCATGGTCAATATAAAGCCCCACTTGAAAGTGGTGGTCATTTAGAGTTATCATACAGCTGGGACGAATATGAATCGGACCACACTTTCGGCGCCTGGACTTACGACTGCCGAGTCGCCGTTTATCGAGCAAGTCAGGCGTGACGGAAAGCTCTACATCGCGCAACCCTATGAGCTGTATTCGGACCAAAATCACGCTGCCTGGCGAAAATTGTACTCCCGGATGCAGCCCTGTTGGGAGCGCTACGCGAATGAACACTTTCTAGAAGGGATCAGCAGACTGTGCCTCGATCCCGACTGTGTTCCCAAACTCGACCAAGTCAACAAGTTTCTACGCCCCCTGACCGGATTTCAAGCCAAAGCTGTCAGCGGCTACATCCCAGCTTTTTTATTTTTCGACTGCCTGCGCAATCGCGAGTTTCCTACTACTATCACCATCCGCCGCTCCGACAAGCTCGACTATCTGCCCGAGCCCGATATTTTCCACGACATCGCCGGCCACGTTCCCATGCACACGGACAAGCATTTTGCTGAAACACTGGTGCGCTTTGGCGAATGCGCGTACACTGCCGCGGATCTGGTGTCCTGCATTCGCGATCCCGAAACTCGCATTCATTGCCTCACTAGCATCATCCGGGCCATGGCGCGGTTCTTCTGGTTCACCATCGAATTCGGGTTGATGCGGGGGCGAGACGGGCTGAAAGTCTACGGCAGCGGGCTGCTCAGTTCGCACGGTGAAATCGCCCATGCCATCGAAGCACCCGAAGTGCAGCGCTATCCCATCCAGTTGGAGTGGGCCATAAACCAGTCTTTTGAAATTGATCGCTACCAGCCGCTTTTGTTCGTGGTCGACTCTTTCGATCACCTGTTCAGCCTGGTAGACCAACTGGAAGGCTGGTTGAAGGCCGGCAAGCTGAACAACGTCGCCCCGGGCGAGCCCGCCGTGAATGAAGAAGACTTGAAGAGCTTCCTCCAAAGAGGTTAGTGGCGTGGGTGATGGCTACCCGGCAGAGCGCTTATAATAAAGACGTGCAACTCAGAATTGGGCTGATTTGTATTCTTGCCGCCACCGCGCTATTCGCGCAGGCTCCTAAAGCTCCAGACAACTGGAAAACAATCGACGATCTTCCTCGAATCGACATGGCGGGCCTGACGCCGGTGCAAAAACGCGCCGTGCTCAAACTGGTTCGCGAGCAGGACTGCTCCTGCCAGTGCGGACTGAAAACAGCGGAATGCCTGCTGGCGGATCCGAATTGCTCCTACAGCAAAGCGCTGGCCGTCATCGCCGTGAAGGGCGTCAAGGACGGCAAGAGCCTGATGGAAATCAGCAAGTTGATGGACTCATCGCCCAAGTCGCGCCGGCCTAAGCTGCTGGAAGATCCGGTGGTTATTCCGGTTGAGGGCTCGCCGGTATTGGGGCCTAGCGACGCGAAAATCACTATGGTCGAGTTCTCCGATTTCGAGTGCCCCTATTGCTCGTCGGCGGTCAAGAACGCTAGTGCCATCATGGCGGCCTATCCCAAAGACATCAAGCTGATCTATAAGCAATTCCCCCTGACGATGCATCCGCATGCCGCTCTGGCGGCCGCTGCGTCTCTAGCTGCCAAGGATCAGGGTAAGTTTTGGGAGATGCACAATCTGATGTTTGCGAATTTCCGCAAGCTCTCGCGCGAGAACATGCTCATTTGGGCCAAGGAAATCGGCCTGGATGTCGACAAATTTCAGGCTGATCTGGACTCCGGGAAATATAAGAAGACCATCGACAAAGACTTGGCCGATGGTGAGCAGGCTGGGGTCTACGGAACGCCCGCGTTCTTCATCAATGGGAAGCTTTACAACGGGCCGATTGAGTTGGCGGGGCTGAAGCCAATTCTCGATGCCGAGTTGAAAGGCGGCGTGAAAGTCCAGGCCGCTTCGAAAGCCCCAGCCGCTCCGAAGAAGTAAACTTACAGGTTTCCCCGCGCTTCCTGCTCGCGCTCAATCGCCTCAAATAGCGCTTTGAAGTTCCCTTTGCCGAAGCTGCGGCTGCCTTTTCGCTGGATCACCTCGAAGAACAACGTCGGCCGGTCTTCTACGGGCTTGGTGAAGATCTGCAGCATGTACCCTTCGTCGTCACGATCAACCAGAATCCCCAATTCAGCCAATTGATCGATCGGCTCATCGATTTTACCTGAGCGCTTTTCCAGCCCTTCATAGTATGTGGTAGGCACGCGTAGAAACTCGATCCCCTGGTCGCGCATCTTCGAGACGGTAGAGATAATGTTCCCGGTGCCCATGGCAATATGCTGCACGCCGGGCCCGTGATAGAACTCCAGATACTCCTCGATCTGCGATTTCTTCTTGCCTGTAGCCGGCTCATTGATCGGGAACTTCACGCGCCCATTGCCGTTCGACATGACTTTCGACATCAGAGCAGAGTATTCAGTGCTGATGTCGTTGTCGTCGAAGTGCTGGTAAAGCTGGAAGCCCATGATGTCGCGGTAGAAAGCTACCCAGTTGTTCATTTGGCCCCAGCCTACGTTGCCGACCATGTGATCGATATAGCGTAAACCCACCGGGCGCGCGATCGTGTCTTCGCCTTCTACCGACCGGAAGCCTGGCAGGAAGGCGCCCCGATAGTTCTTGCGCTCGACAAAAGTATGCAATGTGTCGCCATATGCCGCGATAGCTGAGATGCGTACTTCTCCGTGCTCATCCTTTTGAACACCCGGCTCGAGCACTCCTCGAGCTCCGCGCTTGGTCGTCTCCCGGTAAGCAGCTTCGGCGTCGTCTACCAGCAGCGCGATCTCACGGACGCCATCGCCGTGCAGTTTGATGTGATCCGAAAGAAATCCATCGGGCTGAAGCGGGGCGGTAAGTACGAAGCGAATCTTGTCCTGCTGCACAACATAGGAGACGCGGTCGCGCGTGCCGGTCTCCGGGACCGCGGTACGCCACCAGCTTCATACCCAGCGCGGCGCGATAAAAATAGGCCGCCTGCTTGGCGTTCCCCACGTAAAACTCGATGTAGTCGGTACCGTTCAACGGCAGGAAATCGACCGGCCTTCGGCTAAGATCCGTTTTTTCCGCTAACTCTTGCATACTGCAATGACCTCTGATTTCTGCATTGCCTCCACGCAACGCTGATTGTCTTCATCCGTGCCGGTCGAGATGCGAACGCAGTTCGGAAGACCGAAGCCGGTCAGTGGACGGACGATGATCCCTTGTGTGAGCAACTCGCGATTCAATTGCGCCGCCTGTTCGGCGCCTGGCAGCACGGTCATTACAAAATTGGCTTCCGACGGCACAACTGTTATACCCATTTCCCGCAAAGCGTTTGTCAGGAATTTCAGGCCTCGAGCATTCAGCTCGAGCGAGCGGTGCAGGAATTCCTTGTCCGCGAGCGCACCGATACCGGCTGCCTCCGCCACCGTGCTGGGCTCGAAGGGCAGCTTGACCTTCAGCAAATTGGCAATGAGATCTTCGTGCGCGAATCCGTAACCGATACGCACACCGGCCAGGCCATAGATCTTGGAGAATGTCCGCAAAGTGATGACGTTGTCGTAGCGGTAGTGCATCGAGTCCGGATAGCGCGGATTGTCCTGGGCGTACTCGAAATATGCTTCGTCCAGGATGATGAGCACGCGCTCGGGGACGTGCCGGTAGAAATCGTCGAACTCATGCTTGGTGAAGATCGTGCCGGTGGGATTGTTGGGATTCGCCAGGTAGACGATCTTCGTGCGTTCGTTGATCTCGCGCGCCAGCGACGTCAGATCGTAATGCCAGGCGCGATAGGGGACGGTCCGGTATTTTACGCCGCGCGATTTTGCCAGCACCTGAAAGCCGATGAAAGCTGCTTCGGTGGTGAGCACCTCGTCCTCGTCGCACAAGAAGGTGCGAATAATACTGGACATGATGCCTTCCGACCCGCTGCCGGCAATTACGTTCTCGGTCTTGAGATCAAATTTTTCGGCCAGCACGCGGCGCAGCTCCAGGCCGCCGCTTGGATACAGATGCAGGGTTTCCATGGCCCGGGCCATGGCTTGCAGGGCCAGCGGCGAGGTGCCCAGGGGGTTCTCGTTGGAAGCGAGTTTCGAAACGCGGGTTACGCCGTATTCGCGCTGGATTTCTGCGGCGTTGCGGCCGGCCTCGTACGCGCGGAGCGACTCGATATAAGGCGGAACGAGTGGCATCCCACTTACTAGTGTGGCATACGACCGCCCCGGTAGCGTCTGGATTCGGACTAGCGGCTGCCGCCAGTGGCAGCGGAGTTGCGGGCCCGCTGAGCGGTGCTGAAGCCGGTCAGAAAATCGAGCTGGTTCTTGCGCAGGGCGGCCTTGGCGGCGATCTGATCGCCGAATTCCATATAGCTCTCCTTGCCATCGCTGAAGCGCGGCCAGGAGTCCAGACCCGGCCCGTTCGGATCTCCGGTCTTGGCAAACCGCACCCACGCCGCGCTCATGGCCTTCGAAAGCCTGCTGTCTTGCTCATTGTAAGAGTCGGCGTCCGGGGAAAAATCGCCCAGCATGGTGGGCTGGGTCCCATAAGCAGAGTCGGGAAGCGTCCCGAAAACATACGGAAGCTCTGAGGCGTGAAATACACCCCATTTTATTTTTCGTCCGATGCCATTCTCGCGCGTGAATTGATATTGATAGGTCTTAGCATTCGCTTTCGCGGCCGCGCGCAGAATCGAGCGGGTGCCTTGCAGGAATAGATAATCGCCGGAGGCGTGCGTGGCCGAGTCGTATGCTTCGGCATCGGAACCCGCCGGATATGCCGCCAGCATCGCATCCGCTTGGTTGCCGAATTGTTGTTCGGCCCACTTATGCAGTGCGGCCAAATTATGCACCGGAGGACCGCCCAGCAGCGTTCCTTCGTCGGCATTGGTGCCGGCGATTAATGCAACGTGATGAAATTTTCCTTCCGAGAACAGCCGCGCTGGATCGTCCGGCAGCGACCATCCATCCACCACCGGCATATAGCTTTCGCCCCGGTCGGCGGCTTCGCCGCCCAACTGCATCGGACCGGCCATCTTCATAACTTCGGCTGTGCTTTTCGATCGCAGCGCCGCCAGATCGCCGCCAAGTTTTTCGCCGAACTTTTCCATCGGCACGCGCCCATACCAGGATTCTTTGAGATGGCTGATGGGCGTATAGAGCGACCAGGCGCTCTCGGCGATGACTTTCTGGAATAGACCTTCGGACTGCGGCGTCACCATCAAGAGCATCACGGCCGAGCCGCCCGCCGATTCGCCGAAGATGGTGACATTGTTCGGATCGCCGCCGAAGGCGCTGATGTTTCGCTTCACCCATTGAAGCCCCGCCACCATGTCAAGCAGAGCATAGTTGCCCGACACGCTTTGAGGCGATTCTTTGCTCAACGCCGGACTGGCCAGAAAGCCAAAGATTCCCATGCGATAGTTGATGCTCACCAGGACGACGCCCTGGGCCGCCAGCGGCTCGCCGTCGTATACGGATTGCGAGCTAGCCCCAATTTGGAATCCGCCGCCATGGATCCAAAACATAACCGGGAGTTTGTCGGAAGCCGAGTGAGCCGGCGTCCAGACATTGAGACCCAGGCAATTTTCGCTTTGCGGTGCGCCGGCCATCAGTTGGGGCTGCGGGCAGATCGGAAGAAAGTCCTTGGCTACCCGGATTCCCTTCCAGGGCTTGACGGGCTGAGGCGGCTTCCAGCGTAGATCGCCGGTAGGAGGGGCGGCGTAGGGAATTCCCTTATACGAGCGTACGCTTGTTCCACCACCCGCGACCCAGCCGGAATCGATCTTAACGATCGTTTCGAGACCGGAATCGACCGCCAGGACACTGGCGGCAAAGAGCAACGCGGCAAGGGTTAGCTTCATGGAGGAATCATGACACAAACGGCGGGTACGCGTTCATAGGACCGGCGCTCATACTACCACGCATCTGGTCGATATGACCCATGGTGAGAACGATGAACAAAATAATCCTGCTTTGCGGCGCCTTCGCAATGACGACGCAGGCGGCTACGGTTACGGCAACCGCCACTCCGTCGAGTGTGGCTTTCGCTTATCAGATTGGCACTACATTACTTCCGGTAGCTCAGACAGTCACGGTGAAGGCCAGTTCGGGAACCCCGGCCTTTACGGCGACCAGCCCTGGAACAGACTTGTGGTTGACGGTAGCCCCCGCGGCCGGTACGGTGCCGGGCAGTCTGACAGTGCGTGTAAATCCGACCAGCTTGGCTGCCAAAACGTACAATTCATCGATTACAGTAACGGTGACCGGAGTAGCGCCGGTAACGGTTCCAGTCACACTGCAGGTAACCCCGGCACCTTCGACGCTGACACTGAGCACGGCCATATTAAATTTCAGCTCGCCGCCCGGTTCTCCGGCGGCCCAGACAGTAAGCATGTCGACCAATAGCGCGCCTATTTCATTCACCGCAACATCCGGTTCGAATTGGCTTACCATCACCACGCTCAAGGGCATCGGCCAGCCGGATGTCGTCACGGCCGGCGAGGAATACCCGCTCGCCATTTCGGTCAACTCCGCGTCGCTGGTTCCGCAAGCCGCGCCCTACGTGGGCAAGGTCACCGTAGTCGCTTCGGGTGCTGTAGTAACGGTCAAATCGCAGACGATAACCGTAAATCTTACGGTGAACAGTTCGGTGCCGACCATAACGGGTGTTTGGCCGTCCACGCTGCCCGTTAACGGCGCGGCGCAGGTAGTCACCATTTACGGAACGAACTTTTACAGCGCGACCGTAGCAAAGGTGCAGGGCGCCGCCTCCCCTTTAGCCACCACTGCTTTTACAAATAGTTCCACCTTTCTCCAGGCGATCATTCCAGCCAGCATGCTGACCGCGCCGATCACTCTAAAGGTCCTGGTGTCGAATCCGGCGCCGGGCGGAGATTCAGTGGGGACAGTCAATGTAACCGTAGCCAATGCGGCAGTGATCGGAGCCGTCGTGAATGCCGGCAGCTACGCGGCAGGAACTGCCACAGCGCCGGATATCGGGACCGTTAGTCCGGGAGAATTGGTGACCATTTTTGGCACCAGCCTCGCGCCGACCACGCCCGCCCCAATGTCGATCACCGGCGGAGGTTTCGTCGATACCGTCTCCTCCAGCGGCGTAGCGGTTACCGTGGATGGTAAGCCCGCGCCGATCATATATGTCAGTGAAACGCAGATTTCGGTTCAGGTGCCGTATGAAGTTGCGCTTGGCACCAAGAAAGTCGTTTCCGTCACCAACGGAGCCAATCCACCCGTTACGGCTACCGTAACAATAGCCGCCACAGCTCCCGGCCTTTTCACCGCCGACGGATCGGGCATCGGCCAGGCAGCTGCTCTGAACTATGACGGTACTACCAAGAAGTACGTCTTCAACACCAGCACGACTCTCGCCAAAATCGGCGATACAGTGATTCTCTACCTAACCGGCGAAGGTATCTACGATACCCTCTCCCCACTATTGGGAGGCGCCTCGGATACCGGATTTGTCATCCCACCGGCTCTGCCCACTACGCCGCAAGTGAACCCGCTGCCGACTGTTTCGATCGGCGGCGTTGACGCTAGCGCCGGCGTGGCCTATGCCGGTCCGGTCGTCGGGTCCATCATCGGCGTTCTGCAGATTAACGTCGTGGTTCCCGTTGGAAGCACAACTGGAACTCAAGTCCCGGTCAGTGTGACCATTGGTGGAAACGCCACACAAGCCGGCATCACCTTGGCGATCCATCCGTAGCCCCACGCACTAAGTGGTCGCTGGCCTATAATGTTCCAGTGCCAGACACGTTCGAATCTTTGCTTCCGCCAGTTGGCATGTTGTTCGACGGGAGCACCACACCGGAGGAATTCTGTGCGCTGGGTGAAAACTTTGTCAGCTATTTCCTCATAAACCACGCCCGCATTGGGCCTAACGACCGGATTCTAGACATCGGGTGCGGGTTAGGACAAAAAGCGCATCCGCTCACAAGGTTCTTGTCCTCAGAGGGATCTTATAGCGGACTCGACATCGTCTCTGAAGCGATCGAATGGTGCCGTGAGCATTACTCCGTCTTCCCAAACTTCGATTTTTCATTCGCCGACGTTCAATCGTGAATACAATCGGCATGGTAAGGTATCGGCGAAGGAATTGGTTCTGCCATATCCTGACGAGAGCTTTGATTGTGTCCTGTTGGCTTCGGTCTTCACGCACTTGCTTCCTGACGACGTCGAGCATTACTTCCATGAGATTGCCCGTGTGACCAGACGTGGCGCGCGCACCATCGCCACGTACTTCCTTTTTAACGATGAAGCCCGATCGCATATCAGCGCCGGCCGAATTCATTTTCCGTTTCAGAAGGTTCGCAGCTTTACGCAAGCAAGTTTATCGCGTGAAGGACCCCGCCGTTCCCGAAAGGGCGGTCGCCTACGAGGAAGATTGGGTCCGCGCTCTGCATCTTCGAAATCGACTGAGCATCGTGGAGATCACCTACGGGAACTGGTCCGGCCGCACGGATTTAGTAAAGTGCCTGCAAGACACGATCATCGCCGTGAAGGAATAAGGCAACGCGATTCCCAGAAGACTTTCGACCCTGGTGACCGCATGGGTGGCAGTCCAATCCGGATGGTCGGGCAGATCCGCGATTTAGGGACGCGTAGGTACCCAGCGGCGTAACTATTTCCACTCCGCGGTGAAAATGTTGAACTCGTAGCGCTCTTTGGCGTCCTTGTCGGAGGCGAACACGATCTTCTTGCCGTCCGGCGAAAACTCCGGAAAAGCCGTGAATCCGCCGAAATCCGTCACCTGTTCCAGATCGCTGCCGTCCAGGTTGCTCATGAATACAGCTCGAACTTGCGGCCATCGCAGTTGTGCTTGTTGGACGAAAACAGAATCTTCTTGCCGTCCGGCGTGAAGGTGGGCGCAAAACTCGGCGCAACCGAAATTGGTGATTTGCTTCGCGTTCTTGCCGTCGCGCATCGGCCACGAACAACTCCATCTTCATCGGCGAGGTCAGATTTTCACTCAGCAATTCGTGATATCGCTTTTCAGTCTCGGGCGTGCGCCGGATGATTCGCGCGCCACACCAGTTTCTTGCCGTCGCGGGAGAACACCGGGCCGCCGTCGTAGCCTTCGGTCTTGGTCAGTTGCTTCTTGTCCGGATCCGTCCGGCTTCATGGTCCAGAGATCCAGATCGCCGGATTGCATTGACGTGTACACGATCTTGCCCGTCTTCCAGTTCACCGTGCTTCGGCGTTGTAGCCCGGCGCCGACGTGAGCTTCTTTTGAATCTTGCCGTCGTCCGTGGCAAGATAAATTTCGTAGCCGGGATAGACGGCCCATACGTAGCCTTTGCTGCGATCCGCGGCCGGGGGACAAGCGTCCCCGGCCTCGTGTGTCGACGCGTACAGGATGTGCTTGTTGTCCGGCCAGGAAATATCCACACGTGGTCCGGCCCTTGCCGGTCGAAACCATGTGCTGATTCGATCCATCGGCGTTCATGATGAAAATCTGGTCGCATTGCAGCTTGTCGCGCGTTGACTGGAAAATCATCCGCTTGCCGTCCGGCGACCAGTAGGCTTCGGCGTTCTGGCCGCCAAACGTCAGTTGCTGGATATCGCCCAGATGCGGCGCGATTTGCGCAAACAAACCGCCAGACAACGAGAATGTATAGTAAGTGTCGATGCAAACCACTATCGCTAGCGCATGTATGGGCCCGGGCGCCAAAACCTGAAATGGCACGCAGAACCTCAGTCCGGCGAAATCCCCCCAACGGTGACCGTGGTTGTTCCTACGCTCGCGGCGGATGAAACACTTGACGAATGTCTGGCTTCGCTGGATCGTCAGACATTCTCGGATTTCGAAGTGATCGTGGTGGACAATAGCGGCCGGCGCGCGGTAAAGCCGCAAGGCCGGGTCCGCGTGATCGCGAACGATCGCAACGTCGGCTTTGGCGCGGCCGTCAATCAGGCCTTCCGGCATTCAAGCTCGCCTTTCCTGGCGGTCTTGAATGACGACGCCACGGCCGCATCCCGGCTGGCTCGAAGCCCTGCTCGCAGCCATCGAAGCCCGGCCCGACGTCGGCATGTGCGCGTCGCAAGTGCGGCTAGCCGGCGACGGCCGGCTGGATTCCGCGGGAATGCTGCTTGTGCCTGGACGGCAGCAGCAAGCAGCGCGGTCATCTGGAATCGCCCGAGTCGTATCCACGCCGGCAGGAAGCGCTTCTGCCGAGCGGTTCGGCGGCCTTCTATCGCCGCGAAATGCTGGACGAAATCGGCCTGTTCGACGAGAGCTTCTTTCTTATACTGCGAAGATACCGATCTCGGGCTTGCGCGCGCGCTGGGCGGCCTGGGAATGCCTGTATGTTCCTGACGCGGTGGTTGAACATCGCTATTCGCATTCGGCGGGCAAAGCTTCGGCGCTAAAAGCATATTATGTGGAGCGCAATCGGCTGTTCGTGATCTGTGAAGAATTTTCCCATGCTCGGATCTGCTGCTGGTGCCGTTTTATGCGATGGCGCGCTACTTCTGGCATCTTGTCTTCGCGCTGCGCGGACGCGGCAAGGCCGCCGAGTTCCGGCGCGACGGAAATAGTCCCGACGATTGCCCTTGGTATGTCGTTGCGGGCTTATCTGGAGCTTGCTCGCGCAGTCTTCCCAGCTCTGTGGCAGCAGCGCCGCAGGATGAAGCGGCGACTCACTTCCAAGCAATTTCGCCGGCTCGATCCGGCGTTTCTCCATCAGCCCCACGCCAGGTGGCGGCGCTGTGAAGCCCGCCGGCGGCCCGAATCAGCTATTGATCTTGATTCCCGCCTTCAACGAAGCGGGCGCCATCGCGGCGTGATCCGCGAAGTGCGCCAGTTGATGCCCGAAGCCCCCATTCTGGTGGTGGATGACGCATCCACGGATGGCACCGATCGATCGCGCCATAGCCGCCGGCGCCGACGTGCTGCGGCTGCCCTATCACCTTGGGCTTGGGCGGCTGTGTCCAGGCCGGATACAAACTGGCCTTACGAGTTGGGTTACGAATACGTGATCCGCGTGGATGGCGACGGCCAGCACGATCCCAAGTACATCCCCGATCTGCTCAAGGTGCTGCGCGAAACCGGCTGCCACATGGTGATCGGATCGCGCTTTTATCAGAATGGCAACGGCGATCACACCAGCACCGTCGCGCGCCATCGGCATCTGGTTTTCCGGCTGGTGCTGCGGCCGATTCTGGGCAAGCCGGTGCACGATCCCACTTCCGGATTTGTGGGCGTGAATCGCGAGGCCCTGCAGGTCTTCACCGGCAGTTTTCCGCTGGAATATCCGGAAATCGAGGCGCTGGTGGTTTTGCAGCGCAAGCGTTTCCGGTTCCAGGAAGTGCCCTGCCGCATGCGCCGCCGCAAGACCGGCCGCAGCACCATCACCGCGGTAAAATCGCTGTATTACATCTTCCACGTTCTGCTGGGTGTGTTCGTCAACGTTCTGAAGTTCGAAGGCCGCCGAAGAAGAAATGGAATAGAGCATGGAACGCTTGCTAAATGCTACCACCATTCTCAGCATCGTTGCTGATGGCCGGTGGTTCTGTTCTCGGTGCGGCGCTCGCACATCCGCGTCGAATATTCGGTGAGCTGGCTGGCCGCGGCGGTCATTCTGCTGGTGCTTTCGCGTTCGTCGCCGGCGCTCAATTGGATCGCCGCGCAACTGGGCTCGGCCGATCCTCCGCTGGCCCTGATGCTGCTGGTCTTCTGCGTATTCGTGATCGTGATCTATCGCCTTTCAGTGGTTATTTCCGATCTGAAGGACGCCAATATCGCCATGGCCCAGCGGCTCGCGATCGTCGAATTTCAGTTGCAGAATCAGAAATGAAGAGTAGCAAGGCTACAGAAATCGAAGCGCCCGGCAGCAGCCATGGTTGCGGTCGCTGCGGAGCCTCGCGCAATCCTCGGCTCTGGATCTATGCCGCGGGCCTGCTGGTGGCGCTCTTCGCCGTCGTTCGAAGTTTATTGGCCCGCCATCCACGGCCCATTCCTGCTGGACGACACGCACCTCCCCTACATGCTCCCAAATGCCGCCGACGATTCATTGCTGGGTTGGCTCCGCCAGACTTGCGGCCGCTGCTGATGTTCAGCTTCTGGCTGAACTTTCAGCAGTCGACCCGGCGCGAGCGGGCATGCAGGATACATTCGGCTATCACTGCGTCAATCTTGTCCTGCATTTCTTCAACGGCATCTTCGTGTTTCTTGCCATCCGCAAGGTGCTGAGTTGGGCCGGCGTCGAGAATCGTGCGATCTCGATCGTACTTGTCGTTCTTCGCCGCCGGGCTTTTTCTGCTGCATCCCTTGCAGACCGAATCGGTCAGCTACGTCGCCAGCCGCTCGGAAACACTCAGCGTGTTCTTTGTTTTGGCGGCGCTGGTTGTTTTTCTGTATCGCAAGAGCAACAGCCGTCCGTCCCTCGGAACAACTCTCGCGGTCCTGGCGCTGTTCGGCGCGGCGGCCTTGTCCAAGGAGCACACCGCGGTTCTGCCCGAGTGCTGTTCATTCTGACCGACTACTATTGGAATTTTGAGTTCTCGCCGGCCGGTATCTGGCGCAACTGGAAACTGTACGTTCCCATTGCCGCGGCCGGAGCGCTGGGCGTCGCGCTGGTCGTCCTGCGCATTCTCAGCGCGGCAACCCACAGCCGGGTTCGGGATGAAGGAGCTCACCTGGTATCAGTATTTCTTCACTGAGTGCCGCGTTATCTGGGACTACATGTCGGCTGTTCGTGCTGCCGATCGGACAAAATCTGGACCCGGACTTTCCGATATCATCGCGAACCATTATCGATCACGGCGCGATCATTGGCATTGGCTCGGATCTGCTGGCCGTCAGCGGTCGCTGGCTTGGATCTACCGGCGCCGGTTCCCGCTCGCTTCTTACGGATGGTTCGTCTTCCTCATCTTGCTCGCGCCCGACATCCTCCTTCGTGCCCGATCCAGGATCCGATGGCCGAGCGCCGCCTGTATCTTCCCTTCATCGGGCTCTGTTCATCACCGTGGAATTTCTGCGGCGCTGGAAAATATCCAGGAATGCACTGCATCGGGAGCGCTCTCGCTGGTGCTGGTCGTGGAAGGCAGCTTCACTTATCAGACGAAATCTGCTGTGGGGCTAGCGCGATCGATATCTGGAAAGACACGGTCGTCGAAATCCCCGCAGAAACTTCGGCCGCGATTCCAACTGGCGTTTGCGCCTATTTTCAAGCTGGCCATTGTCGCCGACGCCGTCGACGAGTTTCAAAAAGGCCGCCGCGCTGGAACCTCCGAAGTTCGATCTGTTGCTCGATTGGGCGCTGGCGTACGATTGCGCTGGAAACTCGCAGCAGGCCATCGCGAAACTGCAGCAGGCCGCGGCCCTAGACATCCGAACGCGCACGTCTATTCGCAGATCGGCATGGAATACGGCAAGATGGGCAAGTACCCGGAGGCCCTGGACGCTCTGGCCACGGCTCAGCGAACTGGATCCCAACTTCGGCTGGATGACCTATGTACTACCTCGGCAACGTATTCAGCGTGCAAGGCAACCAGGCGCAGGCCGCGGAAGACTACCGGCGCGCGCTGGCGCTCGATCCGCAACAATCAGCGCTGGCGCGTGAAGCACTTGGCTCGCACTCGGCCATTAGATGATTGCGCATCGGCGTCAACGCGCTGTACCTCATTCCGGGCGGCGTCGGGGGCACCGAGATTTATCTTCGCAACCTGCTGCGCGCGCTGGCGGAGATCGATTCGGATAAACCAATACATCGTCTTCACCAATCGCGAGACCGGCGCCGATCTGGTGCCCGGATCGACCGAATTTCGTCATGCGCGCAGCAGCCGCGTGCAGCGCTAGCTTTCGGCCCGCGCGAATCCTTTGGGAGCAGCTCGCGCTGCCGTTCGCGGCTCGCAAACACCGGCTCGAACGTTCTGTTCAATCCCGGATTTCACCGCGCCCATCGCTGTGCGGTTGCCCGATGGTTACGGTGTTTCACGATCTGCAGCACAAGCGGCATCCGGAATATTTTCGCTGGTTCGATCTGCCGTTCTGGAATTTTTTCGTGTGGGCCTCGGCGCGGCGATCGCGCGGAGTTGATCGCCGTTTCCGTGGCCACGCATGACGATCTTGCAGCGCTACTACGGCAGGCCGCTCGCAAGTGATCCATCACGGCGTGGAGCGCGAGTTCTTCGAAATCGCCCAACAGCCGCGAGCCGCGCGACTATCTGCTGTGCGTCTCCACCACGCATCCGCACAAGAACCTGGAGCGGCTGTTGCGCGTCACGCTCAAATGAAGAATCGCGCCGAGACTGATTATCGACCGGCGTGCGCGGATTCGCGGCCAAGGAAATCGAAAGCCTGGCGGGCGGCTCGGTTGAAATCACCGGCTGGGTTCCGCGCGAGCAACTTTACGAGCTTTATCGCGGCGCGCTGCGGATTCATCTATCCATCCACCTTCGAAGGCTTCGGAATGCCGGTGCTGGAAGCGATGGCCGCCGGAGTGCCCGTGGCGTGCTCCGATATTCCGCCGCTGCGCGAGATCGCGCGGTCCACCGTTCACTTCTTCGATCCCGCGAGCGATCGCGAGATTCGCGACGCGCTGCTGCTGCTGGCGTCGGGCAAAATCTCGACCGAAGCCGCACAACGCCGCGCCGCCCAGTTCACCTGGGAGAAAACGGCTCGCGCGACGCTCGACTATCTCAGCAAGTGTTCCAGTTGAATCTTGGTGTCGGTCTTCGAGTCGCGATACTTCACGATTACCGGCGTGTACAACGACAGGCCCCAGTCCGGCCCGGCCCCTGAAGTGATGGCGCGCGAGCCCGGCAACCACCACGGCATCTTCGGGAATCACCAGCGGCTCCTCGTCCGTGGCGCGATGGATCTCGCCGCGCGCCACGTCATACACCGGCGTGGATCGATTCAAAATGACGCCCGAGCCGAGCACCGCGCGCCGCTTCACCACGGTGCCTTCGTAGACGCCGGTAGTTGCCACCCATCAGAACTTCGTCTTCGATGATCACCGGCAGCGCGCCCACCGGCTCCAGCACCCCGCCGATCTGCGCCGCCGCCGAGATGTGGCAATTCGCGCCCACCTGCGCGCAACTTCCCACCAGCGCGTGCGAATCGATCATGGTGCCGTCGCCCACCCAACTCCCCGTGTTGATGTACATCGGCGGCATGCACGTCACGCCTCGGCCGATGTAGCAGCCGTCGCGAATGCTGGACCCGCCGGGCACGATACGAATGCCGCGATCGAGCGGTGAGGCGCTGCACCGGAAATGTGGCTTTGTCGAACCAGGGCTGCCGCGTCGAGTTGATCGACATGTCCACGACTGCGCCCATGCGGAAACCCGAGCAGAATTCCCTTTTTCACCCAGGCGTTCACGCGCCATCCGGTCTTGGTGGAACGAGTCCGGCTCGGCCGCGCGAATCTCGCCCGCGTTCAGCGCCTGCTTGAATCGCTGGAAGAGATCGAAATGATCGTCGGTGTAGGTTGAGGTTTTTCGTCGAACAGCTTCTCGATCTCAGCCTGCATGCACGCTCCGGCCGGCCAGCAGCCCCAGTGCTTCGAGCACTTTTTCGATCTTCGCGAGATTGGCGGGATTCGGCGGGCACAACGGCAAGCGCCACACCGGCTCCAGCAGTCCCATGAGCGCCATCGCCGCCTTCACTGGAATCGGATTCGATTCGACGAAGTTCACTTCCATGAGCGGCAAGTACTTGTCGCTGCAACTTCGCGGGCGCCGGCGAAATCGTTGGCCAGAGCGCGCTGGACCAGCTCGGTGAACTCGCCGCGGAATTTCGTTGGAGACCACGGAAACCACGCCGTGGCCGCCCAGCGCGATCAGCGGAATCGTGATGCGAATCGTCTCCGCACAACACCGCGAAGTCGGAGGGCACCTGATGAACCACTTGCGCCATCTGGCTGATGTTGCCCGAAGCTTCCTTGACGCCGACGATGTAATCGATTTCCGAAAGCCGCTTCAGCGTGGCCGGCTCGACGTTCACGCCCGTGCGGCCCTTGCACGCTATACACGATGATGGGCAGCTTTACCGCCGACGCGATCGCCTTGTAGTGCTGGTACAGACCTTCCTGCGTCGGCTTGTTGTAGTACGGCGTGACGGAGAGAATGCCGTCGGCGCCCATCGCTTTGATCTCTTTGGCGAGTTCGATCACTTCTGCCGTGTTGTAGCCGCCCGCGCCCGCCAGCACCGGCACGCGGCCCTTGGCTTCCTCGAGCGTGATCTCCACCACGCGCAGATGCTCCTGGACGCGTAAGCGTGGGACTTTCGCCGGTGGTTCCGCAGGGCACCAGGAAGTTGATGCCTTCTTCGATCTGCCGCTTCACCAGCGATCGAAGCGTGAGCTCATCGAGAGAACCGTCCTTGCGGAACGGGGTGACCATGGCTGTGCCGCAACCTTGAAACAACATGTCTCAACCTCCAAAGAGAACGTCGCTGAATTCGTAAAATCCTTTGCGCCCTATAATCCATTGTGCCGCTTTCAGAGCACCGCGGGCGAAACCTTCCCGGCTGCGCGCGGTATGGCGCAGGGTGATGGTATCGGCGGCGGAATCGAAGCCGATCTCGTGCGTGCCCGGATGCGCGCCGGCGCGGTTGGAGCTGGTGTCGATATTGCGGCCGTATCCCGCGGCCTTTCATCTTGCTCCACCAGCTGGATCAGCGTGCCCGAAGGCGCGTCTTTCTTGGTGATGTGATGGATCTCCCAGGCCCAGGCGCCGTATTCTTTTTCGTTCGCGAGCAGGCGCGCGGCTTCTGCAGACCAGGCGCGTGAAGACGTTGACGCCGACTGGAGAAGTTCGGGCTCCAGACCAGCGCGCTGTCGTTTGCTTCGATCAATCGCCTTACGCTCGGCCAGTTGCTCGCGCCAGGCCGTGGTGCCGATCACCATGGGAATCCGAAGCGCGGCTACCTTGTGGATATTGCCCAACACGGCCGACGGCACCGAGAACTCAACCGCTACGTCCGCGCCATCGAGCGATTCTTCGCGATCGACATCCACGCGCGCGGTGACGGTGAAGCCGTACTCGGGAGCCAGTTGGTCGATCAAGCGCCCCATCTTGCCGTAGCCGACGATGGCCAGATTAGGCATCGAACACCGCCGGATCCAGTTCGGTGAAAAACTCGCGTATGCAGCGCCTGAACGGCCGCAGCCAGATCGTCGCCCGCCACCACGAATCCCAGATTCAACGCCGACGCGCCCTGCGACACCATGCGAACATTGATGCTGCCCAGCGCGTTGAACACGCGCGCCGCAACGCCGGGAGTGTGCCGGATGTTTTCACCCACAATGCAGATGATAGCCTGATTCTCGTCCACCGAAACCTCGGCGAACTCGCGCAGCTGCGCCCGCAATCGCCTCCACGCGCTCGGGCTGGTCGATAGTGAGCGAAACGCTGACTTCGGAAGTCGCCACCATGTCCACTGACGTCTGATAGCGGTCGAAGACTTCGAAGATCCGCCGCATGAATCCGTGCGCCATAAACATGCGCGTGGATCGGATGTTCAGCACCATCACCTTGCTCTTGCAGGCGATCGACTTGACGACGTTCTTGCTGGCTACCGCTCAGCAGACTGGATGCGCGTGCCGTCCACTTGCGGCCGCCGCGAGTTCAGAATCATCACCGGAATATTGCGGTCGATCGCCGGGCATCACCGTCGCCGGGATGCAGAACCTTCGCGCCGAAATACGCCAGCTCGGCGGCTTCGGTGAACGAAATCACCTTCACGCGATGCGCGTCCGGGAACGATCGGTCGGATCGGCGGTCAGCATGCCGTCCACGTCCGTCCAGATCTGGATCTCCTCGGCGCCAATCCCCGCGCCGACGATGGAAGCCGTGAAATCGGAGCCGCCGCGGCCCAGCGTGGTGGTGACGCCATTTTCGGTGGAGGCGATGAAGCCGCCCATCACGACTACATGTTGCTTTGGCCAGCGGAGGAATCGCAGCGGCCAGCTTGGCGTACGTTTCCTCGAACAAAGGAACGGCCTGCGTGTGGCGCTGATCGGTGACGATCACCTTGCGCGAATCGACATGCACCGCGTTCAGGCCGTGATGCTTGAAAATAGTTCGTGACGATCAGGCTGGACAGCCGTTCGCCAAAACTGGAAATGGCGTCGATGGAGCGCGGCGTCAGTTCGCCCAGCACCGCCAGGCCCTTCACCAACTCCGAGAGTCTCCTGGAAATGCTCGTCCACCGTGCGCTCCATGCCGGATTCGCGGAGATGGAAATCGCGCAGCGAGATCAATTCGCGCAAAGCCTCGTCGCGCTGGCCGGAGACCGCGAGATTGGCAATCTTCAGCAGCCGGTTGGTGGTCTTGCCCATCGCCGAGACCACCACCATCGGCCTGCGGTCCAGCCTGGACTTGACGATTCCGGTAACGCGCTCGATTGCTTCGGCGGATTCGACCGAGGTTCCGCCGAATTTCATGACGATCATTAGTCCAGCAGTCCCTCCGAATACATCAGCTCGGCATTCAAAACCGCCGCGCCGGCCGCGCCTCGAATGGTGTTGTGTCCCAGCGCGATGAATTTGTAATCCAGCACCGGGCATTCGCGCATGCGGCCC
Source organism: Bryobacterales bacterium (assembly GCA_963769205.1). GTDB lineage: Bacteria > Acidobacteriota > Terriglobia > Bryobacterales > Bryobacteraceae > Palsa-89. The sequence goes on along the minus strand of CAVYKR010000015.1, from coordinate 610,849 downwards.
ACGAACACGGCCATCCCACGCTCGCGCTCGACGTCGCGGCGAGGCTGCGGCCGGTCTTTCTCCTCCATATAGATCACGGGCTGCGGCGGCGCGCTCGGCAGCTTGCGCTCCTGCGGAACGCTGCGATAATTCACCGATCGCATCGGATCATCTCGGCCACGCTCGGCTTGCGCTCCAACTCGACGCTGACCGCCACCATGTGCCCATCCACCACCGGCACGCGATTGCAATGCGCGCTCACTTTTGCATCCAGCGGCCGGATCGCATCGCCCGTGAAATCGCCCAGGATCTTCTGCGTCTCCTGCTGCATCTTTTCTTCTTCGCTGCCGATGAACGGAATCACGTTGGCGTTGATGTCCATGGAAGCGACGCCCGGATAACCCGCGCCCGAAATGGCCTGCATCGTGGTGGCGACCACGCGCCGTAATGCCGAACTGCTTCAGCGGCGCGAGCGCCATGGCCAGCACCATCGTGGAGCAATTCGGATTGGTCGCGATCTGCCCCTTCCAGCCGCGCAGGCGCTGCTGCAGCGGAATAATCTTCAAGTGATCGGGATTGATCTCCGGGAATCAGCAGCGGGACATCCGGCTCCATGCGATGATTGCGCGAGTTGGAAACCACCACGTGGCCGGCTTGCGCGAACGCCTGCTCGATCTCAGTGGCCACGGAGGCGTCCATCGAGGAGAACACCAGCCGCGGCGCATTGCCGGGCTTGCACTCTTCCACCTTGATGATTCTCGACATTCCGGCGGCATCACGCCGTCCAGCCGCCAGCTGGTAGCTTCGCGATACGGCTTGCCGGCCGAGCGATCGCTCGCGCCCAGCCAAGTGATCTCGAACCACGGATGGTTCTGCAGAAATTTCACGAACTGCTGGCCGACCATCCCGGTGGCGCCCAAAATTCCGACTTCGATTCTTGTTTCCGTTCATAAGTTCCTGGTTCCTTAGCTCATTAATTGTTTGACCATTCGCTTATAAATTTGAACTGCTTCCACAGTCTGCATTCTTCGGGATGCGCTCTTCGGCCGTGTGCGCGACGTGAATCGAGCCCGGCCCCAGCAGATACGGCTTGCCCCAGGCTCTCGCCGAACGCGGGAATGTCGGTGGTGAATGCGACGACAGTGGTTTCAAAGCCCGGCAGCGAGCCCAGATGCACCGCCGGCACCAGCAGCACCTCGCGCACTTCGACTCGCCGCTCACCGCTTGCTGCACGGCCTGGCGCGTCGCTGCGCCATCGTCCACCAGGCGAATGAAAACCTCGGCTTGAGCGTGATCGGCAATCACATTCGGAGCGCGGCCGCCTGAGATGGTCCCGATGTTCAGCGTGCTCGCTCCCAGAATCTTGTCCACCGGCAGCGGCATCCGGCGGACTTGCGTTCAGCGCGTCCAGCAATTTTTCGATCGCCGATTCGCCCAGTTCCGGATAGGCCGAGTGCGCCATGCGGCCGCTCGCAACGAATTCCAAACGCAGCGCGCCTTTCGATCCGATCGCCAGCTTGTTCTCGGTGGGCTCGCCGTTGATCAGGAATTTCGACCCGCGCGGATCCTTGGCGGCGGCAAGAGCTCCGGCGCTGTTGCGCTCTTCGCCGACGACGAACAGCAGCGCCAGGTCTCGCGTGGCCTGCTTCCAGCAGTTCGCGCACGGCAAACATCATGGACGCGATGATGCCTTTGGTGTCGCATGCGCCCCGCCCCCAAATGTGCTCGGTCGTCTTCTCGCGATGGGAAGAACGGCGGAACCGTGTCCATGTGCGTGGAAAGCGTCACCACTGGTCGCCCCACCATGCGAAAACGTTGAAGCGCTTCGGCTTCTACCGGCATTCGTTCGGCATGCCCGCCAAACTGCGCACGCCATCTCCGACACGTGCGCGAACAGCACATTGCCCATATGCTCTTCGTTGCTCGGTGATCGACTCGACGTCCACCAACGCGCGCGTTAGTTCGAAAAGTCATTCATACGCAAATGGGAGGGATGGAGGAGGAGGAACGCGAGACAGCGTGCGCGTGCTTCCCGGTAGCGCTCCACCCGATCCGCAGTCCACCAGATCCGGATGACAGTGGGCAGGTCTTAGCCTTACCCCCCAATCGCGCCGGGCGAGAGTTGCCGCGGCCGATTTCGGCGGAGATGATACTGACCCCTTTCACCGGCTGCTCCGAAGCTCCCGGAACCGCGCAACCGGCTACTGATGGCCTCCGCGCCTCTACGAGGACAAATCTAAGCATACCAGTTCTAGTTTCTGGTTTCTAGTTTTCTGATGGACATATTGTCGCGCGCGCATGAGACATTTCGTCGCTTGTCCATTTATCGTCGAAGAAGCGATAAGAACAAACTATTCATTTCCCGTTGGTTAACAGTTTCGTGGTAGTTGGCACGATGAGTGCCTCGAATCTGACATGGGACCCACGATCGCAGTTTGGGGTTAGACCCAAACGGAAGTGATTTTAGCTTAAACCGGAGCCGCGCGACGCGCTAGGCTTCGATCAGTGTCTGGACATGAGAGTGAACCGCCGCAGCGAGCCCCGTCAGGCTGTAGCCCCCTTCCAGTACCGAGACGACCCGGCCGCCGGCTGATTGGTCCGCGATCTGAAGCATGACGCGGGTAAGATCGGCAAAATCGGCATCGGTCAGCAGAAAATTGCCTAAAGGATCGTCGATCCGCGAATCAAAGCCCGCGGAGATAAGTACCAGTTCCGGCTTTACTTTTTTCGCGGCCGGCGCTAGCATCTGCTCGAACGCCCCCAGGATCTCTCTCCGTCCGGATCCGGCCGGAAACGGGCAATTCATGGTCATTCCTGCGCCGCGGCCTTCGCCGGTTTCCTCTGGCGCGCCCGTGCCCGGATACCAGGGATGCTGATGAGTGCTGAAGAAGAACACGCTGCCGTCGGTATAAAAGATGTCCTGCGTGCCGTTGCCGTGATGGACGTCCCAATCGGCAATCAATACGCGCTCGATTCCGTACTTGCGCTGCGCGTAGCGGGCCGCGATGGCGACGCTATTGAAGATGCAAAATCCCATGCCCTTGGTGGGAGTCGCGTGATGGCCGGGAGGCCGCACGATGCAGAAAGCGTTTTGAACTTTCTTGTCGAAGACCGCATCCACGGCGTTGAGGGCCGCGCCGGTAGCGCGCGATGCGGCATCCAGCGATCGCGCCGAAATGATAGTATCTCCGGTGCTCAGCTCGTGGAAGCCGGTTACCACTTCGCGCTCCACCAGCCGGATATATTGCAGTCGGATGACATAGGCTGATTTCTTCTTCCGACGCCACGCGCGGCTCGATCGCGACTAGGGGCAATCCATCGAGCGAATTGAGGGCGGCCGCGAATCGCTCGGGACGTTCGGGATGACGCAACCCGGTCTGGTGTTCTTTACACGCCGGATCGGCGGCCAACCCGGTCATATTTGTATGCCTCCATGGTCCTTCAGTGTAGCCGACCCGTCGCCGCTAAATGAGGATTCGCCTGGACTCCGGATGTCTCCACGCCAAACTGGATCGGCCCTTCGCCGCCGCGCACCGCCTGCACCGAAATCCGCCATACGCCCGGCTCGGGCTTAGGTACGCGGAACTGCTGCGGATTGGTATGCGGACCCGAATACCCGGTCGTGTCGCCGTAATATCCGTAATGCCGGCCGCTCGGACTCACCAGGTGCAGGTCCAGATCGTTGCCCGCGCCGGACCATTCTACCGACACCTCAAATGTCCCTGACCCCCTCGCCACGGCAACCAGATCGCTCCACCACTGCTCCACCGAAAGTTGTCCTGAGAATTGCCGGTCCGGCCGGGTTCCGCCCGAGGCTGCGGCAAAGCGCCGCCGGCAATCGCACAACGGAGAGACATTGCTGGAGACCACCGTCCGATTCAGGTCGCCTCGCGGCGCGTCGGGCAATTCCTCGAAGCGAAACGGGATGCTGTTCGATGAAATCGCCAGCGCCCGCGTCACGCTGACATGCACGTGATACCCGCCCCCCTCGCCCAAGGTGTAGCCGCTATTTCCGGCCACTGCCAGGGCTTGACCTTGTTCCACACGCTGGCCGTTCCGCACCACTAACGAGCCGGCCGCCAGATGCGCGTAATGGCTGTACTCGCCGTTCCCATGGTCGATCGTTATGTAATTTCCGAAGGAATGATGCCGATGGTCCTGCCGGAGGCCCAGATCATGCGTATAAACGATGCCAGCCTTCATCGCGACCACGCAGCGTCCGGCGCGAGGCGCGATGTCGAAAGCGTGCAGACTGTTGCCCCAATGCGAAAAGGCGCCATACGGTCCCTGCGTCATGACCCACGCTTCACCCGCCGGCATAGGCAGTTTGTATCCGTTGGTGGCGATCACAAAGGGCATTGGGCGGCTCAGTCTCTGGTCCTGATTCTCGACAATCACCAGGTATTCGTTGGCGGGCAAACCGCTGTAGCGCACTTCTAAACGCTCCGTGGTCGCCGCCTTTGGCTGCAGGCTCGCCAAATACCGCCAGCCGCCGGATGCCGTGTATTCGGCAATGTTGACCAATGAATTCTGCTGGAAATTCTTGCCCAGTACCGTGAAGTCGATCTCCTGTGCTTTCACTCCCGACCAGGTCACGCTGGTCACTACCGGCCCGCCGTTGTCCACTTCGCCTGCGATCTGAAATTGTCGCGAGAAGAGCTGCTTGCCGTTCGAAATCGCTCGTGCGGTCCACAGGCCCGGCTGCGAAGCCGGAGCAAAACCGGCAATCGGGAGCTGCGTGGTGAAGCACAACTGCGGGGCGTTGGGAAGTTCACCGTATTCAACCGCGGTTGAGATCGCCCCGGCCGGATCCACCCACTCCACACGCAATTGATCGCTCGCTCTCACCATAACAGCGGCGAACCATAGGAAGGCCTGCCGTTGGGTCGGCTGAAACACCGCCGCCGGTCTCGGGGATATGCACGATTGCTCGCTTACTGCTGCAGTAATCCGGCTGTCGCGGACGGTCATCGCGCTCGTTAAAAAGGGGAAAACCGCAACGAAGAGTACAAGTAGGGTCCGAGAGCGCACCAAGTAATCTCTTCGGCCTTTTGCGACGCGAACTTCAGCCGTTCAGTGGAAACCGCACGCGGAACGTAGACCCTTGCCCTAGTACGCTCTCGGCCTCCAGGCTAGCGTGGTGCCGCTCGGCGATCCACTTGGCGATCGAGAGCCCCAGCCCCGCGCCTCCCGCGTCCCGGTTGCTCGAATCGTCGGCGCGATAAAACCGCTCGAATACGTGCGGCAGCGCCGAGTCCGGAATGCCGATCCCGGTGTCCCGAACCGCCAGTGTAGCCCCGGCCGGATCCAGGCCAACCGATACCGTAATGTGTCCCCCCGCGGGCGTATACTTCACGGCGTTATCCACCAGCAGCAGCAACAGCCGCCGCAGCGCCGGATCGTTAGCCTCCACGAATACTGGCTCTCCGGCAGGTCGGTTGAGATCTCCAGCTGGCGCGCTTCGGCCAGAACTTGGCCCTGCTCGCAGATGTCGCGCACCAGGGGAGTCAGCTCCAGGCTCTCCAGCGGCAACGCGGGCAGACCGGCATCGGCGCGAGCCAGCAAGCAAGAGATCCTCGATCAGCCGGCTGGTCCTTTCCGATTCCGCGACGATCTCGCTGAGGGCCTCGCGATACGTTTCAGGCGACCGTTCGCGCCGCAGCGTAAGCTCAGCCGTAGTGCGGATCAGAGCGATGGGAGTGCGCAGCTCGTGCGAAGCATCGGCCGTGAATTGCGAGAGCCGCTTGACTGCCGATTCCAGCCGCGCCAGCATGTCGTTCCAGGTTTCGGAGAGCCGCTGCAGCTCATCGCCGGTACGCGGGCACCGTCAAACGCCGCGATAGATTCTGGATGCCGATGGATCGGGCCGCCTGCGTGATTTCATCCACAGGCGCGAGCGCCCGGCGGCTGATCCAATATCCACCCAACGCGGCGATCAGCAGACACGGCGGGAGCAGTCCACAGCAGCAGTATGCGCAAGTCTCGCAGGATGCTCCGCGTCTCACGAAGCGGCGTTGCTACCAGAATTTGGAAAGGCGTTCCCTTCACCTGGGCCTGCGTCACGTAGGTCCGGTAATGGGCACGTCCGGACTTCTGATCGCCGAACGTCGATGGACGCCGCCGTGGCCCGCTCCAGCGCCACCACTTTGCTCGAGAGAATGGCCTCGCCGTTTAGATCGTCGCACCTCGATCAAATTCCCGTCGGGCGTGGCCTGCGCGTATTCGGTCAGCTCTTCCTGAAGCTGCTCCGGGCTGTGCCGGATCGAGTTCGTTTCGGATCACAGTGATCACGCCCTTGGCCTGCTCGGCCAGCGCCGTATCCACCGACGCCATCAGACGATGGTTGGCCGTCAGCCAAATTCCCCAGACGAACAGCGACAGCGCGGCCAGCAGCACCAGTGAATACCACAAGGTGAGCCGCACGCGGATCGGGAGGTGTGAACATCACGACTCTCTCCTCGCGCAAACAGTAGCCCACTCCGCGAACAGTATGAATCAGCTTCGATTCTCCAACAGCGTCCACTTTGTCGCGCAGCAGCCGAATGAATGCGTCCAGCGTGTTGTTGCGAACCTCGGAATCGAATCCCCATACCGCTTCAATCAAGCTTTCGCGCGGCACCACGCGGCCCGCGCGGCGCATCAGCAATTCCAGCAGGCTGTACTCCGTGCGCGTGAGCGGGATTCGCCGCGCGCCCCGCGTCACCTCGCGGCTGGCAGGATTCAAGGAAAGATCAGCCGTCTGCAGCCTTACCGGCTGCGGAATCGGCCCCCGCCGCGAAACCGCCCGCAAGCGCGCCAGCAGAACTTCAAACGAAAACGGCTTGACCAGATAGTCGTCGGCGCCGAGATTGAGTCCCTCAATCTGGTCCTCAGTAGCGTCGCGCGCGGTGAGCATCAGGATCGGTGTTTGATTTCGCGCCCCGCGCAGCTTCCTGGCTACTGTAAAGCCGTCAATTCCGGGCAGCATCACGTCCAGCACGATGACGTCGAATGCATAAGATTCAGCCATCGCCAGCCCTTTTCGCCCGTCTTGCGCCAGCACCACGTTATGGCCTTCTTCTTCCAGGCCCTGCCGCAGCAGTTCGGCCATGCGACGCTCGTCTTCGACCACCAGGACCTGCATAGGTGCGGTACTTCCATGCTAGCGGTTCAACCTGAAGGTTTGCTGTAACGGCTCTGGCTAGAGCGATCCGCGCACGGCGCCGCCGCTGGTCATCAGCACCAGCATGGCCAGCAGAACAATCAACCCAATGTATTGCGTGAGCACGCCGTTGTCGTCTTCGGGCGGGTAGTCTTTGCTAAACAGCCGGTAGAGCGCGCCAGCGGCGATCAGCAGCAGCATCGTTTCCTCTGTGATGGCCCACATGACCAGCGTGACGCCTAGCGCCATGCCGCGCTGCTTACGGGTCAGAGCACGGAATCCGCGGCCGCCATCCAGCTGCCAGACTGGAATCAGGTTGAACAGGTTGATCCAGGCGCTGGTGTGCGCGATCGCGTACCAGATGGGATGCCCGGTCACGAGTGCGCTGAGCCAGGCAACGATGGTCGCGCCCAGTCCCCATATGGGTCCGGCCAGTCCCACGCGCGCGTCTTCCGCTACATTGTGCTGGGTATTGTTTCAACCGCACCAGCGCTCCAACGAACGGAATGAACATCGGCGAACTGGCCGCGATGCCGTACTTTCGCAGCGCGATCACATGACCCATTTCGTGGATGTAAATCGACAGCACGAAGCCTAGAGCGAACCTCCAGCCGTATAGCCCCCAGTAAACGGCGAAGAAGGCCAGCATGCTGGCGAAGGTGCTCAGCTTGGTCAGTCCTAGAAGCAGCAGCTTTCCTTTGGTCAGCGCGATCAGCGCGAAGGTCTTGAACTTCCACAGCAGGACGCCCACCGGGCCTAGCTTGGCGAAACGCTTCGCCCACACGCTCTTATCGGAGAGCTGCAGATCGATATTCTGGATGCGCGCCTTAACGGTCCGGTATTGCTCCGAACCAGGCGGCGCCAGTGCGAGGGCGCGTTCCCAGGCGTTCTTCGCGCCATGCCAATCGTGGGCTGAGCCGGCCAGTTTGGCCTGCTGCGAAAGCGCCTCGAATTCCATGGCGTGCGTCAGCAGCTTGCAAGACGGGCAGGCCAGCGCCTGCGGATCAAGCGCCGTGCCGCAGTTCGAGCACAGGGTAGAGGTTGCTGGAAGCACTAACCCTTATTGTAGCGATCAGAGCCGATCCAGCAGGTCGCCGATGCGGATGGAGAGGCCGGGAATCATGTCTGAACGGAACTGCTGATTTTCGTCCAGGAGAACTCGCTGGTTTTCATTGAGTAGAAATGCAACACGGTTTTCGATGGAAAAAACCCAGACTTCTTCAGTGCCACACCGCCGGTAACGCACAGCCTTTTTCATCAGTGCCTCGAACCTGTCATTCTGGGATACGATTTCTATAGCCAAATCGGGAACGCAGCGCTGCACCCGCAGTCTTGGATTTAGAAGAGGGAGTTTGGCAGCGCTGATGAAACATCACATCTGGGTCCGTGTGCATTGCCATTGAAAATCGAATTCTTGTTCGGAAATGACCTCGCCGAGTTTGCCTTGCTCGACCAGAGCGCTCAGCAATCTGGTCAACTGGTCTCGCAGCCGGTTATGGCCCAGAGTATTCCCGGACACTTCCACCAACTCTCCGTCAATCAGTTCGTGGTTCAGCGCGAGGGCTTCCGGAAGCTTTTCAAAATCGTCGATGGTGAGACCGGTCACCGATGCCATTGATTCATTTTAGCTCCACCACCGTCGCGCCCGTCCCGCCTTCGCTCGGCGGCGGCGGGGTAGAACTTCTCCACGTGCGGATTGGTGGTGAGCAGCTCGGCGATCACTTTGCGCAGAATTCCCATGCCGTGGCCGTGCACGATGCGGACGCGGTCCACCGACGCCATGGCCGCGCTGTCCAGAAATTTATCCACCTGGTCGCGGGCTTCCTCGGCGCGCTGCCCGATCACGTTGATCTCACGATAGGAAACATCCCACCTCGGCCCGGACTCGAATGAGACATTCTTCGGCAGCCGCGCGCCTTCAGGCGTGGCTGGAAGCACTTCTTCGACGTCGTCGAGGGAGACCTGCATCCTCATCAGTCCCGCTTCCACTTCGAGCAGCCCGCCCGACGAGTTTGCGGCGCACTCGGGCCGGCTCGCGCACGCCCTTCAAGCGCACTCGTGCGCCCTCTTCGATTTTGACGACGGGCGCGGTTGGCAGCCTGTTCTCCGAGCACCGTTTCACGCGCCGTTCTGCTCGAACTCGCGGCGAGTCTTCGCCACGCGCCGCTCGGCCTGCTCGGCCGCTTTGCGCTGCTCGGCGCTCGCCAGAATCTTGTCGATGGTTTCGCGGCCCTCGGCTTCGAACCGGGCGATCGCGGACTGCAGGCGCTGGTCCATTTCTCTGAACTTCGCGGTCTCGCGCTGCTGGCACTCTTTGGCCAGCGATTGTTCGCGCGCCGCCAAGCGCTTCGCGCTGCTGCCTGCAATTCCTGCTCGGCCTTCGACAGGCTGTCCAGACGCTGGTGCAGTTCGGCCAGGAACCGCTCCATGTCGCGCTCGTGGTGGACATGCGGCTGCGGGCATCGTCGATCAAGTTCTCGCGGATGCCCAGGCGGCTCGCGATTTCCAGGCCGGCCGATTTGCCCGGCGCGCCCAGCCGCAAGACATAAGTCGGCTGCAGCGTCTCTTCGTCAAATCCCATGGACGCGTTCAACACGCCGGCCGTGGTCGCTCCGTAAATCTTGAGCGCCACGCAGATGCGTGGACGCCAGCGTGAATGCGCCGTTGCGAGCGGAACGTTTCGAGAATCGCGACGCCCAGCGCGCCGCCCTTCTTCCGGATCGGTCGCGCGGCCGAGTTCGTCCAGCAGCACCAGCGATTGCGGCGTCACCGCCTCCAGCATCTCGCGGACGTGCGCGATGTGGGCCGAAAAACTGCTGAGGCTTTCCTCGATGGATTGCTGATCGCCGATGTCCGCCAGCACCTGCTCGAAGAGCGGAAACTCCGCTTCCGCCGCCGGCACGGGCAGCCCCGCCTGCGCCATGAGCGCCAGCAATCCTACGGTCTTCATCGAAACCGTCTTGCCGCCGGTGTTCGGGCCGCTGATCAGCAGCGTGCGCTGGCTCTCGTCGAGCGCAGCGAGATCGGCACGACCGGCTTCTGCTGGCGCCGCAGCACGTCCTCGAGCAACGGATGCCGCGCTTCGGTGAGCACCAGCCGGCGATCGGAATCCGGGCTGAAGCGCGGAATCGTGCAGTCGAAATCGAGCGCGAACTCAGCCTTGGCGAACAGCAGTTCCAGAGCGCCGATGGCATCCACCGCGGCTTGAATCTGCGGCCGCGTGCGCGCGCAGCAGCTCGGTCAATTCGCGCAGAATGCGCAGCACCTCGCGCTGCTCTTCCTCGCGCAGGCGCACCAGCTCGTTGTTCAGATCGATGGTCTCGAGCGGCTCGACGAAGAGCGTGTGCCCGCTGCCGCTGGCGCCATGAATTACGCCGTAAACCTTGCGCTGCTGTCCCGCCACCACCGGCACCACGAAGCGATCGTTGCGAAGCGTGATGAACTCTTCCTGCAGCGTTCCGTCGTCGTGATGGGCGCGCAGGAATCGTTCGAGCGAGATCTGGATCTGCCGCTGCTGCCTGTCGATGTCGCGGCGCAGGCGATGCAGCGCGACGCTGGCGTCGTCGGCCAGAGACGCGTCGGGAAGAATCTTGCCGCGCAGATCGCGCAGTATCGGGCGGGGATCGACCATGGCGGCGGCGCGCGCCCCCAAGCGCGGATATTTTTCCGCGGCCAGATTCAGCAGCGGCGCGGATTTCGCCGGCCTGCTCCAGCAGACGCGTCAGATCCAGAATCTGCTTGGCTTCGAGCCCCGCGCCCTCGATGCGCAGCATGGGAAGGCTGGCGGAAATATCCGGAATGGAATCGAAGCGCACGCGGATGGCCGAGCCTCGGGAGGCCGCTTGCGGCTGCTGCGTGGCGCGCAGATAGGCGATCGCCTCGGCGACGTCCGCCAGCGTGCTTTCCAGAGCGGCGCGATCGGAATGCGGCTCCAGCTTATCGAGCTCGGCCTGGCCCAGCGGGCTGCGCACAAAGCGCCCGACCAACTGGCGCAGCGATTCGAATTCGAGTAGATCAGCGCTGAAGTTTTGCAAAGGCTCTCTCGATCACGCCCAGCGTGCCTTCTGTAAGACGATAATCGCCGAGGTTCTGTTCCGTCACCCACGCCACGCGGCTCACATCGCTGGCGGCTGCCAGCCGCCCGCCAATCGGACGGCACAAATAATCGATCAAGACGTAATGATATTCGGTCTTGCCTTCGGCGTCCGGCATGATCCGCTCGAAGATTTCAAACATCGAAAGGGGCTCCACTTCCAGCCCGGTCTCTTCCAGCACTTCGCGACGGATTCCTTGCTCCAGCTTCTCGCCGGTTTCGACGATCCCGCCCGGCAGCGACCAGTAGCCTTTGAACGGCTCCTTGCCGCGCTCGACCAGCAGAATCTTTCCGTCCTCGAAAATCAAAGCGCCGACTCCCAGGAACGGGCGCGAGGGATAGCGGCGGCTCTCCTCGTTAGTACTGGACACTGCCCTTCACATTCAGCCGCACGCGATACACCGATGTCCGCGCGGTGATGTACAGCGATTCGAAATCGGCGTCGCCGAAGGCGCAGTTGGAAGGAGTCTCGGCGCAGTGGCGATCGATGCCCAGCGGCTTGCCTTCCGGGCGTGTACACTTCGATCTTGTTGGCGGCCACGTAGAGATTGCCTTTCTCGTCGACGCGCATGCCGTCCGGCACGCCCGTCGATCCCGGAAATCAGGATGCGTTCGTTGGATGCCGCGCCGTTGTTGATCCAGATCGTAGGCGCGCACGTTACGCTCGTCGGAATTGGTGACGTAAAGCACGTTGCCGTTGGGCGAGATGGCGATGCCGTTGGGCCGGCCCTTGGGTTTGGCGATCAACTCCAGTTCGCCGCGGCGCGAAATGTGAAAGACGCCGAAGAAATCCAGCTCGCGCGTGTCCTCCTGGTTTCCGAAGGCGGGATCGGTGAAATAGATCTGACCGTCCTTGCGAACCACGATGTCGTTGGGAGCGTTCAAGCGCTTGCCCTGATATCGCTCGGCGAGGACTTCGACTTTGCCCTTCTTGTCGGTGCGCGTGACGCGGCGCAGGTGGCTCTCGCAGGTGTACAGGCGGCCTTGCGCATCGAACGTATTCCCGTTGGCGCCATTGGAGTTTGAGCGGAAGATGCTCAGGGGCATGCCCGGCTCCAACTGCAGGATTTTGTTATTCGGTATATCGCTGAAAACCAGATAGCCGTCGCGGGACCAGACCGGACCCTCGGTGAAGATGTTGCCGGTGGAGACCTTGTCAACGCGGATCTCACTGAAATCCTGAGCGGCGGCAGTGATCGCGAGCAGCACAAGCGGGAAGATACGATTCACGTTATCGATCAGGGTAACAGAAGGGCAATTCGAAAGAACGAAGCCTAGAGTGGGCCTGTGGCTATGAAACAGTTCGCGGCGGTAAGCTGTAGACATGACCCGGCGCGAATGGATGGCTCTGCTGGCAGTTGCTCCTCTAGCGAAAGCGAAGGAAGTTCCCACAGCTCCCGTCTCGATCGCGCGGGCGCGAACCTATGATCGCGATCTGACGGGAACGCTCTCCGGCATGTTCGACCAGCTCGGCGGTCTGGGCCGGATCGTAAATAACAAGACCGTCACCATCAAAGTGAACCTGACCGGAAGTCCCAGTCAGCGATTTCAAGGCAAGCCGCTGGGACTGACGCATTACACGCATCCCGAGATGGCCGGCGCGCTGGCGTATCTCTTGGAGCGCTCGGGCGCCCGCCGGGTGCGCTTCGTGGAAAGCTGCTGGGCCACCAGTGGATCGATGCAGGAATATCTGGTCGCGTCCGGCTGGAATATCAAGACGCTGTTCGGCGCGGCCAAGAACGTCGAGTTCGTAAACACCAACGGCCTCGGTGGAGCGAAGCATTACACGCGCTTCAAAGTTCCTGGCGGCGGCTCTATCTTTCCAGCTTTCGATTTGCATCCGGCTTACCAGGAGACCGACGTCTTCATGTCGCTGGCCAAGCTGAAAAACCATGCCACCTGCGGCGTGACGCTGTCGATGAAAAACTGCTTCGGCATTACACCAGCCTCCATCTACGGTGATGACGCGGGCGAACAGGAGCCCAATGAGCATCCTACTTCGAGCCGTGGCGCCGTTTGCCATTCCGGAAGCCGCGGGCCATCGAAAAGCTCGCCCCAGGAGAACGATTCACATTCGAGCCGCGATCCCGGCTATCGCATGCCGCGCATCGTGGCGGATCTGGCCTCGACAAGGCCGATCGATCTTGCGATTATTGACGGCATTGAGACCGTGGCTGGGGGCGAAGGTCCTTGGATTCGGGGATTGCGCCTAGTCCAGCCGGGCATGATTCTGGCCGGGACCAATGCCGCCACTACAGATGCGGTTGCGACGGCGGTGATGGGCTACGATCCGCGCGCTGCTAAGGGAACCGCGCCTTTCGTCAATTGCGATAATTCTCTGCTACTAGCCGAAGCGCGGGGAGTTGGGACCACCGATCTCAAGAACATCGAAGTACGCGGGCTATCGATTCGCGATGCGCGGTTTCCCTTTGGACGCGGATAAACGCGCCCCGGCAGCCGCGCCGCCCACTCCAGCCCTCATTTGTGATAAATTTCAGCGTTGGGAGATTTTATGAAACGTTACCTGGTAGCACTGGTTTTGTTGGCTCTGCCCGCCGTTGCGCAACAACGGCAAAACTTCACGATTAACGTGGGCACGCCGGAAGGCCAGATACTCCAAAATATCGGGCAGGAAGCGGATGAAGCCAAAAAAGTAGCCCTGATGCAGGAGTTTTTGGAAAAGTATCCGAAGCATGAAGGCGCCGGATGGGTGTGCGTCCAGTTGCAGGCTGTGTACTTGGGTCAAAAAGCCTACGATAAGGCGCTGGATGCGGGCATGAAGGTGCTCGACAGCAGCGATGACGCCATCGACGTCGGTCTGAACACCATCAAAGCCGCGGAGGGCAAAGAGGATCAGGATGCCGTGAAAAAAGCGGCCGTAAAAACCGCTCAGATTGCGCGCAAGCTCACCGCCAAGGCAGCGGCTGACGCCGATGAAAAGGCGATGCAGGAACACGACAAGGAAGTGGGCAACTACGCCGAGTATGCGCTCTACGCTGCGACGCTAAAGGCGAAGGATCCCAAAGCCGTAGCTGACATCGGAGCGGCCCTGGAAGAGGCCAACCCCAAGAGCCAGTATCTTTGGCTGGCAACGCCAGGCTACCTCCGTGCATTGGGCCCTAAAGGGTGTGCGACTGCCAGCAAGCTGGCTGCGGCAGACTCGAAGAATGCCGAGGCCATGCTGGTCGCGGCGGATTGTGGCTGGCGTGGATCGCGCGCCGACGCGGTAGTCAGCAATGGCACCAGAGCTTTAGAAGCGCTCAACAGCCGTCCGAAGGTAGAGGGCGGCAATGAGGGCGGCAAGATCGGCATGGCGAATTTCTATATCGGGATCGGGAATGCCATGCAGATGAAATACGGACCCGCCAATAAAGCCCTGCGAGCGGCCCTTCCGTCCATCAAGGGCGACTCGGCCATCTATGCCAATGCGCTTTTCAATCTTGGTCTGGCCAACTACAGCATGGGCAAAGCCATCGGTGATCGCGGTCAAATGCGCGAAGGCTTGAAATACTTCGAAGAATCCTCCGGGATCGCCAGCAACGTCCAGCAGCAGGCCTCGCGAAATGCGATGTTGATCAAATCCGAACTCGGTGGGAAGTAAGCTCCGCAGGTCATTTATTGAGTGCGTGTTTCAGGTCCAGGTTGCGGACCAGCCGATGCAGGTTGTTAGGATGCAGTCCGAGAACCTTAGCGGCTTCCTGATAATTGCCGGCCACCTGCTCCAGGGTCTTGACGATTAATTGCTTCTTGGCTTCCCGCATGGCCTCGTGATATCGGGTAATGGATGAAACGGGCGCGCAGCCGGCATCCACCACCTCGTCCGGCAGGTCCTCGGGAAGTATAAAAGCGGTGGAACCCAGCACTACGGCGCGTTCGATAGCGTTCTCCAATTCCCGTACGTTGCCGGGCCAGGAGTAAGCCAGCAGTGCCTGGCGAACACCGGCCGAAACCTGCATGAGGGGCCGATTCGATAGCTTGCAATGCTTGGCTGAGAAATGCTGGGCCAGCATGGGAATATCTTCGCGGCGTTCGCGCAGTGTCGGCAGCGTAATGGACACAACGTTCAGGCGGTAATACAAGTCCTGTCGGAAGGCCCCGCGCTTCACCGCTTCCGGCAAATCGCGATTGGTGGCTGCTATCACGCGAATGTCGGTCTTGATGGGCCGCGTGCCGCCGACGCGCTCGAACTCGCGTTCTTGCAGGACGCGTAGCAGCTTGGCTTG
Organism: Bryobacterales bacterium; assembly: GCA_963769205.1. Lineage (GTDB taxonomy): Bacteria > Acidobacteriota > Terriglobia > Bryobacterales > Bryobacteraceae > Palsa-89. The sequence goes on along the minus strand of CAVYKR010000015.1, from coordinate 595,413 downwards.
CAGCTCCGGAGCGAGTTCGCCGATCTCATCCAGAAACACCGTGCCGCCGTTGGCCTCCTCGAGTTTCCCCTTCTTGAGCGTGATGGCACCCGTGAAAGCGCCTCTTTCGTGACCGAACAGCTCGCTCTCCAGCAGATTTGCGGCGATGGCCGCGCAATTTATAGCTACGAATCGCTTCTCAGTGCGTGGACTGTTGCGGTGAATAGCGTGGGCCACCAATTCTTTTCCCGTGCCGCTTTCGCCGCAAATGAGCACCGTCGAAGCCGTGGGCGCGACTTTACCGATGAATTGATAAACCTCGCGCATCCGCGCGCTGGTGCCCACCATGTTGTGTTCTATGTTGGCTTCAGCCACCAGTTGGCGGTTCTCAGTTTCCAGCTTTTCGACCCGGCAAATTGTATCCAGGGCGGGTGCCGCAATGCCCGCGATTCCGGTCAGTAGCTGCAGGTGGTCTTCGTCGAAGTTGGCCCTGGGATTACTGCTGTTGAGATAAATCAGGCCTAGAACATTGTTCCTTAATTCAAGAGGGACTGCCAAAAGGCTGCTCACTGCCGTCTCGGTCAAGCTGTGTGCCTGGCTGTAGACCGCGCTGGTCTGCACGTCGTTGCTGAGGACACCGACCTTCTCTTGAAGCACCTGCCGGACGATGGTCCGTGAAACGGGCACGGGCCGATTGAGCTTGCCATCGCGCTCGCGGGTAAACACGGAAGCAAATTCCTCGGTCCCGTTTTCAACCAGCAGAATGGCCCCGCACTGAGCGGGGATCACCTTAAAGATAGAATCCATCAGCTCCTGCTGCAGCTCTTCCCGGTCACGCAAGGAGTTGATGCGCGCGCTGATTCTGAGCAATGCCGTGAGGTCCCGGCAAACCCGGGTCGGACGCGGCGGAACGTCGTGCACTGTGTCAGTCGCCAGATATAACGCCGACTCTTTGTGCAGCACCACCGTTTTTCGGTCCTGCACCAGGTCTTCGGCCAGCCGGCCGGTCGATCCCGTCTCGCTCTGTGCCACAAACAGCATGGCGCAATAGCCGACCTGGATCTGGTCGCCGTTATGTAGAGCGCGCTCCTTGACCGGCATGCCGTTCACGTAAGTGCCGTTGCGGCTGGCTAGATCGCGGATACGGTAACCATCCTCGCTGCCGCGAACCAGGCAATGCTGGCGCGAGACGGCCGGCTCATCGATTACCAGCACATTTCCTTTGTCCCGGCCGATCGACAGTTCCTTGGTATCGAGGGTAAGGATGGCGCCTTTGACAGGGCCCGCAATGCCGACGAGCGTGGCGTTCGCGGCGGCTGCTACCGGAAGCGGAGTACATCGGGTGGAAAGCATTGCAACACGCGATAGTGCATTTGGCTGGCCATAAAGACTTCGATTGAGCCGGCAGGTTTTATGGCGGGTGACGTATGGAAGCGGGCTATCAAAGCTGATTGCACGAACCGGGAAACTGTCAGGATTGATTGCGTTTGAAGGCGGCTCCGTTTTTCCAAACCGGAGTTAACCAATTGATTCGATAGGGTTAATATCTCGGGGTCGGTCTGTGGCAGCGACGGTGCAAACCCAAAAGCGTGCCCTTGAGAATCGTTGAGTTACAAAACGGCGCTCCAAAGGCGGCACAGCTCAAAGGAGAAGAAAGCATATGAAGCTAACCTTTCGATTCTCTGGAATCGCAAAAATGCTAGGCGGCGTCACAGCCGGTAGCCTGGCGGTAGCCACGTTTGGACAAGCGGCATTCGCGAACGTCATTTATGACCTGACTGCGAATCCCACGGCGGTCACGGTGATGCAAGGGCAGAATGGCACCGATACCCTCACTGTAACCTTGAGTATGCAGTCGAATGAGAAGGCCAGCGTCCAGTTTCCCACCTTCAGCACCGTCGTCTGGCAGTACTTGTCAGGAGACAGGATGGATGCGGTTACCGGGGCTAATATCACCGGCGGGTCCTGTTTTGTGTTCAATAAAGGGGCAGTTATCGCTTCAAATGTGCTCAATCCGGGCGGAAATTGCTCGATTGTAGAGACCTTTTCGACCGGCGATCCCCGGAATCCGGACCCGGATAAGGACACCGGGACTTGGGCAGTGCAGAGCGCACTGGCAGTCAAAGGGCTGGACAGTGGCATGACCGTCGCTCAAAAGGTCTCTTTTCAGGCCATTGTGACCGATCCGGGGGCGACCCCAGAGCCGGGGACTATGGCACTATTCGGCATCGGACTGATCGGAATGGGGACGGTCGGGCGCCGCCTGAATTTCAAGCTCGGGCGGCAAGCGCGGCCTTGACGCGCTCGGGCGTGAACGGGACTTGACGAATGCGCGCGCCGGTGGCGTCGAAGATCGCATTGCCGAGGGCAGCCGCTACCAGGGTGATGGACAGCTCGCCGGCGCCGGTGGCTTCCTCATCGGGGCGGTTGAGCAGCACGCTTTCGATCTTCGGGATGTCAAAACCCAGAGGCAGGCTGCGATAGGTGCTCCAGTCGAAAGACGTCACCTTTTGCTCATCCCAGGTGACCTCTTCGCCCAGCGCGCGGCTGGCGCCTTGCAGCGCGCCGCCTTCAATCTGATTGCGGAGCCCGTCGGGATTCGAGATGGGCCCGCAGTCGGTGGCGGCGAAAATGTGCCTGACCGCAACCTTGCCTGTATCCTGATCAACTTCGACTTCCAGCACCATGGCGGAGTATCCGTTGTCGCCTTCGTAAAGGACACAAGCCAAGCCGCGGCCGGTGGCCATTCCGGTTTTGCTGATGTTGGGTTTAGGGGATGGGCGGGCGTCCCAATTCGCGGCTTTAGCGGCTGCCTTGACAACGTCGGTTAAACGGGGATCGCTCAAATGGCGCAGGCGGTATTCGAGCGGATCAGCTTTGACGCCGCAGGCCAGCTCATCCATGAAACACTCGTGCGCAAAGGTGTTTTGGAGCCGGGCAGGCGATCGCAGCGGACCAGTCCAGAAGGGCGATTGAACATTGTGTAGGAGGACCCGCTCGCTCTTAACGGTCCCCGTTCCACGATTCGTGCCATCGATGCGGCCGGCGACATAGGATGGAATGCCATTGCTGCCATTGTTGTAGTTTCGCGGTTCGGGTGCTGGTGATCGGGGAGCGAACGGCTCGGGCTCGAAACCTACCAGCAAGCCGGTGATGACGTTGCCGGGAGTACGCGGACCAGGCCGATTGCCTAGCGACGAAGACCAGGATTCGTGATGCCATGCGACGATGTTGCCCTGAGCATCCAAGCCGGCGCGCTCATCGATTACGTAGGCATTGCCGTAGTTCTCCCACGCCATTTCATCCTTGCGCGAAAGCTGAACACGGACGGGTTTGCCCACGGCCTGGGAAAGCAGCGCGGCGTCATACGTCACTGTGTCGGCGCCATTCAGTCCGTAGCAGCCTGAGCCAGGCCGGTAGATCACGTGCAAGTTCTCAGGTTTCAAGCCCAGGACCATAGCCGCCGTGTTGCGCTGGTACCACACGGCTTGCGTAGACGAATAGAGGGTGGCCCGGTCGCCCTGCACATCGGCGACAGCGCAAGAACTGCCGATCGATCCGTGCATCTGATAAGGGTGATGGTAGGTGGCGTTTAGCTGCGTGGTTGCATCGGCAAGCTTCTGGTCGACATCTTTGGAGTTAACCAGCAAGATGTCGCGCGTCGGTTTCTGATTGCGCAGGTATTCGTAGAAGTTGGCATGACTCGGCAGACCGGCGCCGGGAGTCCAATTGACCTGAAGTTTGGCAGCAGCTTGAATCGCCTGCCAGGGTTTTTCGGCTACGACTCCGACGAAGTTTTTCTTGACGACGACCTTTACCAGGCCGGGCATGTCCTTGACCGAGTCCTCGCTGACGCTGATGACGGTCGCTCCGACAGCCGGAGGCCGGACCACTTTGCCGTGCAGCATGCCGGGCAGGCGAACATTATGAACGAACTCGAACTGACCTGAGACCAGGCCTGGAAGATCGGGGCGCGTTACGGGCTGGCCGAGCACGGTCCACTGGCTGGGAGGCCTGCGCTTGGCGTTCTTGTCGAGGGTGAGGTTGAATTTCTTCCCGCCGACCAATTCGCCGTAGCTCACTTTTTTGGACGGATCGTTCTTGTCGCTGATGACGCCGTCGGCGGCGACCAGTTGATCTACGGGCACCCCGAGACGCTCGGAGGCCAACTTCAGGAGCGCCTCGCGCGCAGTAGCGCCGGCCTGTGCCAGATTACCTTGGTTGAAATTGGTCGGGTGGGATTGGCTACCAGAGGTGTGGGCCTGATCGGGCGTCAGAGCCGTATCGCAATAGATCAATTTGACGCGCTTGATGGGTACGCAAAGCTCTTCGGCAACCAACTGCGTTTGCGCGGTCGAGATTCCCTGGCCGAGCTCCTCTTTGCCGCTATAGGCGGTGACACTTCCGTCGGCTGCGATAGCGATCCAGGAATCGACCTGATTGAGAGAAGGCGAACCGGGCGACGGTCCTCCGCCTTGAGCGTGGATCAGAGTGCCGGATGCACTGAAGCCGACGATGAGCGCGCCCGAGGTTTTCAAAAAATCCCGCCGCGAGAATCCAGCTTGCTTTAAAGCCACGCGAGCGTCGCGGGTCATCGGGCGGTCTCCTGCTCGTATCGGCGAATGGCGGCGAGCATCCGAACATTGGCGAAGCATCGGCACAGGACGCCCGACATAGCTTGCTGGATTTCCTGCTCGGACGCTTTGGGGTTTTTATCCAACAGAGCCTTCGCAGTCAGGATGATTCCGTTAAGGCAGAAACCGCACTGCGCGGCTCGTTCATCGAGGAACGCTTTCTGAATGGGGTGCAGCCGGTCGGTTGTGCCGAGGCCTTCCAGGGTGGTGATCTCCGACCCGGCAACTGCCTTCACGGGCGTGACACAGGACCGAACGGCCTGGCCTTTGACGATGACGGTGCAGGCTCCGCATTGGCCAAGGCCGCAGCCGAACTTGGGGCCGCGGAGACCGAGGTCGTCGCTCAACGCATAGAGGAGCGGTGTGGCAGGGTCAAGGTCCAAAGTATGGGACTGCCCGTTGACCTTCAGAGTGATTGCGCTCATACCGCAAGGGTACGGGGGCGCAAGCGGTTGGGTCAAGTCGGACGCTAGGATTCGGGCTGCAGTTTGGGAGACCTGGCCAGAGCCTAGCTCATCGGGTTCCAGACATACTTTCCGTGCTTGTCGATATAACCTTCGCGGTTGCCCACCCACACCGGCGCAATTCCGGCTTCAAAATTCCCGCCTTCATCGAATTGCGGATTGATCGCGAAATTGCCGGAGCGATTGATATAGCCGTAGCGATGGCCGATGGCGACCAGCGCCAAGCCGTCGGAGAAATCGCCGGCCGAGTCGAATTGTGGATTCACTTTCACCTTGCCCGATTTGTCGATGTAGCCGAACTTGTTACCGAGCTTCACCACCGCCAATCCGTCATGGAAATCACCCGCTGAAGCGAACTGCGGGCTGATCACCATCTTGCCCGATTTGTCGATATATCCGAACTTGTCAACGATGCGGACTACCGCCAAGCCGTCTGAAAAATTCCCGCCTTCATCGAATTGCGGATTAATCGCCATCTTGCCTTCTTTGTCGATATAACCCCAGCGTCCATTTACCAGTACCGGAGAGCGCCCGCTGCCGAACTGCCCGGCGCCCGAGAATTGCGGATTGATGACGAACTTCCCGCTCTTATCGATGTAGCCCAGACGCGGGCCAACACCAACCAGAGCCAATCCGTCGGAGTAGGGGTCCGCCATGTCGTACTGAGGCGGAATGGTGAGCTTTCCATTCCGGTCGATAAAACCCCAACGGCCGGCAGTTTGGACCGCGGCGTAACCCTCGGTGAATGGAGCGGCCCTATCAAACTGCGGCTGGATCACAAGTTTGCCGGACTTATTTATGTACGCATACTTGCCATTCATCCGGACTGGGTACAGTGTGCTGGGGCGCGCCAGCGACCACACTGCGACTACAATCACGATCAATAACGCAGCCGCACCTGCCACTAATAAAAGGTGGTTTTTGCTCATTTGAACGGGCGGGCGTGTAGTTCTTACCGTCTCGACATCCGGAGTCATAGGCTTCCCTCCAACAAATTCGACCTAACTGCTTCAAAGCACATTTCTGGCCATTTGGCACGAAAATGGCAGGCTTAAAGTGGAAGCCCGAAGGGGAGGAAGAGAGCTATGAACTTGAAAACCGGTTTGCTGGCGGGAGCCTGTGTGATCCTCGCCGTAGTGGCCGCTGTTGGATGGACGCATGGACGCACGACGCAGGATGTTAACCAGCCGGCCTACGGGCAGCCGGGCTATATTAATTCGCAGCCCGCCGATTACAACGCTGCAAATCCCGCGTATCCAAATAGCGCTCCCCCGTATCCCAACGTAAATCCGCCCTATCCCGGCTCTCAGAATCCGGCCGTTTATGACAATGGCCCGGCCTACCAGGGCAGCGCTTATGGGGGTTCGCAGTATGAGCCGTATATTCCCAGGCCAATTGTGGTGCGGCCGGCGGAGGCCCCGTCCCAGAGTTCCTATGTAGCCGGATACAGCGAAGACCGTCCGGGCGAGTACAGGGAAATTCATCATGGACGGTCGACCAGGAAGTCGGTCGCAATCGTGGCGGGCAGCGCGGGCGTGGGGGCGGCGGTGGGAGCGCTGGCCGGCGGTGGCAAGGGCGCAGGCATCGGAGCACTGGCTGGCGGCGCGGGCGGATTTGTTTACGACCGGCTAACGCATAATCACTAGGCCCAGCAGCCTCAAACCGTCAGGTGCAGAAGTAAGTTGACGGCGATCATGAGCACCGCCATCCCGGGCAGAATCAGCAGCGCTTTCTTGAGCCGCTTAGGATCGCCGCCGGCAATGGAGCCGATGATGTGCGAGCTGACCGCCAGTCCGATCCAACCCGACGTAATGACGATTCCCATCGCGGTGCCGGTCATGCGGGGAAAGGCATCGCCCACAATAGCCAGCGTAGTCGGAAAGACCGGCGCCATCGACACGCCCGCTAGAAACACCAATATCCATGCTACTTTCGGATCTTTGGTCCGTAGCATCAGATAAGTTGTAATAGCCATCAGAATGGAAGCGGCCAGCGTCACGCTGAGTGCCGACACTGAAAGCAACACTTGTGATGCGCCCACTCTTCCGATCAGCAGTCCCAACGCGAATCCGAGCGACAGGACATTGAGGGCGCTGGATTCCTGGATGCCTTGGGCGATGAGGTGTTGCACCAGCCAGTTCCACACGCCGACTTCGGATGCGACGTAAAGAAAAAGAAATAGCGCGCACAGCCAGAGCGAGGGGCGGCCAACCACATCGCCAATCTCGGAGAAGACGAAACTTTGAGCGCCCGTGGGGGGCGGCATGGCAGTCGCGATGTTTACCAGGAATGTCGCGCCTGCGAATCCGGCTACCAGATAACAGAGGCGCACTGCGTTTCTGGAAAGCAGATTAGCCGAAATGAACGGCGTTGCCAGACCACCCAAACCGAAGAACAGGTTGAGCAGGTTCAGGGTGGTGCCGCGGCGGTCGGGAGTAACGTCGCTGGCGAGCGCATTGGCGGCGGTGACGATGATTCCGCCCCCGATTCCCAGGAGGAAGAGGTAAGCCGCGATGCTGCCAAACCCGCTGGAACGAGGCAGCAGCACCAGGGCCAAGGTAATCAGCGCCAACCCGAGAACCATCCCGACCTTTTTGCCTTCGTTGTCTATTAAAGGCCCGACAGAAACCGAGGCGATGATGAGCCCGAGCGCCTGATAAAAGGCTATCGTGCCATTCTGCTTGGGCGTGAGCTTAAAGCGCGCCGCAAGATCGGGAAGAATAGTTCCCAGCATGGCGGCGATCATGCCGTATACGAAGATGGCCAGGATGGCCGCCAGAATTAGCATAAGCAATCAGCTTATAGCAGATCGACGGCACGCGGTAATCGTAGATACCCTGGCGCGGGGTGCTTCCTCATGCGAAATGATATTTGCGGGCATGGATGCGGTCCGAGCGAAGCAGCGGTGCGCTAGAATGGATGAGTTCGGGCCGTGGCGCAGCCTGGCTAGCGCGCTTGCTTGGGGTGCAAGAGGTCCCGAGTTCAAATCTCGGCGGCCCGACCAAATAAACTTCTCAGAATCAATACTTCGTTTTCCAGGCTGGGTGTATATCCTTCGCCCGCCCTGGAGGCGATCCCCCAGGTAATTCTCGACCGCTTCGGCCGTCATGTTTGACCGTGGCCCAGTGATCGAACCTTAGCTGCTTGCTTTGTCAAGACTGTAGCCAGCGTCCGTCGTCTTGTGCGTCGAGACGATCCCGAAGGAACCGCTGGGGTTCCTGACGACCGGACGTGCCGGCCGATTCTCATGCGATTTCGCCTTTCCGGTCCTTGTACCCTGCCACAACTCTGAATTCCGCCGAGTTTCGGCGGTCGTCCTCTCTTCTCAGTTGATCCTCCATTGACGTGAAACTGTTGGCGGCACGGCTCCAGTTCCGGCCACCGGGACCGGATCGCGCGCCACTTCATCCGAAAATTGGGATCTGCTTCCGCACGGCTCTCAATCAATCAGGGTTTAGTTGATCGATGACGGAGTGTGGTCGAACTGCTTCTTTTCGCCAGTCGCTCCCGCAGATTGCGGAACGGCTCTGTTTTTGAGGCGAAATCGCGTCCCGAAGCGCCCTCGTCATCCCCTTCCGACGAAAGCCGGAGCTATAAGAGTTTCCGGCATTGTTGCGCGGCGATGGTGGCGGTACAAGCCACGGAGGAAGCGCAAGCTGTTGGACCAATGCCGAGATCCTCGCGCGCGAAAGCGTGTCCCGTGGTGTCCTCGGGTCGAAATTTCCGATCTATTACTTGGGAATAGGCGGCAGTCTTTTCGTCCCGAGCAACTCTTGCCCGGTTTGTTCGATATCGGCGCGAGCGTAGTCGGTGAAAAAACCCCATTTGCCGAAGTCGGACTGCAGGCCCGGCAGAAGCGCGCCCACTAGGGCATCACCGGACTTACCAGCTGCTTGCTCGCGGCGCACTCCAGCGCGCAAGTCCTCGAGATATTTGCGAAAGGTCCGGACGTCCTGACCATTGGCGACGCTGCCGTGTCCTGGAACCCACGTGGACGGCCCGTAATCCTTTTGCATCGCGTCGAGCGACTCAGTCCAAGCCTCGGTGGAAGCATCGATCAAATTCGGAATGTGCTCTTTCCACAACATATCGCCACAAAGCACAACCTGGGCGTCCGGGATCCAAACCACCGAATCGCCCCCGGTGTGGCCGGGATAATAGCGAACATTGATTCGGCGCGAGCCCAGGTAGAGATCGACCTGACTGTTGTAGACCACGGTTGGCAACGGAAGCGATTGCACGCGGGCCTTTTTGTCCAGCGTTACCGGAGGATCGAGCATCTTGATGTTCTCGGTGCGCATCCAAGCGCGCACGTTCCTATGAGCCACAGTCGTGGCTCCGGCTGCGGCAAAGACGTCGTTGCCATTAACGTGATCTAAGTGATAATGCGTGTTGACGACAAATCGTATCGGCAAAGGCGTCAGCTTGCGAATTTCGGCGAGCAGCGCCTTCGCTGGCCGAGGGTCTTGAAAGGTATCGATTACCGCAACGCCATCGTCGCCGATTACAAACGCCGCGTTGCCTCCAGCTAGTCCCTCATCATTCACTATCGCGGCCCAAACTCCGCGACCGACTCGTTGCAGCCGGAAGTCCTTGAGTGGTTTGCTCGCTGGAGCCGTTGAGTGTGCGGCGAAAACAAGGAGCAGTGCCGCAGCGAACCTGCGTATCATCTTGAAAGGCTAGCATGCCGGTTCAGGCCGCGCGTCGAAGCGATGCGCACCGCCTCTTTCATGCTGGGTGCATCTGCCTGGTTCCGGCCAGCAATGTCGAACGCGGTTGCGTGGTCTACCGACGTGCAGATAATCGGGATAGATTTACGGGCGCTGCGCTAACCGCGGCTTTGAAAGGAACTCTGTGAAGAACTCCTGTTTGGCTTTGTCTCGCCGCTACGCTAATCGTCGCGGTCTGATCCCCAAGTTCCATGGTCATGCCGGGTTTTTCGCTGACCGAAGGCCAATGAGGCAGGCCTTTGCCATTGGGATCACCCGTCGCCGCAAAATTGGCCCAGTATGAAGACAACATCTCGGCGATCCTGCGATCAGCATCCGTAAAGGGCCGGTCGGACTTAGCAAGCGAGTTGAATACATACGGAACCTCGGAAGTATGGAAGGCGCCATACTTATCGGCATCCGATCCCGGCAGCGTATGATCCCAGTAGTACGTGTAGGCGTTGTTTTTCGCGGTCTTCGCTCGATTCAGGGCCCACAGATACATCGATGTCCGGATCTGATCGCGCGCGCTGTCGTTCTGCGACAGTCCGGCTTGCTCGTTAGGAACCCGCAGGATATAACTTCAGGAACGCGCCTGACATATCGCCATAGCGTTGACGTGCATTCTTCTCGAATGCCTCCGCACTGATATCGGGATGCGGCATGCCTCCTCCAAGATCGTCTTTGTTGAGCCGGTCAATTCCGGGACGTCGTTTTGTTTTCCCTGAGCGAAGATCTCGTTGGGTGAGGCGGGCAGCAAATGGCCTTCAATCACAGGTCCGAAACGCACGGCGGGACCGCCCGCTGCAGCCGGACCGGCGTCATGAGGTCCTTCCAGGAAGCCGCCCTCAGCTCCGCCAAAGAATGCACTCCCTTTGTCTCGGCAAAGCGAACGCCGTCTTGCTCCTGCTCGGCAAGCGTGCGCAAGTTGGACACAATATTCGATCCGCTTTCCTCAATGGCCCGCGCGAAAAGACCTTTCGCAATCGGCGATGCGACCAGAATGTGAGCGTCGGCCGGCGCCTGCCGATTGTCCAGCGATCGTTACCCGTGCCGGATCGCCGCCGAAGGCCGCGATGTTTTCATGCACCCAATGCAGCGCCGCCAACTGGTCGAGAATTCCATAATTGCCCGAGGTGTCCGACTCCTTTGTCAGCTCAGGATGTGTGAAGAAGCCGAAAACCCCAAGCCGGTAATTGATGGTGACAACCACCAGTCCCTTCTTGGCCAAGCCCTCGCCATCATAAACCGGAACAGCTGCGCTGCCCTCAACATTGCCACCACCATACATCCAGAGAAGCACCGGCCGTTTCTCAGCGGCGGATTTGGCGGGAGTCCAGATATTCAGATACAGACAGTCCTCGCTGATCTCGCCATGAGTCATGAACTCGAAGGTCCACGGTTTTCGCTCGGTGACAATGTTCTGAACGCAACTGGCGGAAAACTGATCTGTCTTTCGGATTCCCTGCCAGGGAGCAACCGGGCGGGGTGCCCGCCAGCGTAAGTCGCCCACTGGTGGCGCCGCGTACGGAATACCCTTGAATACTGCGATCGAAGAACTACCCGAGATATCGCCAGAAATCAGCCCGCTTTTGACCTTCACGGGCTGCTGGATCGCCGCGGCAGATGGCAGCGCCGCCAAAACCATCGCAAGAAAAACATGGGAGAGCTGTCGATTCATGGTGCCGTACCTTTCGGGTTTCAATTCCCGCGACCGTCCGTTATTATAACTGGCCACACACCGGGTCTTTATTACAAGGGTTGGGATCGTTCCCGAGCCTGATGTTCTAAGCAATAGGACCTCCGTCAGTCGCATCGTGTACGTATAGAAAAGCCCTAGTGCGCAGACACTCTGGATATCAGTAGGCTGCGATACTCGTTCCTCTTTGTTGAGGAACAGCCGGTAGCAGCGAATGTGCTCAGCATCAAAGCTGATCGCGCGATTTGCTGATGTGTCGAGCGAACTTGATTATGAAATACACTTAAATCCGAATAGCGGTGGGCCACAAACGGCGCTCGCCCGGCCGGAGGATTAGTTCAATGGCTCCTATGAGGCTACGCTCTTGAATTGCTGGATCGGACGACATGGATGCATTTCTTAAGGAGAATCCATTTCACGCCGAATCGCCGCAAATCGCTGATCGGAGCGCAGGCTGCCGTACCCCGGAACGTGACGCGCGTGTAGGATGAAAGACGGCTCGCGCTTGTCCTACCCGCCTCGAGCTAAGACCAGCGCCTCCTCGCGTTGCTCCGCAGCCTCAGCCGTGAAAACAAGGTGCGAAGTCGGTACATAATCTCGCGCAGCGCGGTCCATCAGTTCTCGCGATGTAGCGCCCCTGCCTCCGGCCGCGTCCCCCAAGTCGGAAGACTCCCGCCAGGCTGGTGAACGGCGCGGCGGGCCATCTCGATCGCCTCGTCCACGCGACCGGCCGCACACACGCAGCATGCCAGGATCATCGCGACGTACGCGGACAGCGGGTCGATGTCGAGCGCGCGCCGGGCTTACACGATACCCCGCTCGAAAGCTCGCTCGAACTTCTGTCTCGCCAGAGTGCGCTTGTTCTCGAACACCAAAATCGTACACGCCAGTGCGGTGTGGCCTACCGCAGAACCGGGATCAAGCTCGATCGACCGTATTGCTGCCGCCATCGCCTGAGGTTTCATCTCAGAGCGTCGCATAAAACCTGTCACCGCCAACCCTGTGCTTTTTGTGGTCGCCCGCTGACGTGACTCGGACCCGGTATTCTATCCCGCATACATTTATTCGCTTCGAAGCTAGCCTACTCACGCATAATGCTCGATGTTATGCTTAACTGCTGTCGAGGGAAGATGTCACGCTATTTGACCGATCGAAAGGGAGCAGGCAGTGCCACCAAGCAATAAAGTGCTGGTCATTGACATTGGCGGCACGCATATCAAGCTCCTGGCAACCGGTCAGAAGGAACCGATAAAAATACCTTCAGGGCCTGAAATGACTCCCAGAAGAATGGTCACTCTGGTAAGAAGAGCCACGGCAAAGTGGAAATACTCGGCGGTTTCGATTGGTTACCCCGGGCCCGTGCTGCACGGAAAACCGGTCAGCGACCCCCATAACCTCGCGCCCGGTTGGGTCGGCTTCGATTTTCGAAAGGCTTTTGGCCGTCCGGTCAAATTGATGAATGATGCGGCACTGCAGGCCATCGGCAGTTACAAACGAGGTCGTATGCTTTTTCTGGGATTAGGCACGGGACTTGGCTCCGCGCTCATCGTCGACGGAGTGATCGAGCCGATGGAGTTAGCTCACCTCCCTTACAAGAAAAGGGGAACCTATGAAGACTATATTGGGCTGCGTGGCCTCGAGAGACTCGGGAAGAAAAAATGGCGGCGCCTTGTGACTGACGTAGTTAATCGTCTTAAGACGGCACTTGAGGCCGATGATGTCGTACTTGGAGGAGGCAACGCCAAACTACTCAAAGCGCTTCCAGCCGGAGCGCGGTTGGGAAGCAATGCGAACGCGTTTCGGGGCGGCTTTCGGATCTGGCAAGCAGGACGGAAGCCAGCTATTGGTGCTGTAGCGCGCGCCTGAACCACCGTTGCGACAGGTTTAGAAGAAAAATGGCCGACCGTGCGAGATATGAACTCATTTTGCGCTTCAGCGAAAGACTAATTCAGACCATGCGATGGCGCAAACGTTTTTCGTCAGTCCTTTCGCACCTCAGCCATGCCTCCTCCAACATACCGGAATACAATCACGTGCTCGCGACAAGATGACGGGATCGCCCGTCGTACACTGAATATCGCGTTACCCGGATATTGCAGTCTTACCGCGCGTTCCAGCCCAGTCATAAATAGAAGTGCATGTTTATACATATCGGGAACGTCCAGAAGAACCAGTGTAGTGCCGTGAGGCAGTTCTGGCTCGGCAGCTTTAATATCATCGACAATGCGATGGGCCAAAATGCCGGCCTGCTCCCAAATCGTAATTCGATTCTGCATGCCGATCGCGTAGAAACAAACGAGGCCGAACAAGACTACCATGCCAATCTCCCGCGACCGTTGATAAATTGCCCACACCGCACCACTAAGGACAACCGCTACCGATACTGAACTTACATACGCAAAGCGACCGGCAAATCCGTGCACGATGAAGAACGGTAAATAGGCCAGGCCGAACCATGCCGCGCAGAACATAGCGATTTTCCTGCCAGGGGCACGCAAACAAAGAACGATCAAGAGCCCAAGATAGAGAATCGCTATTGGTATGCGAGAAGCGCCGTGGAAGGCATGCAGAATGGCGACAGCCAGTGTACGTCCGGCAGAGATGACCGAGGATTCCACTGGAAAGCGAGTAATCGTGAAATGGAAGAATACGTTCCACGCCGCTACGTATGCAAGCAGAGTGATGAAGTATGCAGTGAGGTTTTGAAGGACCAGTCGGGAGCGAGTCCGCACGAAGGAAGTCCACAGGAGGAACGCGAGCAATGGAAAAACGATGGAACCCTCGTAGGTCAGCAGCGCAGCCACAAAAGCGAAGTGAGAAATGACCCACAAATGCGCAGAGCGGGAAGGGGCCTTAGCCGCTTTCACGAATGCCCAGAGTGCAGCGCCCACGAAGAACGTAGACAACGCGACCGGCCGACCCGCGATCCACAGGAAGCTCTCATGGGAAACGGGATTTAGAAGAAAGAGAACACTGGCCAGGGCTGCAAAGGGGAAGGGCAATCCACACTCCACTGCTGTCGCTGCAATAAGCAACGACGTAAGCGTATGGAGAATAGTGTTGGTGACGTGATATCCGATTGGCGAAAGTCCGCTGACTGCAGCATTTAGCGCGTATGAATAGGCGAGCAAGGGCCGATACTCGTTGCCATATCCCCAAGAGCGAGTCAAGTAATGTCCGGCTGTGCCGAGGGTGATGCGTCCTAAAAACTCATAATCGTCGGAAACGAAATAGCTCGTATAAGAGCGTGCAAAGAACAAAACCGACAAAGGGAGCAACAGACATACGAAGGTCAGTCGCGGGTCGATGCGGCCGGTACTTGTTTTTTCGTTCGGCCAGTGCGCCATCAACAGTCCCTCCAACCAGGACGACAGCTCACCTGTTCCACTCAACACACGACTCCCAATTAGCTACGAAGCGATTTGAAACTCGAGCCGGTTAACGATGTAGAGAAGTTGCTGGAACGGACAGTGTAAGCTTGAGCCTGCCCCGGGAATCGGTACTCAACAATGTTAGAAACGGCTTCACTGCGGGTTCTCGGTTCAAAGACCCTCGAGATACCACTTTTCACTACAGGATCCGCAGGCCAGAATTAAAAATTCAAGCGCAGTAATCGGAAAAGGGCGCTCTTTCGGCGCCGAACCTGTGTGATATAGTCGATTCGAGTGCGGAAGGAAATATGTCATGATCACGGTGGTGTTGGCCGACGACCATGCAGTAGTCACCAAAGGCTTGGGTGGCCTTCTGCGGCGGAAATTTACTCTCCTTAGCGCCGTCCAGAATGGCCGGGCCGTGGTTGCGGAGGTCTTATGACAGCGCGAGCAACTCTGGAAAACGCGGAACTGTTGGAAGGCCAGAATCGGGTGCTGGAGCTCATCGCGAAGGGAGCGCCGCTGGCCGAGGTCCTGGATTCGCTGCTGGGTGTGATCCAGGAGCAATGCCCGAGCACGTTTTGCTCGATCCTTCTGCTCGATTCCGACGGGATACATATGCGGCACGGGGCGGCGCGGGACCTACCGGAGACATTCATCCGCGCAGTCGATGGCGAGTCGATTGGCCCACGAGCCGGTTCCTGCGGCACGGCGGCCTTCCGGTGCGAACCGGTCATTGTTGAGGACATCGCCACCGATCCGCTGTGGGAGAATTATCGCGAACTCGCGCTCAAACACGACCTGCGAGCCAGTTGGTCTACGCCGATTTTCGACGCCCAGCACCGAGTGCTTGGAACTTTTGCAATGTACTTCCGCGCTCCCGGCCGACCGGACGTGCAACACCTGCGTCTTATCGGTATCTCTACGCATGTGGCCGCGATCGCAATCACCCGGCACCAGAGAGTGGAGGCATTGCGCGCAAGCGAAGAGCGGTTGCGCCTGGCGCTGAGCGGAGGCAACGTCGATGTATGGGAATACGACATGGACACTGCTATTCTCCGGTGGCACGGCGGACTCAAGACCATTTTGCGTTCGCCATCGGACGTTGAGAACGTGAACTTCCAGTCCTTTGTGGATGCAATTCATCCCGAGGACCGCCAGACGGTTCAGGCCGCATTTCATGATTCGCTTGCCCAGGGCTCCGGCCACGATATCGAATTCCGAGTGATCGATCCAGAGGGCTCGCCGCACTGGTTTGTGTCAAAAGGGCATCGTGAATACGATTCGGCAGGTAAAGCTGTTCGGATGCGTGGTGTAGCCTTCGAGGTGACGAAACGGAAGCGCGCCGAGGAAGAAATCCAGAAACGAGAGGCGCTGTTGGTTGAGGCCCAGCGTATCGCGCGACTTGGCAGCTACGAGTGGGACGTACGCACAAATACGGTCTGCCGATCGGAAGAGCTATGCAGGATCTTTGGATTGCTTTCTGATGAGTTTGAACCGACACTCGAGGGCTATCTTGCGCGAGTTCATCCGGACGGCAGGAGCACGACCAGGAGGCTCATTGACCAGGCTTCCCGCGAAGGGCAGCCCTTTGACTTCGAGGAGCGCATCGTTCGGCCGGACGGCAGCATCCGAATACTCCACAGCCAGGGACAATTCAGTTTTGACGACAATCGGCAGCCCGTGAAGCTGGTGGGAGTATGTCAGGACATTACAGAGCGAAAGCAAGCGGAACAGAAGCTGCGTGCCGCGAACGCCGGGCCCAGCTCGCCGAATAGTTGAAAGAGAGAACGCGCGTTGGGAAAGCGGCAGCTAGCTGGCCGGAACCTCGACCACAATAGTGCGTCTCGGTGTTATAAAGGGTATTGTCTTGTCTGGTAACCCATGCTCGGTGTCTTCCCGGGACGGAAGCGCCAATGCCGGATCACGAATCAAACTGCTACTGGCGCAATAAGGGGCAATCTATGGGAAGGTTCACATTCGCAGCCATCAACGGCGTCTTTTTATTGACCGGATTCTGCGGCGCGCAGGCATTCGGCCAGTCGACATCTTCGTCCTCCATGTGGAGTCCGGCTAAAGCTGCCGCCTACCTGGACACGAGGTCGACGTGGTGGATTTCATGGCCAAAGGCCGCCTACGAGCACGGAACGTTTTGCGTCTCCTGCCATACGGCCACGCCGTTTTCGCTGGGCAGAGCCGCACTGCGCGGCCCCTTGGGCGAATCGGGTGCATCTTCCAATGAGCAGAAGTTGCTGGAGAGCGTGACGAAGCGCGTCCGCGCGTGGCACGACGTCGAACCCTTTTATAGCGATCAGGACCGCGGACTTCCTAAAACGTCGGAATCGCGAGGGACGGAATCGATCCTCAATTCCCTGATACTGGTGTGGCGCGATGCCCCCACAGGCCGTCTCAGCGCGGATGCAAGGCTTGCTCTCAACAATATGTGGGCTCTGCAGATCACAGCTGCCGATATGAAGGGAGCATGGGCCTGGCTTCAGTTTCATAACGCTCCGTTTGAGGGTGATTCGCAATTTTACGGCAACTCGCTGGCGGCGATCGCCATCGGTTCCGCGCCCGGCAATTATCAGGCGGAGCCGGGAATTCAGAACGGCATAAAACTTCTGAGTGCGTGGCTCGCCAAGAACATGAATGCGCAGACGCCGTTGGATCGCGTCGTGCTGCTGTGGGCATCCACAAAACTGAACGGCTTGCTCACGCGTGACCAGCAAAACAAGATTGTGGAGGAAACCCTGGCCAAACAACGCGACGATGGGGGCTTCAGTATGACGCAACTCATAGGCGCCTGGAAACGGCATGACGATACCCCTCTCGATACCTCGAGCGATGGTTACGCAACGGGCCTGATTGCGTTCGCGTTGGAGCAGGTCGAAGCGCCACAGGCTCAGGCGCCGCTGAAACGGGCGCTCGCGTGGCTGAGCAGGAACCAGATTGAGTCGGATGGCCGCTGGCCGGCGGTTTCGCTTAACAATAACCGGCCAGTGTTGTCCGATACCGGACTCTTCATGAGCGATGCAGCCACCGCTTACGCCGTGCTAGCTTTGACAAATGCGCCCGGTCGTTAGGGTCTGATTCCCGCCATCTCACCGACTTCGTTTTGTTTGGTTGGAGGAACGGGTACAAATTCGTTTCAATTGAAGTTCGATACCCTTCTGAACTTTAGGAAGCATAGCGTCAATCCACGGTGCTCTTCGCCTGTGTTGAACCTTTGCCCACAAGCGTCTCCGGCGAGCGAATAGAGTTAATTCTAAGGTTCCCTTGTCCCCTTGGCTTTTGTAATGCCAATGTACGGAGCCTGGATAGCTCTTCAAAGAGCCCTTCATCGTGAGTTCCAATCCCCATGCCGAACAAGCATGCTCGACGATATTCTCAGCTTCAGCTAGATCGCAATCTGACGGTACCGCGAATTCAATTTCCAGCATCTACCTAATTGCTCTACAAAATGTGCCTCCTATCTTAGTCGAAAGTCAAGTAGCGTCCCTTTACTGACTGCGATACGCTGAGACCACCGGGAGTAAACATGCGCGTCTGTCAATCGATCGTTTGTAGTCTTTTGATTCTGGTCTCTTTCGCATTCCTCGCCCCCGGTCAAGCCCGTCCGCAAAAGCACCAAGTCGATGTTCCATACGTACCGACCACAGAAGACGCAGTTAAAGCAATGTTGAAATTGGCGAACCTCAGGAAGTCCGACATTGTTTACGACCTGGGCTGTGGTGACGGACGGATCGTTATTGCCGCCGCAAAAGAGTATGGCGCTCACGGTGTGGGAATCGATATCAATCCGGAACGTATTCAACAAGCGGAAGATAATGCCAGGAAAGCTGGAGTCGAGAACCTGGTGCGGTTCGAGGAAAGCGATCTATTCGACGCCGACATTCACGAAGCAACCGTCGTTACTCTTTTCCTGCTCGAAAAGCTCAACCTTAGACTTCGCCCAAAACTGGTCAAGGACTTAAGACCGGGCGCGCGGATTGTCTCGAATACGTTTGGCATGGGCGACTGGAAGCCGGACAGGGAACTGACCGTAGGCGACCCGAGCGAGGAATCATTCAGCCACAGGCTGTACTTGTGGGTTGTCCCGCAACGTATCCAAAAGTAAGCCGTCTGGAAATCTGACGACTACGGCGCGACAGGAAGTGTCACAACGTTCGCCGCGGCGCTGCCCTGCGTCATGACAACGTTCAGATTTCCCGCCCTTGCCGTGGCCGGTACCCGGAAGTTGATCTGATACAGGCCGACTCCACCAGGCGTTAGACCCGCGAACAGGATTTCGGCCGCCTGATCATCTACCAGAACGGTCGGCTGCACCGTTACCGTGGCCGGAGGATCGGAAGGCGCTGCTGTCCCGGACTGAACCATCGACGAAGTCGAACCCATGCCTACCAGATACATGACCAGTAGTTCATTGGGGTGCGCGGGATTGGTTGCGTCCACCAGTGTGAAGTCGCTGTGCTGGGCAATGATGGTTCCATCGGGAAAGGCTGCAATCCCTGGTACGGCCGGCGCGACGCTCAGTGTATCCGGCAGGCTCAGCGCGCCGTTGACAATCGCGATCACCGAGTTTTGCCGGTCGGACGCCAACTCCGTGGGAATCTGTACAACCATCTGAGTGCCGCTCAAAAAGTATATAGGCGCGGCCAGACCGCCAATGAGAATTTGCGTTCCGTTCAAGATTCCCGGCAAGGGGACTGTGGCCGCCGACGCCGTGGAAGAGGCGAAGCCGGAGCCATATACCTGCGCCACGGTACCCGGCGCCAATGCTGCGCCAACCATGGGGTTCAGGTTGTTGAGGGTTCCAGCCTCCACTAATACCGGGGCTCGGTTGGAAGTCTCGCTGACGCCGCCCAGCAACTGCGACGTTGCAGGCAGAAGCGCTCCCGCAGTGGCGCGAACGGTAATGGCAGTTTGTGCCGAAGCGGAACGGGGCTGCCAGGTAGCGGAGTAGACCCCCAGCGTCCCGCCACTTAACCTCAAGGGTGGATCACCGTTTGAAAAGGACGCCACCACCGAGCCGTTCAGGATGGGCGCGCTGCAATCGTTATTCAGTTGCGCGATCAACGCCGCAGGGAAACTCGCCGGCACTGAGAAATTATTGGTCAATCCAATTTGTGTTATCGCGATTCGTGCCGGGGTACAACCCATTGCGATCGCAGCCTGCGGTTGGTTGGACGCAGCCCGTGGAGTCACGACCAAAGTCACGTTCAGCGCCCGCAGTACTGCGCCGATCACAACCTGGACAGTACCGGTGTATATGCCCGGAGTCAGGATTGCGGGGTTGACAGACACCGAGAGTTGCGCCGGATTCGCGGTCGACGTAGTTGTGGTACTGGAGCTCACCGCCAGCCACTTCGCCCCATCGCTGGTGATGGCCGAAGTCTGGAATGTTATCGGCGCTGAACTGCTGACATTGACGGCGACCAGCTGCGCCCCTGGTTGGGTTCCTCCCGACGCGCCAGTGAAAAATAAGCCGGCGGGAACAAGGGTCGGCATGGGAGGCGATGCGGCAGGCGCCAGATCCAGCACGGCCGCCACGAATTGAGGCGATTTCTGCGCTTGCGGATCCGATATCTCCACCAATGCGTACCGTGTGCCGGCAGGGAAAGTAGTGACCGCGCTGGTGGGCGTGAGCCTTAGCAGACTGGGGCTGCCGGGAGAGGAAGACCCGCTGGTCGTACCTAGCGAAAGCCAGTCCGCTCCGCTCAGTAATGCCGCGGTCCAGTGAACCACCGTCCCGGCATCGCCGCTATTGAGGATTTGCACTGGATCCAGACTCGGCACTCCCTCGCCTTGTCTCCCGCTAAAGCGCAAGCCGGTCAAATTCAAATCCAGGACGGACCCGGTAGGAGCCACGAACAGCGCAACGGGCACGCTCACTGAGCCCGCCGTCGTGGAAACCTGTAGTGAATCAAGATAGCTTCCGGCCGTCAGCCCCACCGGGTTTAGTACAACCGCGACCGAAGCGGGGGCGTTCGGCAAGATTTGCCCCGATGCGGGCGAGAGCGAGATCCAGGGGCTATGCCCCGTAGCGGTTACCGTATAGTTCAGCGGCCCTCCGCCGCCGGAATTGCGGAACACCAATAATTGAACCTGCGGTGTGGCTGCCTGTACACCGGCCTCGACGCGCACAAGATTGGGCGAGACATCCAACGCAGGCTCTGCGGCCGTGACCGTGAAGGTCACTGTCACGTCGAGGGGTGCCTGGGACGCATCGTTGGGATTGGAAACGCGGATACGGCCGCTATATGACCCGGCTGCCAAGCTGCCTGTAGCCGCGCGCACGGTGAGATTGGCGGGTGTGGTTCCCGATAGCGGTTGCACGCTCAGAAATGCGGGAGCTGCGGAACCGGCACTGCCCCCGTCAATCTGAACGCTGAATACGGCTGAGCCGGAAGGGGTCGCGGTGACTGCCAAGATCTGCGCCGCCGGGGAATCCCCGCCCTGGTAGCCGCTGAACTGCAGTGCTGAAGAGGAAATCTGAAGCTTCGCTCCGCTGACACCGCCGCCGCTCCCGATGCGGGCCACGCCTGCACCGCTTACCGGTTCAAATATCGCGATGCAGGTGTCGCTTAGATCGGTGACCACCCAGGGATGCGTGACGAAGGTCCCTTGCACGTAGTCGGTACCAGCGGAAAGAGCGTCGTAAAGAACCCGCATGCCGGAAAAATTGAGCCAATAGATCCGGACGGTTTGGGATGTCTGGTTTTGAAAATCGACGGTCGTGGAAACATTCGAGTTCAGCGACTCCAGCGACGCTTCCTGGGAACAGGGCAAAGGGTTCAAAACGGTTTGCGCTTGGGCAATTCCGCACAACAGCGTCACCAGCAGGAGTTTCCACATCTAGTACCTCCACAGAATAGCGCGAATGTCCCGCGAGGCCTCCCTCTGTTTCCGGGTGCCACTGCTTCCGGGTTGTTCCGCATCTCGCGGTTCGCTAGTATATACCAAGTTCCCTTGCGCTTAATTTGAATCGAAAGAAAGGTCCTCATGAAAAAGACTTGCATCGCTATCGCTTTGTTGCTTGCAACTCTGGCCACGGCTGGCCAGTTACGGCATCCCTCCACTCCGTTAACGCTCGAAGGCAAAATGCTATCGACCCAACACAAAGAGGTGCCTTTCCCGATCTGCCCGCCCGATTGCGATATAGACCAGTAGGGTACCGCCAGCGGCCTGCTATACTAATCCAAAAGGAGCAGCCCGTTCGGCCATGCATCTTTTGGCTCTACAGCGCGCGCTTTGGGTCGCCAGTATCGCGGCGCAAGTGTTGCTCGTGGGAGCCGTGTGCCACCGCCGGCTAGTCCGTAGATATCCGCTTTTCGTCTCTTATCTGGCTCTGGATGCGATCGGCGGAGCGCTGCTCATCCAACTCGACTACCACAGTCCGGCTTATGCCTATGGCTTCCGGATTTATCAAATCGCAATGATGGTGCTCCGGTTGGGCGCCGCGGCTGAGCTCTATGAACGAATCTCAGAGCATTTTCTAGGGATCGGACGATTCCGTTTCTATCTCGCCGCGGTCTTGACCATCATGGCGACCCTGATCTCCATCGCTACGTTTCGGCCGGATATTAGCGCACAACTCGGTTTTCCGCAGACCAGCGTAATCCTTCTGCAGCGCTTCGAGACCACGGCCCTGTGTTTCGTGTTGCTCCTGACGCGATTCATTCTGCTCAGGTTCCTGAACATCCGCCCTCGTATGCGTCCGAACGTCCTCGCCCATTGGACTCTGCTCACGCTGTACTTCGGGATCAGCGCAGTTTCCAGCGCGGCGACGATTCTCATCGGCGGCGGACGTTCGATTCTTCCAGTCAACATAGCGATGCTCGCTTGTGACGTGGTTTGTCTGTGCACCTGGATCGCGGAGTTCAGGAAGACAGGAGAGGCCGTGCCCAGGTTCGTCCCGATTTCAGCCGCGGAGCTCGCCTATCACCGGGCAGTTACGGACGCGGTTGTTGAAGAAGTGGATCGATTGGTAAAGCAATCGCGCGAATAGTTCATCCCGTCAGCGAACCGATAGCTTCAATCGAGCATTGCGCGATCCGCATGCGAAGTGTTTCGGTCATTCCAAACAAGTGGAGTACGCCGGCTAAATACAAGCATCCGAAGTGGTACGCAAATCGGATCTTCTCTCGAACCAGCGCCGGATAACTGATGGCACCCTCGCGTAGCATCGAATGTTCCTGATAGAGCGCAAACAACTCGCCCAGATATTCGAAGTATGCGCGGTTTTGGTTGGTCCGAAACGCCCGGCGGGAGATCCGATCCAGTCGATCAATTCCTTGGTCCGATAGTAGATCGCTGATGAAGCCTTCCGCTCGTTCCTCATCCTGCTCCAATGCCGGCTCCGCCCCAATGATACCCAGCTCGTAGAGCTGCTCGACCGTTTCCGAGGGTAAGAGCATCCCCGCGTCCGGGATTTCCCAGCCCCGAGGGCCCCAGCGTAATGCGGCGCCGGACTTCAAGAAACTGACGATCAAAGCTGCCGTGTGCAGTTTACTCTTTTGCTGGGCGCTTTCGAGCACGTCCACTTGTTGCCTGAGGTAAATCCTGGTCAGATGCTGGATGTGCTCGCGGATCTGTTTGAGATCCTCAAGGTCGTTCCATTCGGGCGTTAAATGTGATTTTCCCAATGGCCGGGCATGCTGCGGGTCGGCGCCGATATATTTGTAGAAAATCTGCAGATGGTGCTGAACAGCGGTGATAGCGTCTCTCCGTCCGCTCTCCAGGACCGAAATCAGCATTTGGATGTAATTGCGCCTTTCCTCCGATTGCCGGGGATCATGCGCCTCGTTGGACTGAAACTTAAGTAGCCTGCCGGGTCTGCGCGCGATTTCAATCAATTCACGAATCAACTCGTCCCGGGTCGGCTCCTTACCGGTCCCTTTCCAGCGTTGATATTGTTCTTCCTTCAACCAATCGAGAACCTCTGGGCTGACCTTGATTAGGGATCGATTTGTAGCTTTCTCAGCCGATAACGTCCGGTCCCAATGTTCTCCACAGCTGCGAAGCTCCTTCGAGAGCATGTGCAGGACTTTACCCTCGTACCGAACCTTGACGAATATGTCCTGTTCAATGTCTCCCCCTACCAGAACCACCATGGCACTTGCAGGAATGGGAATTACGGTTCGTCGGTTGCTCTCGGACAAAATGGCGCTGCTGCGACTCTTCAACCTGAAGATATTACTCACTTCGGTCCTCTTCTTTGAACCTGGTTCAAAACATGATGCACACGCGTCAAGATCGGGTGCAAAAGATTTCGAGTCCTGAACTTCTCAGCCATTTTGCTTTATCAGACTAGTTTAACTTTGCCACAAACTCGAGAATCGGTCGACTCCTTTTCGCAACAACTTCCCATTGCCTGACAAGTTTACATTGACTCGCGGCAAGCAAGCTCCTAGTAATAATACTAGGTTTACTGGTAGACTAAGTTGGCTTCCATAACAAGCCGACATGATCATCCACCTGGTTAATCCAAGCGATACGTCCTTCGGAACCGCCGTCATAACTCCAAGATGGCTGTACGTAATCGCCGCAGCGACCGCTAAGCCGTTTGGCGACCCAAAGATATGCGACGAGACTTTGGAACATCTCGATCTGGAGGATGTCCACGCTGGCGACGTCGTGGGCATCGGCATTCACACCGGGAATGCTTTACGAGGGTACGAGGTAGGGCGTGCAGCACGCCAGCGGGGCGCCTGGGTTGTGTTCGGGGGAATACATTCTACGCTCTATTCAGACGAGCCGCTGGAACGAGGTGGAGCACACGCGGTGGTGAAAGGCGATGGAGACATCATCTGGAATCGCGTGCTCCATGACTGCGCCGCCGGCACGCCGGAACGCTTTTATAACGGCGGTAAGGTGGAACCGGAAGACTTCCAGCCGGCCCGCTGGGATCTGCTTCCGCCGGATAGCTATATGTGGGCCTCCGTTCAAACTGTGCGCGGGTGCCCCAAACATTGCTCATTTTGTTCGGTATGGCGCACGGATGGACAACGACCGCGGCAGCGCGGAGCCGACAGCGTCATTGAGGAGATCGTACAGCTGCGCCGGCGTGGCTTCCGCTTCATAGCGTTGGCGGATGACAATTTTTATCCCGTCACGCTGACCGACATCGAACTCGCCAAGCGCCAAAATAACCAGGCCAGAGTCGATCAGCTTTACGCTATGCGTGACGAGCGCTTCGAGCTGATGGAACGCCTATCGGAGCTGCCCACGGACATGACCTTCTTCACGCAGATCACCATGGAAGCTGCCGAGGATACCGGGTTTCTGGATGCCATGAAGAAGGCTCGAATCAGGGGCGCCCTGGTCGGGGTGGAAGCGGTTACCGCCGAAGGCCTGAAATCGGTTTACAAGGAATTCAACCTGTCCGGCGACAGTCTGGTAAAGCAGCTCAAGACATTTTCCGAGCACGGCGTGCATGTTCTTGGATCGTTCATCTTCGGCCTGCCGAGCGATCGCCCGGAGACGTTTGGCGCCACGCACGATCTGGCTCAACGCGCCGGCCTCACGTTCGCGCAGTTCGTTATGCTGACACCCTTTCCGGGCACTATTGACTTTGAGAAATGGGAGAAGGCCCAGGGCGATGATGGACCGCAAGTAGATGGTATTCCGTTAACGCGCTATTGGCTGATTCCCGCGCACCGGCGGCCAAAGATGTTCATGCCGCATCCCAGCATGAGCTCCGAAGAAATGCGGGAGCGTACGCAGCACGTGTGGGATCGCTTTTACAGCTTCGCTTCGGTCTGGAAGCGATCTCGTTGTACGCCCAATCTCCGCGCGCGCCTGGCCTTCGTATTCATTTCGAAACTGTATCGTCAGATGTACGCCAGCACCGGTATCGCTACCGATAGCGCTCGCCGCAATCGAGCCAGTGCATGGGCCCGGTGGTTGGCGGTCCCGTGCCGCAAACTCTTCCAGGCGCGCCCGATGCCCGAGCTGCAAATCCCACATAGGAAGAGCCAGGCGCGGGACATAGTCCAAATACGGTCCTTTTGAACGAGCTGGATACGCGGCGTCGGGGGACGAAGAAGAAGACGTTCGCCGATGCAGTACCATAACGTTGATGCAGATCGACCTCGCCTTCGGGACTTCCGGGATAAAGGCTAGCCTGCCGGCTGGATTCCGTTATCGGGTTCTCGAAGCGCGCTCCGCCCAGCCGCTAGAGGACTGGCCAGCCGCGCTGGAAGCGGCGCTCGACCATCCGATTGATTCTCCACCGCTCAGCGCCATAGCGCGCGGCAAACGAAGCGCCGCGATTTCCGTTTGCGACATCACCAGGCCGGCGCCCAATCGCAAGACGCTGCCCCCAGTGTTACGGCGACTGGAGCAAGCGGGTATCCCGCGCGAAAACATAACGATTCTCATTGCCACGGGCTTGCATCGGGCCGCGACCGATTCTGAGATGCGCGAGATCTGCGGAGACGAGATCGCTTCGGCGTATCGGATACAGAATCACGACGCGCGCAATCTGGCGTCGCATCGCCATCTCGGGTCCACTGCCTCGGGGACGCGAGTCTACATTGATGAGCGATTCGTGGCAGCGGACGTTCACATCACGCTCGGTTTCATCGAGCCTCACTTGATGCTCGGATTTTCGGGGGGGCGCAAGCTGGTCGCTCCCGGGCTAGCCGCTCAGGAAACCATAAAGGTGCTCCACAGTTCCAGATTCATGCGCGATCCGAGGGCGGTGGAGGGCTCGGTGGAGGACAACCCGCTGCACCGGGAATTATTGGAAATTGCACGCCTGGCGCGGCACGATTTCATGCTGGATGTGGCGCTGGCGCGCGATCGTTCGATCGCGGGCGTGTTTGCGGGTGATCCGGAAAAGGCGCACCGCCGCGGAGTCGAATTTGTCTCCGAAGTCCTGCTCGAGACCATCGACGAACCGGTGGACGCGGTGATAACCACCTCCGCGGGGTACCCGCTCGATCTCACCTTCTACCAGGCGATCAAAGGCGTTACCGCGGCGGCCCATATAGTCAAACCAGGCGGCCGCATCCTGTTGGTGGCTGCCTGTCCAGAGGGCGCCGGAGCTCCGGAGTTTCGGCGAATGCTGCTCGAAAACGGATCGGATGCCGGATTCCTGAAACAAATCGAGGGCCAACCGGTAACGGTAGATCAGTGGCAGCTCGAGAAGCTGGCTCTGGTAACGACTGGCCAGCATCTGTTGTGTTATGTGCCTGGGCTCCCCTCGGAATATCACGCGAATTTGTGGGGCCGCGCTTATCCTTCGTTGGATCTCGCGATCAAAGCGTTGACCGAAGGTCTGCCCGCGAACGCCAGCATTGCCGTGATTCCGGAAGGTCCTTACGTGCTCGCCAAAGCGTACGCGCGCGCATTGGCTTAAGCACCGACGCGTGGATCAGGAACCGGGTAGCCGATCGCAAAATGGTACACCACTTGTCTCTCACCCGATGTCAGATTGAGATAATGGTGCACTTCGTCGTCATAGAACGCTCCGATTCCGGTTGCGCCCAGCCCTAGCGCTTCGGCAGCCAGATAGAGGCGCTGGCCGGCGGCCCCGGCTTCGAAATGCACATATCGATAACCCCGATCGCCGTGCAGGCGGCCCGCGCGCTCCAGGTCGCCAATCATCGAGAACGCTACGCAGGCGTTGCCGGCCAGGTCCTGTCCCAGACTGAGGCCCGCGGCAGTAACGCGCTGGTCGCCACTTCGGATCTGTTCCAACTGCCCGTGATCCGGCCAGTATCGATACACGCCCGGCTCTAAGTTGTCCACCCGATGAGCATAAAGAAAAAGCTGAACCAAGCGTCGACCCCCAAAATCCGCCTCGAGAGGCCGGGTCGCCGAGGTGAGGATGGCGGAAAGCTGTGCCAGCGATATCGATTCAGCGCCGCCCCGGAAATCGAGCGCCGAGCGCCGCAGCCGCGCGACCTCGCAGAAGGCCCGCATCGATGAGGCTGGTGGAGGCAACGTGATCTCGCCAGTTCCCTCGTCCGGGCAAATATCCGGCCCTTCAGCGGCCGGGTTCGACTTCGTGGCGGCGTGTATCGCGTCGATCAACGGATAGTTGATCTGCTGAGTTGAAAGCTGGTTCGGGCGCCCGCCATACCAGACCGTCTGGCCGGCATCCGTATCGCGAATGGGAATGGCCGCGCCACGGAGCTCGAGAATCAGCATGGGCCACTCGTCCTGGTGGAGACCGAGCCGATGTGCGATTTCATCGTCCGGAAACCCGCCGGTCGCATAGCTATCGCATCCGCTCGCTAGTGCCGCCAGCGTAAGGGCTTGCCAGGCGTGTCCCATATCGTGCAGGCAGTATCGATAAGCCCGATCGCGATATTTCCACGCTTCGCGCCAGGCGATGCTGGTCAATATCAACGTGATTGGAGCAGGCTCGCCAGCCAGCTTCAGATCGAAATCGCCAGTCGCGCGCTGTTCGGCCATGTGCGACGACGGCCGGTAATGATACAGCCCGTCCGGCCACCCCTCCAGACCCCGCGTTACGAAATGAAATTCAGTCGGATGTAGATTTCCCGATGATGGATTAACACGCAGCGCGTAGCGGTCGCCGGTGGATGGTACCAGCTTCGAAGCGCTGACTGCGGCGGAATGAAACAGTAATTGCGACAGGAACGCGGGTCCATCTGCGGCAAGCCTGGGACCATATGCGCCGTTAAGCAAATCGAGCGTGGGTACTTCGGGGCCGGGTGGGTCCGCGGGAAGGTCCACCAGCGGGACGTCCTCGTAATGCCGGAACGGATCGGGCATGTTCTTCCAGTCGAGAAAATGCTGCGATCGCCGCAGTGATTGCACCGTGTGCTTGGTAGATTCGTGATATTCGCGCCAGGTCATTACCGATGGATACCGGCTAACCCGCCGGCAAGGATTCCATCTTAAACAGCCCGGCCGATATTAAGCGGTCCCGCCTATGGGAGCTTGCCATCGAAACAAGAAGAAGTGGCGTCCGCACAGAGCGCACCGGTAAGGCAGAAGAATCCAGTAGATCGCCTTCTCGATGGCGTTCCGCACGCCTACGCCTCTAAACTCGATCGACTTGCAGTGTGGACATTGTGTAGAGAACATGTTCAATCCAACCTTTTCAATCCAACTTCGTCCAGCCAATTTCAATACTGCTGCGGACCGCGCCAGGCAGCGCCGGGATTCTCGACCACAGGCCGGCGGGGTGCTTTTCGCTTGTGCGCGGCTCCTTCTTTGGCGGCGGCGCGCTCGTCCGCGCAAGTTTGCATCTGCTGCTCGCCAAAGATCATGGCCCGAGTCGCCTCGATATCTTCACCTTTTTCCAGCAGTCCCCGGCACATCAACGGCAGCTCTTGCAGACGAATGCCGTATCTTCGAATCAGAGCAAGATCAGCCCGGACCGTCCATCGCGTCCGCGTCCGGTCTTCGCCCATCCGTTCAAATGCAAAGACGCGGAAGCCCAGCTCTTGCGTGAACCCTGTCAGAATGAATTGCATCTTTACGCTCTTAGGACTTTCCATTTTCTCCTCCCCGGCGCGCGCGGCGGACGTCATGGATGCACCGACGATGACCGGTTACAAACGGGCTCGTATTCGAATACCAGGCGATCCTGCCGAGCCGATCGACGCGCTTCGTCGCACAACTCGAACACAAATCCAGTCGGCTGCCGCTTCATGAGCGACGCGCCCTGATCCTGCAGATGATGGAAGAGCGCGCCTTGAATGTTGTCGGTCTCGCCGATGTAAATCCATTCACGCGCATTCGAGATGCCATAGACCCCCGAGGCTATCGGGGCGTGCGTCTGCACCGTTCTGGCGATGAAAGGCGACGGAACAAACTGGTCAAAGGGCATCGTGGATCCTTTCCGCGGTGGCGGCAAGTTTCAAGCAGCCG
The DNA here is from genome assembly GCA_963769205.1 of Bryobacterales bacterium. Classification (GTDB taxonomy): domain Bacteria; phylum Acidobacteriota; class Terriglobia; order Bryobacterales; family Bryobacteraceae; genus Palsa-89. The sequence goes on along the minus strand of CAVYKR010000015.1, from coordinate 565,704 downwards.
CGCCATTTCTCTTGGTGAGCGGAAATTTCTTGTCGCCGTCCGCTTTCAGCTTCAGTCGCTCGACCAGCTTTTTCCCCAGGCTCACATCCTCGGGGTTCGATCTGTAGCCGGGCATCTTGGGGTCGATGAATTCCCTGCGGAATAGTTGATCCGATGCCAATGAGGTCAACAACGCAAGTTCTCTAGTCGTTAGCTTTACAGTGATGAGTGTCATTTTGCTGTCCCAACAGGACTGCCGAAGAGCAGTCCATTTTGAATGTGACGCGAGTGTGCCGAGAGGCTTATGTACGGAAATCCCAGAAACGACCGCGTCCGGATGGAGTCGATCTCCAGGCAATTACAGTTCTGCAGCTTTACGATGGCGATCAGACGTTTCAGCGCCGCTTGGATCATCCGGGTCTTCTCAAATCCGAAGGCAGTAGTCCTGATCTTACCAGCCATGTAGAAGAACGCCCATCCCGCTGCCGTCAGTTTCGTTTCGAGCTGGTGGCGATCCGGATTATCCGTCACCCGGGCCCAGCCGCTCCCCGTTACGCCGCTTTCCAGGCCTAAGGACTCCGGCAGAATCGTGTTCTGCTCGACTAGGATTGAGCCGGGGCTGATGGTCTGATGACGTTCTGGTTTTGAATTCATTAGCGCTATGCTTTAAGGCCGAAAATTCGGCTTGTTGGCGGACCGCGCCTTCTCCAGAGCCAGGCGATCGTCGTCATCGCGCTTTTTCTGCTTTTCAATTTCACGCTGAGGCGCTTGTTGTGTCTCCAACCGGATGGCCTCGACGATGGCCGCCTGAGCCGCGGCATCTGCCCGTTTGGCGTATAAAATCATCGCAAAGCTGGACCGGTTGCCGGTCTGAACAAGATTGTAGGAGTATTCCGGATCTTCCCAGCGCGCTATTACTTGCGCGGCTTCGCCATAGGTGGAGTGGAATTCGACTTCAACCGCAGGCTTGCTGGAAGTTCCATACGTCCGCGAGATCGCGTCGATCACGTCGTCGGTGGTCATTCCTTCCATTCGGTAGCGGTCATATGTAACCACAATTCGAAAAAGCTCCCCATCGTAAAAGGACAACACGCCATCCTCTACCGGGTCCGCTTGCGCCTGATTGGCCTGTATCGGCCAGCGCGGCCGCCAGTCCAATTGCTGAATTAACGCTGGATGCTGGTGCAGAATCGTCGCCTCGGACGCATTCATGCCTGCCTGTTTAGAAGCCGCGGAAAGGCTCATTCCGAATTGAAACCCGCGGTAACTGGAGAAATCGGCGGCGCTGAGAATCGAACTTCCCAAAACCCCGCACAAAATCCCGAAGCAAACTGCTCCCGCGCGGATCATTTCGCTCTCGCTTCTTGAATCTCGATAGTAGGGATGGAGAGCTGCGACGATCTCTTCCAATTCATCCATGCCAATCCCACGCATAGCGCCGTACCTGCAATAGTCAGGGAAATAGAAACATATCCATAGTGGCCGTAAAACATCAATGCGGCCGGAATGAAAATGAAGGCTACAACCAGGAACGCGACGGTAGTGGTGTACCCGGTGCCGGTAGACTTTTGTTGGGTGTCGAACATGGCTACTCCTTCGTTTGGGGATGGCCTAAGAAGAAGAAAATCAGATCGTCTGACTTAGTTCAGATGATCCGCGAGTGGGCAGTAGCGCTCAGACGTTTACTATTATCGGTTAATTCACCTTGCTTGTCAATGTGTGGTTGTGGCAGAATTAAGCCTGTGAATTGACTTTTATTGGTTAAGCATACAAGGGCTCGCCATGGACGTGTCTCTCGTGATCAAAGCAGCGTTTGGGAGAGCTGGGCCTCGATCAAAGGGATCTGGCTGCCGCGGTCCAGGTTACCGATTCCTACATCTCCCAGCTTCTGACTCGCAAAAAGGCTCCTCCCGCGCCGGGACGCACGGACATCTACGATCGAGATCGGGCGAATTCTTGAAGCTTCCGGCCGGAGAGCTTTCCAAGCTGGCCGAGGTCGCAGCGTCAGGAAGAGCTGAAGAAACGGGTGGCCGCGCCTACCCCGGCCCTTATTCCAGGAGTGCCGGGATCTGATTCTTCGCAAATGCGATCCGGACAGCCGCAAAAAGAAATTCGCAGGATTTTCGAGAAGGAGCCCTTTGGCGAACTCGAACGCCTGGTGACTCAGAAACTCCTGGACGTGGCTCAGGGCGTTGCCAAAGAGGAATTGCGAAGCGAGGAGTGGCTGCGCTTGATGGCGCAACTCAGCGGCCGCAGCTACGAGCAAATGCGAGTCGCCATTCTGGAGTTCCTGGATACCGATGTCTTCAACGTGTCGATCGAGAATTGCGTCTCGTTCCTCGATCCGATGATCGACTCCTGGGATATCGACCTGAAGACTTTTGGCATGGAAGTCGTGCTCAACCGCCGGCTGGCGCCGGGCACGCCTGAAGCGATTTGAGTTTGTGGAACAGGAGCCGCAGCCGGCTTTCACGCTGGAACCGGGCTTTGAACAGTTCCTCAACGACAAATCCCTCAGCGGCGACGCCACCGAAGAGGAGATCGAATTCCTGAAGACTCTGAACTTCAAGGGCAGGCAGCCGGCCGCGATGTATTACTACCGGGAGCTGCAAAGCCTTCGGGATCCTCTGCATTTCCCCACTGCGTTGTAGAATGCTAGCTACACGTAAGCAAATAAGGAGATGGCGAGCATGGCGGACGAATCGAGCGCGTGGACGGGCAGAGAGATCAAGCGGCGCGATTTTGTAAAGACAACGGCGGCTGCCTGTGCGCTGTATGCGGCCGGCAACAGCACGCCCGCGCACGCGGCCGGCACGGACGATTTAGCCAGGCTGACCATCAGCGAAGCGTCCCGGCGTCTGCGCGCGCGCGAAATCACCTCGACCCAGCTTACGCAGCCTGCCTGGAACGGATCAAGATCTACAATCCCAAAGTCAACGCCTACATCACCGTCATGCAGGAGCAGGCTCTGGCGCAGGCCGCGCAGTTGGACATCGAAGCCAAAGCCGGCAATTTTCGCGGCGCTCTGCACGGCATCCCGATCGCGCTGAAAGACAATATCGACACCGGCCGGCACGCGCACCACCGGCGGCAGCGCGGTCTTCGACGACCGCTTTCCCGATGCGGATGCGGAGGTCGTACGGCGTCTGCAAGGAAGCCGGCGCGGTGATCATCGGAAAGACGAACCTGCAGGAGTTCGCCATGGGCAACACCTCGGTGTCGACCTATTTCATGCCGGTGCGAAATCCCTGGGCGCTGGATCGCATAGCGGCGGATCATCGGGCGGCTCGGCTGCGGCTGTGATCGCCGACATGGCGGTGGGCGCGCTGGGCACCGATACCGGCGGCTCCGTTCGCATGCCCGCGGCTTATTGCAGCATTGTTGGACTGAAGCCGACCTACGGTCTGGTGTCGATCCGCGGAATCATCCCGCGTACTTACTCGCTCGATCATTGCGGTCCGATGACCAAGACCGCCGAAGACGCCGCCATCCTGCTGAACGCCATGGTGGGTTACGACAAGCTGGATGTTGCCAGCGTCGAGCACCCTCAGGAAGATTACGTTGCGGCGCTCAAGCAGCCAGTCTCCGGCTTGCGTTTGGGAATCCCGCGAGCGCCATTTTTCGATCGTCTTGATGAAGAAACTTCCAAGGCCATCGAAGATGCCATAACGGTGCTCGGCAAACTCACCAAAAGCACGAAGGACATGCATCTGCCGAGTCCCGGCACTTATTCCAGGACGTTTCTGGATGGAGAGGTCGAGGCCTTTCATTGGGAATGGATGAAGCGCAGTGCCGGCCGGTACTCGCTGAACCAACGACGCACGCTCGAAGCCATCCATAGGAGAATGAACGACACCGCCAGTGAAACCTGCTCCGCCAAAGTGGTTGATTATGTTCTGGCGAACTGGGAGCTGATCCGCCTGCGCAAGACCATCGACGACGCCTTCGCGGATTTCGACTTGGTGGCGCTGCCCACCATGCGCATTGTGCCGCCGACCATTAACGATGAGCTGAGCCGCGAAGAGGAGCCCAAGCCTCGAGAACCGGAGGAGACTTCTAACTGTCCGGCGTTCAATACCTTTGGGATTCCCGCGGTGTCAATTCCGTGCGGATTCTCATCCAGCGGCCTGCCCATCGGCTTGATGATCGCGGGCCCGCGCTTTTCAGAAGGCCGTGTGCTGGCGCTCGCCCAGGCCTACGAAAAAGCCACTCAGTGGCATAGCATGCGGCCGAAACTCACTCCCGATATGCGCGTCCCGGCAGTCAAGCGCAATTCCTGATCCGGATAGATGATCATGATCGCTCGTAGTTATGCCCCTGCGCTTTTATGCCTACTGGCTTTTGCTCCCTTCGCGCGGTTTGCCGGCGCTGAGGAGCAGCTCTACACCGTCGAAGCGATTCGTTACGGCACGCTCGCCGATTTCCCTGTCAGAGGCCTGGTGCAAGGGGCCGATCCGTCGCGCAAAATGGATATCGCGATGGTCGTCTGGCTGGTACGCGGCGGGGGACACAACATCCTGGTCGACGCCGGCTTCTATCGCCCACAATTCTTCCAGCACTGGAACGTGAAGGATTTCAAGAAGCCATCCGAGGCCGATCGCCGCCGCCGGTCTCCAGCCCGCGGACATCACCGATGTAATCATCACGCACTTGCATTGGGACCACGCCGACGGCGCCGACCTTTTTCCTAAAGCTCGCACCTGGGTGCAGCGCGACGAGTACGTTTATTACACCGGCGAAGCCTGGCACAACGCTCGCACTCATGGCGGAATCGAACCGGATGATGTGATGTCGTTCGCGCAGATGAATATCGATGGCCGCGTCGCATTTGTTGCGGGCGACGCCCAGGAGATCCTGCCCGGCATCACCTGCTACACCGGCGGCAAACACACGTATGCTTCTCAATATGTCGGCGTCAAGACCGCGAAAGGCATCGTGATTCTGGCCTCTGATAATGTTTACTTGTATGAAAACCTGGAGAAGCATCTTCCGATCTCACAATCGCTGGATCAGCAATCCAACTTGCGGGCCCAGGACCGCATGCGGAAATTGGCTGCCGAAGAACGCTTGATTGTTCCCGGCCACGATCCTGCTCAATTCACGCGCTTCCACGGCCCCGCGCCCACTGTTGTCCGAATCGAATAGCTGACCTAAAACTGGTATTCTGAGCGCTATGTCGACCGGTTCTTCGCCTCACCATCGCTGTTGTTTCTTTGGCGCTCGCCGCTCTCCAGGCACAGGGTCCCGGCGTGGGCCGGAATTATGGCCGGTCCATGGTTATCAGCCAGCAGGGAATCGTCGCCACCAGTCAGGTTCTCGCCTCGCAGGCCGGCGCGCAGATTCTCGCCCGCGGCGGATCGGCGGTCGACGCAGCCATCGCCGCCAATGCAGTCCTGGCCGTAACCGAACCGCTGATGGACGGTCTGGGTGGAGACATGTTCGCTATCTACTGGGATGCCAAGACCGGAAAATTGACCGGCTTGAACGGCTCCGGTCCTGCGCCTCGCGGTCTGTCTCCGGCCTTCTTGACCAAGCAAGGCATGAAGCGAATGCCCGGCGAAGGCATCCACGCGGTGACCGTTCCCGGCGCCGTCGATGGCTGGTCCAAAATGCATGAGCGGTTCGGCAAGCTTCCCTGGAAGGATTTATTCGGCGCGGCCATCAGCTATGCCGAGCAAGGCTTCCCGGTTCCCGAAGGCATGTACGAGATCTGGGGAACCCAGCAATCCATCAAGGAACTGAAGACCAACGATGAGTCGGCGCAAGTCTTTTTGCCGGGCGGCAAGCCTCCGCAGCTGGGCGAAGTGTTTCGAAATCCCGACATGGGCCGCGCTTTCCGGCTGATCGCGGAACAAGGTCGTGACGTTTACTACAAAGGTGATATTGCCGCGGCCATTCTCAAGACCTCGCAAAAGCTCGGTGGAACGATGACCGCCCAGGATCTTGCGACGTTCTCCTCGGAATGGGTAACCCCGATCTCGGTCGATTATCGCGGCTGGCAAGTCTATGAGCTTCCGCCTAACGGCGACGGGCATGGCCGCGCTCGAAATGCTGAACATCATGGAAACAGCTCCGCCGGCAGTGGAAGGCGCCTACAGCGCTCCCGAGTTGCACGAGCGTATCGAAGCCATGAAACTGGCCTATTCCGATCTTCGCCGCTACGATGCCGATCCGCGCACCTACGATGTGCCGCTCGGCCGCCTGCTCTCCAAAGATTATGCCCGCTCGCGCGCGGCCTTGATCAATCCCAACTAAAGCCAACTGCGCCGTCGAACCTGGTGAAGCGCCCACCGGCAGCACCACCTATCTGACCGTGGTCGATAAAGAAGGCAACGTTGTCAGCTGGATTCAGAGCATCTTCGCGCACTGGGGCTCCAAAGTCACCGTGGATGGCATGGGATTCATCCTGCAAAATCGGGGCGCCGGGTTCTCGCTTGATGCCAAACAGCCCAACGTGCTGGCCCCCGGCAAACGGCCGGTCCACACCATCATTCCCGCCTTCATGGAACGCGGCGATATGCACATCGGCTTCGGGATTATGGGCGGCGCCGTCCAGCCCCTGGCGCACGCGCAATTCGTCTCCAATATGGTTGACTTCGGCATGAATGTGCAGGCCGCGCTAGAAGCCCCGCGCTTCGCCAAGAACAATGCCGACGGCTGCAATGTCGCGCTCGAATTCCGGGTGCCGCCGGCGACGCTGCAGCAACTTTCCGAGTTGGGACATGAGCTTCAACTACGGAAAGAATACAACCAGAACATGGGACGCGGGCAGGCCATTATGCACAATTCGAAGACAGGCACAAACTACGCGGCTTCCGATCCCCGGGCCGACGGAGCTGCGGTGCCCGAGCCTATTCGCCCTTAGTGCTCGAACGCGACAAACTGTAAATCAAAACCGCCAAGACGATCGAGGAAATTACCACGTAAGCGCGATCGCGTTCCAGAACGAACCCGGCCAGCGCAAACGCCACCCGAGCCACCGGCGTTGCGATCAGAAGCAGAAGCCCGAGCTGAATAATCGCCCGAAAATTGGAAGGTCCCAGGGCGTGCAGGATTGCCCGCACGCTTCGATACTCCTCCGGCGCACCGCGGAAAACGTGGTAGTCCGCCGCGTCCGCCCCGTGGCGAATCAGGTAACCAAGGCCTCCCAAAAGCACCACCGTGGCCGAAAGCATCACTCCGGTTCTGAGCAGGATGCTGATAATCCGCTCCAGGCGCTCGTCGTTCCAGCGATTCATTAGCTGCCCCGCGCTCCGCTGACGATCATCTCTATCGCCATCACGGCCACGACGATCGCAAAAGTCCAGCGCAGAACGCGAACGCGCGCCGCAATCAGGTGCCGCGCCCCCAGCAGTGAGCCGGCCAGCACGCCCAGCATTACCGGCATCGCAATCCCGGGTTCCACATAGCCGCGGCTGAGGTAAATTCCCGCACTGGCCGCCGCTGTCACGCCGATCATGAAATTGCTGGTAGTGGTAGACACCTTGAAAGGGATGTGCATCGCTTGATCCATCGCGATCACTTTAAGCGCGCCCGAACCGATGCCGAGCAGTCCCGATATCGCGCCTGCGCCGAACATCAGGCTGAATCCGGTCTTCACGTTGTTGACGTTATACTGCTCGGGGCCCGCATCGCCTGGATAACTGCCGTTGAGCTTGAGCCGCGTCGCTAATGGATCCGCGCGGCTGTTCGCCAGGCTCCCGGAATGCCCGCGGCTGGATTGCCAGGCACGCGTGCAGCAACACGAGTCCAAAGATTATGGATAGAACCGACGTCGGCGTGCGCGAGGAAATAAATGCGCCGAAGAGCGCTCCGAACGTAGTGGCGATCTCAAGAAACATGCCGATGCGAATGTTGGAATAGCCTTCCCGAACATACGCGGCCGCGGCGCCCGAAGAGGTGGCGATCACCGAAACCAGGCTCGCGCCGATGGCGTAGCGAATATCGACGCCCAGCAGCAGCGTGAGAGCCGGAGTCACCACCACCCCTCCACCCAGCCCGGTCAGCGCACCCAGATAGCCCCCGGCCATGGAGATCAGAAAAACCAGTGGCGTAAACTCGAGGTTCGTCATCAGCGCTATGTTGGTTCCATGATAACCGTCCGGCCCGCGGGCCCGGCCGATACGGACGCCATCTGGAAGATCCTCGAACCCGTCATCCGTGACGGTGAAACATATACTCTGCCGCGCGATATGGCCCGTCCGGAAGCCCTTGCTTACTGGTTCTCCCCGGCGCACGAAGTATTCGTCGCTGAAGAAAACGATGAAGTAGTCGGCACGTACTTTCTGCATGCTAATCAAAAGGGCGGAGGAGCGCACGTGGCTAATTGCGGTTACATCACTTCCTCTCGCGCCACCGGCCGGGGCGTGGCGCGCGCCATGTGCGCTCATTCGCTCGAATGCGCTAAGACCCGCGGATTCCGGGCCATGCAGTTCAATTTTGTGGTCAGCACCAACCAGCGGGCCGTGCGGCTCTGGCAAAGTTTTGGATTCGAAATTGCCGGACGCCTTCCGGGAGCTTTTTTGCATCCCACAGCCGGTTACGTGGACGCTCTTGTTATGTTTCGCGAGCTCTGATTCAAAGTTGACTTTTTCACCGGAGAATTAGTCTTATTGAGTGGAGGTCAAATGACCAATCTGGCCGAACGACATTGCATCCCCTGCCGCGGCGGCGTGCCGCCTTTGAAGGGCGTCGAACTGGCGCGTTACGGCGAACAATTGCCGGAATGGAAGATAGTCGAAGAGCACCATGTGGCGAAAACTTTTCTCTTCGCTGATTTTAAGACCGCGCTCGATTTCGTGAACCGCGTCGGTGCCGTGGCGGAACAGGAAGGTCATCATCCGGATCTTTGCCTGGCGTGGGGCAAAGTGGACGTGCAGATATACACTCACAAAATTCGCGGTTTGACTGAAAGTGATTTTGTGATGGCGGCTAAGATCGATCAGGTGTACTCTACTGGTCTTCGCTAGCGGCCGTCAGCCTATTTCGGCGTCGGAATTTCGGACGCTGGCAGTTCTTCGCCTTGGCCTGGGCGGAGACGCTGCAGATCGCGCCACTGCTGCTCGGTGAGAACTGTGCGCAATTTGAGGCTCAGTTGCGATAAGGTTCGCGTAAGATCGGTACGGGCCGCGATCAGGCGCTCAATCGCCTGGTTCGCTTTAGCCTGATCCACCGGATCGTGATCGAATTGAGCTTCCAGATCGATCTCCGCCTTGCTCACTTCAGCGCGAATGTCGATCAAATGTGGCCGAAACTGCAGCACCGTAGCGCGGATTTGCTGCCGCTGAACATTGGTCAGGTTCAACTGCTTGGTGACCACCGGCTTGCTCCACCAGGCGTAGAGACTCTTGGGCATCTGCGCCGACAAAGCGGCGCTCAGCAATACAGCGAGTAGAATACAGCGGCGCATGGCTATTGCTCGAACAGCTTATGCATGGGTGCAATGGCTCTGGGCTCGGCGCTCTGCTCCATGGCCGTGAGGTCGGAGAACAATTGTTCGTCGCTGATGCTGATAGCCGGACGGCGTTCCCGCTGCAGTGTCAAACCGAAAACCATTACCAGCACCATAGCGACTGGTAGTGCCCAGCGTAGCGTTACCCAGTTGTGCCGCGGCTCATGCAACCGGCGATAGATGCTGCGCCGTTGAGCGGCCAGGAAATCCTCCGATACATCCGGCGGCTCCGTGACTCGCAAACGCAGCTTCTCTCAGCCGGTCCATTTCCCCGCGGCACTCCGGGCACTCCTCCAAATGATGATTCTCAGCCTTCAGGCCATATAGCCATTGTTTGAAATCGTTTTCGTTCCAGTGTTCCATTTTCTTCCTCAATGGCGAAAGTACAGGTCGTGCAGCTCCTCCCGAAGCTTTGCGGTGGCACGAAATAAATGCACCTTCACAGTACCAATATCCAGATCCAGAATCTCGGCAATCTCCGCTATGCTGCGGTCTTCATAATGCCTCAAAGTAAACGCCGTTCGCTGGCGAATACTTAACTTTTGAAGGGCGCTTTCCAGCCGCCGGCCGATCTGGATGGCGAACACCCGATCTTCCGCGTTCGGGCCCGCCGTCGATGCCAGATCCAGAATCGTCTGTTCGTCCTCCTGGTTGGGCCGTTTTCGCCAGAATTGCCAGCGGCGCGAACGCAATCGGTCCAGGCAGGTATTGACCGCGATCCGGGTCAGCCATCGGGCGGCATCATCCAACTCTTTGGATTCAGGACGGTTCAGTGCCTGCCACGCCTTCAGAAAAGCATCCTGGGTGGCCGAATCAGCCTCTTCGACGTCTTGCAGCAATCGACGGCATAGCAGAAAGATCCTTTTCTGCTCCGAAGCCATCCACGTCCCGAACTCGCGCGTGCTCGACTGCGTGTCCAGAGTGGCTCCCAGCCGATCGGCCATTACGCCCATCATATCTTCTGGACGAATTCAGACGGATTCGGTTGACACCAAGAAGGAAAACTATGCAGGAATTAGGTTTAGCTGTGCGTAGGACCGAGTTCAGCTGGCCTGGGCGTCATTCAGCAGCTCGGCAATTTCAGGAACCATGCTGGTAACCGGCGCCTGGCCGAGCATGCGGGAGACAGCGGTTTTCTTTTCGTCGCTCAGGGATTTGGTGCTGAACACCGAACACCCCTTGGCGATCCTTTGGACGTCGCCCGATTCTTCCTCGACGGTCATCTCGTGCTCCACCCAGTTCGAGAGCGGAATGTTGCGGAAATACAGCCGTTCCTGCAAAACCATCGACTTTTTGCGGGCTGCCATGGACTTGTTCTCGCGGAAGTAATGGCGCTCTTCCACGCGGAAATCCTGCATGAAATCGTCCAACGCCCGGCGGCGGGCTTCCTGCTCGGTTGCCTTGACGCGCTCTTCCATGGTGTTCTTCTGGGTGCGGACCTCGGCGCGGGTCTCTGCCAGCACCTCCCGCTCTTTAGCGACCGCAACATCCATGCGTGCCTGCATGATGTAGTACGAAAGCAGCGCTGAGCCGGCTGCAATGAACAGGGGAAGAAGAACCCACAGTAACGCGTCTATCTGCATACCGTTTGTAGTATCGGCAGTAGGCTGGAGGAACCTTAGGTACTAGCGAGCGTGAGTTGCATTACAGAATCTCGGATTGTGAGCCGTCAATCTTACTGCCCGAGATAACAGCCGCAAACAGGCCTAACTTGAGCGTAAAAAGCGCCTTTATGATGCTCTTTAGTCGAAAAATGAAGCCGTTTACGAGCCCATAGTGCTTGCCGAAATAGACCGCCGCGCCATGTATTCGATCGGCTTCAAATATCGTACTGGAAGCCTCCGAATAAGGCGATCCGGGCGTATAAAGTGCCGTTATCTGCGGCAAAACAAGCGTCTTTCGGGCCGACCGGCGGATCTGGAAACAAAGCTCAGCATCCGACAAGGATTCACCATAGCGCTCGTCTAAGTAGTTGATTCCTTTGACAAAGTACTTGCGGACCAGGAACGCCTGGAAGGTCGCATACTCCACTTCCACGACCTCAGCGGTGGTGTCGATTTCAACCGCGGCGACGTCCAGGCCGCTAGCGGGCGTCGGGAGCCGGAAGAACTGCTGGGCCGGGTGCGCTTGGGTGTCTACCAGCAAGGGACATACGGCCATAACTTCCGGTTCCGATTCGATTTTGGCCAGCAGAGCCGGAATGGTCGTAGGCAGCACTTCTACCTCAGGCGTCAGGAAGAAGAGATATTCGCCCGCCGCCGTGCGGGTACCGATGTTCAGGGCCTTGGTGCGTCCGAAATAACGAGGGAGCCGAAGGACGGTCACCTGGGCGAATTCCGTGTCCAACTGGGGGCTTTCGTCGTGAGATCCACAGTCCACCACCAGGATCTCGATCGTGGCGCGCTCGTTGGAACCCTCCAGGGCCGCCAGGCAGCGCCGCAGCGCGGGGGCGCTGTCATAAGAGAAGATGAGTGCCGTCACCTTGGGCGCAGGCGCAGGCTCCAGCTCCAGCGGCTTAGGCTCGGGTTCCGCCTCGACGATGGGAGCCGACTTCTTCGCCTCAGTTTTTCGTTTGGTGGCAATGGGCATGGATCAGAAAGATGCAACTCGCAGGGTAGTCATTTCCAGGTCGTGATCAAAGAGTCGCCGGCGAGCAACGACACTTTGGTGGGAGGCATCTTCAGAGGAATAGAAAATGAAACTGGATCGGTTCCAGTGGACAGCCAATAGACGGCCTTGAGCCGGCCGGTCTGGACCTCCACGGGTACGAGGGCGGTGAAGTCGTCCTCCACGCCGCGTTGGGCGAGCGTTCCAGTGAGTTTCAACCCGCGCACGGTGTAGGCCAGCTTCACCGATGGAATTCCGGTTCCATAGACCCAATTTTCGAAAAAAGTCTTGAGAGCGGCATCTTCCGACTTGGGGCGTGTATAGGTAGCCGCTAGTTCCCGGAACTGCTCGGTGCTGATGGCAGCGAAGCGATAACGCTTGGATACTTCGCGTAGAAAGGCCATGAACTGCTGGTCCCCCAGACGGCGGCGAATCATATGTATGATCCACGTTCCTTTTTCGTAGGTGACCGGACGCCAGGCGTCGGGCGCGAGCGAGGATTGCAGCCGATAGCCCCAGGTGATGGGTCCGGCCGCCTCGAGCGTTTTACCATCCTGCGATTTCGTCAAGAGATGATTCTTATAGAACTCTAAAACGGCATCCACGGCCTTGGGCCCTTTTTTCTTTTCGAGCATCATGAGCGCGGAATAATTCGAGAGGGATTCCATGAGCCACTCGTCCGCGTAGCCGGCGGGAACAACCATGTTTCCCCACCATTGGTGGGCGACTTCGTGGCTCTCCAAGAGCTCGGAATAAAAGGTCTCTTCAGCCTGCTGGTGGAGGTTGGGAGGCCGCTGGCCCGGTTCGAGGTACGCCAAGGTCGATAGATAAACCAGGCCGGGGAAGCCCTGGCCGAATCCGCCGGGGATGGGAGTGACGGCGAGGTTGTGGATCGCTGGCATGCCGAACTGGACAGTCATGAAATCGAGGGCATCGGCTACTCCTTTTACCAACTGCGCAAGCCGGGCGGCAGGGTCGGGCGGCGGTTGAATAGGCGTGGAGGTCTCATTCAACAAGGTATCCGCAGCACGGCGCGGTCTCGATATTGGAAAGGTGTTGGGGGGCTGGATGGGCATGGCGGCCTTGGGCAGTAGCGCGCGTTCCAGATGTCGATTGGCGTAGACGTCGATTTTGTAGGAATTCTGAACGGTCGAATTAACTACAAAGTTTCCAAGATTGAAGCCGGCCAACCGAATGGGAGCATCGGTCTTGCGGCGAGTGATTCGCCAATCACCCTCGGTCCGGTCTTCAACCGGAGCGCCGGTGGCCACCAAAGTCAGGTTTTTGGGATAGCGGAAGGTCATGTCGTAATTGGCGAACTCCATGCCCAGCCGCGGATACCAAGTACCGCGCGAAGTTACGAAGTAGACGTCGTCGCCGGCCTTTTGAATCACTTCTCCTTCGTGATGAATTTCTATGTCATGCGTTTTCGACGGATCGAGCGGGGCGGCGGCAACCAGCAGGAACTGGTCGTTATCGCTGCTCGCAATAAGGTTCGACCGCAGGGATTCGCGCTCGAAAATCTCCACGGGCTCACCGTCGATGAACGCGGCAGTGACACGCATCTTGCGCGAGATGTTGAAGGGGATAGCGGGGCCCAGAGTCTGATTGGGCGTTAGCGTGACACGCGTGACGCCCTTCAACATCAGGCTGGAATCGATAGTGGATTCGATGCGGAAATTGTCGAGGACGAAGCGCGGGGCGCGCGTGGGTTGGCCGTTGCGCACCGACCTGGACGGAAAGCTGGCCCAGGTATCGAAATAGGTGCGATTGTCGCGATAGACCAGCTTGCCGGCAAAGATCTGCTCGCGCGTTAAAGGATCGTGGAGAATGTCGAAACTGCCCAGCTTGTTGCCGGAGAGGGCCATGTAGAAGAACCCGGCCTTGCGGTCGCCGGTCAGAAGATCGTACACCAGCCTGGTCTCGAAACTCTCGCACAGGTTGTGGAGCGTGGGCCCAAACTGGTCGGCCATGATATGCCCCGCTTCCTGGCTCTTCTTAACTGCTGGATTGGCTTGAATTTGCGCTAGAAGGTCGTCGCCGGTTCCGTCGGTGAAGAGCAGGGCCGCGGTACTGACATGCTCGTCCAGGTTAGGGGCGTCGATGAAGGTGGCGAGCGAGAGACGTTCACTCCGGATGGGCGGCAGCAGGAGCACTTCGGCGTCACCCGCTTCCGCGGTGGCGGCAAAAACGGCGCCGGGCCGAATCCCATTGATGGGCTTGGCAAAGACAATATAGCCGGAAGTGAGATAGACCTTGATGTCCTCCTTGGCGAAGTTCAACTCGGTCACCCGGTAACATTCATCGGGGTCGAGCGTGACCTGCTTGAGCTGGCGGGAGAGATCGGCCGCGGCGGCAGCGGAGGCAAGACGGGCGATCAGGAGAAGGAGGGGAAGACAACGGACCACATAAACAGTTTAGCCCCACACGGCCAAGATCGCGCTCATGACCAGGATCGAAACCAGCTGATAGCCGTTGTTCAGCAAGTACAACATGACCGGCTTTTTCTCGTAGGTGATGGTGCTCACGGTGGCGACGGCGACGAAGCCGAGCCAGTTCAGGAATCCAACGAACAGGCCCGATACTACGGTGTTGGCTTCGGCCCAGCGGATGGTATGAAAGAGAACCAAGGCCATAAGAAAACTGCCGATGAGGTCGAATACCAGCGCTTTGGGCAGGCGCTGCTTGATCTGCTCCTCGGTCGTCCCGGACATCCGGATCCACGGCTTAAAGAACAAGGCGTTGGAATACCATAGGGCGCCGAGCGCCATTTTCGCGACGGTTGCCGCAAGAATCGGGACGATATGAAGGTGAAGTTCGCGCATCGCTCTTCCGGGTGCCGGGCGGCCATTGTAACAGGCCGGAAGCGAAGCGAGCAATCAAGGCAAGTTCGCCTGCGTTGGATACGCGGAGAACCGGCGCTCGGCCGGGGGCTTAATTCTCGGGCCGGGTCTCGACTGTCACAACTTGCCCGTTGTCCAGGCGGATGGTTCCGAGCTGCCGCCCATTGGCCCAATACTGGCAGGACTCGCGCAGGTGTCCGTCGTCATCAGGGACACTGACGCGGGAAGATGGCTGTCCCAGCGCAGTAAACAGCTCCTCTTCGGTGGTCCCGACCTTGATGTTCGCCAGGTCCTCGACGGTGGGCACTTTGACGATGGGTTGGGCAATCGGAATGGCGGCAGTCATGGGTGGCATCGAAGCAGATCGAATCAGGGTTAGCGCGGTTTCATCCTGGGAAGCAGGCTTGCGGACGGCGCGGCTGCGGGGCTGAGCATCCGAGTGGTAACTTAATGGCGGCAAGGGAGCGTCCGCGGCGGCGGCTCCGCCAGACATTGGGGAGGGCTTTGACTTGGCGACCAGAGGATCCGGCGCTGGAGTGGTCACGGGTTTCGATGGTTTCTTGGCGTCCGGCTTGGCAGCCTTAGCGGTCTCTTTATCGGTGTCGCCGAAAATCTTGGTCATGGCGTTACTGAGGGTCTTACCGGCCCCGGTGCCAACGGCCGCGCCAGCGGCGGCGGCGGCGTGTTCGGTCAGTGCCTGACCTTGTACGCTGACGACAAACATAAGACTTACAGGTAATACGAGTGCGAGCGAACGCATGAATTTCCCCCTGCTTCCATGCTACGGGGCAGGACGCTGCGGAACCAGCCTGGAAAGACCTTAGTCCTTCCCGGAAAAAGTACTGCCAGCCGGGTCGGGCAGCTCGGAAAATCGGTATTTGAGTGCACTGTCCCTAATTTTTGGTGAGACGTTGCATTTCGATGACTGTAAAGACCGTGCCTCCAGCAAGCGCGCCGGCGCCAGCGTAACCATCACGCAGGCAGGAAGAGTGAGGGTCCCTAGCAGGCCAAAAATTAACGCTGTGCTCGCGGCGGAAGTGATTGCGATGAAAGGTGCGTATTGCATGGTGACATGACCTCTTTTCTTGTCGGACATATAACCAGACGCATGCCAGTAATCAGCGCAAGTAAGAGTGTTGTAAAGATATCGTGCGTACTTAAATGTCGAGGAAGATGTCGTCGCCGGAGACCTTGACAGGGAATTTCGCGACGGTGATGGCGGGGTCGTAGGCGCTGACGCCGGTGCGGCAGTCGAATCTCCATCCATGCCAGGGACAGACCAGAAGATCTTCACGGATCGCTCCTTGTCCCAAAGGGCCGCCGGTACAGGGGCAACTGCCGTCGAGAGCATGGATCTCGCCGCCGGAGTTGCAAATCGCGTAGGTTTGGCCGTCGATGCGGGCCTCTTTCACCCAACCCGGCTGCACCTCCGATACGGACGCGACCCGGACGAATGCCATATGGAACCATTATCAACCGGATATAATCGTCATACCAAGGAGGGCGAACATGGCAAGGCAAGTCCTAACGGCACTGGTTGCGTTGGCAGTGGTTTTTAGCGCAGCCTCGGCGGCGACGCTGGACCCCAATAATCCGACCGGATCGCATGGATTGGTGCTGATCGACAAACGGGGCGCCCACGTCCGCTTCGTCGATCCTTCCAGTTTCAAGGAATTGTCCAATCTCGAAATAGGCGACGCGCCGCACGACCTGGCTATTTCGCCCGACCATAAGACCGTCTATATCCCGATCTATGGCGATGGGGTCTATGGCAAGAACCCGCATCCTGGACATACGATCGCGGTAATCGATCTGGCTACACGCCAAGTGACCGCCACTATAGACGTCTCGCCCTACATCGCGCCCCACGGAATTCAGGTAGACTCGCGCGGCAAGCTCTACGTGAGTTGCGATCTGAGCCGCAAGCTGCTGGTGATCGATCCTAAGACGCGCGCCATCGAAGCCGCGATCGACACCGAAGGCACAGGGCACTGGGTCGCGATCCTGCCGGATGGCACTAAAGCTTACGTTCCGAACAAGAACGACAAGCTGTTTATCAGCGTGATTGACCTGAAGGCCCGCAAGATGACGGGACGAATTCCGGCGCCGAATGGAATTCAGGGCATCGCCGAATCGCCGGACGGCAAACGCGTAGTCGCCTCCGATTTAGCGGAGCCCACGCTGCTGGTGATCGACACCGCTACGGACAGCGTTATCGATCGGGTAGCGATTCAGGAAACGACGCGAGGCTCGTTCAAGCCGCGCTATACGCCCGACGGCTCGAAGATTCTGGTGTGCAGCATCTCGCAAGGACAGGGGCAGGTCAATATCATCAACACAGCGGACCTGCATGGGAAGCAGCAGGTGCTGGCAGTCGGCAAGAACCCCATGGGATTCGCATTTGCACCGGACGGTCACACGGCGCTGGTGGCGAACGATGGAGACGGCACGGTCACGGTGATCGATCTGGATCAAATGAAGGTAGTATCGAGCTTCAAGGCCGGCACGGGGATTGAGACGGCGTCGTACTACTAGGCCGGCGCTAGGGGATCTGGCGCAAAATCGATTGATCCTTGATCTTACGGTCGTCAGCCAGCATAAAGGCCTTGCTCAGGATTTGCGAAAGTTTGTGGTCGCCTTCGAAGGGCAGAGACAGATTGCGAGGCGTCGCCAATGTAGCCGCGCCTTCGACAATGCATAAGAAACGGCCGGGAGGATCGATGAGAACGTTGCCGCTTCCGAGATGAATCCGGTAACTGGTGCGATCGCCGCGGACGACCAGGAAACGGCCCTCGAGCCGGCAGCGGTCTGCGATCGCCAGCCGCGGCAAAATGCGTTCGAGTACGCCGGCGCGATTTTTCGCCATCTCCGTCAGCTCGCCGAAGGAGAAGGTATTCCAATATTCCTGAAATGGCGCGGTTGGATTTTGACCCCAGGCCGGATCGTTGCCGATGCTGGCAACTCCGGTAAATAAATCGAGATCGCGCATCACTTCGCTGAACACCACGGGTGGAATCGAATCCAACTTCTGTCGCCGATGGCTCCCATCCAGGAATCGCATTTCGCCGGTGCGAATCAACAGATAGATGTGGTGGCCGGTTACTTCGTTCTCGTTAGATGGGAAATCCACGTCATATTCAACGCGCAGGCCGAACTGGGGCAAATCGAGCGTGGGCGTGTTGTGAGAGTCCCACTGGCCCATGACGCGAAATTCCCAGCCGCGCTGCGCGGCCAGTGCGGCGAAAGGCTGTTGGCGTAAGACGTGGGCCGCGAAGCGGTTCGAATGGGTGCCGGTCTCGCGTTCGGCATCGGTGATCAGGTAAACCTCGCGGTGCGCCTGCTTGAAAGGCTGGCGGATGCCATGATCTTCGAGCCAGCAGCGCCAATGAAAGATGGTCTGAACATCAGATGTGACGGGGTGCCAGAGCCGCGCGGTCTTCTGGGCCGAGAGATCGATCTCCCGCTCGCCTGAATCGATGACGCGTCCGTCATGCCAGAGCCCGAGGCCGCCCTCAAATTCCCAAATCAGGCGGCGGGCCATATCCGCCAGCAAAGGATGATGCAGATAGCAGGTCCGCAGCGTGTCGATTGGAATGGCGCGCTGCGTGATGAGCAGACGCTCGACGCGGCGGCGATGGGCGGAGAGCATCTTCTCCATATCTTTCACGGTGCGCTGCAAGTCTTTCAATTCTTCGGCGTGATGCTCCTTAACGAATGCCGGAACGCTCTTCAAGACCTTTCCCGATGTGTCGCTCCACCGCAGGATCGCCGAGGTTGTCTCAGCAATGGAAACACGAGCGCAATAATCGCCCAAGCGCTGGGCGAGAGTGCCATCGGGACCGAGTCCGCAATCCGGCGTGCTCATCTCTTCGAGTTGCTCCCGGCTGACCCCGGCCTTTTCGGCTGCACGGTTGAGGGCCTGCTCAATGAGGCGCTGCGCAGTGTCGTATCTGACGCGCTGGGCCAGGCGGCTGAGTTGGGAAACCGGTTCGAGGCCAGGCAGCTCCGCAAGAACGTTGACACAGGCGTTGCCCACCTTTTGGGAAACGGCCCCCAGCATCGGGATTTTCTTGAGCGCACCTTCGGCGAAATTGGCGAGCAGGCCGGGCACGCGCTCATCGGTCTGATCCGCGAAAAACCAAAGAAAGCCCTTTTGATATTCAGCTTCGCCGGAACTGATCTGTACGCCCGGCCGATCGGGGCTGGGGCCCAGACCCAGCCAACGCGTAGCCGCTTCCAGGAATACGCCGGGGCCCAGTTCATCGGCCAGTTGCCGGGCGGCGGCTCGCCACTTTTTAGGGGCCTCGCTTGAGTTAAGCTCGACGCAATGCGAAAAGATCCGCTCCCAAGTGCCGCGCTGGGCGGATGCGGAGACTTCCTGGAATACTACTTGTGACCAGGCGCCCTGCGTAGCGAGCGCAGTTTTCGGCGCCGGGCCATTCAACAGGATATCGATGCGGGCATGCAGGTCGCGCGCCTGGCTGCCGCCCAGGTATTCGGTAATGCACGGACGAAGGACTCGCAAGGCTGCAGCGATACGCGGCGTTATGCCGGTGGCTTCCACGGCTGTCAGAATTCCTTTGAAAGGGAATTCGTGGTGAGGCACCGATATGAGCGCGAGGATCTCCAGAAGCTGATCCTCAGTGAAGGTGAGTTTGCGGCGCAGCACTTTGCCGGTGGCGTGATTCAAGGCATGCATGAACCAACTACCGGGCCCTTCCCGCACCATGCGCAGGCCTATGACAACAAATTCAACAGCGGCCTCGGGAGGGGCATCCTTAAGAGGCGCGATGGCGGCGTTAATACGTTCATCACGCTGGATAGGATCTAAGTGATTTTCATCGGAACAACGGGCTCGAAGATCGTCCAGAATGCCAGAGACGAGAGTAGTTGCGAGCATTGCTTCAGCCCCCAATCAGAGGAACCAGCCTCAGGAAAGTGATCTTGCTCTGAGGGGTGAGGTGTAGGGCCTCATCCAGATCCATAATCTGACGATCGTCCAAGAGAACGAGAAAGCCATTGCTCGCGAACGCGGTCACGGCCTTGGCAAACTGCTTCTCCCAGTCCAGCACGGGGCGGGTCCGGACTCCGTTGAGCACTCGCTCGGATTCCCCCGGCTGAACCAAGCCCTGGAACATTTCGCAATCGGCCGCATTGAACCGGGCGACCTCCTGCCGCACCCGGAGCCGAATGATTTCGCGCAGAGTGGGATGCGCCGAATCGAATTCAAATGTTCCGGCGCTGCGGCTCTCGCCGGCCGTGGTCGCATCCAGCAGGGGGAGTGTAAGCGGCATATTCCACTCACAGATCGGCCCCGGCCCGGGAATTGATTATAGTTCGCGATTGATCAGAAGACGTATCCTATTGACGCCTGATAAGTTCGCGGCGCAACGAAATGAGTCCCGCTAAAGGTTGACAGGAAATTATATAGGGACGTAGTGTTGGTCAGATTTTCCGCAGTTAGCCGGACCGTCACGCGCGGGCCAGTTTCCTTGTGGAATAGATTGTCGGTCCCGATACCCATGCTGAACAGGTTGCGAGGTTTCACGCGATCGGGATTGTGGTCATCGTTCTCAGCGCCGGTCTGCGGCAAGGTCAAGAGCGTCGATTTGCCGATCCCATTGCAGGACGTGATGGGGTTCTGCAAGGTCGCAAAAATGCCGTTGCAGGAGAATCCGATATCCACTTGCTGGTTGGGCGTCAACATGGTTGCAGCCAGGACGTCCGGCACACCGCTGACCACCAGTCCGCTGTCGTAGCGCCAGGTGAAGTCGATCCACTCGGCATTGCGCGGCCGCTGATAACGAAACACCGCAGTCTGCTGCAGGGCCTGATCGTGGTCGATGCGGAACACGCCGTTTGCGAAACCTCCCAGCGGGATCAAGCCGCCGTTTTCGGGCGGGAAATAGCGCGCGCGGGTATGACCGAGATTCAAGTAAGCCTGGAATCCATGCAGGTCGATGGTGCTGATGCGGCCGGTGACGCCATCCAGTTTCGAATTGTGCCAGGCGATAGGAAACGTAATGGGAGTGTTGAATAGGACGGCGAAGTCGTACGCGTTGTGAGTGTATTTCCAGAAATAGTCCGCGTCGATTACCAGCCAGCGGCCAATACCCTGTTGGAAGCCGGTGTTGAACTGATTTCGGGCGCCCGGTTTGATCGCGGCGGAGGTGGACCCGAACACGTTTTCCGCTAGGCCTCCCCCGCCGGTGCCGCTCGACAGGATCAGGTTTTCATTGAAGGGCGTTTCAAAGGTGCGCGAGTAGGCAGCTCGTAGCACGGTGTGGGTTTTAGGAACCAGATACGAGATTCCGAGACGCGGCTGGATGCCGTTGGCGGAAGTTAGTCCATTGTACTGATCGTCACGCAAGCCGGCATTGATACTGAAATTGCCGAATTTCATGGCGTCGGTCATGTAGAAGGCATATTGGTTGATATTGTGTTTACCGCGAAAGAAAAAGGGCGAGCCTCCGCGGGTCAGATCATACGGTACGATTCCCGGCTGAAGACTTGGATTCGGTGCATAGGATGGATTAAGGCTGGAACACTGCTCCGGATTCGTCACACCGGGCAGCAGCAAGCCTTCGCCGCCGGCATTCACGCAAACCGGATTGTAAAGAGGGTCCGTCACAGCGAATTGAAACTTCTCGTCCAGCCGCGTCTGCTGCACCTGCGTTCCGAACTTCAGATCATGCTTGCCTAAAGCGAGCGCGATGTCGGACTTGACGCCATAGTTGGTCAGGAAGCGATTTTGCGAGGCGGTAATCGGCGTATCGGCGAAAGGATCGCGGCTGGCGTAGTAATCCAACTCGTCCCGGCGCGCGAAAGCATTCACCGTGAGAAGCGCGCGGGCGCTGAAAGTATGCTGATAGCTGGGAGCTATATTCCAGGTGAGCACGCGCTGGCGCTGGTCTTGTGAGAGTTGATCGTAGCTGTTGGGAACTTGAAACCAGTTGCGGGCCCCGAACAGGTCTATGTGATATGCGTCCTTGGGGCCGGGCTGCCAGTCGAAGCGGTCGAAAACCGATCCATTGTTTCCGATGTCGTGAATCGGCAGTTGTTCGGGCGTATCGAGAAAATGGCCGGAGCGAGTGCCGTTCACCAGAATGAAATTTCCGTACTTCGGGCTGCCGAATCCCAGGGAGGCGCTGCCGCCCCAGGTTCCAAAGGAGCCCCAGTCCGAGGTGAGCGAGCCGGTGGGTTTAGTCGATCCAAGTCCCGAGCGGGTGGTGGCGTTGACGATCAGGCTGGATTTGTCGCCATACTGCGCGTCAGGCGAACCGGTGATCAGTTCCATGGATTGCAGCGCCGACGCCGGGATCTGCGTCGAAAAGAGCTTGCTCTGCTGATCGCTGATGGGCTGGCCGTCGATCACGAAACTGGTTTGGGAATGGTCGCCTAACGGATGAAAGAATCCGTTCGCATCGGCGGCCACTGCGCCGGTGCTGAAGGTGATCGCTTGGCTAAGGCTCCCGGCCGGATCGAACATCGGAAGCTTGAGAAAAGCGTTCCGGTCGACATCCTGATGAGCGGAGGGATCCGTCTCTACCTGCGCGCTGGAGGCTTCGACAGTGACCGTGGTGGACTCGGCGGCTACAGCCAGCGGGATGGTCACGGTGATCGGAACGGAATTCCGAACCTCCAGATTTTGCGTGGCAGCGGTGAAGCCCGCCGCCTCGGCAGTCAAGCGGTAATTATTTTGCGGAACGTTGTTGAACCGGAATGCTCCCGTGCTGTCGGCGGTGATGGACTGCGAATATCCCGTGACGGAATTCTGCAGCCGCACCATGGCGCCTGCCACGACAGCACCCGAGGGGTCGGTCACCGTCCCCAGGACGGTCCCACTATTGATGGACTGAGCTAGCGCCGGCAAGACGATCAAAAGGCAGGTCAAACAGGACCTTACAAGATTCAATTTCATAACAAGTCTCCATGAAGAAAAGAACTGCGGCCAAGGAAATCCAGTCACGGACCCGCGCGCCTACATGGCGCCGTCTATGGGCCGATCAGGACAAAACTAGGACTAGGAATGGAGACTGGGCGGTGCGCGGGAAAGATGAAGCGAAGCAACGAACTCACCCGGCGCGGAAGAGGAATCCTGCGGCTTATGCCAGCACTGAGCGTCGGGCAAAATCAGCGTATGCGCGGCAATTGCCTGGGTGACAGACAAATGGCCGGCGTGACAGACTCCGCAACAATCGGTGTGGGAAGGCCCATCGTGGTGGTGGACCTGTTCGGTAATGGCGGATGCGCTTTGAAGGCCGGCAAAGAAGGCCAGCAGCAGCAATATGAAGATGGTCCTTACCAGCTGCCGCCGCGCGATAGAAGCGCACACCATTGCTTTTAATGGTAGCACTACCCCCGGCAGCCGCTTCCGGTCATAGGCACGCCGTTATTCGCGATGATTATCCGGTATAATTCTTCACGGGCCAGGAGGCTCAGAACAACTATGAGCAAACGCATCGCGTTTTGTGCGGACGGTACCTGGGATAGCGCAGACAAACATACTAACGTTTACAAGCTCTACAAGTCGCTGACGATAAGCGCCGATCAAATGCCCTTCTATGACGATGGCGTCGGCGCGGACGGGAACCCGATTTTGAAACTGCTGGGCGGAGCCTTTGGAACCGGCCTGTGGAAGAAAATCAAAGAAGGCTACACGAAGATCGCGCACGTGTATGAGTCCGGCGATTCGGTGTATCTGTTCGGCTTCAGCCGCGGCGCCTACACCGCCCGCAGCTTAGCGGGAATGATTGCAGCCTGCGGTCTGCCGACCAAGAACTTCACCGACGACCTGGTGGATACAGCTTTCGACGCTTATCGCGACAAGGACGACCGGCAGTCGATATTGCAAAAGCTGCAAGGCTGCGACATGGAGGCGGCTAAGATCACCATGGTGGGAGTGTGGGACACGGTCGGCTCATTGGGAATCCCATCAGCCATCGGAGCGGTGGACCCGATCGCTTACGGCTTTCTGGATACCGGGCTGAATCCGGCGATACTTAACGCGTACCAGGCGTTGGCGATCGACGAAAAGCGTGCCGAATTTCCTCCAACTTTGTGGACATCCGCACCGGCGCCGGGCCAATCCCTGGAGCAAGTCTGGTTCTGCGGCGTGCATAGCGACGTGGGAGGCGGCGAACCGGATGATCTGCCGGGCACGACCGCACTTTCCGATATCACGCTGAGCTGGATGATGAGCAAGGCGAGCGCTCTCGGGCTGCAGATCGATCCGGCGGTTCAGGCGCAATACGCGATTCCTCTGGATGCCAAGTTTTCGCTCGACACGCTGCACGGTTCCTGGAACATTGCATGCGGGTTTCCACGGGTGCGGTCGATCCCAAAGAACGCAGTCATCTCGAACAGCGTGCTGCTGCGATACCAGCACGATACTTCCTATCGGCCGTCGAACTTGACCTTCGAAAGCGGGGCTCTGGCGGCGGGCTACGGAACCTCGGCGGTCGTGGGTCAGCCGGAGATAGCGCAAGCGGCCACGAAGTAAACGTCTTTACGGGAGCGGCAAGGGCTGCTGCAAGGCGGTCTGAACGCTTGCCGGCAATTTATCGGAATTGGCCAGCAGCAGGCTGACCTGCCACATCTGGTCGGTGGTGAGCGATCCCGTGAAGCCCGGCATGCCAGTGAGCCGGATGCCGTTCGCGACTTTCCAGTAGGTTTCGCCCACCGGGTCGTCGCTCACGCCTTTGCCCTTGAAAAGCTGCGGTGGCTTGGGGAATTCGCCCTTGGCGATCCCAGTTTCTTCCTGCCCGGGGAGCCCATGGCAAACAGCGCAATTCGTGCGGTAGACACGCGCGCCGGCGGTATAGACGTCATCGGATGGCTGCAGCGGCGATGATTTCGGCGCTTCTTTGTTGACGCGCGCGTTCAAAGCGATGCCGGTGATCAGCTTTTCAAACGGCAGCGGTCCGGAGGAAGTTGCAACCGGAGCCAGACCTAAGGCGATGACAGCCAAGCCTCCTGCTGCCAGCAAAACCAGGGCGGTGATAAACCCGACAATGAAAGGCTTCACGCTTTAGCGTAGCTCTTCCATCGCCTCGTCGAGCGCCTCCTTAGGCGGGCGGACACGCGACTGAGGTAAAGTCGCCAACGGCGCGTCGTCGATGCTCAACATGTCGAGGAAGTTGGGCTTGTTGGTGTCGACGTAATATACGCCCGTAAGAATCTCGCCATTCTTGTTCGCTTCCTCGATCATTTTGAGCGCGTCGAACTTGCTGGTCGGATCGTACTCGCGGCCCAGCTTCTTGATCCGAAGCTTGGAGCCGTCGTGCATCTCCACTTCCTTCACTTCGCCCTCGGCGATCTCAGTTGAGATGTCCTCATAAAACGGCACGAAGTCGACCTCGTTCAGCATCTCCTCGTGATCCTTGACGTAGCTATAGCTCTTGGTGGAGCCTTCGTGATCGTTGAAGGTGGTGCAAGGCGAGATGACGTCGATCACAGAGAGACCGTTATGCGTGATGGCGGCCTTGAGGATGGCCTGCAGCTGCTTTTTGTCGCCGGAGAAAGAGCGGGCCACAAACGTAGCGCCCCACTCGAGCGCCAGGGCACAGCAATCGAAAGGCGGAAGTTCGTTAAGAACGCCGGTCTTGAGCTTGGACCCCACGTCGGCAGTGGCGGAAAACTGACCCTTGGTCAGCCCGTAGACGCCGTTGTCCTCGATGACGTAGACGAAGGGAAGATTGCGGCGCAGCAGGTGCATAAACTGGCCCAGGCCGATGGATGCAGTATCGCCGTCGCCAGTCACCCCGATGCCGAGCAGCGTGCGGTTGCCCAGCAGCGCCCCGGTTGCGAGCGAGGGCATTCGCCCATGCACTCCGTTGAAGCCGTGCGAGAGCCCCAGAAAATAGGCGGGCGTCTTCGAGGAGCAGCCGATGCCTGATAGCTTGGCCACGTTCCATGGTTGGATGCCCAGTTCATAGAAGCATTCCACGATGCGCTCTGAAACGGCGTTGTGGCCGCATCCGGCGCACAAGGTGGTCTTAGAACCCTTGTAGCTAATGACCTCCAGACCGATCCGATTGACCTTCTTGGGTGGCGGGGTTACGGTGGTACTCATTTGCCCTCCTTGCGGGTCTTTTCCTGACTAAGGACGTTGTCGGTGATGGTGCGGGCATCCAGCGGCAAGCCGCCGTAGTAGCGCACGCTTACCAATTTAGCGGTCTCGGACGGATCGAACTCCATTCGCATCAGGCTCAGCAGCTGCGCATCGCGATTCTGCTCGACGACATAGACGCGCTCGTGACGCCGGATAAAGTCGTGCAGCTCGGCGGTGAATGGATACGCCTTTAAGCGGATATAGTCGGTCTCAATGCCGTACTCGTTTCGCAATTGATCGCGGCTCTCTTCCACCGCGTACTGCGATGTACCGAAGGCGACGAAGCCGGCCTGCGCATTGGGCCTGGTGTCGATAATCGGCTTGGGCACGTGCAAGCGCATGGTCTCGAATTTTCGCGCCAGACGGTCCATGTTGTTGACATAGTCGTCTTCGCGCTCGGTGTACTGCGCCTTCTCATTGTGGCCGCTGCCGCGCGTGAAGAACGCCGCATTGGGATGATTAGTGCCCGGCAGGGTGCGATAGCCGACTCCGTCGCCATCCACGTCTTTATAGCGCGCGAACCCGCCCAGGCGCTCCAGATCTTCGGCGGTTAGAACCTTGCCACGCTGGATCGGCTCGGTCGGATAAGTGAACGGATCGGCCATCCAGTTGTTCATTCCGAGATCGAGGTCGGTCATCACGAACACGGGAGTTTGAAAACGCTCCGCTAGGTCGAACGCCTCGCCCGCCATATGGAAGCATTCTTCCGGCGACGAGGGGAAAAGCATGGGATGTTTGGTATCCCCGTGTGAGAGCAGCGCGGTAGAAAGGATGTCGCCCTGCGCGGTGCGGGTGGGCAAGCCGGTTGAGGGCCCGACCCGCTCGACGTCGAAGATCACGGCGGGAATTTCGGCATAATAGCCCAGGCCGACGAACTCCGCCATCAAGCTGATGCCCGGTCCGGCAGTCGACGTCATGGCGCGAGCGCCCGCCCAAGCCGCGCCCATTACCATGCCGATGGCCGACAACTCGTCTTCGGCTTGCACCACTGCGTAGGTCGCCTTGCCGGTCTGCTTATCGACGCGGAACCGCTTGAGGTAGCCGATCATGAATTCGACCAGCGATGAGGAAGGCGTGATCGGATACCAGGTGACCACCGTGGCGCCGGCGAAAACACAGCCCAATGCGGCGGCGGCATTGCCTTCGATGATAATCTTGCCGGCCGTTTCGTTCATCCGCTCGACGCGGTAAGGATCGGTTTTCGTGAACGTCTTCGCAGCGTAGTCATACCCGGCCTGGCATGCGCCCCAGTTGAGCTCGGCGGCCTTGGCCTTGCGCTTGCCGAACTGCTTGAACAGCGCCTTGTGGATCTCTTCCATTTCAATGGACAGCAGCCACGCGACAACGCCGTCATAAATCATGTTGCGAACCAGCTTGCGCAGCTTCGCTTCGGGGCAAACCGGGCCGACCAGCTTGTCATAGGGAACCGGGTAAAAATGGAGGTCGGACCGGAGCGCATTAAGTTTCAGCGGCTCGTCATAAACCACGGCAGCGCCGGCGTCCAGTTTCATGACGTCTTCACGCGCAGTCTCCGGGTTCATGGCCACCAGGAAATCGATCTCCTTCTTGCGGCCGATATAGCCATGCTTGCTGGCGCGGATGGTGAACCAGGTGGGCAGACCCTGAATATTGGACGGGAACATGTTCTTGCCCGATACGGGAATGCCCATCTGGAAGATGGAGCGCATCAGAACATTGTTCGCGGTCTGGCTGCCGGACCCGTTCATGGTCGCGACCTGAATGCTGAAATCGTTGATGACCTGTTCTTGAAACTCGCCTGACGGCGGCGAGATAGGGGAAACCTCAATGGTAGACATCTATTTGGTTATGTCCTTCTCAAAACGCTACGCAACTTCTGTGGAGCGGTATGTCTTGAGGATACACGATAATAGTCCAGCGGGACACTGGCCATGGCCACTGAAGCAGCGAGAATCATGACGCGACGAACGTTCTTTTGCCTAACGGGGTCGGCTATTGCTTCGGCCGCGGTCCGGCGGCGACGCACGGAAGTTTCAATCCAAGGCGAGCGCTTCTTGATCAATGGTAAACCAACCTATCCCGGCCGTCGATACAAGGGCCTGAAGATCGAAGGCTTACTGATGAACGTCCGCGCAGTGCAGGGCATCTTTGACGATCTCAACCCGGAAACTCGTCAGAGATGGGCCTATCCTGACACCGGCGCGTGGGACCCGGATCGCAACACTCGTGAATTAGTGGCAGCCCTCCCGGAATGGCGGCGCCATGGCGTTCTAGCCTTCACGATCAACCTGCAGGGCGGCAGCCCGGAAGGCTACTCCAAGAGCCAACCTTGGGAGAATTCGGCCATCGACCCGGAAGGAAACCTCCGGCCGGCGTACATGGACCGGCTCGCATTGATTCTAGACCGTGCCGACCAACTGGGGATGGTCGTGATTGTCGGCTATTTCTATTTCGGTCAAGCCCAACGGGTCAGAGACGAAGAAGCGGTGCGGCGCGCAACCGTTAATGCAACCAACTGGCTTCTGGACCGCGGCTATCGCAACATTTTGGTGGAAGTCGATAACGAGTCCAATATCGGCTATCGCCACGAAATTCTGAAGCCGCCGCGTGTACACGAATTGATCGAACTGGTAAAAGGCACCGGGCGTAGCGGGCATCGGCTCCTGGCTTCGACCAGCTACGGAGGCGGTACGCCGGCCACATCCAACGTAATCAAAGCATCCGATTTCCTGTTGCTGCACGGCAACGGACCTGACAATCCCGGGCGTGTTCGGGACATGATTCAGCACTCGCGAAGCCTGGAAGGTTACAGGCCGATGCCGGTGCTCATCAACGAGGACGATCACTTCCGCTTTCGAGAGCCTGAGAATCATATGCTGACCGCGCTCGGCGAGTACGTTTCCTGGGGCTACTTCGATCCTGGCAAGAACGACTACGTCAACGGCTATCAATGTCCCCCGGTGAACTGGTCGATCAACACGGACCTGAAGAAGGAGTTCTTCGCAATGGTGAAGGAAGTCACGGGGATGTGACCCGCCTGTCGTTCGTAAAAAGATTTATGGTCCCGCAACCAGGGCAGCGATAAGCGGGGATGAGCCAATTCCTCACAACTCTTCGCTCCTGCAAGAGCCCTGCTGACGGGTGTCCGGCGCCGCAGAAAATGCAGACGTTACTCCAGGTCTCGCGCTCGATCGTCGCGTCGACATTTCCGAAATACAAGGCCCAGCCGTAGATGCTCAGCCGGGTCCCTAAGAGGCGATCCAGCAATCGGAAAAGGTAATTCCAAAAGCGCAATGAAGTCGGGGTGCCTCCGCCGAACAGAAGAAGCCGCCTGGGAACCTGATGGTTCCTCCGATTGAGGAAGGAGAGCGAGGTAGAAAGCGTTCGAGTAGCCACGAGCTTGAGACCGGTAGCACGCTCGATCTGGATTGCCAGTTCGGAGGCGGATGAGAACTGGTTGACATGGCCGCCGCCGTGAGCCAGCCAGCGATAGAGCCGGTCCGTAATCGTGGTAGCGTCAGGCACAGCAACATAAAGCGATCCAGCCGGCTTGAGAATTCGGCCTATTTCTTCCAAAGCGCCGGCAAGATTTTCGACATGCTCCAGGCTGTGATTGGAAACCACCAGGTCGAAACAACCGGCTCGAAACGGCAGCTTCGCAGCATCCGCCTGGACGAAGTTGGGGACTCGGGCGGATCCTGGTTCCAGGTCTAATCGGACAGTGGTGAATGGACTGGCGGCGGAATCGAAACTGCCTGCTGCGCAGCCTAAGTCGAGGACCATGGCGCCTACAGGAAGATTGCGCAATAGCTCATTCATGCGGACCAGGGTTTGGGTCGAAACGTGGCGGATTACATCTCCCGCCGGTTCTCCAGCGACTTCCCCATCGTCACTTCATCGGCGAACTCCAGATCGCTGCCCACCGGAATGCCCATCGCGATGCGCGTCACCTTCACGCCCAGCGGCTTCATCAGCCGCGAAAGATAGACCGCCGTCGCTTCGCCTTCCACCGTCGGATTGGTCGCGACGATCAGCTCCTTCACCTCGCCCGATTGCGATCCGCTCCAGCAGATTCGCGATGCGCAACTGCTCCGGTCCGATGCCGCGCAGCGGCGAAATCGAGCCGTGCAGCACGTGATAGAGACCCATGAACTGGCGCGTGGTCTCGATCGGCAGAATGTTGTGCGGCTCCTCCACCACGCAGATCGACGGAATGATCGCGATGCGGATCGCGGCAGTAATTACACAGTCTCGCCATCGCTGATGTTGTTGCAGTCGGCGCAGATGCCCAGCTTGTCTTTGACGTCCATCAGCGCCTGCGCCAGACGCGCCGGCATCTTCGCGTGGAGTGCGCAGCACATGAAATGCGAGCCGCTGCGCCGACTTCTGCCCGATGCCAGGCAGCCGCTTGAATTCCTGGATCAGACGCGCGAGCGGTTCGGCGAAATCGGGCATCGAGTGAGTGACTAGTGAGAGGCCGCGGTGCGTCTAGAACATTCCCGGCGGCAGGCCCAGGCCGCCGAGCAACCCGCCCATCTTCTCCTGCGTCGCGTCGTCCACCTTCTTCGCTGCTTCGTTGAACGCCGCCATCACCATGTCCTGCAGCATCTCGACGTCGCCGGCCACTTCGGGATCGATCTTCACGCCGGTGACGTTCTTCTTGCCGTCCATGTTCACCGTCACCATGCCGCCGCCCGCCGAGGCCTCCACGCGAATCAGCGCGATCTCTTCCTGCATCTTCTTCTGCATCTGCTCGGCCTGCTTCATCATGGCCTGCATGTTTCCGGGAAGTTTCATGTGCCCTGCCTTATTCTTTTAGATTTCGCACCACGCGGACCTGCGCGTCCGGGAACAGTCTCCTGAAATCGCCGCACTTCCGGATGCGCCAGCGCGCGTTCGGATACATCATCTTTGAGCGGCGGCCTGACTTCAGGAGCTTCGGCCAGATCCGACTGTGGCAGTGACGATCTTCAGCCGCATCGGCCGGCCCGCAACTTTCTGCACGACCTTCAGAATATCCTTTTCATTCATAGCCAGATGGAACTCTTCCGGCGTCACGAACTGTAACTCGCCATTCGACTCGGTCATCTGCGAATGCTCCACGGCGTCGGCGGTGAACTGCATTCCGGCTTCGGTCAGCGCGGCGTGCAAACGGTCGCGCCAGGGACCGGCCTGCTGCGGCTGACTCGGCGGCATAGGTAATTTGACTGGGGCCGGGTTGGGGGGCGAAGAGCGGTTTGGCAGGACGAAGGCAGATTTCGCAGGCACAGCGTCCGCCAGCGCTCCCTAATCCTGCAATCGCTTCCTCGATCGGCACCAGCTTTCCGGCTTGCACCAGCCGCAACAGCCCAATCTCCAGATGCAGCCGCGGCTGCAGCGAAGACTGCAAATCCTTGAACAGATCCAGCGTGAGCTGCAAATAGCGCGTCAGATCTTCTTCGGAAAACCCGCTGCGATCTCCGCCAGCCGCTCCTGCTCGCGCGGCGACGCCGCGATCAGCCGGGTGTTCGCTCCGGCCACCTTCGCCACCAGCAGATTGCGGAAATAACGCGCCAGCTCGCGGCAAAAATGCTGCAGAGCTGCGCCCGTTGCGCTCCAGCTCCATCACCAGGTCGAGCATGCGGCGCGAATCCTCGGCCGTCAGAGCCTCGGTCACCTCGCCCAGCGAATCGAGCGAAAACATGCCGAGCATGCCGCGCACTTCAGCCGCGTCCAGCTTCAGCCCGCAGCACGCGATGGCCTGATCGAGCGCCGATAAGGAATCGCGCACGCTGCCTTCGCCCGCCTGCGCCAGCACGCTGAGCGCCTCGGGATCGGTCTCGATGCCTTCCTTCTGCGCAGATCTCCTCCATGCGCTTCACCACTTCGGCGAAATCCACCGAGCGAAAGCTGAACTGCTGGCAGCGCGAGGCGATGGTGGTCGGGATCTTGTGCGCTTCGGTGGTGCACAGCATGAAAACCGCCCACTCGGGCGGCTCTTCCAGCGTCTTCAGCAGCGCGTTGAACGCTTCGCTGGTGATCTGATGCGCTTCGTCGACGATGAAAACCTTGTAGCGGTCGCGCGCCGGGCGATAGCGCACGTTTTCACGCAGCTCGCGCATTTCGTTGATGCCGCGATTCGAAGCCGCGTCGATCTCGATTACGTCCGGCGAGTTGCCGGCCGTAACCTCCAGGCAGCTGGCGCACACGCCGCAGGGCGTGATGGTCGGTCCCTGAACGCAGTTCAGGCAGCGCGCCAGAATGCGGGCGACCGTGGTTTTTCCCGTGCCGCGCTGGCCCGAAAAGATGTAGCCGTGCGCGATGCGCTGCTGCGAGATGGCATTTTCGAGCGTGGTGCGGACGTGCTCCTGGCCGATCAGCTCCGCAAACGACTGCGGCCGGTATTTCCTGGCGATGACCTGGTACATGAAGGGTGGGCGGAGTATTATGCCAGACCCCGGGTGATCCGCGGCACACGAGCTAAACCGCTACCGTTGCTTCCTTCCGGACCTGGCGGGGTTCACAGCCGCCCGTTGCACGAAGCCCGGAGCCTGACAACCTCCCATGCTAGCATGCGTCTTCAATTCCCTGCGCTCTTCTGTATGTTATGATCCGTCTTGGCGCAACCCTCTGGAGCACCGCCAGCTGGCGCGCCTATTGAGTTCAGATCATTTCTGCCGATCTAGCGTTTTGTGGAGTTCCGGTTCACCATGTTAGGATTACGAACCCGCGAAAGCCGCCACATGCGATCAAGTAGCGCCCGATCAATGCTTTGCAGGCTTTGGTCCGGGTTCATCTGCCTGGTGTGGCTGACCGCGACGGTAGCTCTCTCAGCGCAACCCCGCGTTACGCTGGAACAGGCCGGCTCACGAACGCCACCGGACTGGACCCCGACTTATGAAACTCAAAATGTGACCGTTACGGGCCAAGTCTCGCTGCGGCCCATTTGGGTCAGCGATTCCTATTACGTCGCCATTCAGGACGACGCAGGATATGGGCTCCTTCTCCAGGGAAACATCAGCCAATTCCAGACTCTTGAGCCGGGCGACTGGGTGGAGGTACAGGGGATGATTGTCCGCCGGGGTGGCCGGCCGGTCCTCCTTCCGGGCTCTATCCGGAAATTCGGCCATGCCGCCCCACCGGCGCCGAAAGTAGTAAAAGCCGCTGATCTGGCTTCGTTTCGCTATATCGGCGTGCTCGTCACAACCGAGAGCGTGGTGAATGACGACGACGACAACGCCGGCGGAGACCTGCTGCAAATCGGGGAGAAAGCCAAGGATTTGAGTATCTTCCTTCCCCGGACGCGGCGTGACACGGGTCCGCATCTCAAAGGCCACCGGGCCGGCGACAGAATTCGAGTCACGGGAATCGGCAGCCAATACTGTACGCTGCCTCCCTACGATCACTACTTTCAAATACTGATTCCCAGCCCGACAGCAGTGGTTATCCTGGAGCGCGGATGGATCATCCAGCCTCCGGTCTTACTCGCCTCGCTCATCATAGGAACCGCGCTGCTGGCGATCTGGTGGTTCCGCGAGCGGCGCATGGCTACGCTTCGAAGGCAGATGCGGGTACTCAATGCGCTGGGCGAAGAGGTTATCGCGGCAACATCGCCGGCCGAAATTCTCCGTAGATTGACGCTTACGCTGCCGGAGCTGTGGAACTCAACCGGTGTCGGTCTTTACATACAGAGCCGCGGCGCGAAGATGCTGGAGCGGGTGCAATCCACCGATTCGCCTACCGAGTTCATCGAGCTTACCGCGCCCAAGGGCGCCATGGCCTCGGGCGTTGTGGCCTGCTTCCGCAACCGAACCCTGGTGGCCATTCCGGACGCGCGCCGGAGTCCCTTTTTCCGTAAAGAGGATGGACCAGCGGTCCCCCGCTCGGTGCTCTTCATTCCGATGTTCGCTCAGACCGAGCTGATGGGCGTGCTGGCCCTTTATAATTCCGGCAATGTTCATTATCATGGCCACGCCGAACAGACTGCCATGCAGCACCTGGCGAATCAGGTCGCCACCGCGCTGAAGCTTCAGGAACAGCACTCGATTCGCGAGCAGTTGTTCCGCAGCGAAAAGCTGGCCGCGGCGGGCCAGTTGATTTCCGACGTCGCTAACGAGCTGCGCTCGCCGCTGGAGTCGATTGCCGCGCTGGCATCGGCGCTGCGTGCGCGGCAAGATCGGGAATCGCATAACGAGCTACAGTCGATCGCCGACGAAGCGAGCCGGGCGTCGGAGACAGTGGCGCGCCTGGTTTCGTTTGCCAAAGTAGAACAGTCCGAAGCTGGACGCGTCGATCTAAGTGCCCTGCTCTCCGGCCTCCTGAAATTCCGCGCCCCGGAGTGGAAAGTAAAAGGCGTCGAGATCCGCTCTCATCTTGCTCCCAAGTCCGCTATCGTGATCGGATCGCCCGGACAGCTGGAGCAGGTTCTGCTGAACCTCCTGGTGGACGCCGAAAAAGCGGCCGCCGAAGCACGCGAGAAAATTATCACCGTCTCGACCAGTCTGCTAGCCAAGCGCGTGCTAGTCGAGATTTCATATCCGACCCGTTCTCCGGACATACAGATTGCCGAGTCCATCGATGGCGATCATGCGGGATCTGAAGCGCTGGGTCTGGGTGTTTGCCGGGGGATCATTCAGAGCCATGGAGGCGAGTTCCGGGTGGTCCGGCTGTCGCCTGTTCAGGCACGCTTCGATATCGAGCTGCCCGTCATCGAAACACGCCAAGCCTCCTCCGGTGGGCCGCTGGAGTTCCAGGGAAGCGGCCGGCAGTTAACGGTCCTGGTGGTAGAGCCGGATAACAGAGTTCAGCGTCAACTGGTACAGTTCCTCGGCAATCGGGGAGACCGCGTGGTTCCCGTATCCAGCGCCGAGGAGGGAGCCGACCT
The DNA here is from genome assembly GCA_963769205.1 of Bryobacterales bacterium. GTDB lineage: Bacteria > Acidobacteriota > Terriglobia > Bryobacterales > Bryobacteraceae > Palsa-89. Next base: position 530,869 of record CAVYKR010000015.1, on the reverse strand, counting down.
GGCCCAGCGGCTGCGTTTTGACATGGCCATTTGCGCGGTGCGCCTGCCCGGCTTGAATTGGGTGGAATTCTTCGAACGGGTGCGCCATCAGGTAGGCGGCTTTGTTCTTCTGACCGACGGCTTCGACAATGATCTGGCCCGCGCGTTTCAGGGTGGCGAGGGCTTCGTCTTGAGCAAGCCTATAGACGAAGCGGAAGTGCAGCGTATCTGCCGGGCCGTCGAAGAAATAGCCGCCGTCAGCAACTAGCGCTAGAATTAGAAGAACAATATGATTCGCCAATCACTTTTGCTTTTTGTGGCGATCGGGCTCCTGAGCGGAGCTGATAAGTACACCGGGCCGGTGCCCCCCAAGCCGGACATCCCCTACCTGCTGCATGCTTCAAACCTTGTCGAAACCGAGACCGGGCAAGTGCGCGAGGAGAGCCGCAAGAGCGACACGAACTATGTCATCGCCGGCGCCAGTTCACCGGCGCGCACGCCCTTGGCTGAGCCGATATTCGTGATCGACGCTCAAAAATCCTCCCCCGAGCGGTTCGAGCTGTACCGGCTGGACGTGAAAGGCGGGAATCGAGAAGTCTCGATCTCAGGGCGCCGCCGCGGCGGCAATCGGGCTCTCCATCTAGCGGTTACGCCGCTGGGCGGTCATCTTTACAAGATCGAAGTTGACGAGACGCTTGAAAACGGTCAATACGCTCTTTCTCCCAGCGGCGACAATCGCGCCTTCTGCTTCGAAATATACTAATTCGCCTGCGCGCGGGCTACAATATTTTTTCGCATTCTTTTCTTGACAGTTTTGGTTCTTTCTGTTAGCCTGAACCACACATTCGGTACGGGCGCTCTGTAGGTACAATGTTCACGCTCGTGCCCCTGCGCACGTTGGTTGTTCGCTTCTCTACGGGATAGAATCGCGGATCGATACGGGCACCCTGGATGCTGTGCTCCTCTTGCTGCTTAGCTCTCTACTGAGCTAATTCGCGGCTCCTCATAACAAAATGATTTTGACCTCAAGGGGAAAGGGGTGAGGTGTATGTTGACGCACTCAGTTCGGCACGGATTTAGTTCGCAGGTAATTCTGGCGCTTGTAAGCGCTCTTGGGTCCAGCAGTATAGCTAACGCCCAATCGACATTCGGCACAGTCCTGGGCACGGTCAGAGATCCATCGGGCACCGTGGTTGCCACTGCTGCAGTTCGCCTTACCAATAAAGGCACCAATGCCGCGCGTTCGACTCTGTCGAGTGATGTAGGTTCGTACGAATTCTCAAACGTTGAAGTCGGCAGCTACGAACTGACAGTGGAGGCGCCTGGCTTTCAACGGGTGGAATTTACCGTCTTCGATTTGGGAGCGCGCGAGACCAAGCGCTTGGATGCAACTTTGAAAGTTGCGACTCAGATACAGACGGTTAACGTGGAATCATCGGCGGGGCCAATGGTCCAAACCGATACGTCAAATATTGCGGAGACAAAGACAGGACGTGAATTAGTGGATCTGCCTATCGCTATTGCGAGCCGGGGAACGGGTTCGACCAGTCCGATTTCCACGCTTACTACTCAGCCGGGCGTCCAGATCGATTCCGCTGGAAACATCTCAGTTGCCGGCGCAAATCCTTCGCAGCTCTCGATATCGCTGGACGGCATCAGCATCATGGGACCCAGGGCGGCTGAAAATGGGCCTATCAACGAATTGTTTCCATCGTTCAATGCCATAGAAGAGATTCGCGTCAGCGAAGTAGTTAACCCGGCCGAGTTCGGAGGCGTAGCCGACATTGCGACCATTTCCAAAAGCGGCACCAATGCATACCACGGCGGTGTCTTCGAGAATCTCCAGAACAGCTACATGAATGCCGCTAACACTTTCACACATACCACTCCGACTCTGAAGATGAACGATTTTGGTATTTACATGGGTGGGCCGGTTTCGATTCCGAAGCTCTACAGCGGGCACGATCGAACGTTCTTTTTCGGAAGCTTCGAAGCATTGCGCCTGCCGAGACAGGTAATCCAGATCGAAAACGTTCCTTCCGTTGCCATGCGGAATGGCGACTTAACGGCTCTGGGAGGTCCGGTTGTCCCGGCCAGTCAAATCTCTTCGCTCTCTAAGGGCATGCTGCAATACCTGTTTCCGATCCCGAATTACGGAGCCCCGGGAGCCACATCGAATAACTATGCGGCATACTTTGCCACGCCGATCAAAAGCAATCAAGCGGATCTTCGTTTAGATGAGAACATTACCTCCGCGCAGCACGCCTACGTCCGGATGACCTACAAGAATCGCAGGGTGCAGAATCCGCCCACACCGAGCAGTCCTACCGCAGGTTCCGCCCTGTTGGGTCCGTTCTCACAGCCTGAAATCGATTACTCGGTCACCGCGGGGTATACCTATCTGATTTCGGCCACGGTAATTAACGAGCTAAAAGGCGGCCTCAGCGGAAATCATTATGCGACCAGCTATGGCATCTCCGCCAGTACAATCGCAAGTGAACTTGGCCTGACTGGTTTCTCAATTCCAGTGGGCAACGCCGTTCCCAACGTACTTATCACGGGGTACCAAGGGACGGGAGGTACGGCGTCCAGCCTGGGAGCGAACAGAGCGATGCAGCTGCTGGACACGCTGAGCTGGATCAAAGGCAAGCACACTTTAAAGTTTGGGGCCGACTACCGCTATCTCACAGGCCTTTATACCAACGTTTTTGCCAGCCGGCGCCTGGGCCGGTACAGCTTTAATGGCTCGGTCTCAAGCAGCCTGCTGACCAACGGCGTAATTACACCTTATGAGCCGTTCGAGGCTTTCCTGATGGGCATTCCGGATTTGAGTAACATCGCGACTGTGATCCAGCCCGACACTCATGCCTACGCCAGCCATTATGGATTTTTCGTTCAGGATGACTGGAAGGTCAATTCCCGGCTGACGCTCAATTTCGGGTTGCGGTACGAGTATCATCCGATGTTGCTGGACCATTTGAACAATACGACGAACTTCCTTCCCAACTATGTTTCCACCGTCAACGGGCAGACGGTCAACGGAGCCGTTGTCATCCCGAACCAAGCGGCGTTCAGCATCCTGAATCCTGCCTTTGCAAAGTCCATCTACCCGACTCCGATTCTCACAGCTGCTCAAGCGGGTGTTCCCGAGAGTTTGCGCTTCTCGCAAAAGACTGACTTCGCGCCCCGCGTGGGATTTGCCTGGAAGCCTTTCTCGAGCAATCGAACCGTTCTTCGCGGCGGCTACGGAAGATTTATCGAAGCGTTGATGGGCGGCATGGTCGATGACGCTTGGGGCGTCGACACCAGCGACGTAGCTTCGTTCGGCAACTCCATTGTGGGTGGAAAACCAGTATACTCGTTCCCTTATCCATTTCCCTCCGACCTGGCGCAGCCGGGCAGCCAGGCGTTCTATCAGGCATTCGCGGCCAAGTACCGGGATCCTTACGTGCAGGAGTGGGACCTCACGCTGGAACAAGATATCGGCAAGGGAATCGGAGTACGCCTGTCCTACGACGGGAATCACGGTTCGAATCTGGGTGTGATCACCAACGCCAACGAAGTGTCTCCTAACACCGTTGGCTTTGACACCGCTAGCTTGGCCGCCCCTTTCCCGCTCTGGAATTTCATTGCCTACCAGCGCGCCCTCGGAGAAAGCAACTACAACGCCATGACGGTGGCTGTGCAGAAGCACTTTGCCAAAGGACTCCAGTTCCAAGCCAGTTACATCTTCGCGCGGAGTCTGGCGGACAATGCCGGATACAATCCCACTACGTTCACGGGTGAGAACGGCGGCACTATCTCCGACCAGAATCATCCCGGCCTAGACTACGGGAACGTCTCTTTCACCAGGCGCCAGCGTTTTCTCGCGACGTTCTTATATGAGCTGCCTTTTGGCAAAGGCAAAACGTTTTTGAACGGGGGTAATAAGATCGTGGATCATGTGATCGGCGGTTGGGAGCTGGCGGGAGTCGTAGTGGCCCAGACCGGTCCTTTCATGACGATTCTGGCCGGTGGAGATCCCTCCGGCACTTCGTTCCCCAATTTGGTGGGCAATGGACGGGCGGATACAGTCGCGAAAGTCTCTCCCTATGCCGGGCAGTCCTTAAACTCGTGGATTAATCCGGCCGCGTTCACGGCTGCGCAGGACAATATCGGGCGCTTCGGCACTTCACCGGTTGGCGCGGTGACGGGCCCAGGCACTCAAGCTGTATCGCTTTCGCTTTTCAAGTCACTCGTATTCACCGAGCGCCTCAAGGCCCAAATCGGCGCGTCCGCCGCCAACGCGTTCAATCATCCGAATTACGCTGTCCCCGGGAACTTGACAGTCGGAACGTCCGGCTTCGCTCAAGTAAGTAACCTGCAGACAGCGGAAGGCGCAGGACCGCGCTCCATTCAGTTGACGGCTCGCATCACTTTCTAGAGGAGTTGTGGACAACACAGCGTCGTCTATGCTAGGTTCCACTCGTGAGGACGGGTGCCATAGTTTTTCTATTTCTGCCATGTGCTTTCGCATGGGCGGGGCCTTCGGGCGAAGAGGTATACAAAAAGCGCTGCTCGGCCTGCCATGAGCAGGTGAATCCTCGAGTTCCGCCCCGCGAGGCGCTGCAAAGGATGCCATCCGGGCGCATTCTTCGCGCGCTCGATTCGGGCGCTATGATGGCGATCGCGTTCACGCTGCCTCGCGAGGATCGAATCGCGGTCGCCAACTATCTTGGTACCAGCCAGACTATCCCCGGACCGGCCGCCAGCGCATATTGCAGCGACCGGACGGTAACGCTGAGTGCCAGTCCGGCGGGCTGGGGCGGATGGAGCCCGGGCGACGCCAATGCGCGTTTTCAATCGAGTGACGCGGCCGGCCTGACGGTGGACGGCGTCCGCAAGCTGAAACTGAAATGGGCCTTCGGATTCGATGGTGATGTCACGGCGTTCGCGCCGCCCACGGTGCTCGACGGCCACCTCTTTGTTGGTAGCGCGGGCGGCGTAGTGCACGCTATGCGCGCCGAGAGCGGGTGTCTGGAATGGACCTATCAGGCCAACGGGCCCGTGCGATCATCCATCACGATGGCTCCGCTCGAAGGCGGACGACGGCACGCGCTTCTGTTTGGCGACATGACCGGATGGGTTTATTCGCTCGCAGCCGAATCCGGCAAGTTGCTTTGGAAAGTGCGGGCGGAGGATCACGATTCCACACGTTTGACCGGCGCGCCCACCGTGCACAAAGGCGTGGTCTATGTACCGGTCGCTTCCTGGGAGGAGACTCGCGCGTCTGATCCAGAATATGCCTGTTGCACCTTCCGCGGCAGTGTGATGGCTTTGCGCGTCACGGACGGCGAGCAATTGTGGAAGACCTACATGGTGGATCGTCCCAAAGAGACTGGAAGAAACGCGCGGGGAACTTCCATCATGGGCCCGTCCGGTGTCGGCGTTTGGTCCGCTCCGACTGTGGATGAGAAGCGCGGCGTCCTGTACGTGACGACCGGCGATAACTACTCGGGCCCCGCAACCGAATTGAGCGATGCGGTTGTGGCTCTGGATCTGGCTACCGGGCGGGTGGTCTGGTCCAAGCAAATCACTTCCGGCGATGTTTTTAGCGGTGCCTGTGTAGGCGACAGCAGTTGCGGCCCGGATTTTGATTTCGGCTCACCGGCCATTCGTGTCACGCTTCCCGAAGGCCGCGACTTGCTGCTGGCCGGGCAGAAGTCCGGAATCGTATATGCGCTTGATCCGGACAAGAAGGGCGCGGTGGTGTGGCAGACCCGCGTCGGCAAAGGGGGAACCAATGGCGGCGTGCAGTGGGGCATGTCGACTGACGGCCAGTTCGTTTATGCCGCTGTCTCCGACCCGGGCCGCAAACGCCTGACCAGCATGGTCGATCCGCGCCGCTATGCGCTTGACCCCAATCAAGGCGGTGGCCTCACGGCCCTGAGGGTGGCCGATGGTAGCAAAGTCTGGTACGTCGCACCAACGCCTTGCCCAGCCGGAGCGCCCTCCGGATGCAGCCCATCGCAGCCAGCCGCCGTAACGGGAATTCCGGGTGCCGTTTTCTCGGGCGCCGTGGACGGCCACATGCGAGCGTTTTCGTCGGAGGATGGCAAGCTGCTTTGGGATTTCGATACCGTCCGGGAATTCTCCACGGTCAACGGAGTCAAAGCGCAGGGCGGGTCCATCGATGGCCCCGGCGCGGTCGTAGTAAAAGGTATGGTGTTCATCAATTCCGGCTATCCGCGCAATGGCGGTCTTCCTGGAAACGTGCTGCTGGCGTTTGGACCGGAATAGAACCCGCGCGGGCCGGCTATGACGCACTTGCGATAGAATTGCCGTACCCATGGCTACCCAGCCAGCCGCCGCGCGCACCTCGCCATCTTCGGAAGCATCTTATCCTTCTCCACGCTACGCCTGGTACGTAGTCGGTGTGCTCACCCTGATGTACGTTTTCTCCTTTATCGATCGGCAGATTTTTTCCCTGATCGTGGGGCCGCTTCGCCGCGACCTGCAGATTACGGACACGCAGGTTAGCGTCTTGCAAGGCTTCATTTTCGCGGTTTTCTATACCTTTTGCGGCATCCCGCTGGGCCGCATGGCAGATAAGTACAGCCGCCGGGGGATCATCGCGTGCGGCTTGGTGGCCTGGAGCGGATTTACGACGATGTGCGGCCTGGCGAAGAACTTCGGGCAGATGCTGGCTTGGCGGATGGGCGTCGGAGTTGGAGAAGCGGCGCTGTCGCCCTCGGCCTATTCCATCATCACCGACTATTTCCCCAAGGAAAAACTGGCGACCGCCATCAGCGTTTACTCGATGGGCATTTACATTGGCTCGGGCATGTCCTACCTTCTGGGCGGGATGGTGGTCCGCTTCGCATCGGCCAAGGAATTGTGGACGCTGCCGGTAGTCGGAGCAGTTCGGCCCTGGCAGTTAATCTTTCTCGCCGTGGGACTGCCCGGATTGCTCGCCACCTCCTTGCTCTTCACCGTGCGCGAACCCTTGCGTCGCGGGCTGTCCAAGACTGCTTTCGCGACGTCAGCCGCGCAATCCTTCGCGTACATCTTCAAGAACAAAAAGACCTTCCTGTGCCATAACATCGGATTCGGTCTGCTCTCGCTGGTCTCTTATGCGAGCGGGGCGTGGGTGCCTGAAATGTTCCGCCGCGTCTATCATTGGGACATCCCGACCACCGGTTTGGTCTACGGTTCGATGGTCACTGTTTTTGGTTCTATCGGAATTGTAGGGGCGGGCCGCATCGCCGACTTCGTTCGCGCTCGCGGTAGATTGCAGGCCAACATGCTGGTGGGCGTCTTCCTGGCCCTACTTTGGATTCCCGTCCATTTCCTTTTGTTCCTGGCCCCCACCGCCGGATGGGCGGTCCTTTGGCTGGCACCGGCCTGCATTTTCGCGGCAGCTCCTTTCGGGATCGCCCCCGCCGCAATTCAGCAGATGATGCCCGCTTCCATGCGCGGCCAGGCATCGGCCGTCTATTTGTTCATCCTGAACCTGATCGGTCTCGGTATCGGACCGAGCGCGGTGGCGATGTGCACACAATATTTGTTCCGCCGAGATACCGCGGTCAACTATTCGCTTCTGCTGGTTTCGGTGACCGCTTGCCTCCTCGGGGCCGCGCTGCTCGCCGGCGGACTAAAGCCCTTCCTCATGAGCCTGGACCGGCTTCGAAACTGGACCGCGGAAGAGAGCGCCTGAACAGGGATGACAGACCGGACACCGTACCTGGCCACCCGAGCGGCCGGCCCGTATGCCGATCTTCGGCGAATCCCGGTTTCCATCCTGCTGGACAATGTCCGCAGCATGTACAACGTCGGAGCATTCTTTCGGACGGCGGATGCCTCGGGCTGCGAAAAACTGTATTTGTGCGGCATCACGGGACGCCCTCCGAAGCGCGCCATCACCAAGACCGCGCTCGGCGCCGAAGAAACCGTGCCCTGGGAGCATCCTGCTGATCCGGGCTCGCTCATCCAAGATCTGCGGGCGCGTAACTATGAGATTGCAGCGGTCGAGACCAGCGTCCATGCTATCGACCTGTTCGACTGGCAGCCTCGCTTTCCCGTGTGCATCCTCTTCGGTCACGAGGTGGATGGACTTCGGCCCGATCTACTGGCACTTTGCGACACGTACGTTCGCATTCCGATGCTGGGGATGCAAGCATTCCCTGAATGTCGCAACGGCAGGCGGCGTGGTGCTTTATGAGCTTCTCCGGAAGTATCGGCAAATGATTGATAGGGCTAGGCTTCCTTAAGACTTGCGTCGATTAGCCTCCTTATTCTACGCATTTTGTGCGTAGAATAGGCGCTGCCTTGCGTTGATAATGGGTTATAATCGACGCAGGAGTTGCGTAGATTGTATATCCATGAACTTTCCGACTGGCCCCGGTTTGATTGGGACCGCGAACGGCTGGCGGAACCGGTGGCCGATATTCGCCACCGGCAGGGCCTGCTAACCGGCCACATGGAAGCCCTTGGGTTCAATCTCCGGCAGGAGGCGGTGCTTCAAACGCTCTCAACCGACGTCCTCAAGACTAGTGAAATCGAAGGCGAAAAGCTGAACGCTGAGCAGGTTCGATCTTCGATTGCGCGCCGGCTCGGCATCGATATTGGCGCGCTCAAGCCCGCTGACCGCAACGTCGAAGGAATCGTTGAAATGATGCTCGACGCCACGCGCCACTACCAACAGCCACTAACCGCGGAACGACTCTTTGCATGGCATGCGTCCCTGTTTCCGACCGGCCGCAGCGGGATGCATAAAATCACAACAGGGGCGTGGCGCGATGACAGCACCGGGCCGATGGAGGTTGTATCGGGGCCAGTGGGAAAGGATCGTGTTCATTTCCAGGCACCGGCAGCTCCGCGCCTAGACCAGGAAATGCAGGCTTTCTTAAACTGGTTCAACGCCCCGGCCAACACGGATCTGGTTTTGAAAGCCGGACTGGCGCATCTCTGGTTCGTGACCATCCATCCGTTCGACGACGGTAACGGCCGCATTGCGCGCGCGATCGCGGACATGGTCCTGGCGCGCTCTGAAAATAGTCCGCAGCGCTTTTACAGCATGTCCGCGCAAATCCGTCAGGAACGGGAGGCTTATTACAACATGCTCGAGGAAACACAGCAGGGAACACTGGACGTCATACCCTGGATGGAATGGTTCCTGGGCTGTCTGGGCCGTGCCATCGATGGCGCGCAGATCACTCTCAGCGCTGTCCTCACAAAGGCGCGCTTTTGGGAAGAGATCGCTGCCGTTACAATCAACCAGCGCCAGCGCCTGGTGTTGAATCGCATGCTGGATGGATTTGAGGGCAAGCTCACGACCTCGAAATACGCCCAGCTCGCTAAGTGTTCTCACGACACGGCTCTTAGGGACATTCTGGCTCTGGCAGAGCTCGGCCTGATGGTTCGTAATAAAGAAGGAGGCCGGAGTACGAGCTATGCACTTCGAACCCCCGAAATGTTGGACAATGCAAGGATAAGCCGATGAACTCCCTATTTGTTCGCTCCCGCTTTCTGATCGGCATCGTACTTGCCGCTTCCGCATTGGTACTCCAAGCTCAAGGGCCGCCGACCATGTTTCCGCCCGTGCGTGGGATGCATGAGATGGTGGGCGCCGCAAACAACTTTGAAGTGGAGGCCGGCTATCGGATCCTTACGCAAGGCGGCAACGCGGTGGATGCCGGAGTGGCAGGCGTCCTGGCTGCGAGCGTTACCGAGTTGAACCGCTTCGGAATCGGCGGCGAAATGCCGGTGATCATCAAGATGGCCGGGCAACCTCCTATGGTCATCAGCGGCGTCGGCGTGGCTCCGGCCAAGGCCACGGTGGAATTTTACGCGCGCCGCTCGCCTGAGCCGTGGGAAGACTCCGCCCGTATGCCTCCGGTGCCGATGCAAGGAATACTGTCCGCCATCACGCCCGGAGTATTCGACGGCCTGATCCTGGCATTGGACAAGTACGGAACCAAATCGTTTGCGGAAGTGGTTCAGCCCGCCATCGAGTATGCGGAGCAGGGATTCCCGATGCTCGAAGAGTTCGGCGGCATGCTGCACAGCTATCAGCGGATTCTGGCGTTGTGGCCGGACTCAGTGAGTTTCTTTTATCCGGCAGGGGTACCGACATCGCGCGGCGAAGTATTCCGCGAGCCCACACTGGCTCATACATTCAGGGAACTGGTAGCCGCTGAAAAGAAGGCGCATGGCAAGCGCGCCGACAAGCTGCGGGCCGTCCGCGACCTTTTCTATAGGGGCTCCATCGCCCACCGTATCGCCGATGCCAGCCAGAAGTACAACGGTCTGATCGCGTATGAGGACCTGGCGAATTATCACGCCGATCTCGAACAGCCCAAGCAGGGAACCTACCGCGGCTATGAGATTTATAAGCCCGGCTTCTGGACCCAGGGGCCTGTGATGATCGAGGCCCTGAACATTTTGGAAGGATTCGACCTGAAGGCCATGGGTCACAACAGCCCGCAGTATCTGCATACGGTGGTGGAAGCCACAAAACTGGCTTTCGCGGATCGCGACGAATACTACGGCGACCCGAAATTCAGCAAGATCCCTGAAGAAATCCTGTTGTCGAAAGATTATGCCGCCGAGCGGCGCAAGCTCATCGATCCGCAGCACGCCTCCATCGAGCACCGGCCGGGCAGCTTCGGCCACCGTATTACTATCCCGACCACTACGGCAGCCGTGGGAACGGCGAACGATACCACCTGCGTGAACGTAGTGGATCGCCAGGGTAACGCGTTCAATGCCACGCCGAGCGGCGCATGGCTACCGTCGGTAATCATGGGCGACACTGGAATTCCACTGACGAGCCGACTGCAGTCGTTCGTCATGACTCCCGGACATCCCAATCAGCTGATGCCCGGCAAGCGGCCACGTGTAACGCTGAGCCCGACCATGGTCACCAAAGCAGGCAAGCTGGAACTGATCATGTCAACTCCCGGCGGCGACAACCAGGATCAGGCACTGTTACAGGTGCTGCTCAATATGCTCGACTTCGGCATGAACCCGCAAGAGGCCGTCGAGGCGCCGCGTTTCCAGACTGAGCACTTTTTCAGCTCGTTCGGTAATCACGAATTCGTGCCTGGGAAGTTGAATCTGGAGGGCCGGGTCTCACGCTCAACCGTGGATGCGCTGAATACACTGGGCCATCGGGTGACGGTCACCGGCGACTGGAGTAACTCCTCCGCTCCGACCGTGATCCAGGTCCACAACGACGTGTTGAACGGCGGCGCCGATCCCCGCCGCGCGCGCTTCATCTTCGGGCGGTAAGGGAGCAGGCGAGCCTTCTTAGGCCCGGTGCAAGTTCATCTTCTCCGGAGTACGCGTGCCTCTATTCGACTGAAAACTTCTCGCGCGTCTCGTAAGTCTGGTTCCCCAAGTTGTCGCGGACAGTCAGCACGATAGTGTATTCGCCCGGTTTCTGGTCCTTGGCCAGATTCAAGTTCAGAACACCAGGTTGATATCGCTGCGGATAGAAGGTCTGTTCCTTTCCGGTGGCCGCTTGCGGCTGCGAGTAAACCACCGCCCCGTCCGCGAGCATCACCCGGAGCCCATACTCGATGTCGAATTGATTAGCTTCGCCCAGCTTGTATCCGGTCATCTCGAAGCGGGCCCAAACCGGATCGCCCGGACGATATGCGGCTACCTGCAGCGCCTTTCCATCCTCGTCTCCGCGCAAAAACCGAAAGTTTCGGACCACCAGGGTATCGCTGGGAGCGACGTCGCGGCCTTTGACGGTGAAGACGGTGCGAGCTTCCGCTGTGGCGTGACCGAACTCATCCGTCACTTTGACCAGGATCTGATATTCACCGGACTCGGCCAGTGGTGGAACAACGATGCTTTCCAGGATCTTGGGCATCCAGTTCTTGTCTTCGGCCGTTATCGTGCCTCCGTCTTTGCCTTCTTGCACGGGCTGCAAGAGGACTCCGCGCGAGTCGCGCGCTTCCACTTGGTATGTCACCAGAACCTTTTCTACTTCCGACTTGTCTTCCATCTTCTTGTAGCCTTCGACCTGACAACTATAGTGGATCGTTTCGCCGGGCAGAAACTCATAACCGGATGAAACGGGCGCGCCGTCCTCCATCTGCGAAAGCAGCGGCCGGACAATGGCCAATTTCTTTTCCGCCGGCGCCGAGAGGCACAACCCGGCGGCTATCAGCGACAAGGGCATTAGAAACTTCATTGCAATTCCCGTTACTTCCATTTTAAGGCCCTCGGCGTTGACTTCAGCGCCCCCTTGAATCAGAGTGAGTACTTATGCCTGATGAAAAGCCGCCTCTTTCGGGTCTGCGCGTGATCGACTGTGGAACTTACATCGCAGGTCCGGCGGCCGCGGTGGCGATGTCCGACTTTGGCGCCGACGTCATCAAGATCGAGCGGCCTCCTTACGGCGACCCGTATCGCTATCTCGGATTGGTGCCGGGCATGCCCGTGTCACAGCTTCCCTATTGCTGGATCCTGGACGGGCGAAACAAGAAGAGCGTGGCTCTTGATCTGAACCACGCGGCGGCGCGGGAAGTTCTGCTCAAGCTGGTGGCTTCCGCCGATGTGTTCATCACGAATTACCAGGGGCCGCTCATCCAGAAGTTCCGAGTCGCTTATGAGGATCTGACGCCGGTGAACGATCGCTTGATCTATGCCCTGATTACCGGCTACGGATTAACCGGTGACGATTGCGAGCAACCGGGGTACGATGCCACGGCTTACTGGGCACGTTCGGGCCTGATGTCCAGCATGCATAACGGCGATGCGGAACCGGCAGTGTCCCCAGCCGGCTTTGGCGACCATCCCACTTCCATGGCGTTGTTCGGAGCCATCATGCTGGGTCTTTATCGCCGCGAGATCACCGGCCGAGGGATGAGCGTAACTACATCTTTGATGGCCAACGGCGCTTGGGCGCATGCCTGTGGCATTCAGGCTGCCATGGTAGGCGCGCAGTTCTGGCCGAAGTCGACGCGCACCACTACCATCAATCCGCTGGTCAACCATTACGTCACACGCGATCAACAGCGCTTTTTTACCTGCTGCCTGGACCCCAAGAAGGATTGGCCTAATCTCTGCCACGCACTGGGCCAACCGCAACTGATCGATCATCCGCATTTCGCTACACCCGAGCTACGCCGGATAAACGGGCCAGAGCTGGTCGCGATTATCGACGCGGTTGTAGCCGGAAAAGATATGGCTGCATGGAGAGCGATCTTTCGCCGTCATGACGTGATCTGGTCGCCGGTGCCGAATACGCAGCAGGTGGCCGCCGATCCACAGATGGAAGCCAATGGCGTGTATGCCGAGATTGAGCCAGGGCTGCGAACGGTAATGAATCCCGTGACGCTAAAGGGCGTGGACAAAGTAAAGCCCAAAATGGCGCCCGCGGTCGGCGAGCATACCGTAGATGTGCTCCAGGGGCTCGGTTACAGCGAGCGCGCGATTGCGGACTTGCTGGAGCGCGGCGCGGCGGCTACGGCAAATCCACCTTGTGATGACTGAGTGCCTGCCAGTATACACCTGCCGCTTTTGAAGGTAACCTTTTACAAGTATGAAAAAGTTCGCTTCGTGGATCTGCGCCGTGATCGTGGCCGTCATCTGGCTCAGCGCGGCGAAGACTAGCTCCACCCGCACCGTCATTGTCACCGAAGGCACCAACGTCAACGTGACGGTTTCGCCGGACCGCAAGACGATCATCATGGACCTGCAGGAGACGCTATGGTCTTTGCCGATCGCGGGCGGCGCGGCCAAGCGCCTTACCGATCCGTTTCTGGAACCGGCGCGTCCGGACTGGTCGCCCAAGGGTGATTTGGTCGCTTTTCAATCCTTCAAAGGCGGCACGTTTCACATCTGGCTGATGAAGCCGGACGGCACGGGCGTCCGCCAACTGACCGACGGGCACGGCGACGATCGCGGAGCCGCGCTTCTCGCCCGATGGAAAGAAGATCGCATTTTCTTCCGACCGCGCTTTCAAGGGCAACTACGATATCTGGGTCGCCGACGTCGACAGCGGCAAGCTGACGCAGTGGACCTCGAGCCCGGCCGACGAATTCGAGCCGGCCTGGTCGCCTGACGGCGCCGAAATCGCGTTCGTGAGCGGCGCTGGCGCCACGGGAACCAGCATCGAGTCGGTCGGACGCCGCGGGTCATGCTAAGCCCGATCATCTCAGCGCCGGCAGGGGCGCGGGTGAATTCGCCGTCCTGGTCGCCTGACGGAAAGAAGATCGCCTACACCGAGATCAGCGGCAACAAGACCCGGCTCATGATCTCGGGCGCAGGCGTGGGACGGCCGAAGACGTCTTTCCGTTTCCTGCCACCTGGCTCTCGGCTAATCAGGTTGCTTTACACCGGCGACGGAAAGATCTTCATCGACAACGCTCGGCAGGCGAAACCAAGACGATCCCATTTCAGGCCAAATTTCAACTGAACCGCGCCCCTTACAAGCATCGCCAGCTCGACTTCGATTCCACTACGCCGCGCCCGGTGAAAGGCATTGTCACTCCCGCGCTCTCGCCCGACGGCAACCGGATCGTCTTCGAGGCCCTCAATCAACTGTGGCTGATGGAAATCGGCGGCAAGCCCCAGCAGCTCACCAACGGACAATTTCTACAAGCAATCGCCCGCCTGGTCGCCGGACGGCAAGCAGATCGCCTACTGTTCCGATAAAGCGGGCACCGCGGACATCTACGTTCTTGATCTCGCGACAAAAACCGAGCGGCGAGTTACTAACCTCGCCGACTCGGCTGAAATCGATCCGGCCTGGTCGCCTGACGGCCAGCAGCTCGCTTTTCAGAACAGGACGGCGCCACTTACACCGTCGATCTCGCGAGCGGCGAAATCAAAGAGGCCATCAAGGCGACTTACGAGCCCGGCAAGCCGAGCTGGTCGGCTAACGGCAAGACTATCGCGCTGGCGGCGCTGCGGCCGTATTCGCGGCGTTTCCGCGAAGGAACGAACCTGATCGAGACGGTTGATCTGGCCAGCGGCAAGGCGACGTTCACCGAACCGGCGCCTTACAAATCCATCAGCACGCGCAGCGTCGACGGCCCCGTTTATTCCCCCGACGGTTCTCAGATGGCATTCGTGATGGACGGTTATCTGTGGGTAAGGCCTGTGGATGCGAACGGCATCCCGGCCGGCGAGGCCCGTCCGATCAATGAAGAGATGACCGATGCGCCGAGCTTGGAGCGGCGACGGCAAGCGTTTGCTGTATCTCTCGAATGGCAAATTGCGCATCGTTGCCTCCGACGGCGCGACGCCGCCGACCACCGTGCCGCTCGATCTAGCCTGGCATCGAGAGGCCGCCGGCAAGAAAATCCTGGTGCATGCCGGGACGCTCTGGGACGGGCTCGGTCCCAATGTTCGCATCGAATGTGGACTTGATCATCGTTGGCAGACGGATCCAGAAGATCGAACCGCATCGCGATGAGCTGCATCAGGGAGTCGAGGTGGTCGACGCGTCCGACTTGACGGTCGATGCCCGGGCTATGGGAGGCGCACAATCATGGCTACGGCGGGCTGGCGTCCTACGGCGATCGCGCGGGCCGCATCTGGCTGGCCTATGGGTTTACCGACCTACAATCGCAAGGAGACCAGGCGTACGGCCAGATGGAGATCAAGGAGTCATTCGCATCGGGCAGCCGCGTCGGGCCGCGCTATTTCGCGGCGGGCGAACCCATTGATGGGGAGCGTGGATACTATGGCACCGATCATGGCGTCACCAACGAAAAAGAGCTTCAGTTGGAACTCGACCGCGCGCAGGCGCTCGAATACGACAATCTGAAGACTTATGTTCGTCTGCCGCACGAGCTGCAACTTGTTGCTCTGAAGTTCGCGCATGAAAAGCTGGGGGTCTGGGCCGATTCCCACTATGGGCTGCCCGGGTTGACTTACGGCATGGACGGTATGACGCACGTGAGCGCCACCTCACGCTGGGGTTATTCTTACACGCGATCGTTTGGAGGCGTGACTTACCAGGACATTCGGGCGACTGTTCGCGGCGGCGGGCGAATTCGTCATCACCACGCCTTTTGCGGCATCGGCGCTTGTACGCGGAAGATCCGCAAATTCTCGATGACGCGCGGATCGCAACGTTGAACACGCCCTGGTCGCAGAAAACCATGCTGGCCGCCCGCGATCGCGCCACCAAGACGGACCAGGCATTGACGCTCGACAACCTCAAGAAGGAAGAGGAAACCGTGCTCAGCGTGATGCGCGGTGGAGGCACGGTGTTGCTGGGAACGGATTCTCCGCTGCCTGGCCTGGCGATTTTGAATCATCTCGGGCTCCGCGCGGAAGTGAAATACGGAATGCAGCCCTGGGAAGCACTGAAAACGGCAACGCTGCTGCCTGCCCGGGCATTCGGCTACGGCAAGGATCTGGGCTCGCTCGAAGCCGGCAAGCTGGCCGATCTGGTGCTCGTTTCGGGCGATCCGCTCCGGGACATCAAAGACGCAGCGAACGTGCAGCGCGTGATGGTGGACGGACGATTGTATTCGACCGCGGAGCTCATGTCGCCGTTCGCGAAGAAGTGATTTTACACCGCTGGCAGCCGCGGGGCGGTCGTTAGCCTTAAGGCGCTTGCTCCATGCCGCCGTCGCGCCGGCGCTTCTTACGGTTACGCTTGCGAGCTAACGCTTCCTTGACGCGCTTCTTCTCGCCGGGCTTCAAGTAAAAGGAATGCCGCTTGATCTCTTTGATAATGTCTTCTTGCAAGACCTTGCGCTTGAAACGGCGGAGCGCGCTCTCTAAAGTTTCGCCATCCTGAATCTGGATTTCAGCCAAAAGAACCCCTTCTTATTCGATCGTTGGACCGAATTTTTAGGATACCAGCTTTCCGGCGGCCGGAGGGGGCCTGGCAGGGGGCTGGGGGACCGGCCGGATAGATTAAATCGACCGGCTTTCTCACCAAAAACTGGTATACTCAAATTGCGTTTGATCGTCCCACCAGGCTTGGCCGCGAATCCTAACTTGCCTCGCACAGCTTGGAGTCAAATGTCAGAAGGAAGCTAATGAAAAAGATCTTTGTAGGCAATTTGGATTTCGGTGCGACGGAGGAATCGATTCGCATCGCTTTCGAGGCGTATGGCGCCGTGGAGAGAGTCAGTTTGATGACAGACCGGGATACCGGGCGATCACGGGGCTTTGCTTTTGTGGAAATGACGGATTCGCATGAAGCCGACCAGGCCATCGCCGGATTAAACGGCACGGACCTGGGCGGGCGCGCGATCAATGTCAATGAAGCCAGACCTAAGACCGAAAGACCCAGAATGGGGGGCGGTGGAGACCGTGGCGGAGGGGGCGGCCGGCGAGACCGGCGGTGGTAAATTAGCTCACTGATAGGACGCAACGTCCGCACTGGATCCTATAAGATTTAAGATGGGGGAAAGAGCATATGGCCGGCCGGACAGGAGACACATTCAAGAAGCGACAAAAGGAAGTCGCGCGCGCCGAGAAGGCTAAGGAAAAACTCGCGCGGCGTTTAGAGCGAAAGCTCCAAAAACGCGATCCCGATCGACCTGACTCGCCGGATGATGACATTTCCACTATCGACTCGGACGGCAACGTCTCAGACAACCTGAGTCAATCCACCGAGTCTGGAGCACGATAGCGCATGTTGATTCGCGGCCAAGGATACCGCGCAGACTACAAGGACTACCGCCTCTTCGTCGAGGTCGGCGATGAGGTTTGGCAGGTGAGAGTGCATCACCTGGCAACCAAGACTTGGCCGTACCAGAACAACGTGGATGGTCTAGAAGCTGGAAAGACCGACGCGATTACGACCGCCGTGCTCTCCAGTAATCCCTGCGCAACCTCGCGAGACATCGAAGCCGCCAAGACCTCACTAACGTGGGAGCGCTACGGACCAAAACTCAAACTTGCCCGAGCGACCGCTTAACGGGAACTCTTTACCCGTTATTCTTGGCCTTGATGCCCTTGGCCGTCTTCACCGCGTCTTGCAGAATCTGCACGGCTGAATTGGCTGCTCGCAGCTCGTCGGGCCGGCTGACGTAGCCAGGCATTTTCGGGTCGATATATTTCACGCGAAATAACTGGTTATCCGCCAGGGTCAAAATGGCTTGAAGCTCTTCTAACGTGAGCTCAACGGAGATTTTTTTCAAATGCCATTTTAGCACAGCGGCCTTTTGGACCTCGGACAGACGCGGCCGCCCACGACGCCTGGATGCCACAGTGGTAACCAGATTACTTCTTCCCGCCCTTGCCTTGGCCCATGGGCCGGTCGGCAGTGGAAGGCGGAACAACGCCCTTCAGGCGCATATAGACGGCCATGGTGCCGTACATTTCGTTGTCGTGAATTATGTTGAAATCGAGCACGCCGAGCTTGGTTCGGTCGCGGCCAAACATCTTAACGGTCTGCGCGCCATCGGCGTCGTTCAAAGCGTCATAGGCGCTGTCACAGTAGTCGAAGGAAGCCTTTAGCGCGGCTACCAGATCGGATTTCGAGGTCTTTTCACCGGCGTCCCCTCGCTTCTGCTCACCCTTGGCCATGCCGCATAAAGCCATTTGCGTGTCCGCCACGTGGCCGACCAGCTGGCCATAAGTGCGCACGTCCGGCGTGGCCTTGAAGTCGTAATCAGCCTCGCTCACCTTGTCGGCGGCCTTCATCAGATTAGTCTTGGTGTTGTTATAGTTGGCCTTAACTTCGGTGCTGAAAGGATTGCTCTGCGCGTAGAGGCCGGCGGCGCCCGCGATTGCAGCCAGGAACATTATCTTCGAAAAACGATTCACGTGGTACTCTCCTTTTTTCCTTAGCAGGTTTACCTATTGTAGTACGGTCCCGAACCTGATCCGTTAGGGAATTCTCCAGATCAGATACCCTGCGATGATCGTTCCTACTATCGCCCCGCCGTAGCAGAGAGTGTTTACCAGCTCATCCAGATGCTTGATTTGCAGACCGTCATACAGCGTGTACCGAAACCGGTGCGCCCAATGAAACAGCGGCAGCATGCACAACACGAACAGGTAGGCGCGCCCGATCGGGCTGCGGGCCAGCGCCAGCACGCTATCGTAACTGGGCGCTGTTAACCATCCCAAAGGGAACGCCAGGCCAAACAGAAACAGATGAATCGGGATCAGCAGCGCTGCAACCACTCCGCCCGCGCTGAAAAGCAGCCAGACAAAAGGCTCGTTGGATCTCTTATGCATCTATTTATCCTCTTTGCACTCACCCATGCAGCAGCAGCCAAGCCACGGCCGCCGACACGACGATCCACGCCACATACTGCGGGCCGGCGATGAAAATGCCCGGTACGCGTCTGCCGCCCATCCGTACAGCCATGGCTTTCGGCGCCAAATTGAACCAGGTGATGGCATGAAAGCAGACGAAAAACAGGCTGATCACGTTCAACGCGATAACAATGGGATTGGAGAAGAAATCCTGCATTTCGAGCCAAGCCTGGGGCCCGTCGACCAAGGCATTAATCTGCAGCAGCAGCTCAATTACAAACCACGCCACAAATACACTGCTGATCTCGCGCAGGATGAACTTGAGATAAGGCCAGCGGCCCAGCCACCAGTAAGTGGACATGCGGACGCGATACCCTTTGGGCGGATAGCTGGTGTAAGTCGCCATCACTTACCTCCCCAAGGCATCAGCAGCGATTTGACCCATTCCTGTGTAGCCGTCAGTTTGTATTGCTGGATCGCGCCGGCAGGATCGACATGCTTGGGGCAGACCTGGGTGCAGTCTCCCACGAACGTGCAGCCCCAGATTCCATCGTGCTGCGATAAAATGTCGAGCCGCTCGCTCTTGCCTTCGTCGCGGGAATCCATGTTGTAGCGCTGCGCCAGCGCCAATGCCGCCGGACCGGCGAACAACGGGTCCAGCCCGTATACCGGACAGGCCGCGTAGCACAGCAGGCAATTAATGCACATGCTGTATTGCCTGTACGTCTCCAGCTGTTCGGGCGACTGCAGATATTCGCCTTCTGAAGGTGCTTTCTCCTTCTCGCGGATCAGCCAGGGCTTAACCTTCGAAAGCTTCTCCAGGAAATCCGTGATCTCAACGATGAGGTCGCGCATCACCGGGAAATTCTTGAGCGGCTCCACGCGCACCGGCCCGGGCGCGTAGTCGGTCAGAAAGGTAGCGCAGGTCAGCTTGGGCTCGCCGTTCACCATCATTCCGCAGCTGCCGCAGACGCCCATGCGGCAGGACCAGCGGAACGACAAAGAACCGTCCACTTTGTCCTTCACGTAGTTCAGCGCGTCCAGAACCACCCACTCCTTGCGGAGCGGAACATCGAAGCTCTGCACCGACGGCGTCTTGTCCCGTTCCGGCGAAAAGCGTGTAACTTCGAGAGCGATCTGTTCAGCCATAAGCAATCATTTTCCGTAAACTCGTTCGGCCGGCGGCCAGCGCGTAATAGTCACCGGCAGATAACTCACTTCAGGAACCCCGTCCTCCCGGCGCTCCACCAGCGAATGGGCGAGAAACTTTTGGTCGTCGCGCGCTGGGAAATCGATGCGCTGATGGGCGCCGCGCGATTCGGTCCGATGCAGCCCGCACTGAATCATCGCCTCGGCCACATCCAGCATCGAACCCAACTCCAGCGCGGCGACCAACTCGGTGTTGAAGGTGCGGCTGTGATCATCCAAGCCCGACGTCCAGAAACCGCTCCTGCAGTTCGCGCAGCTTGTTGGCGCCTTTTTCAAGCGATTCACCGGAGCGATAGATGCCAGCGCTCTGCTCCATGGTCTTTTGCATCTCTTCCCGGATGGTGGCGATGCGCTCGCGCCCCCCGGTCTTGTTCAGGAACTGGTCGTCCAGCCGCGCTTCTTCATCGGCCGCCTGTGCCAGCAGATGCCGTCCGGGCATTTTCTGCACGGACGCGAATTCGGCCGCGTCCCGTCCCGGCCCGGGCTCCGAATACTAAGCACTCGGTGAGCGAGTTCGACCCCAGACGATTGGCGCCGTTGATACTGACGCAGGCCGCCTCTCCGGCAGCATACAAGCCCTTGATCGGAGTTGCCCCGTTAATATCGGTGTGCACTCCTCCCATCACGTAATGGATCACTGGCCGCACCGGGATTAATTCCTTCACCGGGTCCAGGTTTTCGTACTTGAGGCACAACTCGCGGACGAAGGGAATCTTGGCGTTGATCTTCTTTTCACCCAGGTGCCGGAGGTCTAGGTGCACCACGGCGCCGTAGGGGCCCTCGATGGTCCGGCCTTTTTCGTACTCCTTCACGAAGGCCTGCGACAGGCGATCGCGAGGTCCCAGTTCCATCGTGCGTAACACGGGCTCCGGCTGCGGCTTGCCCAGACTGTAATCTTGCAGATACCGATAGCCGTCCTTGTTAATCAGGTATCCGCCTTCGGCGCGGGCCGCTTCAGTGATTAGAATGCCCGTGAACGGAAGCCCGGTGGGATGGTACTGGACGAACTCCATGTCCTTCAGGGGAGCGCCGCTGCGATATGCCAGTGCCATGCCGTCGCCGGTCTTTATCGCGGCATTCGTGGTGAAGGGAAATACTCTTCCAGCGCCGCCCGTGCACAGGATCACCGCTTCGCGCTGCAATCGCCTGGATCTTGCCGCTCGATATCTCGATGGCGACACAGCCTTGCACCTGCCCGTCCTCTATGAGCAGCTTGGTGGCGTAATATTCGTCGTAGCGCGCCACGGCATTGTATTTGAGCGAAGTCTGAAACAGCGTGTGCAGCATGTGGAAGCCGGTCTTGTCGGCGGCAAACCAGGTGCGCTCTTTCTTCATGCCGCCAAAAGGCCTCACAGCCACGCGCCCGTCCGGCTCGCGATTCCACGGGCAGCCCCAATGCTCCAGCCGCATCAGCTCCTGCGGCGCTTCCTTGACGAACATTTCCACGGCATCCTGATCGGGCAGCCAGTCGCCGCCGGAGATGGTGTCGTAGGCGTGCTCGTCTAAACTGTCGTCGGGCCGGATGGCGCCCGCCGCCCCACCCTCTGCGGATACCGTATGGCTCCGCATCGGGTAGACTTTGGAAAGCACAGCGACTCTGAGGTTGGGATTGGTTTCGGCAACGGCGATAGCGGCTCTTAACCCTGCTCCGCCACCGCCGATTAAAAGAACATCGGTCGAGGAGATGTCCAACATATTCGGGCGATCTTAGATCTTACCACCGCACAGCCCTTTGAGGACACGATTGGCGAGGTAAAAAAATCTTGTAACGTAGGGGCAAAAAGTGGAGTCAACCTACCAAGGCCTCATGCGGAGGACTATGCCTATCCAGGTTCTGTTGATCGAAGACAGTGCCGGAGATGCACTGTTAACCGGTCAAATTGTGTCGGAGTCTCCTGTTCCGATCAAGCTGGTCATCGCCAGAGACGGTTTACAGGCACTCACCATGCTCGAAGACCACGCGTTTCAGCCGGCCCTCATCATTCTGGATTTGAACATTCCTCTGATTTCGGGGCACATCGTACTGGAGCGAAACCAGCGCAAAGACATCCCGGTAGTGGTCTTTAGTGTGTCCAACGATCCCGGCGATCAGCAGCGCGCGCTGGCATCGGGAGCCCGCGAATACATTCAGAAACCCATGGACCTGACAGCCTACCGATCCGCTATCTGGGCGATTATCGAAAAATGGGCGCAGCCGGCACAGGGCAGCGCCGAGGGAGCGGCAGCTACGTAATTCGGCAGATTCATAAAACCGAATTCAGCGCAGTACCGCGACATTATGGCCCAAAACGCGGCCATCTTGTCGCCCCCTAGCTTGCTTGCCGACTAGGTCCATCTCGTAAAACATCCAGGCCCTTGGGGTTTTGCCGCCTACTCCCTTGGCACTACAAATGCCACTTGAATGTCGATCAATAAATTTTGAAGTCGGCAGCCAAGTGAGGAGTCATATGACCAAGACTGCGAAGGCATATATCGCTAGCGTGATCGCTATTGGGGCAGCGGCGACAGCTTTAGCGCTGGCTAACTGGCGCTCGGATGATCCCGCCCGCTTTGCAGTGTTCCTGGTCTTGTTTCTCGCCGCCGCTACGTTGAAGTGCTGTGTGCCCGGAGTTGCCGGCACCTATTCTCCGGTGTTCTTCTTTGCGCTGCTAGGTTCCACAACTTTGTCGTTCCCGGAAGTGTGGATCGCCGCGGCTTTGGCTGGAATGGTCCAGACCGTATATAAGCCGAAATATCAGCCGACCTTGGTGAAGCTCTGTTTTAACGGAGCGAACATGGGTCTTGCCGCCGCCGCCGGTTATGCGTTCGTCCAGCATTTGATTCCGGGACTCGCGGAACAGCCTGCGCTTCTTTCTCTGATGCTAGGCGCTGCTGCCTTCTACGTGGTTAATACCGGCCTGGTATCGGTTGTAATGGCACTCACTCAAAACAGCTCCATCTACGCTGTTTGGAAGAATTGGTGCGTGGGCTCCTTGCCTTACTATGTCGTGGGAGTGCTGCTCACGGATGCAACCGATCCAGTGGCTCAGGTGTTGGCGGCGGTCATTGTTCCCTCTATTCTGCTGGCCACTTACTGCTACCGCTCGCGCGAGGAGACGCGAGCGGTGAGCGCGATCGCCTGATCCTAATGGCTGGTCATGAGACCGGCCCGTCTAATATCAGGCCACGGAAATCTTCAGGTCTCGTAGGAAATCCAGATCGCCCGCGGTCATCTCGGTTGCCTGCGCAAACTCTTGCTTGGGTTGTAGGGACACCTGGATTTCCGCCTCGCCGGATGCGGCCTCGGGTTCATCGCCATTCCGGAACCCGATTGAGGCTTCCAAAATTACGTAGGCGTTATAGCCGGCCTGCTCCATCTCCGCCATGACCGCGGCAAAGCGATCCGACTCAGATAAAGATGAGTTGATTGCTTCGCCCAGCTCTTCGATCAATTGCTGCAGTTCCTTTTTCATGGTGGGTCTCCCTTCCAGTGCCCGCACTTACGAAGGCAATCGGAGTGCCGATAGTACGAAGGCGGCAAACGTAATGAATTGGTGAGCTTACAGTAAGTCCGTCAGGGCTTGACTGTACGACAGGTTGTCTCTACCGCATCGGCACCAGCGACAGTCTGTCACAGCATCAATTGCCCGCCATTCACTTCGATCGTTTCTCCCACCACATAACTGGCCGCGTCCGACGCCAGAAATGCGATCACATTGGCACACTCCAGAGGCGTGCCCACGCGGCCCAGTGGAATCGCCGCTGCGAAATTACGCATCATCTCGGGAGTCGAGAAGCGCTCGTGAAACGGCGTATCGATTACACCCGGTGAAACCGCATTCACTCGTATGCCGTGAGGCGCCAGTTCCTTGGCCAGAGCTTTCGTGAAGCTGATCAGTCCGCCTTTGGCGCTGGCGTACGCGCTGGCTCCAGGGCCGCCTCCATTGCGGCCCGCGATCGAGGATACGTTGACGATCGCTCCGTGCTTGCGCTCGATCATCGATGGCGCCACCGCCTGCGAGCACAGCACCGCGCTCTTGAGATTGAGATCCTGAATTTCGTCCCAGGTTTCCGCTTTGACCTCCAGGATTCGCATACGCTGCATCAGCGAGCCGGCATTGTTGATCAGAATATCGATCGGGCCAAGCTCCGCGGCCACCGTCCCAGTTAGTGAGGCGATCTCGTCGGGGCGCGTTACATCCGCGCGAATTGCGATCGCGGTCCCCCCGCTCGCGGCGATTTGGGAGCGCACCTGTTCAGCCCCGTCCGCATTGCCGTGATATCCAATGGCCACCCGCGCGCCCAAGCCGGCCAGCAAGATCGCCGTCGCCGCTCCTATGCCGGACGACGCCCCCGTGGTCAAGGCCACCTTGCCTGACAAATCGAGATAGTTCTGCATTGTGTGCACTCTTTGTCACTCCATCTGGCTTAACAGCCACGAGCGCGCGAAATCCCAGTCGCGTTTTACGGTGGCCGGAGAGATGTTTAGAGTCTTGGCCACCTCGTCGTCGGTCAGACCGCCGAAGAATCTCAGTTCCACTACCTGGGACGCGCTCACATCCAATTTTTCCAAACGTTGCAGCGCCTCATCGAGATCCAGAATGCGGCTGTCGGTCGGAACCGCAAATGCGGACGCGTCATCCAGAGAAATCTTGCCCTGCGACCCCCCGCGCTTTTGTGCGTGCTTGTTTCTGGCGTGATCCACCACGATGTGCCGGAGTTGGCGGGCCGCTACTGCCAGGAAGTGCTCGCGGTCGTTCAGTTGCACTGGTTCGGCCGAGAACAACTTCAGGTAAAGTTCGTGCACCAGCGCGGTGGCTTGCAAAGTGTGGCCGCCAGATTCGCTTTGTAGGTAATAAGCGGCCAGGCGGCGAAGCTCCTGGTAAACAATTTCAATCAGCTCGTTGCCCGCGGCCTGATCGCCCTGTCCCCAGGCGGTCAGTATGGCGGATACATCCTTAGGCTCTAAGCCCCCGGTCATGGCGGATAAAGGATATCATAAGGAGCCAGCTTATAGCCCTGGCAGTCTTCATGACGCCAGAGCGCCTGCAGCACATCCGCGCAGTTTTTGAATCGGTAGCCGAACTTCGTCCGGACGATCGCCATCGCATCCTGGCCGACGCTCGTCAAGCTGACCCGTCCCTGGTGGCAGAAGTCGAACTGCTGGTGGCGGCCCACCAGCGCCGTGGCGATTTCATGGAGCCAGCCGATCGCGGATCTCCATTCTCTCCCCCGAGACCGCCGAAACGGATCTTGGCTGGTTCCCGCATCGGTTCATATGAAATCGTCCAGGAGATCGGCCGCGGCGGCATGGGCACTGTATACGAAGCCGCTCGCATCGATGGCTCCTTCCGAAAGCGCGTAGCCATCAAGATCATCCGCGCAACTTTACTGACCGAATCGATGCACGAAAGGTTCCGGCGGGAGCGCCAGATTCTGGCTGGATTGGATCACCCCAATATTGCCGGAATTCTGGATGGCGGCGCTACCGAGACAGGCCGCCCGTACTTCGTCATGGAGTACGTTTCCGGCGTTCGCATTGATCGCTATTGCCGCGATCACCGGCTTGGTATTGAAGGCCGGCTGGACCTCTTTTCGCGGGTTTGCGACGCAGTGCAATACGCGCATGATCATCTGATCGTTCACTGCGATCTAAAACCTGGAAACATCCTGGTTACGCCCGAGGGTGCGGTCAAGCTCCTGGATTTTGGCATTGCCAAGATTCTGGCGGACCCCGCTCAGACTCAGCCGGCGTCGCTTGCGGCCAGCGCGCTGATCCTGACGCCCGAATATGCCAGCCCCGAGCAGGTGCTTGGAAGACCGATCACTGCCGCGACCGACGTCTATCTGTTAGGCGTGCTCTTCTATGAACTGCTCACCGGGCTCAATCCAATGCACGGTGGCGGCGAGCTTCCGCACGAGATGATGAGTGCTGTTTGCGAACGCATTCCGGTGAGGCCCAGCGTGGCTGTCTCGGGCGCTGTTTCGGGCGGTTTTCACGGATGGCGGCGTCAACTGAAAGGCGAGCTGGACGATATCGCGATGCTGGCCCTTCAGAAAGACCCGGGCCGCAGGTATTCCTCCGTGGCGCAGTTCCGCGACGACCTGGTCTGCTATCGGAACCGGCTTCCGGTAATGGCGCAGGGTGTCAGGTTCGGCTACCGGGCGGAGAAGTTTTTGCGCCGGAACCTGGCAGCACTGTCGGCCGTCACGCTCGTCATCTTTTCGCTGGCCGCGGGCATCGTAGTCAGCCTTGGGGAAGCGAGACGAGCCAGGCAAGAGCAGCATGTAGCCGATCAGCAGCGCAGCATTGCCGACGTCCAGCGCCGTTTTGCCCAGGCGCAGGAGGCGGCGGCCGAGCGGGCCCGGCGCCAAACCGCCATTCAGGAAACCCGTGCCGAACAGAAAGCCGATGAAGCCGGCCAACAACGCGCCCTTGCGAATGTGGAGCGGGCCAGGGCGGAGAAACGGCTGGGAGAGCTACGTTCGCTGGTTACCACCCTGCTTTTCGACTTGCACGATGGCATTCGCGATCTGGCCGGGTCGGCTGGCGCGCGGCGGTTGGTCCTCGCCAAGGCCCAGCAGTATCTCGAGATTCTTTCCACCGAGTCAGGCGGCGATCTGCAACTGCAGCGCGAACTGGCCAGCGCTTATGAAAAGACCGGCGACCTTCTTCACGACGCCATCGGACCCGGTAGTGCCGATGGGGGTTCACTGGCGAATTACCAGAAGGCTTTTGAGCTGCGGCAAGCTATTTCCCGGCAGGGCCGGACCCGATCTCGCCGCCCAACGAGACTTGGCCTTCAGCCTCAGCAAGGTTGGGGATGGCCAATTCTTCAACGGCCAGACTGAACGTGCTCTGGCGGATTATCAGCAGGCGCTTGATATGCAGGAAGCGGTATTGCGGCAGGAGCCTTCCGATCCTGAATCGCGAAAGGTTGCGGGCTACATTCAAAACCGCCGTTGTATCGTACTGGCCGCGGCCGGGGATGCGGTTAACGCCACGGAGGCTTGCCGCGCCAGCATTGCCTACTTAGATTCGGTGGCGCTGGCACTCGCCCGCGATCGGCTGGTGCGTCGTACCCTGGCCTCCACCTGCGCCGCGTTTGGGAACCTTCTGCGGCATCTCAATCAAGTCCCGGAGGCTCTGAGCTACCTGGCCAAAGCCAGTGCTCTTTTCGAAGCGCTGGCGGCCGAACAACCGAACAATGTCGAGTATCGCCGTCTGATGGCCTACACGCAGATATATGTAGCGCAGGCGCTGCTGGCCCAGGAAGATCGCGCGGGAGCAATGGCGACCTACTCCAAAGCTGTAGCATCCATGCACACGCTAATGTCCATCGACCCGACCGATTCGAAAGCGCCCGCCGGCCTGGCACTCGCACTCACCCGACTGGCGGCCGAAATGAAGAAGATCGGGGACCTCGAAAGTGCCGAAAAGGCCGGCCGTGAAGCCATCGAGCTGATGCGCGCGGTCGCCGAGCGGCCCGGAGCAGGAGCCTATGAGTGGAATGACTACGCTAATGCCCTGCTAAAAACCGATATCGAATCCTTGCGGCAGCCCGCCAAAGCGCTCGAACTGGCACTCCGCGCCAACACTTCCAGCAAGGATGCCAACGCCCTATTCCTGGACACCCTCGCCTGGGCGTACTTCATGACCGGCGATGCCCCTGCAGCCATTCGAACCGAGCGCCAGGCGTTGAGTCTGGTTCCGGCCGGCAATGCGCTGGGGCAGGGGCTGCGCAGCGAACTGGAACAAGGTCTGGCGCAGTTCGAAATCGTATCCAAAAAATAATCTTTGAGCTGATTGCCCGTTGCTTTGCGCTATTGGGGTGAAGACCCTCGGGTCCAAGGAGCGCATCGAATGGCAAATTTCTGTGGGAGCTGTGGCTCTCCAATCGGCGAGACAGTCAGGATTCTGCGGCAATTGCGGAGCCCAGGCCGGGCATGTGCCGCAACCAGCGGTGGCTGCACCGCTCGTGCCCGCCGCCCGCGCGAGTGGATCGGGTTTGAAAATTGTCTTGATCGGCCTGGCTGTTCTGATGGTACTGGGAGTCATCTCCGTCGCCGGAGTTTACTTCACCGCCCGCCGCTACGTGAAGATCGCCGAAAACGTCACCGGAGTAAAAGCGGCCGACGTGGTCAGCTCCATCCATGCGGCCGCGACCCGTTCCAATGAAGGTTCGCGCCAGAGCCAGCGGGATGGGTGTCTGCTGCTGACAAAAGAAGAGGCATCGGCGATCCTGGGATTGGAAGTCATCAGGGTTGATGGAAAGCCGAGCGAGCGCGAGAGCGGCGAGCACTGCGATTTCTTCGTGAAACCCCAGACCAACGAACAAAACTTGGACAAATTCCAAGCGGCCGCTAATGCGGTCAATAGCCAGCCGGACGCCGCCTCAAAGCCTGATCAGTTGCCGGAGAGCGCCATGGATGCGATCAAAACCATGCATCGCGGAGTTATCGAAGGAGCCACCAATGGCGAGGCACCCTACTTTGGCTTCGTCGTCGAGCGCGAGAACGGCAAGATTGCTTTCTCGGCGTTCCAAATGGCCGACCGGCTGAGCGGCGTGTCCGCGATCTCAGATAAAGCCTCCGAGCCGCTGAACGTTGGCGATCAGGCCGGCCTGGGAATAGGAGACTCGCGGTTGTGCGTCGTAAAGGGCAGTTCCGCTATCACTCTCGATCTTTCTCAAGTTACTGGCGGAAGAACTAAAGGTGTGGAACTAGCCCGAAAGATCCTCTCGCGTCTCTAACGCACCCGGAAATCAATCGAACAAGGAGAAATCTATGTCATTCTGTCCTGCCTGCGGAGCGTCAGTAAACGGGCGCTTCTGCCCCAAATGCGGTGGTGCCGCGAGTGCGGTCGCCGATGGCGCCCCGATCCTGGCGATGGCCGCCGCTGTTCCATCGGCAAACGCCGGATTAACAGAGAACGCAGCCGGAGCCTTGTGCTACCTGGGAGGCCTGATCACCGGCATCCTCTTCCTGGTGATCGCGCCTTACAACCAGAATCCGCGAATCAAGTTTCACGCCATCCAGTCGATTCTGTTCAACCTGGTCTGGTCATTGGCGTGGTTGGTACTCATACCCATGGGAATGCTTCTTCCCGGCGCGCTCTCCCTACTGTTGAGTCTGTTCAGCTTGTTGCTGTGGGGCGGCGGAGTTTGTCTGTGGCTTTTCCTGATGTGGAAGGCCTATCAGGGCCAGACCCTTTCGCTGCCAGTCATTGGTGGCATCGCGCGGCAGCAGGCCGGCAAGCCATGATCAAGATCTTGTCCATGGCGCTTCTGACGGTTGCCGTGCTTGCCGCGCAGGCTGTGCCGGTATGTTCCGCGGTTACCGAAGAAGACGCCCGCGCCCTGATCGGACCATCCGCGAAAAGGAGCAAAGATCCCAGTGGCTGCGAGTGGACTGACGCGGGCAGTAAGAAGAGAATGAGCGTCGTGATTGTGGGCACAGCCGCGTCTTTCGAGTCGTTTCGCGCCCATAGCACCCAAGAAGGCAAGACTGCGGCCGAGGCCGGTCTGGGTGGTACAGCTTTCTCCTCCATTCCCTCCAGCCACCATGGCAGCCGGGCAGCCATCTACCTTGTCAAAGGGCAGTCGATCCTGGTTGTGGATATTGATGGATTTGCGCCTGGAAGCGTCGAAGAGCATTTACCACAGGTGCGCGACCTGATGCGCAAACTTGTTTCCAAACTCTAGTTGACCCATTTCTCATATCAATTCTAAGGAGAGAACAACCCATGATCGGAATTAAACCGGCCAGTGTGCTTGCGCTTATAGCGGTGATGTTTCTGGCTGCGCCTTCGCTGCGGGCCGAGGATCGGATGCGCCCCGGACTCTGGGAAGTTGTCAGCACATTAGATGGAAAGCCGTCCGGGGCCCCTCACAGTACCTGCTACACGCCTGCCATGGTCGAGATCTCCAACATGCCTGTGAAGGCGCTGCGGGAAGCCACCGAGAAGGCCGTCACCAAAGGCGGGCTGTGCACCATGAAGGATTTCAAAATGGACGGAAACACGATTTCAATGACTCAGTTTTGCGGCTCTAAATCGTCGGCAATAACGAGCACCTATAGCCAGGATTCCTTCGACACGCTGTTCACATCCACGGAGGGCGGCGTAGCCACGGTTGTTCACATGAAGGGCCGGCGATTGGGTGCCTGCAAGTAGGCAAATCGAGCCTTTCTTAAGAAAAAGACGGAGTAAATATGTCAATAACCACAAAAATTACAGCACTAATTGGAAGCTTGCTCCTCGGTTTAGCGGCCAGCGGACAGTCCCTGCCCAACCTTTTCCCACTTCCTAACGGGGCCGGCATGCTGGAGACGCGAAATGCCGGCAACGGGCCAATCGACCTGAGTGGGCCGTTCTTTCAGTCGCTCGGGACCAACGGACGGAGTTGTGGATCATGTCATCGGCCCATACAGGGTTGGGGAATTTCCGCGGCCGAAGTGAAGGATCGATTTGAGCGGACCCAGGGTCTGGATCCGATCTTCAGACCCAACGATGGATCGAATTGCGACCATAACATCGACACGTCCAGTGTGCCGGGACGCCGCAACGCCTATAGCCTCTTGATCAACAAAGGACTGATCCGGATCGCTCTCCAAGTGCCGGCCACTTCCGAGTTCAATGTCGTGAGCGTCGTAAATCCCTACGGATGCGGCGACCCCTCGACGCTGTCCATGTACCGGCGGCCCCTCCCCAGCACGAATCTCCGATTCTTGAGCACCCTCATGTGGGATGGGCGCGAATCATCCACACAGACCGGCACCCAGAAAGTTACCTTCGCCACGAATCCGGCGGATTTGCTGGCTGACCTCGCCCACCAAGCCGTGGACGCGACCAATGGTCACGCGCAAGGTTCGACGCCCTTGACGCCCGAACAACAACAGGCCATTGTCAATTTTGAAATGGCTCTCTCCACTGCGCAGGCCATCGACTTTCATGCCGGCGCTCTGAATGCCCTGGGATCCAAGGGCGGACCAGTAACGCTGGCAGGGGAAACCATGCCGTCCTTTTTCGTTGGGATCAATGACCCTCTTGGCGGGAACCCCCATGGCACTGCATTTACGCCTGTGATCTTTACGCTGTTTGATGCCTGGCTAAATAGCCCGACGCATGGAGAGGGCCAGGACCCCGACAGCCGGCGCGCCAGCATCGCCCGGGGCGAGACTCTATTCAATTCGAAGCCGATTCAGATTACCGGCGTTGCGGGGCTCAATGACGACCTGAAGCTAGTCACCATTCCGGGCACTTGTGGCACTTGTCATGATTCTCCGAACGTGGGCAATCACTCCGTATCCGCGCCGTTGAACATCGGCGTAGGCGAATTGAATAGCCCCCTGGATGTCAGCTATCTCCCGGTCATCACACTTCAAAATAAGATCACATTTGAAGTCAAGACCACTACTGATCCGGGACGCGCTCTGATCACCGGACTCTGGAAAGATGTTGGAAGGCTGAAGGGACCTATTCTTCGCGGGCTGGCGAGTCGCGCGCCGTACTTCCACAACGGTTCGGCCGACACACTCAGCGACGTCATCGATTTCTACAACAAACGCTTCAACGTCGGCATCACGCCTCAGGAAAAGAAAGACCTGATTGCTTTCCTGAACGCCCTGTAGAGTCTACGGCGCGAGATCGCGAGGACGGGTTACTGAGATATTCCATCCGCTAGAAGGAAGCGGCCCTATGAAATTAATTCAATGGCTATTGTTGTCCGGATTCACCCTGGGAGCGTGTTTTGCCCAGACGATTACCACTGTCGCCGGCACCGGCGATGGCGGTTTTGGGGGCGATGGCGGCCCGGCCATCATGGCGCAGTTCAGCGATCCGAGATCCATGGCGGTGGACGCCCAGGGCAATCTTTACATTGTCGACAACGTGAATAATCGTATCCGACAGCTTGGGTCATCAGGAATGATCACTACCGTAGCCGGCAGCGGTGACATCAGCTCACCTGTAGAGGGAGCGGCCACACAGACCGGGTTCATTGCAATCTATGGCATCGCGGCGCTGCCGGACGGAACTCTCTACATCGCTGATTCGGACGGCGTGCAAAAAGTGGACCCCTTTGGCAACCTCAGTTTTCTTGTGACCGGCACAGCCGTTCCCGGCATCAAGGTCACTACGCAAGGCGTTTTTTACACCGCCGGAGCTACGTTGATTTATCAACTTGCTTTGGATCAGTCTCAGACGCCCGTGGCGGGCGGGGATCTTGGCGATAGCGGAGATGGAGGTCCGGCCACGCAAGCTCAATTCTTCGTGACGGATTTCGCGACGGATCGCTCAGGAAACATCTACATCTTGGACAACGTAGCCAACCGCGTTCGAATGTTCAGTCCCGGCGGGAATATCAGCACCATCGCGGGAACAGGAAGTCCGGATTTCAACGGCGACGGTGGTCCCGGATTCCAGGCACCGCTGAATAATCCCAGCGGCATTGCGGTTGACGTCGCCGGAAACGTTTATATTTCGGACACCGGCAACCTGCGCATTCGCCGCGTGAGTACCGCCGGAGTCATCAATACATTTGCCGGCACGGGAGAAGCTGCCTCAAACGGAGATGGCGGCCCTGCGCTCCAGGCTTCTTTCAACGATCCTACCTATCTGGCCGTGTCCTGCACAGCGCTTTATGTGACTGACACCCAGCGTATTCGCGCGATCGCTCTCACCGATCCGCTCATCGCCCAGAACGGCATTACGAATAGCGCAACGGGCGCGCTTTCAATACGCGTAGGGACCGCGTTTACGATATCCGGCTGTAACCTCGCGGGTTCTTCCGTGACGGCCGACGCAGAGGCGCCCCCTGTTTACGCGCTTGCCGGAACGTCCGTTACGCTGAATGGCTCTAACGTGCCCATCGTGTCGGTAAGCCCCACGCAGGTGGTTGCCCAGGTTCCTTTTGGGTTCTCGTCTGGCCCGGCTTTAATAGTGGTGACATCACACGGAAACACCACCGCGACGGCCGGGACCGTAATCGAGTAACCGTATCGACTTTAGTGGCCCGGAGTCATCAGATGGGCGGTGGTCGTGCCGGCGTTCATTAGCCACGCGCCGCCCTGCTTAGGATTGTCGGGCAGGCCGGTTGACTGCGTGGTGGCGCCTGGCAGGGCGATGGTAACGTGTCCTCGGGCGTGCTCCTGGTCGGGGCCGTTCATCATGTAAAACACCGATCCGTATTCCGGCTTCACCCGCGTTCCGTTCATCTCGGCGGCATCTATCGCGGCCTGTTTTGCGGCTTTGTCGGTGATGGCATCGAACTTTCGGTTCTGAGCCACTCGGTCCAGATTGCCGATGCTGGTGCACTGTACCGCGAATGGCTGCCGTCCCGGCTCGCCCGACCGGTCGTAGCAAACCAGCCGGTTGGTGCCCTTCTTTACCGTTTCATAGGTGTAGTCGGCCTTCCATTTGATGATGGTAGCCCCCTCACGCATCTGTTGCGGAGCGGCTGCCAGAGCGCGATCGCCGCTATCATCCTTTGTTTGGGCTAACATGCCGGCCGAAACCGCCAGCACCCCGAGCACTGTCAGAACCGTGCGTTTCATTCCGTGACCTCCAGGTGACGATTGGATTCAGTATACCTTGACGTGCAAGTCTGAGAAAGGTGCTGCCGCGTCTCAAAATGCGTGCGTCGAGGGTGACGCCAATCGTCCCGTCATGTATAATAAAAATGTCGAATGAAGCCAGTGGGCGAAAGCCCACTTTTTTATTGCTACAAACGAATGCCGGTCATTGGTAAGGAAGAAACCATCGCCAAAATAGCCGAGATCGCTCATCGCGTCGGTGAACCCGAAGGCATCGAAATCGTCGATGTCGAGCTGCTGGGCGCAGGCCGGGGCCGGATGCTGCGCATTTTTATCGACCGCCCCCAGGGCGTCTCGCATGCCGATTGCGAATTCATTTCTCAACACGTCGGAACTATTCTGGACGTGGAAGACGTCATACCAGGCGACAGCTATACGCTAGAAGTCAGTTCGCCGGGTTTGGAACGCAAATTGAACAAGGCGAAAGACTTTGAGAGATTTTTGGGACAGAAAGCCAAAGTCGTCTTACGGGAACCGGTCGAGAATCAACGCAGTTGGGTCGGCAAGCTCGCGGATTTTTCCGATGGAATTGTCACGCTGGAACCCAGTCCAGGAAAGACCGTTCGCTTCGCGCTTACGCAGGTCGAAAAAGCCAACCTGAAGTTTGAGTGGTAATTTTACCCCCGGACAGTTTAATTGAGAGGAAACAGTGGGTAGCATCTATCAGTCCATTGAGATCTTGAGTAAAGAGAAGGGTATCGATCCGCAGATCGTTATCGACGCGGTGAAAGATGCCATGCTAGTGGCCGCCCGCAAGCATTTCCGAACCACCGAAGATCTGGTGGCCGCTTTTAACGATCAAACCGGAGCCTTGGAAATTTACGGAGTCAAAAAAGTCGTGGAAACGGTTCAGGATCCCGACAAGGAAATTTCCCTGCGCGAAGCTCTGAAGATCGATCCCGCAGCGCAACTCGAAACCGAGGTTCATTTCCCCAAGCCTACCGACGCGCTGGGACGTATCTCCGCGCAAACCGCCAAGCAGGTCATCCTGCAAAAAGTGCGGGAGGCCGAACGCGAGACGATTTTTTCCGAGTACTCCGGCCGCGTCGGTGAGCTGGTCAACTGCACCATCAAACGTATCGAAGCCCAGGATCTGGTGGTCGACCTCGGCAAGACCGAAGCGCGCCTGCCCAAAAAAGAGCAAAGCAAGCTGGAGAACTTCAGCACCGGCGATCGCGTTCGCTGCGTCATCCGCAGTGTCGAAAAGGCCGGCAAGAACGCCGGGGTGATCGTCTCCCGCGCCGCCCCAGAGCTGGTGGCCCGCCTGTTCGAGCAGGAAGTTCCGGAAATCTACGACAACACGGTGGTGATCAAGGGTTGTGCGCGCGAAGCCGGGGAACGCACCAAGATCGCCGTGGTCAGCCGTGACCGGGACGTGGACAGCGTGGGCGCTTGCGTCGGCATGAAGGGCATGCGTGTTCAGTCCATTATCCGGGAGCTGCGCGGTGAAAAGATCGATATCATCGAATTCTCCGACGACCCGGTTTCTTTTGCCACGCATGCGCTGAGTCCCGCCAAGATCACGCGCGTTTCGGTCATCGATGCCAACGAGAAACACATGGAAGTGATCGTTGACGACACGCAGCTTTCTCTGGCCATCGGCAAGAAAGGCCAGAATGTCCGGCTGGCCGCCAAGCTGCTCGGTTGGAAAATCGACATCAAGAGTGAAGAAGAGAAGCGCCAGGAAGTGGAATCGGCCATGGCCGCTTTGGTTCCCGCGGGCGCGCCTGTGTCCATTCTGATCGATCATGGACTGGCGGAAGAGATCGTAGAAAAGCTGCTGGGAGCGGGCATTAATACCGTGGAGAAACTCGGATCCATGACGCCCGAGGATCTGGAAGTGATTCCGGAGATTGGTCCAGCGACGGTCGAGAAAATCCTGATCGCTGTCAATTCTTACTACGCTCAATTCGAGCCGCCGGCTCCTGCGGTGGAGGAAACGGTACCGGAACTGGACGAAGCGGACACCGCGGAACCCCAGGCTAACGAACGCGGCCGATGAATCGCATGCTCTAGCGGCGGAGGCTACGCCGCGCTCGGCGCTGCGCCCGAGACCACCCGGTCGGTCGAGCCAAGCTCGGTGGCCCACGCCGATTCTTTAGATCCCAAGGCCGAATTTGATACCATAAAGAACTCGGAGGAAGTCGGTTAAGCGCCGCGTTACCAGGGCGTTGCTGTCAATATGAGCAAAATTCGCATAAACGAGCTGGCCAGGCAACTCGAGATTCCCTCGCATATGATCCTCGAAATGCTGCCGGAGCTCGGCGTCACCGAGAAGAAAACCCACTCCAGTTCCATCGACGAACCGGTTGCTGAACTTGTTCGCAAGCGTGTTCAGGGAGCCGGAGAATCGACCTCCCAGCCGATTGACTACGGCACCCAATCGGGCGTCGCTGAGCCCGAGCCTGTCGAAGAGCACCATGCCGCCCCTCATGCCGCTCCCGTTCACGTACCCGAGCAGCCCGTCATAGCCGCCAAGGCCGCTCCATCACCTGCTGCTGAAACCGCAGCCGCGCCGCCGGCCGATAGCGTCACGGCCACGCCCGCGGAAGAGCCGCGCAAGGTAGCGCCGTTGCGTCCGCCGTTATTCAGCGGCGGGAGCGCGCCTATCCATCCGCCGTTACGAACCGGCGCAATACCGGCCCGGCCCGTACCAGCGGCTCCGCGCCCCGGCCAAATCCTCTCGGGGCCCCGGCAGCCCATGCCTGCGTCCGCGCCGCCGCCGCATCCTTCGCCTGGTCCAGCGGCTCCTCCGCAACCGAGTGCGCGCGCCGCCGCGCCACCGGCCGAAACATCTCCTATTGCGACCCATGCGCCATCGCCCGGTCCACCCGCCCCGCCAGCAACTCCGGGGCCGGCGCCGTCCATGCCCCTGCGGTCTTCGCCCGCGCGTCCGAATTTAGCGGGACAACCGGCTGCGCGTCCAATCGTGCCGCCTCGTCCCGATCTGGTAGCACGGCTGCAGCAACAACAGGTCCGTCCCGCACCCGGACAAGCCCAACCGCCGCCGCCCCGTCCGGGAATGCCGACCCGCGGCAGTTCTACTCCGGTACCCGGCCAACCCATTTATCGCGGCCCGATCCGTCCCGGCCAGCCCGTAATGCGAGGGCCCGGTGTAGGCGGACCAGGTGGACCAGGCGGAGCAGCTCCCGGTGGTCTTCGCCGTCAACGCACCCTGCATCCCACTTCGCCGTTGCGAATTGAGCCGGCCACGCCGCTGCCTACCGAGCAGCAGCGCCGTCATCAAGCCAAGCCCGCGGGGCGCGATCGTCATCGCGACGTGGAACAGGAAGAGGGTAGACTGCGAATGCCGGTGAGTCGGCGCGAGCAGCCTGCTGCGCCGCCGCCCATCGATCGCGAGATCACCGTCGCTGAAGGTATCACCGTCAAGGAGCTTTCAGAGAAGCTCGGCATTAAAGCCAATCTGGTGATCAAGAAACTGGTGGAGAAGAAAATATTCGCCACCATCAATCAGAATCTCGACATGAAAATGGCCGAGGAGATTGCCCGCGATTTCGGCGCCTCCATCAACAAGGTCAGCTTCGAAGAGGAAAGAACCCAGGAAATCGAACTGACCGAAGAGACAGCCGCTCGTGTCAAACGCGCCCCGGTTGTTACCGTTATGGGCCACGTCGATCACGGCAAGACTTCATTGCTGGATGCCATCCGCGCCACGGATGTGGCCGGTGGCGAAGCCGGCGGTATCACGCAGCATATCGGCGCCTATCGTGTCGAGAAGAACGGGCGCAAGATCGTGTTTATAGACACGCCCGGCCATGAAGCGTTCACGCGCATGCGAGCCCGTGGAGCCAAGGTCACCGACATCGTTGTCCTGGTCGTAGCGGCCGACGACGGCGTCATGCCGCAAACTCTCGAGGCTATCGATCACGCCCGCGCCGCCAAGGTTCCCATCATCGTAGCCATCAACAAGATGGATAAACCCGACGCCCAGCCCGAACGCATCAAGCAGCAACTGGCCGATCGCGGTCTGCTGGCCGAGGATTGGGGTGGCGATGTGGTCATGGTTCCCGTCTCGGCGCGCGCCAAAACCAGGCTCGATGATTTGCTCGAAATGATTCTGCTGGTGGCTGACATGCAGGATCTCAAAGCCAATCCGGATCGTCCGGCCGTCGGTACCGTGCTCGAAGCGCAGCTCGATCGCGGCCGTGGACCCGTGGCCACCGTTCTGGTCCGCGACGGCACGCTGCGTGTAGGCGATTCTTTCATCTGCGGCTCGGTATTCAGCAAAGTCCGCGCCATGTTCGACGATCGCGGCCAGCCGGTCCGCGAAGCCGAGCCGTCCATGCCGGTAGAAGTGATTGGTCTGGATTCGCTGCCCGAAGTGGGCGACACCTTCCAGGTGGTGACCGATACTGCCAAGGCCAAACAGATCGTGATCTATCGCGAATCTAAAGCCCGTGATGTCGCCATGTCTAAGAGCGGCCGTATCACGCTCGAGCAATTGCACGCTCAATTGAAGGAAGGCGAAGTCAAGGAACTCAACATCATCCTGAAGACCGACGTGAGCGGCACTGCCGAAGTGCTCTCCGACATGATGCAGAAGCTGTCCACCGACAAAGTTCAGATGCGGGTTCTGCGTGCCGGCGTCGGCGCCATCAACGAAAGCGATGTGCTGTTGGCCTCAACTTCCAACGCCATCATCGTAGGCTTCAATGTCCGGCCGGAGAGAGGCGCCACCGCGCTGGCGGAGCAGGAAAAAGTCGATATCCGGCTGCACACCATCATTTACGAGCTGACGGACGAGCTGAAGCGCGCCATGACGGGCATGCTGGAGCCGGTCTTCAAAGAGGTATATCAGGGACGCGCCCAGGTGCGTGAGGTATTTCGCATCAGCAAGGTCGGCAACGTGGCCGGCTGCATGGTGATCGACGGCCTGATCAAGCGCGACAGCGAAGTTCGCGTTCTGCGCGACAACGTGGTGGTGTTTACAGGCAAGATGGAATCCCTTCGGCGATTCAAGAACGACGCCAGCGAGGTTAAGACCGGATTCGAGTGCGGTCTGACGGTTCGCAATTTCGCCGACATCAAGCCCAATGACATTATCGAGGCCTTCGCCACAGAGCGGGTCGCAGCGGAGGTCATGGCGTGAGGCTGCCATGCCGGCCGTCGGAGTATTGACTCTTGAATTGCACATTGAAGGCGCGCAGTCGCTCAAAGACAAACGCCATACAGTCAAAAGCCTGAAAGACCGTCTTCGCAGTAAATTCAATGTGGCCGTGGCCGAGATTGACTATCAGGATCTGTGGCAGCGCGCACTGATCGCGGCTGTGACCGTTTCGAGCGACCATACGCGCGCCGAACAAGTTCTCCAGTTGGTCGAGCGCGAGGCCTCTTCCCTATTGGGCGGGATGCTGGTGGGAACGGCGGTCGAATGGATGGAGTAATGGATCATCGCGTCGAACGAATTTCTGAAGCTCTGCGCGAGGAACTGACCGAGCTGATCGGTTTCGAGCTCTCCGATCCGCGCATGGGGTCGGCTACCGTGACCGAAGTTCAAATTTCCCCCGATAAGCGCCACGCCTTTGTGCGCATCGCCATGGCGGATGGGTCGGACGCCAAGGATACGCTTGCGGTATTGAATCGCGCCGCCGGCTTCCTGCGCCGCGAAATCGCCAGCAGGCTCGAGCTCTTTCGCGTACCGGAACTGCATTTCGAAGCCGACGCCTCCACTGCGATCGGCCCCCGTGCCTCTCAGTTGCTCAAACGCATCAAGAAGGGCCGGCCGCGCGAATGACCATTCATTTGCGCGCCGCGCTGGCACTCCTGCCAACGCTCGCTCTTGCCACCACTCCCGGCCTCATACGCGTAGAAGGCAGTGTGGACGCCATGGGTACCGGATTTTCAATCGTCGCCTATGGAGCAGACCGCGGCCGCCTTCAGTCCGCCGTAGAAGAGGGCCTCGAAGAGGCGCGCCGTCTGGACGAGATGCTCTCCAACTACAAACCCGACAGTGAGTGGAGCCGGATGAACCGCCAGGCAGGCGATCGGCCCTTTCCCGCCTCCGCAGAGTTATTTGATTTACTATCGGCCTGCGTCGAATATAGCCGCCAGAGCGAAGGCGCCTTCGACATCTCCGTCGGACCGTTGATGAAGCTGTGGGGGTTCTACAAAGGCACCGGGCATTTGCCGCACCGGGCCGAGATTCGGGGCGCCATGGGCCTGGTCGGTTATCGGAACATTCAACTGGACGCTTCCCATCATTGGGTTCGTTTTGCAAAAACCGGGGTAGAGCTCGATCCTGGCGGCATCGGCAAGGGCTATGCGGTCGACCGTATCGCGCAGATTCTAAAGGACGAGGGCGTCAAGCAGGCACTTGTCTCAGGCGGCGGATCCAGCATCTATGCCATTGGGGCTCCGCCCGACGAGCCGGGCTGGAAAGCGGACATCAAGAACCCCAGAGACCCGTCCCGGGCGGTCGCTTCAGTGCTCTTAAAGGACGAATCTATGTCCACATCGGGCAGTTATGAGAAGTTTTTTCGCGCAGAAGGGCGGCTTTTTAGTCACATTATGGACCCCAGAAGCGGCTTTCCAGCGCAAGGAATGCTCTCAACTTCAGTTATTACGCCCAAAACTATTGACAGTGAGGCTTGGGCCAAGCCCTACTATATCTTAGGGCCTCATTGGACGGCCCAACACAAACAGAAAGACTTTCGCGTGTTCTTTTGCGAAGACAAACCGGGTACCCGATGCGAATGGCTTCAATGAACAGTAGATTCTTAGATGCGTGCCGCCGCCGGCCGACCGATGTACGGCCGGTCTGGTTTATGCGGCAGGCTGGCCGCTACATGAAACAATACCGGGAGATCCGCGCCAAGGCGAGCATCCTGGAGATCTGCAAACGGCCCGATCTCGCCGCGCAAGTGACCCTGCAGCCCGTCGAGGTCCTGGATGTCGATGCCGCGATTATTTTCGCCGACCTGCTGCTTCCGGTCGAGCCCATGGGCCTCAAGCTCAAATTCGTCGCCGGCGAAGGGCCGAATATCGACAATCCAGTGCGGACCTCCGACGATGTCGATTCGCTCTCGATCTCGAACACCGACGAACTGGGCTATGTCGGCGAAGCTATCCAGCTGGTGGTCCGGCAACTGGCCGGACGCGTGCCGGTGATCGGTTTTGTGGGCGCGCCTTTCACGCTCGCCAGTTACATGATCGAAGGCGGCCCGTCCAAGCAGCTTCATCCGCACCAAGACCATGATGTATCGCGACGAGACGCTGTGGCGGCGGCTGATGGGCAAGCTGGTAGACGTGCTAGGCCCCTTCGCTATCGCGCAGGTGACCGCTGGCGCGCGCGCTATTCAGGTATTCGATAGCTGGGTTGGCGCGCTGGGCCCGGACGACTATGTCCGCTATGTCGCGCCTTATTCCCGCGCCCTGATCGAGCGCATTCGTACCGCCAGCGTGCCCGTGATCCACTTCGGCACCGGCGCGGCGGGATTTTTTCGCGAGCTGCATGCGGCCGGCGGCGACGTCATGGGCGTCGACTGGCGCGTCAATATCGACCAAGCCTGGATGGACATCAGTTATCGCTCGGCCGTTCAGGGCAATCTGGATCCGGCCGTCCTGTTCGCGCCGCTTGCCCGAGCTGAAGATGCGTGTTCATGGAGTTGCTGAAGCGCACCGGCACCCGCCCCGGGCACATTTTCAATCTCGGCCATGGCATCCTGCCGGAGACGCCGGTGGATCATGTAAGAGCCGTAGTTGACATAGTCCACGAGTTCAAATTGTAGTCCTGGCATGCGAAATGCTGCTCTGTAAGCTTCATGCAGCGTAAAGTATTGATCGTCGGCGGCGGGATCTCCGGACTTTCGGCCGCTTACTACCTCTCTAAAGCGGGAATTCGCCCCACGCTGGTGGAAAAAGC
Source organism: Bryobacterales bacterium (assembly GCA_963769205.1). Classification (GTDB taxonomy): domain Bacteria; phylum Acidobacteriota; class Terriglobia; order Bryobacterales; family Bryobacteraceae; genus Palsa-89. Next base: position 489,054 of record CAVYKR010000015.1, on the reverse strand, counting down.
CCCAGAAGTCGGCGGCGTCATTCGAACTTCAGTGCAACAGGGCTGTGTGCTGGAAGCCGGTCCCGACGGCTTCATGGCCGCCAAGCCGTGGGCCATGGACCTCATCCGCGAAGCTGGGTTTGGCGGATCAGATCATCGGCTCTAACGATCATTCGCGCATCACGTATATCGTTCGGCACGGGAAGCTGGTGCCGCTGCCCGATGGCCTCATGATGATGGTGCCCACCAAGATCATGCCGCTGATAGGAACCAGCCTGTTCGGCTGGGGCACCAAAATACGGATGGGCTTGGAATTCTTTCGGCGGCCCAACGGAAAGCAGCCGGACCGGTCGGTTTACGATTTCCTGATGGATCACTACGGCCGGGAGTCAATCGATTATTTGGCCGAGCCGCTGCTGGCCGGCGTGTATGGCGGCGATCCGAAGCAGATGAGCGTCAACAGCGTGCTCAGCCGTTTTGCGGAAATCGAATCGAAGTACGGGAGCTTGACGCGCGGGGTTCTGGCCGCGCCCAAACCGCCCAAGACATCGGGTCCGAAGTCGTTTTTGTGGACCCTCAAGAACGGCCTGGGCGAACTTATCGACAAGCTGCGCCCTAGCGCGGACATGGTGCATGGGACGGTGGAAGAGCTGCAGCGAATTCCCTCAGGCTTCCGCGCGCGCGTCAAGGGCGACTGGATAGAAGCGGAACAGGTGGTGCTGGCCACGCCGGCCGGTGATTGCGCGAAACTGCTGGGATCGTTAGATTCTGGATTGGGGAAGCTGCTCTCGGAAATCCCCTACACTTCATCCATCACAATGGCACTGGGCTATCGCAAAGACACCTTCGATCATCCACTCAAAGGCCATGGTTTCCTGGTGCCGAAGCTGGAGCGCCGATATTTGATGGGCTGCACCTGGGTCGGCAACAAGTTCAATCACCGGGTGCCGGACGACATGGTATTGCTGCGCTGTTTCGTGGGCGGCAATGGCCTGGCTCTTACGGATGATGAACTGGTGGCGAACGCGCGCAGCGAGCTACGCGGCATCATGGGATTGCAAGCCCAGCCGGTATTCCATAGCATCGCACGCTGGCCCAATGCGATGGCGCAATACACGGTCGGGCATGCGCAGCGCGTGGAGCGGATCGATGCCATCGTCCAAACTATTCCCGGTCTGCATCTGGCCGGCAACGCTTATCGCGGCATCGGCATTCCGGATTGCGTGAAGATGGGCAAAGACGCGGCTACCCGCATCTCTTCTCTGGCGTAAAATCTGAGCAAGCACCGAGGAGGTGTTTGCATGCTCAACCGAATCACAGGTCCAGGTGGACGGCTTTATGCGGACCCACAGCCCGGGACCGACGAGGTTAAATTTCGCGAGGATAACACCAGCGCGGCATACTACAACTCGCCTTATTTCCTGGCCCACAAGAATCAGGTGCAGCCGATACCGCGACGCCGCAGCGGCGTAACACTGAATCTGGCGGACTTTGTTCCTCCAGACATCGTGAACGCGATCCAAGCAGCCGGCAAGATCTCGTTTCACGCGGTGGGAGATACAGGAGCCGCCAAGGTCAACCGTTCACAGACCGCCGCGCAGGCGATCGGTCACGAGGGGGCGGTGGCCGACGCCATGGTCTCAGAGGTTCAGACCCAGGGCGCCAACGGCCCGGCTTTTTTCTTCCATCTCGGCGATGTGATCTATAACTTCGGCGAAGCTCAATATTATTACGACCAGTTTTACGAACCCTTTCGAGCTTACGACCGACCTATTTTCGCGATTCCAGGCAACCATGACGGAATGGTATTCGGCCAGGGTTCCAGCGCGCCTCAAGTTCCCACGCTGGATGCCTTTTTGACGAATTTTTGCGCTGCTCAACTGGGTCCATCGCCGGACGCCGGCCCCCTGGTTCGCAGCGTGATGACCCAGCCGGGCGTGTACTTCACACTGGACGCGCCGTTTGTTTCGATCATCGGGCTTTATAGCAACGTATTGGACGGTCCGGGGATCATTTCATCGCAGGGCGGCCACTTCCCAATCGTGGACGATCAGCTGGATTTTTTGAAAAGTGAACTAACGCGTCTGAAGCCGGATCGCCAAGCCCAGAAGCGCGCGATTATCGTGGCGGTGCATCATCCGCCATTGTCAGCGGACGCGAAACACGGCGGCTCTACAGGTATCCTGAAAGACCTGGATACATGCTGCAAAGCGGCCGGCCTCTGGCCCGACGTCTTGCTCTCCGGGCACGCGCACCTTTACCAGCGCTTCACCCGGAACCTGCCCAACGGGCAACAGGCTCCTTACCTCGTGGCCGGCAGCGGTGGATTTTCGGCGACGACTCCGAAGACGTTACCTCCGGCGCCGATCACCATTGGAGACTACACGCTGGAGATCAACCCGATCGTCGATTTTGGCTATCTCTCGGTGGAAACCGACGCCCGAACAATTACGCTCACGTTTAAGACAGCTGATGGTGGTCCCGTGCTAGTGCGGGATTCGGTATCGGTCGACTTGAAGACCGGCCGCGTGGGGTCGATCGCGGCTCAGGGTCCAGTCAAAGGCGCGCGGGCCAGGAAGCCCGGCAAGAAGAAAAAGTAAAGCGCCAGCGTTTCACTTCTTGATATAAACGCGCGCCTCAGCCGGCGTCACGTCAATCCGGTCTACGCGGTCAGACAACTCAAACGGCTCGTCAATCTTGGCGTCGGGATAAAGCGGGCGGAAGAACGTATCGATCAGGAAATCGAGCGTCGCGCCGCTCACGGCCAACCCGCCGATCTCGACGCGTACCAGGTGAACCGTAGCGCGCCCATTGGCGGCCTGAATGGTGGCCGTGGCCATTACGCGTTTTTCGCCCTGGATTAATTTCGAAATCAGCCAGTTGGTCTCGATTCCAGCGCCATGTTGCAGTTTTAGAAAATCCACCAGCGCGTACCCCGTCGCGCTTCCGTTCGCCAGTTCCAGCCGAGGCTGGCGGAGGCCTTCCGGCACGACCATCGGCGCTTTGATCCGCACCCAGGCATTCAGCTCCGCGGAGCTAAATACAAATACTGAACCAGGTTTCGCTTTTCCACTTTGAATGAGGTCAAGTTTGCGGCTTACATTTTCCGCTAATGGATTGACCGCGGCTACAAGAGCCAGAGCGATCGCCGGGCCTAGAAAGAGACTTCGTCTGCCCAAATTCCATCATAACGGGCTCGCGCCCTGGTAAAATCAGGCCTGAGGAGAAAACTGATGAAACTCACGCAGCTTGCAACTCTTGCGATGACTGGAAGCATGCTCTACGGCGCTGCTGATGCTCCTAAGCGGCTGGACGCGGCGGCCGACGTTATGACCGAAATCATGTCGGCGCCCGACAAAGGGATTCCGCAGGACTTGCTGGCGAAATCCGAGTGCATCGTGATCGTACCCGGGCTGAAAAAAGGCGCGTTCATTGTAGGCGCAAAGTACGGCAAAGGTTTCATGTCGTGCCGCAAGACCAGTGGCGTGGGATGGTCCGCGCCAGGCTCGATCCGCGTGGAAGGCGGCAGCTTCGGATTCCAAATCGGCGGGTCGGAGACGGACGTGGTCCTGCTGGTCATGAATCAGGGCGGCGCGAAAAAATTGCTTCAGAGCAAGTTCACGGTCGGCGGGGATGCTTCGGCGGCGGCCGGTCCGGTGGGCCGAACTTCTTCGGCGGCGACGGACGCTCAGATGCACGCTGAGATTCTGACGTATTCGCGCGCGCGCGGCCTTTTCGCAGGTATTTCACTGGAAGGCGCCACTCTTCGGCCGGATGACGATTGGAACAAGGAACTGTACGGCAAAGACATATCGAACAGCGACATCGTACTGGGCGACACGCGTCCGCCGGCTTCGGCGTCCCGGCTGCTGGGCGTGATCAATAAATATTCCAGCCGCAAGTAGTCAAGAAGCCGGGTTGAGTTCTATCCAGCCATCAGCAGGAATGTTATCGCCGCCAACCAGCAGTTGGAAGCGCAGCGGCTGACCATTCGACCATCCGAGAATCTGAAAGGGTACTCGTAGCTCGAGAATCTTGCGGTGTGCCGATTCAACCAGCGGATTGCTCAGCAGCGGGATGGATGCCTGGGTTGTTCGCAATTCGATCCTGGTTTCCGACGCGCCATCGAGATCCAGCCGCAGATACAGATTATTATCATCGACGCCGTAGAATAGCTCGCGCGCTCCGGATCTTTGGCCGTGCATTGAGCCCGAACGGGAATCGACCTGATAGTGCCCGGCGCCCATCCATTCAAAGTAGGACGTTACTTCGCCGTCGATAACGGGATGAATCGGATTGGCGGGAGGCTCATGAAGATCGGCCGCATGGGTCGTCAGGATAGGATGGGACAATTCATCGGGAGCCGGCAGATTGAGCGCATGATACACGTTGGCCAGATGCTGACGGAAGAGTTCGTCGAACTCAGGACGATTATCGGACTGATGTTCCGGGCCATACCACCAGCACCAGTCGCTGCCCTCGGCGATCAGCAGTTCCTCATAGGCCATGCGGCGATTCTCTTCAGGCACGCTGGACGCCATCTCATCGTACTTTTGACGCGCGCGCAGCAGGTACTCCCAGGCCTTGTTGTCTTCCTGCGCGCCGATCCACACATCGAAGTTGGCGCTGATCCACGATCCAGGGAAAATGTGATCCAGCGGCCGGGGATTATCCAACTTAAGAGCCTCGCTGACGGTGAGGGCAACCATGTCGAGCGAGTTGCTGATGCGGCGATATAACTCACGAAGAAACGGGCGGCCGTTCTGGTAGTAATATTCCCAGGCGTTCTCTCCGTCCAGAATGATCGGCACCAGGACGTCGGCGCCCCCGACTGACAGAGGATTGGCGTTGGCTCGAATGCGGTCGAGGAAATGATCGGCGGCTTCGGCGGCGCCCATCTTGGAATATTCAAATCCGATGAGATCGCTCAGGAAGTGATCACGGAAGATCATGCGCAGCTGGCGTTCTCCCTGCTTCCATTGATAGGAACGATAGGTCAAGTCCGGGCCCGCGTTGCGGCGCAGAGTTTGCGCGAGGACGCCGTTGTCGGTGGCGGCCCATTCGAAGCCCACTTCGGCGGCGATCGCCAGGGCTTCGTCTGAAACCGAACCCTCCGACGGCCAGAGTCCGCTGGGAGCGCGGCCAAATTCACGCTGGATGAACTCGCGCGCGGTCTGGAGTTGATAACGGGCGTCGTCGGGATAGCGAAAGCGATTGGGAAGCGGAACGCCGGGATGCGAGACGGCCGCGATGTTAGAGTCGCAAATCAAGCGGCAGAATGGGGTGGTAAAAAGGAGTGGTGGAAATCTCGATCTGCCCGCGCGCAGCGAATTCCTGGTGCACCGGCACTACCTGGGCGATGATTTCACGCTGTTTGCGGGCCATGACAGCCTGATCTTCGAAGGAGTAATTGCGTTCCTTCCGGATGAGAGCTGTCACCTCAGGATCATGCTCCTGGAACTCTTCGTCGAACCATGTGAGCTGGGAAAGCACCTGCAGGTCGCGCATATCCTGGGTGCTAAAGATCCGCCGCGCGCGCTGGGGAGAGCGGCCCGATCGCTGCCAGGCGTCATACAGCTGGCCATAGCGCGGATAGCGATAGATCATGCGATCGGCATTGGCCTGGAAGAAGTAGCGAAGCACGAATTCTTGTTCGGCTTCAGTCAGGCTCTCGGCGGGCTTAACGGCGCAATCGAGAAACGGATCACGGGCTTGGCCGGCGGCATACTCCTGGACCTGCACGACCATGGACGGCACCAGGTTGAAAGTCTGGTGCACGTTCGGAAATTCCTCCAGGATCTTGACCATGCCGTAGTAATCCTTGAGCGCATGGAAGCGGGTCCAAGGCAATCGGTACTCGCCAGTTGCCAAGTCCTTATAGAAGGGCTGGTGCTGGTGCCAAACGAAACAGAGATGGATGCGAGGCACTATCTTCCAAACAGGCTTCGGACGGGCGGCGGTGGATCGGTCCCCTTAAGGGCGAGCCATAAGATGTCGTTCAATTCGTCATCATCGTTCAGGTCGGCATCGGTGAAGTCGAGCCGCGCGGAGCGCGCAGCGGTGGTCGAATTCTGGGGATTGCGCTCCTCGAGCGATATGCGCGGTTTCTCAGCTTGGTAGGGCGTAAACACGCCTGCCTTCGCGAAGGCGCCCAGCATCGGCCGGGCCCCGGCATCGAAATGAGTCATGGGTCTCAGATGTAGAATCAGCTCCATGGTTCGAAGCACCGAGGTGGTGTTGTACATGCGGCTGTCAACGGTGCCGGTATGCGTGTAGGGTGAAATGACGTAGGCCGGGGCCCGGTGCGCGTCAATGTGGTCCGGGCCGTTCTGCGCGTCGTCCTCGACCACGAAAATCGCGGTATTCTTCCAAAATTTGCTGCGGGACACGCCTTCCACAATCTGGCCCAGAGCGTAGTCATTATCGGCGAACGAGGAAAGGGGCGCGATTTTCCCGGGAGCGGTGCCATTGGTGTGATCGTTCCCAAGGCGCATGAACATGAGTGCCGGCAACTTATCCGCAGTCTCAAACTCTTTGAGATCAGCGAGAAACGCCTGGGCGCGTTTTACATCCGGATACTCCAGATCGAAGGCGCGATACTTCATGTCGGTGACCTTGGCCAAAACCGGATCGCGCACGGATTCGATTTGCACCGCGCCATCTTCAGCTGCTTTGGGCAAGTTAGTGGCCCAGTATCCATAATTCCGCATGGAGGTGCCGTGGGCCGCGGCGTTCGTCCAAAGATAGCCGGCTGGCGGGAGGGCAGCCGGTTCACCGCCTTCATAATCATAATGGCGGCGGCGGGTGGCGTAGCTGTTCGGCCACAATTTCTGGACATAGTCGTTGGCGATCGCGGAAGTGGCCCAATTCTGTCCGTCGGCGCTTACATCACTGTTGACATAGAAATTGTCGAACAGGACGAACTCGCGAGCCAACTTGTGATGGTTCGGTGCGACGTTCTCTCGAAACAGACATAGGGAGGGATCGCTCTCACCCTTGCCGATATCGCCCAACACCTGATCATAGCTGCGGTTTTCTTTGACAATGTAGAGCACATGTTCGATGGGCGGGACGGATGCGGGCTGGCTATCGAGCAGGTCATCGCGGTAGGGCGAATTGGCCAGGACATCCGCCGTATATTGGTTCAGCGCTTCCTCGGTTACCGGCGGGATGAAGGAGGCAGAGCCGGTCTGAATGCGGCCGACATATTCGACGGTAGCATCGCCACGGTAGGCCGGTGTGGCTCGAACGGTTGGATTGGGGCCTCGTGGATTGGGATAGCTGCGGGAGCCGCGTCCGTTCAGAACAACCAGGCGTCCATCGGCCAGCGCCCTGGCGGCGGTCGGATACCAGCCGGTAGGAATGAAGCCCAGCACAGCACTACGCGCCTGCTTGACGTCGACCACGGCGGCGGCGTTTGCATCCGAACATACGACATACAAAGTGTTTTTGTCGGCGCTGAGGGCGAGCGCGCTGGGCGTCATCCCAAGGGGATGGCGCGGAGTCGTGGCCACGTTGATAGATTCGACCACGCTGAGGTCACCGCTGTCAGATACCGCGACGGCATAGACATTGTTGGTATTCGCGGCCGAGACAAAAATTCGGGCCTTCCACTTAGCCTCGTCGCCATCCTCTGTAGCCGCGACGCCTGGCCGCCAGACCATATCGGTGGGATGCGCGCCGAGGCGGAGCATCTGCAACTGCTGTCCATTGGAGCTTTGGTGGTGATACATTGCGCCGTCGGCCCAACTGGTGACGAAGAACGATTGGCCATCGGGATGAAACAGAATGCGATAGGGCCGACGGCCGGTCTTGAAGCGATTGATGACCATGCCGGACTGCGGATTCACCACCAGGATCGTATCGTGATAGAGGTCGGAGGCGTACAGCAGGCGGCCGTCCAGTGAAACAGCGACGTCGCCTATGAAATCGCGATAAGTCCTGTCGGCGGGTTTGACCATGTCGAACGTCCGCGTAGGCTGCAACCGGCCGTTCTCATCGAGCGAGAATTCGTAGATGGCGGCGCGGGAACCGCCGCCGACCCACAGCAACTTGCCATTGGGTGACAGCGCGAGTCCGAGCCAGGCGTCGTCTACAGGCGTCTGACCGATTTGATGACCATCTTTGGCGTCGAGCACAGTGATGGAGGGCGGGCGATAACCGCCGTTCAATACGATCAGGAAACGGCCATCGTTAGACAAAACCGACGACATCGGCAGCGTGTCGAGCGGGATTTGCGTCCCCGCCGCTTTGACGCGCCAGCCGCTGTTGAGTAGAAATCCACCGTCAGGAAGCAAACCGACCTGTTCGCGCGGGACGGGCTGCGAAGATGAAAGCGCAGCGATCAATATAACGGCTACGAGTGCCAGGACCATCCGGATTTTGGCGGGCTTGAAAAATGTTCTCATTCGGAAAACCTCTGAGCGATCGGAAAGCGCCGGCCGATGCCGAACGCTTTGGTTGTGACCTTCAAGCCGGGAGCGGCCTGCTGGCGCTTGTATTCATTTCGATCCACTTTATTGACAATATCGCGCACCAAAGTGACAGGGAGATGAAGCGAATCGGCTATCTGCTGTGGAGATTCGTTGTTCTCGATGTAGCCGCGCAGAATCTGATCGAGAACATCATATTCGGGAAGCGAATCGCTATCCTTCTGATCAGGCCGGAGCTCGGCCGAAGGAGGCTTGGCGAAAACATTTTCGGGAATAGCGTTAGCGTGCCGTTTGTTAGCGACGCGGGCCAGTGAGTAAACGAGTGTCTTCGGGACGTCGCTGATGACTGCCAGACCGCCGCACATATCTCCGTAAAGGGTGCAATACCCGACCGCGAGCTCGCTTTTATTACCGGTGGTGAGCACCAGGGCGCCCTGCTTATTGGAGAGGGCCATTAGTGTGACGCCGCGCAGCCGGGACTGCAGGTTTTCTTCGGTGACCCCCACTGCGCCATCGTGGAATATGGGTTCGAGCACGCTGAGAAAGGCCTGGTACTGATCACGGATCGGGATTAACTCAAAACGGATGCCGAGGTTACACGCCATATCGCGCGCGTCGGTAACGCTGTGATCAGAAGAATAGGGCCCGGGCATTCCGACGCCGAGCACATTCTCCTTTCCGACCGCATCCACGGCGATGGCCGCCGTGAGCGATGAATCGATTCCGCCGCTGAGCCCGATAATAACCCGATCAAAACCGCACTTTCGAATGTAATCGCGGGTGCCGAGGACGAGGGCCTGGTAGGCGGCGTCGCACTCCTCGGCATAGCTTTCGTGATGGCCGCCGGCCAGCGTTTCGGTATCGACCAGGACCAGATCTTCTTCAAACGACGCCGCGGACGCGATCACCTCGCCCTGCGCGTTCATGGCGAAGCTACTGCCATCGAAAATAAGCTGGTCGTTGCCGCCGACCTGGTTCACATAAACGATGGGGATTTTAGAGTGACGCGCAGCCGCGGAGAAAACCTCGCGGCGAAGCATGCGTTTACCCATGTGGTAGGGCGAGGCATTGATGCTTACTAGGACGCGCGCGCCGGACTGGGCGAGTTCCGCTACAGGATCGCGGCTGTAGAGGCGGCGCTCCCAAAATTGCTTGTCATTCCAAGCATCCTCACAGATAGTGAGCGCCGTAAAGGATCCGTCGAGGGTTAGTGGAAACTGTTTAACAGCAGGCTCGAAATAGCGGGTTTCGTCGAAGACGTCATAGCTTGGCAGCAACATTTTATGCTGCCGGAAAACAACACTGCCACCTTGAATGACCGCGGCGGTGTTGTAGATGGGCCGGCCGGAAGACTCACTGCGCCGCGTGACTGTGCCAACAATCAGCGCAATACCGAGGCCAGCGGAGTCCCGGGCCAAGGTTTCGAGATGCTCTTCGACTCCGTCGAGAAAACTCTGTTTCTCGAGCAGGTCGCGCGGAGGATAGCCGGTCAGCGTCAGTTCGGGAAACACCGCAACTTCGGCTCCGGACGCGGCCGCACGCCGAGCGAAGGAAAGTATCTTTTGAGTATTGCCACACAGATCGCCGACAGTAGTATTCGTCTGTGAAAGGGCAATCTTCATGGAAAATCCCATTGTACCGGCTGGCGGGCGGCGGGTTATTACCTGGCTGGGCTCAAGCGCTTGCTGGTCTGCCGCTGGCGCTTCCGGAAGCGTCTCACTTTGGCCCGATTTCCGCAGTCTTTCATGTCGCACCACTGGCGGCTGCGGTTGCGGCTGATATCGAGGAACATCCAGCCGCAGTCCTGACCACCGCATTGGCGGAGCCGCGACAGATGGTCAGAGGTAAGCAGGTCGGCGGCTGAGAGTGAGATGGGCCAGAGGATCCGGTCGAGCGCATAGCCCTCGTCTTCCCAAGTCCACTTGAAAACACCGCCGGCGCGGGTGAGAAGCTGATGGGCTCGGGCGACGCGCAGTTCCCGGCTCAAGGTTTCGAGGTCGGCTGGGCTGGTTCGGAGCCCATTCACGGCGGATTTAAAGACGCGATAGAGGGCTTCCCGCAGCAGGACAGCCCTGGATAGAGTGGCTTCGGCTGCATGTTGATGGAGGGCGGCCTGTTGGGCCAGATGGCGGGACTCAGCGGGCTTGGCAATACCGGCGGCCCGGCTCCAGTCGAGCAATTGGTGGTAATCAGGGAGTTTATCGCGCAGAACATTGGAGCGGTCACGTCCGCCAACGGTATTGACAAAGTCCAGACAGAGGCGGCCGCCGACCAACTTCCAGTGGTCCTGATTTGTTTGAACCTTAGCCATTATTGTCAATTTGTAACCAGCATCAATTAATTGACAGGTTACTCCTGAGATGATATTCTGTAACCCCTATGTCGATCTTAGCAAGTTACAAGAACAGAATCCTGATCCCGTCGCTGCTGGTCGTGCTGGCGGCTTCCTCGCCGGCGCAGCAAAAGACACCTCCCACTCCGGCGAGGGAGATCACGGCGGTTTTTGCGGGAGTCAACAAACAGATTCTCGATATGGCGAAGGATTTTCCGGCGGACAAGTATGATTTTCGCCTGAAGCCCGAGATGCGCTCCTTCGGCGAAGTGATCGTACACGTAGCCGGCGGCAATGCTTTCGCCGCTAAGAAGGGCCGCGGCGAGGAAGCCAAATGGGAAGAGATCGACGCGAAAAACTACAAGACCAAAGACCAGATTGTGGCGATGTTCCAAAAAACGATCACCGACGCGACGGCCGCCTTGAAAGCCCTGCCCGAGGATCGCTTCGCGAAAGATCTGAGTCCCTGGCTGGGTGTGATTGAGCACTCCGCCGAACACTACGGTCTGCTGGTGGCCTACTACCGCGCCAACGGGATGGTGCCGCCGGAGTCGCGTCCCAAGAAATAAGAACTTCTATTTCAGCGCATTTAAAAGCGTATAAGAACGGAGGCCCCCTTTTAACGCCGCCGGACTGGGTGTATACTGTTGCGGATTCAGGATGACACATTGAAAATCCTGACAAAGCCACGTAAGGGGGATCTCGATGCGTACGCTTACTGGGATCTTTACTTTGGCCGTGGGACTTGCCATAGTCCTGCCGGCGTCCGGCCAGACGGTCGGCGAAATCACGGGTGTCGTGACCGACGCCAGCGGCGGCGTATTGGTAGGCGCCACCGTAACAGTCACTAACCCGCAAACCAATTTCACCCGCGCCGGTAGCACCAACACTTCGGGTGTTTATAATTTCCCCGCGCTGCAGCCGGGAGTATACAATATCAGGGCGGAACTTCAGGGCTTTCAAGCCGAAGTACGCAGCGGCGTCGAACTGCAGGTGCAGCAAAGCGCTCGCATCGATTTCCAACTGCGCGTTGGCGGAGTGGCGGAGACGGTGGAGGTGGCGGGCGGCGCACCGCTACTCAATACGGAAAACGCTTCCCTCGGAACGGTGGTGGATGGGCAGCGAATTGTCGATCTCCCGCTCAATGGCCGCAACTTTCTATCGTTGGTCTCAGAGAGTCCGAACGTCAGCGCAGGTTTCAATACCAACGGCGGCACCAGTACGGGTGCGGCCAGCACGCGGCTAGGAGGAGACCGGGCCAACCAATCGTTCGCTGTCTCCGGCTCCCGACGTGAATACAACAACTACAGCATCGATGGCGTGGTCAACACAGAGCCCAATTTCAACGCCTACCTGTTCCTTCCTTCCATCGACGCAATCCAGGAGTTCAAGGTCCAGACCGGCATTTACTCTGCCGAGTTCGGCCGCGGGATCGGCCAGGTGAACGTTTCCACCAAGAGCGGGACCAACGAATACCATGGAACGCTGTTTGAGTTTCTACGTAATAGTGCGCTGGATGCCCGGCCATTCGGCTTCACCACGGTGGTGCCGCAGAAATCACCGTTCAAACAGAACCAGTATGGCTTTACTCTGGGGGGCCCGCTTTTCATTCCGAAGGTGTTCAATGGCAAAGACAAGCTGTTCTTCATGTCCAACTTTGAAGGTCTACGGTCGCGCCAGCAGATCCAGCAGGTTTACACCACGGCTCCGGCTATCTTTCGCGCAGGAAACTTTTCGTCGCTGTTGCCGAACACTGTGATTCGGGATCCTGCCAATCGGGACGCCAGCGGCAACAAGCTGCCGTTCCCCGGCAACATCATTCCGGCGCAGGAATTGTCGGCCATTCCGCAGGCCTTGCTGCAGTATTACCCGTTGCCGAATGTACCCGGCGCCGGGATTTCTAACAATTTTCTTAATTTGCAGAATAATGCTTCCGACAAAGACGAGTTCACGCAGCGGATCGACTTCGTGGAAAACTCGAAATCAACCTGGTTCGGACGGTACAGCTTCGATAGCGACCACGTGGTCACGCCCGCGCTTTACCTGAACGGCAACATCCTGGATGTCGCTGCGCGGCAGGGCGTGATTTCGAACACACGGATACTGTCGCCGAACATCGTGAATGAAGCTCGTTTCGGCGTGAATTATTTCCACAACGTCAACGCGTTTGATACCAGCTTCAAGCCTCAGTACGATGTGATGGCCCAACTGGGCCTGCAGCTCGGCACCAATTGGACTTCCTTTGAAAACGGCATTCCCGGGATCATCGGCCTCACTGGCTACAGCAATTTCGGATCGAACACGGAAGGTCCGTACCAGTTCCGCGACGCCACTTTCGAGTGGAACGACAGCTTAGCCTGGACGCACGGCAAACATTCCATGAAATTCGGGGCCAGTATCGAACGGGTTCGCTATAACACTCTCGGCAACGCTTTTCCCCGGGGACAGTTCTCCATTGGGAACAACGCCACCGGCTACAGCTTCGCTGATTACATGGCGGGATATATTGGAACAACCTGGAAAGCGGCGGCTCAGAATGTCGCGCAAGAGCGCGCCACGAACCAAGCTTATTTCGTCACTGACACCTGGAAAGTTCGTCCCGGGCTGACCATCGATTTCGGTTTTCGTTACGAGCTGATGCCACCGTATAGCTACAAAAACGATACGGCATCGAACTGGCAGGTACCCTATTACGCTTACACACCCGCCGAAGCGGTCGGCCAACGCGCATCCCGTGCTGGTCCGGGTGGGCTCAGGCGATGTGTACGCCGGCAATATCCCCATACGATTCGACCCGGCAGTCCAGGTTGTTCGGGACGGACGATTGGGCCCGAACCTGATCCAGACCGATTACCATGACTTTGCTCCGCGTCTCGGTATTGCATATAGCCCGGCATCGAATTGGACCATCCGCTTAGGTGGCGGCATCTTCTACGCGCAGGAAGGGGGAGCGCCATCGTATTACGACAACACTCGCAACTTCGCCGGCCGCTTGAATCCCACGGCCAGCGCCACAACCAACAACATCACCTGGGCCGACCCGTACTTGTTGAAGGCCGCCAATCCTTGCGGGACCACGGCGCCGCTGGTCTGCGCTACGCTTCCCGGCCCGACGCTGGTCACTTACGACCGGCGTACTCCCTACATGGCGCAGTGGACCGGAAATGTAGAGCGGCAGATCGGTAAATCGACGGTCATTGAAGTAGGCTACGTTGGATCGGTCAGCCACTTCTTACAGCGCTTCCACAACATCAACAATCCGATCCCAGGGCCCGGATCGACTGCTTCTCGCACGCCTTGGCCCGAGCTCGGCCCGATGCAGTTTGTCGACAGTGATGTGAACGCCCGATATTACGCGGGTACTGCCAAGGTCACCAGGCGCCTGAGCGGCGGCCTCACTTTCCTGGCCGGTTACACATTCGGGAAATCACTCGACGACGGCAGCGGGATCCGGGCGGTAACCAACGATAACGGCGAGCAAAACGACGCGTGCATCAATCCATGCGAGCGGGGTCCATCGTCGTTCAATCAGGCCCAGCGTTTTGTGGCCTCCGTGCTCTATGACCTGCCCGTTGGCAAAGGCCGCCATTTCATGAACCGCGGCGGAATCACCGACGCCGTGATCGGCGGCTGGAGGCTGAGCTCAATCGTAACATTGGGAAGCGGGTTTCCGAGCGGCATGAGCACCGGCACGAACCGATCCAACGCCGGCGGAGACCGGCCGGATGGCGTGCCTGGCCAGAGCGCTACGCTCAGCAATCCGACTCCTGCCGAATGGTTCAATATTCAAGCATTCCAGCTGAATCCGCTTTACCAATGGGGCAACATAGGCCGCAACACAATCGTTGGGCCCGGCGTGAACACCTGGGATTTCTCGACTCTCAAAGACTTTCATTTCCTCGAGCGCCGGTTTGTGGAGCTCCGGTTCGAAGCTTTCAATTTTGCCAACCATCCGAATTTCGGGGACCCCAACACCTCGCTGACCAGCAACGCGGTCAATTCGGCAACCGGTATTGCAATTCCCGGCACCGGCAGCTTCGGCACGATCAGCAGTCTGCGGCCGGGGATCGATATGCGCGAGTTGCAGTTCAGTCTAAAAGTTGTTTTTTAATAGCGGCTAATCCAACAAATGGCCGAGTTTTTGTTTCTTGGTCCGAAGATAGCCCTCAGTGGACTCATGCGGCGCGACGATACACGGAATGCGTTCGGCGACGCGAATCCCGGCGTTTTCAAGCGCGGCGATTTTGTCGGGATTGTTGGATAGCAGGCGCACGCTGCGGACGTTGAAGTAGCGCAGGATCTCGGCGGGCATCTGGTAGTCGCGCAAGTCGGCTTCAAACCCGAGGCGCTCGTTGGCTTCGACCGTATCAGCGCCGCCGTCCTGCAGTTCATAGGCGCGCAGTTTATTCAGCAGGCCGATGCCGCGACCCTCCTGGTGCTCATAGATGAGGAGCCCGCGTCCTTCTTCGGCGATCAGGTTAAGGGACAGCTCCAATTGGGACCGGCAATCGCAGCGGAGGCTGTGGAGGACGTCGCCGGTGAGGCACTGCGAGTGGATGCGAACCAGCGGAGGCTCGGGCGAGGTGATATCGCCCATCCGGAGCACGACACATTCCTGCACATCCGGCCCATAGGCACCTTCGAAGCCGAAGATGCGGAAATGGCCGAAACGGCTCGGAAAATTGGCTTCCGCTACCTTGGTTAACATCCTGGAAATCGTGCTTTCATTATAATGATCGCAGGCGAGAGATGCTGGATCAGCAACAATTAGTGACCTTGCTGTTGCGGGTGGCGGTGGCGGCGTCGCTGGCCAGCATTCTATCGCGCTTCCCGGCTTTCCAGCGGATGTTGATGCGCGAGGAACGCACGCTGGTGCAGCGCGTGAAACTGGCTCTGAGCTGCGCGGCTTTGTACGGGGCGAGCGTTGCAACCAGGATTCTGAATCCCAACTATCACGCGGTCGACCTGGGGCTGGAAGGCAGCCTGGTTTCGGGAATGGTGGGCGGATACGTCACGGGCCTGCTGGCGGGAGTGCTGATATCGATTCCGGCGGTTATTAATCACGAGCTGATGTCGCTGCCGTTGTTCGCCGGAGT
This sequence comes from Bryobacterales bacterium, assembly GCA_963769205.1. Taxonomy (GTDB): domain Bacteria; phylum Acidobacteriota; class Terriglobia; order Bryobacterales; family Bryobacteraceae; genus Palsa-89. The sequence goes on along the minus strand of CAVYKR010000015.1, from coordinate 473,215 downwards.
GGGCGTATTAGGCGGATTGTTACGCGACATCGCGCCTGAAAAGGAAGACGTGTGGCGGTTCTCACCTCTTTTCAGCCTGTCGCCGGCCCGTCTGCGGCAGAAGCCTTACCAATTCCGGCTTTTGTTTCAGCTGGGGTGTCTGTTCACGATTATCTTTACCGAACTCCTGCGACTTTCGGTGGCTCGTGTATTTCCGAAGGGCCAAGTATTTGTGGGGCAGGTATGGGGCGACACTCATATGCTGACGGCGATCGCCTTTTATGCGAGCTCCGTATTCGCCGTCATGCTTCCGCTCAAGATCTGGAACAACACGCGCAACGAGAAGAAGCTCGAAGCCCAGCAATTGCGTCTGAACGAGGCCCGGCTGGCGGCGCTCACCAGCCAGATCAATCCGCATTTCCTTTTCAACACGCTCAACTCAGTTTCTGCGTTGATTCGAAGCAATCCGGATCAGGCGCGCAGCGTGGTCTACCGGTTGTCCAGCATCTTACGGCGCTTGCTCCGAAAGACCGACAACCTGGTGCCGCTGCGTGAGGAACTGGCGTTCATTGACAATTACATGACCATCGAGATGGTGCGTTTCGGAGAAAAGCTGCGGTTTATCAAGGAAATCGAGCCGCAGACGCTGGACCGGCTGGTTCCCAGCATGCTGCTGCAGCCCATTATCGAGAACAGCATCCGGCATGGCTTGAGCAGCAAAGTGGATGGCGGTATGATTCGGGTGCGCAGCTGGCTGGCTGAAGGGCGGCTACAACTGGTGGTGGAGGACGACGGCGTGGGCATTCCGGAGAGCCGGCTGGCGACGCTCTTCGAGCTGGGAATTGGCGTGAGTAACGTGAATGAACGCTTGAAAGTGCTGTTTGGCCAGGATTATCGTATGTGGATCGACAGCAAGCTGGAAGAAGGGACGCGCACCGGAATCGAGATTCCCGAGCTTCCGATCGCGAGTGACGTAAGGCCGGAGCTGACCACGGTCGGCTGAAGCAGGAAACCAGGGCATGTCCCAGGGCGTCTTGTAAGCATAAGCATTGGTTAACTAAGTGACTTCTACGACAACCGCGAACACGCGCTACCAGGATTGCGTCAATCCGCAATGGGAGCGCCTGCTGAACGTGCTGCAGCTGAACGTTCGTTACAGGCGTTGCCAGGGATCGGAGCTGCATACCGAGGATGGCCGGCGGATTCTCGATTTTCTGTCGGGCTACTGCGTGCACAATGCCGGGCACAATCATCCAGACATCATTGAAGCTCTGAAGGACGAACTGGATCAGTGCGGTCCAGCGATGCTCCAGAGCCACGTTCCCGAGCTGGCGGGCGAGTTGGCCGAGAGGCTGTGTTCTCGCGCGGGAGGCCGGCTGAAGAAGGCATTCTTCTGCAGTTCGGGCAGCGAGGGCGTGGAGGCGGCCATCAAGTTTTCACGCGCGCATACCGGCCGCACCGGTCTGTTGTATGCCGAGGGCGCGTTTCATGGACTAACGTGCGGTGCGCTGTCGTTGATGGGCGACTCATTTTGGCGCGAAGGTTTCGGCCCGATGCTGCCGGAGACTGAACAGATTCCTTTCGGCAATCTCGGCGCGTTGGAAGAGAAGCTGGCTACCAGAAAACATGCCGCCTTCATCGTCGAACCGATTCAGAGCGAAGCCGGTATCCGCGTCCCTGCGCGGGAATATCTTGAAACCGCGCAAGCGTTGTGCAAGCGATATCGCACGCTGTTCGTGCTGGATGAAGTGCAGACCGGGATGTATCGAACCGGGCCCTTTCTGGCTTCCCATCTGTTTCACGCCGATCCGGACATGGTGGTGCTGGCGAAGGCGCTAAGCGGCGGACTGATTCCGAGTGCGGCAGTTCTGACGACCGATGAAATTTACGATTCGGTATACGGTTCCCTGAAACGCGCGCTCATTCATACCTCCACGTTTAGCGAAAACGGTTTGGCAATGCGCGCCGGCTTAGCGACTATGAACGTCCTGGAACGCGAGGGTCTGGGCGATCGAGCGATCGTGATGGGGCAGTACCTCCGTGATCGGTTGCGTGAAGCGCTGACGGGTTATGAGATGGTGAAAGAGGTTCGGGGCGAGGGACTGCTGAACGGGATCGAGTTCGCCGCGCCGCGGAAGTTGACGCTACGCGTTCCGTTTGAAGCCTTCATGAAGATCCATCCAGCGATGTTCGGGCAAGTGCTGGTGATGCAGCTTTTCCGCAGAGGTTTCCTGACCCAGGTTTGCGGGAACAACTTCATGGTGCTGAAGGCGGCACCGCCGCTGGTAATCAGGGAGCAGGAAGCTGACGAGTTTGTGCGCGCCGCGGCGGAGGTGGTTGAATCGATGCATTCTTCGACGACCTTTTGGACCGAGGCGCTCGGCATGGCGCGACGCGTGATGGACATCTAACAATGAACCGATACTTTTTCCCCGCGTTGCTAGCGACTTGGGCGGCCGCGACTCCCGTCGATGGCAGGCTCAATCCCATCCGTGGTTCCGATGCTGCAGAGCGGCTACAACCAGATGTACAATCTCGAATTCGACGGGGCGCACAAGACCTTTGCGGAATTCGAACGGCAGCGTCCGGATGATCCGCTCGGCCACGTTTCAAACGCGGCAGCGTATCTGTTCGCGGAGTTCGACCGGCTCAATATACTGCAGTCGGAATTTTTTGTGAATGACGATCGTTTTCGGCACGCTAAGAAGTTGATACCCGATCAGGCGGTTCGGAAGGCCTTCGATGCGGAGCTCAGCAAGGCCGAGGAACTGGCCAACGGCATTCTGTCGCGCGCGCCCGAGGATGCGGATGCCTTATTCGCGAACATTCTGACCATGGGTCTGCGCGCGGACTATGCGGCGCTGATCGAGAAGCGCTATCTGGATTCGCTGCGGGTGATCAAGAACAGCCGCGAGACTGCTGAGAAGCTATTGACGCTCGCTCCCAATTATTACGACGCCTACCTGGCCATCGGCGTAGAAAACTACATGTTGAGCCTCAAAGCAGCGCCGGTGCGGTGGCTGCTGGAATTAGGCGGCGCGCAGGTAGATCGCGAACGGGGAGTTAAGGATCTGCGGTTAACCGCGGAGAAGGGACATTACCTGAGCCCGTACGCGAGACTGCTTCTGGCGGTAGCAGCGCTGCGGAGCAAAGATCAGGCGCAGGCGCGAGAACTGCTGAGCGCGCTGGTACACGATTTTCCCCGCAATCGGCTCTATTCCGAGGAACTGGCCCGACTTCAGTAGAATACTGCTGAGGAGCCAAGGCACCCTTCCATATGACCATCGCCGGCGTCGCAAGCGCGTTCCCGCCGCATAAGTACGATCAGCGCGTGTTGTTGTCGGCGCTGCAACGGCATTTTGGCCCAATGGTCGAAAACCCGGTCTTCATGGAGCGTCTGCAAGCTCGCGTCGGCGTAGAGACGCGGCATCTGGCGCTGCCAATTGAAGAATATTACGATCTCAAGACCTGGGGCAAGGCCAACAATCACTGGATTGAAGTAGCGGAGGAGCTGGGACAGAAGGCGCTGTGCGGCGCGCTGACCCGGGCCGGCTTCGCGACATCCGATCTGGGGGCGATCTTCTTTGTCTCGATCACGGGCATCTCCAGTCCGTCCATCGACGCACGGCTAATCAATCGCATGAGGCTGCCGGTAAACATCAAGCGAGTGCCCATCTTCGGGCTGGGCTGCGTGGCGGGGGCGGCGGGAATCGCGCGCGCGGCAGACTATGTTCTGGCCTACCCCAAGCAAGTCGCCGCGGTGCTGGCGGTGGAGCTATGCTCGCTCACTTTACAGCAGGAAGATCTTTCGGTTGCCAATCTGATCTCATCAGGACTATTCGGCGATGGCGCAGCGGCGGTGTTGGTATCGGGAGCCGAGCGAGAAGCGAACGGCGCGGAGATCCTGGGGACGCGTTCGGTTTTCTATCCGGATTCGGAGCACGTGATGGGCTGGGACATTTCCGAGAAGGGCTTCCGGATCGTGCTCTCACGCGAAGTTCCTGAGGTGGTCCATGACCACCTGGCGGCGGATGTGGATGCTTTTCTTGGCGAACATGGCCTGGTGCGATCAGACATCGGCAGCTGGATCCTGCATACCGGTGGCCCGCGTGTGTTGGAGGCAACGGCCGCGGCGCTGGAGCTGCCCGAAGACGCTCTGGCCGTGTCGTGGGATTGTCTTCGCAGGACCGGCAATCTCTCGTCCGCTTCCGTCTTAGTTGTTCTGGAAGAGGTGATGACGAAGCGGCGCCCGGCGGCGGGCACTTACAGTTTGTTGGCGGCGATGGGGCCTGGTTTTTGCTCCGAACTTGTTTTGTTGAGGTGGTAGTTTTATTTTGACCGCATTTCCGAAGAGCACTGACGTTTTCGTTATAGGCGGCGGTCCGGCCGGCTTGGCAGCGGCGATCGCCGCGCGTCTGAAGGGATTCGACGTAATCGTGGCTGATGGGGCGCGCCCGCCCATCGACAAGGCTTGCGGCGAGGGGCTGATGCCGGATTCATTTGCGGCGCTCAGTCGTCTGGGTATAGCACTGGGCGGCGTCGAGCAATCGTTCCCGTTTCGCGGCATTCGGTTTCACGGCGCGGGTGTATCCGTTGCCGCTGCATTTCCTGAAGGACAAGCGATAGGTCTGCGTCGAACCCGTCTGCATGAAGCGCTGATCGATCGCGCGCAAGAGGCCGGTGTAGGGATGCTGTGGGGCACGCGCGTGAACGGTGTTCAGAAGGATATGGTTTTCCTCGACGCCGGGACCGTGCGCTGCCGCTGGGTGATCGGCGCCGATGGTCAGAACTCACGGGTACGCTATTGGGCCGGTCTCGACGCTGCGCGACATGAATCGGCGCGCTACGGATTTCGCCGGCATTATCGGATTGCGCCGTGGACCGATCATATGGAGATCTATTGGGGATCCGGCAGTCAGATGTACGTAACGCCGGTCAGCCCCGAGGAAGTTTGCGTGGCCGTGATCTCCCGCGATTCGCATCTGAGGTTCGATGGCGCTTTGCCGCAGTTTCCGGAGCTGCACTCGAAACTGAAGGGCGCTTCGCCTTCCACCGCTGAACGGGGCTCAGTGACGGTGACGCGGCGACTGCGACGAGTTTTCCGTGGGCAGACCATTTTGATCGGCGATGCTTCCGGCTCCGTAGATGCCATTACGGGCGAGGGCATGAGTTTGTCGTTTCACCAAGCCCTGGCACTCGCGGAGGCGCTTACCGCCGCGGATCTGGAATCCTATCAAACGGCGCACCGCCGGCTAATGCGGCGTCCTGCATTTATGGCCGGCTTAATGCTAATGCTCGACCGGTTTCCCTGGCTGCGTTCGCCAGCGCTCCGCGGGATGGCCTTTGAGCCGGCGATCTTTGAGAAACTGCTGGCCGTGCACGTGGGATCCGCTTCCGAGGCTCTGGCTATTTCGTGAGAAGGCTACTTTGTGTCCTGATTTGTGCAGGCTGCTATGCAGCAACCTTCGACCTCGATCCTTCCAAGACCCAGGTCGACTTTACGGTGCACGATCCGCTGCACACGGTGCATGGAAGTTTCACTCTCAAGCGCGGCAGCATGCAGCTTGATCCCGACACCGGCAAAGCGTCCGGTGAAATGGTTATCGATGCGGCCAGTGGAATTAGCGGCAGCGGGCCACGCGACAAGCGCATGCACAAGGAGATTCTGGAGAGCCAAAAGTATCCAGAGGCGGTGTTCACTCCAGACCATGTCCAGGGACGTATTTCGCCGGAAGGTACATCGGAGATCGATGTGCATGGAAACTTTCGGATTCATGGCGCCGATCATGAGGTCACGATCCACTTCCAGGTGCAGGCCGACGGAAGTCACTTCATCGCGACCGGGAGCTTCCTGATTCCATACGTGAAATGGGGCATGAAGAATCCCAGCAATTTCCTCCTGCGAGTAGACGACAAGGTCGAGATAGATGTGCGCGCGGAAGCTTTAGAGAAGCGCTAGGCTTTCACCGGAATCGTCCAGTCCACCGGAACCTGGCCTTCGGGCAACAGCTCTCCCTTTTCGAGATGGCGCGCCTTGCTGGCGAAGTGCGCGGCGTGCGGGTCGTGCGTCACCATCACGATGGTCTTGCCGAATTCTTTATTCAGGCGCGAGAGCAGTGTCAGTACGTCTTGAGCGGACGCGGCATCGAGGTTGCCGGTGGGCTCGTCGGCGAGGATCAGATCCGGATCCGTCACGATGGCACGCGCGATGGCCACCCGCTGTTCCTGACCGCCCGATAATTGGCGCGGCAAGTGATCCATTCGATCGCCCAGACCGACCAGTTTCAGCGCCGTCTCAGCGTGCTCTAACCTTTCCTTTTTCTTGAGATTGGTTAGCTTTAACGGGAGCTCGACGTTTTCGATCGCGCTCAGCACCGGGATCAAATTGAACGACTGGAAAATGAAGCCGATATGCTCGTTCCGCCAGTGCGCAATAGCGCGGTCGCTTAGCGCGCGCAGGTTTTCCCCGAGAACCAGAATCTCGCCTCCCGTGGCCCGGTCCATGGCGGCAATCAGATGCAGCAGCGTCGATTTGCCAGAACCGGAAGGCCCCATAAGAGCAACGAACTCACCGCGATTGATGGTAATATCGACATCTTTCAAAGCGACCACGTGGAACTCGTCGCGCACAAATTCCTTGGTCAACTGACGCGTTTGGATTACGATTTCGCTCATAAGTGGGCCTGCATCTTAAGCTCTGGACCGCACCCGCTGGCCGTCCTTCAAGTCCGCGGGTGGATTTGAAATGATGTCCTCGCCGCCGATCAGGCCGTCGGTAACCTGCACTCCTTGCGCGGTTGTCCCACTCACTTTTACGCTTTTCCGAACGGCCTTGCCGTCCAGCACCACAAATACGCCGTTGTCCCGCACGGCCGAGGCAGGCACAACTACGATGGGCCGCGCCTCCGACTCGGCCGATCCCGGCTTTTCGTTCGAATAAAATGCGACGCTGGCGTTCATTTCCGGCCGCAGGTAGGAGTCGGGATTAGTCACCTTAACCTTCACCTGGACGGTGGCCTTTTGGCGATTCGCTTCAGGTGAAATCTCATGGATCACACCCTGATACTTGCGATCGGGGTAGGCGTCGGTTGTGACGATGCCGGGCTGAGTGGGGCTTAATTTTGCAAAATCGTTCTGGTTGATGTCGAGCTCGACTTCCAAATCGTGCAGATCGGCGATGGAGACGACATAGCCTTTGGCGCCCTTGTCGCCCACGAATCCGGTGGTGACGAATTCGCCTTGCTCGACATTGCGCTCGAGGATGGTACCGTCTATGGGCGCGCGGATCACGGTGTTATCGAGCTGCACCTGCGCATAATTTAGAGTCCCCTGTGCTTGATTAACTTGGGCGCGCAGGGCATCGATCTCCTCCTGCCGAGGACCAAGCCGAACCAGGTCAGAGGCCCGCTCGAGCGACGCCACTTTCGCCGCGGCGCCGTCGTAACGCGCTTGGGCATCATCCAAGGTTTGTTTGGCCATTACTTTATCCCGGACGAGGTCACGCGCGCGCTCCAACGTAACACGGGCATTTTCCTGATCGGCGCGGGCCTGCGCGACGTCAGCCTTGGCCTTCGCGATTTCCTCGGGCCGGGAGCCATGCTCGGCCTCGGCCAGGCGGGCCTTGAGAGTTTCGAGCTGACCCTGGGATTCCAGCATTCGGGCGCGATATTCGTCGTCCTCCAGCCGCACCAGAACTTGTCCGGCCTTCACCCGATCACCTTTTTCGACACCGATAGAGGCCACCTTGCCGACCACTTTGGAAGCCAGTTCGATCTTATGCGCGGCGATGATATAGCCGGTGGCGTTGAGGATGACAGCGCCTCCGCCACTGGATAGCGGGGCGGCGGCCCGCACCCGAACGATATCTACTTCGGTCGCGGCGTTCATCTTTCCGTAGATGAAGCGGGCCAGGCTGAGGAGCGCGAAGATGGCAACGCCGGCAATGATCCAGCGCACGGCCCAGGGTGAAGGGCCTTCCGAGCGGCGCTTGGAGCGATCAATCCGCAGATCTTTGAGCTGTGATTCCATCCGTTCTAAATTTCTCGCAAGGCCGTAAGGATCTCTTTCCTGGCGGCCATCCGGGCCGGAAACAATCCGCCCAGCGCACCCATGAAGATTGCAAAACCGATCCCGATCAGCATGATTTCCGGGCTTACACGGAAGTTAAACGCGATTTCACTGAAAGTTACGAAACTGCCAATGCCAGTGGTGATGTTATTCAGAGGCAGAACCAGCACGCAGCCGATCACACCGCCGATGATTGCAAGCAGCAACGATTCCAAAAGAAAGCTGAGTAAGATGCTGCCGCGTGAGAAGCCCAGCACGCGCAGAGTTCCAATTTCTCTGGCGCGCCGGGCGACCGCGGCATACATGGTGTTCATGGCGGCGAAGCTGCTGCCCACGGCCATGATGATGGAGATGAACAGTCCCAGGAATTGCAATGGCGCGGCGGAACTGGTCTGCGCGTCCCAATAGGATTTCTCCGTTTGAGCGTCGACGCCCAGGCGCCGATCGTCATTGAGCGAATTGATGAGAGCCGAGACGGCGGCTTGATCGGTGGCACGCAACAGGACCGAACTGAGGCCGTCGGCGCGGTTGAAATCCGAACTTATCTGGTTCAAATCACCAAAGATTTCGCTATTGGCCGACGACTGGCCGGCGTCCATGACGCCAACCACTTCCCACTCGCCCCGTCCGAAGCGCAGCTTCTTGCCCAAGTGCGCACCAGGATAGCGCTTGGCGATGGACTTCCCCACTACCACCTCGCGCTGACCAGCCTGGAACCAGCGTCCATTTTCCAGTTTCAGGCCGTCTCGCATTTTGATTCCGAGCGGAAGCAGCCCACGCAGCGTGACGTTCATGCCGTCGGGACTGTCCACACTGGCTAGATTGATGACGCTCACCAGCTCCAGAGAGGCGATGGGCTGGTCGCCGTCGCGGGCGATACCGGGCATGGATTTCAGGGTTTGAAAATTCTCGCGTGTGATGGCGCTGCTCAATTCAGCATTGGAGCCCTTGCGCATAACCAGAACCTGGAGCGGATTGCCGGTGGACTGGAATGCGGTATCCAAACCATGCACCAGCGCCAGGACGGCCAGTAGCACGGCTACAGTCAGGGCGATGCCGAGCGCGGTCACGATGGTGGTTGTTTTGCGAACTACCAAGTTGCGCAGGTTGTAAGAAATCGGGAGCGCCATGCAGCTCTAACCTGCGTATCGCAGCGCGTCGAGGATGGTGGTACGCGAGGCTCCCCAAGCCGGAATGAAGGAGCTGGCCAGGCCAATCAGCAAGGCTACGCCCAGCGACAACGCGCCGACCACAGGTGAGATGCCGAGCGTGCTGAGGCCCGCCATGAAGTTCGCAGCCGGGCTATGGCTGATCATGCTGCACATGCCTGCGGCGAGAAAAGATCCGAGCAGCCCGCCAATTAGAGAAATCACGGCGGCCTCACCCAGAATGATCCCCAGAATTGCGCCGGGACTGAAGCCCAGAGTCTTAAGGATGCCCACTTCGCGGATCCGCTCTCGCACCGACATGGAAATGGTATTGCCGGAGACGAGCAGGATGGTGAACGTTACCGCTCCGCAAATCGCCATGATGAACAGTTTCAGGTTCCCGATGAAAGACGCGAAGCTCAACTCAAAGGCCTTTTCGGACTCGCTCTTGGTAGGGAAGGGCGAGTTTTCAAATTCGCGATCTATGGCGGACGCAATGCGCGGCACATCATCGGCGCTATCGGCCTCGATCAGGAACGCGCCCACCTGATCGCGCATCGCGCTGCTGGCTCCCAGGCTCTCTTTCAGGTAGTCGTAGCTAAAATACAGCTCCGGCATTTTATCGGGTTCTTCGTAGATTCCGACGACCTTGAGGTCCAGTGTTACCGGCAGGTAATCGCCGACCAAGGTGATCCGATCGCCCAGCTTAAAGTTCAACTGATTTGCTAAGGTGCGCGAGATGATGCATCCGGTCCGTTCATGCTGGAAAGCCAGCTTTTGGTCGTCGGGCAGATGGTATTCGGTGAGCACGTTAAAGATATGCTTGGGTTCGGCCGCAAATCGCGAGAACATATTCTTGGGATCGCGGTTGTCTTTGTACACCCCACCGAACCACTGCCACACGGTGAGGTCCTTCACGCCGGGAACGCGCTGAATCTTGTCACGGTAATAAATGGGAAAAGTCTGGGTAAGAGAGACGCGATGGCGGGTGATGAGACGGAGGGCCTGGGCTGGTGTCGGATCACCCAGAAACAGCGCCTGATACATCGCGATCAGCACGCCCAGAATGCACAGCGAAACGGCGATGCTCCCGATCGTCAAGATGCTGCGGCGCCGATTGCGCAGACTATTCTTGAAGATGAGCGAAAGGTAGCGCATTACGTCCCGGTTCTTCTATTCTACAGGGACGATGTCCCCTCATGAATTGTTCCGCGAAGAAGACCAATCGTTTCTAGGACAAGCGCTGGAATTGGCGCGCCAGGCCGAGGCGAATGGAGAGGTGCCGGTCGGCGCGGTCGTGGTCGTGGAGGGAAAGGTATGCGGGCGGGGATTCAATTCGCCCATCCGGCTAAATGATCCCTCCGCGCATGCCGAGATGCTGGCGCTGCGGGAGGCGGCGGTGGCACTAAGCAACTATCGTCTTGAAGGGGCCACCCTATACGCAACGCTGGAGCCCTGCATTATGTGCGCCGGGGCACTGGTGGCCGCGCGAGTGAAGCGCCTGGTCTTCGGCGCCAGGGACCTTCGGTTCGGCGGGGTGCGAAGCAAGTTCCGGCTGGCCGATTCGGAGCTGTTGAATCATCGGGCGGAGGTGGTAGAGGGTGTGTTGGCCAGCGAGTGCCTGGAACTGGTGAAAAAGTTTTTTGAGAAACGAAGATAGCTTCGCCGGCCAGAAACCTGCGCCACTACGGTTTGGTTTTTGACCACCACAATTCCGGTAGCGGCTTTTGCTGCGGCCACACCTGGTTCAGCGTGTCGCCTTCAAAGATCTCGCCGTTCTTCATCACATAGCGGATTGAGTTGGTGTTATGGATGTCGGCGAGCGGGTCCTTGTTCAGCACGATCAGATCGGCGAGCTTGCCGGGCTCGGTGGTTTTGAAAAGCGACGATCATTCGTCAAGAGAAATACTATTGAAAGATTCAGGGGCTGACGCGGTATAGCTTGATTATTCCAGATTCGCCAATGGCGACCCTATCACCAGTCGATGAAACGGCGCTTTCTAGTGTGGACTCGAATTTCGGAAGAATCCCCTGCCAATCGGCTCGCCAGTGCGCGATCCCTTTTCCGGCTTGAACATCAGAGAGGTACCAATCCTCGCGGGACAGAACGTAGTTGGTACCGAACATTTGGAACGGTAAGGTCACGGCACCGGCATGTCGGAAGACGAGATTATTCGCCGCGCCACCAATACTATAGATCGGTCCCTTAGGAAGAGCGAATCCCGAAGTCAATTGGTCCGTAGCAATATCATGACATTGAACCATGTGTATGATATCCACTCTATTCGGAGTTGGCACTGTACAAAATGCTTTCCCCGAACTCGCAAACGTCCCGCCGTACGCGTCCGCTTCCGGTAACCGCAAACGTCGGACCTCCGTTCGATCGTCAGTATTGAATATCCCGACTTCGTGAGGCCGGCGATGAACGCCTCCAGGGAGGACAGCGTCAATAAAGTCCACAGCCAGCATTTTTGTATCAGGACTGACACCCAAGAGGCCGATCACACTTGGAAATGACCAGTGCGCCGTCACTGTGCCGTCAATTGTGAGAAAGCGCACTACGTTGCCTTGGCCATTAGGAAGCGAGCAATTTTGCACGATCCGCGCCCCTGGCAACAGACCGACGGCATGACCGCACCAGGGAACCCCGATGCGGTCTTCCACGACGTGCAACTGACCTGCAATGAGATCGAGTACTCCAGCATGCTCCCAATCGCCATACGGTGTGACAACCAGGGATCTGCTGTCAGGACTCCAGACCATGGTGCACAGATTTGTTAGCTGTACCTGCGAAGGCGTTTCAAATTTTTTCAGCACGACTCCTGGCCGGGCGGCCGAGACCACAAGAAGGTACGAGTAGAAGCGGTGGTCTTTCTTGCGGGCGAACTGAACACCAAACGCCAACTCGTTGCCGTCAGGTGAGAACGAGATCGCCCAAATGAAAGGTGGATCCTCGCCGTCAAAGGGGGCGCCCGCCATTTGCGAAGTAATCTTGATTTCTGATTGCTGGCGCAGTCCGGTGATGTCGCCAGGGAATGCAGCTACCGCGCCGACCAGCAGTACGAAGAGTTTCCTAGACATCGCCGCCGCCACTACGGTTTGGTCTTTGACCACCACAATTCCGGTAGCGGCTTTTGCTGCGGCCACACCTGGTTCAGCGTGTCGCCTTCAAAGATCTCGCCGTTCTTCATCACATAGCGGATTGAGTTGGTGTTATGGATGTCGGCGAGCGGGTCCTTGTTCAGCACGATCAGATCGGCGAGCTTACCGGGCTCGATGCTGCCCAGGTCCTGGCCGTATCCGATAGCCTCAGCGCCATGAATAGTGGCGGCGCGCAGTACTTCCATGTTGGTCAGTCCACCGCTTTGCAACGCCCACATCTCCCAGTGGCATTGGAGTCCTTGAATCTGGCCGTGTCCGCCGACCAGAACGCGGCCGCCCGAGTGCACGATCTTCGCCGCCGAGGCTGCCAGTTTCGGAAACACCTGTTCTTCTTTGCGGAACCACGGCCGCCGCTGCGACTTGTTGTCGAGTATGTTGTGCGGCATGAAGCGCTGCATCTTGGCGTCGTCATGCACTTCGGTGTTTTCGTAGAAATAGTTTTCGGCCCAGGGCCCGCCATAGGCGACCAACAGCGTGGGCGTATAGGTTATGCCGGACTTCACGAAGGTATTGATTACGTCCGCGTATAAGGGCACGATGGGCAGAGAATGTTCGTTGCCGCTGAAGCCGTCGATGGCGTGGGTGAGATCCAGCTTCAGGTCGAGCGCGCCTTCGGTAGTGGGCATCAACTGGTTTTCTTTCGAAGCCTGCACGACCCATTCGCGCTGCTTTCGATTTCCGACCGTGTACGACTTTACTGTATTGGTCCGGTAGTATTTCTTGTAGCGCGTAACCACAGCCAGGGTGTCTTCGTAGGACTGAAAGTCGTTGCTCGAGAAGATGCCCGGCCCGGTTGAGAAGGCGCGCGGGCCTAACACATCGCCGGTATCGATCAGATCCTGATACGCGAACGTGTCGTTGGTGCCGGTCTGCGGATCCCGGCCGGTAGTTACGCCGTAGGCCAGATTGGCGAGGAATGGCCAACTTTCCATATCCAGAACGCCGCGCTTGATTTCGGTCCAGTGGGCATGCGCATCGACGATACCGGGCATAATCGTATCGCCTTTCAGGTCGATGATACGGGCGCCGGCGGGAACGGACACAGACCCGCGCCTGCCGACGGCAGTGAAGCGATTGTCGGTAACTACAATGTCGGCGTCGGGGATCACTTCCTCGCCTCGCATGGTGATGACTTTCGCGCCACGCAATACGACGGTGCCGGAGGGCGTGTGGCGCGGGACTTCGATGTCGACGGCGAACTCTTCGTATGGAGGCTTCTGGCGGGCGGGCTTGCCTTCGGCCGTTTTCTCGGCTCCATCCTCGGCAGCCGGAACAGGAGCATCGAATGTCACGGTGGCTACGGGCTGGCGAAAGTAAGACGAGCCTAGCGACCAGGTGACGGTCTTTCCGTCGTCCGCCCAAGCGAAAGAATCGGCGCCAATATCGGTGAGCTTCTTGAGAGGTACTGCCGGAGAGCTAACGTTGATGGTGGGCGCGTCGCCGCCGGTTACAGGAACATCCAGCAGGTAAAGTTGATCGTTGACCAGCGCGAGAGCCTGTTTGCCATTGGGGCTCAAGCGGACGTCACGCGCGGCCGGCGGTTGTGGCGCTTGCGTGAGATTCTTGCCCACTACTTTCAAGTGCGTTCGGCGATCGGTCCCATCGAACCGGAAGGACTGGAGGCCTTGCGGCGAATAGACGTAAACTCGTTCGTTATCATGGGTGAAATGCGGTTTGCCCACGCCACGGGCGGGCACGATCAGCTGGGGCTCGCCGCCACCGCTGGGAATCCAGACTACGTCCAGGCCCGTCTGATTGCCAAAGCCCGTTTCCCGCTCTTCGCGGTCGCGCGTGGAGCCTCTCAGAGCGACGATCCGTGAACCATCCGGCGTCCAGGCCGGGTCTTGGTAATAGCCCGGGATCGTGGTGACAAGCTGCGGCTGCGACTGCCCGTCGGCGCGCAGTTTCCAGATGTTTCCGCCCTGTTCCGACCAGGTCACATACGCGACCGACTGGCCGTCGGGCGACCATACCGGTTCGTACTCGCGCGCGTCGCCAGTGGTCAGGCGTCCGGGCTTCCCGCCGGGAAGGTCGAGCGTATAGAGATGGGTGAGGGACGACAAAACCAGCCGCTTGGCGTCCGGGGACTGGACCGGCCCTTGAATCAGGCGGGCGTGGACCGGCCCCTGCTCCACCCGGGAGGCGAACTTCAGCTCGGGGCCTAGATCGAGCGAGACATGGGCCTCAAAAGGAACGACGGTCGATTCGCCGGTCGCGACCTGGACGCGATTGATCTTGCCGCCGTAGAAAACGACCAGTTCCTTGCCATCGGGCGTAAAGGCATAGCCGGGCAGGACGTCGCGCGTGGCTCGTGATTCCTGGTCGTCGCGCTGCACGGGGTACTTGAGCCAGCGGTCGGCGCCCGTCGAGAGGTCGCGTATACGCAGGCCGGTCTCGGTGTCGAAGCGCGTGCCGTAGACCAGTTGTTTGCCGTCGGGCGAGAGGACCGGGCGGAAGGCGCTGCCGGGTGCGGAAGTAAGGACGTCTTCGTCACCTGTGGTGCGGTCCCGCCGCACAATCTGCCAGAGCGGAAACGTGGCATTGTAGCTGAAGCTGCCGGTCCGGCGGGCGTAGTAAAAGTATCGGCCGTCGGGCGAAGCTACGCCTCCCATAAAATTGAGACGCTGCTGCGGCGTTGTATTGGCGGGCGTCGAGCCGGCGGGAATGGTTCTGGTAACCTGGACGCCCGAGCCGCCGTGGATGTTGTACATCCAGATTTCATGGGTGCCCAAGCCTTGCTGGTTGCGGGAGACCAACACATACTCGCCATCCGGGGTCCAGCTCGGAGAAATATAATCGCCGTCTTTGTCTTTGCTGAGCTGTTTAGCATCGGACCCGTCCGGATTGGCAATCCAGAGGTTGTCGCTGCCGTCGCGATCGCTGGTGAAAGCGATCAGCTTGCCATCGGGCGAGTATATGGGCTGGCTGTCGAAGGGCAGTCCGCTGGTGATGCGCTTGGCTTCTCCACCGGAGATCGGAACGGTGTAAAGATCGCCCAGCAGGTCGAATAAGATGGTGGTGCCATCCGGTGAGACGCTCAGCGAGAGCCAGGAGCCTTCGTCCACCGTGAATTCGATTTTGCGCTCCGGTTTTAGAGGCAAGCCCGGCTTTTTGTCGGGTTTCTTGTCTTGTCCTAAGAGGCAGGCGAGGACGGTAAAACCGGCGAAAATTCTCCGCATTCAGCGATTATGTCATGGGAATGGCGCCGGCGCTTCGGGCCGTAGCCCTTTCGTGAAACAGTTTTCCGATCGCCGCAGTCTATAGGCAAAGCTGCGTGATCATACGTCAGCTGCTTTGAGGATATCGAATGAGAGACACTGAAGTGCTTTTGGTCGAAGATAGTGTTGGGGATGTTCTTCTTACGAGGCAGATCTTGACCGAAATGCCCATTAAATTGAGGATTGCCAGGGACGGCTTGCAGGCCCTCCTCATGCTGGCGGATCCGGCATTTAAGCCCGCTCTGGTCATCTTGGATCTGAATATCCCTGACATTTCCGGTCACGAAGTCCTGGCGCGTTTCCATCCCCAGAACCCGCCCGTGGTCGTTTTCACTTCGTCCTGGAACGAAGCGGAGAAGGTGCGCACACTGGCAATGGGGGCGCGAGAATGGGTGACTAAACCGATGGATCTTGACGCATACGCGGGAGCCTTGCGCGGAATGGTCGAAAAATGGGCTCTTCGGACAGGACTGTCCGCGAACGGCGCAAGCAAGTCCACGTCCATTCAATAGTTTTCAAGTCGAAATTCCCAGGTCTCCGCTCCGCTAACGAAGATTTGCGGATCAGGTGCTCCCCGAATTCCGTATTTCTGCCTGATACTGGAAGAGCGTCCAAATCCTATGACCAAACTGTTTGTAACCTTGGCTATACTTCTGCCTTTCGCCGCGCATGGATTTGCTCAGAGCGAGATCGCCGTTGAACCAGCCACTGGGCAACTGGGCTGGCTGCTGAATCCCTATCGACCTCGCAGCGTCCCAGAGATTCGCGTAACGAATTCGCCGCGGCTGGATTCACTGATCCGGGCGGGGAATCTCTACCTATCGGCGCCGGATGTGGTCGCCCTGGCGATTGAGAACAATATCGACGTGGAGATACAGCGCTATGGGCCACTGCTGGCGCAGGAGGTGTTGAGACGCGCCCAGGCGGGCGGCGCCCTGCGAAGCGTTGGAACACCGGTAGCCTCGGGGCCGCAGAGCGTCAGCCTGCAGGGTGTAAGCTTGAATCCCACCGGTGCCAGCCTCACTTCCGGAGCGGGCGTTAGCTCGGGCGGTGGGATCGTCACGCAGCTAGGCCCTCTGATTCCAAGCTTGGACCCGACGGTATCGACTTTTGTAAACTTTCAGCACGCCAGCATACCGCAGAGCAACACGATCCTGATCGGAACCACGGCGCTGATCGAGGATACGCGCAGCTACCAGTACCAATACGCTCAGAATTTTGACTTTGGCTTGAGTGCACAGTTGACTTACTCCAGCCAGCACATCCATCTAAACAGCCAGTTCTTTGGCTTGAATCCGTACACTTCCGGCTCGTTGGATCTTCAGATCACGCAGAATCTGCTGCAGGGGTTCGGATCCGCCGTAAACGGGCGCAATATCCGCGTTCAGAAGAACAACCTGAAGGTGACCGACCTGCAATTCAAGCAACAGCTGATCACTACCATCTCGGCTGCTCTGAACCTGTACTGGGACCTGGTGAGCTTCGACGAGGATGTCCGCGCTCGCCAGGAAGAGCTGAAGGCTGCCGAACAACTGCTGGAAGACAACAAGAGACAGGTGCAGGTGGGCGCGATGGCGGAGATTGAGGTTACCCGCGCTGAAGCACAGCTCTATGCCGGCCGGCAGGATCTTACCATTGCACAGACGAACCTGCTGCAGCAGGAGACGGTGTTGAAGAATGCCCTGGTACGGACCGGCATCGCGCAAGCAGGGTTGGCGAATGTGCACGTGGTGCCGCTCGATAAGATTGCCCCGGTCCCTCCTACCGACGAAATCCGGCCGATTCAGGATCTGATCAACCAGGCGCTCGGCGCCCGGACCGAAATCGCCCAGGCGCGCATCAATATCGACAGTAATCAGCTGAACCTGGTGGGCATCAAGAGTTCTCTCAAGCCGACTTTGCAAGCCTTTGCGGAGCTGACCAATAACGGGCTGAGCGGGGAATTAACGGCTCTAGGGGCGATGGAGCCCGCCTATGCATACCTGGCAGGCGGCTATGGGAATTTGCTGGCGCAGATCGGACGGCGAAACTACCCGAATTATTCGGCCGGTTTTTCGCTCAACATCCCGCTCCGCAACCGGGCCGCGCAATCGGATTATGTAACCAGCTTGCTGGAGCTTCGCCAGAATCAATTGAATCTCCAGAAGAACTCCAATCAAGTTCTGGTGGATGTCCAAAACGCCGTGATCGGTCTGCAGCAGGCCCGCGCGCGTTATGATGCGGCCGTAAAATCCCGGCAGCTCGAGGATCAGACGCTGGCAGCCGATCAGAAGCGGTATTCCCTGGGCGCGGCCACAGCCTTCCAGGTGATTCAGGATCAGCGCGACTTGGCCACTACTCAAAGCAGTGAGGTGCAGGCCATGGCGAATTATACCCACGCTCGAATTTCCTTCGATCAAGCCTTGGGGACAACACTGGAGGTAAACCACGTCTCGATCGACGAAGCTCTGAAAGGGCAGATTTCACGGCCCTCCGAGCTGCCGCCGGACTTACCTCGGCGTGACGCTCCAAAGGCAGGTGGCCAATGATCGGGGGCGTTCGGAAGGGTATGGCCGCCGGGCTGCTCCTGGCCTTCGTAACGTGGCCGGTGGCGGCCCAACAAGCGTCCATCGAACCGGTCCGGCCGCATGCATCCGTATTGAGACGGCCGTATCTGGCTCCGACAGTGCCCCCGATCCGGCCTGGAAACTCGGATCGTCTCCGGGATCTGATGCGAGCCGGAACGCTCTATCTAACTGTTCAGGACGCCATTGCGCTAGCACTGGAGAACAACGTCGACCTCGAGGTAAGCCGCTATAACCCGCTTACGGCTGCCTGGCAAGTGGAGCGCGCCGAGGCTGGAGGCGCTTTACCAGGCGTGCCCAGCACTGCATCGCAGGCCTTCAGCGTCGCCAGCGGGCAGGGTGTCCTGGGCAGCCAGGCGGCTGCGGGCGTGAGTATCGCCGGCGCCGGAACGAACGCTAACCGGACCGCTAACGCCACCATCTCTCAAATTGGACCGGTCACCCAAAACCTGGATCCCAGCCTGCAGGAGGCCACCACTTTCGCACACACCAGCAATCCGCAGCCCGACGTCGTGCAGAGCCTGACAGTGAACTTGATATCGAGTACGCACGTCTATACCGGGGCGTTCCAGGAGGGTTTTCTAGGCGGCGGGGCCGTATCGGTGAACTTCAGTGAGCATTATCTGAACGAGAATTCGCCCAGCGACGTTTTGAACCCTTCAGTGGCACCCAACCTTTCGGTGGGGGCGCAACAGAATCTCTTGCGCGGGTTCGGCGTTAAGGTCAACGCCCGGAACATTACAGTGGCTAAGATGAATCGGAGTACGACGGACTTGAATTTCAAGACTCAAGTAACCGCGATCGTCAGCCAAGTCTTAAATCAGTATTACGACTTGGCCGCCGCTTACGAAGACCTGAAGGCGAAGCGGAATGCCGCGGCGGTGGCGCAAACGTTTCTGGCCGACGTGAATCGGGAAGTCAACATTGGATCGGTCGCTCCTACGGACTTAATCAATGCCCAGGCACAAGCGGTCACCAGCCAGCAGGCGGTGATAGATTCGCAAGCCAGTCTTGAACAGCAGCAGGTGGCACTTAAGAATTTGCTGAGCCGCACAGGGCTAGCCGATCCGCTGTTTGCCCGCGCCCGAATCGTACCGCTCGATCCACTCCCAGTCCCGGGGAAGGAAGATCTGCCCCCACTGGATGCGATGGTGACGCAGGCGTTCGCGAATCGCAGCGATCTGGCAGCGGAGGCGGCCAACGACCAGGCGACCGAGGTGTCCACTCTGGGCACCCGCAACGGGGTGTTGCCGAATCTGCAGGTATTTGGCGCAGAGAGCCACGCGGGCTTGGCGGGCGTGCCCCGGCGAGTTGTGTTCAACGGGCAACTGGATACGGCCAACCAGTACTTTATCGGCGGCATGGGCACGGCCCTGGCGCAAATCCTTCGGCGGGATTTCGCCACCGAGCGGGTAGGAGCGTTCTACCAGGCGCCGATCGGGAATCGGCAGGCGTTAGCGGATCAGGCCATAGACCTGCTACAGCTTCGGCAGTCGCAACTCAACACGCGCAAGGATCGCAATCAGGTGGAGGTGGACGTCCGCAACTACGTGGTAGCGCTAGGGCAGGCTCGATCCCGTTATGAAGCCGCGGTGCAGAACCGCCACCTGCAGGAGGAACTCCTGGACGCTGAGCAGAAGCGCTTCCGTCTGGGCGCTTCCACGCCCTACAACGTGACGTTGCAGCAGCGGGATCTGATCACAGCCCAGTCCGCCGAAGTGTCGGCGCTGGATTCTTATAGCACCGCTCGCGTTGCCCTGGATCAGACGCTGGGCAGGACCCTGGAGGTGAACCACGTCTCGATAAGCGAGGCAAGAAGCGGCAGGGTCGAGCGAAAGTCGGCGGTGCCCGCAGTATTGCCGCAGGAACGCTGATGGCTGGCGAGCGGGTCACAAACGCGGATTGTGGCTGTGTTTAGCTGAGTTTAGCTAGCCGCACAAACTCATAGCGTTCGAGGGTGGCAGCGATTTCCGCCGATTTACCATAGCGGACCACTTTACCGAGGCAGCGCAGGCGCACACCGTCCACCTCGCCGGCCGAGGCGGGAAGCGTTATCATGTATTCCACAGCATCTCCGATGCGAAGGCTTGCGTCGGATTGGAAAAGTACTCCTACCGAACTTAGGTTCCGAGTTTCACCGCGCTGGGAAAGGGGTTCGGCGCCGTTGCGGACCAATTCAAATGGCAGCTTCAGGTCGAAGCGCCTCGCTTTTCGTTGCTCCACTGAAGTTCCATTCACAAGAGTGCCTCCAACAATCTAGCTGAGATGGGCGGGAAGGTCAATAGGGATGGGGTGTCTGTAAACTGCTAAAGTCCCAGTACTTTTGCGATATTTGGGTGGTCCTGGAACTAGGAGTATGGAGCCATATGTCAAAATGAATACGCCCTCGCTAATGGATGAAATGAGCCCGGAGAATCAATTTGACCTGGAGCGCCAACTTGAGAAGATGCGCGCGGATTGGGACCAACGCGCCCGTGAGAACGCCCGCCACTATGTAAATACCGCCAACACGCAATGGACCGACGAGGAGTTCTTTGCGTCCGGCGAGAGAACCGTGGCCGAGGAGATCCTGACGGACATGGGAAACGTCTGCCAAGGGCGCCCATCGTCACAAATGCGAGTGCTTGAAATCGGCTGCGGCGCAGGACGCGTCACCAAAGCACTGGCCAACCTCTTCGGCGAAGTGCATGCGGTGGACGTTAGCGGCGAAATGGTTCGCCAGGCAACAGAGGCTCTGCGCGGGCATCCCAATGCTTTCGTGTACCAGAATAACGGCAAGGATCTGACGGTAGTGCCGGAGCGAGAGTTCGATTTTGCCTTTTCCTCGATCGTGTTCCAGCATATTCCGAGCCGTGAGGTGATCGAGAACTACGTCCGCGAGGTCCACCGGCTGCTTCGGCCGGGAGCGTTGTTTAAGTTTCAGGTGCAAGGCGACAGCACTCTGCAAACACGGCCCGACGACACCTGGTTGGGAGTGCCATTCTCGGAACGTCAGGCGGTAGACATGGCTTACCGCTGTGGCTTTGATCCCCGGTATCGGCACGGGGCCGGCGGCCAGTACTTCTGGCTATGGTTTTTCAAAAAATAGCTACTTCGTCAGAAACGGCCAGTGCCGGATAAAGTGCAGGTGGAAGTAGACAATCGCGGCATAAATGGCAGCGATTAGCAGCACGGCGATCAGAATGATCGGCAGCGCCTTCTTCCACGGGAATTGCCGGCCCTCGCGTTTCAGAACCAAGAGGTAGCTGAAAAATACCCCGACGAAGTACAGCGCGCACATCGGAATCGCGAACAGCATCAGGTTGAAAACGTCCGGTGTGGGCGTGATGATGGCGGCGGCTATGACGATGATCAGAATGGCGTAGCGGGAGTGACGCATCAGGAAGCGCGGTGACACAATCCGCAGCAGCGTGAGCATGAAAATCAAGACTGGCAGCTCGAAAACCAGCCCGACGCCCAGGGTGACGTTGACGAATAGATCGAAATACTCGGTGATCGAAACCACTGGCCGCACGTTGTTGCTCATGCCAATGCCGAGTAAGAACTCAAGACCGAAACGGAAGGCCAGGAAGTAGGCGAACAGGCCGCCGGTGATGAAGAGTCCGGCGGTGAGTAGCACGAAGGGCATGGCCCAGCGGCGCTCTTTCTTGTAGAGTCCCGGCGAGATGAAAGCCCAGACCTGCCAGACAATCCAGGGCGAAGCAATGAAGACGGAGCACAGCAGCGGAAGCTTCACCCAGATGATGGAGAAGCTCTCCATCGGAGTGAGCTGCGCCAGTTGAGGCGGCTCGACTTTTAGATGTTTAAGCGCCTCTACCGCGGGATCGCTAATGATGTCCCACAGTTGTCCGGCATAAATCAGACTGCCGACGAAGGCCACCACCAAGCCGTAAAGCGCTTTGATGATGCGGCCGCGAAGCTCCTCCAGATGCTCCATGAAGGACATGCGGAGCATGCCGCCACCTTCGTCTTCGTCCTCAGGCTCAGACGGAGGCGCGGGAGGGGGCGGTAGAGCGGGCGGCTGGGCAGGACGTCTTTCCACAAGTGCCGTGGTAGACGTCGCTTCCGCGACCGGATTGTCGGCTGCGGGCGGCGCATCTCCTCCCGAAGGAGGCACGCCTCCCTGCTTTTCGTCGTCCATGCTGTCTTAAATCTTCTTCGTGCTAGCTAGAGACTGAATGGGATTCCGGTGTTACCACCGGGCTCTCCACGGGTTGCTCGGCTGCTATCGCCGGCGTGATGGTTCGTGGCACGGTTCCATTCTGAGGTGTCTCAAGAGACACGGTCGATTCGGCGCCCTGAGGTACGGGTTCGCTTACAGTGGGTGGATTTGCTGCAGTAATTTGGGGCGACTCGGTGTATGTTCCCGAATCGTGATAGGAGGAGTCGTACTCGTTATAGTGGTTGTAAATCTCGTTGGTATAGCTACGCGTTACTTCCTTGATTGACTCGTTTTCCTTCTCCAACTCTCGCATGTGGCTCTCGAATGTGGACTTGAGCTCGCTCTGAGCACGGCGAAACTCGGTGATCGCTTTTCCGATCGTCCGACCCAATTCCGGCAGTTTCTTGGGGCCGAAAAGGACCAGGGCGACCAGGAAGATAACGACCATCTCCTGCACACCGACGGGACCCATGGAACAACCTCCAGGTATATGATAGCAAGCCGCAGGCTCCGCCGTCCTACTGAATTCTGCCGAGAATTCCTAATTTAGCGGGGCCGGAATGTGACGATAATCGGGTAGGATCGAAGCTCCAGGCGGCCGCGACGGCCATCACGTCAGCCTCGGTAGGATGCCAACGCTCCTGAGGCAGATTGAAGAACCCGAACGTGCGTTCGACGTCCGTGACTGGTCCGACGTTCGCGAGTATTTCGCCGCTCTCGCCAAGATAAGCGAAGCTCCGGATTAGCCGACCTTCTTTCGCGATCATCCAATGGTGATATTCGATGACCCGGTTCGTTGCGTAGGCGTGCACTTCGCCGAATTTTGAGCTTAGTTCGACAATCTGCTTTGCGATCGATTCTACCGATGCACGGATCCCTGACCGATGGCCGCTTCACCTACGATGCAAACCCACCCAGCCACTGGCGGCGTGAAGTAGGCAAGATTGCCTTTATACGCCGCATCAATTCCTTCTTGCCAAGTCGCTGCGCGCGGCGATCGGACGCTAAACGAAGACACGACCTTTGCAGTGTCCGGTGTTTTGACCACGATCCATCCGGTTTTGTATCCGAACGGAACTGGCCCTGAAGGCTGCTGCTGCGGCGCGAAGAGTGCGGAAAAGAGTGACCAGGGCACGCCCGGATATTGTACCCGAGTAACTTAACGGACGGCGGTACAATAAACCCATTATGATGGTGCGTCCCGCTTCGCTCTTTCTGCTTCTACCGCTGCTGGGCTGGTCAGGAACGGATAAAGTCGACATCAATGTCGACGGCCAGTCTTTCACGACTTTTCACTACGGTCTGGAATCCCACAAACCCTACCTGGCGCCCCTACGATCGGCTTCCGGGAAGATCGTGTCGAGGCATTTCCCGATGGAGAAGGTCGAAGGCGAGAGTCGCGATCACGTCCACCATACGGGCTTGTGGTTCTCCTATGATGACGTGAACGGAGTCAAGTTTTGGGAAAACGACCCGTCTTATACGGCTCCGAACAAGGGTACGATCGTGGTCCGGGGCGGTGAGGACCTTAAGCAAGGAGCCGGATCGACGGTTCTCAAAGTTGGAATGGACTGGAACGGGCCCAACGGCAAAACGATTCTTCGAGAGGATCGCGTGATGACTTTCTCGGCGAAACAAGATCTGAGGGTGATCGACTTCGATATAACCCTGCACGCTCCGGAAAAGGTGGTCTTCGGCGACACCAAAGAAGGGGCGTTTGCGATCCGGCTGGCGGACCCGCTGGCGGAGAAGCACGGCGGCAAAATGGTGAATGCCGAGGGCGCTGAAGGGATGAAGAATGTCTGGGGCAAGCGCTCGAACTGGGTGGATTATTACGGAACCCTGGAAGGCGAGCAACTGGGCATCGCCATTTTCGATCATCCATCGAACCCCCGGCATCCCACCTACTGGCACGCGCGGGATTACGGCCTATTCGCGCTCGATCCCTTCGGCCAGCACGCCTTCGACGAGAGCGCTCCCGAGAGTCATTTGACGGTGGAGGCAGGCGGCTCGCTGCACTTCCTTTGGCGCGTCGTGATCCATTCCGGAGATCCTGCCAGCGCGCACATCGCGGAGCTGTACAAACAATTCGCGAAATAGGCTGGGGCTCAGATCCTGCTCAACCATGCTCGAGCAGCTTCCGCAGTTTCGAACACCTGGAAATAGCCGGTACCGCTCTCTTCGGCGGACATCTCGCCGAACATGCTGCTCAACCGAACGCTATCCGGCGGGCAAACTACCGCCAGACGGATTCTATAGTTCCGGAGCTTTTGCAGGATGGCGCCCGCCTCGCCTGAGCTCAAGTCAAAGAACCGTTCGGTCAGGTTGGGCGCGTAGAGAAGGGCACCGCTAGCGCGGTGTGAGAAGCACGCCTCCAGAACACGAGTGGCATCTTCGATTTTGCGCATAAACTGCTTATCCGGCGGGCCCTCGACGATACGGATGCCGGATTCTTCGGCCACTGTTAGTTCCATGGGTGATTACCTACAATGATAGCCAACGCAGGCACTTAGCCTCCGGCGTGACTCCCTCGCCTAACCTGTTGGAAAAACCGTAGTCTAAAGGACGGATGGAAGTGGAAGCCGGCGGCGCAGTCGAGCGAGCGCAGTCGGGTGACAGCGACGCGTTCCGGCTGCTGGTTGAGCAGCACAGCCGCGCCGTCTTTCGTCTGGCCTTTCGCATGACTGGGAATGAACAAGATGCCGAGGACGTGGTGCAAGAGACTTTCTTACGGGCTTATCGCCAGTTGGACAAATATGAAGCCCGCTCCAGCTTTTCGACTTGGCTGTACCGTATCGCGTCCAATTATTCGCTGGACTTGATTCGAATGAGAAAACGTCACGAAGACAAGCGCGAACGCGGCAATTCGGAGGAAAGACGACATCCTGCAGACGCTTCCCGTGAACTCACCGGGGCCGGATCGGATCGCATACGGCAGTCAGGTGCAGGAGCGGGTGAACGAAGCATTGAACGAGCTCAGCCCGCAGGAAAGAACGGCGTTCGTGCTGCGACACTTCGAGGGCATGTCGATCGATGAGATCGGCACAGCTCTGGGCACGGGGACGAACGCAACGAAACATAGTATTTTTCGAGCGGTTCAGAAGCTCCGCAGGAGTCTGGAACCGATTGTGAGCACAGCAAGATGAAACATATTGTCGAAGAAGAGTTGGTCCTCTTCTACTACGGAGAGTCGGCCGAGCGTGCGGTTATCGAGAGCCATCTGACGGAGTGCGAGGCGTGCCGCAATGATTTCCGGGCGCTGCAGCGCGTGCTCAACACGGTGGACTCGGCGCCGGTCCCGGAGCGCGGCCCTGAATATGCAAGCGAGGTCTGGCAGCGTATTGAGAAGCGGATCGGTCGTCGGCCCCGGCGTAGTTTTATGCGTTGGTGGATCTGGGCGCCCGCCATGGCGGTACTGCTAATAGGGTCGTTTTTGGCCGGACGGCTCTCTTATCGGGCTCAGCGCGGCGCTGCGCCGGCCACCACGGCTGTCAGCAATCAGCAGATTCGCGAGCGGATCCTCCTGGTAGCGGTTGGCGATCATCTGGAGCGGTCCCAGATGGTGCTGGCAGAATTGAGCAACGCTCCCGAAGGCAAGGGCAAGCTCGACATCTCCGATGAACGTCAAATGGCGGCTGACCTGTTGGACGACAACCGCCTGTACCGGCAAACGGCCGCGTCCACCGGCGAGAAGGGCGTAGCCAGCGTACTGGATGATCTGGAGAACGTCCTGATGGAAATCGCTCACAGCCCATCGGAAGTTTCAAATCAGCAGCTTGATGATTTGAGGAAGCAGATTCAAGACCGGGGCCTGCTATTCAAAGTGAGAGTACTGGGGTCGCAGGTGCGCGAACAAGAGAGCCGGCCGGTCCAACAAAAAGACAAAGAAGGAAAGAAGTTGTAGAGGAAGACTGACATGACTCAAGTACGTAAATGGATTTTGATTTCGGGCTTGGCCGCGGTGGTGGCAGGCCCATTGGCGTCCGGCCAGGAACTGTCCCCACCTTTGCCGCCGATGCCCCCGCAAGCGCCCCTGGCCCCTCTGCCCCCGTTGCCGCCCATGCCACCTTTGGCGGCGCTGGCGGATTTCCCCCCGCTCCCCCCAGACTTCGCGGATATCGGACTGCTGGCGTATCAAGATTCATCGCGAGAAGTACGGGACGAGGCGCGGCGCGCCAGGGATATCGCGCGCAACGCCCGCCAGCAGCAGGATCGCGATGAACAGTATTACCGCCGAGCGAAATCAGATCTCGACCGCAAAGAATATGATCGTGCCGTCGACGAATTCAATCGCGTGATCGAAAGCAAAGGTACGCGGGCGGATGGAGCGCTCTACTGGCGAGCTTATGCTCAGAACAAGCAGGGACGCCGAGACGAGGCCATCGCCAGCCTGGCGGAGCTGCAAAAAAGCTACCCGAGCAGCCACTGGCTGGACGACGCCAAGGCGCTTCAGGTCGAGGTCCAACAGCGAAGAGGCACTCCCGTATCGCCCGAATCTGCCACGGATGAAGATCTCAAACTGCTGGCGCTGAATAGCCTCATGAACACCGATCCCGAGCGGAGCGTTCCGATGCTCGAAAAACTGCTGAAGAGCAGCAACTCGCCCAGGCTCAAAGAACGCGCGCTATTCGTACTGGCGCAAAATCGGTCAACAAAATCACGGGATCTCCTGGCTGAGATTGCCAAGGGCGGTTCCAATCCCGACCTGCAGGCGAAAGCCATCGAGTATCTCGGCGTTTACGGTGGTCGGGACAACTTGCAAACGCTGGTGGATGTCTACAAAGGCACCAATGACGCGTCGGTGAAGCGATCCATTCTTAACAGCTTCATGGTGGCCGGCGGCCGCGACAATCTGTTGGCGGTAGCGAAGTCGGAATCGAATCCCGAACTGAAGGTGCAAGCCATCCAGTTGTTGGGCACCATCGGCGGCTCAGCAGACCTGACCCAGCTCTATACGACGGAAACGGCGCCGGAGGTGAAGCAGGCCATCATTCAAGGTCTGTTTGTGGCCGGGAACTCCGAAAAGCTTGTGGATCTAGCGAAAACCGAGAAAGATCCCGGGCTGCGCCGCGTGGCCATCAACCAACTGGGAGTTATGGGCCGCGGTAAGACCGGGACGGCTCTGGCGGGAATGTACGCACAGGAGACTGAGCCTGACAATAAGAGAGCTATTATTAATGCCCTCTTCATTCAGAGCAATGCGCCCGCGCTGATCGAGATCGCGCGCAAAGAAACGGACTTGAATCTGAAAAAGCAGATCGTCAACCAGCTGGGCATCATGCATTCCAAAGAGGCGTCGGATTATCTAATGGAGCTGCTGAACAAATGAAACGCGCGGCTATTTTGGCCTCTATCGCCATCGGTTCCGCGTTCGGGCAGCGAGCAGCCGCGCAGCAACCTCGCGTGCAGAACGCCCGCCTGGAAACTCGTACGGTGGCCGGCGGGTTGGATGCAACGCTACGCTCAATCATCAATGCCCAGACAGCGCCCGCCTGGGTTGGTTACGCCGTCCCGATCGTTCCTGGAGACCGGCAGATGTGCTGCTGGAACGACACCGGGAGGGGTTGCTTCCTGGAGCCATCCAGCAACGACCGCACGGTCGTGGTTGCGAACAACCAGACCGTGAAGCTGGAAGGCCCCACAGAATTGGTGGTGCTTTATCGCGTGGAGATTCGTCAGGTGGGCAAGGTACGCAGCTTCAGCCCGGAATGCGAGTTAGACGCCGGCGGCCTGCCGTTTATTTGGCTCACAGGCGTGAATGCAGCCGAAAGCGTGAAGCTGCTGGAAGGTATCGCAAAGGATGTTCCAGGGGGCGCGGTGCGCGACCAATTCCGCCGGTCCGATTCTGCTGTATCGGCCATCGCGATGCACGCGGACCCCTCGGCTCAACAGGCGCTCGAAAGTCTGTTGGCCGCCAGCCAGCCTGATCAGGTGCGGCAGAAAGCGGTCTTTGGGTTGGCCCAAAGAAACAATACGCAAGCGCTCAATCTTCTGGTAGCGGTTGCCCATAACGACAAGAGCCCGCACGTTCGAGGACAGGCGCTGTTTTGGCTGGCCCAACGAGCGGGTCAAAAGGTGGCCGAGGCGGCCATCAACGACGCCATCGCCAACGATCCAGAAACAGAAGTGAAGAAGAAGGCCCTTTTCGCCCTGACCCAAATGCCCTCGGGCGAAGGCATCCCGTTGCTGATTCAAGTAGCTCGCACGAATCATAATCCCGAGGTTCGCAAGCAAGCCATGTTCTGGCTGGGACAGAGCAAGGACCAACGCGCGCTGGCGTTTATCGAAGAAGTCCTCAAATAGAGGAACTCTTGGGTGCGCGGTAAAATGTAGTTGTGCGGTCCACTATCCTGCTTTCCCTATTCGCCGCTTGCGCGCTGGCGCAGACTGGCCCCGGATTCAGCATCGCCAACATAGACAAATCGGCCAACCCTTGCATCGATTTTTATCAGTATGCTTGCGGGCTTTGGATGGCCAATAATCCTATCCCCCCTGATCAGTCCAGCTGGGGGCGCGGCAGTGAACTGGCGGAACGCAATCGCGCCATCCTGCGCAATATTCTCGAAAAGGCCTCGGTAAACGATCCTAAACGAACGCCTGTGGATCAGAAAATCGGCGATTTTTACGGCTCCTGCATGGACGAAGCGGCCATAGAAAAGTTCGGGAATCCAGCCGCTCAAGCCGGATTTGGACCGCATCGACGCGATCACCTCGAAGGCGGATGTTCTCAATTCGCTGGTCCGGCTGCACCTGCTCGGTGTGAATGCGATGTTCCGCTTTGGCTCCAGCCCGGATCTCAAGGATTCGAGGCACATGATTGGTGAGCTGGACCAAGGCGGCTTAGGGCTTCCCGATCGCGATTACTATCTGAAGGACGATCCCAAGTCGGTACAGTTGCGCAATCAATACGTAGCGCATGTACAGAAGATGCTGCAGCTTTCCGGTGAACCGGAAGCAAAGGCTGCGAGCGATGCCCAAGCCGTGCTGCGTTTTGAGACCGCCTTGGCAAGAGGGTCGCTCGATCGTGTTTCGCTGCGTGATCCTAATCAGACTTATCACAAGCTGACCGTGCATCAGCTGTACTCGCTTAACCCCGCGATCGATTGGCCGAAATACTTCGTGGGCATGGGCGCGCCTCCCATTACGGATCTAAATGTGTCCGTCCCGAATTTTTTCCGCGCCCTCGAGTCCGCGATCGTCCAGACGAATCTGGACGACATTAAGACCTATCTGCGCTGGCAGCTGCTGCATGCGGAGGTCTCGCTGTTGCCCAAGGCTTTGGTTGACGAAGACTTTCATTTCTACCGCGAGATTCTGACTGGGGCTCAAGAGATTCAACCACGTTGGAAGCGGTGTGTTGCTGCCACTGACAGTGACCTTGGCTTCGCGCTCGGTCAAAGATACGTCGAAGAGACATTCCCTCCCGACGCTAAAGCGCGAACTTTGAAAATGGTGGAGGACATCGAGAAGATGCTGGGCCAGGACATTGAGGCGCTTTCCTGGATGACTCCCGCCACCAAGAAGCAGGCGCTGGTCAAGCTGCGCGCTGTGGCCAACAAGATTGGTTATCCGGACAAATGGCGGGACTATTCCAGCGTCAAGATCGCGCGCGGGCGACGCCGTCGGCAATGACGAGCGCGCTACCGAATTCGAAATCCACCGGCGAATTGAACAAGATCGGCATGCCGGTGGATCGCACCGAGTGGCTAATGACGCCTCCGACGGTCAACGCCTACTACAATCCGACCGAGAACAACATCAATTTCCCTGCCGGAATTCTTCAGCCGCCCTATTTCGATAACCAAATGGACGCCGGCGGTGAATCACGGCGGAATCGGATCGGTGGTAGGGCATGAGCTGACGCATGGATTCGACGATCAGGGCCGCAAGTTTGATCCCGACGGCAATCTCAAGGATTGGTGGACGCCGGAAGACGCCAAGGAGTTCGAGAAGCGGGCCGAGTGCTTCATCGACGAATACTCATCCTTTACGCCGCTGGACGGCGTTCATCTGAACGGCAAATTGACACTCGGCGAGAACACAGCGGACAACGGTGGGGTGCGCCTGTCGTTCATGGCGCTCATGGATGCGCTCAAGGACAAGCCACAACCCAAGATCGATGGATATACACCCCGAACAGCGGTTTTTTCTGGCCTGGGGCCAGGTCTGGTGCCAGAACGTCAGGCCGGAAATGTCCCGGATGCTGGCGCAGGTGGATCCTCATTCGCCCGGACGGGAACGCGTGAATGGGCGTGCTTAGGAATATGCCCGAATTTCAGCAGGCGTTCGCCTGCCATGTAGGCCAACCGATGTTCAGCGCGCCGGCATGCCGGGTCTGGTAAAGCGCTCGCGACCAACGACTTTCAGCTGTAACCTTTTGCACCTGGCTCGGTAATCAAGGTTGTGTACGAAGCAACGGACAGCAGCCTGATGCAGGCCGTCCGGGATGGCGACCTCGGTGGGCTCGCGATCCTGTTCGAGCGCCATCACCGCCCGTTGTTCAATTACTTCGTGCATGTGAACGGCAACCGGGAACTCAGCGAGGATCTGGTGCAGGATGTGTTTTTCCGGATGTTGAAATACCGGAAGAGCTACCAACCGGATCGGTCCTTCACCGCCTGGATGTACCAGATCGCCCGCAATGCGCATGTGGACTCCATCGGGAAGCGCAAGTTCGAGGTCGCGCTGGGTGAGCGGGAATTTGCGAGTGGAAACAGAATGGACGAAAATCTGAAGCGCAAACAAGAGATCACGCTACTCAAACGAGCGATGTCTCTTCTGCCGCTCGAGAAAAGAGAACTGTTGGTGCTGAGCCGGTTATCAAAATCTGAAGTATGAAGAGATCGCTTCCATTTTGGGCTGCGACGTGGGAGCGGTGAAGGTTCGAGTGTATCGCGCTGTGCGGGCGCTGGGACAGATCTATTTCGAGCTCGCCGGAGAGAAGGCATCATGAATTGCGAAGAAGCCAGAACACAATTCGTAGACTATTGGCGAGGCACGCTGGAAGATTCAGGGGGCGAATTTCGCGCTCATCTGGAGGCTTGCGAACGATGCCACGCCGAAGCACGAGGAACTGCGCGATCTGTGGGGCACGCTGGGCGCGCTGCCGGAGGAAGACCCCAGCCTGGATATGCGGGTACGGTTTTACGATTCGCTCGCGAGCCTGGCGTCAGCGGGAAGGCGAACGTCGCAAGGCCTTCTGGTGGGTTCGCCATCCCGTCTTCCAGGCGGTGAGCGCCGCGGCCATTCTGGTGATCGGGGTCGCCACCGGTTATCTTCTTCCGAGGGCGGGATACATCCGAAGTTTCGCAATTGCGCGGGGAGGTTTATAACATGCGTCAACTGGTAGCTCTTTCCTTGTTGCAGCAGCAAAATGCCAGCGACCGCTTACGGGGCGTGAACTACGCCTACCGCGTCGAGCAATCGGATCCACAGGTTTTGTCGGCTCTGCTGACCACGCTGGATCACGACTCCAATGTGAATGTCCGCCTGGCGGCCGTGGATGCGGTTCGAAACTTCACCGACAGTCCGGTCGGCAGGAAGGGCTGGTGCAGGCTCTGGCTAAGCAGGATTCACCGCTGGTTCAGATCTCGATTCTGGATCAGATTGTAGAGTTGCACGAGAAATCGGCCGTGCCGGCAATTCAGTTCATGTTGTCGGGCCAGGATGTGAATCCGGATGTGAGGCAGCGCGCGCAATGGGCGCTGAAACAACTGCAATGAAGATCGCTATTATCCTCGCAGTCGCGGCTGCGCTGACGTCGGCCACGCTGGCCTATGGCTTCGATCAAGAGGAAAAGGAAACGATCCGCCGGAATTTTCCCTCAGCCGCGCGGCTGGAGATCGACAATGTCCACGGCTTTATTCATGTGACCGGCTATAACGGCAGCGAGATTCAGATGGTCGCCGAGAAGACCATCCAGGCCGAGTCGCAAGAGCGGCTGGACGCGGCCAAGCGTGAGGTGAAACTTGATACTACGCAATCCGGCGACACCCTGACGTTCTATGTGGACGGACCCTTTCGCTGCCATTGCGACTACGGCCGGTCCGGCGTAAGGGAGCGCAACCATCCCGGTTATCGCGTGATTTACGATTTTGAAATCAAGGTTCCAACCGCGACGATATTGCGTCTTGGAACGGTTAATCGGCGGCGATGTGCGGGTTGAGAACACGACCGGCGATTTCGACGTCTCCAATGTAAATGGCGGCATCGAGATGGCGCGAAGTGGCCGGCTCGGGCCCGGTCCATACAGTGAACGGCAAGATCTCGGTGCTGTTCGCCGGAATCCGGCCAAGGATTGTTCCTTCAAGAGCGTCAACGGTACGATTGAAGCTTCCTTCCAGCCGAAGCTGTCCGCCGACGTCCGGGTAAAGACTTTTAACGGGCACGCCTACACCGATTTCGACGCGACGCCGCTGCCCGCGGCAAGCCCAGTATCCGAGCGTCGCGACGGCAAGTTCATCTATCGCAGCGACCGGTCTACCGGTATGCGCATCGGCAACGGCGGTCCGGAATTCAAGTTCGACACATTAAACGGAAGTATACGAATCATCAATCGAGGACAGTAGTCATGCAAAAGCTAGGACTCATATTCTTACTTGCGCGCGGGCGGGGCGGTGTGCCAGGATGCGCAACCAGACCGGGTTACAGTTCCTTTCAGCGATCCGGCGCGGCCCAAATCACTGCACGCGTCACTGATCAACGGCGGAATCAGTGTGAAGGGCTATGACGGCAAAGATGCCATCGTGGAAGCACGCCCACAGGGCGACTCCGGACGGCGCAACCGGCGCCCGGAACGATCGGACGGCATGCGTCGGATCGACATCGGCGGCTCCGGACTGGTGGTCGAAGAGTCCGACAATGTCATCACTGTTGGCACCCGGGCGGTCAATGACAACATTGAACTGAGCATTCAGGTTCCCTTCAACACGTCCCTGAAACTGCATGCGGTGAATGGCGGAGACATCGTGGTAGACCACATTGTCGGCGACGTCGAGATCAACAATACCAACGGGAGCGCCACTGCCACGCATATTTCCGGCGCCGCCGTGGTGCATGCCTTGAACGGCAAGGTGCTGGTGTCGCTGGATAAAGTGACGGCCGACAAACCCATGTCCTTCAGTTCGCTCAACGGCGATATCGACGTGACTCTTCCCGGCGATGTCAAGGCCCGGGCCAAGCTCAAGACCGACAACGGCGCTGTCTATAGCGATTTCGAAGTGGCCGTCGATACCTCCTCCCGCCAGCCGTTGGTTGAAGAGAACAAATCCGGCAAAGGAAAATATCGAGTACAGTTCGACCGGGCGATGTACGCGCTCATCAACGGTGGTGGTCCGGAGATTCAGTTCACCACGTTCAACGGCAACATTTACCTGCGAAAAGCCAAGTAACCGTTACCTGGCGCAGGAATGGGCCGGTAATAATTCCTGGGGTGGCGAACTTCTATTCACTCGTTCCGGACACCCAGTGCGCGGAATGTCAATTCCGCTTTGTAGGTGGGGTTGGCAGTCCTCTTGCTGTAAAGAGCTGCGTATGAAGAGCACAATCGTTTGCAACGCAGCTTTACTTTCGCAATTGCTGGCTGTATCGGCGGGCTTAACCTTGGCGGGTCCTTTGTTCGCTCAAGCGAATCAGCCGCCGCAAACAGCGTCCACAGCCACCCAGAACAAAGCCGAACGGGAGCTGACGCAACAGATCCGCAAGGCAATCGTGTCGGATAAATCGCTCTCTAGCCAAGCTCATAACGTAAAGATCTTGACCAAGGACGGCGCGGTCATATTAAAAGGCCAGGTGAAGACGGACGACGAGAAGAAAGCCGTCGAAGACAAGGCTTCCGGCGTCGCGGGAAACGGCAAGGTCACCAGCGAACTCACCGTGGGTCCCAACACCTCAAAATCTAAATCAGAATAAGGGCAACTCGCATCACTTCATTAAAGGAGCAAATTTATGGGGAAGAACACAGCCGTTTTCGGGATTTATAAGGACACCGTCTCTCTGGGCCAGGCGCTGGAAAGGTTGCGCTCCGCAGGCTTCCGCAGCACCGACGTTTCAGTGCTGATGCCGGAGAACCTGGGGACTAAGGATCTGGCGCACAAGAAGGAGACTAAGGCGCCCGAAGGCGCAACCACCGGTGGAGTAGCTGGTGGCGTTATCGGCGGGGCGCTCGGATGGCTGGCAGGAATCGGGGCATTGGCCATTCCGGGACTCGGACCATTCATCGCCGCCGGACCGATCATGGGCTTACTGGCAGGAGCAGGCGCAGGCGGGGCGCTCGGTGGCTTGGTCGGTTCGCTGGTCGGGATGGGTATTCCGGAGTATGAAGCCAAGCGTTACGAAGGCCGCATCAAATCCGGCGGGATCCTGTTGTCAGTCCACTGCGACGAGTCGGACTGGGTGAAGCGCGCCAAGACGGTGCTAGAGGAAACCGGTGCCGAAGATATTTCTTCGGCCGGAGAAGCATCGGCTGACTACGCTAGCAGCGACCGTCCTGGTTCTCGTATCTAAGGCGGCCCCCTATGCTTTACTGGGCGGTTATTTCGTTCATGATCGCCCTCGTTGCGGCGATCTTCGGTTTCACCGGAATCGAAGCCGCCGCGGGGGGCGTAGCACGAGTTCTTTTCCTCATCTTTCTGGTGTTGTTCGTTGTCTCTTTAGTTGGGGGCATTGCCAGAAGAGTTTAGGGGGCCGGCAAACCGGTTTCCTGAACGCGCATTGGACGCGGCGCTCCGTAGAATCGAGAACCGCGGTCGCCGCGTTCCAAGCGCGCATAGTTAGAGCGCTCTCCTCCCACGCCCGAATGGGTAATATATAGTTTCTGCGCCTCATCGGAATCGTGCTTGAGCCCAGGTCGATTTTAGGAGCGGTTCTGAACTCAGCTCAAGTCATGCGGTTCAGTACGGCGGCCCAAATGGCCAGATGGTTGGAAGCGGAGGCCAGCGGCAGTGATACGGCGCTCGGCATCGCTGGTAAAATGGGGGAGCCCGTTCGGGCGACCCTTGTCGAACGAGGCTTCCACCCTGGCGATGACCTCGTTCATCCCACTCCCGGGCGTTACTGGATCCCGGTAGAGATGCCAAAAATTCGTGGTAAAGGCCAGCAACAAGCGATCCGATGCGCTGATTTGACATCGCAATGGTGGCAAGGGCTGGGCGACCCTATCCTACAATTCCAGCGTTGGATCGAGAAGGCACAAGCGGCCGGCATCCAGGAACCCAACGCAATGACTCTAGCGACTACGGGATCGGACGGACGGCCTTCTGCCCGCATGGTCCTGCTCAAGGAAGTGAGCCCAGCCGGCTTGGTCTTCTACACCAATTATGGAAGCCGCAAGGGTCGTGATTTGGCGGAGAATCCTAGAGCGGCTGTGGTGTTTTTCTGGCCTAAGCTCAGCCGGCAGGTCCGCATTACGGGGACGGCTGTAAAGACCTCCCGGGCTGAGTCTGAAGCCTATTTTCAGACTCGCCCACGCGGCGCGCAGTTAGCCGCTTTGGCATCCTGGCAAAGCTCCCCAATTGCGGATCGCGAGATTCTGGAGGCCCGAGTCCGGAAAATGGAAGGGAAATTTGCGGGCGCGAAGGTCCCGTTGCCCCCAAACTGGGGAGGCTTTCGGCTTAGACCGGAGTCTATCGAGTTCTGGGTGGGGAAGCCGGACCGGCTGCACGACCGGGTGCGCTACTCCCGAGAGCCTGAGGGCGACTGGAAGGTCGAAAGGCTGGCTCCTTAGCCCATTCGCCGATCCTCAACCACCGTTCGCCGATCTCTTGTCGAACCAATAGCCTAGACGCTGTACGATCTAATCGTGGACTACAACGAACAGCTAAAAGACGACATCACGAAACGGGTCCACGATCGCATCAACGAACGGATGCAGAGACGCATGGCCCGGCGACAGCGGTACGGCTCCGGTGCCGGAGGCATCATAGTTGGCGGGCTAATCGTCCTGATCGGGCTCCTGATTCTGCTGGATAACATGGGGATCGTCCGCATCCACGACGTTTGGCGCTATTGGCCGGTGCTGCTGATCGTTTTGGGCGTTTCGAAGATTTTGGAATCCCATTCACCAGCGGGTTATGTTTGGGGCGGCGTTATAACCCTGGCCGGCGCGCTTCTATTGCTCGACAATCTGGACATTGTCGTTTTCGATTTCAACCTGATCTGGCCACTGCTGCTCATCGCTTTTGGGCTTAGCATGCTGCTGCGCTCCATGGACCGCAAACGATATCTGGCGAGTGCGGCAGGGGCTCCAGGCGCTGGAGGGCCCATCAATGAAAGCTCGAGCTGTAACGCGTTCGCGGTCTTCGGGGGCAGCAAACGGCGGATCAATACGCCGGACTTTCGCGGCGGCGATGCGGTAGCGGTCTTTGGCGGAGTGGAATTCGACCTTCGAGGTGCCGGCATGACCGTCGAACAAGCAGTGATCGATGTGAATGTCGTTTGCGGCGGCCTCGAAGTACGCGTGCCAGACAACTGGACTATTATTAATCGGGCCATGACCATCTTCGGCGGCGTCGAAGACAAAACTGTCCAAGCCAAGTCGGAGGCGAACGCTAGTATCTCCGCAACTGGTGATCACTGGATCAGTTGTCTTCGGCGGCATCAGTCTGCGCAATTAACCGGATCATCTTCCTATGCATCCGCTACTTGCCGCCAAAGGCAGGATCAGTTTATATCTGCTCGTTTGGCTTCCGCTGGCCGGCATGCTGGGCTATCTGCTGTCGGTCACCGGACAACTGCCGCTGATGGAGGCGGAATCCCTGGCGCTGCCGCTTTGCTTGATTCTACGCGTTCGTCTGCCTGGCGCCCTGGTATCTCTGCCGGTGCTGCCGTTGCCCCCAACTTCTGAAGCTGCTGGGGAATCACACCGCCGCCGCAGTCGTCGTCGCCCTGCTTTGGATCGTCTGGCCAAAGTCCTGGCGCTGGGCTTAAGCCGCCTAGTTCCCTCATCTCGATGAGCGATTCAGTCCTCAGCTTCCGCTGCTGTTCGGCATCGGCGTTCTGCTCTACCTGCTGGCTGTCGCGCTGCACTACGTTCTGCTGTCGGTGGAATCTTCGCAAGAAGCCGAAACGCGCGAGCAGGAAGCGCGCACGCTGGCGCAAGAGGCGGAATTGAAGGCCCTCAAGGCGCAGATCAATCCGCATTTCTTCTTCAACAGTCTGAACTCGATCAGCGCGTTGGCCACCGTGGATGGATGTCCGCGCGCGCGAAATGTGCATCAAGCTCTCCGATTTCTTGCGCAGCACGCTGAGTCTGGGCGAAAAACAGAGCATTTCGTTGCAGGACGAACTGGCGCTGGCGAAGGCCTATCTGGATGTGGAGCAAGTCCGCTTCGGCGCGCGGCTTCGGACGTGGATCTCGAAGCCGACGCCGATTGCGACGGCTGCATCGTGCCGCCGTTATTCCTGCAGCCGCTGGTGGAGAACGCGGTCAAGCACGGAATCGCCGGGCTGGTGGATGGCGGGACGATCCGGCTCGCAGGCCCGCTGCCAGGACGGCTGGCTGCACGTGAAAGTCGAAAACCATTTCGATCCCGAAGCCCCGGCTGCCAGCCCGGCATGGCCTGGGGCTGCAGAATGTGCGCAACCGGCTGCGGGCGCTGTATGAGAATCGAGGCGCGCGCTGACACCGAAATACACCGGTCAACGATTCGTGGTGGAAGTGGAGTTGCCCTGCGCCGCCCATGCGTAAGCCGGCATGTGTAACATGGAGGAGATGTATGGTCGATTTGGTGGCGCCCGGCGCGTGATCGCGCACTATCGCGTCGTGTCGCCGCTAGGCCAGGGCGGCATGGGCGCGGTGTACCTGGCCGACGATACCAGGCTGGGCCGCCGGGTCGCGTTGAAAATTCTGCCGCCGGAGTTGGCCGCCGATCCCGAGCGGATGCATCGCTTCGTGCAGGAGGCCAGGCTGGCATCCGCGCTCACGCATCCCAACGTCGCGACCATTTACGAAATCGGCCAGGACAAGCGATCTTGCGGTTCCTCGCCATGGAATACGTCGAGGGCCGGCCGTTGAGCCGAGCGCATCGGGAAGGCCCGCTGAAGACTGCCCGAACTCGTCAGCATCGGCATGCGAGGTCGCCGACGCCTTGGACGACGCGCACTCGAAAGGCGATAGTGCATCGGGATATCAAGCCGGCCAATTTGATGCTCACGCCGCGCGGCCACGTGAAGGTTCTGGATTTCGGGCTGGCGAAATTGCAGGCTGGCCACACCAAAGCAGCCAGGAAACCCAGTTGCTGACGAGCGCCGGACGTGGTGATCGGCACGGTAGCGTACATGAGCCCGGAGCAGGCGCTTGGCCGCGACGTGGATTATCGCACCGACATATTCAGCCTGGGCGTGGTGCTATACGAGATGGCCACCGGGCGTCTGCCATTCTCCGGGTCGACGCCTTCTGAGACCATGGCGCGCATTCTGCAGAGCCCAGCCGGATGCCATTGCCCGTTTCAATTATGAGGTTCCCGAGGGCCTGGAACGGGTAGTCCGGAAATGCCTGGAGAAAGACCGGCGAGCGGCGCTATCAATCGGCACGGGAACTATTGGTGGATCTGAAAAATCTGGAGCGTGACTCGGGCTCTGAACCGGCCGCGGTCGCGGTGGCGCCTCTGTATCTCAGCGACGCCGGATCGGCGCGGTCATTGTCGATGACGAAGAACTGGCGCGCCAGCTGCTGCGAGAATATCTGCACGTCCAGCCGCGGAATCGAGATCGTGGCCGAATGCGCCAACGGGTTCGAAGCCGTGAAGGCGATTTCCGAGCATAAGCCCGACCTGGTATTTCTGGACGTGCAGATGCCCAAGCTGGACGGCTTCGAAGTCCTGGAGCTTATCGACCGTGATGTGGCTGTAATCTTCGTTACGGCGTTCGATCAATACGCGATGAAGGCATTCGATGCGCATGCGGTCGACTATCTACTGAAGCCCTTCAGCCAGGATCGATTCGACAAAGCCTTGGAACGGGCCCGGCAGCGGCTGGGAGAAAAAATGCCTCCGCCGGCTCTTGACCTGGCCCGTGCGGCGCGCCCGCCGGAGCAGCATTTGGAACGCATCGTCGTAAAAGATGGAGCGCGCGTACACATCATCCCCGTAGACAAACTCGATTATGCCGAGGCGCAGGACGACTATGTCGCTCTACACAGCCTAGGTAAAAGCTTTCTGAAACAGCAGACCATTTCGAGCTTGGAGACCGCGCTCGATCCGCAGCGCTTCGTGCGGATCCACCGCTCGATCATCGTGAACCTGGAACGCGTCGCGAAAATCGAACCCTATGCCAAAGACAGCCGCGTCGCGGTGCTTACGGATGGCACCCAGCTGCCAGTGAGCCGTGCCGGCTACGACCGGTTGAAAGCGCTGCTGGGCGAGCGTCCCTGAGCAGCGTCGATAGCAGTCCAAGCCATCGCCAGCGCGCTATCGAGTAGCGCTTTATCCGCTACAGGTTTAATGCAGTGCGCCGTGAACGCGGGCTGATGATTCACCGCCGTCCCCGATTCGATTCCAATCATAGGATGAATCGACGGAAGCACCAGAGATACGTTTCCCATGTCCGTGGATGCGGCTGCGCGCTCGCGCAATGGACCGAGGTCCGGGAAAGCCCGTCCCAAAGTTTCCGCATTTCTGCGATAAAGATCCGCGAGCGCCGAATCGTGGATCATTTCGGCATACGGCTGGTCGCCGCCGATCATCTCCATGGTCGAGCCGGTGGCGATTGCTCCTGCATCGAAGCAGCGATGGACCTTCCGGCGCAGATCTACCAGATCTTTGACCGTTTCGGAGCGGATGATGTACTTGGCGCGGGTATATGCCGGTATGATGTTGGGTGCATCGCCGCCGTGCGTAACTATGCCGTGAATCCGATCGGTCGGCCGAATATGCTGACGCAGAAGTCCGATGGCGGTCTGGGCCACGGTAAGCGCGTCAGCGGCGTTAATGCCCAACTCCGGGTAGGCGGACGCGTGCGACTCCTTGCCGGTATAGGCAACTTCGAACATGGAAGCAGCGATGATCTTCGGCATGACGGCATCGAACGGCGCCGGGTGCACCATCATAGCCAGATGCATGCCTTGGAATGCTCCGCGCTGGAGCATCAGAATCTTGCCGCTAGCATTGCCAACTTCTTCAGCGGGGGTGCCGAGGAGATGGACCGTCAAGCCGGCATCGTTGGCTACTGCCGCCGCGGCGATGGCCGCGCCGCAGGATGAACCGGCGATGATGTTATGCCCGCAAGCGTGCCCGATTCCAGGTAGCGAATCGTATTCCGCACAGATGGCGACATGCAAAGGACCGTTACCAGCTTTAGCTGCGAAGGCCGTCGGAAGATCGCAAATTCCGCGCTCGACCTGAAATCCCATGCCTTCCAGAAATTCGCAGATCCAGTTGGCCGCGTGTTCCTCCTCGAATCCAAGCTCGGGTTGTGCATGGATCCGATGGCTCAGGTCTATTAAATCTTCTTGAATCGATTTCAGTTTCTCTTGCGCTCTGGCTTTGGGACTCAACGACTCTTCCAATCCGGGCGTGGGTCGCCAACAAAGCCGCTGCGGTTGGGCATCTTCACTTCCGGAAGAGTCTTCGCATTCATGACGGCATCGTCTTTGATGATGCCGTTCAACGACAGCAGATAAGCTGTAACTGCATAGACCTGGTCCGCACTCAGACTTCCTGGCTTGTTATAAGGCATCGCACGATTAATGTAATCCCAGACAGTAGTTGCATAGGGCCAGTAGCTACCGACCGTTTTCACCGGTTTGTTGGTGTTGAGCGTGCCCTGACCGCCGGCCAAAACATCATTGGGACCTTCCTTGCCGGTCTTGCCGTGGCAACCGGCGCAACTGGCCGCATAAATTTTGGCACCCTCGGCCGCGCTTCCGCTGCCCGCCGGTAGTTCCTTGCCATCCGGACTGATGGCGAAGTCCCAGGCTTTGATCTCATCAGGCTTCGCGGCGCGGCCCAAACCATAGACTGGAGATTGCGCCGCGAGCGGCCACGCCAGAAAAACGCCTAGCATCAGCCCGAGCGTGCATTGATTACACCAGTGCATTCTGGACACTTCCATCGGCCGAGACTTTCCAGCTCTGAATAGGATTGAAGTGATAGCTCCAATGATCGCCGCGGGCCTTAACAAGGTCGGCGAGCACAGGCTGCAAATCGCCATGTTCATCGGTGCAGCGCGATTGCAAAACGGCCTCGGTGCCATCCCACTTCCAGCCGAAACGAAAGCGCGTAAAGGCAATCGGAAGGACTGGCGACTGCAACTGGGCATCGCGCCAAGTGCGGCCGCCATCCACCGAAACCTCGACTTTTCGAATGGCTCCGCGGCCCGACCAGGCGAGCCCGGAAATCTCATAGAAGCCTGGGCTTCCGAGCTTTTGGCCACCGGACGGGTACGTGATGAGCGATTTCGGATCCATCTCGAAGGTGAACTGGCGGGCCTTGCCATCCGGCAGCAGATCGGTATATTTCGAGGTCTCTTCCCGGGTCATATAAGGCTGGTCGACAACCTTGATACGGCGTAGCCATTTAATGCTGATATTTCCCTCCCAGCCGGGAACGAACAGCCGCAGTGGATAGCCTTGCTCAGGACGTATGGCTTCGCCATTTTGACCATAGGCCAGCAGAACGTCGTTCATGGCTTTGGCGAGCGGCACGCTGCGAGTCATTTTCGCAGCGTCCGAACCTTCCGCGACAATCCAACTGGCGCCTGACTGCACGCCGGCTTCCCGCAGCAACAGCGCCAGCGGCACGCCGGTCCACTCCGAGCAGCTGACCAGGCCGTGAGCGTCCTGCACGGTCTTGGCTCCCTTATTCCGGAAACCATTTCCGGAGCATTCCATGACATAGATCCGCGAGACGGATGGGAAACGCCTCACTTCATCCATTGTGAGAACCAGCGGGCGATCTACCATGCCATGGATCATCAGTTGATGCCGGCGAGGATCGATGTCAGGTACGCCGGAATGATGGCGCTCGAAATGAAGAGACGAGGGGGTGATGATGCCATTCAAATCTTGTAGAGGCGCGCCCGAAGAGGTCCCTTGGGACGATGGAGCACGAACGGTCTTTTCGAAACGCGAGCGCTCGCCATACGCTCGAGCGAGCGAACCCGGCGCCTTAGTCGGATCGTCCGGCGCGGGTTGATCACCTGAGGTCTGGGCACGACCTGCGCTTACGCCGGCGGCTAAGGCTGCACTCACACCTGCGCCTCTCTTCAGAAAGTTACGGCGATTCGAAAACTTGGGCATGGTAACTCCACCCTCAAAGCTTAGCGCCGCTCTATGGCGTGGGCAAGCGTGGTACCGAATAGCGCGGCAGGGCGGCTCAGTGATTCAGGGCCAATTCGGTCTTGGAAGGAAGGTTTGGCGAAAGCCCTGCTTCGCGTAACGCCACACTGCCGGCTGCGATGATCAAAGTGCCCCTGGGTGAGCCATTGGGAGAGTTAATGGGAGCGGTCCAAATGGCGGCTTCCACGTCGTGTCCACGATTGTTCCGCAGTGGACCACTTCCCTCGAAAGGCAGCCGTTGGCCCAGCATCTGATCTCGTTTCCAGCCCATCAGTCTTTCCGCCGCCCCGTTCCAATAGATCACCACGCCCTTGTTATCCACGGCAAAGGTGGCCAGCGGAGAGGCATCGAACACTGCATGGGTCGTTTCCGGAGCGCAGGTGCCTCTTCCGACATCCATGGTCTTTTCGTTTGCTTCCACCAGTCGGAGCCGCACTTTGGTATTGGCACGATCGCTGCCGGAATACTTGAGAATGAAGCCAGCCAACAGGTATGTGCCGGCGATAACGAAATCCACCCATCCGTCTAATTGGCGGAAGCCAGGGAAGCGGATGACTCCACAATCCTTCAGGATCCGCAACGCTTCGTAAATTGCGATCATGCCGAGCAAACCCGTTAGCATTCGATCCAGACGGCCCTGCTGGCGGCGCGCCAGCAAGAGACACCAGAAGATGGTCGCCAGACACATGCATAGAGCGAGAGCCATGAGGGGGCTTGCTCGGAATATTTGGACCAGATACAAGTCTGTGCTCCTAGCGCACTGTCGAATGTCGCAACCATTCCATCGGATGTTCAGGGCCCATTAGATAGGCTTTGAGGCACTACTTCAGGACGGGCATTCCCCTTAGCGACACTAAGGCCTTAATCCGAGTAGTCTTCGAGGGCTCGGTCAGATGGTCTGGATCGTGTATCAGGCGACGCCCGAGACACTTACTGATAAATGGGCAACAGGCGCGCCGAACAGCGGATCGGGCGGTAAAATAGGGTCATGTCTGATATTCTGCGCATCGCAGACCGCCAATTCAAATCGCGACTGTTCGTCGG
The DNA here is from genome assembly GCA_963769205.1 of Bryobacterales bacterium. Taxonomy (GTDB): domain Bacteria; phylum Acidobacteriota; class Terriglobia; order Bryobacterales; family Bryobacteraceae; genus Palsa-89. The sequence continues at coordinate 429,599 of CAVYKR010000015.1, read as the reverse complement.
CACCGGCAAATACCGGAGCTTCCAGGAGATGGCGCGATGTCATGTCGCTTCCGGCGCCGAAGTAGTGACGGTTGCGGTCCGGCGCGTGAACTTGACCGATAAGTCGAAAGAGTCGCTGTTGGATTACATCGACCGCTCGCGAATGTTCATCCTTCCCAATACGGCCGGCTGTTACAACGCCGACGAGGCTATCCGCGCGGCGCGTCTGGGCCGCGAGGTGGGCCTCTCAAACTGGATCAAGCTGGAAGTGATTGGCGACCAAAAGACTCTGTTCCCCGATAATGAGGGGCTGTTGGAAGCCACGCGCGTGCTGGTAAAGGAAGGCTTCGTGGTGCTGCCATACACCAACGACGATCTGGTGAACGCACGCAAGCTGATCGACGCGGGTGCGGCGGCGGTAATGCCGCTGGGAGCGCCGATCGGGTCAGGGCTTGGAATCCAGAACACCACTAATCTCCGGATAATGCGTGAGACCATCACTGAAGTTCCGCTGATTGTCGACGCGGGGGTGGGCACGGCGTCGGACGCAGCTATTGCAATGGAACTGGGGTTCGAAGGCGTTTTGATGAATACGGCGATTGCAGAAGCGGAAGACTCCGAGAAGATGGCCGAAGCCATGAAGCTCGCGGTGGAGGCGGGTCGCTTGGCTCATCGGGCCGGCCGCATGCCGAAGAAGCTATACGCCAGCGCCAGCAGCCCGGTCAGCGGAATGATCGGAAGCCGCGCTACAGCGTCCTAGTCACCTTGCTCAGCGTCCTGGGCTCATCAGGGTTGAAGCCCTTCTCCTCGGCCAGGCACGCAGAAAACAGCTGCGCGGGAACGATGTAGGGTATCGGCGTAAGAATCTCTTCGATCGAAACCGGCACTGTGATGGTGTGATCCCCCAGCGCCCGGGCTTCCGGATTGCTCTGGTCGGTTATAACTAACCTCTCGGCTTTTAGCTTTCCGAGTTTCTCGATCATCTCGTGCAGGCCGGGCCAGGTCACTCCCGACGGCGCGAACAAGAAGGCGGGAAAAGACGCCTCGACCATGGCGATGGGGCCATGCAGAAAATCGGCGCTGGAGAATCGCTCGGCGACTACGTAGCAGGTTTCCATCAACTTCAGCGCAAACTCGAAGGCATTCGCGTAGTTCAATCCACGGCCGACGACCACGGCATGATCCATGAAGCGGTAGCGTTCAGCCCGGCGTGCCACCTCCGTCTCAAGCTCCAGTGCGCGGCTGGTCCATTCGGGCAGGCGCGCCAGATCATCCAGCGCGAAGTCGGCTCCCAGCGCGAAAGCCAGCATATATAGAACCAGTAACTGGCCCGTATAGGTCTTGGTGGCCGCGACGCTCTGCTCCCGCCCGCCATGCACCAGGAACGTATGTTCGGCGAGACGGGCGAGAGTGCTGGAGGCTTCATTCGTGATTCCGATCGTCCTGGCGCCCTGCTGGCGTGCGCGTTCCAGCACGAGGTTCGTATCGGTAGACTCGCCCGACTGGGAGATGGCAACCACCAGGACGCCGTGGAAGCGAAAGGGCGCGTTGTAGAGCGTGAAGATAGAGGGAGCCGCCAGCGTAACCGGGATACCGGTAGTGATTTCGAGCAGATAGCGGCCGAATTGCGCGGCATTGTCGGAAGTACCGCGCGCCACCAGCATGATCAGCCGGGGCATCTGTCTCTCGAGGAGCGAGCGCAATTGCTCGATCGATTGGCGTTCGGCGTGTAGCGTGCGTTCGAGAACGGCTGGCTGCTCGCGGATCTCATCCAGCATCTTCGACATCGGTTGAGGATAGATCCGACGTTCGCGCGCTAGGGAAGAACCGCCGTGATATTCCGCTTGGGCACCTGTCCTACCGGAATGCGAGTGATCTCTTTCAGGGATCGGATATCAATCACGGACACTGAGTTCGAACCGGCATTGGCCACATAGGCAGTCTTGCCGTCCGGTGTCAGCGTCACCCAGTCCGGGGAGATACCCACCTCGGCGCTGCCCAGAAGCTTCACGTCTGGCAGCGAGTACGTGTAAATGGCGCTGTTCAGCCGGCTGTTCACCACCAGGGTCTTCCCGTCGGAGGTAATCGCCATGCCGTGCGACTCGTTCCCGCCTTCCATGATTCGTTCCTTCCCCGGAGGAAGATCGGGGAGCTTCACGCGATTAATCTCTTTTTGCGTTGCGAAATCGACGACTGCAAATCCGTTGAAGCCGGAAAGCTGTACGAATATCCATTTGGTGGTCCCATCGGGATTCGTTGCGAAAGCCATCGGGCGAATTCCCTTGTCCATCGTGAGCGACCACACGGGAGTCTCAGTCTGCACGTCGATTACGGTAATCGTCTTGCTCGGAATAGAGCCGCTGACCACGAACTTGCCGTCCGGCGTAACGTACGTGTTATGCACCGCACCCTTCACCGGAATGGTCTTTACTCTCTCCTGAGAAGTGGTATCGATGACATCCACGGCGCCGGGGGCCTGCGCGATCGCGACGTAGACTCGGCGCCCATCCTTACTGATGGATATGTTATTGGGATGGCCGGTCAGCGGAATGCTCCGCGTGACTTTCAATGACTTAGTGTCCACAACGTCGAGCGTGCTCTCGGCCTCATTGCTGATGTAATAACGGCTTCCATCGGGAGCGGCAGCGGCCCCATGGTTGACCTCAATACCTTTGATTACTCCGACTACTTTGTTGGTCGCTGGATCGATTACAGAGACATTATCGCCGGCGCTGTTGGTCTGAATGATACGAACCGTGCCGGCTGCCAGTGGCAGGGCAAGCAGTAATCCGAAATACCGCATTTTCGGTGTGCAGCTCATAGTAATTAGCTCTCCTAGGCGCTGGGTCGAGTCTAGTCGGAGGGGAGCGGCCAAGTCAAGCGACCCCGATCTGCCTAAATGCGGGGATAGCTCAGAACGAGAAGCGAGCCCCGATCTGGATCTGGCGTGGACCCAGAACCGTGTTGTTGTTGGCGGCGTTCAATTGGCCGAAGGTCGGGAAATAGGTCAGTGTAGGCGACGCCGCCGTTCCCCCCAGCGTGTAAGCTTGCGCCACCACGCCCGTGTAATTGACGTGATTGAACAAATTGAAAGCGTCGCCGGTCAGTTCGAACTTCATTTTTTCGCGAATCTTGAAGGCGCGGGCGATACGCAGATCGACGTTGGCCGTGGCCGGAAGACGGAAGGAATTGCGCTCCAGGAACGGAACGCGATTGGTTGTAGGCTGAGAACCGATGACGCCCGATCCCGCATTTCCTAAGCCGGACGGCGGATTGCCGGATACGGTGGGTGTGAAAGGCAGGCCCGACTGCGCGATGGCAATCGGCGCAATGGTCCAGCCGGTGAACAGCCAGCGGGCAACCGGTGCGCCGTGGGCGAAATAATTTGGCTGCCAAACGATGCTAGCCACCAGGCGGTGACGTATATCGAAGTTGGATGGCCCCCGGTCATACGCCAAATTGTATGGATCAAGCGGAGCGCTCCCAGAGAGCGTCGGGCTGGTTCCCTGGCCATCATCCACGGAATCGGCTAGCGTGTAACTGGCTTGGAATTGAAGCCCGTTCGTCAAGCGGCGCTGAAATTGAAACACCGCGGCGTTATAGTGCGACGTGATCCTCGTGAATATCTGAGTGATTTGGTTGAATACGGTATTAGGCCGGGTACCTTTGAAGAACGGCACCGTTACAGAGTTTCCGTTGAGTGGACCGCCGCTGATTGCGTAGCTGATGCTGGAGGGCGGCGGCAAATTCGTATCCACCGCGACGGGCAGAAAATGTCCCAGGCTGCCAAGCCACGAAAGCGAAACTATAGTGTTGGCTGCGATCTGACGCTCGACCACCAAGTCATATTGATGGATCATTGGGTTCCGAAGATCGCCGGATAAAAAGACGATGTTCGGCTTGCTCAGGGTGCCTGTGAGCGAAGTCAGAGTGTTGGGGTAAACGGGTCCGATACTGCCATTGGACGTGGGAAAAATAGTCGGTTGCAACTGGCCGTTGGAAACGCCGGTTAAAGAGAGAGCATTGAATACAGTGCCATTGATGACGCGCCCATAGTAAATCCCATAGCCTCCGCGCACCGACATCGCGCCCTTTCCCGTCACATCCCACGCGAAGCCGATTCGCGGGCCGATATCGCGCTTGTCGGAATTGAAACTGCCGGTGGCAGGAAACGCCGGATTGGGGATTTGCGCCGAGGGCAAAGCTTCATACTCGTAACGCAGACCCAGGTTCAGTGTCAGGCGAGGCCGCAATCGCCATTCGTCCTGCACAAAGAATCCATAATCCATGGTTGTGAATTCGAACGCCTGGCGGCCGAAACCCTGAGCGTACTCGTTGTAGCATTGCAGGGGACTCGCGCTCGTGCCGCACACCAGGCCGCCCGTGGCGCTGAGTACGCCCGGCGCCTGGCTGGCAATGTAGTCGCTCATGAAGTCCACGCGGTTGTTGTAAAAGTAGTTGCCGTCAGCCTGCTGCAAGAATTTGGATAGATCGTCGACGTGATTAATATCCAGCCCAAATTTGATGAGATGCTTTCCGTGCGACCAGGTGGCGGTGTCCGCAGCCTGGGTCCGGCTCTCTTTCGGATATGCATAGCGCTGCGTGTAATACGGCTGGCCCCACGCAAAGGCAGCCGCGCCGCTGATATCCACCTCGGCTGCATAGCCGGTCTGCGGCGCCAACGGCACTCCCGCGAGCGGCGGGTTGGCGAATTCATATTCGAAGTCGCGTCCATATTGAAAACGCGCTTCGTTAGTGAGGGTAGGGCTGATGATCGAGACCCAGCGCGCCACGCCCGTATCGTCCTTTACGAAATCGTCGCCATAGCTATCGCGGCCGCGCGCAACTACGGAGTTGGTCTGAACTCCGTAAGGTGAATCCCAGCGCAGACGATTGTAGGAAAGCGTAATGGTGTTGCTGGGGTTAAATCGCCAGTCCAGTTTCGGGAAATTCAAAAATTGATCGCCGGTCCGCGGTACCGTGCCTGATTCATTTTGAAAAAGCTGGAGCGATTGAGCAACATATTGGTTTATCTAGGCGGTGCTCAAGTTGGCCTTCGTTCCCGGCCCCAGGCGTGCGACCAGCGTGCTCATCTCCGCGCTGCTGAGCGGTCCGAACAGGGCGGCCGGGTTAGAAGGAGTCGCTACGGCCGGGAAGTGCCGGATAGAGGCATCGAAGTTGTAATAGAAAAACAGTTTGTCCTTGATGAGGTATCCACCCAGATCGCCGCCGAACTGCTGACGGATATCCACGGGTTTGATCGGGACCTGAATATAGGAGCCGTTCACCAGCGCGGGCTGGAAAGCGAAAGGCGTATAGGCCCCGAAAGAATTGTCGCGATTGTAGTAAAAGGCATCGCCATGATATTCGTTGGTGCCACTCTTGGTGACGGCGTTGATGACGCCTCCGGCCGCGCGCCCGTATTCAGCGGAGTATGCCGCGGCATTGACTTGAAATTCCTGAATCGACTCCTGGCTGGTCGAATAGGCAATACGCGTCCGGCCCTTTTCTTCGGAAAAGAAGGCCTGGTTGTTATCGCCGCCATCCACGGTGTTGTTATTCAGCAGTCCGGAGATTCCCCGGAAACTGATGTCGCCGAAGCCGCCATCCACGGCCGTTCCGGGAGTACTCAAAGCAAAATTGAACCAGCGGCGCCCGTTGATGGGCAAGTTGTTGATGGAGGTCTGGTTGATATTGGTAGCGAAGTCCTGTTGCTCCGTATTCACCACCGGCGCGGCACTGTTGACTGTTACCGTCTCGCTGGTGCCGGCCACCGCGAGGACCAGATCAATGGGAGTCGCCCGCCCCACTTCCACAACGATGTTGGTGGTCTTCAGAGTCGCGAGCCCGTTCGCTCTGATCTCGAGCTCATACGTGGCGGGTTGCAGGTGAATCAGGCTATATCGGCCATTGGTGTCGGTTCGCGTGGTGGTTGTAGCGTTAGTCGCGATGTTACGCGCCGTCGCATTTGCATTCGGAATAGCTGCGCCGCTTGGATCGGTAATCAGTCCGGCAATTGCGCCGTCGGTGGTCGACTGCGCCCAATTCGACACGGCGCACAAGCCCAGCAACAGGGCAAATTTCGTGAGATTGTTCATCTAACCTCCAGCTAATTCGGGATCCCCAGATGAACCGGGCGCGTCGTTTTTGGGAGAGGACCGTCCCTTGACGCAGCACGGTTTCAAGCTATAAGTAGTAGCTTATGGCACAGTTGTGATTACATTATCACAAAAAAGTTAAAACCACATGACGGGTTGGATCATGCGGTACTCGGCCGTTTAGCCCCGGGAAATGCTTGATCGATGATCTTACAGGCTCTTCTCCAGCCGGTCCAAAGTCCGCATCGCCGGCAGACATTGAGCCACGCTGGAATTCGGCTCGCGCTTTTCCCGGATGGCAGCAAAGAACTCGCGATCCTGGAGCTCGATCCCGTTCATCGAAACGTCCACTTTTGACAGATCGATCGGCTTTTGCTCACCGTCCACCAGATCATCGTAATAGGCTACGTAGGTGCCGTTATCGCAGATATAGCGAAAGAAAGTGCCCTGCGGTCCTTTGTTGTTGAACGATAGCGACAGTGTGCAGATGGCGCCGGCCGGGGTTTTCATGCCGATGCTCATATCCATGGCGATCTTCAGTTCGGGATGTAGCGGGCCCTGGAGCGCATGGCATTGTGAAACGCTTTCGCCGGTTTGATACTGAAACAAATCCACGGTGTGGCAGGCGTGGTGCCACAGCAGATGATCGGTCCAACTGCGAGGCTTGCCTGCCGCGTTCATATTGGTGCGGCGGAAAAAATAGGTCTGGACGTTCATCTGCTGAACTTTGAGCTCTCCGGCTTTAATCCGCTTATGGATCCACTGGTGGCTCGGATTGAAGCGTCGGGTGTGGCCCGCCATGGCAATCATGCCGGTTTCCTTCTGAACTTTCAGAATGCGCTCCGAGTCAGCCAAAGAATCGGCCATCGGAATCTCGATCTGGACGTGCTTGCCGGCGCGCATGCATTGTTCGGCCTGGTCGGCATGCATTTGCGTGGGGGTCGCTAAGATCACCGCTTCAACGCCCGGCTGTCTCAGGCTTTCACCCAGTTCGGAGGTCCAATGCGGGATGCCGAATTTCTTAGCTACTTCTTCGGTACCGGCGGGGTTACCGCCAGCCAGCGATACTACCTCAATGCCGTCGATTTTCGCGATCGCTTCGAGATGTTTTACCCCAAAGGCACCCTGTCCGGCGACACAAATCTTCATGCTTGTTCCTTACCCATCAATCGTAGTGAATTACGGCTTGGGCGCGGCTTTGCGCGCTCGAACCAGCAGGCTGATTACTTAAGTTCGGTCATGAAGCCGGGCACGCTCCACTGCTGCTGTAAGCTGCCTGGCGCCCACATATATTCGGCCGTCATGAACTTCGCGATATCGTCCTGGCTCTTCCCCTCGCGGATCAGGCTGGTGACGCGAGTGCGCAGCTTCTCGACGTTGTCGCGATAAGTTTGCAGACCGGCTTTATTGGTGACCGGGCCGTGGCCGGGAATTACGGTGTCGAAATCGAGCGTGCTCATCACTCCGTCCAGGGTCTTGGTCCATTCGACGACGCTGCCGCCGCCCGGATAGTCGATCAACGGGCTTGCGCCGGCCATGAGATCGCCGGTGTGGATGGTCCGAAGAGCCGGGAAATACATCACCGCGTCCCCATTGGTATGGCCTCGGCCGAAATAACGCGCCCGTACTTCCTTGCCGCCCAGAGTCACGGCGGCTTCCTGGGTGAACGTGATGCGGGCCGGCATTACGCCCGGCGGGGCATTGGACTGCTTGTGCTCGACGATGTTTTTCCTGGCCATGGCAGTAGAGATGATCTCGGCGCTGGACAGGAATTTGGCATTCCCGCCGCTGTGATCGGCATGGTAGTGCGTGCTCAGGATGTACTTGATCGGCTTGTCAGTGACACTCTTCACATTCGCGACGATTTGATCGTGATCTTGATCGTACTTGTCATCGATCAGAATGACGCCTTCGTCGGTGATGTAAACCGCGACATTGCCGCCGTCGCCTTCAATCTCGTAAAGGTCATCCTTGACCTTATTGATTTTCAACTGTGGAGGCTGCTTATTCTGATTCTGGGTGTAAGCGATCCAGGCGGCGAACAGGAACAAAAATCCTGCGGAGATGCGTACAACAAGTGTCCGGCTCATGCCGGACACTATATCAGATTCAAGACCGCGATATCAGATTCAAGCGCTGTTACGCACCTCTAATGAACTCGGCCACAATTTCGGGCACACTTGCGTCGAATCCCGCGACACTCATCTGCAGCGGGTCATTAGGGTCGGTCATGCCGCAACGATCGGCAGCCATGGCGATGAGCGCCAGCTTAGTCGAGAGACCCATCGCCTGCCGATATTTTTCGAGCGTACGGCCTGGAGTACTCCCCGTAGAATGATCGCGGTCCGTTAGGACCACGAATGCATCTATGCTCAACCCGCGGTTGAGTGCGTCTTCGATCGCCAGCGGCGCGACTCCAGGCGGCCCCTGAAAGGATTCGACCGTGAGGCGCTGTTCGGTCTTGGTGTAAATCATCGACAGCGCTAACGACCCCATCGCAGCCGAAAGCGACGGCATCCCCACGCACTGCGCGAGCCCCATGGAACAGCTCCGGTCCACGGCGAGAAAAATCTGCTTCCCGGACGGCTCCACGTTGTCGAAGGACATATAAAATGCGGTGTTCAGCGCCTCGATCACGCTTTCAACCGGAGTCCATCTCACGGGCGGTTCGCCCCCCTGGCGGTAGGTTCGAAATGCATCCAGCAGCGCGATCGGGTGCGTCCTGGAATTCGCCACACGCTTGCGGTCGAGCAGCCGGGCCACCACCAGGGCCGTCGTTGCGCTTTGCGGGCGCACCAATCCGATTGCTGTCAGGTGGCCGAGCTTTCGCACCAGATCCAGATACGACATCGTATCCAGGAGCGTCTCCCAAACTCGCGCCGACGTTTTCCAGCGGGACGGAACCATCTCGGTCGTCATCCGATAGTCTTCGATGAGGTGTACGATTTCGGCTTCCGTGCGGGCTCTCTTAGCCAGCTCGAATGCATGCATCGGGCGTAATTGACCATCCAGCATTTCAGAAGTTGCCAGATGGCCCGGTTTGCCTTCCACCACCCACTGGAAGAGCGCGTTGTGAACTGGTGTCGCCGGCCGGGGATGTGAGAGCCGCAGCAGGTCCCGATGCGACCAGAGAGGTTCCTTCTCATGCTCCAGCAGTTGACGAGCTAATTCACTCGCGGGCTTGGTCACGTACCACTCCGCTATTGCAGAACGAAGGCTGCGCCCCCAACCCCGTAACTTGGTGCAGAAAGCGGCGAATTTGCGAAGCTGCACGCCAGTGCGGGCCACCAGAGGCAGTGCGTCCAGCGCGGCGGCATTGGTTTGAGGATCCGCGAATTTGGGGCTGGCTGCCAGGGCGAGCACGAACAATGCCGGATCTCTTGCGGAGCCATCCAGAATTGTTCGCACCACGCGCGGCCCATCGATTTTGAGACATGCTCGAACTGCCAAGGCCTGGTCAACGTCCAGTTCGCGCCGGCCCACTCGATAACTGTTCTCCTCGCTGCCCAGGATCAGAAAGCGATCCAGGAGCGCCCAATTTTCGACACGCATTCTTGCCTCCTTGATAAAAATGTTCTTGGATGAAAATGTTTGGTGCGGATAAATGAGGGCCGCCGGCTGGACCCGAATGATGAGCGACAGCACTAGCCGGCGACAGGCGACCCGCACCGAAAATTAGAACTGGACGAAGGAAAAACTAACGAACTGGGATAGCTACCGGAAGGCAGCGGGCAAATGTCGTTAGTTCATCGAGTCGTTTGTGAGGATCATCACTTAAAATGCTCAATAGCTGCCTCCTTTCGCGAGAAAGTTGAGAACTGAAGATAACACGAGCTACTCAAAACGTCCAAATACTTTTTGATTAAATTTATTAACCACCTGAAGGAGGTGGTACGTAGAAACGCCCACTGGAGCTTTGGTCAAGACTCCAGTGGGCGCGCCAAAAGTGGGGGACGAGGCTGCGGCGGCGTTACGCCATTACTTTCAGGAACGAGGCCTTAAACTTATCCATCTCTTCTTGCGTGCCGACAGTTACGCGGACATGAGTCGGCCAGCTGGGCCATACGCGGCCGATATAGACCTTATCCTTGCGCATCGCCTCGGCGATCTCACCGCCCGGCCGGTGTACGTCCACCATGAAGCAATTCGAGACCGAAGGCACGTACTTGAAGTTGTGCTTGTCCAGGAATTCGAGAGTATTCTCGCGAACCTGGCCGATCAGCTTGCGCCGTTCCGGCACCACGTACTTCGCTTCCAGACTGGCACTGGCGGCGGCCATGCCGGTGATCGGCATCATGGTCTGGCTGTAGCCGCTAACCTTGTCATTCAGATCCGGACGAGCGATCGCCGCGCCCGCGCGCAGACCCGCCATGCCGTAGATCTTAGAGAAGGTTCGCAGAATGATCACATCTTTATCGGCAGCCACGAGATCCGTGTTAAACGGCGCGCCCGAGATGTGGGTGTAAGCTTCGTCGATCATCACAATCGTGCCCTTAGGCTTGTTGTTTACCAGCCATTCGATTTCCGACTTGGGGGTCAACGTGCCAGTGGGGTTGTTGGGATTGCAGATGTAGATCAGGCCGGCATTTGGGCTGGCCGCGGCCATTGCTTTCACGTCATGCGCATAGTTCTTGCTTAGTGGAACGTTGATGACATTCGCACCGATAAACTTCGCCGCCCGTGTGCCAGCTTCGTAACCCGGATCGGCTGTCACAAACGGCTTGCTGGGTGAGCAGAACGCCAGGACAGCCTGGTGCAGCGGACCGCTGGATCCGACGTGAATCCTGACGTAGCTGAGCTTTACGCCTTCCTGTTCGGACAGGAGCTGCTGAACCTTGTCGCCTTCGCTGTACCTGTATCGCCCTCCGTAATCTACCATCCGGTGGACTGCCTCCCGAGCCTCTTTGCAAGGGCCGAGCGGGTTTTCGTTGGCGTTGATCAGGACAGCGTCGGGGGGCGCTTCAACCTTAGAAAGCTGAGCTAGCGCCGGCTCATTGTAAAACGGCAATGCTGCGCCGGCAGTGAGCATGGTAGCAAGACGGCCGAAATGCCGTCGTGAAAAACCACGCTTGAGGAAATCCTGTTGTTCTTCCTTACTGAGAATGGGTGTCACGCGCCCTCCTTTGGCTTCTTCATAGTATACGCCGAAAAAAAGCCAATGGGTAGGGGGTATTCAGGACGCCCTGTCCAGCGCCGCGACTACGACGCCCAGCTCCCTTTCGTCGGCCTCGCTGGGCGGGAGCGCATGGTCCAGCCAAAAGTCGAGTCGAACCTTACCGTCCGCCGGACGGAACCTTGTCCAGCGTCGCTCGATAGGTGAATCTCCCCGACTCCCGATGCGTCTGCGAAGGCAGTTCCACTCCGTCCGCTGTGCCGTGCAGCGTAACCGGACCATGCCGTTCGATTAAAGCCTGCGGCACGAAAAACCGCAGCTCGATTCGAGCCGGCCGCGCGAGCCCGGCATCGAGACGCGCCGAGAATCGTTGCTCGGTCCAACGCCATCCAGCCGATTCCGGTGCGTGCCAACCGCTCAGCAGTTCAACATTCGACAGGGAATAATAATGGCTCCTGATCAGACACCAAACGCGCTGATCACGATCCAGGCTGTTCGGATCCGACTCGCCGGTGGCGCCGGCGACATGCCAGTCGCAAATCTCCCAACGGGTTCGCTTCAAGAGACGACGCAGCCCGGCTTCCGAGAAGATCCAATAGTTGGTATCGTCGTCATTCAACTCGTCCTGATCCAGCAGATAAGCCACCGGCGCGTCCCTCAAGTTGAGACCCTTATCCGGAAGCGTGTTTGCGATCCGCGTGCTCAAGATACAGTAATCGCACTGGCGGGCGAGCATTTCTAGAATGTAATAAGGATTTTTGAGATGGTAGAGCACGCCCAGCAGGAACACCAGCCGATAATGCTCGTGCGGAAGCATGAATTGCGAGTCGAGATCGACAGTGTGAATATCGATCGAAGAATTGAGCGCCTGCCGGAGCGCCTTCAGGCCCTGCATGCTGTTGTGATTCGCAATTGGATGATCGATGGCTTGTACTTTGCACCCCAGCGATTCCAAAAAGAACGCCAGATCGCCGTCCGAGCAGCCGATGTCCGCTACCGGGCCATCGCCAATCAACTTCAGCAAATCTCGATTCGAGCCGCTCAAGAGCTTATTTAGATGAAGCACGTTGGCGAGCGAATCGTAGGGGTACCATTCAAACGGGCGAGGCGTAACGCCGGCCTTGACCGATTTCAACCGCGCATGGAACTCGCGCGCTCGTTCGGCGATCCCTTGAATGTCGGTTTGAATGCCAAGCATCACACAATGGTAACCTGCAAATTCCGGGAGCCCTACTGATTACAAATGCCCAACCATGGACAATACTTTGTCGCCATCGTCGGAGGCGCGATCGCAGGATCTGTCGCCGCTGAGATTCTCGCGGACCGTGGAATCCGTGTGGCCGTCTTTGAACAGAACAAGCGACCCTACGGAAAGATTGAAGATGGGTTGCCCCGTTGGCACGTCGAGCAGCGCAAACAGGAATACGGCAACATCGACGCTCGCCTGAAAAAGCCGGGTGTCTCTTTCATTCCTTCCGTTAAGCTCGGCCGCGATGTGACTTTTCGCGATCTATGCGATAAATGGGGTTTTTCCGCGGTTATCCTGGCCAATGGCGCCTGGCGGGACAGGGAGCTGGGCGTCCCAGGCGCCGAGCAATTTGTCGATAAGGGGCTGGTTTACCAGAACCCGTACATCTATTGGTACAACCACAAGAATGAAAAGAGCTACACCGGACCGCGCTACGATTCTCCAGACCAAGCCCTGGTAGTCGGCGGCGGCCTGGCATCCATCGACGTCGTGAAGGTTCTGCAAATCGAAAACTACGAGCGCGCGCTCAAGGCTCGCGGTATCCAAACCAATATGCACGAGCTCGAAAAGAAGGGCATTCCCGCCATTTGCAAACTACACGGCATCCGGCCGGAGGACTTAGGCGTGAAGGGCTGCCTCCTGATTTATCGCCGCCGGGAGCAGGATATGCCGCTCGCACAGCCGCCTGAGAACGCTACGCCGGAGCAGCTGGCCAAAACCGAATCGATCCGCCAGAAGATGCTTCGCCTGGCGCGCGACAAGTACCTCTTTCGATTTCAGGAACGCAGAATGACGACCGGGCTCGTGGTTGAAAACGGGAACCTGGTGGGTCTAAAGCTGGCCGAGACGCGAGTGGAAGGACGCAAAGCAGAGCCGGTTCAGGGTTCCGAGCATGAGTTGCGCGCGCCGTTGGTGATCTCGTCCATCGGATCGGTACCGGAAGTCATTCCGGGTATCGCCACTAAGGGCGAATACTACACCTTTGAGGACGAGATTCTCCCGAAGTACACCGGATGCGAGCGTGTCTTCGGCGTTGGCAACGTCGTAACGGGACAGGGCAATATTCGCGTATCGCTAGTGCATAGCCGCGGAGTCACGACGCAGCTGATCGAAGATTATATGGGCGTCGGGGAAGGAGATTCGGATTTTCACGCTTTGCACGCTCCCGCCGAAGCTCGCGGCGCCGCCCAGGCCGAAGCCGTTGAGCAGAGCGTTCGAACTTTGCCGTCTCTTTCTCAAGACGAGATCGGGGCGCTGGAACAACGGATCCGCGCTCTTCAAAAGCAGGTCGGTTTCGCGAGCGATTATGACTCGTGGATCGCACGCGAGACGCCCCCGGACTTGGAGTAGCTCAGCGCGCGCGTGGATAGCGCCAATCGTTATAATCGGATTGTGAAAGGCCCAGCTATTGCCATCGCCGCTCTTGGCATTTCCCTCGCTCTGCTCAGCGGCTGCAAGAAAGACATTAAGAACGACGGCGCGGTTCGCCAAGGCATCATGACTTACCTCTCCAAGCGCCCTGATCTGTTGGCGATGGACGTGAACGTGACCTCGGTAGCCTATCGCCAGGATGAAGCCACCGCCACTGTCAAATTTCAGGCCAAGGGCAATACTTCGCCTGGCGCCAGCATGACCATGCAGTATGTGCTGGAACGGAAGGGCGATCAGTGGAACGTCAAGGGCCGCGCGGGCGCTACCGACCACGGTGCCAATGGCCTCCCCACCGATCCTTCGTCCGGCGCGGGTTCCATTGGTGCGATGCCAAATACCGCCATGCCTCCTGGCCATCCCACCGTTGGCGCGCCCGGAAGTGCTCCAACTGGCGCATTGCCGCCAGGACATCCGCCCGTCAGTTCCGACAAGAAACCTGGATCTTCCAAATGAAACGTATCGCCGTCCTGGGGGGCGGCCCGGCTGGAGCCTTCGCTGCCGAACGCCTGGCCAGAGCTGGACTTGAGACGCGTGTTTTCGATGAGAAGCTGGCTTGGGAGAAACCTTGTGGCGGGGGGCTGACCTACAAGGCCTATCGCGACTATCCCTTCCTGATTAACAACGATACGCCCAAGAAAATCATCACCGATACGTTCCTGGCCGCCCCGAAGGCCGGCGCCGTAAAGATGGCTTTGAGCCGGCCTTTAGTGATTTACTCGCGGCTGGACCTCAATCGCATGCTACTGAACCGTGCTGAAGACGCCGGCGCGCAGTTGGAAAAGACCCGCGTCCTGGATATCGAACGCACTGGCCGGGGTTGGCTTCTGAAGACTCAGCATGGTTCGCTCGAGGCTGATTTTTGTATTGTCGCCACCGGCGCCCGCAACCCGCTCCGTAACGTAGGAACACAATGGACCGCTGCCGACACGATGTATGCGCTGGGCTACTGGGTGCCTTCCCAGCAGGATCACATCGATATCCAGTTCCTATCGAATCTCGAGGGTTATATCTGGGTTTTTCCGCGTTGTGGCCACCTTTCTGTGGGCATCTGCGGCAAGGGTGAGTCGGCCCAGGCGCTGCGTGCGCGCTTGGAGCGATATATGCAAGAGAAAGGTATTGACTATAAGGGCGCGGCTTTTTACGGCCATATGCTTCCCGCGCTGGAAACTCCCGGGTGGAGGACCAACCGGGTGGCTGGAGACGGATGGCTGGCGGTTGGCGATGCCGGAGGCCTGGTGGACCCGATTACCGGCGAAGGGCTGTATTATGCCATGCGATCTGGCGACCTGGCCAGCCAGGTAGCGCTCAACGAATCCCACTCCATCGCCGAAAAAGCGCAAGCTTATCGCAACCTGCTGCGCCAGGAGTTCGCAGCCGATCTCGAATTCGGCGCTGCCATCGCCCGGCGTGTGTTTCTAGGCCGCTTCCTCTTCAGTACCGTACCCGCCCGCATGGTCGGATTTGTTCGCCGTAGCCCGCGGTTCCGCGCTCTTATTGAGGACTTGTTCGCCGGCACCCAGCCTTATCTCGGCCTGAAGAGCCGGCTGCTCAAGAATCTAAACGGCACTTTACAGGAAGTGATCATGAATTTCTTTCTTCAAAAGCTGATAGCTGAAAGAACCTGACCCGTCCAGTATGAACCGCTGCCGATCCGAAGCTCTCTTCAGCCGCGCGCAAAAGCTGATTCCAGGAGGCGTCAATTCGCCGGTGCGAGCCTTCCGCAGCGTCGGGGGCACCCCCCCTTTCATCGCGCGGGGCGAAGGTTCGAAGATCTACGACGTCGATGGCAACCAGTACATCGATTACGTGTTGTCGTGGGGCCCGCTGATCCTGGGTCACCGCCCGCAAGTGGTGACCGACGCCTTGCGCGAGGTACTCGAGATCGGCACCAGCTTTGGCGCGCCTACCGAACGAGAGGTCGAGCTGGCCGAGTTGATTCGCGAATGCGTTCCTTCCATCGAAATGGTCCGCCTGGTCAGTTCCGGCACCGAAGCTACGATGAGCGCTTTGCGCGTTGCACGGGGTTTCACCGGCCGTGACTTGACCATCAAGTTCGAAGGCTGCTATCACGGTCATGTCGATTCTCTGCTGGTGAAAGCCGGCTCTGGCATGGCCACGCTGGGCATTGCCGATACCGCCGGCGTGCCGGAGTCCTTCGCAGCCACCACGCTGGCTCTGCCGTTCAATTCGATCGAAGCCGTGGAAAAAGCATTTCATGAACGTCCTGACAAGATCGCAGCCGTGATCGTTGAGCCCGTAGTAGGCAATATGGGCTGCGTGCCTCCTCAGCCAGGCTTCCTGGAGGCTTTGCGAAGTCTGACATCCAAGCACGGGGCACTGCTAATCTTCGACGAAGTGATGACTGGCTTCCGGCTGGCGCTAGGCGGAGCGCAGCAGCGTTTTGGAATCAAACCGGACCTCACTACGCTTGGCAAGATCATCGGCGGTGGATTGCCGATGGCCGCTTACGGCGGGCGAACGGACGTGATGAGCAAAGTGGCGCCACTCGGGCCGATTTATCAGGCCGGGACGCTTTCCGGCAATCCGCTGGCGGTCAGCGCCGGGATAGCCATGCTGCGTTATCTGAAGACCCATCCGGACGTCTATGAGACCGTGGAACGCCGTAGCGCGCAGCTTACCGCCCAAGCGCAGCCCGGAATAACGATAAACCGCGTCGGCTCCATGTTTACTTTCTTCTTCTCTAGTGAACCAGTGACCGATTGGGAATCGGCCAAACGCTGTGATACGGGGCGATTTAAGCAATTTTTCCATTGGATGCTCGACCAGGGGGTGTACCTGGCGCCGTCTCAATTCGAGGCAGGATTCGTCTCGACCGCTCATAGCGAGGAAGACATCGCCCGGACGGTGGTCGCCGCCGGGCAGTTCTTCGATCAACTAAAATAGGAGCTATATGAACAACAGCACGGCGAACCCTGCCGAACTGGGGTTGGGCACTGTTGGTCTGGACCTCCCGGCTTGGAAAAAAGCCCTCAGCGCCACAGCCGCGATACTACTGGCCATCCTGTTTTTCGTCTCGGGCGCCTGGAAGCTTAGCGATCCGTTTCTTTGGGCGCAGGCTCTGACTGAGTTCCGCGTTCCGGCGGTGCTGTCGTTGCCTCTTACCGTCGCACTCGGTCTGGGCGAAATGCTAGGCGCGGTCCTGATTGCGGTTCCGCGTTTTCGCCGCTGGGGAGGCTGGCTGGTCGCCCTGCTATTGGTGGCCTTCATGATCTATATCGGTGCGAATTACAGCACGCTCGCGGGCAAAGACTGCAGTTGTTTTCCCTTGGTAAAGCGTACTATCGGTCCAGGATTCTTCATCGGTGACACCGTTATGTTGCTGATGGCAGGCTTGGCTGCATGGTGGGCGCGGCCATCGGAGAACATACGCGGCGCGCTCGTAATTCTGGGCGCGGTTGCGGTTTTTGCGGCGGTCTCGCTGGGCATCAACACCACGCGCCAGAGTGGTCTCAAGGCGCCGGATTCGATTACCGTGGATGGAAAGCCGTTCTCGCTCGGAGAGGGTCACGTTCTACTGTTCTTCTATGACCCCGAGTGCATGCACTGCGACGCTGCTGCGCGCAGAATGTCGAAGCTAAATTGGAAAGATACAAAAATAATCGGGATTCCGACCCAGGATCCACAATTCGCCGCCTCGTTTTTGAAAGACACCGGTCTGCGCGCCGGTACCTCGAACGATCTGCAGCTATTGCGTTCGACGTTTAAGTTCCAGGACGCGCCCTACGGGGTGGCGCTGATTCGTGGACGTCAAAAGGTTGCCCTCCCGACCTTCGAAGGCGACGAACCTGACGCAACTCTTCGCAAAATTGGTTTTATTCAGTGAACCCGCGGCCCGTTCCAGATCGGGATCGGCCTCCGAGTCGCCAACCGATAGCCAGGCATGCGTGGCCGCTTCCAAAAGTGCGGGAGCAAGCTCGCTGAAATCGCCGCGCGGATATAGCCGACGTAATTGATACTGCCACTTCCTTCTGAATGCCACCAGCCTCCTGGCCTGCTCCTTGACGGTGAGAGCGCCGGATCCGCTTAGGTCGACCATAGCTTCTACCAATACGCCTTCGCTCCGGACCAAACGATACAGGCAACGTCGAGGGGCACTCAGCCGCTGCACGGATTGGAGTATCTCCGGGGCCCGTTTGGATGAATAGTGAGCCGCCTCTTCCGGCCGCCCGCCGGCCAGCAAGCGCGCCTCCGCTTGTTCGAGCAATGAGACCATGTTGGTCCTGGCTCGCCGAAACAGCAGGGCCATCAATCGTGGATTCAGGACGTCATAAGTGAGCTCGCTACGTACTCGTCCGCGGAAAGGACGGCTGGCCTGATAAACCAGCATCGGGTAGGCTGACTTCCAATCGTCGAACCGCTCCAGACTATGAAAGTAGAGCGGCGGGACACGCTCTCGAAGAGCCGATTGCAGGGCCACGGATATTCGAGCGAAAGTCGGTAGAAACGCCGCGCTGCGCTCGGCTGGCAGGCGAAGCCAGGATACGTCGGGCTCCGGAATGATGTCTGGAATAATTACTTGCATCTCCCCTACTAGCGCATCGAGTTCTGCTGGCAGTATACGAACCCAGTCCAGGTCTAATAGAAGTTTCAGCGGGTAAGCCAACGGTAAAAACCTTCCAAGGTGCACCAAGCAAGGCAGATAAAGCGGCCTAAACATTTTTCGATAGCTTTGTGACCGGATGATACGTTACCGTACGATGGGGCGTCTCCTCCAAGGCAGCTAGAATACCAACCAATGCCGAAGCCACGAGTCGCGGAGGGACGATTGCGGAAATGGCTCCGGGGTGGCGAAAACCTGGACGCCCATCACCATATCAGGCACCGGACCCATCCGTGGTATCTGGTCATTTGGCTGACTGGAGTCGACTATTTTTCGACTCTCGGCTATCAGCCGGGAATCGCGCTGCTGGCCGCCGGAGCGCTGTCGCCTGTGGCCACTACGGTGTTGGTTGCGGTGACCCTGTTCTGCGCTCTGCCGATCTACACTCAGGTGGCCGGCCGGTCCTACGTCGGCCAAGGTTCGATCGCCATGCTCGAGAACCTACTGCCCGGTTGGGCCGGCAAGATTCTCGTGCTGGTGCTGTTGGGCTTTGCGGGCACTGACTTCCTGATTACGATGACGCTTTCGGCCGCCGACGCCGCCACGCATGCCACTCAGAATCCGTATCTGCATCGCTTCTTGGGCGACGCGCATATGAGCATCACGCTGGGCTTGCTGGCTTTGCTGGCGCTGGTTTTTCTGAAAGGCTTTACCGAGGCCATTGAACTAGCCACCGCGGTCTGCATACCTTATCTGCTGCTGAATGTGATTGTGCTGGTCCGCGTGCTGTTCGCGGCTCTAGATCACCCCACGCTGTTCCAGGATTGGAAATCGGCCCTGTTCCGCCAACACAACGATTGGACGGGGCTGATGCTTGCGTCTCTGCTGGTCTTCCCAAAGCTGGCGCTGGGCTTGAGCGGATTCGAGACCGGCGTTTCCGTGATGCCGCTCATTCGCGGCGCCAAAACCGAGGAGCAGGATTCCGACGCACGCCCTGGTGAACGGATCCGCAATACCCGCAAGCTGCTGGCTAGCGCGGCGTTGATCATGAGCGTGCTGCTGATCGTTTCCAGTTTTGTAACCGCTGCTGCTGATACCGGAGAAGGCGTATCAAGATGGCGGACCTGCCAGCGGCCGCGCTATCGCTTACCTGGCGCACGAGTATCTGGGCAATGCGTTCGGAAGCATGTACGATATTTCGACTATTTTCATCCTCTGGTTTGCCGGGGCATCGGCTATGGCGGGCCTGCTGCACCTGATTCCGCGTTATCTTCCGCGCCTCGGGATGGCGCCGCATTGGGTGGCTTACTCGCGCCCTCTGGTCCTGCTGTTGTTCGCTTTCAATGTATTCATAACGCTCATTTTTCGCGCCAATGTGGAAGCCCAAGGCGGCGCGTACGCAACTGGTGTTCTAGTTTTGATGTCTTCCGCCGCAATCGCAGCCGCGATTGTCGCTTTGGAAGGAACGCAACTATAAGCTCGCTCTGTACTGCTGGGTCGTCACCGCGGTTTTTGCATACACCACCATCGCCAACATGATTGAGCGGCCAGATGGCATTATCATCGCCAGTTGCATCATCTTTTTCATCCTCACTGTAAGCGGCATTAGCCGCTACATTCGCTCCACCGAACTGCGGGTCGCCGGCACCACTTTCGCCGACGGCGAATCGAAGAGTCTGTGGGAGTCCATTACGGGCCGCAAAGTGAACCTGGTCCCGATTCGCAGCCTGGACCCCGATGTTCGCCGGGATCGTACTGCGAAGATCCGGGCCCATTACAAGCTGCAGGGCCCCCTGGCCTTCCTGCACGTGGGTTTGCTCGACAATCGCAGCGAATTCTTGTCGCCGTTGTATATCAAGGTGACGCGCGAGGATAGCGCTTACCTGGTCGAGGCATCCCAGGCGGTCGCGATTGCCAACGCTGTGGCTTATTTGAGCGAGTCCCTGCACCCCATCAGCATCGTGATCGGGCTGAGCCGGCAGAACCTGATGCGCCAATCAATCCGGTACTTCCTGCTGGGCGAAGGTGAGACGGGCCTGATGGTTTACGCCGTCCTGCAGAAATATTGGGCAACGACGCCCGAGGAGGACGAGCGTCCATTGATTTTCCTGATGAGTGATTGACCACACCCTGTTAGCGGCTGGCGGCGAAGGAAGGGTCCGGCAGCTGGTCGTGAGCATGGTCTCCAACACCGAAACATGCCGTGAAATTGAAGGCGCTTCCTCTTCCAGGCTCGCTGGTGACCCAGATCCTTCCGCGCATCAGCTCCACCAGCCGGGCGGAAATGGTAAGTCCCAGGCCAGTCCCGCCATACTTTCGGGTCATCGATCCGTCCGCTTGCGAGAACGGCTGAAAGATGACCGCCTGTTTGTCGCTCGGAATGCCGATGCCGCTGTCGATCACAGCGAAGCGCAGACACACTATTTCTGAGTCCACCCTGGCAGAGGGCACTCCCTCTGGTCCCGCCGGTTCCACCGAAACATGTACTTCGATTCCGCCTGAGTGTGTGAACTTGATCGCGTTTCCGAGAAGGTTGATGAGCACCTGTCGGAGACGGCCGGGATCGCCGCTGACTTCCTCAGGAACTTCAGGCTCGATGTCGCAGGTGAATAACAAGTTCTTCTGCCGCGCCTGCATCCCAAAAACCTTCGCGGTTTCAGAGACGACCTTGCGGACATCGAATGGAATTTGCTCGAGGTCGAGTTTCCGGGCTTCGATTTTGGAAAAGTCCAGAACATCGTTCAGCATTTCAAGCAAGTGACAATGCGGAATTTCGAGCGGTGCCCAGCAAGTCGCGCTGTTCCTCAGAGAGGCTGGTTTCCAACGCTAATTCCGTCATCCCGATGACGCCGTTCATGGGCGTGCGCAGCTCGTGACTGATGTTGGCCAGGAAACTGCTCTTAGCCTCATTGGCCGCCTCGGCCAGCTTCTTGGCGGACTCCAGCAGCCCGCGGTCTCTGACGCCCTTCGAATAGTCCCGGTTCAGATGCCGGCTTTGGATCAACAGAAACGCCATGTACACCGTTGCTACCAGTGCCATTCCATAACCTTGGCCGCCGACATAAAGATCGAGCACGATTCCGGGCCCCAGCAAAGGCAGAATGTGCCAGTTAAGAAAGAGGAGCCGGGGTGTGAGCGAAACCAATCCACCGGCGCTGATTCCCATCAGACAGATGGTCAGGAGCAGGGAGTTCCAGTGCGAATAACCGTAGTTAATGTAGCTATAGCCGCTGATCCAGGCCCAGGAGGCCGAGAAAGTGAACAGGCAGGCGCAAAACGCCGCGCGCCAGCCGCGAGGATTGCGGGGATAAATTTCATCTTTCCGTAGAACCAGCAAGAGGCGCGTGATGCAGGCGGTCATGGCAAGCGATGCGAACGTCGTGGTGCTGAGGGGATGATCCTTGACGATCGTTCCGCCAAGCAACACGAATTGCACCGTCGCCAAGCTGGCCCAAATGCCGGGGAGCGCTCTCCGTGTGATGTCGACGTCTTGCTGTTCGAGCAGGTCGAGAGCTCGAGCCTGGAGTGCCTCTGCCACTGCCTGTCTATCGGCAAGTGGCCGCAAAATCTTGAGTTAGCTCAAGTGTCCCGCCCCGCACCCGGCTAAGATTTTGCCCTAATTCGCTGTTACCTGAAGGCTCGCGGTACTGGCTTCAGAGACCTGGACGCGGACTCCATTAGCCAGGCAAGCGGGTAGATCGTCGGGATTGTGAACTTCACAGGGTGGCTGGTCAAGCCACGCCAGCAGGACATAGTTGCCCGGAGCTAATCCATTTATCAGGAAATTCCCGAATTCGTCGGCGGAGGCTAATCCGTAGGCCTGGAGCCGGCCGATTGGGGGATCGGGAATCAGCATCACCGTGGCGCCGCTCGCCACTACCGCCGCATCCGAAGTCATCGCCCTCCCTGTCACGGTTCCCCCTCGCATGCTTAACACAACCTCCATAGGTGAGGGATCACCGCCTGGCTCAGATTCCAAACCAGTAGCCAGACGGTCAAAGTTGCCCACGCGCACCGATTTGAGGTAGGCGCCCTCCGGGCCATTCACGACAAACAGGTCGTAGGTCTCTTGCGGGACAAAGGCCAACGAGAAATTGCCGTTTTCATCGACCTTAGCTCTAGCTATCGGCGTCGTGGCGCGCCTTGGCTCGAGCGATACCTGTAGCGCGGAGAGCGGTGTGGAACCATCGTCATCTTCGATGCGAACTTTGCCGTTCCATATTTGTTCGGCGCCCGCGACGATGTCGAGTGTCGCGATGTCCGCATCACCGACCGAGATCGGGGTCCGGGCCGAGATAGCAAGGCCGTTATCGACCGCGTTAGTGATTATCAGGTAGGGCCCGGTGGTCATTCCTCTGATGTCAAAATTGTGGTCGGCATCGAAAGTGATGTTTACCGGCGCGCTCACTGAGCCGGTGTTGTCGGGATCATTCCAGCGCACCGCGATGTTTGGCTCCGGCACCACTTTGCCGCTTAGGCCGCTCGTCACACGGCCGTGAATGCGCACGGTGTGAACCAATGTGAGGAATATGTCGATACCTGCTACTTCCTGTCCTGCGGTCAGGCGCACGGCGACGGCGTCGGCGAGTTTTTGCACTTCCGGAAAGAAGGTGACAGCGTAGCTCAGTTCAGGCGGCGGGTTTCCATCGGAATCCGCGCGCCGCTGTTCCTTGGCATCGGGCGGCAACAGGGGCGCTTGATAGAGCGCCGCGACATAGTAGGCTCCCGGTTCCAGCCCATGCACCCGATAGTCGCCGCGATCATCGGTCCGGGTACTGGCTGCGATGGCGTAACCGTGGCGGCCCCTTGAATAATATTCGCGATACAACTGAATGGTCACGTTCACGGCCGGTTCGGCGTCATCAAACTTCACCTTTCCGCTCACCACGGCCCAGGGCGTCATGCGAAATGTCAGGCGAGTGACTTCGCCAGGCCTGGCCGAAAAGATGGGAGGCATCTTGTAAGCGCCGCTGCGGCCGGCCGTTTGGCGCAGATATCCGTCCCGTACGACCGTAATCGAATAACGGCCCTGGGCAACTTTGGGAAACGAGAACGCGCCGCTCTCATCGGTAGTTTGGACCAACCCGCCTTTACCCGTCTCCGCAGGCCGCAGGGCCACTTCGGCGCGCCGCAGAGGCTGCCCGGTGGCATCGCTAAGCACTACACCCTCGACTCCGGCCGGTTCCTGATCAGGCGGGACGGGCTGACTATCTTGGGCGTTCAGCCAAAGCGTTGTGCAAACGATAAAAAGGCAGAGTTTCAGCCTGGGCGGCAACAGATCCACCCATATGTGACGCCGGCAGACGTAAGTGCGTTGAATCGTTACTTCCGTTGCAGTTCGACCGGAACTCGCTCGCGGTCGAGGTCCTGAAATTGAAGAGTCCATTTCACCGGGAGGTTCTGCGGGATGTAACAAACGCGGTCGTCGCAGGCCTGGTAGCGGAGGTTACCTTCCAACGTGAATCGTCCCGTGCCGTCAGCAAGCGGCTTAACTTTATCGGCGGCCGCGATAGTTACGTCGCGGGTAAGCCGGAAGCTGCCGGTATAGGCCGGGACGGTTTCATCGATCGCCGGCAAGTGTAGCATTTCGGGCTTGGGGAAGCTCGCGTCATGCACAGTATCGGCATCCGATTCCTTCATCGTCCAGTCGATCGGGATATAGCTTTCCACGCCGGGCGCATATACATGCATGTTAGGCTTCAGCTCGATGTCGAGCGTGAGAGCCACGCGCTGACCAACCGTAACCACGGCATTGCTGGCCGCCGCAGTCAGTCTGAGCTGTTTGCCTTCGACATCGCTTTTCGCCTGCGCCGGGATTACGCCGAACTGGTGCATGAGGAGGTCGGCTGCGGTGTAGCGCTGGCGATAGTCGTCCTCAAAGTACTTGGCGATAATGACGCCCTTAGAATCCAGAACGAAGGAGCCAGGGTAGGGGATGCCGAAGGTCGGGTTGGTTTTTTCGATCGTCTCGTTCAAGATGCCCAGCTCGCGAATGATCTTCGAATCTGGATCTGAAAGTAGCGGGAAGTGTATGCCTTTGCGCCCGGCAAAAATGTGCAGCGCCGCTTCGCTGTCGTAGCTGACGGCGGCTAAGCCCAAGCCGAGCTTGCGGAACTCGCCTCTGTTTTGTTCCAGCTCCACGAGCTGGGCCTTGCAATATGGTCACCAGTCGGCCGAGCGGAAGAATACGATCACCGTGCCTTTGGGACCGAGCAGACTCGCGAGCGTGTGCGGCTGGCCGTCTTGATCGTGCAGCTCAAAGACGGGCATCTTGCTGCCGACTGCCGGGCCGTAATCGCGCGCTCCGAGAGCGCCGCAAAGCAGCAGCCAGCATGCGGCCGTGCGCCTATTGCCGAACATGCCTTCATGTTACCAAGCCATTTCGCGCATAATGTTCTTATGCTCTCCACCACCTATTGTTCTCTCCGGTTAGCCGTCGCGGTCCTGGCAGCGACCGCAATACCAGCGTTCGCGCAGTCCGACTTCAAAGCCGTTGCTTTAAAGCACTTGAAGACCTCCAAAGACTTCACCATCAAAGTTGCCAATCAAATGCCGGAAGCGAGCTATGATTTTAAGCTGACGCCTGCGCAGATGAGCTTCGCGGAGCAGATGGTCCATCTATCGCAGTCCATGGAATTTTTTGTATCGCCGATTCTTGGAGAGAAACCAACTCCGGCCAAGCCGGCGTCGCTGAAGAAAACAGATGTCATCGCGTTCATGGGCAAGTCGTTTGATCGCGCCATTGAACAAGTATCCAAGCTGACGGCCGAGCAGCTTTCGAAGACCTACACGAGCGGGGAAGGTACCATGACCGGAATGGAGATGTTGATGGGTCTCCTCGATCACAACACGAATCACCGCGCCTCGGCCGAGATGTATCTTCGGGTCAAAGGGATTACGCCGTCAGAGTATCAGTTCTAAGCAACCAATATTTAGCGACCTGATTTAGCAATCTGCCGGCAGCTTGCATTAATTCGCAAGAACTGCGTAAACTGTAGAAATCTGTTAGGTCGTTCGAGGTGCCAGTAGCCGTGAAAAGCCCAATCGCCAACTGAGGCCCGCCCACAGCGGGCGCTCCCAATCAGTTCAACGCCGCGCGTGGCGCAGATCCCTTCTGCGTTAAGCGTGGGAATAAGGGTTTTTTTCAATCATCTGGGAGATTCCTATGAGTGAAACCAAGGCTATTGAAGTTCGTGTCCCTGGATTCTGGTCCTCACTGCGCGAAGCGGTGATGGGCACCAGCCAGGACTTCACTGAAGGCAGCATCGAGCGGGCCATCATTTTACTGGCCGTGCCGATGGTGCTCGAAATGTGCATGGAGTCGCTATTCGGCGTGGTCGATGTGTTCTGGGTCGCGCATTTGGGCGCCAACGCGATCGCCACTGTTGGGCTAACCGAAACCTGCCTAATGATTCTGTTTTGTATCGCGTTGGGTCTAAGCATGGGCGCGACGGCTTTGGTGGCCCGGCGCATCGGTGAAAAGGACGAAGCCGCCGCCGGAGTCGTGGCGGTACAGGCCATCGTAGTTGGGTTGGTGGTCTCCTCCATCACTGCCGTCCTCGGATATATCTATGCGCCTGAGTTGCTGCGCGTGATGGGCGCCACGGAGGAGGTCGTGAAGATCGGGAGCGGATACACTCGCATGATCTTCGCCGGCAGCGCCACCATTTTCCTGTTGTTCCTGATCAACGCGGTCTTTCGCGGGGCAGGCGACGCAGCCACCGCCATGCGCGTGTTGTGGCTCGCCAATATCGTGAACCTCTGTCTGAATCCTTGCCTGATATTCGGAATCGGACCGTTTCCGAAGCTGGGTGTGACCGGCTCGGCGGTCGGCACTACGATCGGGCGGGGAATTGGCGTGCTGTTTCAGCTTTGGGTGTTGACCTCCGGCCGGGGCCGCTTCGTCGTGCGTGCTGCGCAGGTACGTCTGGAGCTGGGCGTAATGCTGCGGATGATCCGGTTATCGGCGAGCGCAATTTTTCAATACCTGGTGCAGATGTGCGCTTGGATCGGCGTAGTTCGCATCATCGCCAGCTTCGGCAGCGCCGCGGCGGCCGCCAATACCCTCGCCATCAAAATCATCGTGTTCGCTATATTGCCTTCCTGGGGCATGAGCAATGCCGCGGCAACGCTGGTCGGTCAGAATCTCGGCGCCGGCAAACCCGAGCGAGCGGAGCGATCAGTGTGGCGAACCGGCTTTTACAACATGCTGTTCCTGGGAGGTGTCGGCCTCATATTCATTGCGTTTGCCGACCAGATTATCGGCCTGTTCACCAGCGATCCAGCGGTAGTCCCGCTTGCCGTCAGCGGCCTACGATTGCTCAGCTACGGCTACATTTCCTATGCCTATGGAATGGTCGTGACAGCGGCCTTCAACGGCGCTGGAGACACGTTCACGCCAACCATGCTGAACATCGTTTGTTTCTGGGTTTGCCAGATTCCGCTGGCGTATTTCCTGGCGTTCCATACCAGTCTCGGGCCGCGCGGCGTGTTCGTGAGCGTCGTGGTGGGCGACTCGCTGCTGGCTGTGTTCAGTATTCTTTTATTCAGGCGAGGGAAATGGAAGAAGACGGTGGTTTAGTTCTTACCGGCCTACGTCGCGGTGAGTTTCTTTCACCTTGAACCCTGCACGCGCCAGCCGCTTTCTGATCTCGCTCGCGATCATGACGGACCGATGGTGCCCGCCGGTGCAGCCGAACGCGATGGTCAGATAACTCTTGCCTTCGCGAATGTAGTGCGGAATCAGGTAGATCAGCAGCTCCGAAATCCGATCGATAAATTCGATGCTCTGCGGGAACGATCGGATGTAGCGCGCTACGCTCGGGTGCCGCCCGGTGAGATTCTTGAAAGCCGGAATGTAGTTCGGATTCGGAAGGAAGCGCACATCGAATACCAGATCGCTATCCGCCGGCACGCCGTGGCGGTAGCCGAAGCTGGTAATGTCGATCCGGATCTTGGCCTCCTCGCGACCGCCTTGAAACTTGTCGCCGATCACCTCTCTCAGCTCGTGTACGTTGAACTTGGAGGTGTTGATGATGTGATCGGCCACGGCGCGGATGGGGGCCAGTTGCTCGCGCTCAGCTTCGTATGCTCTTGGACACGGAGGCATCCATGCCCAGCGGATGCGGACGGCGCGTCTCGCTGAAGCGTCGCACGATAGTGCGGTCGTCGGCTTCCAGAAACAGCAACGTGGCCGCAATACGGCTGCGAAGCTTTTTAAAGATAGCCGGGAACTGTTTCAGCGTCTGGCCTTCGCGAATGTCGATCACCAGAGCCGCGCGGCGAACATTGGCCGCTTCCTTGGCCAGCTCGGCAAATTTCGGAATCAGTCCAATCGGAAGATTGTCTACTGCGTAGTAGCCCAGATCTTCGAAGGCCTTCAGAACCGTGCCCTTCCCCGATCCGCTCAAACCCGTAATGATTACAAGTTCGGCTCGCTGTACCTCGGGATGCTTTCCGCCGCTGCCGTTTCCTGGCTCGCGCTTGGACACTCGGCTAGCTTTCGATCAGATCGAAGTGCCCATCCGGACGCCGCATAAGAACCGTGACTCGATCGGTGCGGGCATCGCGATAGACCATATAATCCTGTGAGGCTTCCATTTCGAGCATCGCCTCCTCTAGCGGTCATGGGCTTGCTGCTGCCATCCCCATGGTTGACTCGAAAAACCTTCTTGCGATCCCCTTTAGCGTGGCGCCACGGCCGCCGCCGAAGTTTTTCCGGTCTTGGCGCGTAGCTTGGCCACCGGAGCCTCAGAAATCGCCTGCGATACCGTGGCGGCCTTATCTTTATGCCGGCGGCTGGTGTCGCGCCATTTGGTCCGGAGCTTCATGATCTGCTTTTCGAGCTTGTCGAGAGCCGTATTCGCGGCAACTTCCACATCCCGATCGGACCCCACGCCGATGAACGAGTGCTCCCAGGCGTTAAACGTGATCTCGACTATTGTGCAGGAATCGCTCCTGCGTCAGGATAACGTGAGCTTCTCTTTCGCCCTTGCGTTCCACCATTTTCGCGATCTTCTGCAGCTTGGCTTCTAGCTTGGCCCGCTGCTTCGGAGGAAATGCGTCGTGCCTGCCTGTATAGGTGATTTTCATGGATCGGCTCCCCTGCATGGGAGAACTTCAGTTAGTTGCGAGTCCGTCGCTGGTGCGTGGACGGAATCTTCATGTCTTCTCTGTATTTTGCAACCGTTCTACGGGTGACGTCGATACCTTCCGACTTCAGGCGAGCCGTGATCTGCTCGTCTGTGAGAGGGTGCTGCGCATCCTCATCCTCGATCATCTTCTTCACTCTCCGTTTCAGGATCAACAGCGGCGTACCGCTGCCGGCGATGCCTTGCACGGCCTCCGAGAAGAAGTACCGGAGCTCGAATACGCCTTGGGGCGTGTCCGCATATTTGCTGGCCACTGCGCGGCTGACTGTGGAGGGGTGAACACCGATCTCCTCCGCCACTTCCTTGATCATCATCGGTTTGAGCTGGTCGATGCCGTGTTCCAGGAATTCCAGCTGCCGGCGAACGATCGACTGGCAAACCTTCAGAATGGTCTGCTTACGCTGCTCGATGTTCTTGATGAGCTGGATAGCTGCGGCGTAGCGATCCTTGACGTAGTTTCGAATCTCTTTGTTCGGCTCATGGTCGCGGTCCAGCATCTTCCGGTATTGAGCGTTCAGTCGAAGCTGCGGAAGATCGTCATCGTTCAACTGAATGATGTAATCATCTCCCTCTTTGAAGATGTAAACATCCGGCTCGATCTGTCGCGCGCCTTGATCGGAATAGCGCAACCCTGGATACGGATCCAGGTGGCGTATCACGTCCAAGGCGATCTGGATGTGCTCCATGGGCCGGCCCAGCACTTTGGCGATTTCCTTGATCTGGCGCGTCTCCAGCAGCTTCAAATGATCGGCTACGATCTTCCACGCCACGCCGCCACGCCCATTCCGGCTCTCGATCTGCAGCAGCAGGCATTCCCGCACATCCTTGGCGCCCACACCGGCCGGATCGAGCGATTGCACGATCCGCAAGCCTTCCTGGACCTCTTCGAGTGAGTGCTGGCCTGATTCCGCGATCTCCTCCAGAGTGGCCGTCAGATAGCCGTTTTCGTCCAGATTGCCGATGATGTTCGCGGCCGCATCCCGCACATCTTCCGACATAACCAGTACGCTCAATTGCGAGTGCAGATGATCGGCCAGGGTTACGGGAGAAGAAAGGAAAGTTTCAAAAGAGGGCTTTTCGACGGACTCCGAAGCCGGGCTCTTGTAACCCGGATCCAGATATTCATCGAAAAACGTGCCGAAATCGATCTCGTCAAACGGGTCTTTGTCGGTCTTTTCCGCAGGCGTGTCGGTAGCCGGAGCATCCACCTCGGTTGCAGGAGCGGTGGCGGTTGCCTCCATGCTTGCCGGAGCTACGCCGTCGTAATCAAAGCCGGCCGCCGCTTCTGTTCCGTCCGCGGCCACGCCGGGCTCCGTCGCCGCTGCTCCGTTCACGGTTTCAAGGATGGTTTGATCGGATGGCTCTGAAGTTCTTTCGGATTCGAGAATCGCCTGCACTTCTTCGGGAGTGAGTTCCTCTACTCCGTCGGCCGATTCTTCCAGAACCGGGTTCTCGGCGATCTCCTGGGTGATCATGTCTTTCAGTTCCAGGCGATTCAACTGCAGAACTGTCACCATCTGGACGAGTCCCGGTGTCAGAATCTGCTTCTGCGAGACCTTCAGTTGCAGTCGTGGCGACAACATCGACATCTGTAGCCATGATAACACCGGGCCGGGACCCTTGAAACTGGGCCACTCGATTGCTCCGAACTCCAGGGATTGCCGCTGCTCCGATATTCAAAGGTAAGAATATGAATAAGATAGGGCTTGCTCAAGCACTCTTTGGAATCCGTGGATAACCAAAAGCCGCGATCGCGAGCAGCAGCGCCGCGCTCAAGTAATAGAGATTCCGGATTCCGATAGTCTGCGCGATTGGGCCCGCCCCCGACATGGCCAGCACCTGCGACATCGACATCACCGACATCATGCTGCTGCTGACACGTCCCAGCATTTCTTTGGGCGTTTCCTCTTGCAGCAAAACCTGGGTAGGGACAATCAGGAAGCCCACCCAGAAGCCGATGCCAAGCGTCGCCACTATTGTCACCGGTATGTTCCCAAAGGCAGCCATTAGTACGATCGATACCCCAATCCCTACCAATCCCAGGATCACCAGGTGTCCCTTCGACCTCTTGAGTGCGAAATGGCGGATCAATTGCGTGCCGGCGATAATGCCGACACCCACCAGCGAACTAATGGTCCCGAAAAGCGCGGAGCCACCGTGCAACACGTCGCGAACATAGACCGCGATCAAAGCGAAAAAGCAGCGAATCGCAAACATCCCGGCCGTCAAGGAAATAATCACGAACGAAACCGCGCTATGCGTGAAAATGAATCTCATTCCCGTTTTCATTTCCCCGATCACAGCCGTAAGATTCAAAGGCTTTCTGGACGGCTCCTGGTCGATCGTGAGCGTATAGATCATGAACGCTGAGAAGATAAAGCTCAAGCTATCCAGCCAAAAGCAGGCTTTTGCGCTCACCGATGCCACCAGGATTCCAGCGATCGCCGGGCTGATGACCTGCACCAGTTGAATCGCGCTTTGCATGAGCGCGTTGGCGCTCATCAAGCCCGCGGCCGGAACGATCGTCCGCAACGTTACCGACTGCGCCGGGATGAAGAAGCTGGAAACGGAGCTCAAAGCGAACAGAATTACGTAGATTTCCCGGACGTCGGTAGCGCGGATCAGAAGCGCTGCCAGCACCGCTCGCGTCACGTCGCTGGCAATCATGGTGCGTTTGACGTTCCAGCGATCCACAAATACTCCGGCCACCGGTCCTACGACCGCCAGCGGCAGCAAGAATGAAACCAGGATCAGGCTGATTTCAGTGGCAGTGGCATGCATCCGAAACGACACGACGCTGTAAATGGCGAAGATGGCCAGGAAATCGCCAAAGATGCTCACCACTTGTGCCGCCCATAGCCGGCGCACCGGTTTCAGCCGCAAAACTTCCTTGAGCGTCAGAGTAGGTGCAGGTGTAGCCATGGCTATCCTCTCTCAGTACGTAAGTGTAACCATCACAGTTCCCCCAGCTTGGTAAAATGCTCACCGATGCTAACCACTTCCGACCGCGCCGAAATCGATCGCCTTTGGGCGCGTAAGCTCGATCAGGACGCCCAAGGCCTCCCACAGGCCGATCGCCATCGCAATCTGGAACCTCCCAGCGCCGAATTTATTCATGCTATCGCGTCCGGCATCGCGGCTAAGCGATTGCTTGAGATCGGCGGATCAAGCGGTATCTCCACCATCGCTCTGGCAGCAGCTGCGCGAGCCGAGCGGCGGTCGTCTGGTTTCGATCGAGTGCGAACCGCTGCGTCAGCAGGACGCCCACGAAACGCTATCCCGGCTGGACCTTGCTCAACATGTGGATTTCATACTGGCGGATGCCGCCACCGTACTTCCGCGCCATGGCGATCTCGACTTCGCGCTCATCGACTGTGAAAAAGAAGACTATATGAGCTTCTTCGACACTCTGCGCATGCGCCCGGGCGGAATCATTGTGGCCGACAATATCATCTCGCACTCGCTCTATGATTACGTGGCGCACGTCCGCGCCCGTGCCGGAGCCGAATCCATCACACTCGAGATCGGCAAAGGGCTGGAAGTGACCCGGGTTCACCTTCAGTAATTCCTTCGCACTACAGCGATTTTACGCACTTGTTACAATTTCGCAATTTCGTTCCAGGCCCTCACAGCATCTAACCGGCATGAAGCAAGCATGCTTTAACGGAATACTTCTGTTTACCTGTCTGGCATTCGTTTTGCCCGCCCACGCGGACGATGTGCAAAGCGGCGCACCGCGGGTCTCTTATCTCGATGCGTCCCATTCGACGTTACTTCTAGATGTGGCTGGTAAGCAGTATGTAGTGGATGTGGCGGCACGCAGCATCCGCGACGCCTCCAACACATCTCCTGCGCCATCGCCCGCTCCAGCGTCGCCTGCCGCGGACCTTTTTGCCCAGAACTGCTCGATGTGTCATGGCACGGATGGAAAGGGCACGCGCACGGCCGCTCCTCCCGACTTAACCAGTCGATCTATCCAGACCGGGCTCAGCGACCAACAAATCTTGGACACCATCCGCTATGGTAAGCCCGGCAGAATGCCCGCCTGGTCAGGCAAGCTATCCGACGCGCAAATTAGTGAACTGGCGGCCTACGTGCGCACGCTTCCTGCGGCCACGCCTTCGAGTTCTTCGGGCCGGCAGGAAGCCGCCGCCCCGGGCGTCTATCAACCCGGCGACGATGTGCTGGTCAGCCTGCCCACCGGCAAGGCCGTGGATCAGCATGCTCTTATCGTCAATTTCTCGCATCGCTTCTCCGACTCTGCTTTCACCGGGGTTGGCAAAGGAGCGGAGTTGTTAGGGCTGGACAGCGTCTCCATTTCCTCTTTCGGTCTGCGTTACGGAGTGACCGACAAGCTCTCGGTCTCGGTGTGGCGATCGCCCTCCTTCATCGAGCGGCCGATCCAAATCATGGCTGCCTACAATCTTTTGGATGAGAACCACGAAGCTCCTCTGAACCTGGCAGTGCGTTTCTCGGTGGAAGGTCAGAATAATTTCCAGAAAAGCTTCACCGAAAACATCGAGACGATCTTTTCACGCACTATCCTGTCCCGCGCTCAATTGTATGTCGTCCCCACTTTTTCGTTCAACGCCAGACGTCTCGTCCCGGGCGGTCTGCTATCCGATCAGATGCCGGATTTTCCGGGCGTGAACACCATCTCCGTCGGCTTCGGCGGCGCCATCGATATCCGGCCGACAGTAGCGCTGGTCGCCGAAATCATCCCCACGCTTTTGAATAGCGGGGAGCTCGGCATTCACCGCCCTGCGTATTCCTTCGGGATTCAAAAAAAGCTCTGGCGGCATGCCTTCACCTTAGCCTTGACCAACAGCCCTGGCACGACCGTTTCCCAGCGCTCGGGAACACGCGCTACCTATACCGGGAATCCGAACGGAGACACGCCCGCAGGCCTAGCGCTCGGCTTCGATCTGATGCGCCAGATTCATTGAACGTCGCGGGGCTGCAGTTGCTCCAGCTTAGGAACCACCAGGTGAATCACGCCCAGCGCGATCAGGTACATCGATCCGGCAACGACGAACAGCGGTCCATAGGAATCGTGCGAAAAATCGAGCCAATAGCCGACTGCGGGAGCGACCAGCGCTCCACTAATCGCGCCGCCTAGTCCGCCTAAACCGACCACCGAACCAACCGCTTCCGGGGGGAACAGATCGGAAGGCAGTGTGAAGAGATTCGCCGACCAGCCCTGATGCGCCGCAGCCGCCAGGCCAATAAGCGCCACGGCCAGCCACAGATTGCCGTTCGTGAATGGAACGAATATTACTCCAGTTACCGCGATGGCGCACACCAACATGGCTGTCTTACGCGCTCGATTCGCGCTGAAACCGCGCTTTAGCAATGACGAAGACAGCCAGCCGCCTGACACTGACCCAACATCGGCCAGCAGATAGACCGCCACTAGCGGCCCACCCATAGCAGTTAGATTGAGTCCGTAGTTTTTTACAAGAAAACCGGGCAGCCAGTACAGGTAGAACCACCACACCGGATCGGTTAGAAATTTGCCCGCTAGATAAGCCCACGCGCGTCGCTCGGTTAGCAGGGTCATGTACGGCAGTTGCCGGGCGGGCTGGCTGTCTGCGCGCGCCACGGACGTAGGCGGATGCCGATACGTAGTGAACCATAGAACCAGCCAGATTACAACCAGGATGCTGGTAAAAAGAAATGCCGGCCGCCACCCGAACCGCACCTGTAATCCATGGAATCGCAAGCGGTGCAACCAGCGCTCCGATATTCGTGCCGCTATTGAATATGCCGGTAGCCAGTGCCCGCTCGTTTTGCGGAAACCAGTCAGCCACCGTTCGGAGCGCAGCCGGGAAATTGGCGGACTCGCCGAGTCCCAGCGCAAAGCGCGCCGTGGCGAATTGCACTACGCTCCGAGCCAATGAGTGGCTCATGGCCGCCAGGCTCCAGAAAATAACAGCCAGCGCGTAGCCTCGCTTGGGCCCAATCCAATCCACCAGGCGGCCCGCTACTGGCATCATAATCGCATAAGCCAGCTGAAACGCCGAGATGATCCATCCGAAATCTGCTTCGGTCCAGTGCAGATCGTGCGATATCACTGGCTTTAACAGGCCCAGCACCTGCCGGTCGATGTAATTGATTGTGGTGGCGAAGAACAGCAATCCGCAGATGTACCAGCGCATGCGGAGACCTCGGCCAGTAACCGGCTGAGTGCGGATGGGCGTAGCTGTACTCACCGTCGCTATGATATATCAACCTGAACCCAGGCGTTCCAGTTTCGCGTCCGGAAAACAGAAATCGTCGAAGATGTGTGCGACGATATTCATTAAGCCCCATGCCTTGGAAGGAGATCGCATGCGTAGTGTTTGGACAGCCGTGGCTCTCGTCGTCTCGGCCGCTTCCGGTTGGTCGCAGAAGCCGCCGGCCACGATGAAATTACAAGACCCGCTCCTGGTAGATCCGCAGCACTATCACCTTGAGATCGAAAATGAATGGACCCGCACTTTTCGCGAGCACATGGATCCTCACGGCAAGCTGGCTTGGCACAAGCATCCGGCGCCCGGCGCCGTAGTCGTGTACATGACCGACCAGAATGTCCGCCAGGTTTTGCAGGATGGCACCATCCGGAACGTACAGCATAAGCGCGGCGATGTCGCCTGGTGGCCGGCCAGCGCGCATGAGAGCGAGAACCTCGCCGACACGCCGTTCGAATGCATCCAGATTGAGCCGCGCACACCCCCCGGCGTCGAGTTGAAGCCGTTTCCGAAAGAGAAGACCGACGCCGTTATCGTCGACCCCGAACGCTATCACGTCGAATTTGAAAACGACCTGGTACGTGTCATCCGCGTCAAGACCGGTCCGCGCGAGAAGCTCGGAGTGCACAAGCATCCTGAGACCTTCGCCGTGATCGTGTACCTGACCGATCAAAATATGCGCCAAACCTTGGCCGACGGTGGGCATCGCGAGAATCACTACAAATCCGGTCAGGTGCGCTTTGGCCC
This sequence comes from Bryobacterales bacterium, assembly GCA_963769205.1. Taxonomy (GTDB): domain Bacteria; phylum Acidobacteriota; class Terriglobia; order Bryobacterales; family Bryobacteraceae; genus Palsa-89. The sequence goes on along the minus strand of CAVYKR010000015.1, from coordinate 394,040 downwards.
CAAAGACCAGGCGCATGCCGATGAAAACGAGACAGACCAGCCCTTTGAGCTGATCCGCGTGGAATTGAAGCACGCACAGTAGCTCGCCGCGAGCTGAAATGGGCGCGAAGCAGCTCTCTTTTGCGATCGTCGGCGCCGGCATGGGCGGCCTTACGGTGGCCGCAACCCTGCGCCGCGCTGGCTTTGGTGCCCGGTCTATGAGCAGGCCGCTCGCTTCGAGCGTGTAGGCGCAGGCATTCAGATGATGCCGAATTCGATGAAGGTGCTGCGACGGATCGGCGTCGAGGAAAAATTACGCCCGCTTCGCCTTCGAGCCGTACTCGCATCTGAACCGCGAGTGGGATACGGGACGCGTCATACGGGAACTGCCCATGCCCGAGAGCCTGTTCGGCGCGCCTTACCTATGCATGCACCGGGCCGATTCTGCACGAGCGCGCTCGCCTCCGTGGTTCCGGAAGAAGTCATTCATCTCAATAAGAAACTGGTCGGGCTCGATCAACGTGCCGGCCAAGTCACGCTCGCCTTTGCCGACGGCACGCGCGCGCAGGCCGACGCTGTCATCGGCGCGGATGGCGTCCATTCCATGGTGCGCGATATCATCATCGGTCCGGATGCGCCGATCCACAAAGGACGCATCGCCTATCGCGCTGTATTTCCCGGCCGCTCTGCTCAGCGGCTTCGATATCGGGCCCTCTCGAACCAAGTGGTGGGGCCCCGATCGCCATATCGTCATTTATTACACGACTGCCACACGCAGCGAGCTCTACTTCGTCACCAGCGTGCCCGAACCGGCCGAGTGGCTGACGCGCGAATCCTGGTCCGCCAAGGGCGACGTGCCGGAATTGCGCCAGGCCTACGAGGGCTTTCATCCGGATGTCCGCGCTGTGCTGGAGGCCTGCCCGGATTGCCACAAGTGGGCGATTCTGGAGCGCGAGCCGCTGCCGCGCTGGAGCGATGGCCGGGTGGCGCTGCTGGGCGATGCCTGCCATCCGATGACGCCCTACATGGCGCAGGGCGCCGCGACCGCGATCGAAGACGCCGCGATTCTGGCGCGCTGCTTAGAGGAAGTGGAAGGCGAAGACATGCCGGGAGCGCTTCCAGCGTTACGAAGCCCACCGCAAGCCGCGCACTTCGCGCATCCAAGCCATCTCCAGCGCCAATACCTGGATGAAAGGCGGCGACGAAGACACCAGTTGGCTGTATGGCTACGATGCCTGGAACGTTGCCTTTGGCTACCATGGAGCCTGACATCCAAACCGTTTGACGGGAAGCTGAATGCATCAAGGCGTTTTTCAAACTTCTGACGACTGCCCGATCGCCTACACGCTGCGCGCCGCACGTAATCCCGGCGCGCCGCGCGCTGGTCTTGATCCATTCCCTGGCGCTCGACGCCAGCATCTGGGACGGCGTTGTGGCCCGTCTGGCTGATCACGCCGATATCCTCACGTACGATTGCCGCGGACACGGACGCTCCGGCAAGCGCGCCAGGGTCATTCACGCATGACCCGATTCGCGCGGGATCTGGCGGAATTGTTCGATCATGTCGGCTGGCAGAACGCCGTAGTCGCGGGCTGTTCGATGGGGGGCTGCGTCGCTCAAGCGTTGGCGGGCCTGTATCCTTCGCGCGTCAGCGCGCTCGGGCTCATCGACACCACCGCCTGGTACGGCGAAGATGCTCCGGCGCAGTGGCGCGAGCGCGCCGCGGCCGTGCGTTGCGAAAGGCCTGGTCGGACTGATCGACTTTCAAATTACCGCGCTGGTTCGGCGATCGATTTCGCAAAGCGCATCCGGAGTTGGTGAAAGCGCCACCGACGTATTCCTGGCCAATGACCTGGATTGTTATGCCGCCAGCTGTGCTCATGCTCGGCGACGCCGATTTGCGGCCTTACCTGCAAGCAGCTGCAGCGTGCCGGTCGCCATTATCGTGGGCGAAGAGGACTATGCCACGCCGGTGGCCGAGTCCGAGCGGTTGCATGAAGCCATTCCGAACTCCACGCTGACCATAATTCCAGGAGCGCGGCATCTGACTCCTATCGAATGTCCCGAGGAGATCGCGATCCAGCTGACTCGCGTTGCTCGTGGGGCGATTTGATTTCCGGGGGACCGACCGATGCGGCCGGCCTGATCGCGCGGATGGAGAGCGTGCCGTTCTCCCGATGGCACGCCAAAGCCCGCGTCGTCATGGGCAGCGCGACTTTCTTCGACGCCTTCAATGCGCTCTCGCTCGCCTTCGCCCTGCCGATTCTGATTCGGCTGTGGCACATTTCCCCGCGGCAAAGCGGCTTCTGATCGCGGTCCAGTTATGTCGGGCAGCTTGTCGGCGCGTTGCTGTTCAGCTGGCTGGCCGAAAAATTCGGACGGATCCGCAGCGCCACGGCCGGCGTCGCGATCATGGCCGTGATGACGCTGGGCTGTGCGCTCGCCGGAAGTTTCCCCGCGCTGTTCGTCTGCCGCCTTGTGCAGGGCATCGGCGTTGGCGGCGAAATGCCGGTTGCGGCCACTTACATCAGCGAACTTTCGCAGGCGCGCGGGCGCGGACGATTCTTCCTGCTGTATGAAATGATCTTTCCGGTCGGGCTCATGGCCGCGGGCCAGATTGGGCGCCTGGCTGGTGCCGGCCTTCGGATGGCAGGCCATGTTCCTGATCGGCGAGCGTTCCGTGCCTGATCATCACCTTCCTGGTGGCGCGCCTTGCCCGAATCGCCTCGCTGGCTGATCTCGAAGGGACGCCTGCTCGAAGCCGAGCGCCATCGTGAAAGAAATGGAAGCCAGCACCGCGCGTCGCGCCGCCTTCCGTGACGGCTCTTGCAGCCTTGCCCGCCTGGGCGCAAAGCCGCGTCACCCGATGGAGCGAAATTCTCTCGCCGTCTTATCGCTCCCGAACGCTGATCGTGTGGACCCTGTGGGCCAGCGCCTACTTCATTGCGAACGGCCTGAACAACTGGATGCCCAGCCTGTACAACACGGTTTATCATCTGGGGCTGCGGCCAGTCGCTGCGCGCTGCATCCATGACCAACGTCGCGCAAGTCCTGGTGCTGCTCATCTGCGCTTTTGCGATCGACCGCATCGGCCGCAGAAACTGGACCGTGGCGTCGTTCGTCGCCGGCGCGGCGCTTGCTCGCGATTCTGGGTTTCGTTGGATCGCGGCAGCGTTACGGCGTCATGATCCTGGCCACGCTGAGCTACGGCATCATCGGATCGACCAATGCGGTCCTGTATCTCTACACGCCGGAAATTTATCCCACGCGGATGCGCGCCATCGGCACTGGCCTGGCCACCTCCTGGCTGCGCTTGGCATCCGCCGTAGGACCGGCGCTGGTGGGCTTCATGGTCGGCGCCAAGGGCATCGGTTCGGTGTTCCTGATGTTCGCGGCGGTCGGTGTCGTCGGAGCGATCGCCGGTGCCCGCATGATCGAAACTCGCGGCCAGCGTTTGGAAGAGATCGCGGCTTAGCCCAAGGCGTTCAGACCGCGTCCAGCCGGATATAGAGCCGCTTGTTGATCTTTCCTTTATTCTCGGTCCGAAAGATCGAAAACCGGCCTAGTTCTCCCGTCGAATCTGCGTGCGTCCCGCCACACGCTTGCGCATCGAATCCCACGATCTCAACCACCCGAACACGCCCCCCTATCACCGGCGGTTTGACCTCCAGCGTTCTCAGCAGGTCCGTACGCTTCCGAAATTCGTCTTCCGGAATGTAGTAGGACTTCAACAAGTGGTTGCCGCGCAGGACGGCGTTCACTTTGTTCTCCAATTCGCCGCAAACCGCGGGCGAGAAGCCCACCCACTTGAAGTCGATCCTGGAATAGTCAACGCCGATCTGGACCCCGGTGATCCAGGCGGCATAGTCCCGTAAGGCAATGGTATTAAGTACATGCAGAACGGTGTGGTGTCGCGCCAGCGCTACGCGCCTCTCCTGATTCACGCTTAGCCTGATCGACTGCCCCACCATCACGGTGGTGAGTGGCCTGTCGGCAACGTGCCACACCACTTCGCCCGAGTCCGAGCGCGCCGATGCGATCTCCAGCACTTCTCCCGTGCTCAGCGTCGCCGTTCCGGTATCCGACGGCTGACCGCCGCCACCCGGATAGAAGCAGGTTCGGTCAAAGGCGATCGCTCCGTCTTCGACGGCTGCCACTCGTGCTTCTGTCTCGAAGCAGTGGTCGTCTTCCCAATAGAGGCGTACAGTCGGTTCCACGGGCCTAACATTCCCTCGACAATCTTCCGATATTTTAAGCAGTTACCCGGAATGCCTGCCCGAATGAACGCTCGCCGCATCTCCTCCTGGGGCGCTGCCGTCCTGATGGTCGCCTTCTGGTGCGTGCTGGCGCCACCGCTGATCCGCGCGGCCTGGCATGACGATTTCTTGTGTTGGTTTATCGGAGCAAAGCTGGCTTGGAGCGGCGGCTTCCAGCATATGTATGATCCGGCGGTGCAGTGGTCAGTTCAGCAGCAGGCGCTTCCAGAAGAGCCGATTCTGTCGGTGTTTCCGCGCCCCCCTTTCTTCGCAGCGTTAGTGGCCCCGTTGGGGGCGCTCCCCTATAAGACTGCATTCCTCGTTTGGCTTGCGATTCAAGTGGTCCTGCTGGGTATCTGCTTCTTCTGGGCGTGGCGAAAATTTGGAGACGACGCCCTGGTCTGGGGCGCCCTTTCCGGGCCCGCGTTCTTTGGAATCGCCTGCGGCCAGGATACCTCGCTCCTTCTCGCCCTCGCACTGGCTGGTTATGTCTTGGCCCAGCGCGGTCAAGACCGCTTAGCGGGCGCAGTCTGGGGCCTGATGCTCATCAAATTCAATCTCGTGCTGGCCTTCCCGCTGGGCATGCTCGTCACCCGCCGATGGCGCATGCTACAGGGATTCTCGGCCACTGGGTGCTGTTTCGCTGCGGTTTCACTCCTGGTCCTGGGTTGGAATGGCACGCGTCTCTATGTTCAATTGCTCTCTTCCAGCGCCTTTCCCAAGCTCAATCCCACGCCGAACCTGATGATCAATCTCCAAAGCCTGGCCGCGCATTTGGGGACCCAGAGCCCCGCGATTCTGGCGCCCGCAATCATCCTTGTTCTGGCCGTGGGTTGGCTGGCCCTTCGCCAGGCTCCGTTGTGGCGCTGGCTATCGGTGGTTCTGGTTGTCTCGCTGCTCGTGGCACCGCATGTATACGCCTACAATGGCGCGCTCCTGCTGCTGCCGACCTGGCTGGCCATTTTCCTTTCGCCCTACCGCTGGACCAGGATCGCCGTCGTGGTCTACACCGCACCGCTGCTCTTTCTGCTGCGCCTGTTCGGCGAGCACGGAGCTGTGATCACGCCCTTATGTCTGCTCGGTCTGCTCGCGGCTCTCGGGGCCGAATCCTTACACGAGCGCCAGGCCCTCGCCATAGCTCCAGCCACCCTCGAACCGGTCCAGGCCTGAGGCGTCCCAGCAAGCTCAACCGCTGTTATCATGCATTCCCTGTATACTTGTTCTAGCCGTCGGGAAAGTCTCTTTCCCCATGAAAGCGGGGGCCGTCCCTCTTTCTGCACGCAGAAAGCAGGACCGCAATATGTCCCACGCTCCCTCTTCCACCGGTCTATTCTTGGTGAAATCGCTCACGCCATTAGAAGTCCTGATCGTAGAAAGCAACCCGGTCGACGCGCTGAGGACTATCACCGCCTTCCGGGCGGCTGGACTCACTAACGGCATACACTGCGTACGGGACGGGGAGGATGCCTTGAGCTACCTCCGCCGGGAAGGCCGATATACCCAGGCCCGAATTCCAGACCTCATCTTCCTGGACTTGGCCCAACCCCGAGTCTCAGGCCTCCAAGCCTTGAAAATCATCAGGTCGACTCCGGCCTTGAAGCACATTCCTGTAGTCGTGGCTGCCGATGCGGAAGAACCAGCATTCATCCAGGCTGTTTATTCCATGCACGGCAACGGTTTCATTCGCAAACCGCCCGACTTGTTACAGTTCCTACGCTGCATCGAATCCTGTTATGAGTATTGGGTCAGCATCGTGACGTTGGAGCGCCAACCGCGGCGACGTAGTCACGACAACGCCGAGGCTCCCGCCGTAACCATCATGTGATTGCGCTTTCCCTGGCGCTCTGTAAAGATTCACATCCTAGCTTGAGTCGCCGAAGAGGTATACGAGGGTGGTATATCACGGGCGAAGCTCTAAAATTCGTTGCCGCTGAGCGCCTTACGCGCGAAGAAAAGCTGGAACTGTGCGTGGAGCGGATTTTCCACGGCGAGGGCGTTCCTCCCTTCTGCGATCACGCCAACGAAGTCATGCTTCGGACGCTCGATCTGGACGGTAATTCCATCGAACTGGTTCGCGTCGTCCTCAAGGACCTGGGCCTGACCTCTAAGATCCTGAGGCTCGCGAATTCCGCCATGTACAATCATTCCGGGCGCCCTATCCTGAGCGTGCCCCACGCCATCATATTGTTGGGGTGGGACAAGGTCCGCAATATGGTCAGCACGGTTCGCTATATCGAACAATTTGCCAACCGCTCCCCCTGTTTGCGCGAACTGCTGTTGCTCTCCGTGCTGACGGCGGTACATGGCCGTGATGTAGCGGCGGCTATCGGCTACCCGCGGCCCGAAGAGGCCTACATTTGCGGTCTGTTCCGGAACCTGGGCGAAGTGCTAATCGCCTGCCATTACCCGCACGAATACTCGCGCATTATTTTGACCATGCATGAGGAGAAGATTCCCGAACGGCCGGCCTGCTGGCGTGTTCTCGATTTTGCCTGGGACGAGGTCGGCATGCGCATCGCCGAAGGTTGGAATATGCCCGCTCAGGTGCGCCTCAGTATGGACCCCTCCGGTGCGCCCGCGGGAACGCCTTGGGACCGCTGCCTGGCTTCAGTGGCCAACTACGGACACGAGCTCACGCGAGCGCTGTATCGCAAAGGCACCGGCCTCGATTCCATCCATTTGCAGACGGTCCTCAACCCCGAGGGCCAGCCGGCGCTGGTCTCGGTACGCGACCTTTCCCGTATCGTCGATACTGCTCTGGAAGAGACCCGGCAGACCTTCGCGGCGCTGTGCGTCTCCACCGACACGCTGCACTTGGCCAAGCAGGCCGAGCGAGCCCGCCAGATATTGAAATCCGTTCCGGTGTTTGACCAGGCCGGGCTGAGCGCTCTGCAACAGGCCATTCAGCGGGCCAGCCATGCTACGCAAGGCGATTTCGAGCTAGCTCCTTTCATCACCACACTGCTGGAGGACATTCGGTCCATCGGCTTCACGCACGTCATCTTTGGCCTCATGAACAAAAATTTGACATGTATACGCGGCCGCCTGGCCACCGGAGAGTCGGTCGATGATGTTCTGGAGCGCTTTCAGTTTCCCGTCGACGGCGCCGAAGGTCCAATGCGTGCCGCATTTCAGCGCAAGGAAGATGTCTTCGTCGATCGCGCGCGCGATGCTCGCTATGATGGCTCGGCGCTGGTCACAGCCTTCGATCCCGGCGCGTTCGCGCTTTTGCCCATCGTTGTCGACGGTAAGGTGGCCGGGTGCTTATATGCTGACCTTCCTCGCGCGCCCGCCTCATTCGATGTCGTGCGGCCCGCGCTCAGCCGGGCTCGCGATGTGATTACCACCGCCATTCGCAAAAAAGCGCCGCCCTCCTCCGCTCCCGGCGCATAACCAGAACTATCCCGCGATTTCACTTCATCCCTCGGTCCGGCGTATCCTGGAGGCTAAGGAGTGCTCGGTGACTCCGCTGCGTATTATTCTTTTCCTATTACTGGCGCCTGCGGGTAGCCTGGGAGTTTATGCCCTGTTTCGGCGCGGCCGGCATCATTGCGCGCATAACGATCCCCTGTGCCGGCGTGACCGGCCTTGTATCGCCTGCTATCGCGAGATTTTTTCCAAAACAGAAGAAAAGGAGCTACGGTAGCAGCCGAGCCCGCTTTATATAATCCAATTTCGGAAAACGGGGAACCAGGTACTCGTTGGTCTCTTCTTCTACCCGGCCCGCATCGATCTCTTTTCCCTCGGGCCGCATTTCTCCGTAGCCCGAATAAAGTTTGTCGATCACCTCCATGCCCTCCACGATCTTGCCGAAGGGCACGAAGCTCTGATCGTCCAGCACCGCGTTAGCGGCCAGGTTGATGAATATCTCGGTGGACCGGGTATTGGGGCCGGACTTTGCGAAGGTCAGTGTTCCACGCAGATTCTTCTGGCGCGGCGGATCGTCCACGATGAAGAAGTTCCGCCAGGTGGCATGCACATTGAAATCACGGTGGACGCCGAACTGTGCGATAAAACCCCGCAGCACACGGTAAAAGCGGCCTTCGTCAAAATAGCGCATGCGCACCAGCTCGTGGAATCGATCCACGCCATGGGGCGACCAGGCTCGTGTGGCTTCCACGACGAAATCCCCTTGCGTGGTCTCGAACTTCACGCGGAAGACCTCCGGCACGACCACTTTCGGCGCCGGCTTGCGGCATCCCGCCGCCATCAGACCCAAGCACAGGGCGAGCGTCGCACGCACTATCGCCGGCCGCCTGTCTGCCGCGGCGGCGCGGTCTCGACACCCGCCGACTTCAACACCGCTTGGGCACTCACGTAGCTGAGCTTTGGCGCCAGTTTGCGAATGCCGTCGAACACAAAGAATCGAGCCGAGTCGTCCATTCCGACGCGGCCAGAAGTGATGCCTCGATCCTTCAGCGCTTGCGCAACTTGCTGGTAGGGGCTCTCATCCTCCTGCCAGATCCGGACGTCGTTACCCACCTGGATCAACTCGCGCGCCCGCATCTCTTCGAAACCCGGCAACACATAGACTGGCTCGCCTTTCTCCGGTAATACTACGGCGAAGGTCCGTTCGCTGCGCCCCCATCGCACTCCGGTAAGGTACAACATGGCCGGGCCGGGTTCCAAAACCACGGCGCCGAGTCCGAATTCTTTCATAGCCGCTTGCGCTTTGGCGATGCGGGCGCGGTAGGTAGATTCGGAAGCTTCGCTGTTTTGAGGCATCTATGCTTCTCCTCACCCGAACGGCTGATCGATGGCCGGGCTCTGTTTGGTAAACATGCGCGCGCCGTCTTCCGTGATGTACATGCAGTCTTCCAACCGCACTCCGAACTCGCCATAGATCGCGATGGTCGGCTCGTCGCTGAAGCACATACCAGGCTGAAGCCGGGTCTGATTGCCGCGAACCAGGTAGGTCCACTCGTGCCCATCCAGCCCGATGCCGTGCCCCGTGCGGTGCGGCAGGCCGGGAACTTTGTAGCCCGGTCCGAAGCCGGCGCTGGTGATCACTGTGCGTGCGGCGGCGTCCACGGATTCGCAAGTAGACCCGGGCTTAGCGGCAGCTAACGCGGCATCTTGCGCCTTCCGCTCCAGCGCCCAGATCTCACGCTGGCGGGCGGTGGGCCTACCGAAAATCACGGTACGCGTAACGTCGGATTGATAGCCTTCCACGCTGCAGCCGTCGTCGATCAGCACCAGATCGCCTTCCCGCAGTTGCTGGGGCTGAACACTGCCGTGTGGAAACGCGGTGTATTTGCCGAAGATGGCCATGGCGCTGCCCTGCACGCCCAGGGCCCGATAAGCTTCGCCGATATTGGCGCTTAGCTCCCGCTGGGTCATGCCTTCCCGGAGGTTAGCCAGGGCGGCCTTATAAGCTGCGATGGTGATGTCGTTGGCACGCTGCATCAATGCGATTTCAGCGGGCGACTTGATCATGCGGCAGCCGGCCGTTACCGGCTCGGCACTGATGAATTCGAGCCCGGGCGCCAGCTTGCTCAAACCGTCGACGATGTCAAACCTAACTCGCTCTTCGACGCCCAGCCGTCCCGCGGCCACTCCGCCGTCCTTCAGCGCGTTAGCAATCGTCTTATATTTCCCTTCGTCTGTAACCCATGAGCGGGAGTTGCCAACGGCATCGGCTGCGCGCGTTAACCAGACGATTTCACCCCGCAATGGAAGCACTACCGCTCCATCAGAACGTACGCCAGTGAAGTAAAATGCGCTCGACCCGCCCTCCATGAGAACGGCATCCAACCGGTTCTCGTGCATCAGACGGCGCGCCTTCTCGACGCGGGCTCGACGCTCTTCGGTGGTAATCGGCTGGATGCCCCCGGTCATGGGGCGCAGATTGCGAATCGCATCCGGAACACTAGCAGGTGGCTGCTGGGCTCGCGCCATGGTACGAAGCCCCGCCGCCGCTGTCGAGAGAAAAAGTCGGCGATTCATGGATGTTGCCCTAACGAACCTGACGGAACTGCAATAGGATCAATGACTTTGGTGAGCTCCAGCTCTAATAGAGGACGATTTGTCATGGATTACCTGATAATCCACTATAATCTCTCTTTTGCTGAAGTTGGAAAGCCGTAGGACTAACGTGCTGTGGAGAAAGGAGTTGTGCGTTAGCGACGAGTCGGGACCGGGTCGCTGGTGGAGCATCTGGCGCGATAAAACTGGACCAGAGGGCTCTCGTCAATGCCGAGGGCGCGGGCATACTGTCGGATGTAACTGATGTTGTAGATGCCGCCCGGTAAGACCTCGAAATTGCCATCTTCGATGGCTTTTAGAGTCGAAACCTTGAGTTTTGTGTTCTTCGAAATCTCCTCGAGCGAGATTCCCTTGGTGTTCCGAATAGATCCTACGGTCCAGCCATCAATTGGTAAGGTTGCCATACTCCTACTCCCTACATGAGTCATATCGGCAATCGAAAACTCTCACTGTAGAGCATTTCTTTTTATCTTTGTTTTTTTTCTGGCGACCGTTTGGGCCGATCCGCGGATCCGGCCTGGGACTCGACCCGTTTTCAAGGGATTCTAGGGCCTTTTAGCTGGTTTATGGGCGCGCTGAGTGCCGCTTAAAGCCAGGATCGGACCACGCTTCTAAGGCCAGTCAGGTAGAATTTCGCTCATGGACCGTTTCTCCCGGGTCGCCGTTCTGTCCGCCGCCACTGCCTGCCTACTGGCCGCCGAGACGCGCTTCGAGATTTCCTTTCCAGCGGCCGCCCATGCCGGTCCGATCACCGGGCGGGTTTACCTGATGATCGCCAGCAAGAACGATCCGGAGCCGCGCCTGCAGATTGGGCGCACCGGAGCGCCGTTTTTCGGCCGCGACATCGAGAAACTTGCGCCCGGGCAGACGGCCGCGATTGACGCGAGCGACGTCGGTTCGCCGGTGCGTAGCCTGGCAGAGATCCCCAGCGGGGAGTATTGGATACAGGCTTTCGTCAATATCTATTCCGAATTTCATCGTTCCGACGGTCATGTGGTCTGGATGCACGACGACCAATGGGAAGGGCAGCACTGGAATCGCTCGCCAGGAAATCTGTACAGCAAGCCGCAGCGCGTGACGCTGGATAGCGCGAAAGGCTATAGCCTTTCGATGGTCTGTGATCAGGTGATCGCGCCCGTGGAAATACCGCCCGATTCGCCCTGGGTGAAGCGATTCCGGATTGAAAGCCCCATGCTCACGAAGTTCTGGGGCCGTCCCATTTACCTGGGCGCCACGGTGCTCCTGCCGCGCGACTATGACAAGAGCAATCTCAGCTACCCGGTGCTTTATCAGCAAGGCCATTTTTCCCTGGCCGCGCCCCTCAATTTCGACATCGGGCCGGCGGGCGAAGATCTCCACAATGAGTGGATGCGGGATGATTTTCCGCGCATGATAGTAGTGACGCTGCAGCATCCAAACCCCTATTTCGACGATTCGTATGCTGTTAACTCAGTGAACGTCGGCCCTTACGGCGACGCCATTCTCCAGGAACTCATTCCGGAAATCGAGAAGCGGTTCCGGATCATCCGGCAGCCCTGGGCGCGATTACTGGCAGGCGGCTCGACGGGCGGCTGGGAGGCTCTGGCTCTGGAGCTGTTTCATCCCGACTTCTTTGGCGGAACGTGGGTGTATTGTCCCGACTCGGTGGATTTCTCCGACCTGGAAGGCATCAACGTTTACGAAGACCAGAACGCGTTCTACAAACAGTTCGAATGGCGGCGGGTGCCCACGGTCAATAGCCGCGAGACTAACGGCCAGATCCGGCAGACCTCGGAAGAACGCAATCGCTTCGAACTGGTGAACGGCACGCATGGCAGGTCGGGAGAGCAGCTAGACATCTGGTCGGCAGTTTTTGGGCCGCTGGGCGAAGACGGTTATTTCGATCCGCTGTTCGACAAACGCACCGGCGCGATAAATCCACGGGTCACGCAATATTGGAAAGAGCACTACGATCTCCGCAACTTTCTGGAGAAGAACTGGTCCACTCTCGGCCCCAAACTTCTAGACAGGTCCACGTTTTCGCCGGCGACGCCGACAATTTCTTCCTCAACAACTCGACGCGCAAGCTGGAAGAATGGATGAAGAAGACGGAGGCCCCGCACTACGAGGGATTTTTCGCCTATGGCGCCACCAGGGGACATTGTTGGACCGGGCCGGTTGGAACACCCGACCGGTTGAAGGAGATGGCCGAATATCTACTGGGAAAAATGCCTCGCGATTCGGTGGCGGCGTGGTGGAAGCAGTAAGACATCTATAAGGAGGAGCCAGGTGAGAAAGGTCCTATGGCTCGCAGTCTGCATCGTACCGGCACTTCTCGCCGCGCAGCTGCGGGAGCCGATCTTCAATTCAAAGAAGGTAGTGCCCTACGTGCCGACTGGCCCGGAGACGGTAGCCGCGATGCTCAAACTGGCGGGTGTGACGAAAAACGACCTGGTGATCGATCTGGGCTGCGGCGATGGAAGGATCGTAATTTCGGCGGCCAAAGAATACGGGGCGCACGGGATCGGCGTGGACATCGATCCGGAGCGCATCAAAGAAGCCCGCGCAAATGCTGAGAAAGAGGGCGTCACGAACCTGGTCGAATTCCGGCAAGGTGATTTATTCGAAGCCGACATAAGGAAGGCCACCGTCGTGACGCTTTACCTGCTGCCGAGCGTCAACATGAAACTTCGACCCAAGCTGTGGCGCGAATTGAAGCCTGGAACGAGAGTGGTCTCGCATACTTTCGATATGGAGGATTGGAAGCCGGAGAAGACTGAGCAAGTCGGCGGATCAGAGATTTTTATGTGGATTGTCAAAGAGCAGTAGCGACGTTATTCAAGCGGCAGACCCACGTAGTTTTCCGCCAGGCTTTGCGCTGCTACGCGTGAACTGGTGACATAATCCAGCTCGGCGAGCTGCCGGCGATGGTCGAATCCTGTCTCGCCTTCGAAGCGATGCAGCATGGAAGTCATCCACCAGGAGAAGTGCTGCACGCGCCAGACCCGGCGCAGACAGGCCTGCGAATAGCCCCGCAAGAGATGGTCGCTCCCGGTCTGGTAGAACGCCGCCAGCGCCCGCGCCAGCACCGTTACATCCGCGATGGCCAGATTCATCCCCTTAGCGCCCGGTGGGCGGAACGATGTGGGCGGCGTCGCCGGCCAGAAAGAGCTTGCCAAACTGCATCGGCTCGGCCACGAAGCTGCGCATGGGAGTCACGCCCTTCTGAAGAATAGGCCCTTCCGCTAAGTCGAAGCCCTCGGCTTCCGTCGCGGGTATGCAGTTCCTGCCAGATCTTTTGATCGCTCCATTCGGCCAAGTCTTCATCCGGCCTGCACTGCAGATAGAGTCGCGATATCAGCCGGCGACCGCATGCTGAGCAGCGCAAAGCCGCGCTCGTGATTGGTATAGGTCACTTCTTGGGACGAGGGCGCCGCCTGAGCAAGAATTCCGAGCCACGCGAAGGGATATTCCCGCTCATACAGAGTAACCTCGCCGGCCGGGATCGCCGGCCGCGAGACGCCGTGGAAACCGTCGCACCCGGCGATGAAATCGCAGCTGATTTCGTGCTGCTCGCCATGCTGGCGAAGATGGATGGACGGTCTCGGGCTCGGCCAAATCCTGCAACGCCATTGCCTCCGCCTCGAAGTAGATCTGACCGCCGTCATCCAGACGGGCTTTGATCAGGTCTTTGATTACTTCCTGCTGGCCATAAACGGTGATGGCCCGGCCACCCGTCAACTCGAACATATTGATGCGGTGACGACGCTGGTTGAAGCGCAATTCGATTCCATGGTGAACCAGGCCTTCGCGCCTTAAGCGGCCCGCCTAAGCCGGTTTCGACCAGCAGGTCGACAGTGCCTTGTTCGAGCACGCCGGCACGCACGCGTTCTTCGCAGTAGGTCCGGGTGCGGCTCTCAATCACGATGGATTCGATGCCTTGCCGGTGCAGAAGGTGCGATAACATCAGGCCGGCCGGCCCAGCCCCGACAATTCCGACCTGCGTTCGCATTCGCTACGGCACGCGCACCGAGGATCAAGTTTATATGCGCGAGGACGCCAAACGCAACTACGCTCGGCTTCGGCCGGCAGATCGTTTTACAGGAACACGCTTCTTGATCGCCGTTACAGGACTCTTGCGGCGTGCGGCTCGGGCGGGCGAATCGGCGCGTCCGTGTACCTTGCGAATCATGGCGTCTTCAGCCGTGGGCGGAAGACCGTGGGCCTTCAGTTCTGCCTTGCGCCGCTCCATCTTTTCACCTAAAGCGTGGAAGTCGACTTTCAGGTCGCGCGCCTTTGGCAGCATGTCATTCTCTTCTTCTTTAATGTGATGACGAACGCTCTCGGCCAGCACGGTAAACTTGGCGTCGAAGTGATCGTCGTCGCCCTTCATGGCATCCAGTTCGGCGATCAGAACCTTGGCAACGTGATGCTCCTCGTCGGCCTCGTTCATCACTCCGTTCTTCAATTGCTCGCGAATGGCTGGATAAAACAGCTCCTCTTCGAGCGTGGAGTGGATACGCAGCTCCTCAATCGCCTGCTTTACGATCTTTTGTTTCTCTGCCTTGCGCTCGGCCTTCTCGAACTGATCGAAAAGCGCCTTCACGTTGTCGTGATCGCGTTTGAGCATCGAGATGGCGTTGTTCTCTTCGCTCGGGAGCCAATCAAACATCTCCCCTCCCAGCTCTCCAACCAACCAATTGGACACTTGAGTCGCCCACCCTATGCCGCCGAGGGCGAGCTCATCGCTCCCACCGGGCTAAGGACCGCATCCAGCCGGTCGGCACGCAACTGTAGTTCTGCCAGCTCATGTAGAAAACGGCTGCGAAGCTGCGGTTTCGCGTGCAGGTCTGAATAAAGACGTTGCAGACGGCGCTCTCCACTTCGCAACATCTGTATCTCGGCGACGACGATGGCGTCAAAGTTATTCTTGGATGGTCGATTCATAAGTTGATTTTCCTCAGGTTCAAATCAGAACATGTACCCAACTCGGTCACTGCGCTTGGGCAGAGCAATTTTGGTTCCAGAAGTTTCAGCCTGACTGGGTATCGTGTCATGAACGATTTAGCGATGGTTAGATTACTGTGGTGCCAGCTATTCGTCATGCGGTGGGCCGAAAACTGGGAAGAAAATTCCTGCTCGCCAAAAAACGCCCCTAAGGTCTAAAGCCCCAGTCTTTTAAGGACTTCCGGATTGGCGACATGGATCGGCCGACCGTCGGCGTAGGCTAGAATCTGATCGAAGATCATCTGGAAGAAAGCTTCCAGGCCATTGCTTTCCACGTAACCGAGATGAGGCGTGCACACGACGTTGTCCATTTTGAGCAGGGGATGTTGGCCCCTGAGCACCGGCTCCTGCTCGTAAACGTCCACTGCCGCTAAGCCGGGGCGTCCGGCGCGCAACGCGGCTTCGAGCGCTCCCGGCACGATCAATCCGGCGCGGCTGGTATTCACGAGCAGCGCGGTTGGTCTCATGCGGGCGAGATCGGAGACAGTGATCATTCCGCGGGTCTCATCCACTAATCGCACGTGCAGCGATAATACGTCCGAGTCCTCGAAGAACACCTCTTTGCTTGAGGCAGTGGCGAATCCATCGGCTTGGGCTCTGGCGATCGTCGTCTCGCGGCCCCAAACGATTACATTCATTCCGAACGCCCGGCCATATCCGGCTAGCACTCCGCCGGTCTTGCCGTAACCATAGACACCCAGAGTTTTCCCGTGCAGACCCAGGCCGACAGTTCCAGCCTGCCACCTGCCCGCTTTGAGAGCAGCCACCTCTTGGGGGATGCGGCGCATGGCGCAAAGAATGAGGCCCCAGGCCAGCTCAGTAGTGGCATAGGACGGCCGGCCCGGCATCATATTAGACGATATGATGATCCCTCGGCGGGTGCACGCTTCCACATCGATGTGCGGAAATACGCTTACCTGGCTGATGATGCGCAACCGGTCCAGGCCGTCCAGTAGCGCGGCGGTTATCGGAGTACGTTCACGGATCAAAGCCAGCGCTTCTGTGTGCTTGAGTCTTTCCGCTAAAACGCCGACGTCCTTGGTGTGGTCGTTCCAGATGGTAACGTTATGGGCGGCGACCTTGCGAAACGCGGGCAGCGTGCGGACCGTGTCCTGATAGTCGTCCAGTACGGTGATGTTCATCGCGACTGGAATTCGGTTATTGGTTCAATAGCGGTATATCTTTAACCGGAGGCGGCGCTGGAATGGAGCTCAAATAAGCGTGAATATCAGCCAGGTCGGCATCGGTGAGAACCTTGCTGGTGTAGGGCGGCATCTGGCCGGACGGATGCCGGACGTAGGCGGTGAGTGCCGCGAGTACGATCGGTCGCGGAGCCAGCCTAGCCCCGGCCGCACCACCTTGGCCTTGATATCCGTGGCACTGGTAGCAGCCGTCCTTGACGAAAAGGCGCTTGCCGTTGTCGGCGTTGGCGGCAAAAGTGAGCGTCCCCAGCAGCAAAATTAACGCGGCGGCCAGTAAAATCTTGTTCACGTCTGCCGAGGATATCACAGTCGATCAGGTATCGGGCGGCGTTGTATAATCGCCGGGTGTTGATTGCGCTCGAAGAGCACTTCGCCTTGCCTGATACGCTCGGAAACTCAGAGCAGTATTTCCCCGCGGACGCTTGGGCGAAAATGCAGCACCGCTTGTCGGACATCCACGGCGAGCGCATCCAGCAAATGGACGAGCATGGCATCGAAATGATGCTGTTGTCTTTGAACGCTCCGGCAATTCAAGCGATATCGAGCGCTACCCAAGCCTGCGCGCTCGCGCGCCAAGCGAATGACTACCTGGCCGAGCAGGTCGCCAGGAATCCACGACGGCTTCAGGGCTTGGCAGCGCTGCCGATGCAGAATCCGGAATCAGCGGCCCAAGAGCTGAGCCGTTGCGTCCACGATCTTGGCTTTCGGGGAGCGCTGGTGAATGGCTTTACCCAGTTGGGAGATGACGCCGCCTATTACGACCAGCCGCAATATTGGCCGTTTTGGGAAACAGTAGAGCAGCTGGAGGTTCCTTTCTATCTGCACCCGCGCGAGCCGCTCATCAGCCAGCAGCGAATATATGAAGGCCATCCCTGGTTTCTGGGATCAGCCTGGGCCTTCGGTGTTGAAACAGCGCTGCACGCCTTGCGGCTGATGGGCAGCGGGCTATTCGACAGATATCCAAAGCTGAAGATCATCCTCGGTCATCTCGGCGAAGGGCTGCCCTACAACATTTGGCGGGCGGACCACCGCCTTTCGAAAACGCCTCGCGGGATTCCAGCGCAAAGGCAGCTGGGCGACTACCTGCGCGAGAATTTCTTTCTGACGACCAGCGGCAATTTTCGGACTGCGACGCTAGTGGATGCCATCGCGGAGGTGGGCGCCGACCGGATCCTGTTTTCAATCGACTATCCGTTCGAAGAAATGAGCGATGCCGTGCAATGGTTCGACACCGCCCCTATCAGCACCACGGAACGGCTACAGATCGGGAACAGCAACGCCGCTGCCTTATTTAAGCTCTCCTAGCGGCGGTTATCCGGATTGTCGGGATTGTAGCGATCATCGCGGTAGTCGTGATAATGGTGCCCGTCGCGCATAACGCCGTTGTCGGGACCTTCCACATAACGAAGCGGACGCTCCAACCGGTACGTCAATACTGATTCCACCGGGATGTGCAATTCTCGCCCGCGCGTCGCTACCTGGGCTCCAGCTCCGCCCGCGGCTCCGGCTGCCGCACCAATAGCAGCTCCCTTGCCGCCGCCGGCGATGGCGCCAATGATGCTGCCGATGATCGCTCCGCCGCCCACGTATTTGGCCGTCCGCCCGTTGTCGCCGACACTTTGCCGATCCCGAGTGTTATATACCTGGCCGGTAGTATCGACGGCGAATCGGCGCCCGTTCGCGAGGATCGATTCCAGATCGATCACCATATCATGCTCACCGATCTGGCGAATGGTTAACTCTACCGCAGTCCCCCGAGGGAAGGCCACATCGCCATCTGTGGCGCGGAGGTCACGCGCCAGTTCGCCCCGATAAATTCGTCCTCGATCCCACGTGCTTATATCGATCGGCTCGTTGGTCCGAACCGTCACCTCGGTTCCGGGAGCAAGAGTATCTACTTCGGCCGCTACTGCCGAAAATTGCAGGGCCATCACCAGAGCCGGGGCCGCCAACAATAACTTATGCATAAATAAAGGACCTCCGGAATGAAACGAGCAATCTATATGCCAATGCCGCTGTAACTTGTGACCACAATACTTCACCAGCTAATCGCTCTGGCGCACTCGCCCGGAAACCAGCACGTGCGTGAACTCGGCTCCAAAAAGAAAAATCATGGCCGAATAATAGACCCAGACCAGGATGACGATAAGCGAACCGGCCGCTCCATACGGCGAACCAACCGCCGATTTGCCCAGATAAAGACCAATGCAGAACTTTCCAATGGTGAATAACAGAGCAGTTGCGATGGCTCCGATCCAGACGGTTTTCCAGCTGACCCGGGTGGCCGGCATGTACCGGAAGATCAGAGCGAATAAGACCGCGATCGAAGCCAGGGAAACGAAAAAATTGATGGCCTCCAGCGCAGAAGCGGGCAGTGGCAGGAATTGGGCATAAAATTTGCCGAGCGCTTGCACCATCGCGCTGATCACTAGCGAGACCAGCAGCAGAAATCCAAGCCCCAGAACCATGCCGAAAGAAAACAAGCGCTGTCTGATCGCGCCCCATAGGCCGCCTGCATCCTCCGGCTCGACGTCCCACATTCTGTTCAGCGCGGCTTGAAGCTCACCGGCCACGCCGGAGGCGCCAAACAACAACGTGATCAAGCCGATGATGGACGCGAGCACGCCGGAGGAAGGTTTTTGCGCGTGCTCCAGCATAGTCTTCACCGCTTCCGCGCCTTGCTGGCCGATCATATTCTGAACCTGCGCCACCAGATTATCCTGCGCTGCCGAATGCCCGAAAACCAACGCCATTACCGCGACGGTGAGAATCACTAAAGGAGCCAGCGACAAGATAGTGTAGAAAGCCAGAGCTGCGCCCAGCCGGGGAGCTTCGTGCTTCTTCCACTCGGAGAAAGTTAGCAGGAGTGTAGACCAAACCTCCCTATAATTCGTACCGGTGCTCCGCAAGTTGTACCGACTCTCGCTGACTGCCATGTTAAACACCTCTCTTAATTCCTAGGTCGCCCTACGTATGAAAGGAAAGCGCGCTCTCTTTTGACGGCGCTCCTTCGATGCCTTTGCGCGCGTTATCGTCTATTGGCATCGCACGTGCTGCTCCACTCGCAGACAGGAGTAATTAATGACAAACAAATCCACAACATTTCCAGACCGCTCCGCTCTTCAAGATCGATTGGAAGACGGAGCTTCAACTCTCGGTGACAAGATCTCCGATACCGCCGCGCAGGTGAAACAGAAAGCATCGGATCTGGGCCAAATGGCAGCAGACAAGATTGACAACAACCGCGACAAGGCGGCCAGCGGACTTGACAAAGTAGCCACCGCGCTGCATGACCAGGCGGAAGGCCTGCCAGGGGGCGGGAAGGTAACCAGTCTCGCTCATGCTACTGCCGATAAGCTCAGCTCGACTGCCGATTACGTCCGCGAGCACAACGTCAACCGCATGCTGGCCGATGTCGAGACGATGGTGAAAAACAATCCGGGTCCTGCGTTGCTCGTGGCAGCCGCCGTCGGTTTTCTAGTGGCGCGCGCCTTCAGCAGCAGTAACGATTGAGGAGCAGGCACAGCATATGGCAGCAGTAGACCGGTCTTTTTCAGATCTCTTGCAGGACATTATCCGCAATGTGCAAGAGATCGTGCGATCGGAAGTCCGTCTGGCCAAAACCGAAATCCGGGAAGAGGCGGCCAAGACGAAAGCGTCGATGTTGTTGCTGGGCGCGGGCGCGGTGACGGGGCTTTTTGCCATCCTCTTCCTGCTGCTCATGATCGTTTCCGCGCTCGCTCTCATAATGCCGAACTGGGCGGCCGCGCTGCTGGTCGGAGCTGCCTTGGCGGTCGCTGCCGGCGTTATGCTGGCGGGCGGCGTTAAGAGCTTCCAGCGAATTCATCCCACCCCGGAACGAACCGTAGAAACTATAAAGGAGAACATTCAATGGGCCAAACAACAAACCAAATAGAAGCTCACATCGAGAGCACGCGCGATGCGTTGGGCGCGAACCTGAAGGAACTGGAGCAGAAGGTGCAGACCGCTACCGATTGGAAGCATCATTTCCAGAACAACCCGATGACCATGTTGGGCGCTGCGTTTGGCGGCGGCATTCTGCTGGCAACGATGCTAGGCGGGCGCAAGCGCGGCTATGGTGGACGATCCTCTTACTCCGGGCCGTCCTACACGCCGGCCAGCTCGTCCGAACCGCATGCCGGCACCGATCATCAGAAGTACAGAGCTTTGGAAACCTGGGACAACATCAAAGGCGCTCTCATCGGAGTGGCCGCCACCCGCTTCAAGGATTTCGTAGGCGAAGTAGTTCCCGGTTTTCAGGAACAGTTTCAGCGGACCGAAGCGAAAGCCAAGGCCATCCAAGGTTCACCGGCGCCCTACGGGAAAACAGAGTATCAAGGAGCACAAAGTGGCAGACAATAACCTGGACCAGATGAAGCAGAAGTATGCTTCGGTCCTCTCGGCTATTCAGCAACAGCAGGTACAGCTGACTCACGTTCACATCCAGGACAATAAGCTGTTCATTCAAGGCACGGCTCCTTCCGAGCAAGCCAAAAATAAGGTCTGGGATCAGATCAAGCAAGTGAACCCGAACTGGGCGCAGGAGCTGACGGCCGACATCCGCGTCGATCCCATCGGCCAAGCCGCCCGGGCGACTGCGCCGGAGGGCGGGCAACGTACTTATACCGTGCAGCCCGGTGATAGTCTCTCCAAGATCAGCAAAGAGATGTACGGTAAGCCGTCTGAATACATGAAGATCTTTGAAGCCAATCGTGACGTCCTGAATGATCCCAACAAGATCAATCCGGGCCAGACGCTAAAGATCCCAGCCTGAAGGAGCATCGATGCCATTGAGTGATCTGATAGGCATGTTGGAACAATACCGCGGCGCCTCGGCCGCCGCGCCGCCGCCGAACGTCGAACGGGATTTTTCAAGAGTAGCGGAGGATGCTCCTCAATCCCAGTTGGCGGGAGGTTTGGCCGAGGCTTTCCGTTCGGGGGAAACGCCTCCCTTTGCCCAGATGGTGAGTTCGCTTTTTAGCAACTCAAACGGCCAGCAGAGAGCGGGGATTTTGAACCAATTGCTGGCTTCTGTGGGGCCGGGGATGTTGGCCTCCGGGGCATTGGGCGGCTTAGCGCAATTGCTGCGCGGAGGAAGCAACGTCACGCCTGAACAAGCGACACAGGTTCCGCCTCCGGCCGTTCAGCAACTTGCTGAGCACGCCGAGAAACAGAATCCGTCCATCGTCGATCAGGCCAGCCAGTTCTACGCCCAGCATCCCACCTTGGTCCAAGGCCTCGGCGCAGGCGCTCTGGCGCTGATTATGTCGCACCTGTCTCGGAGACAATAAGATCCCAGTCCTTGAGTTGAAGTGCATCATTGAGCGGCGACCCGGTCGCCGCTTTTCTTCGTTGCCCTCATACCTCGCGGGCAAGACTTCTCCCGCCTAGACTTGACAACAACCCACTAAAGTTTGATAATGGACATAGGCTAATATACGAGACCGGGGATCTCACTCCGGAGGATTGAGGAAAGATGAGCAAAATCATAGGTATAGACTTGGGAACGACAAACTCGGTCGTCTCCGTCATGGAGGGCGGACAGGCGGTTGTGATCCCGAATCAGGAGGGCGGTCGGACGACTCCTTCGGTAGTGGCCTTTACCAAAAGCGGTGAGCGGCTGGTGGGTCAAGTGGCCAAGAGGCAATCAGTTACGAACCCCGAGAATACGATTTATTCTATCAAGCGCTTCATGGGACGGAAATTCAGCGAGGTGTCCCAGGAGATGAAGCTGGTTCCTTACAAAATTGTAGCCGGCGACAACTCGGATGCGCGCGTTGAAATCAACGGGAAGAAATATTCTCCGCCAGAGATCTCGGCCATGATTCTGAACAAACTCAAGGAAGCGGCCGAAGCCTATCTGGGTGAAAAGGTCACAAAAGCAGTGATCACGGTGCCGGCCTACTTCAACGATTCGCAGCGCCAGGCGACCAAAGACGCCGGGCAAATTGCCGGTTTGGAAGTCATGCGAATAATCAATGAGCCGACTGCTGCGGCGTTGGCCTATGGGCTCGACAAGAAGAAGAACGAGACCATTGCCGTATACGACTTTGGCGGCGGCACATTCGACATCTCGATTTTGGAAGTAGGCGACGGCGTAGTGGAAGTGAAGTCGACCAATGGCGACACGCACTTAGGCGGCGACAACATCGATCAACGCATTATCGACTGGCTGATCCAGGAGTTCAAAAAAGAGACTGGAGTGGACGTCTCCAAGGATCAGATGGCGCTGCAGCGGTTGAAGGAAGCGTCCGAGAAGGCCAAGATCGAACTCTCGACAGTCTTGGAGACCGAGATCAATCTGCCGTTCTTAACCGCCGATGCCAGCGGTCCCAAACACATGAACGTGAAGCTGACGCGGGCGCGGCTGGAGCAGATGGTGGCCGATATTCTGGAGCGGGCCAGTGGTCCCTGCAAGCAGGCACTGGCTGACGCCGGCGTGACGCCGCAGCAGATCGACGAAGTGGTTCTTGTGGGCGGCTCTACCCGTATGCCCAAAGTTCAACAGCAGGTGCGCGATCTGTTCGGCAAGGAACCCAACAAGAGCGTCAATCCGGACGAAGTGGTCGCAGTAGGGGCCGCTGTGCAAGGTGGCGTCCTGGGCGGCGAAGTGAAAGATGTGCTGCTTCTGGACGTCACGCCCTTGTCGCTCGGCATTGAGACGCTGGGTGGAGTCTTCACGCGGCTGATCGAGCGCAATACCACCATTCCAACGCGCAAGAGCGAAGTTTTCTCGACGGCGTCGGATAGTCAGACTTCGGTGGAGATCAAGGTCTACCAGGGTGAGCGCGCCATGGCGTCGGACAACAAAATGTTGGGAGTTTTCCAACTGGTCGGTATTCCTCCGGCTCCGCGCGGCATCCCACAAGTGGAAGTGACCTTTGATATCGACGCCAACGGCATCCTGAACGTCACCGCTAAGGATAAAGCCACCAACAACGAGCAAAAGATCACGATCACCTCCTCTTCCGGTCTTAGCAAGGACGAAGTGGACAAGATGGCGCGGGATGCCGAATCGCATGCCGGCGACGATCGCAAGAAGAAGGAAGAGATCGAGTCCCGAAACCGTGCCGATTCGATGGTTTACAACATCGAGAAGATGCTGAAAGAGCATCGTGATAAAGTCAACGCCTCCGACGCCAAAGCGGTGGAGGAAGCGCTCGAAGAGACCAAGAAGGCCATGTCCGAAGGCGGTATTGACCGCATCAATCAGGCCACTTCAAAACTTGAAACTGCCAGCCACAAACTGGCCGAAGCAATGTACAAATCCGCCGGCCCAACCGGGGGCCAGCCTGGAGGTCAACCCGGTGAACAGCCGGGCGGTCCGTCAGGCGATGGCCACGCGGCCGGTGGCGACTCGAAGCCTAAAGACAACGTCGTTGACGCCGAGTTTGTGGACGTGGACGACAAGAAATAACCCAGACGTCAGAGACTAAGTATGCCCAGCACTTCCAAGCAAGATTATTATGAAGTGCTGGGCGTGTCTCGCGACGCCAAGGCCGACGAGATACGCAAGTCGTATCGCAAGCTGGCGCGCAAGCATCATCCCGATCTGAATCCTGGTGACAAAGCCGCCGAAGAGCGTTTTAAAAAGGTCCAGGAAGCTTACGACGTTCTGAGCGATTCCAAGAAGCGCCAGGTCTACGATCAGCACGGTTTTTATTCCGACAACATGCCACCCGGTGGGCCGAGTCCCGGCGGGGGAGCCTACGATCCGGGCATGGGGTTTGGCGGCTTCGATTTTTCCGATTACGTGAATCAGACCGGCGGCGCAGGCACGGACCGTGGTGCGGCCGGCTCCAGCCAATTTCGAGACATTTTCAGCCAGTTCTTCGGCGGGCGCGGGGGCGATCGCGCCGCAGCCGGTCCGGAAAAAGGCGCGGATCTGGAATATGGCCTGAATATCGATTTCTGGGAATCTATCCGCGGCACTCAGGTGCGCCTCAACATCGTTCGCCAGGAAACTTGTGAAACCTGTGGCGGCGGCGGCTCTGTGGGTGGCGCCACTACCGTCTGCCCGGAATGCGATGGCACCGGCAACGTCACGCAAATGGCGGGTGCGATGAAATTCAGCCTGACCTGCCCGCGCTGCGACGGCAAAGGCAGGCTGCGGAATGTCTGCCCAACTTGCCACGGTGACGGCCGGCTTTCAAAACCCGATGCGGTCGAAGTGCGAATACCGCCGGGCGCCCAGTCCGGTTCGCGCCTGCGTGTAGCGGGAAAAGGCAACGCTGGGAGGAGTACTGGACCGGCCGGAGACCTCTATATCACGGTGCGGGTGACACCGCATCCCTTTTTCGGGCGTGAAGGTGACGACATTCACATCCAGATACCGGTCACGGTTTCAGAAGCCGGGCTGGGAGCCAAAATTGAAGTCCCTACCATCGATGGTCGGGCTCTTCTCAAAGTTCCTCAGGGGACGCAAAATGGACAGAAGTTCCGATTGCGCGAAAAAGGCGTTATGAATGCCCGCAAGAACAAGCGCGGCGATGAGATTGTGGAAGTCGTGATCCAGGCTCCCAAGGCTCAGGATGAGCGTACCAGGGAACTGTTGCGAGAGTTGTCGCAAGCGAATACGGAAGATCCCCGCAAGGAGATTTGGACCAAGGTTTAAGACTACCAAGGTATAACCCATGGCCAGAGCCAAATCCAAAGCCGCTTACATGATTTCGGCAGTCGCCGAACAATATCAGATCCATCCCCAGACCCTGCGGCTGTACGAGCGGGAGGGGCTCTTAGCTCCCTCGCGAAGCGAAGGAAATACCCGCCTGTATACCGACGATGACCTGGAACGGCTGGAAGTTATCTTGAAGCTGACGCGGGAGCTGGGAGTGAACCTGGCCGGGGTCGAGATCATCCTGAATATGCGCGAGAAGATGGCGGGCATGCAAAGGCAGATTGAGCAGTTCGTTTCGACGCTGAATCACGAATTCACGGTTCGAGCCAGGAGGACCGCCGAAGAGCCCCAGCACTCCTTGATCCCCGTGATTCAGATCACCTCACTTACCAGCCGGGAATCTGAACGCAAAGTAGACCCAAAGAAACGCCGCAAGGTGTAGGGTCCGGCTCGGCTAGTGCATCTTCTCCAGCAACATTCCAGTGGTCGCGTCTATAAATACCGAATAGTCGCTGCTGCTCACTGATTCGCCCCAAATCACGCGCCAGCTCGGGTCTGGGAAACGCTTGTTTTGTTCCAGCAGGTACGAGATTACCTTGCCAGGGTTCTTCTTGATGTAATCGTCGCTCTTTGCAGCGGCCGTATCGAACGCCTCGTCGGTATCGATCTTCAAAGCGGCCGGCAGGAAGGGCGCAGACGTTCCGCGGCCTACTGCGTAATCCTCCGCAATCCCGGCAAAGACTCCCTGGTGCAGATTGCCTTCAGCCTCCACGGCCGAGTACGTGTAGGCGCGGGACTTTGCGAGCGAAGCCGAAACAAAAATGGCTTGCCAGCCCCCAGCTTTGCCCTTTTCAGGCTTGACCTGCGACAGATTGATACTGCGCAGCTCCAACGGCTGGGCATCCGGCGCCCAACCGCGGGCTTGTGGATACATCATCTGAAAGGCTTGCCGTCCCGTCAATGGCTCGGGGGGCTTCTCGGGCGCTTTGGTTGTTTCGGTAGTCTTAGGAGCATCCGAACAAGCGGAAAGCAGTACGATCAAAGGAATCAGCAAACGAGCCCGCGCAAGCGTTGACATACCTCTATTTTCCCACGCGCTCGAGATAAGAGTCTTACAGTGCTCGGGACGAGTAAGGACTATAATGTCTCCAGGCGGGGAGGCTTTTGAATGACTACTCATGTATTTCTGCGCTGCTCCCTTGGGCTGACGCTGACCATCGGTCTGTTTGCGCAGGCCGGACGGCCACCGTCGACTGGCGGAGGAATTGGCGGCCCTACCTCGCCAACGAACCCCACCCGGCCCGGAACGACGCAGCCCGGAACGATGCCGGGCAATAACACGACGCCTGATTTCGGGGCGCAGCGGCCGCTCGTACTGATGGGTAAGGTCGTGATGGAAGACGGGACGGCTCCGTCAGATTCGGTCACCATCCAACTGGTATGCCGCGGAGGACCCCGCTCGATTGGTTTCACCGACTCCAAGGGCACCTTCAGCGTCGACCTGAGCAGCCGTACCAACGACGCGTCGCTGCTGGACGCCAGTCAGCCGAGCGGCGGAGGCGGAGGATTTGGCGATCCGTTTGGGAGTCCAACCTCGGGGAGGATGGCGTCGCAAGGCGGTTCGAGTAGTATTGGCGAGCGCGATCTCATGAGCTGCGATTTGCAGGCCGCCCTGGCCGGCTTTCGCTCCGAACAGATCCATTTGGGCGCCCGCCGGTCTTTGGACAATCCTGACGTTGGAACGATTCTTCTGCACCGCATCGCCGGAGTGGAGGGATTGACCATCAGTGCTACTAGCGCGTTCGCTCCTAAAGATGCCAAGAAGGCGTTCGACAAGGCCCGCGATGCCGTCAAAAAGCAGAAATGGGACGAAGCGGAGAAGGATTTCCAGAAGTCGGTGGATGTCTATCCCAAGTACGCAGCGGCCTGGTATCAGCTCGGCCTCGTCCAGGAAGAAAAGAAAAATGAAGATGGGGCGCGCAAGTCGTACGCGCAGGCGCTCGCAGCGGATTCGAAGTTCGTCAGTCCCTACCTGGAGCTGGCCAAACTGGCCGCGCGTGATCAGAAATGGCAGGAGGTCGTAGACGACACCGACCGTCTGCTGCGTCTGAACCCTGTGGATTTCCCTCAGGCCTGGCTTTTCAATTCGCTCGGCAATTACTATCTGAAGAACATGGAAGCAGCTGAGAAGGGCGCCCGCGAGGGCATTTCGCGTGACACCGCGCACCACTACGCAGCCATGAATCATGTTCTGGGTGTCATTCTCGCGCAGAAACAGGATTATGCCGGCGCCGCGCAGCAGCTACGCGACTATATCCACTTCGCCCCTAACGCCACTGACATTGCCCAAGCCAGGCAGCAGCTCTCGGAAGTAGAGAAGGCGCTGGGGCCGGAAGCCAAGAAACAGGATCCGGAAAAGCAGTAGCTCAAAAAAAAGTGTAGTACCAGTACTCACAATCTTAAAATACGGGTTGTCCGAAACGTCAGTAAAGTCAACACTGATTATTACAGGACAATCAATGGAGCGAGCCGACCTGGAGCAGTGGAAGGGTAGAGAAGTTGCGCGTCTTCTCGCCCTTGTCGAGACCGAGCGCCGTTACTATCAGGAAATTCTTGCTTCCATACCCGTTGGACTGCTAGTTCTGTCCGCGGACCTCTCTATCGTCTCGGCCAACCGCGCCGTGCGGAAAATCTTCGGCCTGCGAGGCGGCGAGACCGTCCGAGGCAGGCTGGACGCGCTGCTGCCCGCGTCGATGCTTGACCGCGCGGCCGAAGTGCTGAGTACGGGCGTCGCGCAAAGCCACGTCCTGATTCAATCTGAATCCGCCGAAAAGCGGCATCTCCGGATTGCGATTGTCCCCATTCGGAGCTGGGATGATGAAGCCGCTCAGGAAGTGCTCCTTAGCATCGAAGACCTCTCCGCCAACCAGGAGATTTCCCAACTTTCCCTGTCGCTGAACTCGCATTCGAACCATTCCAAACCAGCCAGCTCCGAAGCGCCGGATTCAACTCGTCCAGCCCGGGCGCAGGCTACAGAAATCCTAGACAATTTGGAGGCCGTCGCCTGGACGCTCGAACTGCCCGGTAGGAATTTCAGTTTTGTCAGCCGTCGCGCCGAACTGCTGCTAGGTTACCCGGCCGAGCAATGGACCACGAACCCTACCTTCTGGATGGATCGTGTGCATCCGCTTGACCGCGATTGGGTGGCGCAGTCTTATCAGCGCGCCATCGACCGCGGTGAAAGGCAGGTTTGTGAATTTCGAGCCATAGCCTCGGATGGGCGGGTAGTGTGGCTGCGGGAAATGGCCCGGTTTATCGCCGGTCCCGGTGCACAGAGCCGGTTGGTCGGCGTCAGTATGGATGTTTCCGAAAGGCGCCTGCTGGAAGCTCAACTCACGCAAGCCGAGCGGGTTGACGCGGTCTCCAAACTTGCCAGCCGTCTGGCGCACGACCTGAACAACATGCTCATGATCATGACCGGATACGGCGAAGAGCTGCTCAGCGGTCTGCCCCAGGGAAGTTCACTCCGTTCCGATGTCCAGGAGATCCTTACCGCCACCGAACGCATGACCGGCCTGACCAGTCAGTTGCTCAGCTTTGCACGGAGGCAAGCGGCTCCTGCCGCCACTGCCGATCTCGAAGCGATGCTCGGCACGGTGCAGCAGTACCTGCGGGTGCTGGTCGGAGATCAGACCGAGCTGGAGATCCAGCTGTCGCCCGAATCGAACCTGGTCCGGGCCGATCCCAGCCAGTTGGAACAGATTATCGCCGCCATCGTGGAGCGGCTGCGGCAGATCCTGCAAGACAAAGGTCTGATCCGAATCGAGACCTCCCGGCTGGATATTCGGGAAGATTTGCGGCGTCCGGAGGCTCCCCTTCAGCCCGGCGCCTATGGCGTGGTCACCATCCGCGGCGCGGGGCCGTTTGAGGGCGACTTGAAATCCAGTCTGTTCGAATCCGTCTTGTCCGGTAAAGATCCCAGTGACGACCCCGGCAGCGCGGTCTCGCGAGCCTATGGAACCATCCGCCATTGGGGCGGCGATCTTGTGGTGTCGAATGAAACCTGCGAGGGACCGGTGGTGAGCGTGTTCCTGGCGCGCATTGGGGAGATCGTAGAGCAGCCCCCTCAACCTAAGGTTGTCGATGCAGCGCGGGTGGAGCCGGTCGTGCGCCTCGAGACCATCCTGGTGGTCGAAGACGAAGCCGGCATTCGCGCTCTGGTCCGCAAGATCCTCCGCAGGCAGGGCTACGAAGTACTCGAAGCCGCGAACGGTGAAGAGGGGCTGGCTATATCGCGCGAGCATCCCGGACCAATCGATCTTCTGATCACCGACGTGATCATGCCCGAAGTAGGAGGCCGCGAATTGGTGGACCGCTTCCATGAACTGCGCGGCACCGCCAAAGTTCTGTACGTCTCCGGCTACACCGACGATTCCTCAATTTATTCGGGCAAGTATCCGCCCGGCACAGCATTCTTACAGAAGCCCTTCACGCTGGGAGCGCTCCTCGACAAGGTGAAGGAAGTTTTGCGGACAACTTAGTCCAGCGCCGCATCCAGAGCGGGTTCGGGAGCATCGGTGTATGCTGGATCGGCGCCCCCCGCTCTGAATACAAACAGCCCTGCGATTGCCGCGGCTCCGATGGCGGCGGCAGCCATTCCGAACGCAGCCGGATAACCGAAACGATTCGAAATCTCGCCCGCCGCGAAGGAACTGATACCCACGAACAGGTCATAGAATGCGCTCAGAACACCCACGGTAGAGCCGCGCTCGCGCTCCGGGGTGCGCTTCAGCACTGTAGCTGCTACCGACGACCATGGGAATGAGAAGCCAAACCCGAGCAGCGCGCCCGCCAAAATCGCGACCACGCGTCCCGGTCCCAATGCGATCACGACCAACGCCAGGGCCATGGCCGCCAGTCCGAAGTTGTAAGTGATGCGCGCCGGCATGCGGTCCGGCAATCCGCCCAAAAAGAATCGCGACACCAGGATCACTCCGGCGTAAGCCGAGAATGCGGCCGGCCCCGAATTACCATGCCCAGCCAGGTGCAGAATCAGGAATCCAACCACCACCGGGTAATGCACGTTGACGAATCCGATCGCGATGCCGGGCGCGATCAAGGATGAGGGCACCCAGCGCCGGCGGCCCGAATGAATTTCGGGCTGATAATCCTCGCGCACCCGCATCAAAACCGCGAAGGCGATCAACGCAGTGATCATCTGCATGGCCGCCGCGCGTTCAAACGAGCCCAGCCATTGCCCCACCAGCGGTCCGGCGGAGACGCCGCCCCAAATGCCGCTGCTCAAATACCCCAGCGCTTGTGCACTGCGATGGATGCCCGAAACTTCCACGGCCCACGCGGCCGCTCCAGTATAGAGACAAGCCTCTCCGAAGCCCTGCAAGGTTCGTCCGAGATACATTCCCGTGATGCCGAGCGGTAGAAGATATGCTGCTCCTGCCAGCGCACAGCTTGCCAGGCCGGCCAGAAATGCGACCTTACGGCCGCGCCGGTCAGCCAGAGGTCCCGAGAAAAAGCGGCAGCCCAGCGCAACGAACGAGAAGATACCGATCACGAAACCAACGGTCTGGTCGGAACCACCGAGATCGTGGCGGATGTGCGGCGCCAGTCCCGGCAAGACCGTCCCAATTCCAAGGAATCCGAGGAAGGTTGCTCCAATAAGAGACCAGAACCGCGCACTGAAGCCCTGCGCAGCAAACTTCATTTATCTTTTCATTGTACGTTGGTCGACGCGTCTCGGCGGGATCTCGCGCGCCGAAAACTCATCTGCCGCCGGTGCTAATATCGAAATGACAACGCACTACATGCTAAACTCTCGCAGCCTGCTCGCCGCGGCAGTTACTCTTTCCTTCGTGCTCTGTGGCTGTGGCAATAAGGAAGACTTCGATGGCGGCCGGGCCAAGGATATCCTCGAATCGGCGCCGATAAATTTGGAAGGGGAGCAGGTGTCACTCACTTCCATGCAGCTCGAATGCGGAGTGCAAGAGGATTTGTGGGAGCATCCCACGCAATTTTCACCCGAGCGAAGCACCGCTCGCCTGGACCCCAAAGGGCACGATCTGAAGTTCAACGATGACGTAGTTATGGAACCCAATCGCCAGCCCTACGTTCAGGTTCGAGGCGCGCTGTCCCTTCAGGTTGACGACGTCTCTAATATCCGGGACGGGTCGGAGAGCGGCACCAAGTTGGCGGATGTTAAGGGCGGCGTCAAAATTCAGCACACCTGTTTTTCGACCCCGTTGCCGCTCATGGGCGTGAAAAAAGGCAATTTCCAGGCCGATACCCCCGCTACCTTTCTGTTTCGGCTGCGCGACGACGGCTGGCACGCCGAAAAGATGGTCCACTAGAACCGGGCCGTACCGCGCGCGTTAACATCAGCACAAGTGAATCCGCTGCCGATCGTGTTGGGGCCTACCGCGTCGGGCAAGAGTGACTTGGCCCTTCACATTGCGCAGTCAGTAGGCGGCGAGATCGTCAATTGCGATTCGCTGCAAATTTATAAGGGCTTCGATATCGGGACCGCCAAGGTTCTGGAAGCCGACCGGCAGGGCGTGCCTCACCACCTGATCGACGTTGCAGAGCCCAGCCAGGTCTTCACCGCCGGCGACTATACGCGGCTCGCGAGGACCGTGTTGCGTGAAATAGTGGAGCGCCGTCGCACTGCCGTGGTCGTCGGCGGCACCGGATTCTACTTGCGGGCGCTGCTGGAAGGGCTGTTCCCCGGCCCTTCGCGCGATCCCGATATTCGAGCCCGGCTCCAGCGCAGAGAGCACCTGCGGCCCGGCAGCTTGCACCGGATTTTATCGCGTCTTGATCCCACCGCCGGGGGCCGCATTCATTCCAACGACCAGAACAAAATCATTCGCGCGCTCGAAGTTCGCTTGTTGGTAGGAAAGCCGATGTCGGAATTGTTCAGTCGCGGGCGCGACCAGCTCACCGGTTTTCGCCCCATTAAGATCGGCCTGAATCCGCCGCGCGAGCTGCTTTACCAGCGCCTGGACTCCCGTGCCACTCGCATTTTCGAGCAAGGCTTAATTGCCGAAGTCCGAGGATTGCTCGCCGCCGGAGTTCCGCGCCATTCAAAGCCATTCGAGTCGTTGGGCTATAAGCAAGCTCTGGGAGTGATAGAAGGCCGCTTGACGGCCGAACAGGCGCTCGCTGATACGCAAACCGAAACTCGGCGCTACGCTAAGCGACAACTAACCTGGTTCAGAAAAGAACACGACGTGCGCTGGTTGCCCGGATTCGGACAGGAGCCGGCACTACAGCACCAGGCGCTCGAATTGTTAGCTGCTGAATTCTGAGCGGCGCAATTTATTTTTTTCCGATCCTTTAGGAACACATTTCCATGTACCACGTATCAGTAAGTGAAGTTAGTAAGTCTATGCTCAGGAGATACTAAAGTGGTTAAACGATTTACACTCGGGTTTGCGGTTCTGGCGCTCGCGGTTGCGAGTGCGGCATCCAGCTACAATGTGAGGTTCTTCGACTCGGTTGTGGTCAACGGCACAACCCTCAAAGCAGGCGAATACAGGGTAGAAGTCAACGACAATAAAGCGATCATAAAAAGAGGAAAGGTTGTCGCTGAAGCACCGGTGAAAGTGGAAAGCAACGAAGCCAAGTATCCGAGCACCGCCGTTCGCTTGGTGGGAGGAACGCAGCTCGAGGAAATCCGGGTCGGCGGCACGCATACCAGGATCATCTTCGAGAAAACCGGCGTCGCGACCAACTAGTTGTTCACTCATATGAGCGCGCCGGGTATCCATGGCGCGCCAATCTTCAATAGACCGGCAATATAGGCGGCAGCCGACCTGCCGCCGGATTTTTTTAGGTGCCCGCAAAAACATACCCGCCGCGCCTTCTGTGCCAAACTGAGTGTGTGCGCTGTTACTTCACATGGTTGTTGTGCGTGTTCGGGTTGCTTTCTTCAGCCCGGGCCGACAATTATCTGGTGCTGCCCTTCTTTAATTTGTCGAAGAATTCCAATCTGAATTGGATCGGTGAAAGCTTCACTGAGTCGGTGCGGGAAGCACTGTCGTCCGAAGGATTGACCGCTCTGGACCGGGATGATCGTGTGAATGCCTACCGCCGTTTCTCCCTGCGCCCCTATGTGCTCCTCACCAAAGCCTCAGTCGTAAAAATCGGTGAAGAACTGGATGCCGAGCAAGTGTTGTTCGGGCAATTCGACTTGACGCCCGTTCCCGACGGGGCTGTGAAGAGCCGGGGCTCGCTGCAAATTACGGCGAAATTGTTGGACCTCAAACATTTCAAGAACGGTCCGGAGTTTCGCGAAGTTGGCGCGTTGGAGGATCTGGCCGCGCTGCAGGAACACCTGGCTTGGCAGGTGCTGCAGTTTTTGAAGTCCGGCGCGGCGCCTACCGAAGCCGAGTTCAAGAGCCGGCATCCGCCCGTACGCGTAGATGCCATAGAAAGCTACATCCGCGGCCTGCTGGCCGTTAGTGCCGACGATAAACATCGACTGTTTACCCAGGCCGCGCGGCTCGATTCTCACTATTCTCAACCCTGCTTTCAATTGGGGCGCCTGTTCTGGAGGAAGAAGGAATATAAGTCCGCGGCCGAGTGGTTCCAGAAAGTGGCCGCCGACGACGCTCACTACAATGAGTCAAATTTCTTCCTGGGACTCTCGCGCTATTACACCGGTGATTACGCCGAAGCCCAAACCGCCTTCCAGCAGGTGGCCAGGATTGCGCCCCTGAATGAGGTCTACAATAATCTGGGCGCCGCCGAATCCCGCCGCAATGTGCCCGAGGCGCTGCTTAACTTTCAGAAAGCCTTGGAAGGGGACGAGAGCGATCTGGCTTATCAATTCAACGTCGGCTACGCTTTATGGCGCACGGGCAAGTTCCAGGCGGCCGCCCAGAGTTTCCGTACAGTATTGGATCGCGATCCCAATGATGCTCAGGCTAGTCTGCTGCTGGAGCGCTGCGATAAAGGTGCCGGGCCCCGTCCGGGAGATCCGCGGACCGAAGCGCTGGAACGTTTGAAGACCAATTACGAAGAGAGTGCCTACCGCCAATTGAAGGCTGTGCTTCAACCCGAAAAGCCTTGAAACGGCGTGACATGCGAATGCCCCGCGAAAGAACAGCCAGGAAGACTGTATAATCCAAAAAGCCCATGCTCGAAGCGTTCGGAGTTTCCGATCCCGGCTGCGTTCGGAACAATAACGAAGATTGCTATCTCCTGTCCCCGCAGACCGGACTGTATGTCGTCGCCGACGGAATGGGCGGCGCCCAGGCGGGCGAGCATGCCTCCAAACTGGCTGTCGATACGCTTGCCGACATAATCACCAACAAAGATCAAACCGGGCCGGAGATGCTGGCGCGCGCATTCCAGGAGGCCAACAATCGGGTGATGAGCGCCGCAGCGTCCGATGCCAGCCTGGAAGGGATGGGTACGACGCTGGTGGCCGCGCTCGAGTCCGGGCCCGAGGTTTTGATTGCGAGCGTCGGCGACAGCCGCGCTTACGTCTACCAGGGCGCTGAGCTCATCGTCATCACCGAAGACCAGACCTGGGTGCATGAGGTGGGCCGGCGGCTGGGCATCGATGAGATGAGTCTGCGGACCCATCCCATGCGCCACGTCCTTACTATGGCCATCGGGGTCAGCCCGGAACTGCGGGTGCACTCTTACGCGCTCAAGCTTCAGCCGGGCGATCAGATTCTGCTTTCGAGCGATGGACTCCACGGCGTCGTGGATGCCCACGTAATCTCGGGAGCGCTGGCCGGGAATGGAAATCTGGAATCGAAATGCCAGCGTTTAATCGATGCTGCCAAGCAGGCCGGCGGACCGGATAATATTACCGTCGTATTATTGCGAGCCTCTTGAGAGCGCGCGCATTCAAAAAGCGCCTCTCCAAAACCCCTCTACTTGATGTTGTACTTGAAGGCGAACTGCAGCCGGATCTCGCTGCCTTTGAACTCCGCCGGAAGCGAAGGGAAGGGGACTGACGCGCTAATACCAGCGACCGCGGCGCGATCCAGGGCTTCGACGCCGGATGGCGTTTCGATTACGAGTTTTGGCACCTGGCCGCGTCGATCCACAATGAACTGGACCGTTACCACGCCCCGGTTGCCCAGCCGTGCGCTGGAGGGGATTACGGTGAGCCAGTTCCTCCGAACTAAAGCCAGGATGCGCGCCAGATACGGCCGGAAATCGACATTCATTGGATCGCTGAGCAAGTTCACAGCGGGCGGGTCCAATTGCATATTTCCCGTATTGGGCGTCTGTTCCAGATCGCTGTGCGCCAGGCCGCGGATGGCATCATCCACCGTTGTCTTCGGCGGCGGTAGCTTGGCCAGGCTAGGGCTGCTGACGGGCGGGCGCTGGCCTGGATCTTCCAGAGCGAGCTTGGGCTTCTCTTCGGACTGAATCTGCGCCGGAGGCGGGGGCGCCGGACTCGTGACCGGAGGAACCACCTGCGCGGCATTCGCGGCCGTCGTCCGGGTGTCCACCTTGGGCGGCTCGGTGAAACGGGGTGTGGCGGGCTCCCGCGGTACCGGCCGGTTCGGCGCCGGAGGTTGGAACGCTCGCAGCGCCGGACGGGCGGGAGCGGCTTTCTGCGAATGCGAGAGCAGGCTCTCGACGTTGACTTCCTTGCTTACCTTGCCCTGGTTCGGCTCCCTCTGCGTTAGCCGGGTCGGCGGCGCGATCAGTGGAGTTACCCGCTGGAAGTTGGAAACGATCTGGGCGCTGGTCCGCAGCGAGGGGGTATCCAACTGGGCCACCAGGATCGCCCCGGTGAACAGGAAAATGTGAACCACTATCGAACCGATCGCCGGACGCACCCATATCCGCGAACCGGTAGACTCGTGCCAGTCCATCAGGAGATTCGGACCTGAATCTACGGTGGAACTCATGCTGAAGGCAATGTAAAGACGCCCAAAAAGGGCTCGAAGTTGCTAGGAACGCGACTTAATCCGCTGCGCGACTAACTCCCCGTGCTCCTTGATTTTATCAAGAATCGCGAGGGCCACATCCAGCGCGCGTAACCCTTCTTCGCCCGAAACCGCCGGCCGGCTGCGGTTCCTGACGGCTTCCAGGAACGATTCCATCTCCAGGCGCAGCGGCTCGTCTTTGGTGACGGCAAGCGGCTGAAACCCGATCTGCTGGCCGCCTGACACGGTAAACGCCACCGCTTCCTGCTTCTGGTAATCGAGCGAAATGTACTGGTGCGGCTGGAAGAGCCGAAGTTTCCGTACCCGTTCGGTGGAGACGCGGCTGGCGGTGAGGTTGGCGATGCAGCCGCCCGGAAACGCGAGGCGCACGTTGGCGATATCCACTTTGTCCGAAAGAATTGAAATTCCGGCGGCGCGAATCTCTTCCGGCATCGCTCCCACCAGATCGAGCACGATGTCCAGATCGTGGATCATCAGATCCAGCACCACGTCCACGTCCAGGCTGCGCGGGCTGAACAGGCTGAGGCGGTGAATTTCGAAAAACAGCGGGAAGCGTCATGATCTTCTTCAGCGCCGACAACGGCAGGATTGAAGCGCTCCAGATGCCCGACTTGCAGGATGCGGCCTGTGCGCGGCGGCCGTATCCACCAGCGCCGTGCGGAAGCAATGTCGGGCGCGATCGGCTTTTCCACCAGCACGTCGATGCCGGATTCCAGCAGCGCGCAGCCGACTTCGGCATGGGCGGAAGTCGGGACCGCGACCACGGCAGCATCGACCTTGCCGGCCAGATCGTCGAGCGACGCGTACGACTGGGCATCCGTACTGCGCCGCGGCAGCGGCCGCTCGCTGCGGCATCGATGTCCACCACTCCCGCCAGCTCCGCAGCGGGCGATTGGCTCAGGATCCGCAGATGATGGCGGCCGAAAACGCCCGCGCCGACCACCGCGACTCGAATTTTGTTCAATTACCCTACCTCCGCTTCGTAGCCCGCTCACCGCGATGGCCGCGTCGGTTCGCCCGCTCGAGCATTTCCTCGCGATCCAGCAGCAGCGTCCGGCCCGCGTCCACGGCCAACGCGGTCGCGCCGGTCTCCTGCATCACTTCGATCGTTCCCGGGCCGGCCACCGGAACGTCGAACAGCAAATGCCCGCGCCGCCGCGAAACCTTCACCAGGCGCAGCGGCTTGCCGTTCACCAGCGACGCCGCCCGCGTCCAGCATCGCGTCGGTGCCTTCCATTGCCTCCACCGCCACGCAGGCGCCGATCGCAAATCGCGACGCTCTGGCCGACATCCATGCCCGCCAGCGCATTCGCGATCCGCCGCCCATAGGCGATGTCGCGCTCCTCGTCCGACGTCGGCTTGCGTTTGGTCAGCACGCCCTCGCCGGCCAGCAGCGGCTTCAGCAGCAGCGTGGAATCCGCCAGCCGGATGCCTTCGTCCGCCAGAACCTTCGCCACGCCGCCGATCAACGCGTCGGTGTTCTTCTCGCTTCAACGATGCCAGCAGCTTCACCAGCCGCCAGTCCGGCCGGATGGACGAAAAAATCCTGGCGTGCTTCACCTGGCCCGGCCATCATCACTTCGGTGATGCCTTCTTCTTTGAGAATTTCGATCAGCCGGCTGAGCTCGCCCGAGCGAGATCCAGTGGCAGCGCGTCGGCGAGTTGCTCGACCTCCGGCGACGCCTCTTCCTTGATCGCCGATCACCACCACTTCGTCGCCCGCCGCGCGCGCCGTTTCGAGCGCCAGCAGCGGAAAGCGGCCGTTGCCGGCGATCATGCCGTACTTGCTCATTTCACGAATCCGCGCTCGGACGGCGCGATGAACGCCAGCAGTTCGTCGACCTCCGGCCCCAGCTCGGCACTTCCGCGCGAATCCGCTCCACTGCCTGCGTGGTGTTCAGGCCGGACTTGGTCAGCAGACGGAACGCCTTGTGCAGAGCTCTCGATGGACTCCTTGGCTGAATCCGCGCCGCTCCAGTCCGATTTTGTTCTCGCCGAACACTTTCGATTCGCGCGGGCTCACGGTCATCGAGAACGGCAGCACGTCCTGCGTGATCACGCTGTAGCCGCCGATCAATGGCGTGCCTGCCGATGCGGCAAAACTGATGCACGCCGCTGAAGGCCTCGATCACCGCCCAATCTCCGACCATCACGTGCCCGGCGAAAGTCACGGCGTTCGCCAGCACGCGTGTGATTGCCGATCCGCACATCGTGCGCCACGTGCGCGTAGGCCATCAGCAGATTGTCGTCGCCGATCTCGGTGACCAGCCCGCCGCCTTCGGTGCCGCGATGGATGGTGACGAATTCGCGGATTTTGTTGCGGCTTCCGATGCGCGTCTCGGCGCGCTCGCCTTTGTATTTCAGATCCTGCGACGCCACGCCGACGGTGGAGTACGGATAGAAGATATTGTCTTCGCCGATGTTGCGTGACGCCTTCCACGATACACGTGCGCCATCAGCCGCGTGCGCGCCCCGATTCTCGACATCCGGCGCCGATGATGCAGTACGGCCCGATTTCGGCGCTTTCGGCGATCCGGGCTTGCGGGTCGACGATTGCGGTCGGATGAATCGCCATGCGCCGGCTTAGGGGACCGGGACCGGCTCTTCGATCGGGCGCCGGCGATCAGGGGCTGCCGATCCGCCAGCTCGCACATCAGCTCGGCCTCGGCCACCACCACGCCGTCCACCGTGGCCTGCCCGTGCATCTTCGCGATGCTGGCCTTGCGCTTGGTCACCTTCATCTCGATGCGAAGCTGATCGCCGGGCAGCACCGGCCGGCGAAACTTGGCCTGTTCGATGGACGCCAGCAGCACCAGCTTGTTCTTGCGGTCCGGAATGCGATTTCAGCACCAGCACGCCCGCCACCTGCGCCATCGCTTCCACGATCAGCACGCCCGGCATCACCGGAAACTCCGGAAAATGGCCGACGAAGAACGGCTCATTCACCGTGACGTTCTTGATTCCGACGATGCGCTCCTCTTCCAGCTCGAGAATGGCGTCCACCAGCAGCATCGGATAGCGATGCGGCAAAATGTCGCGAATCTCCTGGATATCGAGGAGGGGCATGCGAACTGGCTATTATAACAGGCGATGCATCCGTTCCTTGCTTTTGCGCGGACCGAAACAACCCGCCATCGTCGCGTTGATTCGCGAATTGGTGGAGTGCGAGTCGCCGAGCGATCAGCCGCAGGCCGTGAACCGCTTCGTCGATCTTGCTCGCCGGCCGGCTGGATGGCGCTGGGCACGCGTGAGGACGTTGCCCGGCGGCCGCTTCGGGCACCATCTGCGCTGCGAATTCAAGTTGCCTGGCGCGAAAGCGGCGCGATGGAAGAATTCTGGTGCTGGCGCATTCCGATACCGTTTGGCCGCTGGGCACGCTGGCGCAGATGCCGTTCCGCGAAGAGCAGGGCCGCTTGTGGGGGCCGGGCGTGCTGGACATGAAATCCGGCATCGCGTTCTTTGTTTTCGCCATGCACACGCTTCGCGAGCTCGATATTCCGGTGCGCCGCAACATCGTGTTTCAAGTCAATTCGGATGAAGAAGTCGGCAGCGAGTCCTCGCGGCCGCTCACCGAAGAAGCCGCGCGGTCGAGCGCCGCGGTGCTGGTGCTCGAGCCTGGCACCGGACTGAAAGGCAAGCTCAAGACCGCGCGCAAGGGCGTTGGCGACTACACCGTTACCGTGAAAGGCCGGGCGTCGCACGCCGGCGTCGATTTCGAGGCCGGCGCCAGCGCCGTGGTGGAGCTGGCGCGCCAGATCGAGCGCATCGCCGGCTTTACGCAACCTGAAGCGGGGCATCACCGTGAATCCCGGGCGTGATCTCCGGCGGCACGCGCACCAACGTGGTCGCCGCCGAGGCGCGGGCGGAAGTGGATATTCGCATCGCGCGGCTGAAGGACGCAGCGGCGCTCGACAAGAAATTCCGCGGCCTGCGGCCGTTCGACAAACGCTGCTCCATCCAAGTGGAAGGCGGACTGAATCGCCCGCCGATGGAGCGATCGCCCGCCATTCGCAAGCTTTTCCAAACGGCGCGCGGTCTGCGCCAAGGAACTGGGCGTGGAGCTGGAGGAATCGTCCACCGGCGGCGGCTCGGACGGCAATTTCACCGCGGCGCTGGGCGTTCCGACGCTGGATGGATTGGGCGGCGTCGGCGAAGGCGCGCATGCGGTCAACGAGAGCATTCTGCTCGATCGCATCGCGGATCGGACGGCGCTGCTGGCGATGCTGCTCTCGCGCGCTATAAGCAGGCTGCCAGAATCACGCGCGCCAGCGTCGTCCTCTTCGGATGGAAACACGGTCCGCAGATCGAACAGCAGCCGGCCGTCTTCGATCCGCGCCACCACCGGCGGATCGCTCAAGACGGCAGCGCCGCTCCGCTTCCACCACGTCGGCGCAATCGATCGCGATCAACCAGCTTTGTAGCGGCTGCCCGGGCGTGGAGCCGCCGCCGATCACCGAGCTGCCTTCGATCACCTTCGCGTACGAACGCCGGCCAGCCGCTGAGCGAAGACTTCCGCGCGCGCCCGCAGTTCTTCGCT
This sequence comes from Bryobacterales bacterium, assembly GCA_963769205.1. GTDB lineage: Bacteria > Acidobacteriota > Terriglobia > Bryobacterales > Bryobacteraceae > Palsa-89. The sequence continues at coordinate 353,523 of CAVYKR010000015.1, read as the reverse complement.
CGACTGCGAGATCATGCGCAGCGCTGGAATCTGGTCCCAGCGTTCCAGAAAAGATTGCGCAGCGTAGTTTCGAGCGCCTGATAAATCAATTTGTCGAGCCGCAGCGCGCGAAACATTGGATTGCGCCGCAACCGCGCGACCAGTCGCCGATCGCCCGCCAGGATCCCCGCCTGCGGCCCGCCCAGCAGCTTGTCGCCGCTGAACGAAACCAGGTTCACGCCCGCCCGAATACTGTCGGCCACCAGCGGCTCCTCCACGCCGAACGCGCGCAAGATCGGCCACGCAGCCGCTGCCCAGGTCTTCGTATACCGGAATGTCCGCGCTCCTTGCGCCAAGCGCCGCCAGTTCGCGCAGCTCGGGCCGCGCCGTAAATCCCTCGATGCGGAAGTTGCTGGGATGCACGCGCAGCAGCAGCCGCGTTCGTTCGTTGATCGCCTCGCGATAATCTTCGATGTGGGTCCGGTTCGTCGTCCCCACTTCGCGCAGGACCGCGCCCGAGCGCTGCATGATCTCGGGAATGCGAAATCCGTCGCCGATCTCGATCAGCTCGCCGCGCGACACCACCACTTCGAATCCCGCCGCCAGTTCGTTCAACGCCAGATAAATCGCGGCGGCGTTGTTGTTCACCGCGATGCCCGGCGCGCCCGTCAGCCGCTCGAATCAGTTCCGGCGGTGTGCACGTCGCGTTTGCCGCGCGCGCCCGGCGGCGAGATCGTATTCCAGATTCGAATACCCGGACAGCGGTTGAAACCCGCCAGCGGCGCGCGGCCGAGATTGGTGTGCAGCACGACGCCTGTCGCATTGATCACGCGCCGCAGCGACGGCGCTTCCAGGCGGGCAAGATTCTCTTCAACCCGCGCCTCGATCGAATCCGAGTTGGATAGTTTGTCGCCGCTGCGGATCTCTTCGCGAATCGTCTCCAGCACCCGCCGCACTTCGTCCACCATCAGACGCCGCGGAAAGCGCCCTTCCAGGTGCGCCAGATTCGCGAGTACCTGGTCCACCGCGGGCAATTCGCGCAATTGTTCTTTGGCGGCCAAGTCACGATGTTATCTTAGATGCCCGGTTGTTCGCGCGGAGCGGCGGTGGCGTGCTATCTTCCTTCTTTCATGGACCCGATACAGCTCTTGGTGATCTCCAACCCGACCGCGCCCCATTTGAGGCTCCTCGAGCAGTTGCCCGAGCCGGTGGAAATTTACGTTGGTGAAGAACCGACGTTTCTCAAATCTCATGCGCCCAACGCGGACGTGATCCTGAACGGCAGTCACCACGGTGAGCTGCTGCACGCGGTCTTGCCCTGCGCCCAGCAAGTGAAATGGATTCATGTGCTGGCAGCGGGCGTGGATAAAGTCCTGTTTCCGGAACTGATCGAAAGCCCGGTGCCGGTCACCAATGGCCGGGGTGTCTTCAAAGATTCGCTGGCCGAGTTCAACATTGCGTCGATTCTATTTTTCGCTAAGGATCTGCGCAGGCTGGTCAGCAGTCAGCAGGCCGGTAAGTGGGAGCAGTTCGACGTGGTGCAGATCCGCGGCCAGATGCTGGGCATAGTGGGTTATGGAGAAATAGGCCGCGAAACCGCCCGTCTGGCGCGAACCTTGGGGATGAAGGTCGTGGCGGTGCGAAGGCGCGCGGCGCTTTCGGCTAACGATCAGGACCTTGAGCGTGCCTATCCGCCGGAGGGGCTGCGCGAGATGCTGGGCGTGTCCGACTATGTAGTGGTCTCGACCCCGCTGACCAGCCGAGACGCGCGGATTGATCGGCGACGCGGAACTTGCGCGCCATGAAAAGTTCAGCGGTGATCATCAATGTCGGCCGCGGTCCGGTGATCGTTGAAACTGCCTTGATCGACGCGCTCACCGAAAAGCGCATCCGTGGCGCGGCGCTGGATGTGTTCGACGTCGAACCTCTGCCCGCTGGTCATCCGTTTTATCAGTTAGACAATGTGCTGCTGTCTCCACACTCCGCCGATCATGTCGTTGGTTGGGCGGATGCGGCGATGAACCAGTTCATTCGAAACTACGAGTTTTTCCGTGACGGCCAGCCACTGGAGAATCTGGTGGACAAGAGAGCGGGTTATTAAGCGCGAGCCGGTTGGTGGGCTAGAATCAGGGGGAGCCATGCTGAGTCGTGTCTTTATTGACAATTACAAGTGTTTCGTGAATTTCACATTCAAGCCTTCCGCGAAACAACTCGTTCTTGGTGTGAATGGCGCAGGAAAATCCGCTTTCCTTGACGCTCTCCGAGCAATCAGAGACTTTACCCGCCCCGGCGAAAAGGTGGACCGAATTTTCAATCTGGATACACGCACGAGATGGCAGATGCTCCCCCAACAAAGCTTTGAATTGGAAGTGAGCGGCGATGGTGGGATTTACATCTATACTCTTTGGGTCCAAGTCCAGGATAGTAAACCCGAGTCACGCGTCATCAAAGAGACTTTGGACTTTAATGAGAAGCCTCTCTTATTATTCCTGGACGATAAGGTTCGGCTATATGATGATAGGCACCAAAAGGTTGCTGAATACCCTTTTGATTCAGACCGTTCGGCGTTATCGGTCCTCGGGCGCCGGAAAACTAGCTCTAAGCTGGAATGGTTTAGAACATGGTTGGACGGCCTGTATTGCTTGCGCGTAGACCCAACTCACATGGGTGCCGAGGCGCGAGAGGAAGAGGAGTATCTGGACGACCATCTGACTAACTTCGCTGCTTGGTACAGTCATGTAATTCAAGAGCAAACTGCCACACTGGTTCAGTTACAACGGTCACTTCAAGCAATCATCGACGGATTCGACTCCCTGGATCTCAGAAAAATGGGGCGTACCGCTCGCGTTTTGCGTGCGGTTTTCGCCAGTGAAGTCAGCAGCAGTCCATCGACAAGACTGCCGGTGGAGTTTGATTTCGATGAGCTCTCCGACGGTCAGAAGATGTTGATTGCGCTCTACACCGTCCTCTACACTCTCGTTGTGCCGGGCGCGACGATCTGTTTGGACGAGCCTGACAATTTTCTAGCTCTCTCCGAAATTCAGCCGTGGTTGTTTGAGTTGAGTGATCGAATCGAAGACGTTGGCGCTCAAGTTATTCTGGTCTCACATCACCCCGAGTTGATTAATCTAATGGCTCCCGAGCATGGTGTAGTCTTTTCTCGTACTGGACTTGGATCGGTGCGGGCTGAGCCGTATCATCCTGACAGGATCAGCAAGCTTCGTCCTGCCGAACAAATTGCTCGTGGTTGGGAACGTGAGTGAGCGCATTGCAGAGGTCGTGATTGTCGCGGAAGACCTAAGGCAGGTCAACTTCGTGCGACGTTCTTTAAGGTGCGTTGAAAGTAATCGTCAGGTGCGAGTTGTGCGTTCTCCGACAGGCACAGGATCCGGCGAGCAGTTTGTGCGTCAGCAGTATTCCAAAGAAGTGGAGCGCTACAGGAATCGTTCGACGCGTCGGAAGGCCGCGCTGATCGCGGTGATCGATGCAGACACGAATACTGTCGCCTACCGCGAACAGCAGCTTGAAAACGAACTAAAGAGCGACGGACAGGCGAAACGCAAGGAATCTGAAAAGATCGCGCTCCTTATTCCCAAGCGTCATATCGAAACCTGGATCGCATGCTTGACTGGCGAAGAGGTCAACGAAACGGCTGACTACAAAAGCACAAAGGATATAGAGGGGAAGATCAAGAAAGCCGCTGAGAAGTTCTATGACTGGAGCCGCGACGATTATTCGCTGCCAGATCGTTGTGTGCCATCACTACAAAACGGACTGAAAGAGATTCGACGTGTGGATTGATAACAAGTGAATACGGACATTACTCTCGCCGACATCCAAGCGGCGGCCGAACGCATTCGCGGCATCGCTCACCGTACGCCGGTCTTCACTTCCCGGTCGTTCGACGCCCTGGCCGGGGCGGAGGTGTACTTCAAGTGCGAAAACTTCCAGCGCGGCGGGGCTTTCAAGATCCGGGGCGCGTCCAATTTCATTTACTCCATTCCCAAGGACCAGCTGGGCCGCGGCGTGGTTACTTTTTCATCGGGGAATCACGCTCAGGCCGTGGCTATCGCGTCGGCGTCCGTCGGTATCAAAGCGACCATCGTAATGCCGGAGGATGCTCCCAAGTCGAAGCTCGAAGCTACCCGCGGATATGGTGCGCAGGTGGTGACGTATGATCGGTTCACTGAAAATCGCGAAGCCATCGGCAAGCGTATCTCGGACGACACTGGCGCCACCATCGTCCCGCCCTACGACCATCCCTGGACGATCGCGGGGCAGGGTACGGTGGCACTGGAGTTACTCGAAGCGGTGCCGGATCTTGAAGCGCTGGTCGTCTGCATTGGGGGTGGGGGACTGACGTCTGGCTGTTCGGTCGCAGCCAAAGCGCTGCAGCCCGGGATTCGCATCTTCGGAGTCGAGCCCGAGGACGGCAACGACACCTATCTGTCCTTCCGTTCCGGCTCCCGGGTTGAGATTCCTACCCCTCAGACCATTGCCGACGGGCTGCGCGCTCAAAAGCCTGGAGCCATTACCTTCCCGATTATCCAGAAGAACGTGGAAGATATCCTGTTGGTGACCGACGATGAAATTCGCGAGACGATGAAGTTCCTGCTGACCAGAATGAAGATGGTGGTCGAACCCAGCGGCGCTGTTCCGGCGGCTGCGCTTTTTCACCACAAACTCCCGAAAGGTCCGCGGAAAATCGGCGCAATAGTCTCAGGCGGGAATGTGGACCTGGAGCTGCTCCAGAGTCTCGGGAATTGAATCGGCTTCCGCGATGAACGCCCAGTAGTCCACCTGCGCCTTGGTCTTAGCCGGAAGCCAGCGGTAGGCCGGTACTCCGAACATGGAATGACGGTCGATCATCTGGCGGCGGCTTTCGGCCACCGGAGAACCGCTGAATTCCATGCCTCGCGTGAGTGTGCGGCGATTCCAGGGCGCATGTTCGCGGCTATTGTTCTCCTCCCAGATGCCGAGCCAGGGAAAATCGGCGCGCTTCCACACGTACCCGAACAGCACTTTGGTCCGGGGCGAGAAAGCGAAGAAAAAAGCTTGGTCTTGCGCGGGATTCAGGAGCACACTGTCGAAGCCTGCGGACCTGGGCGCGTTCGTAAACAGACGCAGGTCTTCCGTTGCGCCCTCGTCGTGTGGCTTCAGCGGCCAGTTGAAATCATGATTCGATCCGAGCGAGCGCCCTTTGGTGCCCGGCGCGCGAAACTCGGTCATTCCCTTTTCGAGGAAGGGTGGCCCCAGCGTCACGTGCTCGGTCCACGCGATCGGCCGATCCAGTATCGCCATATTTTCAACTGTCTCGGTGATGAGAACCCGGACCCCATCCAGGCGGATGCGGCGCTGGAATTGAAGCTGCGCGGCCGCGAGGGAACATGCCGCTGTTAACTCGCCATCGGAAGTTGAAATCTGATACGGCAGAATCGACGCCTCGCCATGCACTGTCATCCCGGCGGCGGCTTCCTCCGGCGACGGGCCGCCGAATAGATCGAGGCAAAGGTTGTGGCCCATGATCCCCGACAGTAGCTTGCTCTCGGCGTCAGCTCCGTACTCGGGATTCTTTTCAAGACTCCACGTCGATGGCTCGATCGAAGGCCACGGTGGAATCCACAACGGATTCACGCCGCTGGGCTTGTGCAGAATCTCTGCAATGTGTCCGCCTTCGGCTGTTACCGTAAGCCGAACGCTCTCGTTTTCAATCTGAGCGGCCCGGCGATTGTGGAACGAAACCCAGCCCACTTAGGCCGAAACCTTCTTCTTGGCTGCGATCGATTTGCTGTAGCTGGACTGCGCCGCGGTTATATTCGCGGCCATCTGCTGTGGAGTCACATTCCTCCCCAGCGTCTCGATCTCCTTGAAGAAAACCCGCCGTTCTTGGTCCATGCACATGTTGGACAGCATGACCGCGGTGGAATCGCGCAAGCCTACCTCAAGATCGGCCTTAGGATGACCGCCGCTGTGGCAATCGTTGAAGAAGCTCTCGAGTTCCGTCTCCACCGGATTGGTATCTTCGTCGTGCACCATCACGCCCTTGGAATAGAGCCAGCGCTGGGCGAACTTCATTTCGCGTTTCAGGAACGAGTCGCTGCCGTCAATCTTGAGCTGATCGGTGGCCATCACCAGCGGCAGCCCTTTTTCGCTGCTACCGAGCGCGTAACTGGCGCCGGCGGCGGTGGAGGGCGCCTTGCCTTCCGCTTTTTGCACCGTGACCTTGGATGGATCGCGGAACCACATCGCCGTAGGCATGGTGGATTCGCCATCGCCCACGGTGATCTCGACCGCCCCGCCCGTGCCCATGATCAATTCGCCGAATTCGGGCCGCGTGCCTTCCAGGAACGGAAGGTGTACGTTGGTCGAGATAGCGCTATAAATCACCTTGCGGCCGTTAGGATACTTGTAAATGAGCTGAATGTTATCGAAAACATCGCGCCCGTCCTTCCAGGTGTCCAATCCGCCGACGCCCACCACGAATTCCGGCGAGCCGCCGAAGATCCAATCCGCGATGTCGATCTGGTGCGAAGCCAGCTCGGCCGCCAAGCCCCCTGAATATTCGCGATAAAGCCGCCAGTTGAAGCCGTTCATCATCCAGCCCGGATTGCGGTGCCACATGGCTTCGATATGGGTCACTTCCCCGAGTACGCCTTTATCGACTAGTTCTTTGGCTAGCTGATAAAACTTGCTGTAGCGCCGCTGCAGCCCGACCTGTAGCACCTGTTTGGAGTACTGCGGAACTAACGCCCGCAGTGCGTGTAGTTCCTCCGGCTTGAAAACCAGGCTTTTCTCGCAAAAGACGTGCTTCCCAGCCTGGAGTGCGTCTTTGGTAACCGTGAAATGCTCAAAAAGCGGCACCGTGATCAGCACCGCCTCCACATTCTTGTCCGAAAGCAGCTCGCGGTAGTCCTTGTACTTGGTCGGATTGGTCCCGATCGTCGCCGAGGCCTTTTCCAGTCGTTCGTCGTCCAGGTCGCAAACCGCTGTGCAATGTCCGTTATCGACCTTGGTCAGATGCTTGAGTAAATAGGACCCCCGCCCACCGGCGCCAATCATCCCGTATTTCATCTGATCCGTGGCGGCCCGGACCTTGAGGATTGCCGGAGCCGCCGCCGCTACGATTCCGGCTGTTTTTATGGCATCGCGCCGTGTCATACCAAAGCAAGTCTATCAAAATGTTCCCAAAGTGGCTCAATTAGCCCTATAGGGTAGCTCTAAAGTGCGGTTTTTGACCCTATTCTACGCATGCTTCGCCCTGATCACCCAGTGTTTTCAGGCGGTTACGGCGAATCTGGGCCGTGGCGCTTCCCATGCCCCCCCTTTTCGGAAGGAGAATGACATGAAACATACGACTCTGTTGTTCTTCGTGTTGGCCGGTATCGGTCGAGTGACGGCGATGATCCCGCTTCCGATGACCTCGGCGGCGTCGGGCGAGGAGATGTATAGCGTCTATTGCTCTACCTGCCACGGGCGGGATGCAAGAGGCGTCTCGGCGCCTGATCTGACGGCTCTGGCGAAGCGAAACAATGGCAAATTCCCGACGATTCAGGTGAAAGAGACGATTCGGGGCGAGTCCCGCGTGGATGGGCACGGTCCGAAAGATATGCCGGTTTGGGGCGTAGCGTTCCGCTACGTTGGCAGTGGGAGCCGGCTCGAAATCGATGTCCGGATCAATAACCTGACTGACTACATCAGCTCGCTGCAGGGAAAGTAGGCCGTTACTCGCCGTTTTCCTCGAGGAAACAGCTTTCAAACGCGCGGTCGAGCAAATCGTCCGTCAGCCGGTAGGGCAGTTTCTCGAACTGGATCAGGTCGATCGCGTGTGAGAGCACATCGCGCGGTTGGCAGCGCCGGAATGGCTTGCCTGTGGACCGGTAATGCTTTTCGATGAAGCGGCTGATGCTGGTTTCTTCATAAGGCAGCTCTTTGGCCGCGCAGAACCCACGGAAGATGTTGGAGAACTCTGCCTGGTCCGGGCTACGCATGAGCATCTTGTACTGAATGCGGCGCAGGAAGGCCTCGTCTCCCAATTGGTCGGGCTTGAGGTTAGTGGAGAAGATCAGGAATGCTTCAAACGGAACCGTCATCTTCCCGCCGCTGAAGAATTTCAAATAGTCGATGCGCCGTTCCATGGGAACGATCCAGCGATTGAGCACTTCGGCCGGGCTACACATTTGACGTCCGAAGTCGTCGATCAGATAGATGCCGTTGTTAGCCTTGACCTGATAGGGTGCGTCATAGACCTTAGAGGTAGCGTTGTAAGTCAAATCCAGCATTTGAAGCGTCAATTCGCCCCCGGTGACGATGAATGGACGGCGGCACTTGATCCAGCGGCGATCATATTGGTGCTGCGTCGCGAATACCGACTGCTCTTGTTCGTCCTGAACGGGCTGATGGTAAACCGGGTCGAACACCTGAATGATGGAGCCTTGAGACTCGATGGCATGGGGGATGTAGATACACGAGTCATCCACATTTCCAAGAGCCTCGGCCAGAAATGTTTTCCCATTGCCGGGCTGGCCATAGATCAGGAACGAATTTCCCGAGCTGACCGCCGGCCCGATCTGCGCCAGGATCCGGGGAGTAACTACCATCTTGCGATAAGCGCCCGCAAGCGCCTCTTGGGTAAGCCAGCCGTCGGCGCGACGCTGTCTGCGAACAATATAGGTGTATTGGTAGAGTGGAACCGGCGCCGGACCAGCATATTGGTTCGATTCCAGGCACTCGCGCGCATAGGTGCGTCCGGTTTCGGTGAGGGCAAATAAGGACGTGCTGGCGCCCATGCCGAGGGATGTTTTGGCCTGTATCAGGTGCTGGCGCTTCAGGAACTCGATCAGCTCTTCAATCAGACTGAATTTAAGGCCCAGCGCCTCGGACAAATCGCGGCCCAGCATGTCGCCGCGAGCGTAAAGCAGCTTCATCACGAGCTGCTCTACCACGGAACGTGCTAGGCCCGTGTCCTCCAGAGTTTCCGGTAAGGGGGGCGTAAGGGTCTGATCGTCAGCCTGGATTTCCATTTCCAGGATCGGTGCGGTTGCCATGGGTTGAAGATTGATTTTGCAGTGGTACGCCCCTTACCGCAATAGGACCTTGGTCCTCATTTCCCTAAGCTGAAATCCCAAGGCACAGCCACTACACCCACCGACTGTCAGCGAGATACCACTGCGCTCTCTCCTGTCGATCTCCGAGCGGTCCATTCGGCGCCGGCCAGCACAACCATGGATGCGGGAAAGCCTCATAGAATGATAGCGACTGTGTCATAGAACGGTTCCGTATTCGACGCTCAACTTCGCTCTGAGGAATGGCCATGTGAGAAGATTTACGTACTTAAGAATCTTCAGCAAGAATCCCACGGTGATCGCGGCCGAAACGCGCCAGCGTTCACCAGATGCGAGCCGGGAGACCCTTCACCACGCGACCACCCGGCGGCCCTGGATGCGCCAGTGTTCCGAGAGGACGATCCGGATGGCTTCGCTGTAGATGCGGTGCTCCTGTTCGAGAATTCGCGCCGACAAGGTGGCTTCGGTGTCGTCATCGAGGACGGGAATGGCAGCCTGGAGAATAATCGGGCCCGCGTCGAGCTGTTCATCCACAAAATGCACCGTGCAACCGCTGACCTTGACCCCGTGCTCGAGCGCCTGTTTCTGCGCGTCGAGTCCAGGAAAGGCAGGCAGCAGGGAGGGATGAATGTTCAAAATCCGGCTGGGGAACGCCTGGCAAAATTCAGCGCTGAGCAAGCGCATAAACCCAGCCAGGCAAACCAACTCCACGCCGCAGGTCTTAAGTTCTTCGACCACACGCCGGTCGTATTCCTGCCGCGAAACGCCTTTCGATGGAATGCACCGAGCAGGCAACGCGCGCTCGCGAGCGATCTGAAGGCCGCGCGCCTCTTCGCGGTTAGAGATTACAGCGGCGATCTCGGCCTGTAATCGCCCGGCTGCGACGTTATCAGCAATTGCTTCGAAATTCGAACCGCGCCCCGAGAGCAGAATTCCCAGCCGCTTCAACGACGCGCCCCAGTGTCACCCACGTAAATCACCCGCTCGCGACGCCCTTCCACCACTTCTCCGATCTCCGGACAGGGTTCGCCGAGTAAGGCCAGCGTCGCTCGTGTTTTTGCCACGTTCCGCTTGGCCACGACCAGAATCATTCCGATTCCCAGGTTGAATGTACGACGGTACTCGGCCGGCTCGATATTTCCGATCTCGCGCAGCCGTTCGAAGATGGGCGGGATGGTCCAGGACGAAACATCGATCTGAGCAGCCAGCCCGGAAGGAAGAATCCGGGGCAGGTTGTCGGTGATGCCGCCTCCGGTGATGTGCGCGGCGCCCCTCAACATGCGAGCGTCGATCAGCGCGCGGATCGGCTTGAGGTAACTGCGGTGCACCTTGAGAAGTTCTTCGGCGAGAGAAGGATCCATGCGATACCCGGCGACTTCGAAAAGGAGTTTGCGAGCCAGGGAATAGCCATTGGTGTGCAAGCCGTTGGAAGCGAGGCCCACCAAAACATCACCCGCCCGGATGGTTTTGCCGGTTAACATATCGTTGCGCTCGACCGCGCCGACAATGAATCCAGCGAGGTCGTATTCGCCAGGCTGATAGAGCCCGGGCATCTCGGCGGTCTCACCGCCAATCAGGGCGCAACCGTTGTTGCGGCATCCGCGAGCGACGCCTTCGATAACTTTCCCGGCAACTTCGGCATCAAGCTTTCCGATCGCGAAATAATCCAGAAAGAACAGCGGAATCGCTCCCTGCACTGCGATGTCGTTGACGCAGTGATTCACCAAATCTTCGCCTACCGTATCGTGACGGCCGGTCTGGAAGGCGATCTTCAGCTTGGTGCCGACGCCGTCCGCGGAACTGACCAGCACCGGATTTTTCCACCCGTTCAGCAGAAAGCCGGCGCCAAAACTGCCGATATCGGTGAGCACGTCGCGCGTGAAGGTGCTCCGCGCGTGCTGGCGAATGAAGGCAACGGCGCGATCACCTTCGTCGATATCGACACCCGCGTCCTTGTAACCTATTCTTCTTTTCAACGCCATTTCATTCACCATTCCAGCGGAAATTCTATAATAAGCGATTGGCTATGAAGCGACTTCCGTTACTGATCCTGATGGCTGCCGGCGCGTTGTTCGGCGCTGCCCCCACCGTCATAGCGATTCACAATGCGCGCGTGTTTCCCGTGAGTGGCCGGGCCATGCCGCGCGCGAACATCATCCTACGCAATGGATTGATTGAAGCGGTGGGCGCGGATGCCACGGTTCCCGCGGATGCATGGGTGATCGAAGGCGACGGTCTCACGGTGTATCCGGGGCTGATCGATGCCCTTAGCACCTTCGGAATTCCGGATGCCGCACCGGTGGCGAACACGGGCGGAGGACGAGGAGGTTTGCCGATTCAGCAACCTCAGCCCGCTCCGGCCGCTCAAACGCCAGCTAACCCACCCGCCCGCGGACCAGAGGATCGGCCTTACACAACGAGTTGGGTGCGGGCCGCCGACCTGGTGCGACCCACCGACCGGCGGCTTGAATCGGTTCGGGCGGAAGGCTTCACTACTGCCGTCACGTTCCCTCCGCGCGGAATTTTCTCCGGTCAAGGGGCCATTGTTAATTTAGCCGGCGAGAAGACCGGAGACATGGTGGTCGCCGAAAATGCGGGCCAATATGTGACATTTATCACCTCGCCCGGATTCGGGGGCGGCTTTCCGAATTCGCTGATGGGTGTGATCGCTTACGTCCGCCAGGTCTATCTGGATGCAGAGCACTATCGGCTTGCGAAGCAATACTACAATGCCCATGCGAGCGGCACGCATCGTCCCGAATATGATCGCGCGCTGGAAGGCGTGCTGGATTCGCCGCGTGTTCTGCTTCCGGCGACACGCCGTATCGATGTGGATCGCCTGCTGCGCTTCGCCAGCGAACTGCACTTGAAAGCCCTGCTCTACGGCCTGCCGGAGGGCTATCGATCGGCCGACCTTTTCAAGAACGCCAACGCAGCCGCGCTGGTCAATCTACGCTGGCCGGAGCGGGCCAGAGACAGCGATCCGGATGAGATCGACACGCTGAATGTCCTCGAACTTCGCGACCGGGCTCCTTCGACACCCGCCGCGCTGGCAAAGAACGGCGTCAAGTTCGCATTTTATTCCGGTGGCATCGATCGCCGCGCTGACTTGGTTCACGCAGTGAAGCGCGCTCTGGATGCCGGGCTTTCGCAGGATGACGCACTGCGTGCCATGACTCTTTCGCCGGCGGAAATCTATGGCGTGGCCGACCGCTTGGGCAGCATCGAGAAGGGCAAGATTGCAAACCTGGTGGTCACGAAAGGTGACTTGTTCGAGGAGGGGACACACGTGACATATGTTTTTGTGGATGGTGTCAAGTTTGAACCTGTGGAAGAACCTGCTCCACCCGGTCCGCGTCCGGCCGGCGGCAACGGTCCTACGGGAGATGTTCCGCGAGGAGGTAAGCAATGAAGCCGGTGCTTCTGGCTAGCGCTTTTGCGGCCTCGCTGCTGGCCGCGCCCCCTATCGTCATACAAAACGCGACTGTTCTCACCGTCACCAAAGGCACGCTCAATAGTGGGTCGATTCTCATCCGCGATGGCAAGATCGCGGAAGTAGGCGAGAAGGTGACCGTACCGGCGGACGCCCAGGTGGTGGACGCTGCCGGTAAGTTCGTGATGCCGGGAATCATCGATTGCCATTCGCATATTGCCGCCGACAGCATTAACGAAGGCAGCGTCTCGGTATCGGCCATGGTCGGCATCGAAGACGTTCTGAATTCCGACGATATCGCTATTTATCGAGCTCTGGCCGGCGGCGTGACCACCGCGAATGTTCTTCACGGCAGCGCTAACGCTATCGGAGGCAAATGCACCGTGCTTAAAATGCGCTGGGGCAAGGATGCTCACGATATGATTTTCGAAGGCGCCATGCCAGGTATCAAGTTCGCGCTCGGGGAAAATCCAAAACGAGCAGGGAACCCCACCGGGCTACGCGTCGGCGCAGCGAATGTTCCGCCGCGTTATCCGGCCACCCGCATGGGCGTCGAGGACGTAATTCGTGAGGCGTTCAACGAGGCCAAGGCTTACCAGCAATCCTGGAAGGACTATAACGACAAGGTCACGCAGGGAGAACAGGTTCTGGCGCCCCGCCGCGATCTCAAGCTCGAGCCACTGGTCGAGGTGCTGGAGGGTAAACGCCTGGTACATGCACACTGCTATCGGGCCGATGAGATTCTGATGCTCTTGCGTGTCGCCGACGAATTCGGCTTCAAGATCCGAACGCTGCAACACGTACTGGAAGGGTACAAAGTGGCGAAGGAGATCGTCGAACATGGCGCCGGCGCGTCCACCTTCAGCGACTGGTGGGGATATAAGCTGGAAGCCTATGACGCCATCCCCTACAATGCCGCTGTCATGACCCGTAAAGGGGTCATCGTATCGCTCAACAGCGATTCGGACGAGCTGATTCGCCACCTCAACGACGAAGCCGCGAAGACAATGAAATATGGCGGCCTTAGCGAAACTGAAGCGCTTTCGCTGATCACCATCAATCCGGCCAAACAGCTTATGATCGACCAGCGTGTCGGCTCGATTGAAGTGGGCAAGGACGCGGATCTCACACTCTTCGACAAGCATCCGCTCTCCAACTTCTCGAAGGTGGAGAAGGTTTATATCGACGGTCAGCTCTATTTCGACCGCAGCAACGATTTAGCGGAGAGGCCGATGCACGATTCTGAGAAGAAGAAGCTTCTCGATAAGCAAAATGAACAACGAAGACCGGCGCCGGGCGCAGTAAGGAGGCCCGCTGCATGAAATCCATCGCGGTAGCGGTCCTGTTCGCTATACCTCTTCTGGCCGCCAATGATGACACTTTCCTGATCCGCGGCGCGACCGTGCATCCGGTAGCAGGCGCCGAGATTCAAAACGGCTCGGTATTGGTGAAGGATGGAAAGATCGCCGGCGTGGGCCGCAATCTTGCCGCCCCCAAAGGTGTTCGCATTATCGAAGCCAAGGGACTGCATGTTTATCCCGGTATGATCGACTCGGCCACGCAACTGGGGCTGTCGGAGATAGGCTCGACCCGCGAAAGCGTCGACACCGGCGAACTGGGCAAATTTGATCCTCAGCTGCGTGCCGAGGTGGCAATCAATCCTGCCAGCGAGCACATCCCGGTGACGCGCGCCAACGGCATCACAACCGTGATCACGCTTCCGATGAGCGCCGGCGGGGAAGGAAGGCGAGGCGCGGGCGCCGGCAACATCATTGCGGGCCAAGCCGCTCTGGTTCATCTGGACGGCTGGACCTGGGAGGAGATGGACGTAAAGAAATCCGCCGGAATGGCCATGCGCATTCCCACTATTCTTTCTCCCCCTGGACGATTCGGCGGACTTCCGCCAGAGAACGCGCCGCCGTTCTCCTTTACCGATGCCAAGAAGAATTATGAAGGGGAACTGCGAGAGCTTCGTGAGTTCTTCGAGGAAGCCCGCCGCTATCAAAAAGCGAAAGCCTCAAACGCCAAAGGGTTCCAACCCGATTTGAAATTCGAAGCGATGTTGCCTGTGCTGGATGGCACGGAGCCGCTCGTCATTATGGCTAACCGCGAGCGCGCTATCCACGACGCGGTGCAGTTCGCCGACCAGCAGAAGGTGCACGTTATCATCGCTGAACCGCGTGAGCTGGGCAAAATGGGACCGGAGCTCAAAGCGCGCAACATCCCTGCCATTCTGGGCCCCACGCTGGCGCTACCGCTGCACGAAGACGATCCATATGATGCCGCCTACACGCTGCCCGACCAGTTCTTCAAAGCGGGCGTGAAGTTTGCATTCGGCTCGTTCGATAACGAATTCGTGCGCAATCTGCCGTATCAGGCGGCGACGGCGGTGGCATTCGGGTTGCCTTACGATGAAGCGCTGAAAGCGATCACGCTAAATCCGGCGCAGATCTGGGGCGTGTCCGACAAGGTCGGGTCCATCGAGGAAGGGAAGTCGGCGGACCTGATGGTCACCGATGGCGACCCCCTCGAAGCCAAGACTCAGGTGAAGCAGCTTTTCATTAAAGGAAAAACGGTTGACCTGGACAACAAGCAGAGGCGGTTGTACGAGAAATATTTGAACCGACCGTGACCTAAGCTGAGACGCGGGCGTCAGACATGGCAAGGTCTGCTTTAGTCGATGAATCCGCGCCAGGTCTTGCCCCGGCCATCTCGAAGCACAATGCCAAAGCTATCGGAGACACCGGTGATGGTGCGGCCGTTGGGATCGCGGAAGGTATAGCGAACCTGATCTTCAGAGATTTTTTCAGCGGTGCCATGCCAAACGTTGCCGAACTCGTCACGCAACCGAAGATGATCGCCATGCCCGAATCCATACAGGCGTGTTGAAGTTGACTCTTCTTCGAAATTGAAAAATCCACCCGGCATCTTGGAGTGGACCCGCTTGCGCTTGAAGATGCCTTTGTGGATCATCAATTCCATTATCAGGGCGCCGGTCAGTTTTGTGGATAGACTGATTTACTTAGTACTCTGACTGGGACTTACCTACGAACTGTCACGTCATTGCGCTACGACGGGCTTTACAACTGCCACGCCGAGAGCTCGCATCTTTTCGGTCAATGTACGATAAATGGCTTCACTGGAATAGCAACCGGTAATGGCGCCGCCCGATCCTGCGAAATTCGCGGTAACTCCGGCGCTGCGGGCCGCTTCGATCATCTCCAGGTTTCCACGGCTAATGCGGTACAACCTGGCGCGCAAATCGAAGTTGGCATCAATTAAGCGATTGAGCGTCTCGTAATCGCGTTGCAGCAAAGCTGCGCGGCCTTGTTCCGCATAACCGGCCCAGGACTGCATGGCTTCCAGTACCTCGGGATCACCCTGGCGCCAGCGTTCTCGAACATTGTTGTGGAACACCTCGGTGCCTTCACTGAGGCTGGTACGGTATGCCATATACACGTTGGGTAACAATCCGGGATCCAATCGCTCATAGTTTCCATATCCCTGGCGGTCGATCAACTCTTTCGCGAAATCCATGTAGACCAGTCCCTCATAAACCTGGATCACGCGATCTTGCAGGCCCGCCGGAACTCCCAGTTCCTTGGTTTCCGTTTCCAGGACTAAGTTGGCCTGCACCGGCAGCGGGATTTTAATCTGGAAGTATTCGCAAAGTGCACGCAGCGCCGCGGTAATGATCGAACTGGATCCGCCCATTCCGAGACGCAGCGGAATGGTGGACTCGTACTCAATTGTAAAATTGCGGTTCTCGAGCTCCAGACCTTGCTCGCGGCAATAATCCATGAAGCGGACGATTAGCGCCTGGATGATGCGGATTCCGCCGTAATAGCCGCGCCAGCGCGTCGCTTCGTAGAGGTCGTCCAGGCTTTCAAAGACCGGCATATCCGCTTTAGAAGCACGAATCTCTAACCGCGCGCTAGGATAGAGCAGCACGCGCGCGCGGAAATTTCTGACTAAGAACGAAATGGTCTTGCCGTAGTAACCGTCCGAGGGATTGCCGAGGAGGCCCGCACGGGCATAGGCGTAAGTCTCGATTGCCACTTCGTTCAGTGTAATACTGAAGGTTTGCCATCGTGGCACAGGCCTTGGCCTGCGACAAATCATTGCATGAGGGTAGTACTACAGCGCGTGAAGGAAGCGCATGTCGATGTAGCCGGAGAGACCGTGGGATCAATCTCGAACGGCTTGCTGATCTTGTTGGGTGTTGCGACGGCTGACAGCAAACAAGATGTGGAGTATTTAGCGGACAAGATCATTAACCTGCGCATTTTTCCGGATGACGCGCGCCGTATGAATAGGAGTATTCTGGAAGTAGGAGGCGGCCTGTTAGTCGTTTCTCAATTCACATTATATGGAGACTGTAAAAAGGGGCGCCGGCCAAGTTTTGACCAGGCTGCGCAGCCTGAACAGGCACGCGAACTTTACCAATATTTTATTGAGAGGTTAAGTTCGAGAAACATTATCGTTCAAAGCGGCGTCTTTCAAGCCGAGATGGAAGTCCACCTGGTAAATGATGGGCCGGTGACCTTTGTACTTGATTCACCGGACGGCCAAATGCCACCTGGATGACAGTCACTTACGGATCATCGAAAACAGGAGCTGGAATGCCGAGCACAAGTTCAATACGAAATCACGCCCTTCTAGCCGCAGCTCTGGAGGGTTTGGAACTTCAAAAAAAGCGCCTTGATGAACAAATACAAGAGGTGCGATCTATGTTGGGCAAGGGCCGACGAGGCCGTCCTTCCGGCTCGAACCATCAGAGGGGCGGCAGCCGGCTTAGTGCCGCGGCACGCCGCCGCATCGCGGCTGCTCAGAAACGGCGCTGGGCCGAGTATCGTAAGTCGGCCGCGTCCAAGGCTGGATAAATCCAGTTGAAGCGCTGAACGATTTCATCCAGCGGACCGTCGGCGACTAACTTACCTTTCTCGAAGAAAACGGCGCGAGTAGCCAGCGCCGCTGCGAAGCGTGTGTGATGAGTAACGATCAGCTTAGCCTGCGGAAGGCCCGCGAGTAAGTGAAGTAAGTTGCGTTGAGCGGGAGGATCGAGAAACGTGGTCGGTTCGTCCAATACCAGAATCTCCGGCTGCATCGCCAGCACGCCTGCCAGCGCCACTCTGCGTTTCTCGCCCGCGCTCAGATGATACGGCGCTTTGGCTAAGACATGCTGCATGCCGGCTTGCTCCAGGGCCGCCTTGGCCGTTGCCATGGCCTGGTCGGATGACAAGCCTTGATTGAGCGGACCGAAAGCTACATCTTCGAGCACGGTAGGCATAAACAGCTGCTCGTCGGAATCTTGAAACACCAAGCCTACTTTGGAGCGGACGCGCGCCAGCGTTTCTTTATTCACCTCCATGCCACAAACTATGACGCTGCCCTGTCCTCGCAGGATGCCGTTCAAATGCAGGACGAAGGTCGTTTTTCCAGAGCCGTTGGCGCCGAAAACCGCCACCGTTTCGCCGGCTGAGAGCGTAAAGTTCACACCATCCAAGGCCTTGGTTCCATCTTCGTACTGGAAACGAAGATCGCGGACTTCGATCAACGGCGTCATTGGATGCGCACCAGGATCAAAAAAGATGCGATCGCCAATGTAAACAAACCATCCGCTAAGCCGAATTGAGGACGCTTGAGAAGTGAAAATCTGCCGGAGAACGCACGGGCCATCATCGCGCGATGAATTCCCTCAGCGCGGTAATAGGAACGCGCGAACAAGACGGCTAACGCTCCTGCCGCTGCGCGAAAGCCGAGGCGGCGCCGTCGACCGGATGCTTGCCGGCAAGCTGCCGCCAGACGCAGATGCTGGGCCTGTTCTGAAACCACAAAAAGGTAACGATAGAGAAACTGCGCCACCAGCACCAGCAAGCGTGGTATTCCGAGCGCTTCGAGTCCGCCCAGCAGTAACGGAAGAGGGGTGGTGCCGACGATCAGCAAAACCGCAACGGTGGAGAGATAACTCTTTTCCACCAGACCGAGCGCTCGCAGCCGGTCGCCGGCCAGCCAACTGATCAGGCCGAAGGTCAGCGAGAACGGCAAAATCATCATGGCGCGCAGCAAAAGACTTCCGAGCGGCAGACCGGCAATGAGAATGCCCGCCAGCAGCACGGCCGCGTCGATGGCCAGCGTGAAGAATGCGTCCGCCGCCGTGGTCGCCAACACAACCAGAAACGCCAACAATGCCAGGATCTTCGCGCGCGGATCACGGCTATGCAGAGGGCTCGAAGCCTGACTCCACTGATCCATCAGGACGTGATGCATCAAGCGCTCCGACGGCGGCCGATCATCTTGGCGAACGCGACGCACACGGCGTAAACGACCAACAGTCCGGTAAGGCCGGCGGTGGCTCTGCGCAGCCAAGCTGAGTCAAAGTGGCCGAGGGTATAGTCGGCGAGAGGCGCGTGAAAACCGGTCTTTGCGGACAGCCCCAGCTGCAGGCCCAAGCGCTCGATCCCGTCCGGAGCCGAGGACGCCCATAAGAATCCCACCACTCCCAACAGCAGCGCAATTCCGCTCAATACCGAGAATGCGCGCCAGTTCCCTGCGTCCGGCTTTTGAACCAGGCTGGGATTGAGCTTCTCAATCGCTTGCACGACTGAAATTGTTATTGCGCCTTCGATCAGAGCGCTTATGGCAAACAGGGCCATCGAAATCAGGACCAACGGCCGCGGCATCGTGACGCCGGAAATCAGCAAGCTCGCCGAGCGCCAATGACGCGCTGACCATTACCGACAGAAAGGCGCCCACGAAGATCGCGAGCCTGCGCCGATGCGCTCCCCACATCCAAAAGGGCAGATATCCGGCCAGTACTCCAGCCACCGCCATATTGAATACGTTGGCCCCCAGCGCAAGCACTCCACCATCCTGAAAAACAAACGCCTGAATCGCGATGATGGCAGTCATCACGATAGCGGCCGGGGCCGACGCCCAGTGTGAACGCCAGCAATGCGCCACCAACCAGGTGGCCGCTGGTGCCGATACCGACCGGAAAGTTGATCATCTGGGCCGCGAACACGAACGCGCCCATCACGCCCAGCAGCGGAATGCTGGTATCGTCCAATTGCCGTCCGGCCCTCTTAACCATGAGCCCAACGGCGGGAATGCTCAGGGCGTCCAGAGTGGCCCATACGGGCGGGGACAGAAAATTGTCCGGGATATGCATTCGACCGACGCTTCAAAGTAGCACGATTGTTTAAAGCGTGTGACGCTGCCGATGCTGCCGCCCGCTTGTTACCCTCTCATACAAATGAGCGAACTCAGCCGCATTGGCGTGGCCATCGATTCCACACTGTTGAAGAAGTTCGATCATTTGATCGCAACGCGCGGCTATACTAACCGCTCCGAAGCATTCCGCGACTTGATCCGGGACGATGCTGGTACAACAGACCTGGGAACGGCCCGATAGCAATGTGGTGGGAACCGTCACGCTGGTTTACGACCATCACGTCCGGCTACTCAACGAAAAGCTGACCGACCTTCAGCACTCGCACTTTCATCACATCCTTTCCACGCTGCACGTGCACCTGGATCACGACAATTGCCTGGAGGTGTTGGTGGTCAAGGGACGCGTGAGCATCGGTGAAGAAAATTGCGGATGCTTTGATCAGCACCAAAGGCGTGAAGCATGGGCGGCTGACCATCACGTCCACTGGCGCCGAGTTGTGATCGTCGGAATCGGAATCGACCTGGCGGAAGTCGATCGCATTCGCAAAGCCATCGAGCGCCACGGAGGCCGCTTTACCGGTCGAATTTATACTCCCGCCGAGATTGCCTATGTGGAGCGGAAGGCCAACCGCTACGAACGGTATGCGGCGCGGTTCGCCGCCAAGGAGGCCGGCATGAAGGCCATCGGGACGGGCTGGAGACGGGGAGTACGCTGGCAGGATTTTGAGGTCGCCAACCTGCCGTCCGGGCGACCCACCCTTCAACTGCACGGAGTAGCGGCCAAAATCGCCGATGGTCTAGGCGTCCGCAACATAGCGTTGTCGCTTACCCACACCGCCGAGCAGGGCATGGCGATTGTGATTTTGGAGACTTGAGCGCGAAACCGGCGCAGGCTTGGCACGTCAAATAGAGGTATGCATCGCCTCTTTCTGATCGCATGTTCTCTCACAAGCGTGTTTGGCGCGGAACATATTTTCTCCATAGGGATAAAGGGCGGAGTGCCGCTAACGGATGCCTTCGCCGACCACACCGTTATGGGGGTGGATACCCTCACCCACTCATTTTCGAACGCCAAGAATTACGTCATAGGCCCTACTGTGGAACTTTCTCTGCCGCTCGGATTCTCAGTTGAGGCGGATGCCCTGTATCGTCCGCTGAGTCTCGCAACCGACACCACAGCCGTTCCGCAGCCGGTAGCGCACTTTGCGACTAACATCAATGCCTGGGAGTTTCCGATCCTGGGGAAATACCATTTTCTGCATACGCCGATTGTGAAACCGTATGTCGAGGCAGGTCCAATTTTCCGCCATGTCGGCTCTCAAGCGTCATACTTGTCGAACTCCGGATTCGCTCTGGGCGGCGGTGTGGACTTCAAACTTTTGTTGGTAAAGATAACTCCCGAAATTCGGCTATCCCGTTGGGGCGGCGACGCAGCGGTGCAATTCTTCAATGCCCCGCCATCCCAGCTCAACCAAGCTGAGGTTCTTATCGGGATATCCTTTTAATCGCAGGTCAGCCCGAGCCGAGATACAAGAACCTCACGATGAAAAGAATTGTAAGCACATACACCAGCCAGTTCACACTACGAAATTCACCGCGCGCGAGTTTCAGTACAGTGTAAGCGACGAACCCGAAGGCCAGTCCGTTGGCGATGCTGAAGGTAAGTGGAATAGTGATAATCGTCAAGAAGGCCGGCACCGAGATCACCGGGTTCGACCATGGTATTTCGGCTGCATGCGAGATCATCAGCGAGCCTACTACGATGAGCGCCGGCGCCGTTGCCGCGGCGGGAATCGCACCCACTACCGGCGCGATAAACATGGCCAGCAAGAACAGGACGCCGGTGGTGATGGCGGTTACTCCCGACCGGCCACCTGCCGCGACACCCGCGGCGCTCTCGATATAACTGGTTACCGTAGATGTTCCCGCCAGCGACCCGACAATAGTCGCCGCGGCATCGGAAAAAAGAATCCGATTGATCCTCGGAATTTGGTTGGTTTGGTCAAACAAGCGCGCCTGTTTCCCCACGGCAACCAGAGTGCCCACGTTGTCGAAGAGATCCACGAACAGAAAGACGAACACGATTTCGGCCAAGCCGTAATTTAGCGCGCCCCGGATATCCAGATGAAAGGCGGTGGCCGTTATGTCGTGGAACGAATAACTCTGCGGCTGCCAGTGCACCAACCCAAACACAACGCCCATGGCCGTGGTGCCGAGAATTCCGATTAAGATGGCGCCTCGAATTTTCCAAGCCATTAACGCCGCGATGAGGAGCAATCCAAAAACCGCGAGCAGTGTGTCAGGTTTTCGAAGATTGCCCATGCTGACCAGCGTGTCCGGATTGGCCACAATTATTCCCGAGTTGTGCAGGCCGATGAATGCGATAAACAGGCCGATGCCGACCGCGACGGCGGCGTACAGCTCAAATGGAATCGCGGACACGATCATCTGCCGCACGCCCACGGCTGTGAGCAGAAGGAACGCCACACCCGAGAGAAACACCGCTCCGAGCGCCGTTTCCCAGGGCACTCCTAAGCCTTTCACTACCGAGTAAGTGAAATAGGCGTTGAGACCCATCCCCGGCGCCAGCGCAATCGGATAACGTGCCAGGACGCCCATCAACACGCTACCGAATGCCGCGCAGAGACAAGTGGCGGCCACGACCGCGGTCAATGGCATCCCAGTCTCATGCAGAATCGCCGGATTCACAAAGATGATGTACGCCATGGTGACAAAGGTCGTGCATCCGGCTAAGATTTCCGTACGCCAGCTGGTCCCGAGGTCGCGAAGTTGAAAATACTGCTCGAGGCGGGCCCTCACAAGTTTTTCAATTTTAGCAGCGCAACGCGATACACTGGTTTTCAAGAGGAACATATTGTGTTAGTTGTTATGCGCGCGCATGCGAGCGAGGCGGAAATCGCATCCGTTTGCGAAAAAATTCAAAGCCTCGGCTTCCGCCCACACGTCATGCCCGGAGCCGAGCGTACCGCTATCGGAATCACCGGCAATCACGGTCCGGTGCCGTCGGCAGAGTTCGAAAGTCTGGCCGGCGTGGCGGAAGCGATTCCGGTTTCCAAACCCTATAAGCTTGTTAGCCGCGAAGTGAAGCCGGACAATACAGTGGTTAAGATTCGAGGGATTGCCGTGGGGGGAGCCGATCTCGCAATCTGCGCCGGGCCATGCTCGGTCGAGGGCCGCGAACAAATTCTAAGTGCTGCCCGAGCTGTCAAGTCCGCCGGAGCCCACTTATTGCGGGGGGGCGCATACAAGCCCCGCACATCGCCATATGCATTTCAGGGCTTGGGCGAAGAGGGGCTCCGATACCTTGCCGAAGCCCGTGATGAGACGGGACTGGGCATCGTCACCGAAGCGATCGACGTGGAAACGTTCGATCTGGTGGAAGAATTCGCGGATTGTATTCAGATCGGCGCCCGGAACATGCAGAACTTTTCGCTATTGCGCCGTGCCGGCCGGGCGCGCAAGCCGGTTCTGTTGAAGCGCGGCATGTCGTCCACGCTCGAAGAGTTTCTCATGGCGGCGGAGTACATTCTCTCGGAAGGCAATTATCAGGTGATTCTGTGCGAACGCGGCGTGCGGACTTTCGCCGACCACACGCGGAACACTCTCGATCTGAGCGTGGTGCCGGCTGTGCAAAAGCTGAGCCATTTGCCCATAATCGTGGATCCGAGCCACGGCACGGGCAAGCGCGACAAGGTCCACCCAATGGCGCTAGCTGCCGTCGCCGCGGGCGCTTCCGGTTTGATCGTTGAGGTACATCCTAATCCCGATCGCGCTCTTTCGGATGGCTTCCAGTCGCTATTCCCCGATCAGTTCCAGGAACTGGCCGAAGAGTGCCGCGCTATCGCGCAGTTGCTCCAGAAGCGGAGGACTTTGGCCGAAAAGCGACTCGCGGCGGCGTTGACTTCAGCATGAGCATCCAACTGAAACCCGATTGGCAGAGCCATGGCATCCGTATCGTGCATGCCAATGAGCTGGACTGTAACACGCCCCAAACCGAAGGAATGACACGTGCCGCGGCGATCGATCATGCGCGTACCGGCGCCAGTAAGCTGTGGGCCGGAACTGTCGTCGTCCAACCCAACGCGAAAACCGGAGCGCACCACCATGGTGATCTCGAAACGGTGTTGTATATAGTGAAAGGCCGTGCCCGATTCCGCTGGGGCGAGCAGTTGGAATTCGTCGATGAGGCCGGGCCTGGCGACTTCATCTTCGTTCCGCCTTATGTGCCTCATCAGGAAATCAACGCCAACCCGGACGTCCCGGTTGAAGCGGTGGTGGTGCGCAGCGGCCAGGAGCCGATTGTAGTCAATCTGGATATTGCTAGCCCGGAAACGCCCTCCGAGACGCGGTGGATCGATCCGACTCACCGGGAATAGCGCTCCGGCTGGTTCGTGGCGTTTATAGCTGCGATCAAAATTTTGGATTCTTTCAGGGCCGCCGAATGCGGTAACCTGTAAGGTTCCCCAAAGCATCATCTTTATCCCAGGGAGGTTGAATGAATCCGAAAGAAGTCTTGGAGTATGCCAAGAAGAATGAAGTCAAGCAGCTAGATCTGCGTTTCGCCGATATTCCCGCTCTGCAGCACCATGTCTCCTATCCCATTACAGAGCTATCCGAGGACTCGTTCCAGGATGGCTTTGGCATGGACGGGTCCAGTATCCGCGGCTGGGCAGCGATCAACGAGAGCGACATGCTCTTGATTCCCGATCCATCGACGGCCTTCATAGATCCTTTTTATGAGATCAAGACTCTGGTAATGGTGTGCGATGTCATCGACCCGATTACGCGCCAGAACTACAACCGCGACCCGCGCTGGATAGCCAGGAAAGCCGAGCTCTATCTCAAGAACAGCAGCGTAGGCGATACGGCTTATTTCGGCGCGGAAGCGGAATTCTTCATTTTCGATAACGTGCGTTTCGATCAGAATCAGCACTCCGGTTTCTACTTCATCGACGCTGAAGAAGGCCGTTGGAACAGCGGACGCGAAGGCGATAACCTGGGCTACCGTCCCCGCTACAAAGAGGGCTATTTCCCGGTGCCGCCGACCGATCACTACCAAAATCTGCGCGGTCAGATGGTCGAGACCATGATCCAGTGCGGTCTAAACATCGAGTGCCATCATCACGAAGTCGCGACCGGCGGCCAGTGCGAGATCGATCAACGCTTCGACACATTGGTGAAGTCGGCGGACAACATGATGCTGTACAAGTACGTTATCCGCAATGTTGCGAACTTGCATGGCAAGACGGTAACCTTCATGCCCAAGCCGCTGTTCGCCGACAACGGCAGCGGGATGCACACCCACCAGAGCATCTGGAAAGGCGGGAAGCCGTTGTTCGCGGGCGACAGCTACGCCGGTTTGAGCCCCATGGCGCTTAACTATATTGGCGGCTTGCTCAAACATGCGCGCGCTTTGTCGGCCATCATTGCCCCAACCACGAACAGCTACAAGCGTTTGGTGCCAGGCTACGAAGCGCCGGTGAATCTGGCTTACTCGCGGCGCAACCGTTCGGCCGCATGCCGCATTCCAATGTACTCAGCCAGCCCGAAGGCGAAGCGCGTCGAATTTCGCCCGCCCGATCCAGCCGCGAATCCATACCTGGCATTTTCGGCCATGCTGATGGCGGGGCTGGACGGTGTGCTCAATAAACTCGAACCCGGCGAGCCGCTGGATAAGGACATCTACGATCTGTCTCCCGAGGAGATGAAGAGTGTGCCTTCGATGCCGGCCTCGCTGGAAGAAGCGCTGAGCTGCCTGGAGGATGATCACGACTTCTTGCTCAAGGGTGACGTCTTTAGCGAAGACCTGATCGACACCTTCATCGATTACAAGCGCAAGAATGAGGCCGATGCGATCCGGTTGCGGCCGCACCCGTACGAGTTCGCCTTGTATTACGACATCTAAGCAGCGATTTACAATCGTTCCAGGAGTTTTCGCTCCAGCACGGTTTGGACGTCGGGCGTGAGCTTCTTTCCGTCCGACGCCACATAGAATACATCGATCGCCTTATGGCCTTCGGTGTCGATTAATACGACATCGATGTTGCAGCCGGATGACGAGATTGCCGCTGCCAGATCATACAGCAGCCTGGGCCGGTCCTCGGCGATGATCTCGACGAGCGTAGCGGTCTCGCATGCCTCCGAATCGAAGTGCACGCTCGGACGGATGGTCCGCCGTTTAAGCTTCGCTGGCAGCGGACGGCTGCGGAGGAGCGCATCGATATCGACCTTGCCCAGGGCCACTCGCTCCAGCGTTTCCTGTAGGCGCTCCATTTCCGGCGGATTCAGCTCCAGAGTACGTTTGGGATCCGCGAATACGAACGTATCCAGGATCACTCCCTTGACATTCGAAAAGGCTTCCGCCTTCACAATATCCATTCCAAAGCTCGACATCGCTCCTGCCAGCGAAGCAAAAAGAAACGGCATATCCCGCGCGACGATACTGACGCGATAAACGCCGTTCAGCCGATCGATTTGCACGGCTACGCCGGTGGGACGGCTGAGTTGCCGGAGGCGCAGGTGGGTCTCGATCTCTGCGGGCGTGTGCGTCCGCAGGTACCGTACTGGAAATCCTTTGATGAACGCCGCCGGGTCCAAAAGATCGGCCGGGATGTCGTGAATGCGGTCGGTTTCCAATTCCCTCACCAGCTCCTGATGAGTAGCGCGATAAGCCTGCCACAGACGATCGAGCCGCCACGGGGTCATCGCGCCGGGGTTGACCGCGGAGATGTCGGCAAAGGTTAAAACTGAAAGCAGCTTGAGCCTCTCGATTGTTCCGATGCCCTCGGCCAGCGCGCGCGCGGTGGCGGGATCATTCAGGTCGCGTGAATTCATCACCGCCGAAAGATCTAGGTGATGCTCTATCAGGAACTCGACGGCGGTCTGGTCCTCAGCGGGCATTTGCATGCGTCGCATGACCTGTCGCGCCAATTCCACGGAGCGGCGCGAATGATCGCCGCTATTGGAGCCTTTTCCCGTGTCGTGGAATAGCAGGGCAAATCGCAATAAAGCCAGATCGTCGATCTCAGAAAGTATTTCCGCGAACCGGCGCGCCGCGGGGTCTTGGGTGGTGGCGAGTTCATCGAGCTTCTCGATGGTGACCAGCGTGTGTTCGTCTACGGTGTACCGGTGATAATAGTCCGGGACAACCAGGCATAGAATGCCCTGCCACTCCGGAAACATGGCCTGGATGAGGCCGGCGTTATGCATCGCCCGAAGCGACGCGGGAGCACGCGGCAGGCTCAGAATGTTCCGCAGCATGGGCCATTGGAACTTCGATTCGGCGCAAAAGGCAGCGAACGCTTCCCGGTTCTGCTCCAAACGGCGTTCCGTTTCGGCGGCGAGCGGGATACCGTGGCGCGCAACGAACTCAAAAAATCTCAAGACGATTCCCGGATCGCTCTCCAGCTGCGCGGGGGTTCGAAGAAATACCCGATCGTTGGAAACCGTGAATTCGCCGTTTGACAGG
Organism: Bryobacterales bacterium; assembly: GCA_963769205.1. Taxonomy (GTDB): domain Bacteria; phylum Acidobacteriota; class Terriglobia; order Bryobacterales; family Bryobacteraceae; genus Palsa-89. The sequence continues at coordinate 326,387 of CAVYKR010000015.1, read as the reverse complement.
CGCGAACGCCAGTCGCGAAATTGAGTCAGCAGGGATGTCTCGCTCTTGTCGATCCAATCCAGCGCGCGGCGCGCCTCGTTGTATATCAATCGCGCGTTCTGGAAATATTCGCGCATGAATTCGGGCGGACCGCCGCTCGAGGCAAAGAGCTGCTCGGTGGTTTCTTCCTGCTCGTCGAAAGTCAACAGGTTCTGGTCACGCCCGGCGCGATAGTGCAGAAAACAGCGGACGGAGCGCAGAAAACGGGCCGGGCCAATCAAGCGTTCAGCGGCGTCGGCGTTGGTCTTGCGCAGCTTTCCAAGCCAGTGAATCAAGTGCAAGTCGCGAAGTCCGCCGGGCGTCTCTTTTACATCCGGTTCCAAGTGGTAGAAGGTGTCCTGATACTTGACGTGCCGTGTCCGGGCGAGTTGCCGCAGGGGACGAGTCAGCGCGCGGGAGTGCCGCTCTTCGAGGTCACTCAATTTGTTTTCGAGCTTAGCGAACAGCTCGTGGTCGCCGCCCAGCAGCCTGCGGTCTAACAAGCTGATGTTCAATTCAATGTTCTGCTCGTGGATCTCGGAACATTCTGCCAGTGTCCGGACCGAATGGCTCAGCCGCAACCCGGCGTCCCATAATATCCGCACAAATTCCGAGAGCGCATCCTTCAGCAAGGCCGTTTGGGATTCGCGCTGTACCAGGATCAGGGTATCTACATCGGAGTACGGAAACAGTTCCCTCCTTCCAAAACCGCCCACGGCCAGTATGGCTAAGCCATCGGGAAAAGCCGGCGCGAGAGTCACATCGTAGGCTTGGCGCGCCATGCCATTGATCAATTCAGCCAGCCCGCGCAGCACCGGGGAAGCATCCGCGGTCCGCAGAAACGCTTGTTGAAGTTGTTCCCAAGCAGGGTTCGAGTGCAGCTTCTCCACGTGGCTTGTTGCGATGCCGCTCTACTCCGTCCGGGTGTTCGAGGATCCGGCGTTCTTCACGTATTTGTCGAACCAGCGCGACTTTTCCCATAGCACGTGTTCGATGGTTTCCCGGGCGCGATAGCCGTGCGCTTCATCGGGCAAAAAGACCAGCCGCACGGTGCCGCCGTTACCCCGAATCGCTTCGTACATGCGCTCGCTCTGGATCGGAAATGTTCCGGTGTTGTCGTCGGCCTCGCCATGGATCAACAGTACCGGCACCTTGATTTTGTCAGCCAGAAGAAACGGCGACATTTTCAAATAGATGTCCTGCGCTTCCCAAAACGAGCGCCGCTCAGTCTGAAACCCGAACGGCGTTAGCGTTCGATTATAAGCGCCGCTCTCGGCGATACCGGCTCGAAACAAATTAGAGTGCGTGAGCAGATTGGCGGTCATGAAGGCGCCGTAACTGTGGCCGCCCACGCCCACGCGATCGGGATCGACCACGCCCATCTCAGCGGCCTTGTCGATGGCCGCTTTGGCGTCCGCGACGATCTGCTCGACATAGGTATTGTTTACTGTCTCCGGAGTGCCGACCACGGGCATGGCCGCGTCATCCAGAACTGCGTACCCATCCAGGAGGAAAAACAGCTCGGAGTAGCCGGTAATCGTCGTGAAACGCTGCAACGAGCCGCTCACCTGGCCGGCTGTATCGGCATCGTTGAATTCGCGAGGGTAAGCCCATAAGACTGCCGGCAGTCGCGTTCCCGGCTTGTAATCCGGCGGCAAATAGAGATTGAAAGACAGCGGCACACCGTCGGGGCGCTGGTAGGTCACCAATTGTTTCTTGATGCGACGAAGCTGCGGCATCGGATCTTTGAAATCCGTAAGCGCTTTTTCGGAAGCGCCATTGTGCAGATAGAAGTTCGGTGGCTCGCTGGGGCTCTCGCGCCGCGTGATGAAGCGCGTGCCCTGATCGTCAAGCACTGCATCCACGGTCTCGTAGCTCGTTTCAGCGGAATGGAAAAGACGTTCCGACTGCCCGGTTGCAAGATTGTAGCGATCTAGAAATGGCCGGTCACCCTGCGGGCTGGCGCCTTGGCCGATCAGAAGTATCGTGTCTCCTGACTGCAATAGCGTCGACTCCGAGCCTCCGCCTGACCCGGCGCGGCTTCCTAACGAGCGACGATCCACCGGCCGTCCGGGATCCTTGTAGCGATCCTGCTGGTTGCGGCTCCAAATCAGTTTGGCATCGGCGGCAGGTTTCGAGGGATCGATCTCGAGCGTGCGTACGATGCGTGTATTGCGGTCGTAATCCTCCACTAACGCGAAACTTTTGCCGAACTGAATGCCCGTGAAGCGCTGCTCAGTCTTGAAAATCTCGGCTGGCTCGCCCTTGAAGGGAGCCTTAATCGCGAGCAGGCGATCGCGATGCGGCACCTTCTCCTTGGGATTACCACCGTCGAGCGCCTCCACCCACATCAGGGAAGCCGGCTGATTGGCGATCCAACGAAACTGCCGTGGCCCGGGTTCCACGCCCCCGAGCGGCACACGCTCGGGTAACGGCAGGGTGGCGACTTTATAAGCTATCGCGCCCGCCGGGTTCCAGATCTCAACTTCCTTCGGAAACTCGCGCGCCGGATGCAAATAGGAAAAAGGCCGGTGCTCGCGCGTTACCAGGATATTCATGCCGTCGGGCGATGGAGCAACTGTTTCGAGCAACCCCGGTTTGCCGAGCGGAGTGATCGCCCCGGTGGCTGCATCCACCTTCACCAGCTGGGCGGTGGCATAGTATTCGAACAAGTCTTCGTCATGCGGACTTTTCAGCATGTCTTCATAGGTCGGCACCGGCCCGGCTTTGCCGAAGCTCTCCTGAACGCTGGGCCCCACCGGTACGGCCGCTTCCGCCGGAGCAGGTCCACGGCCGGATGGGATGGCCTTCACCAGCAGCGTGCGATTGTCCGGAAGCCAATCGACTGGGTCGCCCAGCACGGCGTTGAGTTTAACACCGTCGATGCTTCGCGCCTTACCGGTGACAGGATCGCCGATCCATAACTCAATCCCGGTCGGAGTCGAGTTTGCGAAGGCGAACTGCTTTCCATCGTCGGACCAGCGCAGCGATCCGGCCCGCGCGCCTGTTGGGAGCGAGAGCGGGATTTTAGCGCCATCGGCGAGCCGTACCAACGTGATGGCGAAACTCGATGGAGCCAGGTGCAAGCCGTTGGTGCGCGGATTAATTCGCAATCCTGCCAGCCGCAGCATGGGCTGCGACACTTCGGCGATCGAGGGATATCGTTCCGATTGCGACAACGTCGCATAGGTCCGGGTCGGGTTCACGGCGAGCGCCGGCGGCGCGGGCGTATTCAATGTGTCCAGGATCTCTTTGGAGGGTTTCTGATACGCGAGTTCAGCCCAAATCGGAATTACGAAAAGCAGGGAAAAGAAAATGCGACGCATGCATAAACCTCAATTGGATATCGCCCTATAGACCTCACTTGGAAGAGCTGGCCGCACGAACGTGGAGCGCCGCCGGGCCGGAAACTACAGGCTCGGAGATTGGAATCCGGAGCTCAGTGGGACAGCCGTTCGGGCACACTATCCAGCTTTCCCCTTCACGATCTTCAAGCTGCATTCGGCCGAAGCAGAAAGGGCATTCCGCCACGTCATTGGATTGCATTTGATTGTGCGCTCGATCCCTTTTGAAGACTAGCATAAGTGGTTGGCTTGCACGCAGGGTCGAGATACCGCTAACCTGTGAGTGTAAAGGCGAGATTCAAACTTCTGGGAGGCATGATGAATCGTAGAAAATTCACGCTCGCGCTTGGGGCAGCAACCGCAGGCCTGGCGGCCGGTTCAGCGCTCTATGGGGCAGATGATCCGAAGAAGAAAGACAAAGTTGCCAAGCACGATTGCAAAGGCCTCAACGACTGCAAGGGGCAGGGCGGATGCAAGACCGGTGATAACGGCTGCGCCGGCAAGAACTCCTGCAAGGGCAAGGGCGGTTGCGCGGTTCCTTCAAAGTAGTAGTAGCTTTATCACTGCTCGGCCTGACCGCGCTGGCTCGCGGCGCTGACTATCAGATCGAAGCCAACATCCGGTATAGCCTGCATCCGGAGACAGTGCTGGACGTCATGCAGCCGCGGGCCCCGGCACTAAAGAACCGGCCAGGCGTGATTGTGATTCATGGCGGCGGCTGGATCCAAGGCGACAAAGAGCGGATGCTGGCCACCTTCTGTCTGCCCTTTGTCGAACACGGTTTTGTAGTGGCGAACGTCGAGTATCGGCTCGCCAATGCGGCCACAGCGCCGGCTGCCGTGAACGACGTCATGCAAGCAGCCAAATGGTTCCGTGACCGCGCTGCGGATTACAAAGTGGATCCGAACCAGATCGTCGTGACTGGAAACTCGGCGGGTGGGCATCTGGCGATGATGGTGGGCATGACGCCCGATGCCGCTGATCTAGGGCCATCCATCAAAGTAGCGGCAATCATTAATTTCTATGGGATCTCGGACGTGCCGGATCAACTTCAAGGCGCGCACTTGCAAAGCTACGCGGTGACTTGGATTCCCGAGCAGCCCGGACGCATGGAACTCGCGAAGAAGCTGTCGCCCATCACTTATGTTCGCAAAGGACTACCGCCGGTGCTCAGCATCCATGGCGATGCCGATCCGGTGGTGCCGTACGAGCAGAGTGTGCGGCTGACCAAGGAATTGAAGGCGGCCGGCGATCAGGCGGAACTGATCACGGTTCCAGGGGGCCAGCACGGATTTCCGCCGGAGGAGATGAGCCAGCTTTGGCCGCAGATTTTCAAGTGGCTGAAAAAGCATAAAATCAGTTCGAGTTGATGCGCCGGGCAATTATCGCTTTCACAACCCTGGTAGCATTGTCCGCCCTACTCTTGCTCGCCGCCGGAGTCATCCTCGGTGAGGGAGCCCTTCGCGTTCCCCGACATCCTAATCAGCAAGTCGGCGCAACATCCGGAGGCCGGTCTGTGGAAATTGTCGGACGCGATGGCATTCACCTCCGTGCCTGGATCGTTTCGCCGCAGACGCCGGTTGGCGATTGTGTCGTCGTACTCCATGGAATCGCTGACTCCCGGAGCAGCATGGCAGGCTTTGGGCGTCTATTCGCAGACAGCAATTACACGGTTCTTTTGCCCGATTCTCGAGGCCATGGCGATAGCGGCGGCAGCATCGTAACGTATGGAGTCCTGGAAGCGGACGATTTACATCGATGGGTGGACCTGCTGGTTTCCGCGGAGGGTTGCCGGCGTGTCTTCGGTTTAGGAGAATCGCTCGGCGCCGGAATCCTGTTACAGTCCCTGTCGATCGAGCCGCGGTTTCGGGCGGTTGTGGCTGAGTGTCCGTTCTCCAGCCTGGAGCGGGTCGGGCAGGAGCGCGTGGCAGAACGTCTTCCACTTCCACCTGTTCTCGCACGTGGCGTAGCGCTTCCCGTTGTACTGTGCGGGTTCCTCTATTGCCGCGTCAGGTATGGTATTGATCCATTCAATGCTTCGGCCGAAGACGCCGTAAAGAGAACGAATACTCCGGTCCTGTTGATTCATGGATTGAGCGACACTAAGACGTCACCCGAACATTCACGCAGACTAGCGGCGTCGAACCCGCGCGTCGTTCTTTGGCTGGTTCCAGGCGCAGGTCACACGAACGCCTCGGTGGTTGCGCCGGAAGAGTTTCGAAAACGCGTACTGGATTGGTTCAGGGCTCAGGGGTGAAGGCGTCACGGTTGCGCATCAGGAACGCCACGCCGTCGATCGTCTTCACACACCCGGCCCACAGTAAACGGACACCCAGCAATACGCCGAAGACCAGCCTCCATCCCAGCCATGCGTCAAGAGCAACTGAACTTACTCCGGCAATCAATAGAGCCGAACCCACCCACACATTGCGTTTGGCAGCGGGCCGGCCGTGATGTTTATCGTAAACCTGGTCGTCTGAGAAGGTTCGAACAGTTTTTCCCGTGTGATCCAGAATGCGGCAACCCAGCGACGTGTTGGAGGTGATATTTTCCTGGCAGTAGCGCTCGGCATCCGCCAGAGTGTCAAAGATCCGTGGGCCACCCTCGGCCATGACCATGCTCTTAACGTCGAAGCGGAACACAGCGTACTGGGAATCGGACATGGCCGGACCCCAATAGGTGGACTGAGACATTATCGGAAGTCTTCCTGCAGTTTTGCGAGTGCGCTGACGGACCGTTGAGAATTGATGAACGCCAGCCTGGAGATTATTGTACATCCCGGGGGGAAGAACAAGAGAGTGGCGAGGTGCCGTATACTCCTGGAATGGGAATCTTGCGAGTGGTAGTTTTGATTACTATCGGGTTGTTTGGCTCAGCGGCGCTGCCGAACGCTGTCGCGCAGGAATCGGCGCGAGGCGGGAAAAGCGTTTATGTCGTCACGCACGTAGACGTCACGCCGAACTATACCGCCGACGCAACCAAGGCGCTGCACGAATTTGCGGCCGAGAGCAAGAAGGACCCAGGCGTGCTGCGCTTTGAGGTGCTGCAGCAGGACTCGCGCGCGAACCACTATACGATTGTGGAGGTCTGGCAGACGCGCCAGGCGTTTGAGACGCATTCTGCGGCGGAACATACCAAGCGCTTCCGGGAGAAGCTGCAGCCCATGCTCGGGAGTCCGTTCGATGAACGGCTGCACGATATTCTGCCGTGACGAGTGGTCATAACCTTACGCGACAGGCCCAGCGTCAAACAATAGGCTGCCATTACAGGCAAGTCAAGTGGCTTAACGCCGTATATTTAACATTTGGCCTCAAGTTCGACGGCCGCCACAGAATTTTCACGCGTTTCTATTCAAAATAGATCTTTCCTAATGCATTCTGCATCAACACCCAAAGAAACGTGGGTCATGGGGGAGAATCGATGCAATATCACTCGGCGATCCAATCTTTGGCAATTCGCATCGGACACGCAATCGGCGTTCGACTAGCTGTATCCATGTTTTTAGCCTCTTACGCTTTTGGTCAACAATCCTATGTGGGCCGTTGGGACGCCTATGGCGGATTCATGCGCCTGATGCAGCCGAGTATCAATCTTGCTGAGCCCGGTTTCAACCTCCAGGCCGGCATGAGACTGACGAATTGGGTCACGGTCGGTTTCGACTACACCGTAGGGACTGGCCAGAACGTTTTGGAGCCTGGCATGCTCTTACCGTCCCTACAGAAGCAACTGGCAGCGCAACTAAGCCAACTGGCAGCTATGGGTCTGGTTCCGGCTGGTTACCAGCTTGCTGTCCCCATTAACGCTAAGACGCAGTCTTTCCAGATCGGTCCCGACTTTCCATTTCGCCACTTTCAGGCCGTTACATTCTTTGTGAGGCCGAACCTCGGCGCTTTACAGGTGGTGGCTACTCCCCATCCTGCCGACCCTATTGCGACGGGAATCGTGGCCCAACTCGTGCCCGAGGGGAAAAAAACGGATTGGACGTACTTCTATGGATTTGGCGGCGGCCTGGAATTCAACGTCAAAAAACATTTCGCCCTTCGATTCCAAGCGGATTTCGCCCATGATCAGTTTTTTAACGATCTACTAAAGGCGGGCAACACGATCCGTTTCTCGGTCGGGCCGGCCGTTCAATGGGGCAAGAATATGGCGGGGCGCTGATGGCCATATGCTGGCAGGCCGAGCGGTCGATGGAGGATCGCCACTTTGCGCGTGCGATCATGAGGTCTGCGGTGGAGGCGAATTGGCATGGCGAGAGGCCCCGAAAAAATCGACCTTCAAAATGTAAATCACCCCGGTCAGGCGAGGTCTGTAGATGCGCACATGTACGCCGCGATGAAACGGGCACTCCTGAAGCTTCTTCCGAAAACAACGCCTGGACTGACCGTGGCCCAAATACAGGAGAGTGTGACTGCCCATCTACCCGAGGGACTGTTTCCTGGTGGAGCTAAGGTGGGTTGGTGGACGAAGGCCGTCCAACTCGACCTGGAGGCGAAGGGTCTTATTTTCCGCGAGAAAACCAGGCCACTCCGCTTGCGGAAGGCGGGGGATCGCGCCCGACGCAGCATGCCACCTAGCCGGGGTGGGCCCCAGAGCATCGATGAATACATTGCATCGTTTCCGCCTGAAGTTCAGGCCATACTCGAAAAGATACGGATGACGATCAAGAAAGAGGCGCCCGGCGCGCAGGAGACAATCAGCTACAGAATGCCGACGTATAAGCTGAACGGCGCCTTGGTACATTTTGCTGCCTTCAAAAACCACATCGGCTTCTATCCACCAGTGCGGGGCGATGCAAAGCTGGAGAAAGCGATTTCAACCTATGCAGGAGAGAAGGGCAATCTGCGATTCCCGCTCGATCAGCCTGTCCCCTACGGCCTAATAGAAAAAATTGTGAAGTTCAGAGTGAAGCGGAATTTGTCGAAAGCGGCCAGTGCAACCTGAGAGGTCCGGTTCGGTGCACTACAGAATTTTAAAGGAGCCGTTTTGAAACTCGACATCGCGAATCTTACCTGCCGGGCCGATAGACCCAATCTCTTTTCCGTTGAAACGGACGATCAGCCCGCCTGCATTACCGGTGCGTAGGGTCGCTGCCTTGGCGAAATCCATACTGCGGGTCTCGTTTGCTTGCATGACTCCTACGTACAAAAGCTTGCCATCCACATCCGTTATGGAAACCCAGGAGGGTTCGCGCGCCTCCAAATCAACGTGCATGACTTCCGAGGCGGCTTCTTGAGCCCTCGTGGGAGCCGGAACGTCGGTAACAGCCGCTTTAGATTTGGCCGGCTGAGGGAGACGAACAGCGCTTTCAGAAGCCGCTTTCGGTCTGCTCGTTGCAATCGGGGGCTTTTCGCTACCGGCAGTGATTTCCGGCTTGCTCGGCTCGGCTGCCGGTGCGGTGCTCGCGGCGTTGACAACTTGGTCCGCGCGTTCAGGGTGCTTCGAAGGCCAAAGTAGGAAGCTGACGGAAATAATTCCGATGATCACAATCGCCGCAGCCAGTATTGCTCTCCACTGACGGCTGGACTTCACCGGATAGGATGGGGCCGGCAACTGGGGTGCGGAGTACCGCTGAATCTGGCGCGTGGCTTGGCCGCAGAAGCTTTCGACGGACGAGAGGAGTCCTCGGAGGCTTTCCTCCACAGTTTCCGAGTTTTCGCGCAGCCCTGAAATCAGATGCGAATGATTTTCGACTTCGCCCTCCAGCCGTCCGATCCGCTTCGACAATGTCGATTCCACCTCGCGGACGAAATTCGGCCACCTGGATTGGTCGGAAACCGGTGGATGGCGATCGTGACGTTCCTTGAAAAGATGGGCTCCTGCGCTGGTGTTGACAACCGCGGGAAAGCAAGTCTCCTGATCCAGTTCTCCTGTGGCTCCTAGCAGCAACTGGATTTCGTCTGCGATCCGCAGCGCGTCACGCCGAGACAGGCAACGCCATTCGCTGGGCTCGACCTCGTGACTGGATGTATATAGTCCGAAGCCAATGAGCTCGTCCTCGCCGATCGCATCGGCAATTCGCGTGAACTGGGCAATGGTCGTGCGTCTCAAGGATGTAACGCCATCGAAAGCAGCAGAAAAGGCCTTAACCTGCTCGGCTGATACCGGACCCACGTACTCGGCCGTGAAATTGAGGGACTCATGATCGAAATCAAAGGCCAGCCACTCTCCCCGCTCTCCTTCAATGTGAACGTCTTGGGCGAGCATCTGGAAAAATCTCTGTGATTCTTGAACCACGCTGGCCAGTTTGTGGAGTGGCACCCCCACTCCACCGCGATTCAATTCAATCCGAACGCGCAATCGAGCCACTACTTCCTCCTTGCCGTCGATGCGTGAGCATGCCTTTGCAATGCGATAAAACGGCCTGTCGCGAACTGCAAATTACTCCAGGCTTCTGCGCAATCGGGAGCCTGCTCCACGATGCGTCCACAGTAACGGACCGCCTCTTCATATTCCTGACGCTCCAGTGCCACGGCAGCCAGACCGCGCAAGGCAATCAAAGACTGGGGGAAAACATCGAGCAGTCTGGTAGAAAGGCGCTTAGCCGCGTCCAGGTCATGGGCTTCGATGCTCATGGCGATCAAATTCGACAGGACTTCCTCAGACTTTGGATCTGATATCAGCAAGCGCTGATACGCGGATTCCGCTTCATTCACATGTCCGAGGAGTTGTAGCGCAACGGCTTTGCCAAACGAGGCCCGCCAGCGCGACGCATCCGACCAGCAGCGGTCGAAATTGGCAAGTGCCTCTTCTACACGATGCAGGTGCAACAAACAGGCGCCGAGGCCGAGGCGGGCACTGTCACGATGCGGGTCAGAATCGAGCACTCTCTGAAATGCTTGTGCCGCTTCCACCCAGCGGTTCATATGATGCAAGCAGATGGCGAGATGATACTGAGCGAATGTATTCTCGGGCTCTGAGGTAACTACTGTGAAATAGCTTCCGGCCGCTTCCTGGAAACGGCCTAGCGCAAACTGGATTTCACCGCGGATGGTGTAAAAGTCTGACGTGTATTCGCCCGGAGTGGTCAACATTTCCAGGGCTTCCTGGAGCCGGCCGGCGGAACGAAGTGCCAGAGCAGCCTCTACCTGGCTGCGGACCGTGTTTATAACAGCAGCGGACGCCATTAGTCGCCTCCCGACGGCACGCTCGTGGACAAACGAAGCCCGTCACGTTGGATCTCTGTCCCCGGTGCGAACGACATCGTAACCCCTTGGATATCGGATCCTTGGTGCCACTCCTCAAAAAAGCCCAGGCCGCCGGTGGTGAGTTTGGTATCGGTCCAGTACTCCGCCGCGGTTCCCCCAATATAGAGAGTGAACGACGGACCGGCCAATTCCGTTCTGATTCGAAGAAACGGATCGTTCCTGGATAGAACGAGTACTTTTTCACTATGGGCGCCTTCCGTCCCGCGGTACACGGTGAAGTGCTCAACACTAATCGTCGGAGAAGGTCCCGGCTTGAGAACCTTGACTCTCATGGCGTAATAGTTGGCTGTATCCTTGGCACGGAATACCCAGCCCACGCCCGCCGTGTCCGCTTTCCAGTCGAACTCAAACCGGCAGTCGGTGGCTTTGAGGGATGGGCGATAAACAACCAGCTCCCTGGCTCGGTTGAAGCCGGCATCTATTCTGGTGACAGGCTCACGTGTCCATCCTCCAGCGTGGGTCGTAGTTTGGATTCCTGCCGCGGCCGCAGGCGTACCGAAATGCCTCCAGAGGGGCACCGCTAGGCCAACCAACGCTGCGCCCATTAATACCCATTTAGTGCCTAGGGATATCTGGCGCGCTCGAGAAAGACGCGGTGGAGATGAGCAGAAATTTGGAATTGGCGTGTCGGCTGCCAGGTTTGGAGCGACGACGGTTGGTTGAGCTCGGGGACCTTCCGGACTAGAGTTCCGGGGATACTCCGGACGCTGGTGAAGTACCGGCCCAGAATGATGAGAAAGCGTGCCAATTTCGCTTGTGCGGGTCGCTTTAGGAACGGCCCGAACCATTTTTGGAACAACCATTTCCCATTGAACGCCGGGGTTCTGCGGCGACCTCTTCGGGCCTTCGAGAACTCGGTCGTCGCCAATGGTGCTCCCCTTGGACGGCCCAGCCGGAGGTTCGAGCAGCGCTTGCGTCGGGGCGTGCTGTACCTCGTGTACACGATCACTCGTGGGCTCGAATGGGGCTGCATTGGGCGTGTCGGAAGTGTCGAAAACGGACGCCCACGTCACTGTAAATCGGAAAGGTACAGCCTGATCCACCGAGCCGGTTTCACCGCCACGCGGCGCTGGCTCAACTAGTCTGGCGTTTGAATCTACCATAACGACCTTCGGCTGAACCTTCTCGTGGGATTATGATGAGCTTGACAAGTTATACACTATATAGAGGGTATCTGTCAATATTAATTCGACCCCTTGCGGTGCGAGCGTAAGAACTGTATAATTCTTGGAACGTTTCTGGGCGAATTGTAATTCTAAGGAGGTGTGATCGTGCCCTCACCGAAGCATCCATCGGTACGACAAGAGACCGGTATCGCCAGCGCCGCAGCCAAGACCCGTTCTGCGATCGAAGGGCTCCAGGAGAAATTATCGGGAGATGCGCCCAAGAGCGCGCCTCCATTTGTCGCTGCCGTACCAAGGAAAGTTCTGGATATCGGACCTGCCGAGACGGATGAGGATCTCGAAAAGCAATTACAGTCGTATTTTGCGCGTGTTAGCTCCCCGTCCAGGGGCGAGGCGACCCTTACCAGCTCGACCCGAACCCAGATCCTTGACGAGCTAAGGAGTCGAGTGATTGACGGTGTGGCCGAACGAATCCTCGCGGAATGGGCCTGTCCTCAACCCGGGACGTCGCCAACACTTGGGAGTGAACTGATGCAGCGGCTGATTGAACGTCTTCTCGAACAGCTTCGAAAACCGGCGGAAATATCCAAGATCGAGTTGACGATGTAGTCTGCCCCGATCCTGGCACTCAGCGAGCCGGATCGGGGCAACAGATTGAAAAGGCGGTGTTTAACTCGTAGCGCGGCTTCTTCCTGAAATCAGATCATGGCCGAGCTTCATAAACAATGTTGAAGGGTGTCTCCGTAGCTCGGCGGAAACGACGGAACCCGGCTGAAGTCACAACGTCCCGGATACGCGCCTCGCCGGCTTGGGCCCCCAGGCACAGTCCGACTTCCTGCGATCGTGAGCACGGCGTGCACAACAGCGTTGAAAGGGAATAGTAGACTCGCCCGACAGGATTCAAGTTATCCTTCAGTTGGTCGTTGGCGAAGGGCTCTACGATCATCCAGGTGCCATCTTTGGCCAGCGACTGCAGGACATGCGCAGCGGCCCCCATCGGGTCGCCCATATCATGCAAGCAATCGAAGACCGCCACGAAGTCGTAGTCTTTGCCGGGGAAATCTTTTGCGGTCGATACTTCGAAGGTGACCCGGTCGGCGACACCGTGACGTTTGGCGGACTCGCGCGCTGCCTCAATCGACTTGTCATGGTAATCGAATCCGAAGAATCGAGAGTTGGGAAATGCTTTTGCCAGCAATACCGTGGAAGCACCCTTTCCGCAGCCCACATCGGCCACTCGAGCCCCCGCCAGCAGTTTCTCTTCGACATCGCTGAGAGCGGGAATCCATGAGGTTACAAGATTCGCGGCATAGCCTGGCCGGAAGAACTTTTCACATCCATGAAAGACGCCGTCCACATGTTCATGCCAACCCATGCCGGCGCCGGTGCGAAAGGATTCCGTGATCCGTGGAACCGCCGCAAGCGAGCCCAAAGCCAGTTCAAATGCCCCGGGTAGATACGCCGGACTGTCTTCGGTTGCCAGCGCGAAGGCTTGTTCTTCACTCAGGCTGAACTTTCCGGTCTCTTCATCGTAGTTGACGTAGCCTCCCGCGGCTTGTGAAGCCAGCCATTCGCGAACGTACCGCTGATCGGTCTTCGTCTTTGCGGCAAGTTGGGCAGCACTGACCGGGCCCTCGGCCAGCGCTTTGTAGAGTCCCAACTTCTCTCCAATGACGACCATGCCGGTATGAACCGCAGCCCCAAGATCGGTCACGAATTGACCGATAAAAGCGTTAAGTTTGTTCATGTCAAGAGCAGGAACTTGTGCTGTACTCATTGAATTTCTCCTTTTGTTGTTGAATCGGTACGATCCTCTATTGCTATTGGGCGATCATTCTTGTCCGGCTGGCTGTTGGCCCGCGTATGATTCACACGAGACGTTGGGGTGCCAGTTCACGAACGCGCCCTTGGGATTCTTCTTCCATGCCCAGACATGGAGGGTGTAGAACGCCGGGAGCCCGAAGCGATTGGGGCTGGTGAACAAATGAAAAAACTGACCCATCAGCTCCGGCGGGCCTGAATGTGTTTTATCCCAGGCGTCAGCGATAAGCAGATAATCGGCGCCGATCAGTTTACGGGTACCGTCAGGCATGGCCTCATAGATCACGATCTGGGGACGAGTAGCGTCCAGGACGCCGCTGTTTACCAAGGTCCCGTTTACATAGTGGAGACCCATTGCCCCAAAGTCGTCGCCGCTCACGCAGCCGAATTGAAGGGCATACCCCTCCGCCTCGGCGACCGACACATCTTTGAATCGCTCAGTCGAATCTCGCACTATTTTGACAAGAGCGGTGGCATTGCTCTGCTGATCCTGTGTCATTTCATTCTGTTGTGGCGCTCCCGTGTGCGAGTGGCCATCTTGCGCAACCGCGCGTGAAGGGTGGGCGTTCATGAGAGCGAGAGCGATCATGGAATATTGGAATTGAGTCGCGAATCGTTTGATTTTCATGTCGATAGTTGTCATAGGTTTGTCCTCTGGATTCCTTTCAGTTGGCAGTTGCTGGTAAAGCTCATTGGGCGTCACTGCCCGCAAGCTGCTCTGTCAATACATGCGGAATCTTGTTCTAAAAGTGAATGACTGGAGCAAAGGGGAAGATCGCGCCAAGGTCGGAGGGCGAGTGGTTATCGGCGGGGAGAATTGCTCAGCGACTCTGTCCGAGCTGACGTTTAAGACGCGGCGGCGTTCAGGGACTACGGTTATGGGTTCTACTTGCCGTGATCGAAGATGAACACCGTCGCGTATTTCGGTATCGCTCGGCAGCTGTACTACGCTCGTAAGCTAGCGGCCTGGGTTGTACGGAGTTCGGTCCTCACTGGTACTCGAAGCCGAAAGTGACCGGCGCTACCTGCGTGGCGATGAAACGGGTGGCAGCATAGTTGTAGCGTGACTCCACGAAGAACTTCCAGGGCGTATCTTTCACCCTGATTGTCAAACCGACGCCGGCATTGCCTCCGAACGCACTCGTCCCGGTGCTTACACCGACCGTGTTAACGAAACCGTTGCTGCACGTGTATCCGTACCAGCCCCAGACCGGTTGGCAAACAGTTTCCGTTGGAATGAATGTACTCTTCGAAACCGACGTGTGCCGGTAATACCATCCACCACCGGCGATCAGGTAATAGCCGAAGGTCTTGCCGAAACCGCTCCTGTACTTGTAGTCTGCCGTAATGTTATAGAGATTGGCGCTCGCCGAAAAACCATTTATCTGCGCGATGGCGCTTAGCGCGGGAGAAAGAATCGCAGTAGGCAGACCGTCCCACTGAAATTGCCCAACGATTGAGCTGTGTTGATTGATGTTATAACCACCACCGCCGATAAAGCTCCCCCCGACTCCAGCGTAGTTGGCCGTGGGGTTCAGCGGTACCGATAGACCGCCGCCCATACTGAAGTTGAGCTTACCCTCTTCGTCATGGTTCTGCGCGTGCAGAGGAATCATCCAGACTGTGCTGAGTAAGCCAAGCGTAAATGCAGTTTTCTTAGACATGAATCTAGCTCCTTTTTGAAAATCGACCACCAGAAGCACGGAGCAAACCGCTCCGCTCACGTCGAACTCTGATGCGGCGTTAGTTGCCCTGGCGTAAACTTTTTAGAGTTACTTTATTTGCGGCTCATCCGCGAAGGTTTGCGGGAGCTATTACATTCCCCAGCTTGATGAGGAGCCCGGTGATCCGTGAGAACCACCGGGTGACACGAAATGGAGCTAGTTCGGCGCTGAGGAAATAATCAGGGGAAAAGAAGCTAAGACCCTAACCATAATCCTTAGTGCCCGCGTAATCGAGATGCTGGCTCAGGTCGGTTGGTTTTAAAAAAGCTCAAATGCCGTGGCGAATTATCTAAGCCGGAAGCTTTGCCGCCGCGTCTAGGGACGGGAGGAAAGCGAGCGCTACATGAACCGGACAGCCGAACTTTCCGCACGCGACGTTGGACGCAAGAAGCAGAACTGGGGATTCCGGCTGATTTTGATAATTCTTTTTCTTCCAGCAGCTTTGATTGCTTTATACACCTGGGGGGCCCTGCATTATGCCTATTCATCCGGCGAGCGAGCGGGCTACATACAGAAGATTTCGAGGAAGGGCTGGCTTTGCAAGACGTGGGAGGGTGAACTCGCGATGACGACGGTGCCAGGCACGGCTCCGCAGCTCTTTCAGTTCAGCGTTCGGGACGACACAACGGCTCACAAAATCGAGCAGGCCGCTGGTCAGCGAGTTGCGCTGTCTTACGAGCAGCACAAGGGTGTGCCCAGTTCCTGCTTTGGCGAAACGGAGTATTTTATTACCGGTGTTCGGCCGATCGGCCAGTAGCCCTGATAGCCGGAGAACAATTCAGGGATCATGACGTTTAAGAGTAAGCGTCTGAGCAACAGACTTGTTGGACAGACGGGGCCTGTGTTGAAGTGGCGCGATGACTGCAAAAACAGAATTGTCAGTGCCCAAGCGACGTACCCGTGAGGAAGTTCGGCAGTTAGCCGCGTTTGTGAACAGCGGTATGCGGCGGAGCGAGCGCAACGCTCGACCAGGAAATCTGTCAAGCATTCGGGCCGCCAGGAGCTGCCCGCGAATCTTCCTTGCGTTGAGCGGATTCTGCCCTACGCATTAGATCAGCGCGTATGCGAACGCTGCGGAAGAGAAACTGTGATGATCGGGTACGAGGAGAGTTCCCAACTGGAACTTGAACCGGCGAAGTACTTCGCACTGGTCACGAGGCGAGAGAAACGGGCTTGCCGTCGTGTGAGGATCTCGGCGTCGTCTCAGCGCCCCTGCCGCCACGGATCATCGAGAAGGCCTGGCGAGTGACTGGATCGTCATCGAGACGGTCAATGGCAAATATTGCAATCACACGCCGCTGCATCGGCAGAGCAGATGTTGCGAGGTTGGTCGACATACCTTTCCTACGGCTTCCCTGATGTTGCTACAGGAATCCCATCATGCCGCAAGAACCTCTCCGGGTCGGAGATCTGATTTTGCTGGAGAACCAGGATCGCTCGCGCAGGAAGCGAGATCAGATCGCAGAGGGATTCGTCTGGCTTTTGTTTGCGTCTCACGCACCGCTTTTACTGGGCTGCTCATGATTCGCGATCAAACGGCGAGTGAACGCAAAGAAGGGGTTTCGTGAATTCCAGGCCGCGCGACGAACGATTCAGGGCTGGGCTGAGCTGATACAGCGGAGCGGGCATGACGTCCAGCGTAAGAATCGGTTCGTAAACGAACTACGGAGCTTTTCCAGTTCCCTCGCGGAGTTTGATTAGCGAATTCGCTCGCACTTGGTCCCATCTTTCTTTTGATCCGTCCGGCCACTCTACCAACACTTGAGCCTCTTTCGTATCTCCCAGCCCGAAGTGCACACGAACATCGCTGGCGCTCAGATAACTACCATCGGTATGGACGCGCCCCCACAACGGCTTTTGGCCTTCCCGAAGCACAGCCACTCTGGCGCCGATCCCGTCGCGATTGCTCTTCACTCCTTGAAGCTGAACCTCCAGCCAGTGACTTAGGGGCGCGCTTTCGTTCAGTAGCAGCCGTACAGGTCCGTTGTTGTTCGAAACCACGATGTCGACGCGGCCGTCGTTGTTGATGTCGCCGAAAGCGGCGCCGCGCCCGACTTCGGAAAGCTGAAACGGACGCCCCGCCTCGCCGCTGGTCTCGCGAAATCGAACGCCCTCGTTGTGTAGCAGCAGGTTCCTCTGGTGAAACGGATAGGGCGTGCCTCGTAGGCTTTCCACGATGGTTACTGCGCCATTCGCAATGAACAGGTCTGGCCGGCCGTCATTATCGTAGTCGAACCAATCGACGCCGAACCCGGTGTAGGGAAACGTCGGCTGATAAAGACCGAATTCTTTGGTGGCATCCGTAAACTCGCCCCGACCGTGGTTGCGGAAAAGCGTCGCCCCTTCCCTGGTCAAGTTCGTGACGAAGATGCTTTCATTGCCCGTATTGTCGAAATCGCCGGCCGCCAATCCCATACCCGCTCGCGCCACGCCGTCCTCCGAGTATGCCGCGCCGGAGAGCAGCGCGCCTTCCCGAAACGTTCCGTTGCCATTATTGAGCCACAGTAAATTTGCCGAGCCGTCATTGGCCGCGTAAATGTCCGGCCAACCGTCTCCGTTGAAATCCGCGCAGATCACACCCAGGCCCGGGCCAACAGCGGCAGCTATTCCCGCAGCTTGGGTCACATCCTGGAACTTGCCATTGCCAAGGTTTCGGAAGAGCCGGTGCAGTGTGGGCTTGTAGGCCGTAGGCGGACAGTAATCACGTTCCCCCGCTGGATCGAAGCATTCCCTGTTTCCCAGAACCGTGAAGTCAAGGTAATGGGTGACGTAAAGATCAAGATAGCCGTCCCGATCATAGTCCACGAAAGCCGCGCTGGCACTCCATCCTCCATCTGCTAACCCGGCTTCTCGCGTAACATCCGTGAATGTCCCGTTCCCGTTATTTCGATACAGAACGTTCGAGCCGAAGTTTGTCACGTACAGGTCAGGATACCCATCATTGTTGTAATCACCCACTGCCACGCCCATCCCATAGCCGACGTGGTTGAGACCCGCTTGATCGGTAACGTCCACGAATTGCAACTTGCCCGTCTCCTTCAGCATGTTGCGGAACAGGCGGTTCCCCGGTTTCTGGCCGGCAGGGGGTGGGAACCGCGCATCGCTCACACTTTTTCCAGGTTCCAAGGTCGTCCCCTGCACCAGAAAGACATCCAGGTCTCCATCTCCGTCGTAGTCGAGGAGCGCGACCCCGGAACCCATAATCTCGGGGAGATAGAACTGTCCGGTCGCTCCCGTGAAATGCTGGAACCGCAGACCGGTCTCGGCTGCCGCCTCGCGGAATCTTACACCGGAGCGGTCGACCTGCGGAGGTTTCGAGCAGGCCAGCGCAACGCAAAGATAGCAGGCCAAGGTGCAGGCTCGAATACGAAGGAGCCTCGGAGATCTCACCTTCCAGTCCGCTCCGCCACTTTGCGAAGAGCAGTTTCGATCTGTCCGAGCAGTTGGCTTTGTCCCAGGGAAGTAGCTCGCTGACTCGCCTCCCGCAGGTAACGCTCGGCGCTCGCGAAGTCACCGGATTGGGCGTAAGCTAACGCGAGTGCGTACATGCAGCGGGGTGTATCTCCATCCTCGGGCCCGAGAGTTTGAGAAAGCTGCGCGATGGCTTCGCCGGTGCGACTCTTCATCAATAGCAAGCGCCCGAGTTGAAAGTGCGCCATCCGATAATCCGGCTTGCCATTGATAGCCGCTTGATATTCTTGAATGGCTTCCTCGGATTTTCCCCGAAGCTCCAGCATCGCGCCTAGGTTACTATGCGCTTCCGCGTAATTGGGGCTGCTCTCCAGCGCCTTACGAAAAGCATCTTCAGCTTCGCGGTATCGTCGCTGGCTCACCAGAAAAACACCGAAGTCATAGTGGCTTTGCGGAAGGTTCGGATTGATTGCGACAGTCGCCCGATACTCCGCCTCAGCTCTGTCGGCGCGGCCAGCGCGGGCATATAGCGCGATCAGGTTCGCGTGAGCCTGGGCAAGTTTCGGATCCTGCTTCACGGCCTCCTCATGCTCGGCAATGGCGCCATCCACCTGGCCGGTGTTCTCCAGATCCACTCCCTTCATCAGATGCGCTAGCGCCGTGTTATCGAGCGACCGGACCGCTTCCAGTTGAGGATCTTCGGGCTGTGGATCGCCATCCGCTTTATATTTCTGGTACGCGGCCATGTGCTGCTGCGCTTCCGCTTTGGCGCCCTTTCCCTGATATGCCAGCGCCAGGGCGTAGTGAGCGGTGCCATAGCTCGGCCACAACTGACAAGCCTTGCGGTACTGTTCAATCGCGGCCTGCACATCCCCCTTGGCCGAGTCCACTCGCCCCAGCCAGTAATAAACCGGCGCAACCTCTGGATTATCCTTGGCGATGGATTGGCAGATCGCTCGACTATCGTCTAACCGGCCCAGCGTTAAAAAGACTTCGGCCAGCTTCAGGCGCGCCGGAAGATACTGCGGATCCAGCCGCGTTGCCTCCCGCAAATTTCGCGAAGCCTCCTCGGTTTTCCCATCGAGGGACTGGGTGAGACCGAGGTAATAAGCCCATTGAAAGCGGTTGGGATCGAGAATTCGCGCCCGCCGATAGCAAAGCTCGGCCGACTCGAACTGCGAGAACGCTTGCAAGAGCATCCCCAGCCGGCCGTTCGTCTCCGGGTCCTTTGGTTTCGCCTTGACATCGTCGTAGGCCTTCTGCACGCGGTCTCGGATCTGCGGACGGAAGTTGGTCACGGTCAAGCGCGGCAAGTCGGGCAAATCGCTCTCATGGCGAGCCGGGGAGGAACGGGACGCGCAAGCCTCCAGCCACAACATTGCTATCAAACACAGCGAAGAGCGCCTGCCCATGTCATCAATTATGATATTGTTCCTATCCATGACGACTAAACAATCCATTTCTCGCCGAGGCTTCCTCGCGTTGGCTGCGGCATCCTCTTACCGGGCGTATGCGCAACACGGCAAACATATTCCAGTCGGATTGCTTATTTACGCGGTCTTGGCTGACTGGAAAAAAGATTTTGACGGAACACTGAAGGCAGTCGCACAAATGGGTTACGAGGGCGTGGAACTCACGCAATATGAAAGCTGGACACCGGCTCGCGCCCGTGAAGTTCGAGCGCTGCTGGACTCCATAAAGTTGAAGGTTCTCGCGACTCACACCGAACCACAGTTCTTTTTACCCGGAGACAAGATGAATGCCATGCTCGAGTTGAATCAGATTCTCGGCGCGCAAACAGTCTGCTGCGTCAGAGGTCTGGCAACCACGCCAACCGGTATCGGGTACCACGCCAAAGCATCGTCCGATCCGGACGCCTGGAAAGAACTGACGGATGTGCTCCAGCGCGCGTCCGAGATTCTGAAGCGAAACAAAATGGCTTGTAGCTTCCACAACCACGCCGTGGAGTTTCAGACCAAAGATGGGGTGAGGCCGATCGACATCCTGGCCCAGTCGAAGGATCTGGTCTTCCATATTGACGTCGAAGTCTGCCGCCGCGCCGGGACCGATCCGGTGGCCTTCATGAAACAGTACCCGGGAAAGACTGAATGTCTGCTCCTTACGGAGGGCCCTCTCGATGCGAACCGCCACGCGCCGGCTTTTGGCAAGGGAGACACGCCCTGGAAGGAGGTCTTTCGGGCCGCCGAAGGTGGAGGCGGCGTGAAGTATTATCTGTTGACGCACGGCGCCACTGAATTGACGCCGCTCGAAACGGTGAAGCGGGATCTGGATCAATATAAATTGATCCACGGTTAGATCCGCTTTTATCATAGGCACTTTCTTAGGAGATCATCGCTATGCTCGGACACGTACGTATTTTGGCTCTACTTATCGCGGGAGGCGCGTTGGCTTGTTCAGCCCAAACACCCGGCTTCACGCCCACGCCCGAAGTACCGGCCATGCCGAAAGCTCTGATGAAACTTCCCCGGACCGAGATCACTCGAGCCAAGTTTCCCGTCCTCGATATCCATCTCCACGGTGGGTCTCTCAAGACCGCGGCAGACTACCAGAAAATGATCGGCCTCATGGACCAGACTGGGATTGGCGTCATCTGCAATATGGACGGCGGATTCGCAAAGACATTCGACCAGAACATGAAGATGAGCGAGCCCTACCGGGATCGCATCATTGAATTCGCGAGGATCAACTGGGAAGGAATCAACGATCCGGGCTGGTCAGAAAGGACCACCGTAGAGTTGGAGCGCTGCTTTCGCGCGGGAGCTCAAGGACTGAAGATTTGGAAAGATCTGGGGCTCGAATTCAAGAATCGCGATGGCAGTTACATCCAGGCGGACGACCCGCGGCTCGATCCAATCTGGGAGATGTGCGCGCGCTACAACAAGCCCGTCATGATTCACCTCAGTGATTCGATTGGCCGCTTCCTTCCCATCGGTCCCGAGAACGAGCGCTACGAAGCAGGTCTGTGGCGCAGCAGCCCGGAAGGCAATTACTACCACACCGGCCATCCCACCAACGACGTCATCGAGAAGGCCCGCGAGAACATGCACGCCCGGCACCCGAAGACGCGCTTTATTAACGCGCACATGGCGATGCTGTACTACGACATGGACAAAGTCGCAGCGTTGCTGGATAAATATCCCAACGCCGACGTCGAGCTATCCGCCAGCGTCCAGGATCTCGGCCGTGCGCCCTTGATGATCCGCAAGTTTTTCCTGAAATATCAAGACCGCATTTTATTTGGCTCCGATGGCAATCCCGGGCGTGGTATCGACGAGTTCTGGGTGCCGCATTGGAGATTCCTGGAGACCTTTGACGAACACTTCGACCACCCGGCGCAGTTACGTTCCGCGACTGGCGCTCCCCTGCATGGCCGCTGGAGAATCTCCGGCATCGGCCTGCCCGATGACGTGCTTCGCAAGATCTACTATGCCAACGCTCTGCGATATGTGCCTTCCGCGCGACCTTTCATTGAGAGGCAACTCGCGGCGGCCGGGCGCTAGGCCGACTCGGTTCTAATGCCTTCGCGAACCAGGGCCGCGCGCCTTCGCTGGTGGATCGCGAGTTTGCTGTTCGCGTCAACCACCATCAACTACATCGATCGCCAGACCCTGAGCGTCTTGGCGCCATACCTGAAGCGGGAATTCACGTGGTCGAACTCCGACTTCGCGCTGTTGGTCATTGCGTTCCGCGCGGCATACGCGATTTTTCAACCAGTTTCCGGACGGCTGCTCGACCGATTGGGAACCAAGCGGGGGTTGTCCTTCGCAGTGTTGTGGTATTCAGCGATCGCCGTGGCGACTTCGCTCGCGACGGGTCTCAGGAGTTTCGCCGCGTTCCGGTTTTTGCTCGGCGCCGGCGAAGCGGCCAACTGGCCCGGGGCCACGAAAGCTGTTTCGGAGTGGTTTCCGAAATCGGAACGTGGCTTGGCCGTCGCCATTTTCGATAGCGGATCAGCCGTCGGTGGCGCAATCGCTCCCGTCCTGGTGATCTGGTTATATTCTGCGTTCGACAGCTGGAGGCCGGCCTTCGTCATCACCGGATTATTAGGAATGGCGTGGCTCGTTGCGTGGCGTTTGGTTTATCCCTCCCAGCCGATTCAAGCGGCGCGCACCGACGTTCTTGAGCAAGGCAACCGGCACTCCTGGGCCTTGTTGCTGCGCCGAAAAGAAACCTGGGGCATCGTGCTCGGCAAAGCGCTGACCGACCCAGTCTGGTTCTTCGTCACCGACTGGTTTGCCATCTACCTGGTTTCTAAAGGTTTCAAACTCGAGAACACGCTTATCGGTTTCTGGATTCCTTTTCTCGCCGCCGACCTCGGGAACTTCGCCGGGGGCGGCCTCTCCAGCTATTGCATCCGCCGAGGCTGGCCGGTGTTGAAAGCCCGAAAGCTGGTGGTGCTGCTGGGCGGAATCGGTATGACCCTGCTGATCCCGACCATTGCCATATCGAACTTCACCCTGATCATCGCCCTTTTTGCCGTCTCAACGTTTTCTTACGCGGCCTGGTCCACCATGGGGTTGACGTTTCCCGCGGATCTCTATCCAAATGACGCCGTGGCAACTGTCAGTGGAATGAGCGGCGCCGCAGCCGGGGTTGGCACCATCATTTCTACTTTTTTGATTGGCAGTATAACTGATCGTTATTCGTTCGCGCCGGTGCTTATCGGTGCCAGCCTTCTGCCGGTCTTAGCTACAGTTCTCGTCTTTGTGCTGATCCGGCCCTCAGCCGAGCCTACGAAGTCTTGAGGCTCTCGATGGTGATAATTTCGCCTTCTGTCTTGCCGGTGATGACCACTTTCTGTCCGTAGGTTTCTGACGTGACCTTGTCCTGGTTGGAGATCTGGAAGACTTTCCCTTCCTCGGTCACCAGCACAACTTTGTCGCCGTCCCGCACGCAGCGTTCGACGCAAGAGACGTCGGTCCACATTCCTTTGCCTCGATTCGCGCATTTTTGATCCACGATGTAGCCGGCCACTGCGCCGGGAGGCAAAGCAACGGCTACGGTAGCAACTGCTGGCGCCTGTCCGCCGCGTCCACGCCCCGGAGCGCCCGGAGGCTCCAAAGTGGCCAGTGTCTCAAATTTATAAATGTCAGCGAGGCCGTTCAGAGCGGTCCGGATCTGCTCCCAATCACTCTGTAAAGGATCAGGAAACCTCTGGCTGGCCATGGCCTGATTGACCTGCTTGGCCGCGGCTAGCGTCTTATCCACCTGGCTCCGAAAGTCGGTGTTGCTGAGGAGGTCTTTGGCGCTGCTCAGTGACGCCATCTGTTTCACAGCCTCGCCTAAGTCGCTGGGGCCGGCCTTGGCGCTTTCCGATAGTTTGCTGGAATCCCGCGGCGGCTGCAGCAGCGCTGAATAAAACTGGTTCGGGAATCCTTTGGTCCACTGCGAAAGCTCCTGGACAAGAAATTGGACATACTCCCGCGCGTAGGTCCCGCGGTCGTACTTCTCCTGTGGAGCGGCACTTGGAAGCGGCGCTGACAAGAACACAAAACCGAGCGCCAAACAAAAAATAGCAAAGTTACGCAAACGCATGTATGTCTCCTCGCACTCCTTTGAGACTAACTCAAATCCATCAGCGCGTACCAGGTAGTATCTTTCCAAACTTGGGAACCAGCACTTTGTTCGTATAGTCGTCGTGCTGTTTCAAATCGTCCATCGCTTCTTTCAAATGCATTTGTTTGACGATGGCGATCAGTTGGGCTTGGCCTTGTTTGCCCCACTCTTCCCGTTCGGCTGGGTTAGCCGGCAGTACCGGTTTCCCATTCCCATGGGACATCACGTCGGGAACCCACGATCCCAGAGTCAGACTTCCCGAATAACCTAGCTTGGACAACCCGGTTAGCCCGGTATTCTCGGGAACCGGTGCCGCCGGCTCACCCTCTGCCTCGCCATAATCGCCCTTGCATGGGATATCGATGATTCGTCCCGTGATGTAATGCGTTCCGTACATAAGTTTGCTTCTCGCGTCCGGAGGCAGCTTCAGCTTTGGCAGGTAGGCGTCCATGTCGATGTATAGAATCGGCACGTGCTCCTCGTCATAGAATTCCCGGACTAACGTCCCGGCCGTTAGAGGCGCCGGCCCTTGGCCCATGGAAATGTAGACCTGTCGCCTGAAACCTTGGCGCAGCAGCGATTTCGCAACTCCCCGCAGAAAATCCAGCCCCTGTGTAGGCGAAATGTTGACCGTGGCCTGAGCAATCATTGTCGTGCCGGGATAGGACCAAACGAGGCCAGGCATATACAAGGCATCGAGTTCCTCGGCCATTGCCATCGACACTCCAAGCGGCGAGACGTAGTCCCGATCGCTAGGCATGATTCCATTCGTCTCGACCGCACCCAGCGGAACGAAAATAATATCGCTCCGCTTCAGGTAGTTGGCCACCTGAACCTGGCTGAGTCGAGTGAGGTCGCGCGTGTGCAGGGCCCGAACCTGGCCCCACAGCGGTGCGATCGCGAGGGCCGTGAAGCCGGTAATTCCAAGGGTAATCAGCTGCCTAATGGATCTTCGAAGTCCGAACATTTGTTTCCTTCCTCGGGGAAGTATACCTTAGCTTTGGACCACGGCGGCGGAAAAAGCAAGAAGATCTCCCCGTTCCCGCGCCAGCGTTCGGAGTCGCTGGTAATCGCCTGCCATTTGACATAGCTGAATAGCCGTTGCGCAACTCAACGGGGCGGCGCTCGATGCCGGGAAGAATTGCAGCGAGGCTTCGATAGCCTCCGAATATCGCCGCAGCCGCACTAGCAGCTCGATCAAGACCTCAACTGGCGTCGTGTCCCTTGGGTCTGCAACCGTCGCTCTCTCCCGGAAGTGGGCGATGGCATGATCCACCTCTTCACCCAGCAGTGCGCGCAGATACACGGCGTGATCTCCGTAAGTGTCCTCGAAGGGGGGTTCGCCGCGAAAGTGAAACATCGGCGCCAGGCATCGCCCGTAATCCGCCATTTCCACCGCCATTCGCTGCGACTCAGTGTCTTCAAGCTCGGGTGTGAATCGTAGCAACACCGACAAGTGTGTGCTGTCGACGTAGCTGCTGTTCCCCTCAAACAGCCACGGTCGGCTCCCGATCAGATCAGCAAGCCTTTCGTTACTGAGTGCGGCTCCTTCTACTGAAACGATGGTCTCTCGCACACTCGCCGTCAATTGGCTGTAAAGCGTCCGCACCAGCAGATCGAGCGAATGCTGCCGCGTCGCGTAGTCCCGGTGATTTCCGAACAAGGTGATCGCGCGACAAATCCCGTGATGCTCCAGGATCAATTCGAAGCCCTTGCGGGGATTCACTCCTTCATGGAAGGCGATCTCAATCACCCGATCGAGTTGCTCTCCTCCATTGACTCTTTCAATGGCCGCGGCGACCGGCGCCGCATCGCCAAGCGCTTTGAAATAGGTCCACGCGCTCACGATGTCCCCGTTAGCCAGAAAAAGCTCTCCCGTCTCTCGCGCCGCCTGGTTGAGAGCATGCTCGTACGCTGACAAGCGCTCACCGGAAAGGTTGATGGTCGGTTCGGTCTCAATGAGCGGAAGTCCAAGCTCGTGCCGGACTCGCATCATTCGCGTACCGAACAGCATCCGGTAATCCTTCGTTTCAAGCGCGGTGCGTATCAGAAGATCGAACACCGCATCCGGGCCGTCGGACCGAAAAGCTTGCTCCAGCCCGTCGAAAGTTGCGCCTTCCATTAATGGGGATGCTACCAAAAACCTGTTGCGTACTGTTACGGCTGCACGTTACCAACGTGTAGCAGACGTTTCTCGCCACGATACGCGGTTGCAAGACAGAGGCTTGCGCCCGTTCACGGATTGTTGCAGAATTAACGCGGATGCAGTTGTTGCGCAGACATGCAGAGGGCGGAACGCGCGTCGCCGCCCCTGCGCGAGGGCTGGACGAACTCATCAACCGCGTAGTCGAAAGTGACACATTTCGAAGCGCCCCCATGATGCGCACGCTACTTCTCTACCTTTGGAAGCACCAAGGCGAACCAATTAGCGAGTACGCCATCGCCGTCGACGCGCTTGGGCGATCGTCGGATTTCGATCCCAAGACCGATTCCACAGTACGAGTCCAGGTGGCCCGGCTCCGCGCCAAACTGAAGGAATTCGCAGAAGCGGCCGGCGACGCCTTCCCGTTGCGGCTTTCCATTCCCCTCGGGCGTCATGAACTCCACTGGATTTATGAGCAGCCCCACACCGCTAGGGTGTCTCCTCTGGCGGCTGTGCCGAGGCATTACCTTTGGATCATCGGTAGCGTGATCGCGGTCTTAATGCTCTTCTCTTTGGCCCTGCTCCTTCAAAATCGCGCTATAAGAGCGAGCGTTCCAGCCACACCGCCTCCGCTGCCAAGGTTTTGGAAATCGTTTCTCGTGGGCGGGAAGCCGACCGTTGTTGTCCTGCCCAGCCCGCTGTATTTCTCCTGGCCCGATCACAGTGTATACATCAGGGACCTGAAAGTTTCGGAATTCGAAAATTGGCATGCATCGCCGTTTGTCCGGGAGATGGCCCAGAAATGGGGGCCTCCCACACTCTCCCAGATCTACGTGGGCGCGATGGAAATGACTGCGGGCGTTAAAGTCCTGCAGTACTTGCAGCAAGCCGGACAGCAAGTTCAACTAATCGAGTCCCGCAAATTTGCGGCTGATTCTTTCGCCGCCCAGAATACGATCTTCTTCGGAATGCCGCGCACCGCTGTCTATCTCGATCGGCTGGTCAAAAAGACCAATTTCTACATCGCGCAGGTCGAGCCAGATCTGGTCGGGAACCGGAATCCTAAGCCCGGAGAACCGGCCGAATACCGCGAAGTCGACTACTCTTCGGACCGAAAGGTCTTCCCGGCGATCATAGTCATGCTTCCAACCCGGCCGGAGCACACCCGGTCTCTTCTGCTCATGGGACGGACTCTGACTAGCATGACGACTATGCTGTTATCACTGGACGGACTGAAACTCCTCGATGAACAGTGGATCAAGGGCGGCTCGCCCGATTCCTGGGAGATGGTGATTGAGGCCGAAATCTACCGCGATACCGTGTTGAAGGTCTGGCCGGTATCGTTCCGAGCCATCCCCGAGACGTTCTGGAAGTAGACCAATACGGAGTCACTCAATGCTCAAATGCATTTCAGCTTTAGTTGTGGCGAGTTCATTGTTCCTATCGCCGGCGTGGGGTCAACAAGCGCCCCGGCCGATGCGTACACGCTATTTCACCCAGTTGACGAATCCTGAGATCGAAGAATACCTCAAGCGCAACGACGTAATCATCATCCCCGTGGGCACCGTGGAATCAATGGGTGCGTTCCCGACCGACCTCGAGTACACCATGGCAGAAGCCTACGCCCTGAAGATGGCGGAGGAGGCGGACGGCCTGGTCCTCCCACATGTCACTTACTTCTACCCGGGCGTGACCGTTACCGGCCGAGGCAGTGTTTATGTTTCACAAGAAGTGGGGCTGGCCTACCTGAAGGAGATTGCACGCTCACTGCTGCGCCAGGGCTTCCGCCGGCAGATCTATACTTCGGCCCATGGCCCTTCGAATCAATATGTTGGAGCCTTGGTCCGCGAGTTCTTCGAGGAGACCAAGGATCCTATCCTGTATGTCGAAACCAGCTTGCTACTGCGCAATGCCCAAGCAGCGGGCGCCGCACCGAAAGCCGACGAGTCTAATAATTTTCGCGCCGTCGGCTACGGAGCATATCAAATTGTCGGGCGTCTGAACGAGGTTCCACTCAGCCTGGAGATTCCTATTCCGCCGGCTTCGTCGCTGCCCAAGCCCCCCGCGAGCATACGGAAACTAACGCCGCTCGGACCGGGTAGCAGTGCGGTAGGCACTTATGAGCCGGATGGAAACCACGGTAGTGTCAGGCCATTGGATATCAAAATCACGGCTGAGGAGCGCGAGCGGCTCGGTCGACAGGGCGCTGCCCTCATAGAGGCGGCGGTGAAAGCCATGGATGTCAAAGGCGTCATTCAAGCTCTACGGGACCAGGACAAGTACGTGAAGGACGTCATAATCCCCAAATATGGCGACATTTTGCCCAAATAATGGCCGGAAAATGACCCGCCGGACCTTCGTTCGTTCAACTTTCGCGGTCACGTCGGCTTTTGCGGCGTCCTCGACGGCCCGCCGCTGGCCACTCGGAATCAACACGTATTGCCTCCATTTCCTACAGTGGAACGATCGGAAATTGATGGACTACTGCCTCAAACAGAAGCTGGACGCAGTATTTCTTCAAGACTCGCTCGACCCGGGCGTGATGGACCCGAAACACTGGACCGAGGTCCGAGCCTGGTCGAAAGATCTGGGATTCCATCTTGAAACGGGTGGCGGTGCGCTGTTGCCACGAAGACCCGAGGAGTATTCGCAATCCGTCGCGGAGCTGCGTAAGAACATCGAGCGCGCCAAGGCGATGGGATCACCGATCGTGCGCGCTCTGCTGGCGAGCGACCGGTACAGCATGCCGGACAACGGGCCCGTGGAGCCTCACATGGAGACCGGAGTCAAAATCCTCCGCGAAGTCCGAAGTCAGGCTATGGACGCGGGCGTAAAGATCGCCATTGAGAATCACAAGGAACTGATGGCCTGGCAGACCCGCCAACTCATTGAGACAGCGGGCAAAGAGTTCGTCGGATCTTATCTCGATACCGGCAATCCCGTTTTTGTCGCGGAAGACCCAATGACCACGGTAGAAGAGCTGGGCCCTTATGCAGTTACTTTCCACCTCCGCGACTCTGTCGTCTACCAGCACCCGGATGGAGTTGCGGTTCAGTGGGTGCCGCTAGGAGAAGGCACTATTGATTTCAAAATCTTAATGTCTCGGGCCGCTCAGATCATGCCCCAGGTCCACATCTACTGCAAGCCCATTACGGCGCGACCTCCCGTGGTTCTTCCGGTCTACTCGGATGAATTCTGGACGAAGTGGTTCCCACGTGGACGCTCCCGTGACTTCGAACGCTTTCTTGCACTGGCCCGGCGGGGCCGCCCTTACGACAAGCCGCATCTAATGGCGGATCTTCCCGAAGTCCGCGACCGCTACATCGAAGCGCTCAAGGTACAACAACTCGATCACATGGAGCGAAGCCTGACCTATTGTCGCAAGGCGCTCGATTTGGGCGTACGTTGGAGAAGTTGATACACCACGGATACGTGGTGTAGAGCCGGAGCATCGATTTGTCGGTCCACATCGTAAATAGTGGTGCCAAAAGGCACGTAACAGCCCGCAACAGACGCTTTGAAACTTGTCTATTGACATCAGAGGTGGTCAAATGTCAGTGTACGTTTCTGTAGGGGGGCGTCTAATGTCACTTCTGGAACGGTTCCAGCCAGCTTGGGTTCGTTTTTGCGTCGCACTGAGTGCAGTCGCCATACCGGCGGTCGCGCAACGTGCGCCCCTCTTCAAGAGCGAGATCATGCCAGTTCTCGAAAAGAACTGCGTGTCGTGTCACGGTGACAGGCAGAAGATGGCGGGGCTCGACCTCAGTTCGTTCTCTGGAATGATGACCGGAAGCTCCAGTGGGCCAGTGATCGCACCGGGCAAGCCAGAGCGCAGCATGCTGTGGAAAATGGTCGAAAACGATCAAATGCCACAGGGCGGCAAGCTGACGGCTGGCGAGAAGCAACTCATTCGCTCCTACATCGAACTGGGCCGTTTCCCGGCGGCATCCGACTCAGAGGCTGCTGCTTTGGCGCGTGAAGCTGCCAAAATCACTCCAAAAAGTCGCGAATGGTGGTCTTTCCGCAAGCCGGTGAAAGCTACGCCGCCGGCGGTGAAGAACAAGGACCAGGTCCGAACCCCGATCGACGCCTTTGTGCTTGCCAAACTGGAACAAAAAGGCTGGAAGATGCAGCCCGAGGCCGACCGTGTCACGCTGGTCCGGCGCGCATATTTCGACCTAACTGGCTTATCGCCTACGCCGGCCGAGGTGAAAGCATTCATTGACGACAAATCGGCCAACGCCTGGGAGTCGCTCATCGACCGCTTGCTGGCTTCATCCCACTACGGCGAGCAATGGGGCCGCCATTGGCTGGACGTGGCGGGCTATTCGGACTCCCGTGGCGACGCCGGAGATACCGATCGCGAAGTTTCGTGGAAATATCGCGATTACGTGATCAACGCCTTCAACAAAAACAAACCCATCGACCAGTTTTTGATCGAGCAAATGGCTGGCGACCAGTTGGTAAATTACAAACCGGGCACTCGGCCCACGCCGGACCAGATCGAGCCGTTGACCGCGACTGGTTTTCTGAGAACCACCGCCGACATCACAGACAATCAGACTATTTACGAAGTTGACAAGTACTTCGACGCGCAACAGAAAGCTATGGAGACGAGCCTGGCGGCGACCATGGGCGTGACCATTGGTTGTGCGCGCTGCCATGACCACAAGTTCGATCCCATCCTGCAACGGGATTACTACAAGCTGATGTCGGTCTATCAAGCAGTCTGGGACCCGGAGAACTGGGTGGCGGGCTCGCTGAATTTCGGACCTTGGCCGAGCCGCATGGTCCTGGACATGGACGACGCGAGCCGCGCGGCTTGGATCAAGGATGTAACCAGCAGCGATGCCAAAGCCATCCGCCGCATGGACGATCTGCTGGAAGCGACCTACCAGAGATACCGCGGCGAGTTGAAAGCCGGAAGCCCCATGACGCCTGAACTTCGGGCTCAAATGCGGAAAGACATTGAAGCCGATCCCGATCTCGACGTCGACCGCAACGCTCCCAAGGACGGCATCACCGATCAGGAAATGGAGAAGCGGTTCCCCGAGTTGGCGAAGTG
This sequence comes from Bryobacterales bacterium, assembly GCA_963769205.1. GTDB lineage: Bacteria > Acidobacteriota > Terriglobia > Bryobacterales > Bryobacteraceae > Palsa-89. The sequence continues at coordinate 294,952 of CAVYKR010000015.1, read as the reverse complement.
GAAAGATGAAGTTCAACTGCTGCGCTACAACCGTAAGAACAAATCTAAGTCGGGCGGAGCCAATTACATCGAAGCTGCGTGGGATGTTTCAAAGACCCCATCGCCCACCTATATCCTGCAGAGAGGCAATTATCTGTCGCCCGGCGCCGAGGTACAGCCCGGAATACCGATGGTTCTCGACAATCCCCAAAGTCCGTTCAAATTTCCCGACCCGAACGATCATCCGGATTGGACCGGGACCAACCGGCGCTTGACTCTGGCGAAATGGATGGTGTCACCGGAGAATCCGTTGGTACCACGGGTTTTCGTGAACCGCGCGTGGCAATGGCACTTCGGCGAAGGCATCGTTCGCTCGGTGGACGATTTCGGCGTCCAGGGCACAGCTCCAACTCATCCGGAGTTGCTCGATTACCTGACTGTCAGTTTCGAGGAACATAACTGGGATCTGAAGTGGTTAACGAAGCAGATCATGATGTCTCAGGTGTACCGCCAGGGTTCAGCGGAAATCGCTCAGAACATGACGGCGGACCCTTCCGATAAGCTGTTGTGGCGGAAAGCTCCTGTGCGGCTCGAAGCGGAGACTATTCGCGATTCGATGCTGAAGGTGAGCGGTCTGTTGAACGACAAGATGTTCGGAAAACAGGAGCCGATCAAGCGTGGACCGGACGGGCAGTGGCTCGAAGACGACAAAAAGGGTTCCGGCGCCAGCCGCCGCAGTCTATATCTGGCGCAGACTCGCACGCGGTCGGTAGCGTTCCTGCATGCGTTCGACTGCCCCGACATGACCTCCGACAATCAGGCCCAGCGGTTCCGGGCGTCGCTGCCCACGCAGTCGCTGGCGCTGCTCAACAATCCGCTGGTGTTCCGCACCACCAAGGCGTTCACGCAGCAGATGCTCGAGCGCAGCAATAACGATTACGATCAAGCTGTGAAGCTGGCGTTCGACGAGGCTTACAACCGGCCGCCGTCCGCCGAGGAGTTGGGCATTGCGAAGGAAGCCATCGCAGCCGAGTCCGACCACAAGGAAGGCCTCCGCCTGTTCATTCAGGCGATGTTTGGGGCCAACGATTTTCTGTATAGTCATTAGAGGTTCGGGGCGCAGTTAATAGGGATAATCATAAGGGAGAATAGAGGCCATGAAGAGATTTCTGTCGCGTAGAGAAGTGCTGCAGGATGTAGCCGTCGGTTTCGGCGCCATGGCGCTGAATTCGATGTTGCAGACCGAGCGGCTATTCGGAGCCGAGTCCGGCATGCCTAAGTCGTACGACCTTACTCCGAAACTGCCAAACTTCCCGGCTCGGGCTAAGAACGTCATCTTCATCTACATAGGCGGCGGCCCCAGCACGATCGACATGTTCGACCCCAAGCCGGCACTGCTCAAGTACGACGGAAAGCCAGCGCCGTTTGAGATCAAAGGACGCGCTCTGAACGGCTCGCAGCAGATCATGGCCAGCCCGTGGCCATTCACTAAGTGCGGCCAGAGTGGTCGTGAGGTCTCCAACTTGCTGCCCCATTTCCAGAAGGTCGTCGACAAAGTGACGTTCGTCCGCTCGATGACGACGGATCGTATCGACCACTCGACCGCCCAGTTCACGTTTGTCACAGGACGCGGGGCCACCGGCTTCCCGGCCATCGGCTCCTGGGTGAGCTACGCGCTCGGAACCGAGAATCAAAACCTCCCGGCTTACATCGCTCTAGGTGAGGGCAGCGACCATCGGCGCCCGCGCGCATTCCTCGGCTTGGCTGCCTCCCATTTACAACGGCACCTCAATGCGCGCCGATGCGCAGTCGCCGATTTACGACATCAAGCGACCCGAGAGCATGTCACTAGATCAGCAGCGGCGGTTGCTGCAAATGGTGGAGGGGTTGAACCGTCATCAGAACCAGGCGTATCCGCTCGATCAGGAACTGGAATCGCGCATCGCGAATTATGAGTTGGCGGCAAGGATGCAGGTGGAGGCCTTGAAGGTCGCCGACCTATCTGAAGAGAGCGAAGCAACCAAGCAGCTTTACGGCGTCGATGAGAAGGTGGCTGGACCGTTCAGCAAACTGTGCCTGATGGCTCGCCGCTTGACCGAGCGCGGCGTGCGTTTCGTCCAGATCTATGGCGGTGGCGGCGGCAATTGGGACACCCACAATAACATCGAGGGCCAGCTCCCCGGGCTTTGCCAGTACATCGATCAGGGCATGTCAGGGCTGCTAACTGACCTGGAGCAGCGCGGCATGCTGAAGGACACGCTGGTGGTTTGGTCCGGCGAGTTCGGCCGGCTGCCGACCATCGAGGCGAAGAACTCCAAGCCCGGCCGCGATCACAATCCTTATGGCTTCAGTATGTGGATGGCGGGCGCGGGCATGAAGCCCGGCTTCGACTTTGGTCAATCGGATGACCTCGGATATGCAGCGGTCAAGGAATACAAGGTCGGTCACAGCGACATCCATGCGACCGTCCAGCATATGTTGGGCATCGACTTCCAAAAGAACACGTTCCCCTATGAGGGGCGCAACGAATCGCTGGTAGGCGTTACGCCGGCCCGCGTACTCAACGAGCTCTTCGCCTAAGACGTGTTATCCCGGCGGCAGTTCACCCTGCTGGCGGCGGCATCCACCGCCGGTTTGAAGGCCCAAACCAAGAAGCAGTTTCCTATCGGGCTGCAACAAACCGCCGTTGGACGGAACATCCAACAGGACCTCACCGGCACTCTCCGAGCGATCGCGAAGATGGGTTACGACATCATCGAGTTCTCAGCGGGGACCTTCATGAACTGGACACCCGGATCAAGCCCGGCAGGTTCGCAGGCTCCTCGACGAGCTGAATCTGAAGTGCCGATCCACACATAATGAGATCGTCTCGTTCTCCGGTGACGGTTTGTCGAAATCCATCGAGTTAAACCAGATTATCGGTTCGGACACGCTGGTGTCGGTCAGGGGTCCAGCACCAAATGGCGGTCGGGGCGCCGGACGCGGAGCCACGTCGGCCACGCCTCCCACGTTGGACGCCTGGAAGCAATTCAGCGAACAACTCAGCCAGGCAGCCGACCGGATTCGCAGCGCCAAAATGACCTTGGGCTTTCATAACCACGGCATCGAGTTCGAGCCTGTGGAGGGTACGCGGCCGATCGACATTCTCGCCGCGAACAAGGACATCACTTCCTTTCATCTGAATGTCGGGTTGTGCCTGCAAGCAGGTGGCGACCCGATCGCGTTCATCCAACAATGCCCGGGTCGCATCCAGTCACTGTTGGTACAGGATTACAAAGGCCAGGCGCGCTGGAAGGAGATGTTCAGCGCGGCCGAAGGGAAGGGCGGGCTCCAGTTTTATCTGCTCCAGAGGACCGACGGTCTCTTCCTGGTCGAGCGCGAAGGCAACGACCTGCTCGATTTCGCGCAGAAGGACCTCCAGTATTTCCGGCAACTCCATGGCTGAGAGGAAAGAACAATGAAAAAGCTAGTTTTGGCAGGCATATTCTTATCGTCTTTAGGATGGGCGCAACCGCGACCGCGCCTGGTCGGGTTGGCGCATATCGCCGTGCGCGTGAAAGACCTAAATGCAGCGCGCCATTTTTACGGCGATCTTCTGGGCTACCAAGAGGCAATCACCATCCGCAAGGACAACAGCGCCATGGCGGGTGGCGGCCTTGCCCAGGATCAGGTCCAGGCGGTTTTCTTTAAGGTCAACAACCGGCAGTACATCGTTGTTATGCCCGAGACGATGCCGGCCGAGCCCCGCTACGTGGGTGCAGCCATTGAGACGGACAACGCCGAGGGGATGCGGGCGTACCTCAAATCGATGGGCTTTTCCGTACCAGACAAGGTCGACAAGACGCCCACGTTCGATCTCGCGTTCCATGTCCAGGATCCGGACGGCAACTTGTACGAGATCATGCAGTACACTCCGGAGAGCCTGAGCGTGCAGACCTTCGGGAAGTTCCTGAGCGACGACCGCGCTTCCACGCGCATCCTGCATGTCGGGATTTCCATTACCAAACAGCAGAGTGCGGACTTCTATCTGAAAGCTTTCTCGCTGCGTGAGTTCTGGCGCGCCGATCCCACCATGACGGCGCCGGGCAGGCCGAGGGCCGAGTCCACGGGCGGGCCCGTGCTGGCCAACCTCTCCAATTTGAAGCTGCCCGAAGCCGACGATTATATCGAGTGGAGTCTGCAACATGCCCGGCCGACTGGCGTTGCAGCGGCCAACAATGCCAACGCTGCGGCGGGCCGGGCTGCCGGTGACCGTGTACTGGTCGGACACATTGCGCTGATCGTCCCGGACATGGCCAAAGCAGTGGAATTCGTGAAAGCCAAACCTGCCTGGAAGGATTACACGCGGGCGGCCCAGCAGGAAAGCCACGTCGGCGTGAACCACAAATGGCAGGGGAACTTCTTCGATCCTGACGGCACCCGGTCGGAGTTTATGGAAGCCGATACGGCCGACGGCCTGCCATCGCCAATGTCTCATGCTCCTTACTACCAATAGACGCTGCGAGCACTAATTGACAGAAACTCGAATCCCGGATATAGTTGTCAGAACGATAGCGATAAAGGGGAGGGTTGGGATGTACCTGATGAGGTTTTCAGCCACCGTTTTATCTGTTTATGCGGCCCTGTTGCTGCTGGGCTACTCCGGTCTCCGGACAAACCCTCAAGGGGACGATCCTCGGTACCGTTACTGATGCTTCCCATGCGGTCATTCCCGGGGTTGCCGTCAACCTCACCGAGGTCAACACCAACTTCCGCCGCACGGAAACCACCAACGAAAGCGGCTTCTTCGCGTTCGCCAATCTTGATCCCGGCACGTATCGCATTGACGTCGAGCAGACCGGATTCCGCAAGATGGCCCGCACCGGTATTGAACTGGACGCCAACACCACGGTTCGCACCGATTTGGAACTTGCGCCGGGCGACGTGACCCAGACGGTGGATGTCACCGCGGATGCGTCCGTCCTGCAAACCGACCGCGCCGATACCGGCGGCAAGATCGAGAGCCAAGCAGCTCAACACGTTGCCGATGCTGCAACAACCGCAATTATCAAAACACCATCGTGACTCTTCCGGGCGCGGCGGCGGGCTATCGCTCCAACTCGCCATTCTTCAACTCGCAGGAGTCCCTGCAGGTTCCGGTCAACGGGCTGGACCGGCTGAACAACTTCATGATCGAGGGGCTGGACAATAACATCGAGCAGGACAATAACCTAACGGCGGTTGTGCTTCCGGCCGACGCGATCCAGCGGTCATCGTGAGCACAACGGCCTACGATCCCGAGTTCGGGCGCGTGGGCGCCGCGGCGGTCAACGTGATCATGAAGTCGGGCACCAACGCGTTTCATGGGAGCCTGTTCGAGTATCACAACGACAGCGATCTGCAGGCGCGAAACTTTTTCTCTACACGCCGCAAAGTTCCGCACGCGCGTCCACAATCAATACGGCGCGCTCGGCCGGCGGGCACATTCTAGCGCGACAAGCTTTTCTACTTCGCCGATTTTCAGGGCACCAGCGATCTCGTTGGTCAGATCGCGACGCCGACCATCCCCACGGCGGCGATGCGCACCGGGAACTTCAGCGCTTCCCCAACCATCATTTATGATCCGACGACCGGAAACACCGCTACCGGAGCCGGCCGGACGCCATTCCCCAACCAGATGATTCCGGTCAACCGCATCAGCCCCATTTTCCAGCAGTACATGACCTTTCTGCCGCGCACCCACGCTTCCCGGCCTGTCCAATAACATCGGCATGTCGCGACGGATCAGACCAAGCATATCGACGCGTTCGACGCCAAGATCGATTACGTCATCGACTCCAAAAACACGATGTTCTTCCGGTACAGCCTTTCCCACATCAACGTGACCAATCCGGGATTGTACGGGCCGGGCTTGGGGATCTATGGAGGGCCGTCGAACAGCGGTTTCGACGCGACCGGACCCTCGCTCAATCAAAGCCCCGGCGTGAACTACAACCACATCTTCAGCCCGACGCTGATGACCGAAGTCCGCGTTTGGTATTGTGCGGAACCGCAACGACGCCACCAACGTGGACACGGGCACGAATCTTTCACAAAAGCTCGGCATTCCGAACGGCAATCTCGGCGACTTATGGACCAGCGGGCTGGCGGAGGTATTTGTGAACGGCTACGATACGCCCCTGATCGGCGTCAACGGCTGCCTGCCCTGGCGGCGCTCCACTACGAACTTCGAGATCGCCAATAACTGGACCAAGACCAAAGGCAACCACGTTATCAACTGGGGCTTTGACGGACGCTACGAGAAGTACTTCCTGTTGCAGACTGCGACCTTCAGCCCGCGCGGCCGGTTCACGTTCACACCCGGGCCGACGACGCTCAACGCCCCGGTGCGCAGCGAACAGTTTCGCCAACTGCTTTCGCCGTCGTTTCGTGCTGGACCAGCCCAACGGGATCGGCCGCGATCTGGCCGGAATCGAACCGACCCGCCGCGACAAAGTCTACGCCTTATACTTCCACGATAAATGGCAGGTATCGCCGAAATTGACGCTTGGATTTGGGCGCGCGTTGGGAATACTGGCCGGCATCCTACCCGCAATTCCCAGGCGGATCGGTCAATTACGACCCCAACACGAACAGCTTGCTGCTGGCCGGATATCGGCAATACTCCGATGGACCTTGGAGTTAAAAATTACCCGAGGAACATCTATCCGAGAATCGGTATCGCATACCGGTTGAATGACAAGACCGTAATTCGAGCCGGCTTCGGTATGAGCAGTTTCTACCGGTATACGACGAATTGGCAGTATCCCGGTGAAGCAGGCGCAGCAACTGGTCGCGCCGAACTCGTTTGTCGCGGCGGGATCCATGGCCGACTGGTTTTCCCGCTCCTACTACCGTTCGTGATTCCGTCCAACGGCATTATCACGAACGCGCCGAATCAGAACTTCGCCATCACGCCCACCGAACATTCCGGTACCGTACGCGGAGACCTGGAATTTCGCCATCCAGCGTTTGTTGCCGGGTAATCTTGCGTTGGAATTGGCGTACGTGGGCAACCACGCCATCGGTCTCTCCAACACCAACGTAACACAACGGGACCATCAACCTCAACGCCGCCACGATTGCGGGGACGGGCACGGCCGAGTCGAGCCGGAGAACATTCTTTTCGGCCGCACGGCCAACACGACTTATCCATGGTTCGAGGGCTCCCACTACGAGGCGCTTCAGATGAAGCTGAACCGCCGGTTCTCGAACGGCTTCCTGATGAACACGTCCTACGCGTTTGGCAAAGTCCATCGACTACTCCGCGTATAATGAGCTTGGTTCGTCCAACTACCCAGGATTGACGAAATACGACCGGCGCGATATTTTCACCTATAGCGCCATCTACGAGCTACCCTTCGGAGCGGGTAAGAAGATGGCCACCAGTGGCATTCGGGAAGGCGTTGCTGGGCGGCTGGCAGGTCAATGGCCTGTGGACCTGGGAGAGCGGGCTGCCGCTGTATTTCGATCCGACCAATCGTCCACCGAGCCTGAACGCTCCCGGCAACAGCCAGTTTCCCCAGCAGGTGGCCCCGGTGCAGATTCTGGGCAACGTCGGAGCCGGCAGTTACTGGTTCTCACCTTCGTCTTTTGCGAACCCGGCAACGGGAACCATCGGCAATGTCGGACGCAACATTCTGCATGGGCCGCACCTGTTCAACATCAACGCCTCGATCTTCCGCCGCTTCGACATTACCGAACGGTTCAAGCTTGAGTTTCGCGCAGAGTCGTTCAATGCTACCAACACCAAGCAGCCCGACCTGCCCGACACCACTCTGGGCGACGCTGCATTCGGCCAGGTCACCACGGCGCAGGGCAGCCAGTCTGTGAAAGTAAACCCGAACCGCTTGTACCAGGGCAGCCTTCGGATCACGTTCTGACGCTGCGTGCGAACAGGGAGCGCTGAATTGAGCCGATGGTCCCGGCGACGTTTTCTTCGATCCAGCGCCGGAATTCCCCTTTCGGCGCTCGCTCTTGCTCCCTGACGAAGAACTGGTCCCGTTCAGCGACTACGCGCCGGATTTTCGCGCGGACGCGCAGAGCGAGAATCCTCGGGTGAAATCCTTCGACCTGCGCAATCTGACTTCGCTCACGACTCCCGCTGAGGACTTTTTTGCGTTCCATCAGACCAAGACGGTCGAGGCGGATGCGGCTCGTGGCGGCTGAGGATCGGCGGGCTGGTGAAGCGGCCGATTGAGCTTTCGCTCGACGATTTGCGCAGACGCGCCGGCCGGCGGGAGCTGGCGGTGACTATCGAATGCTCGGGAAACTCGGGCGATCCGCGGGTGATGAACGGGCTGGTGAGCAATGCGGTCTGGTCGGGTGTTGGGCTTGGCGGATGTGCTGAAGGAGTGCTCGGTGCAGCCCGAGGCGCGCGAAGTCGTGTTTCTTGGGGATGGACGCGGAAGAGGACAAGAAGTGGGAGGCGGGCAACGCCAGCTATTCTCACCGCACGGCTGGAGCCTCTATGTGCAGGACGCGCTGGCTCCGGACAATCTGCTGGCGTTTACGATGAACGGGCAGCCGCTGCCGCCGGAACATGGCTTTCCTCTGCGGCTGGTCATGCCGGGCTGGTACGGCATGTCGCAGATCAAATGGCTGACGCGGATTGAAGTGACCGACCGGCCTTATGAGGGGCGGCACATGGCCCGGAACTACCAGAGCCTTCGCGCGGTGAAATCGCCGGAGGGGACTCTCTGGCTGGACAGCTCTATCTCGCGGAACAATCTGAAATCGGTTGTCGCGCGCGTCACGCGGCGCTACGCCGGAGACGATTCGAGTACAAGATTGCGGGCGCAGCTTGGGGAGGCCCTGCGAAGATCGCCGGCATCGAGGTGCAGATCGACGGCGGGGCGTGGGTGCGCGCGAGCATCGATCAGCGCGCAGGCGATGCCGCTTGGGTACTGTGGTCGACGCCATGGAAGGAGCCGGCGGCCGGAGAACATATCCTCGTTTCGAGGGCGATCAACGCCCGCGGCGACATTCAGCCGACGCGCGATGAGATGCGGGAGAAGCTGATCAGTAATCGGGAGGACAATTCGCAATGGCCGCGCAGAATAGTCATTGATTCGAGGCCGTGACTGCCGCGCTAAGCAATTGTGCTGTAGAAGCTTACCAAATAATAGATGGGTTGGCGATGGTTCGTGTCTCATATTGCCCGGGCCGTCGGATTCAGCTCCAATAGAAGGGTTGTGGCAACGACCACGATAAAACGCTGTGTCCGTGCAAGCGCTGCCGCGTTTCTGTTCGCTCTCTTGTTCTTTGGGGCTGTCAGTTCCACCCTGGAGGATCGCCTGTCACAGCATCGCAATCTGGGCAAGGCCTTTTACGAAAACCCCACCACGCAGGCCGAGGCCGTGGTGGAGTTCAAGAAGGCTCTGGACCTGGCGCCGAATTCCGTTCGAGAGAAGCTGAATTACGGATTGGCGCTGCTGCGCGCGGGCAAGCCGGAAGGCGTGGCGCAACTGAAGGATGTGCAGCGGCGCGATCCGAAGCTGCCGCATACCTGGTTCAATCTCGGCATCTACTATAAGAAATCGGGCGATTCGGACGCGGCGCGGCCAGTTTGAGCGCATGATCCAGCTCGTGCCCAACGAGCCCATCGCGCATTACCAGCTCGGCACTCTGTATAAGACTGCAAGGCAAGACGGCGGAAGCGCAGGCGCAGTTTGAGCTGGCGGCCAAGCTCGATCCGCAACTCGCGGCGGCGCGATTCCAGCTCTATAACCTCTACCGGCAACAGCAGCAGGCCGATAAGGCCGCCGCGGCTCTCGCCGAATTTCAGCGACTGAAGAAGGAGGCCGAAGGCGCGGCGATCCCGGAGGATGTGGATTGGTGCAGTCTACGCCGAGATCTACGATCCGCCGGCGCCGCCGACCGCGCCAGCGCGGGGTACGGCGCCGCCGACGTATGAGGATCATGTGCTGGATCGGACGGCAGCCGGGTTGCTGGCGATCGATTCCACCGGCGACGGCGCGACGGATCTCTTGGCGTGGTCGCCGCGGCGGCATCAGGCTGTACCGGCACGGACTCGAACCGGTCGCCGATTCGGGGCTGGCGGATCTGACGGGCGTCCTCTCCGTGGCGGCGGGCGATTTCAATAACGACGGCTTGATGGATCTGTGCGTGCTGACGGAATCCGGCCCGCTGCTTTATCGCAATACCAAGGGCATTTCAGCCGGGTCGATGCCAATCTGCCGCAGCGGCGGTTCGAGCGCGCGGTGTGGATCGATTACGATCACGATTACGATCTGGACCTGATCCTGCTGGGCGACTCGCCGGCGCTGATGCGCAACGAAGGCGCGGCGGGGTTCGCCGATCGAACGGCGGACTTCCCGTTTGCGAAGGGCATCCCGACGGCTGCGGAGAAGATGCGCGTCGACCCCGACAGCAAGGCTTTCGATCTCGCGGTGTTCTATCGCGATCACGAGCCGGTGCTGTACCGCGACCAGTCTGGGCGGCCATTATACGGCCGAGCCGTTCCGGGGCGCGCCGCCGGATGGGTCGCGCGTGGAAGCCGATTTCGATAACGACGGCAAGCTGGATCGGGCGTCGCATTGCGCCGGACGGCAAGATCCATCTGGCGCTCAACCGCAGCCGCATTCCGCCGCACTGGATCCGCGTGCGGCTCGAGGGCGTGAAGAGCCTCAAGCTGGCGCAGGACGCGGAGGTGGAGATCAAAGCGGGGACGCTGTACCGCAAGGCAGATTTATGCGGGCGTGCCGCTGCTGTTCGAAGTCGGCGCGGCGCCTTCGGTGGACGTGGTTCGCATCACCTGGCCGAATGGGCTGATCCAGAACGAGGTCAAGCAGGCCACCGACCACGCCTATACGTATCAAGGAGGCGCAGCGGCTTTCCGGATCGTGCCCGATGATCTGGACGTGGAATGGCCACGCGATTCAGTTCATCACCGATGTGCTGGGCGTGGCGCCGTTGGGCGCGAGCGACGGCGAGGGCACTTATTTCCCGGTGGATCACGACGAGTACGTTTCGATTCCGGGCGCGGCGCTGGCGGCGGTGGACGGCCATTACGATATTCGCGTCACCGAGGAACTGAGCGAGGTGTCGTATCTCGATCAGATCCAACTGTATGGCGGTGGACCATCCGGCGGCCACCGAGATTTTCACCAACGAGAAGTTCAAGGGGCCGCCGTATCCCGAATTCAGGCTGTTTGGCGTGAGCGCGGCGCATCTATCCGCAGTCGGCGCGGGATGACGACGGGCACGATGTGCTGCCGCGGTTGCTGGCGCGCGACCAGAAGTATCCGGACCAGTTTCCGCGGTCGGAACTGGGCGTGGCAAAGCCGCATACGCTGGAGCTGGATTTCGGGAAGGCGGCTCCGGACGGGACGCGCCGTGCTGCTGCTGAATGGCTGGGTGGATTGGCCGGATGGCAGCACGTTCCGCGCGGCGGCACAGGAAGTGAAGGGCGGCCTGGTGATGCCGTACCTGCAGATGCAGGATGCCGCGGGGCAATGGAAGACGGTGAATGCGGACATGGGAATGCCGGCGGGAAAGCCCAAGACCATCGCCGTGGAACTGCGTTTCTCGCGGCCAGCCGCAAGCTGCGGATCGTGACCAACCTCTGCGTCTATTGGGACGAGATCTTCCTCAGCGAAGGCGCGTCGGAGGCCGCAAGCGCGACAGCATGATGTTCCGCTGCTTTCGGCCGATCTGCATTTCCGAGGGTTCTCGGAGGCGCGAATCCATCCCGAACGGAAACAGCCCGATACGTTTTTCTACGACAGCGTCTCTCCGACCTCTTTCTGGAATCCGACGGCCGGGCTGTATACGCGCTACGGAGATGTGCGCGAGTTGCTGAAGGATGTCGACGACCGATTGGCCATCTTGGGATCGGGCGATGAAATCCGTCTCAAGTTTTCCAGCGCGCTGCGCTCCGCCGCCGCACGGGTGGACGCGTGATTTTCTGTTGAAAGTCGATGGATGGGCCAAAGATCGCGATCCCGAACACGGCATTCTCCACGAGCGTGGAGCCGCTGCCATTTCATGCGCATGAGCCGTTATCCGTATCCTGCCGGCGAGCGCTTTCCCGATGACGCGGAGCATCGGCGATATCGCGAGAGTACAACACCCGGCCCGCCCTGCGGCTGATCCGGCCGTTGGGGAGCTCGAACTGATGTTTTGGCTGCTCCTGGCGGCGGTGCTGAATGCGGCATACGTCGCGGCGCGCCTGCCGCGACCATCTTCTATATCGCTAACGTGGTGCTGCACCTGTTTCTGGGCGCGGCGGTCGTCGTTTGGCTGGGTTACCGGTACCGGCGCAGCTCCGAAAGTGGCGCCGCTCGCGTCTGGCGGGAGCGCTGGGCGTCTATCTGATCGATTCGCCGGGCGCCACCACGGACCACCGCGCCATTCTGCTCACTCATATTGCGCTGGCGGTGGTAGGGCTGGCGCTGCTGATGCCGCGCTGGATTGCTGCCGCTGGCCGCGCTGTCGCGGTCTTGGCTGTCGCGCTGCGATTCGGCACACCGGCGGAGCGCATCCGCAATCCGCAGATCGTGCCGGTCTCGATGAAGGAGGAAGGCGCCGGGCCGCGGTCGCCATTCTGGCCGTCCGCCCTCCAACACCAATACCGGCGGGACTCATTCCTTCCGATTTCTTCATGGATTCGAAGTTATGCGGGGAGTGCCATAAGGACATCTACGAACAGTGGAAGTCGCTCGATGCATCATTTCGCATCGTTCAATAACAAGTTCTATCGCAGCACCATTCTTCACATGCAGGAACTGAGCGGCACGGAGGGGAGTAAGTGGTGCGCGGGGTGTCATGACCACGCGGTATTTTTCAATGGCCGTTTCGACCGTCCCATCAAGGAACAGGTGGAGACGCCGGAAGCGCAGAACGGCTTGGGATGCATGTCCTGCCACTCCATCGTGCATGTTGGCAGCAGCATGGGCAATGGCAATTTCACCATCGAGTATCCTCCGCTACATAAGATCGCTTCCAGCCATAATCCTTACTTGCGCAAGGTGGACGCGTTTCTGACTTACTTGAATCCGGAGCCGCACCGGCGCACGTTTATGACAGCCTTTCATGCGGCTGGATTCGGCGGAATATTGCGCGACGTGTCACAAGGTTCATCTGGATCAGCCGGTGAATCACTACCGCTGGCTGCGCGGATTCAACGAATACGACAACTGGCAGGCGAGCGGAGTTTCGGGCGAGGGGGCTCGGTCGTTTTACTATCCGCCGAAGTCCGCTACGTGCGGGGATTGCCATATGCCGCTGGTGGCGTCGCGCGATCCGGGCAATCACGACGGCAAGGTGCATTCGCATCGCTTTGCGGCGGCGAATACGGCGATTCCGTCTGTGAATCACGATGAGGAGCAACTGCGGGCGACGGAGAAGTTCCTGCAATCGGGATTCATTACGGTGGATCTGTTCGCGGCGAGTCCGGTGGAGGAGACGAAGGCGAAGGGCGATGTCGAGATGCGGCGGCGCACGGCGGATGCGCCGGTGGCGGCGTCCACGTTCGCGGTTGGGGAGGAGGCGGAGCAACGGGGCCCGTGACGATGCGGGAAGTGGGCAAACTGGCGGCGCCGATCGACGCTCCGGGCGTCCGGTTCCAGCCGGGCACTTCGGTGCGGGTGGATGCGGTGGTGCGCACGCGCAAGATCGGCCATTTCTTTCCCGGCGGGACTGTGGATGGCTACGATGTGTGGCTGGAGTTTCAGGCGCGAGACGCGACGCGGCGCGTATTCTGGCGTGGAGCGGCGGCGTGGAAGACGGCGGCCGCGGCCCGGTGGATCCGGGCGCGCACTTCTACCGGTCGTTTCAGATGGATGGCGAGGGCAACCCGATCAATAAGCGCAATGCATGGCAGACGCGCAGCGTGCTGTATGTGCGGCTGATCCCGCCGGGCGCGGCGGACACGGTACACTTCCGAGTGCGCGATTCCGAAAGATGCGGCGGGGCCGGTGACGCTCGAGGCCAAGCTGAACTATCGCAAGTTTTCGAACTACTACACGAAGTGGGCATTCGCGGGCGTGGCGAAGCCGGGCTCGGCGGCGTCTGGACCACGACAGCCGCGAGTACACGTTCGACTCGCGCCGGTTCCCGATCTGCCGATCGTCACGTTGGCGCAGCGCCACTCGACAATTCGAATTGGGCGAGCCGAATTGGCAGCCCGTGATGCGCAAGCAGGATCGCGAGCGGTGGAATGACTGGGGCATCGGCCTGCTGCTGCAGGGAGATCTGAAGGGCGCGGAGTATGCGTTTCACCGCGTGACCGAAGCCGAACCGGGTTATGCCGATGGATGGCTGAATGTGGCGCGCGCGCTGATCCAAGAAGGCGAGACCGAGGCGGCGCGGCCGTTTGCCGAGAAAGCGCTGGCGTTGAGCCCGGGTCTGGCTCGCGGATATTTCTTTCTGGCTATGACGCAAAAGGCCGCGGGCGATTACGACGGCGCCATTCGAAGCCTGCAAGAGACGGCGCGGCAATATCCGCGCGACCGCGTCGACCAGAATCAATTGGGCCGCATTCTGTTTTTGCAGCGGCGTTATGCGGACGCCGTCGCGGCACTGCAGAAGACGCTCGATGTGGATCCGGAAGATGTGCAGGCGCACTACAACCTGATGCTCTGCTACCGTGGGCTGGGGCAAATTGATAAAGCCGAGCGGGAAGAGAAGCTGTTCCTGCGATTCAAGGCCGACGAAGCGTCGCAGGCGCTGACGGCCAAGCCGCGGCTATTAAATCCCGGAGGATAACAATGAGAGGCAGCCGATTCACGATCATGTGTCTGTCCCTGTCTGCTGGCCATTCCGCCGATCCGCCCGGCCCGGCGGACGATAGCGCGGTACGGTTCACCGACGTTACGGACGCGGCCGGCATCCATTTCATCGCACAATGCGGGCCGGTCGGGCAAGAAATGGCTGCCGGAAACCATGGGATCGGGTTGCGCCTTTTTCGATTTCGATGGCGACGGCTGGCTGGATATTCTGTTGGTGAACGGCAAGGACTTGGATCCCGCGCGGCCGCCATACCACGGCGAGCGCTCTATCGCAACAATCACAACGGCACGTTCACCGATGTCACGAACGGAAGCGGACTGGATATCGAGATCTACGGCATCGGCGTGACCATCGGGGATTACGATAACGACGGCCGCGACGATGTCTACATCACGGCGCTGGGCGGCGATCATCTATTTCACAACGAAGGCGGCGGCCATTTCCGCGATGTGACTCGGGACGCGGGAATCCCGAATGCAGGCTTCAGCTCAAGCGCGGCGTGGCTGGATTATGATCGCGATGGGAAGCTGGACCTATTCGTCGCCAACTACGTGCAATGGACGCCGCAGGGCGATCTATGGTGCTCGCTCGATGGCTCGACGAAATCGTACTGCACGCCGGAATCGTATAAGGGGACTTAGCGCCCAAGCTCGTATCATAATCTGGGCGGCGGCAAGTTCGAAGATGCCACGGAAAAGGCCGGGCTGCCGACCCGACCAGTAAGTCGCTAGGCGTAACCGTGTTCGACTATAACAACGATGGCTGGCCCGATCTGTTCGTGGCCAATGATACGCAGCCGAACAAGCTCTATCGCAACCTACAGAACGGGCGTTTCAAGGAGGAAGGGCTTGACGGCCGGCGTGGCTTTCGGCGAGGACGGCACGGCGCGCGGCGCGATGGGCGTGGACGCGGCCGATTACGACCGCTCCGGAAGGCCGCACCTGATTGTCGGAAACTTTTCCAACCAGATGCTTGGGCTCTACCATAACGAAGGCAACGGCCTGTTTGTGGATGAAGCGCCGCGCTCCCCGTTGGGCCGCGCCAGTCTGTTGAGCCTCACCTTCGGGCTGTTCTTCTTCGATTACGATCTGGACGGCTATCCGGATATTTTGGCCGCAAACGGGCACATCGAAGAACAGATCGGACGCGTGCAGCCCAAGATTCAATACGCGGAACTGCCGCTGCTGTTGCGCAACAACGGACAGGGAAGATTCGACCAGGTGAACGCATTCACGCCAGGCTATGGTGGCGCGCGGCGCGGCTTATGGCGATTTCGACCACGACGGCGACCTGGATGTTCTTGTTGCACACCAACAACGGTCCGGCATATCTTGTACCGCAACGACGGCGGCAATCGCAACCACTGGCTGCAATTGAAGCTGGTCGGGACCAAAAGCAATCGCAGCGGGATTGGCGCGGTGGTCGCGAGTGACCAGCGCGGGCGGCACGCAGTGGCAGACTGGTGCATAGCGGGTCGAGCTACTGCTCGGCCAGCGATCTGGCGCTTACTTTCGGACTGGGAAAGGACAGCTCAACTCGACGATCGAAATCGAATGGCCCAGCGGGACGAAGCAGCATCTGGCGAATGTGGCGGCCAACCAGCATCTGTTCATTAAGGAACCATGAACGAACATCTTTCACTCTCGGGCGTCGAGCAGGCTCGGTTAATCCGCGCACGGCGAGATCTCTTCGCGCGGAACTCGTGGAGGCGCACTTGGAGCGCATCGCGAGGTGAATCCGCGCGCTGAACGCCGTGGTGGAAGTGCTCGAATCAACGGCACTGCGAGGGCGCGCGAGCCTGGCGGATAACGCTGCAGCGCGCGGCGGGGCGCTGCTGGGTCCGCTCGATGGCGTCCCGTTCTCGATCAAGGATTCCATTGAGGTTGCGGGGACCGTCTGCACGCGCCGGGACGCTCGGGTTTCGCAAAGTCGGCGCCCTCGTACGGGACGCGACTCTGGTCGCCCGGCTTCGAGCTGCTGGAGCGATTCCGATCGCGCGGACCAATCTGCCAGATCTGTTCTTTGCATTCGAGAGCGACAACCTGATCCATGGCCGAACCAATAATCCTTACGATCTCTCGCGCACCTGCGGAGGTCGCAGCGGCGGCGAAGCGGCCCTGATCGCTGCGTGCGGATCGCCGTTCGGATTGGGGAGCGACGCGGCCGGGAGCGTACGGCTTCCGGCTCACTTCTGTGGCATCGCCAGTCTCAAGCCGACTTCGGGCCGTTTGGCGCGCACGGGACATGTGCCGCGCGCGGGGGATGGATCGAAACGGTCTGGCAGATTGGGCCCATGGCGCGGCGAGTTGAGGATCTCTGCGCGATGATGCCGATTCTCTTAGGCGCCGATGGTTGTGACCACACCATCGTGGATATGCCTTACCTGGATTCGGCTCACGTCCGTGTTCGCGATCTGCGTGTCGCCTTCCATACCGATAACGGCATTGCGCCAGTCGATGCCGAAACGGCCGCCGTCGTCCGCGCCGCGGCACAGATGCTATCGTCGGAAGGGCTTCGAGTAGAGGAGCGTCGCCCGCCAGGCATAGAACAGAGCTACGATCTGGAGATGAAGATGATTGGACCCGATGGCGGCGACGCCTTACGGCATTTTCTTCACACCGTAGGCAGCACTTGCACGCATCCTTTGCTGAATCAATGGCTCTCCAAACTCGAGCCGTATCGCACTACGCTTGATGGATTCGCGGAGTACTGGAACAGTCTCTTCGAGTTTCGAGCGGGCATGCATCTCTTTCTTCAGAACTACGACGTGATTCTCTCGCCCGTTTACCCACAACCCGCTTTGCTGCATGGCAGATCCACCTGCGATGACAACTTCATCGGATTCAGCTACACCATGGCGTACAATCTAACCGGTTGGCCAGCTGCCGTAGTCCGTTGCGGAGTGTCTTCGGGGGGGTTGCCCATCGGTGTTCAGATCGCAGCACGGCCGTGGAGAGAGGATATGGCGTTAGCTGTGGCGCAGTGTTTGGATGCGGGCCCATTGCCTACGAGAGTGTGTTGAAGATTGAATATTGTGCTCAGGATTATTCTGGCAATCGTGCTCATAAATGTGGCGTGCTTGTCGGGCTCACTTTCGCTGATGCGGCATGCCCCGGACACGTTCGGGTGATTCGGAAACAAGGCGTCAGTTGATCGACAGTGTGTGATAGCAAATAATGTCGACACAGAAACGACCGGAAATTGACAGTGAAATGAAGTGCGCCATCCTAATCGGTTTTTGCGTGATCCTCAGCGCGCCAATGTCATCCCAAGCGAGCGGCTGTTGAATTGCGCTTTCTCAGTCGACAGACAGGTTACGAGCCCGGCGCCGGAATTGATGCCGGAGGCGATCGGCAGGCTTTCGAAATCGGAACGAGCAACATTCATCGGCTTTGTTGTGGATGACGAGACCTCGGCACCTCTCGCAGATGTCGTAATCGCATCAGACAATTCCGCAATCGTACGCACGAACAGCCGAGGGTTTTTTAATCTGAGGGTTGCGCCAAAGATTGCAACCGACAGTACCGCAGGCCGATCGTTAGCAGCAATCCGTTTCACTCTGCCAGGGTACCTTCAAGAGGTTCGAAGCGAAGTAGAGGTCATAACGGGTGTGGTGCCTATCTACAACGTTCGCCTGAAGGCACAAAGCTGCCGCCTTCAGCAATGGTGATTACAGTGTGCGGCTCCCGCCTCCGCCGAGATCCGCTCCTAAGTATCCGTGGTTCGGCTCGAAGGTCGCCTTGCCGAGCACAATCAGAGTCGGCGTCGGCTGCACGCTTTCGAAATGCGCCGGTTTAAGCTATCTCGATCTTGAAGACTACACACGGCGCGTTCTCGCTGCCGAATGGCCTGCCGCTTGCGATTCGACGCAATGTTAGGGAGGCACTGAAGGCTGGCGCGGTCGCCGTTCGAAGTTATGGTCTTGCTTATGCCAGCCGGTCGTATATTTGCACGAACGACGCCTGTCAGGTTTTGAATGGCCGGACATTCATCGAGACCAACGCCGCTGTTCAAGAGACTAAGGGGATGGTGTTGGCTGATGGAAATGCAGTAGCGCGCGCTGAGTATGCCGCTATGTAGAGGGAGGCGAGGAGATGGACATGGGCGTGGGATGTGTCAAAACGGGTCCGTTCTTTGGGCGACCGGTGATTCGATCGTCCATCGTGAACCAAAAAACTGGGTCTGGATTCTCTATCACTACTATTCGAGACTTAAACTAATGCCGTCACGATGCGACCTCAATGACGATTTCAGGATCGACAAAGATGATGTCGAACTCATGATCAACATGGCCTTGGAAATACTGCCATGCATTCCCGAAGCGCAACTTTCTCAACACGGGCGCTGCACTGTTGTCGATGTTCAGCTTATAGTCAATGCAGCGATCGGCAGAAACGCTTGCATGTCCGGTAAGTAATCTGCTTGCCTTCCGGGCGTTCAGTTGCTTTCCTTACTTAGTTGGAGCGCCGTCGTCGGTTGACCCTGCGAACACTTTGCGGCCGTCCGCCAAGTTGATGGATCGCGCGTTCCCGAGGTTTGAGCCATCCTTCGCACGGTAGCCTTCGACCGTAACGACGTCGCTGGGCTTTAAGGAGTTGCGTGTCCAACCCTTTCGCATGAGCCCGTTGGGGCTGGCTAATTCAAACTCCCAGTTGGTAACCTTACCACTTTCATCTTTGACATCCATGTAAAACCGGGCGTGGGGGTTCAACCACTCCACTTTGGTGACTGTCCCGCTTAAGGTAATCGGCTTTTTATCGTCGTACTCTGCGGCAAACGAATGGTGGGCGAGTGCCGGCGCTACGGTCGCGGCCAAACCCAATGCAAGCACAGCGAAAGCGTTCATAACTTCCTCCAGGCACAGGATGAACAAGTTCAATCTCGGCCACCTATCATATCTGAGTGACTATGAGTGAAGCAAACATCCAGAATCAACCATCGAGGGTCACCGGATCGAGTGAAGAACCGGCGGCCCCGACGGCCGTGATGCGGCGTCAAAAACGATTCTGCCTCCCACTATCGTCATCATAGTCTTGATATCTTTGATCTCGTTGTCTGGAATAGTCAGATAGTCGCGATCCAGAACAATCATGTCCGCGAGCTTGCCAGGTTGGATCGAACCGAGTTCGTTCTCCTGAAAAACCGCATACGCATTCTTGCGTGTATGCGCGATCAGTGCAGCTTCACGACTGATGGTGCTTCGAAGGACCCTGGCGCCGCCTACCATCCTGCCAGTAACGGCAAAGGACAGTGTCTCAAATGGCAGATATTGATTCGCGGCTGTTCCATCGCTTCCCAATCCCCACATGATCCCGCTGTTTTGAATCGTGCTCAGCGGCGGCATATCGTACGCGTCGTCGTGGAATCCCTCATGCATGATCCCACCATTGATCACGCCCCACGGATTCACGGCGGCATACATTCCCAATTTCTTCATGCGCTCGAGCTGAAACGCATCGATCTGATTCACGTGAGCAAACACCCAGCGCAGGTTCCGGATGGGATAATCCCTGTTCAGCGACTCGATCTGGTCTAGAAACGCATCGATCGTGTCGTGCAACTCAGCATGCACGTGCAAAGGCAGGCCGGCCTTGGCAAGCTCAAGGGCAATGCGGCGCCACTGCTCCAGCTGATCGGTTCTAGGATTCGACTTCAACGCGAACATCGGATCGTGCAACGGCGTATAAACGCTCTCTCCGAAAAAGATGCTGTTGATATAACTGTCACCCTGAAATAGCTTCATCTGGGCAATTTGACGTATGGAGGACTCAACCTGCTCCGGCATGCTCGCTGCAGCGCCATCGATGCAAAAGATCCGCGCGTTGAGAGGCCCTTGAACATGCCATTTTCTGAGGATCTGTAGGACGTCCTCATTGCAGCCTGGAACGCCGAAAGCTGTGAGGCCTGCCCGGTTCATGTCCAGAATCAACATGCGAGTGCTTGCCTCAAGCTGGTCTGGCGGCACTTTGGGGAGTCTGCTCGCAACCGGCCGAGTGGCCGCTATATCCCCCCTGACAACGCCAGTTGGTTTTCCCGCAGCGTCCCGTATTATGGACCCTTTGAGGAACTCGGGCGGGTCGGGCGTATTGGCTTCGATCCCTAAAGCCCGCAAGGCCCGGCTATTGACCGTAACTTGATAATAAGATTCTTGCAGCGCGACCGGATTTTCCGGAGCGATCCGATCCAATTCTTCGCGAGTAAACGATCTTGGATCATCAGCGAACTGTTGATGAGTCCAGCCGCCAATGTTGTAGATCCATTCTCCAGGCCCTGCTGCTTTCACCCTGGCACGCAACATCCGGATGGCTTGCCTGCGCGACTCCACGCCGTCGAAACGTAGTTCTCGCAGCCAGGTCTGCGCCGCTCGCAGTAAGTGAATATGATTGTCGATTAGCCCGGGGATAACAGACCTGCCCTTCAGGTCGATCATGCGTGTGCCGGCGCTCGCGAGCGGACGTATCTCTTGATTGGTTCCCACGGCAGCTATGCGGCCGCCTCTCATAGAGACAGCCTGCGTGATCGTAAAACGCTCATCGACGGTAATGATTTTCCCGTTCAAGAGAATCAGATCGGGCCCCGGCTCTTGGGCGAATAGTCCCGGCGTTCGATTGCCAATCGCCAACACTACAAGCCCGCACATTTTGAGCATCCGCCTTGTCAACAGGACACTGATAACAGAGAGAGCCATTCAGTCGAGAGCGAGCGACGGTGACATGTCGTAAGTAGTCGGCCGCTTTGGCTCACTTCCCCACGAGGTGCGCGAGATCCTTGTTGTTCTCAACACAGATGTACTCCAGTAACTCAGTGTCGGGAAGCAGGCGGAGCGGGAGCGTAACGGTCCAGGGTTTGGTGTAGGCTTTAGAGTCGTCGATTGTAATCTCAATGTCCATATGGCCGAAATCCTTGCGTTTGAAGCGTTCGGTAACATGCAGAGCTTCGGTGGCCGGGTGGCCATAATTATCCAGCCAGACGTTGTCATTGAATCCGGTGCTTTCGACCACGAAGGCATCCGGCTCCCAGTGCCCGATCGAGTAGCCCAGCCAGGCGGGGTTGGGGTCCTTGGGGAGTTCACGCCCGTCGGTGAATATCTGACGATAACTTTGCACAGCCTCGTAAAGGATCACGATCATTCCAGCCGCATTGACGATTTTGAACGGATAGGGAACAGCATCGGAGCGCGGCACTCCACCGGGCACGCACCAGCCGGTAGGATCGTCCTTGCTCTGGGTTTCGCGGCGGTGTTTGTAGAGGGTCTCGGCCCATGGTTGGAAAGGCACGGAACCTGGCTGCAGGTTCTTGGAGATGTCGCCGACCATGATGTCCGCTGGTTCCCACAACCCTGAAATATCCGGTTTGCCATCCGCGGTTTTCGGCGCTGGCACATTCAAATCCGGCTTGCCGTCTGCGGTACGCGGGATTCCGGCCGTACGATTCTTCAGCCATTGCGCGGACGCGGACATCGCCAGACTCAGAAAGGTCAAACAGAGCCACGCACTTCCCCTCTTCATCCGGTGCTCCTATCTTTTGTGTATTTCATCCTTTTCATTTTCACAATAGGTTTCGATGAGATCGGTATCGGGCAATAGATGGACCGGGACGCGAGCATGCCAAGGCTGGGTATAGGCCTTGGGATCATCAATCGTAATTTCGATCTCCAGGTGCCCGAAGTCACGGCGAGTGAAGCGCTCGGTAACGTGCGCGGCTTCGGTCTGCGGATGGCCTTTGGCGGTGTCAACCCACGAACGGCCGTTGAAGCCGATAGTGTCCACAACCAGCGTGTTACCTTCCCAGCGTCCGATGGAATACCCCAGCCAAGTTGGCTGCGGGTCCTTCGGTAAAGGGCGGCCATCGAGGAATACTTGACGGAACGTTGAGTTACCCGAAGTCTCATAAAGCAGGACCACGAGCGAGGGGGTCTGGACGATCTTAAACGGGTGTGGCATGGTATCGGTGCTCATACTGATTCGTGGTACGCCCGGCGGCATGCACTGTGACAAAGGATCGTCCTGGTGATCCTTGCCTTCGCGCTCCGCTTGTACGAGTTTCGCCCACGGTTGCATTACAACCTCGCCCGGCTTTAGATCCTTTGCGAGATTCATGAAGTATCCGGGCTCGCTCTCCCAGACTCCTGAAAGATTGGGCTTTCCATCCGTTGCTCTAGGCGCGGGCGCAGCAACATTCACGTTGCCGCCGGCAGTGCGCGGAACTCCCGGTGCCTTATAGTCCACCCATTGTGCGCTAACCGGCAGCGTGGCGAGATACAGCCCGCTGACAACGAGAATTGCGGCTGAATTGTAGAAGGCTGGCTTTCGATCCAATGGCTCCCCCCCCGTTAAAATCATGGGAGGAAACTTGGCGAGAGTCAAGTGCGACGCGCCGAGGCCCATAGGGTCAGCCCTGGCCAAACGCTTCAAATAGAGTTGCTTCCTCTACCAACTAACCCTGATAAGAGAGCCTTTCCCGGCCCCCTGCTTACTTGATGGTGGAACCGGGCAGGCTTTAGCGATTACCCTTTCGGGTGGTATGCCGCGGTGACCGCAAAGAAGACTTCCAAAGGAGGGGTATGTGTCCAGCGTTTCCGTGCTATCGAACGATTGGCGTCAGGCATCGGATGGGCCTGACCGACGTTTGCACCATCGGTATGCGATCACATTGTAAGTTGAGTACAGGCTCTCAATAGGGTGCGAGCGAAGCAGTTTGGTTCCGGCAAGACGCTTAACGTCGGCACCGGCGGCGTTCTGTTTGAAGGCAATGAATTGTTACTTCCCGGTGACGCTATTGAACTGCTGATGAACTGGCCTTTCCTGTGGAAGGGCGTATGCCCAATGAGGCTAGCGATCCGCGGCCTGGTAGTACGCAGCGACAGCTATGGCGTAGCCATCGTCATGGCTGCGCTGAAGCGACCACCGTCTGATGGGCTCTGCCCATAGAGATACAAGCGAAAGCCAATAACGCCAAACCAAAAGAACAACCGCTTCCTTTTGTCATAAACTGTGCCTGTCCTAAAAGATTAGCTTCAAAGCTGCATGCTGGCTACGGGTTGGCAGGCTACTGCTGATGGTGTCGGCAGGAGCGGTTCCGATGACCGCGTTGGGATTGTAAAGTTGTTGTGGTTCAACGTATCGAACATTTCCCACCGGAAGGTCAGTTTCATTCTCTCCTTGATCGCAAAGTCGCGGTGAATACCGGCATCCAAGTCGCCGGATGTGACGCGACATAAGCGCCAAACGGGGCGTCTCAAAAGCATGTCCGCACGTTGGAATTTAAACGCTGAAAACAAAGTCGTCTCTTCCGCGACAGCCCCGTCTCAAATATATTACTTACACTAGTGGACTGTCGCAGCTAGATCGTTACTACGCGGCGGGTGACGTCTGAATATTTCCAGCGAATAGGCTAAGCGTTCGCCGAATAGGCGTTGCTGTAGCGGCGGAGTTTGCGTGCGAGGTCGGGCACTGAGGTGAACACGCCGCGGGCGATGACGTCGCGATCGATTTTGGCGAACCGGACGCACGGGCCCGGAAGTTTGACCTGTTGCTGTTCTGGTCACTGGTGCCGTTGTTCGGTTCGGCCGTTGGGGCCGTGGAGGCCTGACTTAGGTGATGCCGACAAGCCCGTTTGATTTCCGCACCGGCTTGAATGCCTGAATATCTGTTGGGATATCAGGCTAAGGTCAGGCAATCCGGATTGATTCGGCGCGATGATCATTCCCAAGTTTCCGAGCGTCTGCAGGCTCTTGACGAAGCGGTTATTCGGCCATGCTTTCGGCCAGAAGATCACCCCACACAATTGCCCACCCGCAGGTGGCCTATGCGACTGATCACCGCTGTCAGTAAGTTATTGAAAGAAGTGGTCGGGGCGAGTGGATTCGAACCACCGACCTCCTGGTCCCGAACCAGGCGCTCTAGCCAGGCTGAGCCACGCCCCGTATACCCAACTGCTTAGCGGTTTGGGATCGCATTTAACCCTCTATCGTAAAACGATGCCATCTCAAAACGCTTACGATATCTACTTTACCATCTTTTCTATTCGGAAGGACTTGCGGTTGCGATTTCCCTTTCACTCATAACGTTGGCGGGGACGCCTTGTCCGCCAGATTTCCTTTCCATTTCGGTCCAGATATAACCGTCGGCGAACAGCCGAAGCCTGGAAGAAACGGACGGCAGGGTGATGTCTTTCCTTTCAAACCGATGGGAGACATCAATGCTGTTTGGGATGAAACACTTGGCTATCCAATTGCTTCTATCTAGTGGTATGGTTCAAACCACCCGAAAATCCATCAAGCGATCAGGTTCGGCACGCCGGGCGAGAGCCGCTGGCTCTCGAAACGCACGCCTGACGGCTGCGAACAAGAAGGCTAGGGCCGAGTACAACGCGTTGGTTCGCTATCTGAAAAGCGCGGTCGGGGTCCTCCCGAAAGCCGAATGTCAACTTCTGCTGGAATTCGCTGAGATAGCCAAGAGAAAGTGCGCGCGGTTGCACCGCTCCATGCGTACCTGCTCCAGGCCCGCTACTGTTTGACCGGCGGCTGGAGCGTGAAGTTGATAATCACTTCCTTGCGGGTATCGTAAAGGCTCACTTTCCTAACCGGTGAGGCGAGATCTCCGCGCTTGGCCAGCAGTTCATAGTTATTGTCCATGGAGAGATCGCGAAATGCGAATTTTCCATCGCTCTTGGTCGCGAAATCTATCACTTTTGATGTCTTGGTGTCCTTAATCTGCACGATTGCGCCCGCCAGCGGATTATCCGCCTGATCTTTCACGATGCCCTGGATGACGCGATAAGGAGAGTCTTTTTTCGGTTTCTCCTTGTTGTTCTCAACAACGACGGCGGGTTTGCTGGGCTGTTCGGTCTGTTGCGGATAAGCCAGGCTTGCGAAGCCCAGAAAGATGCTGGTTATCGAAACAATCTTCACTACGTTCATGACTGGTCTTCTTTATAGGATAGATCAATCCGACGGTAGTCGGTTCGCTTTAGCAATCGCGGGAGGGCAATCAGGGTTCCCCCGTATACCAGCAAAGACAGGAATAAGGCAGCTGGACGGCCTTGTTGAAAATCTTCGGCGAGCAGTTTCACCCCGCCGAATATCATCGAGGGATACAGGATCCAGATCAGTTCGGTACGATTCCACCGTTTGCCACACCACCCCACTGCAAGTGCGATCATCGAGATGATAATCGTGCGGATGGTACTGGCGTAGGATGCATCGATTCGGATTCTAATCAGACTTGCCGCCGGGAGGCTATAGAGGCTGGCCGCCAGAAGCCCCGCCACCAGCGCCGCGGGGATGCGTTCCGTGATGGGCTTCTTTCTTGCGGACCCGATTCGGAGCATCACACCATACACAAGACCGGCAGCCAGCGCCGTTGGCCAGTAGTGCTCCAACTTGACTGATGCGGCCGCCACACCCAACAAATACACGGCGCTATGCGTTCTGAGCGTATTCTTGTCTTGCCGCTCGCCGAACCAGATGGCTGCCACTGCGAGCGTCGACCAGAGCGCAACAATCGTCAAGCCGTCGAAAAGAAGGAAGCTGCCGGCGATGCTCAATATCAGTCCGAACGTGGCATAGACGTGGAAATTGCGGGCGATCCAGCGCGCCGAACCCATGAAAGCAGCGACGTAACAAGCAGCGCCGGCCACGATCATCGCTTCGCCAACTGCATGGGTCATTCTCAAGTTGCTGGCGATAGCGAACCCTGCAACCGCAGCCACTTGCAAGGTCTCGAACCACTCGATGCGGCGCCGCCGTATCAGTGTACGTGCTGCGGTGCTACTCAGATAAACCGCCACCAGCAGGAGCTGAGCTGCCGCTACGGCAGCGATCGAGATGGAGGCGTAGCCTTCCGGTGGGCCTTGCGAACGCGTCACCAGGTACACCAACAAGAACGCGCTGAAATCCGCAGCCAAAGCGATAATCCAGCGCCACTGGAGCGCATAATCGCGAACCGCCCCATATTCGACCACTGCGGCGGCGCTCAACAAGGCAATCGCGAATGGGACCGGATCAAGCGTAGCGACGATCAGCGCGATGGCGGTGACGGACCCGGCCAGCGCCGTGATAGCTGCTATCGCGGAATGGTCGTGCTTCCAGGCCACGATTTGGCCCACAACAATGAAACATGCCAGAGCCGCGGCCGCCCCCGACGGCGCTATGGCATGGAATCGAGTAGTCGCTTCCCACAGCAAAGGGCCGGCTATAGCACTGGCTGTCAGACCTTCGAGTGCGAGAGATACGCGATTCGAAGCGGCAGTTCGGATGGATGCCACCAGCCAGGCTCCGGCATAGACGAGTCCGACAATCGTGCCGGTGAGTTCCGGCAGAATACCCGCTTCGGTGATGGCGCGAAGCAGATAGGCGCCGGCAATTCCCAGCAGCAGACGGCCGAGCTGGGCGAGCAATCCCGAAGAGACTTCGGGCAGCGGCAACGGCTCACCGATCGGAGCGGGACGTTCGGCCGCCAGTAAAGAGCCGGCCGAGCGCTCCTCCAGCGAAGCCACGCGCCGCCGCAAGTCATCCACCGTGCGGATCAGCTCTTCGAGTTGTTGGATGCCTTCCTGTACCGGAGGCCCATCCATGCAGACCTCCTCAAGCCGGGACCTCACGTTTCGGCCACGGCGGAAGCAATTTCACCAGCACGTACAGAATAATCAGCGGCAGCACAATGAGAGCTATGGCCGGCAGCAGCCCTTCGCGCGTCGCAAAGCTCATCTTGTAGGTGGTGTATCCGAGAAAGCTTTTTGAAAAGAGCTGGCCGCCGATCACGACATTCCAGCGCATCGCAAAAATGCTCACCATCGTCAGCGATCCACAGATTGTGTAAATCGCCTTGCGGGCGCCTTCGGAGAACTTCACGAACTGTGTCAGCCCCAGCAGGCCGATCGGAATCAGAGTTCCCACTCCAATCTGCAGAATGATCTGTGAGAAATAGAGCTTGGTATGCACCATGAAGTCCAGCGCTTTCAGCGACTCGTCGGCTTCATAAATCCTGTGGACCAAGTCCAGCATTTCGAGCGAAAAGTCGATGATGAAGGTGTACAGCAGGTAGCGTCCGATGGTGTCGACGCAGCGCATGTCAATCCGCACCTTGCGCAGCTTCGAAGTGAACATGTACAGCAGCAGGACCGCTGCGATTCCCGATACCATTGCCGAAAAGATGAAGACCACCGGCATCAACGGAGACGACCACCAGGGATTAGCCTTGACGGATCCAAAGATGAACCCGACATAGCCGTGCAACAGAAACGCGGACGGAATTCCGATCAGCGTTATAAAGTAGCCTACTTTGTCATCCACGCGAAGAGCCGCCGGGCTCACATTGTGCGAGCCAAGCGTCAGTAGCTTGTATATCCACTTCTTCCATCCGGTCGCGGATTCAGCCCCGGCCACGATCTCTTTCCGGTAATCCAGCCATATCTCCATCAGCAGCACGACCATGAGGTACCAGAGGTATACGAATCCGAACATCGCCATGGCTGACGAACGGTGCGGGGTCAAGTACATCTCGAACGATCGCTCCGGATGTCCCAAATGGAGTTGCAGCGGCAGTGGCGCCACCAGCAGGAACGCGAGGGCCGTCAGGAGCGCCAGCCGGTAAGTGGGCTTGACTGCTTCCACTTTAAAGACCCGTTCGAGCGACGCCAGAATGAACGCGCCCGCCACCAGGCCTGTGATGTAGGGATAGAGGACGATGAGTATGCTCCACTGCAGCTCAACCTCGTTGGGGTACATGTAGCCTTCGATGGCATGCAGGATAGGTTCCATGCAACTCTCCTTATCGCACCGATCCATCCAGGTTGTTGTAGAACACTTTGGCGCCGGTGGCCATGTGCGGCTTCAGCACCTGGACGTTATGCGTCCGCAAAAATTCGTGGATCGGATCCTTTGGATTTTTCAAATCGGCCAGTACGCGGGCCTGCGTTGGACAGGCTTCGCAACACGCGGTGGTCAGCCCCTTGGTAATGCGGTGGTAGCAGAGCGTGCATTTATCGGCCGTATTCTTCTTGGGATTAAGAAAACGGCATCCATACGGGCACGCCTGAATACAATATCGGCAGCCTAGGCAATACTTCTCGTCCACCAGCACCACTCCGTCCGGCGTGCGGAAGGTAGCGCCTACCGGGCAGACCTGCACGCAAGGCGAATCCGCACAGTGATTGCAGAGTTTTGGAATGAAGAAGCTCTTACCCGATTTATGCGTCTCCGGGAAACCATCATGCCCGCCGTTGGGAGAATCCACGTCGGGATGATCGGCTTGCCAGTCTTCGATGTGATAACGCTCCACCCAGGTGCGGAAGAAGCCCTCGGGCACGTCGTTTTCTGTCTCGCAGGCTCGCACGCAGTTGCCGCAGCCTATGCATTTATCGACGTCGATGAGCATCGCCCACCAGTGCTTACTCATGTCGTAGTTGGGCGATGCTTCGGCCTTGCCGGCCAACACGTAATCCCAGGCGGTCGCGGCCGCCCCGGTGAGAAGAATCCACTTCCCGGTCTTGGCAAGTAGTTCGCGGCGCGTAAGTTCCATCGCTATTCTCCGCCGATCTTGGGGCTATGAGGCTTATGGCACGTATTGCAGGCTAAGCCAGAGGAATGTTCCGCGGTCGCAACCTGCGGAAAGGATTTTGGCTTGGAGCTATTGGCTTCGTGACAGCGCGCGCACAAAATTGCTGTATCGGGCAGTTTTGGGGTGATCGATGTCGGATCTTCGGCATGGCGCGCCAGAGCGCCGTGGCAGGCTTCGCAACCGATGCCGGTATGCTTGCCTTTGGCTTTCACTTCAGCTTGATCGGAGTGGCAAGCTTCGCAAACCTCGTGTCCGGCGAACTTGATCGGCCGGGCCGCCACATCGTCCATCGCCGCCGGCCGGAAGTGTCCATACTTTCCGAAATCCGGGGGAACGACCGCTCCGCGAATCAGCAGGAATACGGCGATCCCAAGGGCCAGCAGGATGGCTACACGGACTAAGTGTTCCGTGCTCCGAAGGAATTCCTTCATGACCAGGATGGAGTGCAATTCGGCTTCCGGTGCGTAATTCAACGCAAAATGCTCTCCGGGAGCCTTTTGGACGTGGGGCTGCGCGATATGCCCCTAAAAAACGGATTACAACAGCGCTAATTGACGCCGTATCGATAGGTTTTGAGGACTTTTAGGCGCTAGAACTTGTTCAGTTCCGCGATCAGGCCAGGCATACCCCGCTTGCGGTATATCTGCACCAGGCGCTGCTCTTCGTCCGACGGCGCTGCGACGCGCTGCAGTTGCGGCGTGCCCAGATCTGCGCGGCTAGGGATCCAGACGCTGCCATCGGCATATTCCACGCTGCTGACGAAACCGGTCATGCCTTCAATCGACAACGGCTGGCCGCCCCGCTGGGGAAACTTCAAGGTCGAGTTTTCGAGAATCTGACTCTTCTGCCCCGGCCCGAGCTGCAGTTCCGCCGGTACCGAACCGGCCAGAAACTCGCGTCCGTTGCGATCCTGCAAAATCCATCCGACTTCCAGATAGCGGATCGCGCGGTCGGATCGATTGGTCACTTCCAGACGCGGCGCCCGCGCCTCGTTCCCGGAGATCCGGGCCATTCCATCGGTCGGTTCAATGGGCGAGTCGGGGAGCTTCAAGAACGCGAATTGGACCTGCTTTTCCGGCTCGAAATTGGTTGCCCTACCGCCCCGCACCACCTGGACATCGTAGGCCGGGCCGATCGGCCTGATGCGCCAGACTCTCGACGATAGCCTGCTGTAGCTTTGGTTGTCCGCCTTCGGCCAGCAGCGCTTTGAAATACTTCCGATCGCGGCGGGCTTCGAATTCGCTGACGGTGAGGGTACGCCGCGAGCTGAGCTTATCGGCGCCGTAAAAGCTCAGATCGTCGAAGAGGATACCATCCAAACCGATCTGGACTGGTGCAGCGCCTGAAGTCTGAAGCGGGCGCAAGAGCCGCAAATCGACGCGTACCGAAAAACTCTCCTGTGGACCGACGTCCAGGCTGGTCACCGTCACGGAGCCCTTGCCTCCAGGTGTGGCCTCCTGCGCCATCACCAGCAGAGTAATCCCGCGAATGCGGCGCGCGCTCGAGTTGCGCAACGAAAGAGCGGCATGCAAATCGAGCAGCATGGCCCCACCGCGCGCCATTTCGTTGGAGTCTCCGAAATCGGCCGAAACCACCGTCACCGGCGAATCCTTTGGAAGATCGATCTTGGGCAATACGCCGGCCGACAACAGGGGCAGTAATACCTCTACCACAGCCAATGCGGCGAAACTACTGCTCCGCATAGTAAACCTTGTTGGTGGTCACCTGGCCGGTGTCGTCATCCACGTAGCGCACGCCGGCCGACCCGCGCATGTTGATGGAAACCGTGACGCCATCGGAGCGCGGATGCGTCAGCATCATGGTGCGGCCGTTCTCTTTTACTTCGATCGCCGAAGAGGATGCCTCCAGCATTACATCGTCCTGGGACACAACCGGACGGCGTCCGGTCTGACCGTTGAAAATCTTCTGCAACGCCGCACTGAGATGTTGGGCCTGCTCCCGCGGAAGGCTGGTCCAGAAAGCTGCTACGAACACGACCGTCGCGCACGCCAGCACCAGCGCGGCGTTTAAGCCCAGGCGCGCCGGACGCACGCGGGCCACCGGCCGATCGAAGCGCGCGATCGCTTCGCCCGCTGCCAGGCCGACGCGGATATTTCCAGTCATGTCCTCGGCCAAACGGTTCCAGTTGATGTCTTTCGGTAATTCCGGCGCAGCTTCCCGAGCGTGCTCACTCACGGTTCTAAAAGCGGCCACTTCACGGCTGCAGTCCGCACAGCGGGAAACATGCCGCCTTACCTGCCAGCGGTCCCAACGGCCCAGATCTCCGCCGGCAAAGAGCGCCAGTTGAGCCTCATCAGGATGACTTTTAAAGTCGGAATGCCTCATAACGGCTTCCTTCCCTGCGCGCGGCGGCTGCGTTCGATATAACGGCGGAATTTGATGCGGGCGTTAGCAATGTGCGACCGGACAGTGGCCTTGGAGCAGTTCATCTGGCTGGCAACATCCTCGGCGGGCAGCCCCTCCACGTCCCGTAGCAACAAAGCGGTCCGCTCGCGCTCGGTCAGTATCGCCAAGCCATCTTCCAGATACGCCCGATGCTCAGAGCGGAGCATGGCCTGCTCCGGGCTCTCCGATGGCTCGCTCAGCGGCTCCAGTACAGTGTCAATTTCACAAAAGTTGACCTTGCCGTTGCGCCGCAGAAAATCGATCGCCGTGTTGCTCGCGATCCGGGACAGCCAATGCGCTGCTTTGTCGAGGTCCTTCAACTGATCCTGCCGTTGGAGCGCTTTGATAAAGGCCTCCTGAGTCAGGTCCTGAGCGTCGGCCACGTTCCCAACAATCCGGTAGATGAGACGGAAGATTCGCCGTAAGTTATCAGAAATAAAGCGGTTCTGCAGCTCTTGGGCGGATTGAAGCGCGGCGTCGAGTTGAGAGGGTATACCCCGCTCGCTCATGAGATCCTCAAATGTCTGCACTACAGACGCCATGCCTATAAAGGGCTGACGTTAAAACCTTGAAAACGTGCAAGGCTTTGATGACACTAAGTAAGGAATCGGCTCCTCTACCTCAATTGTATACGCCTTCCAACCCCTTTTGGCGGGTTCTGACTAGAACTTCCGGACACTGGTAGTTGCAGCAACTGCCTCTCGGCATTTAATGTGGTTAGACCGAACCTTTTGGGAAAGGACCGCCACAATGCCGAAATGTACGTTCGCGCTTCTGTTTTCCGCCGTCTGTCTGATCGCCCAGCCCAAAGTTTCACCGGAACGTGAAGCCGCTATGAAGGCCGACCTGACCGGCCAGATCGACGCCATGAAAAAGCAGGCGCAGGTGATGGTGGATAGCGTGTTCAGCTTTGGCGAGCTGGGTTTCCAGGAGTTCGAAACCTCAAAATATCTCACGGGGATACTGGAAAAGGAAGGCTTCAAGATCGAGCGTGGAGTGGCGGGCATCCCCACCGCTTGGGTGGCTTCCTGGGGCGAGGGTAAACCGGTCATCTCGCTGGGCTCCGATATCGACGACATCCCGCAGGCTTCGCAGAAGCCCGCCGTCGCGTGGCATGAGCCCATGATCGAAGGCGCGCCCGGCCACGGCGAAGGCCACAATTCGGGCATGCCGTTAAACATTACCGCGGCGCTGGCCGTAAAGAAAATCATGGAGCGGGAACACTTAAAGGGTACGATCCGGCTATGGCCGGGAGTGGCCGAAGAGGAACTCGGGACCAAGGCGTACTATGTCCGTGCCGGATTATTCAAAGACGTGGACATCGTTTTGTTCGCGCACGTAGCCAGCAATTTCGGTGTTTCCTACGGACCGGGGGGCGGCAACGGTCTGGTGTCGGTCGAATACATGTTCAAGGGCGAGAGCGCGCACGCGGCTGGGGCTCCCTGGCGCGGGCGCAGCGCTCTGGACGCTGTCGAGCTCATGGATGTTGGTTGGAACTTCCGGCGCGAGCATCTGCGGCTCGCCACACGGGTCCACTACGTAATTACGAATGGCGGCGATCAACCCAATGTCGTGCCGCCCAACGCGACCGTCTGGTATTACTTCCGCGAAGCCGACTACGATCACATCATGAACCTCTGGCATATCGGCGACAACATGGCTCAGGCCGCTACCCTCATGACTGACACCACCTACACATCGCGCCTGCTGGGGAGCGCCTGGACCGGCTACTTCAATAAGCCGATTGCCGAAGACATGTACGAGAACATGAAGAAGGTGGGGTTGCCGCAGTGGTCTGAGGACGATCAGACGCTCGCCAAAGCGCTGCAGCGTGAGTTGAAGGTTCCCGTGCATGGGCTGGCTTCGAAAATCCCGGATCAGCGGGCTCCCCGCGAAGCCAATGACCCGGGCGAAGAGGAAGGCATGGGAGTCGGCCCTATGGGCGGCGGGTCGGACGACATCGGCGACATATCCTGGGCCGTGCCGACCATCACGTTACGCTACCCCTCGAATATTCCCGGCGGTCCCGGCCATAACTGGGCCAATGCAATCTCCATGGCAACGCCCATCGCGCACAAGGGCGTCGTAGCCGGCGCGAAGGTGCAAGCCATGACGATGCTCGACATCCTGCTGCATCCTGAACTGGTGGACAAGGCCTGGGATTATTTCAAGAATGTCCAGAACAAAGAGATGCACTATACGACCTTCCTGCGGCCCGGGGATCAGCCGGCCATCTGGCTTAATCAGAAGACTATGGAACAGTACCGGCCCCGAATGAAAGCGCTGTATTACGATCCATCCAAGTACGACAACTATTTGGAACAGCTCGGAATCAAGTACCCGACTGTGAAGCCGGGGACAGGGACGGGCAGCAATTAGGCGCTCGCCCGCGCAGCATCTCTACTTTTTCTTTTTGGGGATCTTTGCGCCGGATTTGCGCGCCTCGCTGAGGGCGATGGCGACAGCTTGTTTCCGGTTTTTAACCTTGTGGCCGCTGCCCGACTTCAGCGTGCCGTGCTTCT
The DNA here is from genome assembly GCA_963769205.1 of Bryobacterales bacterium. Classification (GTDB taxonomy): domain Bacteria; phylum Acidobacteriota; class Terriglobia; order Bryobacterales; family Bryobacteraceae; genus Palsa-89. The sequence continues at coordinate 260,712 of CAVYKR010000015.1, read as the reverse complement.
TTTCCCGCATCACCTTTGCGATCTTGGTTTTTCCCTTCGAACTTCGTTGCGCCACGTAAAGCCTCCAACTCCTAGATCACACTTAGTCTAAATTGTTTCAACCGCGGAACGATGGAAGATGCATTCGGCGCACATTTCGATGTCGCGCGTAAAAACCAGAAGGGTTTGCTCCGCGCAAGTCGCTTCCACTAGCCCATATTGCTGCAACGGGCCGTCCACCCTGAGGAGAGCGCCCTTCCTCACGGTGAGAAAGTGACCGCTGGTTTCGGTAGTAGCAGCAAACGGTCGAGTAACGCGATAGACGGCCGTGCTGGTTGGGGGTTTGTCCGAAGAGATTTCGGGAATGATTTTTGGCGCAACGTGGCGCGGATTCCGAGACACCATGAGTTAGACGCGGTAGCCGAGTATAAGTGACCTGGGAAACTAACTAGCTTTGGCCCGGGCAGGACCAGGACCGGCGTACGCTTCCACCAATCGGAGAACCACGAGCTCCTCGGCTCGAAGTTGGCCTGCCGAGGTTCCTGACGGCGCATGCACGCCTTTCATTGCGTCGAACATGGTTTGCCCTATATAGCTTTCGAGAATGGCAGGGTGGATGTAGTATTTTCGGCAAGCCGCTGGACGATTGCCAAGCCGCTTAGCCGTTACTTTAACGGCCTCGACAATGTTGCGCTTGGCTTCCGTTTCCGATTCCGCCGGTCCTAACTCGGACAGTTGCTGGGCCATTTGACCGGTTCCGTGCCACGTCCTGAAATCCTTGGCCGTGAAATCGTCCTCGGTGATCTCCCGCAGGTAATCGTTTACATCCGCGGAATCCACCTTCACATATTCGCCTTCCTCCTCGCGATACTGGAACAATTCCTGGCCGGGCAGCTCCTGAAGCTGCTTGACGATTTTTGCCAACCTGCGATCCCGCAGCTGGATGTCATGGTCCTGCTTGCTCTTGCCGCGGAAACGAAGGCGCACGTTATCGCCCTGGACATCGACATGCTGCTCCTTCAGCGTGGTGAGTCCATAAGATTTATTGGATTTAGCGTACTCATCATTGCCGATGCGTATACAAGTCTCGTCGAGCAAGCGAACGATTGCGGCTATAACCTTTCGCTGCGGCAGACCGGGCGCCGCAAGGTCTTCGTTGACTTTCTTGCGAATCGTCGGGAGAACCGCCCCGAACGCCAGCAAACGGCCGTACTTGGCTTCATCGCGAACCTGCCGGTAACGCGGATGATAGCGGTACTGCTTGCGCCCCCGCGCATCGCGGCCGACGGCCTGGATATGGCCGTTCTCCAGAGGACAGATCCAAACATTTTCCCAGGCGGGCGGAATGACCAGCGAAGCGATTCGTTTCAGGGTGGCCTTGTCACGTACAGGCTTGGCATCGACGCCCACGTACGAGAATCCTTTGCCGGCGCGGCGGCGGACGATGCCTGGCCCCTCGCCGCTGACATAACGGAGGCCGGCGAATTTGGCCGATTCCATAGGGTCCAGCGGGGGCAGCCGAATTTTAAGTCCTTTGCTCAAGATCCTCCACAGATGGGATTCGCGGCGGAGAAGAGTGTTTCAGGTGTCTCCGGACACTGCCCAGCAATGCTGATCCTTCGGCCACGTGGAACACCCCATTTCAGAAAAGCTCAAGACCCAGAAGACCTCAGACCGTTGATGGCCTCCCGGGCCGCTCTCCGGCCGCTGCCAATAGCGCCTGCAACCGTGCCGGTCTGCTCAGCGTCGGTGGCCTCGCCGGCATTGCGAAGGAATGGGCACTAAACTCTCTGAGCTGGCCGGAGTTCTCTCGATTGGTCGGGCGGCAGCGGACTACGCGGCTGCGGGCGAGTCCAGCCTTAGCGATCGAATCCGCGCCGTGCGGATGATGCAGTACAACAGGAGACCAATTGGCCCAAACATAAAGGTCAAAATTAAGCCCGGAATCACCAGCAGATGTGGAATCTTATGTTTCTGAGCATCGCGCACCTGCCAGCTGCCCACAAACAGATCGAAAGCGAGATAGTGGACCCATCCGGCCAGTAGAAGCCAATCGTTGGAAAAGAGCGCGCGAACCTGTGCGATAGATCCGAAGCCGCCCGTCTTTTCACCCCAATGGGTCGCGATCAGAAAGCCATAGATCACGGCGAATAGCAGCGGCACCATCACGCCCGTTACCAGCGCAGGCACCCAGCGCACTCGAGCGGCGACGATAAGAATCAGCCACCCGGCGACAGCGATCAGGTTCGCAATCGAGAATACCTGTTCGGCAGTCATTGGATTCTCACCGGGCAGCCGCCTGCGCGCGTTCGGGCGACCAAACGTCCCGCTCCAGGAAGATTGCCACAGCCGTGGCGATGAGCCAGAGGGCGGCCGCAGCTAGGGTCGCGCCATCCGGCTCGATGATGGATTGGCCGCGCAATGCCTGCCACGTCAGTATTCCAACCAAGGCGAGGTAACTGGCCGCGATCACAAACGCGAAATTAGTTTGCTGACGCGTGCCCTGAATTCTGCGGCGGCGCATCGCGAGCCATCCGAGGAAGGGAATTATCTGAAGACCGTGGAGTCCGAAAAAGTGCGGCGGGCGCAAGTCGCCATGCTGCTCACTCCAGCCCAGGCCGGGAAGTCCCGGTCCACCGTCGGGCGCGCCCACCGTATGTCCGCCGACAGCTCGAACCGTGTGGGTCGCGTGCAGCGCCGCGGTTTGCTCGGGCGTCATGCGGATCATGAACCCTCCGCCCGCCGATCCCAACACCGTGGTCAGCATGCCGAGCCGCAGCAACCAGCCCCAGGCAGGATTATCGAATCTCTGGCGGAACAGCGCTACCAACACGGCGACGCTAGCCAGCCACAGGAATGCTATGGCCGCGCCCATGATGGCAAATAAAGCACTGTCGAGGGGTGTGGCTACGTTGAAGTGGCTGGTGGTTCCACGGGCGGCCTGCACGTCAATCAGCGCGACTTCCAGCACCAGGACCGCGGAGAGGATCCACCCGATTGCCCGCATAAATCCCGGCCAAACAGTGATGTAGCGATACAACCAGGCGATCGTTCCGGAGAAGATCGCGGTAGAGATGGCGAATTTCGCCGGCTTCAGCCACGCGGGCGCTCCCGTGATGCTGCGCGGGTCCAGCAAAAGCCCGATGCACGCAGCGACTAGAGCGGCCAGCATCAATACACTGGTTGCGGTAAGAGCTGCGCTGTCTTTCCACGCTCTGCGAAGTTCAGCGGACAGGTTTAGCATTTCAGACATCCTAAGGAGCGGGCTGCGCCAGGGATTTCACCAACTCGTAGAGAAAGGCATCGCCCTCGTAAAACTCGTTGATCCCCAACCGCTCATCCTGGCCGTGAGCGCGGAAGTCATCACGCTCGATGAAGATGCCCTGCAGCCCGTAGGTGGGGATGCCGGCTCGCCGCAAATATAGTCCATCGGTCGCCCCCATCACCATCACCGGCACCGTCAATGTCCCCGGCCACATGGTATCGGTGATTCGCGAGGCGGCTTTGAACAAATCCTGCCGAAGCGGCGATGGAGGGCCAGCCTCTATGTCCCCTAATGGCTTGACGGTGACCTGGTCATCGCCGATGATCTGCTTCAATTTTCCGATGATTTCGTCGGGTTTCGTATCCGGGAGAACGCGGCAATTCACTGTTGCGCCGGCCGTCTGCGGCAATGCGTTTACAGCATGGCCTCCATCGAGCATAGTGGCTACGCAGGTGGTTCGCAGGGTCGCGTTTAAAGCCGTCGCGCTAGCGGCCAGTTGTTCCAGGGCCTGCGCGGAACCTTGGGCGCCGGCATTCATTTGGGCGGCAACAGGGGCCGCCGAGACTTTGGCCATCTGCTCCAGGTAGGCCTTGGTCACTTCGTTGGTCTGGACAGGAAACTTGTACTTCGAAATGTGGACCAATGCTTCAGCCAGCCGATAGATAGCGTTGTCGGGGACCGGCAGCGAGCTGTGGCCGCCCTTGTTCTTCACCTCCAGCCGGTAGGTGGCTACGTACTTTTCGCTGACCTGCACATTATTTGCGACGCGTTTGCCATTCACCATGTCGCCCCAGCCGCCTTCGTTCAAACAGAATTCGGCATCGATCATGTCGCGATGATTCTTGACCAGCCATTGGGCGCCGTTGTACGGACCGCCGCCCTCCTCGTCGGCCGTGAGCGCCACGATCAGGTCGCGGTCCGGCTTAAACCCTTCGCGCTTGTAGCGGATCAGGTTGGCGATCCACATCGCGGCCTGCGCCTTGTCATCGATGGTCCCCCTTCCGTAAAAGAACCCGTCCTTTTCGGTGAGCTTGAAGGGATCGAAAGACCAATCCGAGCGCTTCGCCTCGACTACATCCAGGTGCGCCAGCAGTAGCAGGGGCTTACGCTGTCCGGAGCCATGGTAGCGAACCACTACGTTCATCTTGTGATCGGCCGCCCCCAGCACTTGAATGTCGGATGCGGGAAAGCCCTCGGCCGGCAACCGGTCGGCGACAGCCCGCGCGGCCGGCGTGGTCGCGCCGGTGCTGAAGGAAGTGTTGATCTCGATCAGTTGTTTGTATATGTCATGAACCAACTTCTGGTATTCAGGCGGAGGGAGAGTAGCCGCGCACAGGCTGGCCGTTAGCACCGTGAAAAGCGCGACTGCGCGAAATATTGCTGGCATGCGAATCGAGTATACACCGGCCAGCCGCGAGTGCGATAAGATATGGCCGGAAGATTACTCATTAAGGAGCCGGGCATTATGAAAGCGGAAAAGACCACCGTCAACTGGGATGCGGCTAAAAAGGAATGGCATGTGCGGGTACAGATCGGCGAAGAGGTAATCAAACGGACGCTTTCAAAGACGCCCCAGGATGCCACCGAGGATGTTCTGCGCTCCCGAGCCGTCGAGACGGCCAAAGACGAGGGCTACGAAGTGGATGCGGCCCAGGTTGCCATCCAGCGCTGAATCGAACCTGCCGTTTAGAGCGCTTCGCGGGGCCGATCTAGTAAGGCCAGGCCGGCTTGGCGAATAGGCCGCCATCGACCCATAACGTCTGGCCGGTTACGAAGGCGCTCGCTTCCGAGGCAAAAAAGACCACCGCGCGGCCGACGTCCAGAGGAGATCCAATTCTGCCCAGCGGCGTGAGTTGAGCCCAGGTTCCCGCGAAATCCTGCGCCTCGGTCCTGGTGCGCTCGGTCTCAATCGCACCGGGAGCGACACAGTTAACCGTGATCTGGTAAGGCCCCAGTTCGACAGCCGCCACTTTGGTGAGCATTTCGATGCCTCCCCGGCTGGCTGTGTAGTCCACCAGTTTCGGAAACGCGACCTTATTGGACCCCGATCCGATATTGACGATCCGCCCGCCGCCCGCGACCTTCATATGCCGCGCGGCGCGCTGTGTACATAAAAAGCAGCCCTTCAAGTTCGTAGCCATCACCCGATCCCAGTCGCGCTCTTCGAGATCCAGCAGCGCTTTCCAGGTTTGAATGCCCGCATTGTTCACCAGGATGTCCAGCCGCGGGAATTGTTTCAATACGGCTTCGAACATGCGATCGACTTCCGCGGCCGCGCCGACGTCGGCAAGAACCGCGATGGCTTTACGCCCCAGGCTGCGGATTTCCGCTGCAGTGGCCTCTGCGCCGGTCGAATCGCTGAAATCATTGATGGCCAGGTCGGCGCCTTGCCGAGCCAGCTCTAGCGCGATCCCGCGGCCCACGCCTTTGGCTGCGCCGGTCACGAGAGCTGTTTTGCCTTCGAGGAGCATGGTGACATTTTAACTGCCAAGGGACTTTGTAACGAAAAAATGCTTGCCCTTCCAGTCAATTCCAGGGAAACTGGGACTTGGTGTCTCTACATCAGGAGGTGGCCGCGAATTGAAACTGGGTGAAGCTGCTGTTTGGGAGCCGACCGAGCGATGGAACATTGTGGACGCTGGCGAACTCTACGACGTCGCCAGTTGGGGCAAAGGATATTTCTCGGTGGGAGCAAATGGGCACCTGTGGGTCCATCCGACCAAGGACGCCACGCGCGGCATCGACCTTCGGGAGCTGGTGGAGAAGCTGGAACTTCGTGGCATCTCGCTGCCGATCCTGGTCCGGTTCGCCGAAATTCTGAAGCACCGGCTCGGGGAGATGCACCAGGCCTTTGCCAATTCGATCGGCGAGCATGGCTACAAGGGCAGCTACTGCTGCGTGTATCCGATCAAAGTCAATCAGCAGCGGCAAGTGGTGGAGGAGGTTTTCAAGTTCGGCCGTCCGTATCATTTTGGATTAGAGGCCGGGTCGAAGCCTGAGCTGCTGGCTGTGCTGGCAGTGGCTGATAACGAGACGCCCATCATTTGTAACGGCTTCAAAGACGATGAGTACATCGAGATGGTTATGCTGGCCAAAAAGATCGGCCGGCAGATCATACCGGTGGTGGAAAAATACAGCGAGCTGGATCTGATCGTCAAACATTCCCGTCGCGTGGGCGTGGATCCGACCATCGGATTGCGCGTGAAACTGGCTGCCAGGGGATCAGGCCGTTGGAAATCGTCCGGCGGGTATCGGTCCAAATTCGGCCTGACAGTAAGCGAAGCGCTGCAGGCTCTGGATCTGTTGAAAGCCGAAGGCCTGGAAGGTTCGCTCGAGCTGCTGCACTTCCACCTGGGCAGCCAGATCACGAATATCCGTCAAATCAAAGCCGCGGTGATCGAGGCCGCCCGAATCTACGTAGAATTGAAGCGCTCCGGTGCCGGTCTGAAATACCTGGACGTGGGCGGCGGCCTGGGCATCGATTATGACGGATCGCAGACCGATTTCGAATCGAGCGTCAATTATACGCTGCAAGAATACGCGAACGATGTCGTGTATCACATTCAGAGTGTTTGCGACGAGGCGGAAGTGCCGCACCCGATCATCGTGTCTGAAAGCGGCCGTGCCATCGCCGCTTATCACAGCGTTCTGGTGTTCAATGTCATGGGCGTAACCGGATTCGGGGAAGAATCGTTTGAGCCTGTGCCGGAGGATGCCGAACAGCCTTTAATCGACTTGCAGGAGACGTATCGCTCGCTTAGCTCGAAGAATCTGTTGGAGAGTTTTCACGACGCCCAGCAGGCGCTCGATTCGGCTTTGAACCTGTTCAGCCTGGGCTACCTGCCGCTGGCACAGCGCAGCCAAGCCGAAAAGCTGTATTGGACCATTTGCCGCCGGGTGCATCGGATGGCCAAAGAACTGGAGTTTTTCCCTGAGGATCTGGAAGGCCTGGACGGCATGCTGGCGGATACCTATTTCTGCAATTTCTCGCTGTTCCAGAGCATGCCCGACAGCTGGGCCGTGAAGCAGCTTTTTCCGATCATGCCCATTCACCGCTTGGATGAAATGCCTTCGCGAAGCGGCGTTTTGGGTGACATTTCGTGCGATTCCGATGGCAAAATCGACCAGTTTATCGATCGCCGCGACGTGAAACGTACACTTCCGTTGCATCCCTTCAACGGCGAGCCGTACGTGCTGGGCGCGTTCCTGGTGGGCGCATACCAGGAGATTTTGGGTGACTTGCACAATCTGTTCGGCGACACCAACGCGGTCCACGTCAGCCTGGGCGACAACGGCGATGTGATCCTGGATACGGTGATCCGGGGCGACACGGTGCGCGAGGTCCTCGATTACGTGCAATTCAACTCCAAGGCGTTGCTGGAGGAGTTCCGCCGGGATGTCGAGACGGCGCTGCGCGAAGGCAAGATCGGGTACGAAGAGTCCGGCCGGCTGCTGCGATTCTATGAAGACGGCTTGAACGGGTACACGTACCTGGAGCAGTAGCGCCGGGCGGTCTTCTGCGTTATCGCGAGTAGTCTTTCGGGCGGATCAGGACGCGCAAGCGAATCGGCGGTGCGCTGGCCCGCTCCAGAAGCATATCGTAAGTACCCAGGAATCCCGGCCCCAATTGCCAATACAGTGTCCCGTCTTTTAGCGTCGAGCCGACTGGTAACGGGCCAATCTGACCCCCAACAAGCAAATGACCGGCTATCGCCCCAGCTTGTAGTTGGATCCGATCGAGTTCTTCCAATTCGATCAAATAGACGCCTTGGCTGTTGGGCCTGAGGTGTTGCGCCGGCTGATTTAGATCAAAACCCTTGGTCAGCGAAATCCGTTGTGCTGCGTTAGAATCCACGACCGATTTCGCAGGTGATGCAACGCCGGCGCCGCTGTTGACGACGCTGAAATACCGGCTGCCGATCCCGTCGCCACGTCCCTGATTGTCGTATGCCACCCACGAGATACCATGGAGGCCATTGGCCAGCTGCGTGGTATCTATGTAAAAGAAGCCAACGCCACCGTTGCTATTGCACAGGCCGGGAAACAGAGTGGCAATATCGCTGCGGCCCTGATTGTAGGTGGGGTGGCCTTGCGGCAAACCATCGATCATGACGGTCATGGTTGAACCGTCGGTCGGGATGCAGTACGGATTCTGAGTAAGCGCCCAGCCGAAGTTCACATACGAACTGCCCGATATGGAACCGCCTTGAGAAGGGGTATCGATGGTTCCGAATGGTTTCTTGGCATGCCCATTGTCCACTGTAATGGTGCGCACCCCGAGGTCCGTTTGAGTGCCGAACGTATTAGTCGCGATGGCGTGGAGCCTATAAGTACCATTGCCTAGGCCTGGCCCACCGGCGCTATTTGGCAGGAAGTTCGTCAGCAGCATATAGCCCCAGCCGGCGCCATATTGATTGGGTAGGTTGGGATACTTGGCGGCAACATCAGGGCGAGCATCCTCGATAAAGACCGCATCCCCGACAAGAACCAGCCCGGATTCATTTTGAAGGGGTTCGCGATAAATACGTACACCGAGGAGTCCGACCGGGTCGAGCGCCCAGCCGGTTACCGGGATTGCTCCGGCGATACCGGCGCTATTGTTGGCCGGCGTATCGAAACTACCGAAAGGATTACCGGGTTCGACTTTGGAGACATTGATGACAATCTGCTGCGATCCAATGGCGCCAGTAAGCGCGATAGTGATTGTGCCGCTGGGACCGGCACCAGCTCCCACCTGAAAACTACCGCTGCCAATTCCCGATACGGTCCCCAGGCCGGTACCGGCGAAGAGAATGTTGGACTGGCTGGGCGTAGCTATCCAACCCACATTAGGTCCAGCGTCGGCAATGTTGACCGTCACGGTTTCGAGCGCACTGGTCGCTAAAATCGGAGGGCCGGTGTAAGCGAAATTCAGCGTGGTGTGATTCACGGACAATTTCGGCTGAGCCACTGTTATCAGAGTAAGGTCACTGGCGGTCGAGCTCAGTGATCCTCCGCCAGATACGCTTACTTGGTTTATTTGGGGCGACGGTGCATTGACCCCAACATTAACCGTGACCGTGACGGCGGGATAGCTGGTGCCTGGATTCAAAATGTCACTTCGATTGCAGGTGTTGCTGGAGCAGCTCCAGCCGGTACCGGACATGGACACTAATGTAAGACCGGAAGGGATGATTTCGGTTACCGTTACGGGGGCGTTGGTGGGTCCCGCGGAGGAGGGATCCGACACCACCACGGTGTAAATTGCATTTTGCTGACCGGGCGGGAAATTGCCGATGTGTGTCTTGCTAATGCTCAAGGCAGCTGGCGGAATCGTCGATTGAATCACCGTAAAAATTTCGCCTGCGACGCTAATGGTGCCCATTCGGGGAGGACCGGGCGGCGCGGTGTAGGCGGCTACCGCGAACTGAATTACGTCGAAGCCTGTGCCAGACGCAGGCGACGTCAGGGTTATCCATGGCACGTTGCTTTGAGCCTGCCACGGGCATCCTGAGTTCACGTTGAAGGTGAACTGGCTGTTGCCCGCTGTGTATGGCAGCGACACACTGGAGGAAGGAACCAGCGAAGCGGTGCAACCGAGTCCGTTTTGCGTTACATCTACGCGCCGGCCCGCGATTACGACATGACCGGTCTGATCAGGCCCATACTCTGTGAAGCTCACATTGAAGGTGAAGTCCCCTGTCCCAATGTGTGGGGCCGTGCTGGGCAGAAAGTCTGGCGAGCTCATGGAAGGCCCCGCCGCGTTTAGAACTGCGTTCCAGCTGCAAGTTGGCGCAGTACTTACGTGGACGGTGCCGCTTCCGCCGGATGAGGGCAGCGTGAAGCTCGTGGGTGACACAATAGTCCCGGCGCAGATTGCGTCATCAACAATTTTAGATATACCAACGTCGACCCCCGGCCCTAATATCATGGAGTTAACAAGCGGGTTAGCTGCCGTTGGCAAGTACAGCCACGTATGCGCTCCCGCTGGCATCCAGAGCCAAGGCCGCTACGCCCGAATTAAGACCCCATAACGCTGAGGAGATGATAGACGAGAGGTCTGGGCTTAATTTTGTCAAGAACGCGCCGGGACCCTGACCCAAGTTCCTTTGAACTGATTCGAGAATCGGAAAGTCAGATTTTGGTGCACCGCCGCTTATCAGAACGTGTCCAGTTAAATCCAGGCCAATTCCAGAACAGTCTCCCCCAGACCTTCCCCCCAAGAAGGTCGAAGCTAACAGACTCCCAGTGTTACTGAGTTCAGTTATGAAGCAGCTAGATGCTAGCCCGGAAGGGAAAGGGTCGATGACACTGGGCGTAGCCGGAAAGTCGGGGGAACTGGTGTCTCCAATAACATAGACATCACCAGCGGAATCCAGTGCGAGCCCGGTCGTGCCATCCATGACGCTCCCTCCGAGATAGGTCGAATAGATAAGCGCGCTGGCGTTGCTGTTGAACTTGGAGACAAATGCGGCGCCTCCCGATGTGGGTGCAAGTGTATTTTGGAACGCGTTGAAGGTGGGAAAATCGTGCGACTGTGTGTTGCCGGCAACGATGATATTTCCTGTCGATGCTTCGAGTCCAAGCGCTGCAATGACATCAGAGCCACTCCCGCCGAAATAAGTCGAGAATACCAACGCGGTACCTGTCTGATTCACCTTCAAGAGGAATGCATCTCCCCTACCAGCGAGGTGACTTTGGTATGCGTTCTGGACCGGAAAATTTGTTGCACCTGTTAAACCAGCGACGTATGCCGAGCCGATCGGGTCGACGGCTATGGCATTTCCGTAATTCCCTCCGCCGCTGCCACCGATGAATGTGGAATATGTCAATGCGGAACCTGCGGGATTCAGCTTCGCAAGGAATGCATCGCCGCCCCCCGAATAGATTGGCTGTAGAGCATTCACAGTGGGAAAATCTGATGAGATCGTACTGCCTGTCACATAAGCTGACCCTAAGGAGTCCACGGCGATGGCGCTCGGAAGGTCATCCTTGCTGCCGCCAAGGTACGTGGAATAGCTTAGCTTGGTCCCGTCTGGGCTGAGTTTAAAGATGAACACGTCCGGGGTGAAGCCAGAGCTATCCCCGAGTTTCGTTTGGAATGCCTGGACCGTCGGAAAGTCAACAGAATAGGTCAGGCCAGTAACGTACGCTGCGCCGGTAGCGTCGACCGCTATTCCACGCGGTTCATCCTGTTTTGATCCGCCGAGCTGAGTTGAATAAACGATCGAAGGATCGATGACCAGCGGTAGTCTCTCATCATAAGCACCCAACTCAAACGCGATGCTCCGGTCGTCGAGCACACGGTAACTGGCTGGGACTGGGTGGCGAACGCCGCCCTTAAGCTGATAACCAACAGGGCGCCGCTGGATTAAGTCGCCGCCTCGAAGATGTGCGATCAGATCGCCGTCAGCGCTTAGCTGCAGGGACTCAGGGCCATCGTATACTAACCGAATGCATGACGGATCAGCGCCCGGCGCGACCGTAAGATCATACTCGAGCCGTCCGTCCACGCTGTAAAAATCCGCGGTAATGCCGGGATAAAGTGCGTCGACGTGCACACGCGCATATTGGGGAACTTCGGTACGCCATCGAGTCGGATCGCTTCCTAGGAAGTAGTTGCTTTTTCCAGGCAGGATTTCGCGGCCTTCCATCCGGGCGTAGTGGTTAGCGCCGCTGAAGCGCAGCTTTACGGCGTCCGCGAAGACGCGGCTGGAGCCGGAATCGCGGTACAAAAGTTTGAACTGCAGCCCTTCCGGCCGCAGGTATACGACACCATTTCGCTGATGCGCCAAGAATGGCGCCGGTACTTCGGCCTGACCTTGATTGGGCTCAAATACTAAGGGTAGTCTCCCGTAATTCTCGTCTGAATTGACCAGTGAAATATTCCTTGATGCGGCGACAAGATCGGAAAATCCCGCCAGCACAAATACAATGACAAAGATCGGAATAGCGGTTAAATTCGCGGCTGTAAGCATACCTGTCTTGAGGGATCACGAATATATTACGACTTTTCGTGAAAAAATTCAGTACCAGTGCGTCCGCGTACTCGGGTACTCTAGACCCTGGTACGCTCTGAGTTGGTAAGCCTCACTGATAACCTGCGCGTCGTGCTGGTGGACACCCGCAATCCCCTCAACATCGGAGCGGTGGCGCGGGCTATGAACAACTTCGGGTTTCCGCATCTGCGGCTCGTGAATCCGTACCATGTGGCCTATCAGGAGGCGCGCTCGGCGGTGCACGCCGCAGAGATCCTGAAGAACGCCAAAGAATACCAGACAACCGCCGAGGCTGTCGCCGACTGTGGCCTGGTGGTCGGAACCACGTCGCTCGGGCATCGCGAATTGCAACATCCGCTGCGAACGCTCGAATACGGCGGCCGGTTGATTCGCAGAAAGCTCGCTTCGGCTCCGGCGGCCCTGCTGTTTGGCTCGGAAAAGTTCGGACTCTCGAATGACGATCTGAGCTATTGCCATTGGCTGGTGCGGATTGGGACCGAGGGCTCAATGAATCTTGGGCAAGCGGTCGCGGTGTGCCTCTATGAGCTGAAGCGTAAGGCAGCCGCGCCAAAACCGGAAAAGCGCAAGCCAGCCGCGGCCGAAGATCTGGATCGGATGACGCACCTGCTCATTGAAGTTTTGGATCAATCCGGATACGTGCACGCCAACAGCACGGAGGCCAAGATCCGGCGCTTGATTCGACGGCTCGACCTTCCGGCCCACGACGCGGAAGTGTGGCTGGGGATGTTCCGCCAGATCAAGTGGAAGCTCGATCGGGAGCGGCAGTGATATCCTGAGGGGTCGGATAAATCGGGGATGACAAAAGTTCAATTGGAATATGATCTGCTACGTCCTTTGGCGGAGGCAGATGCGAGTGGTGTCGCGGACGTCCATAGCTGGTACGGCATTCAGCGCGTACAACTGGCGCCATCGTTGGACAAATTGATGGTGGAATATGACGCCTCGCGGTTGAGCGAAAAGGACGTGGAAGCGGTACTGCTTCGCTTCCGGCTTCCGATCAAGCGCAAATGGACTGTGCCATAGCGGGCTAAGTGCTTCTCCGCCTTTCCCAACCGGCTTGGAACAAGGGCAAGGAATTCTCCTGCTGGTAGGGATGCCTGGCGATCTCTTCAATATTCAGATCGATGCCGAGACCGGGCCGGCCAGAGATGTCGATGTAGCCATCCACCACCTCCACGGGATGAATCACGATCTCCTTTTCCCACGGTTCATTGAATTCGTCGAAAATTTCGTGAATGAAGAAGTTGGGAATCGAAGCATTTAGCTGAACACAGGCCGCCGAACAGACCGGGCCTTGGGCGCTGTGGGGCGCCAGGACGCCATAATGCGCGTCCACCATGTCGGCGATCTTCCGGGTAGCGAAAAGCCCGCCTAAGTTGAGCGGCTCGGGCTGCAGAATGCTGACCGCCTCATGCTTAAGCAGCTCCGCAAACTGCTGCTTGGTTGAGAAGCTTTCGCCAGTGGCGATAGGCACGGGACTGCGCCGGGCTACTTCCACCATGGCCGCGATGTTGGTGTGCGGCACCGGCTCCTCGAACCAGGCCGGGCGCATGGGCTCCAGCCGGCGCGCCATTTCCACTGCGGTTGAGACATTGAATCGCGAATGGCCCTCAATCAATAGGTCGACCGTATCGCCGACAGCTTCACGCACGGCGCGGACGATATCCAGGCTGAGATCGAAATCCTGGCGCGAGAGCATTCTCCAGGCGCTCCCAAAAGGATCGAACTTGAGCGCGGTATAGCCTCGTCGGGCAACCGCCTTGGCTTTCTGGGCGAATGAGTCAGGGGTCCGTGGACCGCGATACCAGCCGTTGGCATAGGCCCGCAGCTTTTGATGACAGCGGCCGCCCCATAGATTATAGAGCGGCTGGTTGGTAGCCTTGCCGATGATGTCGCAGCAGGCGATCTCGATAGCCGCTACTGCGCACATGTGGATTTGGGCGCCTTCCGAGTACGGATCGCGTATAAGACGCTGCGAAATGATTTCGATCTGGAAGGGATCCAGGCCGAGGATCAGAGGAGCTAGCTCGTGAATGGCAGCTTCCACCGTCTTGGCGAAATAATTGAGCGTACCCTCGCCGACCCCGTAGATCCCTTCGTCGGTCCACACTTTGGTGAAGAGCCAGTTCTTCCAGGGGTTACCGGCGATGAATGTTTCTATTTTGCTAATGCGCATCTTCCCTTGCTAAATCAATTTTTTACCATGTTTCGCCGCCTCGAAACGGATACGGCGGGCGCAACGTCCATTAAAACGGTTGCTTACACGGCCCCTAAATGTCAGAATAGATCGAATCGTCTCCAAGAATCATGGAAGAGAACAATGCGACTGAGGCGGTGAGCCCGCTAGGTCCTTCGATGCCCAAGAAGCGTTCCGTGGTTGGTGCGCTCATGCACTGGCTGCGCGACCTGCTCTTTTCTGTTGTTCTCGCTGTGATTGTGATCCTGTTCCTCTACCAACCTGTGAAAGTGGAGGGCACCAGCATGATGCCCACCCTGGACGATCAGGAACGGATCTTTATTAACAAATTCGTCTACCGCTTCCACTTTGAGAAGATTGACCGGGGTGACACGGTGGTCTTCTGGTTTCCCGGCGATCCCAGCAAATCCTACATCAAGCGCGTGATCGGAATGCCGGGCGACCGGGTGGAAGTGCGCGACGGCAACGTGATCGTAAATGACCATACCCTGGTGGAGGACTATGTTCCCCAGGAGTATCATGACCAAAGCGAGATGCGCCCCACCACCATCGGGCCGGATGAGTACTTTGTGCTGGGCGATCATCGCAGCTCTTCAAACGACAGCCGCACCTGGGGCATGGTGCCGCGCCGCTACATCTATGGGAAGGCCGTATTTATCTACTGGCCCCTCGAAAAGATGGGCCTGCTGAAGTAGTAGCCTTTCTCAGTCACAAGCCTTCTTCGGTTTTTTGACGCTCAAAGCAAACGACTAAGCCAAAGTGTCGTGTTTTTCTTCGCCGGCGGTGAACTATCCTGCTGTTGTGAGAGCAAATGTCCGATCCTAACGGCATCCCGGGTTCGCCGGGAATTAATTCGACCCTGGCCGGAATGGATATCTCGCGCTATCAGCAGAAGATCGACTGGGGCGCAGTGGCCGCCTCGGGCGTTCAATTCTGCTTCATTAAAGCTACGGAAGGAGCGCGCGATGTCGATTCAGCCTTCCAGCAGCATTGGGAAGCCGCTGGCGCAACCAGTTGTATTCGCGGCGCATATCACTTCTTTCGTCCTCAGATTCCTGTTTCAGCGCAAGCTGACCTGTTCGCCAGCACGATGGGGCAACTTCAGCCCGGCGACTTGCCTCCGGCGTTAGACCTGGAAGGTACGGCGGGCTGGATTGGAATTCCTCCCGCCAACCGCGCACCGCTGGCTTTGAATATGCTGGAAGCCATCGAAGAGCGTCTGAACTGTACGCCGATCGTTTACATGAGTCCGTGGTTCGCTACCGAGATGCTCCTGAGCACACCCGCCTTCGCGCGGTTTCCGATTTGGATCGCCCAGTACACCGAAGCGCCATCGCCTGATGTTCCAAAACCGTGGAAGAGCTGGACGTTCTGGCAGCACAGTCAGAGCGGGAAAATGCCGGGGATTTCAGGACTCCTTGACCTGGATCGCTTCCAAGGCTCGATCGTGGATCTTAAGAGGCTGACGCTGGACCGAAATTATTCGGCGGCGCCTGCCGTCACATAATTAAGATAGCCGGCTGCCCGCGCCGGACCACCATGCCTCTCCTCTTGCTGACGCTCCTGCTGCTGACGACCGCCATTTCTCGCGCTGCCGATCTTACACCATTGCCGGGTATGCCCCCGATTCTGAACCCGAGCGACATCTATGCCGCTGATCGTCCCGGCGCGCTTAGTCCGGCAGTAAGAAACTATCCACCTCGCATTTATGTCCCAAACAGCGGAAGCAATACCGTGACCGTGATCGACCCGGCAACCTACCGGGTGTTGGATGAATTTAAGGTCGGACGACAGCCGCAACACGTCACCCCGTCCTACGATCTGAAGAACTTGTGGGTATTGAATGACAAGGGAAACAGCTTGACGCGGATCGACCCGGCCACCGGCAAACGGGAGAATACCATTCGCGTCGGCGACCCTTACAACATGTATTACACGCCCGACGGAAAGTACGCGATCGTGGTGGCGGAGCGGCGCAAGCGGCTGAATTTTTTGGACGTCGCCACAATGAAGCCCGCTCACTCGCTGAAGGTCCCTTGCAAGGGCGTAGACCACATGGATTTCTCCGCGGACGGCCGGTACCTGATCGCGAGCTGCGAATTCAGCGGCATGCTTCTGAAGATCGACGTTGCCGATCAAACGCTTCTGGGCACGCTGGTGCTGGCTCAGCACGGGATGCCCCAGGACGTGAAGCTGTCGCCCGATGGGACGGTTTTTTATGTCGCCGACATGATGGCGAACGGTGTGTACCTTATCGACGGCGATAGTTTTCGCAGAATTGCTTTCATCCCGACCGGTAAAGGCGCGCACGGGCTATATGTCAGCCGCGACTCAAAGGTGCTGTATGTTTCGAATCGCGATGAGGGCAGCATTTCGCTAATCGATTTTGCCACCCGGAGAGTGGTTCACAAATGGCAGATTCCCGGCCGGGCGAGTCCCGACATGGGCGGCGTCTCAGCCGACGGGAAAGTGCTGTGGCTGTCGGGCCGCTACAATTCCGAGGTTTACGCGATCGACACCGGCGATGGAAAGCTACTGGGCCGCATTCCAGTGGGGCGAGGGCCGCACGGTCTGTGCGTTTATCCGCAGCCGGGCCGCTATTCACTCGGACACACCGGGATCTTCCGCTGAGCGGCGGAAGGCTGGCGAGCGCTTCTGGTCTATGAATTGGTTCGGTTCGGAAACGTTCCTGCTCACGCGAGCAGGCCTGCAGCGCGGCCTGGGACTCGTCTTCCTGATCGCTTTTCTGAACGCTGTGAATCAATTCAAGCCTCTTCTGGGTGAGCGCGGGCTGCTGCCGGTTCCGCAGTTTGTCAACGAGATAACATTTCAAGATTCACCCAGCCTGTTCTTCTTCTGGCCGAACGACGTCGCCTTCACCGTGGCCGCCTGGTTGGGAGTCGCACTCTCGTGCGCGGCCGTCATCGGCATCTCGGAGCGCTACTCGACGTGGCTATCGATGCTGGTCTGGGCGATGTTGTGGGTGCTGTACATTTCATTTGTGAATGTCGGCCAGACTTTCTATGGGTTCGGATGGGAGTCGATCCTGCTGGAAGCCTGTTTCTATGCGGTGTTTCTGGGCAGCCGGGCTAGCAGCCCCCAGACCGTCGTCATCTGGCTGATGCGTTGGCTGCTCTTTCGCGTGATGTTCGGCGCCGGACTGATCAAGTTGCGCGGAGATCCCTGCTGGCGCGACCTCACCTGCCTCGATTATCACTACGAAACCCAGCCCATGCCGAATTCACTTAGTTGGGTTTTCCACTGGGCGCCGGAATGGACTCATCGGGGCGGAGTGATCTTCAACCATTTTGCCGAGCTGATCGTGCCGTTCGGATACTTTCTGCCGCAGCCTGTGAGCGCGATTGCCGGAGCCATTACTATTTTGTTTCAGGGGACCATTTTCCTGAGCGGTAATCTGTCCTGGCTGAACTTCCTCACCATGATTCTGGCAATCAGCACCTTCGACGATCGCGCGCTGTCCAGTATTCTTCGAATGCATGCGCCACAGGCGCACTCGCCGCCGCTGGCTCTTAAGGTTGCGGCCGTGGCGCTCGCCGCCATGGTGGCGATCCTGAGCGTGCGACCGATCCGCAATATGCTGTCACCCAATCAGGTGATGAACACGGTCTACAATCGATTCCACCTGGTCGGAACTTATGGCGCGTTTGGTTCCATCACTCGCCCCCGCTACGAAATAACCGTAGAAGGCACGGACGAAGCCGTGTTGACGCCCTCCACGAAATGGCGGGAGTACGAATTCCGAGGGAAGCCCGGCGCGCCGGGCCGGATGCCGCCGCAGATCGCCCCGTATCATCTGCGGCTCGACTGGCTGATGTGGTTCGCGGCCATGTCGAGTTATCAGCAGCATCCCTGGTTCCTGCATTTCGTTGGAAAGCTACTGGAAGGCGACCGTTCCACGCTAGGGTTGTTGAAGACCAATCCGTTTCAGGACCAGCCGCCGCGATACGTGCGCGCGCTTCTGTATGAGTATCACTACACCACCCCGGCACAGCGCGCTCATACGGGACAATGGTGGAAACGGGAGTTTTTGAGAGCCTATCTTCCACCGGTTTCACTCGGAGACGGCCCGTTTCGCGAAATGCTCGAACAACAAGGCTGGGTGGAAGGGAAGTACGCCCATTAGCCCGCGAAAGTCGTGGCAGGAAGCGTTTGTCATCGGATCCGGCCCTAACGGGTTAACGGCCGCTATTGTTCTGGCCAAGGCAGGCCTCCGCACGACGGTAATCGAGGCTGAATCGACTATTGGCGGCGGAACGCGTTCCACCGAACTCACCCTGCCGGGCTTCCTTCACGACGTCTGCTCGGCAGTGCATCCACTGGCGGTCAGTTCTCCGGCATGGGCGTCCTTTCCACTGGCCGAGCACGGTCTGAAATGGATCCAGCCGCCACTTCCACTGGCGCATCCGTTCGATGACGGGTCGGCGGCGATCCTCGATCGATCATTGGATCGCACCTCAGATCGGCTCGGCGCCGATGGCGCACGCTATCGCAGGCGAGTGGATGAAATGGCTCGCCGCTGGCCTGATCTGACAGCTGAGATATTGAGGCCGCTGCTGCACATGCCCGCCGATCCATTATTGTTGAGCCGCTTTGGATCACTGGCACTCTGGCCCGCGGCCGCGGCTGCGCGCCACACGTTTCCGCACCGAGGCCGCGCGTGCTTTGTTCGCCGGCCTGGCTGCCCATTCGGTGCTTCCGCTCGAAGCTCTAGGCTCGGCGGCATTCGGATGGGTGCTAGCCATCGCAGCGCATGCCGTAGGATGGCCCATTCCTCGCGGCGGGTCGCAGCAAATTGCTAATGCGCTGGCGTCTTACTTCAAGCTGCTCGGCGGCGGCATAAGGACAGAGACCCGAATTCGTCTGCTCGATGATATCGGCCCGTCAGCCCTGATCCTTTGCGATGTAACACCCCGGCAGTTTTTGGAATTGGCCGGCAAGCGGCTGCCCGTCCAATTCGCCTCTCAATTGAAAACTTACCGTTATGGCCCGGGCGTCTTCAAGATCGATTGGGCTCTCAGCGCGCCCATTCCCTGGAAAGCCAGTGAATGTGGACAAGCCGGCACGGTGCATTTGGGTGGAACATTAAACGAGATCTCGGCTTCGGAGCGCGCACCCTGGAAGGGCGTTGTTGACGACGCTCCGTTCGTTCTACTGACTCAGCCGAGTCTGTTCGATTCCCTCCGCGCCCCCGAGGGAAAGCATACGGCATGGGCCTATTGCCACGTGCCGCACGCATCTAGAATCGACATGACGGAGCGCATCGAGAGGCAGGTCGAGCGTTTTGCGCCAGGATTTCGGGAAACCATTCTCGCGCGGCATGTCTTTGCGCCCGCTGGTCTGGAAGGGCACAATGCCAACCTGGTGGGAGGCGACATTACAGGCGGCGCACAGGATTTAAAGCAGCTCATATTCCGGCCTACGCGGATGCTCTACCGGACGCCGCTCGAAGGCGTATACCTTTGCTCGTCTTCGACACCACCGGGCGGGGGCGTGCATGGAATGTGCGGCTTCCATGCGGCCCAAACGGCGCTTCGTGACGCACGGACGTAAGATCAGCGTTATATAACAGGAACTTCCGTGAGTCTATTGCGTACACACATCCAAGGGGCCTAACATGAACCTGATTCAAGACATCCGGTACGGTGCGCGGATGCTCGGGAAGTCACCAGGATTCGCGATTACGGCGATCCTTACGATGGCGCTCGGCATTGGCGTCACCACCGCCATCTTCAGCGTTTGTGACGCGCTGCTCTGGAAGCCGGTTCCGCTGCCGCACTTGGAAAGCCTGGTAACGGTGCTGCAGGGAAGTCCTGACGACTTGAATCACTGGGATAGCGCGACGCCGGCCGACATCGATGACATTCGCCGCGAAAACGCAACTCTCGCCAGCTTGGCGAGTTGGGAGGGCGGTCTGGCCAACTTGGCCGCACCCGGCGGAGAGCCGGAGCGAGTGATCGAGTCGCTGGTCACCGCGAATTTTTTCGACGTGGTTGGCGTTCAACCGGTGCGGGGCCGGGCGTTTCAGCCGGGGGAAGATCAGGCCGGACGCGAGCATGAAGCGATCTTGAGCGATGGTTTGTGGCGCCGCCGGTTCGCCAGCGACCCGGGAATCGTGGGCCGGACCATACGCGTGGATGACGAACAATACACGGTGACGGGCATTATGCCGCCCAGCTATGATTTTCCGCTGGCCACTGAGATGTGGACTCCCTTGGTCCTGACGCCGGTGCAGCGTCCTTCGCGGACCGCTCAGATGCTCCAGTCAATCGCGCGGCTGAAGCCAGGGCGCACCGTCGAGCAGGCCGCCGCTGAGATTTCAAGCATCGGGGCGCGCCTCGAAAAACTATATCCGCAGAGCAACAAGAACCGGCGCTTCCTGGTTTGGCCGGCGCTGCGGTTCGTGGTCGATTACGAAACCAGGCAGTACATGGTCATGCTGCTTGGGTCGGTTGCGTTCGTGTTGTTGATCGCATGCGCCAATGTGGCGAATCTCCAATTCGCCCGGGCCACGGGGAGGCTCCGGGAAGTGGCGGTACGCCGAGCGCTGGGAGCCAGCCGCGCGCGGATCGTCACCCAACTTCTGACTGAAAGCGTACTGCTATCGATCGCCGCCGCGGGACTTGGCCTGATGATCGCGCGCTGGGGATTGCGCGTGATGCAGAACGGCATGCCACCCGAGATCCAACGCTACATTTTGGGCTGGAACCAGATGCAGCTCGATAGCCGGGCACTGCTATTCACGCTGGGAGCGGCGGTTGTGAGCGGCATCCTGGCGGGGCTTTCGCCGGCTTGGCAATGCTCGCAGCCGAATCTGACGTTCGCGTTGAAGGAGGGCGGGCGCAGTTCATCGGTTGGCCGGGCGCGGCAGCGATTGCGCAATATTCTGGTGGCGGCGGAAGTCGCGCTGGCGGTGGTGCTTCTGGTGGGAGCAAGCCTCATGGTTCGGGGATTCCGAACGCTCGTCAACAATAGCGAGGCGCTGGAACCGTCCACGCTGCTGACGTTGAGGCTGGCCATTACCGCCAACAAGTATCGCGAGAAATATCAAGTGGCCGAATATTACCGTCAGGTGCTGGAGCGAATCCAGGCGGTTCCGGGCGTCCGCTCGCGCGGTGGCCGTGTCGGCTCTTCCGTATAGCGATCACGCCAGCGGCCGGAATTTCAGCATCGAAGGCAGAGTGATTGAACCGGGCGACCAACCCAGCGCCATGTACCAGGTCGCGAGCCCAGAATACTTCGGGACCCTGCATATTCCGCTGCGCGACGGACGTCTCCTCAACCAGAGCGACGGCCCCGATGCGCCCAAGGTAACTGTGATCAGCGAACGCTTGGCGAAGCGTTGGTTCAAGAATGAAACGCCCATTGGCCGGCGGATCAAGATCGGCGAGCCGGAGTTCAAGAGTCCGTGGATGACGATCGTCGGCGTGGTGGGCGATGTGATCCACAACCCTTACGACCATGAGCCGCGCCGCACCTTCTACGTTCCCTTTCAGCAGTCGCCTACTCTTTGGATGGATATCGGGGTGCGAACTGCCGGCGATCCGTTGTCGGTAGCGCCCGCGGTGACGGCCGCGATCCGGTCGGTCGATCCAGAGCAGCCCATCACCGACTTGCGCACTATGGAACGATCGATTCACAACCGGTCGATCGGGCTGAACTACATGGCCGCGCTCATGGGAATTTTCGGCGGAATCGCGCTGCTATTGTCGGCCATCGGAGTGTACGGCGTGATGGCATACCTGGTATCGGAGCAGACGCAGGAAATCGGGCTGCGAATGGCCCTGGGCGCGCCGCGATCGAATGTATTGCAAATGATCTTCCGGCGCGGCCTGCTGACCATCGGAGCCGGACTGATCATCGGATTGCCGATGGCGTATGGATTCTCGCGCCTGATGGCATCCTTGATCTTCGGCGTCAGCGCCACCGATGCCGCTACTTTCGTTGGAATCCCGGCGGCACTGCTAGCGACCGCCGCGCTGGCCATTTATATCCCTGCGCACCGGGCCATGAGGATCGATCCGATCGTGGCTTTGCGATACGAGTAGAATTTGGTTGTGCCTCGAATTTTGGCCGCCGCGCTGGCAATATTTGGATTTTGCGCTCCGGCTGGGGCAGCTTCCGGTTGGAGGCTGACGCGCAGCGAACACTTCGACGTCTATTCGCAATCCGGCGACGCGAGCGCGCGATCGACGGTCGTCTGGTTTGAGCAACTGCGCCAATTCTTTCTTCAGCAAACCGGGTTGACGCTGGATCATACGCCTTCTGTCCGAGTGATCGTATTCGGTTCAACGAAAGAGTACGAGCCGTATCAGCTGCGATCCGCGGACGCCTATTACGTGGGTACGGCATCGCAGGATTACATAGTGATGCCTGCGGCGGGGCCCGTCGAATTTCGCACGGCCGCGCATGAGTATGCGCATCTGATCCTGCATTCCAGCGGCCTCCGCTACCCGTATTGGCTCAATGAAGGTCTGGCGGAATTCTTCTCCACCGTTCGTGTGGGTGAGCAAAGCAGTGAATTGGGCGGAGACATTCCGGGGCGTTCCCAGCTTTTGCGGAGGCGCGGCTGGATACCGCTCGCGACGTTGCTGGCTCCTCCAGGCGAATCGCCCCGGCCGGATGATCGCGAGAGTGAAGAGCTGTTCTACGCCCAAAGCTGGGCGCTGACCGACATGCTGTTTCTGTCGGCCGAGTATGGGGTGCACTTCCGTGAATTGTTAACGGCGCTAAGCTTCGGCGAGCCGGGCGTAGAGACATTCACGAAATTATATGCCAAGCCGATAGAGCAGATCACTCGTGACTTGCACGCGTGGATAGACAGGCGCGGCGTCGCACCTATCCACTTTCCGGGAGTGGCCGCGCCCAGCATCGCGCTGGACGTTTCTGACGTGTCGGTGTTCGCATCGAGAACTCTTTTGGCAGACCTCCTCACAGCGACCGGCAAGCTTGACGCAGCCGCAACGCTTTACCGCGACTTGCAACGGGAAGCCCCAGGGAACGCCGATATCCCGGCTGCGCTGGGCGCTATCTCTCTTCGAAAAGGCGACCAGGACGGCGCCCGCCGCGAGTGGAAGAAGGCCATCGAAGCGGGAGTGACAGATGCGGGCCTGTGCTATAGCTATGCTGTGCTGGCCGGAATGGTGGGTCTGGCAAACGATGAAGTGCGCCCGGCTCTGGAGCGGGCGGTGACGCTACGGCCTGATTTTGACGATGCGCGCTACATGCTTGCTCTGCTTGAAAAGAGCGCGGGCCATTACGATACGGCCGTGACACAACTGCGCGCCATGCGGCGAGTGGCGCAGTCTCGCGCCTACGATTACTGGAGTGTCATGTCGGACGCGCTGAACGAACTGGAGCAGCGTAAAGAGGCTCAGGACGCGGCCGACCAAGCGGCGAAATATGCGACCAACCCGAAAGATCGCGCGCGTGCCGCGCAATTGGCCTACTTCTCTCAAACCGACCTGGCGGTTCAGCTCTCTCGCGATTCAAGCGGCCGCGAGCAAATGATTACCACGCGGGTTCCGCATCAATCCGATTGGAATCCGTTTATCGAAGCAGGCGATGACATTCGCCGTGTTCAGGGAGTTGTGAAAGAGATCGATTGCCGTCATAACGCGACGCGATTTGTGATCGAGGCCGCCGGCGCCCTGCTGAAACTCGCGATCGAAGACCCTTCCCGGGTACGGATGCGGAACGCGCCCGCCGAGTTTGTGTGCGGCCCGCAAAAGGCGAATCGTGTGCTGGTGGAGTATGCCGTTTCGAAGAACCAGGGAATGGATGGACTGGTGAGGGGGATGGATTTTCAATGAGCGGGCTGGCAGCCTCTTTTCGGACCTAGTTTGGCGCGGATTCCTTGACGATGCGCTGGATCTCCGGCAAGACGTCTTTCATTTGCGCTTGCGCTACCTCCATGATCTTGCCCACCAACGCAGGCATCTTGGCGAGCATGGCGCGTCCGGAGGGCGATTCATAAAATGCCAGCATGCCGTTAACTTCATCATCGGAGAATGTCTCCTCGTACAACTTGACATACTGAGGCCGCATTTTCTCCCAACTGATGTGCGCTTTGACCACATCCATGACTTTGCCTTGAATTTCCCGCGCTTTCGCTATCTGCTCAGGCGTGGCGCCCGGCGGGACCTGGGAGGCAGTCATGGCTTTGATCTGCTCGAACATCTGATCGATCAAGGAGTCCGCGTTCATGACGGTCAAGAGTCGTTGGATCTTGGCCTCTTTGGTCAACTCCTGGGCGCCGGCAAAGGGTACTATCGCCAACAGAGCGAGAAGGGCAGCAGTCTTCATACGCTCAGTCTAGCCCGTGTCACTACTGCTGGTCGAAGAGCTCGGGCCGGTCGATTCGCTCCCCTTTGAAGATCACGGTCTGGATGCTCTCGATCTGTTTGATCTCCTTCATCGGATTTCCGTCCACCAGCAGCAGATTGGCCTCATAACCTTCTTTGATCAGACCGATACGGTCGCCCACGCCAATGAAGCGTGCAGCGTTGTAGGTGGCCGCTTGGAGGGCCGCGGCGGGCGGAATCCCGGCCTCTACCCACAACTCCAGTTCGCGTTGAATAGTGGCGCCGTGGAGGACCAGGGGGTTGCCGGCATCGCTTCCGGTTACCAGCATGACACCGGCCTTCCAAGCCGCCAGCAGATTTTGCCTGGCTAGCTCCATGCTTGCGGGAAAACGCTTCATTTGCTCTCGAATCTTGCCGCCGCTGGGGGAGGCGAGAAACTTCTTGCTCGAATCGAGCAGCGAGGCCGGAGCGGCTTGCAGGACCAGCGGCCGCTCGAGCGGGTCGAGACTGCCATTGGCGATATCCAGGAAGGCTTCGACGACCGTGAGCGTTGGATCGTAGGCGACGCTTTGCGATTTCATCCGGGCGAAGAGGACGGCGGGGATCGTATCTCGCATGGAACCATGCTCGATCCCATTGGTCCCCACGCTGAGGGCATCCTCCACATCGTGTGAATCGCCGGTGTGGATCGTAATCGGCAGCTTTTGAGCGCGAGCTTCATCCGCTACCGCCCGAAGGATCGACACATCCAAGCGGTTGAAGAGCCTCCCGGCGGCGCCCGCTTCAAGGATCGCCTTTATGCCGTCCACTCCGCGCTGCTTCAGTTGGTCCACCTGTTGCTTAGCTTCTTCGGGCGTCTTCGGTGTCCGAACGGTCTGCTCCTCAGCTGATTTGCGGAATTGCTCAGGAAGATTTTTGAAATATTCCGTGCCGTGGCCGCCGGGTGCGGTGAAAATCGGCCCGCAAGTAAACAGTTCCGCTCCCAGGCGCTCGCCGGAGTTCACCATCCCACGCACCTTCAGGATCTGATCCAACGGATCGCCGACGCTTTTCACCGCGGTGATGCCGCTATAAAGATAAGCCGCCAGCGCTCGGGGCATGGTCTTGTCGAGCTGGTAATCCCCGGGCGATTCGGAAAATCCGCCGGAAGCCGCCAGGTGCACATGAACGTCGATCAATCCCGGGAGCAGGGTTTTACCCGAAGCCTCCACGGCCTCGGCCTTCACGTCCTTAGGATCGGGGGTGGCCCCGTCATAAATGTGCTCGATCTGGCCATTTTTTACGAGCACCCCACCCGACTCGATGACCTGGCCGTCGCCTGTAAAAATCCGGACGCCGCGGATCAAGAGACTGCGGCTGCGCATCAAATCGCGATTCAGGAGCCGGGCCTTGACGAGACTGTCTTTGGTGCGGGCCTGATAGGCACCCAATATGAGAAAAGGGGCGAGGACCGCCACCAGCCACAGCTTGGCCGTGCCTGGATTTTCTCGTCTTTCTCCCAGCGAAACAGCTTTACACCCAGGAAAGTCGCGAGCACGGTAGTGAGGGCCAGCGCCCCGGTGGCCGACCAATTCTGAGCGAGCGTCTCGTTGCGGCCCAGAATCGACTGCATGCCGGTCATCAGATAGGTGGCCGGAATGAATTGCGCCAGGATCTGCACCCAATCGGGAAGAATGCTGATCGGAATAGTGGCTCCGCTCAGAAAAAGCATTGGGAAATACAGGATCTGAATCACGATCTGGCTTTCCTGCATGGAGTTCACAACCGACGCAATGATCAGCCCCAGGGAGCGGAAGGCCAGCGCTCCCACCGACACGAAGATCAGCAATGAGAGCCATTGCCGAGGGATGGGCATTCCATAGATGAAGTGCGCAAGCAGGACCATCAGGAGCACGGACGGAAGAAAATTGAGCAAGCCGGTCAGCAGCGAGGCCACCAGCATCGGCGCCGCCGAAATAGGTGCGACTTTGAAGCGGCGCAAAATATTCGCCTCCCGGTCCTGTACGGCGCGGATACCGGCGCCGAAGAAACCGCTTCCCAGGATGCCGATGCTGAGCACCATGGTGAGAACCTGGATGATCGCGCCGCCCTGTTCGGCGTGAAACAACTGGGCGAAGATGAAGAAGAAGATGAGCGGGAAAAGATAGTTGAAGAAGATGACGGTGCGGTCGCGAAAGGTCAGCTTGACGTTAATCGCGGCTTGCGCGGTGTAGCTTCGTATCATTCGCGCAGCCTCTTTCCGGTCAGTTCGATGAAAACATCCTCCAAGGTGGGCCGCTTGAGATGGATGTCGGCGAGTTCGATGGAAAGCTGGTCGATCCATTTCACCAGGTCGACGATAGTGCGCGCGGGCTTGGCCGAATGGACTGTCAGCGATCTACGGTCTTCTGAAAAGCTGTGTTTTTCGGCGGCGAGAAAGGGTGGGATCTCGATGGGAGGCACTGGTTGCTCGCACTGGATTTCGATCAGGCTCTGGCCAAGGGTGCGCTGCTGGATATCACGCGGTGTTCCGATTTCGATGATCTCGCCTTCATCGATGATGGCCACGCGATCACACAGGCGCTCGGCCTCTTCGATGTAGTGGGTAGTGAGCAGAATGGAACGCTTGGCGCCGCGCAGCTCCTGGATTAATCCGTGGATCTCGAGCCGCACCTGGGGATCCAGTCCGGTCGTGGGCTCATCCAGGAACAACAACTGCGGATCATTGACCAGGGCCAGTGCCAGAGCCACGCGCTGCTTCTGGCCGCCCGAAAGCTTGGAATAGTATTCATCGCGCTTATCGGCGAGTTGGAGGCGCTCCAACAGTTGGCCGCAGTCGGTATGGCGCGAGTAAAACGCAGCGAACAGATCGAGCGCTTCGTGGACCTTGATTTTGTCGGGAAGATTGGTGGCCTGCAGGCAGACGCCGATGCGATCTTTGATCTGGCGAGTTTCCAGGCCCGGGTCGTAGCCCAACACCAGAGTTTCGCCGGAACTCCTTTGCCGCAGGCCCTCCAAAATCTCGACGGTAGTGGTTTTGCCGGCTCCGTTGGGGCCGAGCAGTCCGAATACTTCACCGGCGTAGACCTCGAAAGAGATGCCGCGGACGGCTTCGAAAGCGCCGTAGCTTTTCCGAAGACCACGGACAGAGATGACACTGGCAGACACTAGTCGAGCAACCGTTCGCGGACGGCGTTGTATTCGCAGCCCAGCAATCCGATGAGAGCCAGCAGATACATCCAGACCAGCAGTGCGATCACCGCGCCAATGCTGCCATAGAGCACGTTATAGTTGGCGATATTGCGAACATACCAGGCGAAGCCGGAGGTGGCCGCCAACCACAGGATGGTCGCGAGAAAGGCGCCCGGCCATACGATGCGAAAGCGGATGGCGCGGTTCGGTCCGATCCAGTAGAGCAGCGCGGTCACACAGACGGTGGCAACCAGCGCCACCAAATACCGCAGCGCGCCGAAGAGCAAGACCACCCAGGTCCGAAGATCCTCCTGCGGCAATATGCCGAGCGAGCCCAGCATCCATTGTTCGATGCGCGCACCGAAGACGATTAGCGCTGAAGACCCGACGGCCGGCAAGGCGGCGATGAGGACCAGCAGCAGGGCGATGCCTCGCTGTTTGAGGAATGACCGGCCGGAAGGCAACAGATAAGCCGCTTGAAAACCTTCCATCAGGCTGATGATGGCGCCGGATGCCGCCCAGCCCGAGAGCAATGTCGCGACTACGATCAGCCAAACGGGCCGCTGTCCTTTGACCGTGAGCTGGTACCGAACCAGGTCCTGGGTACCGGGCGGAACGACTTCAAACAACAGCCGTGAGAAGACCCGCACGACCGGTTCGGCATTCACTCGCGCGAGGATCGCGGCGATGGACGCGAGCACGGGAAAGAACGCCAGCAGCGACGAATAAGCCGCCCCTTTGGCGATACCAAAACAATTATCTTCGTAGGCCGCGATGCAAGCCTGACGAAAGACTCCCCAGAACTG
Source organism: Bryobacterales bacterium (assembly GCA_963769205.1). Lineage (GTDB taxonomy): Bacteria > Acidobacteriota > Terriglobia > Bryobacterales > Bryobacteraceae > Palsa-89. The sequence goes on along the minus strand of CAVYKR010000015.1, from coordinate 231,973 downwards.
GATCAATGGACCCGGCCGGCCGAGAAACAGTCTGGGTGGGGCCGCCATGCAGCTCTAGAACAGGCCGCGCTTCCCGGCTTTGAAGTCGTCCCACTGACGAAAGGCTTTCATCTGCTCATCCAGCTTGGTGTCGACCGCGAGCTTTTCAACCTCGGCGCGAGTTTGACGCTTAGCCGGACGATCCGGGTTTTCAGCCAGGCTCCAGAGCAAAACGGCGGCGACTGCCTCATTATTCTTCTCCTCCGCTCCGTTCACGCGATCGAGAGTGTCCGATTCGGCGTGATAATCCGGCAGATAGGTATTGGGATCTTGAAATGCGACCAGGTTGGGAACCCCGGAAATCATGAAATCGAAATTGTCGGTGCCATCGATGGCATCGGGTAGATGTTGATTGGCCTTCAGGCCGTCTACTGACGAAAGAGCGTCGCTGACCGGCTTGCGGAGTTCTTCCCGTCCGTTAAGAAAAAACCCGCTGGTATGACCGGAGCCCATATCGAACATGATGACGGCGGCAAACCGATCCAACTCGGCGCGGTGCCGCGACACGTAGGCCTGCGATCCGACCATGCCTTGCTCTTCGCCAGTGAACAGGGCGAAACGGACAGTACGGCGTGGAATCAGGCCAAGATCGTGAAACGCGCGAGCGAGATCGATTAACATGGCGACATTGACACCGTTGTCTTCGGCGCCGGTACCCAGATCCCAGGAATCGAGATGCGCGCCGATCAGTACGATTTCTTCGGGCTTCTCACGGCCGCGAATTTCTGCGATTACATTCTTGGATTGATAATTCGGGGCGCTTTGATTGGTGATCGCCAGGCGGACGCGGACTTCATTCTTTTCGGCCAACCGCGCCAGGCGTTCGGCATGTTCGCGGGAAATGATGGCGGCCGGCATAGGGGAGTAAGACGTATCGAACGAAATGGGATGACGGTACAATAATCCGCGCGGGCGGGTGGATTCAAGCAGCATCGCCGCCGGCTGATATTTACGCGCTGATTCGAGCAGAGTGGCATTGCGGAAATACTCCGCGAAGAGATCGTCGAAGGTCTTCATTTCCCCGGAATGCACCAGCACGACAGAGCCCTTGAGCGCCGGACCAAGTTTTGCAAAATCCTCGGGCTTGCCCTCGCCCGCGTCCAAGAGCCGGGCTTCGAGCGGCCCTTTGGTTGAAGGACTCATGGGCGCCGCGGCAATCCGGATATTGAATTTCACGGGCGCGGTAGCGGCTGCTTCGGCGGAGCCCGGCAGCCACAGGCTTTGTCCGGTGAACGGCTCTACACTGACATTTGGAATCCCGGCATCCCGAAATTTCCGGGCGGCCCATTCGACGGCGCGGTCGCACGCCGGCGAGCCTGTTGGACGGCCGCCGACAGTGTCGCACAGTTCGCGCAGATCGGTGAGCACCTGCGTCCCACCAATGGCCCGCGCCGCGAGGCGGTGAGGAGCGTCAGTCTGAGCCAATACGCAAGCCGAACAAGACAGGAACAACCAGAGGGACGAACGAAAGTTCGGCATGGATCCTAGTTCGTCGCGGTAGCCGGCGGCGGTTCCTCACCCCAGATATATTTGGAGAACCACTCGTAGTTATGCTCCATCACGGCCCGTTGCTGCTTAGGCTTATTGATGGGGTGGCCGAAACCCTTATAAAGGATCAGCTTCACCGGAATGCCCCGGTCTTTCAAGGCTTGATATAGCTCGAAGGAATTGGGCGGCGGCACACGCTTGTCCTGATCGCCGTGCTGGATCAAAGTCGGGGTCTTGGCTTTATTAACGTAAAAGATCGGCGACGTCTTCTGATAGATGGCCGGATCTTCCCAGGGCGTCGCCTTCAAATACTGGCGAGTGAACGGATGAATATCGGTGTTGACGTAATAAGTCATCCAGTCGGAGATGCCGGCACCCACCGAAACAGCTTTGAACCGGTCGCTATAGGTAGTAATGAAGGCCGAAATGTAACCGCCTTGGCTCCAGCCCATCGCTCCTACGCGATCCTTATCTACCAAGCCTTTTGCGATCAGCGAGTCGACGCCGGAAATCACGTCCTGATAGTCGCCCAGGCCAAGGTTACGAACGTTGAGTGCGCGGAATTTTCCACCATAGCCGGCCGATCCACGATAGTTTGGCTTCAGCACCAGCGCTCCCTTCGCGGCGAAGCGCTCGACCGGATAATAGCGGTCGGCCGAGGCGACCGGAGTATCAACGCCAGTCGGGCCGCCGTGAATCACTACCAGGAGTGGGTACTTGCGGGCTGGATCGTAGCCGGCGGGCTTGATAAGGATGCCCTGGATGGCGGTGCCGTCGGCAGACTTCCACTCCACGACTTCACTGGAGGTAAGTTTGAAGTTTTTCCATTGATCGCCCATGTCGCTCAGATATTTCGGCGCAAAGTCCTTCGCCGACGAGACAAAGACTTCTGCAAAATGATTGGGCAGCGCGCCGACTCCGGCGAAGGTCCGATGGTCCGGTGTGAAGGATGCATTGCCTGTGGAGAAAGCCTCCGGAGTCGTGATGCGATCGATGGCCATGGTTGCCGGATTCAAGCGAAACAGGTGCCCGGCCGTTTTCTGGAGCGCGCTGAAATAAATACCGTCGGCGCCCCAGTCGATCAGGCGCGTGTCCTCATCGAATTTTTCGGTGAGAATGCGCGGTTTACCTCCCGCGGAGGGAATCACTGCAATCCGCGTGTCGGCGTAGAAGAAGAAGGGATCGCCATTTCCAGTGACAAACGCAATGCTTTGCCCATCCGGCGACCAATGCGGATTCTGGTTCGGCCCACCAGAATCGAGCAGCTTCTTTACATGCCGGTCCGCCAAATCTAGCGCATAAAGCTGCGTGGTCTCGATAGAGCTGAGATCGGGATCGCGAGCAGCGCTAAACGCGATGTGGCTGGAGTCTGGTGACCAGGAAAAATCGCCTACGCTGAACGTATCGCCTTCGGTAAGCAACTCGGGCTTGGGCCGCTGTTTGGGATCGGAAGGAATCTCAGCGGGAGTCTTCACCAGCCAGAGCCGCACCTGGGCGTAATCACCTTCGATGATTTCGAATTCACCGTACTTCTCTTTTCGATCTTTTTTCGACTTTGCGTCGGGACCCGTGGAGGTGAAGGCGACGCCGCTCCCGTCGGGCGCCCAATGGAAGTCGGCCACTCCATTGTCTTCGCTGGTGAGCTGCTGCGCTTCACCGCCATGTGGATTGATGACGTAAATCTGTTTCTTGCCATCGCGGTCCGAAATGAACGCCAAGCGCTTGGAATCAGGCGACCAAAGCGGGCTTTGGCTGGATTTACGGCCGCTCGTCAATTGAAAGCGGACGCCGCTGTCGGTGTTGGCTATCCAAATCTGCTGAACGAACTCGTTCTCATCCCAATCCGCTTGCTGAACGGTATAGGCAACGTAATGTCCGTCGGGGGAAATTTGCGCATTAGCGACCGATTTTGCGCTTAGAGACTGATCGATGCTGGGAGTTTGCGCGGCCGCGATAGCTACCAGCAGACTGCAAAGAAGAGAAGCCCGCATGGGGCCATTATATGAGGTTCGAGTACCGGGCTCCGGCGCGGCAGCCGCGTCTCACGCGCCAGCCACGCGCTTGTTGAACTGCTCCATCGCGTCGGAATCGAAATCCTCAGGAACCGCCTTCAGAACACGGCCCATGGTGCGAAACTGATATTGCACGAAAGAAATGGCGAACATCGAGCCTCCGCAACGTACGACTTTGCCATGGGCAACGAGTTGAAGTGGAACCGCGCCGTCCAGCAAGAGCGGCCACTCCACGTTGACTTCCAGTCTGGAACCGGCACTGACATCGTGCTGAGCCGAAACAAGCAGACCGCCGCTACTCATATTCAAGGTCTGGCCTACTCCATTAACCGCCTGATTACGGCCGACCGTACGGTAGCGAACCGTTAGCTTGACCGGGTAACGTGCCTTGGACCGTCGTTCTATTGCTTTTTGATTATTTGAGGCTTCCATCTGGTTCCATCCTTCCAATCCCGCTATTGGAGAAGGCAAGTCAGAGGCCAGTGTTCGCGAGCTGGTTGGAGCGTAATTCGACGCTTGCAAGTTATTCAAACTTAAAAAGTTATGGAAAGGCAATGGTTTAGAGCTCACAATATTTTGTCGAGTTGGAGAATCATATGATTCGGGGCGCTAACCGTTTTGATAGCGGGAAGCCGTTTTGATAGTGAGAGGCCGGTTCACATGCGAGGCAAGAGCAAGAAGCGCTCGATCGCGATTCTGGCGCTGGTCTCTACGCGAAGGGAGTCGCGATGAAAGATGACTTCGATTACGTCGAACTGATGGAGCGGGGCACCCGTGGAAATTGGAAAATCCAGAGTTTCGGTAGCCGGAAGGCGTGCTGTTGACCCTCGCGTTGGTTTGGGGCCGGGACGTAATCGGAGTCCTTCCCAGACTCTGCTTGGGCTGGCCCGGTGACTGAGTATCGATTAGCACCAACTCCAGCGCCACCGTTCCGGGGTACTGATCCATATTCGAAATAGCGACCTGAATTACCCTGCAGCATTTTGTATCGAGTTTTCTGCCAACCTTCTGATACGCCTCCATCAACATAGGGGCGTGGTCTGTCGTTCTGAACGAGAGCTCCAGGGGGCTTCCCTGCTGGACGTGCGAGGTCCGCGGCGGGTGATCAAATGGTGGCCGGTACAACCAGTATACGCCAGAAAATGGAATGCTGAATGTTTTAATTACCGCGACGTCAGGAGAAGTCTGGCTCCAGGAGAACGACGGCGCAATCAGCACCGGCTGCTGAGGCTTTACTGCCGAAAAAAGAATCACGCCGGGGAAACTGTTATCGGCGACCTCGATATTCCCCGCGGGTGGCAAGTAGAGGTTGGTGGCCGGTTCCCTAGACGGGCCTTCGCCCGAGCCCTCGAAAAGCTGGTGCAGCAATGCGCGGGCGCTTTGCAACAGGCCTGGGCGGCCCTGGAAGGACACGCGGCCCGTTGAGCCCGACGTGATACCGGTTGCCACGCCTCCGACGGTCAGGCCCGCTGCCAGCACTAACGTAACCAGAAATCCGAGGATCGAGCGCGGCAGATTACGCGGAGCTTCCACCTGAAATACGCCGGCCCGCAGCGCGCACAAAGTGACCATAGCCGCACTCAGGCAAAAGAGGGCAGCGGCCAGGAGTGGGTAGCCTACGGGAAAGATCAATATGGCGGACTCGACGGCCAGTGACGCGGCTAGAGCGGCGATTAATTCCCGGAAGCGCGGAGCCGGGCTGGAATCGAAGGCAGGGTGCTGAACTGGAGCAGTCAATTCCGGTTCAGCCGGGTGGCCCAGACGCCATTGGCCATAGAGTAGGCGCGTCGTGCTGATCACCAGGACCAGGGCTGCAGGCAGCGTAGCGGCAGATAATTCAGCCAGCAAGATCGTGGCGGCCGCGAACCAGACCGCCGTCGCGGAAGTACGCAAGGCCATCTGAATCGCAGCGTCATCAAAGGACCGTGCTGCCAGTAGGTAGAGGCTGACTGTAATCACAGCGCTCGCCAGGCAGGCCAGCAGCGTATAGGCCAGGGTCTGAGTGATTACTGCGGCGAGCGACTCGTGGTTTAGCCGCGGGAGCAGGGATATGGACCAGATCAGCCAGGCGGTGCCCAGCAAGCCGGCGACTTGCACCAAAAGCAGGAAGTTGGGACGGTGCATCAAGGGCTGTCCCTCTTTCTATTTCGTCTGTGCCGATTCCTTGACGTAGCGTGCAATCTGCTCACCGGTGGCAAACCAAACGCCGGGCTTCGACTTCATGTACGCGATCAGTTGATCGAGGTGCCGCAACGGCGCGCGATGACCACTCACGTGCGGATGCAGAGTCAGTACAAACATCGTCCGCTGCTCGTACGCGCCGTCGAATTCGTCCTTGTAGAGCTGGTAGAGTAATTCCGGCGACGGCATGGTACCGCCTCGTCCGAGGTAGGGCGTTTCGGTGAGAGTCCAATCGATGGCCAACTCGACGATTCCGGTTGGCTCGCCGTTGGAGACCAATTCATAGGGTTCGTCCATGGCCTGCAGGCTGCTGTCGTAGAGAAAGCCGCTCCGGCGTAGCAGGCCTACCGTGAAGCGGCTGAAAGCCCATGCGGGCGCGCGGTAGCCGACCGGCCGCTTGCCAGTGGCCTCGGTGAGGTAGTTGATCGCCTGGTTCAGCAGGCGCTCCTCCTCCGACTCACTATTCAGAGCGACCAAAGATTCGTGTATCCATCCGTGGACGCCTATCTCGTGGCGTCCGCTCTTGAGGATCGCGGGAATCATCTCGGGATGCAATAGCGCGCTGACGGCGGGGATAAAGAAAGATGCCGGGACCTGGTAGCGGTCGAGGAGCTCGAGAATACGCGGCAATCCCGCTTCGGCTCCAAAGTCGGCGGCCGAAAGTGTAGTGGGAGAAGTCTCACCGCGTGCCAACAAATAAGATTCGTTATCCACATCAAAGCTGAGGCAAACGGCAACGCGCGCATTACCCGGCCAGGATTTCGGCGTGAGCTTTTGGCCCACGCGTGCAGGCGCGACCGCGCGGCGGAGCTGGTCATCGGTCCAGCGCGTGCCGGGCTGAGCGGGTGGGCCGGATTGCGCGGCTAGCGACACAGCAAACAAAATGCCAAATGGCCGCCCCAAGCTGAGAAATCTTGCAGTCATGCGTCTCCCTCGGATTTATCCTCTCACGTTACTCAACCGTGACAGGAAGCCTATTCTGATTCCTTTCGCTGGCCGGATTCGTCTCATAGTAGACGAACAAAGTATGACTAAACTTGCGATCGGAGCATTGATCATTCCTTTTGCGTTGGCGGCAGCGGAGCCCGTGGGCGTTCCCAACTTTCATCAAGTGAATGACAGGATCTATCGTGGGGCGCAGCCTTCGGCCGAGGGGTTCGAGGCCCTCGCAAAAATGGGTATCAAGACTGTGATTGATCTTCGACGCGAAGAGCCGCAGATTAGAACGGAGCAAGGGATCGTGGAAGGGCTCGGCATGAAATTCCTCAGCGTGCCAATGAGCATGGGCGCGCCCAGCGACGAGCAGATTTCAAGGGTTATGCATGAATTGAATTCCAACGGAGAACCGGTGTTCGTGCATTGTCACGGGGGAAGGGATCGCACTGGAACCGTCATCGCATGCTATCGAAAGACGCACGATGCATGGGAGAGCGACAAAGCACTGACTGAGGCCAACCTGGACGGCATGAAGCGCGACGCCGGCATGCGGAAATACGTTCGCAAGTTTGGAGCGGCTGACCAGCGCTCCTCAAGTCTGTGATACTGCCCGGCTGGTCCGGAAGCGATCGATTTCGGCCAACTCAGGCTCGCTCAGGCGAAACTCCGCGGCTCCAATGATTCCGTCCACCTGGTCAGCTGATCGCATTCCAACAATTGCCGCCGTGACGGCCGGATGCCGTAGCGTCCAGGCGATAGCAACTTCGCCGGGCGTGCGTCCATGCCGTTTCCCGATAGCGCGCAACAGTTCCGCCAGGTCGAGATTCCGCGAAAGCAGCGGTTCTTGAAAGTTGGGCACGCGCCTGCGGAAGTCATCCGCCGGAAAAGAGGCGACGCGTTCCCGTGTCATACCGCCGCTTAGCAGTCCGGATTTCATGGGCGAATACACAATGATGCCGATGTTGTTGGCCTGCGCGTAGGGCAGAATGGACTCCTCGATTTCCGGCGAAATGAGCGAGTAGGGCGGCTGCAAGGAAGTGATCGGCGCAATGGCCTGCGCTCGCTTCATCTGACCGGCATTGAAATTCGAAACGCCGATATGCCGGACTTTGCCCTCCTGCTTGAGCTTGGCCATGGTAGACCAGCCCTCTTCCAGATCTTCCTCCGGCTCAGGCCAGTGGATCTGATACAGATCGATGACGTCTACCTTGAGCCGGCTCAAGCTGCCTTCTACTTCCTTCCGGATGGATGGTCCTTTAAGCGATTTGGTGATCTCGCCGCGCTCGTTCCAGATTCGCTCGCATTTGGTGAAGACGTAAGGTTTCGCGGATCGGCCTTCGAGAGCCCGCGCGACCACCTCTTCAGAATGGCCTAACCCATAGACTGCTGCCGTATCGATCCAATTGATTCCGCGATCAAGCGCGGCGTGGATCGCCCGGATCGATTCGTCGTCATCCTGAGGTCCCCAAGAGAAGGCCCACCCGCTGCCGCCCATGGCCCAGGCTCCGATTCCGAGGGGGGTAATTTCGAGGTCGCTGTTGCCTAGTCTCTTCTTTTGCATGAGGGGAGCTAAGGGCTAGCTCCGCATCGTGGTGTCGGCCTCTTCCCGAATTGCCCACCTCTCTACTATTCCACAGATTACGTCGCTGAAAGTCTGCAGGTCGGTTGGCTTCTGAGCGAACTCGCGGGCGCCTAAATCCATGGCGCGGGTGATCTCCGCTTCATTCCAGGACGATGTGAAAATAACGATGGGCGCGCGTTTGGAGTGATATCGCTCCAATACCACAGACCCCGGGATGCGGGGAATGTTGAGGTCCAGGATAATCAAGCCGGGGCTGAATTCCGGATTGTCCAGCATCTGAAGAGCTTGCTCGCCATCTCTGGCAACGTGCAGCTTCACAGGGATCGAACCATCGGCCAAGGTTTGCTGGATTAGCAGGGTATCCCCCGCATTATCTTCCACTAACAGGACTTCAACCGGCTTCATACACTTTGCCTCAGCTGTTTCATAAGACTCCGGACGGAAGAAGTGGTTTCAGGTTTTCCTAGAGATTTTACCAGGGTGCTCAACACCACAATTTATAACCGTGAAATGCCCTCTGTTGGCGCCTGTGCTGGCCTTGGCCACTGGGATCCTTTTCTCGCGGTTCGCCGGCTTTAGTGCCATAGATTTGATCTTCGTTCCGCTCATACTCGCCATCACGCTGCTGGCTTATTGGCGCGTGCCGAGAATCGGTTACGTCTGTTGCCTGCTAACCGTGGCGCTCTGCGGCGCGGGACTTCAATGGGTTCGGCGGCCAGGCCGCGCACCCGAAATCAACGCCGGATCGCGTGAAACAATCCTGTTGAGCGGATGTGTCGTTTCGCCGCCCGCTTTCTATGACGGGCGCGACCAGTTCGTCATAGAACTGGCCCCGAAGGCTCGAGCCCGCGTCAGCTTAACGATCAGAGACGGTGAGATGCCTCCGGAGTTGCACTACGGCGACGTGGTGGAGCTTGAGGCGCGCATGCGCCCTATCCGCAATTTTCAGAACCCGGGCGCGTTCGATTATCAAGCGTATTCGGCGCGCAGTGAGATCTACTGGACCGCTTCGATGACGCCTGGAAGCAGCGTGAAAGTCCTGCCGGGCCGCTGCGGATCGAGGGTGCTGGCGGGAATCTTCGCGTTACGGACTGGCGCGCTAAACCGGATTGACCGCTTGTATGCAGGCAACCCTTATGCCACCGGCATGATGGAAGCTACCCTGATCGGTGAATCCAGCAAACTCGATAAAATCTGGACCGAGGAGTTCCGGCGAACTGGTACCTACCACATGCTGGTTATCGACGGCTTACATGTCACCGTGCTGGCCGCCTTCCTCTTATTGCTGATGCGCCTGTGCCTGATTCCTGAACTGGGAGCCCTGGGGTTGACAGCCGCCGCGGCATGGCTCTATGCGCTGGTTTCGGGTGGTAACGCGCCGGCCGTTCGCGCCGCTGCTGGATTCAGCCTGTACCTGGCCGCGCGCTACTTCTATCGCCGCGGACGTGTGCTGAACCTTTTGTCCGCCGTGGCCATCGTTTATTTGGTCTGCGATCCCGGGCAGTTGTTCGAGGCTGGGTTCCAGTTGTCCTTTTTGGCGGTAGCTGCCATTGGGGCGCTCGCGATTCCACTGTTGAAAGCCACTTCGGGACCCTTCTTCCGTGCTGTTTTCGGGATCGTAGAAGTTAGCCGCGATGCTCGATTAGAACCTCTTGCGGCTCAGTTTCGGGTCGAACTGCGGTTGCTTGCCGAGACCCTACATTACTATTTACGAGTTCCAATCGATTGGATCGCGCGTGGACTGGCCTCCACAGCCTGGCTGCTCTTCTATGCGTGGGAAATGGCAGTCATTTCCACCGTGATCCAGGTTGCCCTGGCATTGCCCCTGGCGCTTTACTTTCACAGAATTTCCCTCACGGGTTTCTCCGCGAACATCATCGTCGTGCCGCTGCTCGCCCTGGTGGTGCCTTTCGGTTTCGTCGCAGTGTTCACGGGGTGGCACGTTCCGGCCCTGGTTGCCGCATGGCTGCTGGACGTTGGTGAGAAGGTAGCAGCCTGGCACGTACAATTCGAACCCAACTGGCGAGTGCCAGACCCTCCACTCTGGCTAATCTTCACCTTTTCAGCAGCCTTAATTGCGCTCTCGCTGGCAATTTGGCGATCGCGCCTGTGGGGTTGGTTGGCTGCGGGGTGCGTCTCCATCCTGTTCGCACTGGTGTTCTGGCACCCCTTTCCGCCGGATACACAACGAGGGGAGTTGGAATTGACCGCTATCGACGTGGGCCAAGGCGATAGCTTGCTGCTAGCGTTTCCCGACGGCAAACTGATGCTGGTGGACGGAGGCGGAACTCTCTCCTTCGGCCGCGGGACGAAGCCGCGCATCGACATCGGAGAGGATGTCGTCTCGCCCTACCTATGGTGGCGGTCCATCCGCAGGGTAGATGTTGTAGTGATGACGCATGCTCACGACGATCACGCCCAGGGGCTGCCTGCGCTGATCGAAAACTTCCATCCCAGTCAGCTCTGGACGGGCGCGACCGCACCGAGCGCAGCCTGGACCGCGGTCGAGACCAAAGCCCGGTTACAAAAGGTTTCGATCCTGGAAATGCGCAGCGGCCGGACTTTCGACTTTGGAGGCGCGCACATCGAGATCGTTTCGCCCCCCCAGGACTACGAGCCCGGGCAGAGCCCCGCCAACAATGATTCTTTGGGGATGCGAATCAGCTATGGCCGGCGATCAATCCTATTGACCGGAGACATGGAAAAATCCATGGAATTGCATGCACTCGCCACAGGCGAACGGTTGCAGGCCGACATTCTGAAGGTAGGCCACCACGGTAGCAATACGTCCAGCATCGAGCCCTTTCTGGAGGCTGTTTCGCCGACTTTCGCGGTAATTTCGGATGGTTTTGAAAACTCGTTCCGCCACCCCCACCCCAAGGTGCTGGAACGTCTGACGATGCATCGCGCCGCGATCCTGCGAACGGATTTGCAGGGGCTCACAACCATCCGGACGGACGGCTATAACGTTTCGGTGGAAACCTTCTTGCCGCGAGCGGCATCGCATGAAACGTACCAGTACTCAGCCGCGGTCCCCTAGGGACGTGAATGCCCAAAAAGAGCGGGACAACCTCTTTCGGTATTGATACTATATATAGACTTGAGGTTTTAAGAAATGTCCATTCCGCGCTGGCGGCTGCGCGTCGCCCTCCTAGCTCTTGGAAGCGCTTCCATTTGTCCCCTTCTAGCCCAATCCGAGGCTGACGTCAACGCGGGCATTAAGAAATTCACCCAGATTTACGAAGCTGTGGAAAGCAACTTTGCCGACCATGTGGAAGCCGATCAGGTCGTATTCAAAGGCGCTATTCCGGGCATGCTCCGCACCCTGGATCCGCATTCAAATTTCTTCGACCCCAAGGCCTATCAATTGCTTCGTGAAGGACAATCCGGGCATTATTACGGCGTCGGGATGTACGTCGGCGCGCCGGAAGGCAGGGTGGTGGTGATGTATCCGTTCGAAGGCTCGCCGGCTTTTCGAGCGGGAATTCGACCCGGCGATCAAATCATTTCGGTAAACGATTCAAATACCGAGCACGCTACCGTCGCAGAAGTCTCCGGAATGCTGAAGGGCCCGAAAGGGACCCCCGTCACTATTACAGTGAAACGCCTGGGAAATTCGGAGGCGCTGCATTTCTCCGTGGTTCGCGATAATGTCCCGCGCGGAACGGTGAATTACGCGTTTTGGATCCGGCCCGGGATCGCGTACATGCGCATCGAGGCCTTTAACGAAACCACTAGCCACGAAGTGGATCAGGCACTGACGCACTTTCCGGAAAACGCGATCGAGGGCATGATTTTGGATTTACGCGACAATCCCGGCGGCTTGGTGCAAGAGGCTGTCAATGTAGCGGATCGTTTTCTGCGCAAGGGCCAGTTGATTGTGTCTCATCGCGGCCGGGCGTCGGCAGAAACAAAATTTGTTGCCAAGAAGGGCGAGCGCGGGCGTGAATATCCCATAGTTGTAATGGTTAATCGCGGGACCGCCTCAGCGGCCGAGATTCTATCCGGCGCCCTGCAGGACCATGACCGGGCCTGGGTCTTCGGCGAGAATACGTTCGGCAAGGGCTTGGTGCAAGCGCCGTTCCCGCTGTATGGAAATAGCGCGCTGCTGCTGACCATCGCAAAATACTATACGCCGAGCGGCCGTTTGATCCAGCGCGATTACGCCCATCAAGGTTTGTATGAGTACCTCAGCCGCAATGAGGGCCAGAACAATCTCAAGGACATGAGGAAGACCGACAGTGGGCGAATCGTATTCGGCGGAGATGGGATCGCCCCGGATGAAAAGTATGAAACTCCCAAGGCCACGCCTTTGCAGGCCCAGTTAGCCAGCCGGCTGGCGTTCTTTTTCTATGCGCCCGAATTCTTCGCTACTCATGACGAGCATCTGGCCAAGGATTGGAAGCCCAACGAGCAAGTGATGGAAGACTTCACCTTCTTCATCAAACGGCGCGGAATCGAGTTCACTTCGGAGGAGTTCGAGCGCGATCGTTCGTGGATTCAGGATCGGCTGCGAGAAGAGCTGTTTATCACTGCCTTCAGCCGCGAAGAGTCCGATCGGGTGGGTTTCCAGAACGATCCGGAAGTGCGCAAGGCGATGGATTCGCTGCCATCTTCCAAAGCGCTGTTGGATAAGGCGCACGAAGTCATCGCCCACCAGGGCCGGAAGGGCGCGGTCGCTCAGGCCCGGTGATCTAACCGCCCGTTTTATTTTCGGATTCAGTTTCGAGTTCTTCGGCAGGCCCCGGGCCCGCGGTTTCGAGGTCTTCGATTAGCTTCCTGGCGCGGTCGGCCTGTTCGCGCGCCACCTTCACTTCAAAAGGAAAGTTTGGAAGCACTGAATCGCCCACCAGCACGGCAGCGATTCCATTCGATTCCAGCAGGTTCTTGATGGACATGGCCTGCAATTCCCCCGTGACGCTACTGCCTTCGATATGGAAGATGGTCTCCAGATCGAGATTGGAAGAATCGTCCACCTCTTCCACTTCATCGGGAAGCGGATTCTCGTCGATCAGCTCCTCGGCTCGGGCCGCATCGCCGGCGGGCACCCGTACCTCATAGGTTCCCTCGAGCACTCCGGGAGCGGAATCATCCGCCATGACGGCGGAGATGCTTTCTTCGCGGAGCATTTCGATGATGCTCTCGCAATCTTCTTTGGCGGTGGCATCCATGGAGCGATAAACTGTGACTAAATCCGATGAAGCGGTCATACCTTGATTCTGACGCATTCATGATGCGGGTAGTGTCCTGGCTTGGCCGACCGCGCGACAAGTCTTGCTGACGACCCGCTAGTAGGCGTGGGCGACCCGGTAGCCGTAGGGGTCGGCGCCGGCTTCGATGACGCCGTCGGGCAGCACTCGAACCATGACCGGCGCTGCGCCGCTGGCCCATCGGGACCGGATGCCGACGCGATCGCCGCGAGCGGCCAAGTCCTGCATTACTGCTTGGGGAATGCGCTCGTCGAGGAGCAAATCGCCCCGAACCCAGGCGTGATTATCGAAACTCGACACCAAGTGACGGGTCTGCAGACGCGGCGCTTCCACCGCGGCCTGCGCGTTCATTCCGAACTCCACCACGTTTAAGAAGAGCTGGATCAGGCTCTGATCCTGATTGTCGCCGCCCGGCGTAGAGAACGCCAGGAAGGGACGGCCTCCCTGCTGGGTGACCAGAGTCGGGCTCAAGGTGACCCGCGGGCGCTTGCCCCCGGCCAACTCGTTGGGAGAGCCGGGCACAAGCAGGAAACTTTGGGCGCGCTCAGTAAGCGGAATACCGGTATCGCCCGCGATCACCGACGGCAGCCAGGCGCCGGATGGCGTGGCTGAAAATACGATGCCATCTTTGTCGATCGCATCCACGCAAGTTGTGTCGCTGGACATCAGCTCGGGATCGATCTTGGTGCGTGCGATCTCCATGTCGATGGGATGCCGCCCCTTCTTGTCGTCGATCGTGCCGGGAATAAAATCGAGCGAGGCTTTCTGCCCAATGAGCTTGCGTCGCTCGGTGGCGTAATTCTTGGACAGCAGCGTCTCGCCGGGAACATGGTTGAACTTAGGATCACCGTAGTAGGTATCTCGGTCGGCATAGGCCAGCTTGAGGGCCTCGGTGACTTTGTGGATGTATTCGGCGGAGTTAAAACCGAGCGCCCGCAAATCGTAGCCCTCCAGGATGTTCAGGGCTTCGAGCATGGCTGGACCCTGGCTCCAGAAACCGGGCTTGTAAACCTTATAGCCGCGATAATCGACCGAGACCGGTTCTTCGGGCTGTAGCTTGAACGCGGCCATGTCTTCGTATCGCAGCAGGCCGTCGTTCTCCTTCATGAAAGTATCGATGCGATGCGCGATGTCGCCGCGATAAAAGAAATCTCTTACGGCATCGATACCGGCCGTGCGGTTGCCTCCCGATGCAAGCGCTTTCTTTTCGGCGGTCACCATGGAGCGCAGCGTACGCGCCAGGTTGGGCTGGCGGAAAACCTCGCCCGGCATCGGAACCTGGCCGTCAGGCATAAAAGTTTTCTTTGAATCGGGCCACAGATCGAAGAAACGACGCGAGCGGGCGATGGCTCCGGCGCGCATCTCATCGATGGCCATGCCGTCGGCCAGATCGATGGCGGGTTGCGCGATCTCTGCGAAGGACTTGGTTCCGAATTCCCGGAGAGCGACCAATCCGGACTCCACCATGCCGGGCACCAGTGCAGGCATAATGCCGGCCACTGGAATAATGCCCTTCATGCCGCCCGGCTCCAACGTCAGGATTTCACCGGCCTTAGGTTTACGTTCACGGAAAAATTCAGCGGTAGCAAGTTTCGGCATGGTGCCGACGCCCGCGATGGAGTAGACTTTGCCGGCCTTAGTGCGAATCAGGATGGGCGCTTCGCCACCCATGCCGAAATGCGAGAACTCGGAGACCGATGCCGCAAACATGGTGGCCACTCCCGCATCCACAGCGTTGCCGCCCTGAAAGTAGATGCGCATGCCAGCTTCGGTGGCATATTCACTGCCGCCTGCCACGGCGCCGTGGGTGCCGCGCGCCGCGTGCATGGCCGGTTGTTCATACTCCTTGTGCTGGGCGGCGGAGACGAAAATCAGGCCAAAAAAGAGGACACCAATTTTGCGGTACATAAGCTACGGACATTATAGCTCCGCAGGGGAACGAAGCCCCTCGAATCGGTACCCTCAGTTCCAGGAGACAATCTCACCGCCACTCACAATTAAATTGAAGATGGCGGTGTCGGCATGCTCGAATTCAACCCGAACTACCTTACCGTCGTAGGGTTTATAAACAGCAAGTTTCGGCAAGATCGTGTTCGTCCGGCGATCGCCAGCGGCCGCTCGGATCACGCCCCCAATATTTGTTCCCCACGTGACCCAGGTTTGAGCGCCGTTCACAGTTACGGGGACCAGCCCGTTTACGGCCACTTGTTTGGGGACCGCGACGCACATTTCATGGTTTAGTTTCTCGCAGGATGCAGTGCCGATCCCGAGCATCTTGGCGCGCCGCTCCAACTCCGCGCGAGTTGGCGCGGCAATAATGATCGCGGCGTACTCGGTCTGTTTCGCTTCGTAGAAGATTCGGTAAAAGGCGGCTTTCGTAGGGAATTGAAAGTAGTTGGTGGCAGGTTGAGCACGGCGTTCGGTTTCGGAGCCTATGTGACGATCGGCGTACAGAGGAACGATGCTGAGACCATTTTCGTGAGCCTTGGCCTGGACTGCATACGATGCGGTTTCATAACCGAGCAAGTTCGCCGAGGATTTCATGGTTACGGTGATTCGGTTACCATTCCCAACTGTTTCCTCTGATTCCGGGATCGATCTGTCGGCCGCCGCTTGTTCCCTCAATATGGGACTAAGCACCTGAATCCTCATCCCTGGCCTGATCTCGAGTTGGTTTGAGTAAAGCAGGTTGAACGACCGGTTGATATCGAGCGGAACTGCTTCGGCGATCTGTTCTGCAAACTTCGGACCTGCGCCGGGTGCAATGCAGCCTTGCGATTCCAGATCGGCCGTCCATTCGCCCAGCCACCCGGCCGGCTGCTGAACCAGCCCATCTCGCGTCACGGTCACGCGTATGCGCCTGCGCCTTCTCTCGAGTACTATCGGCCCGGAGGATGATGGGCATTTGGTAAGTCCCGCCGCGACGTTCGCATTGAAGGTTCGCTGAGCCAGTTCGGCTGTCGCAACGCCGGGAGGAACCAGAATCGAATTTGCGCCCGCCAGGACTAATCGATAAACATGGACGGGCGATTTACGAACCGCGCATCCGGTGCCGGCCGCAAACAGGCCGATCAAAATTAGGGACAGTGCACGCAAATACCGATTTTCTCACGCACCGACTCACACCGCCGCAGTCCTCTATAATAGTCACTCGGATGAGCGATATCTCTGATCTACTGGAGCGATTCCGCCGCGGCGCCGAAATGGTCGCGGTTTCGATCACCGGCGCTGCCGGCGCAGAGCTGGACTGGGCGCCCGAGCCGGGCAAATGGAGCATCCGGAAGATCATCGCGCACCTGGCGGATTCTGAAGTCGTTGCAACCACGCGATTCCGGCATGTGATCGCCGAAGAGAACCCCCGGCTGGAAGCGTACGACCAGAATGCCTGGGCGGAAAAGCTGGATTACGACCGCCGCAAGACATCCCAGGCGCTCGAAAGTTTTCGCCGAACCCGCGCGGAAAACTACGAACTGCTCAAAGATCTGCCGGTTGAGGCATTCGATCGAGTGGGCTTTCATGCCGAGCGAGGGCAGGAGACCCTGAAGCAGATGATGCAAAGGAATGCCGACCATGCGGAGAGCCACGCCGCTCAATTGCGGGCGCGCCGCGCTGAATACAAAACTTTCAAGGCTGGTATCAAATGAAAACATTCGTGCCTCGATTCTTGCTTCCTGTTTTGGGCGGCCTGGGGGCTCTACTCTACGCTGCGACTGATTTCAACGCGGCAGGTGCCCGCTGGTGGTCGCATATCCAAACCCTGGCGAGCGACGACATGAAGGGCCGCAATACCGGAAGCCCGGAGCATCTAAAGGCGGCGCGCTATGTGGCGGGTGAGTTCGAACGGGCCGGTCTGAAGCCTGCCGGCACATCGGACTATCTTCAACCGGTAAAGTTCGACGTAAAGCAGATCGTGGAGGATCAGTCCAGCCTCGCGCTGGTGCGCAACGGTAAAAAGCAGCCGCTGATTCTAGGCGACGATGCCACCCTGGCGCTGCGCGGCGATATTCAGGAAAGCACCGAAGCCGGCGCGGTTTTCGTCGGCTATGGCCTCCAGGTCCCCGAGAAAAAGTACGACGATCTAGCGGGGCTGGATCTCAAAGGCAAGATCGCTATTTATCTGGCCGGCGGCCCTGCCTCGATTCCGGGGCCCCTCAAGGCGCACTACCAGTCGGCCGGCGAGCGCTGGAAATACCTTAAGGCTGCGGGCGTGGTTGGAGTCGCGACCATCCAGAATCCCAAGTCCATGGACATTCCATGGTCGCGTGCCCGGCTGGCGCGATTCATGCCGGCCATGAGCCTGGCTGATCCTACCCTGGATGAAACTCAAGGCCTGCGCCTGTCGATTAACATCAATGCGGAGCATGCCGACAAGTTTTTCGCTGGCACAGGTCATACCATCGCAGAAATCCTGGCGGATGCCGATGGCGAGAAGCCGCTGCCTCACTTTCCGCTGGCATCGACTATCGCGGCGCACGTGCAGCTGAAGAAGTCTCAGGTGGAATCGCAGAACGTAGTCGGAGTTCTGACGGGTTCCGATCCCAAGCTGAAGAACGAATATGTGGTGATGAGCGCCCATCTGGATCATGTCGGCGTGGGCGAGCCGATCAATGGCGATTCCATTTATAACGGCGCCATGGACGACGCTTCTGG
This sequence comes from Bryobacterales bacterium, assembly GCA_963769205.1. Classification (GTDB taxonomy): domain Bacteria; phylum Acidobacteriota; class Terriglobia; order Bryobacterales; family Bryobacteraceae; genus Palsa-89. The sequence goes on along the minus strand of CAVYKR010000015.1, from coordinate 213,875 downwards.
GATCGCCTCTATTCTTGAAATCTCGCGCATGTTGCACGAATCGAACGTGAAGCTGAAGCGCTCGGTTGTGTTTCTTGCGGTGACGGGGGAAGAGAAAGGGCTGCTGGGATCGCGGTATTTCGCCGCCCATCCCACGGTCAATGAAAAAAACATCGTGGCGGATATTAATTTGGATATGTTCCTGCCCCTGCATGCGCTGCACTATCTGGAGGTGCAGGGCCTGGCGGAATCAAGCTTGGGCGATGACATACGCGCTGTAGCCGGCCAGGCGGGCGTCGAGGTGCAGGCCGACAAAGAGCCACAGCGCAATCTTTTCATCCGCAGCGATCAGTACAACTTCATCCGCCAGGGCATCCCCGCGCTGGCCTTCAAGTTCGGATATCTACCAGGGTCGCCGGAGGAGAAGCTTCACAAAGACTGGCTGAAGTACCGTTATCACGCTCCCTCCGACGATTTGAATCAGCCGGTAGACAAGGCCGCCGCCGCTCAGTTCAACCAGATCATTCTGCAACTAATTGAGCGAGTGGCCGACGCCAACGCCCGTCCGCAGTGGAAGCCCGACAGTTTCTTCCGACGCTTTGCCGGCGGGGTTTGATGTTCGGTAAGGCGACAATCTTACGCAACCTGCATCAGGGCCCGCGCATCCTGGTGCTGCCGAACGCGTGGGACGTCGCGAGTGCGCGCATCTTTGAGGAAGCCGGCTTTCCGGCCATCGCCACCACCAGCGCAGGGATTGCAAACGCACTGGGCTACCCGGATGTCGAGCGGATTTCGCGCGATGAAATGCTATGGATGGTGAAGCGCATCGCCCAAGCGGCCTTGGTTCCAGTGACGGCGGATGTCGAGGCCGGTTATGGCGATCCAGTGGGAACCGCGCGTGCCGTCCTGGATGCGGGCGCTGTTGGAATGAATTTGGAAGATTCAGCGCTCGGCGGCGCTCTGGCGGATTTGCCGGCGCAGGTCCGTCTGATCGAGCAAGTTCGCGCGGCCAGCGACATTGTAATCAATGCCCGGACCGACGTTTATCTTTTCGCCGTGGGTGACGAAGCCACGCGCTTTGATCGAACCGTGGAGCGGCTCAATGCTTACCGGAAGGCGGGTGCCGACTCTCTGTTCGCTCCAGGTGTTCGAGACCCCGAAACGATCGGGCGCTTGGCGAAAGCGGTAAACGGGCCGCTCAATATCCTGGCGACGGCCGGAACTCCGAGCATCGCGGAACTCGAGCGGTTGGGTGTCAGGCGCGTCAGCGTTGGGTCGGGCCCGATGCGCGCGGCCATGGGATTGACCAAGCGTATCGCGAAAGAGTTGATGGAACACGGCACGTTTGCGTCCATGACCGAAGGCGCCATGCTATACCCGGAAGCCAACGCACTCTTCACCAAATAACGTCGAGCCCTGATGCAACCGCCCGGCCAGGATCGGAAATGGATCTGGATAGCTTGCTGCGCGGTTGTTCTCTATTGTGTTTTGGCGGTAGTTTTGATCTTGCAGCGCCCCGGGCTGCATTACGATGAGGCGCTTCTGGTACTGGGCGGGGTACAAATGCGCCACTCTCCGGCCGAACTCACACTTCCTCACGATCCGGACACCTGGTATTGTTTCGGGCGCCGCTGTCTGCCGCTGATGACCGTCCGGTACGTAGGCGCCGTCAAAGATTATTTGTGCCTGCCGCTGTTCGCCCTCTTCGGCACGAAAGCATGGGTGGTGCGAATTGTTTCGATGTTGCTGAGCATGATTGGAATCTTTGGGCGTGGGGAAAATCATCGGCGAGCATGTGAGCCGGCCCGCTGGCGCCTTTGCTGCTCTCGCCATTGCGATCAATCCGGCCTACGATAACATCACCGTTTTTGACAACGGGACCGTAGGCGTATGGATGGCTGCGTTCGGGCTGGTGTGCCTGGCGCTTTCCCGGTACGTCCGACGACCCAGCGCCCGCGCGGCGTTTTTGGTCGGCGCTGCCATGGGGTTTGGCATTTGGGCGCGGGCCAATTTCCTATGGCTGGATATTGCGGTGTTGAGTGCAGCATTAATTGTTCTGCAAAGAGAATTTCTTTTTCCGCTGCGCCATTGGGCCGCTTGGGTGGCTGGTGGAATCGTGGGCGGTCTGCCGTTCCTGGCCTATCAGGTCCACTCGAAATTCGGTACGTGGGAGGCGACCAATATGTTCGTCGCTCCCGAGCCTCTGTCTTATCGGCTAATGGCTCGAGCTGTCATGCTGGCTGAAACTTTCCTGACCGATCGCGAGCATCGCGCCATGTGGAATGGCCCGGCCATGCCAGGTTGGCAGCGCTGGCTGTTTCCAGCAGCAGTAGTCGCCGGCCTCGGGATCTGCGCGACGTTGAGCGGCCGCTGGGGCCGGTTGCGTTCCAGGTGGGCCAGAGGCGTGGCCATCACCTTCGTGGTCCTAGCGCTGTTTCTTTTTCTCACCAGAACGCGTCTGTCCGAGCATCATTTGATCGCGTTGGTGCCGTTGGGGGCGGTCGTGGTAGTGCTCGGATGCTCGATCCTTCAGGCACAATTCCGCTGGGGCCGTGTTGTTTCGGCGGCACTCGCGACCGTGTACCTTAGCTCCGTTCTCGTCTGGCATGTCGCTACCATTCAAGGCCTGCATCAGACCCGCGGCGTCGGTGCGTGGTCCGATGGCGTCTTTGCGTTAGCCCGCCAGCTTCCCCAAAAATATGGCACGCAAGAGATCAAGATTCTCGACTGGGGGCTCGAAAACAATCTGTACGTCCTGTCGGACGCCAAGCTGCACACGCGCGAGATTTATAGCGACGAGGCGCATGGTCCGTGGCCCGACGAGATCCGCCGCGGCGGTGTCTTTCTACTGAATGGTCCCGAGAATCGGCAGTTTCCCCAAGCGTCCGAAGCCTTTCTCAAAGCGTTGGGCGAAGCCCGGCCGGCACTGCAGCGCGTCACCGTTAACCAGCGCAGCGGCGTCCCCTTCGCGGAGGTGATTGACATTCAGCCCGATACGATCGGTCGCGGAATCAGCCAGGAAATGACGCACGCCTCGCGCCCCCCAGGAGAACTCGAGGGATTTTATCCAGTGGAGACGGGTGGCTTCCGTTGGACTAAGCCCGAATTTGCGATAACTTTCGCCGGCTCGGGCGCCGCTCGGCTGGTTCTGCGGCTTTATGTTCCGGATGCGAGCATCCAAAAACTCGGCTCCATCACCCTGGCCGCGCGCCTAGGCAATCACGAGCTCGCGCCCGAAACGTTTCGACAACCTGGGGAACATACCTTCGAGCGTTCTATCCCGGCGGAGTGGATGAAGCCGGATGGAAATCGTTTCGGCTTCGCGCTGGACAAATGGCTTCCGCCGACTCCTCAGGACCCACGCGCATTAGGAATCGTAGTGGTCGCCGCTTCGTTGGAAGCACGCTAACTATTTCTCGCCTGGGATGTGGTCGCGATACTGCTTCCAGTTATCCACCAGTTTCGTCACCACTGTGTTGCCGACGCGATAGGCCGCCTCGATCGCCGGCAGGTAGGCGGTATATTTTCCGATCTTGTTTTGCGCCAGGCTTTCGGCCGCGGTCATGCCCGGACGCTGCTGGTCGAAGTCACTGGCGGTTCTCAACACCAATACGCGAGCCAGATCCACGCGTCCCGCCTTGGCCAGGAATGTGAGCGATTGCAGGGTCCCCGTGTCTTCCATAGCGGTGGTAACGTAGTTGCCCTTGCCGTCAGTGTGGTAGCGGACCCAATCGTTTGCCCATTCATTGAGCAGCCGTCCATGCCAAAACGTGGAAGACGAAATCTCGTCGCCCTTCATCACAAAAGGCGGGCGGCGGGCGTTGGGAATGTCAAATTGAATACGCTCGTTCCGCATAGCGTCATTGTCGTCCAGCGGCACGTTGCGCGTGAGATTAAACGCCCAATCCATCAGAGCGGCATTCAAATGATAAACCTCGCCTTGGTCGCCGCTTTGGTGCGGCTGTTCGTACGGCACGGATTTTCGCAGCGGGACATAACCGGTCTTCCAATCCGCCGGCATTTCGCGCGGATCAATCTCGTGCCCGAGATCGCCATCGACTACCCACTCCGCCCACACTGCCGATCCGAGCGACCCGTCCGCTGGATCGATGCCCGCGATGCCGGCCACCAGCCAGTACGCTTTTCGCAGATCGAAGCGGGGATCCAGGCCCAGCGCCATAATGCTGGCGGCAGCTCTTGCGGTTCCCACTCCGGTCAGGATGCCGAGCACGCCATCGTGATTCATGCGGAGGTCATGGTAGCCCTGCGGAAATGGGATGACGCGGTCCAGCTTGCTCCGTTCCACCCAATATTGAAACTCGCCGGGCTCGTCGCCGGTATCGGCCCCACGCTCGAACATCGTGACCACCACCACCTTGATCGCGATCGGCTTCTCTTCGGCCGCCGCGGAGCTAAGAAGTAGGGCGGCAATGATTGAGATGAATGCGGTCCGAGGCATTCCCGTATCGTAGCGGACTCTCGCATATAATCAAAGGCGATGTCGTGGAGGCCGGTTCTGCTGACTATCGTAGCCGTCACGCTGGGTGCGTTTGTGGCCGCGGCTCAATCACCCGCTTACAAGGCGCCGCGCACGGCCGACGGCCATCCCGATTTGAGCGGAATCTGGCAGGCGCTTAATACCGCAAATTGGGATATTCAGGACCATTCGGCGGGGGCCGGCACGGTGGTCTCACTCGGTGCTGTTGGCGCAATTCCTCCTGGGCAGGGCGTGGTGGAAGGTGGCGAGATCCCTTATCAAGCGTGGGCGCTGGCGAAGAAGAAGGAAAACTTCGCGAACCGGTTGACCGCCGATCCGGAAATCAAATGCTATCTGCCGGGCGTCCCTCGCGCCACTTATCTCCCCCTGCCGTTTCAAATTATCCAGGGCGCGAAATCGATCATGATCGCCTATGAATACGCCGACGCGGTCCGCAACATTCCTCTAAACAATCCGGGTGAAAGCCCGGCGCCGGCCTGGATGGGCTGGTCGGTGGGACATTGGGACGGCGATACCTTGGTGGTGGACGTGACCAGTTTCAACGAAGACACCTGGTTCGACCGGGCCGGCGACTTCCACAGCGATGCGCTGCACGTGGTGGAGCGCTATACCCCGCGCAGTCCTGATACGCTATCTTACGAGGCCACCATCGAGGATTCGAAAGTCTTTACGCGACCCTGGAAAATGAGCATGCCGCTCTATCGCCATGTCGAGAAAAATGCGCAGTTGCTGGAATTCAAGTGTGTCGAGTTCGCCGAGGAGGTGGTCTATGGACATCTTCGAAAAAAACCGAGCAAATAGGTCGTTCCTCGCACTAGTCGCTTTGGGGTTGCTAGCGGCGCTCGTGGCGCCTGCCCAAGTCGCCACTAAGACCTGGACCCTTCAGCACACTCCCGACGGCCAGCCGGATCTCGAAGGATACTGGTCGAACGTCACCATCACACCTCTGGAGCGCCCGGCCGAGTTGGCCGGAAAAGAGTTTTTCACCGACCAGGAACTTGCCGAGCGTGAGAAGCGAGCGGAGAAACCACGGACCGCCGAACAAATCGCCGGCACCATCGCGCATTATGATTTCGCGCAGTACGGTCTCGACATCACCCAAACCAGGCATGCACTGAACCGGCGAACTTCTCTGATAATCGATCCCCCCGATGGGAAGGTTCCGCCTCTCACACCGGAAGCCAAGCAGCGGGCTGCCGAACGCGCTGAGGCCAGGAAAAAGATGGGACCCTATGACGGCCCGGAAAGCCGGAACCTGGGCGAGCGATGCATCTATAACGCCACCGAAGGGCCGCCCATGCTTCCGCCTGCGTACAACGCCAATCTTCAAATCCAGCAGGGGCCCGGATACGTGGCGATTCTTCAGGAGGAGATCCACGACGTTCGCATCATCCCGCTGGATGGCCGTCCTCACCTGGGGCCGAATATTCGCCAGTATCTCGGCGATGCGCGCGGACACTGGGAAGGCAACACGCTGGTGGTGGATACGACCAATTTCAACGACCGCACGAACTTTCGCGGCTCGAGCGAGAAGCTGCACGTGATCGAGCGCTTCACGCGCGTAGACGCCGACACGATCCTTTATGAGTTCACTGTGGAAGACCCGGCCACTTGGACTCGTCCCTGGAAAGCAGAACTTCCCATGAGCAGGATTAAGGGCCCGATATACGAGTACGCCTGTCACGAAGGAAACTTCGACATGGTCAATAATCTTACGCAAGCCAGGGAACAAGAACAGGTTGAAGCCGCCAAGAAAAACGCGAAGTGAACATATAGGAGACCAATCGAATGCGGACAATATTAGCCATCGCCGCTGTGCTTCTAATGGCCCTGCCGGCCCGGCCGCATCATGCGTTCGGATCGGAATTCGACGTTGACAAGCCGCTGAAATTGCAGGGAACGGTGACCAAGTGGGAATTGGTGAATCCCCACTCCTGGATTCGCATGGATGTGAAGGGACCGGATGGGAAGGTGGTGAACTGGATGGTGGAAGGCGGCAGCCCGAATTCTCTCTTCCGCTTAGGTTTCACCAAGGCCTCCTTGCCCCCCGGAACCGAAATTGTCGTCGAAGGTTATCAGGCCAAGGATGGTTCCAGTCGAGCGGTGGGCGCAAAGCTAACCTTCACCGACGGGCGGCAATTGTTTCTGGGCGGTTCGGCGCCGGGCGCAAATCCCGACGATGGTAGCAAGAAGTAACCCGGGTTAAGCTTGCAGCACCGGTACGGCGTGCTCAATCCACTTTCGGATCGTCGCTCGCAGATCAGCCAAGTTGACCGGCTTAGTGAGATAGTCGTCCATACCAGCCTGGATGCATAATTCGCGATCGCCTTTCATGGCGTGGGCCGTCATAGCCACGATGGGCATGTGCTTTCCCGTCGATTTTTCCGCAGCGCGGATCGCAGCCGTCGCTGCCAGTCCATCCATACGCGGCATCTGCACATCCATCAGAATCAGATCGAACGGCTGGCGCTCGAAATACTCCAGAGCCTCATGGCCATCCGCAGCCAAGACGATTTGATAGCCCGCTTTCTCAAGCACCGCCGCTACCAAGCTTTGATTCACGATATTGTCCTCGGCCACTAGAATCCGTAACAGCCCGGCGGCGCTGCCTTGCGTCGTTAGCGTGCCGGAGTGTCGTGAATCCTCTGGTAATTTGGCGTGTTCGACCGTCCCCAATCCCAAAGGTGCGGTGAAATGAAAAGCGCTCCCGGAGCCCGGCTGACTCTCCACCCATATGCGGCCACCCATCAGCTCCACCAGGCGCGTACATATAGCCAAGCCTAAACCGGTCCCCTCGAACCTCCGCGTGCTGGATCCATCGGCCTGGCGAAATGGCTCAAAGATCCAGGCCTGTTTTTCCGGAGGAATCCCAATCCCGGTGTCGCTCACTTGAAAATGAAGAATAACGTTTGGAGCCGTCCGCTTTCCTGGCCCAACCCGCTTCTCCACCCCGGCGTGCACGGTCACCTGACCTTGATCGGTGAACTTAACGGCATTACCAACCAGGTTCGAGATCACCTGGCGCAGCCGGAGCGAATCGCCAATGAGCCATTCCGGAACGTCTCGATCGATCGATGTGCTAAGGATCAGCCCTTTCTGCTGAGTCCTAACGGAAAACATCCGGAGCGCATCCCCGATACACTCGCGGATCGAAAAATTGGCTGGAGCAAATTCCAGGCGCCCGGCTTCGATCTTGGATACGTCCAGAATGTCGTTCAATAGCGACAACAGGGAACAGGCGGAATCCTTGGCCGTTTCCAGGTAGTCTCGCTGTTCCTCGGTAAGCTCGGTCTCCAGTACCAGCTCGATCATGCCCAGAGCGCCATTCATGGGGGTGCGAACTTCGTGGCTCATATTGGCCAGGAATTCGCTCTTGGCGCGATTGGCCGTCTCAGCTTGCGCTTTGGCGCGTTTCAGGGCTTCTTCAGCCAGCCGGCGCTCGGTGACGTCGGTATGCGAGCCGACCATTCGAACCACGCGGCCTTGCTCATCCCAAACTGCCTGGCCGCGCGCCAGCACCCATTTGTAACTTCCATCTTTAGCGCGAATCCGATACTCGGTGGAGTAAAAAGGGACCTGGTGAGCCAGATGCGCTTGCATTTCGCGCTGCACTCGCGGAAATTCATCCGGGTGCACACGGCTCTCCCATTCCCGCGGCTGATTCTCGATCTCGTGTTCCTCGTATCCTAAAATCTGCTTCCAGCGTGGGGAATAGAAGACCTCGCCGGTCAGGGCGTTCCAGTCCCACAGACCGTCATTGTTGCCCCGAAGCGCTAACTGCCAGCGTTCCTCCGATAGCCGCAGTTGCTGCTCGGCGTCCCTGCGTCCGGTCACGTCGGCTGCTGCGCCGATCACTCCGGTCACTGCGCCGCTGGAGTCGTGCAGCGGGCTGTACCAGATCTCCAGCGCCGCACCAGTGACCTCCATGGTGAAGGAAAGGGACTCGCCCGCCAGTGCCCTCCGAACGGCGTCCAAAATCTGGGGCACTTCCCGGTACAATTCGAAGACCGACCGCCCAACCACCTCTCCTGGCTTGAGTCCGAGAGCGCTCAACCCCTTGCCCTCCGAGAGTGTGCAGACACCAGTTCGGTCCAAGGCGAAAAGGATTATCGGCATGTTAGCCGCAACGGTGCGGATGGCTTCGCTGGTGCGGAGCTCCTCTTCTTTTTGCCGCGCCTCGGTGATGTCGCGGAAAATGACCTGGATCCCCTTCTCTCGATCGTCAGCCACTGCGAACGCGGTTACTTCGGCTTGAATAGCCGTTCCGTCGAGCCGAAAGAACCGCTCTTGTGCGAGCCGGATGGCTGTTTCGCCGACCCGTTGCAGCTGGTCTTCCCACGCGCGGCGCGATCCGGGACCAACCAGTTCGACCAACGGCTTTTCAAGAAGTTCTTGCGGCGAGGAAGCTCCGAAGAGCTTCACTCCCGCCGCATTGATCTCTGTAATTTTGCCGCGCTGAACAACCAGAATTCCGTTAGGCGAATTTTCCAGCAGCCGGCGATAGCGTTCCTCGCTCTCGCGTATCGCACTTTCGGTTTGACGGTCGCCAGCCATGCCTATCTCCTTCATATCGTCGCCAGGACCGGGAAGATTAGCTTTTCTGTGGTTTGCCAAGACTTTCCACCCTCCTGATAGGAGACGGCTCACGGTCCGCTACAATTCAGTAGTGCAGCTCACCTTTGCCGACTGGCTGGTTGTCGCGCTGTACTTTCTCTTTAATCTAGCCATCGGGTTTTACTACAAGAGCCGCGCCGGTAAAGAGCGTCAGCGAGTTCTTCCTCTCGGGACGCAACGTGCCCTGGTGGCTCGCCGGGACCTCCATGGTGGCTACCACCTTCGCTGCCGATACTCCGCTAGCCGTCACCGGCATGGTCGCGAAAGGCGGCATCGCCGGCAACTGGCTGTGGTGGAATTTCGTCGCCAGCGGAATGCTCACCGTCTTCCTCTACGCGCGGCTATGGCGGCGGTCCGGGCGTCATGACCGATATCGAATTCTCTGAGATCCGATACTCCGGAAAGCCGGCTGCGTTCCTGCGCGGTTTCCGCGCCTTGTATCTCGGCATTCCGATCAACTGCATCATTCTCGGCTGGGTGAATCTGGCGATGGTCAAGATTCTTGGGCTGGTGCTGGGCGTCGACAAGTTCACACGCGCTGGTCATCGTCCTGGGAATGATCGCGCTCACGTCATTTATCTCCACGCTTTCCGGACTTTGGGGCGTGCTGGTGACGGATGTGTTCCAGTTCGTCATCAAGATGGGCATGGTAACCGCGCTGGCCGTGTTTGCAGTCCAGGCGGTCGGCGGCATGGACGCGATGAAAGCCAAGCTCATCGCCCTCGACCAAGCCAGAGCCGCTCAGGGCAGCCACGGTTCGGTGCTGGACTTCGTGCCTGACCTCAGCTCCGCCTGGATGCCTATGATCACGTTCCTGGTCTACATCAGCATGAACTGGTGGGCCACCTGGTATCCGGGGGCCGAGCCGGGCGGCGGCGGATACGTGGCCCAGCGCATGTTCAGCGCCAAGGACGAAAAGAATTCGCTGCTCGCGACGCTATGGTTCAACATCGCCCACTACGCGATTCGCCCCTGGCCGTGGGTTCTGGTGGCGCTGGCCTCGCTGATTCTCTTTCCAGGCTTGGCCGATCCCGAAACCGGCTACATCCGCGTGATGATCGCTTATCTGCCGCCCTCGCTGCGCGGGCTCATGGTGGCGGCATTCGCGGCCGCTTACATGTCCACCATCGCCACGCAATTGAATTGGGGCGCGAGTTATCTGGTCAACGATTTTTATCGCCGCTTCGTGAAGAAGACGCCAACGAGAAACACTACGTCACGGCCTCCGCAGTGGGCCACTGTCTTCCTGACCATTGTCTCCGCCGTCGTCACCTTCTACCTGGAGTCGATCGCGGGCGCGTGGAAGCTGCTGCTGGTCACCGGAGCCGGCACGGGCGGCGTTCTGCTGCTGCGCTGGTATTGGTGGCGCATCAACGCCTGGAGCGAGGTGTCGGCCATGATTTCAGGCTTCGTCGTTTCGGTTCTGCTGCAGACTGTCGCCGGCCTCGACACTGACAAGCCCGTCGATTTCGCCTGGATCATGATCGTCACCGTTTCGGTCACCACGATCGTCTGGCTGGCGGTGACATTCCTGACGAAGCCCGAATCGAAGGACACGCTGGTCGCTTTCTATCGCCGAACTCATCCGTCCGCGGCGGGATGGCGGCCGATCGCCAAGCTTGTACCCGATGTTCGCCCGTCTACCGATGGCGTTTCCAATCTGCTGGACTGGCTGTGCGGCTGCGCGCTGATCTATGGGGTTCTCTTTGGCGGCGGCAAGCTGTTGCTGAAAGATTACGTCACCGGGTCGATCCTGATGGCCGTCGGCCTCGCGGCGGGGGCGTTTATCTATTGGGATCTCTCGCGCCGCGGCTGGAGCGCCGTCGTCGATTAGTTACCGCCGGCCAAACAGCCACAGAACTACCGACAAGATCAAGCTGATCAGCAGCGAAGTGACAATCGGAAAGTAAAAGACCGAGTGTTTGCCCCGAATGACAATGTCGCCCGGAAGCCGCCCTAAGCGGATCGGAAGCTTTTCGCCGATGGACACAATCAGGCCGAGCGCCAGGATGAAGAGGCCAATGATTATCAACGTCCGGCCCAGCCGCATGCTTTCATTTTCTCATCGCCGGGACAAAAACTCCGTTCGTCCCATATAATTGAGTCAGGCAAAGTTGCAGATCAGGTCTCTGTAAGACCAAAAACGATATCATGCGCTACGTCGCCGCATGGCTGGTTAGTTGCGCGCTCGGTTGTGCTTCCGGAGCTTCCATCGCTCCGCAGGCTGGCAACACATTGCTTACTGTCGTCTTCCAGTTCGATGGCCCCTACACTGAGAAAGCGTTCGTTGAAATGAAGCACGAGGTGGGCTCAATACTCAAGGATTCCGGGATTCAGCTGGATTGGCGCGCTCGCAATCTGGTCAGCTCTTCTGAATCGTTTGCCAACCTCGTCGTCGTGAAGTTTCGCGGCGTTTGCAGAATGGACTCGCACGATCATCGCGACCAAGACCCCGGGCCCCTGGCGTTTACCCACACATCTCAGGGTGTTGTCCTTCCCTTTAGTGAAGTAGCCTGCAATCGAGTCCGGTCTTCGCTTCGGCGCGTCATGTCGGGAGGGGACTATACGCGGTCCGACGTGATATTCGGCCGCGCCCTTGCCCGCGTGTTGGCGCACGAACTTTATCATGTGATGGCCCGAACCGAATCCCACGCAGCTAAGGGCATTGCGCAGCGCGCACTCTCGGGATCCGAGCTCATGGGCGATCAGCTGGAGCTTAGCGAAGACGAATTGAATAGCATGCATCGCTAATGTCTGCCGGCGCGGTTCTCTGGGACATGGACGGTACCCTCGTCGATTCCGAGGAGTTCCATTGGCTCTCCTGGCGCGACACTATGGCATCAGAAGGCGTTCCCATCACGCGCGATCAATTTGTGGCTTCCTTCGGACAACGTAACGATTCGATTCTGCCGCGCTGGCTCGGCGCTGATGCTGCAGTCGATCGTATCCAGCGCGTCGGCGATGCCAAGGAGACGCTGTACCGCAAGCTGGTTCGAGAGGGCGGGCTGGCCCCGCTACCCGGCGCGGCGGATTGGGTTCTTCGGTTGCACCGGGAAAAATGGCGCCAAGCCGTCGCCTCCTCCGCACCCCGCGCGAACGTCGACGTCGTTCTGAAAGTGATTGGCCTGGGAGGCTGCTTTCAAACTATCGTCTCGGCTGAGGACGTGACCGCCGGCAAACCGGATCCTCAGGTATTTTTAACTGCCGCCGCGCGTCTCGCCGCGCCTCCCTTGGAGTGCATCGTGGTGGAAGATGCTGCTGCGGGAATTGAGGCTGCCCGCCGCGCCGGGATGCGCTGCATTGGAGTGAGCCGCAAGGGATCGCTCCCCGCCGATATCGCTGTTTCATCGCTGGCCGAGCTCCCGCCCGACGCATTCGCGCAACTCCTCGTGCGATGATAGGCCAGGCGTGAGAGGGCTCTTTTTCTTGCCGTCGCCCCAACAGTGTCCACGTCCTTAACGCTGCCGCCGAAGACCGCGAACCACGCGGAATCCGAGCCCGCAGAATAACAATCCTAGGCCGGCCATCGCTGCGCTGCGGGTTCCGGCGTCGGCGATGGAGCCGCCTCGCCGCCGAAAAACTGGACTTCGTCAATCAGTACATGGAACCCACTCCCGGCGCAATTTAGTTGAACCGTTACCGTTTGTGTGTTGAGTTCCGGCGAGGCGTTAAACGTGATGAATCCTCTCGATGGATCCGGAATTGCATTCGATGCCACCAGAAAATTTTGGCCGTTGATCGTTACTGAATCCGGGAGGAACGTGAAAATGCCGCCTTCGTTCGGAAAATCGATCTGGACGGAATCCACCGCTTGTGCCGACGCAAAGTTGTAGGTCATCAGCATGGTGTTGGTGCTTATCCACCCGACCCAGGGAATACCATCTGTGCCGCTATTGATGGCAACCGGACCGAAACCCCCGTCGGTCAACTGGATGCCTGTATCGTCGGGAAAACTCGGCTCGTTGGGCGTATTAATGGTGTACGACCTCACGGCGATTTGAGAGGCGAAGGTGGGCGTCATCCACATAGCCATGACGTCCGCAGTCAGACTCGCTCGTAATACAAACTTGTTCTTTCTAAGCATCCAGGACATATATTCCTCCAAATATGAGATCCAGGGCCCCGAGAGCCCGGGTGTAGTACTTTCCTACGTCCTATAAGGCGCAATCGGTGGCTGTGGCCTGAAGAGTATGGCCGGGACCTTCGTCCCGAAGGTAGTGCGCCCTCGTTCATGAGCTTCATCTGCGTATCTGTTCGGTTCAGGAGATGGATTGGAAGGGCCGCAGTCATTTCATCTCTGTAGCTGCCCAGATGATGAGGCGTATGCTCATCGACCACGCGCGCAAACGGCAGGCGGCCAAGCGCGATGCCGGCCTGGCTCCCACGCCGAGGCTGTCGCCGATAGGTATAACTCCCAGTCCCGATGTGCTGGACGTCGATCGCGCCGTGGAGAAGATGGCGGCCGACTATCCTCGGCACGCCCGAATCGTGGAATTGCGTTTCTTCGGCGGTCTGGATGCCCCCCGGCCAGATCCAAGGCGATCTCCAAAGCATCCTTGCCCAAGCCCTCCGCAAAGAACCCGAACGCCTGTACCTTTCGGTGGAGCAATTCGCAGCCGACATAAAGCGCTACCTCGAAGGGGGGCGCGCCCAGACTCGTTCTTCTATCGAGCGCACAAGTTCGCTGTGTGGTGGGCCATCCCGTTGGCGGTCGTGTCTACGCTCTTGGCGGCGGTTCTGGCTGGCGCACTTTCCACCTGGTCGGCATCCAGACGCGTCGAGCGCCGCCTCAATGAGGTGCGCAATCTGGCACACTCCGTCCTGTTCGACGTCTACGATTCCATCAGCGCTTTACCCGGCTCGCGGCCCGCTCGTCGACTGGTCGCTAGCCACGCCCAGAAGTACCTCGATAGCTTGGTGAGAGAAGCGGGCGGAGATTATAATCTGGCACGCGATCTCGCCGAGTCCTACATGCGCCTGGGCGACGTGCGCGTCGTTCCTTATGCTCCCAACCTGGGCAATACCGCCGGCGCGCTCGAGAGCTATCGCAAGGCCAGTGTGCTCTTGGAGCGAGAAGCCTCCCGGCACCCCGATGATGCCGCGATTAAGGAGCGCCTCTCCCAGGTCTATGTGAATCTCGGCCAGTCCTTACGCGGCAGAAAAGTGTTACAGCGGCGTCGGAAGCTCTGCGCCGGTCTATTGCAATCGCGGAAGCGATGTGTGCCCGCGATCCGCGCGAACCTAGGTACGCTGAAGAACTGTCATTCGCCCAGTAGATTCCCGGGCGAAATAGAGTGTCAGGGTTCGATGGTCCGGACGATCAATCACCAACATCAGTGTCCCATCCGGCTGCATGCTGTAGCGCTCCATTTCAACGCCACTAGTTCGGGTGGTCGTGACTTTCAGGACATCCCCCTCCCATTTGGCCTTGCTTTTGAAGGAAGCGCCTTGGTGGATGGTCGAATTCTCTCGCGCGTCGGTGTCGAATTTGAAGGAAGCCGTTGTGTTTTCGCCTTCCGACGTGAAATTTCGCGAGATAGAGATATTGTGTTCGCGGTCGTTAATCGTAATACTGGCGGATTGGACCATTGTTCCACCGGCGAAATCGCTCCGGTCCGCAATCAGTTTCCAGGTCCCGTTCAGGCTGTGATGATTGGCGGCAATAGCCGAGGCGGCAAAGAAGACCGCCGTAGCGGCGCCGGAAAGGAAAATTTTACGTAATTGTGGGCGCATGGCTCCTCCACCGATGAAGGGAGCAAGCCACCGGCCATCCAACTCGATCTGTAACAAGGTGAGTACGCGGCTGCCGTCCAAAAAAGCGCGGGCCGGTGAGGACCTCAGCCGACCCGCATGTTCCAACTCGCAGTTTACCTTGCTTACTGGTAAGTGGCGTTTGTCGAGAACCCTGTAAAGCCAAATCCGGTACCGTAATTTAGATTCGGCGCCGTGAACCTGGTGTAGCTGGTGATGTTCTCTACCGTCATTGAGCCTGTACCGCCCGGCAGCGTATCCAAGACGTAAGAGGGAACAACAAACTGCAACGCGCTCTGTGGCGCGAAGCAGATGAAGCTGCCGGTTACTCCGCCCGAGCTCGAGGAGCCCGCGATGTAAACGAAGGTCCCCGGAGCGCCGCCGGTCCAGGTAATCTGGGCACCCGCCGACCGTGTGACCGGGGAAACCGTGCTCTCATTGGTCCAGCTCAAGAGTGGATTGGGGAGATTCACAGTCGCCGTCGACGCTCCCACGTCCTTGCCACCAGTCCAACTGAACACATACGTTCCACCGGAAGACGTGATGGCTCCAGCGGGCAGCAAGCCAGTGAACGAACCCGTCGTGAAGGACATCATAGGATAGCTAGCTCCACCCGGTCCCATAAGAGAAAGGGTCCCAGGATCGAGGCCGGTTGATGTGAGGTTGCCGCCGCCCGCGGAAATCACTTCGGTGACGATACAACTGCCGATAGATGCTATGCCGCTGGCGGCTCCAAAGGAAGACCCAGTCACGCTCTGGAAGTTAGCAGATGCGAAGTTCTGCGTCGACTGGGTTCCGCTCGCGTTCGTATTCACGAACTGGCCCACGAATACAGAGCCACTCTTTACATTTGTCTGTCCGCTCAATGAGGTGTACTGAGACCCGGTGATCCCGAATGCTGCGTCGGTACATTCACCGTTACCCTGATTGACCGGAGCTGTCGCGAAGTTGGACGCAACGCCTCCCACAACTACCACGATCGATACGTTGCAGCCGGTTAAACCAGCAGGTATAGTCACGTTAATTTGATTCAGGCCCGGGTATCCTGAGGATCCGGCGTAGCCGACGGCTGCCTGAGCCCCACCGATCCACACCTGCACGTTGGACTGATTGACAGCGTGCGGCGTTGTAGTAAAGACGGTATCGCTGTCCTGCGGGTCGGCGCCCAGGCCCGTACCCCAAAGCGTGATGATCTGACCGGGAGCGGCGGAACTGGTGTAAGTGAACAGTGCTCCGGTCCTGGCATCCGTAGCGGTGACCAAACCGGTCCCAGTTCCATAGTAGGTATCCAGTCCGAACGCGCTCGCAACCACCTGAATCGTAAAAGCGTTGCTGGCGGCCCCGTTATAGGTTACCGTCAGCGTTCCGGTTCCCGTCGGCGTATTTGCTGGCAGAACCGCCGCGATCTGCGTCGGAGTCACATAGTAGATCCCCAGCGTAACTTTGGTTCCGTTGACCGTCACCGAGATGCTGGTCCCGTTCAGCGTGGTCGGAATCCCCGAACCTGCGCTGGACTGTAAAGTTAACGTCCCAGTAACCGGTGCGCCCAGGTTTGAGCCGAAAATTGTGATGATCGAGCTGGGCGTCACACCGGAGTTTGTGAAACCGGACGGAATGAAGCTGTAGTTGTTGGTAACACCAGTGACGGCGGGGCCGCCACCACCTCCGCCGCTGCCGGATGCTCCGAAGGTCGTGTATTGAAGGCTGATGGAACTAGAGCTTATAGCAGTCACCAGCACCTTGGCCGCATTTCCGCCGTTGGTAAAAACAGCAAAGATTGCGCCCGTTGGGAGGGAGCCTGCGGAAATAGGTGCTGCTGTCGCAGCCCCGCCAACTAGTTGCAGGATCTGCTGGGTGATCGTCCCGAAAGACGCGGCCGGAATTACTTCTCCCTTGGCGCTTCCTGCGAATGTAATGCTGGTGCCGGTGAACGTGATGTCTCCGCTACCGGAGGTGGAACCAGTGTCCAAGTTCAGGCTCTGGCCGGCCGATAAGGTTGCGTTGCCGCTAAGGTCCGCCAGGGCAACGCCGGGCAAAATTAAAGCCATCATTGCTATTGCGCTGAGCGTTGTCATCTTTCGGTTAAATGTCATAAGCTCTCCTCCTCAGGAGTTGTAATCAAAACTACGTTGTTCTTGGTTATCGAGCTGTCAAAAGAGATACGCGAGAATATCGGCCGAAAAGGATCAGTTCTGACCCCCCGGCGCTAATGATAGCAGTTCGCGGCCTGCATCTTATTGATGGGTATACAGAAATTCCAACTTGAAGGGCTTGGCGACCCGGGCGATGCCGCAGGTATACTGAAAACGATCAAACGGATTTCGTCGCGTGAGTCGGCCTTCTCCACAGAACGTCACCAAGTTGTTGGCCAAATGGAGTAATGGCGATCCAGCGGCTCTGGAAGCGTTGGTTCCCCTGGTGTACGATGAACTGCGGCGCGTGGCTAAGTACTATCTCAAGGAGGAAAAGCAAAACCACACTCTCTCTTCCACAGCCTTGGTTCACGAGGCATACCTACGGTTGGTGAATCAAAAAGAAGTGACATGGCAGAATCGGGCGCACTTTTTCGGCGTGGCGGCGCAGATGATGCGGCGGATTCTGGTGGATCACGCGCGTCAGCATGCTTTTGCCAAGCGAGGCGGAGGCGTTTTAACGCTTGCGCTGGAGGAAGCGGTCGCCACGCCTCAGGGGCGGGAAGTAAATCTCGTGGCGCTCGATGACGCCCTAAATGGCCTCGCCAAGCTGGATGAGCGGCAAAGCAGGATGGTGGAATTGCGCTTTTTCGGCGGCCTCTCGATCGAAGAAACCTCGGAAGTTCTGGGCGTTTCAATGCCGACCGTGAAGCGCGACTGGGCTTCAGCACGAGCTTGGCTTTTCCGCGAGATCACTAGAGGGCCCTGTGACGGCTGAGAGTTGGCGGCAAATACGTCAGATCCTTGAGCAAGCCCTCGATTTGGCGCCCGACTGCCGGTCCGATTTCCTGGAGAAAGCCTGTGCCGGGAACACCGCGATTCGGCGGGAAGTGGAAGCGCTCATCGCAGCAGACGAGCGGGCCGGTACTGCATTCATGGCCGGAAACGCCGTGGATGCGTCGGCAATTCTGACTGGGCCTGAGGAACAGGCATCACGAACCGGCACCAGGATTGGTCCTTATCTGATGGTCGAGGAGATTGGGCGGGGCGGGATGGGCACCGTCTATCGCGCGGTTCGGGCCGATCATCAGTATCGCAAGCAAGTAGCCATCAAGGTGGTTCGCGGAGGACTTGGCGATGAGTTCCGCATGCGGCGTTTCCGGGCTGAACGCCAGATTCTCGCCAATCTCGATCATGCCAATATCGCACGGCTCTTGGACGGGGGAGCAACCGAGGATGGGCGTCCCTATGTAGTGATGGAATACGTTGAAGGCCGGCCGATTGATGAGTATTGCGATCAGCGCAGGCTATCGTTACCCGAACGCCTGAAGCTATTCCGCACCGTTTGTTCAGCGGTGGCGTACGCCCATCAGCGCCTGGTAGTTCATCGGGACATCAAACCCGCCAATATCCTGGTGACAGAATCAGGTGAAGCGAAGCTGCTCGACTTCGGAATTGCGAAAATGATCGATCCGGAAGAGTCAGGGGTTGAGCAGACCCTAACGGGAATGCGGCTAATGACACCTGAATACGCCAGTCCCGAGCAAGTGCGTGGAGAGCAGATTACTACGGCCAGCGACGTCTATTCCCTCGGAGTAGTCCTCTATCGTTTGCTGACTGGGCGGCGGCCTTACGGGAGCACCGGCCGGGTGAGCGGAGACATTCTTCAGGCGGTGATCGACACTGAGCCTGAGAAGCCCAGCGCGTCGATAACCCGGGCGGATACTTTGACGGCGGAATCCATAAGCGATACGAGGGACGAAATTCCCGAGAAATTGCAGCGACGGCTAAAAGGCGACCTGGACAATATAGTTCTCAAGGCTTTGCGCAAAGAGCCGGAACGCCGCTTTGCATCGGTGGATCAATTCTCCGAGGACATTCGGCGGCATCTCGAAGGATTGCCGGTTATTGCACGGCCCGACACGCTGTTCTATCGGAGCAGCAAGTTCATCAGAAGGCACACGGCCGGCGTAGCGGCCGGGATCATCGCGCTGCTGACTCTGATGGTTGGAATGGTGATTACCGTTCACGAAACATATGTTGCACGAGCGGAGAGGGCCAAAGCCGAGCAACGCTTCAACGATGTACGGAAGCTCGCGAATTCGCTGTTGTTTGAAGTGCACGATGCGATCCAGACGCTGCCGGGAGCCACGCCAGCGCGAAAGTTGATTGTAGACCGCGCGCTCCAATACCTGGATGCACTGGCAAAAGAGGCCAAGGGCGACTTGTCTCTGCAACGGGAACTAGGCGCGGCTTATGAGAAGGTCGGCGACGTGCAAGGCGGATTCCGATCGTCAAACCTCGGCGACATCCCCGGATCACTGGCCAGTTACCGCAAGTCCTTGGCGATTCGTGCAGCCGTGGTAGCGGCGGATCCCGCGAATGTCGCAGCTCAGCGCGAGCTGATCACCTCGCATGGAAAGCTCAGCGACGCGTTGACCGGAGCGGGGGATCCGATAGGCTCGCTGGACCAGTTGCATCAATTGCTTCCGCTCGCCGAGCGCTTGGCGGCCGCGGAGCCCAAGAATCTGGGGGATCGCCGCACCCTGGCCCTGGCATACCTGGATTATGGCTGGAAACGTTCCGATGCCTCTAACTGGAGGAGCGGGCTGGAGGATTGCCGCAAAGCCGCATCCATACTCGAAGCGTTGGCGGCCGCGGAGCCCGGCGACAGGCGAACAGCCCGTGTCCTGGCGCTGGCTTATGAACGGATCGGTGATCTGCTGTCCACCGACGGAGGAGAGCACGCCGAGTCGCTGGCCATGCACCGCAAGGCCCTGACCATTGAGGACTCGCTGCTAAAGCAAGATCCGCAAAATACGGGTTTGCGAAGGCTCCGGGCGTGGGAGACGGTGGACATTGGCGACGAACTGCTCGCGCAGGGCGATGTCTCCGGTGGATTGGAAAAATATCGCGAAGGGCTGAGCACGTTGCAACTGTTGTCCCTGGCCGATCCAAAGAACATCCAGTTCCATACGGATCTGGCCAATGTCCGCGCCAAACTCGCAGCCGCCTCTGGTAGTACTCGAAGCACGACCGAGCGATCCAGCGTTAATCGCCGCTAACCGCCTCCGGTTCGTGCGACCGCGCTGGACCAAACTCCTGATCCTTATACTGCAGCTGGTAAAGCTTCCAATAAATGCCGCGCAGCGCAAGCAATTCCTGATGCGTGCCCATCTCGCGCAGCTTACCTTTATGCATCACCAGAATCCGGTCGGCGCGCTGGATGGTGGATAGCCGGTGCGCGATGACGATCGAGGTGCGACCTTCCACCAGGTGATCGAGCGCCTCGCGAATGCGGAACTCGGTCTCGGTATCGACGCTGGACGTAGCTTCGTCCAGGATCAGGATAGCGCGGGTTGTGCGCCAGCGCGCGGGCAAAGCTGATGAGCTGCTTCTGGCCGGTGGAAAACCCGCTGCCGCGTTCGCGCACGGGTTGGTCGAAACCATCCGGGCAGATTGCGAACGAAATCGAGCAGGTTGACGCGATCGGCCGCCGCGGTTAATTGCTCATCGCTGAATGCCGTAAGTGCCCAGGCGGATGTTATCGGCCACGGTTCCAGTGAACAGGTGCGGATCCTGAAGCACCACTCCGAAATTGCGGCGCAGTTCTTCGAGATCGAAATCGCGAATGCTCGATTCCGCCGATGCGAATGGCTCCGCGCTGGACTTCATAAAAACGCAGCAGCAGGCTGGTGAGCGTGGTTTTTCCCGCGCCGGTGTGGCCCACCACCGCGATTGTCTCGCCCGGCTCGATGCGAAAGCTGACGTCGCTCAGCACCCAATCGTCGTCTGTTGTATGCGAACCAGACATGGTCGAATTCGATGGCGGCGGGCACGTTGGGAAACGGCTTGGCTCGGCAGGCGAGTGGATTTCGAATCGGCGTGTCGAGCAGTTTGAAGACGCGCTCGGAGGCGGCCATGGCGACCTTGCAGGATGTTGTACTTCTCGCTCAAATCCTGAATCGGCCGGAAGAATCGCAGGCCGTATTGGAAGAATGCCACCAGGACGCCGAGGCTCAGTGCGCCGCCGCGAATCCGGAAGCCTCCGTAGGCCAGCAACAAGGCCAGCGCCAGCATTCCCAGGAACTCGACCACCGGATAAAACCAGCCGTAGGCCGTGATGGCGTCCTTGAAAGCCTCCATGTGATCGCGATTGATCCGCTCGAATTCGGCGCGGCTGCGTTCTTCGCGGTTGAAGAGCTGCAGAACGGCGATGCCGTTGATGTGCTCCTGCAGATAGGAATTGATCCGGGCGATCGCGACGCGGATGCGCCGGTAGCTTTGCTGCACGGAGCGGCGGAACTGCATGGTTACCAGCACCACCAACGGCATCACCGCCAGCAGGAAAGCGGTCATGCCCGGGCTCAATTTGAGCATCGCCAGGATCACGAAGCTAAGCATCAGCAAGTCGCCGAGAATCATGAGCAGACCCGACGAAAACAGCTCGTTCAGCGCGTCCACGTCGGTGGTGAGGCGCGTGACCAGCCGGCCCACCGGGTTGTGATCGTAAAATGCGACATCCAGGCGCTGCAGGTGCCCCATCAGCTGACGCCGCAGATCGAACATCGCCTTCTGCCCGACCCATTGCATCAGGTACTGTTCGCCGAAATCGCAGAACATCGCGCCGATCAGTGCGCCAGCAGGTAAAGGAAGGATATTTGGACCAGTCCCGTCCAAGGGTCGGTCGACAGGTAAGGATCGAGCAGTGAGTTGGATGGCTTGTGCGGACGGCACCAGGTAGCGGTCGATCGCAATCTGGGTGAGCAGCGGTCCGATCACCTGCAGCGCGGCGTTGATGAACAGCAAGACCAGCGCGATCAGGACTCTCGATTTTGTACGGCCGGATGTAGGTGAGCAGGCGGCGCATGAGCCGCCCGTCGTACGCTTTGCCTAAGACCTCTTCTTCCACGTACCTTCAGTTTACGAAATCGGAAGCGTACGCTCCCGCTCCTTCAGTTGAATCAGACTGCCGGGTTATGCTCAAGGGTCAATCGAGATTTCGAATCTGTTTGCTACTATCAACTTCTACTGAGGAGGCACACATGGCGTGCGACCCAGAATTGCTCAAGAGAGTTCCACTCTTTGCACTATTGGACGATGAAGAGGCCGCGGTGCTGGCCGATCAAGTCGAGGTGAAGACATATGCGCCCCGCGAGCGCATCTACAAGATCGGCGATACGCACGGTCAGGCCTACGTGATGGTCTCAGGCAAGGTTCGGGTCACCACCGTGGACGAAGACCAGCAGGAAGTCGTCGTCGATGAGCCGGCGGCCGGCGAGTTCTTCGGCTTCGCGTCGATGTTGGAGCAGACGCCGCACCAAACCAGCGCGCTGGCGCTGGAGGAAACCACCTGTCTGGAAATATCTCGCGATGACATCGCGCATCTGCTCGAGCGGAAGCCACATGGCGGGAATGGACCTGCTGACTACGCTCGGCCATCATTTTCATGCCGCCCAGGAACTTGTGCGCCTGCGAGCCGGCCGCAATCCCAATGAAGTGATTGAGGAGCAAGCAACTCTGGGCGAGCGCATCGCCGATTCGGTGGCTCGTTTTGGCGGATCGTGGACCTTCATCATCTCCTTTGGAATTGTCCTGCTTATTTACACCGGCATCAATATAGCGTTGAGCAAGAGAGCCTGGGATCCCTATCCATTCATTCTTCTTAATCTGTTCCTTTCCATGCTGGCGGCTATCCAGGCTCCGGTGATCATGATGAGCCAGAATCGCCAGGACACCAAAGACCGGTTGCGCGGCGAGCTGGATTATGAAGTTAACCGTCGCGCTGAGTCCGAAATCCAAGCCTTGTCGCGCAAGCTCAATCTGCTGGATGAGAAGATCGACGATGTCGGGAATCTGTTGCGGAAAAAACCATAGGCCGAAGTCTTCCAAGCCATTGCGTCGAGACATCAAAAGTGTCAGTATACTGAGCCATGCTTTGGCGTTCCGCGTTCGTCGCTTTTTCCTTTGCGGGCTCGGCAATGGCGGGAGCCCCCGCCTGTCCTAGCCTCATCAGTCTGACCATCAACAACACGACCATCACGTCGGCCGATGAGGTGTCCCCCGGCCCCTACACTTCGGGCGGCACGCCGGCGCCTTTGAATCTGCCCGCCTTCTGCCGTGTCCGTGCCGTGTCGCGTCCGGTAAGCGACTCCGAAATTCATTTCGAACTTTGGATGCCGCCACGCGCCGCCTGGAATGGAAAGTTCGAAGGCACCGGTAACGGCGGATTCTCGAGCGCGATGAGCTATACCAGCATGGCGGCCGCGTTAAATCATGGTTACGCTACAGCCGGGTCCGATACGGGACACGAAGGCGGTGATTTAACGTTCGGCGTCGGCCACCCCGAAAAGATCAATGACTGGGCGTATCGGGCCGTCCATGTGATGACCGACACTGCAAAGCTGATCATTCGCGACTACTATGGCCGCCTCCCGCAATACTCGTATTTCAATGGCTGCTCCACAGGAGGACACCAGGCGCTTTCGGAAGCGCAGCGGTACCCCGGCGATTACGACGGCATCGTCGCCGGAGACCCCGGCAACAACCGGGTACACCTGATCGCGGGATTTCTCTGGTCCTGGGAAGCGATCCACAAGGACACTCCCAGTCCACTGCCGGCCGCCAAACTGCCGATGATCGCGAAAGCTGTCCTGGCCGCCTGTGACGAACTCGACGGCCTGGCGGATGGCATCATCGATGACCCGCGCCGTTGCAAGTTTGATCCCGCCACGTTGGCGTGCAAGGGCGGAGATCGTGACAATTGTCTAACCGCGCCTCAGGTGGAATCGGTAAAGAAAGTCTATGCTGGGGCAAAGAATCCACGTACGGGCGAGCAGATTTTTGCCGGATGGGCCCACGGCACAGAGGCGAGCTGGACGGGTTACTTCGTCGATCCCCCCGAAGCGCGTCGCAACGAATTCTGGAGACTGTGGGTGTTCAACGACCCTAACTGGGACTGGCGCACGTTCGACTTTGACCGTGACCTGGCCTATGCCGATACCAAGATGGCAGTAGTCAATTCGAATGACCCGGACTTGAAGCCTTTCAAGGCGCGCAAAGGAAAGCTGGTGATGTATCACGGCTGGGCCGATTCCGACGTGCCGCCAGAGGATGGAGTCAGATACTACGAAGCGGTCGAGAGCGCCATGGGCGGACCCGGCCAGACCACTGACTTTTTCCGCCTGTTTATGGTGCCTGGCATGGGACATTGCTCCGGCGGCCCGGGTCCGAATACTTTCGACGCCGTGAGCGCTCTCGACCAATGGGTGGAGAACGGACGTGCGCCGGACCAAATCGTCGCCTCACATATCGCTAACGGAGTGACCGATCGAACCAGGCCGCTGTGCCCCTATCCTCAGATCGCTAAATGGAAGGGCGCCGGAAGCATAGACGATGCCGCGAACTTCGCCTGCGTCAATCCTTAGGGCTCAGCACCAGAAGCTTACTTGGTGATCGTGCCGCAAGCGATGCGCCCACCGGCATTGCCCGTCGGGTCCGTCTTGCAGATCGTCGGCCTTCTCGTGAATCATAAGGGCGGTGCCACCGTTCGCAAACAACGAATTGGCCCCATCACCCATACTGACGTGCATGTCGCTAGTTGTAACCTTTGCAGTTCCGTTCGGTTTTACGGTGAAATTCGCCATGTCGCCGTTATGTGGCCCGTCGGGATTCTGCAGGCCATGTTTTTTCATGTCGGGATTGAAGTGTCCGCCTGCCGTTGTAAATCCGGGTGCTTCGCACTTGGCGTTCTGATGAATGTGAAAGGCGTGTTCGCCGGGCGGAAGATTCTTTAAGTCGGCCTTAATCGCCACCCCTCCACCTTTCTTGTCACTCAAAACGGCGGTACCGACGCTCTGTCCTTTGGCGTCATTTAGCTGCACGGTCACCGGTTTGCTCGCGGCATAAAGCGCTGCACCGAAAAAACCTGCAATGGCAACTGCAACAGTCTGTCTGATCATGTTTTCCCTCTCCACATGAAATCCTCGCACGATTCGATACCCCAGCGCCAGCGCCCTAAACTAAGCAGCAGAAGCGTGCCCCCTCGGACGCTTGCCCTCAAACGCGTCTTGTAGCAAGGCCCGAATTCCGTCGCGCGTCACCGGGCGGGGATTGTAGTACGGATTCTGAACGGCAATGTCGGCCGCTTTATCCAGATCGCCGGCCTTCATCCCGATGGCAGCCAATGACATGAGCGCGCCCAGCGATACTGCGAGATCGAATAAACCCGTCGCGGCCGACTCACCACCGAGAGCGCGAGCGATGCGCGCCATTGCCTCCGGAGCCGCGGGCGCATTGTAGGCCGTCGCGTGAGGCAACACCACAGTATGCGTTTCCGCGTGCGGCAAGTTGAAACTCCCGCCCAGAGTGTGGCAGAGCTTGTGATGCAGCGCCATGCCGACCGCACCAAGCGATATGCCACCCAGCCACGCTCCGTAGAGCGCCTGCGCTCGCGCCTCCAGATTCGCCGGCTGCTTTACCACCACCGGCAGACTCCTCGCGCCAGTGCTCGAATACCCTCTTCGGCCATCATCGAGATGATCGGATTGGCGTCCTTGGCGTACAGCGCCTCCACGCAATGCGCGATCGAATTCATCCCGCTGGTGGCCGACAGCAAAGGCGGCATGCGTCACCGTCAAACGTCGGATCGTAGAGGACCGTCTTCGGCAGCACGCGCGGATCGCGGCCGGTCTTCTTCATGCCGCCTTCGGTGAGTCCCCAGATGGGCGTCATCTCCGATCCCGCGTAGGTGGTCGGAATCGCCAGAATCGGAAGGTCGGAAACCAGTGCGATCGCTTTCGCGAGCCCAGTGGTAGAACCGCCTCCCACGGCCACGCAGCAGTCGGCCCCGGACCGCCGAGCTTCGTCGCGTGCAGCTTCGGCAATTTCGATCGGCACGTGCATCACGGCGCGGTCAAACAGCCCGACCGCCGCGCGATCCCAATCGCTTCACCATCTCTGCACCCTGCTCGCGCTGCTCGGGCGTCGATAAAACCAGGGCGCGCGGCGCACCCAGCCGCTCGATCTCTTCGGGCAGTTTGTCCAGGCAGCCGGCGCCGAAAATCACTCGCGACGGCAGCATGTCGTAGATGAAGGAAAGCATCAGGCCTGTCCCGCATGGGCGCGCGCGGTGCGCTCGTTCAACTCCCGAAGCACCAGTCAGTTCCTCCGCCGATGGCGGTTCAGTCGTGCCGAGTTTTGGCGACACCTTCAAAGGCCAGCCAGTGGATTCGATCGCTTGCTCGACAGCCACGCCCGGATGAATACTGGTCAAGCTAGTTCTTTCGTCACCGGATCGGGCGTTAAAATGCCCAGATCCGTGATCACCGCTGTCGGCCCTTTTCCAGGAAACCCCATTCGCCGGCGCGCATCCCCGCCATCCAGATGGCCGCGCGGATGTTACGAAATCCACCTTCTCGACGAACGCCCGTTTGTTCTGTCGCAGCGTGATCAAGACCTCCTTGGCCGAAGTCGCGATCTCCGGCGCGCCGCCCGCGCCCGGCAGTCGCACCGAGGGCTTGCGGTAGTCGCCGATCACCGTGGTATTGAGATTCGCGAAGCGATCGATTTGCGCGCCGCCCAGAAATCCAATGTCGATGCGGCCGCCCGGTCAGCCAGTAGGAGAAGATCTCGACCAGAGGCACGACCGTATCGGCGGTCTCCGCCAGTTCGCCATCGCCGATCGATAGCGGCAGCACGGCCGGCTTGGTTCCGATCGGCCCCGACTCGTAGATCAGCACGATATCCGGCGCGTGCGTCAAACGAGCCAGGTTCGCCGCTGCGCTGGGCAATCCGATTCCGACGAAGCAGACCGTCCTGTTAGAGAGCATCCGCGCTGCAGCGACGGTCATCATCTCGTCCGATGTGTACCCGTTCCCAGGCGTGACTGTTTCAGGCATGGCTGGCCACCTGATCGAGACTTCGCCTGAAACCGTCGAAATCCTTCGTGCCCATTACGTGCCGCTCCATCCACGCTTGAAATCCTTCGCGTTCGCGCGAAATCTGATCCCATTGTTTGTAGAATGCGTTGTTTCGCGAATAATAACCCTGAGCGTAAGAGGGAAACGCTCCACCCTTCACTTCGCTGACCGCACCCACCACCCAGGACGGCAACACTACGGCGTTGGGAGGAGCGTCCAGACGATCCACGATCTCTTCCACCGTCACGATCGCGCGCCGGGCGGCGAGCACCGCTTCCTTCTGGACTCCCACCACGCCCCACATCAGGACATTGCCTCGCCGGTCGGCCTTCTGAGCGTGAATGATGGAGACATCCGGACGAATGGCTGGAACAGCTGCCAAACGTTCGCCGGTAAAAGGGCACTCGACAAACTTGATGCGCGAATTATGTTTCGGCAGATCGGTGCCGAGATATCCGCGTAACAAGCCAAAGGGAAGATTCGCAGCGCCAGCCGCATACGCTGCTGCCATTCCCGCATGGTCGTGCTCTTCAATCGCCAGCGGGAGAGGCCAGTTATTCTCGATCGCATCCCGCAAGCGATGCAGGGAGCCCACACCCGGGTTGCCGCCCCAGGAAAAGATGAGCTTCGCGGCACATCCGGATCCAATGAGTTGGTCGTAGATCAGATCCGGCGTCATCCGGATCAGCGTCAGATTGCGGCGACCCTGGCGAATAATCTCGTGACCGGCGGCGAAGGGAATCAGGTGCGTAAATCCCTCCAGCGCCACCACATCCCCGTCGTGCACGAACTCCTGAATCGCCTCTGTTAATCGCAGTATTGCCAAGGTCTGATTATGCCACGCGTAGAACCGTTCGGGCAGTATAACCAGTACTTTGGATAGTCATTTTGGGCCGATAGATTCTGGTTCAGTAATGTCTCCGAGGTTAGATTGAACTAACGAGAAAGCACAAGTGAAACATCTTCCAAGTAAAACAATCCTTATCGCGGCGTTAAGCTTTTTTGTTTCAACGGCATTCGCTACCTCCATCACTTTCAATGGCGGGGGCACGAATGGTGCGTCCGGGCAACAATCTTGCAGCCACCGCGCAATTCGATTTGAGTGGCAGCACTTTAACCGTGACCCTCACGGATATGGCAACATCCGCAAACAACAAGTATGTCCCGTCCGATATTTTGACTGCGGTCTACTTCGGTACGACCTCACTGGCCGCACTCACGCCTCAGACTGCCAGTTTGGACGGCAGCAGCGTCATCAGTCCGGATGGCACCAACGTCGGATCAAACTGGGAATTTTTAGGAGGATTCTCGTCCGTTCGGGGATTGGTGAACGGCATCAGCGCTTCCGGACTGTCGGTCTTTGGTCACGGGAACTTCAATAACTGTGCGGCGAGCAGCACCTGCAACAATCTGGGTGGAATCGATTGGGGATTAGTTCCGTCCTTCTTTCCTCCTCCACAAGGCATCAATGGCGGCGTAAGCGGAACAACCTTGGTGGACAATCGGGTTCAATTCACTTTGAACACCACGCCCGGATTCTCGCTCGCAAGCATCAATAGCGTTCAGTTCCAATGGGGCACCAGCAACACCGAATTTTCCGCTACCGGAGCAAGCACGGACCCAACTCCCGAGCCCTCAACTCTTCTCCTTGTAGGTGGTGGAATAGCCTTGGCCGTGTTCCGGCGCAAGAATAAGCAGCGGCGGCAAGTCGCACCGCAGATTCTGTAAATCATCGCCTCTCATCAGATGATCACGGGGCCTCACTGCCCCCCCAACTGGGTTCACGATCCAGTCCTCGCTGAAGGTTGTATTCTGAGAGACATGAGTCTCTCCGGCCCGGTGCTTTCGCGATTGGGCCTGCTTCTGTGCGCCGCTTCACTGGCTGCTCCGGCACAAACCTCGGCCTCTTCCGACCTCTTTCGCTTTGCGCTGGCAGGCGATTCCATCATTGATCGGCGCATCTCGGTCTACGACGAGCCAGGATATCTTCAGATGTTCGATCGCATCCGGAGCGCGGATGCGGCCTTCACTAATTTCGAGATGCTGGTGCACGATTTCGAATTTCCCGGTGCGCCAGTGAGCGGCGGAACTTACATGGGAGCGCCACCGTGGGTGTTGGATGAGCTTAAGTGGGCGGGCTTTCGTCTGTTTGGTGTCGCGAATAATCATGCCTTCGATTTCGGAACAGAAGGCTTGTTAAGCAGTCTTCGTAACCTGCGGCAAGCCGGAGTCGTTTACGCCGGTGCTGGCGATAACCTGGCGCGCGCCCGGGCTCCTGGATATCTCGACACCAGGAAAGGCCGTGTCGCTCTTATCGCGTGCGCATCGACATTCTCGATACTCAGCCCGGCTGGCGTACAGCGGCCCGACATGAAGGGGCGCCCTGGTCTCAACCCATTGCGGTTCCAGACCACCTACACCGTCGAGCCGGCCACATTGGCTTCGCTGCGGACATTGGCGCGCGCCAATAGCGCGGGGGAAACCGGGGCGGCGGCTGCAAGTGGCGACTTGCGCTTTCTCGGGGCAACTTTTCGGGCGGGCGAAAAACCGTCTGTCACTACCGAACCCGATGCCCGCGATCTTAAAGAAATCATCGCCCAAATCGGAGAGGCCCGGCGTCAGGCCGATTGGGTAATGGTTTCGATCCATGCGCATGAGGGCGCGCCGGGAGATCGTGAGGCGCCCGCGCAGTTCCTGGTGACCTTTGCGCATGCGGCCATCGACGCTGGAGCGGACTTGTTCGTCGGTCACGGACCGCACGTGCTCCGTGCAATCGAGATTTATAAGGGCAAGCCCATCTTCTACAGCGTCGCCAATTTCATCTTCCAGAATGAATCTCTTCCGTTCCAGCCCCAGGAGAGCTACGATCCGTACAGCCTTCCTCTGGAAGCAACAACGGCGGACTATTTCGACACCCGGTCGGCCAACGACACACGCAGCTTCCCGGCGGACCAGAAGGTCTGGGAAAGCGTGGTCGCCGAGGCGGTTTTCAACAGCAAGCGGCAACTGCAGGAGATCGACCTATATCCTATTACTCTCGGTTTTCACGAGAGCCGGACCAAGAGAGGGCGGCCGCAGCCGGCTACCGGAGAGCTGGCCAGGTCGATCATCGAGCAGATTTCGAAGTTGTCGAACGCGGTGGGGACGAACGTAGTGTTGCAGAATGGCAAAGGTGTTGTAAACGTGGGCTCCGCTTCAGCAATTAACTCACGATAGACAGGATTCAACGATGACGATAACCAGATTTGCTTTGAGCTGCCTGCTACTGGTGAGCCCCGTATTTGCTGCCGTTCCCACGCCTGAAAGCCACTTCGGCCACAAGATCGGCGTCGATAACGAGCTCCTCGATTGGGAGCAAGGTCGTCACCTATTTTCAGGCGCTGCCAAAATCGAGCGATCGAGATCCGTTTTCAGCGATCTCGGACAAACGGCCGACGGCCGCCCTCAGATCGCGGTCACAATCTCGTCGGCGGCGAACATTAAGAATCTTGATCATTATCTCGACATTCAAAAGCGTCTGGCCGACCCGCGCCGTACCACGCCTGCCGAAGCACTGCGGCTTCATGAACGAAGGCAAGGTGATTGTGATGATTACCTGCTCCATCCACGCGACCGAAGTCGCCTCCACGCACACCGCCGTCGAGTTCGCTTATCGGCTGCTGACCGAAGACAACAACCCGAAGTTTAAGGCCATTCTCGACAACGTCATCCTCCTGCTTGAGCCTTCGCAGAACCCGGACGGCGTCGACATCGTCACCAAGTGGTACCGCAAGACGCGAGGCACGCCGTACGACGGCACGTCGCCGCCGGAGCTTTATCATAAGTATGTTGGGCACGACGACAATCGCGACTGGTACATCTTCACGCAGCCCGAGACGCGCAACACGGCGCAACTCGAAAATCACGTGGCATCCGCAGATCGTCTACGACGTGCACCAGATGGGCTCGAACACCGCGCGCATTTTCGTTCCGCCGTGGATGGATCCGGTGGATCCGAACATCGATCCGATTCTGGCCAACATTTGCAGCATGATCGGAACCGGCATGGCGGTGGATTTGGCGGCCGCCGGCAAAACCGGCATCGCCATGAACGCCATGTACGACTTCTGGTCGCCCGGCGCGGCAGTATCAGGCCTATCATGGCGGCGCGCGAATCCTCACCGAATCGGCGAGCGCCAAGCTGGCCACGCCGATGACCATCACGCCCGATCAAATCTCCGACAATGCGCTCGGCTACAATCCGCGCGAGCGAAGCTGGAATTATCTGAATCCCTGGATGGCGGGCGAATGGCATCTGCGCGACATCATCGACTATCAGGAGATCGCGTGGGAGTCGCTGCTCTATCAAGCGGCGGCGCGACGTTCCGATATGCTGCGCTACTTTTACGAAATCAACAAGCATGGCGTGGAGCGCTCGTCTCCCTATGCGTTCGTTATTCCGGCAGCGCAGCGACGATCCCGGCGCTGCGCAGGAAAATGCTGGAGACGCTGGCGTTCGGCGATATCGAGATCGAACGCGCCTCCGACACTTTCAATGCGGACGGCAAGCAGTACGCGAACGGAAGCTACGTGATCCGCATGCAGCAGCCGTTTTCAGGCTGGGCTAAGACGCTGCTGGAGCGCCAGAATTATCCCGATCTGCAGTCTGTATCCGGGCGGGCCGCCCAAACGGCCGTACGACGTGACCGCGCAGACGCTGCCTTTGCAGATGGGCGTTGAAGTGGCGACCGTTGATCAGAAGTTCGAAGCCACCCTGAAACCGGCCACGCAATTCGCCTTCGAGCTGAATCATCCGAAAGCGGCCGGAGCTCTCGCGGCCTCCGATGTCTACTCCTGGAAAGAAGTGACCAAAATCTGGAAATCCGGCCAGCCGGTTTACCGCGATACCTCGAACGGAGATTTCTTCGCAGCCACGGGCAATGGCCAGGAAAGCCCTCGCTGCGCCGCGCATCGGCATCTACAAAAGCTTCGTCCCCAGCATGGACGAAGGCTGGACGCGTTGGCTGCTCGAAGATTTTGGCTTCGGCTACGCGAATATTGAAAACGGAGATGTCCAGGCCGGGAACCTGAAGCAGCGTTTCGACGCGATCGTGATTCCCGATCAGCCGCGACAGCAGATCGCTCAAGGGCACCGTCCCGGAACTCATGCCGCCCGAATATTGCGGCGGCCTCGGCGAAAAGGGCGCCGCAGCGCTCAAGGAGTTTGTCGAACAGGGCGGTACGCTGATCTTCTTTAATCACGCCTCTGACTACGCGACCCAGGACTTAGGCGTGAAAGCCCGTAATGTGCTGCGCGGCGTGGAGAATCAAGGATTTCTATTCGCCTGGATCGCTATTGAATGTGTCGCTCGACACCAAGAGCCCGCTCGCCTACGGCATGCCGGGAGAAATCACGCTCTGGAGCGAAGGAAGTCCGACGTGGGAGGCGCCGGACGCCCAGGTCGTGGCCCGTTATCCATCTAAGGCCGTGCTTGCGTCGGGGTGGCTGCTCGGCGAGAAATATCTCACCGACAAGGCCGCCCTGCTGGATGTACCAATGGGCAGCGGGCGCGTGATCCTGTTCGGAATGCGGCCGCAATATCGCGGGCAAAGCTATCAGAACTTCAAACTCTTTTTCAACGCGCTGGTCTACCACTAGATGACGGGTACCGCACCGCCACCACGATTGATTGTTGGCCTCACGGGCGCAACCGGCACGATACTCGGTGTTCGGCTCTTACAGTCTTTGCAGGCCGTCGGTGTCGAATCGCACCTGATCATGACTAAGTGGGCGATCCGGACTCTAGTGCATGAGACGGAGTACAGTGCCGAAGATGTCCAGGGCATGGCGACATGCACGTATCGGGCACACGACCAAGGCGCGGCCATTTCGAGCGGCTCATTCGTAACACGCGGAATGGTGGTGTGTCCTTGCAGCATGCGCACTCTAGCCTCGATCGCGCATGGCACTGGCGATCAATTAGTCCATCGCGCGGCGGATGTGATCTTAAAGGAGCGCCGAAAATTGGTGCTGGTGGTTCGCGAAGCGCCACTAAATGATATTCATCTCGAGAACATGCTGAAGCTGTCGCGCATGGGAGTGGTCATCCTGCCGCCGGTGCCGGCTTTTTATAACCACCCGCGGTCGGTGGACGATATCGTGAATCACATCGTCATGCGAATCTTAGATCAGTTCGAGATTCACGTGGAATTGCGCGACCGGTGGGAAGGGATGGCAGCCGGCGGCGCCAGGTTCGAGAAGAAATAACATTGGCGCGAGGACTAAATCGGCACTACCAAGAGACCCGGGATCTGGATTGTGTCGTAAACTACGAGCTTTTCTAGAAATTTAGCTCCACCGTTTCCGAAGATGATCTTATCGACATACTGGCCTGCATTGAAAACCTTCGTCTCTTCGCCTTGCATGGTTTGTAGGACCACGTAATTGGATTTCACGACATGCGCTTCGCCCTCTTGACCCATAACGCGAACATTGGAGACCAGGTGTCTGAGATAGCGCTGCGAGAGAACGCCGGCATTACGGATGGCCGCCACACGATCTTTCATCACGTCCCGGCTATCGCAGAACATGGTGGCGAGCGGGTGGTTCCGCTCCACGTTTACGCGCGAGATAATTTTGTAGATACCTTTGTCACTGAAGAAATCAGGCCACTCCTCCAGACGATCTTCATCCAGGCATTGGACGTAACGGTCCAGCAGTTCCTCCGCTTCGAAGCGCAGTTCGCGATTCGTCATAAGTTATCGTGTACTGATTCTTGCACGGACATTGGCGGCTTTTAAAAAAGTACCTAGCTGATGGACTTTCGCACGTAGCCATACCGGAGGTTACTGCGCTCAGCTCCGGCCTTCTCATATTCCGCTTTGATCTCAGCGAAGCGATCTGGCGTTTCGAGGAAAGAGCGGACCGGATAATCGTAAAGCCTGGCGACATTACCACCGAAAATGGCATTCTTAATCGACCCATCAGCTGCGCCCAGCGGCTTGAATCCATGCTGCTTTTGCATCTCCTGAGGAATTTCGAGGCGGCGCAGACCTTCGATCTGCCACTGCGGCGACCCGGTCCATACCGCATCAGTGCCCCAGATAACGTGGTCAGTGCCCAGCCCGCGGATGAGCGTCCCCATTAGCGCGGCCGCCAAGCGCGGCTGGACAACGGTTGAGAATGCAAACAACTGGCCGAGGTCGGCATAGACATTCGTAACACCATACTTTGCGGGAATCTCGGCGAGATCCGTGACCCACGAGATGCGGCCGGTCTTGTCCCACTCCGCCATCGCCACCGCTGGATCGCCACCGATATGCCGGTAGGCGCCGTGATAGATGATGAAGTTGAGCTGCGGCCAGTCCTTAGCTGCTTTGCCTACGTCGCTCGCATCGGCATATTCGGTAAGCCGCGGAAACCGCTTTTCCATGCCTGGGGGGAAAAGACCTTTGTGTATGCATACGTTCTTGATTCCGGACTTCTGGAATTTTTCGTAGCCGCGATAAGTAACCTTCTCGTCGTCGGTGTGCCATGGATATCGGCTGGTTTCCTTGTGCGTGTTGTCCCCGATGGTGTAACCTTTCCACGCGTCCGGCTTGAATTCGGTGATGGCGCGGTCAATGCCTTCCAGCCATCCGGGCTGCCCGGGCGTGATGATATAGTGGGCCAGCATGCGTTTGGACCCGGCCTTTTTGTTTACTTTCGCGCGGGTCTGAAACACCATGTCGTTGGTCAGAAACCAATCCTCGGGGATATCGGACGGCGCGTTGCTGATGAGGGCAACTTTCGTGTCGCTGTCCAGATACATTTCTTTAAAATAGTTGTCGTACTTGAGATCGTCGATGGTTTGAGGCTTGTCCCCGATCTGTTTGTTCCAGCCGGCTTTGCCCACCGCCTCGCGCATTTTTACGAAGTTAAGGAGCTTGGTGTCGTCCCGCAGAAAATGGGTGTGCGTGTCCATAACGAACTGGCTCGATAGCGCTTTGGCGCGCTGGTTGGCCATTTCCGGCGTCTGTGCCTCTGCCGGCGTGGCGTCGAACAGTACGCCATAGACTTCGTTCATAGCGACAAAGCAGGCCGCCATTCCGGAGGCGCTCTGAAAAAAGCGACGCCGAGAGAGGCCCTGTCTAGACCCGATGGAGTCAGCCATGTCGATCAGCCGAGCCTCGACTTCCTTTTGCTGACGGGTCTGCGGCGAGGGAAGATACTCGTCGCTCGAGACCACCTGAGTAGGCACAGGAGAAGGGAACGCGGCTTCTTCCGCGCCTACTAGCTGGTCCATCTCTTCGTCGTTCAGAAAATGCATACGGAACCTCCAAGACTCGGCATTTATTGATACTAACCGGAGTAAGGCTCCCGGCGCTAGGTAAGTTCTCGAGCCTGATCATTGGGTTCGCCGGCCGAGCTTGTTCCGATAGAAACGACTTTCGTCAGGTAGAGTCCAATCCAGCAAGGAGCACTATACAGATGGAGATTTTACAAGAATTATTAGTTGAAGAGCTGCGAGATTTACTTCACGCGGAGAACCAATTGGTCAAAGCTCTTCCGAAAATGGCGAAAGCTGCCAAGAACAAAGAACTGAAGACCGCGTTTCAAGATCACCTGGAGCAGACTAAAGGACATGTGGAGCGTTTGACCCAGGCTTTCGACCTGCTGGGCGAGAAAGCCAAGACCAAACCATGCAAAGGCATGGCAGGGTTGGTGCAGGAAGGACAAGAAGTAATCACAGAAGGTAAAGAAAAGGAAGAAGCGCCGGCCGACTTAGCCCTGATCGCTGCCGCGCAGAAAGTGGAACATTACGAAATCTCCGCGTATGGTACGGCTCGAGCCATTGCGGAACAGATGGAGCGTAACGATCTGGTGAAGCTTTTTACCAAGACTTTGGAAGAAGAAGAGAAGGCCGACCAACTTCTAACAGATTTGGCCAAGCCTTTGCTTGCCGAAGCCGAGCAAGTTGCTGGCGAAGAAGAATTCGCGGGGAAGCGCGCGTAATTCGATTAGTCCTGGGAACACCCCTAAGGTTACTCACGCGATTCTGCGCGTTTGTAGTCAAACGCGAAACAACTAGAATGCTCGCCTCATCTAGGATACGGTGATGACTTCGCAGAAGTACGTAAGTGGTTGTCACCGCAGACTAGATAGTCAAGGAGAGAAACATCATGGCAAATGAACCCGGGAAAGGCCACCGAGAGCAGCATAAGGGCCAGCAAGAGCAGCACAAGGGTGGCCAGCAAGGACAGCACGGCCAACAGGATCAACGCAAGGGCGCACAGCAGGAACAGGACAAGGGCCGAGACGAGGGAAAGACCGGACAGCAGCGTCGTTAAGTTCGACTGCGGGTCGGCCTACTCTCAAGTTTTGTGCGCGCCAGGTCGGCCCGCACTGCCTGCAAGTTTATTCTTCCTTAGCTTGTTCTTGCTTCGGTTCCGCCGCTTCCTTGCGGGCGTGTTCGAACAGGAAATTCAGGGTTTTTTCTGAACGAATCCTATACGCGATCCGGCCGAGCATCCCGTCCTTCTGTAATTTCTTCCGCATCGCGGCCACTGGTTCACGCTCCTGTTTGGCGATACGCTGCACTTCGTGATCAACTTCGTCGTTCGTGGTGTTGATCGATTCGCGCTCGGCAATCTTGTCGATCAGAAGGCTGCCTTTGACATCATGAATTGCCTTGGGTCGCTGCGCCTCTTTGAGCTTCGCCCAATCGATCTGCAGTTTGCCGGGATCGATGCCCTGGTCCGCCAGTTCCTTGAATTGCTGGGTTACCTGACTTTCGATTTGACGCTCAACATACGCGACCGGCACGGGAAAATCGTGCGTCTCAATCAATTTGTCGATCAGTTCTTCCTTGGCCTTCTGCTGCGCTAGGAATTCGCGTTCCTGAAAAATCGCCTTGCGGATCGCTTCCTTTAGATCATTCAGAGTCGGGTAGTCGCCCAGATCCTGAGCGAATTCGTCGTTCAGCTCCGGCAATTCCTTCGTGCGGATCATCTTAAGCTTCATGTGGAAGCGAACCGTCTTGCCGGCCAGGTTCTTTTGCCCATAATCATCCGGGTAGGCGACTTCGAAATCCTTCTCTTCTTCCGGAGACAAGCCGCGCACCGCTTCTGAAAACGCCGCCACGGTCTCGGGGTCGCCCACATGCAGCTGCATTTCATCCTGGTGGATGGGTTTATCGACGCCGGAAAGGCTGTCGAGTGAAACGACCGCGTAATCTCCGTCGGCCGCGGGCCGCGGGTCGACATTCACAAACTGGGCCTTCTGATCGCGAATTTCTTCCAATCTCTTCGCGATATCTTCTTCGGCCACCGCTGGCTCGTTGTAATGAACGGTAACCCCGCGATACTCCTTCAGGTCGATGGTCGGCGCCACTTCGAATTCAGCCTTGAACTTGAGTGGCTCGCCCTCCTTGAACTCAACGTCTTTCACGTTGGGCCGTCCCACCACCTGCAACTCCTCCTCTTCCATTTTCTTCTGGAAATACTTGGGGAGCAGGTTTTCGATGACGTCTTCGCGCACCTCTTTCGCAAACTTGGTGCGGATCAGATTGGTGGGAACTTTTCCCGGGCGGAAACCGGGCAGCTTTACTTTTTGTTGGATATTCGCGACGACCCGATCGGTCTCGCGGGCGATTTCATCAACGGGAACGCTGATTTCGACTTCGTGCTTGCAGCCTTCGACAATCATGGTTGTAGGTGGTAGGAGGTGGGGGTAGGAAGACCGTCGTTGGTCCTACCGCCTACCTCCCACTACCCACCATTCTACGTTCCTTCGCTCCAACTTGCCAGGTAGTGCTCCTGCTCGAGCGTCAGGCGGTCGATTTTAACTGCCATCGATTCGAGCTTCATGCGGGCTACCTGCTTATCGAGCTCTTCGGGAACCGGATAGACGCGCTTTTCCAGGCTGGCGTGATTCTTGATCATGTAATCGGCCGATAGCGCCTGATTTGCAAAGCTCATGTCCATCACCGAAGCCGGATGGCCCTCGGCAGCCGCCAGATTGATCAGACGGCCTTCGCCCAGCACGTAAATCCGACGCCCGTCTTTCAGGGCGAACTCTTCCACGAATTCGCGCGTTTGCCGGCGGGAAGAAGCCATCTTGCCCAACGTTTCCAGATCGATTTCCACATTGAAGTGGCCCGAGTTGCAAATGATCGCGCCGTTCTTGAGTTTCTCGAAGTGGTCTCGCGCAATCACGCTCTTGTTGCCGGTGAGCGTGATGAATAGGTCGCCGAGAGTGGCGGCCTCCATCATCGACATGACCCGATAGCCGTCCATAACGGCCTCAATTGCCTTCGTCGGATCGATCTCGGTGACGATCACATTGGCGCCCATGCCTCTCGCCCGCATCGCCACGCCGCGCCCGCACCAGCCGTAACCGGCTACTACGACGGTTAATCCAGCCAGCAGAACGTTGGTCGCCCGGATTACGCCGTCCAAGGTACTCTGGCCCGTTCCGTAGCGATTATCGAACAGGTGCTTGGTTAACGCGTCATTAACCGCGACGATCGGATATTTGAGCACCCCGTCTTTGGCCATGGCACGCAGGCGAATCACGCCGGTGGTGGTCTCTTCGGTGCCGCCGATCACGTGTTCGAGCAGTTCCTTGCGCTTGGTGTGGAGAATGGTGACCAGGTCGGCGCCATCATCCATAGTGATGTTGGGCTTGTGATCGAGAGCCGACATGATATGCGAATAATAACTTTCGTTGTTCTCGCCCTTGATGGCGAAGACCGGGATGTTGTAATCGCGGACCAGGCTGGAAGCTACGTCGTCCTGGGTCGACAACGGATTAGACGCGCACAGGACGATGTTTGCCCCGCCGTCGCGCAGCGTGACCATCAGGTTGGCAGTCTCGGTCGTGACGTGCAGGCAGGCGGCCACACGAATATCCTTCAGCGGCTGGGCTTTGATAAACTGCTTGCGAATACTCTGCAAGACAGGCATGGATTGAAACGCCCATTCGATACGTCGTTTGCCGACATCGGCTAGCGATAGATCTTTCACATCGCAAGCGACGGTTGCGGTTGCATTAGTTGGCATGAGTCCCTCGATTTCGAAAATGTAATTGTTTATTTTGCGGCAACCGCGGCGCGGCTGCTTTCCCGGAGCGCGGCGGCCTTGTCGGTGGCTTCCCAGGAGAAGCTAGGTTCGGTTCGGCCAAAGTGCCCGAACGCGGCCGTCAAGCGGTAAATGGGCCGGCGCAGTTTCAAATGCTCGATCATCCCTTTGGGCGTGAGCGGGAACTGTTCACGAACCAATTCCACCAGTCGCTCTTCCTCCACTTGTCCGGTTCCGAAGGTGTGGACCATTACCGAGACCGGCTCGGCCACGCCGATGGCATAGGCCAACTGAACCTCGCAGCGTGAGGCCAATCCGGACGCCACTAGATTCTTCGCGATGTAACGCGCCATGTAACATGCGGAACGATCCACCTTGGTCGGATCTTTACCCGAAAACGCTCCGCCGCCATGCCGTCCCATGCCGCCGTAGGTATCGACGATGATCTTGCGGCCCGTAAGGCCAGTGTCGCCATGCGGTCCGCCGATTACGAACCGGCCAGTAGGATTGATATGAAATTTCGTGGAGGAGTCCACCATGTTGGAGGGGACCACGGGATCGATGATATGCTTCTTCACTTGAGCGCGCAGTTCTTCGGTTGAAATCTTGTCGTCGTGCTGCGTTGAAACCACTACCGCCTCGATGCGCTTGGGTTTGCCGTTAGCGTATTCCACGCTTACCTGGCTCTTTCCGTCCGGACGCAGGAAATCGAGCTTATTGGCGCGCCGTACTTCGCTCAACTGGCGAACCAGCTTGTGGGCCATCATGATCGGCAGAGGCATGAGCTCCGGCGTCTCATCGCAGGCAAAGCCGAACATCAGGCCCTGGTCGCCGGCGCCGCCCGTATCGACACCCATGGCGATATCGGGCGACTGGCTCTGGATGGAATTGATGATGCCGCAAGTCTTGCTGTCAAAGCCGAAATTGGCGTCGGAGTATCCGATGTCATCGATCACGCTGCGCACCAGGCGCGGCACGTCTACATAAGTATTCGTGGTTATTTCGCCGGAAACAACGCAGATTCCAGTGGTGATCAAAACCTCGCAGGCTACCCGGCCCTTAGGGTCGTCTTTCAAAACCGCGTCCAGAACGGAATCCGAGATCTGGTCCGCCATTTTGTCGGGATGTCCTTCTGTAACCGACTCCGACGTAAAAAAATGCCGCATTTTTTCTGACACCTGTTGAGCCTCCAAAAGCCTCTGGTCTATTGCGAATCTTGAAATTTCCGTGCGGGAAACTTAAAAGTCAGTGTATCTCGACGCCACCACGTTGGTCAATGAACCATAGTCCTATTCCCCCGTGGGAGTATAGTTCGGTAGGGTTCTAGTTCTACGAGCGGGCGGCCAATCTGAAATTCGAAGTTCTCAGGCGTCCCGATGGACCGAATTCAAGGCGAATGCGGGAACGCAAACTGCAATATATTCAGCACCTTCCGCGCCCGGTGTGCTGTATCTCACCCATTCACCGCGCCGGGCGACTACCGCCTGCCCGGCCGTCACATCCATGACACCTTCCTTCGATTCAACGCGCACTGTTCCTTGTAGGACAATTGTAAATTCGTCGAATTCGGGCTGCTGCCCCGGCTCGCTCCATCCAGCCGGGCTGTGCATATGAGCGATACTTACGGACTCATGGCCGGAGTTGACCCGCCCAATATATTCATCAATCAGTTTATTCGCCGGCACGGGAATTCGTGTCGGGCTTTTTACAAGCGTCGGCATATTAAGTGGCGCCGTCCTTTAGTGGTCCCGATCCGTCACTAGATCGGTGAGCCCCGTCAATGCTCTTTGATAAGGCGATTCGGGAAACTCCGTAATGATGGACCTGGCCTTTTCGGTAAACGCCTGCGCGCGCTCCCGAACCCGGTCGAAGCCACCCCGCCGTTCGATTAGGTGCAGAACTTTGTCAAAAGGCGCCTGGTCGTAGTTTCCGTCCCGGAGCACAGTGTCGATGAGCCTGCGCTCTTCTTCCGGGGCTTGTTCGAGCGCATAGATCAAGGGCAGTGTTACCTTGCCCTCCCTCAAGTCGCTGCCGACCGGTTTTCCGAGCACTTTTTCGTGCGAAGTGAAATCGAGCACATCGTCTGCCAGTTGGAAGGCGATCCCCAGATTCCAGGCGAACTCGCCCAGACGCGCCTCGGTAGCATCGTCAGCGCCGCCCATTACCGCGCCCAGCCGCGCGCAGGCCGAAAACAAGCTGGCAGTCTTGCGATCCACCAACTCCATATAATCAGCCTCGGAAATGTGAACCTTTCCGATCAGTTCCAACTGGAGCAGCTCGCCTTCCACCATCATCTGAGTGAGAGCGATCAGCACATCGAGCACATGAAAGTTTCGCTCCCGCACAGCCATTTGAAACGCTTGCATATACAACCAGTCCCCGGCCAGGACGCAGGTATGGTTGCCCCAGATGGAATTGGACGATGGACGGCCGCGGCGCGTTTTGGCGATGTCGATGACGTCGTCGTGAACCAAAGTCGCAGTGTGGATCATCTCCACCACCGCCGCCATACGAATAGACCCTTCGGTCACGCTACCCACCAGGCGCGAAGCCAGCAATACTAGAATGGGGCGCAGCCGCTTGCCGCCCCCCGCCTGCAGATAACGGCCGATAGTCGTAACGGCATCGACGCTAGCCACTGATTCGAGGCTGATCTCGCGCTCTACCCGGTCGAGATCATCCTTAACTAAATCGAAGATGTCCCGCGCTGTCAGGCTTTGGCGGAGCTTGCTGAGTCCCATGCGGAATTTCTCAGTTTAGCAGGTTGCTGGACTGGCTCCGCCCGATTGAAAAATCACATTTGCTTATTCGCTCCGCAGCGCCTGCATCGGATCGATCGACGCGGCGCGCCGGGCGGGTAAGAGCGCAGCCACGGCGGCCGTCAGTGTGATGGCGGAGCAGGCGATCGCCAGCAGCAGTGGATTCCGCGGGCTTACGCCATAGAGCATGCTGGTGAGGAGCTGTCCCGCGGCGAAGGCGCCGGCCAGTCCGAGCAGTACGCCCGCTGCAACCAGAAACAACGCTTGCTGGAGTACCATCTTCTGGACCATCATCCGGCTGGCTCCCAGTGCGGCTCTTACTCCGATTTCGCGCGTGCGCTTGGACACTGAATAGGCCAGTACGCCATAAAGCCCGACGACCGTGAGAGCCAGCGCAATTCCGGCGAAGCTGGCCAGCAGCAGCATCTGGAAACGTGGCCGCGCGATGGCCGCGCCCAGA
Organism: Bryobacterales bacterium; assembly: GCA_963769205.1. Classification (GTDB taxonomy): domain Bacteria; phylum Acidobacteriota; class Terriglobia; order Bryobacterales; family Bryobacteraceae; genus Palsa-89. The sequence goes on along the minus strand of CAVYKR010000015.1, from coordinate 171,723 downwards.
ATGTCTTCCAGGGGCTGCACGTCGTAGATCGGAATTTCTTTGTCAATGGATGCTACCGCTGCCCGCACTGCGGATTCCATGGCGTCCGGAGCGGTCGACGTCTTCATCACAATCGGCGGCACGAACCAAGGAAGTTGCTGGTACGGCAAGTAGTAGATAGGATCGGCGGCTGCCTCCAGAGCGGATTGTCTGGCGTTGCCCACTACACCAATAATCTGCCGCATGGGAGCTCGGCCATCGCGAGTTGACGCGCCCGGTTGCATCCGCTTCCCAACCGCACGCTCTCCTGGAAAGAATTTTTCGGCAAATGCGCGATTGATAATCACCACCGGCCGCGCCTTGGCATCGTCTCGCTCATTGAACTGGCGTCCTTCCAAAAGCGGGATGCCTAATGTGTGAAAGTAATCCGGCGTGACAATCGCGATATCGGAATGAGGTCGATTCGAGACTTCCGATGGTCGCTCCTTGATGTCAAAGGAGACGGTCATTTGGCTGCCCGTGAGTGGCAAAGGTACGCCTTCGGCGACGGACGTGACACCTGGCAGGGTTCGCAGCCGCTCCAGCAGCCGATTGTTGAACTCGACCTGCTTTGCTTCCGGATATCGGGCATCCGGCACGCTTACGCTGAACGTCAGCACCTGTTCGGGCTGGAGTCCTAAATTCTGGTGGAGCAAATGGATAAAACTGGCGACCAGCAAGGCCGCGCTGCTTAACAACACCAGGCCGAACGTGATCTGCGCGACCACCAATCCGCTACGCAACCGATCGGCGCCATGCACGCTGCCGCGCGCGCCTTCTTTCAATGGACCGGCCAACTCAGTTCTCGCCAGCCGCAATGCCGGTGCCGCGCTGAATAGCAGGCTTGTTAGCAACGCCAGCGCCACTGAAAACCCTAGGACCTTGCTATCCACCGCGGCCTGCGCCAAACGCGGGATGCTATCGCCGGCAAAAGGAAGCAGCAGATTTACCCCGACCATCGCAACTGCCACTCCTGCGGCGCACCCGACGGCAGCCAACACCAGGCTCTCAGTGAGCAGTTGCCGGACCACGGTTCCGCGCGACGCTCCGATAGCCGTTCGAATGGCAAATTCACGCTCTCGTTCGGCGGTACGCGCGAGAAGTAGATTGGCAAGATTGGCACAGGCGATGAGGAGGACCATTCCCACCGCCCCCAGGAGTATCCACAGTGGCCGGCGCGTGTCGCCAGTCAATCGATCCAATTCAGGGCGAACGTATGTGCTGGCGAAGTTTTTATCGTCGTCCGGATACTGCTTTGCCAGCGTGGCTGCCAGCGAGTCCATCCGGGCGTGAGCCGTTTCTAGGGACACCCCCGTCCTCAATCGAGCGATCACATTCAGTATCTGCGCGCCGCGCTGCTCCGTCATCGGCGTTGCAGTGTCTGAGGCGGCATCGCGCGCCAGGGTGGTCCAAAATCTTACTTTGGTGTTGCCGATAGGAAAAACAAAGCCGGGCGGCATTACGCCGACCACGGTATAAGGTTGCGAATCCAGGGTAATCGAGCGGCCGATGATGTCGCGGTCTCCGCTGAATTGTTCTTTCCATAACGCATGACTAAGCACGACGACACGCCGCCCAGCCTTCTCTTCTTCGGCCAAAAACCCGCGTCCCAATGCTGGTTGAACCTTTAACAGCGAGAAGAGATCCGCGGAGACCACTTCGCCGCTCAGATGCTCCGGTCTCCCAACGCCGGTCAGCGCGAAATTACTGTCGCGATAGCAGACGATATGATCAAATACCTGGTTATATCGTCGAAAATCGAAGAAGTTCGGATAAGATAGGCCGGCTGGGTGTGGACCGCCTCGTGAATCGACCGCCTCAATTGCAATCAAACGGTCCGGTTCGGGAAACGGCAGGGGGCGAAGGATCACTGCATTAATAACGCTGAACACCGCCGTGTTGGCGCCTATGCCCAACGCCAGCGTGAGTATCGCGGCGGCCGCGAAAGCAGGTGATTTGCGAAGCTGGCGGATAGCGTACCGGAAATCGGCGCCGACGTTTTCGATCAACGACCAGCGCCAGACCTCGCGGCTCCGCTCTTGAACCAGCGTTACGTTTCCGAATTCGTGGCGCGCGGCCAAGCGTGCGTCTGTGCGCGACATGCCGCCGGCGATTAGCGCCTCCACCCGTTCCTCGAGGTGCTCGCGTATCTCGTCAGAAAGATCGTGCAAGCGCTGCCTGCCCCAGAGAAGTTGTTTCAGCCAATTCATGGTTCCACTGGAGAGAGGACGCGCCGGATACCTTCCAGCATCCGTTCAAAACTCGAGACCTCGCGCTCTAAGTGCTTCGCGCCCGCGGGTGTAAGCCGGTAAATGCGAATCCGGCGCTTGCTCGCCGATAAGCCCCATTTGGCATCCACCCAGCCTTCCTTGAGCATCCGCTGCAGAGCCGGATAAAGCGAGCCTTCTTCGATCTGCAGGAGTTCGTCCGAAGTTTTCTTGATGTGCTGGACCAACGCGTATCCATGTAGCGGCTGACGCCGCAGCGTGCGCAGAATCATCATTTCCAGCGCGCCCGGGAAAAGGTCTTTGCGTTCCTTACTTGGCATTACTAGTCAGCTCTATGCCTAGACTAAACTAGTATCGGGCTCTTGTCAAGACTTAAGGGCGGCCAGCAGAAGCCGCCTGAAGTTCGCATTGGTCAAATGACCAACTTCCTCCAGCGACTCGCCCCGAAGGTCGGCCAGCTTCCGCGCAGTGTGCACCATCAGCGCCGGCTCATTTCGTTTGCCGCGCTTCGGGACCGGTGCAAGATAGGGAGCATCGGTTTCCATCAGAATGCGATCCGCGCGGCGCTGCTTCGGCCGCAGCCTGAACGTCGAGCGCCTTGGGAAACGTCACGATGCCGCCGAAACTCAGATAGAAGCCGAGATCGAGCGCGCGGCGCGCTTCCTCCGGACCGCCGGAAAAGCAATGCATGATGCCGCCGATACCGTGCGGCGTCCAGTATTGTTCCAATAAGCGCGAGCGTGTCGTCCCAAGCCTCGCGCGTGTGTATGACGATCGGCTTTCTTCGCCGACGCGGCGATCTCCATCTGCTCGATGAAGACCGATTTCTGGACATCGCGCGGCGAAAAATCGTAGTGATAGTCGAGACCGATTTCGCCCACGCGCAATCACCTTCGGATGCGAGAGCAGACCGGCGAGGCGGTCGAAATCGTCCGGGCCGGCCTTCGCGGCATCGTGCGGATGAATGCCGACCGTCGCGTAAAACGCGGGATACTTGTCAGCCAGCCGAATGCCAGCTTCGAGATCCGGCGGACCATTGCCGGTTCCGATCGCGACCATGTGCTCCACGCCGGCATCGAGCGCGCGCTCGATCACTTCCTCGCGATCGGCATCGAACTCCGCGACTGTCCAGATGGCAGTGGGAGTCGATCAGGCTCACTTCAGCCTTGCTCCCACCGGCACGTCTTCCAGGAATCCAGCCAGCACCGGCTTGCCGCCCTCGATCGACGCCGCGACGATCATGCCGTTCGATTCGATGCCCGCGCAGTTTGCGGGGCTGCAGATTCGCGACGATCACCACCTTGCGTCCGATCATCTGCTCGGGCGGATAGGCTTCGGCGATTCCGGCGACAATGGTGCGCGGCGCGGCTCGCCGATGTCCACCTTCATGTGCAGCAGTTTGTCGGCGCCCTTTACGCGCTCGGCCGAGACCACCTGGCCGACGCGCAGTTCCACTTTCACGAAATCGTCGATGCTGATCTTGCTGGGAACGTCCTGCGCAGCCGGGGCTCGCTGCGGCGGCCTGCGGTCGGCGCGAACAGTAGCCGCCTGCCGCTCGCTCTCCTTCACTTCCAGCTCCTCCATCTTGCCGATGGCGTCTTGGCGTCCAGGCGCGGAAACACGCCGGCCACCGTGCCGATCTTTTGGCCGGCCTGCAACTTGCCCCAGTGCAGATCGGCGATGCGTGACGGATCTTCGATCGGCGCCGGCATTCCGAGCTGGATCCAAATATTGCGAGCCGACTCGGGCATCACTGGATAGATCCACGCGCAGATGATGCGCAGCGCTTCGGCCGCGGTGTACAAAGTCTCATCCAGCAGCTTCTGGCTGAACGCAGTATCGGGTCCTTGGCGAGTTTCCAGGGCGCGCGCTCGACGATGAATTTGTCGATGACCGAAATCAAGCTCCAGATGGTCTCCAGGCCCTTCGAAAAATTGAATGCATCGAACGCTTCCAGCGTCATCTCAGTGGTCCGGCGCGCCGCTTCCGCGATGTCGCCCACGCCGGTGCGAATCGGGAATCATGCCGCCGCGATACTGATGGATCATCGTCAGCGTGCGGCTGGCGAGATTGCCCAGGCCATTGGCCAGGTCCGCGTTGTAGCGCTGAATCAGCGCGTCGTAGCTGAAGCTGCCGTCCTGCCCGAACGTGATCTCGCGCAGCAGAAAATAGCGCAGCGCGTCGACGCCCACCACGTCCGCGATCGGGCCGGGCCGCACCACGTTCCCGCGCGACTTGCTCATCTTGTTCTCTTCGAGCAGAATCCAGCCGTGAGCGAAAACCTTCTTAGGCAGCGGCAGATCGGCCGCCATCAGAAACGCCGGCCAATAAACCGCGTGGAAGCGCAAAATGTCTTTGCCGATCAGGTGCAGGTCCGCCGGCCACAGATCGTCGCTCTTTAACCGCGCTCATGTAGGAGATCAACGCGTCGAACCAGACGTAGAAGACGTGATGTCCTTCCACCGGCACCGGGAATGCCCCATTGATATTGGTTCGCGTGATGGAAAGATCGTTCAGTCCTTGCCGGACGAACGCGATCATCTCGTTGCGCCGGTGATCGGGCTTCACGAAACTCGGGATTTTTCTCGTACAGCTCCAGCAGACGCTCCTGAAACGCCGAAAGCTTGAAGAAGTAATTCTCTTCAGTCACCGTTTCAGTCGGACGGCCGCACTCCGGGCAAGGATCGCCCGGCTCGGCTTCGTTGACGTATAGTTCGTCATTGACGCAGTACTGGCCGGTGTACGCGCCCTTGATAGATGTATCCGTTCTTCTGGCAGCGCTCGAACAATTCACGCACGGTTTCGTGATGCTTGGGATCGGAAGTGCGAATGAAATGGTCGTAGTCGATCTCGAGCGTCTCCCATTGGTTCACGAATTCGGCGGCCATTCGCCCTGGTATTCTTCCGGATGGAGATTGGCGGCTTTCGCGGCGCGCTCCACGTTGCGGCTGTGCTCGTCCGATCCGGTGGTGAATACGACCGGATCGAAGCCTTCCATTTTCTTGAATCGCTTGATCAGGTCCGCGACAAACGTGGAGTAGGCGGTGCCAAGATGCGGCGCCGCGTTGACATAATAAATCGGTGTCGTCAGGTAATATTTCATCGAATGTTTTTCAGATATGCCAGATTCGCCTCGGCCAGGATTTGCTTTAAGCGGAACCCCGGTCTCGCGCGCCAGCTTGCGGCAATCGTCGTATTCGGGCGCGAACGATCCGTTCTCGGCGATCTTGATCCGGACTCTGCCATGCGGCGTCTCCACTTCCACAGTGTGCCGCTCCTTCACGCGCCGCTCGGCTGAATAAATCCGCAGCCCGAGCGTGGATGTCTCGGCGAACATCAATTGCGCGAGCGCCTCGCGATCTTCAGGCCTCGCGATCACGCGCAGCAGCGTGCCCGGGCGATTCTTCTTCATCAGGACCGATTCGAGCGTGACGTCCAAGCGCGCCCGCTTCGAGCAATCGCTCCATCGCATAGCCCAGCACTTGCGGGCTGGAATCGTCGATATTGGCTTCCAGCACGGCTACCGTGGTGGCCTCCGCAGCGCCGCTGGTCTCGCCGATCAGCACGCGCAGCACGTTGGCATGTTCCGGAAAATCCTTGTCGCCCGCGCCGTATCCGGTCGCCGTGATCCGCATGGGCGGCAGCGGACCGAATTCACTTGCAAGCGTGACGGCGATAGCCGCGCCGGTGGGCGTTGTCAGCTCCACTCCGGGCCCGCGCGCGTAGATCGGCTTGCCAATCAACAATTCGGCGGTGGCCGGCGCAGGCACGGGAAGCACGCCATGATCGGTCTTTACCGTACCGCTGCCGACATTCACTGGCGAGCTGTGAATTTCGTCAACATCCAGCAGATCGAAGGCCGCGCACGCGCCCACGATGTCGCAAATCGAATCCACTGCGCCCACTTCGTGAAAATGAACTTTGTCGATCGAAATGTCGTGGACCTTCGCTTCAGCTTCGCCTAGACGCTGAAACACCGCGGCCGCGGCCTGCTTGACGGACCCAGGAAGGGCGGAGGCGTCGATCAATCCCAAAATGCTCTTCAAATGCCGGTGCCCCGTGGACTGCCCGCCTACCACTCGAAATTTCGAAGCGGCAATGCCGCAGCGTTTTGTTTTCTCAATAGTAAACTTCGCGCCTGTGCCCAAGCCTTCGAGCGCGCACACCACCGCTCCCGAATCGGCGCCGGCGTCGATCAAAGCGCCGACCGTCATGTCTCCGCTAATGCCGGAGAAGGCGTCCAGGTAGCAGATTTTCATGCGATCAATTGGGGTAAGAGTTCTCCGGACGGGCCTTGGAGAAACTCGTCGATGCTGCCCGACAGCACCGTCTCCGCAATATTGATTTCCACCACGCGCGCGCCTGAGGATTTCGCGATTTGGGCTAGCCCCGCGGCGGGATACACTACCGCCGAAGTTCCGATCAGCAGAAAAACGTCGGCTGTGCGGGCGGCGGCCTCCGCATCCTGCCAAACCCGCTGAGGCAGGCCCTCGCCGAACCAGACTACTCCCGGCCGCAGCAGCGCGCCGCATTCGCAGTTGGGAGGAATCTCGGGAAGCGGTGTCCGGCGATCCGTATGCTCGCGTTCGCACGAGGTGCAGCGCACCTTCCAGATGCTTCCGTGGACCTCAAGAACATTGCGGCTTCCGGCCAACTCATGCAGCCCGTCGACATTCTGCGTGATCAGGGTAAACGACGGTACGCGCTTTTCCAGCTCAACCAGCGCCTGATGGCCCGCATTGGGTTTGGCCTGCGCGATCAGGCCGCGTCGCCAGTCATACCACTCCCAAACCAGTTTCGGATCGCGCGCGAAGGCCCCCGGTGTAGCGAGATCTTCGGGCCGATACTGCTTCCACAATCCGTTATCGCCGCGAAAGGTGGGCACACCGCTCTCTGCCGATACCCCCGCGCCCGTGAGCACGGAGACGGATCGGGCCTGCCTCAGCCATTCGCGAACTTGCTGCACTGTTCTCAGAGTAACGCAGGCGGATCGGGTTGGACATACATGCGACTCGCGATCCAGGATCCAATGGAATATCCCGCTAATGTTTAGGCTGGCGCCGTAACCAACTGTAGCCCCGCTGAAGGGTAAAAGTACGCCGCTCTAGCGTCCGGACAAAATTTGCAAGGCCAAAACCAATCGTGAATGAAGTTGTAAGCAAGGAACGGAACGGGAACGATCCAAATCCATTTGCCCGTCGCCGCCATAGACGCCACCGCTTTCGCGGTTGACCAGCCCAGGATGGAACCAACTGCCGTCACAATCGCTAGATCACTGGACCGCATGTGGGTACGCAATACGGATACCATGCCTAAAACAAAGTAAGCGTAGAGCACTTGCCCGACGAACGAAATGAATGAGTTTCCATCGTGATATATCCTCGCAAGTCCAACAATGACGCCGCCACCGACAACAATGAACAGCACTCCTGTTCCATTCGGGCCGTAAAACACCGAAAATAGCGCGGCATGTACGGCCATCGCGTACACCCACACCCTGACGTTTGGCTTGGAGAGATCGACGCGAGGCGTCATGGCTCTTCACCCATCTTGCTGGCAATGATGACCACGAGCTTGTTCAAGGTCGCTGGACCGTCCGTATTCATAACAGTCTTGCACACCTTTAGTTTTGAAGGCCGTCTTGATATGATCGTTCAAAAATGCGTGGATTTTGCATTCTGGCGATCGGCTTTTACTCCCTGGCGCTGTTGGCCGTGGCGCAGGAAGGCAGCGCGAGCCTGGCCGGGAAAGTCGAGGACATCAGAGGGGCCGGCGTCGCTGGCACTTATTTAGATTTGCGTGCGGAAGAAGAGCCCTACGACAGATACCGGGCCATCGCTGATTCCGTGGGAATGTTTCGGTTCCCGGCGCTCCTCAGTGGCGGATACACTTTGGACCTGCAGCATTCAGGTTTCAGACGGCTCCTCGTCAAGGGGATTCACATTTCGGAAGGGGAAAACCAGACGCTCCCAATCCTTCGAATCGAGGTAAGTTCCCTGGATTGCGGCTTCCATGCCGTCGTTGACTATCTCCGGTTAGGAGGAGAACAAGGGAGTCTAACCGGCAGAGTTGAGCAGGGGCCGTCTGGAAGAAATCGCAAGCCTATCGGAAACACCCAAGTAATTTTGATCTGCAGCAAGAATACGGTTTGTGGTGCGGCAAAGACCGATACGCAAGGTGGCTTTTCCTTCCAAAATCTTCCTTCCGGAAGTTACTCGATCCGCGCGAACCACGCTGGCTTCTATCCATTGGAGGAGTCGGGTTATGAGGTTCAGGAAGGCTTGGAATCGATTAGCCATCCAATGTATCTGGAGCGGTGTCCGCTCGCCAATTGCGATCCACGACTCCGTCCCAAGAAGCCCCTCCCCCGTTGCGAGTGATATCTATTCAGACTGATCTTCTTAAACTTTCACGCGCCTTCAGCACCGTCCGGTAAGCCTCCTCAGCATCATGATTCAACGCCGTCAGGTGCCCCATCTTCCGTCCCGGCCGAGGCTCCATCTTTCCGTAAAGATGCAGCTTCACATCCGGAAATGCGCACGCCGCCGCGCCAGTCGGGCTCGCCCTTCGACCATTGATCGCCCAACAAATTTGCCATCGCGGCCGGCCGATGCATCGCGGTCGACCCTAAAGGCAATCCGCACACGGCGCGCAACTGCTGCTCGAACTGGCTGGTGACGCAAGCGTCCACGGTAAGGTGCCCGGAGTTGTGCGGACGCGGCGCCAGTTCATTGATCATCAGCTTTCCGTCGCGCGTTACGAAAAATTCTACGCATAGCACGCCCACCACGCCAAGTCGCTCCAGCACGCAACGGGCTATCTCTACCGCCTCGTTTGCAACATCGGCCAACACGCGCGCCGGCGCAATGGAAACATCCAGAATGTGCCGGCTGTGCTGGTTCTCGATAGCGCCGTAGTGGACGAATTGCCCGTCCTCGCCGCGCGCCGCCACCACCGAAATCTCGCGTTCGAAATCGATGAACGCTTCCAGCACGGCTTCTTGACGTGCCGATCGCGTTCCACGCTTCGGCCACTTGATCGTGGCGAGCGTATCAGAAACTGGCCCTTGCCGTCATAGCCGAAAGCGGCCGTTTTCAGCACCGCCGGAAAACCCAGTTCCGCGACCGCCTGACTCGAGATCCTCGAGCGAATGCACCTCGCGATAAGGCGTCATCGGCAGGCCCGCGCTTTTCAAGAATGCCTTCTCACGAATGCGCTGCTGCGTGGTGTGCAGAATCACTCCGCTGGGCCGCACCGGCGCGCAACTGGCCGCGGCTTCGCGCAGTGGGCGCGGGAACATTTTCGAACTCGAACGTCACCACGCTCACCTCGCCGCGCAAATGCCGCAACGGCGTCCAGATCGTCGTAGGACGCCATCACTTCCAGGTCGGCGATCTGACCGGTGGGAGTGTCCTGATCGGGCGAAAACGTGTGGACGCGATAGCCCATGCGCCGGGCCGCGATGGCGAACATCCGGCCCAACTGCCCGCTTCCCAGCACGCCGATGGTGGCGCCGGGAAGTATCGGCTCGATCACGTCGAGTTCTTCCGAACGCACTCGCGCGGCCTGCTCCTGTCGAAAAGCGCGCAGCTTTTCGCGCAGCGCCGGATCGTGATTCGCCAGCATCGCCACCGCCAGCAGCGCCGCGTTTTGCGCGCCGGCTTTTCCGATCGCCAGCGTCCCCACCGGAACGCCGCCGGGCATTTGCACGATCGACAGCAGCGAATCCATGCCCTTCAGCGCATTGGCTCTCCACCGGCACGCCCAACACCGGCAGCAATGTATTCGCGGCCACCATTCCGGGAAGATGCGCCGCGCCGCCCGCTCCGGCGATGATCACCTGAAGGCCGCGCGATTCGGCCGTGGACGCATACTCCACCATCCAGACCGGCGTGCGGTGCGCCGAGACAATCTTCGCCTCGTGCGGCACGCCGAAGCGCGCCAACGTTTCGCCGGCATGGCGCATCGTCTCCCAATCGGACTTGCTGCCCATGATGATGCCGACGAGTGGCTGCATCGGGACTACTGTCCTTGTGAAAGCGTGTAGCCGACCTCGCCGTCGAAGCTACGAAGCGTTTCCATACTCTCGGGGCCGATTCCGTCGCCATGCGCGACTGTGATTGGTACAAGGTTCGACATAACGTCGGAATCACCAAAATAGCATGCGGGACCAAGTGGCGTGTATAATTTCAGCACGCTGCTCCTACGCTCCAACCTGATCTATTGCGTACTGCTTCTGGCTGCCTGCGGCGCGCGGCGTCCAGCGGTTGAAGACCTTGCCACGCATACTGACTTATCGCTCTTCAAGCTGCATTCCCTGCGCGGCACGCGCGACGGGGATCGTCTCCAGGCTCAGGCGGTCTTCAGCGACAGCTCATCCATTCTGACCATGGAGATGCGCTTTGCAATCGGCTCGCCCACCACGCTCGAATCGGGCACGTGGCGTTGGTCGCGCAACAATCAGGTGGCCGCCGGCAGCATTGCGGCGCGCTCCGTGACCTTCCTCGGCGGTCAGGATGGCCCACCCAGCATCGGCGGCAGCTATGAACTGCGCGACTCGGGCGGCGTGGCCCTGTATCGCGTCGCCATTCCGGTTACGGCGCTGCCCGAACGTTGGCAGGCGCGGCCCGCAACAAATTAGCGAAGCTCTTCAATTCCTCCGCGTTCAGATCGGAAACGATCCACCAGTTCATTCCCGCGCGCGTCCAGTGCAGCATGTTATAGCCCTGCCGGACCGTCTCCCCGACGTTTACATCGCCCAATCCGGGCGCGGGCCAGACATAAACGTTTATCAAGTGCTGGCGGCGCTGGTAGACCAAGACCGCCACGGCGCGCCCGTTCAAAGAATCGAGCCGGCCGCCGGTCAACGGAAATCCTTGCTGGGCGAAGTCTGTCACTGGCGGCGAGTAGTCGAGCTTGCCGTTGAACCAGGGCTTGACCGTGTGTTGGTCGGTCGATTGAACGTCGGTAATATGGCCAAGCATAAGCGACCGTAGATGGCTGTCCAGGGCTTCTTGCGCCACCAGGTTGCTGGAAGCGTCATGCAAAGTTCCAGGGCTCAGCCGCGCGACAAAATAAACGGCCAGTAACAGGCTCGCCGCTAGCGCGATGAGCTGCCAGCCGAATGGTCGGGGACGCGCCTCCGATCGTCCCGCTCGCTGCATTGCCTTCTCCAGACGGGGACCGAGGCTCGCTGGCGGCTGGTAATAAAGCGCGCCGCTGCGGATAGCAGACCCCAGCGCCCGCTGATTCTCTACTGCCCTGGCGCACGCTGGGCACCCCTCCACATGCTTTTCGATTTCGATGCCGCGTACCAGATCCAGCTCTCCATCCACGTACGCCTCGAGTAGCCTGTGAGCATCGTCGCAGCTCATGCCGCACCTCCGTGGCGAGCGCTTCCTGTAAGCGCTTTCTGCAACCGGCTTCGCGCACGCGCCAGTCTGGACATGACGGTCCCCAAGGGGACTCCCGCTATGACGCCGATTTCTTTGTAGGACAAGCCTTCCAACTCCCGCAGCACAATCGCCTCCCGGAACTCTGCCGGTAAATCGTCCAGCGCGTGGCGTAGCTGTTCGCCATCTACGCTACGCAGCAGAATCGCCTCGGGATTGGACCGGCCGCCGTCCAGATCCGGGATGTCTTCTTCCAATTCCACCGACGGCTTACTGTTCTGACTGCAGCCAGGTGTAGCAAGTGTTGCGTACGATCGCCAGCAGCCAGGTCCGGCCGTCACCGCCATGGAAGCCGTCGAAAAAGCGATAAGCGCGCATATACGCGTCCTGCACCACGTCCTCGGCATCATGCTCATTGCGAATTAGCCAGCGGGCCAGGTTGTACGCCGCGCCCATATGCGGGAGCACGGATAGCTCGAAGCGCGCGAGTTTGCTCTGTTGCTGCACCGAAGCCAGCTCTTGTTCCACCAGGCCTAGCACATATACATGACCGCGCCTGCGGCCATTTTATTCCCGGCTCTTGTAAAGCGTGTCCGTTCAATTAACTAGGGTCAGCTAAATTGGGTCAACCAGCAGCTTTAGACCCGCCATGCCCTTGACGCGAACGCGTGCGCCCTCGGGCACATTGGCCGAAGCCACGGCGTCCCAGATCTCGCCGCGCACCAGGACTTGCCCCTCTGGTTGAGAGTCCCGTGCGCGTGATTCCTTCTTCGCCGATCATGCCGTCGGCGCCGGTCAGTACTTTGTTACGGCGCGCCTGGATCACAATCGAAACCAGAACCGTCGTGATGGCCGCAAAGGGCACGGCTACCGCTACCGCAGTGGTGAAATGGATGCGAACTTCAGGCGGGCCGTTGATCAACAGCATTGCACCCAGCACCATTGCGGCCGTCGCGCCGATCCCCAAAATCCCATGCGAGGCGAACTTTGCCTCCAAAACAAACAGCGTCACCGCCAGCACCAGCAGCGCGACACCCACCCAGTTGATCGGCAGGATAGTCAGCGCCGAGAGCGCCAGCAATACCAGAATGGCGCCCGCCACGCCCGGGAAAATCAATCCCGGCGAAGAAAATTCGACGTAGATTCCGAGTGCCCCCAGCACCAATAGAATGAAGCCGATATTCGGATCGGCAATCGATCCAATCAAGACGCTCGCGCAGAGTCCGGCGAACTTCCGTGACCGTGGCCCCGGTCACGTGCAGCACTTGCTTGCTGCCATCCCACCGCGTAATCTCGCGCCCATCCAAGCTCTTCAAAAGTTGCTGCTCATCGCTGGCGATCAAGTCGATCAGCTTTTGATCCAGAGCCTCTTTCTCGGTGAAAGCTTTGGCTTTCCGCACTGCGTCCTCGGCTAACTGAGTATTCCGGCCGCGCCGTGAGGTCATGCTGCGCAACAGGGCCGCCGCGTCGTTTTCCACTTTTTCGCGCATCACAGGATCCATCTGCTGCCCAATCAGAACCGGGGACGCCGCTCCCGTATTTGTTCCCGGCGACATGGCCGCTACATCGCCGGCCTGAAGCAGAAAGAAGCCCGCCGAGGCGGCCCGTGCTCCACTCGGTGTCACATATGTGATCACCGGGATCGGCGACGCTGAAAGTTGCTGGATAATCTGACGTGTTGCCTCCAGCAAGCCTCCCGGAGTATTCAGACGGATCAACAGCAGCGTGGCGTGCTGGGCCTGCGCCTGCTCGATCGCATGGCCTATGATTTCTACCGTAATCGGATGCACCATGCCATCCACCGGCACGGCGATGATCTGCGGCGCGGACAATTGCGGCGCCGGATTCTGGCCTGCGGCCGTGAACAGCGCCAACGCAATGAGTACGGTAGACCGCCAGCGCATACAATATCCTATTTGTTCCAGAATAGCGCTCGAATCGGCTAGGGTGCTGGGGGCGGTGGCTCCAGAATTAATTCCGTCGTGATGGCAATGGCGTTCTTGAGGCTCCGGTAAACCGGGCACTTGTCCGCAAAGAAGCCGTGCACTCTCTGCGCCGTCTCCCAATGCGCCTGATCTGCCTTGAGTGTGAGTTTGGCGTGGATGCGGCGGATGATCAGCACACCGTCCTCTACTTCTACTTCTCCTACTGCATCCGACGCCAGCCGATCGTTTGATGCGGGAATTTGACGCGCCTCCAGCGCGCCTCCGAAGGTGCCGGTCAGTCAGCCGGCCGTGGCGGCTACGATGTAATCCAGCGTGGTCGCGCGCGGCTCGATAATGCCCGGGGGTACCTTGTAATGTTCGGCCACCGCGCTGTGCACGCCGAAAATCACAGGCTGGCTTTCGGCCGGCAGGTAAGCGCGGCGAACGGGTCCCTTCACACGCTCGATTCGAACTTCGGAACGGTAAACAACGTCGGACATTCAATCGCCTCCGGTCCCCATTCTACAAGACGTGCGCCGGACGTAAGCTCAAACTATGAACGCAAAATATCTCTTTGCTCCGGATCTTCTCGCGGAAATCGAAATTCCGAAGCAGGGAATTCTGAGTCGCACGCTTTACAACGACGACCAAGTCAAACTTGTGCTGTTTGGCTTTTCCGAAGGCCAGGAGCTCTCCGCCCACACTGCCCCCATGCCGGCCAGTCTCTATTTCCTGAAAGGCGAAGGATCGTTGACCTTGGACGACGAGCAGAAGATGGTGCGTGCCGGGTCCTTTGCCCACATGACCTCGAATCTGCGGCACGCCATCGTCGCCCAAACCCCGTTGGTGATGCTGCTCGTGATGATGAAAGGTGCGTGAAACGACGTCACTGCCTGATCGCTGTTTCGCTCACAACTGCGGCGGTTTGCCGGTCGGTAAGAGGAAACTCGCTCGCGGTAATCGCCAATCGCTCTTGGGAAGGCGGATAAAACAACCCAAGCCGAAGGTGATAAATCCCGGCCGCCTGGGTCTGCGGAATTCGGAATATCATTTTCTCAATTGCCACATCTCCCGGTCTCCACACTGTGGTTGCGGGCTCGCCGCCCAGGATCTGATGGTCTAAATATCCTGCTATGGACCCTTGCGCATCCAGAATGTGGGTGAAACACCAGTAATCACGATCAACCGGCTTCAGACACCGCCACCGGTACTTCACCTCCACAATCTGCGGAGTTCGATGGATCGACAGCCCAGTCAACTGGATCTTATCCTCAAAGGTAACGTTGCACTCGTAGAACTTGTCCAACCCGGACTCTATGAACACACCGCCTCGGATGAATCGCCCTGCCGAGCGATTGGCCAGCACATGTGCAACGCCGCCATCGGAAAGCGTGCGGGCAATTGGCAGCTCTATAAAAGTCCCACTTTCACGCGCATGTTTGATCGCGGCTTCCCGGCCGGTATTGAATGGCGACTCCGGCTCGCCTCCGCTCTTATAGACGAAGAAAGCCGTAGAGTCTAACGATGACACTAGCGCGCCGGGGTCCGCCTCATATGCCGATGTCGAGATCTCAAAGGGAAGTCTTTCCTGCTTGGCTGCTAGCTCGAAATTGTTGGCGTTAAACCTTACACTGTCGGTGCCCACCATCAGCGACATTGGCGCTACAGGGCCGGATTTTGCGAGACGCTGGATGTCCATTAGGATCTCCCGCTGAGGCCACGTGGCTGAATTGTATGGGCGCGCGTAGTCCAGCCGGGGAGCCACGAATAAGAGCCCGCCTAACTCGAAGCGCCTGTCACCGGACCTTCCGAAAGATGTTTGAAGCATGCTGAACAAGGGAAGCATCAGCAGAGCAATAGTTGTCACCGCGGCTGCGCGCCATCGCTCCAGCGCCGTGTCGATCAGGAGCGCCAGCGCTATTGCCAGAGCCGGGAACAGTGGCGCGGCGTAGCGGAGGTCCCGATAATGTCCGAAGATCAGCAGCACTACCGGAGATGCCCACAACATGCATAGAACCAACCCCTTTTTTTGTGGCGGTCGAATGCTGGGGGCTAACACCAATAACAACATTAGTGCGGCGACGAAATAGAATACCGGTCCGGCATTGAGCAGATTGACTAGATAACTCAAAACATCACTGACTGAGAAAACATCTCCAGTTTTGTACGCCTTCGCGGTTGCCTCAGAACCCGCGTTCAAAGCTGTTTTGACGGCTCGGTGGAAGTTAACGATATACCACGGCAGTGCGATAGCTGCTGATATCCCGAAGGCAACTAGCGTTTTCCATCCCAACCACGCTCGTTTCTCACGGATCGCAAAGTACAGAAATGGTATCAGCACATAGAGAGGGAAGCTGAACTTCAACAGCAGACCGCACCCACATGTCGCACCCAGAAGAAATGCTTTCCAATGTTCGTCAGCATCCTTCAAATCTGAAGCTATAGCGATCGCTAAACAAACCATCGCGGTCATAGCGCACTCCACCAGGTACCAGCGCGCTAGGCCGTACACGATTGGCATCGTGCCCGCGATCAGAACTGCGAGAAGGCCGGCTCTGCGATTGGCATATCTGCGGCCTAATCTGTAAAGAACGGCGAACATTACCAGCAGAAAAATCAAATTTACGGCGTATGCGGCGCGCCAACGGCGCCCTATCAGGAAGTAGATCGGCGTCGGCAGAATTGCGATCAGGGGCGGCTTGTCGCCCATCACAGTCAGGGATCGCTTCGCGTAGCCAAACAGACCATCGTTGCTCAGAGCGTCGTACAGAACGAGGCTCTTGGTTAAGTAATAGCCGTCATCCCAGCTGGGCGGGGAGCGGTCCAGCCGAAGCCAAATTGCATTTGTGATGACAAAAACCAAGCTGACGGCTGCGAACAGAAGGCCTGGTCGGCGGAGATTCAACTTGCCATCATACACGCGTCGGTCGTAGGTCCAGCACCGGCTACCGGCCGGATTTCCGTTCGAACCCTTCTCTCAGCTTTCTCCAGGTCACCCTAAGATCCTCCGGCAGCACGCGCGTCTCCGCCACTGTGGTGATGAAGCTGGTGTCGCCTGACCAACGCGGCAGCACATGCAGGTGAATGTGATTGGCGATGCCCGCGCCGGCGCTCTCCCCTAGATTCATCCCCAGATTGTACCCGGGCGCCTGGTAGATCTCGCGTAAATGCGTCTGCGCTGCCTGCGCCAGCAGCATCATCTCCTCCAGGGCGCTTTGAGAAGCAGCTTCCAGCATGTCTACGTGCTCATAGGGCACCACCATTAGATGACCGGTAGTGTATGGATAGAGGTTTAGCAGGATAAAATTGTGCCGGCCGCGGTACACCAGAAAATTCTCTTCGTCTTTTGGCGATGCTGCTGCTTCACAAAAAATGCATCCGCTGCCCTTCGTCCCTTTTTGAACGTACTGGTAGCGCCACGGACTCCAGAGATAGTCCATACCTGGATTTGACGATGATCTAAGGAGTGTGCGGAGCGCCCCCGGATGTAGGTTCCGAACCCGCCGGAGCCGCGGCCGGCTGTCCCGCTTCACCCGCCGAATTGTTCACCAGGTCCTTTAATTCTTTGCTCGGCTTGAAGTAGGGGATCCGTTTGGACGGAACCTCCACTCGCGTCCCGGTCTTAGGATTTCGCCCCACGCGCGGCTGCCTCTGTCTGGTGCGGAAACTACCAAACCCGCGAATCTCGATCTTGTCTCCAGAGCGCAGAGAACGAACGATACTGTCGAAAATGGCTTCTACGATCACCTCGGAATCCTTCCGGGTCATTTCAACGACCCGGGAGACTTCCTCGATCAACTCGGCCTTCGTCATGTGTAGTTTTATCTCCCTTGCAGTCCGCTTACCGGCCTTCGCCCTTTACTCTTATGTTCATTACTTCCTCAATAGTCATTGTGGCTGCCGCGGCGTGGCGTTGGTAATCTTCCAGCCTGGTCTTCTCTTCGTCGTCGGCGAGCGCCCGAACACTCAAACCGATTTTCTTTTCCGGCTCGTTCAGCTTAACAACTTTGAAATCCATTTCCTCGCCGATCGGCAGCGACGCTTCATCGTGCTTGCGATCGGCTGCGGCCGGAATCTCCGACCGATGACATAAACCTTCGACACCCGGCGCCAATTCGACGAAAACGCCGAAATTGCAGGCGCGGCACACCCGGCCTCGCACTACGTCGCCAACCTGGTGAGCCCGGAAAAACGATTCCCAAGCGTCGGGCTGAAGCTGCTTCACTCCCAAAGAGAGACGGCGGTTGGGCGCGTCGATATTGAGGATCACGGCCTGCACCAGTTGCCCCTTCTTCACCACCTCGGATGGATGCTTCACCCGCTTGGTCCAGGACAGATCCGAAATGTGCACCAGCCCGTCGATGCCTTCCTCGATTTCGATGAAGGCGCCAAAATCGGTGAGCTTGCGCACACGGCCCTCCACCACTGAGCCGATCGCATACCGGTCGGCCACGGTGGTCCACGGGTCCGCTTCGAGCTGCTTAATTCCCAGCGATACGCGGCGCTCCCTGGGCTTGACGTCCAGAACAACGGACTCCACCTGGTCGCCCGCTTTCACAACCTTGCTCGGATGTTTCATCCGCCGGCTCCAGGTCATCTCTGAAATGTGGATCAGTCCCTCGACGCCCGGCTCCAGTTCCACGAAGGCGCCGTAGTCGGTGACGCTCACCACGCGCCCGATCACCTTCGACCCGCCTGGATAGCGCTCTTGAATGCTCTCCCACGGATCGGGAATCATTTGCTTCAAACCCAGCGAGATCCGTTCTTTCTCGCGATCGAATTTGAGCACTCTGACTGTGATCTCGTCTCCCGCGCTTACGATCTCAGAGGGATGGTTCACCCGCCCGTATGACATGTCGCTGACATGCAATAGCCCGTCCATGCCGCCCAGATCGATAAACGCGCCGTACTCGGTCAGGTTTTTCACCACTCCGGTTACGATTGCGCCTTCCGCCAGCACCTGTAGCGCGGCGCTCTTGCGCACCAGTTGCTCTTCCTCCACCGCCATTTTACGCGAGACCACCACGTTGCCCCGCCGGCGGTTGAGCTTGACGATCTTGACCGGAATGTCCTGGTCCAGAAAGGAATCCAGGTTGTGAATCGGACGGACGTCGATCTGCGACCCCGGCATGAATGCTGGCACGCCCACATCTACCGACAAGCCGCCTTTGATCCGCCCTGTCACTCGGCCCGATACCACTAATCCATCGCGGTGCGCCTTCTCCAGGTTGTCCCAGGACCGCAAACGGCTGGCCTTCTGGTGCGACAGCAGAATGTAGCCTTCGGGTTGTTCTCCCTGGCGATCCACCATCACGTCGATCAGGTCGCCCACCTGAACCTGAACGCTTCCGTCAGGTTGCGTGAACTGTTCGATGGGAACTAGCCCCTCGGACTTGTATCCGAAGTCTACAATCACATCTTTTTCGTGAAGTTTGACAATCCGTCCCTGCAGCAATTCTCCATCTTGGGGCGGCGCGAAATGGCTATAGTCGTCGATGAGCTGCTCGTAATCCGCCTCTTCCGCGGGCACGGGCACGTTCAGTTTGTGCTCATCTGCTCTGCTGGCCATGGCCAAACTCCTGGAGTTCATGCTACTACAACGGCCGGGAGCGGTACGCGGGCGCGGCTGGGAATCTACAACAATTCAAGAAAACGGCCTCCCGCAACGCTCGAAAATCAGGCCCCAATTTACCGGACAAACCGTTGATACATCAGTACTTCAGAACTATAGCGGAGCCGAATACAGAAGTCAACCTTGCAGTTGTTACACCAAAGCGCATGTCGGCGCGCCTGGAAGCGGCAGCGGGTTCAGTTCCGGCCGCACAGATCCGGTGTCTGGCACATCCCTCCGGGACACGAAGGAAACTCGGAATTCTTGGCCTTTCCGTTTGAATGCGCGGCGAATGTCGAAAGCGCCGTAGTCAAGTGCGCTTGTCCGCAGCTCGGACAGGCCAGCGCGTCTCCATTGCGGCGAACCAGTTTCTCGAACTTGGTCCCGCAATCGTCACAGACATATTCGAAGATCGGCATTTTTACAAAGGCTCCAGGGAAAGGCTTCCGTTTCAATTCTATCGCACAAGTTGGTCCTGGACCGCTACTCCGGGGTGGCGCGACGTTCCTTTTGCGACCTGGCGCTCAGGAGTCTTCCCGCCAGTAGGACTCCCACGATAACCAGCCCCTGAATTCCGTAAATAACCGATGTGGACGGATGCAGCGTACGAGTGACAAAAGGATCGGTAGCCATCATTTCTCCCCCCACCTTTCCCAAAATGGCCGCGCCTAAATACACGATCGCGGGATACCGGTCCATCAAAACCGCGATCAGGTTGCTCGAAAACACTACAAAGGGTATGCTCAGGCCCAACCCGAATATGATCAATGGAACGCTCCCCTTGGCTGCGCCGGCTACCGCCAGAACATTATCGATAGACATGGTGATATCGGCCACTACTATGAGCCAGATGACCCGCAGGAAATCACCCCGTTTGGGCGCCGTCGGCGTGGCCGAGCTCGCGTCAGCGAAAACTTTTACGGCAATCCAGATAACGAATGCGCCGCCCGCCAGCTTGAGGAATTCGATGCCCAGCAGGCGCGCCGCCGCGATGGTGATTATTACTCGCAGTGCTACCGCCGCGGCTCCCCCGAAGACAACCGCGATGCGGCGCTGCTTCGGGGAGAGAACCCGCACCGTCATTGCGATCACCAGGGCATTGTCGCCGGCCAACAAAATGTCGATCAGGATGACGGAGAAATAGTCGAGTAGAAGCGTTCCATGCGGCATGTGCATCGGTGCTGGGCGTTACTCGATGAGGGCCACACCGATTTGATCGAGCAAGCGGCTAATCTCCACTGTAGGCGCATCAAAATTGTTCACAAGAAACGAAAAGGCAACCGGACCATATCGGGAAGTATCTGCGTACCCCGACATGGCGCGGACATGGCTCAAACTGCCGGTCTTAGCTCGAATTGCCTGCGCCTCCGGATGCTCCTTGAACCTGGTCGCTAGTGTTCCATCCACGCCCGCGATCGGCAGTAAGCTCATCCACAGCTCCCGATTGTTCGATTTGTACATGTAGACTAGCAGCTTCGTAATCGCCGCCGGACTCACCAGCGTCCCGCGTGATAATCCGGAGCCGTCCGTAAATCGATACGCATCTTTGGAAATGCCGGCGCCGGTGAGGAAGTCTTGCATATCGGCCAGCCCCCCTTCGCGGCTTCCCGAATGTCCGGTCACTAGCCCTGCTTCACGCAGCATCACCTCGGCATGCAGGTTCTGGCTGACTTTGTCCAACACTCGCAAGATTTCCGACAGTGGCGGCGACGTTCTATCCGCCAGAACAATACCGGGACTTGTAGTTGCCTCGACTGGATCGGACGCGTCATCGGAGAATCGATGCCTCGCCATCGCGCTCCCCTTTACCTCTACCCCGCGCCGCAGTAGAGCATCGCGCAGAACCTCAGCCGCATACACAGCCGGATCGTCCACCGCCAGCAGCTCTGTAATCCCGTCGTCGCTCGCTGGAATCACTCCTGCAACGTGAAGCTGTCGGCCGTTCGCGCTGCGATCGAATGCCACCTTTCGCGCGCCGCCTGCCTCGGTGCGCACCCGGTTGTCGATGGAGAAGTATTCCAGGCTAGGCGATAAAGTAATGTGCGCTAGGTCACCGCGCTGCGCCGACGGCCGGATCGTCACCGCGAAACTGTTGTCGTTGAGGATTAGAGCGCTCACCGGCGCGCCGTATTCCCACAGTGCATCGCCTGTCGACCATCCCTCGCCGTGAGGTTCCCAAACATATCGCCGGTCATCGCCCACGATGGCGCCGTTGACTCTTTTCAAACCTCGCCCCACCAGCTGATCGGCCAGTTCCTCCACTGCGCGGAACGAGTAGTTCGCGCCGCCTGGTGTGCCCGGATGATATTGGTAGGGATACTCACGGCCGGAAAGCGTAGGGTCGCCGCCGCCCGCGAAAATTAGATCGCCTGCCAGTATGCCGTCGGCGTCAATTGGCCTGTCGCTCGTGATCTGAGTCTTGAACCGGTATTGCGGACTCAGCCTTATCAGCGCCAGCGCCGTCGTGAACAGCTTCATGTTTGACGCCGGAGTGAACAACCGATTGTGGTTGCTTTCGTAGAGAACCCGTCCGCTGGGAAGGCTCACCACTTGGATCCCCGTGAATGCATTTGCCACCGCTGATGACTTCGATACCAGTTCGTCAATTTTAGATTTGAGATCCGCTCCAGAAGCGGCGGAAAGAGCAAATGTCAACAACAGCAGAGGGACCATACCGCTACAATCCCGCTTCCCTGATCTGCGGTCAGGCCGCTCAACTTGGCTTCCAGCATGATCAGCAGCACCAGCAGGAACACCATGCAGGTTCCGAACAGCGGAAGAATCATCACGGCCTGAATGCCCCAGGCTGCCGCGAAATAGCCCAGCGTCCAAGGCGCCAGGAAGCCCGCCGGTCATCGCGAGCGAAAAGATGCCGTTGTAAAAGCCCGGATGGTAGTAGGGAAACCGATGCGCGATCTTCTCCACCACCAGCGGATAGATGGAAGCGATAGCCCGCGCCGACAAATAGAATGCCCATCACCGCGCCGAAGCAGATTATTGGTGGAAGCCAGCACGATGCATGCCCAGCAGCGCCGAAACAATCGAGCCGATCAGCAGCAGAGCCTGGCTCACGCGCTTCAAGATCACTTGCGAGACGATGCGCCCCACCAGCAGCGCCAGCCCAGTAAAGCGCCAGCATCAGCAGCGAATCCTCCGGGCTGATCCCCAGCCTGCGGATCAGAAACAGCGGCAGCCATCCCGCGATCGACCATTCGTTGCCAAATTGAAAGAAAAGCAGCAGGCTGAATAGCACCGCGCCAGGGTTCCGAAAATCGCGCAACACCTGCGCCAGGGGCAGCGATGGTACACTGGCCTGGCCAAGCATAGCTTCGCCTTAGTAGCATTCCACGGCGTAAAGACCGGGAAGCGCCGCGAACAGAACCAGAATGCTGGGAACGGTGTAGACGTAATATGTGCCCGCCACCAGCAGCGCCGTCAAGCACGCTGCCCGAGCCGAACATCACGCCCGGCCAAGTTTACCGTGGCGGCTCGATCGATGCTGATAGATAGGCGAGATGGCATGGAATATTCCGCGCATTGAGCAGCCCGGCGCTGAATCCGATCCAGAGCAGCCCGCCAAGACGCCAGACCGCAGGGGCCGGCGGCGACGAAAGGCGCCAGGAAAAGAAACGCGCCGCAGGCCAAGATGTTGGCCAGAACCAGAACGAATTTCAGCCCGCGCCGGGGAAGCAGAAAGGTTCGCAAAGCCCACCGACAAAAGCAACCCGAGGCCAGACTCAGGAAATAGTCGCCAACTTCGGTGAAGTCCGGCCTGAGATGATAGCCCCAGGCGGGCAGGATCGCTCCCAGGAAAGACATCAGGATTCCCGGAGACAGGAACCCGAGCAGGGATCGGCGGCCTTCAGGAGCGTCTAAGATTTCGCCGTCGGCGCGGTCAAGCAAGGCGCCAGGAAGCCGGACTCGACATCAGTCGATATTGTACTCCGTTCCTCCTTAAGGACTAGTGGATTTCCGAATCTCGTAGGCTTCACAGAGCTATATCTTCTAGAAACAGGATTAACTCTTGAGGTAAAACCTGCCTTTGCAACGTGTTACCTGACTGGCTCGCTGATTGCTGTTAGGGAAAGCAGTCAGGGTTGATCTTCGAGGCTTTGGGGAGTTGCCTCCCTGGTTGGTTTTTCGTCAGAAGCCCCGCAGGAGATGGCGGGGCATTTTTTTCGTGCCATTCTCCTCCTAATAGTGATTCAACTGCTACGTTCCAACTATGCCTAGTGGTCCAATAGAAACTGTTTGACAGATTCCGGTCTCAGTTTTATGATAGTTTCATCACTGAGAAAGGAGGTGGTCCAGTCTAACATGGGTATATGTAGTGACTGTAGCTTTAATCAACACGCGCGAGGTGGCCGACTGTTAAAGTCGACCTGTTGAACGTTCAGGTTTCGTTCAGTGGACGAAGCCGCTGCTCCTGTGGACCGGCCGCTTCCCTGCGCGAAATAATCTAGTAACTTAAGCCCCCGCATCTCCTGCTCTTGGTGATGCGGGGGTTCATATTTTGTAGGGTCCTTGCAGGTGGCAGCGTCTTGACGGGTGCGCTACACTGAAGCATCGAAAGGATTCTGCGCAATGAAAGCCGCGATTCATCCCGCCTACGAAGAAATCAACGTGATCTGCGCCTGCGGGAACACCTTCAAGACACGATCCACCCATAAGGGCGATATCCGCGTGGAAATCTGCTCCAACTGCCATCCCTTCTTCACCGGCCGCCAAAAGCTGGTCGACACCGAAGGCCGCGTCGACCGTTTCCAGAAGAAAATTCAGAAATCGAAGGACTTGAAGGATCAAGAAGGAACTGAAGGACAGAGCAGCCAGTAGCAGCGCGCTAAGTAGTCTAGCGTTTATTCTGTTTGTTCCGCTGATCCCGGTCCTGCGCAGATACTGTTTTCGTCTTTAGGAAGCTGCTCCGGAGCCAGAGATCGCTCTCATCTTGCGCCCGCTGCTCTTCGCCGATCTGCTTGACGATCTCGTTGATTCTCTGTCGCGGGCTTCGTGAAAACGTGCCTGGTTTCATCCATGATGGCATTCACCTTTTGAAACCTGATCATCAGTAAGGTTGAGGCGGGTCTGGATTTCTTCGATATATTGGCGGCGCAATTCCTCCGGGCTGACCGGGCGTGTTGCTGCTCGGGCGTCGGCGGCTTGTAGGTCCGATATCCGAGAGCGCCAACCACCGCGCCGCTGACGAATACCAGCAGGAAGTAAAGCGCGATCGGAGGTTCCGCGTTTCATTTCCGTTTGGTTCAGCGTCGTCGACCCGGATGCCGAGAGAGGCCAGATTCTCGGTGGGATTTGCATCCGCCAGCACTTCCAGTAGTTACCGGCTACGCTTGCGGAGCGTTTGAAACCGGCACTGACAGCAAGTGACGAGAAACGATGCAAATTGCGGCCGCGGCGGCGACAAAGACCTGAGTCAGTTTCTTGAAACGCGAGTATGAAGAACTGCCGCGCTTCGATCTTGCGCCACAACTCCGGCATGAAATTGACGCTCGCCTCCGGATCGGCACGGCCGCCCGGTATCTTGCGAACAGACGGTCCAGCTCGTCATTCCACCGGTCCATATGTTCAGTCCTTCCGGCCAGCCGACTCTACGCTGGTACTTGCCCTGGTCGCCTGAAAAGCGTTCAACACCCTCTGCCGCGCGCGGAACAACCTTACCTTTAGAGCATTTTCGTTCACTGAGTAAATCTTTTCAAGCTCTTTCAGCGAGAGCCCTTCCACTTCTTTCAACGTCAGAAGAATCCGGTCCTGCTCGGAAACCGCCTGCAAGCAGCGAATCCACCAATTCCTTGACCTGCTTTTGCCGCTGCTCCTCGCCCGAAGCTTTGCCGCCCGCCGCCGCGTCCGCCATCATCACCTGCTGCTCGCTCAGGTCCGACATCCGCGCTTCATTCCGCCGGCGCTGCTTTCGCAGATAATCGTACGAAGCATTTACCGTCAGCCGGTACAACCATGGCTCAAATACTTCCGGCGTCCGAGCTGATCGAGTGAATAGTAAAGCCTCAGAAAAACTTCCTGCGCCACATCCTCCACATCTTCCGGCCGCCCGATCAACCGGGCGATCGTCCCTAAAATCCTCTTCCGTAGGCCACTACCACCTGGTTGAAAGCGGCATCATCGCCGCCTTGGCCTTCTGAATCTGCTCAAATTCAACCAGCATGCGGCTTTAGATTGCCAGCCGCCCGCATTCAATCTAAGGCGTACCAGCAAATTGTTAGGTTACAAGGGCTTGGGGAGGAAAGCAAAGGTGCACAGGAGCTCCGGGAGCATCCCGGAGGGCCCGAAATGCCTCAAAAACGAAGCATTTACCTCTCCTTTAGGCTACATTTTCGTGTCAAACTAGGCCAGATGTCCCTCCTAAAGGTCGCCCAGGAGATCGAGGCATCTCACATCGGAACCGCTATTCGCGAGTCCATGTGGGCCTTTCCCCTTCTGAACCTGGCCCATCTGCTGGGTCTCATGGTGGCTGCCGGCACCATCATCTACTGGGATCTGCGCCTGCTCGGTTTTGGCCTGCGGCGGTCGCCGGTTTCGGAGGTGGGAAGCCAGCTCTTACCCTGGACCTGGGGCGGATTTAGCGTCATGGCCATCAGCGGCATCCTTCGGCCTGGTGCGAGGCCGGCCGCTTGTACAGTAATATCTTCTTCCGGATGAAGATGCTGTTCCTGCTGCTGGCAGGTCTGAATGTCCTGATCTTTCACCTGACGGTATACCGCGGCGTGTCAGGCTGGGACCGCGCGCCTGTGACGCCGCTGCGCGCCCGGATTGCCGGCGGCTTGTCGCTGGCCCTGTGGCTTCGGACTGATCGCAGCCGGCCGCGCCATTGGCTACTCGCTCGATTACGGAGTATGATCGGGCCTGATCCCCTTGCCGAGCGACTCGCCATTTGCCGAGTGGTGCTGGAATCTGCCGCTGAGCATCGCCATACGCAGCGCTCCCTGGCCGTTTCCGGTGCTGGAGATCTTGCACATCGCCGGTCTTCTGCTGGTGTTCGGAACGGTTCTCATCGTTGATCTACGCCTGCTCGGCATGGTTCTCCGCCGCGAGCCCGGCGGCCAAGTCTCCGGCGACCTGATGCGCTGGGCGTGGCCCGGATTCGGGGTGCAGGTCCTGACCGGACCGCTTCTGTTCATTGCAAATTCCAGGAAATTCTACGATAGTGGGTTCTTTCGCGCCAAGCTGGTAATGCTGGCCGTGGCGATCGCATTTCACTTCATCGTGGTCCGGCGTATAAGCGCGTCGGTGGAGGCCGGAGGCCGTGCGCGGCTGGCCGGCGCCGTCTCCCTGGCGCTGTGGGCGGCGGTAATTGTGTCGGGACTCTCGATCGAGTTGTTTTGAGTCGTCTCGAATGAGCGCTCCGCATGTTAAAATCGAGTTGCTCCCTCCTTTCAATGGATTTTCTCCAGGGTCTCAATCCGCAACAACAAGCCGCTGTCGGCACGTCGAAGGTCCGCTGCTGTTGCTGGCCGGCGCCGGAAGCGGCAAAACGCGCGTGATCACGCATCGCATGGCGCATCTGATGGAAGCGCATCGCGTTCCCGGGCCTTGCATTCTGGCGGTGACCTTCACCAATAAGGCCGCGGAGGAAATGCGCAAGCGGGTCAACAATTTGCTGGGGGGCCTGAGCTCGCGCGAAAGCCCGCTGGTTTCGACCTTTCATTCGTTTTGCGTGCGGCTGCTGCGGCGCGATGGCGCTCGTTTGGCCGATATCCGCCCCGGATTCACGCGGCAATTCACCATCTACGATGACGACGATCAGGTGGCGGTGATCAAATCCATTTTCAAGGCCGCCGGCCTGGACGAAAAGTTCATGCAGCTACCGGGCGGTGTGCTCCTGGATCAGCCACAAAAAGAGCCGCAAGGAATCGCCCGCAGGACGTTTACGGCGCATCCACCGATCAGAAAACGTTACGCAGCTGGCTTCGGTTTACGAAAAATATGAAGGGCGCCTGCGCCAGGCCAATGCGCTGGATTTCGACGACCTGCTGCTGGAAACGGTGCGGCTGCTGGCGCACGACGAATATCTGCGCCGCCAATCAACCGGCGCTTCGAATTCGTCATGATCGACGAATACCAGGACACCAATCGCAGCCAATATGAGCTGATGCGGCTGCTCACCGAAGCGCACAAGAATATTTGCGTGGTGGGCGATGAAGATCAATCTATTTACGGCTGGCGCGGCGCCGACATCCGCAACATCCTGGACTTCGAGCGCGATTATCCCA
This sequence comes from Bryobacterales bacterium, assembly GCA_963769205.1. Classification (GTDB taxonomy): domain Bacteria; phylum Acidobacteriota; class Terriglobia; order Bryobacterales; family Bryobacteraceae; genus Palsa-89. Next base: position 144,309 of record CAVYKR010000015.1, on the reverse strand, counting down.
ACGCCGCGGTGATCCGGCTGGAGCAGAATTACCGCTCGACGAAGAATATTCTGGAAGCCGCCAGCGCCGTCGTCGCCAACAACACGGAGCGCAAGGGCAAGTGGCTGTGGACCGACTCCGGGAGCGGGCGAAAAGATCGCGCGGTTTCGAAGCGTTCGATGGCGAGCAGGAGGCGCTGTTTATCGCCGATACCATCGAGAAGCTGCTGACGGCCAACCCGGACGATCGCGCGGCGGTGCTGTATCGCACCAATTTCCAGTCGCGGCAGATCGAAGAAGCGCTGCGGCGCTACGGCCGCGAATATGTGGTGGTGGGCGGATTCAGTTTCTATCAGCGCGCCGAAATGAAGGATGCGCTGGCCTATCTGAAGGTACTCGCCAGCCCGCACGATTCTGTCAGCCTGCTGCGCATCATCAACACGCCGGCGCGTGGAATCGGCAAGAGCACCATCGAGCAGATCGAGCAGTACGGGCTGGAGCACGAGTTGAGCGTGTGGTCGGCGATCGGCCGGATGCTGGACGAAAATCTGTTTCCGGCGCGCGCCGAATCGGCTCTGCGGCATCTTCAGGAACATGATGGAGGAACTGGCAGCCATGCTGGCAACGGCCAAAGTGAGCGACGTGCTCGAAGCAGATTCTGGAGCGCACCGGTTACGCCAAGATGCTGGAGGGCGACAAGGATCCGGAAGCGGAATCGCGCGCTGGCGCAATCTGAACGAATTGGTGAATGCGGCGTCGGAAGCGGCCGAGCGTGGCGAAGACCGTGGCGGAATTTCTGGATCACGCCGCGCTGGTTTCCGACAGCGACAATCTGGACGAGCGCGCGCCGGTTTCGCTACTGACGCTGCACAACGCCAAAGGCCTGGAGTTTCCGATCGTGTTCCTGGCCGGCATGGAAGAGGGTCTGTTTCCGCACATGCGTTCGCTCGATTCGAAAGCGGCCATGGAAGAGGAGCGGCGGCTGTGCTACGTGGGCATGACGCGCGCGGAAAAGCGGCTGTTCCTGACCTCGGCGCGTTACCGGCGGCGTTGGGGCGGCGGCCAATCGGAAGCCTCCATTCCGTCGCGATTCCTGCAGCGAAGTTCCGAAGGCGCTGGTCCAGGATCTGAGTCCGCAAGAAGCGCGCCGGTCAAGTGGATCTGTATGGCGAGCAGCAGGAAGTGCGCGAAGCGGCACGCCGCAATCTCTATACCGGCAAGACCTACAACTCGGTGGAAAATATCCAGCAATTTTTCAACGAGCGCGGCAAATCACCCGCAGTTGCGCCCGGCACCAGCCCGCGGCGAAGCCTATCCCCGCCGCGCCGAAGGCCGGTCCCACAACCCAGACCTCGCCACCGACCGCCCGCGCGAAGCCGCTTCGGACCGGCTCCACATCATCGGCATCCCAAATATGGCCGCGGAACAGTGCTGCGCCGCGAAGGCGATGGCGACGATGCTAAGCTCACGGTAAGCTTTCCCGGCTACGGATTGAAGAAGCTGGTGGAAAAATACGCAGGAATCAAGGAAGAATGAACACTAAGAACATCACCGACAAAGCAGAACGCAAGAAGGTGAAGCGCGCCCAGCGCAAGAAAGCGGCTCCCAAGCCGAAGCGGGCCGCCGGCGTCGCCCGCGGCTCAGCGAAGAAGAAAGTGAAAAAGATGACCAAGGGTCAGCGGAAGCGCTAGCGCGGCGATCCGGGCTCCTCACCTCATGAGCTCACTGCTCCGCACCAAAAGCATCGATGCTCTCATCGCGGCTTCCGAACAGCCCGAGCAGCGGCTGAAAAAGTCGCTGGGCGTTTGGAGCCTGATCGCGCTGGGGATCGGAGCGGTTATCGGCTCGGGCATTTTCACGCTCACGGGCACGGCCGCGGCGGGAGTCCACTTTCAAAGCAAGTCGATTCTAAAAGCGCCGGTGCTCGACCTGCTGCTGAACGGCGGAGATGCCGCTACGCTTACCGGCCGCGCCGGGGCAGGGCCCGCCATCTCGGTCTCGTTCATCCTAGTCGCCATCGCCTGTAGTTTTGCGGCGCTCTGCTACGCCGAGCTGGCGTCCATGATTCCGATCGCCGGCAGCGCCTATACCTACTCCTACGCGACGCTGGGCGAAATTTTCGCCTGGATCATCGGATGGGACCTGATTCTCGAATATGCGGTCTCCAACATGAGCGTAGCGGTCGGTTTCTCGGCCTATTTCAACGACATTCTGGACAACCTGTTCGGTTTCCATCTTCCTAAACAGCTCTCCGATCCCATGATTGTGGAGGGCCAGTTCACCGGAAGCTGGTTCAACCTGCCGGCGCTTTTGATACTCATGGTGCTGAGTTATGTTCTGGTGCGAGGTGTCAAAGAGAGCGCCGAAACGAACAACGCGATGGTGCTGATCAAGATCGTCGCGATTCTGGTGTTTATTTTCGGCGCGGCGCACGCGGTGAACACGTCGAACTGGCATCCTTTCATGCCCAATGGGTACTCCGGCGTGATGACCGGAGCGGCCATCATTTTCTTCACCTACATCGGATTCGATTCTGTATCCACGGCGGCTGAGGAATGCCATCGTCCGCAGCGCGACATGCCGATCGGCATTTTGGCCACGCTGGTCATTTGCGCGGTGCTATACGGATCAGTCGCGCTGGTGCTAACCGGCATCGCCAACTGGCGCACGCTCGACAACGCCGCGCCGGTGGCGAACGCTCTCAAGGCGATGGGCATGAACCGGCTCCGGCTGATCGTGACCGCTGGAGCGCTGCTGGGCATGCTGTCCTCGCTGCTGGTTTTTCAGTACGGACAGGCCCGCGTCTGGTTTGCCATGTCGCGCGACCGGCTGTTGCCCGGACTGTTTTCGCGCGTGCATCCCCGTTTCAAGACGCCATATATCAGCACCTGGGTAGCCGGATTCGCGGTCGGTATTCCGGCCGGTATCTGGGATATCGGCACCTTCGCCGATCTTTCCAACATCGGAACCTTGTTCGCCTTCATCCTGGTTTCGGCCGGGGTTATTGTGCTTCGAAAAAAGCAGCCTGAGCGAAGGCGCGGCTTCCGCGTTCCGTTCGTCCCGTTGTTTCCGATGATTTCGATCGTTTGCTGCCTGGTTCTGATGTTGAGCCTGCCACTGGAGACTTGGGTTCGTTTCTTCGTGTGGCTCATCATCGGCCTGTTTATCTACTTCGGCTACGGCCGCAAACGCGTCGACGCAGGAACTGCCGGTTAAAAGCCGGAACACTACAGCGGGCTTCCTCGTATTCTAGGAAATTCGCCATGCGCAACCTCTTCAGTGACATACGCTACTCTTTGCGAGTTCTACGGCAAACGCCAGTCTTCACCTTGACGGCTGTTCTGACGCTGGCCCTCGGGTTGGGTGGGACGACTGCCATTTTTTCGCTCATTCACGCGGTTATGCTCCGATCGTTGCCGGTGGCCGATCCCGCTAGCCTGTATCGCATCGGAGATGGCAATAGCTGCTGCGTTACGGCCGGTCCTCAGGACCGCTGGGGCATGTACTCCTTCTCATTATTGGAAAAGCTGAAGGCGGCGCTCCCCGAATTTGAACAAGTCGCGGCTTTTCAAGCCGGTGGCTCGCGAATGAGCGTAAGACGTGCGTCGGTGGATCGTTTACCCCGGCCGCTGCGTAGCGAGTTTGTCACTGGAAACTACTTTTCTACTCTCGGCATTCGCTCTTTCGGCGGGCGCTTGTTCTCTGACGCCGATGATCGGGAAGCGTGCGTCGCCGGTCGCCGTGCTGAGCCATCACGCCTGGCAGAGCATGTACGGAGGCGATCCAGCGGTAGTCGGATCGAGCTACATCATTGAGGGCCACCCGTTCACGATCATTGGCATCGCGCCGCCGGGTTTCTACGGTGAAACTTTGCGCAGCGATCCGCCGGACGTCTGGCTGCCGCTCCAACAAGAGCCACTGATTCGCGGCCAGGGGTCGCTGCTGCGCATACCGAGCACGGCCTGGCTGAGGGTTATCGGGAGGCTGCGGCCCGGCGCTAACGTGGACGGCATTTCTCCGCGGCTGACGGGCATCTTGCGAAGTTGGCTACAAAACGACAGCGGCATTCCATCGGCGTGGATGCCGGAGATCAACCGCTTACTCCCCAGGCAGAGTATCAATATCGTTCCGGCCGGCAGCGGAGTAGAGGCGATGAAAGAAGATTATGCCCGCAGCTTGCAGATTCTGGCAAGTGTCTGCAGCCTAGTGCTATTAATTGCGTGCGCCAACCTAGCGAATCTTCTGCTGGCGCGAGGCATGGCGCGCCGCACGCAGACTTCAATCCGCCTGGCGATCGGGGCCTCGCGCGCGCGCATCATTCGTCAATCGCTCACAGAGAGCATCCTGATTGCACTGGCCGGTGGTTTGGCCGGCCTCATTGTCGCCGTGGGCGCCGAGCGCCTGGTGCTGGCTGTCGCATTCAGCTCATCCAGTTTCCTGCCCATCAGCACCATTCCGTCACTACCGGTCCTGGCATTTGCATTTGCTCTGGCGCTGCTCACGGGGGTGCTCTTTGGGACCGCCCCAGCCTGGCTGGCTACGCGCACCGATCCAGTGGAGGCGCTTCGCGGAGCCGGCCGCAGCACCTCCGACAGGTCTTCGCTGCCCCGCAAAGCCCTGCTAGTCTTTCAAGCGACCTTGTCGGTCGTCCTGGTCGCCGGGGCGGGAATGCTGACTCGCAGCCTGAACAATCTCGAGCATCAGAATCTCGGATTCGAAACCAAGAATCGCATCACGGTGGCGCTGAACTCGCCGCCATTCACCTACATACCGGAACGTCTGGATGCTCTTTACCGGGATTTAGACGATAAGCTCAACCATCTTCCAGGTGTCGAACGAGCCAGCTTGGCCCTGTACAATCCATTCACCGATAACTGGGGCGAGCTCATCTTTGTTCCCGGCCGGCCCGCCCCGGGCATGAGCGAAACTTCCGTTGCTTCGTGGGATCGAGTCACTCCAGAATATTTCCAGGCCGTCGGGCAGCCGATCGTGCAGGGGCGTGGATTCTCCGGTGCCGATTCGAACAAAACAGCTCTGGTCGCAGTGGTCAACCAGGCTTTTGTCAGGCGGTTCTTCACGAACGAAGATCCCATGGACAAGCGTTTCGGGGTCGATTCAGCCGCCTATGCCGGCACTTACCGGATTGTCGGCGTCGTTCAGGATGCCAAATATGGTCAGCCGGAGAAGCCCGCTCGGCCCATGTTTTTCGTCCCTCTAGCACAGTATGTCCCCTACAAAGCAGAAGAGAGAATGCACACGATCGAGCTGGACTCGCATTTCATCGGCAGCGCGCTCCTGGTGACGCATAGTGACCCGGCGAATCTTGAACCGCTTCTTCGCAAGACCTTTGCCGACGTAGATCCAAACTTGACGATCGTCTCCGTCCGCACGATGCAGCAGCAGGTGGATCGGTGGTTCAATCAGCAACGCGCTGTAGCCGATCTGGGTGGTCTTTTCGGAATTGTGGCACTGATACTCGCCGCTATTGGGCTCTATGGTGTGACCGCATATACCGTGGCGCAGCGCACCGGCGAGATCGGGGTACGGATGGCGCTGGGCGCCGACCGGGCCAATATTGTTCGTCTGGTCCTCAGAGGTGCATTTCGAATGGTCGCAGTCGGATTGCTGTTGGGCATTCCGTTAGCTATTGGCGCGGGACGCCTGATGGCATCCCAGCTTTATGGAATCTCCCATTGGGACCCACTCTCGCTTTCGATCGCCGTCGGCGCGCTGGCATTCTGCGCCTTCATCGCGGCGATTATACCGGCAGGACGCGCGGCGGCCATCGAACCGATGAAGGCTCTTCGAATGGAGTGAGGCTTTCCGCGAGTCTACCGAGTGCCGCTGGGGCCGGCATGGAGAGTCAACTTCTGTACTCTCCAGTTCGTGATTTCGCCCACCAGAATCTCGTTGGGATTGCGGCAGTCAATCTCATGGACTGAGCCGAACTCTTTCAGTAATTTTCCGGCGGTCCCGAATTTCCCGAGAATCTTGCCGTCCAGCTCCATTTTGTAAATCTCGCCGTTCTCCATATCGGACGTACCGTTTGAATTGGAGCTGAACAAGTACTGATGCGGGCCGGGCGAGATGCAGACGGCCCAGGGAGCTCCGACGTTGAGGTAGGCTTTCTTAAACTCACCGCCGTTGTCGAAGACTTGAATGCGCCTGTTCCCACGGTCGCCGACATAGACATTGCCTTGCGCGTCGGTTGCGAGCGTATGCGGAGTATTGAACTGCCCTGGCTCCGTTCCTCTCGAACCCCAGGACTTGATGAAAACGCCGTTCTTGTCGAACTTGGCGACCCGCGAGTTACCGTAGCCGTCCGAAACGAAAATGTTCCCGGCGGAATCCCAAGCCACATCGGTCGGCCGATTGAATACGTCCGTCTGAGCGCCCGCACCGACTGGCGCACCCGGGGCGCCTCCTCCCCCGGGGCCTCCGCGTCCGCCACCGCCTCCCCCACCAGGTCCTCGTCCGCCGGCCGCCGGCGCTTCAGCCAGCGGGGCTGGCGCAGCCGGAACTCGCAGCTCCTCGGCTTTTCTGCCCATGGTCATGACGATGCGACCTTCCGGGTTGAACTTGATGATCATGTTCGACCCTTCGTCGACAACCCATATGTTGTCCTGAGGGTCGACCCGCACGGTGTGAGCGAACACGAACCCGTACAAGTTCTGGCCGATCTCACGCACAAACTTGCCGTTGGGGTCGAACTCGAACAGCCGGGCGCCGCCGTTAGCAAAGGCTCGCGACGTACCGAAGGTCACATAAGAAGTACCCGTTCGCGTGTAGACGAAGATGTTTCCCTTGGAGTTGGTGGCCACGCCGACGGCTTCGCCCAGGTAAAGATGTTCGGGCAGTTTAAGCAGGTTGGGCGTGGAATCGAAGGGTATCTCCGGAACATAAAGCTGCGCAAAAAGCGACGCGCTGCAGGCCAGGGCCACTATTAAAAAGAGCTTTGCCATATGGTTACTCCTATCTCACGCTCGAGGTTTGCGTGCGTGGCGAAAGTTTGAATCTCTGCACTCGCCAGCCGGTGATCTCGGCCACGGTCACTTCGTTATCGTTGCGGCAGTCCATTTCGTGGACGGTACTCAATTCGCCGGGCAGCTTGCCGGCTTTTCCAAACTTGCCGATGATGGTCCCGTCTAACTCCATCTTGTAAATCTCGCCGGTGACAGCGGACGCTTCGGGGCCGCTGTTATTCGGGTTTGAATTGGAGCTGTAGAGATACTGATGCGGGCCGGGCGTGACGCAAACGGCCCAGGGTGCGCCGACTTGATCGTAGATGGCGCGCAGGACCAGGTCGCTATCGAAGACCTGAATTCGCCGGTTGCCCCGATCGGCAACATAGACATTGCCCTTGGCATCGGAAGCGATGGAATGCGGCGTATTGAATTGGTAGGGCTGATTTCCGCGTGTTCCAACCGATTTGATGAAGCGCCCGTTCTTGTCGTACTTGACCACCCGCGAGTTGCCGTATCCGTCGGAGACATATATATTCCCGGCAGCGTCCCAGGCCACATCGGTGGGCCGGTTGAATACATAAGGCCGCGCTTCCGGCACAGGAGTTCCAGGCGGCTCAGAGGCTTCCAGGCCATGCGCTTCCGGCCGCCTGCCAAGCAGCATGACCACCTGACCCTCGGGGTTGAACTTGATCACCATGTTGGTCCCCTCGTCGATGGCCCAGATGTTGTCCTGCGGGTCGACTCTTACCACGTGAGCGAAGGCGAAACCGTACAAACCATCGCCGATGAAGCGCAGGAACTTGCCGGTCTGATCGAATTCAAAAAGGCGCGTCTCGTGGCCGCGGTCGTAAACAAAGACGTGCCCTTTGGAATTGGTTGCGACCCCGATGCTTTCCCCAAAGTAGAGATTAGGGGGAAGCTTCAAGAAGTTAGGCACCAGTTCAGCCGGTATCTCGGGCACATTCTGAGCCTTGGCCTTCAGCATGGCCGGGTTGGCGCCGGGACCTTGTGCGAACTGCGGCTGGACCAACAGCAGCGCTGCGGCAATGAAAACGCAATAAATCAGGGATCGCCTCATGGGGCCTCCTTTAGCGGCACCGCTTATTATACTTAGCCCAAGCGAACCTGTAAACGAGTTATGATGGGAACTCCAATTTTCCAACGAAGGAGCAAATGCAATGAGAATCCCGGCCTTTCGATTCGCGCTATTAGCCCTGGCAGGCTTGGCTTTGTCGACTGTTTGCGCGAATGCGCAAGCGGCGCCCGACTTCAGCAAAGTGGAGATCAAGACGACCAAGGTTGCAAATAATTTCTATACGCTGGAAGGACAGGGAGGGATGATCGGAGTTCTTACCGGCCCCGATGGCACCTTGATGGTGGACTCTCAATTCGCTCCGCTCACCGACAAAATCGTAACCGCCATCCACCAGATCTCCAGCGGCCCGATTCGTTTCATGATCAACACGCACGTGCACCCCGATCACACGGGCGGCAACGAGAACCTCGGCAAAATGGGCGTGGTGATTTTCTCGCGCGAGGAATTGCGCGATCGTCTGGCACAGCCGGTGCCTCCAGCAGGCGCCAACCCCGGCCGGCCACCCATGCCCGCGGCAGCTCTTCCGCTGGTGACCTATCGCGGACGGACCACGTTTCATATGGATGGCGAGGAAGTGGACCTGATTCCTATTCCGCGAGCGCACACCGACGGCGATACGCTGGTGCGTTTTAAGAATGCCGACGTGCTGATGACGGGCGATTATTTTCGTTCGGTCGGCTACCCGAATATCGACCGCGCAAACGGCGGTTCTCTCAATGGAATGCTGGAAGGCCTGGGCGTCACGATCGGGCTGGCGGGACCAAATACCAAGATCATCCCCGGCCACGGACCGACCGTCGACAGAATGGGGATCATCGCCCATCGCGACATGATTCTGGCAATTCGCGATCGGGTCGCGAAACTGGTTCAGCAAGGCAAGAGTCCCGAAGACACGCTTGCCGCTCATCCCACAAGCGACTACGATGCGAAGGTTCCGCAGGCTAAAGAGACGTCGGATCGGTTTGTCGGCCAGCTTTACGCCGAGCTCAAGCCCACGAAATAGCTGGCAGTTTCGCGTTGGCGGACTAGTACGAGATCGCGCGGGTTTTGGAACCAAACCCTCGAATGTCTCATTCCACGTTTGGCCGCCGGCCTCCAACATAGAGACCGGTGCCAATCATGGACGCAACGAACACCCGATGGATTGATGAAGCCGTCGATAATCTGACGGTGGTTCGGGCCACGCGGCTATGGGTTCAATACGGGATCTTCGGCTTCGCAATATTCTGCATCGTGGTGGGAGCGGTGGAGTCGCTGTTCGGCCAATGAAGGGGTTTTGTAGGATTCTTAACAGTCCCGCCCCCTAAGGGCATAAACTAAGCAATTAATCTGATTGCAACTTAGTACTAGAAGAGCGACAATACTATTGGAATTAGCTCACTCCTCCGAGGGCTATCCAATGCCCGTCTCCTCCCCAGTGGATGAGACGGGCATTCCGGTTTTTAGAACCCTACAGATGGCAATGGGCTAAGCCGCGCTTTTCCAGATACTGCTGGTGGTATTCTTCGGCCCGCCAGAAGTCAGGCGCGGGGACGATCTCAGTGACGATGGGCCGTTTATAGCCGCCGGATTTTTCGAGAGCCGCCTTAGATGCCTTCGCAGCTGCTTCCTGTTCGGGGGTGTGATAAAAGATCACGGACCTGTATTGGGTTCCTGTGTCGGGGCCTTGGCGGTTTAGAGTAGTGGGATCGTGATTGTCCCAGAATGTCCGTAGCAATTCTTCATAAGGAACCTCGGACGGATCGAATTCGACTTGGACGACTTCGGCATGACCTGTCCGGTCAGTGCACACATCCTGATAGGTGGGGTCCTTGAGTTTTCCACCCATGTATCCTACCGCGGTGGCTTTCACACCTTTGATCTGGCGAAAGGCCGCCTCTACTCCCCAAAAACAGCCGGCTCCGAAAGTTGCTTTCTCCATAACTCCAGTCTAATCTCTTCTTCATGGGGCCAAGTCACGGTTACTTTCGGCCATCGAATACGCGACTCGGCGTCCAACTCATGGAGAAAAACAATGTGTGACTACTCACTGCATGTGTATCCGAATCGCCTTGCTTCCGACGGCGAGGAGTTAGTTGTACATCGATTCGGCGGAGCGTCGCTTGGTTTAGCCTCACCGTCCGATCTTCGCCCGGTCGTCACCGCGAGCTCGTGCCCGGCTGCCACAAAGCCGTGGTCGTGGGCCGCGATCAAAGAATGGTTCAACGCGAACCGGCCGCAATGGCAGCCCGACAAACATACGCCCGCCGTATGCGTGCCGCCAGGGGCCCGGCTCATCCTGAAAGATATCCCGAAAGGGCTGCAGCGTGAATTAGGGATCGGAGAAGTTGAGGAGGTCAAGTTCGTCGAGGTCAGCGCCGAGGTGAACACCTATCGCGACGCGGTCCGATTCAAAAATGGCTGCCAACTTCTGCTGCAAGCCTTACGCGAAGGCCAACGAGTGACGGTGCTATCGCTGGTGCCTGAGGAGGTCGAGGAGCCGGTTTTCTCGGAATTCCGGGTCACTCGCTAACACTGGTCTCAACTTCCGCCCGCTGCCGGACGGAAGTGCAGATCGACTGTATAACTTGCGACATCCACGTGCACCACATAGAGCACGTCGATGCGAATAGCGTTGTGCACTTGCTTGACCTGTACGTCCTCGGCATGGACCGGAAGCCCGAGTGCGGCTGCACGGCTAACCACGCGTTCACGAATGACTTCCGGGGCGAGGCTGGGTGTGGCTTGATCCTCCGCCAGGTCATTGACGAAGCGCTGGAGCTTTAAATTCTCCACGTAGGGTGGGATCAGAATGATTGCGATTCCGGCCAGGATTAAAAGCACCGCCACGCCCGCGATCGGCCGCAAGACCCGGGCGGCTGGCCTCACTTCCGGCCGGCCTCGAGCGCTTCGAGTTCCTTCCAGATATCTTCGTCGTGCGGCTCCCAATCCCTGCCGGCCCCGGTTATCTGGACTTCGGAAACTTTCAAGGTGCCGTGCCCGTAAATGCAAATGTATTCAGTGCGCGGCTGGCCGAAGAGAAGCATGTTCGGCCACGAGCCCCGGATGACGGGCATGCGGAGCCAACGCAGGCAAGTACGGCAGCGATAACGCTGATCCCAGACAATCAGGTGGATGAGGCCGGCGCAAAAAAAGAAAAAGAGCATCATCGCGGTGGTATAGCCCAAATCGTGCATGAACGGCTCAAGCCGCTGACCCAGAAAAATCGGGGGGCGCGGGAAACACAAGCGAATGGCTGCTCGCGCCGCCCACATCAGCAGGACCGCGGCGGTTAGCTTCGCCAGAAAATAGCCCCAATACTTCATGACTATTGGACTCCTCTTATCATCTTACGGTTCCCCTCCTCTAATTTGTAATCGGCCCGCTTTTAGCTTTTCAATAGATTCCTCGCCAGGAATAGAACGTTAGCCGGACGCTCGGCCAGACGCCTCATAAAATAGGGATACCACGCATCGCCATATGGCACATATAGGCGCAGCCGATAGCCATCTGCCACCAAGCGCCGCTGCAGGTCGCGGCGAATGCCGTACAGCATCTGAAATTCAAAACGCTCGGGCAGGATATTTCGTTCCCTCACATATTGGACGGCCTGCGGAATGATTCGTTCGTCATGGCTGGCAATGGCTGGATTCGCGCCGTGCTCGAAAAGTTTCGTCATCAAGCGCACATAGTTGCGATCGACTTCGGACTTGTGTGGAAATGCCACATCGGAGGGCTCCTGGTAAGCTCCCTTGCACAATCGCACGGGAATGGACTGCCGGCACAATTCTTCGATGTCGCTCTCGCTTCGATAAAGATAGGCTTGTATTACAGCGCGGACACTGCCGAATCTGCTATGCAATCGGGATACCAGCGCGAGCGTGCGATCCACATATTCGCTCGACTCCATGTCAATTTCCACAGTCGTGCCGATGGCCTTGGCGCGCTGGACCAATTGTTCGACATTGGCTCGGCATGCGGCTTCGGAAAAGTCCAGGCCGAGCTGCGTAAGTTTAACGGACACCGTGGCCTGGAGGCCCAATGTGGCGATCTGATCGAGTGCGCTCAGGTAGGCGTCGCGAGATTGTTCGGCTTCCTCGAGCGATTTCACACTCTCACCTAAATGATCGAGCGAAGCCAGGATGCCTTCGGAGTTCAAGCGGCGGCATACGGCGACCTCCCGCTCCAAAGTGTGGCCAGCGATAAAGCGCGACGTCACCTGCTCTGCGGCCGATGAAGTTTCCACCCAGTGACGAAGCCAGGACTGGCGGGAAAGAAGCAGTAAGAGGCTGCGAAGCACTCAACTCCAGGATACAAGGCTGGGGAACCAAGCGAACCTAACCTCCGTCAATATTCTCAATGCCGCCGATCCTAATCTCGCGCTTGCCAATCGGGGCGCTTCTGGTAATGAGTGCTTTGATGCAGCCTTTTGTCTCGGCACAGCAGCGCAACTTGGGAAGGATTGTTTATATGCATGCGCCGGAGGGCAGTGCGCCCTGGCCCATTACAGATGTCTATTCGATCAGCGGCGATGGAAAAAATATCAAGGCACTTACACAGGATGGTCACAGCCACGATCCCGCTTGGTCGCCGGATGGACGGCGCATATTGTTCATTCATGATTCCACTCTCGAAACCAAGCCGGCTTATCGCGAGCAGAAAGGCTACGAGTCTTATCATCCAGTGGAGCTTTTCGTAATGGATCAGGATGGCCGGAATCGCCATCTACTTCGACGCCTGGAGCCTGTGATCTATAGCGCGGCATGGTCGCCGGATGGAAAAACTATTGCCATGACGTGTATACCGGATGCGCTGGTTAGACTTCCCCATCCCGCCGACGAACCAGCGCGGGCCGGTCTGTTTCTCTTACAAGCGGACGGAAAGGGCGAACTGCGGCTGTTGTTGCGAAATGCCTTTACACCAGCCTGGTCGCCGGATGGAAAGAAACTAGCCTTCGCGGTGGAGCAGCCCCGCGGCTTGTGGGCGATCCACGTCGCCAACTCGGACGGCTCCGAGGATGTACAGTTAACTGATCCAGTGTTGATCAGCGGTTCCCCGGCCTGGTCACCGGATGGCAAGCTGATCGCGTTCGATGCGTTCGCCTACCAAGGCCGGCAGCAGGTATTTGTGATGGATACGAACGGTTTCCAGGTTCGGCAGCTCACCAATAATCCAAAATGGACGTGCGGGCACCCATCCTGGTCGGCGGACGGAGAGCAGATCGCGTTTGGTTGCCGGTCAGCCTCATCGCCCTGCGGAGTGGTCTCCTCCGTTGGAACGCTGCTGCCGGAGTGCGCTCGACGGATCTTTACGCTGTCGATGCGCGACTCGAAATCACAGCCAAAGCAGCTGAACGATCAAGACGGCGCAGCTCCGGCATTCGCACCGATCCGGTAGTAGCTTGATATATTCGTGGATGGCGTGAAAACTCTCGCTGGTATTGTCGTTTCATGTATGCCTTGGGCTGGGGCACAGCCGGCGCAGGATCTTCCGCGTCACTGGGATTATGATACGCGTGCGCCGCTGAACCTCAAGCAGACCGGCGTCCAACACCGCGAAGGTGTACAGATCCACGACATCTCTTATTCCAGCCCGGTGGGCGATCGGGGTGCATTGGCCGGGCCTAACGCCGGCACTGTTTCTGCCTACCTGATTACGCCGCCGGGGAAGGGCCCATTTCCGGCAGTGATTTACGGACACTGGTGCATGCCCGGGTCTGAGAAAAAGAACCGCACCGAGTTCCTGGACGAAGCGATTGTTCTGGCGCGCTCCGGTGTCGTCTCGCTACTGCCCGACCATGTCAGTGTGCATCCGGGCTTCCAGGAAGACAACTCGCCTCTGAACGAAAAGCAGATCGCCGTCGAGGTGCAGCAGGACGTGAACCTTCGCCGGGGGGCCGATCTGCTCTTGGCTCGCAAGGACGTCGATCCGAAGCGCCTGGCCTATGTTGGCCACAGTTGTGACGCCACGGCGGGCGGCTTCTTGAGCGGCATCGACAAGCGCTTCAAAGCATTTGTGATCATGGCAGGCGATTTATCCGACGAAGTGGATCGGAGCACTAAGATGTTCCAGGAGTACCGAAAGAAGGTCGGGCCGGCAAAATTTGATGCGTTCGCCGCTAAGTATGCATGGATGGACGCGGGCAAATACGTCTCGCATGCGGCGCCGGCGGGGGTCTTCCTGCAGTATGCAACCGAGGAGCCGTTTCTGAATGGCGACGTGGCGAAGCGGTATCTCGAAATCGTCAGCGAGCCAAAGAAGCTTAGGGTCTATGAAGCGCCGCACGCACTTAACGCCGCAGCCACTCGGGATCGCATCGCTTTCCTGGCTGAACAATTGTCGTTTCCACAGCCCGACGCTCAGGCCGTGAATGCGATTCCCGCTCTGGTTCAGCCGCCCTGGCCGAAGCAATAGGATGACCTGGACCGCATCCCGGCCCTTTCTCCGGCGCATCCTCACCGCGCTTTTCATCGCAGCCTTCTTCGTGGGATTTACCTGGCGCGGACTGCTGATGTATTTCAGCGGCGATGACGTCATGAACCTTTACGGGTATTGGAGCCGGCCCGTCGGGGACTTGGTGAAGGCGAATATTCTGTTCTGGACGCCTTACTACCGGCCCTTTGGCGGCGTCATTTATCGAACGCTGTTCGCACTTTTTGGATTCAATCCGCGGCCGCTCTATATTTTGTATTACGCCACTTTCCTGCTCAATCTTTACCTGGCGTATGTGGTTCTAAAAAGAATCAGCGGATCGCGCGAGACCGCAGCCCTGGCGACGCTAATCTGGTCGGTGCACGCCAACTTCGCCTACCTCTATTACAATGCCGGCTCGCTCTACGATGTCTACTGCTTCCTGTTCTTTTTCGTGGCGCTGCTGATTTATATCCGCGTTCGCCAGCGAGGCGAATATCTGAGGGGATGGAATCTGGTCGCCTTTGTCGCCAGCTTCATCTGTTGCCTGAATTCGAAAGAGATGGGAGCCACGCTCCCGCCCATCTTGATCCTCTACGAGCTCCTGTTTCACCCGCCACACTGGCGCCGGCTGAGCGATGCCGGCCGGTGGTTGATCGATGCCGGGAGGGGCGCACTATTGGCGAGCGTCTGTCTTATCGGCTATATTCCGGCTAAGACCTCGACCGAGGGGCTGGCGCGCTCGGCGGATTACGTTTCCCATTTCAACTGGCCAACGTTACTACACGACACGGAAGTTTACTTGGGCTACCTCACTTATGGGAGACACGCCTTCACTGCCGGCCGCGTGCTGATCTTCTACGCCATACTTGCAGCCGTCGCCATCTTGTTGCGCTCGCGCCTGATGTGGTTTGGGCTGCTGTTTTTCCAGATCACGTTGCTGCCTGTGTCTTTCGTAAGCGCGCGCGAGGGGTTCGTGCTGTATCTACCGAACGCCGGCCTGGCGCTCTATCTCGCGGCCCTTCTAGTTTGGATTCGGGACAAGTTGGTGAGCATGACCGCCGGTTCATTTCGTTTATCGAGCTCCGCGGCGATGACGAGCATTTTTATCGCAACGGCCGCGGCTCTGGGAGTGCTTCACTACCGGCATTGGCAGCCGGCCCCGCCATCGAACGATGCTCCGATCAAAATCGCCGCGGATCAATTGCTGGGTATGTATCCGAAACTTGAACACGGGTCCAGGCTGCTGATTGTGCAGAGCCCTCTAGACGGCGGCGTATGGGATCTGTTCTTCGCACTCCGGCTGGTTTATAAGGACAAGGATCTCTTCATCACGCAATTGAATGGTCCGGCCGCGCAGCAAATTCCCTTGGACCGGCTAGACCATTACGATCATATCTTCACTTATCAGGGTGATCGCTACGTGGAACTGGACAACGCCGATGCCCGCCGCAGCGTGCGCCTTCGCCTGGTGAAAGCGGATCAGCCCGGCGCCCGCATCGGCGAGAGCATGGCCGTGTCGAGCGAAGACGCTTACAAATATTTCGTCGATGAAGTAATCATGTGTCAGCCGAAGTCCGTGTTCTGCTGGACCCTGGATGCGCCGCAGTTGAAATTCTGGCTCTCGTCAATCAACAATCGCATCTTTACCGCGCATTTCAAGATCTCGAAAGATACATTCCAGCAAACCGGCCCGCTGATGATCGACTATTTCATCAATGACCATCCGCTCGACAGCGTCCGTTACGGCGGAGACGGGGATCAAATCTACCGCCATACCGTCCCGGCCGGCTGGCTGCGAACTGATGACTACACCGTTGTCAAGATGCACATCCGCAATCCATATATCGCCCCCGCTGACGGCGCTAAGTTAGGCGTTCTGCTGGTTTCAGCCGGATTTGGAAACTGAGCCTTTCTTTTCCAAGGCGAGCAACTTTTGCTTGCGCTGGATTCCCCAACGGTAGCCTCCCAGCGCACCGTTTTCGCGGACCACGCGATGGCAAGGGATCGCGACGGCTACTGGATTAGTAGCACAGGCCCGCGCCACAGCTCGGGCGGCTCGGGGCTGTCCAATGCGTTTGGCAATCTCGCCGTAAGATCGCGTGACACCGCTCGGAATCACACGAAGCTCTTCCCAAACCAGGCGTTGAAACGCCGTTGCTCGAATGTCCAACGGCAGCGCCGCAGTGCTCTCGCCGCCAATTCGATCGCGAACCGCTCGAACCCATGTTGTTAGCGCTTTATCCGTGCGTACGATCTCCGCCTGAGGATATTCTTTTCTCAATCCAGCCTCGAGCGCACTGTCCGAATTTCCGAACTGGATGGAACAGATCCCGCGCTCGGTGGCAGCCAGCAGCAACCGCCCGACGGGCGTATCCGCGATGGCAAATCGTATGGTGACTCCCGAGCCTTGCTTGCGATAACGCGACGGCGTCATGCCGAGCTGCGAGGAGGCGCGTTCGTACAACCGGCTGCTGGATCCGTAGCCCGCATCGTATAACGACCGGGTCACCGAGTGGCCTTCGCGCAGACCCGCCTTCAGCGATTCGAGACGCCGCGAATCGGCATAAGCGCGCGGCGTGATGCCGGTAAGCGCCTTGAACGTCCGGTGCAAATGGAACGGGCTCAGCCCAATGGCCGCGCTCAATGCGCCGAGCGTAGCCGGTTGATCCGGATGGGTATCGATGTAGCGGCACACCTTCTCGACGAGTTCCGAATTGGCGTCGGTCCCGATTTCACGCTCCGGCCGGCAGCGCTTACAGGGACGAAAACCTGCTCGCTCCGCGCCCGTCCGAGTGCGAAAGAACACAACGTTTTCTGGTTTCGGACGCCGCGAGGGACACGACGGCCGGCAATATACGCCGGTGGTTCGGACGGCATAAAAGAAGACGCCGTCCATCGCGCGGTCGCGTTCGGCCACAGCGCCCCAGTAGCTCGATCGCCAGAATTGCTGTTCGCTTTCCGCCATCTCGGGTTGGGCATCCATCATTGTAAATGCCGGCATGGTGGTCATTGTGAATCCTCCTGACAATCTCAATGCTAAGCGGCATTGGCTTGCGAAACTATCCGATTCTTGCGGCCAAACGATCTTTGCGCTCGATGGGTGTCACGGCGGTATCCTAGGTCCTGGACGCGCATGACGAACGGTTCCAAAGGAGTATGGGAGTGCAAATCAAACTGAAAATCACAACGGTGATCCTTATCGCGGCGGCCGGGGTAGCATCGGTCTTTGCACAGGAAATAGCTCCCCAGGGCGGTGGCCGTGGACGCGGGCCAACCGAGATGTGGGTGGTAAACAAGACGCCCGGTGGAGTCTACAAGCCGCCCAATCGCCCTCTGTGGAAACTTGCCGATCTCAAGCAGATGCATGCCGGTCAGAACAACTGGACCGAACAGATTATCCTTGATCCCGAGCAGGATGCAACCTATAACGCGGGTGCATCGGGAACTGTAGGAACAGTCCGGATGCATCCCGATACACCGACTGTTTTCGTCGTGGTCGCGGGTCAGATTCATTTCAACGTGGAAGGCCAGGAGCCCGTTACCGCCACGCGCGGCGCAATCATCAACATCATGAAGTCCACCATCTTCTCCTATGAGGTGACGGGCGACCAAACTGCGCTATGGGTCGAGGTGAATCCCACGAATTACAAGACAGTGTATCCGGGCAATGGGCCGGCGCCGAGTCCAAGTAAGGACGGTACAATCGTGAAATTGTCGTTCCATCACGTCCCGGGAGCCTATACGCCACCCAACCGGCTGATGTTCAATACCTTCGATGACGCCATTGGCAAATGCGTAAGGGGCGAGGCGGTCCTTGACGATCATTTGTTCGCCAGCCCGCTATTGGGCTACTTGAATCCAACCGAGAATAAATGCGGCAACGGCACAGGGAATATCGGAAGCGGTCCCGATAAACCCGGCGATCCACCTTTTGATCCACATGTGGTTTTCGGGCACATACATCCGGGTCCGGCCGAATGGTGGATCGTTCAAGTAGGCCAAATCAGCGGCAAGTTTGAAAACATGGGAGAATTTCACGCCGTAGAGGGCGATGTCCTTTACGCCGCGCCGATGACCTGGCATCAAATGGGCGCCGAAGCTCCGTCGGGCCCGAACGTTCGCCTTGCAATGGGTGGTTATCCACTCATCAACATGAACAATACGGTGCGCGGCGGCGGCAGAGGACAGTAGCGGGATGGGCTTCTAATTCCCGAACATCCGGTGCTTCTTCGGCTTCGGCGCAGGTGCGGCCGCCGCATTCGTTTTTTCTATCGCTGCCAGGGCCAGCGGAGCCATAATGCGATAGCCCATGCTGTTCGGATGCAGGCCGTCGTCGGCAATGTCCGCCTTTAAATAGCCGTCGCCATCCACCATCTGCGCGTAGTAATCGAGATAGGTAAAATCGCGGCGCGCGCAGAATCCTTTGATCCAATCATTGAGTGCGCGAATGGTGGCGGGCGGGCGTGTCTTAGTCATCTCGTAGTTCGGATTCACGTCCTTGTGGTAGTCGCTCACGGGAAGCACGGAAGCGAGAATCACTTTGATCTGGTGGAAATCGGCTAAATCAGCGATCGCCGTAAGATTGTCTTCGATGGTGGAAACCGGAACGCCGCGCGCGATATCGTTGGTGCCTGCCAGCAGCAGCATGATGCCGGGCTTCAGTCTTATCACGTCTGCTTCCATGCGGCCCAGCATCTGGCCGGTGATCTGGCCGCTGATTCCCCGATTGATGAAATCGCGCTCCGGGAAATACTCGTTGAGCCGCCACCCGTCGGTGATGGAATCGCCAAAAAGGACCACCCGCGGTTTGTCCGATTGCGGCGGCAGGGTCCGCGAATCCATTTCCGTGTAGCGCGCCAGATTGTCGCGATCGGGGCTGCGTAGCTGCCGGTCCTTCAGTTCGATCAAAGCTCGAAAATGACTCTCGATCCGGACTGATGCGTCGCGCAGATCATTGAACTGCTTCTGCTGATCGATCGAGAATGGAAAAGGCTTCGGCACAGCGTCGGACAACGCCAGATAAGCACGCAGGTTGGTCAGAAACGCGTAATTGGAAACAGCATCGGCAGGAGTGGTGCGTACATTGGTGAAGGCCTGCCGGGCATTCTCGATTAGCGGAGCGCCTGCCCGAGCGAGTTCGGGAACCGACACCGTGGTCGATTCCATAAGCTGGATCACCCGCTGATACGAATCCAGAAGTTCTCTAGGCGCCATCAATGCCGAGCCCGATTCCGGCTGCTGGGCCGATAACGTAATCGCAAAACAGGCCAGCCAAAACTTCTTCACGAGTGTTCCTCCTTCTCCAGCGACAAGGTGATGGTGCCTATTGGAAAATTCATCCGAATCCGGATCTGTACGGGCAACCTGCGAGCGTCATCGCTAACCCAGATCAGCAGTTGCGCTTTGCGGGCGTATAGAACTCCTCCGAAAGCGAAGGCCTCATAACGAACTGTGTTGAACGTGCCCGCGTTGGTCTTGATCTCTTCTTTCTGCTGCGCTTCGATGCGCGCCATGACGGACTTCTTGCCATCGCTCAGTTCCATTTGGGTGGATTGGCCCGGCTCCAATTTCAAAGTTCTGAGCTTATAGAGGGCGCCCACAATGTCATGTGTGCAGGGCGGTATTTCAACCTCCGCGGTCTTCATGACACTGTTCTTGATCAGATCCCGCTCGACGTAGCTGGCCTTGCCTTTTGAATAGTCATAGATGACTTTGGTCTCGCGGTGACGCGAACGTTCCATCGCATTGAGGATCGTACTGGTGGCGCAGAAATCACCCTGCATCTCGAGTTCGTAACTGTCATCGAGTTTATACAGCTTGGAGACGAGCCCGCTCGATTCCAGGTGCAGCTTGGAGCGCTTCGGTTCCTGGGTCAGCCGCACGTCTCCGGCGTCGATCAGGCGCCACTCGATACTGTACACCAGCGTTTCCGGAGAGGGAAACGACTCCGGCAGTAGGGTGGGGATCGTGGACAGGGCCAAAACGGCGCAGGCCAGATGGGAAATGAACCTTCCCGGCATGAACTACGAGTGTGACAGAAAACCCGAGCCGCGGGGTAGATAATTAGGGACAGTACACTCAAATACCAGTTTCCACGCGCCGAAATCGGTATTTGAGTGTACTGTCCCTAATTAATCTACGGGGTCGGCCCTACTGGGAAATTGGTTGGCAATCCAGCGGTGATGGCGGTGGCCGTCGCGTCGCAGGTCGGGTGTCCAAATCCGCCAGGGCTCGGCGAGGTGGTGTGTCCGGGCAACTCCGGCGGCATATCATTGATCATGTTGTCGGTGTTGGACGCCCCCACTCCGGCGGGGACATCGTCGAAGTTCAGGGCATGGCGCGTCTTCCAGGCGATGATATGGTCCGTACAGGATGTATCGCCGCTGACGCCCAAAGCGCCCACCAACACGCCCGTCTTGTTATAGAGCGCGAGGCCGCCGCCGAAGACGTTGACACCGCCGATCTTGCGCCCCACCATCGGATCGTTGGACTGGCCGTAGTTCGCGGCATTTCCACCATAAGCGGCGTCGGTATCCACTGGGTTACTCTCCTGCAGCCCGAATAACGACCCGCCCGGCTGCACGGCCGCGTATAGATTGGCGGTCGACAACGCGAATCCAGGCAGGCTGAAGGCATTCGCGGTGTTTGCTTTTTGCGCCGAAATAACACGGCTTCCGGGCCATTGGGATTGGCGATCAGCGCCCGTGAAAACCACCGCGCAAACGATGCCGTCGCGATTCACGACCGTCCCCCACATGTTAAAACCCAAACCGCCATTTACGCTCTTGGCAGCGGGGGCGACACTCTTCAGGGCAGCCTTGAGGTCGCTGTAGCTCGGCACGTCATTGCATGCGTTTTGATTGTTACCTTGTCCATTTCCCCCTTTTCTTGAGCCAGCAACATGCCGGCCGCTAGAGCAATTGCCACAGTGGCAGCATGCCCGATCAAAATAATTGCTTTTCTCATACAGGCTCCTTAACCAGGTCCT
Source organism: Bryobacterales bacterium (assembly GCA_963769205.1). Lineage (GTDB taxonomy): Bacteria > Acidobacteriota > Terriglobia > Bryobacterales > Bryobacteraceae > Palsa-89. The sequence continues at coordinate 122,889 of CAVYKR010000015.1, read as the reverse complement.
TTTTGGTTGCCTGGCCCAAACTCTCTAATAGGTGTTCCGTGATCCCCGCAATATCCCGGACCGCTCCATCGAACGCGGCTTGATTAGCCTTCGACGGTTTGTGGAAACCGCTCACCTTGCGTACAAATTGGAGAGCGGCGGCGGAAATGTCTTCCGAAGTCACCAGCGCATCGCTGCGGCGTAGGACTTTTATGCTGCGGCACATAGGTTTTCGCATTATCCTACAATCGCGGTGACTTCTGGAGGCCAAGGCCCCGATATATCAAGCCTCGCCTAAAAAGACCCTAATCCGGCGATGAAGTTGATCCCGGACCTTACGGAAAGCCACTTTCCGTTCGTCCTCGGAACCCTGCGCCGTTGCCGGGTCTTCAAACGGCCAATGCAATCGTTGAGTCTTGCCGGGAAAAACCGGGCACGACTCCTTGGCGTTGTCGCAAACGGTTATCACTTGATCGAATTCCTGGCCCGTGAACTCGTCCACCGATTTCGACCGATGACCGGAGATGTCGATGCCGATCTCGTTCATCACGGCGATTGCCTCCGGTCGAACTTGCGTGGGCGTCGTGCCAGCCGAGAATACCTCATAGCGATCACCAGCTTCGTCTCGGAACAGCCCTTCCGCCATCTGGCTCCGAGCAGAGTTTCCGGTACACAGAATCAGTATGCGCATCTTATCTGTCATGAAAGGTTCCTTCGTGCGGGTGCGGAACTACCACGTCCTTGGCTTGAGCCGGAAGCGAAGGGACTAACCACGCAAACAGTGCCGTCGCGACCATCGACCCGGCCAACTGAGCCACGATGAACCCCGGAACGTCCATGGGACGGATGCCCGAGAATGTGTCCGTCATCGAGCGAGCCAGAGTGACGGCCGGGTTGGCAAAGGAAGTGGAAGCCGTGAACCAATACGCTCCCGTTATGTAAGCGCCCACAGCGAAGGCGACGGCTGAATTTCGCAAGCGAACACATCCCCAAATCACAGCCAACAATCCGAACGTTGCAACGAACTCGCTGAACATTTGAGCACTGCCCGAGCGAACGTGACGGGATGCTGCGAATAAAGGTTCACCGAACATCAGGTGCGCCGAACCCACACCGATGAAAGCACCGCTAACCTGAGCGGCGACGTACCCCGGAACATGCCGCCAGGCAACACCTTGTTGCCACGCATCGGCCAGGGTAACAGCCGGGTTGAAATGCGCTCCTGATATCGGACCGAAGGTCAGGATCAATGCCACCAGCATCGCGCCGGTCGCCAAGGTGTTAGCGAGAAGCGCGATGGCGACATTGCCCCCTGACAAACGTTCACCCATGATCCCGGAGCCCACGACGGCGGCAAGCAGGAGCGCCGTGCCGATGGCTTCCGAAGCGAGTCGTTGTGCGAAGGCTTGTCCATCGTTCATTATTTCTAGTATCGTCGAAGAACGCCGGGTGGCGTTACGAACTTGAAGGCTGGCACAATTCCCAGGCCCTCAAATTGGGCGTTAAGTTGCAACTTAGTAACGTGTGTACGGCTTTTCGGAGTACGTTACTAAAGGTTAGAGAGGAGAGAGTATGTCGCTGATTCTTTTTATCATCCTGATCGTTCTGCTTTTGGGAGCCCTTCCGGCTTGGCCTTATAGCAGAGGTTGGGGTTACTATCCGAGTGGTGGTCTGGGATTGGTGGTCCTGATCCTGATCATCCTTCTGTTGATGGGCCGCATCTGAAGGCAAAATCTTCAAGCTGCGGGAGTATTTGCCTTCGCTACTGATAGTCTTTGTGTTCTGATGCGGCCACGGTTGGCACCGGTTCCGCCGGTTTGTCGTCCGTCGGCCGCAATTTGCGTAGGATGTCGGTGACGTAATTGAGCGTCTCACGAATGGGCGGAATGCCGCCTTCCTGATCTACGCGCCCCGATCCCGCGTTATAGGCGCTCAGGGCCAAACCGAGATCGCCGTCGTATTTCGTTAGAAGCAGCTTAAGCATCTTAGCCCCGGCGTCAATGTTCTGTTGAGGATCGAATGGGTCCTGGACGTTGAACTGTTCGGCAGTGGCAGGCATTAGTTGCATCAGGCCCTCCGCTCCCCGGAAGGAGATGGCGCAAGGGTGGCCGGCAGATTCTTCTTCTACCACTGCTTTAATCAGGTCAAAACTCACCTTTTCTCGTTGGGCCGCGCCAGTAATGATGCCATTGAGCTGATCGGCGGCTAGAGCATCGCATTCGGCGAGGAGCCCGAGACCCGCGGGCGGCGCTTCCATGAAAAAAGACGGTACAGTTGTGCTTCCAGCGGCCATCTTTGCAGCGGCCATAGACTGTGCGCGGACCGATGCGCGCTGCTGAGCCAATGCGGGTGCCATAGCCGCCTGTACACTGCTCTCGAAATTAGCGAGCGTCTGAGCGTATCCCCCGGCGAAACAAAGTAAAGCGAGCCCGTATTTCATAAACTACACGGCGATTGAGCCAGTGGGAGGATGGCTGGGATCGTAGCCTTCCGAGCCGTTGCTAAGGCCGGGCGCGGCGGGAACGGGATTCTGAAATGCGGAAGGCACCCAGGTGTAGCCCATATCCTGCCGTAGGGTTGTAACTTTGGAAGGATCCCATCCCCAGACCATAATCGGCGTGTCGATGGTATAGCCGGAGGCGGCCAGTTGGGCGGCGGCCATCGCGCGCTGGGACGGATCGTCTATATTGCGCAAAGCCTGAACGGCCGGAGGCTGGCTGGACCAATAGGCGTCATCGAAGGCGAGAACGGGATCCTGGGAAGCCAACGTGCCATCGCCGGTCGAAGCCGGAGTACCAGTGCTGGCTGGTGTAGCTGCCGGATTCGCGCTGGGCGCATTGCCAGTCACGATCGGTGCGATCGACACCGAAACACTGTTGGGATTGATGCCGAAGGTTTGCAGTGTCGCAGTGAGCGCCGCCGAAAGCTGGCTTTGAAAACCGCTTTCAACGGCCTGGCTGGCGGAGGTGAGCAGGGGCGAATCGGCCCCTGTGTTGATTGCGAAAGGCGAAACGCCGCTGAATTGAATCATGATGTTTTGCTCCTGATCTGAATTTTCACTCTCATTTAGGGCTTCACTGCCTTGGCGCCCATCAGCTTGTAGATATAAGCCAGGATCTCGGCTACCGCGCGATAGAGATGCGGTGGGATCTGCTGCCCCACGTCTACGGACTTGTACAAAGCTTGCGCCAGAGGCGGGTTCTCGATTAACGGGACTTGATGTTCCATAGCTAGCGCGCGAATACGCAGGGCCAGGTAATTCTTGCCCTTGGCCACTACCACGGGGGCGGACATCATTTCGTGCTGATAGCGGATTGCGACGGCATAGTGCGTCGGGTTCACGACCACGGCGGTGGCTGTCTTGATTTCCTCCATCATCCTGCGGCGGCGGGCATCGCGTTGCAGGCGACGGATGCGCATTTTGATCTGCGGGTTGCCTTCGGTGTCTTTCAGCTCGTCGCGAACTTCCTGCTTGCTCATTCGCATCTGCTGGTTGAAACGGCGGTGCTGGCGGAACAGATCGATCATTCCGAAGAGAAGAAAGAACGCCACTGCTTTCCAAAGCAGGCTCAGACACAGCGAGCGCATGGTTCCCAGCCCAACTTGCAGACTGGCGAGGGGAAGCGCCAACAACAGGCTGGCGTTCTGAACAACGATCCAGTAAAGCAGTACACCGAATACCAGCACGAGCGCCAGCGCCTGAATGGCCGACGAAAAGCCCTTCTGCGGGGCTGATTTCAGTTTGGAAATTGGGTTGAAATTTACAGGTTTCGGCGCCAGCCGCTGGAGGCTGAAGGAAAACCGCGTGGACAGGAGCTGGAACAGAACGCCACTGGCCACCATAATGGCGCTCCCAGTGAGCAATGGAAAAATAGTTTGCGCGAACGCCTGATGAACGATTTCCACCAGAGTATCGTTGCCAACATCGGCACGTAACGCTTGTCTCAGGACCGCGCCCGCGGCATCTTTGAAACCGGTGAACATCTTGGGGCCGAGTTCGGCCAGCAGCAACACGAATACGGTGAACTGCAGACCGCTGACGAAGTCCTTCGACGAAGGAAATTGGCCTTCGCGACGGGCTTTGATCAGTTTCCGGGGTGACGGTTTCTCTGTGCGGTCGCTGGCGCTGGACATATGGGGTCGCGGGTATTCTCAAAATCCAAGCACCTTGGCTAGAGCGCCGAAGGCGACGCCGGCGGACTGTTGATAGATCTTCGGGACCAGCAGGATCAGAAAGCTCAAAGCCACCAGAGATACGACCATCTTGATCGGGAACGCGAGGGCGACCAATTGCAATTGGGAATTGAGCCGCCCCAGAAGCCCGATTGACAGATCGATGAGGAACAGTAATGTCATCACTGGAAGCACCAGCCGGAGACCAGTTGAGAAGGCGCTGGAGCCGAGCATAGCCACGGTCTCAACACCGGACCGCGATAGCGCCAACGATCCAGGAGGGTGAGTCTGAAGGCTGTGAGCCAGAGTCTCGAGCAGCCGGCGGTCGAGTCCCAGGGCGAAAAAGAGCAGGCCCGCGGTTAGTTGGGCGATCATAACCAGCACCGTGGAGTCCGCTTCCGTATTGGGATCGATCATGGAGGCGTAGGAGAAGCCGGCCTGAGTACTGATCGCTTGCGCAGCGACATAAAGGCTTTCGATGACAAATGCGACGGCCAATCCGGCGGCCAGACCGATGGCTGCCTCCAGCAAAACCCATCCGCTGACCTGCAAGATTGTCGCTGGTATCGGATCCACTTTGGGCCACAGCGGAAACAACGCGAAGGTCAAAGCCAATCCGAGTACGATTTTGGCGGCACTGGGCCCAGTCTTGAACGCGGGCAAAGGAATAAAGATGAAGATTCCGGAAATTCGCGCGAGCACCAGCAGGAATCCGTAGAGCAGGGAAGCCGGCAGGCCTGGATTATCGTGCATAACGCGACAGATCGACCAACAGAGCGATCGAATACGCCGAAATCTGTTTCAGCATCCAAGGCATTAGCAGCAGGAAGCCGAATAGGAAGGCGGCCAATCGGGGGATGGTGCTGAAGGCCGAGTCCTGCATCGAAGTCGCGATCTGAACAATGTTGACTACGATTCCCACAGCGAATCCGATCAACAGTAAAGGAGCGCAGAGCACCACCGTGGTCCACAAGGCCTGGCTAATAAGATGTACGGCAAAATCGGGGCTCATGGGTGCCTCAATAGAAACTCTTCATCAACGAGCCGATTACCAGATTCCAGCCATCCACCAGGACAAAGAGCAGAATCTTAAACGGCGCTGAAATCATAACCGGCGGCAGCTGGATCATGCCGATGGAAAGCGTGACCGACGCGACCACCAGATCGATAATCAGGAAGGGTAAGAACAGTACGGCTCCGATCTGGAAACCCGCTTTCATTTCCGAAAGAATATAGGCCGGAACCAGAACCGACAGATTGAGATCGCTAGGCGTACGGGGTGCAGCCGACCGGGAAATCTCCAGACAGGTCTTGATATCTTTCTCACGCGCGAACCGCAGCAGAAAGGCTTTCAGAGGCTTGGACCCCTCATCGAAACCCTGCTGCCAGGCGAGCTGGCCTTTCTCCACCGGCTCCCAGCCGCGATGGTAGATATCCAGGACGACGGGCTGCATGATCAGGAACGCGAGAAAGAGAGCGAGGCCGATGGTCACCTGATTGGAAGGCGTGGTCTGAGTGCCTAGCGCCTGCCGCAGAAAATGCAGAACGATGATGATCCTAAGGAACGGGCTGACCGACATGACCACGGCGGGGAGCAAAGTCAGCAGAGTGAGCAGAATAACGATCTGCATGGGCGCGCTGAGGTTAACGCCGCCCTTACCGGTAGTAGCGCCGAAAACCGGAATCACAGGGTCGGTGGGCGCGGCCCAGGCGGAACCGGCGGCCAGCAAAAGAAGCAGGATTGCAATGATTCGGATCATTGAGGGAGGCGGTTGGCCTGCTGAGCCAGCAGCTCCTGGCCGAAGGACGGGGCTGGTTCATTGATAGCGGGCTCATTGAGAAGCGTACAACCGGACGGCGCCGTTCCTATCAGCAGGACTTTGTCGGAGACGCGTACCAGGTGCAAGGCATGCTGAGGAGTGAGCGGCACCCGTTCCAGCACTTCCACGCGCCGGCCGTTGCTGCTACGCCGCGTCCGCAGGTTTAACGACGCCATTCCCCTGCGTTTCAGAAACCAGAGCAGCGCTCCCAAAAGGGCGAAGACCGCCAGCACCATCGCGATCTGTTCAGTTACTTCCATTGCCGCCTGAAGATCCTTTGAGGTTGTCGCTGAGCCGGGTGATTCGGATGGACAACGTATCATCGACCACGATGATGTCGGCCGCTGCCAACTCGACGCCGCCTACTTGCAGCGCGACCGGAGCGCCAGCCGGGTGATTGGTTCGCAGCACCGCCCCCTCACGCAGCGCGAAGATCTCGCCAATGGTCATGACCAAGGTGCCCAGCTCCACCTCGGCCAGGAAAGGCAGATCTTCGAAGCGCTGTAATGTTTGGGAAGCGTTCATCGGTTAGTGGATGAGAGAAATAAGATCTTGAACGATCTGGTCGGTGGTTGAGATGACACGTGAATTCGCCTGGTAGGCGCGTTGATAAACGATCAGGTTAGTGAACTCTTTCGCGATATCCACCGTGGAAGACTCCAGCGCTCCGCCTTCGATGGATCCGCGGTCTCCAGTCGCGGGTGTTCCGACCACCGGTGTGGCGGTACTGCCGCTGACCTGGAAATTGTTATCCCCGACCGAAACCAGCGTCTCCGGATTGGTGATTCCGGCCAGCGCAACTTGAGCGACTACTAGTGTCGATCCATTGGAGTAGTGCGCGACCACCTTGCCATTGTTGTCCAGGCCGACCTGGGTCAACTGGGCCGCGGCCAACCCGTCCTGTGAACTCCCGGACAGCGCTGATGGGGACGAAAATTGTGTGAGCGTGGACGCACCGTTGGAATAGAGATTCCAGTTGAGGTTGAGATCCGCCGCTCCGTCGGCGAGTCCTGTCATCGCGATTGCCACCGGGGCTGGAGGCGCCGGCGCAGTAAGCTGACCCTGCGCGTCGAACGTGAGATTGCCTTTGGCGACCGAGGAAGGAGTTCCGGCCTTTCCCGAGCTTAGGTCCTCGCCGGGAACGGTCACGTTATAGCTCCAGGCGTTCGGCCCGGTCTTGGCAAAATCAATGGTCAGGGTATGCGTGGCGCCGAGGGAGTCGACCACCTGGATGGGAGCCGAGAAGCTGCCGGTGGTGGGATCTCCGACCACCCCGTCCGAGTTCAGATTCATGTTGAGGGTGAACTGCGTGGAAGGCGTGGGAGTTACTAGCGCGTTGCTCGGCACTACAATATTTCCGATCGGTCCGGTGGTGGTCAGCACGCTGCCGGCCGCGGTCCAGCCTTGCACGTTCTCCCCAGTCGCGGTCTGGAGAGTGCCGTCGGCGGCGAGTTTAAAGTTGCCCGCGCGCGTGTACAGTGTCGAGCCGGCCGTGTTTTGGACGACGAAAAATCCGTTGCCTTGAATGGCAGCGTCGAACGCCCCGGACGTAAGTTGCATCGAGCCCTGCAGGAACTGGCGTTCCGTGATGGGCGAGGAAACGCCTTCGCCGACCTGCGAGGTGCCTTGCCCGATTTGCTGGGCAATCAAATCAGTGAACTGGGTGGAGACATCCTTGAAGCCTACCGTGTTCAGGTTGGCCAGGTTATTCCCTACCACGTCCAGAGCGGTTGTGGCCGCGTTAAGACCGGTTAAAGCGATTGAAAAAGCTCCCATTGGTTCCTCCGTGTTTTATTGCGTTAGTAAATTGCTGCGATTGATCGAGCCTGGCGTAGTGATCGGCGCCGGCGAGGTCGGGGTCGGGGTGGTCGCCGGAGCAGTCGCTTTCGCATCCAGAGTCTGCACGCCCTGGTTGATGCCAAGCAGTTGTTCGAGTGAACTGAATTGAACCAGCTGTCCGACGAATTGAGTACTGTCGGTTGGGTTCATAGGGTCCTGGTTCTGAACTTGCGCCATCAGCAGCTGCAGAAAAGTGGTCTCGTTTGTGAGCGAGCTGGTCGCACTGGCAAGGCTGCTTCCGGATGAAGCAGCAGGCGTCGTGGGCGCTGTTGGATCAGTAGCCGCAATGGCAGGGGTGTTTAATACTTGCATTAGTTTTGACCTCCTGGTGCTCCGGGATTACCGGACGTTTCTTGTTCCAGTTCGTCACGCCAGCGGCCTGAGCTGGGACGACGGTCGCGCTGCGGCTGACGTCCATCTGGCGTGAAATGATGCGGTTGCTGTTGGCCGGAGCCATCCCGGCTGCTCTGGCACGGATCGTGGTTGTCCGCGTTAGCGGCAACAACCGCAGGTTTTACCATTTCTGTCTTGTAGCCTTGGCCGGTGAGCTGTGAAGCGAGGTCGCTTAGATTGGAGCGAAGGGAGCTTCTCAGGTCAGGATCGGCGGCGTGCACGGTTACGTTGACGGTGCCCAACCGGTCCACCACCCGGACCGAAGCCGTGGATTGATCCTGGCCGGCGAGCTGCAGCAAAATTTCGGTGCGGGCCGGCGGTTTAGCGATTTCGGGGATTGCCGGCTGAATATCCTGAATAGCCAGACCGCGTCCGGATGCGGCGGGAGCAGGCTCGGGAGGATGGAGCGGCGCCGGCGTCTGACGAAGATCAAATGCAGTGGCGGAGGCCATCTCGCGGACCGGCAAAACAGTCTGCAAAGTATCGGTTTTCTTGGCTTCGGCGGTCTGATACGGATCCTTGCCGGAGACAACCGAGGCTGGCTCGACGGTGGTCCGGTCACCTTCGCTGGTCTGAGAGCGGCTCGCTACGGGAGGTGCTTCCTGGCGTGCAGGTTGAACCGTTGCGGTGGGGGCCTCGGGCTGAGTTAGGCGAGCCGAGAAGGCCAGTTTCTCGTTGGACGGAACTAATGCTGTGGCTAGTGTCTGACCGGGTTTCGAATCCGGCAACACGACGGTCGGGGCCAACGTGGTATTCCTGGCCGCGTTGTCGGTGCCTTGCGTTGAGCCGTCGGGCCGATCTTCATCTGCAGCCGTTGAGGTACCCGATACCGGTTCCGATTCAACTTCCTGTCCCAGCGATGGTAGGGCGAATACAAGCGGAGCTTTTTGCAGAGCGATGGGACGCGCTGTGAGAGTTGCCGTCACGTATGTCTTGTCGTTGCCGTCCTCAGTGCTGCTCTTCTTTGATCGGGTGGCTGTTGACGCGGCGGCTTTCGGTTTCGGTTCTGCTTCGTTCTGCGATTCGTCTCCACTAGGAACGCTGCGATAGACATGCTGAAAGCTTTCGCGCCGGCCCGATTGCGTACTGTCCGTAGTACTCGGAGGAGAGGTTGGGACGGATTGCGCAACCGGACCTGAAGGCGCGAGAGCGGTGAGCATTACGGCCGGACTAATGCAGGTTCGCGGCCAAAAAAGAAGGCAAGGTTTTCAGCGGCTTAGATTGCGGAATCGTCGAGAAATCGCCGACTGGCGACTTAGTCTCGACGAAAGCGGAGCGGCCTGTCAGTGGATATATCGCAAAACTGAAAGCAACTTATAAACTTTCTTTCGCGACTTACTTTGGCCGGGCACTTGCAAACGCAATATTCGCTCTATGGACCAGATCAGCATTTTAGCCGCAAGTGGATTACGCGCAGGTATACAGTCGCTGGACTTGCTCGCAAACAACATAGCCAACAGTTCCACCAGCGGATACAAAGCCGACGGCGAATTCCATTCGCTATACACATCCGAGGCTGCCTCGGGCGATGAGACCACCCCGGCGGCTACGCTGCCAGTGATCGATCGTCAATGGACAGACTTCGCGCAAGGTCTGCTGGAGCCTACCAATAATTCGCTGGACTTCGGTCTCTCCGGCAAAGGATTCTTCGTGGCCAATGGCCCATCGGGTCCGCTCTATACGCGCAATGGAAGCTTCCACGTCTCGACGAAGGGATTGCTGGTTACTTCAGATGGCCATTCGCTGTTGGATCAAAATGGGCAACCGATCCAAGCCGACACTACGGTACCGGTCGACGTCGCGCTGGATGGCAGCATTCACCAGCGGGGCCAGTTAGTGGCGCAGTTCAAGCTGGTCAACTTCAACGACCCGTCGGTTCTGTTGAAGCAAGGCAACACCTATTTCAAGAACACCAGCGATCAGAAGCCTGTAGACGCGACGGATATCCAGGTTCATCAGGGAAAAATTGAAGATGCCAATATCAGCCCGGCCAAGGGTGCGGTACGGCTCGTGAGCGTTATGCGGCAGTTCGAAATGATGCAAAAGGCGGTATCGCTTTCCAACGATATGGGCCGCCAGGCGATCGAGGAAGTAGCCAAGGTTTAGTGACGAGGAGATGAAAAAATGATCCGAGCCCTTTTTAGCGCGGCCAGCGGGATGAATGCGGAGCAGTTGAATGTGGACAACATCGCGAACAACATCGCGAACGCGAATACCACTGGCTTCAAATCGCGTCGAGCGCAGTTTCAAGACCTGCTTTACCAGAGCCTGATCCAGCCTGGTGCTGCCGCCGGCCAGCAATCCACCATCCCAACCGGGCTCCAATTGGGGCTGGGAACAAAGGCCGTATCCAACGAAGTTATCTTCTCGCAAGGCGATTTCTCGCAAACCGAAAACCCTCTGGATCTGGTGATCCAGGGCCAAGGATTCTTCCAGATCCGCAGAGCAACCGGTGATCTGGCGTATACAAGGTCCGGAAACTTTCACCTGAATCGAGACGGCCAAGTGGTTGATGCAGCCGGTGACTTAATGGACCCGCCCATCACGATCCCTCAAAATGCGACATCAGTTACGATCGCGGCCGACGGCACAGTGAGTTACTCACAGGTGGGGCAAACCGCTTCGCAGCAGGCCGGCCAGATTCAATTAGCCACCTTTGCAAATCCTTCCGGCCTCAACAGTATAGGAAGCAATCTCTTTCAGCCGACCGACGCTTCTGGCGATCCGGTAATCGGGCTGCCCGGCGGCCAGGAAGGCATTGGACAGCTGCTGCAAGGTTACGTCGAGCAGTCCAACGTGAGCGTAGTGAATGAGTTTATCAATCTGATCGTCAGCCAGCGCGCCTATGAAGCCAACTCCAAAGTGGTAAAGGCTGCTGACGACATGTACCAACAAGTGAACAACCTCAAACAATGACGGCCTGGCTGTTCTTGATGACAATGCTGGCACATAGGTGTGATTTCGTAAGTGGTGACCAGATATCCGGTGCGGACTTAGCACGCGCTTTGCCCCTGTTTGCGGCCATGCCGCGCGACGCGGTTATCGGATATTCCCCCGCGCCCGGCGCTCGCCGAATTCTTCAGCTAGGAGAGTTGAAACGCATCGGGGCGCAATACGGCCTCTCAGTTCCGGCCGACTCCCGGGCCTGTTTCGAATGGAAGCTTCGGCCCCTCTCGGAAGAGGCCGTACGAGGAGCAATCCGGGAGTCGCTCAAAGCGCCCGACGCGCGCGTAGAGATACTCGAGATGAGCAAAGCACCGGCGCCGGAAGGCAAGCTTGTCTTTCCGCAAACCGGATTGTCGGCAGCCACGAACACTGATCCATCGACGCCGGTGACCTGGAAAGGGTACGTCCCCTATGGCTCCTCACGGAGATTCGCCGTTTGGGCGCGGGTGAAAATAGCGGCCCGCATGACGCGCGTGATCGCCGTGGAGTCCCTGGCGGCGGGCAGACCGATAGGGCCGGATCAAGTGCGGCTCGAAGCGTATGACGATTTCCCGCTGCGCAATGACAATGCCCGTAACTTGGCCGAGGTGATCGGCCGTATATTGCGCCGGCCCGCTCGCGCTGGAATGCCAGTGTTGCGATCGGATCTGGCGGAGGCATTTGAGGTGGAAAGAGGAGACACGGTGGAAGTGACTGCAGTATCGGGCGCGGCCCAGTTGGAATTGGACGCTTTGGCGGAAGCTTCCGGAAGACAGGGCGATGTGATTTCGCTCCGTAATCCGAGCACCGGAAAGCTGTTTAGGGCGCGAATCGAGGGCAAGCGGCGGGCCATCGTGCTGGTGGGAACAAGCGGATTGCTGGCGAGGGTGCAATGAACAAGGGTATTTCCATCGTGCTGCTGCTGTCGATTTCGGCCTCAGCCGGAGTATTCGGCAAGAAGAAAAAGCCGGAGGCGGAGACTCCTTCCCCGTTGAAACAATACATCACGGAAGCGAACCAGAACAACACCGCATCGCAGGCGGCGCGGGCGCCAGGAGCCATATGGTCGTCCAACGCGATTTATACAAATTTGGGGATGGATTTAAGGGCCAGCCGCGTAGACGATCTGGTTACCATCGTTGTATTGGAGAAAGCTTCGGCGGTTGCGACCGGCGACGTAAAGACCCAACGCACTTCCACCGCCCAGAGCGCCATCACTGCGGCTGGCGGCGTCACGCGCGCCACCGGTCCTTTAGCCAATCTTGCGAAGGTCAACACAATACGCAGCTGCAAGGCACGGGCACTACCAGCCGCGGCACTACATTGACCGCAACTGTCAGTGCGCGAGTGGTCAACGTGTTGCCTAACGGCTACCTGGTCGTAGAAGGCGTCAAGCGGGTGCAGGTGAACTCGGAGAATCAGGTGATTACGGTTCGCGGAGTGGTGCGGCCGGTGGATATAGACACGACTAACTCTATCCCCTCCGACCGCGTAGCGCAGATGGAACTGCTGGTGAATGGCAAAGGCGTGATCGGGGATTCGATCCACCGGCCGTTCATCCTATATCGTCTGCTCCTGGGTTTGTTGCCGTTCTAAATGACGTTCATGCGATTCAAACAATGGTTATCGATTGTTCTTGCGGCGCTGCCGGCGCTGGCTTCGACGCGAGAGGTGCGGTTGAAGGAACTGGTATCGCTGGAGGGCGTGCGCGATAACCAACTAGTCGGCTACGGCCTGGTAGTCGGTCTTAACGGGACCGGCGATAAACGACAGACGCTTTTTACGGCGCAAAGCCTGACCAACATCCTGCAGCAGATGGGTGTCACGGTTCAACCCTCCAGATTCTGGTGCGGAATACTGCCGCTGCCATGGTGACGGCCACACTGCCGCCCTTTGCGCAACCTGGATCTCAGCATCGATGTCACCGTAGCCGCCATCGGCGACGCGCCCAGCCTGCAAGGCGGCCTTCTTATCATGACCAGTCTGCGCGGCATCGACGGACAGGTGTACTCAATCGCGCAAGGGCCGGTGGTGACCGGCGGATTCATCGTGGGTGCGGTGGGCACCACTCAAACCGTGAATCACCCGACCGTAGGCCGCATTCCAGCCGGCGCCACCATCGAACGTCTGTCCCCTTCGGCGGCGCCCGCGAATCAGGTTAAGCTTCAGCTTCATCAGCGCGGACTTCACCACAGCCGTGAGAATTGCCGACGCCGTCAATCATCACTTCACGGCTTCGCCGGCCATCGCCCATGCCGACAACTCCGGCCTGGTGAGTATTTCGGTGCCCGCCTACCTTTTCGTCGCGCGGTACCGAATTCGTCGCCGAACTGGAAAGCCTGACTGTAGAAACGGACCGGCCGGCCAAGGTGGTCATTAACGAGCGGACCGGAACAATCGTGATGGGCAAAGAGGTCCGCGTCTCACCGGTGGCCGTCATGCACGGGAATCTTACCGTAGAAATTCAGACCGCCTTTAATGTTTCGCAGCCAAACGCCCTGACTACAGGCGGCACGACGGTTGTTCCGCAAGCGACTGTGGGTGTTAAGGAAGAAAAGGCGCGCAATGTGGTCCTGAAGGAGGGCGCCACGGTGGAGGAGTTGGTGCGTGCGCTGAGTTCCATCGGATCGACTGCGCGGGACATCATTGCGATCCTGCAGGCGTTGCGGAGCGCGGGAGCATTGGAGTCCGAGATAGAAGTGATTTAGACCGTAACCATATGAAGATTGAATCTACCGCGGGCTTGACCGCGGAATGGAAGAGCGCCGCAGAAACCCCACCTCCAGAAAATCGCGGACGCAGCCAAGCAATTCGAGGCCCTGATGCTGGGCGAGATTCTCAAAACCGCCCGCGCCTCGTCCGATGGCGGATGGCTTGGAACCGGCGATGACCAGGCCGGGATCGCTGGCTCTGGAGATGGCCGAGCAACAGTTCGCCCAAGCCATGAGCGCGAAGGGAGGATTAGGGATTGCCAAGCTGGTGACGGCCGGGATTGGAGCGCGGCGCGGCTACAGCTGCCAAGTCCGGCTCTCCAACCTCAGACCAGGCGACGCCGACGATACGGATTTGCCGCGCTAACGGGAACCTCGGCTTGGACGATCTCCTGGAACCGGCCGCGCTCCTGAATAACCGCTGGGTTTTTCCATCGCCCCCGCCCAGCCTTCCAGCAGTGTCGTGAGCAGCCGTGAAGCCTCCTGGAGCAGACTTTCCGACTGCTCGGCATGCGCCCGAATCAATTGATGCTGAATATAGCCATACAGTTCGCCCAGCGTGTTCGAGTACTGCTCGGCGACGTCCTTCCGCAAGGACACGCGCAGTTCCGCCAGGATCTCGATGGCTTTGTTTACGGCTTGCCCCCGGCTCAAAATATCGCCGGAATGAAGGGCCCGGATGGCCTCCTGAACGGACTGAACGGCGCCCTCGTACAGCAGGCGGACCAGTTCCATCGGCGACGCGGTCGCGATCCGAATCGAGAGATATTCTTTTTGGCGGCTCGACGGGGTCATGTTACGAATTCCCTATCGATGAACTCTAGAACTTTTTTAGAAGAAATCTTAGCGCGCTCCCCGCATTTGGGGGGAGTTGGCCCGCCCTCATAAGAAAAGTTATTGAAGTATCAAGTGTTACCCCCGAACCACCGATTTCTAGCTTTAAGGTAAAACTCAAGGTGGACGACTACTGTTCGGTGGTGAGTTGTAGTGTGGAGAGAGTACTGTGGATCTCCAGCGATGCGCCAGCGCTAGATACTTGTCGGACACAGACGGCAGGGGTAAATTTCAACCGCTTTTCGCGGAAGGCCTCGCTTCTGCTCTCGAGATTTTACGCGAGACTTCCGTACACGCGATTCTGATCCACTTGCCGATCCGGACTGTTCGGCTGAGGAGCTGTTGAGCGAGCTTCGCGACGCCGGCGAACAGGCTCCCAGTGGTGGTGTATGAGCCGGCCGGTCAGTAACCCGCAGTGCCGCGCTGATACTCTTAGGCGCGTTTCAGTACATTTCGCAGCCGGTACCGACTCGCTGAACTTCGCGAGGTCTTGTGGGCTGCGCTGCGGCGCCAAACTGCGCCGGTATTGCGCAACGGCACCCCGTCGGCTCAGACCTGGCATCGCCGCCTGGAGCAATCTGCTGGTGGGTTCGAGCGAGCCCATGCGCGAAGTGATCGAGGTCATCGGGCTGGTGGGCCACCGCCGATCCACCAGTCCTGATCACCGGAGAAACCGGAACCGGAAAAGAAGTGGCCGCCCGCGCCATTCACCAGGCCAGTAACCGGCTCGGCGTCCAGGATGGTGGCCATCAACTGCGCCGCTCTGCCCGATCATCTGCTCGAAGCCGAACTTTTCGGGCACACCAAGGGAGCCTTCACCGGCGCGGTGAATGCACGCGTCGGATTGTTCGAACAGGCCCATCGCGGGACGATCTTCCTGGACGAAATCGGCGAGATGCCGCTGCAGCTGCAAACCAAGATTCTGCGGGTACTGCAAGAGCGCGAAGTTCAGCGCATCGGCAGCTCGGAACCGGTTCCCGTGGATGTGCGGGTGATCGCGGCCTCGAACCAGAACCTGGTCAAAGCGGTGGCCCAGCGCCGCTTCCGTGAGGATCTTTACTACCGGCTGAATGTAGTGGCGCTGCGGATGCCGCCCCTGCGCGAACGGATCTCGGATATTCCCGAGCTGGCCCAGCATTTTCTCGAAAGAGTCGCCGAGCAGGAATCGCGCGACCGCCAAACGCATTGATTCATCGGCGCTGGACGTGCTGATGCGCTACGGCTGGCCGGGGAACGTCCGACAGCTCGAGCACGCGCTCGAATCGGCGGTGGCGCTGAGCGGCTCGCGAAACACGCTTATATCCCAAGGATTTCGATCTGCCCATGGAGATGCTCGCCGCCGAGCTGGATCCCTTGGCACTGCTGGACGTGCCCGAATCGGGCATCAACTTCGAGGAGCTCATCATGGGGATCGAGCGCCGGCTGCTGGAGCGAGCGCTGCAGAAATCGGGCGGCAACAAAGCGCGGGCCGCCAGCATGTTGAACATGAAACGCACCACCTTGATCTCGAAGTTCAAGTCGCTCGAAGCGTGCGCGTAGCTCTGTTATGGCTCAGGCGCAAGCAATGACGGCCACACTCGGCGCAAACCCTCCGCGCTGAATGCCGCGCGCCTATCCAACGTAGGCGAGCTGGGCGTCCCGATCGCGGTCCTTGATGATCGTGATCGCGCTCATCACGCCGCTGCCCAGCTTCATGCTGGACTTTCTGATCGTGATGGACCTCATGATGTCGGTCATCGTGATGATGGTGGCGATGTATATCGGCCGGCCCGTCGAATTCAGCGTTTTCCCCACCGTTCTGCTGCTGCTGACGCTGTTCCGCCTGGCGCTGAATGTCTCCTCGGCGCGCCTGATTCTGCTGAACGGCAACACCGGGACGGCGGCGGCCGGACGAGTGATCGAAGCTTTCGGCAGCTTCGTGGTGGGCGGCAACTACATCATCGGCGCGGTGATCTTTTGCGTACTGATCGCCATCCAGTATGTCGTCATCAACCATGGCTCGGTGCGCATTTCGGAAGTGACGGCGCGCTTCACTTTGGACGCCCTGCCGGGCAAGCAGATGTCGATCGATGCCGACCTGAACGGCGGGCTGATCGATGAAACCGAAGCGCGCCGGCGGCGCAAGGAACTGAGCGGCGAAGCGGAGTTCTACGGCGCCATGGACGGCGCTTCGCGTTTCACCCAGCGCGACGCCATCGCCAGCATCATCATTACCGGCATCAATATCATCGCCGGGTTTCTGATCGGCGTTCTGCAGCACCACATGGATCTGCGGCACGCGCTGCAGACCTATACCGTGCTCACCATCGGCGACGGCCTGGTGACCGTGATTCCGGCGCTGATGATCTCGATCTCCGGCGGTCTGATTGTCACGCGCGCCAGCTCCGACAACCGGCTGGGAGCGCTGGTTCAGAACCAGGTGTTTGGAAAGCCGGAGCCGCTGCTGCTGGCGAGCGGAGTGCTGGTGGCACTGGCCTTGATGCCGGGCCTGCCCACCATTCCGTTTCTGGCGCTGGGCGGCGGCCTGGGCGCCATCGCCTGGCAAAAGCGTCGAAAACGTGACACCGGCGCCGCGATCTCGACGGATTCGGCCGGCAAAGCCAGCCAAGGAAAACATCGAGGCTCTGCTGCAGGTGGATCCGCTTTCCGTCGAAGTCGGGCTTGGGCTGGTGCGGCTGGTGGATGGCGGCGCCAACTCGCCTCTGCTGCAGCGCATCGCCGGAATTCGAAAGAACCTGGCTTCGCAATTGGGCTATTATCTGCCGCCAGTGAAAGTGAATGATAACCTGGCGCTGCGCTCGCGCGAATACTCGATCCTGCTGAAGGGCGTTGAGATCGCGCGCTACGAATTGCCCGGCCGGCCACGAGCTTGCGATTCCGACCGGCCGCGTGGACGGCAGCATGGAAGGCAAGCCCACCAAAGATCCCGGCCTTCGGGTTGGCGGCACTTGTGGATTCCCAATGAGCGCGCGAGTTTCGCGCGCTCGCGCGGCTACACGGTGGTCGACGATGTCAGCGTGCTGGGCACGCATCTGTCGGAAGTGGTCCGGCGGCACGCCCATGAACTGTTCACCCGGCAGGACGCCAAGAGCTTCTGCGACCGCGTGGCGCAGAGCAATCCCAAGGTGGTGGAGGATCTGGTTCCCAAAATGCTGTCCTAGCGGTGGTCCAACGCGTGCTTCAGAACCTGTTGCGCGAGCGCGTTCCGATTCGCGACTCGGTGACCATCCTCGAGGCGCTCAGCGAAGCCGCGCAGATGACCAAAAATCCGGTGTTGCTGACCGAGTATGTGCGCCAGGCCATCCGCCGCGTGATCGTGAAATCGCACGCCAATCACGCAAGGCGAAATCACCGGCGTACCTGGTGGAGCCGTCGGCCGAACAGACCGTCGAGTCGGCGGTCGAGCACAGCGAGCACAACAGCGTGCTGGGGCTTGCGCCGCAGGCCGCGCGCGAATTTGTCGGGCGTCTCACACGCAAGCTGGAACGGCCGGATTCTTCGGCGATCGTGCTGACCAGCCCGGCCATCCGCTACTTCGTGAAGCAATTGCTTGAGACCGCGTTTCCCGAGGTAGCGGTGCTTTCTCACAACGAAGTGCCGCCGGAAATAAAAGTGAAGTCGCTGGGGTGGATCGGATGAGGCGGCGATGGAACAAGGAGCAGCTTCCATGAAGATCAAATCGTATTTCGCCAGCTCGGTGGAGCAGGCCGATCCAACAGGCCCGCCAGGAACTTGGGACGGAGGCCATGTTAGTCACTTCCAGGCGCGCCGCGCCCGAAGCCCGGCACCTGGGCGCTTACGAAGTTGTGTTCGGAGCGCCCGATACCGAAGAGAGCGCCCGAGCCCGCGCCCGCATTCCAAAGAGTCTCAGCGCGGAACTGCAGGTGCTGCGCGCGCAATTGGAAGACATCAAGCGAGTACTGCAATTAAACAACGCGCGCGCCCAAGGATCCGATCCGGAGATCGACGAACTCTACCGCGAACTGACCGCGGCCGACCTCGATACCATGTCTGGCGCGGCAAATCACCGACCAAGTCTCGACGCTATGGCAGGCGCTGCCCCCAGCGCAACGATCGGCCGCTGGAATCGAGCTGCTGCACGGCTTGGCCGAAGAATCGCATCCGCAAGCAACTACGGATTGCGCCGCCGATCGAAATCAAGGAACAGGACGCCAACCGGATCATAGTTTTCACTGGACCTCCCGGCGCCGGCAAGACCACCACGCTCACCAAAATCGCGATTCAGGAATTTCTCGCCCGCCGCGTCTCGGTGCGGATCATTTCGGTGGACCCCTATCGCGTGGCCGCCCATGAGAAGCTGCGCAGCTTCGCCGGAATTCTCGGGACCGGCTTCACCGCCGCCAGCACCATGCGCGAATTCATCGAAGCCGTGGAGGAATTTCGCAGCAAGAATGTCCTGCTGATCGACACGCCCGGCTACAGCGGAAACGATTTCGAAGGCTCCCGGGACCTGAGCGGATTTCTTGCCCGGCTCAATCACAAGGAAGTCCACTTGGTCTTGCCCGCCTCCATGAAGCGCGCGGACCTGGCTCGTTGCGGTCCGCCGGTTCCGAGGAATTCAAGCCCGATTACCTGCTGTTCACCAAGCTGGACGAGACCGAATCGTTCGGAGCCATCATTTCTACGGCCATCGAAGCCGCCAAACCGCTCTCTTTCTTCGCCAACGGACAAAGCATTCCGGAAGATCTGGAAGCGGCCAACCTGGAGGCGCTGCTGCGAGCCCCTGTTCACACGCGAGCGGGCCGGCGCGATTTCGGCGGCCTAAATCGATTCAAACGCAATCATGAACGCGGCCTCTTTACGCACAAGTTCCGGCGACCGATGAACGAGAACGCCTGATTCTCGAGCATCTGCCGAACGTGCGCTGGATCGCCATCCGCATTCATGAAAAGCTGGGCGGATCGGTGGCGCTGGACGATCTCATTTCAGCCGGCGTCATCGGGCTGATCAATGCAGTGGACAGCTTCGATCCCGGTTTCAACGCCAAGCTCAAAACCTACGCCGAGCACAAAATTCGCGGCGCGATTCTGGACAGCATTCGCGGGCTGGACGGCGATCCCGCCGCACAAGCGCAAACGGATGAAGCAGATGGAAGCCGCCATCACTGCCGTCGAGCAGCGCCTGCAGCGTGCTCCCACCGAGGAAGAAATCGCCGCCGAACTGCACATCCCGCTGGCCGAATATCAGAAGCAGCTTGGCCGAGCTGCGCAGCGTCAGCCTGGGCAGCCTGGACGAGGTCGCCGAGGGAAGTTCCGAAAGCAAGCTGCTGCGTTACGTCGCGCAGGACGAAGAGAACCAGCCTGGCCGCATCCTGGAGCGCGCCGAGCTTGGAGAAGCTGCTGGCCGAAGGCGTCGAGAAGATGCCCAAGCTGGAGCGGACCATCCTGACGCTGTATTACAAGGAAGAGCAGAACCTCCAGGACATCGCCGAGATTTTGGGAATTCACACTACGCGTGTGTGCCAATTGAAGTCGCAGGCCGTGCTGCGACTGCGCGCATACATGATCAAGAAATGGCCGAGCAGCCGAGGAATCCTCTAATGAGCGAATCGAACGAAAGCCTAGAGCAAACCGAGAATACCGAACAGTCGCAGGTCGGAGCACTGAGGCAGAGTATGAATCACCGGCCAGCGGCTCCGTCCGCTTTCACATGCAGCGCCCTTGCTGCTGGGCGTGAAGCTTCCCATCCGGGTCCTGCTCGGCCGAACCCAGCTTTGCCTACGGGATGTGGCCCAGCTTGGCAGCGGTTCGGTGGTGGAACTGGACTGCTCGCCCAACGATCCGGTGGAGGTCATTGTAAATGATAAGGTCATCGCGCACGGCGAGGTGGTGGTGGTAGGCGGGAACTACGGCGTTCGAATCACTCGAATCGCGGGCGCAGCGGATAAGACGACCCGAGGGACAAAACGAACTGCTCAATCTTTCCGAAAGGCTGAAGGGGATGAACATGCAACTGGCCATCAAATTACTGCCGTATATTAGCCTCGCTGTCAGCCTGTGCGTATTTCTGGGTTTGTTTTCTGGACTGAGCCAGGACCATCGAAAAGCTGCGCAATCGGCTGGGCAAATGCGAGGCGCAGATCCAGCTTGCCAGCGACATCAGCGCTGGGGTCAGCGCCTTGCGGAAGCGAATCGATGAACTGGAAGCAGGCGCTCCGGCCGTCGAGAGTGCCACCGGAAAGCCCCTGAGCCTGAATGGTACGGTTCGGAGTAAGGTATTGAAAATGCATCGTTTGGGCCAACCCGCCGAGAGGATAGCCGATAACCTCCGGGTGCCCCAGGGCGAGGTCGATCTCCTGGTGAAGGTCCATCAGATCGTCATGCGGCCTTATCAAAAAGTGGCGGCGGGGACACAAGAGCCCGAAGCTAGCTAAAAAAAAACCTTCAATTTTACGAAAGGATTTTCGATAGAGGATCTGGCAGAGGTGAGGCGATGATTGTCAAGAACGGAGAAAGTCCCGACCTTCCAGGCGTAAACCTGGATAGGGCCCAACAATCGCGCGAAGTCAGCAACGCTGTTCCACCGGGAGCTCCGGCGGGCGGCGCGGCCCCGAAAGCGCCCATCCCAGTCAACGACCAGATTGCTCTTTCGCTAGCAACCAACCTTGTTCAGCAGGCGTCCAGCGCCGGCGAGCAAGCCAGATTGGAGCGGATCCTGCAGCTCAGAACGGCCATCGTGAAAGAACAGTATCGTTACGATCCGCTGGCAGTAGGTCATGCGCTTATAGAAGCGCATCTGTTAGGAGAGTAAGTCAGGTCAGTTGAGAAAAAGCATGGGGGATGGAACCGCTTACGGCGATGCTCGGGAGTGTATTCACGCGGCCAAGGCGCATATGCGTGAGGTCCGCGAGCTGCTCTCGAAGCCTTCCCCAGAGAGCGCCGAGCGCTCTGCCGCCCTGCTGCGCGACATTGAGGTCGAGCTGGGCTGCGCCGCCGCGATCCTGAAGAAAAGCGGCACCCGGCTGGATCTGGAAATGAGATCCGAGGTCGAAGATCTGCAGGACCAGGTCGCTATACTGGCCCGCTTCTTCGCCGAGGCCGACCAACTGCTCTCCAACTGGCTGCGAGTTGTTCGAACCAAGCGCGCCGGCTATACCGAACAAGGGCAGGCTGCTCCGCTGGTTCTGGTAAACAGGCTGACGGTGGAAGGATAAGCAGCATGGGCAATCTCTTTTCAGCTCTGGGAACAGCCGGCGACGCTCTCAGAGCGTTCCAGACCGCGCTGGATGTCACGCAGAACAATGTCACCAATTCCAACACTCCTGACTATGCGAAACAGGTTCCGATCTTCGATTCGCTGAGTTTTCAGCCCCAGAATGGCCTGCTGGGAGGAGTGGCTGAACAGAGCCAGGATACGCGCAGCGCGCTGGCGGATAGCGCAGTCAGGCAGCAGACCTCGCTGCTGGGCCAGTATCAACAGCTTCAGACTTCGCTCTCGTCGCTGCAGAGCGTCTTCGACGTTTCAGCCACCAGCCCCATCCCGACGGCCCTGAATCAACTGTTCCAAAGCTTTTCCAACTGGAGCGCGAATCCCGGAGACGCTACCGCTCAAAGCGCGGTCTTAAGTTCGGCCTCCCAGGTAGCGGCAGCCTTCCAGCAGTCCGCCAATCAGCTCGATTCTATTCGTACGTCCGCCGATGGCGACATCCAATCCACGGTGGCCCAGATCAATCAGGATGCAGCTCTCATCCAGAGCTACAACGCCACGATTGCGAAAGGGTCGACCCCCGATCCTGGGATGGACGCGCAGTTAAACAGCGCTCTCGAGAGTCTGTCCAATCTGGCCAACATTCAAGTGATCCGCGGCAATGGCAATACTGTGACTGTGCTGCTGGGCGGCCAGACACCGCTGGTGATCGGCGAACAGGTGAACGCATTGAAGGCCCAGCCGCAGATCATCGCGGGTAGTCTCGCCGAGCGGCGCGCCGAATACGGCCATTGTCGATAGCAGCGGCAATGATGTGACATCGCAAGTCACCTCCGGAAGCTTAGCGGGCCTGCTGTCGGTACGGAACACTTTGCTGCCGTCGCTGGCCGGCGGAGGCGGGCAGAACCGGCGATCTGAACGTGCTGGCCAAGGGCGTAGCGGATGCCGTCAACAATCTGCAGGCGCAGGGATCCACCACTTCCACGCCGCCGTATCAGGCGGGCGCGCCCTTGTTTACTTACGATCCAGCTTCAACTACGGATTCGGCCGCGACGCTGGCGGTGAACCCCTCGATTACGGCCAGCCAACTGGCGCCCGTCGATACCGGACCACCGGTGGTTTCTAACGGCAATGCCCTCAATCTAGCCGCGCTCGCCACTTCCAGCCAGATCAACGGGCAGAATTTCACGCAGTTCTTCGGCTCGTTGGTGGCGCGCGTCGGAAATGCGGCTGCTTCTGCGAACACGCAAGCCACCGCGCAGCAAAGCATGGTAGCTCAAGCCCAGAATCTGCGCCAGCAACTTTCCGGAGTTTCGCTGGACGAAGAGGCCATCCGCCTGGTGCAGCTGCAGCGTTCTTATCAGGCGGCCAGCCGGATCGTCTCAGTGGTCGATCAATTGGCCCAGTCCCTGCTGGACATCCAGTAGAGAGATGGAGAAGCAAGCATGATTAATGGACTAACGCCGGCTAACGAGCAATTCCTCGCGTCGGTAGACACGCTGCAGACGCAGCTCAATCAAGCCCAACTCGAACTGACCAGTGGACTGCGCGTCAATAAAGCTTCGGACGCCCCGCAGCAGATTGGTGATATCTTCCAGACCCGAGCTGACCTGGGAAACGCCACTCAAGTGGACCAAAACCTCACCCGGGTTCAATCCCAGGCCCAGGCTGCCGATTCTGCGCTTGCAATCGGCCGTGCAATTGTTGGACAACGCCGGTACACTCGGCCTGCAGGGTGCCGGGGACCTTACCTCCGCCAACGCCAGCCAGCGAGCCACGCTCGCCAGTCAGGTTCAAGGTCTGATATCGCAAATGGTTGCGATTAGCCGAACCGCGGTGGACGGCGTGTATATTTTTAGCGGAGACCAAGGTGCATCGCCGTCCTACCAGGTGGATCCGTCCAGCGCCAATGGCGTGGACCGCTTGATTCAGACGCAGGCGACGGCTGAGGCTTCCGATCCGACCGGAGTCAAGTTTCAGGTCGCCAAGACAGCCCAGGACCTGTTCGACCAGCGTGATTCCAGCGACAATTTCACTGCTCAAAATGTTTTCGCGTCGCTGCAGAACTTGCAGAATGCCTTGCAGGGTGGTAATTCCACCACCATTGCCCAGGCTGTCGATGGGATCAATACGGCCAGTGCATACCTGAACCAACAGGCCGGGTTCTATGGCGAGGCGGAGAACCGCATCTCTTCGGCGATCAGTCTGGCCCAGAAATTCGAAGTACAGGACCAGGCGCAGCTTAGCACTCTGCAGGATGCCGATATCCCCACCGCAGCGCTGCAGTTGACCCGGACTACCAGCGCCCTCAGCGCGGCCATGTCGGCGCAAGCCAAGCGACCGACCAGCAGCCTCTTCGACTACCTGCCGCCCTATTAGAGGCATGCGTCGAAATCTCGACGCTCAGCGACCTCCAAAAAATACCTTCAACATTCCTCTCCGGTCTTCGATATGGGCACCGTATGGTTTTCAGTCGACAGATCGAGTCAGCGGACATCGCCGGTACTGCCTCACAGGTATTGAGCGCCTGGAAAAACGGGCAGCGGCCCAGCCTGCTGGCTTGGCGCGCGCAGGACTTGAATGCGCTCGAGACGGAGCGGATGGAAGTGCTCGAGAGCGTGGTCGAATCTCTCCAGAAGCACGATAAACTCTCGTCCCACCGGGTCCGCGCGGCAGTGCGGCTGCTGGAACACCTGGCCCAAGCGCCGGCCTCCCCGGCTCAGGACTGAGTTCCGGAAGCTTCTTCCACCATGAATGCGCGGCGAGCCCCCGTGCTGACGATTTGCCCGTTGAAACTTTGTTTACCGTTCAAGGTACAGACCGCCCTCCGCTCCACCGGATGATCCAGCTTCACGATCTGGCCCTCCCGTAATTGCAGCAAGTCGCGCAGCCGCATCTGAGAGCCGTCCAGCCAGACATCGACATTCACTTTGGCCGGAAGCATCAGCTGCATGGTTGTCTCCGCCGAACCGCTGTCCGATTTGTCGCGCCGAACCGGGTCTTGCCGCTGAACGGCGTTTTGAAACAGCCGTGGCGGGACGATCAGCGAAAGCGATCCGGTGTGCTCGCCCACCGTCAAATCAAAGCGGATGACCAATACCGAATCCGTGGACTGGAAGGCGCGCGAAGGGCCCGTCCCCACTTCAATAGTCACGGTTTCAAGCTGCGTCTTTATGAGCGGCAGCCAGCCCCGGTAGGTTTCTGAAAGAATCAGGCGAAACAGGATGTTGACCACCTGCAGCTCAATATCGGTGGGCTTGCGGTCGGGCGAAGTGAAGCTGCCGGTCTTAGCGCCGAGGGCGATACCGATCAACTGGTAAAGGATGGAGTAATCCAGCTCAACCAGCAGGTTGCGATCGTCGGGCCGCACCAGGACGGTCGCCACGCAGGATTTGTTTTCGCTCTTTTGGAGATCCCCGAAGGGACGTTCGTCGGCGTCCTTGAACACCGAAACTACCGAGCAGCGCAAGAACGCCGAAAGGCTGAGACCGAGTTCCCGCGCCAAGACGTCCAGGGCCGAACGCAGCACATCGCTGGAAGCGCCCGGCAGCTTGCCATAGTTCCTGAAGTCCGCTTTGGTCCAGGTTGAATCCATCTTGAAATAGCAGTAATTCTCTGGATCGGCGGTATCAGGGGAACACTTTATGTCTTGTAAGTTGCGGAGTGCAGCGAACGCGGCCGCGGCATAAACGTTTGGCCGAACTCGGTCGATAGAACCTGCGAAGCCAACATTACTGGAGTACAGATGATACAGCTCACCAGGCTGAACCATGTTCCGCTGATTGTGAACGCTGACCTGATCGAGCATGTCGAAGTTACGCCGGATACCGTCATCGCCTTGACGACGGGCCAGAAGTTCCTGGTGCTGGAATCCGCCGAAGATGTGGTTGAAAAAGTGATCCAGTTTCGGCGGGCCATCGTACGCGAACAGGGCTGTCCGCTAAAGCGGGACCAGCGGAGACAGTGGCTCCATCCTCCGGGCCCAGCAGCAAATAGAACCTCATGGCTGACTCCAAACCCAAGAAGGCTTCTGCCCGCCCCGATCTGGCAACGCTGGGTGGGCTGGTTCTTGCAGCCGGCGGAATCCTGGGGGGATTGCTCCTGGAGGGCGGGAAGCTCACTGACATCGCGCAGGTGACCGCACTGATGATTGTGCTGGGCGGCACCATTGGAGCGGTCATGGTGACTACGCCGCTGGGGACCTTGATCAAAGCCGCGAAATGTCTGGGCTCCGTTTTCTTCGAACATGCCCAGGAGCCCGCAGACATGATTGAAGAGATTATCTCCTACGCCACCAAAGCGCGCAAGAACAGCATTATTTCGCTGGAAGCGGATCTGCCGAACATCGCCGATCCCTTTCTGCAAAAAGCGATCTCTCTGAGCGTGGACGGCACCGACCTGCAGGAACTCCGCAAGATGATGGAGCTGGATATCGGGATGGAGCATCGTGGCGGCGAAGCCATAGTGAAGGTATACGAAGCCGCGGGAGGCTACTCGCCGACCATCGGCATCATCGGCGCGGTACTGGGGCTGATCCAGGTTATGAAGCATCTGGAGAATATTGAAGAAGTGGGCCGCGGGATTGCAGTCGCCTTCGTAGCGACGGTGTATGGCGTGGCTTCCGCGAATTTGTTTTTTCTGCCCGCTGCAAACAAGATCAAGGCCCGATTCCATCACTCCATGGAGGCCAAAGAACTGATGCTGGAGGGGGTATGCAGCATCGTCGAAGGCATGAACCCGAAACTGATTCGAGTCAAACTGGAGGCTTTCACGCAAGGGCAGGGGGAATCGGCGAATAGTTCCAAGGCGCCCAAGCAAGCGGCCCAAGCGGCTGTGGCTCGAGGCTAGCTTCATGGCGTTAAAGAAAGAACCGCCCCAGCCGGAAAATCATGAGCGATGGCTGGTCTCTTACGCCGACTTCATTACTCTACTGTTTGCGTTCTTCGTGGTTATGTTCGCCTCCTCTCAAACCGACAAAGCCCGGGCCAAGCAAATCTCCGAGGCCGTGGAAAAGGCTTTGGAGAATGGCAAGTCCGTCGGCGTCCCGCCCGCAGTCGCGAAGATCTTGGGTGGCACGGTGGACGACAAAGGGCAAGGCAACGCCATGATGAAAGGCCCCGGCGGCGCGCAGCATTCCACAAAAGAGTCGCCCGACAACGTAGTGGAGCTGCTGCCTTCCATGCAGCGCCTCGACAAGGAACTGGAACAGGAGATTAAGACGGGCAAGCTCGAAATGAAGCTGGAAGCCCGAGGGTTGGTGATCAGTCTCAAGCAGTCCGCTTTCTTTTCCTCTGGACAGGACACGCTCGATCGAGAGAACCTGCCGACCCTTAAGAAGGTCGCCGACGTGATTCGGGTACTTCCCAATTCCATTCAACTGGAAGGTCACACGGATTCAATACCGATCCACAACGCGCACTTCAAAAGCAACTGGGAGCTATCCTGCGCCCGCGCCATCGCGGTGATGGAAGCGTTCTCCGACACTTTTAATTTGAAACGTGAGCGCTTCGCCGTCGTGGGCCGCGCCGAAACCGTGCCGTTGGATACCAACGATACGCCCGAGGGCCGGGCACGGAATCGCCGTGTTGACGTCATCATTGTGAACAGCCTCAAGCTGAAATGAAGGCCACGGCGCCGGCGGCTCGGCAGCGCTACGGAACAGCCCCTCGAAAATACACCTGTATGTCGTGGCTTATCAGGCTTCTATTACCCTTGTCGAGCCTTCGACAGTACAGCATCCCCTGTAGGGGGGCACTTACAGATTCCTTGAAAAAAATGTGAAAGAGTACCGGTAATCATCGACAAGGTAAGTGCACGCTGAATAAAACTGGCGTGGTTCGGTAAACCCGGACAGATTAACGAAAAAGGACAAAATATGCTATCCATTCAAACCAACGTCACGTCGCTGTTCGCGGAGCAAAATCTTGCCGTAAACTCGGCCTTTCAAGCCAACACGATTCAGCAGTTGACGTCGGGCTATCGCATCAACAGTTCCGGGGATGACGCCGCCGGCCTCGCTGTGGCAAATCAATTCCGTAGCAACATCGCCGAACTGAACCAAGGCGTCCTGAACGCCAACAACGGTCTTAGCACGCTGCAGATCGTAGACGGCGGACTGAACAACATCTCCAGCATACTGGACCGGTTGAAGACGCTCGCCACCGAATCGGCCAGCACCACTTTCGCCGGAGACCGCAACACGCTGGACACCGAGTATCAATCGCTGTTGGGTGAAATCTCGCAGCAGGCCGGTAACATCGGGTTGGCCGCTAACGGCAAATATAACGTTTTAAATAACGTTTTCATCGGCGGCGGCAACACGGTTGCCAACTCGCAGATCACCATCGACCTCAGCGGCACGTCGAACCAGGTGGACTCCGGCGCGCTGGGTCTGGCCACTACCAGCGTGAACGGCGGCGGAACGGACTTGACCGGTAACACGGTACGGCTGGACGCTCCCGGTGCGACCTTCCTGGCGGCGGCTGCGCAGACCTTCGCGTTTAACCTGTATTCTCAAAACGGCGGGGCCCAGACGGTCAACGTCAGCGTGGGCGGGGCCGGTGCTCTGACCCAAGCGCAGGTCCTCAGCAGCTTGAACAGCTCCCTGTCCCCCTATGGCATCAATGCGTCCGTTGGAAGCAACGGACAGTTGAGCTTCGGTGGCGCGACTCCTTTCACCGTTTCGACGGCCACTGCCGCAGTTGACAAGATCGCAACCACAGCCACTACGGCGACCAATTCGGGCGTCAATGAGGTTGACGGCGCCGCCACCTACACAGGGGTCGCGGAAAACCTGACTTTCCAGAACGGCCAAGGTACCGCGAAAGTTGCCCTCCTGGCCACCGATACGCTCTCATCGGCCCTCTCTAAGATCAATGCTCAGACCGCTCAGTTTGGGATTTACGCCGTCGCCAATAGCGCCGGGACGGGAATTTCCATCCAGAGCGTCGGCAACTTCACCGCCTCTACCGACACCGCCGCCGGCACTTTCACTGCTACCGGCGCACAGACGACCAACGCTCCGGCCAGCACCGGCACGGTGACGGGGAACGCGCAGGCGGCGATCACCGCCATCGACTCGGCCATCGCCACACTCGGACTGGTACAAGGTCGAGTGGGCGCCGGCGAAAACAAGATCAACTACGCCATCAGCCTGGCGAGTTCCCAGATCACCAACTTCTCGGCCGCCGAATCCGGCATCCGTGACGCCAACATCGCACAGGAAGCTGCCAACCTCACCAAGGCACAGACCCTGCAGCAGACTTCGATTGCTGCCCTGGCGCAAGCCAACGCGGCACCCGCAGCGGTCCTCAAGCTGCTGCAATAGACCGTAGCCTAAAGCTAAACCAGATCTGGGCCGATCTTAACCAAGACCGGCCCAGTTTTATTTCTTAAGGACTTTCGATGAGCTCGAGCATCTCCCCGCTTGGCACCACCACCGGCGCGAGCAGCTTTGCGACCGATTTGCAGACTTCAGTGAATCGCGCTATCTCGATCGCCTCACTGCCCATCCAGCAGATGACCACCGAGCAGCAGCGCATCCAGGCGCAAAGCACCGAACTGAACACTATCAGTGGACTGTTTACCACGCTGCAATCGGACCTGCAATCATTTCCCGATGGATCCGGCAGCAGCGGTCTGGGGGCTTCGGTATCCGACCAAACCGTACTGCAGGCCCATCTCACGGGCAGCTCCCTGCAAGGTTCCTATACCATTCAAGTCCTCAATCCGGGGTCCTCATCGACAGCCCTAAGCAACGTCGGATCCACGGCTGTTACCGATCCCACTACCCAGAACATCAGCGCCAGCACGTCCTTCGCTCTGACCGTGGGGACCACCCCCTTCACGATTAAGCCGGTATCGCAAAACTTGAATGCACTGGCGGCCGCCATCAACGCGAGCGGCGCAGGTGTCCAGGCCACCGTGGTGAATCTGGGGGCTCCATCCTCTCCGGACTACCGCTTGGCTTTGCAGAGCACCACACTGGGGAACGTACCGCTGCAGTTGAGCGACGGCACAACGACGAATTTCTTAACGACCACCAGTACGGGCGCCAGCGCGTCTTACACCGTCAATGGACAACCCACCGGGGGAATTTCCAGTAACTCGGATACTGTAACGCTTGCACCCGGGCTCAACGTCACCTTGGAGAAGGTCGGAACCGCTACAGTCACGGTCTCGGCGAACACCTCCGCTTTGTCCAATGCACTGAACTCCTTCGTCGGCGACTATAATGCCGCGCAGGCCGAGCTGCAGAAACAGCACGGTCAAAACGCGGGAGCCTTGGCCGGCGATAACACCGTTCTCACGCTGCAAAACTCGCTGCGGGAATTGGTGAACTACTCCGGTGGAAGTGGCTCGATTACCTCACTGAGCCAGTTGGGAATTCAATTTACTCCGCAAGGCACGCTATCCCTTGATCCCACCGCTCTGAGCGGCCTCTCCTCGCAGCAGATTTCCGATGCATTTTCCTTTCTGGGAACTCCTGATACGGGCGGTTATCTGCAGGCGGCGGCGAACACACTCAAGGGCCTGCTGGACCCGACTACCGGCGTGATCCCGAACGAAACCACGAATCTTCAGACTCAAAGCGATAATGAAGCGCAAGCCATCAGTGCGGCACAAGATCGAGTGAACCAACTGAATACCAGTCTCACTGCTCAGATGGCTGCCGCGGATGCTTTGATCGCGACGCTGCAAAACCAAACGCAGTTTATCGACGGTCTCTTCCAGATCTCAACACTCAATTCAAATGGCACTATTGGCAACTCCTCGAACGGCTGATGATTCGCGGGGCGCGCTTGACCGGGCTTCCCGTGAGCTGCGGGCAGCGGTGATTGCGGCTGACCATCCCCGGGCCGAAAACGCCGTCCACCGTTACGTGGATGCCGTGCGGCACGCCTGGACAGCCCTGCCGGATGAAGAACGCTCGGGCTCGGCCATTCCTGCGAGAGCCTGTGAGCTGTTGGCCTGGGCGCGCCAGATGACGCTCATCCAGCGAAGCTTGACTGCCGACCAGCACGGCGTACTTCAAAAAGCGAGCCGCTATCATAGCATCGTGTGCCGGCCTGTCAACTTGCAAGTCAAAGGTTAGCGCACGGTCTGGAAGCGTCGAGATCTCAACGCTTAGCGTCACGGCTACAACACCGCGCAGCAGCATCTTATTGAAAAGCTAACGGCATTTCTGTGGCAGCGGAATTGCAGCGCCAACTTCATCATGGTGGAGAATCTGGGCGGCGGCATCGAGCGCTACATGACTCTTCTGAGTACTCGACAGAAGCTGGTTGCCGCCAACATCGCCAACGCGGATACCCCTGGCTACAAAACCAAAGACATCGATTTCCAGAGTGAATTGGCCAGTCAGGTTTCGAATTCGAATCCCAACATCATGGAAGTCGCCGGACTCCAGACCAAGAACGACGGAAACAATGTAAGCGTCGACCGCGAGGCCAGGGCGCTGGCTGAAAACGCTTTGCGCTTCAGCGTCGCTTCTAATCTGGCGCGCGCCGAACTGTCCACGGTGCGCAGCGCAATCCAGGAGGATAAGACCTCGTGAGCCTGTTTTCTTCTCTGGACGTCAGTGCCTCCGGAATGGCCGCCCAAAGAACCCGGACGGAGCTACTGGTGGAAAACCTGGCCAACGCCGAGACGACCCGCACTCCGGAAGGCGGCCCTTATCGCCGAAAGGACGTAGTGTTCGAGTCGGATTCCACGGTTGGATCCTTCTCATCGGCCTTCCACTCGGCCTTCGACGGCAATGTAGAAGGCGTGAGAGTGAGTGAAACCGTGGTGGACGATGGCGAGCCGGATCGCCGCTACATGCCCGGTCACCCCGACGCCGACAAAGACGGCTACGTAGCATTTCCCAAGATCAATCCGGCTGAAGACATGGTCGACTTACTGGGCGCTTCACGTAGCTATGGAGCGAATGTGGCGGCGATAGCGGCGGTCAAAGACATGATCCAGAAGTCGATCGACCTGTTCCGCTGATCCACATGATTCCGCCTATCTCTTCGATTCCGCCTATCAGCCTTCCCGATGTGGCGCCCGTCAATTCCCCGGGTGTCGGCGCCGGCGGATTCCAGTCCGTTCTGGAAGGCATCATCGGCCACGTCGAACAATCGCAAACTCAATCGCAGCAGGCCACGGCGAATTTTCTGAACGGCGGAAACGAAGAGCTGCACTCGGTGGCGCTGGCGGCGCAGCGGGCGTCCTTGGAATTCGAGTTGTTCCTGCAGGTTCGCAATAAAGTCACGTCGGCATACCAGGAGGTTATGCGAATGCAGGTCTGATGGTGACCGGTATTCCGCCTCCCTATGAACCAATTGAAAAAACTTTTCGCGTCTCTCACGGCTCCACAGCTCACGGCCATCGTGATTTGCGCCGCGGCCGTGGTGGGAGGCGTGCTATGGTTCTCGCACTGGCAGCGGGAAAGCGGTTTGCGGCCATTGTATACATCGCTCGCGCCGGAAGATGCGATGGCCATGGTTCAAAAACTGAAAGAAGGTGGTGTCGACTATCGGATAGCCGACAACGGTACAACGCTGCTGGTGCCTGAAGATCGTGTTCCTGAGCTACGCCTCGAAATGGCCGGCCTAGGGCTGCCCCAAAAGGGCCGGATCGGATTTGAAATCTTCGACAAGACCAACTTCGGCGTGACCGACTTCGCCGAGCATGTGAACTATCGCCGGGCCGTCGAGGGCGAGTTGGAACGGACCATTATGGCGCTGTCGGAAGTGCAGCAGGCGCGCGTGCACGTGACACTGCCCAAGGAGTCAGTTTTCCTGGAATCGCGCGAGGCAGCCAAGGCCAGCGTATTAGTTGGGCTTCGGCCGGGCGCCAGCCTGTCGTCGCAGAACGTAGCCTCCATCGCCAACCTGGTGTCGAGCGCGGTAGAAGGTCTGACGCCGGAAGCCATATCCATTGTCGACATGCGGGGCAATCTGTTGAACCGGGCGCGGCGGGACGGTCTGGCGGAAGGTGCTCAGATTTCGGAAGCAGGGCTGGAATACCGGCAGGCCATCGAACACGACCTGATGTTGAAGATCAACAATACGCTGGAGCCTCTCCTAGGGCCGGATAAGTTTCGGACCGGCGTCTCGGCCGAAATCGACATGTCCAGCGGAGAACAGAGTGAGGAGAATTTCGACCCCACCAAGTCCGTCATGGTTACTTCTCAAAAGACGGAAGACTCCAGCGGCGTCACTCGTATTGCCGCCGGACAGCCCGGGACTGCTTCCAACTTGCCTCAGCCGCCGCCGGCCCGGACGGGTGGAAATACCACCGGATCGGTGAGGCGAAGCGAGAATATTACCTACCAATCCAGTCGTACCGTGAAGCATCTCAAATTGCCCCAGGGAGCTTTGAAGCGTTTATCCATAGCCGTGCTGGTGGATCACGAAGTGAAGTGGCAAGGACAGGGCAACCAGCAGAAACGCGTCGTCACGCCGCCTTCGCCCGACAAGCTGAAAACCATTCATGCAGTAGTAGCCACGCTGGTGGGGCTGAACACCCAGCGCGGCGATCTATTAACCGTCGAAACGCTTCCCTTCGACATGACCGTGAATGCCGAACCGCTAACCCCCGGCGTCGCGCCGCCCCAGAAAGCCCCGCAGCCTAACGGGCTGGATGGATTGCTCAAGAACAAGCCGGTGCTTTACGGCGGAATCGCCGGTGTAGTTCTCATGATCGGCGTCGTGATCTTCGCCGTTACACGGAGCAAGAAGCGCAAAGTGGAAATTGACATGGGCGAGGCGCTTCCGCCTGCGGTCACGATGCCCGCCACTCCTCTCCCGTCAGGAAATACCGGGCCCAGCGCCATGCCTTCGAATGTGCCCGCGCTCATGCCGTCGCGCACAGAAGCGTTGCTCGCACAGCTCCAGGAAAACGGGCGAAACAATCCGGAACAATGGGCCAATGTCCTGCGAGGCTGGCTGGCCGAAGAGGAAGCAAGCTGACCTATGACTGGTAGCGGAGAAAATGCAACGAAAATCTCGGGCTCTCAAAAGGCGGCCATTCTTCTGGTCACGCTGGGCGAGCGGCTGGGTGGCGAGATCCTCAAGCAGTTGAGCGAGGAAGAAGTAAAGTCCGTCAGTAAAGCGATTGCCCGCCTGGAGAAGGTAACACCGGCCCAGACCGAATCGGTGCTGGAGGAATTCTGCGAATCGGCTTTGGGCAGCGGAGGGCGCGGCGGCTTCGATTATGCCAAGCGCATGCTGGCGAATGCCTTCGGGCCCGAGGGCGCTCGCAGACTGGCCGAGAGTCTGCCCAAGGGCGGTGGCCGCGGCAATAAGAATATTGAATCGCTGCAGAAAGCGGACCCGGCGCTCTTAAGCCGTTTCATTGAAGGCGAGCATCCTCAGACCATCGCTCTGGTTCTTTCCCACCTTTCGGCGGCGCAAGCGGCCGCGCTCATAACGAGTCTGCCGCCAGCGCTGCGGTCCGATGTCGTGGTTCGGATCGCGGAGCTCGACCGCGTATCGAACGATGTGGTAGCGCGCATCTCGGT
Source organism: Bryobacterales bacterium (assembly GCA_963769205.1). Lineage (GTDB taxonomy): Bacteria > Acidobacteriota > Terriglobia > Bryobacterales > Bryobacteraceae > Palsa-89. Next base: position 88,540 of record CAVYKR010000015.1, on the reverse strand, counting down.
CGTGATCGGCGAAAAATTGAAATCCATTGGAGAGGTAAAGACCGAGCCGCACGGAGGGCCGCGCAGCGTGGCCGAAATCCTGAACCGCATGGACGCAGCGGTGAGCGAAGAGATCCTGACCAACATGCAGGAGCAGCAGGCGCTAGTGGACGCTATCCGCCACTACATGTTCGTATTCGAAGATCTGCTGCTCATTGACTCCACGGCCATGAAGGAGGTAGTGGCGAAGATCGACCGCAAGCTGCTCACCATCGCACTAAAGGGCACCAGCGATCAGTTGAAAAATCACTTCCTGCAGTGCATGTCGCAGCGCGGCGCCGAAATGTTGCGCGAGGATATGGAGGCGGCTGGTCCCGTCCGCATCCGCGACGTCGAGCAGGCGCAGCAACAGATCCTGGCGGTAGTCCAGCAACTGGAGTCGGAGGGCGTTCTCAGCCTAAAGGGCGGCGGTGGCGATCAGTATGTCGTCTGAGATTTTGGCCGACAGTGAAAACCCTTCCGTCGCGGCCTCTCTCTGGCGTGTGGTGGAACGGCCTGGCCATTCACGCACCCAGGCGTCCGCGCCCAAGGAGGCCGAGCGGGAAACGCAAGGCCTGGAACAGGCGCGGCGAGAAGGTTTTGCGGCGGGTGTTGCCGCTGGCCGGCGCGAAAGCGAGGAGCAGGTCCGTCCGGCCATGGACGGTTTGGCGAGGAATCTGGCCGAACTGGCCCGCGTACGCGACGTCATTCGCGAAGAAGCCACACACGATCTGGTGCGTCTGGCTGTCTCCATCGCCGCGCGCGTGATTCATCGCGAAGTCTCACTCGATCCCGACGCCCTCACCGGGCTGGTCAAGACCGCCTTCCTGAAGGTCCAATCTCGAGAGATACAACGCGTGCGTGTGCACCCTGGTCTGGAATCGCTATTGAGGAAATCGCTGGAACAAGGCGGGTCTCCGAAGAACCTGGTTCTGATGGCCGATCCCACCCTGAAGCCGGGTGAAATGTTTCTGGAAACGTCGCAAGGCATTCTGGACGCCTCCGTCGACACGCAACTGCGGGAGATCGAGCGGGGCCTGATTGACCGGCTGGAGAGATAGCATGGCATCCCCAACCAGTTCAGTCTTCCAGCAGCTGAGCGCGCAACTCGGCGACATCGAATTAATGCCGTGGATCGGTGAAGTGACCGAAATGGTCGGTCTGCTGATCGCCTCCCGCGGGCCGGTTGTATCGATCGGCGATTTCTGCGAGATTCATACTTCATCCGGACGCATCATCCGCTCCCAGGTAATCGGATTTCGAAACGACCGGGTGTTGTCTCTTCCCTTGGAAGAAATGGACGGTCTGCAGCTGGGCGATCGCGTAATCGCTCGCAAAGAAGATGCGCTGCTGCGCGTTGGGCCGGCGCTCCTGGGCCGCGTTTTAGATGGATTCGGACGTCCCATCGACGAAGGCCCTCCCATCCAAACCAGCGCCGCCTATCCTTTATATGCGCAAGCGCCCTGCCCCATGGACCGCGAGCATATTCTTGAACCCTTGGTTACCGGGGTTCGAGCCATCGATGGAATGCTGCCATGCGGAAAAGGGCAGCGCGTCGGAATCTTCGGCGGCAGCGGGGTAGGGAAGAGCACTCTGCTGGGCTCGATGGCCCGTCACAACGACGCCGACGTGAGCGTGATCGCGCTGGTGGGGGAACGCAACCGTGAAGTGCGTGCCTTCCTGGAAAATGAGCTTGGCCCCGAAGGTCGCAGCCGTTCGGTGGTAGTGGTGGCGACTTCTGATCGCCCGGCGCCGCTGCGCATCCGGGCCTGCTTCGTAGCCTTGGCGGTGGCCGAATACTTCCGCGATCAAGGCAAGAATGTTCTGCTTGTGGTGGATTCGGTGACGCGTTTGGCCATGGCGCAGCGCGAGATCGGCCTCGCAGCCGGTGAGCCGCCCAGTCAGAAAGGCTACACGCCGTCCGTGTTCGCGCTGCTGCCCAAGATCTTCGAACGGTCCGGACATTTCAAGAAGGGCTCCATCACCGGATTCTTCACCGTGCTGGTGGAAGGCGACGATTTTAACGAGCCCATTTGCGACGCCGTGCGCGGTATTCTGGACGGCCACTTGATCCTGTCCCGAGAACTGGGAGCGGCGGGTCACTATCCGGCCATCGATATTCGCAACTCCATCAGCCGCCTAACGTCGCGCATCGCTTCCCCCGACCAGATTTCGCAAATTCAAAAGGTGCGCGAGGCGCTGGCGCTGTATCACGATTCGCACGACCTGATTCAATTGGGCGCTTACGTAGCCGGCACCAATCCCAAACTGGACGGGTCCATCCGATCCCGCCCCGAGATCATGAATTTCCTGAAACAGGATTCGCATAACTTCTGCAAACTTCCGGAAACACTGGAGCGGCTGGAAAAGCTGGCGGCCTCCCTTGGATAGCGGCATCCGAGGAATCCCGGCATGACGCAGTTTCATTTCTCGCTCGAAAAAGTTCTGCGCTGGCGATCGCTCGAACTAGCAGCCGAGGAGGCGAAACTGGAGCAATTGCTCCGCGAGCAGCTACGGCTGCAGACCCTGCGGGCTGATCTCAGCACCGAAAAATCGAAGCTGGATCAATCGCTGGACACGCTTCCCGATCTTCGCGGCGCCGATCTGCGGGCGGTGAGCGCCCATACTCTAAGTCTCAAACGGCAGGCGGACAACCTCGTGAAACTCGTGGCAAAATGCGAGCGGGATCTAGCCGAGCAGAAAAAGAATTATCGCGCCGCCAAGCAACGTTTCCGCCTGTTGGAAGAGTTGCGAGCCAGAAAGTTCGAAGAGTGGCGCCGGGAGCAGGCCCACGAACAGGAAACCCTCGCGGCCGAATCCTTTCTGGCGGTCTGGAACCGCGATCGATAAACGCGCGTCTCCGATCAGCCTGCTGATGTCAGTGCCAGCCAGGTTTCCACGCCTTCCAGAATCTCCTGGACCTGTACACCGGTAAAGAACTGGTTGACTGCTCCGTATTCCCGCAACCGGCAGTGCCTGACCTCGGCCACCATGCGGCACTCGCCGAACTCAATCCCCAATGACGTCCCCGGAACCAGATAGCTGGAGCCGATGAAGCATAGCCCGCCCTCAGAGATATCCACCATGCGAGCCGTTTCTGTCCGCGTTGACGACCCGCGCGGTATCGAGACGCGGATGGCATGATCCGAGGTCCGGCGAGGTTGACGCCTTTGTTCGGGGCCGGTCATGGCAGATTCGGCGCGATGCTCCTCACCGGAGTATCGGCGGCTTTTAACCGAATCTGTATGACCGATCTGAAGCCGGGCCAAGCTGGAGATAAGTAAGCCTGGCCCGGAATATTAAGAGCTAGAACTGCAGCCGCAGCGCGAGTTGGATCTGCCGCGGCCCGCCGAAGGGGCCGGCGGTGGTTCCGACCGATGTCGCTATCGCGCTGCCCACCGTCTGGGTGATCTTGCCAAAGGTAGCCGTGTTCGATTGGCTGTGGCCCGGGTTGGAGAAGTTGGTGTGGTTGAACAAATTGAAGAAGTCCGCCCGGAAAGTCAACCGGCTCCGGTCGCCCCATATCGCGAAGCTCTTCAACGCGGTGAAATCGTAGTTCACCAGGCCCGGACCGTAGTACTGATTGCGGCCCGAAGTGCCGACCCGTGCCGGTGGGCGGCGACCGCCGAAAAGTAGCTGGTGTTGAACGCGGTGTCCGGGTTGCTGTTGTCTGGCTGTCAGCGGTCCCGTGCCGACGACGTCCGGACGGTCGGCAAGCTGGTTGAAGCCGCTGAAATCGGCGGCTGTGTTGTACACCGTGAACGGCTGCCCGGTCTGCGCGCTGGTGATGCCGGAAACCTGCCAGCCGCCGAACACCTGCGCGGTTGAATAGCGTTGTTCCAACCGAGTACCCGGTGGCCCGGGCCCGACCGGCAGATCCACGTTGTAAACCACCACCGCACGTTGGCGGGTGTCGAACGAGGACGGACCGCGATCCAGGTTGATGTGATTGCCATTCGGCGATCACGCTCAGTTCGCCGGTCGAGCCGAAGAACGCCGAGTTGTCGTCGATCGATTTGCTCAGCGTGTAGGAAGCCTGCAGGAAGTAGCCGTGGCGCGACTGGTATTTCGCGGTGGCGACCATGCCGTTGTAATTCGAATTGCCGATGTCCTTGCCGGTGCCGATGGCGCCGAAAGTCGGATACGGGTAGATCTGCACGTTGGGCGCCTGGTTGCCGCGCACGGCCGGATTGTTGACGATCACTTGCGGCTGGTTCTGGTCGACGAACAGTCCCAGCTTGTGGCCGGTGCTGCCCTGGTAATCCACTTCCAGCGAAAGGTTGTTGCCAATCCTGCGCTGGATTCCGAAGTTGTATTGGTAAAGGTAAGCGCTGCGGATGTTCGGGTCCTCGGCGCTGAAGCCGACCAGGCCGACGAGCGGCTTGCCACCGGCATCGAACTTCACCAGCGGAACATTCTGATTGAAACCGGTCGCCCAGGAGAACTTTCCCGGCTGCGTCACGCCGGCTGTCTGGGTGGTGCCCAGGTTGTAGGGCGCGTTCAGTCCCATGTTGGCGGGAATGTTGTTGAAGATATCGTCGTAGCCGACGCGGAATCCGGCGCGAATCACCGTGTCGTCGTTGCCGAACAACTTCTCCGCGAAACGCGGCGTGTAGGCCATTCCGACTACCGGCGCGAAGTTGTTCTTGTCGGAGTTGACGCCGCTGTTGCCGAGTTTGACGGGCGCCTGCGACAAGACCAGCGAAGCGGCCCAACCTTAGTCGGGTCGATACTCAAGAACTGGTTGGTGCCCAGCAGCACCGGTCCGACGCCGGGAATAAAATTCGCCGCATCCTGACGCGTCTGATAAATTGCCGAAGGATATTCGTAGCGGATGCCATAGTTGATCGTCAGGTTGTCCTTGGCTTTGTACTGATCCTGCAAGTAGAAGTCCCACGGGAAGCGATCCCAATAGGCCAGTGTGCTGCCGGTCTTGAAGCTGCGACTGATTGACCTGCCCGGCGGCGAAATCCGACCAGCTCAGGAAGCTGAACGATCCCCGCTCCGACGCTGTCCAGATAGCGGCGGGCCTGCTCGCGGCGGATGTGATAGCCGAAGCGGAACGAATGCTTGCTGGCTCCGAAAGGCGCGACCCACGACATGTTGTCGAAAATCTCGCAGTGTTGGTGATGCGGCCCTGCGGCAGATTGGTGGTGCTGCCCAAGGGCGCGTAGCCGCCGCTGATGCTGACCGTCGGCAAGTCCGGAATCCTGGATGTTCTTGCTGCCATCCACGACGCCCGGCAGCGGCTGGCCGTTCACCTGGAAAATAGCTGGCCGCATTCAGGCCGATATCCTGCACCGTGATGAAGGTCTGGTTCCGCGAGTAGCCCAGGCGCAGTTCGTTCAGCAGCGTCGGCCTGAAAGTATGGGTCTCGGTCAGCACGCCGTTGCGGCTCACCGGCGTGTTGCCGTTGCCGCCTTCGGTCGGAAGCGCCCCGGGCGTGAACGTGGCGCCCTGATAGTCGGCGAAGCGGCCGGTCAGGTGGTCGTTATCGCTGAAGTCGTGATCGATCTTGATCAGGCCCGTATAGTCGAATGTGGTCGAGCCCACGTTGGCGATGAAGTTGTTGGCCCCGACATCGTATTCGGACTGGGCCAGAACTGCAGCAGCGCTCTTGAAATCGGATCCGTCACCTGCGCGCGCTCCGCGGCGGTAGGCACGCGCGTCAGACTCGACGGTCGGCGCCACCTGGCGGAATTCTTCGTAGGATGCGAAGAAAAACGTCTTGTTGTGCTTGATGGGTCCGCCGAACGTGCCGCCGAACTGATTGCGGTGCAGCGGGGTCTTGGTGCCCTTCGCTTTGTTGATGAAGAAATCGGTGGCGTCCAAGTCTGAATTTGCGCAGATACTCGAACAGCGACCCGTGATAGCTGTTGGTGCCGCTCTTGGTGACCATGCTGACCTGGCCGCCGGTGCCGCGTCCGAATTCAGCGGTGGACACGCTGGTCTGCACCGAGAATTCCTGCACCGCGTCGCAATCCGGAAATTATTCAGGTTTCCGTTGACCTGCGTATCCATGTTGCTGACGCCGTCCCACAGATAAATGTTCGATTGCGAGCGCGCGCCCGCCACGTTGAAACTCAGCACCTGCGTGCCGCCGGCGGTGGGCACCACGCCCGGCGTGATCAGCGCCAGATCCAGCGCCTGCCGGCCGTTCAACGGCATGCCGCGATGTTCGCGGCTGTCCACCACGCTGCTGAGCGTGCTCTTGTCGTTCTCCAGCAGCGGCGCCACCGCTTCCACCTGCACCGATTCGGCCAGGCTGCCCACCTCCAGCGTCAATTCCAGGTGCGTGATCTGATCCACCTGCACCAGGACCGACGAACTCGTGATCTTCTTGAAACCCTGCGCCTCGGCGACCAGCGAATAGGTGCTGGGCGCCAGATTTGGAAACTGAAACTCACCATTCGCATTGGTGTTCGTCTCCTGTTTCGCGTTGGTCGACGTGTTGATAAGCGTGATTTTGACGCCGGGCACAAGTGCTCCGGAAGCATCTTTCACTGACCCCTGAACGCTTCCCACAGGAGAGCCCGAGAGCCAGCCGGCGCCCAGCAGAAACAGCACCGTCGCCATAATTTTGGATGTGGATAGAGCTTTTCTCATTTGTAACCTCATAGCCTTTTTCGATTCGAAGGGGACCCTTAGCCCCGGACCGCCCCAACCTGCACGCAATGTTACAGACCAAGTAACTTGCGGCTAGTATACACCACAATGCAGAGTCCCAGATATTAAAGAATAAGCATCGCTTGAATCAAATTTTTTATAAGATCGGCCACACAGCTGAAAACGAGCCTACTTGAATCCTGGTACGTGCGTCTGCTATACCTGCCTAGACCATGTGGCAACAAAACTACGCACCTCTCCAAGGAAGCCTGGGGCTCTCGGCACTCGTCGCGGCTTTCCCGATTTTTGTTTTGTTATACCTTTTGGGGGTGCGGCGCAAGCCTTCCTGGGTGGCTGGACTCTCCGGACTGGGAGCCACCATGGTAATGGCCTTGTTCCTTTATGGAATGCCCGTCGGAAGCATGCTTGGGGCGGTTACCTACGGCGGCTTATACGGATTATTCCCCATCGGCTGGATCGTGATCTGGGGCGTATTCTTGTACCGGCTGACGGTGGAAACGGGAAAATTCGAGACCATCAAACTGTCGCTCAGAACCCTGACCGGTGATCGACGCCTGCAGGCGCTGCTCATCGGATTCGCGTTCGGCGCCTTCATGGAAGGCGCGGCGGGATTCGGTACACCCGTGGCCGTTGCCAGCGCGATGCTGACCGGCCTCGGCTTCTCCCCGTTTTATGCAGCCGCGATTTGTTTGCTCGCGGACACCGCGCCGGTAGCATTCGGCTCCATCGCGATCCCCATCGTGACGTTGGCTGGGGTCACCGGCTTGCCATTGGACCGGCTCAGTGCCGGAGTGGGCCGCATTTGCGCGCCCATGTCGCTCTTTATGCCCGCCTATATCATGCTGGTCATGGGCGGATGGACCGCCCTCCGCGGTATTCTGCCTGCGGTCATTGTTTGCGGGGTCTCATTCGCCGGCATGCAGTTTCTGGTGTCCAACTTTGTCGGACCACAGCTCACCGATCTCATCGCCTCAATTAGTGCAATCATCGCGCTGGTGGTTCTATTCCTGGTCTGGAAGCCTAAGCAGATCGCATGATCTGGACAGCGCTTGGGCAACAGCGTCGGTGGTCGATACAGGCGAGCGCCTTCCAGCTGGGCAGGTTTTTCTAGCATGGAGCCCCTATCTGATCCTGGTGGCCTTTGTTCTACTGTGGGGCTGGAAGCCCATGCTGGGACCGCTCAATTCCGTATCGATCCCGCTACAGTGGGCCGGATTGCATAACCAAATCGCGCGCATGCCTCCAGTGACGCCCACGGTATCGCCGTATCCGGCGATCTTCAACTTTAATTGGCTTTCTGCGTCCGGCACGTCCTGTATGCTCGCTTCATTCGTGTCGGCCTTGGTGCTGCGGGTTTCACTTCGCCAGTTTTGGAAAATTTTCATGGTCACGTTGCGCCAGCTTTCACTCGCCTTGGTGACCATGGCAGCGGTTCTGGCGCTGGCCTACTTGATGAACTATTGCGGGGCAACGGCAACTCTCGGACTGGCGTTTGCCGCCACCGGAAAATCGTTCCCCTTCTTCAGCGCGATTCTGGGCTGGTTGGGCGTGTTCCTCACCGGCTCCGATACTTCCGCGAATGCCCTGTTCGGCAATCTACAGGTGGTGACTGCGTCGAAGCTGGGACTCAATCCGGTCCTGATGGCTTCTTCGAACTCGGCCGGCGGCGTGATGGGCAAGATGATCAGTCTCTCCAACATTGCCGTCGGAGCTGCCGCTACCGGCATGGTGCACGAAGATGAATCCAAGCTATTTCGCTTCACCCTGAAGCACAGTGTGCTGCTGGCCTGTACCACCGGCCTCATCGTACTTTTCTACGCGTATGTGGCGCCGGGATTGCAGCCCTAGATATTACGCGTAACTCGACGCGGTCGCCCGGTTTTTTTCAGCACGTTCGGCCGTGATTCGTTCCAGATAGCCGCTGGCTCGAAACGCTGTGAGCGGGTTTTCCGCTAAACCATGAGATCGGCGCCACTCCCGTATGGCCGGCCGGACATCGGTCGAGAAGGCATCTTTCAAGCAGTTCTCCGAGTCCACTAATGCGCTGCTTCTCTGGATACGCGCCAGCTTCTCGTGATCCACCAGCGCGGCTTTGGCGTGCAGTTCCTGGGCCGTCGTAACAGTCTGGATCATGGCCTCAATCTTGCCCTTCAAGTTGTGACTCTGATCGATCATGTAAGCCACGTCGGCGAGCTTGCCTGTTTCCCATTCGTACATTGCGATCTCGTGAAAGATCCGGAAAACCTGGTATGGATCGATCGATCCTAACGTCAGGTCATCGTCGGCGTAGCGGCGGTCGTTGAAGTGAAAACCGCCCAGCATATCATCGGCCAGCAGCCACGCCACAATCTGCTCGATGTTCTGCGAATGAATAATGATGGCCCGTGTCCACCAGCACTTTCGCCTGTGGGCCGCTGGCCTTCGCCAACAGCAGCGCCATCCCCCAGTCCGCGATATCGGTGTGATAAAACGCAGGCTCGAACGGCTTATACTCAACCAGCATGCGCTGATTCGCGCCGAGTTTCGCGTGCACCTGCCGCAAACCGTCCTCAAACCAAGCCCGGCGCTGGCGGATGTGGGCCGTGCCTGGATAATTGGAGCCGTCGGCGAACCACAGCGAGATGTCCCGGCTGGCGAGGCTCTTCGCAATCTCGACGCTCTCCACAATGTGGCCGAGCGCCGCCTGCCGGATTTCCGGATCTGGATTTCCTAGCGAGCCGTGTTTGTATATCTGATCTTGAAAAACATTGGGGTTGATCGAGCCCGGCCGCACCGCATACTTCTCCGCCCAGGCTCTGACCTGGCCGACGCTGTCGAGTCCGTTCGGAAAATCCCACAACACATGCAGCGCAACCGTCGGGCACGCGCCCGTCCAGCGCTGAACCTCGCCCGCGTCGCTGAGCTTTTCCTCGATGCTCGTGGCGGCGGCCGGTTGCAGAAACTTACCGAAGCGTGTTCCAGTATTGGCGAAGCCCCACGATGGAAGCTCGATCCGAAATGAGTCGAGCGCGTCCCATACCGCTTGACTATCTAGGCCATTCATCTCTATTCGAACAGTCTGGCACAGCTGGGATTGCGAGGTTATTTCTCCGAGCCGGCTTCAGCGCCGAATTTGATAGTGGAATCCACGGAATAGATCTTTACGCCGGTCGCCAACGGCCGCAGCATCTGCAGCACAATGGCTTGGCCCTGCGTCTTCATCGAGAAATGCGAGTTGCCCTCATGCTCTACCGGAAACTGGCGTGAGGCGAAGGGCGGAATCTGAACATCGAAGCTGGCTGAACAAATCAGAGTAAGCTCGGTCTTCGGGCGTGATCCATTCGGAAGGGAATAAAGATTTCCAGCCGAATAGCACAGCGAGGCCTGGGCCGCCAGTTCCGAAGTGTTTACCAGCGAGATCAGGTTGCCGTGCATCTCCTCTATATCTCCCGTGAACCAGGGATTGCGAGTGGGATATGCGACTTCGCGCGGCGTGCTGCGCAATTGATTGTCTTCCGCGCATTCCGCCCGGCCTGATATAGCGATCACCGGCGATAGCTGTGCCGAGGGAATTCGTTCGCGAATCTTCACCCACGCACTGCCGCTCTCCTCTTGGATTTCAAGCCGGAAGTTGGTATGCTCGCCGGCCTTTACGCGCACCAGCGATTGTGCCTGGCCCACCAATGCAACTAATCCTCCACTGGCCCTGTGCGGCTGGAGTTCCACGGTCACTTCACGGTCGCCGAGATTTTGGATCTCCAGGCCCGACCAGCACATAGGTCCGTAATCGAGTGACGGCAAGATGCTTTCTACCACTCGCTCATGCTCCGCGGCGGCCACCCCGCCGGCCAGCATTAGGACAAGTGGCAGAATCCGGTACATCACTTCTCTTTTCGGCTGATAGGATCGTAAACTACAGCTCAGGCAAGGTGGTGGGCTGCCGTTACGGGTTTTCCTAGCAATTCGGCCATCCATCCCAGGAAATCCTGCACGGACTTTTGCAGCTCGATGCAATACTGCGCGCAGGTACCCGTAGTTCGGCCAACGCTGATCGTTATACCGTCCGGCAAATCCCGAAAGGCGTCTTCATCGGTTAAGTCGTCGCCCAGATACAAAACCAGGGCGTCGCGCCTTCCCAACGCCTCCCGAATCCAGCGAACCGCGTGCCCCTTGTGCCAGTTCACCCGCGGACGGATTTCGAACACCTGGAGCCCTTGGGTGACCTGGAAAAGACTGACGATCGGAGCCAGCGCGTCCAGCACGGTTCGGTGTACTTCCTCCAAACTGCTCTCGGATGCTCTCCGGAAATGAATGCTCGCCGTCAGTACTTTGCTTTCCACCTCTACTCCGGGAATGTGGCGCAAACGCACCTGCAAATGCCGCGTCAGTTCTTCCAGAGCTTCGACTCTCCGCGCAGCGTTGGGCTCGATGAAATGCATCCCTGGGCCGGTGATTTCGAGGCCATGATTGCCGGCATAGACAATTTCTTCCATCCGGACGCGCTCTCTAAGGTCGGGCAGCGCGCGCCCGCTGATGATCGCTACTGAGGATCGCTCGCCCGCTTCCAGTACCCGCAACGCTCTGCGGCTCGCCGCTGGCATACTAGCCGCTCCAGGATCCAGATTGATGGGCGCCAGGGTACCGTCGAAATCCAGCGACAGGAAAACATGCGAGGCATTGCGAATGGACGAGGCAATCTTAGGCAGATGGTCAAATAATGGTTGCGTCATCTCTTAAGCTGGCTGGCTCTTAGCTCCTTCCGGTAACTCGACGCGGATCTCCGACACCGCGGCGATCAGGTTGGCCGCCCAGCGATAAATGTTGTGCTGCTTTACGATCCGTCTCATCCTGCGCATGCGCTCCCGCCTCTCGCGAGGATCCATGGTAACGGCCTTGTGAATCGCGTCCGCCAGTTCCTCGGTGTCGTATGGGTTCACAATGAGGGCATCTAGAAGTTCGCGGCTTGCTCCGGTGAAGCAGCTCAGAATCAAGGAGCCGCCATCGTCGTCGCGGGCGGCCACGTATTCCTTGGCCACCAGGTTCATGCCGTCGTGCAGGGACGTCACCAGGCAGAGTTCCGACAAGCGATAGTAGGGTTCGATCTCGGCATGGTTATGATGTCTCTTCAGAAAGACGATCGGCTTCCAGTGTTTGTTTTGGAATCGACGGTTAATGCGTTCGGCTTCGCGCTCCACTTCAACGTTGAGGTCCTGATAGCGGTCGATATGCGTCCGGCTGGGCGCTCCGATTTGCACAAATGTAAAGCGCCCGTTGTAGGAGGCATACTTTTCCAGAAACCGTTCAATGCCGCGGAACCGCTCCGGAATTCCCTTGGTGTAATCCAGCCGATCCACGCCGATGCCCAGATAGTCGGTCTCCACGCCGAGCTGTTTGAGCAGAGCGTCCCGCTCCACCCGGATCGCTTTGTGTTCGTTTGCCCGCGTCTCTTTGAAGTCCACGCTGATCGGAAAGGGACGCACCAGCGTGAAGTGCCCGCCCTTATTCACAGCGAAGCGTTCCCACTCGATGCGCGATTCCAGCGTGCGGTCTATTGTCTCGAGAAAGTTGTTGCAGTGCGATTGGATATGGAAACCGATGAGATCGGCGCCCAGAAGCCCTTCCAGCAATTCATGTTGCCACGGGCATATGCTGAACGACTCCGGGTTGGGCCAGGGGATGTGCCAGAAAATAGCCACTCGCGCGTCGGGCCGCTTTTCCTTGATCAAGCGCGGCAGCAATGCGAAATGATAATCCTGCACCAGTACGATCGGATTTTCCGCGCCGGCCATCTCCTCCAGTACCGCGACCGCGAACTTCTCGTTCACTTCCTTATACGCTTCCCAATCCTCGGCGCGGAAGATCGGGCGTGTATGGGCGATATGGCAGAGCGGCCACAGACCCTCATTGGCGAAGCCATAGTAGTATCTTTCTTCTTCTTCCCGGGTAAGCCATACCCGCCGCAGCATGTATTGGGGCTCATCGGGCGGTACGCGCAACCGATCGTTGGCATCCACAGTTTCATGATCCGCGTCCCCGGCGCCCTGCGCGATCCAGGTGCCGGCGCAAGCGCGAAGTATCGGCTCCATCGCGGTCACCAGGCCGCTAGCGGGCACTCTCACCTCCATCGCCCCATTGCGGTACACGTGCTCGTAGGGCTCCCGGTTGGAGATCACAAAGAGGCGGCTGTCTTCAAGCGTAGCTTGCTGAAAAACGCGTAGCCGCTCGGCGGTCCAAAGCGAATCGGCGGCTTCCCGCAACCGGGCCTCTTCTTCGGCCGAGGCTCGCGCGATTCGCAGGCTGGTGGCCAAGTTGGTCACTTCTCGTTTTATGGGCTGAAGCACGTCCTCCACCGGAAGGTCCGGATTCGGTCATTGCTTCGCCCGAGCGTAGGTCCTTTAGCCATTGCGCCATTCGGGCAATCGGCCGCTCCATGCTCCAGCGAACAATCAGCAATGTTATCGCCGAGATCAGCAGCATCTGCACCAGGACATGTTTGAAGGTGCTGCGCCAGATGGCCATATCCTGGGCATGAATGTCGGAGGCGTCGTGAAACACTGCTAGAGCCCAAAGCTGGTCGTCGTGGTGCACCGGAACCGCATAAACGTGGATCGGAACCTTCCCGGCTTGGAAAAAGAGGCTGGAGTTGTGGCCTTCCATCAAGGTCTTGGCGACAGCCGGCAGTTCCGGCCCCAGCCGCGCCGCCAGGTTCGGAGTCATTACCACCGGGTGAGCCTGCTTGTCGTAGATGGCGATCCCATCCAATCGTTCCCGGTTGCCGAAGCGTTCGACGATCCTTTGCAGGCTCTCTTGCGCACCCTTAGCCAGCAAGGGCTCGACCGTCTCCTGGAGGCTTTCAGCCAGGAGTTGGGCGCGTCGCTCTAGTTCGTTTTTTCGCGACCGGTTATCTGCCTCCACCTGATACAAGGCAAACGCCACCGAAACAATGGTGACCGCCAGCACCAGCGAGACAATAAGGCGCAAACTCAAGCGCATATAGGTGGAAATGAGTGCAAGGGAGATGCCACGAATGTATGTGAAGGTTTCTTAAGGACTGGAAATGTTTCCAGGCTATGATTGTGGCGCAAGTTACATGAATTTTTTACCTCATTCGCGCCTTGGACCGGCCGAACTATGGCTTCCATCCCCGCACAACTGGTGATACATTAGTTCGGTTAAGCGACCAGTTGCCGTGCGCGTGGCGGTCGCTGAGGAGGACAACGTGAACCAGATCCGTCGAGTCAATGTATTAACAATTGCTCTGGCCGTAAGCACCGGTTTCAGTATCGGCAGAGCAGACGAACCATCGTCCATCGGCGGCAGGATCGTGGCCATCGGGATCCCAGGAGTATCGGCCATTAGCGCGGTGGGGACCTTTCTCCCGGGCGGCCCGATTCATGACAATCCCGCTCTCGCCGCATTTACGCAGCCAGGAAAAGTGCTTGACCCGACCCGAATTCTGGTTGGCAGCACGTCGAATTTTGGGGCGCCCTTAGCGAATGCTGACCAGCTGCCGGGATCTCTTCTTTCTATTGATCCCGGTGGCACTACTCCGCTGATAATTCCCCCGGATTTTGCCTCTGCCGGCGGCCAAGCGTCAGCGTTAGGCGGCAGCGTGCAAATGTACAGCGCTCAGAGTCCGGCATTTCTAAACTCGATCAAAAACCCAGTGGCCGTGACAGCCGGCTTCACCGGAGTTACGAACCCTCTTGGGCTTTCCATCAACAACGCATTCGGCCGATTATGGCCCGCAAATGCGCCGTTCGGCCTGGAAGGCATCGGTACATCCACAATTTTGGATCCGCCGGGAGAGCCGCTCGCGGCAGCGCCGAATCCGCAGACGGGCGGCGTGTTCGCCGGCAACCTGACTCCACGTCTGCCTTCACAAGTAGTGCCCGGCGGACTCAGTACCGGAGCAGTCGGCACTGCGCTTCTCGGACGCTCTCCGGACGGGTCGACCAAGGCGGTCTTTAGCGTCGTTCTAGCGGATGGAAGCATGGTGCAGGAGCATACCCTCAAAGCGGTCGACGGGCTGGCGCCCATTGGAACGATCAGCCCGCTGCTCGGTCGCCAGTGGGATGACAAGGGCAACGACACACGAGTCACACCGCGTCTCGGTGTGCTCATCAATTACTCGCCCACCCGGATCCTCTATGTCACCGAGCCGTTCGAAAACTCCATCGCTGTGCTCAATCTCACTGACGATGGCGTTGTATTCCACATAGCCGGCGTGAATCGTATCCACTCCGATGCTCTAAACCAGCCCGTGGACCTGACGCCGGTTTCAAACGAAACCAATAATCCGAACTGGGCGAGCAACACCACCCTCGATCAAGGAGCGGATTTCTTTGTCGCGAATCGCGGTGACAACAGCATTGTCCGGATGCGGCAAGATGGAACCGTGGTCGCGGTACGGCGCGTGCGGCTGGCGGATGGAAGGTCGCTCGGCAATGCCCGCCTCAACGGCATAGCCATCTCGCCTGACGCGGGCACCATTTACGTCACCACTGTTGGCCATCTACCAGGCTACGGGAACTTAGAAGGCGCTGTGCTCGCGCTGCCTGGGTTCTAGTTTGCCCGGAAGTAGATGAATACATTGATATTTTAAGATATTCTCGGGTTCGTTTTGTAATTTGGCTTCGGGCCCTCCTCCTACTGCACGGCCATTGTAATCTGGCCTAACGTGGCGTAGCCGCCCACATAAACTGTAATGGGGACTGCGGGGCCGACTGGCGCATTCGTCGGTACCTGCACATTAACCTGAGTGGCTCCGGCAATCAGCTCCGGAGCTTGGCCGGCGAACGTTACCAATGCATCAATCGAGCCGATCGTCACGCCAATGGCCGCCACGGGAGCGGGAAACGGAGGATTCAGCGGTCCGATTGAGCCATCCGGGATGCGTGGATTCAGCGCGCCCGTACCCGTCATGTAAACCGACACGACGGAGCCTCGCGCCGCCGGATTGGAGGCCGAGTTCACCGTGGAGTCCTGGTTCAAAATTGCTGCCTGGCCATTGCCGGTTTGAGTGGTGGTGAAGATTCCGGGCGCCGCTATAACGACAGGAAGCTTGACCGGCCCAAGTGTCTGCGTACCGGCCTGGACCGTAACAGGGATCGCATCGCCGGGATTCGCCTCGAATGGAACCACCGCATTGATCTGGCAGTCGGAGGAATAGAGCACTGGTCCAGAAAATAGGCCGAAATTGACCACAGGTCTCGATGATCCAAACCCGTGGCCGAAAAGCGTCACGATCTCGCCAGGCGCTATGGCGCCTCTGCCGTTTGCAAATGCAGAGGCATAGCCAGGAGCCAGACTGGCCGCGTTCACGATCGAAACCAAGGCAGGCCCAGCGGGCTGGGAAAAGTCGACTTTCGCCGCAAACGCGTCGGAACCGCCTCCGCCGTATTCCGTTTGAAAAGCATGCGGCGTCGAGAAGAATACCAGGGTATAAGTGGTGCCCGTGGAATAGAGCCCACCCTTGCCGTCCAGAGCCAGATAGGCACCCGGAAGAGGCGACGTGGCCGCAAGCGCGGAACCGGCTGGGTTGATCACGATAACGGCAGGCTGCGGCGGCGCCGCGCAAGTGGACTGGGTCGCAGGCGGTGCTGCCTGGGAGACTGCGCTGACGTAAGCCTGGCCGGAGGCGTCGACCGCGATGGGAGTTGGAATGCCATTCGGGACCCCCGTGAAAGTCGAGTAGACAAGTTGCCCTGACGCGTTGAGTTTCGTAACAAACCCGCTGCCCCCTAGGCCTGGCAGGCTGCGATTGGCGGCGCTGTAGGCGGTCGCTAGCGCCCCGGGTGTAGTCGGAAAGTCGCTCGATTGCGTGCCGCCGGCAATGTATGCTGCGCCAGATGCATCCACCGCCAGACCAAACGCGGCGTCGGGTGCACTGCCGCCCAAGTATGTGGAATAAAGCAGGTGGCTGCCGCTAGGATCGAACTTGGCGACGAAAGCATCGCCAAAGCGCAGTGGTCCCAAATCGATCTCGCCGTGGAAGGTTCGGGAGATTGCGTTTGCGGTGGTCGGGAAATTCGGCGAAACCGTTTCGCCGGCCACCCAGACATTGCCCGTACCGTCGACAGCAATAGCATGGGCATCGTCGGGGCCCGAGCCGCCCAGGTAAGTGGTCCAGGCGATGCTTCCGGAAGGCGTCAGCTTAGTGATGAAAGCATTGCTACAAGACCCGCTTTCAGTCGGATTCCCGCCCGGGCATGTTCCTCCGGCGTACTGGCCTTGATACGCTCCAGAAGTTGTGGGAAGACCGGGGCCGGTAGCGCCCGCGATGTAGATGGCGCCAGCCGCGTCCACCGCCATGGATTCAGCCGGCCCGCCAATGGTTGTGGTGTAAAGAATGTTTTGGGCGGAGGGGTCGAGCTTCACTACTGCAAAGGAAACGAAAAACGGACTAGCAGACTTCTCGAGAGCCAGATACATATTGCCCTTTGCGTCGAGTGCGAAGGCGGTGGCCCGCGAAGATGCCAGACAAACGGAGAATGCAATTGCGGTGCCGGACGAATTAAATTTAGTAACAAAGGCGCAGTTGCTGTTCGTCGTTGGAATGCCGAGGCTGGTGGAGGTGAGCGGGAAGTCCGGTGATGATGTGGTGCCGGCTACGTAGGCGGCGCCGGTTGAATCTACCGCAATCCCAGCTACGGTCTCAGCGTAAGAGCCGCCCAGATAGGTAACGTAATCAACGAGCGGTCCCGCCGCCCCCGGTGCCACGCGTAATGTAATGCCGCAGAGGAGAGCGATTCGCGCCCACATGAGCTAAGCTTATCGCTTGGAGAGAGTGAGCATGAAGCGAAACATCTTGATCCTGGCCACGCTGGTCTCGATCTTGCCGGCTCAGGATAAAAAGCAGGACAAGAAAAGGGAGATCCGCGAGGTCAGAGCGACAGGCTGCGTGCGTCAGGGTGTGGAAGGCGGCTGTCTGCTGTTGAAAACTCTGGACGGGTCGACTACCTACAACATTTTTGCTAATCCCCGGCCGGAGGTGGGCACGGTGATCAATATCGAAGGCACAGACTTTCGGGGCGTGACGGCCTGCATGGAGGGCATCCCGATCACCGTGACCAAGTGGGACGCAACCGGCGAGACTTGTAAGAATTAGACAGCCAGGTTACCCAGCCAAAGTCTTGGCGTCGCGAGTTGCGCGGCGTTGACTGGATGCTACACTCCGCTGATAACCCCAGTACACAATTGCGCCGGCCAGCAGTGTTGCAGCGCTGATCGAAATCTGCGCTTTGGTGCTGCCCATAAGCAGCCAGATCGAAAGCGCCACTGCAGCCAGGGGGATGATTGCGCCGCCCGGGACGCGAAAGCCGCGTACCGCCTCCGGCATCTTGCGGCGCAGCACCAGCAGCGCAACACAGGTGGCGATGTAATACAGGAGCCGTGCGATTGCGCTGATGGCCGCCAGCGCGGCGAATCCGCTGTACATCGCGCTGGCCCAGCCCAGCACAGCCGCGGCCACGATGGAAATATAGGGCGTGCGGAAGCGCGGATGCACGCCGGCAAAGATCTGCGGCAATTGGCCACCTTCCGCCATTGCAAAGAGGATGCGCGGCGTGACCAGCATCAGGGCGCTGTTCGTGCCGGTGGTGGACAATATCGCGCCAACGGTCAGCAATACGCCACCCAGGGGACCGAGAAAGCGCCGGCTGGCCGAGGCCAGTGGTGTAGCCGACGTCGCCAGATCGGGTAAAGTGCCCTGCGCTACGAACTGGATTAGCACGTACAGCACAGCGACCACGCCGATCGCGGACAGCAGAGCAATCGGAAGATTTCTTTTGGGCTGCTGAATCTCTTCCCCAGGAACCACGGCGAACTCAAACCCACCGAAGGCAAAGATCAACAACAGGCTGGCTTGTTGCAGCGCTGACGGCTGTGGCACTGACCAGGCCAGCGGCCGGTTTGGATCTAGCAGGAAAACTCCGGCGACCACGAAAATGAACAAGGGCGCGAGCTTCGATACCGTTAACAGATTGTTCATCCAGGTGCCGTGCTTTACACCGCGGAAATTCACGAACGCCAATAGACCGAGCGAGGCCGTGATTACGATCACGCGTCCAGCGCCGGCTGCGGCCTCGGGCCAGAAGAATCCGAGGTAGGCGGCGAAGGCGTTGCTGATCGCCGCCATGGAAGTCAGCCTGGCCAGCAGGAGCATCCATCCGATCTCAAATCCCACCAGGTCGCCAAATGCCGCCCGCGCGTACAGATAAGGACCGCCGGAGCGATCGAACAGCGTAGCCACCTCGGCGAAGCACAGCACAATCAAGCAGATCGCAACCGCCGCAAGCATATAAGCGGCCAGACCCGCCGGGCCAAGAAATTTCGCCACCTGGGCGGGTAACACGTAGATTCCCGAACCGACCATGCCATTCACAGCGATGGCAGTGAGACTGAACAGACCAACGGCACGAATCAGATCAGGACGTTGAGGCAAGGACGATTCTATCCCACACACCTACCTGGGAGGCTAGGTGATCCACCTGAGATCTGCCTACAGGTGAGCGATTTGACTTACCAAAAATAGGTCATCTCCCATCTGGGGTAGAAGGTTCGCACAGCCGTAGAGATAAGTGGGCAGTCAGGATTCTCTATGCGATGTCGCTACTGTAATCAACGGTTGAACCTCTTCAAGTCGCTATCCGGCTCGTCCTTCTGTTCTCAAGAGCACCACAAGCTCTACGAAGAGGCGGAAGCGAATAAGGGTTTCGAACGCCTGCTTCAGTTTGTAGAAAAGGATTCGAAATCCCGTACGGCGAAAACCGTTCCCCCAGTCTCGCCCTTTTCGAAGACTGATAGTCCAGCAGCGAAGCCCTCCGCGCCAATCGCCCCAGTTCCGGAGACGATCGCAGCCAAGGTTGAAAAGCCGCCGGAAGCGGCGGTTGACGGGCCGATGGCAGGGTTCCTGTTTCAGCCGATCAATCCCGTGCTCGACACTTCGGCGGAGGCGCCCGCCAATTTTGAAATTATAGAAGGGAGTTTTACACCGGACCCGCCTGCGCTACCAGCCTTCCAATTCGCGATCGCGGCCACGGATCTTCAGAAGCTAGCCGATGGAGAGCCGCCGCCACTGGCCACCTGGACGGATCCTCTGGTTTCGGTACTCGATGCAGTTGCTGCATCTATCCAAGTGCATAGCGTGGGTTCGGTTCGTGCCCGTAGTAGCGCCCTCGCTTTGCCTTCCCCGGACCATCAACCGATCGAGCCCAAAGGGCACACCTTTTTGTTCGTAAGCGATGGTTCTGCTCTGCAGCCCTCCATTCAGGCCGTGTTCGACACCCGAGGCTTTGCGAAATTGGCCCGGCTGAACCCGCTTCAACGGGAGATCCCCGCCGCCAGCGAGAGCACCGGGTGGCTGCCCGCGAGATCCGGTGCACCGGCCTTGTCCCGGCCGGCCGCGCTGCCTGCTGTTGACTCCAAGGCTCTGTCACAGGCGAAGACCAGCGGCGAAGCCAGCGTAAGCATGAGCGGAGCCGTGAATCGGACTGGCGTTGGAAATAATGTGTCGGCGCCCCCTACGCGCGCTCCGCAGTTGCTCGTGGGATTGGGTTTGAGTGCGGCACCGCGAACAATTCGGGCGAACGTCGGACAGACGCTGAGTCCCGGCCAGCATACTGTACGTGCTGCACGGCTGGAGCAAGAGAATTCTCGGGCGCCGGCCATGCACTGGTCCCCGGCTCAGCCGGCGGTCACCGGATTGAGGCAGCCAGCCTTTCAAGCAGTGCGAGTAGACCAATGCGACAGAGCCACTGCGATGGGCATGCAGGGGGCAATGACGCGGGCCGGCATAGCCAGGGCGGTTCGTCAACCTTCGACGCAGAGCGCGCACTTAGTCAACACGCTCGGCTCAATCGACATTCCGAATCGAGTACCCGCGGCTGTCCAAAATATGTCAGGCTCACTGGATTGCGCGTCGTCTCCAGCCATTGTTGTTCAAGAGGGTTGCATCGTGCCGCGGGTGCAATCGACCGTGGCAGGGCTCGGTTCTGGCTTAAGATCGGTGACGGTTCCCCGGAATCTGGCCGTTCGCGAGACTGATACGGCCCTGGCTGTCGGAATTACCGAGGCTAAGAAGCCGGATAACATTTCAAGCCCTCTATTTGTTCCCGGTGCAGCCATTTATCGGCGCCTGCTCACCATCGGCATCAACCGTACGGCACGAAAAATTCTGTCTCGAGCCCAAGCTTCAGACGTCCCGCCGCGCAGCGTGATTTCTTCCCCGCGGCAAGCCTTGCGAGACTGTCTGATGCCGGCAATTCTGCGGTCCACTGAAACCAGGCTCGGATCGGCCATCGCTTCAGCGGACTGGTTCCATGAGAGCGACAGCTTGGTGCGGGCTTTAGCGGCTGGTGCACCCATCCCGCGTCTGTTTTCTATCCGATTCGAACCCGAGTGGCCGGCAGTTCTTTGTTCCACTGAAAGCAGGCTCGGATCGGCGATCGCTTCAGCGGACTGGTTCCATGAGAGCGACAGTTCGGTGCAGGCTTTCCCGTCAAGCAAGCCCACTCCACGTCTGTTTTCTGTCCGATTCGAACCCGAGTTATCCATGAATGATGTACCCACGCTGAGGGTCGACCAGGCCGTCCGGCGGCTGGCGCTGGAAGTCCACGACTGGAGCTTCGTAGGAAGTGAGTGGAAATCTCAGAAATTGGCGAGCTCGCAGCCTTCGCGGACCAGCCCCTTGTCGCTGGTTTCCAAGCCACGGCCGCCCGTGACGCGACTCGCGCCTCGCAGTATTCCCGGCCTGAATCGATACACCGCCATCGTAAATGTGAACGCCCGAAGAGGCGACGCCTGGGGCGCTACGGTATCGGCTTCGGCCGACGAACATCAGCCTCAATTTGCGCTTCCAGAGGTTACCTCAGAGCTCTTCTCAACGCTCCGCCTGTCGCCCCAAGTTGCTTTGAAGTCGCCATCCATGGCGCCTGTCGACCAGAAGAACACAGGAGCGGGATCGCGGCCCCAGCCGTCGCCCCTCCGGGTTCAGGCTGCCTCCATGCTGGTGCGGCCGGGTTCCCGGGTTGCCGCTGGTGGTATCCGATGGCGAGCAAGCAGGGTATGGGCTACCGTCGCCTCTCCGAGCCTGCCGGATCCGGGCATTGTCCAGATGACTCCTTCGGGGCGGGAGACCAGCGTTTCATCGCTGCGTTCTTTACAAGATGCGCTCCGGATTGATTCAGGAGCGGTCCGCGAGTCCGCGACTATGCGGGTAAATCCAACGCCGCCAGCTATCGGCTCGGATCTAGACGCCCAGACCTCGCCTCCCCGAATCCCCCTGGCGAATGCCTTACCCCGGCGAAGAGGACCGAAGCTACCGGGGATCAATTCGGCCATTGGTGATCTGAGTGTCTTGATTGTCGCCAGTCGCTGAGGCATTGGAAAAAGGATGGGCCCCACTATGAAGAGATTGCCTTAGGGGGCCGATTAATTGACTTAGTACCTCATCGAGAGCGAAATTCGCTTGACTTGAGAATTTAGAGGTGCATCCATGTTCAAGAAAACCAAGACCGGAGAAGGCGCTGTGGCCGAGGTCGATATCAAAGCTGAAGCAGTAGTCTCCACGGAAGCCGGCACTTCATTGCGTCGTCTGGCTAGAGCTGTTTCCTTGCATATGAAGGGCGAACGGGAAGAGGCTCTCAAAGCGCTCGAGGGCGCTGAAGCCGATGCCGACGCCAACGATCTGGCCGAAATTACCGCGGCTCGCGGACATATCCAGCTGGAACTCAACCGTCACGAAGACGCAGCGGCCAGTTATGCGCGGCTGATAAAGATCCGGCCGGACAGCGGGGAAATTCGCTTCAACCTGGGCCTCTGTTTACAGAATTTGGGACGTTACGCGGAGGCGGTTGATAGCTTCCGAGCGGCCCTGCCACTGGGTGGAAAGCAGCTCGAGACGCAACTCGCCATTGGCGCGTGCCTGCTGCATCTCAACAAGCAACAAGAAGCGCGCGAGGCTTTTGAAGCCGCTCTCGCGCAGGCTCCCGAATCAGAGGCGGCGCTGTTCGGTAAGGCGGTGGCGCTGCAGATGGGCTGGGAATTTGACGAAGCCGCCCTGCTCTACGAGCGAATCCTGCAGATCAATCCAAAGGCCGAAGACTCGCTGGTGAATATGATCAGCCTTTCCATGCAGCGCAAGGACTATAAGATGGTCCGAAGCTATGCGGTCCGGCTGCTGTCGCTTCGGCCGGATGCCGCGGCCGCATTGGAAGGTCTGTCGTCGTCGGCCTTCGCGAGCGACGATTTCGATGAAGCTGCCAAGCATACTCTTCGTCTTACCGAGTTGGCGCCCGCGATATACGACAACTGGTTCAATCTGGGCGTCGCTTATCAAAAATTGGGCCGGCTGCAGGACGCCATCCAGGCTTATCAGCGGGCGAGGGAGATCCGAGATGACGCCATCTACGCGCACATTAACCTGGGCGTCGTTTACCAGGAACTCACTGAACTGAAGCTGGCTCGCGGCGCTTTCGAGCGAGCCGCCCAGCTTGCGCCCGACAGGGACGACTTGAAATTCCAGGTGGCCTGGATTGCGGAGCGTCAAGACGCTGCCAGCGAGGCCGAAGCCTTGTACGCCAAGCTGGTGGAAAAGAATCCAAGCCTGGAAAACGCCTGGTTCCGACTGGGCTATCTGCGCCTTCGGCGCGACGATGCAGCCGGGAGCGTTGCAGCTTTCGAAGCTTGCCTTGCCAAACAGCCGGATTGGCCGGAAGCCGAGGTAAATCTGAGTATTTGCTACTCCAAAGCCGGCCAATATGACCGCGCTGAAGTGACTTTAGAGAAGCTGCTCTCGCGTCATCCGGAATCAATAGAAGCGCTGAAAGGCCTGGCCGCGACAGCGCTTAAGCGGGAAGACCATACCAAAGCCTTGGTCTATCACCAGCGTTTGATCGAAGCCGGCCAATCGACTCCTGAAATTCTTTACAACTGCGGGCTTCTGGCGCAGCAGCTCACCAAGCTGGAAGACTCAGTGCGGTTCTACCGCGCAGCAATTGAGATGCAGCCGCAATTCCCGGAAGCGATGCTGAATCTAGGTCACGCTTTCGAAGCGTTGGGACAGAAGGAAGAGGCACGCACCTTCTGGACAAAGGCCTTGGAATCGAAGCCCGACCTGGCGCGCGGCTATTTCCATCCGGCGAAGTAAGAAAAGCCGTGGCGCACATTGGTGTGCCACGATCCAGTCGGGAACGCTCTCCTGTACGTTAAGCTACGGGCTGCGCGACTTCCGGCTTCATGGCCGCCTCGATCCGCTGTATGAAGTCCGGCAGCGCTTCGCCCGAATGACGCTCGACGACGGCCACGGCTGCCTGCGCTTCCACTTTCCAAACAATTCCATCCACGACTGCTGAGTATTTGCTGGAAAGCCAGTCGGCGATCTTGACGGACCGCGCCATGGCCTCCTCACCGCCGCATTCAAAAATGACCGCCAGTTGGTCCTGGCTCCAGCGGTAAACCACATCGCGCGGCCGGACCAGCGTAATAAGACGGTCTCCCAGTGCTTTGAGAATCTGATCGGCGCCTGAGCGGCCGAACTGGGGCGGAACGCTGTGCGCCTCGTTCCACTCAAACAAGAGGACACAGAAAGGCTTGTCGCGTTTCAGGTAAGCCAACAATTGCCGCTCCGCCTCCGCGCGGTTAAGGAGCCCGGTAAGCGGGTCGATGATATTGGTTGGACTGGCGCTTCCGAGCCATTCCGCGAGTGCTTCGGCCCGGAGCTGCAACTCTGTCAACGCCGGCGGCTGTTCTTTCTTTCTACGGTGGACATAGGACCTTAGACCGCTGGCGTATCGCCTGAGCGCAATACGCACCTGCGTCGCATCGTCCACCTCAGCCGAGATCTCCATCTGCTCGGCCAAATCTTCCATCATGACCGCGTGCAATTCATCGGTGTGGCCATCGCTGTCGGTAGCTTTGCCGGAGGCGGCCAGGATCTCTTCCGCGAGTTCAACTCCGGCATTAATCCAAGCGCTGGCTGCCTGACCGTATTCTGCAAGGTCGGCCTCTACGGCTTCGCGGCTGGCGGCAAGAGCCTCTGGAGTGGCATCGAAACCTAGACGGCGAGGCAAGCGCATCAGGCGGTGATTATAGACCAAGCCAACCCGGGGGCAAACCTCAGCCATGCATTTCGCGATCGCTAAGATTGCGCTTTGATAGCAGGTTAGCGCCGATTGCTGCTCCCCTTGTTCATTGGCCAGATTGTTCGAGTCAGTAGGTGTCATTACCTATTCTGAATATCGACAACAGGGGGCCATCTGAGGCTAGGGTGCAAACCTTAGCCCAAGTCGGGTGAGACGGGCGGCGGGATCATCTCGCCGCCCTTCATGCACTCTATCGGTGGTGGACCGGCGCGCTTCGGAGCGCTTCGCTATTTATCTTTGTTTCTGCCAACTGAGTAAGCTTCTTATCGGCCATCCTCTCTTCTTCCAGCGTCTGCTCCAGCAGCGAAACGGCCGCGGTTAGCCCTAAGGTCTGCGCGAAGGTCCGGGCCGCACCGTAGCCAGCCATTTCATAGTGTTCTACCCGATTGGCGGCGGCTATAATGCCGGCGTCGCGCACCGGAGACTGATCGGTGTTGCTAATCATCTCTTCGCCTTCTTCGATCAAGCCTTTGATGGCTTGGCAAGTCTCGGCCTTGGGCTGCTTGCCCATTGCCGCGAAGACTTTTTCTAGTCTCTCTACGTGCCCCTGCGTTTCCTGGAGGTGCGATTCAAATGCCTGCCGCAGTTCGGGAGAAGTAGACGCTTTGGCCATCTTCGGCAACGCTTTCGTCAGCCGTTTCTCGCAATCATACAGGTCTTCGATCTCTGCCAGAAAAAGCTCTTCCATGCTTTCGATTTTCATAAATGATGCTCCTTGTTCGAGGAATAAATTGGGAGCGGTAGCCCCCGTTGTTAGACCGAAGCCCGAACAAAGGTGTTCTACTTATTTGCGGCCAATACGTTCCTAACACTCTTCAAATCGTTGACCAATTTACGATACTCCTGGTGACGTTGTTCAGCGTCGGGGGCGCGCAGAACAGCCGAGGGATGAATTGTAGCGGTTACAAGCGGCGCCAGAGGATGTTCGACAAATTTACCCCGCTCGTTCGTCAAACGATAATTTGACTCCAGGAGCGTCTGAGCGGCCATAGCACCCAGGCAGACAATCACCTCCGGCTTAATGAGCGACATTTCGGCCTCGAGCCAGGGCCTGCAAGCCTTGATCTCCGACATGCGCGGTTTCTTGTGCAAGCGCCGTTTGCCGCGCTCCTCGAATTTGAAATGCTTCACCTCGTTAGTCACGTAGGCCTGCGCCCGGTCAATGCCGGCATCCTCCAACGCTCTGTTCAGTAGCTTGCCGGCGGGTCCGACGAAGGGATGTCCCTGCTGGTCCTCTTCATGCCCGGCTGTTCGCCTACCAGCGCGCAGCGTGGGCTGGCCAGGTATGAATTCGGCCGCACTGATCGCTGGTTGGGCCATTACGATTGGTTGGACGCAATTGAGTGGACTGATTGATCGGACTCGGGCTGAAACTTCTGCCGCCCTGCCAAGTCTAGTCGTTATGACCAGAACCGCTTCCGATGTGCTCATTGAGACCATTCATGCATGGGGCGTCGAAGTGGTGTTCGGCCTCCCGGGGGACGGCATCAACGGCATCATGGAAGCTCTGCGAAAGCAGCAGGACAAGGTGAGGTTCGTCCAAGTGCGGCACGAAGAGTCGGCCGCCTTTATGGCCTGCGGTTACGCCAAGCACACGGGCCGTTTAGGCTGTTGTCTAGCCACCTCCGGTCCGGGTGGCATCCATTTGCTGAATGGCCTGTACGATGCGAAGCTGGACGGGCAGCCGGTGCTGGCCATCACGGGAATGCAGTTCCACGATCTTTCGGACACGCGCAGCCAGCAGGACGTGGAATTGGACAAGCTCTTCATGGATGTATGCGTTTATAACGCGCGCTGCATGGGACCGCAGCATATGGAGAATATTGCGGAGCTGGCTTGCCGCACCGCGCTCGCCTATCGCGGCGTATCGCACCTTTGCATTCCCGTGGATTTCCAGGAACTGGAAGTAAAACCAAAAGGGAACGGCCGCAGCGAGCGCAATGTTCTCAACCATGCTTCCAACGCTCAAGCCGATAGTGCGCGGCTGCCCTGCGAGGATGATCTTCGCCGCGCGGCGGAGATCTTGAACTCCGGCAAACGCACCGTCATACTGGCGGGCCGTGGAGCTTTACGCGCCACCGACGAACTGGAGCAGACGGCCGAAAGACTCGCCGCGCCCATCGTGAAGGCGCTGCTTGGCAAGGCGGCCGTGCCCGATGACAGCCCCTACACCACAGGATCGATCGGCCTGTTGGGCACTTTGCCCTCACAAGAAGCGATGGAAGATTGCGACACCATTCTGATTGCAGGCAGCTCTTTTCCTTACATCGAGTTCCTGCCGAAGCCCGGCCAGGCGAGGGGCGTGCAGATTGAGTTGGATCCGGCGCGAGTAGGGCTTCGATATCCAATTGAAGTCGGGTTGGTGGGGGACTGCCGGCGGTCGCTCCAGGCCTTGTTACCGTTTCTGAAAATGAAGGGCAAACAGAATTTTCTTTCGCAGGCTCAATCCGGCATGAAGGATTGGAGAAAGCTGATGGAGAAGCAGGCTACCGCGCGCACCAGTCCGATGAAGCCGCAAGTGGTGGCTGCCGAGTTAGGCAAACGCCTTCCGACCAACGCCATCGTCAACTGCGATAGCGGAACCATTGCAACCTGGTGGGCTCGTCACATTCCCGCCAAGCGTGGCCAGATGCATACCGTATCAGGGAATCTGGCAACCATGGGGTGCGGCTTGCCCTACACCATTGCCGCGCAGATCGCCTATCCTAACCGGCTGTGCGTGGCGTTTGTGGGTGATGGCGGGTTCACCATGCTGATGGGCGACTTCGTGACGGCGGTCCGGTATAAGCTGCCGATCAAAGTGGTCATCATGAAAAACAATTCGCTGGGGCAGATTAAATGGGAACAAATGGTGTTCCTGGGCAATCCCGAATTTGGCTGCGACCTGACGCCCATTGACTTCGCGGCCTTTGCACGAGCCTGCGGCGCGAAGGGCTACACCATACACGAAGCGGCGGAGTGCGGCGATATTCTGGATGAGGCTTTGCGGAGCGACGGCCCGGCGGTGATCGAAGCGGTGGTAGATGCTAACGAGCCGCCAATGCCGCCCAGAGTTACTGCCCGCCAAGCGGCTCATTTTGCCGAGTCGCTGGCCAAGGGGACTCCTGATCGCAGGAAAATAATGGCAGGAATTTTAGAAGACAAAATTCGGGAGCTGGTATAAGAGGCCGGACCAATAAAATGGCGGCTCCCGCGGCGATCCTGCCCGCGAGAGCCGCCCTGTAACTTTCCTATTTCATCTGTGGCTGCTGTTGATGTGACTGCTTGGACT
Source organism: Bryobacterales bacterium (assembly GCA_963769205.1). Classification (GTDB taxonomy): domain Bacteria; phylum Acidobacteriota; class Terriglobia; order Bryobacterales; family Bryobacteraceae; genus Palsa-89. The sequence goes on along the minus strand of CAVYKR010000015.1, from coordinate 60,502 downwards.
GACTGTACCGATCCGGATTCTGATCGAACTTCGTTTTGCAGTCCTGGCTGCAGAAGGCATAGCGCTCCCCGTTATGCATGCTGGTCGCCATTGCTTTCTTCTCGTCGACTTGCATACCGCAAACTGGGTCTTTCTTCATGTTATGACTCCCTTTCTATGAGGGGCCTTACCGTGTGGTTCAGCCCCGAGAGTTAGACCGTTTGCCCTAGCAGCCTGTTTCGATTTGTAGCGGTGACAACTATTTACCGCGAGCTCTTCGAGGGATAGTGGTTGAGCTCAGCAAACAATTGATCCGCACCCGCCGGCGCCGTCACGCGACCATGCAGGATTTCCTGGGGCGTTACCTCGCGGCCGTAGAGTGCTCGATTATCGTCCTTATCCGGCCGCATAGTGGCGCCATCCAGGGCGATACCGGCGAATACTCCCCGGGCGCGCGACCAAGCCAAAATCTCGGCATGCATCATGGCATCGGTTTGCGCCTGGGCGGAACGTCCTACCGGGCCGGCCATCACGCTGGCATCGCCGCCCACGGTGAACTTATCCTCCATAAGCCGGTTCATTCCGCGCTCGTTCATAACCAAGAACACAACGTCCGTCTCACCGGCGCCGATCTGAAAGCCGATGCTCCCGCCTTCAATCCGCACCATTTCCGGCGCGCTCCATCCGCCAGCGGTTCGACACGTAACGATACCCTTGCCGTATTTAGCGCCGACAATGAAGCCCGCCCGCTTCAGGTTGGGAATGATACCCACGCATTGCGACTTTTCGAGCAGATCCTCTGGAATGCCCCGGTCCTTTGCGCCCATAATTTCGTTCAGAACGGCAGCCGATTCGCGAATGTGCTTTTCGGGACTATTGTCCGCGGCGCCACACCACGTGGCCGTCGATAAAATCAACATCAGACTTGCACCATATTTCATGTCTTTCGCTCCTTTTTGAAGACGTTATACCTATCGTTTGGATCCCGACCTATGTTCTCTAACGCAGTTTTAGTTCCATGCCGGCATGGCTTGCGCACTTCCGTGGAACCGAATGAGTCGCCGAGAGTTAACCCGCCTGCTTCCGATTTTAATGCCGCGCTCCGGCAAGCTTGAGGTCGGCAGGTTTTTACGTGGTTGGCAATACTTTCGTACTTTATTGCTGCTGACGAGAGAGGCTATGACGAACGTCGGGCCAGAACTCCTGGTAGGCATTGCCGCTCATTCGCCCCAGAAAGCCCAGCATAGTTCGTAACGAGGCATTGCCAACCGTGGCCTCGCTGTCGGCGCGCCAGGCATTCGAGAGAAAGTTATTGCCTGAGATCGCGATATAGCGAGCATAGGCGGGCATCAACCTGCCGTGGCGATCCTGCGCCACGAATGTCATTTTCACGACATGGCCGACCCGGCTGCCAAACGAGTCCGATTGAGAGCGAACGTAGCGCGGATCCTCGCCCCAAATCGCCCCGATGCTTGCCTCCATCGCATTGCTGACCGAGACACCCGAAAGCCGCATCCCATAGCGCTTGCCGAACCCGTCCCAGTGCGTGCCGTACGCGGCCGGTTTGTTGAACAGCGTTCCCAATCCGGCGCTGATCACGCCGCCCGCAAGGCTCGCCGGGCCGAAGGTGCTGATTGCGAACCAATCTGCTCGCTGTTGGGCTGTAATGGGTTGATCGCTACTGGAAGAAGACGCCGGGAAAAGGGTGGTTTGTCCGGAAGCTAGCGGCCCTAAAGCGAGAAAGCAGATCGCAGTACATAGCCGAAGCATCCGTGTAGGAGACGCGGACCGCTAAGAAAGATTACTTATATTCGACTGGGCGGACAATTGACTTCTGGGGCGGCATGAGGGATTCGAACCCTCGACATCCGGAACCACAATCCGGCGCTCTACCAAACTGAGCTAATGCCGCCGTGTCAAATCCAGTTTAGCATTCGACTTTCAATCACCGAGGTTCAACCCAGAGTGTTTCAGCCCAGCCCGGCCTTCTTCCAGAGCTGGTTCACGCGCTGCTTCACCTCCGGGACATGCGGATCACGTCCGGCCACGGCCGCGCGAAACCTTCCTCTTTCCACTTGCGCGTGGCGTCGATGCCCATCTTCGAGCCATAGTTCGGCAGGCGGCTGGAATGATCGAGCGAATCCACCGGGCCCAGCACGAACTGGATATCGCGCTCCGGATCGATGTTGTTCAGCGCCTTCCACGCCACCTCGCTCGACGTTCTGCACATCCACGTCCTCATCCACCACCACGATGCACTTGCTGAACATGGCCTGCCCCAGGCCCCAGATGGCGTGCATCACTTTGCGCGCGTGCAGCGGATACGATTTGCGGATCGACACCAGGATCAGGTTGTGGAAAATGCCTTCGGCCGGCATCGAGATGTCGCGGATCTCCGGCAGTTGCAGGCGCATCAGCGGCAGAAAAATCCGCTCGATCGCCTTGCCCATGTAGAAGTCTTCCATGGGCGGCGGCCCGACGATGGTGGTCGCGTAGATGGGATGCTTGCGCTGCGTGATGCAGGTGATGTGGAACACCGGATATTCGTCTTCGAGCGAATAGAAGCCGGTGTGATCGCCGAACGGGCCTTCGCGTGCGCATGCTCGCCAGATCTCGACATAGCCTTCCAGCACGATTTCGGAGTTGGCGGGCACCTCCAGATCCGACGTCTCGCACTTCACCATTTCCACCGGCTTGCCGCGCAGAAATCCCGCGATCATCATTTCATCCAGATCGGGCGGAAGCGGCAGAATCGCCGAATACATGGTGGCCGGATCGGAACCAATCGCCACCGCGACGTCCATGCGCGCTGTCTTGCCTTCCTTCACCAGCCGCCGATAATGCTCCGCGCCCTGCTTGTGCGTCTGCCAATGCATGCCGGTAGTGCGCTCGTCGTAAACCTGCATCCGGTAGCAGCCGCAGTTGCGCTTGCCGGTGTCCGGATTCTTCGAGAACACCATCGGGAGCGTGATGAAGCGGCCGCCATCCTGCGGCCAGCAATGCAGGATCGGAAACTCGTCCAGCGAAAAATTATCGCGGCGGATCACGTCCTTGCACGGGCCGCTCGAAACCATCTTCGGAAAGAACGCGCCCATTTCGGCCAGCTTCGGCAGCATCTTCAACTTGCCGATCAGCCCTTCGGGCATTCGCATTTCGAGAAACTCGGAGATGCGTCCGCGCCACCGCTTCCACCGAGTCCACTTCCAGCGCGATCTCCATCCGCCGCATGCTGGCAAAGCTGTTGATGAGCACCGGAACGCGGCTGCCCTTGGGCTTTTCAAACAGCAGCGCGGGACCGCCGTTCTTGACGGAGCGGTCGGCGAATTCGGTGATCTCGAGAATACGGATCCACTTCCAACGGGATGCGCTTCAGTTCTTTCTTCTTTTCGAGCGCGTCGATGAAGTCGCGCAGATCGCTATATGCCATAAGGGAAGGGGAGCTCAGGTTTTACTATGATGGAAATTCGGGTCTCATGACAAATCGAACCGCTTTCATCACCGGCGCCAGCCGGGGCATTGGACGTGCGTGCGCGCTGGCGCTGTCGGAAGCGGGCGCGCGGGTGGCGCTCGCGGCGCGCAACATCGACGCAGTTGGAAGAACTGGCCGGGGAGATCCGCTCGCAGGGGCGCGAGGCGTTCGCCGTGACCATCGACATGGCCAGCGCCGAGTCCATTCAAGGAAGCCTTCGCCAAAACCGCCAAAGAGTTCGGGCCGATTGCGATTCTGGTGAACAACGCCGGCATCACCAAAGACGGGCTTGGCGCTGCGGATGAAGAAGACGGATTGGGACAGCGTGCTGGCCACCAATCTGACCGGCGCGTTTCTCGCCACTCAGCAAGTGCTGCCAGCACATGATGCAGGAGCGCTGGGGCCGCGATCATCAATATCTCTTCGGTGGTCGGAGAGATGGGCAATCCCGGCCAAGCCAACTACGTGGCGTCGAAGGCCGGGCTGATCGGACTGACCAAAGTCGCTCGCGCAGGAGATGGGCAGCCGCAATATCACCGTCAACGCCGTTGCGCCGGGTTTTATCGAGACCGACATGACCCAGAAACTTTCCGCAGGAATTGAAGGACAACATGGTGGGTCAACATCGCGTTGAAACGCATCGGACAGCCGGAAGATGTGGCCGCGGCGGTGCGATTCCTGGCGAGTGAAGAGGCGCGCTACATCACCGGACACGTGCTGAACGTGAACGGCGGGCTGTATATGTGAACGGCCACAATCGAGATGGAATCCCATGATATGGAATCAATGAGCGGAAAAGTTTCGTGTGGGCTTGGTGCAGATGAGCTGCGCGCTCGACCCGAACGAGAATCTGGAGAAAGCCATCTGGCGGACGCGCGAGGCGGCCGCGCGCGGCGCGCAAATCGTCTGCCTGCAGGAACTGTTCCGCTCGCAGTATTTTTGCCGCGAAGAAAATGCCGAGCTGTTTGCCCTGGCCGAGTCGATTCCCGGACCCACCACGGAGACGCTGGGACGCCTGGCGCGCGAGCTCGGCATCGTCATCATCGCGTCGCTTTTCGAGCGCCGCAGCGCGGGCCTGTATCACAACACAGCGGCGGTGATCGGCGCCGATGGCGAGATCGAAGGCATCTATCGCAAGATGCACATCCCCGACGATCCGCTGTACTTCGAAAAATTCTATTTCACGCCCGGCGATCTGGGCTTCGTGAATTTCGACACGCGCTTCGGACGCCTGGGCGTGCTGGTCTGCTGGGATCAGTGGTATCCGGAAGCCGCGCGCCTTTCCAGCATCGGCGGGCGCGAACATCCTCTTCTATCCCACCGCCATCGGCTGGCATCCATCCGAAAAAGCGCAATACGGCGCAGCGCAACTGGATGCCTGGCGGACCATCCAGCGCGCGCACGCCATCGCCAACGGCATTTATGTCGCGGCCGTGAATCGCGTCGGCTTTGAAGGCCCGCCCGATCATGGGCCTGGAATTCTGGGGCTCTTCCTTCGTCGCCGATCCCTTCGGGCAGGTGATCGCCGAAGCGTCCTACGTCGAACGAAGAGATTCTGGTGGTGGAATGCGATCCGCACCGCATGGAAGAAGTGCGCCGCAACTGGCCCTTCCTGCGCGACCGCCGCATCGACGCCTACGCGCCCATTCTGAAGCGCTGGCTGGACTGAAGTGGCCGATGACGCTGATACTCGGATTCCGCATGCCGGCCGAATGGGAGCCGCACGAAGCCACCTGGCTGGCCTGGCCGCACGAGCGTTCCGATTGGCCCGGCAAATTCGCGCCGATTCCTTGGGTCTACGGCGATATCGTGCGGCGGCTGGCGCGCGTCGAAAAGGTCCGCATTCTGGTGGAGGATGCCGCACTGGAAAAAAGCGTCCGGCGCGTTCTCGCGAAATGCGCGGTCGACATGAGCGCCGTCGAGTTCTTCCGCTGGCCCACCAATCGAAGCTGGACGCGCGACTATTGCCCGATCTTCGTTCGCAATCGACGCAGGCGAAGTCGCCATCACCAACTGGCTCTTCAACGGCTGGGCCAAATACGACAATTGGCGCGACGACAACCGCATCCCGGCGCGTGTCGCGAAGCGTCTGCAAGCTGCGCGGAGTTCGAGCCGGGCATCGTGCTCGAAGGCGGCAGCATCGATGTCAACGGCGCGGGTCTGCTGCTCACCACCGAAGAGTGCCTGCTCAGCGAATCCGTGCAGGTGCGGAATCCGGGACTCGGCCGCGCGGACCTGGAGCGATACTTCGCCGACTATCTTGGGATTCGCCAGACCATCTGGCTGAAGCAGGGAATCGCGGGCGACGACACGCACGGCCACATCGACGATCTCGCGCGCTTTGTGGATGAGAAGACGGTAGTGACCGCAGTCGAAGACGATCCCGCCGAAGCCAACTACGAACCGCTGCGCGAAAATCTGCAGCTGCTGCGAGCGCACCGGACTTCGCGTGGTGACGCTGCCCATGCCCGCGCCGGTCTATTTCGATGGCCAACGGCTGCCGGCCAGCTACGCGAATTTCTATATCGCGAACGGCCTGGTGCTGGTCCCGACCTTCAACGATCCGAACGACCGCGTCGCGCTCAACACGCTGGCGAAGCTGTTTCCGGATCGCGAAGTGATCGGCATCTATTGCGGCGATCTGGTGCTCGGCCTGGGAACGCTGCATTGCATGACGATGCAACAGCCAGGTTAGCCGCTTACACGCGACGTGAGCGCTTGGGTCTAGCGCACCCGAAAAGTCAGGATCGTCTCCACCGGAATGCGGATGTCCTTCTTGCCGGTGGCCGCCGCACCCGCCGTTCCTGCTCCCGCGCCCGCGCCCGCGCCGATTGCCGCGCCTTTGCCGCCGCCCGCCAACGCGCCGATGATTGCGCCCGCCGCGGCCGTGCCGCCGATCGCTTTTGCATTGCGCCCGGCATGCGAGGCGCCTTTCCGGCTTACTGTGCTGGTAGTCACGGGGACTCCATTCACGGCTGTCACTTGAAGGGCCAGCAGCGCCGTCCCAGACAACCGGCCAGAGGCCTTGGCGTCGACTACTCTACCTTTCACGGGATCGCCGCGCCGTGCCAGCATGCGTCCATCCACCACGACATCGTGGCTGAGCGTTCCCGCCCAGGTGTCGCCGGACGGGCTTTCTCCGATGAAATTGTCTGTCCCAGCCGCACGCTGACGGAGTCCCCGCCGGAATATCGCCGGCTAGTGCCAGCGCCGCCATCGGCCACAGCAGTCAAACAAGACAAGTTCCATTGATTTTCGCATTGTTGTCCCCTCCCTTGCTACTACTGAACGCAATCTTGGATACCGATCCCAGCGTCGCCCGTGCTATCATCCGCTTTCCCATGCGTTTTCTCGACCTGGCCACCATCGCGGTTTACCTGATCGCGATCACCTGGTTCGGAGCGCATTTTCGCAAGAGCCAGCGCAGCCTCAAGGATTATTTCCTGGGCGGCCACAACGCTCCCTGGTGGGCCATCGCGCTTTCCATCGTTTCAGCCGAAACCAGCACGCTCACCGTCATCGGCACGCCGGCGCTCTCGTTTTCGGCGGCAATTTCGAGTTTCTGCAACTGGTGCTGGGATACCTGCTGGCGCGCATCGTCATCTCCGCGCTGTTCCTGCCGCAATATTTCCGCGGCGAAATGTTCACCGCCTACGAGTTGATGCGCCGCCGATTCGGCGAACGCATCCGCAGGCTTACGGCCGGAACATTTCTGGTGCTGCGCGCTCTGGCCGAAGGCGTGCGCGTGTTCGCCATCTCCATCGTCATCTCGATCGTCCTGGGAACCGGCGAAGTCGTCTCCATCCTGGTGATCGTTTGCCTGACGCTGTTCTACACTTTCGAGGGCGGAATGACGGCGGTGATCTGGACCGATGTCGTGCAGATGTTCCTTGTATGTCGGCGGCGCCATTCTGAGCTTCTTCGTCATCCTGCATCAGATTCCCGGCGGCTGGCCGCACGTGGCGCAGTGGCCGGCGCGGCGCATAAATTCCAGATGTTCGATTTCCGGTTCGCCTGGACGGCCGAATTCTTCTCGCGCAGCTACAGCTTCTGGGCGGGCCTGATCGGCGGCTGCTTCCTCACCACCGCCAGCCATGGAACCGAACAATTGCTGGTGCAGCGGCTGCTCGCCGCCAAGACCGAGCAGCAAAGCCGCGCGGCGCTGTTTTCCAGTTGGGTCGTGATCTTCTTTCAGTTCACCCTGTTCCTGTTCATCGGCGCTCCTGCTCTTCGTCCACTATTCCGATGCGCGTTTGCCCGCGCCCAAACCGGCCGAGTCCATTTATCCCAGTTCGTCTGGAATAACCTGCCGGCCGGCGTCGCCGGCCTGGTGATCGCGGCGATTCTGGCCGCCGGCATGTCCAACCTGAGCGCCGCCTTGAACGCTCTGGCCTCCACCACGGTCATGGATTTTTACAAGCCTTTGCATGGCTGCCACGAATCCGGAGCGCCCGGAATCCTATTTCCTGGGAATCGCTCGCTGGGCGACGGTGGCTCTGGGGCGCGATCCTGTTTCCTGGTCGGATTGGTGGCGCGCAATTGGGGATCGGTGCTCGAAGCGGGCCTGACCATCGCCTCCATTTTGTATGGCTCGCTGCTGGGCGTGTTTCTGCTCGGCCTGCTCACCCACCGCGTCCAGGAAAACTCCGCCATGATCGCCATGATCGCCGGGCTGGCTGGTCATGATCTATGTCAAACACTGGACGCACATCGCCTTCACCTGGTACGTCCTCATCGGAACCGCCGCGACATTTTTCACCGGCTACGTGCGTCGCTATTCTTGAAGGAATCCTCAGATGACCGAAAAATCGCCTGAAGGCGCGGACCAATTCGAGTCTCAAACGCGATCTGGGCGTCTGGAGCGCCGCCGCCATCGTGGTCGGGCACCGTGATCGGCAGCGGCGATCTTTCTGGTGCCCAGCGACATGGTCAACAACGTCGGCTCGCCGCTCATGGTCTTCGCCGTCTGGATCTTCGGCGGGATGCTGTCGCTGTTTGGCGCTTTGAGCTACGCCGAACTGGCCGCCGCGATTCCCGAAGCCGGCGGCGAATATGTCTATCTGCGCGAAGCCTACGGGCCGCTGTGGGGATTTCTCTATGGCTGGACGCAAATGTGGGTGGCAAAGAGCGGATCCATCGCCACGCTGGCCACCGGTTTTTTCATTTATCTGGCCAATTTTCGCCCGGAGCTGGAACAGGTTTGGATGGTAGTGCCACTGCCGCTCGGCGAAGGCGGATCCCCGCTACCGATCCGCTACGGGCAATTGCTGGCGATGGCTGTGATCGCGCTGCTGGCACTGATCAATTACTTCGGCGTCAAGGTCGGCGGAAATGTTCAGGTCGCCGCCACCCTCCTGAAAGTGGGGCTTATTGCTGGCGATTATCGTCATCGGTCTGGGATCGGGACACGGGAACACCGCGAATTATCAGCACTTCCATCCCGGCGGCGGGCGGAATTGCGGGCTTTTTTGCGGCGCTGGTGGCGGCGCTATGGGCCTACGACGGCTGGAATAACGTCAGCATGGTGGCCTCTGAGGTCCGAAAGCCGCAGCGCAATCTTCCGCTGGCGCTGATTGTCGGCACGCTGGCGGTGATCGCTATCTATCTGCTCACCAATCTGGCCTATTTCTACGTACTTCCCGCCAGCGTCGGTGGCATCCACGGATCGTGTGGCGGGGGAGATGATGCGCCGAGATACTGGGAGCGCCGGGCGCGGACGCGGTCAGTTTTGCCGCCATGATCTCCATTTTCGCGGCGCTGAACGGCTCGATCCTGTCCGGCTCGCGCGTTCCCTTTGCCATGGCGCGCGACGGGTTGTTTTTTCGCCGGGTCGGCTATGTCCATCCCGAGCACCGCACGCCCAGCGTTTCCATTCTGGCGTTAAGCGCCTGGGCCGCCTTGCTGGTGCTGAGCGGGCGGTACGACCAGCTCTACACCTATGTCATCTTTGCCAGCGTCATCCTTTATGGGATGGCCACCGCCGCCGTGATCGTGCTGCGTTTAAGCGCCCGGATATGCCACGTCCCTACGGACGTTGGGCTACCCAGTAGTTCCGGTAGTTTTTGTGCTGGGAATCGTGCCTGGTGATTTCGACGCTGTGGAAGTCTCCCCGGGATCGCTCATGGGCTGGTTTGATTTCGCTGGGTCTGCCCTTCTATTTCTACTGGAAGAAGCGTGTTTGAATAGCCCTTTTGAGCTATTCCAAACCGGCTGCATGGTCAGTACCACAAACCATTTTGTTCTGGTTTCCGAACAAAAAGCTTGAAAAGTAATGCGAAATGGGGTACAAACTTTATTACAAGACAATTTCTTACGACTGTCTTGTTCGCTTTTCCGAACGGAAGGCGGTTTTAACATAACAAAATTTCTAGGGGATGAACACAGATGGACATCAATAAAATGCTGGCGGAACTAAGATCGGAGCGCGAGCAGATCGAAGAAGCAATCATGACTTTGGAGCGGCTGGCCCGGGGTCGGGGGCGCCGGCGTGGACGTCCACCAGCCTGGATGTCGCAATCAAGCGGCGCGGACGTCCTCCGGGCAGCAAGAATCGGCCCAAGAACGAACAAGGCTGCCGCTGCTTAACTAGCGCCAGTGGCCTCCGCGAAGAACCGTTTTATTTATAAATCAGGAACTTCTCTCGCCTGCTGAGAAAAGAGGCGAGAGAATCTTCCATTCCCTGGACCGTCGTTCGAGGGTCCGAGCTGCTTTCCCTGCCTCGATTACCTCATGATTTCCAATCAAGAAGCGGTTGATCTCCCAAGCGATCTTACCCGGGTACAGCTTCTCAAGCGCATAACCCACTTCCAAACCGAATCGCGTGCTGTCGAATGAATCCCGGTCGGTGATAACGAACCGGACGCCCTCGATCGTCTTCCCGGCGAAATTGGACGAAGCCGGGCGAAAGCGCGTCGGATAGACGCGAACGCCGGGAATATATCGGCCATTCAAAAACGAAGCCAATTCCCGGCCGCGGATCCAATCCGCGCCGATCTGCTCGAAGGGGGCATCGGTGCCCCGCCCGACCGAATAATTCTGAGAGCTTCCAGCATGGCGATGCCTGGATAAAGGGTCGCAGCGTTCAGGCTTCGCATGTTGGGCGAAGGATCCACCCAAGCGAGGCCGGTGGAGTCGAACCAGTCGCCTCGATTCCAGCCCTCGCATCGGGATCACGTGCAGATCCAGGCCCAGATTTCGCTCGCCGTTGGCCATCTTCGCCAGTTCGCCAAACGTCATGCCGTGGCGCACCGGAATTTCAAGGCATCCGACAAATGATTCGAGATTCGGGTCCAGCATCGGCCCCTCGACGTGCACGCCGGTGATGGGATTCGGCCGGTCCAGAACGAAAAATGGCAGGTGCTTTTTCGCGGCCTCTTCCATGCTGTAGAGCAGGGTGCAGGAATAGGTGTAGAATCGCGCGCCGACGTCCTGAATATCGAAGACCAGCGCATCGATGCCGTTCAGCATTTCGGGCGTAATGCGACGCCGGGACCCCTGATACAGGCTGAAGATCGGCAGGCCGGTGGCCAGGTCTTTGGTGTCCGAAACATTCTGCTGATCCTCGACGCCCGGCAAACCGTGTTCGGGCGAGAAAAGAGCAACGACTTTCACGCCGGCGGCCAGCATCAAATCGACATTGCGCTTTCCATCGCGGCTAAGGCCGGTCTGGTTGGTGATCAGCCCGATCCGTTTCCCTCGCAGGGGCGCGAAATTCTCTTCCGCCAGAACGTCCAAGCCGGTAAGCACGGCGCCCTCGGTTCGACTTCGCGGTGCAGCCCGGCCCGACGATGGTCTCGTTATAGCCGGTGAGCGCGACGCCGGGAGAGGCAATTCCGAACGAAGCCGCGGCGATGGTCGCGACGCGGCTGCGCAACGAACTGAGCGACTTGCCGCGATGCGGATGCACGACGTTGGTCAGCAGAATGACGTAGGTGCGGCTGACGGGATCCATCCACATCGAAGTGCCGGTGAATCCGGTGTGGCCATAAGAGCCGATCGGAAACAATTCGCCGCGATTGCTGGAATAAGGCGAGTCGATGTCCCAGCCCAGCCCGCGCAGAATGGGCTGATCGGCGGGGGATTCCGGCGATGTGAATTTTTCGACCGTCAGCGGGCTGAAGAGTCGGATGCCGTTTGCCCGGCCGCGATCGAGCATCATCTGCGCGAATTTCGCCAGATCGTCGGCGGTGGTGAACAGGCCGGCGTGCCCGGCCACGCCGCCCATGTAGCGCGAAGTGTCGTCGTGCACGGCGCCCCGCAGCGGCTGCCCGGTGACCGGATCGATTTCGGTGGGCGCGATGCGCGGGCGAAGCGCGGCCGGCGGCAGGAACATGGAGTCTTGCATCCCGAGCGGCTCGAAAATATTCTCGCGGGCAAAGTCGGACAGCATCTGGCCGCTCAAACGGTGGACGATTTCGCCCAGCAGAATGAAATTGATGTCGCTATAAACGAAGCGGACACCGGGAGGACCGGCGGGCTTGTCGATCAGCGCGCGGTGGATTCCGGTCTCATAGCCGCTCCAGGCCGGCTTCAGATCCAGATCCGGCCGAAGCCCGGAAAAGTGCGTCATCAAATTGCGAATCGTGATGTCGCTGTGGCCGCCCTGAAATTCCGGCAGGTACTTGGTCACCGGATCGTCGAGGCGGATCTTGCCCTGCTCGAAAAGCTTCATGACCGAGGACGTGGTCGCGATCACTTTGGTGAGCGAGGCGGCATCGAAGATGGTGTCGACGGTCATGGGCTCGCGGGCCGGAATCAGCGATCGTTCGCCGTAGGCTTTGCGATAGACGACCTGGCCGTCGTGCCCGATGAGCAGCACGGCGCCCGGGATCAGCCCGTCCTGGACCGCCCGGTTAATCTGTTCGTCGACTGCGGCGGCGCCGGAAAAGGTCGGCTGCGCCCAGAGACACGCCGCGCAAGCCAGCAGTCCAACAAATCTCATTGCAGCTTTTTCGCGGTCTCGTCCAGGATCTTGGCCAGATCGGCGTCCTTCTGCGTGATGCCCTGGGCGTCGTGAGTGGTCAGGTCGACGGTCACGCGGTTATAGACGTTGAACCACTCCGGATGGTGGCCCATCTTCTCGATAGCCAGCGCGGCGGTGGCCATGAAGCCGAAGGCGTGGATGAAATCGGCGAATTTGTATTCCTTGTGCAGTTTGGAGTTGACGACGCTCCATCCCGAGAGGCTGTCGAGGGCGTCCTTGAGCTCCGGGCCGGAGAATTTCCTCATAATACTATTATCCGCGCGTGTCTCAATTTCCGCTAGATTAGTCTCGTGGACGGGGTTTTAGTTGTAGACAAGCCGGAGCGCATCACTTCGCACGATGTCGTGAATCGAGTGCGCAGAATGGCAGGCACGCGAAGAGTGGGTCATTTGGGCACGCTCGATCCGATGGCCACCGGTGTTTTACCGCTCCTGATCGGCCGCGCCACCCGGCTGGCCCAATTCTTTTCGACCGGCGAAAAGAAATATGACGCGCGCATGCGCTTTGGATGGGCGACGGACACCTACGATCGCGACGGCAAGCCGATGTCGGAGCCGGTGGCGGCGCGGTTCACGCGCGAGGAACTCGAAGCGGCGCTGGGACTCTTCCGTGGAAGTTTCCTGCAGACGCCGCCGCCGTTTTCGGCCAAGAAGATTGCCGGAACGCCGGCCTACCGTCTGGCGCGCAAGCAAATCGCGGTGGAATTGCGCGCGGTCGAAGTACACGTGTTCGCGCTGGACCTGTTGGAATTTGAGGGCGACACCGCTCGGGTGCGGGTGCATTGTTCGGCCGGAACATACCTGCGCAGCATTGCCCACGAGACCGGCCAAAAACTGGGCTGCGGAGCTTTCCTGGAAGCCTTGCGGCGAACCAGCTCAGGCGACTTCACTGAAGATCAGGCACGCACGCTGGAGCAATTAGGCAATCTCGCGGCGGCGGGGACGTTCGATCAGGCCATCGTTCCAGCCTCTCATTTGCTGCCACATTTTCCGAACGCTACCGTGGATGCGCTGACAGTGGCGCAGATCCGCCAAGGCAAGGATTTCCGGCTTTCCCCATTTGTCGATCGCGCCGGGGCCAAGCACGTTAAAGCCGTCAGCCAAGAGGGAGACTTGATCGCTATAGGTGAAGCGAGGCTGCCACATTTATATCATCCGATTCTGGTGTTGTGAAAAACTAAAGGCACCAGGTCATCGATTGGCCAACTCGGCAAGTTTTTCCGCCAAAGCATGCCGCGCGAACGGAATGTGTCCGATGATGCCGACGGCGGCGTTGCGGAGCGCCTTGAGAGTAGGGGAAGAAAGTGTCGCTATTTTGGTAAGGCGGTCAGTGAAGCTCACAACGGAACGAGCAATCTCAAGCCGCTTCTTTTCCCAATCCTGCAGGACGTCGTCGCTGCCGGTCTGAAGAGTGGAGTGTAAAGCATCCGCCAGCGCGATTGCGTCCTGGATACCGGTATTCATACCTTGCCCGCCCGCGGGGCTATGAACGTGCGCGGCATCGCCAACCAGCAGGACCCTCCCTTGCCGTAGCATTTTGGCCAAGCGATGTTGAATGTGAAAGCGCGAGGACCAAACCAAGCGCCGAATTGCCACAGCGCCCTGGGGTCCGCGCTCGGCAAGAATGCGTTGGATATCTGCGACGGACGGAGTTTCCGAAGCCTGTTCTACAGTTGCGACGATGCGGAAGTGAAAGGGATTGCCGGGCAGAGGCGCGACGACCATCAGTCCCTGGTCGGAATAAAAGAGGCTCACCTCTTCGCGGTCAATCGGCCAATCCAGCTCCACATCGCCAAGTACGAAGCTCTCCTCGTAGGCGCCGCCCTCAAACGGGATGGAAGCCTGTTCACGAACCACGCTGTGCGCGCCGTCGCAGCCAACCAACCACTTGGTGTGTATTGGACTAAGCTCTCCGCCCCGGTTCAGTTGCACTTCCACATCATTATCGGAAGGGTGGATGGAAACTACTTCGCAGGGACGTTCTACATTTCCACCCATCGATTGCAGCCGGCGCAGCAGAATCGCTTCGGTGCGATCCTGCGGGCACATCAGCGTGAACGGGTAGGGGGTATCGAGGTCCTTGAAGCTGATGGTGGCAATAACCCGGCTTCTTTCACGAATGCGGAAAATCTCGACTTTGACTCCATTCTGAATCAGCTCGGGAGTAACCCCCAGCGGTTCGAGAACTTCCAGGGTGCGGGCATGAATGACTACCGCACGCGAGGTATTGGCCCCCGCTTCCAGGCGGTCCAAAATCAGAGCTGAAATTCCGAGCCGCTTCAATTCCGCGCCGAGAGCAAGACCGCTCGGGCCGGCTCCGACAACCGCGACATCGTACTGCGATGAATTCATAACTCACTCCTAAGCTTGAATTTCATTGCGACGAGCGACCGGCTATGTGCGTCCTACTGGAAGAAGCTCAAGGCATCGTTACAACTTACTTCCTGGCGCTGGCGGCGAGATTTTCCTTAGTTGCCGGTTGATAACCGCCCGCGACGGTTCGGAAAGCGATATTCAAACGATTCCACGAATTAATGGCTACGATCGCAAGAGTAAGATTTGCCAGCTCGGTGTCGGAAAACTCGCTATGTACCTGCTCATAGACTTCATCGGGAACATGTCCGTCGGTGACGCGCGTTACGGCTTCGGTCCAGGCCAGCGCGGCCCGCTCGCGGTCGCTATAGAATGGCGCCTCGCGCCAGGCATCGAGCAGATAGAGACGCTGTTCAGTTTCACCGCGCGCTCTCAAATCCTTGGTATGCATGTCAATGCAATAGGCACAGCCATTGATCTGAGAAGCCCGGAGATAAATCAGGTCGAGAAGTTCGGGCGCCAGGCCGGATCCAGAGAGATACGCACCAAATCCCAGCATTACCTTCATTGCTCCTGGAGGAACCCGTCGAACGTCTAGTCTTGGTTGCATTTCATATCTCCTTCAATGTTCGTAAGTGCAGACACACTCCATCTTATAGTCTGATGCGCCGTCCTGTTCAAGGTTCCAGGCTCGACCGACCCGCGAGGGCTGTCACGGTGACGGTGGATTCACGACCGCCGGTCCGCGCGACTTGAATGAAGCAAGTTTAATCCAGCTTCAGCAACTACTTCCGTGGGTTGTTCTATCATTCAAGTGTGCGCCGTTCGGCCTTCATTTGGATGTTTGGCGCGAGCCTTTTCGCCGGGCTCGCGTATGCGCAGGAGACGGAGCTGCCCCCCAAGGACGGACCGAAAAGTGAGCCTAGTTACGACGACACGTTTTCCGGGCCGATTGTCGAAGTAACCGCCACCAAGATCACGGTTTCGCGCAGCATCCTGGGCAAGCCGGCCGAAAAACGCACCTTCTTGGATCAAGTCCGACACGCGCATCGAAGGCAAGTCTGCGAGTTCGCGCGAAAGTGACGGTGGGTTACGTCACCACCGACGACGGCGATGTAGCGCGGCTAGTCGTGGTTCGCGGCGCAGCGCCAGAAGCCGCCGCCGGAAAAGAAATAGTCACTTCTTCTTTTTCCTTTTGGCGGCCCAGCCTTCTTTCACTCACCTGGCGGGCGCGGCCCAACGCCAACGCATCCGGGGGAACCGGATCGGTGATCACCGAGCCGGCGCCGATGTAGCTGCCGTCGCCAATTTCGACGCGGCGCCACCAAAGTGGAATTGCTGCCGACGAAGGCGTCTTTGCCGATCTGAGTCGTTGTTTTTGCTGACGCCGTCGTAATTGCAAGTGATGGTGCCGGCGCCGATGTTGGTATGTTCGCCGATCTCGGCATCGCCCAAATAAGCCAGATGATTGGCTTTCGCGCCGGCGCCGAAGCGCGTGTTCTTAAGCTCCACGAAATTGCCGATGTGCGCGCCTTCGCCCGATACGCGGTTGCCGGCCGCAAGCGCGCGAACGGACCGATGATGCGCGTCCGACTCTCGACTGTGCGAATCCACGATGGAGGTGAACGGGGCCACTTCCACGCCGGACGGCAAGCTTCGAATTTTCGACGATGGAGCAGGCGCCGATGCGGCAATCCTCGCCGATTTCGGTGCTGCCCAAGAATTTGCGCGAAAGGCCCCACGATGGATCCGCGCCGATCCGCACGCCGCAGTCGATGGTCACCGTCTCCGGCTTCTCGATGGTCACGCCCTCCAGCATCAGCTCCCGCACTTTTCGGTCGCGGAAAATCTTGTCCACCGCGGCCAGTTCGACGCGCGTGTTGATGCCCAGCAGCTCCGCCGAATTCGCCACCTCCATGGCGGCGACGGTGTGGCCGGCGCGGCCCAGAATCTCGACGATGTCGGTTAAATAGTATTCGTGCGCCGGATTGTCGGTGCGGATTTCGGCCAGATGTGCTTCCACAACAGGTCGGCACGGAAGCAATAGATACCGGAGTTGATGAAGTGGAATGGCGAGCTGCTCGGGCGTGGCGGCTTTGTGTTCGACGATGGCTTGGACATCGCCTTCTTCGCCAAAGAGGATGCGGCCGTAGCCGGTAGGATCGCCCAGGCGCGTGGTGATCACCGTTGCGCGGCTTTATCGCTGTTGACCTGGCGCTCGACCAGCTCGGCGAGAGTCGCCGGCGAAAGCAGCGGGCAGTCGCCATAGAGCACCACCACCAATCCAGGCTCGGAGGCCAGCGCGGCGCGGCAGGCTCAGCAGCGCATGCCCGGTTCCCTTTTGCTCGGTTTGATCGACGAACCGCACGCCGGAAGGCGCCAGCAGCGCCCGCACCTGTTCGGCCTGATGTCCAACCACCACAGTGACGTGCTGGGCAGGCGCGATGCCGCTGGCCGCGTTGACTACATGCTCGATCAGCGTCATGCCTCCGGCGCGATGCAGCACTTTGGCGCGCTTGGATTTCATCCGGGTGCCAAGGCCGGCGGCCAGGATCACCACATTGGTCTGGGATGTCATTCGACTTCTTTTCTAAGTGGGCAGGTTAGCTAACTGTCCAAGGACACGGACTCTTCCGGCGCCATTTGCCCGCGCCTTGCCAATTGTAGTGCAACCTCGGCGGAGGCGCGCGGATCGTGGCGCACGCTGTCGCCTGAGCCGAGCAGATCGGCGGCCACTCACTTGCAGCCCCATTTCCGCCAGCCGGTCGATATCGTTAAGCACCGAGCGCACCTTCTGGGCGGCGTATTTTCGGCGTTGGCGGGCGCTGATGGCGCGGGTATTCACCACCGCCACATCAACAGAGTGCACCCCGGCGTGGAGATGATGGCGTGCAATGTGATCGGAGGCGCGGAAACCGATGGTCTCGCCAGGCTGCCACATGAGGTTGACGAAATAAGCCTTCAAAGCCCGGCTGCGCTGGATGGCCGGGGCGATTCCCTCCACCAGCACGTTGGGAATCACGCTGGTGAATAGCGAACCGGGACCGAAGGTGATGAGGTCGGCCTGCTTCGATGGCCGCCAGGGTTTCCGGAAGTGGCTTGCAGCGCCGCGGTTGCAGACGGATCCGGCGAATGCGGGAGCGGCTTTTTCCGATTTTGGTCTCACCTTTGACGATGGTCCGTTTTCCAACTCGGCTTCCAGGACCACGTTGGCGCTGGTGGCCGGATAGATTCGGCCCAGGCTGGCCAGAACCTCCGAAGATACTTTCACGGCTTGTGCGAAATCGCCGGTCAGGTTGGTCAGCGCCGTTAGGAAAAGGTTGCCGAAGCTGTGTCCCTTCAGGCCGCGCCCTTCAGAGAAGCGGTATTGGAACAGCTTAGAGAGCAAAGCCTCGTCTTCCGATAGGGCCACCATACAGTTACGGATATCGCCGGGAGGCAGAACGTCGAATTCGCGGCGGAGGCGTCCGGAACTGCCGCCGTCATCGGTAACCGTAACGATGGCGGTGATTTCCACCTCGCGCGGTTCCAGGGCATAGCGCTTCAAGCCATGCAGCAGGGTGGAGAGCCCAGTTCCTCCTCCGATGGCGACGATGCGAAAAGGTGTCATGGCTGGACAGGCTTATCTGAGTATAGGATCGCAGGTTCCGAGCGAGCTTTGATGAGCCGCGGGCACTAAACTGCCGCGAGCCTTTGGATAGAACTGTGGTACTGGTTGGGCGGAAAATCTCATCTGCAAGAGCGAATATGGCTCAGGCGGCGGGTTGGTCGTCCTCGTCGTAGGCGGGGACGATGCTTCCAAGTCTTCGGCTTCGAACACCTGATCGCAATCCAGGCATCGGACATAGTCCACCCCGTCGCGTCTCGCCATCATTTCAGTGCGGGTGTGATTGCAGGGCTGCATAGAAAGAGGCAGATTATCCCCATTCTAAGCATGTCGGATCGGTTGTCAAGCCCCCCTTTGGCCCTAGAGGTCTGAATTCCGCTTTGTTACGCAGTCCTAAGACCTTCCCGGTACCATAAAGGGATGCTCCCAGGTCATGCTTCCGCCGCATCCACCGGCCGTTACATAGCGCGCTTCCCCACCCACCAAGCCGTGGGTTTCTATAGGGACGCTCAATCGCTTAACGTTTCTAACATTGGGATCGGGACTTATCTCGGGGAACTGGACCAAGCTACGGACCAAGGCTATGCGGAAGCGGTGCGGGCGGCGCTCTCCTCGGGCGTCAATGTCATCGATACCTCGCTCAACTACCGGAATCAACGCTCGGAGCGATCCATCGGAACTGCTTTAGGGCAGGCGGTTGAGGCAGGTGAAGTCCAGCGCGATGAGGTCGTGATTTGTACCAAGGCGGGCTACCTGGTCGAGGACGCAGTCCCGACCGGGGCGATCACCGCGCGCGACGTGGTGGGAGGAATGCATTCGATGGCGCCCGCTTTTCTTGCCGACCAGATGGGCCGGAGTCGTCAGAACCTGGGAATCGAAACCATCGATGTGTTCTACCTCCACAATCCGGAGACCCAGTTGAGTTACGTCGGCGCGGACGAATTCTACGGGCGGATTCGTCAGGCGTTCATTTTTCTGGAGGAGGCGGTGGATCAGGGGGAATCGAATTTTACGGAGCAGCGACGTGGGAGGGGTTCCGGCGTCCACCGGAGTCGCCCGAAGCGCTGTCGCTTCAGCGGATGGCGGAAATAGCGCGGGAGGCGGGAGGAGATGGTCATCATTTCCGATTCATCCAGTTGCCGGTGAACCTGGCCATGCCCCAGGCTTTTGGAAATCGTGTGGATGGTGAGAGCGTGCTGAGCCTGGCTACCCGGCTCGGGATCACAGCGGTAGCGAGCGCGAGTCTGCTGCAGGCCCGGCTGGCGCGAAACCTGCCGGGGGAGATTCGCGAGCGGCTACCCGGCGCGCGAACCGACGCCCAGTGTGCCATTCAGTTCGCGCGCTCGACTCCCGGAATCACGGTAGCCCTGGTGGGCATGAGCGACCCAGCACATGTGCGCGAGAATCTGTATCTGGCCGGCATCCCGCCGGCGCCTGAGGAAGAGTATCTGAATCTGTATCAGACTTAGATCGACGCCGGTCGTTCTCAAGGCATCATTTCGTTTTTTGTTTGTAACAGATCCATGTTAAAATGTTCTCGGTGGTTACGGACTTCGACCAGCTCCGCGTCGAACGTTTCAAGCAGGCGACCGAGGACAAGCTGCGCGATGTCCGCTGTCCCGAGCACCACCAATCACCACGCATCCGTTTTCATGGAACTTCGCTGCGCGACATCACCATCTCGCTGAGCGGCTGTTGTTCCAAGCTCATGGATATTGCCAATGCCCGCATCGGCTCGCCGTGGCTGGGTGAGGCCGGCTCCGCCAAAGCTTCTTAGCGAAATTTGCGGGATCGAAACGCCGCCAGACGCCTTGACGCGCCGCTAATTCAAAACTGCTAACTTATGTCCCGCTGCTTCGTCTGAAAGACGCAAGAACGACCCCTTATTCCTGACAGTTCGGGAGGCAGCATATGAACCCTATTCGGAGGCCGAGCCGGAGGTGTGTCCGTATCGTTTTCTTGGCGCCATTGCTTTTGGCGGCCCAGGAAAGGGCGACCTGGGATCAAAACTTTCAGGCTGGCGTGAAGGCCTTTGCAGCCGGTCATTATGAAGAGGCGGTGGATGCCTTGACCGCCGCGCTCGAAGGCGCACAGGCGTTTCCGCCCATGGATCTGCGCCGGGCCGATACCCAGCAGTTACTGGCCAACTCCTACGAGCTAGCGGGGAAGTTCGAGCGCGCCGAAGCGCTCTATCTGGAGGCCAGGAGCATCCGCGAGGCGAACGGGGAAACCGGGCGCAAGCTGTTGGGCTTCACCTTGGATGCACTAGCCCAGCTGCACTTCGTGCAGGAGCGTTGGAAAGAGGCCGAAGAGTTCGAGCGGCAGGCCATCGAGCTATGCCGCCAGACCAGCGGTGAACGCTCCCTTTGTACACTAACCGCCAACCGGCACCTGGGTGAAATCTATTCCACGGAGGGGCGGCTGATCGAAGCGGAGCCCATTTTGCGACAAGTGGCCGCCGCGGCTCGACAGAACAGCATGGACGGGCCGCCAATTCTTCCGCTCATCCTCAGGGATCAAGCCTTCCTGATGGTCGCCCGCGGCCAATACCGGCAGGCCGAGCCGGTGTTGAAGGAAGCCCTGGATTGGAGCCGCCAGCTTGGGGAAGAGCGCTCGGAGATGGCCGACAGTTTGTTGGCCCTGGCGATGTTATATCGCACGGAGGGTGAGAACGGCCGCGCCGAACCGCTGCTTAAGAAGGCCGCCCGCATTTACGAAAAGAACAACGATGCTTGTCTGGCCCACGCCCTTCAGGAGCTAGGCCTGCTGGCCGTTACGGAAGGCAAGTACGCTATCGCAAAGCAGGATATCCTTCAGAGCATAGCCATCTATCAGAAGTTTCTCGGCCCCGACCATTTAAACGTAGCGTTCGCTCAAGTTGGGCTGGCGGAAGCTTATCTGGGTGAGCGGAAGTATACCGAGGCCCAGTCGGTAATTGAGCATGCGCTCGCGAAGGAACGCGCGGTTCTTAACGGGTCGCACGCCGAACTGGCCAGAGCGTACTTAACGGCAGCGCGGATCAGCGAGGCACAACAGCTTGGGCCTCAGGCGGCTGCTCACTTTCAACAGGCGCTCGAAATTTACCGGCGCACCACCAGCAGTGATAACCCAGCGCGGGTAATGGCCGAGCAGCAATACAAGCGTTTCACCAAATCATTTCGGAAATGACGCGAGTTTCGATGCAGCCATCGTGAAGGACAGATCGGAAACAGACGATAAGAGCCTGAGGCGTTCCTAGGCAGCCGCAGATTGGGTTGGTATTTGCGGACTTGGGACGGCCGATTCCTTTAGTTGGAGGCGGCGAATGACTCGAATTCTGAGTCCCGGGGCGAGCCTTGCCTTTGCGACGGCGATGCTGTTGACGGCGCAGGAGCCGGTCAAATGGGAGGCCCGCCTGAGCGAAGGCATTGCGGTCCTCAAGTCGGGACAGGCTGCTGACGCCGTGCAACTGCTGCTTCCCTTAAAGGAACAGGCGAAGGCTTTCCCACTAGAGGACATACGGCGCGTAGAAGTTACGCTGGCGCTTGCCGCGGCTTATCAGTATCATGGCCAGCTCGATCAAGCCGAGCCCCTTTACCTGGATGCCGTTCAAAGTCTGGAGCTCCGCGAGCGAAGGGACGGTGGGATCCTGGCGGTGGCGTATGACAATCTGGGACGCCTTCGTCTGGAACAGGGAAGATGGGCGGAAGCCGAAAAATTCCTAGGTAAAGCCCGGGACCTGTACGCCGAATCGCGCAATGCGCAAGATCCTCGCATCGCCAACGTCGACCGGCTATTAGGCGAGAGCTATTTGAGCCAGGGTCGAATCGAGGATGCTGTGGAACTCCTCGAGGAAGCGGTGGACACACTTCGCCGGGCAAAAGGCGTAGCGGCGCCGACTCTGTCCGCCGGCCTGCAGAGTCTGGCGGCCGGATATACGGTCCAAGGAAGGTATCCGGAGGCTGAGACACTGCTCGAAGAATCCATACGGTTGAGCCGCGACGATAGCCGAACTCAACTCGAGATGGCGGATGGGATGTTGGGACTGGGGCATGTTCTCCTGCTGCTCCACGACAGCGCCCGGGCTCTGCCGGTGCTTGAAAAAGCCGCTCGGATCTTCGAAGCCCACAACGACACTCATCTGTCGAGTGCATTGAGCGAGCTCGGCGCCGCCGCTCTCCAGGACGGCAGGTATGCGATCGCTCGGGAATATCTTGGCCGGGCGCTAGATATCGATCAGAAGCAGTTCGGGTGGGAGCACATCGCTATCGCTCTGCTCGAAGGCGGCTTGGCGGAATCGTATTTCGGGGAGGGGAACTATGATCACGCAGCGGCTTTGATCGAGCAAGCCATCGTAACCGACCGAACCTGGGTCGGAGAGACGCACTTTACGCTGGCCCGGCTGCTGCTGGTGGAAGCTAATATCGAAGCTAAGCAGCGACGCACCTCCGAGGCCGACGCGCATTATCGCGAGGCGCTGGAAATTTACCGGAAAACTTTCACGGCCGATCATCCCGATGTGGTGAACGCTCGCCAGCAATATGCCAAATTCACGAAAAATCTGCGCAAGTAGTCACGCGGCGCGCGCCAGGATGCGGCGGACTCCCTCCTGAAAGCTTTCCGGCCGGGTAATCAGGCTCGCCACCAGAAACGCCTCGCTCTCGAAGTCGAAGAAGAAACCGGGTTGGACCAGCACGTTATCTTCGCCGAGCAGAGTGAGCACCCATTCGTCCTCGCTATGAATGCGCGGCGCCTGGATCACCACGTACCAGCCGCCCTCGGGCTCGAGCACTCGCCAGGGTGAGCGGGAGCCAATCTGGCTCAACAGGAACGCGAGGTTAGCTCGCACGCGCTCGAGAATCTGCAACTGCATGCTTTCGCGCAAGGCCAGCAACTGAGCGACCGCCCATTGCACTGGCGTCCCCACCGATAGATAGGTGTCGGCAATGAGTTCCAGCCGCTCCATGGCTTGCTCGCGATGCGGCGCAGGGCCGCTCGCCACGATCCACCCCAGTTTGAGCTGCGGCAGTCCGGCTGATTTCGAGAGCCCGCTCAACGAAAAGGTCAACACGTCAGGCACGTTGACGAGGGAAGAAACGCGACGCGGGTCGGGGGCCAAGGCATAGTCGGAGAAGACCTCGTCGGAGAGAATCGCCAGATCGTGGCGGCGGCAGAGATCGGTCAGTTCCGATAGCTCCGGTTTCTTGAGATAAGAGCCGGTGGGATTGTTCGGATTCACGACCACGATGGCGCGAGTGCGAGGTGTGATTTGGCGCGCAAGGGCGTCGAAATCGACTTCCCAGGCCCGATGATAGACCAGCGGATATTCGACCGAGCGGACCGATTCCAGGGCGGCCAGGAAGTCGAACAGCGGATAGGAAGGGCGAGGAACCAGAACCTCGTCGCCCGGATCGGCCAGCAGTTTGAAAAGAGGGCGTAGGCTTCGCTGGTGCTGGCGGTGAGTAGAATGCGTCCTGTGTCCACTTGTCCGCCGTAGTAACCGGAAACACTCGACCGGGCCGCGAGGATTCCTGCGGGCGCCGGCTCATAGCAGAGCGATCGAGGGTCGGCCAGCGCAGCCAGGATATGTTCCGCCGGATAGTTAAAGCCGGCTCTGGTCGGGTTCGACTCGGTGAGATCGAGAATCTCGGGCCCCGAGGCCCTTTTCTGTGCGAGCAATCTGGACAGCGGATTGGCCGGTAGATCCCAGTTGAGCCGCGAGGAGAACATAACGCGAGTCTACGTCAGGTGGTACAACTGAGCAATGAGACAATTTCAGAGTTTGGTGGCTCTCGCGTGCCTGTGCGCCTGCTCCGGGCTTAGCCTGCAAGCGCAACCTGAGCCCAAGACCTCCGGGTTTCGCGATATGTTCCTGGAGCAGTTAAAGGATGTCGAAACCAAGGTGGTCAGCCTGGTCGAAGCCATGCCGGAAGAGAAATACAACTGGCGCCCCGAGGAAGGCGTGCGCTCGATCAAGGAAGTTTACCTGCACATCGCCTTCGCCAATTATTTCCTGCCGAGCTTCATCGGTGTCAAGCCGCCCGCTGGAATCAGTCCCGCCATGGAGAAGGCCCCCGGCGATAAAGCGAAGGTCCTTGAAACGGTTAAAAGCTCGTTTGCATACATCCGCCAGGCGGTTACCAATCTTCCCGACGCCGACCTGGATAAGCAAACTAAGTTCTTCGGGCAGGATATGACCTACCGGTCGCTTTTGTTCTTCATGGCCAACCACATGCACGAGCACCTTGGTCAATCGATCGCCTATGCGCGCACCAATCATGTGACGCCGCCGTGGTCGAAGAAAGGCGATTAGCCGTCCCGAACATGCCTATGCCCGTTAATTCGGGTTCTTAGGTATGTTGGTCTTTTGCCGTCCGGGATTACGTTGGGAACCGCTGCGGCTCTTGCCCCTGCTGCCTTTATGACTTGAATTTCTGCTGTTTTTTGAGCTGGCGAATGCCGCTGAAGTCAGTCCGATCATTAATGCCAATGCGACGAAACTGGAGAGAATTGTCTTCATGCACAAGCAGTGGGAACCGGCGGCGAAAATTCGCAGTAAAATAACTATGGAATTCCACCTATGACAGGAACCACCCAGGCACCGCCGGAAGTTACGGCCGCATCGATTCCCGCCGTTCCCCTTACTCTCGAGGGCGCCAGCGTGCTGCATCAAATGATGCGGGTACGCTGGACGGCATGGAAGGCTCTGCCGGCTGCGGAACGTTCCGAAATCGCCAGGGAAGCCGGCGCCGTGCTCGAGGGAATGGAGAAAAATGTCGGTGGCCAGAGTGCGGCGTTTTCTCTACTGGGACACAAAGGCGACTTGATCCTAGTGCATTTTCGGCGCTCATTCGACGAGTTAAACC
This sequence comes from Bryobacterales bacterium, assembly GCA_963769205.1. Taxonomy (GTDB): domain Bacteria; phylum Acidobacteriota; class Terriglobia; order Bryobacterales; family Bryobacteraceae; genus Palsa-89. The sequence goes on along the minus strand of CAVYKR010000015.1, from coordinate 35,307 downwards.
AGGTGGAACGGCAGCTTGCGCAGCTACGTCTGGCCGATTTCCTGGAACCTTCCAGCTCCTATCTCTCGGTGGTTGAGCTGGGCCTATACGATTCGAGTTTGCAGACCTACAATGCGCTGGTCGCACGCGGAGTCGCGCCTTTCTCGCCGGAATGGAAGGCTGAAATCGAGCAGGTGTTGGCCCGCCAGCGTGAGGCCATGCACCCACGGCTCTATCCCGACATGCCCCCCCACAAGTACCTCTGTTTTTATCCCATGGACCGCAAGCGCGGCGAAGATAAAAACTGGTATAGCTTGCCCATGGCCGAGCGCAAGCGCCAAATGCATGACCACGGCATGATCGGACGCCGCTACGCCGGCGAAGTGAAGCAGATCATTTCCGGTTCCATCGGGTTCGACGATTGGGAGTGGGGCGTAGATCTGTTCGCCGACGATCCGCTGGTATTCAAGAAGCTCATCTACGAAATGCGTTTCGATGAAGTCAGCGCAGTCTATGCTCTATTCGGTTCCTTCTACGTCGGAATTAAGTGTCCAGCCGCGGATTTGGCTCAGTGGCTGTCAGTATGATTGGGGAGCTAGCGCCCCTTCTGTAGATCCGCCGCCGCGCCCGCCGCATCTCCTAACGCCTTGCGCGCCACCGAGCGGTTGTGATACGCGTTGGTGTAATTCGGATCCAGCCGGATGGCTGCGTCGAAATCCGCCGCCGCGTGCTGGTAATCACGCTTCAGCAAATAAACATAGCCGCGCGCGTTGAGGGCGCGTGAAAAATCCGGTTTGAGACGAATCGCCTCGCTCAACTCCTCGATCGCTTCCGGGTATTTTCCTGCTGCCGTGAGCGCCCGGCCCAGGCGATCGTGTTCTTCCGCGGAGACGGCCGGCTTCGGCATAGCCGGAGGCGCCGGCGCAGGTTTGGAAGGCTGGATCTTGGCCGGCTTCGGAACCGGCGCGGGCGCAGGTTCGGGTAGCGCGGGCTCGCGTGGCGGCGGTGTGGTCCGGATGGGCTCAGGTACGGGAACGGCAGGAGTTGCCTGTGCTGTCTCCACTACCTTTGTTGTCTCTACGGCCTTTGCCGTCTCTACCGGATCACTCTTTTTTGTGACAGCCAGTTTGTCGTCGGTCTTCTTCAGAACATCCGAGGCTTCCCGATAGTCCGGCCGCAGGCGCACGGCCTGGGCCAGGTCGGCCCGCGCTTTCGCATAATCGCCCAATAAAAAATAGGCGCTGCCTCGCGCGAACCAGGCTTCCGGAAGATCGGGCTGCAACTCGATTGCCTTATTACGATCCGTCAAGCCTTGCTCATGCATGCCGAGCTGGTGGTACGAACCGCCCCTCGCCAGGTACGCTTCCGCCAGATCGGGCCGCAGACGAACGGCCTGGTCGCGATCCTCGAGCGCTTCCCGGTGCCGCTCCAGCCTTACGTACGCCGCCGCGCGGGCCAAATAAAGATAGGGATCTTTGGGGGTGATCTTCAGCCCCTCGGAAAAGTCGGCGACGGCCTTTTCGTTTTGATTGAGCTTCAGATACGCGGCGCCTCGCAACGTGTACGCCTTGGCATCCTTGGGCCTGGTCTTGAGCACGGCATCGAAATCCTGAATGGCGCGATGAAAGTCGCCTAACTGGCCCCACGCGAACCCTCGGTCCAGATAAGCGTCCAGGTAATCCGGCTTCAGGTTGATGCTCTGGTCATAATCATCGATGGCGTCGCGATATCTTCCCAGCGCGGCATAGACATTCCCTCGCTCTTTGATTGGCACCGGATCATCCAGCCGCAGCTTGATGCCGAGCGTGTAATCGGCGATGGCTTCCGCGTTCTCTCCCAGACCGGAGTGCGCCGCGGCGCGGCCGTTATAAACCGCCGCCGATTCCAGCTTCAGTTCGATGGCCCGGTTATAATCGGCGAGCGCTTTGTGCAAATCCGGCAGTTTTCGGTAGGAATCGCCTCGCAGCTGGTAGGCTTCAGCGTTGCCCGGCTCCAGCCCGACCAGATGGTCGGCATCCTCAACGGCGTGCGGATAATCCTCCAGGACGTAACGGGCCTTGGCGCGATGCTGATAAGAAGCCGCATCGCCAGGATCGTCTCGGATCGCCTCGGAATAGGCTTTCTCGGCTTCCTTCCATTGGCTAGCGGTCTCGTAACGCAAGCCTTCGCGAAACGCTTTTTGCGCTTTCGGATTGGCAGCCGGAAGAGCGACGGCGCCTGCCAAGCAAAGGACGTGCAGGAAACAACAATTGCGCATCGAAATGCTTTTGAGACTAAAGGTACCACATGTCGCGGCGGCGCGGCTCGATTTCGGTCTGGTAGGTAAACTCAATCTCAGGGCAGGGGAGCCAGCACGGTGGTGGGGAACGATATCAACGAGAAGTGAGAGACCAGTCGCGCCAGGAAACTATCACGCTCTGACAGACTTACCCATTTCACGGCCGCCGACTCGCCATCGTCGGAGAAGAATCCGATGCCGCCCCGGCTGAGGCGGTTGTCGGTCCAGGAGCTGACCAGCTGGCCGTTCACTGAGGTGAGGAAATGATCTCCCCGCACGCTGACACGCACCCGATAATCGGTCCCGCGTTCGAGTGTGAGCGGCAGCGGCAGTTCGACGCGCTCGCGTTCGCGCCCATCCAGGACGATAAAACGAACTAAACCGGCGTTAGGCAGGGGCCCGGGCTTGGTGATCACCAGTTTGGTCGCGTAATAGTTGCGCAGATCCGGCGCGCGAAAAGCCCAATCCATGCTCTTGCGGTCGATCCGTCCCATAAACTCCATTTCGTAGTTAGAAAGCGCAGTGGAGGGCTTCCAGAGCCGCAGCGCCGAGGGACGAACCTCGCCATCCGCCAAGCTCCAGTCCGCGCCCGCCTGTTTAATGCCTTCCCAGTCCACAAAACCGGCGCGAAAGTCTTCGCGCATCGTGCCCGAGGTCTTGCTCTGGATCAGATTGCTGAGCATCTGCCCCATTCCATTCTGGCCGCCATGCAGGATTGGCTTCAGGCAGCGGAGAAACGGATCGTGGTCCGGGAGTGCCCGAGGGAAGCTGCGATAACGCCAGCAGCAGGAAGACCACCGCCACCGACGCAAAGATAGTGGCCGCGTAGCCGGAGCGACGTTCCGTCTTATCTTCTGGTTTAGCTTGTGTGATGCTCCGCCAGGTCGGCAATCGATTGTCTTCGAAGCCGTACATATCCTCGGCTTCGCGCAAGGCTCGAGCAGAGTGGCTGGCCAGCTTCTTGCGATGTTCATCGCAACAGAATTGCTGGTCCTTCAGCCTCCGAAGAAGCCCGATCTTCTTGCGGCAATACGAGCAGACCATAATCTTGCCTATCAAGATGCCCCAGTGTAACAGGTGGGTTGCGTCAAGGGAATGTACTAAGGCAAGAATCGAAGAAGCGTTGGACCTCCGGATGGACCAGACTAGGGGAAGCGCCTTAGAAAGGGTCAATTCCGCCAAATTGCTGGAACCGGAAGCCCGTCACCTGTCGTATAACCAGGGTAAGGTAATGATCCTATGCTGACAATCCGCTCCGGAGCGCTGGCTGCGGTAACGACGGTAAGCCTTGTGACATTAATGGGGTGCGTTGAAGATTTCGGACCCCCCGGGCCTACTCGCACCGAGACTCGCTCGATTGAGCTCGACAACTCCGAACTGGTGCGTGCCGAACTGAAAATGGGCGCCGGCGAACTCCACGTTCGAGGTGGCTCTACCAAGCTCATGGACGGCGAATTTACGTTTAATCGCCCGGTGATGAGGCCCAGCGTTCACTACGACTCCAGCGGATTTCGCGGCCATCTGATGGTGGAAGAGCCAACCGGCCACAGCGTTCACAACGTGAATTCGAACTATCGCTGGGACCTTCGCTTCAACGATGATAAGCCGCTCGATCTGATCGTGAACTTCGGCGCCGGCGAGGGCCGATTGGACGTGGGCGAGTTGCGGCTGCGCAGCCTGGAGATCCATATGGGTGTCGGCGAATTGCGGGTAGATCTTCGCGGCATGCCCAAGAATGACTACGATGTCTCTATCCACGGCGGCATCGGCGAGGCCACCATTTACCTTCCGGAGGGCGTCGGAGTTGTGGCCGAAGCCCACGGCGGCATTGGCGGGATCAATGCCCGCGGGCTCGAAAAACGCGATAACCGTTACGTGAACGACTCCTACGGACACTCCAAGACCACCGTCCGACTGGACGTCCATGGCGGCATAGGCAGCATTAACCTGGTGGGCAGCTAAGCCCAGTACTCGGCTCCGCTCCGGACTAAAAAACTATCAGTTAACGAGTTCCATCTAAAGGCTTTATTGTGCGTTGCCGATGGGACTTAGAGATAGCTCTTTTTGCTTCGAACCGGAGCCAACGCACTTGCCGCTCTTGCAACCAGTTGTGACGCTTTTGTGCTGCGTAGTCGTGGCCATTTTGGGCCGGCACTTGTGGCTATCATTCCGATTGAGGTCCCGATTGGGACCAGCCGAAGCGGCCTCCGCGAGCCCGGTGGACGGCTTGTTCGACGCGGCACCCATTGGCTATCTGGAAATCGATCCGAAGGGCGTGGTGCGTCGAGTCAATCGCAAGGAGTGCGAGTTGCGGGGGCTGACTCGGCGCGAGTTGATAGGGAAGAATTGTTGGGCTTTGCTTCCGAGCGCCGAGCGGCAGCGATATCGCGAGCAGACCGAGCAAAGAATCTCCGGCCAGACCGCGCTGCTGCCCTACCAGCGCAAGTATCTCCGCCCGGACGGCAGCACAATCACGGTCGAAGTTCACGAGCAACGGCTGCGCGATCAAGCCGGCCGGGTGGTGGGCCTGCGCCTGGCCACTATTGACATGACCGAGGGAAAGAAGAGCGAGGACCAGGCATATGAAGCGGCCTCGGAACTGCGCGCTCTCTTTCAGACCTTTCCTGACCTGTTCATTCGGCTGGATCGCAGCGGGCAGGTGTTGGACAGCACCGGCGGCCAGAGTTCGGACCAGTTCCTGTCGCCTGAAAAATTTCGAGGCAGGAACCTGCAGGATCTCTTGCCGGCAGTCGTGGTGGGTCAACTGCGTGAGGCGCAGGAGCGAGCTCGCAAAACTAAAGCCCCGCAGATGGTCGAATTCAACGCGGAGAGCCGCGCTGGACAGCAGGTCTATGAAACCCGGGTAGTTCCGCTCGATTGGGAACATTCCATCGTAACGCTGCGCAATATCACGGCGCGTAAGAGCGATGAACAGCGGCTGCAGGAATACGCACAGGAGCTGGAGCGCAAGAACGAAGAGCTCGAATCGGCGCTAGTGACGGCGCGCGAGGCCACCCAGCTCAAGAGCCGCTTTCTGGCCAACATGAGCCATGAGATCCGCACGCCCATGAATGGCGTACTGGGGATGACCGACTTCCTGCTGGGCACTAACCTAACCGCCGAGCAGCAGGAATATGCGGAGTCGATCAAGAGATCCGCCGATTCGCTGCTGACGCTGATCAACGACATCCTGGATCTGTCGCGGATTGAAGCCGGGTAAGCTGCGGCTGGATCGTGTGCCCTTCTCGCTGACGGCGACTATCGGAAGAATCTTCCGCGCTTTTCGCCTTGCAGGCGCGCACCAAGGGCTTGGATTCGTCTCAAGCGCTGTTTCCGGGGCTCTACCGGATGCGCTGGTGGGCGATGCCGGCCGGGTGCGCCAGGTGCTGACCAACCTGCTGGGCAACGCCATCAAGTTCACTGAGCGCGGCCGGATCGGTGTGGACGCTGAGATGGAGCGCTCTACCGAGGACGGTTTCGTGGTGCATTTTACCGTGCACGATACCGGCATCGGGATTCCGGCCGAGCAGCAAAGCCGCTTGTTCGAGAGCTTCACCCAGGGCGACGATTCGAGCACGCGCAAATACGGCGGCACCGGCCTCGGGCTTGCCATTTCGAAGCAGTTGGTGGAACTGATGGGCGGCGAGATCGGCCTGGAGAGCAAGCCGGGCGAAGGCAGCCGGTTCTGGTTCACCGCCAGTTTCGGCAAGGCGGCACTGGCGAGTGGCCGCCACGACCGCCCGGCGAGACGGCCTGTTCCCACGCCCGCGGCTCTCAAGACCCGCGGCACCGGTTGCGAAACCTGCGGCTTTGCCGCCTGATAAATCGAATGGCTCGTCCCGAGCGATTGAGAGTGCTGCTGGCCGAAGACAACGAGATCAACCAGCGCATCACGCTGCGGCTGCTGAAAACTGGGCTCGCCGCCGACGCGGTGGATGAACGGGCGCGAAGCCGTGGAAGCGCTGGCGCAGAAAAACTACGACCTGGTGCTGATGGATTGCCAGATGCCGGACATGGACGGCTTCGAAGCCACGGCCGTGATCCGAAACCGCGAAGGGGCAAAGGCCACACGACCATCTGCGCGCTGACCGCCAATGCCATGGAGGGGGACCGCGAGCGCTGCCTGGCCGCCGGCATGGACGACTACATCAGCAAGCCGGTGGGCCTGGAGAAGCTGCGCGAGGCACTGGACCGCTGGATTCATCGCAAGGCGTCGGCCGGTCGCTACCGCGAGTTCGTAGCACGCGGCGCTGCTAGACCTCCAGGCCCACCGAGCGCATCAGATCCAGCGCGTTGCTTCGCTCCACTACGCCAGGCTGCAGCCGGTAATCGAATGCAATCGCCCGTTCTGCAGCGTGTCGGCGAAATGGACGTTATCGGCCCGGCCCGGCAGATCGTCGGCGATATGGGCCAGCGCCAGATCGTGCGTGGTGATCAGCCCGATGGCGCCGCGATCGATGAGACTTCGCACGATGGCGGCGGCGCCGATCTTGCGGTCGTGCGAGTTGGTCCCGCTCAGCAGTTCGTCCAGCAGGAACAGAACCGTGCGGATCGCCACTCGGCGAGGTTCGACAATTTCGCGCAGGCGCGTGATCTCGGCATAAAAGCGCGAGCGGCCGTCTTGCAGCGAGTCCAGCACGCGAATCGACGCGCCCACGCTCAGCGGCGAAATGCGCGAGACTCGTGGCCCGCACCGGAGCGCCCGCCCAGGCCAGCACCGCGTTCATTCCGATGGCGCGCAGCAGCGTGCTTTTGCCCGACATGTTGGATCCGCTGACGATCAGCAGCCGCAGGTCGCCGCCCAGCCGCACGTCGTTGCGGATGGCACTGCGCTCTCCGGCATCAGCGGGTGCGCCAGGCCTCGCGCTTCGAACCAGCCGCCGGGGACATCCAGCCAGCTCCGGAAAACTATCGTGCAGGATGCTCGTAGCTGTAGCCGGCCAGCGAGACCAAAGCCTCGAACTCCCCAGCTGCGCCGATCCATTCGCGGATGTGCGGCCCGAGAGCCTGCGCCATCGCTCGATCGCCATGGCGACCTGCGCGCTCCACAGCAGCGCGATGGCGATGGGCGCGAAAACGTTGTTTTCGCTGCCAGTCCAGCCGGGCCACCAGCCGCTGCAGCCGGCCGATCTGAAACGAGGCCACCAGCCCGCTGGCCGCCAACTGCGTCTCGCAGGCGCTGGAGCAGCGGCGCTTCGAAGTTCGCTCTCCAGGCGCTGCAGCAGCTTCGCCAAGTAAGACCAGGTCGTGGGCCGGCGAGTCCACCGCACAGCGACTCGCGAGGTCCGGCTGCCGAGAAAAAATCCGTAGCCCAGCTCGACGAGCAATGCGACCAGAAAGGGCGTCCGGGTGACCACGCCCGCCATGTAAAGGCCGAAGGTGACGACCACGGCCGCCGCGAGCAGCCGCCGCGATGAAGGGGGCGCCGGCGGGAAATTGAACCTGCGGCGCTTCGCCCCAGCGGGCGGCGGCCTCCGGATCCATGCCGGAGCGGACGTGTCGCCGAGCACGGCCAGATCCTCGCGCAGATCCAGACGGGACCGCAGTTCGCCGATGGCCTGCTGCCGCGCGAGCGACCTCTTCCCGCGACTGCCGGCGCCAGCAGCCAGCGAGCCAGTGTATCCTCGCCGGCGCGCGTTCGAGCGGTGCACAGCAACTCGAATAGCGAGCCTTTGCCGAACAGGTCCAAGTCTTCTCGTAGACGTGCGACGGGTTGCGGAAGCGCTCGCCTGCTTCGCCGGTCGCCGATCCATTGATTTTCCAGCCGCGCCAGGCCGCGCTCGGTAGAATTCGACGGCGCGGTTGAGCCCGCTCCAATCGCTCCACCACCCGCGCGTGAACGACCACCAGCACCGCAAAAACGGCGACGCGGAAGCAGCAGCCACCAGCGGCGAAAGCACAGTCTCGCCGAAGACGAAGAAAGCCACTACCACGGCCGCGATGCCATCGCCCAGACGCGCGTTGCCGATCCAGCGAAATTGTCGCTCTTGAGCGTTCGGCGACGGCGCGTCGCTCGGCCAAGCGGCGCTGGTACTCTGCCAATGGATTCACAATGCTAGGCTAACAGCAGTGGAGCATGGACGAAGAGCCAATTCGGATTCCGATCACCGATGTTTTCGATCTGCACACTGTTCCGCCGCGCGAAGTAGGGCCCATTGTCGAAGAGTACCTGGAAGAAGCGCACCGGATGGGCTTCCGGGCCTTGCGGATCATCCATGGCCGGGGAATCGGGGTGCAGCGCGAGATGGTGCGGTCGATTTTGGCCAGGACTCCGTTTGTCGCAGTTTTGGCGACGCACCGGCGGAGGCGGGCGGCTGGGGCGCGACGGTGGTAACACGCTGCAGTAAGGCAGCTTACGTCTAAGAAAGTGGAACTTTTCCGATGCGCGCGCGGGAATCCTTATTAAAGGCCGATGCGGATCGTCGAATCAACTAATGCTGGAATCCCCGTCCCATAGTGATGGCGATCTGCTTCGGCTGATTTCGAAGCGGCGACGAAAAGGCCTTCCTAGAGTTTTATCGCAAGCACCAGGGCTCGGTGTATCGCTTTGCGCTGCACATGAGCGGTAAGACGGAAATTGCCGAAGAGGTCACGCAGGACGTTTTCATGGTGGTGATGAGCGTGGCGAAGCAATACGATTCCAAGCGAGGATCGGCGGTCGTCGTATCTGTACGGCATCGCACGGAATTTTGTGCTGCGCTGCCTGGAGCGGGAACGGCCCTATGTGACGGCGTTGGACGAATCCGAAAATGAACAAACCGGCGCCGCTGGCCGGCGAACACGATATCTTAGCGAGCTGGCGCGCAACGAACGGATCGAGTCCCTGCGTAAGGCGGTGCTGGCGCTGCCGCCGCTTATCGGGAAGTGGTGGTGCTGTGCGACCTGCACGAAATGGATTATGCTGAGGCTGCCACCGCGCTGGGATGCGCCATTGGAACCATCCGGTCGCGGTTGCATCGGGCCCGCGCGCTGCTGATGGAAAAGATGCGGGCGGCGAGAGGTGTGCGGTATGAACGAAGACGAACGCGAGCTGTTGGAAGGCCTGCAAGTCCTCGCCTCGGATGGCCCCGGCCAAGCGCCTTTGGAAATAGAGGCTCGGCTTGTAACCGCGTTTCGCAAGCGTTCCTGCTGCGGCGCGCGCGAGCCTGGATGTCCGCCGCTGCTGCGTGGAGCCATAGCGGCCGGAATCGCCGTGCTGGTGTGGGTCGGCGCCGCTACACGCCCGGGCCGCGTCGGGCTTTCACAGGATGCCGTGGCGGCTATCGCGAGGAAACTGCCGCGGATTTTTATCCACTGCCGGACGCCGAGGGTTGCCGCCGGTCGAGAGCGCGATGGTGGTTCGCGTTCAAATGCCGATGGCGTCGCTCGAGTTGATTGGATTTCCGGTGAGTGAGGATCGCGCGTCCGAGCCCGTCGAGGCGGAAGTTCTTGTTGGGCCAGGATGGCTTGGCGCGTGGAGTTCGATTAGTAGAATAGTCGAAGGAGAAGGAAATGTTTAAGCTAAGTTTCGTGACAGCGCTGGCCCTCGGGATGGGCTCCGTCGCATTCGCTCAGCCGGGCGGCCACAGGATGGGTATGGCGCCAGGAGGCCCAGGAGGCCCCGGGGGGCCGCGGTGACTTCGCCTTCGTGCGCGGCGAGTTTGGGATGGCCGGAAAGGTGGTCACGGGCGCGCCATATTCGGCGCAGGCGGTGACGCAGTTCACGCAGACTTTGGCCGATGGGAATCATATTCAAAAGACCACTACCGCGTCCATGGCGCGCGATAGCCAGGGCCGAACGCGCACGGAGCGGTCGCTGGCAGCCATCGGAGCACTGGCAGGATCCGGCGCCGCATCCACAGCCGTATTTATCAACGATCCTGTGGCAGGCATGGGTTATATGCTCGATGCCAGCCACAAGACCGTCCGGCAAATGCCGGCCATGAATCGGCATCACTCCGGTTCGGATCAATCCTCGGCTGCCGGGAACACTGGCCAAGCGCATGCCTCGATGAGGCAACGGGCGATGCCGAACGTCAAAACCGACGACCTCGGCACGCAGGTGATCGACGGCTTGAGCGCGCAAGGCAAGCGTACAACGCGTACTGTGCAGGCCGCGCAGGCAGGCAATGAGCGGGACATCGAGGTCGTCACCGAAACCTGGTATTCCTCGGATCTTCAGATGGTGGTGATGAGCAAGACCAGTGATCCCCGCTTCGGTGATTCGGTCTACAAGCTGACCAACATAAGCCGCGCCGAGCCCGATCCGTCGTTGTTCACGGTTCCTTCGGATTATCAGGTCGTGCAACAAAGGCGGCCCGGAGGCCCCACTCAGTAACGCGGCTCAGAGCAGTGCAGGCATCGGCCTGTACTACCATGAGCTTGTGAGAACGCTCGATCTTTGTGTCAGCCTGAGTTTTGGCTGCCTCTCCCTCCAGGCGGGTCCTTCGCTCGATAGAGCCTTGGACTCGCTTTCTTTGGTCCACTCTTTTCATGATGTAGCTCTCTCGCCGGATGGCGCCACCGCGGCCTGGACCGAAACCACACCAAGCCGGGATGGCAAGCCACGCGAGTCGTTTGTATACGTCAAGGATCTTCGGGACCCCGGCAGCTCGCCCCATCGGATTGGTGCGGCCGGTGCATCAGACCATGCTCTGGCGTGGTCGCGCGATGGGCGGCTGGCGTTCCTTTCCAGTGGCGACTCAGGCGAGCAGCTTCAGGTCTATGTCGTCGACAAACCCGGGCACGGCAAACCCCGTAAGGTGACCGATCTCAAAGGATACATCAGCGATCCGCATTGGTCTCCGGATGGCCGCAGCATCGCCGTTCTGTGGATCGAAGGCCTTACGCGGGTGCCGGGGCCCACCGAAGCTACAACAGTGGACAGCGGAGTCGTCTCTTCAAAAGTCTACGAGCAGCGGCTGGCGATGGTGGATCCGGCATCCGGCGCGGTGCACGCAATCACACCTCCGGAAATGTACGTCTACGAATTCGACTGGTCTCCGGATGGGAAGCAGATCGCCTATCTGGCGTCTCCAGGAGCGGGCGATGACAATTGGTACATCGCGGAACTCTATGCTATTGATTCATCCTCAGGCGCGGTGCGGCACATCTTGAAGCCGCCCATGCAGGTGGCTAATGTGCGCTGGTCTCCCGACGGGAAAAACCTGGCTTTCATCGGTGGATTGATGAGCGATGAGGGATCCACCGGCGGCGACATTTTCGTTCTTCCGGCGGGCGGGGGCGCTCCGCGCGACCTGACCCCGAATCGCAAGTCTTCGCCGAATTGGTTCCGCTGGTCGCCCTCTTCCAATCAAATCCTGATGACCGAGGATGCCTCTGGTGAGATGGCCATCTCCACGCTGGATCTGGCATCCGGCAGCGCCGAGCAGATCTGGAAGGGCGCTGAATCGATCGTGTTTTCGGGCGATACGACCAACAGCGTGGTGATCCGAAATTCCTGGACTCAACCGCCGGAAGTATGGGCGGGGCGCGACGGGCGCATGGCAGCAGGTCACGCATGTCAACGCCAGCCCTGCTCCGGAGTGGGGGCAGGCCAAGAGCGTGGAATGGTCGAGCGACGGCTTCCGACGTACAGGGCTGGCTGCTGTTTCCGCGGACTTATGATGCCACCAAGCGCTACCCCATGGTGGTCGTGGTTCACGGCGGCCCTGCGGCGGATACGCGGAGCGCCTGGCCCCGGCCCGGGCTGCCATTGCAATTGCTTTCGGGGGAAGGGAACTTTGTGTTCTATCCCAATCCGCGCGGCAGCTATGGACAGGGCGAAGAATTCACGCGCGCTAATGTTAAGGATTTCGGCCAGGGGGATCTGCGCGATATCCTGGCCGGCGTGGACACGGTAGTGAAGGATTATCCGGTGGACGATAAGCGGCGTCGGAATCGCCGGATGGAGTTACGGCGGCTACATGACCATGTGGGCGGTCACGCAGACCCATCGTTTCCGCGCTGCTTTCGCCGGGGCGGGCGTCGCAAACTGGCAAAGCTATTATGGCGAAAACGCGATCGATCAGTGGATGATCCCCTACTTTGGCGCTTCGGTGTACGACGATCCAGCGGTGTACGCCAAAAGCTCGCCCATCAATTTCATTAAGAATGTCACCACGCCGACCCTGGTGGCCGTGGGGGAGCGCGATGGCGAATGCCCGCCTCCGCAATCCTATGAATTCTGGCACGCCTTAAGAACCCTGGGAGTAAAGACCGAGTTCGTGCTCTATCCCGGCGAAGGTCACTCCTTCCACGATCCGGAACACTCCCGCGACCTCTTCGCGCGCATAGTTAAGTGGTTCCAAGACAACATGCCGGCCACCGCAGTACAATGACCGCACAGTAGGTAGGTACTAATGTCGGCGCCGGGTACATCGGTGAAGCAGGCTCTGATCGAAGAGCTGAGAGACTATTACGAGCAGTTCGAGAATCTGAAAGAGGATGCTCTGGAGCTTAGCTCGCCCCTTACCGACACTCAGTTCAGCTGGAGGCCGTCCCCAAGACAGTGGTCGATTTCGGAATGTTTGGCGCACCTGAATGTTCTGGATGGTCTGGACGTGCCGGCCATCGGTGACGCCATCGCAGCAGGGCGCGCGGCCGGATTCACGGGAACCGGGCCGTTCCGTTACGGTTTCCTGAGCCGCAAGTTCGTGAGTTTCTCTGAGCCGCCGGTGAAGCTGAAGTTCAAGGCGCCGAGGATTTACCAGCCGCCGTCCGCTAAACCGAGAGATAAAGTGGTTGCGGAGTTCATGGAAATCCACGACCGGCTGTTGGAACTGGTTTGCAAGGCGAACGGGTTGGATCTGGCGCGGATCAAGGTGGGAACGCCGTTCCGGATAAAATTCAGCCTGGGACAGCGATTCGCGCTTTTGGCTGCGCACGACCGCCGGCACCTGCGGCAGGCCCGGGAGGTCCGCCGCCACGCTGATTTTCCCGTCTAACGCTGGTTTTTCTTCTTGGACCTGCGGGCATGCTTCCCGCCAGGTTTGTGTCCAGCCAAGGAAACGACATTCCCGTTCGGCTTCGCCTCACCTTCAGCTTTGGCGTGCGACTCAGCCGCCGGCGGTTTGGCGATGCCGGTTTTCACCGCCAGGTTGCCAAGCGTGGAACCGATCGCTTGAGCGGTCGTTTCGAGCATCCCTTGTTCGCCTGCGCCGTTAGCCGGCTTGGACTCTCCAACACCTTTTTGAGCAGTATGATTCTTCACCATTGAGGCTCCTTGCGGGTCTAGGTTGCACGTTACGGGCCAGCATGAAATCATTGCACATTGGAGGTTTCCGGGTGCGCTGACGCGTATCTTTTACCACGGACTTCAGTTGCGAAGAACCTTCCTTGCCTGACACCTTCCTCCTGCTTCTCGCATCTCACCACCATGAAACGTTTCGTGGCTGGCGTGTTTCTGTTGGCTGCCGGATTGATCGCTGAGAGCTTTCCTCCCGCGGATGTGAAGGTTATGGGCGATCTGCGATATGGGCAGACCAGCGAGGCGGTCGATTGTTCGCATGCCACCCCGTATTACGCATTCGTTTTCAACGGAAAAGCCGGCGAGCGCGTCGATGTAGTCGTAAAGTCTCAAGACCGCCAGGCTTTTGTGGCGATCGGCGATCCCAGTTTGAACCAGCTAGCCAGCGGAACCGGGCACGTCACGGTCACGCTGCCGAACCGCGGGCCGGACGCGGAAGCCTACTATATAGTCTTTCGCGACAGCGAGAGCAAGGATGCCCGCTTCACGGTGGAACTCAAGAAATTGGCGCCCGAAAGTTCACAATAGGTCTTCGCGGCGCTGCTTTTCGAGCAGCTTTACTATCTCGCCAACTTCCTGGGCGCGCGACCGGTCGGCAATCAGCAGGGCGTCTGGGGTATCCACAATCACGAGGTCCTTCACTCCCACCAACGCTACCAGCTTGCCCTCGGCGTCGATGTAATTTCCTGAGCTGGCGTGCGCCAGAGCTTCCCCTCGGACCACGTTGGCGCTGCCATCGCGCGGTAGCAATTCGTAGAGAGCATTCCAGCTGCCCGACATCGTTCCAGCCAAAGTCGTCGGTGGCGAATCCCACCACGTTACGCGCTTTTTCGAGCACCGCGTAGTCGATCGAAATGTTCTCGCAGTGCGGAAAAACTTCCTTCAATTGCGAAGCGAAGCGGCGATTCGCGAAAGCCGGCAGGCTGGCAAGCAAGGTGGCGGTCTTCGGCAGAAACTCACGCAGGGCATTCAACAAAACCGACGCCTTCCAGAAAAACATGCCGGCATTCCAATAGAAGTTTCCGGACTGCACATAGCGCTTGGCCAATGGAAGATCCGGCTTCTCGCGAAACCGGCGGACTGCCAGAGGTTCCAGCGATCCGGCGCGCCCGCCCTTGGGAAATTCAATGTAGCCGTAGCCGGTCTCCGGCCAGCGCGGTTGAATCCCCAGCACGGCGATTTTCCCCTCGGCCGCGGCCTTGAATGCGCCCCTCACAAAGCGCAGGTAGCGTGCCGGCTTCGAAATCATGTGATCGGATGGGAACACGCCCATCACGGCGTGGGGGTCGATCGACTCCAAAATGTGCGCCGCCAAGCCAATTGCAGGTGCAGTGTTCCGTTGGGTGGGTTCCGCCAGAATCTGGCTCTTTGGAATCTCCGGCAGCTGCCGCACGATTTCGGTTCGGAGATGTTCATTGGTCAGAACCCAGAGACGATCAGGAGGTATAACCGGGCTCAAACGGTCCATGGTTTGCTGGATCAGCGAGCGTTCGCCCAAAAATCGCAGGACCTGCTTGGCGCGCGAACGCCGGCTGCGCGGCCAGAATCGAGTACCTCGGCCTCCGGCCAGAATCAGGCCGTAGTAGCTCGCCTGCCGAGCCATCAACTTAGTGGATATCCGTGAATCAGCTTGAAGGTACGATCCCAGCGGGTCTTGGTGAAGAAATGCAGCCCCAGGTCGACGAGATGGTGAAGGTTGTAATCCTTCAGATCATCGGTGGGAGCATCGTACGACCAAAAAATGATCAGCGGTTTTCCCATGATGTTTTCACGCGGAACCAGTCCCCAATACCGGCTGTCCAGGGAGTTATCACGGTTGTCGCCCATTGCAAAATAGCTACCGGGCGGCACTACCAGCTCGCCATTCACAATGTTTTCACGCAGCATCGCAAAGGCCCTCTGCAACATCTTGGGATCCGGAACGTAGTCGGGCTCGCCCTGCGGAAAGTTGTCGCGGTAGTTCATGACGTTGTCCAGGTGGATGGTGTAGGGCTCATCCAGCGGTTTGCCATTCACGAAGACTTGCTTGTTGACCATCTTGACGTGATCGCCCGGAAGCCCGATCACGCGTTTCACGTAATCGACGTTGATCAGGGTGGGGTGACGAAAGACAATTATGTCGCCGCGCTTGACGTCTTCATACGGCAGCAGGTATTTGCTCACCGGCCCCGGCGGAGCGTAGGCCAGCTTGTCCACAATCAGGTGATCGCCCGTGAGCAGCGTGTTATGCATCGACGACGTCGGTATGACGAAAGGCTGGGCGATGGTGGACGTGCCAAACAGCAGGATCAGGATGGTAATCGCCCACTCGGCTACCGAGCTGCGCTGCGCGGGTTCGGGTGGCGGGGCGGCCTTCAGCTTCGGCTTAGTTGTCGCTGTGGTAGCCATGAATCAATCGGAACGTGCGGTTCCAGCGGGTCTTGGTGAAAAAATGCTCGCCGAGATCGATGAAATGCTGAACCAGCGTGTGGACTGAAGAACTCGCGAGGCTTTCGGTATTGGCATCGTACGACCAATAAATGATCAAAGGCTTCCCGATGATATTCTCGCGCGGCACGAAACCCCAATAACGGCTGTCGAGCGAATTGTCGCGATTGTCCCCCATGGCGAAAAATGAGTTGGGAGGCACAACCACCTCGCCATTCACAACGTTATTAGCCAGCATCTCGCGCGCGGGGTCGGACAGCATCAGGTTCGGCTCACTGCTCGGAAAATTGTCGCGAAATGAATCCGGATAAGGATTTTTATGGTAGACGTAGGGCTCGTTGAGCTTGACACCATTACGATAGATCTGCTGGTTGATGATCTTAATGCGGTCGCCCGGAACGCCTATGGTGCGCTTTACGAAGGTCTGGCTGATGTCCACCGGATATCGGAAGACGATAATATCGCCGTGCTTGGGCTCCTGGTAGGGCAGGATGTACTTGCTAAACTTGCCCGGCGGCGCATAGGCCAGCTTGTCCACCAATAAGTGATCGCCGATGAGCAGCGTATCTTCCATGGATCCGGTGGGGATGACGAAAGCCTGGACCAGCGTAGTGGTCCCGAACAGCAACAGCAGGATGGTGATGGCCCACTCCGCAATGGTTCCACGGGGCGGGTCGGATTGAACTGTTGCCGGAACCGCGGCCGGTTCGGCCACCGCGGTCTTACCTCGATCGGAGAGCGGTTTCATAGTACCGATACCTTCAGTCTACCAGGAGGCGGCCGCCGAAGCCGGAACACCTCCGCTAAAGAGATGCAGATATTGATCACACCCAGTCCGCTCAATGCGCCTCGAAAGAAGGGGCTATCCCAAACTTCGCGCATCCAGGGGGCCAGGCTGGCGATCGAATTATTGTTCCAATACTCCATCCAGGGGAAAATCAAAAGGAAAACCCCCACTTCAAAACATACGATGATGAACAGCAACACACCCAGCTTTTGATACCAGGAGGGTTTGGCTGGGGCGCGTTTCACGGGCGCTTCGATGGGTGGCTGAGGCTCTACGGGTTGCATGCGGCGGCAGCCTGAAGCCTTTCATCTTCCTCGGCCCATTCGGCCGGCGGCTCCTCGGAGTCGAACAGCTCCGCCTGCCGTGGATAACCTGTCCAGACCGTGTCCGGCGAATGGTCCCGCACCGGCCAGAAACTGAAGCGATGGAGCGAGGTGGGTCCATGTTTTTCGAGGGCCTTCCAATGCTGGTCGGTGGTGTAGCCCTTATGATTCTTTAAGCCGTATTCCGGGAACACCTCGTCCCACCGGCACATACAGGCGTCCCGCTCCACCTTCGCCAGAATGGACGCGGCCGCGATGCATTGCGATAGCGCATCGCCGTGAATCAGCGAACGCTGGGCGACGGGAAGGTCGATGGTAATGGCGTCGATCAACAGATAATCGGGCGCCGGTTGCAAACGCTCGACCGCGCGGCGCATGGCCAGGCGGGAGGCCTGGTAGATGTTGATGTGATCGATTTCAAAAGCATCCGCAGCGGCAACGGCCCAGGCGACAGCGCGCTCCCGAATCCGGGCGGCCAGCACCTCGCGCCGTTCGCGATCCAGCTGTTTGCTATCTCGCAGGCCGCGGATAGGATTGTCGGGAGAGAGAATCACCGCAGCCGCGAAGACCGGGCCGAACAAAGCGCCGCGGCCAACCTCGTCAACGCCGGCAATACGTGTGAATCCCTGGGCGCGGGCCTCGCGTTCGTATTTGGCCTGGCATCTCATCGAATATTTACAGCCACCTCGCTGGTAAAGAGCGCGGCAGCGGGCTGCCTGGGTTCGTTTTTAATCGCGTTCGCGAAGACGAGCCGCCTTGCCCTTCAACTTCCGAAGATAGTACAGCTTGGCGCGTCGAACGCGGCCAGTCCGAAGCACGTCGATGTGGTCCACCACGGGCGCATGGATCGGGAAAATGCGCTCCACGCCATGGCCAAAGCTTACCTTGCGAACTGTGACGGTTTCGCCTAAGCCAGAATTCTTCCGGGCTATAACAGTTCCTTCAAAAGCCTGCAAACGTTCTTTGTCGCCTTCCTTGATCTTCACGTGGACGCGGACGGTATCTCCGGGACGAAACTCCGGTACTTCCGCCCGTTTATGTTTGGCGACGATTTTGGTCAGTAGTGGGTGGGGCATGGTTACAAGTCCTTGAATTCTTTATTGTAATAGATCCGGACGGTTCTTTGCAGTCTTCTCCTCGGCAAGCTGACGGCGCCAGCGCCGAATCTCCTCGTGATTGCCGCTTAGCAGGACCTCGGGAACCTTCCAGCCCCGGAAATCCGCGGGGCGCGTGTATTGCGGACAATCGAGCACGTTGGCTTCGGTGAAAGACTCCAGCACAGCCGAATCCTCGTTACCCAGCACCCCGGGCAGTAAACGAGCTGTGCAATCCATTACTAGCGCTGCACCTAACTCGCCCCCGCTCAGAACGAAATCACCTATCGAAAGCTCTTCGTCGGCCAGATGCTCGGCCACTCGCTCGTCCACGCCTTCGTATCTTCCGCAGATTAGAAACAACTCTTGGTATTGGCTTAACCGACGTGCAGCGGCCTGGTCGAACCGCTGGCCCTGGGCTGAAAGCAGCACCAGCCTCTGGCTGGCACGTACGCTCGGGCCAGATGCTTTCCACGGCTTCGAAGATCGGGGCGGGCTTAAGCAGCATTCCTTCGCCCCCGCCAAAGGGGCGATCGTCAACGGTACGATGGCGGTCGTGGGTCCAGTTCCTCAGATCGTGTATGCGGATCTCGATGATCCCCGCTTCGGCCGCCTTGGCGACCACGCCGTGTTGGAAGGGCCCCTGAAAGAAGTCGGGAAAGATGGTGAGGATGTGAAAAACCAAATCTTAGTTTAGTTCGTCCAGGCCCGCCGGGAGATTCACTTCGATGCGTTTGCTTTCGACGTCGACGCTGATGAGTATGGCTTTCGCAAAGGGGATCAGCAGCTCTTTACCGTCCGGGGTTCGTATTTCGAGCAGCGGCGCCCCGCCGGTTTCCTGAAAGTCCACCACCGCGCCAAGCAAGCGTCCGCTTTGATCGAAAACCTCGCATCCCACTAAATCCGATTGATAATATTCCCCTTCGGATGCCGCGGGACGCTGCTCGAACGGAACTTGCACGTCCGCGCCGGCCAGACGTTCGGCATCTGTAATCGTATCGATACCTTTGAACTTAAAGATGACGCGATCACCGTGGATCCAGGTGTTCTCCACTTCCATCGGCGAATCGTTCACGATTACGTGCTTCACCTCGGCGAGCCGGCTGGATAAAGGGAGGGCGGCGAGCTCACCCTTATTGCCACGTGCTCGGAGCAGATGCGCGATCGTTACGAGCTTCAGATTGCGGGCCTTCGAAACTACTCCAGGATCTCCAGCGTGAACCTCCGGTTCAGCTTCATCCCTGCAGCTCCCAATAGTGTCCGGATGGAGCGGGCGGTTCTGCCTTGCTTTCCGATCACCTTGCCCAAGTCGGTGGGAGCAACTCGCAGCTCCAGCACCGTGACCTGCTCGCCCTGCACTTCGCGGACGATAACCTGGTCAGGTATATCAACAAGAGCTTTCGCAATATCTTCGATGAGTTGCTTCATTTCCAGGTTGCCTCATATAGTGTAACGCTATGGCCGTCAATCTTCACTGGGATCATTTCCAGGTAGTCCGGCTGGGTTCTCGTGAACGCGTTCTCTAAAACGGCCCTTGAGTCCCATTGCAAGTGAGACGCTATCTTCGCCAAATCTTTCGCGAATCTGATCGACAGTATTAAGCGCCTTGCGCCAGCGGTTCGTCTTTTCTTCGCCTATGAGATTCAGTTGGCCTTCATCGGTTTCGAGCGAAGATGCGTGTACGCCCAGCAGCCGGATCTTGGCTTCGTTTTTGCGATTCTGCACGGAAGAGCGCCCGTATCTCACGGAAGATCTCGGTATCGAGCTGGGTGCCGTGATCGAGCGAATGGGCGCGGGTGATGGTGGAAAAATCGGAGTAGCGGAGCTTGAGCTGGACGGTTCGGGCGAAGAGTTTGTGCTCGCGAAGCCGGCGGCCGACCATCTCCGAAAGCCGCGCCAGCGTGGCCTCCAGCGTTTCGAGGTCGGCGGTGTCTTCGTTGAAAGTGAACTCGTGACTGATGGATTTCGGATTGTGCTCTTCGCCGACCACGCCGTCGAACCAGCCGCCGGCGTCCAGGCCACGCGACTTACCGGCCAGCGCAAGCCCCCATTGGCCGAAGTGCTGGCGCAGAAAATCCTCTTCGAGCGCGGGCGAGGTCGCCGACCTTGCGGATGCCCCAGGCCTGCAGGTTTTTTTCGGTCACCTTTCCGACGCCGGGAATCTTTCGGATATCAAGCGGGGCGAGAAAACGCGCCTCTTCCCAGGGAAGTACCCACAGTACGCCGTTGGGCTTGGCTTGATCGGAGGCGACTTTAGCGACCATGCGCGACGCGGCGATTCCGATGGAGCAGTTCAGGCGCGTTTCTTTCTTGACGGCTTCATGCAGCCGGTGCGCGGCACGCAGCGGGGGACCATGCAGCCGCTCAGTGCCGGTGATGTCCATATAGGCTTCGTCGACGGAAGCCATGTCCACCTGCGGCGAGAAGCTCTTGAGGACTTTGATAGACTTTGCGCGAGTAGTCGCGGTACCGGTCGGGATGGCCATCGACGAAAATGGCCTGCGGGCAGAGCCGGCCCGCGGTTCGCAGCGGCATGGCGGAGTGGACGCCGAATTTGCGGGCGGCGTAGGATGCCGCGGAAACGACGCCGCGCTGGTTGGCCTGGCCGCCGACTACGACGGGTTTGCCGATTAGAGATGGGTCGAAAAGTTCTTCCACGGAGACGAAGAAGGCGTCCATGTCGACGTGGAAGAAGGTGCTCATTTGGTGTCCAACGCCTAGATTCTCAGACTCGTATCCGTCGCAAACTCAGAAGAGGTAGTCTCTTCCGATGTAATTTCGTTGTTCAGTTCATCGAATGAGAACGCTTAAGGCGTGCAAACCCTCACGGTCCAAAGAATGAACGTTGGATATCAACCAGTCCCTGACCTTCGGCAGGGCTTCGGCTATGAGCTTGCCTTGTATGGCGTGCTTCAAATGTCGGGGAACAGGATGAACCCGAATGGCCCATCTGGGACCGTAGAAATGTGTCGGTCCGGAATAGAAAACACGCAATACGTGATACGGAACGGATGTTCCGTTATCCTTTCCCCAGCGCCTCGAGAACCAGAATTCGATACCGAGAAGTTCAAGCTGGGGCACGTCCTATTAACGCATCGGAAATCGCTTTAGCTCCGAGCGGATACGAATGCATCTTTGGGATTTTCGATTTTGACTTGGTCGGAATCACGCTATCGGTATCCTCGTTCGCCGTGGCCTAAGCAGCCGGGCCGCCAGCACGCGGGGCAGCCCCGCCAGATCATGCTCGACCGTAATCTCATTCCATCCGGATTGGAGCATCAAAAGTACCGGCTCTAAGGAATTGTATCCGAGTTCGAAGAGCAGCCACCCGTCTGGCCGCAGAACTCGCGGGGCGTCCTCGATCAGGCGCTCATAGATCTCGAGACCGGTGGGTCCGGCGAAGAGAGCGACGTGCGGTTCGTAGTCGCGTACCTCGCGTTGCAGCGCAGGATGGTCGGTTTTCGGGACGTAGGGCGGATTTGAGACCAGGACATCGACGCCATGGTCAGCGATGGCAAGGACCAAGTCGCTTGCGAGGAAGTTCACCTGAGCCGACAGGACGCGAGCGTTCGCAGCCGCGATCGAGAGTGCATTTGTTGAAATGTCGGCGCCGAGAACGCGGGCCTTGGTCTCAAGCGCCAAGGTGATGGCGATTGCGCCGGAGCCGGTGCCGACATCCAGCACGACATCGCCAGGCCGGATGCGGGCCAGGCTGGCTTGCACCAGGTGTTCGGTCTCCGGCCGCGGAATCAGGACATCCGGAGTGACGCGAAAATCGCGGCCGTAGAACTCCTGGCGCCCGGTGATGTATTGGGTCGGTTTTCCGTTCAAACGTTCGTGAAGATAGCGGCCGTAGTGTATCCAGGCGACTTCGGAAAGCTCTTCGTCGGAATGGGCGTAAAGGTATACGCGTTCGCGGTGGAGTGCGTGGGCAAGCAGCACCTCGGCGGTAAGCCTGGGCGCGCTGATGGTTCCTTCCTGGAGAAGTTGCGTCCCCTGAAGCAGCGCGGTCTGAAGCGTCATGAAACGCGAACGGGCTTAGGCGGCTTCGCCTTGATCTTTTAGCTTCTCGCTCTGATAGTAATCAGTGGCCGCGGTAATCAATGGCTCGAGGCGGCCTTCCATAACCTGATCGAGCTGATGCAGGGTTAAACCGATGCGATGGTCGGTCACGCGATTCTGGGGGAAGTTATAGGTCCGGATCTTTTCGCTGCGATCCCCACTGCCAACCTGGCTGCGGCGCTCGGCGCCAATCTGCTGGCGCTGTTTATCGAGCTCGATTTCATATAGCCGGGACCGGAGCACACGCTCAGCCTTGGCGCGGTTCTTGATCTGCGATTTTTCGTCCTGGCAGGAAACGATCAGGCCGGTTGGCAGATGCGTGATTCGCACTGCGGAATAGGTCGTATTCACGGATTGGCCGCCGGGGCCGGAGGAGCAAAAAGTATCGATCCGAATATCCTTGGGATCGATCTTGATCTCGACTTCGTCGGCTTCCGGGAGCACTGCTACCGTGATCGCTGAAGTGTGTACGCGCCCCTGCTGTTCGGTGGCCGGCACACGTTGGACGCGATGAACTCCGCTTTCATATTTCAGCCGGCTATAGACCTTATTGCCACTCACCAGCGCGATTACTTCCTTGAGGCCGCCGATGGACGATTCGCTGGTGGAGGTGACTTCCACGCGCCACTTTTGCGACTCGGCATAGCGGGTGTACATGCGGAAGATCTCGGCTGCAAACAGCGTGGCTTCATCGCCGCCGGTGCCGGCGCGGATTTCAATCACCACGTTCTTTTCATCCAGCGGATCTTTGGGAAGCAGCAGAACCTTCAGAGTCTCTTCGATGCGGACCAGTTCGGGTTCCAGCCTACTCACTTCGTCGGCGGCCATCTGACGCAGTTCGGGATCGGGATCCTGAAGCATCTGCCGGCCTTCGTCGTAGTTCCGCTTGACCTGCTTATACTCGCGATATTTGTTGACGACCTCTTCGATATCGCTGCGCGACTTGGCGGTCTTACGGTAATTCTCGGAATCGCTGATCACCGCCGGATCGGTCATCTGGCGCGTCAATTCCTCGAACCGGGCTTCGATATCGTCGAGTCTTTGCGAGTATTGCATGGAAGGCTCCCGCTTTGAGCCCGCGCGTTAAGCGATTACCAGTTCGCCGCCCTGGGACTTCTCGAGATCCATGGCCTGCTCCAAGGCATGAATCGCCACAGCGGCCTGCTCATCGGCGGGCGGCTTGGTGGTGATGCGCTGCAGCCAGAGACCAGGGGTAACGAGAGTCGCCAGCAGGCCTTGCTGGTGCTTGGAGGCGAAACGGATGAGCTCGTAGCTCACCCCGACGATCAGAGGCAGCAATGCAATCCGGGCCACGAATTTGAGCAGGAACGAATCAAACGGCAAGAACGCATAAATCGGAATCGCGAGCAGCATCAGCACGATGAGGAAGCTGGTTCCGCAGCGCGGATGGAAGGTGACGAACTTCTGGGCGTTCTCGACCGTGACGGGCTTACCTGACTCGAAATTGAACACGACCTTGTGCTCGGCGCCGTGATATTCCCACACCCGCCGCATGTCCTTCATGCGTGAAACCACCAGCAGGAAGCCGAGAAACAGGACCATGCGGATTACGCCGTCCATCAGATTCACAGCCAGGCGGCTATGCACCGCCGGGATGGCGTCGCCGATTTTTGTGGCGAGCAGGAGCGGCACAAACTTATACATGAACAGGAAGAAGAGCAGCGAGAATGCGAGATTCATGCCCATCATCCAAGGCGACAACTCGACGGGTTTCTCGCCCTTCTCGGCCATAGTCTTATTAATCGCTTCCAGGCCGACATTCACCGAAAAGCGGAGCGCTCTTACACCCAGCCACATCGCATGGCCGAGTGTGCCGACGCCGCGGAAGATGGGAAGCTTGAAGATGGGAAATTTTTCCGAGACGCGCGGCAGCGGGCTCTGTTCGGTAACGATTTCGCCGTCCGGTTTACGCACTGCGACGCAATAGCTATGGGGCGCGCGCATCATGACGCCCTCCATCACGGCCTGGCCGCCAACGAGTGTTTCCTCGCCGCTCTCCAGGATAGGCAACATCTGCAAGTGCGCGTTAAGACGCAAAAAGCTTCTGAATGACAAGGGGGATAGACTCCTTTTTGATTATAAACCGTTTGAGTCTTCAGTGCTGAACGGCAGGCCGATCATGGTTTCGCCCGCTGCCGGTTACGTTCCAGCCGGCTGCGTCGCTGCCGGAAAGCGCTGTGACGGCCGCCATCTCCGGACCCGTCAGTTGGGCAGGGTCGAACGCCGGAACGCCCCGCTTAGGCATCGACATAGCGTACCTGGAAGGCGGCATGGATAGAGTTCAGGTCGGATGGATTGAGTGCCAGTGGGCCGCAGCTCGCCAACCCATTTTCGCAACTGGCGCGGGTCCGGCGCTGAAATTCGGTCCGAAGAGCCTTCGCCTCCACCTCGGTCAGCAGAAGCGGATCGCAGGTGGACGAACGATCCAGGCAGCGATCCCGGTTCCGGCTCAACACCGCCGCCGTTTCGCTGGGTGTCAAGCGAAGAGGACTTTCCGTCTGCCGACGGACCGCATCTACAACACCTAATTCCGTTAACATATGAACAGTGAGAGGAGATAACTCATGAGCAAGAGAGCCTTCATCACAGGTATTACGGGGCAGGACGGCAGTTACCTGGCCGAGCACCTGCTGTCGTTGGGTTACGAGGTGCACGGGATTGTGCGGCGCGTGGCTATCGAACAACCGGAGCAGCGACTAGGGCGATTAGCTCATACGCGTGACCAAATCCATTTGCATCCGGCCAATATCGAAAGTTATGCAAGCATTTTCCACATTCTGAGTCGCGTGCAATTCGACGAGTGTTATCATCTGGCTGCCCAAAGTTTTGTAGCGGAGAGTTTCAGTGATGGTTTCTCCACTATGGCGACGAATATCGATGGAACCCACTACGTTCTTGCAGCATTGCGGGAGTTGCAGCCCAAGTGCAAATTCTATTTTGCCGGATCGAGCGAGATGTTTGGTAAGGTTCATGAGACTCCTCAGAGGGAAACCACTGTTTTCCATCCTCGCAGTCCGTACGGCATAAGCAAAGTCGCTGGTTTTTATCTGACCATGAATTATCGCGAAGCCTATGGGATGTTCTGCTGCAATGGAATTCTGTTCAATCACGAAAGTCCCCGCCGCGGCTTCGAGTTTGTTACACGGAAAATCACTCACGGAGTAGCACGAATCCGATTAGGGCTGGCCTCAGAACTTCGTCTGGGGAATCTCGACGCTAAGCGGGACTGGGGCCACGCGGCCGATTACGTGCGAGCTATGCACCTGATGATGCAGCAACCCGAGCCCGGTGATTACGTCGTGGCGACTGGCGAGACCCATAGTGTCCGTGAATTTTGCGAAATCGCCTTCGCTGAAGCTGGTCTCAACTATGAAGACTACGTGAAAATCGATGAATCGTTTCGCCGGCCGGCGGAAGTGGACCTGCTGGTTGGAGATGCATCCAAGGCACGGTCATTTCTTGGCTGGCAATCGAGCTACGACTTCGTTAGCTTAGTCAAAGAAATGGTACAGACCGACCTCGAATTAATCAGTTTCTCGTCCGGTAATCAGGTGCGCGCTCCGAAGCAGACAAGACCTATTGACCGCGTTTTGGCTAAAGGAACCCCCTAAGCAGCGATTAAGGCTGTTTGAAACATTATCTGCAAATCGCTGACCGAAGCTCATTAGCTATTGCGGCATAGCAATAATCGGGCTTATTGGATGAAATGGATGTTCGGGCAGGCGCGTTGAAAGACGATCAAAGCTCTTCGGGAAAGAAACGCACTGGTAACGAGGATGATGCGCTCGGCGCGTCGGCGAGTTGCTCGATAGGCCGGTCCACCGGTTTTGAACTATCTGAAGCGTGCCGATGCTGCCGGACTTTGCTGGCCGCTGCCCGACGACTGGGACAATGAGCGGCTCGAACGAGCGCTGTTCGCCTATGGCCAGCACCAGCAACGGTCGCCGGAGATTAACTCTTCTCCATTTTCAATGCCGCCCTCTATCTAAGAAAAGCCCCTTTTTCTGTCCAGAAAGTTAGGACTACTTCAAGTAGCGGGTACTCCGCGCTGGCGCGACCTCGAATCATCGACTCATCGACGGCCACACGCTCTCAACTGGCGGATCTAACCGGACCACGCTAGCGTTTACCACGCTGTAGCAGAGCAGCGCCTTGCGGCCCTTAGTAAGAGCGTCAATCTGGCCGATAGTAGGACATCTCGGAATGGAACGAACCGCCCAACGGGCTGTGCTGGAAGTTGCCGTAGCCCTGAACCACCGAGGTCACCGGACCGGGCGCGGGTCCGCCTGGCGGCTGGCGCAGTTGGCGCGAATCTCCAAGCAAAGTACCACGGCACCTTTCCGCCCGGAGAGTGTCGCCAGCACCTCTACTTGGCTAGAGCCGCGAAAACCGCCCCGGCGAGCACCGCGTGTCCTACAAACGTGGGATGAACGTCGCAAGTGTCGCCCGTTTGCGGATTGAAACTGTTCAACTTGATGCGTAGCCCAGCAGCGCAGGTATCGCCGTTGAACGGAGCACTCACGAGAGCGAACGCCTTAAACGCATCAGCCACTTCGACATTAGGCGAGGCGGCTGCAACAGTGGCTATCGTGCTCGCCAGCGCGCCGAACCCAGCAGTCTGCAGCAGGTTTGTGTAGTTGAAGGCATAGTAGTTCACAAGAACGATTTCAACGCTATATCCAGTGCCACGAATACGAGCTATCGCCGTGCCAAGATTGGCCGCAAGTTGTGCCAGCGTGCCAGGTAAATTAGTAAGCTCGCATGTCGGATCGCCCTTACACGTGAGTTGCACATCAGCCAAGTCGTTTCCTCCAAGCTGAATCGTAACGATGTGCGTATTCGGATGGGATTTCAGGAATGCTGTGGCATAGTCGATTTGCGGGCCAGAGTAGGAAACGAACAGTGGTTTCTTCAGCCCGCTCAACGTTCGCCAGACCTGGCATCCGAACACCCCGTCAGCAGTTGTTCCTCCGAACAGAAACGTGCCGGTGGTTTCGAACGGGCACGAGGCATTTGTCAGGCTCTTCTGAGAGATTGCGGAGATGATTGAGGGATATTCGAAGTAATGAGAGAGATCAGGAGGTTGTACCAGTGGATTATAGCCGAACGGCAGCGAATCGCCGAGCGCCAGGTAACCGCCATTGTTGGATGCGGCATTGGGGCCGTCTTGGGCCATCGTTGGAGGGATAATCGATACCCAAGCAAGCAAATTCAAAAGTGCGAACATGAGAGTTTTGCGTGACATTGAATTGCCTTTCTCGAAATTCATTATTAAGCGCCAACGAAGCGTCAGATTTTGGCGCATAAGGTCCGAGTATATCAGTGCCCTTCTCGTCCAAGCACGATCGGCAATCTGACACCCATTTCGGAAGGCGCAGATCGATCGCAGCAGCGCTGAACCACCGAAAGTTCAGACGCACCGCGCGATCCCGCTTGGCGACGTGAGTGCTGGCCCGACTAACCACGTAGGGCGCAGTTGGGCCGGTGAATCGTCTGCAAGCCTAAGTTGAAGAGCACAGGTTGAAGCCGAGGCGGTCTTTAGTGTATCTGTAAATGGACTGTACGACACCTACCCATGGATTCCACTCACCCTTCACGCCTCTTGCTTCCGATTCGCGCCTTGGTGGACCACGCACACGGTCCAGAGGACGCCCCCTCTACGCTCGTGGAGTACGGGGATTACG
This sequence comes from Bryobacterales bacterium, assembly GCA_963769205.1. Lineage (GTDB taxonomy): Bacteria > Acidobacteriota > Terriglobia > Bryobacterales > Bryobacteraceae > Palsa-89. The sequence continues at coordinate 7,425 of CAVYKR010000015.1, read as the reverse complement.
AGTGCCCCGATTGTGGGCGTTTGTATGTGATCCTTCGTGACCTGCAGAGTGATACCGCCGCCCGACTGAGAGTCGTGTTCCGGCACTATCCCCTTTCCGGCATTCATCACCATGCACAGCAGGCAGCGGAAGCGGCAGAGGCGGCGGGAGCGCAAGGAAAGTTCTGGGGAATGCACAGGCTGCTTTTCGAGCGGCAAGAGGCGCTTCATACGAAAGATTTGATTCGCTACGCGGGAGAACTAAGCTTAGATGTTGAGCGGTTTCGTAACGAGTTGAAGAACCAAACCTATAGCGAAAGAGTACGCGCTGATTTTATCGCAGGGGTTCAGAACGGTGTGAACCACACTCCAGGTCTGTTCTTGAATAGCGTCCGTCACGATGGTAATTGGGACAGAGAATCGCTAGTGAGCCTACTGAAAACCTGAAAGGCAACCCTACCGTTTTCGGCCGTGCCGGCCGCTGAATCCGCTTACCGCATAGCCACGGCTAACAGCACGGCAAGGACCGCGGCTCCAATTATGAGCGGCGACAAACCAAGCGTCGGGAGCTATTCACCGGGCTGTATTGTCGCACGCTCAAGCCGGTGCCAGGCAGGCCCACGCTCACATATCGCTGCCCGCGCGCCGTCACACCCGCGTGTGATCCTCGGCCGCCCACCGAGACTCCGCAACAATAGGCCGCCACTCGCTGGGTGCTTCGACATCGCGACGCGAGGGTGATATTTTGGAGTCAGCACAAATGAAAAAGAAGGTCGCGCTTATCGTTTTCGGTTCCCTGTTCGCGATTGTGGCGTTGGCTGCGGCGCTATTCTTCCTGAAAGGCCCGTTTGTCGGCTTTCCAGGGAGCCGTACCGCAGATGGCTCGCGTGCTGTTACCGATGGCGGCATCAAAGTTGCGGGCTGGATCGGAAATGTGGATGCCGCGGAACAAAAGGCCGGCATGAGCATCAGGGATGCGAAGCTGGCGCAGGAAGGCGATGCCCTCCACGCCACCACGGGTCCCGCCGCGACCTACTGGATGAACGATGCAAAGGCCTCCGGGGACTACACGGTGAAGGCTACATTGCATGAGCCGAAATATATGAACCTGAACACCCATCCGCATCCCTACGGAGTGTTCATCGGCGGCAATGACATGGGAACACCGGATCAGACCGGCCTCTATTGCGCCGCTTACGGAAACGGCAAGTTTGTCGTGCGGGGATTCGGACCGGGGCCGTTCAAGATGAACGGTTTTCTAGGCGAGTCCAATGACGCTGTTCACAAGGCCGCTGGAAAGGGCCAGCCCGTCATTCAGGATGTCGCGCTCTCGGTTAAGGGCAGCAATGTCGAATGCTCCATCAACGGGACGGTGGTGGCCAGATATGACAAGGCGCTGCTCGTAACCGGCGGCAAGCTGAAATCCACCGACGGGACGTATGGTCTGCGTTTCGCGCACAACACGGATGTCATAGTAACCGGTTTGAAGATGACAAAGGAGTGATGTTCCCGGGCCACCGAATCATATTTGAAAGGAACTGGCCATGAAACAAATAGCCGGAACGCAAGAACGCCGCCGCCCCTGGCGCGTGGCCGAGGCGGCGGTTGGACGACGAGTTGCCTGAGCTATTTCCCGATCTTGTACGTCTTCGCCCGCTACGTTCTTGGACGACTCGATCCCCTCCCTTGCTGCCCAGTATGCTGATGAAGCCTCCGTAAGGTGTGCGGCTGCCAGACCTACGGCACAATCCTGACATCAATCTATATTTCTGGGCGTTGATGCTGGGCGACGATTTAAAGAAGGACCAACGCAAACCTCAAATGATCGTCAGTATAGATATTTCAGAAACGGAAGACTGGGAGAGCCAGTTGCGCGTATCGCGGGTTTAAACCCATAAGACCTCTCGCACGAGGGGTTTGCAATTCTCTCACGCCTGACCGCTTTCTCATCCTAGCGCGCGGACGATTCAACGTGCGCTGCGTCCGGCCAGGTTACCGCGGCGCACGGCACTCAGTCGGTGCAGGTAAACGATAACCGGCAGTTGCAGTTCAGCCTGAGACTGTTGTTTTGATGCGGGAGCTGAGGGTGGGCGGGCTTGGCCGGGTCGGTTTTCGCGAATTCCAGGCTACGCGACGAACGATTCAGGGCTAGAGGAGGCGATGAACATAATTCGGAAGGGCCAAGTGAGGTGGCTGAGCGAGAACTGGTCAGAATCGGTTCATCAAGCGAACTCTTCGAGGACCGCATGGGTCTCCGGGGAACGACGCCTGATTTGTGGCCTCCTCTTCCGCTCCGAAACTTGCAACACTCTCCTATCGCGTCACCGGCTTCGATCAACTAGTGCTCCCGCGCCCCGGTCTTGGTGGGCATTTCTTTGCGAGTCTTATCGTTCGTACAGAGATAATCCCGATAAGCGCAAAGGTCAGCAAGTAAGTCTTTGAACTCAAGCAGAATTTTTCCCTTTTCTGCTTCGCCGACCAGCATGATAATGTAGTCGTCACGACCCGGACTCATGCTCAGCATGAACGGATACTGGCTTATCGGCTTCCCGCCGATATCTGAGTTCTTCACGTTCGGAGCATAGAACATATAGTGCGGCATGTTCATCGTCTTCGGTTCCGGCACGTTGGTATCGTCGACCGTACGAACGATTGGAGCGATCATGTAAGCGACTCCGACTCGGCTCGGATTTGGATATGCTGCGGTGCCAAATTTCTTAGTCACCTCCGCATGGACCCGCTTAGCGTCCATCCCTCGCGCCCTCAATTCGGCTGCCGTGAAATAATCCTGCATGAGTGTCTTCGAGCCCTCCGCATCGAAACAGACTGGCCAGAAGATATCGTCCCGGAACGGCCGGGTCGGGAACTGCCAATCGGACCGGACTACGATGCAGCTAAAGCCATTGGTCCCCCTGCGGCTTAAGTCGTATCCCATTTCCGGATCGAGCAGATATACGGCCGCGCCATCTCGCAAGTGGGGCGGAAGAGCACTCAACGCATAGCGGGATTCCAATGATTCAGGCATTCGCTCCAGCTTGGCTTTGGATCCGGCGCTTGAATCTTTCGATTTAGATTGTGCAGGACAAGTCGCGCCGACCAGCAAAGCTGTGATGGTGAGGGTCAATATAAATTTCATGGGTTTGACCCCATTGTTGTTCTAGCCCGGCTGTTTCCGCAAGGGATCCGCCTGGTTTTGTCAACTGGGGCAGCCAAGTTGAACCACAGCATCACTCGGCCCTCGCCGCCGCTCGATCCAATGGCGTTACCAGAGCACCCGCTCGGAGTTGCTCAGGTACTAGTACGACAAGAAGTTAGTCCCCTGAATTATCGGTTGCGAGTGGACCACAACCCTCTGTATACTCACCAAATCCGGGCAGGAAAACAATCTCGAGTGAAAGGTTTAACCTACTGTGAAGACTCTATTGCGGCAGTTGGCAGGACTCGGTTTATTACTGTTTATCCCGGTTGCCGGGTTTGCACAAAGCGGCCCGTCCGTCAACGGTACCTATGCGGTTCTCGCGAGCGCCAAGCAATACGATTCGTTCGGTGAAACCGGCGGCGCGATTCTCTCGGTTCTGAATTTTGATGGCGCGGGAAATGTTTCCGGAACCGCTGTCTTGAAAGGTCGCACAGGCGAGCCACGGGACGGCGACACCGGTACCGGAGCGGTCCAAGGAACCTACACCACCAACCCCGATGGCACCGGCACCGCCACGCTCAATTTCACCGATTTCCAGTTCTCTGTCAAACTCGCCATGGTGATCACCGACGGCGGCAATAGTATCGTCTTCTCCGATGGACCCGGCAGCACCGGTCCCACGTCATTGAATCCTGCCCTCCCGGGCTCACCCGACAGGGTGGCCGGAGCTGTGCCCGGCGGCTTCTTCCTGCAGAGTTTTCGTCCCGGAGCGCAGGCATCGGGCACGATTCCCTTGGCTCTGAATCGTACCTACAATGACGGCGTTGCCGTTTATTCGCTCGCGGGGCCTGCAACGGGCAGCGGCACGGTCAACTGTCCTGACGGAACATCCGGCAACTGGTCTGCGACCATCCCTTCCATAACAGCCGTAATGAAGAACACGTCGGGCAACTTCATCATGCCGGTCCTGACGTCGGCCTGCGGGGGCGACGACGCTACGAATTACTCCGGTCTCGCCAATCTTAATTTCACGCAGAACGGTATCAGCCTGGTGCTCCACTTAACTGGCTACTTCATCACTGGATCAGCGAGATTCATCACCGGCGGCTCTCCCAACGGTTCCTACGGAATTCAACTCATCGGCGAGCCGTTCCCCACCGCCGGGGTCGAGATTATGACGTTCGATGGCTCGGGTGGGATCAAGACGTCCTTGCTCGGACCAGCCGGAACGACAAACTTCACCGGAACCTATACCACCAATTCCGACGGGAGTGGCACCATCACGCTGATCCCGGACTCGAACCCCTCTGCGGCCCCGGTGACGTTTGCGTACGTCGCCGCCGACGCCTCCACAATCTACGTGCTCCGAACCAGCGGCGGGGGCTCTGGCGGTGATGTGATCAGCGGCGTCGGCCATTTACAATAGCTCACGACTCGAACGCTTACGACGCGTGGCGACTAGACACCGGTCGAGCGTCTCGATGAAGAGGGAACGCGGCATTAGCCATTGCCTTCATGCGTTGAAAGACTTCGTATTTACTTGGGTAGTCCAGCAAATCAATTTACCGCACTGACACCGTTCACGATAATCAATTCGGGCTTCGGCTCCACCAGTGGTTCGCTGATCATCGGAGACTTCGGTGGTGACGGTGTTTGGACTTAGGATTCGAGTACACCTCGGTGCTCAGCGCGACAACGCCCGTAGGCGGGCTGTTCATTTCTTAGGGAAGTGGCTCAGCCAAATTCGGTCCCTTTACATCAACAGGGATAGTGGGGAGACGCCTCGGTTGCTCGTCGCGGAATAATGATGGGAAGAATGATCCGGTTCAATACGATCATTTGGTTGCGTTTTCGATTGACCTCAACACAGGTGTGAGGCAGTTTACCCGCGGACCTTATAGCGGTCGATGGCGATCCTCTGGCGGACATCTCGGGTCTGCAGCACGTGGTTCTTGTGATCAAAGGTGGGAAGCAGACTCGCATCAGAGTGACGGCCACAGTTTGCTATTGGCGAGGGCATTGCCCGGGGATGTATACGAGTCAGTCAAGCCAGTAAGCGGTTAGGTCCTGAATACGGCATCCGGAAGTTTGTTTTTGCCAACCGACTGGTTTGAGATCAGATTCAAGGTTATGACAGCGTGTCAAATTTCGGCGAAGCTGGTAGCTGACGGCAGAGCCAAGCGCTGGCAAGAATAAGGAAGAGATCATTTGGTCATTGCAGAGGGCGTGCCGAAGCAGCTGGATTTCGGCATCGCGCGGCTTCTCGAATAGGACGAGGACAGCAGGGCGGCCATTGTCCTATGCTGACGCCGGAGTGCGCCAGCCCGGAGCGGGCGCTGGGGAAGCCCGTGACGACCGTCAGCGAAATCTACTCACTCGGCGTTCTGCTGAATTGCCGTCAGCAGCCCCGCCTCAAGCGTGTCGTGATAGAGATTGTACGGCCGACCGGCCCTGACCGTATGCGCGTAGATGTAGGAAAGTTCGGTTTTTCTCCCGAGGACCTTGCACGCGACGGAATGCACGGCACCGAATTCACCGTCAGTGCCAGAGGGGATCGTGCATGGTATCTGCAGCCATTCGCCAATATCGCAGAATTTTCCGACGCGTTTCAAAACTTCCGCCGCAGGTCGGTTAACTGTGATTTCCAGAGGAATGGAGATGTAGGTCGGATTCGTCAGAGCATTTGCCGAGCACCCCGAGCGTCGGAGTCTGTGCCCGACGATAGGCGCCATGCAACGAACGCGAGCGCACCGCCAACGGCAGTCTTACGAAGCTGATTCCGCATCAATCCCTCCGAATGATTCGCCTTACGTTGCCACGACTCACATCTTCGCAGAGGCCTCCAGAACAGCAGCATGATTGCCCCGCCGACCGCGGGGCTGAGAGCCCGCTGGATCGACGCCCCGTTAGCAGGGTACGATGCTGTTCCAACTCGCGCCGCAACGAGTCCTTCGTGGTCCGCCAGATTTGTTTGTAACGCTACCCCACTTTTCCACACTATAAAGCGGCAGATGAAAATCGTTTTGCTGCGGTTTCAGCAAATCGAAATACAGATAAGGAGGAGTTATGAAGTTAAATCAAATCTCACCGATGCCGTCCGTTCTCATTATGGTGGCACTTTCAGCACCATCATATGCATCCGAGTTGTACTCAATCGAATTCTCTTCGGGCACTGGATTCTACACAATTAACCAAGCCACGGCGCCAAAACTCTCGTGGGAAATACAGGGATTACGTCAACCGGTGACCTCACCAGCGATGAGAAATCAACGATCTGGACGAATGACATGACCAATGACAAACTGCTGACGGTTAACCCCGCAACCGGTGCGATCACTAGCACCATCGGCATCAGGGTGGTGACCGGTGCGCCGATTCCGATCGTCTCATTGGCGTTTGATACTGTTACCGATGCCCTTTATGGCAACACTGCAGTTGGTTTCGGCGGTACTACGAACGACACTCTCTTTCGGATCGATCCGGTGACAGGGGACGCTACTTTGATCGGCACTATCGGATTGACGAGGTTTATGCGCTCGGTTTCGATCAGTCGGGAACTCTCTTTGCACTTCGCAGATCGCTCCGCGCTGCTCAAAATCAGCACCTCCACCGGCGCTGGACCGAACGTTGGGCCTGTCACGTTGGCTGCACCCCACGTCACGCCTTCCGGCCGGAAGACAACAAAATGTTTGTTGCCGACGCACCCAGGGACGATTTCGCTGGACACCATGGACCCAACAACTGGCGCTGCCACGCTGGTGGGACCTGATGGCGGGAGCGGAAGAAACCTCTTTGGTTTTGCATTTTCCACTCCCGAGCCGGGGACCATCGGGCTTGTGCCGGCGGGTTTGGGGCTCCTCGGTCGGAAAGCACATTCCAGGCGGAAGAACTAAGACTCGAATGGTTGCCGGTATTGGCCGGGGCGGTCGGATCACGCTGGCGTGTGATCACGCCTGGCGTCTGTGATCGGGAAGAAGCTAACCGTTTCTGGAAAATCGGCATCCATCGAAACAGACCAATCAAAAGCAGCAAGCAGGTCGGATAGTGGCAAGCCCTGTTACCGCTATCCGTTTCTTTGAGGCCGTGGGTGGTGCTAACAGTAACCATTACACTCAAGGGGGCCACGCTGCGGAATCCGGCAAGATGGTCCGAGAAGACACCGATGCAAGAGACGAAGCTTCCACTTGCGGCACCTATTTGCGTCGTCTTGGGCGAAGGCTGGCGTGATGACATCCCCGGCAGGTCGCCTGACGCCTGTCCGCCGGAACGCGGAGCCACTCCCGTGGAATTTTCTGATTTCTGTCTCCG
>CAVYKR010000014.1:0-414284 GCA_963769205.1 Bryobacterales bacterium | reverse complement strand
CACCGATGGTGATGATGCGAGATAGATCACGATTCATTGCGATAGCATCTTGCTGACCATCCAGTAGACGGTGACAACCCCAGCTCCGCCTCCAGCGACGCGGAAGAACCATCGACACGCTCCGAACACACCAATCTTTTCACACACGGCCTCTACGGCTTCGAACCAGTCTTCTTCGTTATCCTTCGGCTGGATTAGCGCCCGGATCTCCGCTTGCGTAAGGTGCGGTCTGGCATCTGCGTTTGGTAGTTCTTCAGGTGGTTGTTTGACGCCCAGATCCTCTGGTGTTTCAGGTTCTGGCTCTGGGGTCACTTCCAGCTTCTCGCCGGCCGCTGCTTTCTTCACGCCATCACGGATGGCTGCCAGGTTTGCATTGGATGCTGCAAGCTGTTCTGGAGTGAGCGCCAATGGTTTCGGCTTGGCCTCTCGCTGGGGATGGTCGCCAGTCCTGTGATCTTGTGTGGTGGTGATGTGAATTTTCGGTGGATCGCTCTGTGGCTTATTGTCTTGATGGAGGACGACATCGATCTCGACGCGAGCATTTGCTCCCCACTGTTCGGCTGGCCATTTTACGCGGTGGCGGGGCTTGGGTGTGGGTTTTGGTTTCCGTGCCATCTAGCCCCACATCGCCAGCGGTAAGAACAGGATCGCCATCCAGCCAATGGCATGGAGGAAGAAGGTGCCGGTGGAGCGGATCGTCATGACGCTTTCCCTTTGAGCCAAGCGATAATCTTGTCCCACTGCTGCTCTGATAGAGGCTTGCCGCGCTCGGTGCGGGAAATCGCAGTTTGGGAAAGGCCTATTTCTGCGGCCAATTCTTCCTGCTCTTGCCCGGTGATGGCGCGATAAACTCTGAATAGTCTTGCTAGGCGATCCAATTCCATCGGGTGATACTATAACTATAGTAGTTGACATTCCACTAAATAATGATACTATAATGAGAATAGCAACAATATTACTTTGGCTACCGACTATGCCTCTCAACTCCGCCCCCAATCCCCTCCGCGCCACCGGGCAAGAATTGTGTGCAAAACCCTTTACGCCTGAGACATTGGCAGAGCGCTGGGATTGCAGCCCCGACCAAATCCGAGCACTGTGTCGCACGCAAGAAGCTGGCAGCTTCACAGTTGGCCGTGGGATGTATCGCATTCCCCGTGCAGTCTGGAGGAGATGACGAGCCGGTGGGGCGCCTCCGCTCAAGCTCGTATCGGGGATGGTTCTACGCGACCTGGCGGGAAAATGGCAGACCATCCAGGCGGGCGCTTCGCTCCCAAGATCGTGATGCCGCCCTTCGTGCGCTAGAGGATTACCAGCGCCAACTCAACCGGCCTCAAGGCAACGTCGCCAGCATCTATCAGGCCTACCTCGCCGACAAAGGCACAGAGCGGGCCAGGTGGGCATGGAAGCGGCTGGAACCTCATTTCTGGCGCCCTGCGCCCCGACCAGATCGACCGGCCCTGCCTGCCGGCGCTACGTGGCCGCACGGCGCAAGGATGGGGTCGGGGATGGCACCATCTGGTCCGAACTCACTTTCCTCCGCGCCGCGCTCCGCTGGCACGACCGCAACACGCCGGCCGTGGTGGAGCTGCCGAGCAAGCCGCCGCCGCAGGACAAGTATCTCACTAGGCCTGAATACGAACGGCTCCTCGAACTAGCCGATACGCCTCACATTCGGTTGTTCATTATCCTCGCCCTTTCAACCGCCGGGCGCATGACGGCTATTCTGGAACTGACGTGGGACCAGATCGATTTCCAGCGGGAGCTGATCCGCCTCGGCGATGGCACCAAGCGCCGGAAGGGACGCGCCACGGTTCCCATGACGCCACGGGCCAAGGAAGCCCTGCTGGCGGCCTATGAGGCCCGGACGTGCAATTACGTCATCGAGTATGGCGGTGGTCCTGTGCAGAAGGTCCGGAAGGCGCTGGCGCGGGTGGCTGGGAAGGCAGAATTGCCATGGGTATCGCCCCACGTTTTTAGGCACAGCGCCGCGGTCTGGATGGCTGAGAATGGTTCAACAATGCCGGAGATCGCGCGTTACCTTGGCCACTCTGACTCAAGGATTACCGAGAAGACGTACGCAAAATTCAGCCCAAGTTATTTGCGGAAGGCCGCACAGGCCCTAGCTTAATCCTGAGACAACCCCCGTGATGAACAGCGGAGGCAGCGGCCCGCAAAAGCAATCCTCAGCGGCTTGCGCCTTCGGGAACAGAATGCGCCCGGAAGTGAAGCAGCAACGGAATGCTGAGGCACACGACCAGAAGCCCGACAAGGGCGACGCAGACAATGCGGTCGCGTCTGCCTTCCGCCTTGGCGCGGCTCACCTGTGCCCTGCCGGTTCTGCGCCAGGAGCGCGGCGCTGCTGCGCGGCCGGTCGGTCAGGCTTGTCGAGCAGGATGAGCTGGCCGTTGTAGGGGCGCAGCACGACCTCTGTGGAGTAATGCTTCTGTCCCTCTTTTTCCCATGAGCGGGTTTCGAGCCTGCCTTCAACGAAGGCGCGAGAACCTTTCTTCAGGAAGTCCATCGCTACCTCGCCAAGCGCGGCATTCCAGATTGCGATGTTTGCCCATTCAGTCTTTTCTTGGCGCTCGCCGGTTGCTGGACTTGTCCATGCATCCGTCATAGCAAGCGAGAACGTCACAAGCTTGCCGTCACCGACGGTCTTTTGCTCCGGGTCTTTTCCCAAATTGCCGATGAGGGTTATGCGGTTGAGTGATACCATTGTCTGCTCTCCTTCTGCTGGGGTTAGGGCTGCACTTTGTTTTCGTTCAGGTGAGGAAGGAGGTGCCGAGCAAAACGCAGCTTCCAGGACGTTCGAGAGTTTTTGATCCATTCTTGCTTTTCAGCTTCCGTGACCGTTTGCTTTGCGCTGTTGTTGCCCCTGATCGCATTACAAATCCAGCAGGCCGCACGAACATTGCCCTTGTGCCGACCGGGGCCGCGAATTTCGGATTTCGGTGTGATGTGGTCCAAGGTAGCTGAGTTTGGCTCATCATAAGTCTTCAGTTTCATTTGTCCGTTGCACAGCCAACATTTCCCGTCTTGCTTGCGGAACAACTCGGCAATCACTTCTCTTTTCTTTTGAATGCTCGGCATAGTCGGGTCAGATTTAGGAGGTTAAAGTGTGCTTCGAGCTTCGTCACGAATCCTGAGGTACGATTCGAGGTATGCATCGTCGCGGATTAGTTCAAGGCCTCGGTTGTAGAGGTGATGGCAAGTTGAATGATCGCGTCCGCCTAATTCCCTGCCGATCTGCTTGAAGCTGGCCTTCGTCTGTTGCCTGGCCGTCAGCACGCAAATTGCTCGCGGCTTGGCGATGCGATAGGCGCGGCTGTTGCCAGTCAGATCCCTTACAGCTAAGCCGAATTCTTTGGCTGTGATGCTGATGATGCGGCGAACGTGTAGGCAAGGCACGTCTTCTTTCTCCCGCTTGCTGCGGGTTTTGATTAAGTCAAAACCTCTCTCGCCCAATCGGTAACCTTGACGCTTCCACGGTTGGGGTATTCGACGATATCCAATCCTTTGAGCCTAGCGAGAATCACGCTCATTGTGCTGGCCGTAGTCGAATACCCTGTCGCGTCACAGATCGCTTCCTTCGACAGCTCGTCGGCGCCATCGAGGGTCTTCAAAACATTCTTTTCTGGGCCTCCGATAATCGAAAGCAACTGTGCTTTCGCCTCGTCCTGCGTGAATAAATCGCCGTAGTTCTGTGTCAGCGAAACTGTGCCGCGATCTTGGTAGCGGATAAGCTCTTTCTTCAGCAACGATGCGAGAATTACAGAAAGCGTGCTGGCGGTCGCTGAGTAACCGGCCACGCCCGCGATCTGATAACGGGTTGGCTTAGGCTGCCCGACATCCTGCCAAAACTGAAGTGCCCTAAGCACGCGCTGTTCTGGGCCGCTGAGGTCAGAATGGTCCTGCTGTTCATGTTTAACGGCTGGTGTAACAATGCGACAGGTGCTTACAGTTACCGGTGCAGGTCTGTGGGGCTTTGGGCTCTTGGGTCGGTCAAGCTGGGTCTTACCGATAAGATCGAATACTTTCGATGCCAGCGTCGCACGCGCTGCTTCGAATGCCATTCCGTAGGCCTCGATGCCGTCTGCATGCCCTTTCCGATATGCCTCAGCCGTCGCGACGATTACCGCCTTGGTGTCGGGCCCTCGCCCTGCCGTTGGCGCGGCACGGAGCTGGCCTTCCAGCTCCGCCACGCGCTTTCTGAGAGTTTGAACCGCAAATCACCATCGGAACACAAACTGACCGATATAGCTGACAAAAGCGGCCTTACATCCACCGGTAAGCGGGAGCCAGGCGGCGCGACATCAGCTTGACGCTGGCAATATAGAGCCAAGTCACCGCGCTTTCGATTGTTCTCTCGACATCCTTCGCCAGTCGGCGGTTGCGGTTCAGCCAGGCAAGGGTGCGCTCCACCACCCAGCGGCGGGGCAGCAAAACAAAGCCCTGGGCCGCGTCCGACCGCTTGACGATCTCGATCGTCCATTCGCCGTGGTCTTTGAGCGCGTCCCTCAGCTTATCGCCCGCGTAGCCGGCATCGGCGAACACGTGGCGCAGCCACGGCACCAGACCGCGTGCGCTTTCCAGCAGAGCGGGCGCGCCGTCACGGTCCTGCACGTTCGCCGGATGCACGATCATCGCGACGGGCAGGCCGATGGTGTCTGTCAGGATATGCCGCTTGCGGCCCTTGATCATCTTCTCGGCCGCATAGCCGCGCGGACCACCGGATTCGGTCGTCTTGACCGATTGGCTGTCGATCACGCCGGCGGTCGGACTTGCCTCGCGTCCGGCGGCTTCGCGGACGTCCATCAGCAGCACATGATTGATGGTCTGCCACACGCCGCTGTCGCGCCACGCATAGAAATACCGCTGCACCGTGGTGTAGGGCGGGAAGTCCTTGGGCAGTAGCCGCCATTGGCAGCCGGTCTGCGCGATGTAAAAGATCGAGTTGACGACCTCGCGCAGGTCGGTCTCGCGCGTGCGTCCGCAATCGGCCGGCGGCGGCAAATGCGGCGCAATCACCTTCCACTCTTCGTCGGTGGTGTCGCTTGCATAGCGCAGATGATCGCGCTGATACTGCCCTCGCGTGATTTCAGTCCAGGCCACGGCGTGCTCCTCGGTGTCTTCGCAAACACGAGAGAATCGCAGCCGCTGAAATCACGCAACCTCTCTGCGTACTGATGCTTTGGCAAAGCACCGTCGGAGCACGGCAGACCGCAACCGCTTGAAGCGACTTCACACTATCGTTCTTAAGTCGTTCCGGGTCAGCCTCTTAGTGTCCGTCCGGAAGCTTTGCGAGTTATTTGAATCGGTTAAGGGGCGGGGGTTGAGCGGCTCGAACTATCTGTGATTCTCTGTGCGGCGCCGCTTCGCGAGGTGCCAGATGTGGACGACCAAGAACCGCCCCCGTTACGACCGAGACAAGTTGCGCTATCCAAGTGATCTGACCGATGAAGAATGGTCACTTATCGAGCCACTGATACCGCCGGCCAAACGCGGCGGCCGCAGGCGAGAGGTGGTGATGCGACAGGTGGTGAACGGCGTGATGTATGTGCTGAGCACCGGCTGCCAGTGGCGATATATCCCCAAGGACCTGCCGCCAAGGAATACGGTGCACGACTACCTCACCCGCTGGAACTACGACGGCACGATCGAGATGATCCACCACGCTCTCTATGTGCAATGCCGCGAGGCGATGGGGCGGGAAGCCAGTCCGACCGCCTGCGTGATCGACAGCCAGAGCGTGAAAAGCGTGGAAAAGGGGGGGCCTGTATCGATCCGCCCGGGTATGACGCGGGTAAGAAGATCAGAGGCAAGAAGCGGCATATCCTGGTCGACACGGTAGGGCTGTTGCTGCACGCGGTGGTGCATCCAGCGGATATCCAGGATCGTGATGGCGGGGTTCTGCTGCTCTCGACCTTGTTCGGGATGTATCCCTTCCTGGCAAAGCTGTTTGCCGATGCCGGCTATCAGGGACCGCAGTTCGCCACGGCAGTAGCCGAGGTTCTGCCACACCTCTCGGTCGAGATCGTGAAACGTTCCGACCAGGCGCGCGGCTTCGTAGTCCTACCAATGCGCTGGGTCGTCGAGCGCACCTTGGCGTGGCTCAATCGTTGCCGTCGCCTCGCCAAGGACTTCGAAAGCCTCAGCCGCAATGCGCGGCAATTTATTGCCAGCTTGCATCAATCCGCCTGATGCTGCGAAAGCTCTGCAATCCGGCATGAACTTTCCCGGACCTACTCTTAGCACGGTGGAATGAAATGTACAGTGGAAAGTATTTTCGCTTATTGCTTTCTTGTTTGTGACGTATCCGGATTTGACCTAGTCAAGCGCAACATTGCCTTTTTTGCTTAGACTGGAATCTAGTCGTTTAGCAACGATTGTAGCGGGACCACATCATCCTTAGCCGCGGAAGGCAGATGGCGTTTGTTAAAGGGGCTGTTTGGCGGTTTTTGCGCCGCCAGGATTGAGCAGCTTGCGCGCGCCAGCCACCCTTCTTGGCAGCTCCGCCGATGCCGCGAAGGCCTTGGCGGAAGATGCTGCTCTGGACCTGGCCGTACGTCAGGCCCGTTTCGTCCATGATTTCGGTGACTGGCAGCCCGGCTAGGCGCAATTCGCGCACCCGCCTGTCGCGCTCGGCCCGGACTTCGGCACTCACGACACGCCAATCGGTTCCAGCTTCGGGCTTGATGCCGCTGCGCCAATTGCCTTCAGGCTGGCGTGGCGTGTGACGCGAAGCCTGTATTTCAGCAAGTGGCCTGATGTTGGTGCGGCGAGAGAGCAAAGACGGGACCGAGGAACCGAAGGATGCATAGGGGCAAATCGCCGCAGAGCGGGGAAGTATATTACCCTACCATCATGCTTTCAATAGGGTCGTTTGTAGAGCCCCCTTTTAACTTGTCGAAATTTTATTTCCGACCCTGAATGCTGCGGTATTCCGTCATCAGGAGGGAGAACGTCGCGGCGACATCGGTCGAAAACGTCGGAGGAAAGGAAGTTCCACTAACGACCTGGTTATCGATGTGCTCATCCGTCCAGAGGCGCGTCTGCAAGTCAGTCTGTATCGCATGAGTAAGAAAGCTTTGAAAGCTGTCCGGCATTTTGGCGTCCTCGAGAAGGTGAAGCTTCCGGTCAAAATTTCCTCTATCTCCATATTCAGCTTTTCGAAGTAGTTTTCCCGAATGAAACGCCTTATAGCCAGCCTTTTCTCGGTATCGTCCTTAAACGCCGTCAAAAGCCTTTGGCGTATTTCGTAGATAGCATCCCGGCGCTGTGAGATAGCGAGAAGCGGGCCGTAGAATTCCTCGATCTGTCCTTCCAGGAACCGCTTGTGGACTTCGGCGCTCCTGGTCCTCGCCTCCCGCCGATTTGTGAAGTAGGTGGTCAGTGCCCAAAGTATTATACTACCACTCAATGGGAGTGCGGCGACGATTATGCTGACCCAGCCCGAAACGGTCATCGGGGCTATTCCCGCCATCCATCAATCAGGGCAACGGCAAGACCCAGGTAAGCGACCTGGCGCTGGATTGCATCCGCCGCAAAGTGACCCGCGGCAACGAGAATATCGAGCTGGCGCCCAAGGAATTCAGCATCCTCGAGTACCTGATGCGCAATCGCGGCCGTCCGCTGAGCCGCACCATGATCGTCGAGCATGTCTGGGACATGGACTACGACGGCCTCACCAACATCGTCGACGTCTATATCCGCCATCTGCGCAGCAAGATCGACGACAAGTTTCCGGTCAAGATGATCCATACCGTGCGCGGCATCGGCTACATGCTGGATGCGCCGGAAAAGGCCGAGAAACCGGTAGAAAAGCAGGTCGAGCAGTCGTCATGAACGCGTTCGGCAAGGCGCTGCGATTCACTCGCGGGCTGCGTTTCCGCCTGGCCTTCAGCTACGTGTTTTTCTTCACCATCCTGCTGGTGGTGCTGGGCATTGTATTCCGTCAGACCTTGAGCGCCACTTTCCAAGCCCAGATGGGAAGTATTCTGCAAGAGGAATGGGGCGCCGCTAAAGGTTATCTTCGTACCGGTCCCGACCGGGCCGGATTGGTTTTACGACTCCCATGGATCCGGATGAGACCTTCACCGTGGAGCGGCTGCGGCGTGTCTATATGCTGGCCGACACCCAGGGCCACCCTCTGCAATGCACCCCGTATCTACAAATCGCATCGGCGTCGATTCGCCCGCCGAGATTCAAGTCCATTCTCAGCTCGGGGCAGCCGGCCACGCGCATCCGCAAGGATGACAAGGGTATCCCCTACATGATTCGGTCCGGCCTCATGATCGATGAGCGCGGCAACAAATATTACCTCGCCATCGGCCGGGCCATCGACCAGAACAACAAGGTCATCCGGGATTTCAGTTTGAACTATCTGATCCTGGTGCCGATCGTCATCTTTTTGAGCGGCCTTCTGGGCTGGTTCCTGGCCGGCAAAGCCCTCGATCCGGTGAATTCCGTCGCTGAAACCGCGCAGCGCATCACTCACTCCAATCTGGACATGCAGATTCCGGTGCGCCACGCCGGCGACGAGTTGGACCGTCTCATCGAAGCCTTCAACCACATGATGACGCGGTTGGACCGCTCTTTCGAGCAGATCCGCCAGTTCTCCACCGACGTTTCGCATGAGCTCCGTACGCCGCTGACCGTGGTTCGCGGCCAGCTGGAAGTCGCCCTGTTCACCGCCCAAACGTCGATCAATACCGCGAAGCCATGGCCGAAGCGCTGGAAGGTGTCGACCGGCTGTCCAATATCGTGCGCGCGCTGCTGATGCTGTCGCAGGCCGAAAGCGGCCAGTTGGTGCTGCAGAAGACGCATCTCGATCTCGCCGAGTTGGTGCGCGATCTAGTGGATCAACACCAGATTCCGGCCGAAGCCGAGGGCGTCCGACTATCGGCCGACCTGCCGCAGCCTTGCATGATTTTCGCCGATAAGATTCAGATCGAGCGCATGCTGTCCAATCTGCTGGGGAACGCCATCAAGTACACGCCCTCCGGAGGAGCGGTCCGGGTTATGCTGCACTGCGAAGACGATCACGTGAAATTAGTGGTCCAGGACACCGGCGTCGGAATCGCGCCCGGACCATCTGCCGCATATCTTTGACCGCTTCTATCGCGTACCCTCGGCCGATCCTGAAAAGGGCCTTGGCCTGGGATTGAGCTTCGTGGCGTGGATTGTCAAGGCGCATGGCGGAACGGTCGAGGTTGAAAGCGAGCTGCAGAAGGGCACCCGCTTTATCGTGACCTTGCCGGCCGAGCAGTTTGCTGCTGCGCAGCAGGAGATCACCGGCGCTCCCCCTGCCCGAGCAGGTACACTGAAACAGCGATGGCAAACCTCGATATTCAGAGCCGGGAAAAAGAGGGCATAACGATTCTCGATTTGAAAGGCAGACTGGCTGTGGGCGAACCCTGCACTCTCCTGCGCGAGAAAGTGGAGCAGGATCTGGCCGATGGCCACAACAAGCTGATCCTCAATTTGAAACACGTTGATTACATCGACAGTACCGGCCTGGGCAGCATGGTCATCTGCTTCACCCGCTGCAAAAAGCGGGCGGAGCCCTCAAGCTGGTGAACCTGAATCGCAGAAATATTGAGCTGTTGCTGCTCACCAAGCTCTCGACCGTGATGCAGATTTTCGGCGATGAGCAGGAGGCCGTGAACAGCTTCTTCCCCGAACGCGAGATCAAGCACTTCGACATCCTCAACTTTATCCAACAGCAAAAAGAGAGCGAGCAGGCCGGCTGATATGTGGGGGAAAAAGAAAGCGGCGATGCTGGAAGCCGGTGTGCGCGCCCCGGCGTTTGAGTTGAAGACCCTGGATGGCGAGAAACGATCGCTCGAGAATATCCTGGGCCGGGGACCCGCGCTGCTGGCGTTCTATAAGGCCAGTTGTCCGGTTTGCCAGCTCACCTTTCCGTATCTCGAACGCCTGGCCGCCGGTTCATCGCTGCAGATTGTAGCGATCTCGCAGGATGACGCCGCCTCCACTCAAGGCTTCAATCAGCGCTTCGGCGTTACATTCCCCACTTTGCTTGATCAATCCAAGGAAAACTATCCCGCCAGTAACGCTTTCGGTATCACTTCCGTGCCATCGATGTTCCTGGTGGAAAAGGACGGCGCGATTGCGCAGGCCTTCAGCGGTTTTTCAAAACGCGACCTGGAAGCCGTGGGTGAGCGAGCCGGCGTGAAGCCCTTCCGGCCCGAAGATAACGTGCCTGAATGGAAGGCTGGTTGAGGCTCGAAAAATTAGGGTCCGGGCCGGACCTGCGATAATAAAAGCACAGAATGGCTTCCAAAATAACTGAAGCGTTTGAGTCCGCCGCAGCTATCGCCAAGGGTATGAGCATCACCTTCGGGGAGATGATGAATCCTACCATCACCGAAGACTATCCGGACTCGCCGCCCAAATTCCAGGAAAGATATCGCGGAGCGCATGTCCTGCAGAGGGATGAGAACGGCCTGGAAAAATGCGTGGCCTGCTTTCTGTGCGCCGCGGCCTGCCCGGCCGACTGTATCTATATTGAAGCAGCCGAGAATACCGACGCCCTGCGAATCTCAGGCGGCGAACGCTACGCCAAGGTGTATAACATCGACTATACGCGCTGCATCTTCTGCGGCTATTGTGTGGAAGCTTGCCCGACCGATGCCATTACCCACGGCCACGGCTTCGAAATCTCCAGCTACAATACCTCGACCCTGATTATCCGCAAAGAGCAGATGCTGGCGCCGATCCCGGCCGGCGCGCATTTCCCGCTGAAGGCGGATACCGAGGAAGCCCCCGCCGGGCACTAAGAGCGGAGTACACCTGCACGGCACGTTCACACTCGTGTGAACCTTCGTTAGCTCGCTATCGATATTTTGCGGCTAAACGCCGCTGGTAGGCCTTGACACTCGCTTTCTTGAGAGATCCTCTCAGCGAACGGAGGATCGGGGCAACTTCCGCTACCGATCGCGATGGCTGGGTAACGATATCCAAGTACGCTTCTACCATCTGAGAAATGGATAGACCGTCTCGCCTCGCGAAGCGTTTCGCGCGCAGAACAACACCATTGTCGATGCTTAAAATAAGTTTGCCCATCCGCATTTTATTATTTCATCTATGTCGTACGCCTGCGTTCGATCAGTTCAAACGATTCTTCGGGCGCATCGTAGTGTATTAGTCCCGCTTGGCTGGAATCGATCAGGACACCGGTCTGCAAGTACGACCAATGATCTCGTGAATGTTCAGGCGTGTATTCGTCATCGTCAATGGAACAGACTACCGTGCCTAAGCAACCGTCCCAAAGCTTTAAGCGGTCGCCAACCATCACTTTTTTCCCGTCGGGATAGTTCACGCTCCGCGATCCTTTATCTCCTGGTCGCCCCTTTGCTGGTCGCCCGTTTGATTGCTACTTCCGCTCCGGCAGCGCAAACACGTACAGCCCGTTCCCGCTTCCCGGATTATGAATATCCGTCATGATCGTTCCCGGCACCACCCGCGGACTCCCGCCGCCTAAACCCGTCGAAATCGCAATGTACTCCCGCCCGCCGGCGCTGAAGGCTACCGGAAAACCCTGCACCGAAGTAGGCAGCCGGGTTTGCCACAGCACCGCGCCGGTCTTCACATCCACCGCGCGAAACATGCGATCCAGATCGCCCACGAATGCGACGCCGCCCGCGGTCGAAAGTACGGCTGTCAAAAAAGGCGCACGCTGCTCGATTTTCCACATCTCCTTCATGGTCTTGACGTCGTACGCCGCCAGCTTGCCGACCTTGCCGTCCGACCCCGGCATCTCATAAAAGCGCCGGTTGGCCGACGTCCCGCCCGATCCCTCTTTGGGCTCCGTCTTGCGGCCATACATCTCCATGCAGCTTTGGCTCAGCGGAATAATGAGCTGGCCGGTGGGCGAGTGATAGCTCATGGCCTGCCAGTTGTGGCCGCCCTCAGTGGATGGACACGCCTGCACCCACTCTTCAGGAAGCTGCTCGACGATCTCATTGCGATAGTGCACTTCGCCCGTCTTCTTGTCGATGTTGTCGAAGACGTTCTGGAAAACCGTCTCCTTGTAATCCAAAAACTTTCCCGTCTTGCGATCCAGCTTCCAAAGAATGCCCGCCTTGCCGATGGTGAAGACCAGATTCTGGCCGCCCGCATCCACCAGCACGCGTTCGAACACTTCATCCAGATCGAGCGACTCGCCGGGAACATGCTGGAAATACCAGGCCAGCGACCCATCGTCCGGCCGCAGCGCCACCGTCGACGTCGTATAAAGCGCCTTGTCGTTGGTGCCGCGGATCGCGCGCATCCAGGGCTTAGCCTGCGCCACGCCCCAATAGGTCAGGTTGAGATCCGGATCGTAGCTGCCCGTAATCCACGTATCGCCGCCCGCGCGCAGCAGGTTCGGAAGCTTGCCCCAGGTGTCGCCGCCCGGCATGCCCTCGCGCGCCACCGTTTCGAATTTCCAAAGCTGTTTGCCGCTCTGCGCATCGTAGGCGCTGATGTAGCAGCCGGTCTCTTTGTAGCGATCGCAGCCGCCCATGCCTTGAATCACCTTGCCGTGGATGACCAGCGGCCCGCTGGTGTTGCCGTATCCTTTCGATGGATCGGCGATTCGGGTCTCCCACACCACCTTCCCGGTGCGCGCGTCCAGCGCAACCAGACGGGCATCGGTGGCGGCCAGGTAGATCTTGTCCTGATAGATTGCCAGGCTGCGGATCGCGCCCTGGCCGTTTGATAGCGCCGGCCCCAGGCGATTTTCCCAAATCAGTTCGCCGGTTCTGGCATCCAGCGCCTGCACGATATTGCCGACGTTCGCCAGATACATGATGCCGTTATGGACCAGCGGCGTAGGCTCGTTCGCTCCAACACCGTCGTTCATGGCCCATGACCAGGCGAGCTGGAGCTCCTTCACGTTGCCGGCATTGATCTCGGTCAGCGGACTGTAGCTCCAGGCTTTGTAGTTGCGCCGGATCATCAGCCAATCCCCGGCATCGGGATCGCGCAGCATCGCATCCGTGACTGGAATATAGTTCTTCACTTCGCCCGTGACTGTCAGCCCTCGCGGCCCACCTGCGGCCGGCCCAGCCGGAGCGCGCCCTCCCGGCTGCAATGCGATCGCTGGACTTCCGGTCGCTACCGAACGAATCGGAAATGTCGATGCCGCGGTTAGCGGTTGATTGCCGGGCGCCGCTCCGTTTGCCGCCAGAATGAAGGCCGACAGGCTCACCGCGTTTTCCTCACTGATACCACCCGAGTTGCCAGGTGGCATGCTGGCCTGGATGTAGGTGACCAGCTCGTGCGCCGTCCGATTCCCCCAGGAAGACATGAAATTCGATCCGGAAAGCTGCGGCGCTTCATTGCCGCCCAAGTCAGGCGCATGGCAACTGGAGCAGCGTGCCTGATAGACCGTCCGTCCTGCTTCAGCTTGCTGCACTGTCTGGCCGCATAGCAAACCGCCGGCGGCGGCGATCACTATTGCTGGAATGGTTCTCATCACACGCCCTTCCTTACTTCAACAGCCAACCCCACAGATTGCCTTGCGGAGCCCTCTCGCTGTCGATCTGGATATACCACTTGCCTTTTTTCAAACTATCGATCTGTTCAGCCGTCAAGGCGAAGGAGCCCGAGACATTCCCGCTCGTCGCCTTCGACACCGTCAGATCCAGAATCGACCCGCCCCGCACGCCGGCGGCGCTGCCCTGATGAATGTGCGCTTCCGTCGCAGGACTGCGCAGCCCTTCGAACGTTCCGCTGATCGTTAGTTTCGTTCCCGCCAGCGTAGCCGACACCGACCCTGAGCCTGCCACGGTCGCCTTCATCGCCGCGTCCAGGGCCACCGGCGCCAACCGCGTCTTGAACGTCATGTTGCTCTGCGCACTGGCGCAGAAAGCGAACAACATCACCGCGACGATCCTCTTCCCCAAGCCCATCGGATTAGTATAGGTGTTTTACTGATGTGGATCGATAGCTTCGGCCAGATGCTTCTGGTCCGCTTCCGACATTCCCGCATTCTTGTGGATATCATCTCGCGACTGCAGCTTACGCCGGTAGCGGCCGAAATATTCCGGAATGTCCCCGC
Organism: Bryobacterales bacterium; assembly: GCA_963769205.1. Classification (GTDB taxonomy): domain Bacteria; phylum Acidobacteriota; class Terriglobia; order Bryobacterales; family Bryobacteraceae; genus Palsa-89. The sequence goes on along the minus strand of CAVYKR010000014.1, from coordinate 400,216 downwards.
CGTATTGGAAGCTGTACATGATGTCGTCGAATGCGGCCGTGTGCGGAAGACCGAGCGCATGGCCGGCCTCGTGCAGGCAGGTCAAATACACGATCGCGTCGCGCAGCAGCTGATCGTCGCCGGTGCGAAACGGGGCGGGCCGCACATAAACTTCCGCGCCGCGCTGGCCATCCACCATCACCGGCCGGGCCTCGCCATACAGCCCCTGCTCAGCGGTAGCCCAGAATATGCGAATGCGCGCGTGCCGCGGATCGCTCGTGCGGCTGACCGCGATCGCACCCCCCGATGCTTTTTGCCATGCCTCCAGCGCCCATGCAGCCAGATCGGGATCGCCAGCCTGGCAGCCTGATTCCGGCCGCGAGCAGGACTCCACCCAATACGAATATTTCTGAGGAGCGGGCGACTGCGCATAGGCTGCATAACCGAGCAGCAAACCAACCACCCAGCAGCCGTGAGGCTTCACCGCCGTTCAGCCAATCTCTCTTCGGCGAGCATACGCACCTGCGTCTCCAGTTGTTCGATGCGGCGCGTCAGCTCATCGATCAATTGGCCTTCCGGATCGGGCAGATTTCCGTGCTCTAGATTGTCGCCGGAGTCCACTCGCGCGCGAACCACCCTGGCCGGCACGCCCACCACCGTCGAATGATCCGGAACCGAGCGGATCACCACCGACCCCGCGCCCACCTTGGTATCGTGCCCGACTGTGATATTGCCGAGAATCTTCGCCCCCGTGCCGATCACGACATTGTTCCCGATGGTCGGATGGCGCTTGCCTTTTTCCTTGCCGGTTCCGCCCAGTGTCACGCCCTGGTACATCAGCACATCGTCGCCGATTTCCGTAGTCTCGCCGATCACCACGCCCATTCCATGGTCGATAAAGCATCGCCGGCCGATGGTAGCGCCTGGATGGATCTCGATGCCGGTCAAACCCCGGTTGATTTGCGATAGGATCCGCGCCAGCAGCATGAAACCCGCCTGATGCATCCGGTGCGCCGTGCGGTGCAGCAGGATGGCATGGAAGCCGGGATAACAGAAAAAGATTTCGACCGCGCTCTTGGCGGCCGGATCACCGCGGAAAACGGTATCAATCTGCTCCCGGATCGCTCGGAACATTGTTGCTTAGATCGATTATCTCACCAGCCCGAAAGATTCAGGAAACCGGCTGTATCGACGCAATGAGCTTCTCGAAACCGGCCTGGCTTTGGGCCATTGTTTTCGCCGGACCGGTAAACTTAAAGAATACCGAGCCTTGGGGGCCTTCGACGATCGCGCCCAATAATCGGTAATTGGGTTTAGGCGGCTCCCCGGCCTTCGCCATCGGCCCCCCCATGCCCGCGTAGGCGCCGGATACATCCACTGTCGTGACCTTCAAGCCGTGGACTGTCCGCTGGCCTTGCTTGGCCGCTTCCTTCGATTGGACCTGCCCAATCCAGCGAGTCATGTTGGCCTCCACGCTGCCGCCCTGGCCTTGCCCAAAGTAGTACACGCCGCATTCCGCGGGATCTATATCCCCGGCGGCTGGTGAAATAGTGTAAGTAGCGAGCCGCATTGGCCGTTGTGCCTCCGCCTTCCAGCCGGATGGAGCCGTCCATTGAATCCCGGCCCCGCTATCCGCCGCCAGCCACACCGCCATCACGAACATTGAGAACGCTAGCCTTCGCACCATGCAGCCAGTATGGCACCTCATGCCCGTCAATATGGAGCCTCGACTATGCTAGCTTGAAAGCAGGAATGCAATTTTCCCCTGTTTTGAGAACTGGCTTTTCGATGTTTATGGCCCTGATCGGGGGTCTCGGCCTGTCGGCCCAAGGGCCCAGCCCGACGAGTACGCCTGCCAGCGAATTGAAGGGCATGCCGGCCAGAGTCGCCCCTACTGAGTATCAGGCGCATGCGCAGGCGGGCCAGATCACTGTCGCGGCCGAATTCATAGGTCATTCGGTTCCAACGCCCGAAGGGACCTACACCACGGAAGATTATGTCGTCGTCGAAGCGGGATTCTTCGGTCCCCCGGACGCAAAGCTCAGATTGGCCCTCGGTGATTTCTCGCTCCGCATCAACGGTAAGAAGTTGGCATCGCCCAGCCAGTCCTACCAACTGGTGTTTCACTCTCTGAAAGATCCCGAGTGGGAGCCGCCGTCGAAGGACACAAAGTCGAAAACCAGCTTGGGCACGGGTGGTGGGGACACCGGTGGCGCGCCCGCCCCGGTACATATGCCCATCGAATTGAGGCGCGCCATGGAACAGCACGTTCAGAAAGTCACGATGCTGGAAGGCGACCGGGCTCTCCCCCAGGCCGGCCTGCTCTTTTTCGAGTACAGAGGCAAGACCCAGGGCATCCGCTCGCTCGAACTGATTTACAGCGGAGCCGCTGGAAACACCACGCTCGCACTCCAACCCTAGTTTGACCTGACCCGTCCTAATCCCCCCGCGCGGTGCGCGAGCTCCGCATATATATTAAATGCATGCGAATCGGTCGTGTGAGTTTGTTGGCTTTGACCTGTCTCGGCGCGGCTTGCGGACAGCCTGCCGACATTCCCGTTCTTAGTTATAAAGAGGCGCCCGACTGGCCTGTGCCTCTCATGAATACAGCCGGTGCGCCCGCCGCCTGGAATTTCATTCAGGTTTCTGGGATTGCCGTCGACCCGCGCGGCCACATCCTGGTGCTTCACCGCGGCGCGTTCCCCTTTTTGGAGTTCGAGAGCAACGGAAAGTACGTCCGGCCTTGGGACAGCGTCACCTTCAGCGAGGGCAAGGTCGCTGGCATTGCCGAAGGCCATCGGACTCCCGGCCGATCAGCTTACTCCGCCGTATATGGCCCGGCCGGCTGCGATTCCTGCGGTGCGCATTCAGTGCGTGTGGATCCGGACCACAATATTTGGGTCGTCGATGCCCCTGGTCAGGTGATCTACAAACTGGATCCGCAAGGCAAGGTGATTATGCAGCTGGGGCAAAAAGGCGTTGCCGGAATGGGGCACAACAACTTCAATCTTCCTACTGACGTGGCCTTCGCCGTCAATGGTGATTTCTACGTGACCGACGGATACGCCAACGCGCGCGTGGTGAAGTTTTCGCACGATGGGAAATACTTGCTCGAATGGGGTACGCGTGGTAAAGGCCCGGGCCAGTTCGAGCTGCCCCATAACGTGGTCGTGGATGCGCAGGGAAAAGTCTACGTCACCGACCGGGAAAATCGGCGCATTGAAGTTTTTGATGCCAACGGTAAGTTTCTGAGCCAGTGGCCGACCGTGCAAGGCGTCTCTGGTCTATTCATGACCAAAGACCAGCACCTCTGGACCGGCGCCGTCCTTATGAACTTGGACGGACACGCCGTCGGCAAATTGCCGAACGGCACCGATGGATCCGGTCACGGCGTGGCTGTGAGCGATTCAGGCGACGTCTACCTCGCCCAACTAAGCGGCAAAGTTCAAAAGTTCGTCAAGCAATGATGTCCGGCAGTTGTCCGATTCGTCTTCACTTGATGTTTACTGTTACCGTATTCGAGACCCTACCGTCCACGGTTAGTACCACAGCGGCAGTCCCCGTCCCGCTCAACGCCGCCGGCAGGGACACGTTCACTTGGTCCAGGCCCGGGAAACTGGGCTGCGCTCCGGCGAACTGTACCGGCACATTGACTCCATTTATACTCACCTGCACGTTCGAGACAGCAGACCGGTTGCGAATTCCGGTCGCATAGAGTGTCAGATAAACCGTTCCGCTGACGGCCAGATTGATCGGCACCGGCGTGCAGCCGGACGCGCCGCACTGAAACACTGCCACGGGATTCTGTTGCTGCGGTTGTCCGGTGGGAACCTCGATGGCAGTCGCGGCAGCCACGCCCGTTCCTGCCCCATTCATGCTGAATAACGATGGCGCCACATTCTGAACCAGAATCGTAGCGGACTGCGAGGCGGATCCGTTGCTCGCGGTGAAGCTTGCGTCGCCAATAGCCGCCCCGCTCGGAATAATGAAGTTGATCTGGGTGGGCGACACGTAGCTTAACGCGGCAGGAAGTTGCGCTCCCGTGGCATCCGTCACCGTCAGCGTCGCACCGTCCAGGATGGTGGGCAGCGGCAGTGCGCTGGCCTGCATGCTTCCGGCAGCGAGATTGGAGCCGTATAGCGTCGCCAGCGAATTCGGCGCGACGGCTACGCTGAGCGCTGCGGACGACTCAACAGCGTCCGGTGAGATCACGCCGTAGTAGCGGCCCATCCAGTACGGCAGAATGTAATCGATGCCGGGGCTTTCAACCGTGCCGGAGCCGCCGCCCGTCAATTGAAATGGATCCCGCTGCCACAGGAAGTCCGTGGGCGTTCGGAGCATTACAGGAATGGGATTGCACGCTTCACTGCCGCACACGCTCACCGTACCAGTGAGATCCACGGAAGGATCCCGCTGAGGACGCAGCAGCCACTCATCCAGCAGCGCGCGGGCTTCAGCGTCACGAGTGCTGTTCGGTCCCTGTAGCGCGTTATCGATCATGTCGAAGAATGCGTTCTGATGCGAAGCGGTGTAGTTCCGGACAACCTGGTAAGCGCTCAGATAGGAGCTGTCATTGTTTAGCCGCGCCAGGTTGTAAAAGCTCATGAAATCCAGATTGAACTTGAAATACGAGCTGTTGCTCGCGATATCGAACTCGACACCCACATTGATCGGCAGCGTCAAAATTGGCGGCGAAATCTGGATGCCCGGGTTCACATGCCGCGCCACCACCAGCAGCATTTGAAGCTCTTCGGGTCGCAGCAGGAAAGTGTTGCTCAGGTCGTTGTTGGGCGACCACAAATGGCCGGCCACGAAACCTGTCAGCCGCGTCGTCAGATCGCTAATGGCGCTCTGTACTGCGGAGTCATTCACCAGATCGAATGCGGCTCCCAACCCGAAGAACGCGCCCACCACCTCATCGCGCGACGTATTGTCCACCCAGATCCAGGGAGGATTTTGGTGGATCGTGTTCGATGCTTCCTGATTCGAGATGGAAGCGGCGTAGGGTGAATTCGCCATCGCCATGCAGCGCGCCAGTCGATTGTCCCCGGTAACGTCGGTCAGTGCCTTGAGTCCTGCCAGTGCGCCCCGCACGTTGTTGAGCGCATCGGCTGATTGCGTCACGTTATACCGAAACGCCTCGGCGGCCAGATATGCGCCGGTCCACAGCGCGGAATCCCCGCAGTCAGTGTAATCGACGATCTGATTACTGTTCGACGAGGCGTAAATCGGTTCCAGCATTGTGCCAAACGGCAGGAATCTTGCTTGGATTTTGGCCGAGATGGCGAGCGCATCGGCTTCCGACGCAGCCAGTGGAAATGTAGCGATGATGAAAAGAAACGGGATACGAAGTGGGCCCCGCCAGGTAAACATACCAGGTACTCTCGCTTTTGGTGGGACGTCCTGGCCCCCGAATTGGTGACATTTTTCGACCCCCGCGATCGGGCAGCCCGGTTGAAACGCTATGTTGCCGAGCGCGCCAGCGCGTGATATTCGCGATTTGGAAGCATTCCGGTGGCTTGTGACATCCGGTTAGTAAAGTTATACATGGACGCAATCTCGATCACATCCCACACTTCCTGTTCGGTCAGTCCGAGACCCCTGAGATGCTCCAGATCGCGTTCCAGGCAGTCCAGAGGACTTTTGGTAATGCGGACAGCGAAATCCAAAATGGCGGTATGCTTGGCATTCAGACCGGCGCGCTTGTAATCGAGCGTTATGCGATCGGCCAGGATCGGGTCGCCCAACGCCTCTCGTAGCGCCGCGCCGTGCGCCACCAGGCAATAGAGGCAGCCGTTGGCCATCGAAACTGCGACCGCGATCATCTCGCGCTCGGCTGCATTGAGATTTTCGGTCGGCTCGTGCAGTTGCTTATAATGCGAGAACCAAGCTGAGAGCCGCTCCGGACGAAAGCTATAAACCCGAAAGACGTTCGGCACGAAACCCAGACGCTGGCGGGCTTTGGCAAACAGGCCGCGCAAATTTTCGGGCAAGTCGGCTTCTGGCGGCACGGGAAACCAACTAATGCGCTCTTCCAGCTCTGGTTCCATTGGATGGCTCGATTCTTCCCAATACTAACAAGTGAAAAGATGCTCGGCGCTATCCGAGCTGTCATCCGGATGTAACCGAAAAGAAATGCTATGATGCTAGCATCGCACGGGGGTACTGATAATGTTCGCAAGGTGCAGCCTTGTCGTCTGCCTTTTTTTCTCCACTTCGCTGTTAGCGCAGTTTGAGACTTCCGAAGTTCTCGGAACTGTTCACGATCCATCCGGGGCGCCGGTTCCGAATGCCAATGTGACCCTGACCAACCAGGACACCAACATCGAAGTGAAAACGACCACCACCTCCGATGGGAACTATGATTTCTTCAATGTAAAGGTCGGCCGCTACAATGTCGCCGTCGAAGCCAGCGGCTTTTCGAAGGCAACCGCGACCGATATCACAATTACGGTGGGCACGCGCCAGCGCGTCGACCTCACGATGCAGGTCGGAGCGATTACCGAATCCGTAACTGTGACGGGCGCTGCATCCGTCCTTGAAACCGACTCCAGTGAACATAGCCAGGTCATCAGCACGCAGGCCGTCGCCGAACTCCCCCTCAATGGCCGCAATTATGCCGACTTGGCGCTGCTTTCCACCAACGTTATCAAGTCGCCCATGGCGGTCTCCTTCTCGCCCAGCGGTACTCCCCGCGAAGGCGCGTTCAATGTGAATGGCATGCGCAGCACGTATAACAACTTCCTGCTGGACGGCTTGGACAATAATGCTTACGGCACCAGCAATCAGGGCTATTCGGCCCAAGTGGTGCAGCCGTCTCCGGACGCGATCGCCGAGTTCAAAGTCATCACCAGCAACTACAGCGCGGAATATGGCCGGGTGGGCGGTGCCGTCGTAAACGCAGTGATGCGTTCGGGCACCAACCAGTTTCATGGGACCGCCTATGAATTCCTGCGAAACACTGCTCTGAATGCCGGCGGTTATGAGTTCAGCCAGCCCTTCTTCAAGCCCCCGCTGCAGCGCAATCAATTCGGCGCCACCATCGGCGGACCGGTAATCAAGAACCGGTTGTTCTTCTTCGGCGATTATGAGGGCTACCGGCAATTGCAGCACTATCCGAACTTCGACTCTCTTCCGAACGCCAATGACCGGCTGGGGATCTTACCGGTGGCAGTCGCTAACCCGCTCACCGGAGTTGTTTACCCGGCGAACACGCAGATTCCCATCGCGTCGCTAAATCCGTTTGCTGCCGCGGTTCTGAACGGTCTTCCCCCGCTAAATGGACCGGGCCGCGCCAACGACTACCAAACCAACCTTTTGATTCGCGACTATGGCGATAAGTACGACGCCAAGGTCGATGGGTCGATCAACGATCGGATGACGGCCTTCCTGCGCTTCAGCCAGCGCAAAGACCTGCAATACTATCAGCCTTCATTCCCCGGACCTTCGGGGGAGACGGCAATGGCTATATTCACGCGATCGATCAAAATGCTTCCGCCGGCTATACGTGGACCCCCACATCTACTTCGGTTTTAGAAATCCGGTTGGGCTTCTCTCATACACTGGCTGGAAAGAATCCGCCACTGCTGGGTGGGCCGAGCCTGCTCTCCCTATATGGCATTCAAGGGTTGCCGACCACACCCAATCTGACCGGTGGTGTCAACACGCAAAGCATCAGCGGCTTCACCGCTCTCGGCCGCCAAACCAGCAATCCGCAATTCCAGAATCCAACTTCCTGGAACCCGAAAATCAATTTCTCCAAAGTGATGGGCCGGCATTCTCTCAAAGCGGGCTACGAATTCTCACTGATCCATACTGAGATTCTCGACGTCAATCCGCTCTACGGCCAGGACCAATACACCGGCAGTTTCTCCAAACCGACTTGCGCCCAGTTGGGCCAAGCTTCTGGCTGCGCGATTGCGAACGATCCTACCAGCTACAATCTCGCGGACTTCATCTTCGGCACGCCCAGTCTCATCAATCTGGGAAGCGATACGGTAGTGAATTTGCGCCAATACGTCCATTCGCTGTACTTCCAGGACGACTATCGAGTCACCCAAAAACTGACGCTGAACCTGGGACTGCGCTGGGAGTTCGCTTCGCCGCTATACGAGCGCGACAATAACTACTCGAATTTCGACCCGACCACCAACTCGATGAAGCTGGCTGCCAGTGGCGACTTGTATCAGCGCAGCCTGGTGCACCCTGACTACAAAGACTATGGCCCGCGTCTCGGCTTCGCTTATAGCGTCGACCCCAAAACCGTCGTCCGCGGCGGATACGGTATCAGTTACACGTTCTTCAACCGGCCTGGAAGCGCCCTCGAAGGAATCAATGCTCCTCAGGCGCTCTTCGGCGTATTGAACCAGTCCATACCGCCGGGAGGCCCCGTGCCCGCGGGTTTTCTCACCACTCAGAACAGCTTTACCACCGGAATTGCGAATCCCTCCGCCTTCAATCCAGTAAACTCCAATGTCGTGTACGTTCCACCCGACATGCGCTGGCCTTATGTCCAAAATTGGTTCTTATCGGTGCAGCGCGAGCTGACCAAGAGCACTGTGATTGATCTCGCGTATAACGGGAATCACAGCTTGCGGCTTCCGATTCTGGCCGACTACAATCAGGCCTCCCCGAATCTGCCGGGTCAGTCGCTCGGCGTGCAGGCGCGCCGCCCCATTCCAACGTTCGGCCCAATCACCTGGGTCGATCCCGCCGGCAACAACGACTACAACGGTTTCTCGGCCCGCTTGGAGCATCGCTTCGCGAAAGGCTTGTACTTCCTCAATTCGTTCACCTGGGGCAAAGCCATGGGCGATTCCGAGCAGGCGCTCGAATATTATGCCGGGTACGTAGAGGCGAATCCCCAGAACATCCGTAATCTGGCGGCCGAGCGCGGCCCGTCCAGTTTTGACGTCAAGCTCAACAACGTCACCAGCGTTGTATACCAGCTGCCTTTCGGCAAAGGCCGGCAGTTCGGGTCCAATTGGAATCCGTTGCTGGACGGCGTGGTGGGTGGATGGGAGCTGAATGGAATCAACACCGCCCATACCGGTACGCCGCTCAACGTGTATTACGCTCCTTCGACAGCTAACGACGTTACCGGTCTTTCGAATGATTACCGCGGGCAAGCTTTCGAGCGTCCCAATGTCACCGGCAGCGCGGTCAGCCAGAGCACTGCTCAGATGCTCAACACCTATTTCGCCGGCTACACATTTACTACCCCGCCCGCGAACGCTCCTTTCGGAAACATCGGCCGTAACGCCTTCCGCGCCCCCGGCTTCGAGCAGTGGGATTTGTCGGTGGACAAGAACTTCCGCATCCGCGAGACCATGCGTCTGCAATTCCGGTCTGAGTTCTTTAACGTTCTAAACCACACTAACTTTGGCATTCCCAACACCCAGAGCACCAACGTCGCTTTTGGCCAAATTCGCACCACCTACCCCCCGCGTCAGATCCAGTTGGCGCTGAAGTTAATCTTTTAGAATGAGTACCTTGAAAATTGTTTGAGAAAAAAGGCTGCACCCCGTACTAATAGTACGTATCCCAAGGGAGGTACGCATGGGGAAGCCTTTCAACGTGCACCCGTCCGACGACCAGTTGGACTTTTACCTGGTAGGGCATCTATCACCTGAAGATGCCCGGCTTATCGAAGAGCACTACCTGGGCTGTCCGGTTTGCCTGGACAGACTATCTTCTGTAACGGACTTTATCGCCGTGCTGAGGACCGCCGTTCAGGCGTACTCGCCACAGCCTTCGTTGCTTCCATCGATAGGGACAATCCTTCGCAAGCCCGCAAGATTCGCCGCCATGCTGACGATCGCCGCGGGGACCGCACTCGTATGCAGCGCGCCCTCACCGTCGCTGGAGTTGCACTCCACTTTCGACAGTCTGAATTCGCCGCAACGTTTAGAAATCCCGCAGGCAGTACGGAGAAGAGCCCGGCCACGAATTCAGGCCCGTCACTTCCGGCCTCTCCACGTCTTCGAGCCACCCCCGCTCCCACTAACAACTCTCTTTGCCCCGCGCATGATCGAAATCCCGAATGACTTGATCATTCCGACAGAGTGGCTGTCAGAACCTATATCGGCTCTGACCGCAGCGCAGTTAGAGCCTCCGCCGCTACCACCCTTTCAGGCCAAACCCCGTTGGTTTCGCCGGGTGATCGCGGCTGTAAAGAGGGTTTTAGAAAATGACCTTCGCGCCAAACTGTAGCTGGCGCGGATCGAGTTGGCTCAGAACCCGGCCGAAGGTTGGATCGTTTAAGATTCGACCCACTACGCTGTAGTTCGGATGATTGGCGACGTCGAATGCCTCGGCTCGCAATTCCAGCCGCAGCCCTTCACGAATGTAAAAGGTCTTGACTATCACGAGATCAAGATTGACTAGTCCCGGCCCGATTACCGTGTTCCGGCCGAGATTGCCGAAGGCAAAGTTCGGCGGCGCGGTAAAAGCGGCGGTGTTAAACCACTCGCTCGTGCTCTGCTGCGAGCCGCTAAGCTGGACCGGTACACCCAGCACCGCATTGGGCCGCACAAAGATGCCGCCCGTCCCCGCTCCAACTCCCGCCGTATCGCCCTTGAGATTCACCGTGAACGGGAACCCGCTCTGCATTTGGTAAATGCCGGAGACCTGGATGTCGCCGAAGATCGCCGCCATCGGACCAGACTGCAGATACTTGCCTCGCTTGCCGACCGGTACGTTGTAAATGAATGTGTCCACCCAGCGGCTTTCGACGTCGAACGATGCCAAGCCTCGTTCTCCTGCCAGATTGTAGGAATCTTGAGGTGGGGAATTCTCGGCCCCGCCGGCACCCCCGGCATTCCGGAATTGCGGCGCATTCGTAATGGCTTTCGAGAAGGTATATGAGCTCAGAATTGAGAACCCGGAGCTGAATCGCTTTTCAAAACGTACGAAACCCGCGTGGTAGTTCGACTGCGCTGAATTCGGCAGATAGTTGATGAATCCCACCGGCACGGAGTTTCCAACCACTGTTACGTAATCCGGGAAGACCGTGCCCGGTGCGTACTGGACGCCCAGATAGGGACGCCTGGGATCGATTGCGGCGGCCCCGGGTTGCGAATTATTGGGCTGGACGTTTTGTTGCAGTTTCAACCCCAGCGTCGCTAAGTAGCCGGCCTCGATCACCATGTTGGGCGCCAGCTCGCGCTGCACCGAGAAGTTCCACTGCAACGAGTAGCTGGTTCTTTGGTTCAGATCGATCCCGGCCGCCTGGATCTGGACCGGGCCTGCCGCCGCCGGGCCGAAAATGTCCAGGTTCTTAAATTGAGGCGTCACGTTGTTGCTGCTAAGCGTTTGCGTAATATTGTCAGGTAATCCGGCAGCCAGGCGGAACAGCCCATTTGAGTCCGTGAGCGCGTAGAACATTCCGCCGCCCGCGCGAACCACCCATTTCGGTGTTGCGGCCCAGGCCACGCCTACCCGAGGCGCGAAGTTGTTCTTGTCGGTATAGGCGCATCCCCGTGGATATCCGCTCTCGCCGCAGACGAACATCGTCGGCTGGTAAAAGGCGGTGTTGCCGGAAGCAAAGATGCTCTGAGGGCTCGGGACATTGCTATAGTCGATGCTCGACATCTGATGACGAATGTCGTAAAGCGGCGGCGCTAATTCGTACCGCAGTCCCAGGTTCAGCGTTAGATTCGAGAGCAGATGGATATCGTCCTGCGCATACAGCGCGTAGATCCATTGGCGTCCGTCGATGCGGCTGGGTCCCACCGAGCGCGAACCCTGTTGGGGCAAACCAAGCAGCATGCTGGCCAGAGGATCGCCGCTTGCGGCCGTCTTTCCGATCTGAGAGGTGAATCCGTTAGTGAACTGGTAGGTCCCCAGCAGGTTGGCCGTCTCGTTGCGGTTGTATTGAACCTGCTCCACCTGTCCTCCGAACCGGAATGCATGGCGGCCATGATTCCAGGAGAGATTGTTGTAGAGCTGAAAGGTGTTGTCCCGAACCAGAACCAAGCCACCCCCGGTCGTTCCGATGAAGCCGCCCGCCCCACCCATAACCGGGTAAGTGGTAGTGATAAATTGCGGCAGCGCAGTGGTTGTGCCATTCAAGTTGAAGCTCAGCTCCGGCAGGCCGGTGAAGATGCTCAGACGGCTGAAAGATAGCCGTGTTTCGTTTACCATGTTCGCGTTGATCACTTTGGTGGAACCCAGAACCGCGCTTTGCGAAAGTGCGTTGTTGAGTCCATCGCGCCCCGTGACCACGGCCGGAATAATGGCGTTTTCGTCCGAAGCGGAATAACGGCCGAACAACGTCCAGTTGGGCGTGAGGGTGTAGTCCAAGCGGCCCGAGTAATTGTTGTTTTGCTGCGACAGAATACCGCTCGCGTTGACAAAAGAGTTGGTGGACGGATCGGAAGGCAGCGGCAGCGCGAGCATGGCCGCGGAGGTAAGCGGGTTAATCCGGCTCGCGGGAATTTGATTGTTGGCGAAAGGCTGCCGAACACCATTTACCAAGGGAGCCAGGGGATCCCAGATTCCGCCGGTCGTGCCGCTGAAGTTGCCCTGACGCTGCAGTGCGTTCGGCACAGTTACCGTAGTCAATCCCGGGCCGGCCTGCCGGACCTGAAGACCTTCATAAGCCAGGAAGCCATACAGGTGGTCTTTCCATACCGGGCCGCCCATAGTAGCGCCGAACTGGTTGCGCTGGTATTTGGGAAGGGCTGAGAAAAGGTTGAAAGGCCGGGCATCCACATCCTTGTTGCGCAGGAATTCCCAACCGGAGCCGTGGTACTCATTGGTGCCCGACTTCGTAACGACGTTAATCGATGCCTGAGCAAAGTCAGCCGGCACCATGGCGGCTTGCACTTGAAATTCGGCAATGGTGTCGATCGCCGGTGAGTAATTCAACGAGTTGTAGTCCGGATCAATGTTGGTGGCGCCGTCGAGCAGAAAGCCGGTGTTGTTGGTTCGACTGCCGGCCAGGCTTAGCCCACCGATCTGGTTCTGTCGCACGGTGTTCTGTTGGACCGTCCGGCCGCCGGAATTGGCGAAGGGAACCAGCAGTGCCAGTTGCAGGAATTGGCGTCCGTTCAATGGCAGTGATGGGATTTTCTCCTGCGAGATTACTGTGCCTTGCGAAGCATTTTCAGTATTCAGCACCGATGCATTGGTGCTGACCTCGACGTGCTCGCTGGTGCTGCCAATCTCCAGATCGATGTCCAACCTGGCAACTTGCGCAACCTGGACGTCAACCGCGGCGTTGCGATACGACTTGAAGCCGTTCGCTCCCACCGTTATTTCATAACCGCCGGGCGGCAAGAGCGTGAAATAGTACAGCCCCTTGGCGTCCGTCTCCAGTTCTCGTTGCACTCCCGTCGCCTGGTTGTGCGCAACTACCTTGGCCCCCGTCACCGAACCGCCGGACGGATCTTTGACCAGGCCAAATAACACGGCCGTATCAGACTGAGCGAAAAGCCCGCTTCCCAACGTCATGAGAGCGAATAAACACAGAACACCAGTTCGTATGACTTTCTTCATATACGCTCTAGTTTTCGTCTGTTCAACGGTGAAACTTTACGCCCTTAAGTGAGCTATCTGCATACATGTTTGCGTTTTAACCGTCGATAGTCACGCAGGGCGCAGTTTGCGCGCGCCCGAAGCATGCTAATTCGAAACACCAACGGCGTTATCGTTAGCACAACTACGTATGTTCAGAGGTACATTCGCAAATATCACCTACTACCGTGGGTGATATGCCTCCTCGCCGCGCTCCTTGCCCAAACCGCTTTTGCCGGAATCAATAAGAAGCTGGTGATTAAGGCCGACACGCCGGAAGGGAACTTCCTGGCGCTCATCAGCCTGGAGACGGATTACGACAAGCGCCTTGCATTGATTGGACAGTTTACGGTTATGTTCCCGAAGAGCGAGTCGATCGGTTGGGCTTACTCCCAGATTCAGGACGCCAACATCAGAGACGGCCACTGGGATCAGGCCATACAGGCCGGCGACAAGCTGCTCGAGCTCGATCCCGATGATCTCGAAGCCGCGCGATACAACTTGCAGGCCGCGAAATCGAAGGACGATAAAGCGCTGGTGAAGAAGTACGCGGAAATGAACGAGGCCATTGCGCAGCGCGTTGTAACGGCACCTGTCGTGACGGATGATCCGGATGAGGCTGCTACCCAAAAGAAGCGGGAGGAATTGGCCGCCGGCATGCTCGCCCAGCGTGAGTATGCTCTTTACGATCAGGCTCTAAATGCCGCCGACCCGCAAAAGAAGATTGCACTGCTGGACCAGGTGCTGCAACTAAATCCACACACCCGCTACCTCAACGATGTGCTGCTTAGCTATTTCCTCGCCTACAAGCAGCTCAACGACGCTCCCAAGACTCTGGCAGCGGCTGAGAAGGTATTAGCAAGGGATCAGAGTCATGAGGATGTTCTGCTATTCGTTGCCGACTACTACTTTCGGCGGAAGGAAGAGCCGCGCAAAGTTCTGGAGTTTTGCGACAAGATCGTCGCGCTTATGAACAGCAAGAAGAAGCCCAGAGCTTTGAGCGACACCGAATGGAATCACCAAAAGGCCCTCTATGGCGGCCTCGCACACTATATGGCCGGATCCGTTCACGTCAACGATGAACAATACGAATCAGCGGATCGGTCCTTGCGCCTGGCCCTTCCGCTCTTGCAGGACAACACTACTTACGTTCCGGCGGTGCTGAGTTCGTTGGGATGGGCCAACTATCAATTGGCTCGCTATTCCGAAGCCGTTCGATTCTACAAGCAGTGCCTGCCTTTCGGCGGCGTATATAAGGAGCAGGCCGAAAAGAATCTGGCGGCGATCAAAGCCGAGCATAGCGTCGACCAGTAACGGGGCCCGGAGAAGTTACCTACCCCGATCCTGTACGGCTGCCTCAGGACCACTCCTTTGTAAGGTTCCATTCGGATTAGTACCGGTAAGTATACCGGTATAGATAACTAAGCCATCGCGATAATTGAGACACTTAGCGCGTGCCTGTTACTCTCCTCGCAGTGAGCATAAGGAGGAGATTACAGATGACTATACGACGTACGGCTATATTGCCAGGTTTGCTTTGCGTGTCACTGGCCGGTGCCGGATCCTACTTGACAGCTGCCGATGGGCAGGGCGATCAAGGAAACATCCGCCGCGTGCTGGTGATCAGCCTGGACGGAACCCATGCGCTGGATGTCGCCAATTATATTCAGGCGAATCCACATTCCACGCTGGCCCAGCTCAGCGCGGAGGGAACAACCTTTACGAACGCCCATAGCACCAAACCGAGCGATTCGATTCCTTCCACTTCCGGCATTTTCACCGGCGGAACGCCCGCCGTAACCGGCATGTGGTATGACGACGCTTATAACCGCAAGTGGTCGCCCCCCGGCTCGGCGTGCGCTACCACCGGCGCGATCATCAATTTGAAAGAGGGCATCGACATCAATCCCGGCGCTCTGGATGCCGGCGGCGGTATTGATCCAACCAAGCTTCCCCTTGATCCATCCAAAGGTTGCACCCCCGTTTACCCGCACAATATGATTCGCGTCAACACTGTGTTCGAAGTGGTCCGCGAAGCTAAACTGCACACGGCTTATTCGGAGAAGCGGCCGTCTTATGACTTCCTGAACGGGCCATCCGGCAAGGGAATCGAAGACCTGTACGCGCCCGAGATTGCGTATCTCAACCCCACGGCGAATGCGACCCTGGCATCGGTTGCGAAGACCGAAGCCTTCGACGAATTGCGCGTAGTATCGGTCCTCAACGAGATTCAAGGCAAGGATCACTCCGGAACGAAAACACAGCCGGTACCCGCGCTCTTCGGCATGAACTTCCAATCCGTCAATGCGGCCAAGAAAGATGCGCCCGGCGCGTATCTGGATAGCTTCAGCACCGCCAACTCAAATCTATCCGGCGCACTCGACTATATTGATGGCGCATTAGGCCGGATGGTGGCCGCCTTGCGCGCCCAAGGACTGTACAACACCACCGCCATCATCGTTACCGCCAAGCATGGCGAGACCGCGCTCGATCC
This sequence comes from Bryobacterales bacterium, assembly GCA_963769205.1. Lineage (GTDB taxonomy): Bacteria > Acidobacteriota > Terriglobia > Bryobacterales > Bryobacteraceae > Palsa-89. The sequence goes on along the minus strand of CAVYKR010000014.1, from coordinate 384,225 downwards.
GGCTCACCGGCAAATCGTGCTCACATCCGTGATTCCGAATATCGTCACCGGAGTGGGTGCAACGCTGCTGGCTAAACCGGTCACACAGAAAAGCAACGCCTTTATCTGGCTGAGCGACCAGTCGAAGACTGCCGCTGTAGTAAACGCACTCACGCTACCTGCGAATCAGACGGCGGCGGGCATAGGGCAAGTTCTCTCCGGTGAATCGCTCAAGCTGCTATTTCCGGATCCTCTGGTCGATCCCGCTACGCCGGATATCATCGTAGTCTCGAATACCGGCGTCAATTACGAGCCGACGGTGGGCAGCACAACGCTGGCCGAACACGGCGGCTTAGGCGAGAACGATACGCATGTGCCGCTGATCGTGACCGTTCCCGGCTACCAGCCCTCGGCCAGCCAGGCGCCCGTCACCACAACGCAGATCGCGCCGACCATTCTCCGAATACTCGGCCTGGATCCAGCAGCGCTGGATGCCGTGCGGCTGGAAGGAACCAATGCCTTACCTTCCCTGCACTACAAGTCAGGATCGGCGCACAACGATAACTAACTAGCGCCCGCCTCAATCCATCAACGCACGGGCACGCTGGCAGTGTTACTAGCCACACCATTTTGACTTACCACCAAAGGTAAGTCGGCGGCCCGTGCGGCGGTGGGAATCCGAACATTGATCTGATAAAGCCCGACTCCGCCCGGAGTCAAGCCGGAGAATAAGACGCTGGCTGTTGCTCCATCGATCGTCACCTGGGGCTGAATCGAAGTTACGGCCAGCGGAGACGAAGGAGCCAGCATACCGGTTGGCACCGCTGGAGTGGTCGCGCCCATGCCGGTCAGATACAGCGTGATGATGTCGCCAGCATGCGCGGGATTCTGTGCGTTGATGAGCTGATAGTTCAAATCTTGAGCGATGATTGTTTGGTCGGCAAACGCCGCCAGCACTGGCTGGGCGGGTGCGGTGCTGAGCGGCTCCGGCCGGGAATACACCCCGTTGTTATTCACGATCACCTGATACTGGCGGTTGACTTGAAGCTCGGATGGGATTTGCAAATTGATCTGTCCCGGGTTGGTGTAAGCGATGGGCGCAGCCAGGCCGCCGACTGTTACCGAAACGCCGCCTACTACGGTAGAGAGGAATCCGTTCGTCACGGTGCCATAAGCCGTGCCAGGCGCGAGTGCTGAGCCGTACATCTGAACCACGGCGCCCGGCGCCACGGGAAGTCCCTTGGTGGAGATGAAACTATTGATAACGCCGCCCGGGCTGATGGCGGGCAAGGAATCCTTCACAACTGCGCCGATCACCTCGGTAGAGGTCGAGTGCAACGGTGGCGCGAATCCCTGGAAACCGACGCTGAGATTGCCGCCGGGCAGTGAATTGGATGGATTCATCGGTGTCCAGGTCTGCACATAGTGCCCGTTGCCAATTCCGGTCAGTTGAACTCCTGGATCTCCATTCGAGAATGTCGCGCTCACCGATCCGTTCAAGACCGGATTGCCGCAGTCGTCGCTGAAAACAATTTCCAGAGGCGTTGGCGCGCCTGTGTGTACGGAAAAGTTGTCCGGTATCCCGATCTCCGTTAAATAGGAAAGCTGCGGCTGGCACGTGACTCCGGTTGGAGCATTTACCGCGAAACCCACGTGCAAGGACCGGACGCTCGACGTTCCAAACCCGACGTTGATCAGGCCGCTATAAAAACCGAATGCCTGGCTAAGGGCGGCGGCGCTCACCGTGAGAGGCGTCGGCGAATTGGAAGCCAGTCCCCGCAGCGGCACTATCGAAAGCCAACTGGGGCTCTGCGGATAGGCTTGAAAATTTATCGGTGTGGCGCTCGCCGCCGTTAACGTGGGCATCTGCTCCACGCTTTCCGCAGCCCCGGCCTGCGAGGTTAGCACCAGGCCGCCGGCGGACAGAATCGGTGTGGGTGCGGTGCCGCCGGCATCCACTTCCAAAACCGCAGGCAAGTAGAGTGTAACCGTGCCGGGGTCTTGAGACGAGATGCTGATCATGCCGCCATAGCCGCCGGCCGCCTGACTGGCCTGATTCATCGATACCGTCAGCACGGTGGATTGTCCGGGAGCAGTAACGCCGGACGCAGGAGATACGGAAAGCCACGTGGCTCCATCGCTGACGTTCGCGACCCAAGTGGAAGCTGAGTCGCCATTGTTGATGAGCGTGACGGTACGCGAGTCCTGCAATCCGCTGCCCTGTACCGTTTCGAAGAAAACCGCACTGGGGCTAAGCTGATCGAACGGGCCGTGATCCGCGGCAAAAGCAGACACCGGAACATCCGCCGATCCTGCCGCCGTCGTAACCCGAACAATCCCGGCGTGTCCCCCGGGCGAGAGTGTGGACATCGCGGCGTTGACCTTGACCAGACAGACCGTAGTGCAGTCAGCCACTGTGGCGCTCAGCCAGGAATTCCCGGACGGAATACTCACGCTAACCGGCGCGATGGATCCCGACCCCGTGCTTCGCACCAACATGCCTTGTTGCAGATTTCCCGCCGACACCGAGGCGGCGAAGACCACCCCGCCAGGTGTGTCGAATCGTGGCGTACCCGTGCTTACTTGAAGCGTCACGGGAATGATTATGCCGAGCGATACCCCCTTCCGATCCGTTAATTGAATTCGCCCGGAATATGGACCGGCCGCGAGCGCGGTAGGATCAACGGATACCCGGATCTGCGCGGGCGTGGTGGCCAGTAAAGGCGTGACAGTCAACCAGGCCGGATTGGGCGTACCGGGCGAGCCGCTATCGACCAGAAGCGCAAAATCGATGGCCGTACTGGTCACCGAAGTTACCGTGATGGCTTGCATCGGCGGAACTGGACCGCTGGCGATGGCGCTGAATGCCAGACTGGAACTGGAAAGTTGAAGCGCCGGATTCTGGGCGAAGCCAGAATTGACCAGAGCCAGGATACCACCGGCCAGGGCGACGCGCCTAAACAGGTTACTGTACTTCATCGGCAACTAATCGGGCCCTAGAACCTAGATCTTTATGGTACTATCTCAAGCCGGATCGCGCCGCTGAAACTAAAGCAATTCGGCCATGCTGAAGAAGAACGGGATTTCCACCGCCGCAGTTTCGGGCGCGTCGGAACCATGCACGGCATTGCGCTCGATGTTCTTGGCGAAATGTTTGCGAACAGTACCTTCCGCCGCATTTGCGGGGTTGGTGGCGCCCATCACATCGCGCCAATGCTTGATGGCGTTCTCGCGCTCCAGCACCAAAACGACTACCGGGCCCTCCGTCATGAACGTCACCAGTCCCTCGAAGAAAGGCCGCTCGCGATGAACATCATAGAAGGCTTCGGCTTGCTGCTTGGCAAGCCGAGTCATTTTCATACCACGGATCCTGAACCCGGCCTTCTCGATCATTCCGAGAATCTGGCCGGTGTGGCCGTTCGATACCGCGTCGGGCTTGATAATTGCAAAGGTCTGTTGGCTTGGCATGGCGTTAAAGACGGCTCTTAACTTTCTCTCCGATTTCCGCTGGACTGGCGCACACCGTAATTCCGGCCTGTGCCATGGCCTTCATCTTGTCTTCTGCTTTTCCCGATCCGCCGGAGATGATCGCACCCGCGTGACCCATGCGACGGCCGGGCGGAGCCGTCTGTCCGGCGATGAAACCCACCACTGGCTTCTTGACGTTCTTCCCAATGTATTCGGCCGCCGTTTCCTCGGCATTGCCGCCGATTTCACCGATCATCACAATGGCGCGCGTGTCCGGGTCATTATTGAATAGCTGGATAGCGTCCAGAAAGTTGGTGCCGATAATCGGATCGCCGCCGATCCCGATGCAAGTGGATTGGCCGATGCCGAGCTTGGTGAGTTGCCCGACCGCTTCATAGGTCAAGGTTCCGGATCGCGAAACCACGCCTACCTGACCCTGCAGATGAATGTGACCCGGCATAATTCCGATCTTGCATTTGCCTGGGGAAATAACGCCCGGGCAATTGGGGCCGATCAAGCGCGTCGGTCGGCCCTGCATGAAGTCGCGCACCTGGACCATATCGGTGGTCGGAATACCTTCGGTGATGCAGACCACCAGCGGCACCCCGGCTTCGGCCGCTTCCATGACGGCATCGGCGGCATAAGGCGGCGGCACGAAAATCACCGAGGCATTGGCGCCGGTCTGCTTGACGGCCTCAGCGACAGTATCGAAGACCGGTAATCCGAGGTGAGTTTGCCCACCCTTGCCCGGAGTGACGCCGCCCACTACTTTCGTTCCGTAATCGATGGCGGCCTGGGCGTGGAAACTGGCTTCGCGGCCCGTGAATCCCTGGAAGATTACGCGAGTGTTTTGATCGACGAGAACGCTCATTGAGCCAGCCTCACTACTTTCTCCGCGGCGTCCTTCATGCCGTCGGCGACAGTGAAGTTGAATCCGGAAGCCTTCAAAATCTCCTGCCCTTTCTCGACGTTGGTTCCTTCCATGCGAACTACGATGGGCACCTTCACGTTAAACTCGCGCGCCGCGTTCACTACGCCGGTGGCCAGCACATCGCAGCGCAGAATGCCGCCGAAGATGTTGATCAACACGGCCTTGACACCTTGATCGGAGAGCAGGATCTTAAAGGCATTCTTGATCTGCTCGGCATTGGCGCCGCCGCCCACGTCCAGAAAATTCGCGGGACTTCCGCCGGCGTATTTGATAATGTCCATGGTGGCCATGGCCAGCCCCGCGCCATTCACCATGCAAGCGATAGTGCCATCCAGCTTGATGTAGTTCAGGCTGAAGCGCGAAGCTTCTACTTCGAGCGGGTCTTCTTCGTTCAGGTCGCGCAACTCCAGAAGATCTTTGTGGCGGTACAGCGCGTTGTCATCCAGAGTGATCTTGGCGTCAAGCGCGTAGACTTTGCCGTCCTTGGTGAGAATGAAGGGATTGATCTCGGCCAACGAAGCATCGCAGGCGATGTAAGCCTTGGACAGAGCCAGCATGGCCGCAACTGCGGCATTAACACTCGCGGCGGGAATGCCCATCCCGAAGGCGAGATTGCGGCCTTGAAAAGCGGACAGTCCATAGCCCGGTTCGAGCGGTTCCTTCAAAATCAGCTCAGGCGATTTTGCGGCTACCTCTTCAATCTCCATTCCGCCTGCCGAAGAAGCCATAAATACCGGCTTGCCGATGGCGCGGTCAAGAACGATGCCGAGATAAAGTTCGCGTTCGATGGGCAGTGTTTCTTCCACCAACAAGCGCTGCACGACGCGGCCTTCGGGGCCGGTTTGGTGCGTCACCAGGGTCATACCCAAAATCTTCTTGGCGATTTCAGTGGCCTCGTCGGCATTCTTCGCCACTTTCACTCCGCCGCCTTTGCCGCGTCCACCGGCATGGATCTGCGCTTTAACCACGACGCTTCCGCCGATCTTCTTAGCGGCGGCTGTGGCTTCGTCCACTGTGAACGCGATTTCGCCCCGCGGCACAGGGACATCGTACTTGGCCAGGATCGCCTTGGCCTGATACTCGTGAATTTTCATGGGGTCAAAAAGTTTAGTGTAGCAAGGCGCAACGGCCGGATGACGCTGTGCGCATCAGCGGAAAGTCACTTCGCGCAAATGCGGCGTGGCGTTGAACGTATCGAGCGAGATGCGGCTCCGGGTGAACACAAATTCGGTAAGCGAACAGTTCCTGACCCGCCAGTTCACTTCGATAGCGATGGGATCGGGCGCCTGGAGCACGGTCTGCACCGCGACGCCAATCGGTCCGCCGGAGGTGAACACGACGACCCGGCGGCTGGGAGCGTCGGAGTCGATGATTGCACGTAGCCCGCGCCGGACGCGCTCCCGGAATGTGTCCCATGATTCAACTTCGGGCGAATCCAGCTTGCCTGCCAGCCATAGCGGCATCATGGTCTCGAATTGCTGCTGCAACTGGCGATTATCGGCGGCCGGCGTAAATTGTGGGTTGGCGCGCAGCATCCCACGGGCATCGTACTCGTTGAACTCGGGCTTGGCGGTGAACTGGCTGAGCCCCGCCAATTCCGCAGTCCGAATGTGGCGCTGCAACGTCCCTGTGTAGACTTCATCGAAGCGAATCCCTTGCGCCTGCCAGTATTGACCGAGACAAATGGCCTGCTGTTCACCGGCATTGGAGAGACGATCTGAATTGCTTTCAAACGTGGTGGACTGCGCGTGGCGCACCAGAACCAGCGTGCTCATTTCGCCGGAGCGGAAGCACGAGCTTTCCCGACTACACGTTCGATCTCAAGCTTGGCGATGGATTCGCGGTGGACTTCGTCCGGACCATCGGCCAGACGCAAAGTGCGCGAGTTGGCCCAGGCGGCGGCCAGAAAAGTGTCCTGGCAAACGCCGGCAGCGCCATGCGCTTGAATGGCGCGGTCGAGGACGCGCAAGGTGACGTTGGGCGCAATCACCTTGATCATCGCGATCTCAGCGCGCGCGGCTTTGTTGCCGACGGTGTCCATCATGTAAGCCGCCTTCAGAACCAGTAACCGCGCCTGCTCGATCTCCATGCGGGAGTCGGCGATATCGGCGCGAATAGTTCCCTGTTCGCTGATCTTCTTGCCGAAGGCGACGCGCGAATCGGCCCGCCGGCACATGGTTTCGAGCGCGCGCTCGGCCACGCCGATCAATCGCATGCAGTGATGAATGCGGCCGGGACCGAGGCGGCCTTGCGCGATCTCGAAGCCGCGGCCTTCGCCCAGCAGCATGTTGGAGACTGGCACGCGAACGTTCTTGAAGGTGATCTCGCCGTGGCCATGCGGCGCGTGATCGTAACCGAAAACGGTGAGCATGCGGTCGATCGTGATGCCGGGGGCGTCCATCGGCACCAGAATCATGGACTGCTGTTTGTGGCGCGCCGCCGTCGGATCGGTCTTGCCCATGAAGATGGAGATCTTGCAGCGCGGATCGCCGGCGCCGGAGGACCACCACTTGCGGCCGTTGATGACGTAGTGATCGCCGTCGCGCACGATGCTGGCTTCGATGTTGGTGGCATCGGAGGACGCCACGGCCGGCTCGGTCATGGAGAAGCAGGAGCGGATTTCGCCCGCGAGCAGCGGCTTGAGCCAGCGCTCCTTTTGCTCGGGAGTGCCGTAGCGCGCCAGGACTTCCATGTTGCCGGTGTCGGGCGCGGAGCAGTTGAAAACCTCGGGAGCCATGGTGGAGCGGCCCATGATTTCGCACAGCGGCGCGTATTCGAGATTGGTGAGGCCGGCGCCGTCTTCGCTTTCCGGCAGGAAAAGATTCCACAGACCGGCGGCGCGCGCTTTGGGCTTCAATTCTTCGATGATTCGCGACGGTTTCCAGCGGTCGCTCTGCTCGGTCTCTCCCTCAAAGCGCTGCTCGTTGGGATAAATGTGCTCGTCCATGAAGGCTTCGAGCTTCTTCTGGAGCGATTTGACTTTGTCGGAGAATTCGAAATGCATAAAGGGTGGCGCTCACTTTCCAGTGAACGAGGCCGCTCGCTTTTCGAGGAAATGGGCAACGCCTTCCTTGAAATCTTCGCACTGCAGACTCTGGATCATCTCGTTCTCTGAGGTGTCGAAGGCCTCGGACAAGGTTTGAAACATCGCGTTGTAGACTTGCTCCTTGATGACGCGCATGGAGCGGGGACTAACGTTGTGGGCCAGATCCTTCGCGTAAGCATAGACGCTATCCATAAAGCCGCTTTGCGGAAACACCTGATTAACCAATCCCATGCGCAGGGCTTCGCCGGCTTCCACCAACCGCGCGGAAAAGAGCATGTCGAGAGCATTGGCCGGTCCGATTAAGCGCGGCAGCAGCCACGCCAGGCCGTACTCGGCGATCAGGCCGCGTTTGGCAAACGCTGTTCCAAAGCGAGCGGTGTCGGACGCAAAACGCAGGTCGCAATAGAGCGAGATGATGAAGCCCAGTCCGACGGCCGGTCCGTTTACGGCTGCGATGACCGGTTTTTCGATGGACGGGAAATAGGAATACTTTTTCTGAAAATCAGGGCGGATATTCTGCCGGCCGCCATTGCCGGTATTGCGCAGAAAGTTTTCCTGGCCTCGATCGCCTAGCCCTTGTTGTGCGATGGCCCCCAGCAGCGACATGTCGGCGCCGGCGCAAAAACCGCGGCCCGCGCCGGTGAGGACGATCACGCGGACATCTTGATCGTGCTCCGCCGCATGCATCGCCGCGCGAACTTCTTGTTCCATCGTGGCGGTCCAGGCATTGAGTTTGTCGGGCCGGTTGAGAGTGATGGTCGCGACACGATCGGCAACGCTATACAACGTTTCCTGATTGGGCATTTGCCTGGATTATATCAGTGCAGCGGCCTGTTCAATCAGATTGTGGACGCGTTTATCGAAATGCCGGAAGCGCTCATCCTTCGTCTGGCCGCGATGGAATCGCACATAGATCTGCTGCAGCACTACCGCCAACTTGAAGAGCGCGAAGACTTCGTAATAGTTGATGAGCGAAAGATCACGGCCGGTCTTTTCGGCGTAGCGGCCGAGAAGCTGGTCGCGAGTGAACCAGCCCGGCTGCGACGTGATCGACGGCTTGGTTCCGCCCGGATCGCTCGGCTGCGACCAGTAACAGAGAATCAGCCCGAGATCCACCAGAGGATCGCCGACCGTGGCCATTTCCCAATCGAGCACCGCCTCGATGCGGCCCGGATCGTCGAGTTGAGCATGACATTGTCCAGCTTGAAATCGTTATGGACCAGCGTGGGCGCGGGAGAAGCGGGCAGACGATCGGTGAGCCACTGGATAAGCCGGTCCATCAAGGGGATCTCTTCGGTCTTCGCGCCTTTCCAGCGCTCGAACCAACCGCGCACCTGGCGCTCCAGAAATCCGTCAGGCTTTCCGAGCGAGGAGAGCCCGTGCTTTTCGATGTCGACGGAATGCAGTTGAACCAGGCAATCGACGAATCCCCGGCTCACGCGCGGCGCGTAATCGGGAAAGGCGGCAAGTTCCGGCGGAACCCGATCGCGTACGACGATCCCGCGCCGGCGCTCCATGATGAAGAAGACCGCGCCGATGATGGAGGGATCTTCGCAAAGGTGGAAGACTTCGGGCGCGGGTGGAAAGACCGGATGGACCGCCTTGAGCACTTTGTACTCACGCGCCATGTCGTGCGCCTTGGGCGCAACCGGACCGAGCGGTCCGCGCCGCAGCACATATTCACCGCCGGGCGTGCGCAGCAGGTAGGTGAGATTCGAATGACCGCCTGGAAATTGCTCTATAGTCAAGATGCTCGGCGCCGGCGAGCTTGTCCTTGACGTAGCCGGCCAGCGCGCCCCAGTTCAGCTCTTCGCCCGCCCGAACCGTCGCAGTATCAGTCATCGCCATATTGTCACAAAATCAGCATGCAGTCGCCATAGGAATAGAACCGGTAGCCAGATTCCACGGCATGCCGATAGGCGTTCAAAACCAATTCGCGCCCGCGCGAATGCGCACACCAATACCAGCAAGCTCGACTGCGGCAGATGAAAATTGGTGAGCATCGCTCCGGTGCGCTGGAATTGAAAACCAGGGCGAATGAAGAGATCGGTTTCGCCGGTCTTGCCGAGATACATGCTCTCCACCGCGCGAACGCTGGTGGTTCCGGCGCAAATCACGCGCTGTGGCCGCCTTGATCTTAGACGCATTTTCCGCAGTGACCTGAAATCGCTCGGAATGAAGCTGCTCGCCGCGAACAGGCTGAAATGTTCCGAGGCCGACGTGCAGCGTCACGTAGGCGATGTCGGCGCCGGCGCGGCGGCAGGCATCCAGAATCTCGGGGGTAAAGTGCAATCCGGCGGTAGGCGCAGCGACCGAGCCAGTCTCGCGCGCGAACACGGTCTGGTAGCGCTCGCGATCCTCAGCCGTATCGGGTCGCTTGATATAAGGAGGTAACGGAACGTGGCCGATCTTCTCGAGCACAGCGAAGATATCGCCATCCGAGTGGAAGTGCACGGTTCGCTCGCCGTAGTCGCTGCGTCCGATGATCTCCGCTTCGAGGCCGTCGAACTCAAGGCGCTCGCCGGTGCGCATTTGCGGCCGGGATGGACGAGCGCGATCCAGGTCTTTGCATCCGCAGTGATCGGCTGCAGCAAGAGCAGCTCCACCTCACCCGGAGGCATGCGCGCCGGCGCGATGGCCGAACAAACGCGACGGAAACACTTTGGAATCGTTGAGCACCAGGCAGTCGCCGGGCTGAAGGAATGCCGGCAGTTCGCGGAACATGCGATCTTCCCAGCGCTGCTCATCGCGATGGAGCACCAGCATGCGCGACGCGGCCCGATCCGGAAGCGGCTCCTGCGCGATCGACCGAGCGGGCAAGTCATAATTGAACTGAGAGAGATCCAAACCTCACGATAGCAATGCTCATCCTGGGAATCGAAACTTCGTGCGATGAAACGGCGGCTGCGGTGGTCGAAGACGGCAAGACGATCCTGTCGTCGGTGGTGGCATCGCAGCTGGCGACTCACGGCAAGTACGGCGGCGTGGTTCCGGAGCTGGCTTCGCGCGAGCACCTGCGCGCAATTGTGCCGGTGGTCCGGCTGGCGCTGGAACAAGCCGGCAAGACTTTGGATGATCTGTCGGCGGTTGCGGTACGGAAGGCCCCGGGCTGGTGGGTTCGCTGCTGGTCGGCATCACCTACGCGAAGTCGCTCTGCCTTTGCCCGCGGGCTGCCGCTGATCGGCGTGAATCACATTGAAGGGCACATCCATGCCGTATTTCTGGAAGCGCTGGGCGCCGGCGAGAGCATTCGATTCCCGGCGCTGGCGTTGGTTGTGAGCGGCGGGCATACGCACCTGTTCGAAGTGCGCGAGGGTTTCACGTACCGGCTGCTTGGAAAGACGCGCGACGATGCCGCCGGCGAGGCTTACGACAAAGTGGCCAAGCTGCTCGGCTTCGGCTATCCGGGTGGACCGATCATCGATCAACTGGCGCCGCATGGCAATCCGAACGCGGTGAAGTTCACGGCGGCGAAGATGAAAGGCAACGCGCTCGACTTCAGCTTCAGCGGTTTGAAGACCGCGGTATTGCGCTGGGTGGAGCAGCACGACCTGGCGGCCGAGATCGAAGCGCGCCGGCGTCTGAACAATCCCACGCCAGAAGACTGGCTGCGGATGACGCCGCAGCTCACGCTGGATCTGCTGGCATCCTTCCAGAAAGCTGTGATCGACGACCTGCTACGCCGCTCGACGGCCTCGGCCGAAAAGATCGGCGCCGAGACATTGATCATTTCCGGAGGCGTGGCCTGCAACGCCGGACTGCGAGCCGCGGCCGGAAACGCGCGCCTTCCGTATCCAGTGTTCTTTCCAACGCCGGGACTGTCCACCGATAATGCGGCCATGATCGCCGCGGCCGCCTTTCCAAAGCTGCGCCAAGGCTGCTTCGATGACTTCGCGCTGCGGGCGCAGGCCAATCTGTCGCTTGCATAGAGCAGGTCCAGCCCGGATAAAATGAATCTCATGCTTCGACGCGTATCGATACTCGCGGTTTGTTCTGGCTTGCGCAGCTTTCTCCGGCGGTCACCCGCATTCAAGTGATCGAACGGGCGGATGTTCTGGATGGCGCCTCCGTTCGGCACGGCCGGGCCCTACGAGCGAATGCTTAGCCAAAGTCTATTTCGCCGTCGATCCGAAGCTCGCGCCCAACCGGATCATCGCCGATATCGATCTTGCGCCGCGCACGTGCGGACGGCAAGGTGGAGTTCTCGGCGGACCTTTACATATCTGAGGCCGCGCGATCCGGCCAAAGGCAATGGCACGGCGCTGCTCGAGATTTCGAACCGCGGCGGCAAAGGGCTGCTGAACATGTTCGACCTGGCCCAAGGATCGCACGGACCCGCAGCACGGCGGCCGAATTCGGCGATAAGTTTCCTGCTCGAACAGGGCTACACGCTGGTGTGGATCGGCTGGGAGTTCGACGTACCGCCGTCGGAAAAGCTGCTGCATCTTTACGCGCCCATCGCGACCAACAACGGCCAGCCGATCGTTGGAATGGTGCGCTCGGAGTGGGAAGGCGACCAACTGGTCAACACCATTCCATTGGGCGATCGAGTTCAGATCGGCTATCCGGTAGTGGATGCCAACGATCCGGAGAATCGGATCTTCGTGCGCGATACCGTGAACGGGCGAGCGCCGTTTGATCGCGCGCGATAAGTGGAAATTCGCCGATGCTACGCACGTCACGATGGACGGAGGTTTTGAGCCGGGCAAGATCTACGAAGTGGTGTACAAGGCGCAAAGACCCGGTGTTGGTGGGACTGGGCCCGGCGGCGGTGCGCGACACGGCATCATATCTGAAATACGGCGGCGCAGAGACGGCGCTGGGCGATGAGGCGAAATATATCAAGCGCGTGATCGGATTCGGCGTTTCGCAGAGCGGCCGATTCCTGCGAACGTTTCTGTATGACGGATTCAATGAGGACGAAAAGAATCGGCGCGCGTTCGATGGCGTGTGGGCGCATGTGGCGGGCGCGGGCCGAGGCAGCTTCAACGCGCGTTTCGCGCAGCCGTCGCGCGACGGCCACCCATTCCTGAACGTCGCCTACCCGACCGATCTGCCGCCTTTCACCGATAACGATGGATTGCTGGCGAAAGCCACGCAGGCGAAAGTGGTACCGAAGATTTTCTACAGCAACGGCGCGTACGAATATTGGGGACGCGCGGCGTCGCTGATCCACACCACGCCGGACGGCAAGCAGGACGCGCCGCCCGGCCAAGGACACGCGCATCTACTTTTTCGCGGGAGCCCAGCACGGCGCGGGATCTATTCCGCCGCGGCAAGGTGGAAGCGCAGAACCTCTCGAACACCAACGACTATCGCACTGCCATGCGCGCGCTATTGGTGGCGATGGAGGCCTGGCTCAAAGACGGCAAGGAGCCGCCGGCGTCGCAGTATCCGCAGATCGGCGAAAGATCAGCTGGTGAATATCGGCGCGCTCGCTTTTCCCAAGGTTCCAGATCTGAAGATTGCCAAGAATCAAGCGCGAAGCGTATCGGCTGGATTTCTCGGTGGAACCGCCCAAGATCGGCGCCGCCTTATCCAACGCTGCTGCCGCAAGTGAATCGTGGACGGCAACGAGACCTCGGGCATCCGGATGCCGGAAGTGCAAGTGCCGCTCGCTTCCTACACTGGCTGGAACCTGCGCAACAAGAAGATCGGCGCGCCGGAGGAGCTGTACAGCATGGTCGGATCGTGGATTCCGTTCCCGATCAACCAGGCCGAACGCGAGAAGCCGGAAAGATCCACGGCCGTCCATCGAAGAGCGCTACAAGAGCAAGCGCGACTATCTGGAGCAGCATCACCGCGGCGGCGCAGAAGATGGTCAACGAAGGCTTCCTGCTGGATCGGGACATTCCAAAACTGCGCGATCGCGCCGCGCAGGAATGGGACTATGTTCTAAGATCGAATTAATGGGTCCACATCCCGCGCAAGCCGAGCAGCCGAAGCTTCCGATCCCCGGCGTCAAGAATCTGATCGCAGTCGGATCGGGAAAGGGCGGCGTCGGAAAGACGACCGTCTCCGTGAATCTGGCGATCGCGCTAGCGCGTCTGGGCCACAAGGTGGGCCTGCTGGACGCCGATGTGTACGGGCCCAACGTGCCGCTGATGATGGGCGTTCGCGCCACTCCGCAACGCGATCGGCGAGCGGATCCAGCCTATCGAGAAGAACGGCGTGCGGATCATGTCGATGGGATTTCTCAATCCCGGCGACAAACCGCTGGTGTGGCGCGGGCCGATGCTGCACAGCGTGATCCAGCAGTTTTTGCGCGGCGTAGACTGGGGCGAGCTGGATTACCTGATCATCGATCTGCCTCCGGGCACGGGCGACGTGCAACTGACGCTGATCCAGACCGCGCCGCTGACGGGAGCAGTGGTGGTGACGACGCCATCCGATGTATCGCTGGAAGACGCGCGCAAAGCCATCCACATGTTCCAGCAGGTGCGCGTGCCGATTCTGGGGCTGGTCGAGAACATGAGCTATCTGCTATGCCCGCACTGCGGCGAGCGCATGGATGTATTCAGCTACGGCGGGGGCAGGAAGACAGCCGAGACGATGAACATCCATTTTCTGGGAGAGCTGGCGCTCGATCCGGCGGTACGAATCGGCGGAGACTCCGGCAAGCCGATCACGCTATCGGACAGCGGCGCGCCGTTTGTCGCGATCGCGCATGAAGTGGAGCGCAGAGCAGCCGAAGAGAGCAGCAAAACCGGGCCGTCGATCAAGATCGAGGATTGAGCTATTGCGCTAGCGGCGGCGCCAACTGGCCTGGATGAAATCGTGATTCATGCGGGCGATCACTTCGAGTTTGATCTGTTTGGGGCAAACCGCCTCGCACTCTCCGATGTTGGAGCAGCTTCCGAAATCTTCGGCATTGAATTGCCGAACCATCCGCAAGGCGCGCTGCGGGCGTTCGGGCTGGCCCTGTGGCAACAATCCAAGATGGGCGATCTTCGCGCCGGTAAACAGAGCAGCGGAAGCATTGGGGCAGGCCGCCACGCAAGCGCCGCACCCGATACAGGCGGCCGCATCCATGGCGCGCTCGGCGTCTTCTTTTGGAACGAGAATGGCATTGCCATCGGGAGCGCTTCCGGTGGGCACGCTAATGTATCCGCCGGCTTCGATGATGCGGTCGAAGGCGCTGCGATCAACCACCAGATCCTTGATGATGGGGAACGCTTTGGCGCGCCAAGGCTCGATGAATAATTCCTCGCCATCTTTAAAATGGCGCATGGTCAACTGGCAGACGGTGGTGGCGGGCAGGGGCCCGTGCGCGACGCCGTTGATCATGAAGCCGCATGATCCGCAGATGCCCTCGCGGCAATCATGCTCGAAGGCAATGGGTTCGTCGCCCTTCAGAATCAACTCTTCATTGACGACGTCCAGGAGCTCGAGCATGGACATATCGGGATTGACATCGGGCGCGTCGTAGCGGACCATGCGGCCGGATGAGGCGACGTTTTTCTGACGCCAGACGTGGAGACTGAGCCGCATTACTTGTAGCTCCGCTGGCTGGGATGAACGTACTCGAAAGCGAGCGCCTCCTTGTTGAGCAAGGGCAAGCGATCGGGTCCCTGATATTCCCAGGCCGAGACGTAAGAGAACTCTTCGTCATTACGCTGCGCCTCGCCATCGGGCGTCTGATACTCCTCACGGAAGTGGGCGCCGCAGGACTCATTACGATCGAGGGCGTCGATACACATGAGCTCGGCCAGTTCGAAGAAGTCGGCCACGCGTCCGGCTTTTTCTAGCGACTGATTCAAGTCATCGGCGCTGCCGGCGACTTTCACATCGGTCCAATATTGGGCGCGCAGCTCGCGGATCTGGCCGAGCGCGCATTCCAGGCCGGGAGCATTGCGCGACATGCCGCAAAAGTCCCACACAATCTTGCCGAGGCGGCGATGCAGATCGTCCACGGTGTGGCGTCCGTTGATGGAGAGCAGCCGTTTGGTGAGATCCGCTACACCGGCTTCGGCGCTTAGAAATTCCGGATGGCGGATATCTATCTTTTCGAGGCGGCTCTTGGCGATGTAGTCACCGATCGTGTAAGGCAAGATGAAGTAGCCATCCGAGAGGCCTTGCATGAGGGCGCTGGCTCCGAGCCGATTGGCGCCATGGTCGGAAAAGTTGGCCTCGCCGATCACGAAGAGCCCGGGGATGGTGCTCATGAGGTAATAGTCGACCCACAAGCCGCCCATGGTGTAGTGGATAGCCGGATAGATCCGCATGGGAACCTGATACGGATTTTCGTCGGTGATGCGCTGGTACATTTCGAACAGATTGCCGTAGCGCTCGCGAATGAGGTCCACGCCCAACTGCCGGATGGCGTCTGAAAAATCGAGATAGACGCCGTGGCCTGTTTCGCCGACGCCGCGCCCTTCGTCGCAAACCGCTTTGGCGTTGCGCGACGCGACATCGCGAGGCACCAGATTTCCGAAGCTGGGATAGCGGCGCTCCAGATAATAATCGCGCTCGACTTCCGGAATTTGATTGGGCGAACGCTTGTCTCCGGGCTGCATCGGCACCCAAATTCGGCCGTCGTTACGAAGCGACTCGCTCATCAGCGTCAGCTTGGATTGATAGCTTCCCGAGACGGGGATGCAGGTAGGATGAATCTGAGTGAAGCAGGGATTTGCGAACGCGGCGCCACGTTTGTATGCGCGCCAGATGGCGGTGCAGTTGGAGCCCTTCGCATTGGTCGATAGATAATACGCGTTGCCGTAGCCGCCCGTGCCGAGAACCACGGCGTCGGCGAGATGCGACTCGATGCGGCCGGTTACCAGGTTGCGGGTTACGATGCCGCGCGCCTGGCCGTCGATGACGACGAGGTCGAGCATCTCGGTACGCGGATACATGGTGACTTGTCCAGCATCCACTTGCCGCTCGAGCGCCTGATAAGCGCCCAACAGAAGCTGCTGGCCGGTCTGACCGCGGGCGTAGAAAGTGCGAGCCACCTGCGCTCCGCCGAAGGAGCGATTGGCGAGAGTGCCGCCGTACTCGCGCGCGAATGGCACGCCCTGGGCCGCGCATTGATCGATGATTTCGACACTGATCTGCGCGAGCCGGTAGACATTGGCTTCGCGAGATCGAAAGTCACCGCCTTTTACGGTGTCGTAAAAAAGCCGGAAGACACTGTCGCCATCGCTGTGATAGTTCTTAGCGGCATTGATGCCACCTTGCGCAGCGATACTGTGGGCGCGGCGGGGAGAATCCTGAAAGCAGAAACACTGGACGCGATAGCCGAGTTCGCCGAGCGTGGCTGCGGCCGAAGCACCCGCCAAACCGGAGCCGACAACGATGATGTTGTGTTTGCGCTTGTTGGCGGGATTCACCAGCTTCATTTCGAAGCGGGCCTGATCCCACAATTTCTCGATGGCGCCGGAAGGTACCCTGGAGTGCAAATCCATCGCTTATCTCACCCAACCCGGCCAGCACCGACAGCGGGATCGAGATGTTTCCGGCAGCGATGAGCAGGGCGACGACGGCCGCGCTCCTTTTCAGCATGGGCGTGTAGCGCGGGTGAGAAAAACCGAGCGACTGAAACATGCTCCACAGTCCGTGATAGAGATGCATGCATAGCAGCAGCATGGCGAGGATGTAGAACGCCGATACGGGAATCAATTGGAAGCTGGAGACCACGTTGGCATAAACATTGCCTTCCTCGAAATGCGGATTAACCGTACCGAAAGTAAAATCCAAAAGATGATAGATGACGAAGGCCAGGATGATGGGCCCGCTCCAATACATGGTGCGCGACGCGTAGGTGGACCGGGTAGCTTTCTTCTTGACGTAGCCGGCCGGCCGAGCTTCGAATTTGAGCAAGGCCAGTTGTATGGACGACCAGATGTGCAAAACCACCAATACCAGGAGCGTGATGCGGACGGTCCATAACGCCGCCGGCACGGAGCGCAGGAAACGCGCGTAGTTGTTGAGTTTCTCGGGGCCTTCATAAATCTGCAGATTACCGATCAGGTGCCCGACCACAAACAGGAAGAGGACGGCGCCGCTGACGGCCATGACAGCTTTCTTGCCGACTGTGGAGGCGTAGAAATTCGTGGGGCGGTGTTCCGCTAGTCCAACTGCTGTTGCCAAATTTCAGGATACAGAACTACGCTTTTCTTTGCCTGGAATAACGGTAGAGAAGATACGCGACGGCGATGGCGCCGATTACTACCGAGATCAGTTTGAGGTTATGCTCCACCATGCCGAGGATTTGCGGCCAGCGTTCCCCGAAATGGTAGCCGATGAAGACAAAGGTGGAAACCCAGAGAGTGGCGCCGCTATATGCGTACAGGGCAAAGTTACGAAGCTCGAGCTTGGACGTACCGGCGACGATGGCGGTGAAGTGGCGCACTCCAGGGATGAAATATCCGATCATGAGGGCCCAGTGGCCGATGCGATTAAACCAATCGTGAACACGCTGGATGTCGCGATCTCGGATGTGCAGCCAGCGGCCGACGCGGGAGTGAAGGAACTTCCAGCCGACTGTGCGGCCAATCAGATAGCTGCAGGTGATGCCGGACATGCTGCCGGCCAGGGCGCTGGCGAAAGTAGGAATCAGCCGCAGGTGGCCTTGGTATACCAGGAAACCGCAGCCGGTAAGGAGGAATTCGTCGGGCACAGGAAGTCCGACGATGCCGAGAACGAGGAGCGAAAAGATCGCAACGTATCCATAGGTGGCGACCCATTGAAGGACGGCGTTTTCCAATACGCGAGGATAGCAGTTGTGGGCGGGAGCGGTGCGGGAGGCGCATCGATTGCCGGCGAGGAGGGTGGAATGGGCTGGTTGGGGGGCCGCTCGGGTTCGTTTTGTAATTTAGCTTGGGCGGAGCGACGGGCGGCCTGTAACTGGAGAAGGGCCTTTAGAATCCGTTGGTATTCGTGTTGGAGGCGAGACTCGTAGCGGTTGAGAAGGGCTAGCGAGTGGTTCGCGCCGGAGAGAGATTCGAAGGCGAGGGCGAGGCGGCTGCGATCGTCGATGTCTTTCCAATCCGCAGTGACATATTTGCGTCGCTTTTTCATTTCCATTTCCATGAGAGAGGTCTCGATGCCGGTATAGCGGGCCAGACGCCAGTGGGCTGAGGCGAGTTGGCGGACGAGGTCGTCCTCGGGCTTGTTGGCGGGATCGAAATGTTGGAGGTAAGCCTGGAGCTCGGCGTGGTATTGTTCTTCAGACTCGTGGAGAAGAACGACGGTTTCGGCGCTGAGGCCGTGTTTTACGGCATTGAGGGAACCGGCGGAACGGCCGTCCTCCGATTTCGGGCCATTCGATTTAGATCCATTGGTGCGGGAGGCTTCAGCTCTGGAAAGCATATTGTTGTTCCTGGGGAGAGTGTAGCCGGTGGAATTGGGCGGCAAGCACAGAGTTGAGCGGAACTGGCTGGGATGAAAGGAGATGGAGGCGGACGAGTGGGGTGACCGGCCTAGATTGCGAAAGCGGGAATGCGTGTGCGACGCGGCTATTTCTTTTGGGGAGCTGCTCCCTCGGCCTTGCGAGCACCGGCGAGGATATCTTCAATGGCGTAGTTACCCTCATGGCAGGCGTATTCGTAAATGGGGCCGGGCGCGGCCACAAACGGCAATTCGACGGTCCACGGTTTGGTCCAGGTGGAAGGATCTTCGAGGGTGGCTTTGTACACGATGTTTTTGGCGTCGACGCGGGTGAAGCGCTCGGTGACCTTCAGGTCTTTGGAAGATCCGCGAAAACGGGTCTGGTCGGTGAAATTGGTGGTCTCGACGACCAACGTGTCGCCTTCCCAGCGTCCGATGGAATCGCCCAGCCACTGGCGGACATTATCGGGAGCGTGCTGCGCGTTCATGCGGATAATGCGGGCGTCATGGATCTCTTCGGCCATGATCATAATCGCGTCCGGCGTCTGCACAATCTGATAGTTATTGTTGTAAAGCGTGGGCAGCATGGGCGGGCCCGCCATAGAAGTAAAGATGCAGCGCTCCGAGAGGCCGTGGTCTTTCACGCTGCCGGCATTGGCGGCTCTGGCGGCGGCCGCAAGCCGGTTTCGTTCACGGGCCTGCGGAACAACGGGCGGTATTTTGCCATCCGGCGGATCGATCACCATGGAGGTTCGCTTTACTCCGTCCACCCGCGCGAGGCCCGAACCCATGTCGTAAAAGAGGACGTTGTAAGCGCCGGTGCCTTCCGAACCCTTGGTCTTATGCAGAGGGCCTTCGGAGGTTCCGTCGAGATCCTCCCAGGCCTGGTGTTCCTGCTGCTCCCAGACCTTCGCTTCGGCATCCGTCAGAGTCGGCTTGCCACCGAAATCAGCGGGACGCTCCACGGGCGTACGCGTGGAGTTGTTCCAGATACCCTGGAGATCGGGGTGGCCGTCGGCTGTGCGCGGCATCTTCCAGGGGGTTTTATTCTGTGCGGAGAGCGCAGTTACAGCAAACAGCGCCAGCGCGTTTATCGCAATCAGATTCCGGTATGTCATGGCTT
The DNA here is from genome assembly GCA_963769205.1 of Bryobacterales bacterium. GTDB lineage: Bacteria > Acidobacteriota > Terriglobia > Bryobacterales > Bryobacteraceae > Palsa-89. The sequence continues at coordinate 364,350 of CAVYKR010000014.1, read as the reverse complement.
GCCCTCCTGTCAATGCGCCGGGGCCTTAATAGCCTTGCGGCAGCGGTCATTGGTAAAGATATCGCGCGAGTAGGTCTGGTTGAGTTTCACCTGTTTACCGTCGCCGCGAGTAACCCAGACGTGCTTGTCATCATAGCTGATGGGCACGGTCTGGCCGGGGGGAGTCCAGGTAGTCCAACCCTTGTGAACTTTGGTGAGGTAATTCTTGGAACCGTCGGTCCAGTTGAAAACGCGGGTCCTTTGATAAGCGATGAGGACCTGGTTGCCGGCGGCGAAGCAGTAATAGTAATCGCCGGTTCCAAAGAAGCAGTTGACGCACGGCAATTCGGCGTGATCGAGCAACCGGGCCTGGGCCTGCTCACGCTCAGACGGCGCAGCAAATGAGGCGGGCGCGATCACGAAGGCGGCGAAGGAGACGGACCAGGCGAGGAGGGAGCGGACGGGAGAAGGCAGTTGCACGGTCCAATTTTACCCTGTTGGAGCGGGGACGCGGAATCTAGGCGCGCTAAACAAAGTGGTTGGTTCTTATGGTGCAGGCCTAGACTTTGTAAAACCTAGTGAAAACCCTTATTGCCGGCTCTGGTACCATTGGTCCGCCAGAGAGAGACTTCTCAAAACCACTCATATGTTATCATCTCCTTTTTTTGGCAGAAAGCGATCATGGTTACCCAACTTGTTGAAAGGCACTCTTCCGTTCAATGTTCAAACTGCGATAGTCTACTAAAAGCTGCTCTGGAAGCTTCCAAAACGTATCACGAACTCTTAGGGGCCTTGGAGGCGGCAGACATCCGGCACAATTCAGAATTGGCGCTTCACCTACAGGCGGGCGAGACTAAATCTGCATCGGACCGTAACGATGCGATTACGGCCCTGCGTGATCATCAGCGCTCCTGCTCCCACGCCATGACCGGGCAGGGCGTCAGCTAGCGTTTTTCTTGCCGGGGACGACGGAGAAGAATTCGAGGAAGCGCTTCTTTTCGGGTGCTGTGCCGGTGCCCGAGTTATGCCGGACCTCTATCATGGAAGCCGCCAGCGCGGTGAACTGTTTACCAAGGTCGCTGTGCGGCACTACCCAGCGGCCCTCGGTCAAGGCCTGTTGTACACCCTGATAGTCGTTGGGGAAAGTCATATGAACGGGCAGTCCCAGCAATTGCTCGATTTGCTGCGGAGTGATCAACGATCTCTTCTGGCAGCGGTTGAGCAGGACGCAGACGCGTTCACCCAAGTCGAGCTGCTTCAGGTATAGATATTTCTCACGAGCCAAGTGGAGCGAGGTAATCTCGGGCGTGCAGACCAGAAACACGCGGCGCGATTCATGCATGATTTCGAGCGAATATTTCTCCAGGTTGCCGGATAGATCGAAGCACAGCCCGCGGTAATTCCGGCGAAAGAATTCCAGCAGGTGCCGGATCTGGGTGGGCTCGATACGAAAATCGGGGTTCAGCTTGCCGGCGTGGAGCACATCCAGGCTCTCCATGGTGGTGACCATGGTGGGCCAGAGACTTTCGTCCATATCGAGGGAATGCTCGGCCGCATCGGTCACACAGTAGGGATTGTCCAGCTTCAGCATGAACCGCAGCATGCCGGAGTTGAGATCGAAGTCGGTAAGCAGGGTATTGGTGTCCGGCAGACGCGAGATGGCCTTCGCGGTGTTCAGGGCAATGGTGGAAGTGCCGACGCCCGCCTTGGATGGCAGGAAGGAGAATATCTGTTCGGTGGATTCGATCTCGGGCGGTTTGGCATCCAGGGCGTCCTTGAGGCGCATCAGCCCTTCCGTCAAGGTCTGCCGGTCGAATGGAAGAGACGCGAATTCACGAATTCCGGCGCGCATGACATCCAGCAGGATTTGCGGATCGCAGAAACGGCTGACTGCGACGACCTGGACGCCGGGCGTATTTTTCTCTACCTCGCGAGCAATTTCGAGAGCTTTAGGAGTGGATTCGGTGCTGATGAAGATCACTTGCGGCGCATGCGCGCGCAGAAAGCGGACCAATTCGAGTGAATTCGGATAACGGTCCAGCGTCCGGGTGACGCTGACGATCCCGATCTCGTTCAGCAGAGCTTCCAGCCGCTCGCTTAGATCGGCATCAGGACAAATGATAATACCACGCAGCATCGCAGAAACACTCCTAGGTCTAGCTTAGAGTGGCGACCCGGTACAGACAATTGGACATTGGCACTACCCCCCCTTAGATTAGGGGCGTCGAAGTGGGCTGGGACTAAGGTAAGGGCCTTAGGGGACTTGGGCTAACGGCCGGCGTGGAGCGGCGCTCCCACCATGTCCTGGGCAGCTTCGCCGAATTTCTCAAAATTCTTGCGGAAGCGCGCATCCAAATTTTCGGCGGCGCGGTCGTAGGCAGCGGGGTCCGCCCACTGGCCGCGCGCATCCAGAATTTCGGGCGGAACATCGGGGCAAGAGACCGGGACGCCGACGTGGAAGATGGGATGCGGGCGGGTGGCCACGTGGTCGAGCTTTCCTTCGACAGCGGCGTTGACCATAGCGCGCGTGTATTTCAAGTTCATGCGCTCGCCAACGCCGAAGGCGCCGCCGACCCAGCCGGTATTCACAAGGAAGCACTTCGAATCGTGCTTACGCATCTTCTCGCCCAGCAATTTGGCGTACTCCAGGGGCCGCCGCGTAATGAACGGGGATGCAAAGCAGGTGCTGAAGGTGGCCTGCGGCTCGCTGCCGAGACCGCGCTCGGTTCCGGCCAGCTTGGCGGTATAACCGTTCAGGAAATGAAACATGGCCTGCTCGGGGGTAAGGCGTGCGATGGGCGGCAGGACGCCGAAAGCATCGGCGGCAAGAAGAACGATGTGGGAAGGATGTCCGCCAACGCCGGGGATCACTGCATTATCAATGAACTCGACCGGGTAAGCGGCGCGCGTATTCTCGGTCAGCTCATCGGATGCGAAATCGAGGGAGCGCAGGTTGGGATCGATCACGACGTTTTCGAGCACAGTGCCGAAGCGGATGGCGTCCCAGATCTGCGGCTCTTTTTCGCGCGAGAGGTCGATGCATTTGGCATAGCAGCCGCCTTCGAAATTGAAGACGCCGCGGTCGCTCCAGCCGTGCTCGTCATCGCCGATGAGGCGGCGAGTGGGGTCGGCCGAGAGGGTAGTTTTGCCAGTTCCGGACAGACCGAAGAACAATGCCACCCGGCCATCGGGACCAACGTTGGCGGAGCAGTGCATGGGCATGACACCCTGGGCCGGGAGGAGGTGATTGAGAACCGTAAAAATCGATTTCTTCATTTCACCGGCGTACTCGGTGCCGGCGATGATGATGGCTCGTTTCTTGAAGCTGAGCGCGATGCAGGTCTTCGAAGCGGTGCCGTCTTTTTCCGGGCTGGTGTACAGGGTGGGGGCAAACAAGACCGTAAATTGGGGTACGTGATCCGCGGTCGTCAGCGGGTCAGGACGCAGGAAAAGCTGTTGAGCGAACAAGGCATGCCAGGCGCGCTGGGCGATGACGCGGACCGGAAGACTGTAGGCGGGGTCGGCTCCGGCAAAGCAATCCTGGACGAAAAGTTCGCCGCCTTCCCAGGAAGTAAGCAACCGCTCGTAAATCTGATCGAAGACCTGTTCGGTCATGGGCTGATTGACGGCACCCCAGTCGACGGAAGCTTCGGTCGAGGCCTCGCGAACGACATACTTGTCTTTGGGGGAACGGCCCGTAAATTGACCGGTTTTAACAGTCAGGGCTCCAATGTCGGCAAGGTGTCCCTCATGACGCTGCAGCGCTTTCTCCATCAGGTGCGCGGTGCCGAGGTTCCAGTGCGCGACTTCGACATTTCTGATTCCATGCTGGCTGAGATTGTGGCGACTAGGCCGAATGCCTACATTTTGCATAGTGTTTGAAGACTGATATATCTATTTTAATTTGTTGTCTACTTTTGATAGTTTACCACTCCCCCGCGCGGGCGCGATGAACCAGATTTACCACGAGGTACTGAGACCATCTTCACCGTTTTTATAAGGTCTTGGTGGCTCCGCCGTCCATATCCAGCATGGCGCCGTGGAGGAAGCGGCCTTCCGGGCGGGCAACAAAAGCAACCAGGGCGGCGATGTCTTCCGGCTCGCCGATGCGGGTAGTCTGGTGCAGGCGCACGAATTCGCGCTCGGCCGCCACGGCATCCATAGCATGCTCGGCCGCAAAAGCCAGCAGGCGCTTCTGGTAACGATCGGTTCGGATGGTTCCGGGATTGATCACGTTCACCTGGACGCCGTCGGTGATGCCGGCCGCGGCCATAGCTTTGGTGAAGGAGATCAGCGCGGCATTTACCGATCCGCCGATGGTGAACTGGGCTTCCGGCGTGCGGCCGCCGATACCCGAGATGTTTATCAGCGAGCCGGAGGTGGATTTGAGATGGGGCCAGGCAGCCCGGGTGAGGCGGACTGCGCCGAAGAACTTAAGCGCATAGCCGTCGGCCCAATCTTCCTCAGTGAGATCCTCAAACTCGCCGCGCTTGGTTGCGCCGGCATTATTGACAACGATATCGATGCGGCCGAAGGTCTGGAGGGCGAAGTCGGCCAGACGCTGGGGAGCATCGGGCACACGAAGATCGAGAGCCAGAGAGGCGGCCTGACCGCCGGACTGCTTAATCTCACCGACAGCGGCGTCGAGCGCCTGCTGATCGCGCGCACTGAGAACTAAGGCGGCGCCATCTTTTGCCAGACGAATCGCGATGGCACGTCCGATTCCGCGGCTCGCGCCAGTAACCACCGCTATCTTGCCGTTTAATGTTCCCATGCTAAATGGCCACGGCTAGGTGGCGTACACGGCCTTTTCGAATTCGCCCAGCATGGCGATGGCTTGAGAGTCGGCGAAGGGGAGGTACTGCATCATGAGAACGGCGCAGAGCTGGCGTTTCGGATCAATCCAATAGTAGGTATTGGCCACACCGCCCCAGGCGAGGCTTCCCGCGGATCGGCCGCCCTCGTAGGCGGTGGTATTGATCAGGAAGCCAAAGCCGAACCGGTCGGTGAATCCGGGATGGAAATCAACATCGCTGGAGATATTGGGGCGGACGGTTTTCAGTTTCCCGGCGCTTAACTTGCCGATCTGGTTGGTGGACATCATTTCCACGGTTTGGGGGCGCAGGATCTGTTTGGAGCCGGTAGAACGCCCGCGCCGCAGAATCATTTGCATGAAAAGGATATAGTCACCTGCGGTGGAATAGAGGCCGCCACCACCACTGAAGGTCTTGGGGGGCGGCGGCAAGGCCCGGGGAATTTCCTTTAACGATCCGTCGGCTTGGCGTTGATACTCGCTGACCAGACGATCGAACTTGTTGGCGGGCACGCTGAATCCGGTATCCTGCATGCCGAGCGGGGAAAGAATATTGCGGTCGAAATATTGTTCCAGGGTGAGGCCGGACACGGCTTCCACCAGGCGGCCGGCCCAATCGACGCTGGTTCCGTATTGCCAGCGCGCACCGGGCTCAAATACCAGGGGAGTGACTTCGGACAGGGCGGCGCCGGGCTGCGCGCTGTATTTCAGCATGTTCAGGTCCCACACGTCATAGGCGAAGCCCGATGTATGTGTCAAGAGATGGCGCAGCGTTACGGGTTTGGCGGCCGCGCGAAGAGTCGGTTTGTTGTTCTGGTCGAAGCCTTCCAGAACCTGGAGGTTGGCGAGCTGGGGAAGATGCTTGGCCACGGGCTCATCCAGCGTCAGCTTGCCTTGTTCGACGAGCTGCATGGCGGCCACGGAAGTGACGGCCTTGGTCATGGAAGCGATGAAGAAGATGGAGCCGGCGGTGACAGCCACACCGGAAGCCGAGTCGCGCTTGCCGTAGACGCCGGTGAAAGTGGTGCGGGCGGGCGTGGCGACCATGGCCACCGCGGCCGGAATCTTACGCTGCTTTAACCCCGCGCGGAGGGTCTCATCGAGGCCTGGGGTGCCGGCGCGCGATTTGGTTTGAGTAGCGAGAGCGGCCATAGCGGCCGCGAACTGTCGGCGATTGAGCGGGGACATACTCTCTTTGATACCACGGGGCATCCGGAGAGAAAAATTTCGAATATGAGCGGAGCAACTAGCAGCGCACTGAGGCGCGATTGGTGTTCATCGATACACCGCACATTTCGGCGAAGCGTTCCTCAGTCGCTTTTACCCGGCCGGCGACCACGCTGAGGATGCGCTTGAAGAGCTCGGACCCGAGTTCAGGGTCGGTCCGGCTCAATTGCGATAAGTCGGAGCCATGCAGGCAGAGCGCAGTCATAGACTCCCGAGCGCGAACCTGGAATAGCGTGTCCTGGTGATCCAAGAGCGCGGACCAGCCAAACGCATGACCGGGGCCGAGGGCTTGCAAGCAGACAGTGAAGCGGGCGGCGCGCAGTTCGACGGAAGCACTGCCGGTGAGAATTAGATAAAAAAACTCGGAGCGCTGGCCGTTCTTCAGGATCAGGTCGTCATCCTGAAAGGCGACTTCGGTGCACAAGGAAGCCAGCTTGGTGAGCTGCGGGGCGCTGAGGCCGCGCACAAAATCGTGCTCTTTCAGCACATCGTAAAGCGCCAATTGTCCGGTCATCTACCTTAGAGCGAGCACTTGACGGTCCAAATCGGGAAGGGAGCAAAAGGAGATCTAAAGCCTTGGCCTGTCAACGATCACCTTGGATTAACGCAGCGGTTCTGCGTGCATTAACCCAAGGGCGCTGAGGGCCCGGGGGGAAAGCCCATTTTTCAACCATATTGCAAACCGCTTGCTTAAAAGCGTCCAGATCCATGGGCTTGTGTACATATTCACGGACCCCGAGGGCGAAAGCGCGGTCGAGATCGACATCATTCCAATAGGCACTAAAGACAACGACGGACGTCTTCGCAGCATCGTATCGTTGAAGCAACAGGTGGCCCGGCAGTTTCGGCATATTAAGGTCCAAGATGATGAGGGCCGGGTTGTAACCGCGGTCGGCCAGAATGGCGAGCCCTTGTTCACCGTCGCGAGCGGTGGTGAGAATAACCGGCCGCGGACAGTCGGCCAAAGCTTGGCCTACCACCAAGGCGTCCCCGGCATTGTCCTCAATCAGAAGAACCTGAATCGCTTTCATCACGGATTGGACTAGGCGGAAGCCTGGCTAGTTTCCGGAATTGAACCTTAGATAAATCCGTATCCCTGGCGATAGATCCGTACCCTCGGCGTTAACGGTTAGCTAACTTGCGTTGCTCCGGATTTATTGCGAACATCATGGTACAAGCAAATTTCACGTTCATGCGGCGTTACAGGCTCACCACTCCGCTTGTAGCTATTCGGCTCTACTCGTTTCCAAATAACGAGAAGCCGGGGATGCTGGTTTCTCTTCCCGAAGACGCGATGGTTGAAGTCGGCGGGATATCCCCGGTGGGACGAGGGATGCTCGAAATAAGATGGCAATCGGAACGATACGCGGTCTTCGAGTTGGATCTGGAAGAGCGAGGCAGCCTGGTGATGTGCGAGTAACTTAGCCGGGCTCAGACACCAGCTTCTACGTCGCACGGTATCCAACGGCGCACGGTGGCGATGAACTGGCCGGCATTGATCGGTTTGCTGACGTAGTCGTCCATGCCCGCCGCGATGCAGCGCTCTCGATCGCCGGGGAAAGCTTGGGCGGTGAGCGCGATGATGGGCACGCGATCGTGGTGGTTGGCGGTACGGATCCGGCGCGCGGCCTCATAGCCATCCAATTCCGGCATTTGGCAATCCATCAAGATCAGGTCGTATTTCTCCATGTGATGACGATGCACCGCGGCGGTACCGGTGGCAACGACATCGACCGAGCAACCGTGGCGTTCCAAGAGACGCTGCGCGACGAGCTGATTGACGGGATTATCTTCGGCGACGAGAACGTGCAAACGGCGGGGAAGCGAAGCAGGGATGACGGGGGGAGCGGCGATCGGCTTGGGAGCGTCGGCCGGTTCGAATTCCACTTGCACGACGAAACGGCTGCCTTGGCCGAGGACGCTATGGACCTCGATACTGCCGCCCATTAGAGCAACCAATTGTTTACAGATCGCCAAGCCCAAGCCGGTACCACCGTAGCGGCGTGTAGTTGAGCCGTCTCCCTGGACAAACGGGGAGAAAAGATCAGGCAGAGCCCGGGGAGATATTCCAATGCCTGTGTCTTCTATGATGAACCGGACCCGCGCCAGGGCATTCACATTGACGTCGCTCGAGACGGCCAGGTTCACGGAGCCGGCATCCGTGAATTTGAGCGCGTTGCTCATCAGATTTGTCAGCACTTGCCGCAGCCGAGTGGGGTCGCCGCGTATCCACCGGGGCGTCGTATTACTCCAGGTGAGGTTGAGCGCCACGCCTTTCTGTTGCGCGATCACGTTGTAAAGCTTCATCACGCCGGTAACTTCGGAGCGCAGATCAAACGGCACCTGTTCGAGGGTGAGCTTGCCGGATTCGCAGCGCGACAGGTCGAGTATGTCGTTTAAGATCGCAAGGAGTTGTTGGCCGGACACATGACAGGCGCTGATCAACTCGCGCTGGTCGGCTGTGAGGCCGGTATCGAGGACAAGTTCGGTGGTGGCGAGAACTCCGTTCATCGGCGTGCGGATTTCATGGCTCATGTTGGCGAGGAATTGAGACTTGGAGCGGGACGCTTCCAGCGCCTGGTCGCGAGCGGAGGCCAGCTGCCCGTTCAGGGTTTCGAGGCTGGTCAACAGACCGAAGGTTCGTTTGGCGTGCGAAATATGGAGCAAGAAATAGAGCACAACCGCAAAGGTAAGCAAGGAGCCTATGCCGAGGAGAAGCCATGGGCGCCAGGTATGGGAGGCAGCGATAAATTCGGGCGTGGGCACGAATACGAAGGACCAATCCCGGCCGCCTATGCTGACTGATATCTGCTCATGGATGGTTTTGACCAGCATGGACTCGGAAGACACCGTACCGCGCCTGGTGCCGGAGGGGGACGGATGATAGTAGAGAAGCTGTTTGGCAGGCGGCGCGGATCGATCGAAGACGTAGAGGTCCAAGCCTCTGGGATTGATACTGCGCAGGCCGCTTTCGACGATATCGGGCACTTGGGCTACGGCGGCGGCGTAGCCAGTGAGGACCGGTTCCGAAGAACCTGTCTTGCGCCTGTAAACGGGCAGGAAGGCGATAACTCCGTAACCATCGGCGGTTTTTTCCACTATTTGGTACTTTTCGGTCAGGGCGGGTTCACCGCTCTTTTCCGTCAAGGCTATAGCGCGCCGGCAGCCCGGGCTGGCATTGACGTCGAAGCCGATCACAACGCCCATTCGATACATGGGATAGACAAATTGAGTAGGCAGATAGAAAGGGCGGTCGGGTGCACGGCGAGGCTTAGCGGCATTGCCTTCGAAGATGAAATGGGGGCGTAGCGAGGCTTCGAACCGCTGCCGGTCCTGGTGTTCGACCCGCGGCACCCATTCCAAAGAGCGAACGCTCGAATGCGCGTCAATCAGCCGCTGCGCGAAACCCGTAAAGCTGGACTGGTCCCTGGGGCTGATTTCGAGGTAAGCGCGTAAAGCGCGGAGGGCGACGAGGGTGGCTTCCAATTCTCGCCGGACGGCCGATGCCCGATTTTCAGCAGCGACGCTGAGGTCCTGGTGGAAGGCGAGGTTTTCCTGGCGACGGCTCTCATTGAAAGAGACGCCTGTCAAGAGCGCGCCGGTTATAAGCGCGGCCATGCATAATACGAGAGCGGAATGCTTCCTACGTCTTTGAATGGTCACGAGCTTGAGTTTGCATCAGCCTTTTGATGGACCGGCGGGTCGCTGGATATTGCAGCAGGCCGTGGTCGGAGATCGACAGATTCTGCCTCACGCTTTATGGGTCGGAAGGACCAGATTACCACCAATCCGGGTGCGCGCTGGTCCAGGAGCATGGCGGGGGCGCAAGCCAATCCATGCCTGGATCTCCGATAGGTGCGCCGGGCGGGGCGTCGGGAGCAGGCAGGGGTTTCATGGGATCGGCCGGCCGGTCGAGGAAACGCTTAATATCGGCGGCGAGAAGCGCGTGCTGGGCCTGTTCGGATTCACTGGCGGGCGTCTCGGCCTTCAGCCGCGCAGCCAGCTTGGACAGCTTCAAAGCCGCAATGGCCCGTACCTGGGGGTTGGGCGCGCCGGTGGCGAGCCACATTACGCGATCGACGAGCACGCGTTCCTCCGCGCGCCGAATCTCGGTCTCATAGGGGGAGGCGACCGGAGCATCGAAGGTGGCCTTCGTAAGGCGGTCGATGACTTCTTCTAGGCCCGGTAGGGCGGAATCGAGGGCGTGCTGCGCCACCATGCGGGCGGAGCGGTCCAGCTCAAGCACGAATCCGATGGTCACGTCGGATGCGATGGTGGCCGGGCTGAGGGGATCGAATCCATCGCCGGTGGTACGCGGAAACAATTCGCGGTGACGTCCGAATCCAGGGGGACGCGGCGGGATGGCATCCAGCACCTGCTTGGGTACGGCCAGCTCGGAAGGTTTCAATGTGTTGGCCAGCGCGTCGAGCGCTTTGCGCTGATTGGCGGCCGTCTCCCATTTCAGGGGCGTGCGCCCGTCGCCCCGCATGGCATAGATGTAATCGATACCGGCGACCATTGACGCGGCCGATTCCACCGAATAGCGGTGATACATGTAGATAGGCACCAATGGTTCCTCGATGGTCGCCATGGGCTCGCCTTTGCGGATGGTGTGCTCGCCTAGCCGGTTCAGAGCGGCGCGGCGAATCTTCATCAGCCGATTCAACTCGTCGGCTTGATTGACGCCGTTGGACCACTGATCGACACGGGGATGGGCGTCGGTATCCTGATTGGTCATGTAGCGCAGGTCTTCGGCCCAGGCGTCATCGAGAATTTTGGTCAGCACGGGCTGCTCGTCGCCTTTGGGGAGTTGGCGGTAACCGTAGTTGATCGCTACTTTGTCCCAATCGCCGATGCGGGCCGCATACGCTTCAGACAGATCGATGGTTCCATCGGCGCGCAGCTTCTCGAGTGGATGGGGATAGTCCATTACGGAAATCCAGCCCTTGGCGCTGTCGTAATAGTTGTGGCCGAGGCCGAGGGTGTGTCCGACTTCGTGGGCGGCAAGCTGGCGGATGCGGGATATCGCAGTCTGATACAGCACGTCGGGCTTTTCGTCGCCACGCATGTAGGGTGACAGAAGGCCTTCGAAAATCAGATAATCCTGGCGGTCCCGCAGCGAGCCGAGGGTGACGGTGGCCTTTAGGATTTCGCCGGTGCGGGGATCGGCCACGCTGGCGCCAGAGCTCCATCCGCGAGTGGAGCGATGCACCCAATTGATCATGTTGTAGCGAATGTCCATGGGGTCGGCGCCATCGGGCAGGACGGCCACCTGGAACGCATTGCGGAATCCGGCGGCTTCAAAGGCTTGGTTCCACCAACTGGCGCCATCCACCAGCGCCTTCTTGACATCGTCGGGCGCGCCGGAATCAACCCAGTATTGGATGGGCTTGACGGCTTCGCTGATGGCCGCGTTGGGATCTTTCTTCTCCAGCCGGTGGCGGCGAATATAGCGCTTCACCATAGGCTCGCCGATTGGCACGCTGTAGTCGACGAAGTTGAGGCCGCCGTACCCGGCACGCGGATCATCGTAGCGGGGCTGGAAGTTACTGTCGGGCAGCTCGACCAAGGAGTAATGCTCGCGAAGAGTGACAGAATCGGCAGTGGGCGTAACGCTGGCGACGGTTCCGGAGAACAGGCCGCCTCCAAATCCACCACCTCCACGGCCGCCGCCCGCACCGATAGCCGGGGGACCTTGGGCTGGTCCGGCGCCGAAGCCACCGCGTCCGCCGCCGGCATCGTTGGCAAAAGTCAAAGTCACTTCGATCTCGGTGTTCTTGGGGAACGCTTTGGTGCGGGGCATGTAGACGGCGCTACGCGCCCGATCGACGCGGTATGGCCCGGGACGGAGCGAGGCAGCCGCGCCATGGCCGTCGCGGAGCACGAAATCGGTGGCATCCACCAGCACGCGGCCATTACTTTCGGCGGCGACGGTAAAGCTCCAGAGCACGGACTTGGCGAAGGAGTCTTCCACCGAGCGGCGCTCGGCTGGATTGGGGCTGGAGGAACGGAACGACTCGTTCGGCTGGACCATCAAGATCTTCGGACCGACGCGCTGGAAATAGACGATGCGGGCACCCCCGGCCTGCCCGCGATCGAGGCCGATATCGTTGGAACCCAGGCCGGCCGCCAATCCGGTGGTGTAGAGAAAGCCGGCGTCGAAACGCGGAATCTCGAGCCATAGGGTACCGGCGCGGTCGTCCCAGTAGATGGGGAAGTAGCCATCCAGCTTCTGCATAGCGCTGGTGCGGTCTTCGATGGTGGGGATGCGGGCGGCTGCGGGTCCCCGTCCTTCGGCCGGCGGCTGGGCGTTAGCGAAAAAGACCGTGAACGATAGGGCGAATGAAATGCTAGAGCGAGACATGCCAAATCCTCAAGGGTCCATTGTATAGCGGCAGGGAGGTGGTACTAATCCTAGTTGATCGGCCCTTGCGAACGTACCATTTATCGGATAAATTAATCTCTGATCCTAAAAAGGCGGAGGTGTTTCCTGAAAACTCTTTACTTAAGAGTCACGGGCTTTTTATTCCTGTTATCCGGATTTGCTTCCGCAGCGGATTGGCGGCCCGTCGATAAATATGAACTGCTGCAAAAAGAACCCAAAGTTGATCCGTCCGCCGACGCCGAGATTATTTTCTGGGACGTGCGGATTGAAGACCGGCTGCTGGGCAGCGACCTGTCGCTCTCGATGAACCACTATATAAGGATCAAAATCTTTACGGATCGCGGGAAAGAGCAGTACTCTACGGTTGAAATCCCGCGAAATGGCAGGCGATCGATCTCCGAAGTTGCCGCCCGGACCATCAAGCCGGACGGAACCGATGTCGAGGTTAAGAAAGACGCGATTTTCGACCGCGAACTGGTCAAGACGAAGGGCCTCAAGTTAAGCGGCAAGACATTCGTTCTGCCGAACGTCGAAGTGGGCGACATTATTGAATATCGCTACCGCGAGACCCGCGACAACGAGACAGCCTCGCACATGCGTCTCTACTTTCAGCGCGAGATACCGATCTGGAACGTGACCTATCATTTGAAGCCACTAAACATTCCGTGGCTGCCATTTGGCATGCGCACCATGGCCTTCCAGTGCAACCTCCCTCCTTTTCGGCAGGAGCCGGACGGCTTCTTCACCACCTCAATGAACAATGTCCCCGCGTTTAAGGAAGAGCCGTACATGCCGCCGGAGGACCAACTTCGATCGTGGCTGCTGATTTATTACGAAGAAGACAAGAAAATCGACGCGGAGAAGTTCTGGAAAACGGTAGGCAAGCAGGATTACGCGCGCTCCAAGCCTTTAATGAAAGCCGATGATCTGATAAAGCGGACAGCGGCCGAGTTGACCTCCGGCGCGGCGAAACCTGAAGAGCAGGTCACCGCCTTGGATGCTTTCTGCCGCACGAAGATCCGGAATTTCGAAAACAGCGCTTCCCCCATGAACGCCGAGGAACGGAAGGCTCTGAAGGAGAACCACTCTGCGTCCGATACGCTGAAGCAGAAAGCCGGCTCCGCCGAAGATGTAGACATGCTATTTGGCGCGTTAGCCGGCGCGGCCGGTTTCGAAGCTCGCATGGCGCGCGTTTCCAGCCGCGCTGACACCTTTTTCACGCCCCTGCGGCCCACGACCTATTTCCTCGACAGGCTGCTGATCGCGGTGAAGCTCAACGAGAAGTGGATTTTCTTCGACCCGTCCGCGCAATATCTGGAGCCGGGCATGCTGCCCTGGCAGGCAGAGGGTCAACAGGCTCTGATCGCGGATCCCAAAGAAGGCTTCTTTGTCACGACACAATACCAGCAGCCGGAAAAGTCGAGACGTGACCGGCGGGCGTCCTTCAAGCTCCTGGAGGATGGGTCGCTCGAAGGCACGGTCACCTACACCTACACCGGCCACGTGGCTCGTCTTGAAAAAGAACGTTATGAGCAGATGTCGCCTGCGCAACAGGAAGAGGATTGGAAAAAATCGGTAGAGGCGCGCTTAAGCACCGCCGAGATCTCGGACTTGCAGATACGGGATATTACCGATCCGGTGAAGCCGGTCGTAGTGCGCCACAAGCTGAGCGTGCCAGGATATGCGACCCGCACTGGAAGACGCATTCTGCTGCAGCCAGCGTTTTTCCAACGCAACGTGTCGCCGCGTTTCACCGAGAGCAGCCGTAAATGGGATGTGTATTTTAACTACGGCTGGTCGGAGGAAGACGAGGTGACGATTGATTTGCCGGAGGGGTGGGAGCTCGATCAACCGACCTTACCGCAAGGCTCGAACTTCGGCAAGATCGGCAGCTATACGGTGCAAGTTCAAAAGACGACAGACGGACGAAAGCTGATCTATCGCCGCCATTTCGAATTTGGCCGCGACCAGACCCTGCTGCTAAGCGCAGGCGCTTATCCGCAGGTGAAGAAAGTTTTCGACTTCGTACAGGATCAGGATAATTACACGATTTCGCTAAAGCCGGCGGCGGCCAATGCGCATTAAAATCGTCCTCCTGTGCATGTCGCTGGGATGTGCCGGTTATGCGGCCGACGATACGCCGGCGTGGTTGAAAGACCTGACCGGCGCAAGCCTACCGCAGTATGAGGCCAAAGTGAACGCAGTGGTGCTGTTCAACGAGGAGCACACCACGGTGGGCGACGGAGGCAAGCTTACGACCACCACCCGCTCGGCCCTGAAGATTCTGACACGGCAGGGCGCGGAGCCCGTCTTCTTTGATCAATACGATACAGCCAGCGGTAAAGTACGCGAATTTCGCGCCTGGATGATCGCGCCCTCAGGGCGGGTGAAGAAGTACGGCAAGGACGAGATCGTGGACGTCGCTTGTGCGGAAAACGATATTTACAACCAGTGCCGGCGGCGGCTGGTGTCGGGCAAGCGCGACGCGGAGGCAGGGGCAGTGTTCGGTTATGAATCGACGGTCGAGAGCCAGTCATTTTCAAATCAACTGCTGTTTCATTTCCAGGACTCTTCGCCGGTTCGGCTGGCACGCTTCTTGTTAACACTGCCGGCCGGATGGGAAGCAAAGACCGCGTCTTTCAATGGAGCGCCGCGAGAAACGGCTCCCTCTGGAAGGACCTATACCTGGCAAATGGAGAATCTTCCGGCCCTAGACCGGGAGGCCGCGGCGCCAGGATTTATCACGCTGGTACCGTGGGTGGGAGTGACTTTGCTCGGCGACTCCACAGGCCATGCGGTCGCGTCGTGGCCCCAAGCCGCGAAGCTGCTCACGGAGCTGAACGACGGCCAGTCGGAACCGAACGAGGCTATTACAGCGAAAGCAAAAGCGCTAACCGAGGGCGCAAGCAGCGAACTGGAGAAGATCCGCGCTCTGGGGCGATTCGCCCAGCAGGTCAATTACGTATCGATCCAGGTGAATGTCTCGCGGGGCGGCGGATACCGTCCGCATGACGCAGCCCAGGTATTCCAAAAACTTTACGGCGATTGCAAAGACAAGGCCAATCTGATGCGCGCTCTGCTGAAGGCGATCGGAATGACCGCTTATCCAGTCGCCATCTATTCCGGCGACCGTACACACGTCAGCGCCGAATGGCCTTCGCTCGGCGCGTTCAACCACGCTATTTCGGCGATCCGAGTGGGACCGGACACGAACGTCCCAGCGGTTCTCGACCATCCTAAGATGGGCCGGCTGCTCTTTTTCGACCCAACCGATCCTTATGTACCGGCCGGCTATCTGCCCGATCATGAACAGGCCAGCCTGGCACTGGTGGGTGCGGGCGAGACGGGCGACCTGGTCCGCATTCCTTCGGGGATGGTGACTGCCGGCGAGCGCCAGCGCAACGTCGAGGCGGTGTTGAAGGCGGACGGCTCCATCGACGGCGCGTTCGTGGAAAAACGCACCGGTGAGGCGTTGTCGTCCGCGGTGGCGGAGTATCGAGGCAGCTCCAAAACCGATTACGTCAAGATGGTCGAACGCTGGGTGGGACGAAGCGTTCCCGGGGCCACCACTAGCGGAATAGAAGTTCAGGAGGCAACGGGCGAGTTTGTCCTCAAGGGCAAGTTCGTCTCCGAGCGCTATGCGCAGCGCCCGCAGCCTCGTATGCTAATCCTTCGCTCGGCGCCGTTACACCACGGCGATCTGCTGCTAACTTCGAAAACCCGGAAATACCCGATTGTCGTAGATGCGGATGCGATCGACGAAACAGTGCGGATCCTGCTGCCGGCCGACTTCAAAGTGGATGAACTCCCGGAACCGCTGCATCTGACGTCGCCTTTTGGCAAGTACGACGCCACCTGGAAGGCCGATGTGGGCGCATTAGTATTTCAGCGCAAGCTCGAGATCCAGGCGCAGAGCGTTCCGGTGGATAAGTACGGCGAACTGAAGCGGTTCCTGGATGCGGTGATGGGCTCGGCCGAAGCACCCATAGTGCTCGTGAAGTGAGCGGCAGGAAACGCGTCGCCAGCGAGCGTTAGCGGTGGAAGCGGCCTACCAGGACGCCTTTGCCGAGTATGTGGCCATCAATGGCTTTGAGAACGTCGGCGCGAGTGGCATCGGGGCCGAGGTCAAGCTTGGTATCGAGAGCAAACAACTCGAAAGTGTAATGGTGCTCGGGCCCGACGGCTGGCGCGCCGGGTCCCATATAGCCCACGGCCTGGCGAAGATTCTTGGCTTGAATAGTTCCGTCCGATAATGTCGCGTTGGCCGGAACGCCTTCGGGCAATTCGTGCGCGGTACCTGGAATATTGAATACCATCCAGTGCAGAACGTCGTCGGTCTTCTTTTGCAGTGCGACATCGGGATCGTGCAGGATCAACGCGAAGGTGACGGTGCCGGGAGGAATGTTGGTCCATTCCAGCTTGGGCGACACCGCGTTGGGATCATTCTGCGTGAACCGGGCGGGGACGACGCCACCATCGGGAAAGGCCGACGTTGTCAGCGTCAATCCGGGGCGGGGCGGCATCTTGGCCTGTTTGTCTTGCGCGATCGCCGAAGCGGCGAGGGAAGCTACCAGAACTGTGCAAATTGTGAAGGTTCGCATGCGTTTCAGAATAACAGGTGGCGCGGCAATCGAGCTAGAGTAGAGCTAATCGAAGCCGATGAAACGGAGCAGGGCAAAGATCGCGTGGCTGTCGGGAGGCGTGATCGCTTTGCTCGGGACGCTGTACGCGTTCCAGGAGCCGTTTCGGGAATACCCAGGCATTGAATACAACAATTTTCCGCTGCCGAGCGATTCCCAGGAGAAGACCGAGTGGACGTTCGCGCGTTTGATGTATCCGCCGGCGGGCCGGTATGGCTATGGACGCTTTCGGGGAAGCGACTGGCGCCAGGGCAATTCCATGTGGACGCAAGATTATCCACGTGCGGATCGCCACTTTCTGCGGGCAATGCGGCGGCTGACACGGATCCACGCCCGATCCGTGGAGCAGCCGGTGAACCTGGACGACGGCGATGATGTTTACAACTGGCCCTGGCTGTACGCGGTTCAAGTGGGCTGGTGGAATCTCACGGATGCTCAAGCCAAGAAGCTGCGCGATTATCTGCTGCGCGGGGGGTTCTTCATGTGCGACGATTTCTGGGGCGATTCGCAATGGGAAGTGTTCCAGGCCAGCATGAAGCGGGTTTTTCCGGACCGGCCGATTGTCGATATCGACGATGCCGACCAGATTTTCCATTCCGTTTACGATCTGGACGATCGTTATCAGGTGCCGGGCGCGCGCTATCTCAGCACCGGGGTGACCTATAAATGCGAAGGCTGCCCGCCGCGTTGGCGGGGCATCTATGATGACAAGGGCCGGGTGATCGCGGCCATGACCTTCGACTCGGACTTAGGCGATTCGTGGGAGTGGGCCGACGATCCGCAGTATGATGAAAAATTCTCGGCGTTGGGGATTCGTATCGGCGTGAATTATGTCGTTTACGCGATGACGCACTAGGGAGCAGGGGGCATGAAAAATTATCTGGCTTGGATAGCGGGGACGGCGGCGATTCTAGGCGCGAGCGCCTTAATGGGATGTGCTTCCGGCACTACCAGGGCGCAAACGCGACCGGCGGCCGAGGGCGCGTGGCCGGGAATCAGCCTGGGCCTGGACCAATTGAAGGCGCAATACCAGCATTACTATGTGGGACGAAGGCTCAAGCCCAAGAAATGGCCGAATGGCGCCCGCATGGCGGTGGCACTGAGCTTCGACATCGACAACTCCACGCCCACGCTGGCGCGCGCGATTCCCGGTTCGGAGCCGATGTCGCGCGGACAATATGGCGCCGTGGATGGACTGCCACGCATCCTGAGAGTGCTGGACAATGAGAACGTGCCGGCTTCGTTCTTCATTCCGGCGGTGAGCGCGGCGCTGAATCCGGAGATGATTCCGTCGATCCAGGCGAAGAAGCGGCACGAGATCGGGATTCATGGCTGGATCCACGAGAATCTGGTGGAGCTCAACGATGAGGCCAAGGAACAGCAGCTCTTGAATCAATCAGTCGAGCTGATGACGAAAGCGCTGGGAAAGAGGCCGGTGGGCTATCGCGCGCCGTCCTGGGCCATGAGCCCGTTCACGATGAAGCAGGTGAAGGAAGCGGGGTTCCTCTACGACAGCAGTCTGATGGCCAGCGACGATGCGTACGAGATAACGCTGGACGGCAAGCCGACGGGCATCGTGGAGCTGCCGATCGAGCGCATTGTGGACGATGCTCCTTACTTCGGCGCGGCAAATGGATCGCTACCTTCGCCGGAGCTGGTGGAAAAAATCTTCCGGGACGAGTTCGATGTGGCGTATGAAGAGGGCGGCCTGTACGTACTAACGATGCATCCGCACTACACGGGACACCGGTCGCGCGCGCTGTGGCTGGACAAGCTGATCGTCTACATGAAGTCGAAGCCAGGCGTTTGGTTCGCCACGCACCAGGAGGTGGCGGCGTACGTTAAGAGCGCGGCAACGGACTGAAGCTAGGCCCTTTGCAGCAAAGAGAAGCAGGGTTCCAGGCGCGTGGCCCCGCCATCGTTGACGGTAAATGAGGGCGGGTGGGCCGCTCCAGGACTGGCGCCCCAGAGTGTTCCGCCGGCATACTCACCGTCTTTGCGAAGCGCGTAAAAATTGATGCCGATCTGGGAAAGCCACTGGCGATCGTTATTGAAGTTTCTGGAGATTCGCTTGAGGCAATCCAGGATGGCGTCTTTGGGCGTCATACCGTGGCGCATGTTTTCGACGATGGTGTGTGCGCCGGCCACGCGGATGTTCTCTTCGCCTCGCCCGGTAGAACCCGCGCCGCCGACTTCCTGATCGACGTACAGCCCGGCGCCGATGATGGGCGAATCACCGACACGTCCGGCGATCTTCCAACCCAGGCCACTGGTGGTAGTTACGCCCGACATCTCGCCCTTGGTATTCAAGGCCAGACAGTTGATGGTGCCGGTGATGGGATGGATGGCCATCTCCATGGCCCAGGCAAGCGTGGCATCGCCGGCATGAGGAAAGAGTTCTTTCAGGTTGGCAGTTGGTCTCGCTTTGGGAGGAGCATCCAGGCCTTCGCCCCAGTTGCTGTGTCCGCCTTTGTCTTTCAAGCTCTGCTTCCAGACCAGCCAGGCAAGGCGCGACTCCTCCGTGAGCAACTCCTGTTCCTCGAAGCCCATATCTTTGGCGAATTTCAGGGCGCCATCGCCGACCAGCATGATATGGTCGGTCTGCTCCATGACCAGTTTGGCGACTTTGGATGGAGTGCGGATGTTGCGGATGGACGCGACCGAGCCACAGCGGCGCGTGGGACCGTGCATGACGCTGGCGTCCAACTCCACGACGCCATCTTCGTTGGGGAGGCCGCCCCAACCGACGCCGTGCTGGGTGGGGTCTAATTCCACTGTGTTGACTCCGGCGACAACTGCGTCCAAGGTGTCGCCACCGGATTTCAAGATCTCCATCGCACGGGCGCAGCACTCCTTCAGGCCGTTACTGCTGGCGATGACAATGTTTTTGGGACCGGCGGCGGAGATTTGCTCATCCAGGGCCGCTGACGCCGCGAGAGCCGCGGAAGTTCGGATCAAGTCACGTCGATTGATCTTCATAGGTTACGGGCCTCCTGTCGAGCAAATATATCATTAACATTGGAGGATTACTTTGCCCATCGGATCACAGCCTCGATTTCGCCTGGCCGCTCTGCCGACACCGCTCCACGAGCTGCATAATCTGCGGCGAGAACTAGGCGGCCAGAAGCGCAGCCCGCGCATCCTGATCAAGCGGGATGACCTGACCGGACTGGCGATGGGCGGCAACAAAGCGCGCAAGCTGGAGTTTCTGGTGGGCGATGCGTTGAGGGAAGGCGCTACGGTGCTGGTTACTTCCGGGGCGGCGCAATCGAACCACGCCCGCATGACAGCGGCCGCGGCGCGAGTGGCAGGGCTGAAGATCACGCTGGTGTTGACCAAGAATAGCGACAGCCCGGCGGTTCAGGGCAACCTGTTTCTGGATAGGCTGTTTGGCGCAGAGATCCACTGGATCGACGAAAATCCGAATCCGCTATTCGCCACCGGAGCGGAGGAAGCCGCCAAGATCGCCGAAGTGATGGCCGATCTCGAGAGGCGCGGCGACCGCCCGTATTTGATCCCGATCGGCGGGTCGAGTCCCAGAGGCTCATTCGGATATGTAACGGGCACCCTGGAGCTGGTGACGCAGCTCTTTCAAAACGGTGAGGCGCCAAGCCGCCTTTACTATCCCAACGGATCCCGTGGAACTCAGGCAGGCCTGGCCCTCGGCGCAAAGATGTACAGCGCGCCCTACAAGATTTACGGAATTGCGGTCAGCGGGGGAGAGCCGGAAAAAACGCAGCGAGCGCTGCGCATCGCCGGGGAGGCGGCGCAGATTCTGGGGGCAACGAGCAATGTTACGGCTCAAGATCTGATTAACGACGAAGGGTATATCGGACCCGGGTACGGCATCGCGACGCCGGGCTGCCTGGAGGCGATCAGCTTGATGGCAGGCTGCGAGGGCATTCTGCTAGATCCTGTTTATACGGCGAAGGCCATGGCCGGAATGATCGACCACATCCGCAGCGGGGACATCGATCCGAGTGAGACAGTGGTTTTTCTGCACACCGGTGGAACGCCGGCCTTGTTTGCGCACGTGGATGACTTTGGCCTGAAATAGGCCCGGCGAACAGAGATATATTAGATCCTATGCTCTCCCGACGGATCATCTGTTTAGCTCCTTTGGCTCAGATCGTGACGCGTGCCGCTACTGCGCCCGGCAAAATGCAGCTTTGCATGCACCAGACCACTTCGGTAGCAGCGGGCTATCGCAAATCGCTGGAGGGCTGGGCGCGAGCCGGAATAAAATATTGCGAATTAACGTCACAGCCGGTGGACGCGTTCCTAAAGACCGAGGATGTGGCGGCGGCGCGCCGGGTGATGTCGGATCTCGGATTGACGCCGGTCTCCTGCGGCAGTTCGGTGGGGCTGTGGGAGCCGAGCGCTAATCGGGCGATGGCGCTTGACAACTTCAAGCGGCGCTGTGAGCAGTACTCCTCACTCGGCCTGGAACAGATGGTCTGCCCGTGCAACACCACGCAGAAGATTACGCAGGACGATTACAAGGCGGGCGTGGACAACATGCGCGAAGTGGGGGAGATCGCCAAACAGTACAAGATGACCGCGATGGTGGAATTCACCCGCGCCACAACCTTCATCGGAACCCTGTCCACATCGCTCAAGATGACGCGGGAGGCCGCTCATCCGAACGTGCGCCCGATGTTCGACTGCTATCACTTCTGGGGCGGACTGAGCAAGTTTGAGGATATCGACCTGCTGCGCTCCGGTGAAATCGCGCATGTGCATTTCCAGGATGTGCCGGCGGATCTGCCGCGAGAGTTGCTGGGGCAGACCACGCGAGCGATTCCAGGCGACGGCATCACGCCGCTGGCCCGGATTCTTCGCAAGCTATCCGAAAAGGGATACAACGGCCCGATCTCGGTGGAGCTATTTTTGCCAGAGTTCCAAAATACGGACCCGTATGAGATGGCGCGCCGGATTCGCGAGAAAGCGGAGCCGATAATGCGGGAAGCGGGCGTGTTGTAGGTTGCGCGCCGAACGTTATAAATTGCGCTTCGACCGGGGCTAGTTCTTCGGCTTTTCGGCTTCTTGCTTGCGGGCGCCGCCCATGATGTCGGGCATGGCGTAATTGCCTTCGTGGCACGCGTATTCATAAACCGGACCGGCGGTTGAGCGGAACGGATATTCCATCGTCCATTGTTTGGTGAACGTCGTGGGATCGTCGATGGTGGCGCGGTAGAGAATGGTTTCAGGGTCAATACGCTGGAAGCGCTCGATCACGTGCAGGTTCTCACCCGATCCACGAAATCTGGTCTGGTCCGTGAAATTGGTGGTATCGACCACCAGCGTGTCGCCTTCCCAATGTCCAATGGAATCGCCGAGCAGCTTGCGGATACTGGGCGGATCATGGACGCCGTTCATGCGAATGATGCGGATATCATGCACCATTTCCACCAGAATCATCACCGCTTCGGGCGTCTGCACGATCTGGTAATTGTTGTTGTAGAGCACGGGGAGCATGGGCGGGCCGGAGGTGGATCCAAATCCAATGATGCAGCGTTCGGAAAGCGGGCGCTCCTTGACGCTGTCATAGCGGTTGAAATTCCGCATCATGCCGGAGATTCGCTTGCGAGCTTCGTCGGTCATGGGCGGAACTTTGCCATCCGGCGGATCGACCACGAGCGAAGTACGCTTCACTCCGTCCACTCGCGCCAGTTCGGTGCCACGGTCGACAAACAAGACGTTATAGCCCCCCGTGCCGGAAGATCCGGCGGCGGCGATTAATGGGCCATCGGAGGCGCCATCCTGCTTTTGGAGCTCTTCGAGGTCGCTCTTCTCGTAGGCCGTTGCTTCCGCATCGCTGATGGTGGCCTTGCCATTAAAACGGGAGGGGCGCTCCATGGGCGTAATGGTGGCATTGGTCCAAACTCCCTGGAAGTCGGGATGACCGTCGGGGGTACGAGGCATTGTTTTAGATTTTGCCTTGGCCGCGGGTTTGGGGGCTGGTGCCGGGGCCTGCGCGAGAATGGGCGCGACTATTAGAGCGGCGAGGGCGGCCACGCACGCGAGGGAACGGTAGCTCATGGGATCTCCTAAATCTTCTTTTCTTCTATGCTAACGCGGCGGGGTGCCGGGGCGCCAATTGGCGGGGCGCTAAAAGTTGGTTGATGGCATGATTGGGGTCAGTGCCTTTCCATTTAGGCCATCACAAACCGAGAGTGACGCGATCAGCTTCCCGCATGAAGGTGAGGCTTCAAGCTGCGGGATTCGGATCGGGGGTTTTGTATTTCTTGGCATGCTCCAGTTTTCGCGGGGGCGCGTCGTGTGGATTGGCTCGCATCACTTGCCAATGTTTTCGGGCGCAGAGATTGCGTTGGCTGTCGTGCTGTTGGTGTTGTCAGTGACCCCATTTTCCTGGATCGAAAAGGGGCTGCGTTGGGTTGATCGCTGCTCGGGAGCGTAGGAGTCTCCCGGCCATTTCGATCATCGTCGGAATGTCTACCCCGGACACCAGTCCGAGAACGGCAACCCGGTCTTTTCGGCCGATAGCGGCGGCAACCAACGCTTAGGGCACTACCCGCCAATTGGCGGGTAGTGCTTGCCATAATAGGTCCACATGCTTCAGTTCGTTTTGGGGGTTCTGCTCCTGCTGGCCCAGCAGTCCACGCCCCCGGAGCCAGTCAAAGCGGCCGAAAAGGCCCCCGAACCAGAGCACCCGTCCGTAGACAAACGGACGGAGCTCAATCTGCTGGGCACGACCGACACGGCCGCGGGCGAAAGCCGGCGCAACGAGAATGTGCAGTTCAATCTCATCGACAACAACGCGCTCAAAGACCTGAATATCCGGCTGGGCACCAATGCCACCATCGTGACGGAGTTTCAACCGGAGCGGAAATATTTCGGCACCGAGTTCGGCAACAATCCCGCCGGGCTTATTCATCTCAACTCACTCACGCGCTCGCGAGATTTCCATGGCGGGCTTTCGTTCATGCGGTCGGACAGCATTTTCAGCGCGCGAACTTTCTTCCAGGTCGGCAGCGTCCAACCGGCTCACGAAAACGATTACGGATTCACGGCCAGCCTGGGCCTGTGGCGCGGCGCACACCTGACGCTGGCCGGATCGCTTCAAAACCTGCGAGGCAGCGTGAACGGCAATGTTCTGGTTCCGCTCCCGAGCGAGCGCACGCCGCTGACGACCGATCCGGCCGTCTATGCGCTGATCCAGCGTTGGATCAATGCCTATCCCAAGGAATTGCCGAACCGGACCGATATCGACCCTCGGGCCCTCAACACCAACTCGCCTCAATCCATCGATACCGAAGCGTCGAACATCCGGCTGGATCAGGATCTCGGGGAGCACGACAAGATCTTCGCGCAGCACGCCTTCACCAATCAGAAGGTGATGGCGTTTGAGTTTGTGGCCGGGCAGAATCCCGATACGAACACGAAGTCGCACAACGCCCGGCTTACCTGGAATCACCTGTTCGACGCTCACTCCTTCATCGATTTCACGATCGGATTCGACCGCACGCATTCGCTGCTGGTGCCGGAGCCCAATGCAGTTGGTCCGCAAGTTATTATCGGCAGCTCCTATCAGAGTCTGGGCCCGGGCGCGACAGTCCCGATTGACCGCCGCATTAACCGTTTTCGGCACGCGGTGCTATATCGCCGCCAGATCGGCAATCATGTGTTCTCGGCCGGCGGAGAGGTCGATCGGCTGCAGAACAACGGCCTGGAGTCTTCGAGCGAGCGAGGCAATTATTATTTCCGCTCCGATTTCGGTCGCGATGCTATTACCAACTTTCGCATGGGGATCGCCAGCCGCTATTCGGCGGCGATTGGAAACGGAATCCGCGGCTTCCGCTGGTTCGAGCAGCAGTATTTCGCCGGCGATGTGTGGAAGGTCCGGCCAAATTTTACGGTCAGCTACGGCCTGCGTTATGCGCCCATGACGGCGCCCAACGAAGTAAATAACCTCACGCCCATCAATTTCCACTGCGACTGCAATACCTTCGCGCCGCAGCTCGGTTGGGCCTGGCAGATTCACGGGGCCGGGGTGGTGCGCGCGGCGTATGGGCTCCAGTTCGGAGACATTTACCCGCAGACGCTGCAGCAAGTTCGTTGGGACCCGCCGAATTTCCTGAAGTTCGAGGTGCAGGCGCCGCCCTCGCTTTTCACGCCGGCGCAAGATACTTATCTCGGACCCGGCGCCCGGCACACTCAGTTCGATGTGCCGACCAACCTGGAAGCGCCGTATTCGCACCAATACACTTTTCTCTGGGAACCGTTGGCGGGGAAGCCATGGTCGCTTCAGTTGGGCTATATCGGATCGCGAACCCACAAGCTCTTTATGATGTGGTTCGCCAACCGCGCGGTGCCAGTGCCGGGTGTTCCGCAAACGACCGCCACTATCACCGAGCGCCGGCCGGATCCCCGTTATTACGAATTGCGCGAGCCCAGGAATGCTTCTAACGCCTATTTCGACGCCGCCCGGATCACGCTAAAAGCGCCGGCCTGGCACGGCTTCACCAGCG
This sequence comes from Bryobacterales bacterium, assembly GCA_963769205.1. Taxonomy (GTDB): domain Bacteria; phylum Acidobacteriota; class Terriglobia; order Bryobacterales; family Bryobacteraceae; genus Palsa-89. The sequence goes on along the minus strand of CAVYKR010000014.1, from coordinate 338,814 downwards.
ACGCATCCTACTGGTTCAGCAAAGCGATCGACACCGGGAGCGGCTACACCAACATGGCCGCCGGCGACGAGGCGCTGCAGGGTTACTCGCAATCGCAGAGTCCGGTGGAGCAGGATCTGAAGGGGCCCAGCGCGTTCGATCAGTCGCACGCGGTGATGGCGCGTTTTCAATACGCACCACCGGCGCTGTCCGGCGGATTCCACTTGCTGCGCAGCGTCGTCAACGGCTGGCGTGTGTCGGGTATCTTTCTGGCGAAGACGGGGCTGCCGTTCTCGGTAATCACCGGCTCGGACGGTCCAGGCTCGGGCAATGTCGATGGTTCCAATGGCGATCGTCCGAACCTGCTGGACCCGAGCATTCTGGGGAGGACAATCGGCGACCCCAATACGTCGACGACATTACTACCACGCTCGGCGTTTGGCTATATCGCTCCGACAGACTCGCGCGGCAACCTGGGGTTTGACACGTTCCGCCGTGGCGGTATCCGCAACATGAATGCGGCGCTGGCGCGGTCCTGGACACTCCGATCGGAGTGGCAGGCCACGTTTCGCGCTGAATCGATTAATTTCTTCAATACGCCGCAATTCGCCAATCCCAATCCGGACCTGAGTTCGCCGGCGTTCGGCAAAATCACGAATACGTTGAACGACGGCCGGAGCTTCCAGTTCACTCTTCAGCTTCGATTTTGAGTAGACTAGGCATGGTCCTCTATGCGCGATCTGATGCTCCTGGCTGTCGCGGTTGTGCTGACCATCGTGCCTCTGGGCGCACAAAGCTCCCCGGGCCGTCCAAACCTGGAAGGGTTATGGAGCAACGAGACGCTCACACCGCTGGAACGTCCCAAGGACCTGGCCGGGAAAGAGTACTTCACCGAGGCAGAAGCCGCGGCCTTTGAGAAGCGGATCGTGCAAAACCGCATCGACGATCCCAACGACGGGGAGGGCAATGTCGCCGATCCCAAGGTCTGGTGGGAGCGCGCAACAAAAGTGGTGGCAAACCGGCGAACGTCGCTGATTGTAGATCCCCCCGACGGCCGGGTCCCCGCGCTGACGCCCGAGGGTAAAAAGAGAATGGCGGATCAACGGGCCGCAGCCCGGCTTCATCCGGCCGATAAAGTCACGGATCGGTCGCTGCAAGAACGCTGCCTGCTGTCGCCCACCACTGGACCTCCGATGCTGCCCGGTCCTTACAACAACAATTATCAGATCGTGCAAACCCGCGATTACGTTACGATCACCGTCGAGATGATTCACGAAACGCGGATCATATCCATGGACGGGCGCCCGCACCTGCCGGCGATGCGCAAGTGGCTGGGCGATTCGATCGGCCATTGGGAAAACAATGCGCTGGTGGTGGACACGACTAACTTCACGGACAAGACCTCGTTCCGAGGGTCCGATGAAAATCTGCACCTAATCGAACGCTTCACCCGCACCGGTCCGGACACGATTCTCTATGAATTCACGGTGGATGATCCAACAGCTTTCGTGGCGCCGTGGAAAGCCGAGATACCGATGCGGCGAGCACCCGGGCCGATGTATGAGTTCGCCTGCCACGAAGGAAATTTCGCGCTGGGGCGGATGTTAAGCATCGCTCGCGACGCCGAGAATAAGGCTGCTAAGAGTCCCGCACATTAGCGACGCGCGGCGTTACGGGAATAGCATCGACTGCATCAAAAAAGTGAAGAAACCCCCGTTCTGGGGCGCTTTGGCCGATTGGCGATGCGCCACGATCAGGCCGGTTGTCGAATACGGGGAGTAGGTGCAAGAGCCCGGTCCGGCGGCTTCGGAATCGGGGCTCGTAAGGAACGCGTCCACTTGAATCTGGCCTGCGGAGTTGTAAACAAACTTGGGAGGGTCGATACTGGCCATCTCGGCAGCCACGCAGCCCAGGCTCACTTTCCCGCTGGTGTTGTCGTAGGCGGGGGTGATAATTGCCAGTACAATTCCGGGATTCTTGCTGGGGGCAAGATCCAACTGGGTAATGTAGGTCGCGCCTGATGACAGATAGCGGCCGGCACCGGCAGCGTCTTGTTGATTGGCAAACTTGACCGGCCCTTGGGGCACGTAGGTCCAGGTCCAGTTGGCCGGGTGATCCTGTGGGTCGCTAGTCTTAAAGACGGCATAGAACCGATTGGAAGGATCGCTGCCGGCCGGGATACAGTCCAGAAAAAGATAGAGATTGTTACCAGAAAGGAACAGCGCCGGCTCGTAGAACTCCGTACAGTTGCTGACCTGGGGATCGAGGGAGCTCAGGTTGACGGCGACCGGCCAGAATTGGGGGTAAGTATTGATGCTCTGGCCCAGGAACTGAGGCGACGCTGAGGCTAAACCCGTGGGCCCGGTCATTGCGCCTCCCGGGGTCATCGCGATTTCCCAGCGCTTCGTATATGGCTGCAGACTGCTTCCCCCAGCGCTATTCTGGGGGACATTGTAAGCGGAGTGAATCCCATACCACCAGGTCACGCCATTGATCACTTGCGGAAGCAGGTTCATTACCTCATGCGAGGTGTATTCGGTTTTCCCGGTGACCGGATTTACAACCGTCTGCGAAGTATAGAGAGCGCCCTGGTAGGTCCACGATTGGCCGCCATTGGTACTGTAAGCCAGATGCGTATCGAGAACCGGCGTACCCGCCGCGCCAGGGGTGCCGCTCAGAATGGTGTGGGGCCAGGAGTAAGCCATCCATAGAGTGCCGGTAAGCGGGTCTTGACGGATGGTGGCGTCGGCATAACCGCCGAATGCGCCGGTGGTGCTGGGAGGATCGTTGGCGATATTGATCGGCGTGCAGGCAGGCGAGCCCAATGTACAACTATTGCCGGGAGTCTGAAACGCGGGCGTATGGCCGGCCACCGCGATTGTGACGTTCGCGAAAGTGGTGACGCCGTGCATCTGGATCTGCACCGGCACCGCGTCGCCTGTGGGTGTGCCGGGCGCTACCTGCACAGCCACCTGATACTCGCCGACATACTGCGGCGAGAGTATTGAATAGACTAAGACCGCAGGGACGCCGCCGATCAGGACGGCGGGTTGATCGAGCGTGTTCACGATCGCCCCGCCGGTATTATCGCCGTCGAGGACATCGGTATCAACTGGTCCGAGCCCAGTGCACCAGATGATGAGGTAGCCACCGATCTGAATGGGATGCGTTGTAATGCCAGGGATGGAGCCAGCGGGCGCGACAATAGCGCCATCGACATTGTCGGTGGCAATGGCCTGGCCGATCCCGTTCGAGCTCGCGGTGAAAATGGCGGGCAGCTCCGCTGCTGGGAGTACTCGCCGAGCCGATTGTCCGGCGCTAGTGGTGACGACTACGCTAAACCCGGCGGTGAGGCCGTCCGGAAACACTTCCCAGGGAACTTGCGCATTGATCTGATTCGGGGAGACTGAGTATAACGGCGCGGGCACGTCATTGAAGGTGACCGAGATCACGTCGCCCAGAGTGGTGGGAAGAGGAATGCTAGAGGCGGAGGCTGATTGGCCGCCCAGATTAGCGCCAAAGATGGAAACGATAGCGCCCGGCGCAGCACCGCCGGCTGCGTAGCTGGCAGCATTCACGACCCCGCCGACATTTACGACGGGTGGCTGTGCATGCGCTCCGATGGCGAACGCGGCAGCTAAAGCTACTTCCTTCCAAATATCAAAAACCACTTAGTGCCTGGGAACAAGTCGGCATGTTCTTCAACCAGCTTGAAACCGGCATCGGACATCCAGTGGACGATCTCGTCGCGACCGACCAGCAATTCCGGCTGACTCTTGTGCCCGGTATTGGGATCATCCTTGTTCATCTCGATAATCGCAATTCGCCCGGTGGGCTTGATGTATGTGCCGAGCGCCTTCAGGTACACGGCGCGATGCTCGATATGGTGCAGGACATCGTTGATGAAAGCCAGGTCCACGTTTCGCGCCGGGATTTTGGGGTCGTCGAACTCGCCGAGAACGGTCTGGATGTTGCGAATATTCTCTTCTTTATCGCGCTTATCGATGTAATCCAGCAGGCCCTGCTGAATGTCTACGGCGTATATTTTGCCGTTTGGAGCGACGGCTTTGGCCAAGGGTCTAGAGAAAAATCCCGATCCTGCGCCGATGTCCGCGACGATCATACCGGGCTTCAACGAGAGGTCGGACAAAACCTGTTCGAGCTTCTGGGTTTCGGCACGGCGCGGCGCCTCTAACGTTTTTTCCCACTCTTCCGCTTTGCGCGGGGCCAGTTGCGCGCGGGAGACTGCTGCGCCTCCGGCCAACATGGCGCCCAGCAGGCACCACGCACACGAATGATTTTTAAAGGACATCGAAAGTCTCCCAGACATCGGGGTTCGTTCGCGAAATCAACCGATCATGACTTTGCGCGGGAACTGCGAATTGTCCTCCAGGAAGGTCTTCTTTCTCTTCAATTCGTCTAAGGTGGGCTGTACCCTGCCGTCAGCATCGGTAACGCGTGAGACGAGAGTATGCTCGCCCGGCGTAGCGCCGTCCCAGCGATAATTGAACAGCTTCCAGGAATATTGGGTGTTGGTGGACGCCAGCGAAGCCTTCTGCCAGGGCCCATCGTCGATCTTCACTTCAACGGATTTGAGCGGCGTGCCATCGTTCAACACGAAGCCCAAAACGTCGTAAGAGCCGCCTTTTTTGCGTACTCGCGCGATCACGGATTTCAAGTGCTGCCGGGTAATCTCGGTCTCAACCCACTGGGTTCCCGGATCGGTATCCTCGCCATTGCCGCCTTCGCCAACTACGGAGCGGTACCAGCGTGCCTGATAATTTCCGAGATAGCGGTCTTCCTGCAGATGAATTTCCGCGAGCCACTTCACGTTACAAACGCCGTACCAACCGGGCATGATCAGGCGCAGCGGCTTTCCCTGCGCGAGAGTCAACGGATCGCCACCCAGTGAATAGGCCAGCATGGGCTGGGGTTTCATTGCGTTTTCGAGAGTGATGCTTCGGCCAAACTGCTGGTCGACTTTAAACGTTTGTGTCCGGAACACGACATCCTGCGGGCCCCGGTCCGCGCCGAAAAAGACCACTTCACGAGCCTTGGCGTTCACGCCGACGTGCTTCAATACATCGGCCAGCTTTACACCTTTGAACATGCCGCACGAACATAGTCCTTCCACCGACCTGGGGCTGTTGCCGGAGCATTCATAACCGGCGGCCACCTCGGTGGCATGCATGCCCTTCAGATCGTCGAGGGAAAGCTCCATCGGCTTATTAACCAGGCCCGACAACTTCAGCTTGTAAGTGGCGGGATCGATTTCCGGGCGGTTCATATGCTGCAGAGCATAGAACTGATCCTTGGGCGTGTAGGGTCCGTCGATCTTACGGATATCGAGCACGCGGGTGGGCGCATTCGGATTGGCGCCCGGATTGAAGTTTTTCGGAATATCGGTGAACGGCACGTCCACCTCATCCTGGGCCAGCGCGGGCATTGCCCAATCAGCCAGCGCAAGCACACTCGTCGCCGCCAATCCTCTCATCAGGCTTTCCCGGCGGGTCATCTGTTCGGACATTACTTCACCTCCTGCTCAACTATTCGATCACTGACTTTATCACAACTTTAGCCCAAAAAACGAGGGACAGACTGTAAATCAAGCCTTCAGCGCCTGTACTTCCCGCAGGCGGCGCTCCAGAAAGCGGCGCTCACTGTCATTGGCGACCAGGGCGAGCGCCCGCTCGTAAGCCTGAGCCGCTGCATCGGTGGATCCGATGCGCCGCAGAAGATCGGCGCGGGCGGAATGCAGCAGGTGATATTCGTCGAGGGCTCCGGCCGCAGCCAACTCGTCGATCAATATTAGGGCCGAGCGAGGGCTATCGGCCATGGCTACCGCGACTGCGCGATTCAGCGATACGATAGGCGACGGCTGAAGGCGCTCCAAGACATCGTACAGCCGGAGTATTTGCGGCCAGTCCGTATCCTGGGCTCGCGCTGCCCGGCAATGCAGCGCGGCGATGGCCGACTGCACGGCGAACGGTCCGGGGACTGCTTTCAAGGCTTCCTCAACCATGGGCAATGCTTCGGCGATTTGCGGCTGATCCCAGCGGCTGCGGTCCTGCTCTTCCAGAACAACCAGATCGCCGGCTGAATCGAGACGGGCAGCGCGGCGTGCATCGTGAAGCAGCATGAGTGCCAGCAGGCCAATTACTTCCGCCGGCGGTTGGGGCGATGTGAGCGTTCTCACTAAGCGTCCGAGACGGATGGCTTCCTGGCAGAGATCGGTCCGCACATGCAGGCCGCCGCGAGTGCTGGCGTAACCTTCGTTGAAAATCAGGTAAATCACAGTAAGCACGGCGCCGAGCCGTTCCGTCATGTCGCTGGTGCCAGGGACCGCATAAGGAATGCGGGCGTCGCGAATCTTCCGCTGGGCGCGCACCAGACGTTGTGCCATGGTCGGCGTCGGGATGAGGAACGCGCGGGCAATTTCGTCGGTCTCCAGACCGCCCAGGGTACGCAAGGTCAGGGCGATTCGCGCCTCGGGCGCCAACGCGGGATGGCAGCAGGTGAAGATCAGGCGAAGGCGATCGTCGGGGATTTCGGTGGCGTCCATGTCCGGCGCGTCCATCGTGGTCTGGGTCAAGACGGAAGCGGCGTAGGATTCGACCTTTTCCCGGTGCAGAGTCAGGCGGCGAATACGGTCGATGGCCTTGTGGCGGGCAGTCTGGATGATCCAGGCCCGGGGAAACTCCGGAATTCCGGAAGTACGCCATTGGTCGACGGCGGCCGCAAATGCTTCTTGGGCAGCATCTTCCGCTAATTCGAAGTCGCCCACCATGCGAATCAGGGCCGCGACGATACGGCCCCAATCGGAACGATAGACCGCGTCCACAGCCTCATCGGCATCCCCGTGCATGCATTGATGTTAGAAAATTGTCAGGTGGGTTGTCGATTTCGGCGCCCGCCATTCGATTTAGTGATGGAGGCACACACATGCAATATATGCTGTTGATTTACCTGGAGGAGCAATCCTTGAACGAGGCCCAGAGGGAGAAGTGCTACGCAGAGTCGGCACAATACGCTCAAAAGCTCAACGCGAACGGACAGTATGTGGCCTCTTCGCCGCTTTATCCCACCTCGACGGCGACCAGTCTTCGGGTTCACGACGGCAAGCGAGTGGTAACCGACGGCCCGTTTGCCGAGACGCGCGAACAACTGGGCGGCTACTTTCTGATCGACGTACCGGACCTGGATCAGGCTATCGATATCGCTTCGAAGCTTCCGGCGGGGCGGTGGGGGACGGTGGAGATCCGCCCGGTCCTCGAGATTTCGGGGTTGCCGCAGGCAAATTTTTCCAGACCTGTCGATTTCGCCGCGCCCCGATCGATTCAGTCGTAGAAAGGAGTGAGGAGACCTAACATGCGATTCATGATGATCGTCAAAGCTAGTAAGGATTCGGAGGCAGGCACGATGCCAAGCGAAGAATTGCTGAGCGCAATGGGGAAATATAACGAGGAACTGATGAAGGCCGGTGTTCTGGTGGACCTGTCGGGACTGCATCCGAGCTCCAAAGGCGCGCGGATCAAGTTTTCGGGGGGCAAGCGGACGGTGATCGATGGACCCTTCGCCGAAACTAAGGAACTGATCGGCGGCTACTGGATTATCAAGGTCAAGTCCAAGGAAGAGGCGCTGGAATGGGCCAAGCGCGCTCCGGCGCCGCACGGCGAAAATGCCGACGGGGAGATCGAGCTTCGCCAGATCTTCGAAATGGACGATTTCAGTCCCAGCCCAGCGATAGATCGGGCGCGCGAGTTGGGAAAAGAACTGCACAGTTAGGGCGGGTAAAAGGGGATTAAATTAAAGGAGAAATCGGCATGGCGACAATTCAAAACAAAGTGGAAGAAGCCGGGAAGCTTCAAGCCCCGCGCTTTGAAAAGGGCAGGCCGCTGCTTATTGCGGGCCTCAGGGGCCACTTCACCGCTGCAAACTGGGGCGAGATTCCTGCGCAGTGGCAGCGTTTGGGATCGTTCGGCGAAGTGCCCGGAAAGATTGGCTCCGCGCATTATGGCGTCTGCTTCAACCGGCCCGACGGTGTAGACTACCTATCCGGATTCGAGGTATCGAGCACGGCCGGTCTTCCCAAGGAATTCAGCAGCGTGAGTATACCGGCACAAGAGTACGCGGTTTTTCCTCATACGGAACATGCTTCGAAGCTGCATGATACTTTGGAGGCTATTCACGATGAGTGGTTCCCGGATTCCGGCTATGAGGCCGCTCGACCTGATGGGGGCGAATCGGTCTTCTTCGAGCGTTACGGGGAGCGGTTTGATCCGCGGACAGGCCGGGGAGATATCGAAGTTTGGATACCGATCGATAAGGAGAGAAAGAAGAGATGAGCAACGTACGCGTACTGGTTGGAACACGCAAAGGTGCGTTTGTTCTGACATCGGATGGCAAGCGCGAGAAGTGGGATATTAGCGGTCCGCACTTTGCGGGCTTTGAGATTTATCACCTTAAGGGCTCTCCAGTTGACCCGGACCGGCTGTATTTGTCGCAGTCGAGCGGCTGGCACGGCCAGCTGGTCCAGCGATCCAACGACGGGGGGAAGACCTGGGAGACGGTGGGCAACAAGTTCGTTTATGACGGCGTGCCCGGCACTCACCAGTGGTATGACGGCAAGCCTCATCCCTGGGAATTCAAGCGGGTCTGGCATATGGAACCATCGCTATCGGACGCCGATACGGTCTACGCGGGCGTGGAAGACGCCGCGCTGTTTCGCTCGACTGATGGCGGAAAAGAATGGCAGGAACTCCCCGGTTTGCGCGAGCACGGTTCGGGACCAAGCTGGCAGCCGGGCGCCGGCGGGATGTGCCTGCACACCATCGTTCAAGATCCAAGCGATCCGGGGCGAATCTACATTGCTATTTCAGCAGCGGGCGTCTTCCGGACCGACGACGGTGGCATTAGCTGGCGGCCGATCAACAAGGGCCTCTACTCGCAGTACATCCCCGAGCCAACGGCCGAAGTGGGCCATTGCGTACATCGCATCGCGATGCACCGGTCGCGCCCGAATACGTTGTTCATGCAGAAGCACTGGGATGTCATGCGTACCGACAACGCGGGCGACTCATGGCAGGAAGTGAGCGGGAACCTGCCCACCGATTTCGGATTCGTGATCGATGTGCACGCTAACGAACCGGAGACCATCTATGTGGTCCCGATCACCAGCGACGCGTTTCACTTTCCGCCGGAGGGCAAACTGCGCGTTTACCGCAGCCGGACAGGCGGTAACGAATGGGAGGCGCTGACCAAAGGTCTGCCCCAGAGCGACTGTTATGTAAACGTCCTGCGCGATGCTATGGCGGTGGATTCACTGGACAAGTGCGGGGTGTATTTCGGAACCACAGGCGGACAAGTTTACGCTTCGGCGGATGCCGGCGACAGTTGGAATCCCATTGTGCGTGATCTTCCAGGCGTGCTTTCGGTGGAGGTCCAGACACTGACATGATCCGGGTTGTCCTGCCGCAGCATTTGAGAACACTGGCACGCGTGGGGAGTGAAGTGCAGATCGACGTGCGGGGCCAGGCGACGCAGCGCTCGGTGATTGACGCGCTGGTGGCTGCGTATCCGATGCTGGGCGGAACAATCCGCGACTATACGACCGAAGAGCGCCGGCCGTTCCTGAGATTCTTTGCCTGCGCGGAGGATCTGTCGCATGAGCCACCGGACGCCCCGCTGCCCGATGCGGTGGTTTCAGGAGCGGAGCCGTTCATTATTCTGGGCGCTATTGCCGGCGGCTAATTTCCGTCGGCGCTCAATCAACAACGATCGAAATGTTTACTGAGGAGAATACTGTGGAACTGAACCCTTATCTGGTTTTCAACGGCCAATGCGAGACTGCCTTCAAATTTTATGAGCAGAGTCTCGGCGGCAAAATCGAGGCCATGATTCCCCACACTGGTACGCCGGCGGAGCAGCACGTGCCAGCGGAATGGCGCGACAAGATTATGCATGCGCGCCTGAATATGAACGGCGAGGTCTTGATGGGCTCCGACGCTCCGCCGGAACATTATAAAGCGCCACAAGGTTTTTCCGTTTCACTGCAGTTCCAGGATGTCAAAGAGGCAGAGCGCGTATTCAACGCCCTGGCGGACGGCGGGAAAGTTAACATGCCGCTGCAGCAGACCTTTTGGGCGGTCCGCTTCGGCATGCTGGTGGATCGATTCGGAGTGCCATGGATGATTAACTGCGGGGAGGCTGCCTGAAGGAGCATTTGTTACAATAGCCGGTGCCTGGTTCAATAAACATGAGAACTACGTTTCTCGTTCTCGCTGTTGCTTTCGGTTTAGCATTGGCCACAGCGCCGCTCGCAGCGCATCACTCATTCGCCGCTGAATATGACGGCAAGAAGCCGATCCATCTGGAGGGCGTGGTAACCAAGATCGATTGGGAGAACCCGCACGTCTACATCTACCTGGACGTCAAGGACGAAGCTGGCAATGTCGTGAACTGGGCATTGGAAGGACATCCGCCGAACACGCTGCGGCGCACAGGCTGGACCAAAGGCGCGCTGAAAGTAGGCGATACAATTTCGGTGACTGGCTGGCGATCGAAGGACGATTCGGAGCGGATGGCCGGCCGGGAAGTGACGCTGCCAGATGGCAAAAAGCTTTATCTTGGCCCGCCCTCGGAATAGGATCCGGACGATGCGAGGGCGTTCTATTCGCGTGATCGCGATGGCTGCCCTGGGCCTGCTGGGAAGCTTGCCAATCTCGGCACAGGGGCCAGCTTCCGGCAAAATCCCGCGCGCGACAGATGGCAAGCCGGATCTGTCCGGCATATGGCAGGCTATCGGCGTAAGTCTGTTCGGTGAAACCGGCGAGGTGCGTCCGGGCGAAGGACGTGCCAGCTCATACGGCCCGCGTGAGGCGGCTCCTTACCAGGCTTGGGCTGTGAGCAAGGTGAATGAGCTGGCGGCCGATAACCGCACGGATCCGAACGTTCACTGCAAGCTGGCCGGCGTCCCGCGAATTACGGGGATCCCGGTGCCGTTCGAGATTGTGCAGACGCCGAAGAAGACGGTGATCCTGTACGAGTCCAATCATGCCTTCCGCATCATCCCGACCGACCGCAAGGATCATCCACCGGATTTAGACCCGACTTACATGGGCGACTCGATGGGCCGCTGGGAAGGCGATACATTTAGCGTGGATGTAACCGGCTTCAACGATAAGACCTGGCTTCCCGGCGCCGGACATTTTCACAGCGACCAACTGCACGTGACCGAGAGATTCAAACGCAATCCAGACGATACGATCTCTTACGAAGCCACAATGGAAGACCCTAAGGTTCTCGCGAAACCGTGGACCTATCGCCTGATTCTGCGGCACCCGCCGCGGGACGAACGCATTATGGAAGCGGATTGTTCAGAGAACAACCAGGATCTGGAGCATATCGTAAAGGACAAGTGAGGACGCGGCGGGCTAGCGGTTGTGCCCGACGGCCCAATCGTATTGGGCTACCGCAAAGTCGATCACGTCGGGAACATCTTCCCGAAGCAGATAGCGATTCTCAACCAACTTCCCGGCGGTTAGCGCGATTTTGCCGATATACTGATCGCGGCTCGTATATCGCTCTTCGATAGATAACCGCGAATCCCCTTTCGCTTCACGTTCGGAGCGGGTTCGAGCGAACGGCAGGAACGATCCCGCCTCGCCCGCGAATTGATCGGTTGCGCCGGTTCCTGCTGCGCGGTAGTTCCAGCCGCTGTAAGTCGCGATGGGCACGTCCACGCATGGCAATCGGATGCCGGCGCGGGCATTGCCGTTTTCGTCGACGGCCGGAACGAGTGAGGCGAACGGTTTGCCGATGTGGGGCGGCTCGAAATCGACGATGCCTTCCCGCCATTTCGGACCGAAGTCCAAACGATAGGTGATCAAGGCCGGCGGAGGGAGAAGGACGCCGGGAATTTTCGGCCAGCCGGCTTTTTCACGGGCTGTCAGGGTTCCATCGGAGATGCGTGGAAGCTGGCTGGGCGGGGGAGCGACGCCTTCCGTCACCCATGCATCCATAGCCTCGAGGAGCGCCCGCATGACCAGGTTTCGATTAATCGGATTCAGCGGCGCAGCCAGGTTGGGGGCAGGCTGCGCCGGGAATGGTCCGAAGAAATGAGGCCCGGATGCGATGACGTAGATGCGCGTTCCGGCAGGCGGGTCGAGGTCGCGCCGGCCTGCGGGATCGGTGTGAACCAGAGATCCGCTACGATTGAAATATTCGGAATTGCTCAAGATATGAAAGAGCTTGGGCGCAACGTGGCGGGCCTCAGCGCGGGCGAGCAGCGCATCCGTCTCTCCAGTTTCCGGATCTGTCTCCGGACCGTCGGTAAACGGGAACATGTCCACGGGATACAGAAAGTTGAAAAACTCTTCGGCGTCGCGCGAGGCTTGTCCGAAGCGGTTATTGAAGGAGCCGCGGCCGGCTCCGCCTACCTCATCGATAACACCGTCGAAAACCTGGCGGCCTTGCTCGTCTTCATTGAATCCCTCGTATAGGAAATGGCGAAGCAAGCGGCCGCTCTGCGAGACGCCCCAACCATAAGCGAAGCGCACGCCGCGCAAGGGATTGCCGGCGTCCGAATATTTCAAGAAGCTGATCAGATCACGCGTGCCGGCCAAGCCTGTGCCGAGTACGCGCGGATCGCGAGCCCGATAGACGACGTCATAAATCCGGCCGGGTTCAAATCCGCCTTCGAGCGCTACTGTGGAGTCATCGACAAAGTGCCACTTCTCGCGGGCTATGCGCTGCGGCGGAGCGATGGTGGCGTCTCGTACCGTCATAACAGCGTCTGCGCTTTTGGAGTCGGCAACAGGATAGGACTTGTGCCCGCGATCCGCTAACGGGGCCGTCGCCGAGCGGGCATCCAAAATGAAATTGCCGCGGACGAGGCCGGTTATCGAGGCGCCGTGATCGGTTGCATTCGGCATATTCATGCGCATACGGCCGTCGGGGACATCCCATTGCCAGCCCATCCACAACAGCGCATAACCTTGCCGCATGAGAAAGCCGTCGCCCAGGTCAGCCGGCGTAGTGGGGTCCTGGCTGGGCCCTCCCTTTTGAAATGTACGCAGCGTAGCCTTAGAGCCGCGATTGCCGACTTCGTACAGGAGCCTGCCATTGCCGCGACTGACATCGGCTGGTTTTAGCAGATAGAAATCCGCCGAAAACTCGACTTCGCCGCGGGCGTTTCGAGGAGCCAAAGCCAAATCGATGATGCCGGAGTTCTGAGGAAGCGAGGGGTTGAGAGCGAACTCGATGGTACCGACCAGCTTCTCGTATGCGCCAACTGCGCCAAAGGATTTTCCAGCGAGGACCGCCTCGCGATGATCGATACGAACTTGAACGACGCGCGCGTTCGCGCCAGCCGGCAAAAAAGCGATCAGGAAGGAAAGGCGCCGTAGCGAGGCTCGCATGGATTTGTTGTAGCGCAAGAGAGCGGACGTAGCAACCTGGGCGTGGTCACTCTTTGGTGTTGCCCACGCGCTCCCGCTCGTCGACGAGCTGAAGGAAAGAGGCGGCTTCGGGGTAATCCGGGCGAAGTTTGAGAGCGCGGTTGAAATCGGCTCGCGCGCGGGCCAAATCGGGCTTGTACAGCAAATGATAAACGCCCACAAACAAATGAGCACGAGGATCGAGCGGGCGAACCTGCGCGATGCGCTCCGCGATTTCAGTAGCTTCGTCGTACATTTCGAGCTGGTGATATTCGGCGGCGAGAAAATCCAGGCGTGAGTCGTCGGTGGGGTCGGCGGCAATCTCCTCTTTGAGGATGCCGATATACCAGTAGTTCTTACGGCGCCGCGCTTCCCGGTCCGAGGAAAAACTGTGATCGATGCGAATGTCGGTCTTATTTAAACGGCCGCCAGCGGACAGAATGGAGGCGTCGATGATTTCGTGCACGCGGCCACGGTATCGATAGTCGGAGCGATTGGGAAACAGCCGTACGACGTAATCCGTGAAAGGACTTTGAGAACCAGACGAGTGATTGTAGCGCTCCAGGAAATACCCCGCATTTTCGCCGAGAGCGAGGAGTCGTTCGATTTTGGGAACGCTTTCAGACTCCAGGGTCTCGTCGGCGTCGAGCACCAGGATCCAATCGCCACGCGCGCGCCCGATGGCGCAATTGCGAGCAGCGGCGAAGTCGACTTTGGTGAAATCGAACGGGATCACCTGGGCTCCGTAGCCGGCCGCGATGCCGGGCGTTCGATCCGTGGAGCCTGTGTCAACGATAATAAACTCGGCGGCAAGACCCCGCACCGAATCCAGGCATCGCGCCAAGTGGCGCTCTTCATTCTTCACGAGCATGCAGAGGCTGAGCGCGGGCGACGGGTTGAATAAATTGTATAGCGTCATCGAGAAGATGCGGCGCCTGCTGCGTCGAAATGCCGCCGTTCCCATTTCAGATCCTCAAGCGCGACCAGATCGTGCGTTAACATCCGGTAGTTGTTGCGAACGGTAGCGGGCGCTTCGACCTTGAAGTACCTGGGCGGCGTGTAATAGCCACCGAGCGCGAACGGCAGCCCCGTGTGAGGATCGATGATTGCGACGCGCAGCGCATATCGCCCGCCCGTGAGGGGCAAGCGCGGCACGGTAACGGCTAGCTCGCCCGCGCCCGCGGGAATTGGAAATGGCTCCAGCAGCCCTTCGCAAGTGATCTCGGTTTCGAGGTCCGCCGTGAGCAGACAGAATCCCCAGCGGATATCCACGCTCCGGGTGGAACGATAACGTACATACACGCGCGCCGGCTCTCCCGTACGAAGCAGTTCGGTTCCGTTCGGCTGAACTCCGAAATCATCGATATCGACGCCGCTGTTTTCGGAAGGGGACTGGAAGGCAGGTAATTTTCCGGTGAGCGACGCATCGAGCGCCAAAGGATCACCGGATGCGGTGCGGGTAGCCTTCAAGTAATGCTCTACGCCTTCCACGACATCGCCGTCGGACACGATAACGCCGCGATCCAGAACCAGGCAACGATCGCAGAGAAATTGCACCAGATGGGGATTGTGCGAAACGAGCACCAGCGAACCACCGCCGTCAAGGTATCGCTGGACGTGATGGATGCATTGACGCTGGAAGCCAATGTCGCCGACCGCCAGGACTTCGTCGACCAGAAGAATGTCGGGTTCCAGATGCATTGCGACGGAAAATCCCAGTCGCGCCCGCATGCCGGTACTGTATACGCGGACCGGTGCGTCGATGAACTCCTCGATTCCAGCGAACCCAACTATTTGATCGAAGGCCTCGTCCACGCGTTGCCGGCTGATCTCCAAAACGGCGGCCGTCATGTAGATATTCTCGCGTCCGGATAGCAAAGGATCGAAGCCGAGCCCGTGTTCGCTCAGCACAGCGAGGCGGCCCGATGTGACAATCTCGCCTTCCGTGAGACGCAGCGATCCGAGCATGAGCCTCAGCAGGGTGGATTTGCCGGCGCCGTTGAGTCCCATTACGCCGACACTCTGTCCGCGCCGAACTTCGAAAGAGACGTTATGCAGCGCCCAGAACTCGTCGGTCCGCAGGGCCTTGTCTTTCGCGCGGCGCGTGAAGAGGTCCTCGATGGCATCGAACGCCGTGTAGCGCAGCGACCGGTTCTGATCACGGCAGAACTTCCTGGACGCGCCTCTGACGGACAGAACTACTTCGGGCTTTATGGATGATCCGGAGGATGTGCCCGCGACGGCAGGATTGCGCATCGCTGCTACTCGTTCACCTGCTCTAACGCCACGCCAAGGACGATGCGCGCGTACAACCAGCAGATGACCAGAAGCAAGCCGGCAGCCAGAGTTACGCCCAGGCTGGATAAGGGATTCGCGACCACGCCGGTCAGGATCAAGGAGCGTGTGTCGGACAGAATCGGCGTCACCGGATTAAGCCGCATGATGGCGCCGATTGTGCCGCCTGCAGGCGCGGGGAAATAGACCGGCGAGAAGAAGAACCAAAACGTCGTTACAGTGGCGAGCACCGACGAAATATCGCGATAAAGGAGGTTGATCGGCGCAATGAGGATGCCCACTGCTGTACCCAACGCGGCCAAGCTCAATAGACCAATGGGCGCGAGCAGCACGGTGGCGGGGATCGAGATTCGATACCACGCGATGGCGATCATTAGTAAGACAGCCCGGATGAGGGCATTAAAAAACAACGCGCCAAGCTTGCCCAGGACGATTGCCTCGGGCGGCGCGCTGGTCCGTGCCAACAGCCGCTGTTCGGCGAGGAAACCGTAAATGGGCGCATTCAGCGCCTCAACAAACGTGATCCAGAGGATGACGCCCACGAGCACGAACAAGGCGTACGGCGTTCCTGTGGAATCTACATTGAGAATGCCCGTGCGGCGAAAGCCCAGCGCGACGGCAGTCATGACAAGCGGCGTAAACAAGACAACAGCCGGACCAAAAAGCGACTGGCGATATTGCTTGCGTATATCGCGCTTGGCCATCTCCACGGCCAGCGGGGGAGACCTGCGAAGATCCCGCCAGACACCCTGAACAAATTCGGCTGGTCGAGCGAGCGGAGGCTCGTGCGTCCGAACAACCGCGCTCGTCATAGACAACGTATTCTAACAACTTAACGGGCGTGGCAGACGTCGCATTGACAGCACCTTCGGCAGCATCCATAATGATGCAACAACCTGTCGAATTTACCCGGAGGCGATGTTGCATGGAAAGCAAGACGATCGACGTCCAGACGTTCATACACAACATCGAGCGCCAACTGGAGAATGCCGCGCCCGGACAATTGGACACCCAGACCCGGTTTCGGGATTTACCGGATTGGACCTCCCTCGAAGCGTTGGTTGTGGTAGCCAGTTTTGAGTGGGATTACGGCGTCACCATTTCCGCTGACGAATTCCTGGAGGCGGACACTTTACAGGGGCTGTATGAAGTGGTGATCCAAAAAATGAGCCAATAATGGCCCTTTTCTCGATTCCGAATCTCCGATTTAGCGCCGTTGCAGCCGCGGTGCCCCGGCAGGAGGTTCGCAACCAGGATTTGGGTCTGCTGCGCGAGGCAGCCGGCAACGGTTTCATCCGCACCGTGGGAATCAACACCCGCAGAGTGGCCCCGGCTTCGATTTGCGCTTCCGATCTTTGCGTGAGTGCTGCGCAGCGACTGCTCGAACAGTCAGGCGTGCGTGCGGCGGAGATAGGGCTGCTAGTCTTCGTAACGCAGACTCCCGATTATCCTATTCCGGGAAATAGTATGCTCGCCCAGCACCGGTTAGGCCTCCCCTCGCCTACCTACCTTCTGGACCTGAACCAAGGCTGCGCCGGGTATGTGTACGGCCTGGCTTCGTTGGCTGGTCTCATGCACTCAACGTCGATCGCGAAAGGGCTTCTTTTGGTAGGCGACACCGTCACCCGCCTTGTTTCTTCGAAGGACGGAAGCACATTTCCCATTTTTTCGGATGCGGGCTCGGCCACTTTGCTCGAACGGGCGCCGGAGGGAGACGCCATGCATTTCAATCTGGGAAGCGAAGGTCTGGGAGCGGATATTATTCAAGTTAGAGGCGGGGGGGCGCGCAAGCCCTTCGGCCCGGACAGTCTGTTGATGAGGGAGGAGGCCCACAATGTCGCGCGCGCTCCTGTTCACCTGTCGATGCGCGGAATGGATGTGCTGCACTATTGTTTGAAATATGTCGCGCCCAACATCCGAGAACTACTCGCGTTCGCAAGTGGCGACGTCCACACGCCGGACTATTACGTGTTCCACCAGGCCAATCACATCCTGAATGAAACCCTCATAAGAAAGCTCGGCGTTCCCAATGACAAAGCCCCCGAGACTCTAAGCCAATACGGCAATACCAGCTCTGCGACGATTCCCGTCACTATCTGTAGCCGGCTGGGCCTGGAACTGGGTCGAGGATCGAAGAAACTGCTGCTCTCGGGATTCGGCGCCGGCTTCTCCTGGGGCAGCGCGCTGATCACGGCGAAATCCGTTTTGTGCCCCGAACTGCTCGAAGTCGACGAACCGCATGGAAGCTAAGCCCGAAATTTCCGTGGTCGTTCCGGTTTTCAATAGCGCGCGCACACTTCCCCAACTTTTTTGCGGCATTCAGGAAGTGATGGCGTCGATGAACCTGCAGTTCGAGGCTCTCTTTGTGGACGATGGCAGCACTGACGAATCGTGGCGCGTGATTCGTAATCTGAAATGCCAGAACGGTGATCTGGTGCGCGGCTTTCGTCTGGCTAGAAATTCGGGCCAACAAGCTGCCACTTACTGCGGGCTTTTAGAGTCGCATGGTAACTGGGTAGTTACACTGGATGACGACTTACAGCCCCACCCGCGGGAAATCGTGAAGCTCTGGGAGCATGTACAGCAGACGCAATCAGATATCGTCTACGGAGTGTATGCCACGCTCCGGCATGGCTTGATCCACCGCGTTGGCTCCCGTCTGTTCCGGATTCTGCTGCGGCGAGTGGCGCCGAGCTTCCCGGATGGATCGTCGTTCCGCTTGATCCGCGCGGAAGTGCTGCGATCGCTATCGGGACATCCGGGCCCATGGATCCTGGTAGATCCGGTATTGGCATGGCAGACGTCGGATGTCAGCTCGGTGATTGTCGAACATGCGAAGCGCGATTCCGGGAGATCCACCTACTCATTCCCTAAACTTGCCTCTATCGCCTGGATGCTGCTGATCACATACAGCACGCTTCCGCTGCGTCTGATGACGGGATTGGGGCTAATATCGGCAATAACTTCATTTGGAATCGGGCTCTACTATCTCGTCCAGAAACTGACTTTAGGCGCGCAGTTGGGCTTTTCTGCATTGATTGTCGCGATCACATTTTCCGCCGGTTTGATCCTGTTGAGTCTGGGGATTCTGGGCGAGTACATTTCCAGGCTTCACAGCATGGGCTCGGGCCAGCCGGCATTTACGATCAAGGCCGAAATCTGATGCGTTTCGCCCGTTTCGGCGTCACGCTGGAGAGCCTTGCGCCCGCGCATCTCGAACTGGTGCGCCAATGGCGAAATAGCGACTGGGTTCGCCCGCACATGCGCTACCGGTCCGTCGTGGGCCCGCAGGACCAGGTGCAATGGTTCAAGAATCTGGATCCGCGGAATAACTGCTATTTCGTGGCGCAGATCGAGGAGGTTCCGTTTGCCTTGTTTCATGTCAAGAATATCGACTGGGCTGAAGGATGCGGGGAATCCGGCGGCTTCGTCGGGGACGCCTCTTTTATCGGCCGGCCGGAGCCGGCACAGGCGACGCTCGCTCTGATGGACTTCGCCTTCCTGGTACTTGAGCTGCGGGGCCTGAAAGCTCACTACCGTCCGGAGCTCGAGAGAATCGCGCGATTCAATGCTCAACTGGGATATCAAATCCTAAAGGAAGAAACCGACGGGTTTGTTTGCGCACATGTCACCAGCGACCGTTATTTCACAAACGCCGCGGCCTTTCGCAAAGCCGCGATTGCGCGGCATGGCGCGTCCGCCGTCCTGAATGAGCCGGACACCTGGCTGGCGGAGCGCGTGGAACGGCTCCAGACCTCGCTGCTTCCGGATTTCGAATTACGGTTGCGGTGAGCCGACCGGCGTCAGTCGCCAGCGTCGAGGTTCGAGCATCAGTGCCAGCCGGATGGGGATGGCCGGGTGCAGCCCCCAGCGAAGCATGCGGTACACGACGTTACGGCGGCCCCAAGGAAACTTGCGGCTGTCCAGTTGAGGCAGCATGATACGAATCGTCCGCCAGAACTCTATCTTGTTGAAGTTCAGGTATTCTGGATCGCGCTTCTTAAAGATTTCCATTCCCACGTGGAACGTCAACTGGTCGCGATCGAACAGCGCGAACTTCTGCGCGTGGCAGAAAAGATTCTGTGCAAAGAGCGTCTCTACGAAGGGAATGCCGACGCAGACGCGACCTAACCGAAACTTTTCGTACAGCGACCGGTGAAAGACGAAGCAATCGAATCCCGGATGCGACGCTCCCCGCAATTTATAAATCTCCGGCAAGTCCTCCAGCGCGCGGTAATGACCGGGAACCCGGCGCCTATTGATGATGAACGCGTCCAGGCCGCTCCGAATCCTGGCCGCGACTTGCTGGTAAAAAGATGGGTGAAGAATGATGTCAACGTTGGTGTAAATCAAGTAAGGCGCATCCGACGCGCTGTGCAGCCGCTCCATCAGATCGCAGAGCAGCGGAAGCTTGCGGCGTACCGAAAAAGCGTGCACATCGGCGACGGACCGATCCAAATCGGGAGTACGGACAAAAAAGGGGGGAATGATCTCGTGGTCTTCCGGATATTGGGTGCTAAGCAAGTCGATCCGAGCAACCGCCTGGGCCTGAATAGCCGCTTGCCGCATCGATTCAAAGGTGAGCGCCTGCCTATTAGCCAGCTCGGGGTCCACCGGTGAACGGACCGGGTTGATGAGATGAGCGATGTGTACCTTGTCAACCATCTTCGCGGCGCATCATTTCCTGGTTACTTCCTGGACCATGGGCGATGAAAGCACCGCTAGCGCAAGGGTATTCCGTGGATCCCTGGCTATAACCTCGCGAGCCATTTCGACGGCACGTCCATAATCCTCGCTACGAAAGAAGTACGTAGCCCGCAATGCTTCTACATCGACGTTCGTGGGAAACCATTGCCGCGCGGTCGCGGTCATTGCACCTAGATTCTCGATGTTATTAGCCCGCAGGTAGGCCCGGCCGAGCATCACGTAAGCGTCTTCCATCTTCGGATCCAGCAATACGGCCTTCTCCAGATAGGGGACGGCCAGGTCCATATCCTGCTGGGTGAAATATAAGGTTCCCAGGCAAAAGTAACTGTCCGCACTAAGGGGTTCCAGGCGCTGCGCTTTGAGAAACGACAATTCAGCCTTATCGTAAATGCGCCCTTCGGCAAACATCTTACCGATCGAAAGCCAGACTGCCTGAAAGTCAGGATAGACGCGTATGGCCTCCATGAAAGCTTTCATCGCGGCTTCTTTTCGCTCCTTCTTAATCTGGGGAGAAGTCACTTCATAACTTTCCTGATTAAGAATATGGCCGTAGATGGCTTGGGCAGCGGCATTGTGCTGCATGTAGCGTATGCGGTTGTGAATGAGCGTTGAATCGTTGCGCCAGTCTCGGTTCCCAACCACGCTAGTCGAGAAATACGCCGCCAGTAGTGTCACAAATAAGGCTATGCCCGCCTTCGCCCGTGTACCCGTAACCATCACGGGCGACTCGAAGTTGAGGGCTGCCAGCTTGAACACGGAGTACACGGCCAAGATCGCCAATCCTACAGATGGAATGAACATGTAGCGATCTGCCATGGTGTCGGGGGCCAAGAAGAAAAAGTTGGAGTAAACCGAGTAGGTGATGGCAAACCATAGAGCGCCAAAAGCCACGGGAAGCTTAAGATTCCAAGTTCTTACCACGATGATGGCCACTATCACTAGTCCGCCCAGCACCAGCCACGTCACGAGGTCTTGCCAGCGGTTCAAGGGAACTTGATCGTAACCATACAGGTGAATCAACGGATGCGGGTATAGAAACAGGCGCAAGTACCTCGCAATGATGACCAACCCGGTTGGCACTATGGTTTCGGTATGCGCCGACCATAAGAAGATGTTGTTCAACACTGTGGAATTCAGGTGTAAGGCCTTATCGTCGGATACGGTGCTCTGCACATACCGAATCGCGAATATCAGTGCGACGGAACAGACCGCTATGGCGGCGCTACTGACGACCAGGATCCTGCTAACCCTCACCTCTTTCGAGCGGTACCACGCCACCAGGGCCACGACCGGAAGCATTGTAACGGCGTTGCTCTTACAGAGACAGGCCGTAAGAAAGCACAATGCCCCGCCCAGCAGCAATAGCCAGCGCCTCTGCTCGAGCGCCTTGACCAACAGGATGATCGCCGACAATCCGAAGAATAGGGCAAGCATCTCATCGCGGCCTTTAATATTCGCCACCACCTCGACGTGCAGCGGGTGAACGACGAATAAGAGCGCGACGAAGAAAGCGAACAGCCGGTCAACACGGAAGAAGACAAAATTGACGAACACGTACACCATCAAACACGTCAGTGCATACCAGAAGATATTGAACACGTGGCCCGCGTGAGGGCTGGCGCCGAACAAGTCATACTCAATCGCGTACAGCGCTTGCGGTATCGGCCGGTACTCGCTCTTATAGGGAACGCTGACGCGCTGGGTAAAGATTTCAGGCAACGCCCGAATGCCCTTCGTTGTGTAGGCATTTCCCGTAATTACCAGCTTGTCGTCCCAGGCATAATCGAACGACACCGTATTGAGATATTGAAGGCAGGCCAACAGGAACACGATTGCGGGAAATAGCCTGGAAGCCAGTTGTGTGCGGGTCATCGGTCGAATCGGCATCGACAACCGCTACAGGTTACCACCGATGCAGCCGACTCAGCGGGAAACGGGAGTCTCGAGCACTACTTTCCTCACGCCCGCCCCTCGGGTGCCTACCCAGACATCAAAGGCACTGCTGGAGGCGTTGAATCGTCCGGGGCTGAAATACGCGTAAATCGGAGCCGGGATATTGGGGGAATTTGACG
The DNA here is from genome assembly GCA_963769205.1 of Bryobacterales bacterium. GTDB lineage: Bacteria > Acidobacteriota > Terriglobia > Bryobacterales > Bryobacteraceae > Palsa-89. Next base: position 316,325 of record CAVYKR010000014.1, on the reverse strand, counting down.
TCGGATTTACCGGCGTGGAGATTATCCGCCAGTTGTTGCCGTTGTCCACAGAGATGAATACTCCTGCATCGATAGCTCCGGCCACGATCGTACTCGGACTCAAAGGATCGAACTTGAACAGGGACGGTTGCCAGTAGGTGCCGAAACTGAGGAAACCGGTTGTTCTTCCTTGGCTCGATTGATTGAGGAAGACGCCGCCTCCGGCTGGTCCACCGCCGAGCATGAGGTTTTCCAGGTTAACCAGGTGGGTCCAGTTTCCGCCAAAGTTTTGCGTGATCCAGATTTCGAAGTTATTGCTGATGTTATTGATTCCCGCAATGATGGCGTGGTTTCCATTGGTCGGATCCACATCGTAGGCGGTTACCGACCCGATGTTCATCGGCAAAGGCAACGCTGTCCAGTTCGCTCCGGGAGCCCTAGTGGTGCCGCCGACCAGCGTGGACACGAAGATGAGGCCCTGAGATTCGGGGTCGCCGTTACCGGTGTGATAGAAAACGTTAGGCTGGCCTCCAAGATTCGCGATCTTCACATTTCCGGTGCTGGATGTCGCAGCGGTAGGAGCATTCAGAGCTGTCCACGAAATTGGGTTATTGAAGATGTTATTTGTGAAATAAACGCCATCGGCCAGGTTGACGACGTAGCCGTTGCCGCCGAACGGAGCATTCTCTCTACCATTGACAAACGTAGGAAACTGCTGTGCCGATGGATAATTCGGAATTTCGTTTGCGTTTGAGCCGTCCTGGTTTCTTATAAACAGACCGAAAGGCCGTGTCGATGGCGGTGGACGGAAACCCTCTAACGATAGGACCCTGCCATGCCCCTCCGTGTTGTGCATGATGTCGCAGCAGGTGTAATTGTTCCAGTTGGGAGGAGGCGGGTTGTGCCCTTCAGCGACATTGGTGGCTGCATAGCCGCCATCGTCCTGCAGTCCGTACGTCAGCGCATGTATCCCGGGGAAGAGAAAGACGCCATCGAAACCCCAGAACCAAGTGGCGTGAGGCGTGATGGTGGGCTGCTGCCAACTTGGCGTCTGGCAACCTGGATTGTTCGGATTGGTGTTTCTAAACACGCCGCCGTCGGCTGTATACAGGGAGGGACAGGCGCCAGATCCAAAACGTGGATTGAACATGACGTCCCCGACATCCCAGTGCGCGCCGTCTTGCTCATTGTTCCAACTATTCTGAGGCACGCGCTGCGCCCCACCGAGCGAGCTGGGGGAAGGCGTAGTGGCAGTGGCCTTGAAAAGATTGATATCGCCGTACCAGACGTCGAACTGATTGGAGTTGGATAGTTGATTGGTCTTTATGAACGGGATTCGGCCTTGTATGTCCGATCCCCCACCCGGCAGGCGCGGCAACGTGATGGAGGTGGGCCAAGTGGTGCCTCCGTTGTCCGATTCAAAAATGTTTCCATTCGTATCGGCTGCCAACAACACATAGCTCTCGGCCGGCGACACAGCGATGGTGCTTCCAGGGCCAGTGTTTCCGGCCACAGGGCCTTGCGCAGGTACGGGCGTCCAACTTCCTCCGTTATCCAATGATCGAAAATGCCCGTTGTCTCCGATCACATCGACAGTCGCGCGTCCCTGAGCGACGACTGCATAGATCTGTTCGGCAGGATCGCCTGGAGACGGATCGATGAAGGTCCACGACCCTCCACTGTCCAACGAACGTGCCAGACCACAACTGGTGCCGACAAACACGGTCCTGGTGTTGTTAGGGTTGATGCCAATCTGCCAACCCGAGGGTTGCGTTTTTCGTTGGGCGACAGTGCAGTTCAGTTTATTGAGCGTAGGGATATTGACGGCAGTCCACGAGCCGCCAGCATCGTTGCTGACACCAATGCCGGATTGAGGATTCACACGACCGTCAAAAGCTGCTGTGGCATACACCAAGTTGCTATTGCGGGGATCAACTTTAACGTCCCAGGTAGCGGATGGCGAGAAGGTGTTGATTTTAACCCAGGTATTGCCTTGATCAAAACTTTGATACAGCCCGCCCCATTCGGTGGCGGCGTAGACTTTGCTGAAGTCGCTGGCAGCTCCCACATGATTGACTCGACCGCCGCTGGCGCCGTTCTGGCCGTCATTGGACTGAGACGGGTTGATATCGTACCAGGTGGGAATGATCTGACCGAACGCTGAACCAGATATCCCTAACAAAACCGCCAGCAGTAGTGGCATTCGCCTGCCGAGATCATGAGTGGTTGTGAGTGGTCGGGGCATTCGGGCCTAGAATGAATTCGGACAGACCGGTGGAAGAAACACTACCTGCCGATCCTCGTTCCACGCATTACCTGCGAGACGGCTTACCCGCATTGTGTACGACAGTCCGGGACTTACATCTCTCAGGACGATGGTGTTTTTAGTGAATCGGCGGTTGGCTGCGGCATCCTGCAGATTTTCAGTTCTGAAATCCATGAGCTTCGGAAACAAGCCTGGCCCGGTCAGCATCACGGCCTCGGGATTGTTGATCAGGCCGCTGTTGGACGGAAGGCTAAACCGCTTGAGCTTGTCGGTCGAGAGCGCGCTCGAAAAATAATTCCGGCCAAACGGGTCGTGGTGCAGCGCCAGATCGAAACGGAGAGCGGGAACTACCTGCTGCTGGTCACGTGGAGCCGCGGCAGTCTGGCTGGGTGCTTCATTCCAGGTAATGGTCATCTGCGGCACATAGCCTTTAGCATCGGCGTTGTACACACACTCTGCAAAGATCACCGGCTCCTGGGGCGCTGGTTCCCGCTTGGTTTGGCCGACTACGGTCGCGGAGAGCTGCGGGGAGGTGCTGACAAATTGGCGCCAGTTTTTCGAAAAATCCTTAAATGCTACGTCTTCTGGTCTGCCGTTCACCGTAACATTCTGGCCCAGTTCAATCTGATCCTGTTCTCCGCCACGAGCGTTGGTCCGCTGACCGCGGCACGCACTGAGAGAGAGCACCTGAAACAAAATCGAAATTAGACAGGTGAAGCGCAACTTCATACAGTGCGCCATGGTATGTATTATGTTATCCCTGCTGTATCCTGGCGTCAAGGCTATTCAAGGCTGTGCCGGACGTGGGCAATATGAATAGTGATCTAGATAACCGAAGCTTATGGGAAATCTATACGCCTCGAAACATATGGAATGAAATCAAGCTGAGACTGTCCACCGTGGAATACCGCCGCAACCCACGACACACCGGCCCAAAGACAACTGCCAGGTACGACGACCGCCACGCCAGAAGCGTGGGCCAATTTTACGATACGCATCATGACAAATTCCTAAAGGCGTATGGAGAGGTGATTCAAGCCTTCCGAACGAAGGACGTCGCCGACCTGCTGAACTATCAAATCAAAAGCATTGGCTTTCAACCAGGGCAGCGCGCATTGGACGCAGGCTGCGGCATCGGAGTGCCAGCGATCCATTTCGCCAGGCATGCCCATGTTCACATCGATGCCATCACGATTTCAAAGATCCAGCACGACGCGGCGAGGGCCAAAGTGGATGCCGCGAACCTTTCGGAGCAAATAGAGGTAGTACACGGTGATTATCATAAGCTGGCTCACTATTTCACCCCGGGATCGTACGACGTCGTGTATTTTCTGGAATCCTTCGGACATTCGACAGCCAAAGGGCACTTGATCGACGCCTGCTGGGAGATGTTGAAGCCCGGCGGAATACTGTATATCAAAGACCTCTTCAGGCGCCTCGCCGCGCGAGCGGAACACCAAGAGCCGATTGATCGAGAAATTCGCAAAATCAATGAAGCCTATCGCTATGACGTCGCAGACCTGAATACCGTGCTCGATGATTTGCGGCGCAAGGGATTCATACTCGTATCACTCAAGACCATCGATCTGGAGCTGGACCAGTTCGAGGACTTGGCCATCTCCAACGAATTCCAAGAACTGACCGGGTTGGCGCGAATCGAAAATTGGAACGAGTACGTGTTTCCGGTCGACTTCTTCGAGGTAAGGTGTGTCAAGCCGGAATTTAGCCTCGACGAGCGGCTGGACCGGTACTTCTTACAGAATCGCTATCATCGGCATGAGGACGGCCGTGCGGCGGACGGCGGGGATTAGGCCCGCAGCGCCTTGTAGACGGCGCGGATGACACGTTCCACGTCGCTGTCGGTTAGCTTGGCACTCAGGGGCAAGCTGACGGTTTGCCTTCCGATGCGCTGTGCCACCGGCCAGTCCTCAGGCTGCCATCCAAAGCGGTCCCGATAAACGGGGTGTTCCGGCACGCTCAGGTAATGCACTCCCACGCCGATGCCGAGACCCGTCATGGCCTCCAGGAATTCATCCCGCGTGACGCCTGTGCGATGCTCATCGATCAGCACCGTAAAGAGGTGGTGGGCGTGCCGCGTTTCATGCTCCGGTGGATTTGGAACGCCAACCGGGGCATCGGCGAATGCCTCCAGGTAGCGTAGCCAGATAGCCCGCCGGCGTTGCCAATTCGCTGACAACCGCCGCAGTTGGTGAATGCCGATAGCCGCCTGCAGGTCCATCATGTTGTACTTGAATCCGATGGCGACAGCGTAATAGTGCTTGTATCCGGTGTCCTGGAAACGGCGCCAGGCATCCCGGCTCATGCCGTGCAAGGCTAGCGTTTTTATTTCGTCCAAATCCTGCTCGCGGCGCGCCATGACCATTCCACCTTCGCCGGTGGTCACACTCTTGGTTGCGTAAAAGCTGAAGCACCCAAAGTCTCCAAGAGTGCCCGTGCCGTGACCGCGATATTCCGCTTCTATGGCATGGGCGCAGTCTTCGATCACGCGTAGCCCGTGACGGCGGGCAATTGATAGCAGCGCATCCATATCGCAAGGTCGACCAGCAAAGTGCACCGGGACTAGCGCCCGCGTGCGGCTGGTGACGCGCGCTTCCACCTGCCGCGCGTCGAGGTTCATGGTTGCCGGGTCGATGTCGGCGAGTACAGGCTGGCCGCCCGCGTGAATGATGGAGTTGACGGTGCTGCAAAACGTCAGCGCAGAGGTGATGACTTCATCGCCAGGCTGGATGCCCGCGGCCAGGATGCTCAAATGGAGGGCCGCCGAACAGGATGCAACCGCCGCCGCATGCTCTACGCCTTTCAACGCTGCGAAGTCCTGCTCAAATTGAGCGACCCGAGGGCCGGTTCCGATCCAGCCTGATCGCAGGCAGGCTACGACCTCCTCGATCTCCTCGTCGAGTATTTGCGGCTGGCCGAACACCAGAAACTCGCGTTCGTCGTCCTCCGGTTTGGGCCTGCTTGGGCTCGAGCTCATGCTGGGCGAGTGAACGCCGCGTCGGCGACACTTAGGGATACTATAATCACATTACTGATGGCGCGCCATACCCCTGTCAGCGGCGATCGTCCGTACCTTTCCATTGTCGTGGCGTCCAGAAATGACGACCATGGGGGCGAAATCGCCAGGCGAATGCGGCTCTTCCTGTGTGGATTGATGGAACAGACGCGCCGCTATCGCTTCCCGGTGGAACTGATCTTCGTCGAGTGGAATCCGCCGGCGGATCGGCCGCTTTTGCGCGAAGTGCTGCCGAAACCGTCCGAGGATGATTTCCTCGTGCTGCGCTACATAACAGTCCCGTCGTCTATTCACCGCCGATATCGCCGCGCCCCGGACATTCCACTGTTTCAGATGATCGCCAAGAACGTAGGCATTCGCCGGGCAAACGGCGCTTTCATATTGTGCACCAATATCGACCTGTTGTTCTCGGACGCGCTGTTTCGTACCCTGACAGAAAAGTCGCTTCGACCCGACACTTACTATCGCGCCAACAGGTGCGATGTTCCCGACAGTATCGATCCGGACTGGAACATAACTCAACAGCTAGCCTGGTGCGAACAGAATGTCATTCGACGGCAAGGCCGCGATCGCCGCTACAAAAACATCAACTTGGAGCTTGCCGGCCTGCAGCACAAAAGCAACATCAAGAAATGGTTGTTCGATAAGATGGCCCTCGGCATGAACCTGTTCTGGAGTCCCGAAAAGAAATCGTTTCATCAACTCGACCTCTTCGCGTGCGGGGACTTCACGCTGATGTCCCGCGAAGCCTGGCTGGCGATCCAGGGCTACGTCGAGCTGGATCTATATTCATTGCATGTCGATTCGCTCGGATTGATCGCTGCGGCGGCGCTAGGCTACCAGCAGCACGTTTGGCCGCCCGAGGCTTGCTCGTATCACATTGACCATCCCACGGGATGGGCAACCATGGCTCCGCTCGAGAAGCTCAGATTTCTGGCGGAGCGGCCGGCTCTCGACTACGGCCTCTTGCTGGAAGTTGGAATGCAAGCGCTGCGGACTGGCGAGCCGTACAATTTGAATCCTGAAAATTGGGGTTACGCCGACGTTGATCTGGAAGAATCCACATTTCCCGCGACTCTAGCGGTTTCCAGTCAGGCTGCGGCACGCGATGCCTCGGCGGGTGGGTGATCTTGGAGCGAATCGCCGTCGTCGGGATCGGAAAAATCGGTTTATGCCTGGCCCTGAATCTGAGTCGGGCGGGTTATGACGTGCTGGGTATCGATAAGGACCGGGAGTACGTCGCCCGCATTAACAACAAGACACTCTGTACTCCGGAACCCGGAGTTGAAGACGCTTTCCGAACAGTTCGCGCTTTTCGGGCGGTCGATCAAATCGGCGCCTTGCGCGACTTCGAGCCCGGTCTGGTGTTTATCGCCGTCGATACGCCTTCCGCGGATGCCGGCGGCTACGATCATCGCCAGATCGACCACGTACTGACACAGTTGCTTGCGCTGGAGCCGCCACTGGAGCGCGTTGAATTAGCGCTGGTTTGCACGACCTTGCCTGGCTACTGCGATTCGGTAGCGGATTTGGTTAAACCCCACGGTTATAGCTTGAGTTACAATCCCGGTTTCATCGCGCAGGGAAGCATAATTCGTGATCAACAGTCGCCCGACCAGGTCTTGATCGGAGAAGCCGACTCAATGGCGGGTGACAGGCTGGAATGCGTCCATCGCCGAATGTGCATCAACCAACCTTCGATTCATCGCATGTCGCGTTTGAGCGCGGAGATCGCGAAGCTGGCCACTAATTGCGCCCTCACCATGAAAATCGCGTTCGCCAATGCGATTGGAGACCTGGCGACCCGGGTGGGCGCGGAACCCGAAAAAATCCTCGACGCGGTTGGTTCGGATGCGCGCATCGGCCATGAGTTTCTAAGGTACGGTTTCGGCTATGGAGGGCCGTGCTTCCCGCGCGATAATCGCGCCCTGAACTTCTTCGCCCGGCAGCACGCTTGCGACCTGCTTCAAGCCGGTGCGACGGATGAGATGAACAGGCGCCACCTGGCGTTTCAAGTCTGTGACTATCTTGCAACCTATCGTGAAGATGAGCCCATTCACTTTCATTCGGTGACCTACAAGCCTGGAACGGAAATGCTGGACGAGTCCCAGCCGCTTGCGCTAGCGGTACTGCTGGCCGAAGCCGGCCGAAAGGTCGTGATTCACGAAACGCCGGCCGTTATGGACAAGCTTCGCAGGCAATTCGGAGAGTTGTTTGAGTATCGCGCTCGCTCCAGCGGCGACGGGCCGCGAGCCAGCGTGGTTTGCGTATGATCCGGCGCAAGCTCTGGTTCTGCTGCGGTACGCTTCCGTTACCTGGACGCTCTGGCGGTAATGCTGGACGCCAGCGCGCGCAACGCGTCGATTCCCGTGCTATGCCGGAAACCCTGAAGGGCTTCAACGGCGGCGGCGAGATGGCGCTGCTGGACCTGCAGCACCCAGTCCACAACTCCGTGTTGCTCCAGTAATCCGGCAAGTTCGTCGCGCTTCCATCCGTCGTCGGATAGCCGCCGCAGTTTCTTCCTGGTAGCTTCGGAACCCACTTCCCACAGATGGATGATCGGGAGCATGGGACGGCCTTGCGCCAGCGAGTTCCCCACAGGTTTGCCTAACGACTGTGGCTCGCCGATCAGGTCTAGAAGATCGTCATCGATCTGGAACGCGATACCCATTTGGCGCGCATAGAGACGAATCTGGGCCAGCTGCGCTTCGGAGCCTCCGCCCAAGAGAACGCCCAAGACGCCCGCGGCGACGAAGGGCGCAGCCGTCTTCCCGCTGACAATGGACAGATACTCATCTTCAGAAATCCAACGCCCCGCGCACATCTCTTCGAATTGTCCGCGGCAGCACTCCCGGGCGAATTGATTCAACTCCTGCATGGCTTCGAGAACCCGCGCAGCCGGATGACTGAAGCGCGCCTCGGACAGTGCGGCAAACGCCCGCAGCAGCAGATCGTCGCCTATGACCAGCGCCTGGCCCACACCCAGCCGCGCATGCAGCGAAGCAAGCCCGCGGCGCTCAGCCGCTTGGTCAACGATGTCATCGTGGAATAGGGACGCGCCATGCAGCAGCTCGATGGCCTCGGCAGCCATTATGACGTCTTCCGGATCGCCCCCCACGGAGGCGGCGGCCGCGAAAACCAAAAACGCCCGGAGCATCTTGCCGCGGTCGAAATATTCGCGGAGAATCTCGCCGGCTGGCGCGTCGCCGAGGCGCGAATGCAAAGCTTGTCTGGTGCGGTCGATACAGTGGGAATACGCCGTGGGCAGATGCCCTGGACCTGCGGCTCCGAGGCGCGCCCCGGTCAATCTCCAACTCCGGTCCGCGCGATCCGAGCGGCCACAAGGAACGCCGCGAAACACTCACAAACCAGCCTCGGACACTTCGGTTCGGCCATGATCGTGTGCCTGTCCGCAACACCACTTCGAGCAGGGTAAACGAAGAATACCACAGCCAAGCGGCGCTCTGCGAAAATCTCTGGAGTCAGTCAGCCGGCCGCGATACTGCCGGCGATGATTTCGTCCAGAATCTCGACGTGGCGGCTTATGAGCGGATGGTCATGCATGGCCGAACTCGCGTTTCCTCCGATACGCCTTACCAGACCGTCGTCGTTCGCCAGCCGGATCATGGCAACCGCCATGCCTTCCACATCGTACTCGTCCACCAATAGGCCGGTCACATCATTCTCAATGAGTTCGACGATTCCTGGTTGGCGGGTCGCGACGACCGGCAGTCCGCTCGCCATGGCCTCCATTACGGCCACGGGCTTCCCCTCCATATCGCCGGTTTCCGGGGCGGTGATCGAGTGCTGAACGAAAACACGCGCGCGCCGCATCTCGATCGCCACCTCTTCATGAGACACAACACCTTTGAAGTCGATGCGATCTTCCAACCCAAGCGAGCGGACCAGGATGAGGCAGGCTTCGAACAGTTCCCCTCCCCCTCCTTTGCCAATCATCGTGAGCACGGCCTGCGGAATGGCCTGCGCGACTTTATGAAACGCCAGTATGGTCAAATGCGGGCTCTTGCTTTCGGCAAAACGCCCAACTGCAAGAAATCGCGGCGGAAGAGCACTGTGGTCCGTCGGAGGAAACAGTTCCAAGTTGACAAAGGCGGGAAGATGGACCAGTTTGTCCCTGGGAGCGCCGAGCTCTTGCAAACGCTCCAGCATTGCCGCAGACACGCCGACGATGCGTGCGGCTTCCCGAAACATGGTCGCATAACGAGGAGCATATTGCCGCAACGTCTCCTTGTTGAATGCGTCATAGCCGTGGAAGCACACCACCAAGGGTATGCCCAGGTCTCGTGTGATCGGCAGCATCTCGACGCCAACCGGACCGAACTCAGCCAGCACCAGGCTTATGTTTTTGGCCTGCAGGTAGCTAGCAACGCTGTTCTTGAGAAGATCATCCTTCCCCAGATGCAGTACTACTTCCAGAACTTCAGCCAGAAATTGTAAACTGCTCCAGTTCGACAAGAAATGCCGGTCGTCGGCATCAAACCTCGGTAACTCCCCGCCGTATAGGTAATAGACGTTGTAAGGCAGGCGAGAGATCAATCCGTTGATGAACGTCTCGGTGTATTTTGCTTTATTGATGTTGACGACGGCTATATTCACCCGTTCGGGGCCGCTGCCATTATCCGCAGCTTCGCCATGAGCCTGCGCGACTGGTATCGACCCGGCGGCTTTCTGCGGTCGGCTGGAGACCGATCGGCCGACCGGCCATCTCCAGGGCCGAACCAGCATTATTGCGGGCCAGACCAGGAGCAGACAAAATCGCCAATCTGCCAGCACTAGATATGCAATCAGAATCAAGGGCAGAATTTCCTGATACAGCCGGTCCAGGGCAGTCTTCGAGAATCGATAGCTCAACAGAGGATAGCTCCTGCCTAGGGTGAGAATGGTATGGAATAGCGACGAGAATAGGAAGAGACCGGCCACAAAGACCACCATGAACCGCGCGTACTTGGTCATGACCAGCAGATAAGCCAGAAAGCCTGCCAGTTCGATGGGCAGTATTACACGGCGGATCAACCCGTGGATGTATCGATTTCCCTTACGGGTGGCGAGAGTCGGCGTCTCGCTCCTGATGTCGTTGGTCCGGTCGAGCGCAAGATGGTTCAGGAAGTGTCGCAGGCCGAGGGCGAGCTGCCAGACCCACAGCGATCCGAGGAAAACCAGTTCGTCCGGCCGCGCTGCCGCCAGGAAGAAAGTGTGGGCGGCCAATATTGTGGGCACGGCATACGCGTACGCGCCATCAGCAAACAGGGCCCATGTTTGTCTTTGCTTAAGCCGCAGCGGCGGCATGGCATAAGCCAGCAATAGCGCGAATTCGAGCAGTAACAGGGTAATCGAAAAAGTATCGAACGGCAGAATAATCCAGGGAAACAACGCGACCGCAAGCAGACCAGCGACCAGGCCGTATCGCTTCCAGTGGCTCAAGCCTGCCAGACGGTTCGCCTTCCCCGCCACCGCATCGGCATGGATGTCGTACCAATCATTCACCACATGCCCAAAGCTTCCGATCCCAATAATCGTGAGCAAGGAAGGGATCAGCAGCAGTAGAGACCGGGAGAAGGTCAACCCGCTAATCAACATGACAGAGAAGAGCACCGCCAGGAGATTGGTTGCCTTCGGTTTCCACCATCGGTCGAGCTTGACAGTTGCCGCGACCGCGGGGACGCTCAATGGCATGTTGGTTCGATGCAGACCGTCCTGCCGGTCCTGGGCCGCGGGCGTCATAAATCGGTCCTGTTCTTCGTGGCTAGCCCATTGTAGATGTTCGGACCAGTACCGGCAAAGTGTCTCGTGGATCCACTGCGCGACGCGCGTCGGATGGGCGCTCTTGTAGTGATAAGATGTCATGGAAGTGCAAGAGCGAATTGCGGGATTTGCATCGAGCGGCGGGACTCGCGTGAAAATCTTCTAGCTAAATCAGCATCGGCTGCGTCTCGAAAATGCGCCAGATCTTCAGCTCGGACACACACGAACAGATATTCAGACGGCGGGGTTATGTGGTAGTCGATCTTCTGGGCGAACCGGCGATCGGTAACCTCTGGTCCTTTTATGAGAATGCTTTCCGCGCCAAGAGGCCGGTGGTGCCGTATGCACAACAACTGCCCTACTATATTTCGATCTTCGACCAGGACGCGGCCCACAAACGGCAGGTGGACGAGCTGATCTCGAGCTATGTTGGCGAAGCGCTACCAGCGCTGCTGATCGATTATGAGGTGTTTTATTCCAACTTCATGATCAAGTTCCCCGGGGATGGACAGATTGAGGCCCACCAGGATTTCAATTTCGTCGACGAATCTCAACATGCCGCCTTCAATCTGTGGTGCCCCCTGGTGGACACCAATACGCAGAATGGCGGGTTGTTCGTTATACCCGGAAGCCACAACGTCTTTCGAACGCAGCGTGGTCCCAACCTTCCAAAAGCGCTCACACAATACAATGACATCCTCAAGAAGTACGGCCGCTGGATTCCGCTCAATAAAGGTCAAGCGATCATCTTCGACCACAAATTGATCCACTACTCGCCGCCGAATTTTGCGCAAGAGGTTCGCGTGGCTATCCAATCGGTCTTGAAGCCGCGTGAAGCTCCGGCCATTCATTACGTGTTCGACGCGCCCACCGCCAAAGTCAAGGCCTACGGAATCAACAAGCAGTTCATCCTCGAGAACAATCTATGGGAGGCCAACCTCCACGATCTAACACTCGATCATGAGCAGGATCTGATCCCGTTCCTGACGGCCGACGAGGTTGCACGCAAACTCGCGGATCTGAAACTCGACTCAGCCAGGTCTCACGAGACCACACGACAAGTCTTTGAAGACCTTAATACTCAACTCGATTTTGACCGGAACGGTTTTGTGAAACTCTCCGTGCTTGGTTCAGACGAGATTCAACAGCTGACGGAGTTGTTCAAGGAATCGACCGGGGGAACCGTTTCCAATACCGACTATGGGATGTACATCGGCCTGGAGGAGAAGAACCTCGAACTACGAAGAACCGTCATCCGGAAGATATCCAGCATCCTCCTGCCCAAAGTGAACGAACACTTCCGGGACTGCAAGCCGCACCTGGGCAGCTTTCTGGTGAAAGCGCCGGGCCAGGACAGCTACACTTATCCGCATCAAGACTGGACGTTCGTAGACGCTCCGCCGTATGTCTCGATCACCGTGTGGATCGCTCTGGTGGATACCGACGAAAGCAACGGCGCCTTAGGCTTTGTCCGGGGCAGTCACACTTTCTTTGATACGGCGATCGGTTCACCGTCTCCGGAATTCCAGACTTGCACACAGGGTCACGAGGCCGTGCTCTATGAGTACCTGGACTTCGTTCCCTTAAAAGCCGGAGAGGCGGTGGCGTTTGACAACCGGATCATCCATGGCGCCACGCCCAATCGGACGACGGCGATGCGCACAGCAGTCGCTATCGGCATGACGCCCCAGGAAGCGCGGCTTTACCACTATTTTCTAGTGCCCGGCAGCTTGCAAGGCGGCCGGCGGACCGTGGCGAAGCTGAGCGTGGACAACCGGTTCTTCGAGCATTATTCGGTAACCGATTTACAAGCATTTTATGCCCGCAACCAGATGCCGGAAAACTGCGCGGTCGAAACCACTCTAGTTGAAGATTTCATGCCCTTCTCGGCGGACGAGATTCGTAACCTGTGTGAACAAGCTGGCTTGACGAAGAACGGCAAGCATCTGGTTCGTTCAGCGGGGGCTGCCGCGGCCACAGGCGGCAGGATAACCAACCGTCTAGGATCCGTTGCGGGGCGAGTGTGGAAGGCGATTGTAGGCGCCTAGATCATGCAAGCCCTTCTAAAGGATGCTTCGCTCCAAGCGGATTTTGAGCGCGATGGTTTCGTGGTCGTACGACTGTTTACGAGCGAACAGACCCGATTGTTGTTGGATCTGTATCGTCGCTACATTCGGGAAGACCAGGTGTCCGGGCTTTACGAGAGTAGCCGCCACAACAGCTACCAAGTAAATCGGTCGATCAATGAAGCGGTTCGCGAGCAGGTCGCGCTCGCGGGCAGGGATTTATTTCTTCCCTCGAAGATCTATGGCGGCAGCTTCATGGTGAAATCGCATGCCCAATCCGAGGTACTTCCGCTGCATCAGGACTGGAGTGTCCTGGAGGAACAAAAATATGGCACGCTGTTTGTGTGGTGCCCCCTGATGGATGTGTCCGTCGAGAATGGGTGTTTGTTCATCCTACCGGGCAGCCATCGGTATTTTCAATCGTTGCGTTCAGGCACTTACCCGAGCAATCGATTCATTCTTCCTCCAGATCTGCATCGGCATACACAGGACATCCCCTTGAGAGCGGGAGAAGCGGTTCTTTATTCCGATCAAGTGTTTCATGGCAGTTATGCGAACAACGGGTCTGGCGACCGCGTCGTAGTGACGGCCCGGGTGATGGAACAAGAGGCGGATTTGGTGTACTTCCACAAGGCCAACGACCGGGAAGTGGATGTCTACCAGGCCGACGAGGAATTCTATCTCACCCATATCGACAGCCTGGCGAAGGGGCGGCTGCCTTCCACCAGCAGAAAACTTTATCGTCGTCCCTATACGCATGTTCCGGTAACGGATACAACCTTACAGGCCCGCGTACGCGCTCATTTTGAAGAGGAGGGCACCGCGGCTATGAGAAATTTGTTCAAAGACGCTCGCTTGCAGGCGGAGTTCGACCGCGACGGATACGCCGTAATAGACCTGATTGATCAAGCGCAGGTTCAGGAGTTGAGGGCGTTTTATGATGGCCTGGAGCACGCCGGCACGTCGGCCAACGGTTTCCAGGTCAGTCTCGATAACGGAAGTTCCGATTTCGTCCGCGCTGTATCAGAGCGGCTCGTCAACACGGCTCGAAGAAACGTGGACCGTCATTTTCAGAACCACAAGATTTTCACCGCCAGCTTCGTCACCAAAGGAAAGCATCCCCTGGGTATCGTGCCGCCCCACCAGGATTGGACATTTGTGGATGAGAGCCGGTTCTGGTCAGCGACGCTCTGGTGTCCGCTGATGGATGTCAACGTAGACAACGGCGCCCTGGGAGTGATCAAAGGCAGCCATCGACTGTATGATCACGTCCGCCCATCGCCCTCGCCGCAATACACGCCGCCATTCAAAGATCAATTGTTCAGTATCTTTCCGTACCTCACAATCTTGGAACTGAAGGCCGGTCAGGCTGTGGTATTCAACAACCGGACCATACACGCATCTCCGCCCAACACTACGAATGACACGCGAGTAGCGTTCGGCATTGGCATTACGGACGAAGACGCCGGGATCCGCCACTATTACATGCTGCCTGGCCAGCGCCAGCCCATGATGGAAGCGTACGAAGTGGCACCGGAGTTTTTCTACAGCTACAACAATGCGCGGTTGTCATCGATGCATCAGGCCGGTGCGAAGCCTCAGAACCTTAACAGTCTGGGACTCTTTTCCGTAACAGCCAGACACTACGAGACCGGGCAGTTGCAAGAAGCCATGCGAGCGGCGGGCAACCAGGAGAACATAGCGCTGGCTCGGAAAATGGCCCTGCTATTCGAAAACTCGCCGGATGTGAAGCAAAAAGTACAAGATGACAAATCGCCAGCGGCGCACGCCGAGTCCAAGCTTCCATTTTGGAAGGTCTATACGCCGATCAACATTTTCAGGGAAATACGCTATCGCCTCACCAGCAGGTAAATATGAAGACAGCGCTAGTCAATGGTGCGGGCGGGTTTATCGGCGGCCATCTCGTAAGACGCCTCAAGTTGGACGGATACTGGGTGCGCGGCGTCGACCTGAAACGGCCCGAGTTTGAAGAAACCGCCGCGGACGAGTTTATCGTCGGCGATCTGTGCGATCCCGCGTTTGTCCACAAGGTTGTTCCAGGAGTCGACGAGGTTTATCAGCTAGCCGCCGACATGGGCGGCGCCGGCTACATCTTCACTGGCGAGCATGATGCCTCGATCATGCACAATTCCGCCACCATAAATCTGAACACGCTCAAGATCGGATGCGGCGTGGGAGTCAACAAGTTCTTCTACTCTTCTTCTGCCTGCGTATATCCCGAATACAACCAGCGCGATCCGGACAATCCGAAGTGCTCGGAGGACTCCGTATATCCTGCCGCTCCTGACAGCGAGTACGCCTGGGAGAAATTGTTCAGCGAGCGATTGTATCTGGCCTTTTCCCGCGATCGTCACGTAGATGTTAGGATCGCGCGGTTCCACAACATATTCGGTGAGCAGGGCGCCTGGAAAGGTGGACGCGAAAAAGCCCCCGCGGCCATTTGCCGTAAGGTGGCTGAGGCTCCGGATCGGGGCGAAATCGAGATCTGGGGCGATGGCCACCAGACCAGATCGTTTCTTCACGTGGATGAATGCCTGGAAGGCGTACGCCGCCTGATGGATTCCCATTTCACCGGTCCCGTCAATATCGGTTCGGAGGAGATGATCACCATCAATGGTTTGGCGAAACTAGTGGCCGAGATCGCCGGCAAGACCCTGAGCATTCGTAACATTGCTGGACCAATGGGTGTCCGCGGCCGCAATTCCGATAATAGATTGATTCGCAAAGAACTCGGGTGGGCCCCTAGCCGGAGCTTGCGCGATGGGCTGGAAAAAACCTACGCGTGGATTGCAGAGCAAGTCCACAACGAAGCAGCTCTCAAGAGTTATTCTGCTGCGCGCTGAAGCTGCCAGCGGTTATTCACTTAATATGTTTGCCACCACTCCGACGGTTATCCGTTCAAGCTGTACCTGGTAGCCGCCAACACGTACAGCCGCCGCCAAAGCAACCGGTTGACCGTCACAACCATCGTGGCCATGACAATCGTAGCGGCGAGCAGCGCAGGGAAGTTCCCACTATCCGTGGCGCGGCTGATAACCGCACCCAAGCCGGTGATGGCAATCGTCTGTCCATGGAACTTGAAATACTCGGCAACGATGCTGGCGTTCCATGCGCCGCCGGAAGCGGTCACAAATCCGGTGATCAGATAAGGAAAGATCGCGGGCAGGAGCAGCTTGCGCCAGCGCTCCGCTCGGCTCATGTGGTAGACATCGCAAACCTCTTTGAGATCGTTCGGGATGGCCGACGCGCCGGCGATCACATTAAACAACATGTACCATTGAGTGCCCATCAGCAGCAGGACTATGGAGCCGAGCCCCAGTCCCCCACCGATGCGAATCAGGAGCAGAAGCACGATGGGGAACAAGGCCGTGGCCGGCACAGATGCGGCGATTTGCGCGATCGGCTGCGCGATGGCGGCGAGCCGGGGACGCAATCCGATGGCGACTCCGACTGGCACCGTCCACAGCGCGGCCAGAGCCAGTACCAATTCGACGCGCAGGAAAGTTGCACCGGCGCCCAGCAGGATACCGCTGAACTCCGGCATGGATAGCTGGGCCAGCATGAGCACCATCTTCACCACCGCGTACAGCGTACCCAACATCGCGAGGACCGCCGATGCTTGAACCAGTCTGCCGGTCCACGCATTCTTAGGCCGGTCGTGGCTTCGTGATGTCTCTCGACGAACAAAAAAGAGATTGAGTGCCTCCAGCGCAGGAGTGGCCATTGTAATCCTGGCGCGCGACAGAATTCGAGAGTGGCGCAGCAGGTCGAGGATGGGGGAACGCGGCGTCTGGGACGCCTCTACCTGCTCGAACTTGAACTTTTCGCTCCAGGCGATGATGGGCCGCCAAACCATCTGGTCGATTAGAACGATTACTGCGATCATGACGAAGATGCCCCATAGAATGGCGCGCGTGTCGCCGGCGTTGGCAGCCGTTTGGAGGTAAGAGCCGAGACCGGGCAGACGAAGGTCGCGATTTCCCAGGACGAACATTTCACAAGCCATGAGGAAGAACCACCCTCCCGCGACCGACATCATTGAATTCCACGCCAAACCAATGACGGCATAGGGCAGTTCGATTTGCGCAAATTTCTGCCACCAGCTCAGCCGGTAGACCTGCGCCGTTTCCCGCAGTTCCTGTGGTACGTTTTTGAACGACGAGTATGCGGAGAACGTCATATTCCAGACCTGCCCGGTGAAAATCAGCAGAATGGACCCAAGTTCGACGCCCAGTTGCCGGTCCGGAAACAAGGTCACCATCAACACCATCACGGGAGGGAGAAAACTCAACACCGGGATCGACTGCAGAGTGTCAAGGAGCGGAATCAGAATTCGCTCGGCCGGCGCGTTGTGTGCAGCAATGTATCCGTAAACCAGCGTCACAGCTAAGCTGACGACATAGGCGATTGCCAGGCGTGCGACCGAAAATAGCGCATATTTTGGCAGAGCGAAGGGGTGCAGATCGATCACCGGCTGCGTATTGACCGGGCCCGTCCAGTAGCGCGTCAGCGATATCAATCCATAAAACAGCGCGACGCCAAAGACGATGATGGGGAGGTCTCGGACGAGCGACCGGATCCCGGTGGAAGGTGGGCTCCAGGACGGGAAAGACGCTCCTTCGAAGCGAGGCAGCTTCATGCCTCCCGCGCGCCTTCGGGGACATC
The DNA here is from genome assembly GCA_963769205.1 of Bryobacterales bacterium. Taxonomy (GTDB): domain Bacteria; phylum Acidobacteriota; class Terriglobia; order Bryobacterales; family Bryobacteraceae; genus Palsa-89. The sequence continues at coordinate 298,531 of CAVYKR010000014.1, read as the reverse complement.
AGCCGCCTCGGGCTGGTGGAGGAACAGCCGGTCACTCTCGGCGTCGTACGTGAACAGATCCGCATATCTCCCCCAATTCAGGGCGGTTTCAATCTGCCGGTCGGCCTCGCTTTCGGAGAATTGCTCCTGCAGGATGTCGCGGAAGAACTCCAGCGCCATCGTGTGGTCCTTCTTATGTTCCAGAGCACTGTGCATCTGCTGGATCAAAGCGACATTCGCCAGGAGCGCGTCGCGGAAGAGTGTCTTTCGATTGCTTATGTCGGCATCGGCGAATGCCTTGCCCAGCGGCGTGATCTCCACATCGCCCCGATCGGAATTGGCAAACTTCAACAACGTCGTGGCTTCGACCGTCGGTAGCAGGTCGTCCACCTCCATGCGCAGGTCGTCGGCGATACGGTACAGATCTTCCTTTCCCCCGCGTTCGCCGAGGAGTTCGAGCAAGCCTGCGATCGCACCGCGGCGCGCGTGCGGCAGCATCTGGAGGGTCTTTCGCGCGGGTGCCGTGGGAGTGGGCGGACCCGCCTCGAGTTGCGGCTGCGTCAGTAGCTTGTAAATGTAATCGACATAGAGGAGGAACTCCGCCGAAGTACGGCCCCTCGGCTGCTTCATCGCAACGCTGAAGTCAGCGCGGATTCGGCCGGGGTTTCGCCCCAGAACAATCACGCGATCGGCGAGCATCACCGCTTCCTCGATGTTGTGCGTGACCAAAAAGATGCTTTTGGTGGGTATCTTCTTCGCCAGCCAGAGTTCCATCAGCTCACCGCGCAGGTTCTCAGCGGTAAGGACGTCCAACGCGGAGAAGGCCTCATCCATGAACAGGATCTCGGGCTCCACGGCCAACGCCCGCGCGAATCCCACGCGTTGCTTCATGCCGCCGGAGAGCTCTTTGGGATAGGCATTCTCGAAGCCCTTCAGGCCTACTGAATCGAGGGTTTGGAGCGCCTTGCGATGACGTTTCTCATGTTCCATTCCGCGGGCCACCAGCGGCACTTCGACGTTTTCCACAACCGTCAGCCATGGAAAGAGCGCGAAATTCTGGAACACGATGGCAACATTCGGCCGGGACTCCCCAATCGGCTTGCCATGCCAGAGAACCTCGCCCGCGGTAGGCGTCGCCAGCCCCGAAAGCATGCGCATGAGCGTCGATTTGCCCGACCCCGATGGCCCGAGCAGCGCCACGATCATGCCAGGCTCAATGGATAAATCGGTGGGATTGATGACTTGAATCCGCCCGCCGTCGGGCCGAAGAAATGCCTTCTCGATCTGGCGTGCCTGAATGATGGCCTCCTCTCGGGGTGCGGGCCGATATGGTGCGGCGCCGGTAACCCCGGGCGATAGCTCAGACATCAGGGTTTGCCAGGATGACTCAGGCAGCTCGTCGAAGAACTGCAAACGCGCCCCCGGGTTCATCGCCTCGACGATGGCATTAAGATCTTGGGGGCTCCGCTTGTGCAACAGAACGAACGCGTCGTAATAGGGCAGAATCTCAGCAAGTTTGGCAGCGAAGTCGATAGGCAACCGCTGGAACAGAGTGTCTTTCAGTTCCGCCGGGACGCTCATGAAGAAGTCGGCGGCAACTACGGGGTCAAGCCTCACCAGCACGTCGATCAACTGAAGCCAGTCGCCGCTGGAGAGGAGCGTTCGTAGTTTGTCGGTGGGAGCTGAGGACATCCGTGTAAACACCGTACTACAGAATTCCCCAGCGCCCGCGCCGGGGCACCGGATACTGTACGATTCCATCGCTGCGCGGCGTAAGGTGAGGCTCCAATCCATAGTGACGTTGCTCCGGTTAAGAGGTCGGGTTCGGGCACTCCACGTTTGCCATTAGAGCTGCCATCAATTCGTGGCATACTGAAACCAAGGAGAGGCGATGAAGAACTTCCACTTGCCGCTGCCGGAGCAGACCTACATGGGCCTTAGGGCGGAGGCCGAACGTACCGGGGTGCCCGCGACGACGCTAGCGCGCGAGGCTGTCGATTCGTGGCTTCGACAACAACGCCGCAACGCGCGGCACGACGCCATCGCGGCCTACGCTACGGAAATGGCCGGAACGCGGTTCGATCTTGACGCGGATTTGGAGTCCGCCGCCATCCAACACATTTTGAACACCGGCAAGGCAACAAGATGAAGCGGGGCGAGGTTTATTGGGCCGATCTTGTCCCACGATCCGGATCGGAGCAGACCGGTCGCCGTCCAGTAATCCTGGTGTCTCACGACGGTTTCAACCAAACGCCAGGATGGAGGTCCATCAGCGTGGTCCCGATCTCGACCTCATCGTCCCAGGGCAAGCGCGGACCTACGGTCATCGAACTTTCGGGCGGCACTGGCGGCTTGGCGAAGACCAGCTTTGCCGTGTGTCATCAGGTGACCACGCTGGATCGCGCCAAGCTGACCAAGAGACTCGGCATTTTGCCGATCTGAGTCCCTGCGTGAAATCCAGGAAGGGTTAAAGGCCGCGCTCGATCTCGATTGAGCCGTTCTCTTTGACCGGCCAGGCTGGCAATCGGCTACGCAGACCGCTGCTTTTGCAGGAACACGAACCCGAGCAATCGTTGGCGGTCTATCTTCGGGCGTTTCGCGCGGCTGAAACCTGCTCATCGAGATCGACCAAGATTTTCTCTCGCCGAACTTGCCATCGTCAGGATGGCCGCTCCCGCCCGCGCGTTAGATCCCGCCCTGTGGTGCGCCGATCAGTGGAAATGTTCCATCACCAGAATTTGATGCTCGTTGCGGTCCCACTGCGAGTACAGAAGCGTGCCCCCGTCTGGGGATACGGCCAAGCCATAAAAAGCGGGCTTGTCCAGCCTTCCGATTTGCGATAACTGCTTGGTCTTGAAGTCAAGATATTCGATCTTCGGAGGCCCGCCGGTCTCCGGGGCAAAAAAGTAAATACCGCTCTTCGCCATAGCCCAATTGCTCCAGTTGTCCGGCCCAGGCCCACCCCAGATACCGGTTTCGGCCCCCCCGTTAGGCGGCATTCCCCAAATCCCTTGACTCGATCGCTTCGTATAAAGCAGCATTTTCCCGTCTACAGTCTCGACTGCCCCGAAGCCCCCGTCCCTAGTCACCTGAATCGGCGACCCGGCCGCAGACGCTTCCTTAATAGCCTGTTTCCAAATCTGATAAACCTTTTCTCCGCGATTCGATGTGAAGTAGATCCACTGCCCGTCTCTCGACCAACTCGGCAGAAAACTGTCGGCGTCGGGAAAAGCAACGACGGGACGTGGATGGCCGTCGCCCGTTTCGACAACGTAAACGTCACTGTGCTGCTGCGAACGATAGTCAAATGCAAGATAGCGTCCATCGGGTGAAAACCGCGGGCTTCCGGCAAAGCCGCGCAAGGCTGTGACTTGCACTGGATGGGAGCCGTCGCTGTTACAGATCCACACCTCTGGATAGCCGGACCGCAAGCTTTGAAACGCGATCTTCTGGCCGTCAGGCGAAAATTGCGGCTGCAAGTTCTGGGTCTTCGCTGAGGAGACTAGGATCGAGGCCGCCGCCCCCGCGTGAATCTGGCCGCTTAGCTCGAGGCGCCACAGGTTTTGTTCCTGGTCGACATACTCATACGCCAGCTCATTTCCAGATTGGGAGAGCGAAGGGTACCACGCAACGGGGCCGGCTTCCGGAACCCGCTGGGGTGTGCCGCCTGAGGCTGGTACGCGCCAAATCGCCGGCAATCCCCCTCGGCTGGAAGAAATAACGATTTCATCTGTCTGGGTCCAAGCAGGCGGTCCGAAGATCTGCTTGTGATCGAAAGTCAGTTGTTTCGGCTCGCCACCCGCCACGGAAATGACAAAAAGCTCCTCGACCGAAGTCGGTCCCGACGACCTGATGAAAGCCAATTTGTCACCGCCCGGGCTGAAAGCCGGCCGCCGGTCGTGAGTGGCGGGCGGAGGCGACGCCAGGACTCTCGTACTGGAATCCTGCAATGATAGCACCTTGATTGAGCTTCTCTGTATCGCGGCGTTCCACTCGGCAAAAGCGAGCAGTTTACCGTCGGGTGAGAAAGACAGTCCTCCTTTTCCGGTTTCGTAGCTAAACGGCGAGCGTGGCCCGGTATAAATAGTTTTCTCAGCGCCGCCCAACGCTGGTACTGTCTCGATCAGAAACTTGTCGCCTCGATCGCGAAGGAACGCCACCTCGCGGCCGTCTGGAGACCACGCTGGCGAATAGGGGTCGCCCACTGCTGGAGTCTTCACCTCGTTGTGAACCGGTGGCTCACCGCTTGGGGTCAGTCTCACCGAACTCTGGGAACCGACCACCGCCGCATAAAGTCCTGACTCAGTTCGTAGCCGGGCCGAGCGCAGGAACGCGACTCGGCTGCCATCGGGGGAAAGCGCCGGCAGCCTCTGATCGCCCTCAATGGTCAACGGGAGCAGCATGGCTGTGGCTGACGATACAGCGTGCGCATTCGATCCATTGCGGCCATAACCTCCGAGCAGCCAGGTTGAAACCAGCGCTATTACCGCAACCAAAACGCCTGCTAGCAAGACTTTCGTTGGACGCTTCGCGGTTCTGCCCGGCTGGCGGTCGCGATCGTTGGGTGTATCTACCGGCGCGCCTGAAATCGTCCCTGCCGCAGATCCGGCCGCCGCCGTGAACGGCTCATGTTCCTGAATGGATGCAACGAACCGATACCCGCGCCGCGGTATCGTCTCAACGAAGCGAGGATGATCTGAAGAATCGCCCAGCACCTCGCGAATCCGGTTGATGCACTTCTTCAACCCGAGTTCGTAGTCGACCGTTTTATTTCCGGGCCACAAACGCTCCCGCAGCTCTTCCCGGGTGATGAGCTCGCCGGGACGCTCTAGCATCGCCCGCAACACCTCGAATGCTTGCGGACTCAACTTTTGCCGCAAACCCGACTGGCGTAACTCAGCTTCCTGCAGGTCGACTTCGAACACGCCAAACCTGATAATGCGGTCTGGATTGGAGGAAGCATGCATGAAAACCAAGCCTCGGAGAAGAAGTCTAACACGCTTCGAACCTTAAGGAGCGCGGCAGCGCGGTAACAGACGGCACGAGGTGTATTGGGTTCAGTAACTTCCGCGGTAACCAAAAAACCACCACATGGATTCTTGACGCCTTGTTCCCGATACACGAAAGTGGCTCTTATGCTCGACAGACACCCCATGTTTCCCACGATCACCAAGCAAGCCTTGATTGACCGGACCAAGTCCTGTAACGGACAACAACCCATCCACCCACACAGAAGAACCTTCCTCGGCGGGGCGCTGGGAGCGCTCCTTGCATCGCCTGGGCGTATGCTAGCCGAACCCGGCGCATTGCCCAACAATCCTTTCATCCTCCTGCTGACGGGAGTCTATCAGCCTGTGGTTCACGGGCCCAACCTCGGCCTGTCCTCGGTAAACCTGAGCGATGGCTCCTACTCTACGACGAGGATCTACCCTATTTTTGGAGTTGAGGGTAGCAAGGATCAGGATAAGACTATCGGCGATTTTTACGTGCAGTTCAACGGGAATTTGTGTGCGTACCATCTCCCTGGTGGAGCGATTGCAATGCAGTTCCAACCTGTTCCAGCGGGAGCACCTCCCGGTTTTAACGGTTTCGTCCCTTTCCCTGACGGAATGGGTGGGAATTACTTGGAAGGAACCTTCGAGTTAACGATATTGGAAGCGACGGGGATTTATCAAGCCTTCGCCGGTGGTCATAACCACATGGTGGATAGACTGCATCAACTGGCTAACGGCAGCTTCGATGAATTCTGCTTCTGCAACATCAGCCAGTATCAGTTCCCATAGGCTATGGCGTACGGAAATATCCAAAAAGGTAAGGAGATCACTGTGATACCTCGAAGGACATATGTTTGGGTTGCCGCGCTTCTTGGTGCGACTGCTTTTATATCGACCAGATCCGTCCAGGCGGCGCAGATCAGTGGAACGATCACGACGACAATGGCCATCACTGAGGACAGTCAACTGGTAGGCGACGTGACGTGCACGGTCACTGGAGTACCGTGCCTGGATATAACCGCGTCCAACGTGACCCTCGACTTGAACGGCTTCAGTATTACCGGCCCGGCGGATCCACAAACCGGCTGCGACGGCAGCGGTGCCTCGGGAACCGAGCACGGTATTCGGATCCTTCAGCAAACTGGCGTCACTGTTCGCGGACCGGGCATAGTTCAACAGTTCCGCGTTCACGGAATCGTAATAAATGGCAGCACCGGCACTCATATCACCGGTGTGACCACATCCACCAACTGCGCATCGGGCATTCTGCTAGGCGGCGACTCCAATTTGATTGAGAACAATATTTCAATCGCAAACGGAAGTCTCGGCGCCCCCTGTGGTGGGATATGACTGGCGGGCGCAAGCCATAACCGGCTCCGTGCGAACCGGATAAGTGGAAATGGATATGCAACTCAAGGGAATAATTTTGGAATCGGCATGCCGGCTGCGATCGATACCGACAACACAATCGAAAATAACGAGATAGTCGGCAATGCCAATGGGATTTTTGTAACTACCGGGGTCCAGGGCAACTTCTTTCGTGGAAACACGATTGTGGGTAACCCTCCCGTGCAAATCGCCGTGGACCATACGGCAAACGGAGGTTTCGATATTAAGAACTTGGCGAGTGCCGGCGCCAACGCCTTCGAAGGCAATATTTGCATGACCTCGGTCAACGCCCCTTGCCCCTCTGTCGGCCCGTCCTTGACGGCTAATCCGAATCCGATAAAAGTCACGGGCAACGCGATTGTCGGATCGACGACCATCAGTTGGAACGCGCCAGACGCGCAGGTCATCGAGATACATATCGGGAGCCCGGACGGCGTCCTCCTGACCCAGCAGCTAAATCGCGGTTCAATCCAAACCGGCACGTGGGTGTCAGACGGCCTGACCTTCTACCTTCAGGACGTCAGTGGCGGGAAGCCGCTAACTTCGGACTATACGCTTGCCACGCTGGTCGTCCATCTGCAGCGCAGCAGCACCACCAATCTCCCTGTTTCCGACGGACCTCGCCCGTGGACTTTCGGCCCCTCGGTCATACTGTTCGCGTTCGTTCTATGGGGGAGTGGCCTGATGCGATCCGGAAAACGCCTCCGCCTCGCTTTGGGAGCGCTATTGCTGGTTGCGGTCACGCTTGGCGAGCCAGCGACAGCATTGGGTGCGGACCAACTGGACCAGATGATCGCCGGTGGCGCGAGCTTTAGAGAGCTCGCCCAATACGTGTTCGACACGCATGGCTGCAAGAGCTGCCACACCATAGGCCAAGGTGGGAAGCTCGGTTTCACCGCGAAAGGCAAGGAACGGGCGCAGGATTTTGAAGGATGCATCAGGATGCTGACCGCAATGACAGTGATCGTCCAGTTGCCGGAGGACAAGCGCTCACCTCAGCAGCGACAGAAGGCTGAACGCTTCCAAGAATTCGGTTGCACAGCTTGCCATAAGTTAACTCCTGGAAAGTTGGGGCTGACCGAAGTGGGAGCCAAACTGGCGCACTTGCATTTGGGCTGTGTCGATGTGGAAAAGTTTGTGGCTGACGGATCTCAGCGCTAAAACATCATTATCTCAACGGTAAAGGAAAGAGCACGATGTATAAACATCTGAGCAAACTTGCAATTATGCTGTATGTGACCGCACCACTCGTTTTCGCACGGAACGATCGTAGCTGGGTTTCGAGTACCGGGAGCGATTCCAACCCATGTACTCGCTCTATGCCCTGCGCTACTTTTCAGGCGGCAATCAATCAAACGAACTCCGGCGGCGAGTAGACGTTATCGACCCGGGTGATTACGGCACCGTGCATCTTTTTTTCCCGATAACGATCGATGGAGGTGGGATGGCGCGCATAAGTATCGGCTCTAACATTTTTGGTGTAAACGTCTCGCAGACGGTTTCGGGCCCAATCATCGTTCGGAATTTGTCCATTACAGGCTCCGCGTTCTCGAGCGCGTTCTTCATGAGACAGTGTGGCCTATGCGTATCGGCATATGAAGTTCACGTAGAAAATTTAGATATCGCAAATGTCGGTGGGGCGTTTGACATGCAAGACGTTGGAATCGTCACGATCAAGGGATCAACGATTCACGGCGTGACTGATGGAATGAGTGTGTCCTGCGCCGGCACCGTCGGCATCCCACCGGCCATCAGTGTTGAAGTTCGCGACGTCTTTATTACAACCACCAACGCGACCGGTAATGCCGCGGTCGGTGTCTGCTCCGGGGGTACGGTAACGATCGATAAATCGTTCATCTCCAATAGTTATTACGGGATAAATGCGTTTAATACAGGAACGGCACGGCTATCGGATTCCACCATTACAGGCAACTCTTTCGGTTTGTTTACTTTCGATGGCGGAAACATCATCTCGTTCGTGAATAACCGCATCTATGGCAACCAAGTTGACGGCGCGCCAACCAAAAGCGTTTACCAGCGGTAGCTTCCCGCCTTGCATACATCCGCCTAACAAGGAAGAGTTATGGTTTCAATCCAACGGTCTATGGTTTGCGCAATAGGCTTTCTTTACGGCGCCGGAATCGGCTTGTCTAACCCCGTAAACCTAATAACGAATGGCGGCTTTGAACTCAATAATAGCGCCGGTTCGAGTAGTTTTTCCGGCTGGACAGTCGCGACTCAACCCGGCGCCGGCGGGAGTTGGTATGCCCAAACCGGAACTTCCGCACCGCTAAATGGGTTCCCCGTTCAGGCCCCTCCGGAAGGAAGTTACGCCGCTATGACCGACGACGCCGGGCCGAGTTCTGAAGCGCTGCTTGAGTCCTTCACGGTTCCTCTAAATCCCGGGACGTTAACGTTATCCTTCCAATACTTTTATTCTTTCGGTGGATATAGCGGCGTTTTTCCCTGGGCTCCCGGTTATACGCCGCCGTCGACTCTCGACTACAACTACTTGAACAATACGGGAAACCTCAATGATCAGGCGGTAGTTAACATCTTGACATCCAGTGCCGGCGCTCTAGATGACAGCGGGCCGACATTGCTGACGCAGGCTCTGCAATTGAACCCAACCTATTTAGGCGACCCGGGCAGCAATCCCTGTTTTCCAGCGAGTTGTTCGTATCAGAGCTTCAGTATGCCGCTGACGGGCCTTGCCGCCGGGACTACATATCAACTCCAATTCGCGGAGGTTGACGACCAGGGGGCATTTGATTTTGGCGTAGACGAAGTTTCAATTGACTACACAGCATCCATTGCAGCTGTTCCTGAGCCAAATTCTTTGAGGTTGCTGGTGCCACTCTTGGGGCTTCTTGCGGGTGTTGGAGTTCGCCAATCCCTGCCACTGGTCAAGCGTTAGGGAAAGCCAACTTCGCCGATGTTGCCGACGCGATGGATGGCGCCGGCGGCGTGCAGTGCCAGCGGACCATCGCTCGCTTCCTGACACTCAACCCAATCGACGGGCCCAGATTGATCGCTCCGGCGCGGATCAGGGCCAGAGGGCTTTGAACTGCGGATCCGCGGGTTTTTCGTTGAGTGTTAAATAACGGGGCCGACAAAATCAAGACTTGTTAATGTTGCCGGGCTCGCAAGGTGGATTCTAAACAGAATGCAGAGAAACGAGAGGCATCGCTGTCATCGAAGTCCTGCCGGTATCCGTTCACCTTCAGGAATGCTGCCGTAACCGTCACTGCTACTCAGTAATCCGAGACCTGTCTGAAGCAATAAGCAGCTAGCGCCAATCGTCCACGACGAACGCGTCGGGCCGGTTATAGGCACTTGAGTCAGGCTTGTGCATCGCAACACCTTGAATATCAGTGCGAAAACCCCGCCGACGCATCTGACGATAGGCCTGACTGCGGTTAAGGTTCATGCCAGCTTCAATTCGCGGCGAGCGCGTCGCAGGCGTCCAGTAAAAGTTCAAACCCGTCCTCCGCCCGCGGCCCTGGTGCCACCGCCCCAAACTTGACGTAGCAAGTGTTTTGTCCGGCTTCGGTGCCCTCACCGCAATGGCATATTGCGAACGCATCCAGCGAGTCGCCACCCCACAGAAGGACGCTCTCGCCCAAGTTCTGATCCTTCACCGATTGGATTTCGGAGGCCAAGTCCAGCCCTCCGTAGATAGAATCCGTTAAATTGCGGCAGGCCCGCAGAGCCTGGTCTCGGCCTTCTTCATTGAGCTTCGAATACTTGATTGCCGATGTCGCTTTTCCGGTTACTTCTACCGACATGATGGCAGTCAGGAATCGCGGCCAGAATCCGAACTTTTGATAGAGCCCGATGTGTTTGGGACTGTGTGCAAACGTGAAAAGACCGGCTTCTCGCAAGTCCCATTTCTCAAAGAGCTCCATAGCTGGAGCCAGCAGTTTCTGAGCAACGTGCTGGTCCCATAGATCGGGCCGAACCGTCAGGGGGCCGAAAAAGCCGAAACTGCCCCAGCGCGTTGCAAAATTCGACCCTGCCAGCTTGCCATTCTCTTCAGCTACGAAGGCCGCCCCCGGATCGGCTCGCCACCGCGTGAAAACGTACTCCCGATCCGCCCAGAACGCCTCCGGATCCGGCACGCCGAGGAAGGTGCCAAATGCGAGGCGGAAGATTCTGCGCGCTTCACCCAGATCGGCCTCCTTCATCGGACGAATCAGGACGTTTGATTCCGTGCTTGCCGGCGTGGACAAGGAAGAACTCCTTCCAGACAAATATATTCTTCGGCCATGCTTGAGTGCAACAAAACTGGGACAGACCGTCTGTCTCACGCGAGTTCGCTTCAAGCCGTGAGAGGTGGAAATCGTCTTGACGATCGTGTGCCCGATTTGGTCGGCCACTCGGAACCCGCCCAGTAACCAAATGGATTGAGGCAGTTGTCGTTGAAGCAATCCATGGTACGCTGGCTGCCCGCCTTTGCGAATCCTCGAGGGTATCCGAGGCGAGCATTGCATCATCGGCAGGCACGGCGACCGAGCATTTTTCGCGCAGAGAATCCCGTAAAGGCTGTAAACACTGCGGTGTCAGCCGGGATCTATTGGGAACTACCGGACGCGAACCATTTCTCGAACCATGTACTCGACGCCGTCACGGAGCGTAAAACCCGCAGGTTACCTCGCCTGATGTCGATGATCAGATGGTCGCCCTCAAATCGGAAGGGCCGCCGCTCGTCTTTTCCAATGTATTCCCTCACCTTGGGATCGCCAACGGCGCCCTCGACGTGATGAATCACGATCCCTTTTGCGGCATCGACCGTGTAGGTTCCGAAATAAGCAAAGGCTTTGGGTGGATCGTTCTTTGCCGGGTTCTCCATTACCTGAATCGCCAAATGCCCGGTCGCGTCATAAATGAAGTACCCAAGCGGCTTGTCTCCGAACTCCCTAATCACTGTCCCGTCGGCGTTGTGGGTTTCGAAGGCGACTACTCGCCAAGTCCCCACAATCGATGGCGGCGATTGGGCCCAAAGTACCTGACTTAGTAGGAAGAGTATAAACGCTGTGTAACCACGTCTGTTCGGCTTGTTTACAACCGTGCGCGGCGACATTTGCGAGCCAAGTATACCAGTGTTCCTGCCCGCGAGTAGTCGCGCTGCTTTACCGATTCCCCCTCACTCCTAGGTCGGCTCATGGACGCCAACCCATCATTCTCGGTGGCCACCGAGGATTCGAACCTGAATACAAACGACTTGGCTCTATCGTGCGTCCGAGCGCGTAATGGAATGAATCCGAATCGATTTGGCTCCCCACCCTGGACACGTTTCGAACTTTTGCGGCGTGAAACGGCGGTTGCTCGAACCCGCGTAACGAGTAGATGAACTTGGAATAGCAGCTCCAATAAACACTTGCATCCAGACTGGGTGCCCATGTCGGACGTGTCTCGAACCGTCAGCGCGGGAGAATAGTAGCGAAGGAGGGATTCCCGTGAAAGCAGTCAGGACTCACGGCCGGGGCGGGCCGGAGCAGTTGTTTTTCGAGGATGCACCGGTGCCGGTGGTTCGGCCTGGGGATGTGCTGGTACGGGTACGCGCGACGGGCATCACGCCCGCAGAACTGACTTGGGATGAAACCTATCAGAACGCCGATGGCACGCCGCGGATTCCAGGCATTCCGGGACACGAGCCATCAGGCGTGGTAGAGGAGACGGCGCCCGATGTCACGGATTTTCGGGCGGGCGACGAGATATATGGCCTGGCTGATTTTCCACGGGACGGGGCGGCGGCCGAGTTCGCGGCAGTGCGTGCGGCGAACCTCGCGTTAAAGCCACGCAGCATCCCGCATGTGCAGGCGGCGGCACTGCCGCTTTCGGCGCTGACCGCCTGGCAGGCGCTCTTCGAACACGCGCATCTCGCCGCGGGGCAAGCCGTGCTGATCCACGGAGGCGCCGGCGGCGTGGGAACTTTGGCAGTGCAACTGGCACGCTGGCGAGGGGCCCGCGTACTAGCTACGGCATCTGCGCGCGACACGGCGCTCGTACGCAGTCTAGGGGCTGATGACGTGATCGACTACCACGCCGCGCGTTTCGAGGAGATGCTGCGAGACATCGATGTGGTGCTGGACACGATCGGCGGCGAGACGCGGGAGCGTTCCTGGCGCGTGCTGCGAAAGGGCGGGGTGCTGGTGACGCTGGTCTCCCCAATTCCGCCTGATGTCGCCGAGCAGCATGGCGTGCGCGGTGTGTTTTTCGTTGTTAGCGGAAATCGAACGCAGCTTGACCACATCACCGGACTTGTGGACGCCGGGAAGCTGAAACCGGTGTTATCCGCGGTGCTTCCGCTTGCCCGCGCACGAGAGGCGTTCGAGCAAGGTGCTGCAGGCCACGCTCCAGGGAAGATCGTGCTCCAGGTGGCTGGATAGCGCCGCTTCTGGGAAATTGCGAACGGAATGCACAAGCCGGAAACTGTGGTCGCCTAAGACGTGATGGGCAGGCGAAACACGCAATCGAGAGTGGAGCGGGCCAGTCCGTCGCTTCTGACCCAATGGGGATTCGAACCCGAAAACAAATGAGTTGGCAATTTTGGGCGTTCAGTCGCCTAATAGAATCAACGCCAACGGCGCGCGCGCAGGACTGGCGCCCCCATCCAGACTGGGTACCCAGCCGAGATCACTTCTCGAACCCTTCAGACCGAGCATCTTCGAGCAGAGAATCGAGTAGGACGGTAAACACCGCGGCGTCAAGGGGAGCTATATATCCGGGTGACCGAGAACTTGGAGTGGGCCGAATCGTTCCTTGACTGCGCAACCCCTGAAGCTTCAAACCCAAGAAACTTCAAGTTTGGGAAGTACATCGGGGCTGGTCAAGATGTATTCATGGCGGTCAAGCTTCGTCCCGTCGAGGCACCGTGTCGCCGCTTGACGGGCGACGCGAAGCTTCTGAAATCCCAGTTTCTCCACGATGCGGCGGCTGGCTTCGTTGCCGTCGAAGAACCCGATGCTGATCGCCTTAGCGCCAAGGTGGCTGAATGCGTAACGAATAGCGGCGTTTGCTGCCTCGGTCGCCATGCCCTGGCCGGCGTATTTCCGCGCCACCCAATAACCGGTCTCATAGACGTCTGGCTCGTCGGTGGGATCCAATGCGGTTCGGACGACGAAATCCCCGTTGATCCTGTGGAATCCGGCCAATGCGATACCTGCTTGACTCTGAAAGTTCATCACCCGTCGAATGGACTGTTCCAGTGCCTGCCGCGGTCGTTGGTTGTCGAACGCCCAAGCCATCCAAAGCTGCAAATCATTCCAGGTATCTTCCTTGGCGGCCTGGATAGCATCCAAATCGTCAAGCCTTGGCGGACGCAATACTAGACGCGGCGTCATGATGGGCATTGAGTGGCGCATGGAGCTCAACTGCAATGGTAGCTGTCGGGGTAGGAATGGGCCACAGCGGGGGCATCGCTGACGGAGTTCGCAAAGTACCCGGAAGTCGCCCCGCGTTTACCGATTCCCTGGTTCCTGTCGGAATGTGCGCCGGCCCAGAAGTTGGCTTCATCGCGATGGAGAGATCAGTTCTATCTTGGGACTGGCTACCGGAGGTCTGAAGAAAGGCTAGACCCAGTCTTTGTTCTCAAAGGCCAGCGACGATTCGAAGTGGCTCCCCACACTGGACACGTTTCGAACTTTGGCCGCTTGAAATGAGGTTCGTTCGAACTGCAGGTTCGGCTTCGGAGCAATGAATTACACGCTGGAATGGCCTATCCATCCAGACTGGGTGCCCAGCATGGCAAATGTGGATACGTCGAGTCCATGGCGAAACGCGCGGACAGTCGTCAGCGTGCCGACAAAGCAGAGGATCATCAAGACGGCGAACACATTCGAGTCGGTGGGACCCTTGCGACAGCCCAGAATTGAAGCGCTGGCGGCCGTTACGAGCATGGTACCGACGAACAGCAGCCCGGCGCGGCGGTGGATGGTCCCGCCCCTCTTCACCGACAGAGCTACGGCGCCGAGAACAATGGCGAGCCCGCCTCCGACAATGTGGACGGGTAGGAGCATGCGCCTCGATTATACGAGCGACTTCGACGGAGTATTCCGTTTGCGCTGGTCCCGTTGCAGACTCCACAGTCCGCGCGCCGAGAGGATAAGGGAGAACATTCCAGTCACGCCCATCGCGTGAAGCGTCCAGACGAACAAGAAGCCTCCACTGGACTTAACGAGTTGGCCGCTAAAAACCCCTCCCGGTCCCAACATCACATGGAGAATAGGCATGCCCATCCCAAGGAGCGCCCCGATCAGCATGATGACATGTCCCGACCGCCGTTCGGCAAGTACCAGAGTTCCATACAGCCAGACGACCAAAATGGGCACCGCAATGAGGGTCGAGCCCCCTGCCTCGGATGTCCCAGCCCTAGCTCGGAGGGTATCGTCTGTCAGGTGAAACGTCATGAACAGGATCGAGAGCAGAGACATGATGATCAATATGAGGTTTTGCTTCATTGATGTTCTCCTTGTTCAATGCGTGTATGCTTCCCGGTATCCCGACCGCTGTTCGGCAAAACGAGTGCGGCGCGAATAGCGGTTCACTCGCTTAGGGTACGAATGATCACAGCCTATCGCAATAGGAACGCGCTTGTCTTGAATAAAACTGCTGCTCGCGAATGATTGCTCAGTGCCGGAACGCCGCGCTCCTCACGGTTTACCGTTTGCCACGGGCGCAAGCAATGAGAGCGCACCAAACAAGTGCCCCTGCCTGATCCGTGGTTCGACACATCGAGGAGATCAACAACCCCGGGGAGACCCGACTCGTGCGCCATCCACACTAAAACTAAATTGTTGTGCAGCACGTGGCGCCTGCCGCTTCGATCTCGGCGCCAACTCGGAGACGTTCTCGTCCCCTTGACGCCCGATCCGGAGTTGAGGTTGGGCCTTCGCCCTTGAGCGGGGGCCAAGCTGGATTCGAACCTGAGAACAAACGAGTTGGCCATCTTGGAGCCTTAGACGCGCAATGGAATCAGCGCGCAGATCTTTGGCTCCCCGGCATGGATTCGAACCACGAACTTGACAAGATTTTGAAGTCTCACAACTTATCGATTCTACAAAGTCACTGAAGTCGTCAAAAGCATCAAAAGCAAGCTTTCGGCACAAAATCGGTACAAAATAGTTTCCGCTCTACTCGTCGCCGGAAAGGGCTCTTTCAGAAATTGGCGAAGCTCTTCAGGCACGACCGCAGTTCGTACCGACGCAGCGAAAACTCGACAAGCTTTTTTTCTTCCCATCCCTCGACGGCGGCGGAATTATTGGCGCGGAGCCATGCATTTAGGCTTCTTGTTCCAGAGTTCAACGGGCATCATTTTGCTTGTCGAGGCTTCAGCCCGAACTCCATGTGCAGACGGATGCTGTAGATCCAGACCGGCCCGCGATCGTGATTGTAGGCCGGGTTCGTGTCGCGCTGCACATCGAAGCTGGCGAAGAATCCGGGAAACAACCGCGCGCTGTAGTAGCTCTCCCAAACGTATTCCGGGCGCGTAATTGAGCCGGCCGTCGCCGATCAGAAAATCGAGGCCCCCGCGGGCAAGATATGACGCGTGCACGCCGGAGATTCCGCCTGCCGTGAGCGACGTCGCCACGGTGTCGTCTTTCCTCTGCCAGCGCGTGCCTTTGACGGAGACGCCGCCGCTCGCCAGACGGTCGATCGCGGTAAACGCGAAGCTTTCCGTCTTGCCGTCGTTCCAGCCGAGACGTGAGAACACGCCGATGTCGGGCGTGATCTCCTGGTCCAGGTTCACGCCGGTCCCGTATTTCAGCGTGCCGGGGCGTCGCGTCGCGACCACGTCCGGCGTGGCCTGTTGGCCGCGGCGAGGCGCATGCGCTTCCGCGTAAGTTCCCGCGTCGGCGCGATTCGCATATCCGAGAAGACGCACCGCGCCGGCATGCTTCCGAATGGAGTAGCGCCGCTCGATTCCTCGGCGGTCTGGCCGTGGTCGCGGAACAGCCGCCGGTCGAACTGCGGACCATTGGCGACCTTCGGTTCGGCCGCGATGCCGTAGCGGAACGCCCAATTCGGCGTGTGGAACTCCTGCACGATTCCCCAGGTGTAGCCGCGCGTATCGGCCGGATAATCCCAGGCGCCGTTGTACATCACGCCCCAGGCCATGAACTGCGTGCGCGGATCGTGCGTGTAAGCGTTGTTGTCGAAAAAATCGGTGACGGTGAAGCGGCCGGCATAGATCGAATAACGCGTCAGCGGACGGTCGCCGCCGAGCTGATTCTCGTCGCTCTCGACGTGCTCCTTTCCTGAGCCGAATCCGAAATCGTGCTGGATGTACAGCCGCGCGATGTAAGGCTTGGGCGTCGGCGCTGGCTACGCGCGGAATCTCGCCGTTGGGCGGATTGGCGATGCCGTCGACACCGCTGAATCCCTTTCCGCCGGCGATCTCCGGATTGAACACAAATATGCGTGTTTTGTTCGAGCCGCAGGCCGAAGAACAGAGTGGTTGTGAGCGAGACATCGCGCTCGGGATAATCCTGCAAGGCTGAGCGGGCCTGTGTAAGGCGCATGAAACGTCCCGTGATACGTCGCCGATCGACGTTGCCTGATAGTACAGATTCCAGCGCTCCAGTTCGACCGATGCATCCGGGGGTTTGCTCTCCTCTTGCGACGGAGTCTGCGGTGGCTGAGATTGCTCTTGCGCGGACGCATTCACACTGATCGCCATCACAATGAGAGCGAAACAGGCGAGGTGAAGTGCGCAGGCGGCCGGGCACGGACCTTTGTACGGATATCGGATTGTCGGCACTCCTTATGCATCCTCCGTTTCACGGTGCTTCGAAGGAATCGCTCGCCGCTGATCCCTTCGCAAAAGACTGATCTCGTGTTCGAGCGCCTGAGCCTGCTTCACGAACTCGGTGACCATCGCATCCTCTCCAGGAGAAAGCGGGCGGCCTCGCCGTTCGCCTGCCTCGACGATATCGCGTGCCAGCTGGAGCACAGCGTCATGCTCTCGTTCCTTGTGGTTGATTAAAATGTTGTGTCCCATTGGAGGATCTCCTGTGCGAAACACCGGGCCGTCAAAGCAAACCTCATTACATTCCCTAGGCCAGGTCCGCCAGCCGCCGCCGAGAAAGCCAATGCCCGAAACGACATATGCGGCGACTCTGCCTTGGCGGCCGTCTCCGGAGATAAGGCCGCCCATCATGATGAACATTGCGGAGCCGACGGCGACCAGCCCATTCGTCCTTAGCCCCGTCATGCGCTGGCGCCACTGGCGCTCCAGCCCGATCACTCCGCCCAGGAAAAGCGCGGCAAACATCCGAATTCCAAAATCCATCCAGTTCACGGTCTTTCTCCTTTCCGCGATCCCAGCCTCGCGCTTCGTCGGGCCGCCGCCTTGCCTTATGTCGTGCTGAACATTCCTGCGAGGTCCAGCACGTGGTACAGCACCAGCAACATCATGAGCACCAGGTACCCGCGCAGAGCCAGCAGCGATATCCGTACTGCCGGCGTCATCTGCATGGGGCCGAGATGCTTTGTCTCGACCTTCTGTTCCTGAACGTCATCGAGCGGGTGAATGACCAGAAAGTCGCGTTCTTCCATCGTGTTTTCGAGAACCATGATCAAGTCCTTTCCTGAAACCTTTCACATACCGGCCGTCAACCGGCCGGGAATAACTTCGGAGCCACTACCTGAATAGCCAGCACGAGGGACAGCGCAAACAGGACGATGATGATGGTCCAGTTCACGACGTTGTTCCAGGGCTTGTTGGCGAACCGCTCGCCCAGCATTTCCTTGTCGTTCAATAACAACTGCAGAAAGATGATCGCGGAGGGCAGCATGATGCCCGCCAGCACCTGGACGCTCAAGATGATGAGCTGCAACGGAGCCCTCGGGATCAGGACCAGACCGGCCGCCGCGCCCACACACAGGACATAAACGCCGTAGAAGCCGGGAGCGTCTTTGATCGACTTCTGCAGGCTGTGCGGCCAGCCTTTCACCTCGCCGTAAGCCCAGGCGCTCGACAGTGAAATTGCGGTAGTGCCGAGCACGGCTGCATTGATCATCAGCAAGAGTATGCCCGTCCGAAACCAAGGCCCGAAGACTTTGCCGAGGTCTGCGGCCATCTGCGCCGGATCGGTGAATGAGAACCCGTGGCGCAGCGCGGCATTGCCGGTCATCATCATGCAACCAGCGACGATGATGGTGAACGTGGCGCCAATCAGCGTATCCAGCCGCGCCCACTTCAGGTCCGCGAAACGCAGGCGCTTATCAGCGATGCAGCTTTGCTGAAAGAACAACTGCCACGGTGCGATGGTAGTCCCGACAATTCCGACGACCAGAAAAACGAGACTTGCGGTCAATCCTCCAGCCGGAATCGAGGGAACGAAAGTGTTCCTCAGAATCTCGCCGGTTGCAGGACGCGCGTAGAAAGCGAGCGCGAACCACGCGAGATCGAGGAGACAAAGAAACACGACAATTCGTTCCCAGCGGCGATAGCTTCCCGTGAGCACCAGCAGCGTAAGGGCGCAAGCCGCCACGGGAACGCCAATCGACGGCGAGATGTTCAGGTGTTCCAGGGCGAGAGCAATCGCGGCGAACTCGGTCACCAGCGTCAGGAAGTTAAGCAGTTGCAGATCGACCAGCGAGAACAGCCCCCACCATTTTCCAAATCGCGTGTAGATCATGGCGGCGTGCCCCTGCCCGGTGGCGATGCCCAGCCGCACGACCATTTCCTGAATGAAGTAGGTGATGGGCAAGAGCAGGACGAGCAGCCAGAGGAGATGAGTGCCGTACTGCGCTCCGGCCTGAATGTAAGTCGATACCGCTCCGGCATCGTTGTCGGCCTCCATCACGATCAGGCCCGGACCGAAGACCATGAGGAACGAAAGCAGATTGCGCGCCCAAGGATTGCGAACGACTACGCCGCGCGCGGGTGTTGCGGGAATCGCGGACGAATGGATTGCAGAGCGGTTCATGGGAATGTCCCATCGCCGAGGACAGCAGGCACACGTATCCTCCTGAACGAGGAGCGACAAGGCAGCTAAGCCCGTGTCGCGACCTCGGCCATTCGGATCGCAAGCCGATCACAGTCAATAATCAGCGGCGCAAAGCGTATTCAGACTAGCCTTCGGCAAGTCCGAATGAGGATCAGGGAGCTCACTATTCCTGAGCGTGACGTGCTCAGGAACTACGGCCGGGGAAGGCCGTATGAAGAAGGAGGCTCCGCTGATTCGGTACCGGATACTTCCTCGCACCGCTGCAGACTATTACTGCCATCAGACATGAATGGGCCTCCTTTCTTCTGAAATTGTTGGGTAGCGAATCGCGACCCTTGATCAGGGTATACCCGCCGGGGTATGCTTGTCAAGACCCGATTCGAGGTTTTTTATGGCTCACACGACCGAAGAGAAAAAGAAACTGCTCAATCGCGTACGACGAATCAGAGGCCAGGTTGAGGCTATCGAAAGGGCGCTCGACCAGGAGGCCGAATGCTCCGAGGTGTTGCATAACATTTCCGCTTGCCGAGGCGCGATGGACGCTCTCATGGCCGAGGTGATCGAGGGACACATCCGCTTTCATGTTCTTGATCCGAAGACCACGCCGACCGATGAGCAGACCCAGGCGGCCGACGATCTGATTCACGCCCTGAGAGCTTATCTGAAATAGCTGGAAACGATGGGTGCACGTTCCCCGCACACGTGCTGACGGCTTCAGACCCGCCTATTCTGTCTGGATTCGATTTTCAAATCCATGCCCTGTGGGCTATATACCATTTCTACAAAGACTTACGCGCATGAGGCTGCAAAATCGATACAGCGTCGCGAAAGATCCTTTGTAAATGCTGAAACAAAAGCAGTGGCTCCCCGGCATGGATTCGAACCACGATTCACGGCTCCAAAGGCCGCTGTCCTACCATTAGACGACCGGGGAATTCCGAGGAAGGAGCGCTTTCGCTTCAGTGTAGCATCCCAATGGAAAGACTATCCTAGTGAAGTATGTCCTCGCACGCCGATATCGATAGCGTACTCAATGAGCAGCGCGTATTCGAACCATCCGAAGATTTCCAATCCAAAGCCCACATCAAATCCAAGGCCGAATATGAGCGCCTCTACCGGGAAGCCGCTGAGCATCCAGCCGAATTCTGGGCGAAAATCGCGAGCGAATTGCACTGGTTCAAACCCTGGGATCGAGTGCTGGAATGGAACCTGCCTTTCGCCCAGTGGTTTGTCGGCGGCGAGCTGAATCTGTCCTACAACTGCCTGGATCGTCACGTGGCCACCTGGCGCAAGAACAAAGCGGCCATCCTTTGGGAAGGCGAGCCGGGCGATTCCCGAACGCTCACTTATCAGCAATTGCTCCACGAAGTCTCCAAATGCGCGAACGTGCTGAAATCGCTGGGCGTCAAGAAAGGCGACCGCGTCGCCATCTACATGGGCATGGTTCCCGAACTGCCCATCGCGCATGCTGGCCTGCGCCCGAATCGGCGCGCCACATACCGTCGTGTTCGGCGGATTCTCATCGCAGGCGCTGATCGATCGCATTAACGACTGCGGAGGCCTCGGCCGTGATCACGCAGGATGCCGGCTATCGCCGCGGCGCGGAGGTGAAGCTCAAGGAAGCCGTCGATCAGGCGCTCCCGCAATGTCCCACCGTGAAGAACGTTCTGGTCTATCGGCGCACCGGTAGCGAGGTCAAGATGGAGCCCGGCCGCGATCATTGGTGGCACGAATTGATGGAAACCGCATCCGCCGATTGTCCCGCCGAGCCGCTCGACTCCGAGCATCCTCTGTACCTGCTCTACACTTCCGGCACCACCGGCAAGCCCAAAGGCATCCTGCACACCACCGGCGGCTACTCGGTCGGCACCTACATCACCAGCAAATGGGTCTTCGATCTGCGTGAAGAGGACACCTTCTGGTGCACCGCCGACATCGGCTGGGTCACCGGCCACAGCTACGTCGTCTATGGGCCGCTGCAGAACGGCGCCACCACGCTCATGTACGAAGGCGCGCCCGACCTTCCCGGAGCCGGATCGCTTCTGGCGAATCATCGAGAAGTATCAGGTCAACATTTTCTACACCGCGCCCACTGCCATCCGCGCCTTCATGCGGCTGGGCGAACAATGGCCGCGCAAACACGAAATGAAGAGCCTGCGGCTGCTCGGCAGCGTGGGCGAGCCGATCAATCCGGAAGCCTGGATGTGGTATCGCGAAGTGATCGGCCGCGGCCGCTGCCCGATCGTCGACACCTGGTGGCAGACCGAGACCGGCGCGATCATGATTACGCCGCTGCCCGGCGCCATCGCGACCAAGCCAGGTTCGGCGACGAAGCCGCTGCCCGGAATCATCGCCGACGTTGTCACTCGCGAAGGCCAATCGGTTCCGGCCGGTTCGGGCGGATTCCTGGTCATCAAGCAGCCCTGGCCATCCATGCTGCGCACCATCTATGGCGATCCCGGAAACGATATAAGCAGCAATATTGGTCGCAGATTCCGGGGATGTATTTCGCCGGCGACGGCGCGCGCATCGATCAGGACGGCTATTTCTGGTTGATGGGCCGCGTGGATGACGTTTTGAATGTGGCCGGCCACCGGCTCAGCACCATGGAAATCGAATCGGCGCTGGTGGCCAACCCGATGGTGGCCGAAGCCGCTGTGGTCGGGCGGCCCGACGATATCAAGGGACAGGCCGTATCGGCATTCGTGACGCTTAAAGCGCGGGCAGCATCCCAGTGAGGAGCTGAAGAACCAGTTGCGTCAGTGGGTGGCGAAGGAGATCGGTCCCATCGCCAAGCCGGACGATATCCGTTTCACCGACTCGCTTCCCAAAACCCGCAGCGGCAAAATCATGCGCCGGCTACTGCGCGAAATAGCCAGCGGCAGCGAAGTAAAGGGCGACACCACTACGCTCGAGGATTTGTCGGTGTTGACGAAACTGTCGGCTGAGGAAGACTAGCCAGCCCTCCGCAGCCGGTTCACCGCGGAACCCACCGCTAGCGAGCCCGTGAAAAGACCGCGCGCCGGAATGGGACCGAGCTTCTGATTCGTGATCCAGTGCAGCGCTGAGCTGATGGCGCAGCCGCATTGAGAGCAGTCCGGATTCCCGCCAAATACGCAGGGCCGCACGCGCGTCTGAAGGTCGGCCGTGTAGTTAGCCGATACGCGCGCAAACGCGCATTCGGCCGGGCTCTGGGGCGGGTGAAGAAGCGCTTGCGCAATTCCGGATGTGGTCAGAAATTTCGGATATTCGCGGGCGAGCGCAGGGATTGCTTCCGCCAAACGGGTTCGATCCGCCTGGGTAAGCATTTCCGGACTTTGTTCCCCCTTCTGCGGCGTGTAGACACTCATCCAAATTCGATGAACCTCCGGCGTGCCGCTCCAGAAACTCAGATACTGGCGCAGGTAGTCGAGATTTCGGACGTGCGAACGAACCACCGTCCAGTGAATGTACACACGCCGCCCGGCGATGTTCCGGAGAATCCGCTCATAGGTAGCGGGCTTGCGGCGCTCATCGTGGTGCTCGGGCAATCCATCCACCGAGATCGCTATCGTGACACGCGGTAACGTGGTCCACTCAATCGGTATCGGGATCACGCCGCTCGAGACCACCATGGTGTACACGCCACGGGCGCTCAGAATGGGAAGCAGCTTGCTCAGTTCCCGCGCGCGCATGAGCGGCTCGCCGCCGACCAACGTGACTTGTATCGGATCATGCTGGTCAACCAGTTTCAAGACGCCATTTACCAGGGGATCGCCGCGCAAGTCCGACAGCTCGCGCAGATTCACTAGCCCGCCGAGATGCTCGTCCCCGTAGGCGTAACAGCCCGGACACTTGAGCGGACACTCGCGCGTGATTTCGATCGAAAGCAGCGGTGTCTTACCCCCCAGGACTTTTCCCCAGGCGGACATAATTTCGGTCGGGCGCACCTACACATCAGATACGGTTCAGAGCTGCGGGGTTTCACAAGAACGACGGAGGAATCACCCGCCGATGGCGTACATCGGCCGGGGCGGTGCAACGAACTTCGCGCTATTGATCTCATGCCCCAGCCACTTCTTATGCACGGTCTCGCGGATTGTAGCGGCAATCGCCTCGTCCGGGGCGCCGTCGCGTAGCAAACCTTTTATGTCGGTTTCCTCGATGGCGAATAGACAGTACCGGAGCTTACCGTCGCTGGTAAGGCGAAGACGATTGCAATTCAGACAGAACGGGCGCGTTACAGAGGCGATAAAACCAACGCTGCCAACACCGTCCGCATAGCGGTATTCTGTGGCCGGCGCGCGCGGATCGCGATCGGGGATCTCGACCAGGGGCGAGATCTCCCGCGATAAAGTCGCGATGATTTCATCGGCGCTCAGAACGTTGCCGCGCTTCCACAGCCCTTGCGAATCCAGCGGCATGAACTCGATGAAGCGAATCTCGATGCCGCGCTCGCGGCCAAAAAGGGCCAGGGGAATCATATCCGGCTCCACCAGATTCTTCACCGCAACGGCGTTGATCTTAAGACCAAATCCGAGCCTCTGCGCCACTTCGATGCCTTCCAGCACTCTATCCAGATCATCGCGCCGGGTGATGCGTAGAAACCGCTCGCGGTCCAGCGTATCCAAATGCACGTTGAGACGCCGCAGTCCGGCATCGTACAGAGCCGCGGCATGCTGCGCCAGCAAGACTCCATTGGTCGTCAACGCCAGATCGCGGATGCCCGGTATCGCCGATAATTTGCGAATCAGTACCGGCAGATCTTTGCGGACCAGTGGCTCGCCGCCGGTTACGCGCAGCTTCGTAACGCCCAAAGAGGCCGCCACTCGCGTGAAATGCTCGATCTCCTCAAACGATAGGATCTCCTGGCGAGCCACATACTGCACATTCTCTTCCGGCATGCAGTAGAAGCACCGGATGTTGCATCGATCGGTGACGCTGATCCGGAGATTGTCGTGAACGCGGCCGAAGGTGTCGAGGAGTGCGCTATCCACAGGTCCTACTTTACCGCCAGCATCCGCTTAATAGGGATCGCGGCCCGTTCCATGGTCTCCTCAGATAACTCCACGCGCGGTTGAAGATCCAAAAGACACTGACGCAGTTTTTCCAGCGTGTTGCGCCTCATATAAGGACATTCGCTGCAGTTACAGTTCTCGTTCGGGATGAAATAGAAGCGCTTGCGCGGGGCTAGCTTCTGTAACGACCGCAAAACGCCGCTCTCCGTCATCACTATGAATTCATCGGCGTCCGAAGATGCGCACCATTCGATGATAGCCGTCGTGGAGCCGATGAAGTCCGCCATAGCGAGTACATCCTGCGGGCATTCCGGATGTGCCGCCACCAGCGCGGTCGGATGCTCTACTCGTGCGCTCGCCAATTTGCGGGCGGCAAAAGTAGCATGTACGATGCAGGCGCCTTGCCAGATCCTCATGTTCTCGCGGCCCGTCTCGCGCTTTACATAATTGCCCAGGTTGATATCGGGCAGGAACAGCACAGTCTTTTCCGGCGGGATCGAATTGACGATCTTCACCGCATTGCGCGAGGTGCACAATATATCGCTCTCGGCTTTCACCTCAACCGACGTGTTGATGTAACTCACGATCACATGATCGGGATGCAGCCGCCGGTACGCCCGTACTTGCTCTACCGGGCAGCTTTCCACCAGGCTACAGCTGGCTTCAGCATCGGGAACTACGACAATGCGCGTCGGATTGAGCACCTTGGCCGTTTCGGCCATGAACCAGACGCCGCAGAACGCGATCACCTCTCCCGAGAAGTCCTGTGCCCTGCGCGCCAGTTCCAGGCTGTCGCCGACGGCATCCGCCAGGTCTTGAATCTCAGCGTCCTGGTAATGATGCGCCAGAATGACGGCTTGGCGGGCGCGCTTGAGGTCTAAGATCTCTTCCGCAATGGATGTAACAGCAAGCATGGGGAGGAGCCGGATCCACCGGTATTTGCTTCTATTGTATCAGGCCTGTCCCGAAACAAGGCTCATAGTGTAGGGAAGGCAACACTATCTGACCCTGTTAATCTGCTACACTCCTTACAGAGTTTTTATGTCTCGCCTGTATTACTGCTGTTTTTCCCTCTTTTTGATCAGCGGCGCCTTTGGTTTTGTCGATGCCCAAACGATCTTGACTTGTAACTCGACGTCAGTTCCCCCCATCGTTCATGGGGAAGGCATCGCTGAAAGAGTCGGCGATATCGTTCTTAATTGCAGCGGTGGAATGCCGGCCGCGCAGATCACCGGGAATCTGTCGATATTCTTAAGCGTTAACATTACCAACCGGGTCGCCGGCACCGCCGTTACCGATGTGGCCTTCACCATCGATAATGGCTCCGGCCGCAGCCGGTAAACGTTCCCGGAACCCTAACAGGACCAAGTTCGCTGGTTTTTAACGGCGTGAGTTTCACTTTATCGCCCACCGGGACCGCAACGCTCCGGCTCGCGAACATCCGAGCCGATGCCAATCAGCTCACTCCGCTGGCCAACAATTCCATTCAAGCGTTTATCGGATTTAACTCCTCCAGCCTGATCTCTCTGACGGACACTCAACTCGCCGTGGCAAAGCCGCAGCCGGGCTTGTACGGAAGCTTTTCCTCCAAGATCATCTGCGGGCCCAACGGCTCACCGCTGCCTGACAATCCGAACAGCCTCACAAATCTCCTGGCCGCCGGTGCCGTCTTCAGCTCCACGCGCTTTACGGAAGGATTTGCTGATTCATTTACACCCAAAAGCGCCTGGCAAGGCCTCAATGCAGACTCCGGAGTCCGCATCATGGTCAGCTATTCCGGTTTCCCGGCCGGAGCGCAGCTTTTCGTTCCGGATGTGGTGGCAGGGTCGGACGCGATTCAAGCCACCGCTGGCGGCGATTTTGGAGTGCCCGCGTCCGGTGGCCGATACGCGCCGGGGGGCAACGGATCTTTACTTTTGGCGCGTGTGCAGTCCGCGGACGCGAGCGGCGCAGGCGGCATAGTCGTGTATACGCCGGGCGCACCCGGCTCAGTGGCGGTTAGTTTTGATTCGATGAGCGCGGTCCCGCTCGCCAACGGTTCGGGGTCGGTAGTCTATGAAGTCGTCGATGCCAATCCCTCGATTCAGGAAAGCGCGCAGTTCCCCACCTTCCTCGGGTTAGCCCCATCCCCGGACAGTGCACCAACCCTGACGGCCGCGACTCTCACTTTCGCGCCATTGTCCACCGTGATGACCGCAACTACCCAAGCTCCCATTCCGAGGTTCGTGGCTGCGACCGTCCCTCCGGATTGCAGCCTGGTAGGCGATTGCGGCGCGAAATACCTGCCGAATTTGCTTGTATTGGAAAGCTCCCTGCAATACAGTGCGCAGGCCGGCTCGAATTTCCAGGTCAGTTATATTCAGGTCCAAAATTCTGCCGGAGGCGTGATGCAATGGAACGCAGCCGTGAAATATCTCAGCGGTTCGGCCTGGCTCCGGGTGTCACCGGCTAGCGGCGCCAACAACAGCACGATTCGGGTGGATGCGCTTCCCGGCAGCCTGACGCCGGGCACTTACCAGGCGATTCTCACCATCAATGCCGGGCCCTTGGCTGGCTCGCGGGACGTGCCGATTACCTTGGTGATCACCGCCGCCCCGCCTCCTCAGGTTCCAGCGCCCAACGTAGCGAGGATTGTCAACGCTGCTACCTTTGCCCCCGGTTCCGTCGCCCCCGGCTCCATCGCCACCCTCATGGGTAGCAACTTCTCAGGCGGGACCCCGGTTGTAACGTTCGATGGTCTGCCGGCTCAGATTCTTTTCAGCAACGACACCCAAATCAACGTGCTGGTCCCGGCTGCCCTGCAATCGAAGACGTCCACGCAGATGGTTGTCGTTGTCAACGGGGTTTCGAGCGCGGCTCAGACCGTGATGCTAGCTCCGTTCGCGCCCGGCATCTTCAAGAACGGCGTACTGAATCAGGACAACAGCGTGAATGCTCCCAATCAGGGCGCGCAGCCTGGAACAGTAATCCAGATTTTTGCAACAGGGCTGTCGGGAACAGGTGTCATCACGGCACGGATCGGCGATCAAGTCATCAATCAGCCCTATTATGGAGGCGCCGCTCCGGGTCTCGCCGGCGTTCAGCAGGTGGATCTGATCGTGCCGGACGGCCTGACAGGTGCTACCGCCCCCGTTTCCGTCTGCGGCGGCCTCACCATCGACCTGGTCATCTGCAGCGCGCCCGTTCCAGTAAACCTGGCGCAGTAGCTCGATTGCGTTGCCTACAATGGTAGGCGAATGGCTGGCGGGCATAATTACGACGCAATACTGATACTCTCGTTCGGAGGACCGGAAAAGCCGGACGACGTGATCCCGTTTCTCGAGAACGTTCTGCGCGGCCGGAATGTTCCCCGTGAGCGCATGCTCGAAGTGGCCGAGCACTATTACCATTTCGGCGGCAAGAGCCCGATCAACGATCAGAACCGCGCATTGATCGCGGGATTGGAATGCGCTACTCATGAGCGAGGGGCGCCGGCTGCCGATCTATTGGGGCAATCGGAACTGGCATCCCTACCTGGCCGAGACGCTGCGCCAGATGCGGACCGATGGCATTAAAAACGCCCTCGCTTTCGTTACCTCGGTCTTCAGTTCTTACTCCGGCTGCCGGCAGTATCTGGAAGATATCGAGCGGGCCCGCGCTGAGGCCGGTGAAGGAGCGCCCGAGATGGAAAAGCTGCGGTCGTTCTACAACCATCCTCTATTCATCGAAGCCGAGACGGATCGAGTGCGCGAGGCGTTGGACGTGCTCCCGGCGGACGGCAGCTCTAAGGCGCGCATCATCTTTACGGCCCACAGCGT
Source organism: Bryobacterales bacterium (assembly GCA_963769205.1). Classification (GTDB taxonomy): domain Bacteria; phylum Acidobacteriota; class Terriglobia; order Bryobacterales; family Bryobacteraceae; genus Palsa-89. The sequence goes on along the minus strand of CAVYKR010000014.1, from coordinate 270,419 downwards.
TCCTCTCGCAATGGCCCAGACCAGCGACTATCAAAAGCAGCTCAACGAATCCTGTCGTCTGGTCGCGGAAAATCTGGGAATGGCTCTGGCAGTTGGTCTATCAAAGCCGCAGTGGTCCGCCTGGACAGCCGTGGCTCGAGCCCGATATCGGCGATGTCCTGCGCGGCCTGGAGCCGGGTCCTCCCGTCGTGATCGTCCCCATCGGATTTATCTCTGATCATATGGAAGTGCTCTATGATCTCGATACCGAAGCCCGCGCAATCGCTGCCGAGCGCGGGCTCGAAATGGTTCGAGCAGCCACCGTCGGCGTTCACCCCAAGTTTCTGCTCATGATACGGGAGTTGATCCTCGAAAAGACCGTCGAGGCCGAGCCCCGAGCTATCGGACAGTACGGTCCCAGTCAGGATGTCTGCCGAGCGGATTGCTGTCCCGCGCCCGCCCGGCGCCCTAGCCTCGCTACCGCTCGTTGAACTGCTTATACACCTCGCGTTTGGACACTCCCCGCTGTCGCGCGACAATTTTGAGCGCTTCCATACGAGGCACGCCGGATTGCACCAGCCGGTCCACCGCTTCGGCCAGCGGAGTTTCATCCACTTGAGCCGCTTCGCCCTTGCCGATCATGAGGGTGATCTCGCCTTTCACGGAAGGGCGTTTTCGGAGTGTTTCCCCCACTTCCGACACCGTGCCGCGCAGGAATTCCTCGTGAATTTTGGTCAATTCGCGGGCCAGAACAACCGGGCGCGGGCCCAGGATCTCCGCTACATCCTCCAGAGCGTCCACAATGCGATGCGGCGCCTCATAGAAGACCAAAGTGGCTTGCGAGGTCCGTAAATTCTCCAAAAACTTGCGTCTTTGACCCCTTTTGGGGGGCAAAAAGCCGTGAAAAGAGAACGAATCCGTGGGCAATCCCGAGGCGCTTAGAGCCGCCAGCAGCGCCGCGGGTCCGGGAACAGGCGATATCGGGATGCCCTGACTGCGGGCCTGTTCCACCAGCCGGTAGCCCGGATCAGCAATCAGGGGAGTGCCTGCATCCGAAACCAGCGCAATGCTTTTCCCGGCTTCGAGTTCGCGCAATAGATCAACCGATCGCGCCTGCTCGTTGTGTTCGTGATAGCTCACCAGCGGCTTGGCGATGTTGTAACGATCCAGCAATTTACGCGTCTCACGGGTGTCTTCGCAGGCAATGATATCCACCTCGCCCAATATCCGGACAGCCCGAATGGTGATATCCTCCAGGTTCCCGATAGGTGTTGCGATGATGTAGAGCGTTCCGCTCACTTGAGTTCCGCTTACTGTCAAGACTACGATAAAAACGCGGAGCGAGATCGAAAACAAGCGTGCCCATCCCCGGATTTTACGTTTGGGAAGTACCCGGAAAATGGATTTCCATTGAGGTGAGCCTGGACCTCGTCGATCGCCTTCAGCAGGATGTCATCCGCGGGTTCGGCTCCCTTCCCCGCCGCGGCGCTGAGGTAGGGGGAATACTAATCGGAACAGTGGGCTCCGCCGGCAGAGTCGTTCGAGTGGAGGACTACGAGGAAATCCCCATCGAATATCGCCGTGGTCCCTCCTATCTGCTCTCCGACCAGGATACGAAGGCGTTCGAGACTGAGCTTGCTAAGCTACGGAACAATTCATCCGGCCTAGCCCGGCCGATCGGTTACTTTCGCAGTCACACTCGCGACGGCGTAGGGCTTTCTCAGGAGGACTTGGATCTGGTCTCGAAATACTTGCCCGATCCGGAGACCGTAATCCTGCTGATTCGCCCATTTGGGACCAAGCCTAGCTCGGCGGGCTTTTATTTCAAAGAGGACGGCAAGTTTCAGGACGGCGCTCCACTGCTGGAGTTTCCGTTCCGGCGTGGAGACCTCGCGCCGGACGATTCAACTCCGCCACCCGAACGCGCGGCTCGCGGTGTCAGCGTTCCTTCCCGAATCCGGAGGGCAGCCCAGGCCGCACAGCGAGCCGAGCCACTGCCTGCGCAGAACATCGAGCCGGATCCCGCGCCACCGGTGCCAGCCCCAACGCAAAAACCGCCGGAAGTCTTCCAGCCGGTGTTCGCCCGAGAGCCCGAGCCCGCACCGCCTGTTATTCCAGAAGAACCGCCGCAATCGCGCGGCAGCCGGATTTGGCTTCCCGTGTCCCTGGTGTTCCTGTTGGTGGGTGTCCTGGCCGGGTTCCAGGCCGCGATGCGAGTGGGGCCGCAGGTGCTGGGTGGCTTGGACCCTTACAATCTCTCACTCTCGGTCACGCCCTCGGGCAACGACCTGGAAGTGAAATGGAATCGCCAGTCGCCCGCCATTCGAAAGGCTCTGAAGGGAATCCTCACCATCGAAGATGGAAACTACAAGAAACCAATCGAGCTGGATGGGGATCGCCTGCAGGGGAGCAGCGAACTGCTCTACCGCCATTATTCAAACGATGTTCGTTTCCGTCTCGAGGTGTTTCTGAAGGACGCAACCAGCGTGGCGGAGGCCGTGGAGTGGAAACAGTAACTGGGCAGCTCAGGCCGGCAAGCGCTCTTCGGCGTCCACATCGCGCAATACCAGCTTGTCCTTGCGCGCATTTACGTCGGCTCGGACACGGGTCCCGGGGGCGATCTCTCCAGCGGTGAGCATGCAAGCCAGCGGCTGAACCAGCTGCCGCTGCATGGTACGTTTAAGCTCTCGCGCGCCATACTCCTTGCTGGTGCCACGTTCGATCAGAAACCTGCGAGCCCGGGGCGGCAACTCCAGGTGGAAGGTGCGCTCCCCCAGACGCCGGTCTAAATGGTTTTGCAACTGGCGAACCTCAAGGTCCAGGATGGCCGTCAGGGCCTCGGACCCGAGCGGCTGATAAGTTACCACTACGTCGATCCGGTTGACGAATTCCGGAGAAAACTGCTTGCGCACCGCTCGCATGCCGATGCTTTCCAGTTTGTGCTTTTGGTCGGACTCGTCCTTGGGCCGAAGGGACTCGAATCCGAAATCCGGATTTAGCTCCTTGGCCATGAGTTGAGCGCCCAGATTACTGGTCAAAAAGATGAATGTTTTCTCGAAATTGACCGTGGTGCCATCGCCTAGCCGCAGTGCCGCCTTATCCAGAATGCCAAGCAGCAGCCGCGTCATAGACGGGGCGGCCTTTTCGACTTCATCGAACAGCACCAGCGAAACATCGCAGGCCTCGCTGCTGGCGGCATTTACCTTCTGCTGCGTAAGCCAGGGTTGCGTCTCGCGATGTCCCAGGTAACCAGGAGGCGCGCCGATCAGCTTGGCCACTTCGTGATCCATCTGGAACTCGCCGCAATCCACTTTCAGCATCTTCTTGGCCTGGCCGTGCAGCACTTCAGCTAGCGCCTCCACGGTCCTCGTTTTCCCCGTACCAGTCGGGCCCAGCAGCAGAAAAATGCCCGCCGGACGGCCTTCCGGGGACAGCGTCGCCCGATAGACCTGGATGTAGGGAATAATCGCGGCGATCGCAGCGGGCTGACCTATTAGTTTTTGCGACAAGAAACTCCCGATATCGCCCAAGGGATCGATCGATCTGACTTTTGAACGATTCGCAGGATTGGTCATGTATTGAGATGAACTACGTCTCCATTATCAAATGCGGTTGGGCGGCAAAAGCAGATTTCGAGCGTCGAATGGGCTGATTTTGAGCCTTCGTTTTCAGGTTTTTGTTGTGAGGAATGAACGGATTAGCTTAGCGATCCGACCACTGGCCTGCCCATCCCCGTAGGGATTGTGAACGCGTGCCATCGCCTGGTATGCATTCCGGTCATCCAGCAGGGAAGTGACTTCGCTCACGATGCGCCGCTGGTCGGTCCCGACCAGCTTAACCGTGCCGGCCAACACGGCTTCCGGGCGTTCAGTCTTGTCGCGCAACACCACAATCGGCTTGCCCAGCGAGGGGCCTTCTTCCTGAATCCCGCCCGAATCTGTGACCAACAGGTAGGCCCGCCGCATTAGATCCACAAATGGCACGTAGCTCAAAGGCTCGATGAGCCGCACATTGGGATGGCCGGCCAGCAGACGCTGCACGGGATCCTGCACATTTGGATTGGGATGCACCGGATAGACCACTTGAACGTCGGGCCGATCCGCGATTTCTCGCAGCGCCCGGCAGATCCGCTCAAAGCCGTCGCCAAAACTCTCGCGCCGGTGCGCCGTCACCACGATCAACTTCTTGGACGGATCCAACTCCGGCCACTCGCGCCCGTGCAGCCTGCCCGCCACAAGCCCCTCGCGAACAAACAAAACCGCGTCGATGCCGGTGTTGCCTGTGACGTGGATTGAATCCGCCGCCACGCCCTCCCGCCGAAGGTTCTCAGCGGCTTGTTCAGTAGCCGCGAAGTGCAAGTCCGCCAGACGGGAAGTGAGAACGCGGTTCATCTCTTCGGGGAACGGCTCGCGCATGTCGCCGGTTCGCAGGCCTGCCTCGACATGGGCCACGGGAATCTTCAGATAAAACCCGGCCAGCGCTCCGCACAGTGTGCTGGTTGTGTCGCCCTGCACCATCACGATGGATGGCCGCTCGGCTTCGAGTACGGCTTCCAGGGCCGCCAGAATCCGCGAAGTGGATTGAAACAGTGTTTGCCCTGGCAGCATGACATCCAGATCGTGATTAGGCCGAACGTCGAAGGCCTCGAGCACTTGATCGAGCATCCCGCGGTGCTGCGCGGTTACGCAAACACGAACGTCGAAGCGTGTGGGAGGTTCGCTAAGGCTGCGAATTACCGGACAGAGCTTGATCGCCTCCGGCCGGGTGCCGAAGATCAACAAGACCTTGTGCATCCGATGGTGTGCCCTGTTAATGGGCCAGGATTGGAGGATTCTCTACTTGTGCCGGTAAGTGATGCGTCCTTTGGTCAGATCGTAGGGAGAGAGTTCCAGGGTGACACGATCTCCCGCCAGCACGCGGATCCGATTGCGGCGCAGCTTGCCGGCCAGATGGGCAAGTACGGTGCGCTCCTGGTCAAGTTGCACGCTGAACAGTCCGCTCGGAAATTTTTCAACTACGGTTCCAGTAACTTCAATGCTATCTTCCTTACTCATCTTCCTCCTTGTCGGGAATTTCTGACCATAGGTATATTAGCAAAAGGGCATGCGAATGCGATGGGGGCTGGCGCAAGCGTCCCGATGAATTCAGTGGTGAGTCTTTAACCGTATTGCCCCGACTACCATGGCTATCATCTATGGCGATGAATGAGCATAGTCCCAGGGCTTGGAACAGAGATCTCCAGAACAACAAACGGCCACCTGGACATACTATCGGCTAAGTCTTGGCCACTTGCGACCAGTGGTTCCAGGTGGATGCCTGCTGCACGGTTGTTGTCCTGTTGACCTTGACGTGGATCAACATAGTGACCAGCCACGCTGCACCTGTAAGCACGAAGGAGACCGCAAGAAGGACCAGCATGAAGAGGCTTTCAGTAGTCATCGCTTATGGTGGATCGTAATTTGCAAATACAAGTTCACACCGTATCGCGAGCGTTAACCTTGCTCAACAGCGGAATCAGTAAGACTATCGCCAACCCGGCGCAAATCGCCGCGCCATTCCACGCCACCCGGATCAAGGCTCGCCTGGTGCTGTAATCGCTCAGAATGATCTGCCATCTTTCCGGTAGAAAGCGATTACTCAAGGCCAGGGTCAATAGCAGCCCCAGAAAGCCGAAGCGAAGAATCGTTTTGATGCCGGCCGCCGAGAAGCGCCGTGCCAGCACGCCACTGAGGATTGCCACCGCGAATGAGGCCGTCAGGCTGAAAACCAGCACCGCTGACAGGAACGCTGCGGACGGAGCAATCCACGTCCCCCTCCAGTTGGCCAGGTTGACCGTCGCCAGCGCGGTAATCAGGATGAGGACCGAAACGCCCCAGCCGTAGGCCACTACCAGCCCGGTCCGGGTGAGGACCTCGGAAGCGGATCGGATCACAACCGACTCTTTGGACGCGTAGGCTGCCGCAGATTCCGCGCTCGCGGGAGCTACGAAGAGGAGGGCTAAAAGGGCATATGCCAGGAGTATGCGAGGGTCTAAAAACGTAAAACCTTTGTACCAGGGCACTAGAATTCCGAATACCAACACGGTGAAAAGTATTACCACTGCCTGCCGTGCCATGGGTGCGAGTCTAGTATAACCTGCGGCCAAATTGGTACTCTGGAGTACCGCGTTTGTGAATGAGCCCTTACGGTGTGGTAGGGCGTTTTATCGCAACACCCCTCATAATCCTTAGCCTTTCGGTCGCCGATAAGAAAGTATATGCTGGACAGGCGGATTGAACCCCGGATGCTGTGCGCGGACATGGTCGATGTCCAATGGAAGGACAAGACCGGGCGTCTGCGGCGGACCGTGGCCAACCTGGAAGACATTTCTCTTACCGGAGCCTGCCTCCAATTCGACCAACCCGTTCCATTGCAAACCGACATGCGGATCAGCTATCCGAAAGGGGAACTGCTTGGCAAGGTGCGGTATTGCGTTTATCGCGAGATCGGCTATTTTCTGGGTATCGAATTTGAACCGGGCTGCCGATGGTCGGCGCGGCATTTCAAGCCGCAGCATATGCTCGACCCACGCCGCCTGGTGATCCGCAGCGTGAACCGGGCTTCGAAATTAGCCAACTAGAAATCTTTCCGTCCACCCATCCTGTCGTTAGCTTTTGTAGTTGTCCGGTTTTATTGACACGTTAGTTGTCCGGTCTGGTTTCATGCTACCCTCTTCGCCTTTGCTTTGGGAGAAAGAGGGTTAGTCGAGGCGGTGGGAAAGTGGGAATCGCCGGGGGCGATTTCCAAGGGGCGGTGGGAGCGGTGGAAAACCTGATTTTGGTTTTCCAGGGCTTCCACGGCACCGTCTTTTCCACGGCCTTTTGCGTAGCGCCCGACCACGTGGGGACCGTAACGAATCGAAACCGAATCGTCCAGATGCTCGTGAATTGTCACGGTCTGGCCCGCCAGGGTGTGGCGCCAGCGGCACTTGTCAATCTGCCACCATCGATCCTTGATCGCCACCGTGTTGTCCTTGCTCACCACCCGTTCGGTCTGAACCGAGAAGATCCAATCCAGATCGCCGCGACCGGAGCGGCGAAAAGCTGTACCTTTCCCGGTCGCCTGGATGGTGAACTTGTGGTTGAACTCGGCGATGTAGCGTTCGCGCAGAAACCGGTTGGCCTCCTCTAAAGTCTTCACCGCAGCCAGCCCCAGTTCTTGCGGCAAGCGTCCTTGCCAAGTTCCGAAACTGCGTTCGCTGCGCCCGCGCGCCTGGGGCGAATAGGCCGCGATCATGTGAATACCCAGTTCCTTCAGTGCCCGTCCCCAGTTGTGTGGGTCGGCTCTTGTCCACCGGCTCACCCGCTTTGGGCGTATAGAAGAAATGGCTGCCCCGGTCGCTGTACAGCGCGCAGAACAGCCCCTGGCGCTCGATCACCTCGCGCACGCCCTGCATCACCGTGCGGGTCGATTCTTCCTCCACCAACTGCGCATAGTAGATCTCGCTGGTAGCATCATCCAGGATTACGATCAGATCGTAATAGCGGTCATCCTGGAACCAGCGATGTCTGCTGCCGTCGATGTGCAGCAGCATTCCGGGCATCGGCCGCCGCGGTCGCCGTCGGCGATGCGGGCCGCGTTTGCGCCGGCGCGCTACCAAACCGGCGCCCGGCAGGGCCTGCTTCACCCAGCTATAGCTCAGCTCGATGTTTTCCGACTCCTTCAACTTTTCGTGAAAGTGCCGCACGTTGAAGTCCGGATACTTGTCCTGGTACAACGCCAGCACTTTCTCGGCGGTCTGCATGGGCACGCGGTGATAACTGTTCTTGCCACGCCGCCGGTCGAATAACCCGTTGTACCCGTAGTCCTGGTAGACCTGCCGTTTGCGCTGCATATTCCGCACGCTCATGCCCGCTATCTCGGCCGCCTCGATCCAAGTCAGTTTCTTGGCCATCGCTTTTAAAATCACCTCTTGTAGTTTCATCATCCGCTCCGTTTCTCGGGCGGGTATGCTTACCTGGCTCGGTTCCACCTTGCCAACTTCTCCCGTCCCGGTCTGGACCGGACAACTAGCGTGCTAATTACACCGGACAACTAACGTGCTAACGACACATTCCGTCCACCCATCCTTGACACCGCGTTGATTTCCGGATACAGTTCCAACCGTGACTTAAGACCGGGATATTTCCACAACATTCAGGTAATGGCGTTTCTCGCCTCGGAGGGTGAAGCGTATGAAATACTCCACTCAATGGATTTTCGTAAACGTTCTAATCGTGGCGGCCGCATTTGTCCCCGCGATCCAAAGCGCTCCCATCTTCATAACCATCGATGCTCCGCCGTCCTTTATACCGATTTCCGACCAGGGCCCCATGGATCTGAACCCCAAGGACGGAGTCATCGGCTTCGATCAGACTTTGCGTTATAGCGACGGGGTAGGATCAACGGTTATCGAAATCAAAGGGTCGGTGACTTACATTCCTGGCGTAGCTATTCCCGGAGGACAAACAGACTTTGGCGTGTCGCTCAGTAATTTCAGCGCGAAAATTATCTCCGATACACCGGGAACGCAGAGTGTTCCGCTAATCATCCTGAATATCGAGGGTACGTTCTCGCCCGGCGTCCCGGCCGCCGATCTCGGCGATATCACCGACCACATCGATGGCTCAATCACCTTTGATGCCGCCGCCGGGAAGCGTGCTTTTGTCACCGACTTGAGCACCTGGACAGGTGTGCCTCCAGTGAGTGCCGGTCACGCGGAGATTCCGGTCATTTCGCAGGGCGAGGGCATTCCCGTCCCATTTTCATTTCCGGATATCACCAGCCCCTTAGCTTCTGGAGCTTTGGATACCGAGATCGTGCACTATCAACTGAATCTGCCGCGGTGTTTAGACCATAACGGGATCTGCACTGAATTTGATTTGCCGGGCAGCGCCGTGGCTCTGGTAGTCGCGACTCCTGAGCCGGGTGGCAGCACGTTACTTGGTATTGGCGGCCTGCTCTTGCTCGGCTATGGCTTCCGGTCAAGAGCCGTGCCTTCCTCCAGGTCTTAAGCCCCTCGCTCGCCCGCGGGTCGAAGCGCAAGAGATAATATTCACTTGCGCTCCATGTCTCGTCCGCCATACTTCTGCCCATCGCTTCATCACCGGGCGCACTCATGAAAGGCAAAGCCCAACAGGACGTGGCTCCGCTCGGAGGCATCGTCGTGGCGGCTCCCACGCCCCGGCGCGCCCAAGAGTATTCGATTGATCTCGGCGCTACGCTCGAAATGATCGACTTCCTGTGCCAGAGCGGGGTTCAAGCCATCACATTGCTTGGCTCGACGGGCGAATTCGTGCACTTCGCCATGGATGATCGCCGCCACATGGTCAACTTCGCGGCCAAGCGCAGCCGTTCGCCGCTGCTGGTAAACGTCTCGCATTCAACCCTCGACGGCGCCATCGAATTAGCTCGGGAGGCGACCAATGCCGGCGTCGCGGGCATCCTACTGATGCCGCCCTATTACTTCCGTCAGGACCAGGACGCGATTCGCAGCTTCTACCTGGCCTTCGCCGCCGCCTTCGGAGACGCCCTGCCAATATATCTCTACAACATTCCGTCCTGCACCAACGAAATTGCCATCTCGACAGCGACGGATTTGCTGGCCGGCGGCCGGTTCGCCGGAATTAAGGACTCGAGCGGAAACCTGGACTACTTCCGGGCGCTGAGCGATCAGGCCGCGCAAACTCCCTTCACCCTGTTCTGCGGCTATGAACGAATTTATGTAGAGGCCAAGCGCCTGGGCGCCAACGGAGCCATTTTCGGAACCGCTGCGGCTGTTCCAGAGTTGCTGGTGGCTCTGGACGCGGCAATTTGTGCCGGGGACAGTACACGCACGCACCGGCTCTCGGCGCGTCTTGACGAGTTTGTCGACTGGATCGAGCTGTTCCCCATGACGGCCGGAATCAAGGCCGCGCTCAATCAACGCAAGCTGAAAACCGGAGCGCTGGCTGTGCCGCTGGGAGAGCGCGGCGACCGGAAGCTGGCGGAGTTCAGCGAGTGGTTTCGGGGCTGGCTCCCGGAAATCCTGCGCGAATGCGGCCAATGAAGATTCGGCCAATAGTGGACAATACGAAGTGCACGGGAGCAACCTAAGACAAGTGACTACCGAAGAATTTCGACGCTACGGACGCGAGACGGTCGACTGGATGGCGGACTATCTGGAGAACATCCGCGATTATCCGGTTCTGCCGGACACGCAACCCGGGGCCCTGATTGATCGTCTCCCCGCCGCGGCGCCTGAGCAAGGCGAATCCATGGATCTGATGCTGGAGGATTTCGAGCAGATCCATTGTACCGGCCATAACGCATTGGAATCACCCTCGCTTCTTCGCCTACTTCGCCAACTCCGGCTCCCACCCGGGCATTCTCGGCGAGATGCTGACCGCGGCTTTGAACGGCAACGGCATGGTATGGAAGAGCGGTCCTGCTGTTACCGAGCTCGAGCAGGTGACCCTGAGATGGCTGCGGCAATGGCTGGGTCTCCCGCAGGAGTTTTTCGGCATCATCTACGACACCGCGTCCATCGGCACCATGCACGCCATCGCGGCGGCTCGCGAAATGGCTGATCCGGAGTCGCGCAGGCGAGGGCAATTCAGGCCGATTGGTGATGTATATCTCCGAGCACGCGAACTTCTCGGTCGAAAAGGCCGGGATGACCCTGGGCATCGGACAGGACAACATCCGCCACATTCCCTCCGACGAAGCCTTTCGAATGCGCGTGGACTTGTTGCGGGAGGCCATGGAAGCGGACCGGAAGGCCGGCAAGAAGCCATTTTGCATTGTGCCGACCGTGGGAACCACCTCCACCTCCAGCATCGATCCGGTGTCCGCCATCGCCGACGTCGCCGAAGATTACGGCGCCTGGCTGCACGTGGACGCGGCCTATGGCGGCGCGGCGGCAATATTACCTGAGCTCCAATACATCCTGGACGGGGCGGAGCGCGCGCATTCGATCGTGGTGAATCCGCACAAATGGCTTTTGACGCCCATGGATCTGAGCGCGTTCTATACCCGGAAGCCGGAGATCCTGCGCCGCGCCTTCTCGCTGGTGCCGGAATACTTGAAGACAGCGGAAGATCCTCGCGCTGTCAATTACATGGAGTACGGCGTTCAATTGGGCCGCCGCTTCCGGGCGCTGAAGCTGTGGTTCGTCATGCGGCACTACGGCCGTGAAGGCATCGCGCTCCATCATCCGCACGCACATCGAGTACGCGCAGAAGCTGGCGGCTCTGATTCGTGCCCATCCCGATTTCGAAGTCGCCGCGCCGACGCCGTTCTCGCTGGTCTGTTTCCGCTATCGCGGCTCCGATGACGATAATCGCGCCCTGCTGGAAGCATCAACGCATCGGGAAAGGCGTTCCTCTCGCATACAGTGCTGAACGGGCGGTTCGTGCTGCGGCTGGCCATCGGAAACATCGCCACCCGGTGGGAGGATCTGGAGGAAGTATGGGCCTGGTGAGGCAGAGCGCGAACAAAACGGCGGCAGCGCAGTGAAATTAGCTGCATGCCCTAATGCACTAGAGACCGGTTCACATAACCGTCCACCGTCTCCAGCAACTGCGACGGATGAACCGGCTTTGAAATGTAGCCGTTCATGCCGGCTTCCAGGCAGCGTTCCTTGTCGCCGTTCATGGCATGCGCGGTCATTGCGATGATGGGCAGCCCCTTCCAGCGCGGCTCTTTGCGGATCAGCCGGGTGGCTTCCAGGCCGTCCAGTACCGGCATCTGCACATCCATCAGAACCAGATCGAAAGCCGACGCTTTGTTCAAGCTTCGCCAAGCGCCTCCGTGCCATCGTTGGCGAGTTCGATCGAGAAACCGCGCTTTCGGAAGACCGCCGTCACCACTTTCTGATTCACCTGATTATCTTCCACCACCAGGATGCGAGCCAGGCTCATAGCCGTATCCGCCGAAGCGGCCGGCAGCCGCTCGATGGATTTCCCGCTGTGCCAGCTTCATCGATCGCGATGTCGCATTTGAGCTTGACGATGAAGGTGGTTCCTCGTCCGACCTCACTCTGCACGTCGATTTCCCCGCCATGCATTTCCACCAGTTTCCGGGTAATCGCGAGCCCCAATCCGGTCCCACCATACTTACGGCTAACACTTCCGTCTGCCTGCGTAAACTTGTCGAAAATTAAAGCTAATTTGTCGGCGGGTATCCCGGTTCCACTATCCTGCACTCTGAATTGAAGCAGGAACTCTCCCTGCGACGCAACCCTGCCTTCGACATGCACGTCCACCGACCCTGCTTGGTGAATTTCACTGCATTGCTGACCAGATTCGATAGAATCTGGCGGATCCGCAGCGGATCGCCTAAGATCTGCTCGGGCACGTCGGGCGAGACCTCAGCCCGCAGTTCAGTTCGGTTCTGGACCGCGCGCGGCTGATGCGCCTTGATGCATTCATCCACCATCACGCGCAAATCGAACGGGATCTTCTCGAATGTCATCTTCCCGGCCTCGATCTTTGAGAGATCCAGAATGTCGTTGAGCAGCAAGAGCAAAGAATAGGCGCAACTCTGAGCGGTCTGCAGTTGCTCGCCTTGTTCGGGCGTCAAGTTCCGCTCCAGCACGATATCCAACATTCCAATTACGCCGTTCATGGGAGTCCTGCAGCTCATGCGATATGTTGGCCAGAAACTCGCTCTTCGCCTGGTTGGCCGCCTGAGCGCCGCGCATGGCCTCCTCCAGTTGCTCGGTGCGGTCCTTGATTCGTTTTTCCAGCAGCCCTTGCTGCTCGCGAAGCTCTCTCTGCGAATTCGCCAGAGCCTGAATCATATCGTTGAAGCTCTCACCCAGGAACTCGATCTCATCGCCAGTCTTGCTGACCTGGATCGGTTCCAGGCTGCCGTTTCGAACAGAAATGATGCCGGCTTCCAGCGTCCCCAATGGACGCGCCAGGATGCGAATAGTGAAACGCGCGATGGCCGCTGAAACCAGCAGCACGATCACGAACAGCAGCAGCCCTTTGCCGACGTCGAAGGTCTCCTGGCGAAGATCATAGGCCAGGAAAGTGATCACCACCCAGAACAGCAGTGTCGCGGTGAAGATCGAGAACTTGGACGCCAAAGACCGCAAAGGTCCTGGACGTGCCACCACGCGGCCGTTTTTCGACCCCTTCGGCATACCCGTAAATCGGATGTTCCACCGGGGTCTTCATAAGGGAAATACCTTAGAGCCGTACCTTAGCGCAGCCAATGTTATTCTTGGACGGAATGAGCCGCCTTCGGATCACGCTCTGCGGCATGGAGCTGCAAAATCCGGTGATCGCCGCGTCGGGAACCTACGGATATGGAGTCGAATTCGAGAAGGTCGCCGACCTGAATGCGATCGGCGGGATCGTCGTGAAAGGACTCTCGCGCGAGCCCATCCGCGGCAATCCCCCGCCCCGCCTTTTTGAGAGCGAAGGCGGAATGATCAATTCCATCGGATTGCAGAACATCGGCGCGCGGGCGTTTGTGCGCGAGAAGCTGCCGGCGCTGCGGGGCTTGCGGACCGCGATCTTCGCTAACGTGTTCGGATACCAGCCCGACGATTATGCCGAGGTCATCCGCATTTTGGAAGACGCCGAAGGCATCGCCGGATACGAGCTGAATGTATCCTGTCCGAATACGGAGCATGGCGGAATCTATTTTTCAAGCGATCCCAGCCTGTTGAGCGAAGTCGTAAAACTGGTTCGGCCCCTGGCGCGCCGCCCTCTGATTGTCAAACTATCGCCCAACGTCGCGCGGATTGAACCCCTGGCTCAGGCGGCCGAGCAGGCCGGAGCCGATGCCATCAGCCTGGTAAATACATTCGTCTCCCTGGCGATCGACGCACACACTCGCCGGCCCCGCATCGGCGCTGGTTTCGGAGGGCTTTCCGGGCCCGCCATCAAACCCATCGCCCTGCGCCTGGTTTATGAAGCGGCCAAAGCCGTCCGAATTCCTGTGATCGGCTTGGGAGGCATTCGAAGCGGCGAGGATGCCGCTGAGTTTCTGGTGGCTGGTGCGTCGGCTGTGGAAGTTGGTACTGTGAACTTTTGGGATCCGGCTGCGCCTTGCCGTATCGCGCGCGAGCTGGATGAATACTTGAAAAAGGAGCAGCTGACTAACGTGAAGGAACTGGTGGGAACTCTACAAATATGAAGAAAACGGTATCAACTGAGAAAGCGCCCAAGGCGATCGGCCCTTATTCCCAGGCGGTGATTTTGAATGGAGTGGCGTATTTGAGCGGCCAGATCCCTACCGACCCGGCTACCAACCAATTGGTGGAGGGCGATATCGCGGTGCAAACCGAGCGGGTCATCCTGAACTTGAAAGCGGTGCTGGAAGCTGCCGGCGCGTCGCTTGATTCCGTCGTGAAGACCACCGTATTCCTCAAAGATATGGGCGATTTTCCGAAGATGAACGAGGTATACGGGCGATTTTTCGCGTCCAACCCGCCGGCGCGCTCCACCGTTCAGGCGGCCCGGCTTCCGCGGGATGTGGGCGTCGAAATCGACGCTATCGCTGTCGTGGCTTAAGCCTAGTGCGCTGAATACTGCGACTGGGGAGGGTTCAGCGTGATCTCGAGCGTCTTCTGCTCTTCGTCCACGTCGAAGTTTTGTCCGAAGGTCTGGTAATTCTTCGCGATCACTTGCACCAGAATCGTGCCTTGCGGGATGGGCGGGATTTTCGCAACCCCTTCTTCGTTGGTTTGAAGTTCCCACTCGGTTCGGATTTTCCTGCCCAGCTTCGCCACCGAATGTCCTTTCACAAACTTAACGATGACGCTGGCGTGATCCACCGGCTTGCCGGCCTTGGTCTTCACCTCAATGGTGAGCTTGGTCATGTCCGCGCCCAGAAAAGGCAATGCCAGCGCCAGCAATAAAACTACAGACCGCATACCTACATAATACGCGTGCAAGCTATCGCACACCCAGGCCCCAGGTCGGCGGATCGCTGGCAGGGAACGACTCCTCGGAATTTTCGGTCACGATATCGAACGGCGGCTGATATCCCAAGGGCTGGTTTTTGGCCGATTTATGGGCGCGAAACCACCCGAATGCCAGCCCCAGTAGCGCTGCAGCGCCCAGTATCCAGGCGACTTCTTGAAACCGAGATATGTCTCTTCCCATAGGACCTCCTGTTAATACCAGCAGGTTCATTACCAACATAATCGGCCCAACAAAGCGTCGATCTGTAACGTGACATTCGGCAGTTTTTTCGCTGGCAACGCAACGGCGCTAGAATGGCGCTATGCAACGCAGAACCTTTCTTCTGGGCGGTGCGGCCGCTCTTCAGAGTTTCGCTGCGAATGAGACCGTAAACATGGCCATCGTGGGCGTCGGCTCACGCGGCACCGAACACGTAAAGCAATATCTGAAACTGCCCTTGTCGCATATCGGCGCGTTGTGCGACGTGGACACCGCGCAGATGGAGCGAGTCTCCCAAATCATTTACGATCAGACTCAAAAACGGCCCAAGACTTATCAGGACCTCCGCAAGCTTTACGAGGACAAGGACATCGACGCTGTGTCCATAGCCACGCCCAATCACTGGCATGCCCTGGCCACCGTGTGGGCCCTCGAAGCAGGGAAAGACGTCTACTGCGAGAAGCCGGCCTGCTACAACATTTTCGAAGGCCAGCAGATGGTGAAGACGGCGCGCAAGAACAATCGCATCGTGCAGATCGGCATGCAAGGGCGCAGCGTGGCGCACAAACGCAAAGCCATCGAACTGGTGCGTGGCGGAGCGATCGGCAAGGTATATATGGCGCGAGGGCTCTGCTTTAAGAACCGTCCTTCTATCGGCAAGACGCCGGCCGAAGCTGTGCCGGCGGGGCTGAATTGGGATATCTTTCTGGGACCCGCGCCAATGCGGCCTTACACCAAGAATCGGTTTCACTACAACTGGCATTGGTTCTGGGATACCGGCAATGGCGACATCGGCAATCAAGGCATTCATGAGATGGACATCGCGCGCTGGGGTTTGAATCGAACGCTGCCCAAGCGAGTGGTTTCGAGCGGCGGGAAGTACGTGTACGACGACGATCAGGAGACGCCCAACACCCAAATCGCCACCTTCGATTATGGCGACGCGGAGCTGGTTTTCGAGGTGCGCGGTTTTCCCACTGGCGGCGAGGCGACCATCGAACCAGGCGGCTCCAACTTTGTCGGCAACATCTTTTTTGGCGAGCAGGGTTATCTTTCCCTGGATCACGCCGGCTACCAGATTTTTCTCGGCCCGAAGCGAGAGCCCGGCCCATCGGGCAAGGCACAGCCAGGCGATACCGGTCCGCACATGCAGAACTTCCTGGAAGCGGTCAAGAGCCGCCGGCGGGAGGACCTGCGTGGCGAGGTACAGGAAGGCGTAACCTCGGCGTCGCTGGTGCATATGGCCAACATCAGCTACCGGCTGGGCCGCGGCCTGGCCTTCGATCCGGCCACCGATAGCTTCCCGCACGACACCGAGGCGAATGCCATGCGCACGCGCCCAAAGTATCGTGACCCGTACGTGTTCCCGAATTTTGGCTAGCTCCTTGACGTGAGCCTCGGGTCGCCGCAAACCTCGGACACGGTATCTCGCCCCTGTTGACAGCCCAAAGGAAGCCGGTGTAAACTCCTGTAGACTACCAAAAGGAGTGCCCCCGCATGCCTAAGGACAAGACCGATGTGCTGCATGGATCGCTGGCCTTCATGGTGCTCCGAACCCTGGACACCCTGGGACCGCAGCACGGCTGGGGAATCGCCCGGCGTATTGAACAGATCTCCGGCGACGCCCTGGCGTTGAACCAGGGAACCTTGTACCCGGCCCTTCTGCGCCTGCAACAGATGGGCTGGATCACCTCCAAATGGGGCGCGTCCGATAATAACCGCCGCGCCAGGTATTACTCCATTACGCGTACCGGCAAGAAGCAGCTCGCCGCCGAAGCCGAAAACTGGGAGCGGATCTCCGGCATCATAGCCCGATTCGTGAAGCCGGCGGGAGTGTCGTCATGACGGGGCTTCGCGTGTTTCTCCATCGGCTTTCGGGCCTGCTGCGCAAAGGCTCTCTGGAACGGGACATGGATGACGAGCTCGATTTTCATTTGCAAATGGAAATCGCTGAAAATCTCCGCAAAGGCATGCCGCCTGCCGAAGCGCGGTCGGAAGCCCAGCGGCGCCTGGGTGGCGTCGCACAACTCAAAGAAACCTATCGCGAAGCTCACACGCTACCGATATTCGAAGTCCTGTGGCAGGACATCCGCTTTGGTTTTCGCATGCTGCGGCGGAGTCCCGGCTTCTCTCTGCTGGCAATTCTTTGCCTGACCCTGGGCATTGGCGCAACCACCGCCGTGTTCAGTTGGATTGAAGGGATACTGCTCCGTCCCTTCCCGCTGGTCGTCCACCAGGAAAGGATGATGGCCGTCACCGGAATCGATCGCGCCACCGGCCGCGATGACGTCTCCTCTCCCGATTTCCTCGATTTTCAAAAGAACTGCACGCTTTTTGACGCGTTCATCATAGACCGCATCACCGGGACCACACTCGCCATCGGCGACCGGGCGGACCGGACGACGATGAGCGTCGTATCAGCCAACTATTTCGACGCGCTGGGAGTTCGTCCCATCCTCGGCCGCGGCTTCGAACCGGCCGAGGACTTCGGCCGCAACGCCCACTCGGTCGTCGTCATTAGCTATCAGATGTGGCAGGAGCGCTTCCACGGCGACCCGGCGATCATCGGCAAGACACAAAGGCTCAATGGCGTGCAGCATACGATTATCGGTGTCGCGCCCGCAGGTTTCTACGGCACTTTTGTGGGCTGGGCCATGCAGTTGTGGGTGCCGGCGTCGATGCAGGAGACGTTTGATCCGGGCGGGTACAAACTGGAGGATCGCGGTGCGCGTTGGATCGAGGGTTTCGTGCGGCTCAAGCCAGGCGTGACCCCGGATCAAGCGCAGGCCGAGATTTCAGCAGTCGCCAAGCGTCTGGAATCGGCATACCCTGCCACCAACCGAGGTTGGGGCATCAAGCTGTGGCCGTTGTGGCAAACCCCTTTCAATAACGCCGGCACGCTGCTTCCTACTCTATCCATCGCCCTCGCCGTGGTAGTTTTCGTGCTTCTTATTGCGTGCGCGAACGTCAGCAATCTGCTGCTGGTCCGGGCTTTCGGGCGACGTCACGAGATGACGGTTCGGCTCTCGGTTGGCGCCGGTCGCGGCCGGCTGCTGAAGCAACTCCTTACCGAAGGTTTCATTCTCGCGATGCTCGCCGCGGCAGGCGGCCTGCTGGTGGCCACCTGGGGCCGGAACCTGCTGGTCCTGTTGCTCCCGGCCCGGGGCGGCGTATCGATGTTCTTGCCCGGCGATCTCGATTGGCGCGTGCTGGTGTTGAGCGCGGGCGTCTGCCTGATCTCGACTCTGCTGTTCGGCCTGGTTCCAGCCCTGCAAACCAGCAAGATCGACCTGGCATCCGCACTCAAAGCCGAATCGGGCGGCGTTGTAGGTGGAAAGCGGCGAGCGCTGGTGCGGTCGAGCTTGGTCGTGGTGCAGGTAGCGCTCAGCTTCGTTTTGTTGGCGGGAGCCGGCCTCCTGCTTCAGAGCCTGCGAGCGGTTCAGAACACCAGCCCTGGATTCACGACGAGTGTCCTCTCAAGCTACGTCGATTTAGTGGCAGCGGGCTACGATCAGCAGCGTATCAAGAATTTCGACGATGCCCTGATCGATCGGCTCCAATCGGTCAGCGGCGTTCAATCGGCCGTCATTTCACGCATGACGCCTTTCAGCTATCGCAGTTATTCGACCGCTCCGATCGCAGTGGATGGTTATGAGACTCCTCCCGATGAGCAGCCTAGCGCCGAATTCAACGAGGTCGGCCCCGCCTATTTCGCCACCATGGGCATTCCCCTGGTCGCGGGTCGCGAGTTCGCGCGGTCTGACAACGAAACCGCCCTGCCGGTAGCGGTCGTCAACGAGGTCATGGCTAACCAATTTTGGCGCGGACGCGATCCGGTGGGCAGCCGCGTTCAGGTGAAAGGGCGCTGGCTGCAAGTCGTCGGCGTTGCCAAAATGTCGAAGTACCGGAATCTGACCGAGGTCGCCCGGCCATTTTTCTACGTGCCGATGCGCCAGAGTTCCATGGGTGTGAACATCCAGATCCGCACCCGGTTAAGCCCGGAAACAGTGCGCAAGGTATTGGTGCGCGAAATTCATGCCATCGATGACAATCTGGCGCCCGGTGAGCTGATCACTATGCAGGAACAGGTCGACCGGACCACCGCGGCACAGCGCATCGCTGTCTCGATGCTGGGTGTGTTTGGCGGTTTGGCGCTGCTGCTCGCCGGCATCGGGCTTTACGGTGTGATGTCCTATACGGTCTCGCAGAGCACGCGCGAACTGGGATTGCGAATGGCCCTCGGCGCCAGCGTATCGAATCTGTTGCGGCTGGTGATGTCGCAAGGCCTGGCGTTGACGGCCATCGGTGTTGTGGTCGGGACTGTGGCAGCGCTCGCGATGGCAAAACTGATTGCAAATCTACTCTACAAGGTGAGCCCGCGCGATCCGCTGGCGTTCGGCGTAGCTTTGCTGGTGATGATGATTGCCGCCACCGCAGCCTGTTTCCTGCCCGCCTGGCGCGCCACGCAAACCGATCCGGTACGCGCGCTTCGGGATTGAAATTACTTTTTCACCTGGTCCACATCCACATCCAGATTGTGGCCAATGCGGAAACCGTACATCCCATCGGTGTGGAGCTTGCTCTTTGCCAACTTCGTCACTTCCGTGCCGTTGACGGTAAAGATCACGTCATCGCCCTGCACCTGGATTCCCAGCGTGTTGGTCTGCTTTCCATCCGTCCCTTCCTTGACGATCGCCGGGTTGGCCGTCCAGGTCGCCACCGTCGCTGGCCGTTTGTCTCCCTCCTTGTTCGCGATGTAGTATTCGCCCTGGTTGCGAACCAGGAAGTAGGTATAGGTCTGGTTGGGACCGCCTAGATCGCTGCCGCCAATCATCAGTCCATAGGAGATCGGATGAGTAGGCGCCTTGGTCTGCGTCAGGCGCGCCGAGAATTGATAATTGCCGGATTTCGTCCAATCGCTGCGGTAGAACGTTCCGGCCGGTCCCATTGCAAAGTGGAACTTGTCGCCGGTTAGAGTGACATTGATCTGATTCGCCGTTCCCCGATCCGGACGCACGCTCCAGCCCTCGGGAAGACTCCCCCCCTTCACCGCTCGATCGGGATCGCTATCGCCGCCTCGCTGGAAGCGGTGCGCCTGGTGGCACGCTCCGCACTGCTGTTCGATCTTCTCCAGGTTCGCGACCTTCTCACCGCTGCCCGCCGCAATCGCTTTCGCCGCATCGCGCGCTGTCTCCGCGAACCCCACCGCGTCGGCTGTCTGCTTCGCCTTCCAGTACATGGCTACCTGGTCGAACGTCGCCGCTAGCTTGTTGGCGGCATCAACCATGGCAGCCTGGTCCGGGGCGTTGCGAATCGCCGCTAGAGACGGCTGCATCGACTTCATCCAAGCCTGATACTGCGGATCGACCACCTGGGCGCTGAGCGCCATGCCAAAAATAGCGATCAGAGAAATTCTGCGCATGGACACGAGTGTATTACAAAATTTCGCAGGATTGCGGCTATTCGTCCACAATGGAAGACAGGAGGGAGCGCCGCATGGCGTCCCAGATCACGACACCGCATATTTCAAAACCCGAAAGCCGCGCCGCCAAGCTAATCCGGGAAGTCTTCGAATCCGGCCGTCCTTTGACCTACGTTCGCTCCGCCGAAGAACAGCGCGTCGCCAGGGTGCTGGACGAGGTCGGGACCAGTCTGCTGCCTTCCGGCCCGGTGCCGGTATGGACCTGGACCCTCACCGAGGGAATGCATCGCGGGGACGATCCAATCCAGCCCGGAACCGAGACTCCGCGCGGAGTCCTGGACTTCATCATTGCGCACCCCTCCGCCGCCATCTTTCATCTCAAGGATTTCCATGAGCCGCTACGGGAATCGGCCGAGATCAGACGCCGTCTTCGGGATCTCTACGAAAGCTGCCTCAATCGCCAAAAGTTCGTAGTCATCACCTCGCCGGTCAAATATATCCCCGAAGAAATCGAGCGCAGCGTGATGTTTCTGGAGCTGCGTCCGCCCGATCTGGTGGAGTTGATTGACTTTCTCAGAGACGAGATTCCCGCGGACCGAACCAGCGCAGCCGGCGACGATATCCTGAACCAATTCGCGGGCGCCTTGCAGGGACTCACGCTCGACGAAGCCCGCTATGCATTACGTCGCGCCCTGGCCGCCAGCCCCACTCTTGGCCCTGAATCGCTACCCGCCTTGCTCACCGAAAAGCGGCTGCTGATCAATCGCAGCGGCGTCATCGAATATATTGCGGACGGTGCGGATCTCGGCGAGATCGGCGGACTCGCCGGTCTCAAGAAATGGCTGCTGGAACGCCGCAAGCTCTTCCACCTGCGCGATAGCGTATCCGAGGAAATCATGCCCAAAGGCGTTCTACTGATGGGCATCCCCGGCTGCGGGAAAAGCCTTTCCGTCAAGGCCATCGCCTCTTGTTTTCAACTCCCCCTTTACCGCGTGGACATGGTCGAGATCTTTTCCGGACGCCACGGCAAGGCCGAGGGTGCTTTTGTCCAAGCCTGCCGGATGATGGAAGAAATGGCTCCGGCGGTGCTCTGGTTCGACGAGATCGAGATGGGGATCACGTCCACCGATTCCAGCGGCGAACAGGGCCGGATTTTTGCGTTCTTCCTGACCTGGATGCAGGAGAAGTCCCGGGGACTCTTCGTCGCCGCCACCGCCAACCGGATCGACTTGCTGCCCGCTGAAATGATCCGCAAGGGCCGCTTCGACGAGGTCTTCTTTGTCGACCTTCCCCTGCACGATGAACAGATCGACATTTTCAAGATCCATCTCAGCCGCCGCGGCGTGGATTCCGCCGCCTTCAACTTCGCGCAGTTGACCCAGTTTACGAACGGCTGGACCGGCGCCGAAATCGAGCAGTGCGTTATATCGGCCCTGACCCAGGCGCGGCTCGCCGATCGCAGCGTCACCGAGAACGATCTGATCACCATCGCAGCCAAACAAGTTCCGCTCTCGCGAACCATGAAGGAGCAGATCAGCCACATTCGCGCATGGGCCTTCGAACGGGCGATTCGCGCTTCGCCCCCTCCGTCGCGTTAAACAACCGCGAAGACGGCGCCCGCCGCGCTGACAAGGTGTTACACTTGTCGGTTCAGCCCACTTCCCCGTCGAAGTACTTCCAGGGAGGAGGCTCATGGCGGGTATCGCCAGCAAACATACGCTCCCGGCTCCGTTCCATCGCTACGAACTCGACGACGCCTACGACGAGATGGTCGACTCGCAGCGGAGCTGTCCGTCCCCACTACCAGCATCTCTACGAAGCCCTGCTGGAGCTTGCCGCCGAGGAACTGCGCCGCCGCCAGCAGATCGCCGATCTCTCGTTCCTGCACCAGGGCATCACCTTCACCGTCTACGGCCGCGACGAAGGCACCGAGCGCATTTTCCCCAACGACCTGCTTCCGCGCATTCTCACGCAGCGAGGAATGGGCGCGCATCGAGCGCGGCCTGGACGCAGCGCATCACCGCGCTGAACCTGTTCCTCAAGGACATCTATCACGAAGGCAAGATTCTGAACGACGGCGTGGTGCCGCGCGAGATCGTCTATAGCTGCAAGCATTTCCGCCGCCAGATGCGCGGTCTCCATGTCCGCAAGGACGCCTATGTCACCGTGGCGGGCACCGACCTGATCCGCATGCCTTCCGGCGAATTCGTGGTGCTCGAAGACAATCTGCGCGTGCCCAGCGGCGTCTCCTACATGCTGGTGAGCCGCGAGGTGATGAAGCGGATGTTCCCCGAACTGTTCCGCAAGTGCGGCGTGCAGCCCATCGAGCACTACAGCCAGGCGCTGCTGGCCACGCTGCGCGCGCTGGCGCCGCAGGGCACGCGTCCGAGCCGACCATCGTGCTGCTGACGCCCGGCGTCTTCAATTCCGCCTATTTCGAGCACGCGTTCCTGGCGCGCCAGATGGGCATCGAGCTGGTGGAAGGCCGCGACCTGGTGGCGCACGACAATTTCGTCTACATGCGCACCACGGCCGGGCTTGCGGCGCGTGGACGTGATCTACCGCCGCATCGACGACGATTTCGTCGACCCGCTGGCGTTCCGTCGCCGATTCGAGCCTCGGCGTCCCCGGCTTGTTCAACGCCTATCGCGCCGGAAATGTCAGCCTGGCCAATGCGCTCGGCACCGGCGTCGCCGACGATAAGGCCGTCTATGCCTACGTGCCCGCGATCATCCGCTATTACCTGAACGAAGATCCGATTCTGAACAACGTCGAGACCTATCTGATGTCGGATCCGTTGCAGCGCCAGCACGTGCTCGGCCAGCTCGCAGAATTACGTGGTGAAGGCGGTCGGCGAATCCGGCGGCTACGGCATGCTGATCGGACCGCACAGCACGCGCCGAGCAGCGCGACGAGTTCCGCCGCCGCGTGGAAGCCGATCCGCGCAACTACATCGCGCAGCCGACCATCCGTCTTTCGCGCGCGCCCTGCTTCCTCGATGGCACGGTGCAGCCGCGGCACGTCGATCTGCGGCCGTATATTCTGTTCGGCGACAAAGTCACCATCGTGCCCGGCGGCCTGACGCGCGTCGCGCTGCGAAAGGGATCGCTGGTGGTGAATTCGTCGCAAGGCGGCGGCAGCAAAGACACCTGGGTGCTGCGATTAGCCTATGCTTTCACGCGTCGCCGACAGTCTGTACTGGATGAGCCGCTATCTGGAGCGGGCCGAGCATACCGCGCGCGTCATCAACGTCCAGTTGAACCTGATGCTGGAGCGCGGCATCGGAATCGGACGACCGCGATTGGGCGCGCGTGGTGCGGTCGCTCGGCATCGAATCTGACCGACGAGACGATAGCACGCGCGGCGAGGCCTGGCTCAATCGCTGCTGCACGACGCCGCCAAGCGCGTCGTCGATCGTCGCCTGCATCATGGCCGCGCGCGAAAATGCGCGCCAGGTGCGCGAGCAGATCAGCTCGGAAATGTGGGAGCAGCTGAACCGCCTGTTTCATGCGGTGCGCACGCCGGCGCGCCGGAAGTCTGGGACGTCGCGCGATTTCCTTCAATCCATCAAGGAAGGCGCGCATCTGTTTCAAGGCATCACCGATTCCACCATGACCCACGGCGAAGGCTGGCAGTTCATCCAGGCCGGCCGCTTCCTGGAGCGCGCGTGGCCGTTTCGACCCTGGTGGGCGTGCACTTCCGCGAGTTTCATCAACCGCGCAGCACCGGAGCCGAACGCGCTATCTGGAATGGATCGGCCTGCTGCGCTCCTGCACCGCGTTCGAAGCCTATTGCAAGGCCTACACGGCCGATCTGAAGCCGGAGCGCATCGCGGAATTTCTGGTGCTGCATCCGAGCTTTCCGCATTCCATCCGCTTCTCGGCCGAGGCGCTGGAGACTGCGATTAAGGAAATCGGCGCGCGAAGCTCGGCAGCCGCCGGTCAGCGCGCGTCGAGCGCATCGCGGGACGCTTGCAGGCCACGCTGGGCTTCGGCCAGATCGACGAGATCATGAGCGGCGGGTCTGCACGCGTATCTGGCATGGCATCCTGCGGCAGTGCGGGCAGGTGCACAGCGCGCTGTATCAGACCTACATTGCTTATCCGATCGAGGCGGCGCTCGAGGCCTGATGCTATGTTTTATTCCATCCGCCATCTGACCCGTTTCCGCTACAATTCGCCCGGTCAGCGAAAGCCTGATGGAAGTGCGCATGCATCCCGCGCACGGAAGGCGACGCAGCGCTGCCTTTCGTTCCAGCTTTCGGTCGACCCGCGACGCGCATGTCATGATTATCGCGATTATCTCGGCAACAGCGTCCATCACTTCGATGTGCCCGGGCAAGCACATGCGAGCTGCGCATCGTCGCCGAAGCGCTGGTGGAAATGCGAGCCTGCCGCCGGATCTGCCCGAGACGCTCTGGCGCCGGACGCCTGGGACGCAGCTCGACGCAGCTGGTGGCCGCCGGCGACTATTGGGAAATGCTGATGCCCAGCCAGTTCGCGCAGCCCACGCGAGCGCTTCTTGAGCTTGATCGAACCGCTGCGCGTTCGCGCGCCGCGACGATCCGCTGACGTTTCTTCGGGAGTTGAACGCGGCCGTTTACGACTGGTTCGAGTACGTGCCCAAGGCCACGCGCGTCGATTCGCCCATCGACCACGCCATCGAAGCGCGCAAGGGCGTCTGCCAGGATTTCGCGCACATCATGACCGCGCTGGTGCGGCACGTGAAGATTCCCTGCCGCTACGTCAGCGGCTATGTGTACCCGCGC
This sequence comes from Bryobacterales bacterium, assembly GCA_963769205.1. GTDB lineage: Bacteria > Acidobacteriota > Terriglobia > Bryobacterales > Bryobacteraceae > Palsa-89. Next base: position 245,114 of record CAVYKR010000014.1, on the reverse strand, counting down.
TCCGAACAGCAGGACCGCTCGCCGGAAGGCGCAACGCATGCCTGGGTGGAGGCGCTGCTGCCGGGCCTGGGCTGGGTGGGTTTCGACCCGACCAACAACCTGCTCGCCGGCGACCGCCACATCCGCACCGCGATCGGCCGCGATTATGCGGACGTGCCGCCCACCAAAGGCATTTTCAAAGGCGCCTCCGAAAGCCAACTGACCGTGTCGGTGCGCGTCGCGCCTTCGGATGCTCCGCCTCCGCCTGAAACCGAAATTCTAGCGATCCCGGGTGAATGGGAGCAGCCGCCATCGCAGCGGCCAATGAAGCCGAGCAACAGCAGCAGCAACAGCAGTAGTTTCAAAGCTCGGTGAACGGCCTACGCAGGACTAAGCCAATGGCTTCGTATGGCCACTGGTCTTTCCATCGCTCACGCGGCGCACGACAGGCTGGGCCGCAGCCGGAAGCCGTACCCGCGGTCGAGCGGGAACGAGGAGCGCTCCTTCTAGCTCCGGTACGCATCTTTCCGATGGCCGACTCGAAGTATCCGATAGGTGTCTTCCTCAGCAATTTCGAACCGCACCCGGTAATCCCCAATTCGCAACCGCAGATCGCTGCCGCCTTTGAGCTTTTTGACCTGGCCCTGGCCGCTTCCGGCGTAATCAGCGAGCGCGTGCAGGATCGCGAGGGCCTGCTCACGATCGATCGCACGGAGTTGCTCCTTGGCGCGGTCGGTCCAGATGAACTTCCTCACATACCAAACTCGCGCAATACTTGTTCGTGCGATGTTCCGGATCCTGTCTCTCTTCGGGCCTCTTCCACTTCGGCCCGCTCTTGGTCGGTTTCCGGCTCATCGTCGAGCGGCGCGGCGAGAATGGACTGCCACACGGGATCGGCCAGCGCGCGCAGGATTTTCCGGGCGGCGGCCACGTCGCTTTCCGGGATATGATCCACTAGTTTGTGCAGGTCTTCTCGCGAGGTCATGGGTGATTCCATCTTGATCATAGCTCCTCGCGTGCACTAAGCCAATTGCTCCAAAATCACTTTCGCGATCAGCTGCGCATCCCCGAAAGCCTGCAGATATGTTTGAAATTTGCGATTCAGTTCCAGAGCCTGATCTAGCTGCAGCTTGGCTTGCCGGAACAACTCCGATGGGTCATGGCTCATAAGCAACATCTTGCCAGTAGGGGCAATTCCTGCTGGTTTCAAAACGAATATGGCTGCTCAGGGGGCATCAGAACTGGCGAGCGTGGACTCGTTTGCATGGTTTCAGGAGGTGCTCTCCCGCATCGGAACATAGTCCATCGAGCAGTTTGACGAATCGCTGCCACACCGCTGGGCCCGAGCCCGCTGTAGGATAATGCCCATCCTGAATGTCTGCTTCTCGACTACTCACTTGGAGGGTCAAAGTAAAGGTCAAACCCAATCTGTAGGCCTCGATCCAACAACAGTCTGGACACTTCAGTCGATATTCCAAATCCTCGGTTGGGCGACGTGGTAAAGAGGCCGCAGAAGACATCGACGTTATAAGTACTCGTCAGAGAAGCCCAAACACCGGGTTCGGACGGCAGGCGCCAGCAGCATTCTTACGCCGTCGTCAACCTCGTCACTCTCGTCGCAGTCTTTGGAATTGATCTCCAAGATCCATCGGCCCTTCTTTGGGAACAGAGTGCCCTTCCGTGCAGTAGACGACGGCTCGCAACCCAGGAGTGCTGAAATACGATCGGGATCAAGTTCCTCGCCGTAAACCCGCAACGCGACTTTCCATCGGTCGACAGGTCCGCCGAACCATGTTGTGCCTTCCGGTGCGCCCGTAGGCGGAGTCCGCGAAGCCTCCTTCTTCATCGGAATGAAACTAGCATAACGGTGACGTTCAGGGGCAGCGTTGTTCTAGCAAACTCACCACGGCAGATTCTGCTTTGTTGAGCGAACGCGAACACTTCCTGCACAAATCGAGTTGCCAGCGTGGTCGGAATCCTCACGGTGGACAATGGGAATGTGACACGCAAGGAGATATATTCCAGAAAGGCGTGCAGTGGTGGTGATCCTCAACATCGAGTCTGAAGCATGTCCAACGAATCTAATCCCAATCCGACAACGTTAGTAGAGACGACTCGCGGGATGACATTTTACGCTGCGAAGTTCGATGAAAGCACTTTCGCTGCGAGCCACGCACACTGCATCAACGACTCGAAAATGATCGCCGCTGGAAGTGAACCGGGTGTTGAGTCAGCAGGGTTTGTGACCTTTAAGGAAATTATGGCTCCGGATGGCAGGTTAGGGCGGCAATACTGGTGGGTCTGCGCAGACTGCTTCGAACGCCTTCGAGAAGAGATGGAATGGAGAGTCGGGACCGAACTCCCAACTAGCCCAACTTCCGACTTCAGTTCGGCCCGGCGTCCTCACGAACGATCTCAAGTCGAGCGGGAAAAACTGGCGAACGAGTTTCCTTACGGATTGGTCGGCTGGGCTCCAGAAGAAGTAGTCGCTATCGCAAACTCGCGCGGTCTGCAAATCTCGAAGCAGACCGCGTGTGAGCTACTGATTCACAACGAGCGCAAGATCGAAGGTGCAATGACGAAAGCCGGCTACGACCTTATTCTACAGCTACTCCAAAACGCTCGGAGGTGATGAGCACAGAACAACGTCTCCTTAACATAAGGCGCAGCGGCTAATTCTGCGATGCGGTCGAGGATGCGCCTTTTCGTTTTGTCGTCCATCGCATCCAGATCCTTGACTGCATGGGCAGAACAGCTTCTGCGCGTATTTCAGAGGTCGCGTGCGCCGGTATTCCTCGACATCCATGACGCGGCCGTGCTGGATGTCATCCAGGCCTTCGCGGATCGCTGCCAGCGTCTGTTCACTGAGCGACTCCTCGCCGCGCAACTCGTCGATTTACTGACGCACTTCGGCCATCTGATCGTCGGCGAGCGGCTCGATTAGTTTGCGCAGCTCTTCCCACGCGGTCATGGGGGATTTAGTCTCGATCATAGCTCCTGACGTCCACTAAGCCAATTGCTCCGAAATCACCTTCGCGATCTGCTGCGTATCGCCGAAAGCCTGCAGATAAGTTTGAAATTTGCGATTCAGTTCCAGAGCCTGATCCGGCTGCAGGTGTCTTCTCGAAATGCACTGATAGCTAACGATGTTGCGTAAGTTCATTGGTTACCCAACCAATCGATTCTCGATCAATTTGGCACCGGGAGCTAGAAATTTCTGTTCTCTTCCCAGTTTCGATGTCCAAAGTCTCTAGCGTCCCTACGGAGCCTAAGCCACATAGAATTTCCCGTTTTCTACCTAATAGGTATCGAGAGTCCGGAGACCATGTCAGGCCCGCATTCCCCAGTAATTTCCGGCGCTCAAGCGTGCGGGCATCAAGCAACACTGTTTGAGCGGAGCTGAGGTCCAAAACAGCTAGCCATCTACCGTCCGGTGACCACGACCCCAACTCTATCTCTTCTCCGAATGGCTTGATAATACCCGTCGCGAGGTCAATTAATTGCAAGTGGTGATTCCGCAAAGCAGTGGCGCGCTTTCCATCCGCAGATAAACTAAGGCCCCAGCGATGTGTAGAAGGGTCCAGCGGAGTACAAGGGGTATCGTCAGCGATCTTTCTCACGTCGCCCGATTCAACGCTAAGTTCGAAGATGCCACAGGGTACACCGGGCCCGACTCCGGCGAAAACGACTCTATCTTCGTTCGCAGAAACTGCCAAACTGTCGAAGGCTAAGCCGATTGAACCAGGTACTTGGCTCACGCGGTTTCGGTTAAGTTCAATTTTGAAGAGACCAGGATGCCTTAGTTTGGGTCGTCTTCCGTCAACACCAAAGAGTGCTTTACCGTCTGGGCTGTACGCGAATGTGCCCAGCGCAAATGACACAGGCACACTGATCGCATTGCCCACCAGAGGGAAAACCTTCAATTCCTGAGAGACGCCGGCCACTGCCGAGTACATCGCAGGCCGATAAGGATAGTCCGCGACTTGCGCAATCGCTGTCACCGTTCGGATCGTTAAGACAATGACAAGCGCAAGCGTTTTCATAGCCCCGGCACCGACAGGACTAAGCCAATTGCTCCAGAATCACTTTCGCGATCTGCTGCGTATCGCCGAAAGCCTGCAGATAAGTTTGAAATTTGCGATTCAGTTCCAGAGCCTGATCCGGCTGCAGCTTGGCTCGAACGATCATGTCCCGAATATGGACCGGATTCGGCAGCGTGGCATCCTCCTGTAGCTCTTCGAGCGCGGTCTGCGGGTCGTAATGGTACATGGGAAGCCTCCCTGCTTTCACTTTACTGCTTGTCGCCGGCGATGAGCTTGATCCCCAACTCGCGTAACTGGCGCTCCGGCACCGTAGATGGCGCGTCGCACATCAAGTCCGTGCCTCGGGCGGTCTTGGGAAATGGAATCACTTCCCGGATCGAAGTCTCGCCGGCCAGAATCATCACCAGCCGGTCGAGCCCCAGCGCAATCCCGCCATGCGGCGGAGCGCCATATTCGAGGGCTTCGAGCAGGAATCCGAATCTCCGTTTGGCCTCATCATCGCTGAAGCCGAGCGCGGCAAACACCTTGGCTTGCACGTCGCGGCGATGAATACGAATCGACCCCGAGCCCAGCTCGACGCCGTTCAACACCACGTCATACGACTTCGCGCGGCACCGCGCCGGATCGCTGGTCAGCTTCTCGATATCTTCGTCCATACACCGAAGTAAAAGGATGATGCGCCGCGTTCCAGCGCTTCTCTTCGGCGTCCCATTCGAACATCGGGAAATCCACCACCCACAGCATTTTGAAACTCTTGGGATCCAGCAGCTTGTGCCGATCGTTGTATTTTTGCCCTAAAAACAGCCGCAATTGCCCGCAGGCCTGATAGAACGTTTCCTCCGGCCGTTGCCCCTGCGGCGCTCCCGGCCATCCCGCGATCATCAGCAGATCTTCATCGGCAGCCCCGCTGGCCGCGCGCGCCTGTTCCACCAGCTTCGGATCCAGTTTTTTCAGATCGTCGAACACCCGCAGGCCCTTCTCCTTGCCGAAATCCTTCAGCTCGTTCCGTTCTTTGCTGCTGAGCGTGCCAATCTTCGGGATGTGGATCGCGACCGGCGGAAACGTTAATCCCAGCCCCAATTGCCAGCTTTCATCGAGCACATGAAACGGAGGCAGGCGCAGATCCGGCTTGTCGATCCCATACGACCGCATGGCCTGCGCGTAAGTGATGCGCGGGAACGGCACCGGAACCTCGAATCCGGCAATCTGAAAAGCCCGCTGCAGCATCGGTTCCACGACTTCGAAGACGCGCTCCTGCTGCGGAAACGACATTTCGAGATCGATCTGGGTGAACTCGGGCTGCCGGTCCGCACGCAAGTCCTCATCGCGGAAACAGCGCACGATCTGAAAATATTTCTCGTAGCCGCTCACCATGAGCAATTGCTTGAAGATCTGAGGTGATTGCGGAAGCGCATAAAACGAGCCCGGCTGGACGCGGCTAGGAACCAGGTAATCGCGCGCGCCCTCGGGCGTAGAGCGCGTCATGAAGGGCGTCTCGATTTCCAAGAACCCCTGGCCGTACAGAAATTCCCGCACCGCGAAGGTCATGCGCGAGCGCAGAATCATGTTGCGCTGCATGTGCGGGACGCCGCAAGTCCACGTAGCGATACTTCAGGCGCGCGTCTTCCTTGACGTCCACTTCCTCTTCCATCGGGAACGGCGGCGTGCGGGATTCATTCAGTATCCAGAGCTTTTCAGCCACCAGCTCCACTTCGCCGGTCCCCAGACTCGCGTTCACGGTCTCGGGCGCGCGCTTGGCCACCGTGCCTTCTACCGCAATCACGTACTCCGAGCCGAGCATCTCAGCTTTCTTGTGCACGGTCGAGTCGGCGTCGGCGTGAAACACGATCTGCGTAACGCCCTCGCGGTCGCGCAGATGAATGAAGAAGACGCCCCCGAGATCCCGGCGGCGATGGACCCAGCCCATCAGCAGCGCCCGTTTGCCGGTGTCGGCGGCGCGCAACTCACCGCAAGTGTGCGTGCGGCGAAGATCGCCTAGAAAGTCGAGCTGTACTGTTTCCATGTATTATTTTATCCGCTGAATCAATTCGTCCCGGCCGACCGTCTGCTGCTCGCCGGATTGCATATTCTTGAGCGTGTAGCGCCCGGCGGCGATTTCGTTCTCTCCCACGATCAAAGCGAACCTCGCGCTCAGCTTGTTCGCCAGTTCCATGGAGCGCTTCAGCTTTCCATCCAACCCCAATTCGACCGAACAGCCGGCTGACCGCAGGCTCCGCGCGATTTGTATCGAGTGCCGCTCCGCCGCCGCGCCCAAGGGCGCTATATAAAGGTCCAGCGCCGGCTTATAGCTTTCCGGATGCTCCTGTTCGACGCTCATCACCAGGCGGTCTTCGCCGATCGAAAATCCAATACCGGGCGCGGGAACCTTCGAGCCGAGTGCTTCGGCCAGTCCATCGTAGCGGCCTCCGCCCAGCACCGAATTCTGCGCTCCCAGCGCCCCGTGCACGATCTCAAACGTCGTGCGCATGTAGTAATCGAGGCCCGCGCACCATGCGCGGGCGTGATTTCGTATGGAATCCCGCGATCATCCAGGTAAGCGCGGACGGCCGTGAAATGCGCCGCGGCAGGGCTCGCACAAATGGTCCTGGATGGAAGGCAGCGAGTTGATGATTTCCTGATCTTCGGCAACTTTGCAATCCAGCACACGCAGCGGATTCGTTTCGGCGCGGCGCTGGCAATCGTCGCACAGTTTCGACGCCACGTCGCGAAGCTTCTCCTTGAGCAGCGCGACATACTGCGGCCGGCAATTCTGATCGCCCACCGAGTTCAGATAGAGCTGGAATCCCGTTCAGTCCCACGCGACGCAGCAACTCCACCACCATCTCGATCACTTCGGCATCCACGGCGGGCGATTCCGATCCGATCGCCTCCGCGCCGATCTGATAAAACTGCCGGTAGCGGCCTTTTTGCGGCCGCTCGCGCCGGAACATCGGGCCGATGTAGTACAGCTTTTGCAGGCCTGGAATCTGGTCCAGACGATGTTCGATGTAGGCGCGCATCACCGACGCGGTGGCTTCCGGCCGCAGCGTAAGCGAACTGCCGTCGCGGTCTTCGAATGTGTACATCTCTTTGCTGACGATGTCGGTCTCCTCGCCGACGCCGCGCGCAAATAGAGCCGTCTCTTCCAGAATAGGCGTGCGGATCTCCTGGTAGTTGTATTGACGAAAGACCTCGCGCGCAGATCGCTTCCACCTGGTTCCAGGCCGTGCTGGAAGGAGGAAGAATGTCGCGCGTGCCTTTGACGGCTTTGATCATCGATCTTGAACCCTTAATTCGAACGCCAGGGACATCATCCGGCCGCTTCATTCCGATAGATCCGGGCGGCTTCGACGTAGTGCTCGGCATTCTCGCGAAAACGCTCGCGCTCTTCGTCGGTCACATGCCGCTTAACCTTGGCCGGCACGCCCATCACCATGCTCGCCGGTGGAACGTCGGCACCTTCCGGGACCACCGCGCCGGCCGCGATCGCCGAACCTTTTCCTATCTTCGCGCCATTCAGAACCACCGCGCCGATCCCAATCAGGCAGTCGTCTTCGATAGTGCAGCCGTGCAGCATCGCCAGATGGCCCACCGTTACGCGATTGCCGATCTCCAGCGGAAACAATCCGGCATCGCAATGCAGCACCGAGTTGTCCTGGATGTTGCTGTCGTCGCCGATCCGAATGGAATGGACGTCGCCGCGCGCAGTGACATTGGGCCAGATGCTGGAGCGTTCGCCGACGACCACGTCTCCAATCACCTGGGCACTGGGATCGATGTAAGCAGAAGCGGCAATCTTGGGTACGATGCCGCGATAGGCACGAATCATGACTAGCGGTCTAGTCTACAATCCTAACACAGACGTCTTTCCCGGCTTATTTTTCCGGGCGCGCCTGCTTGGTTGACTGCCACGCGACCGCCTGCCATGTTCCATTCCGCTTCAGAAACGTGCCCGTATTCATATAGGTGGCGACCTCGCTGGTCCCGGCTTTCTCCGTCGTGCCAATCAAGCGGAACGCGATGATCGCGGTATTGCCGTATTGCTGAATGCGGATGTCTTCGGCGCCAAAGACGGTAGCCGGAGCGCCAGCTTTTGCGGGAGCCGACGTGCGCTGGTTGCGCATGATATCGGCCTTGCCCATTCGACCGCCCGCCGAGCTGGTGTAGATCAAGTCATCGGCCCAAAATCGATCGTGAACGGCGGCGTCGTTGTGCGATGCCCCAGCCAAAAAGTCTTTCAGCAGCCTGGTCAGTTCCGCGGCATCCGGAGCTGTTTGCGCATGCAGGCCGAGCACCAGCGTCAGGATCAGAGGAAATAGAACTCGGTTCATGGTTTAAACCTAAGGCACCACGACCACTTTACCGAACTGTTCCTTATTCTCCAGGTGCAGGTGCGCCGCTGCGATTTCCGACATCGGGTAAACTTTGTCGATCACCGGCTTTAGCTTGCCTTCAAAGACGAACCTGAGCACGCGATGCAGTTCGCCCATGGTTCCCATGAATGAACCGAGGAGTGATTGATGGCGGCTGAACAGAAATCGGATGTCGATCCTCGCATCTCCCCCGGTAGTCGCTCCGCAAGTGACCAGCCGGCCGCCCGGCGCCAGGCTCGCTACGCTCTTGGGCCAAGTGGCTTCCCCGACGTGCTCGAAGACCACATCCACGCCCCGCTTTTCAGTAAAGTTTTTCACTTCGGCTGTAATGTCCTGCTGGTAGTGATCGATGACGTGATCGGCTCCTAGCGCCTTGGCTTTCGCCAGTTTGCCTTCACCGCCCGCGGTAGCAATGACGCGGCAATGGAACATTTTGGCAAGCTGCACCGCCGCCATGCCGACGCCGCTCGAGGCCGCCAACACCAGCACATCCTCGCCCGGCTGGAGTTGCGCGCGGCCAAAGAGCATGTGCCAGGCCGTGACGAAAACCAGCGGCGCGGCGGCCGCCTCTTCAAAGCTCAAGCTGTCGGGAATAGGGATGACGGCATATTCAGGCGCGGGCATGTACTCGCGATTCCCGCCTGGCACGCCGGTTCCGAACAGCGTGTAGCGCCGGCATTGATTGTCGATTCCCGACAGGCATTGGGCGCACTGCCGGCAGCTCAATCCGGGCGAGAGCAGCACACGCTGGCCAGGTTTTACGCGTTCGCACAGCTCGCCCACGCGGACCACTTCACCGGCGATGTCGCTGCCTAAAATATGCGGCATGCTGAATTTCATGCCGGGCAGTCCGCCGCGGACCCACAGATCCAGATGATTTAGCGCGCAGGCCCGCACGCGTAACAGCACTTCATTGGCTTTGATGGCAGGCTCGGGAGCATCCTCGTATTTAAGGACCTCGGGGCCGCCGTGCTGATGAATTCTGACGGCTTTCATGAGTTTAGCGATACCCCGCGGCTTGCAACTCGAACAACTCCGCATAGCGGCCGCCCAGCGCGACCAATTGCTGGTGCGTGCCCTGCTCCACGATTTCGCCGTCGGCCAAAACCAAAATGCGATCGGCCATTCGAACGGTAGAGAAGCGATGCGAAATCAGCACCGCCATCCTGTCGCGCGTGAGATCGGCAAAGCGCAGAAAGACTTCGTATTCGGCGCGGGCGTCCAGGCTGGCGGTCGGTTCGTCCAGAATCAGCACCTGGGCGTCGCGCATGTAAGCGCGCGCCAGCGCGATCTTCTGCCACTGCCCGGCCGACAAATCCACGCCGTTCTCAAAGCGCCGGCCGAGCATCTGCTCGTAGCCATTGGGGAACTGCGCGATCAGCGGCTCCGCCAGGCTCTTGCGCGCCGCGCTCTCAATGCGCGGCTGATTGCCCAGCTCCTCGATGCGCCCGAAGCCGATGTTCTCGCGCACCAGCATGTCGTAGCGCATGTAGTCCTGAAAAATGACGCCGATTTCGCCGCGCAGGCTGTCGACGTCGTATTCGCGCAGATCCACGCCGTCCAGCAAAATCGCGCCTCCGGTGGGATCGTACAGCCGCGCCAGCAGCTTCACCAGCGTGGTCTTGCCGGCGCCATTTTCTCCGATCAAAGCGATGCGCTCGCCGGCATCGAAACGAAAACTCACGCGGCGCAGCACCTGGCGTTCCGAGCCCGGATAGGCGAACGACACGTTGCGAAACTCGAAGCCCGAATCGGATGGGCCGTGGCGCGGGCAGCGCATTGGGCGGCGAAACGATGCCCGGCCGCGTCTCGAAGAAATCGAAAAGATCTTTGATGTAAAGCGCCTGTTCGGCGATGTTGTTGAAGCTCGAAAACAAGGCTCTCGATCAAGCTTCGCGAGCGCGCAAACGCGCCCGCCACGAAAGGTGAGGCCGCCCACCGTCATCGCGCCCGCCATGGTGCGGACCAGGATCAGAACGTAAGCGCCGTAATATCCGGCCGTCGGCAGCAGATTCAGAAGCGATCCAGTGACGGCGCGCTTGATGGCCAGCGCCTTGTTTTCCCGTAGAACCGGTCGAAAAGGTCGCGCGAGCGGTCAGCCAGATAGCGGCCGAGGCCGAAAATCTTCACCTCTTTCGCGCTCTGGTTGCTGGCGCCCAGCATGCGCAGATAGTCGAGCTCGCGGCGCTCGGGCGTCCAGCGATAAAGCATGGAATAGGCCAGCATCGCGAAGCGGGTTTCGCCCAGAAACGCCGGGATCACGGCCACCACCAGCAGCAGCAGGAACCAGGGCGAAAACGAGACCACGGCGGCCGAAAGCGACAGCAACGTAATCAGCTGCTGGCCCATTCCGGCCATCATGCCGAGCATCCCCAGCCGGGCCGTGGTCTGGCGGCGCGCCCGCTCCAGTTTGTCGTAAAACACCGGATCTTCGAAGGAAACCAGATCCAGCCGGTTGGCGTGCTCCATCAGCCGCAGGCTGACGTGAGTTGGTGAACTTGTCGCCCAGCAGGCTGTCGCAAAGGTTCACTGCGCGCGATAGCAGGTCGCTCAGGACGGCCAAAGCGATCTCGTAGGCCAGCAGACCCAGATTCGCTGGGGGTCGCCTGGGACGGCCTGTAATGGCCCGGCACCACCTGGTCGATGATCAGCTTCCCCACCCACAGCTGGCCGACCGGGATCACGGACGACATCAGCCGCAGAACGACTGTGGCGGTGGTTAGGGCGGGGCTGGTATCCCAGACCATCCGCAGCAGGGGCGGGACGTTGCGCGAGCGCCCGGAGGCGATCACGCCAGGTGGCGGGCGCGTCGGCCGACTTAGGGCGGATGGGGGATCAAATTCCAGTGTAGCGCTGAGGTATGAGGCTGGAACTGGGGCCGCGAAGGCCCCATTCGACACCATCTGCCTGAATCTGAACAGGCCCCTGTTCGTACCAGGGTGATGTATGGGAGAATCAGATTCGACGGAAACGCAACCGTCAAAACCTGTTTGTGATTCAGATGATAGGGCCACGAAGGTTGCGAGTCAAGTGAAAAACTGGAAATCGCTAAGGATCGCTTTAACTATATGAGCTGTATAGGCACTTAGCGGACAGGATCAGCTTTTGGAAATCCTGTGGAAGATTCTGTGGAAGACCTCTGAGCAAACCTAGGGCTTTGGTTTCTAAGGTGGAGAAATCCGAGGAGTTATTTGCCGCTCGAGATGAAGTGTGGTCATGGTCGTTCAGCATCTGAGTAGCCAAACCTACGGGCGATCACGCGAAAGCCGCCAAACGCCAGGCCCGGATGCTAGGCAAAATGCCAGTACTATGCCGGCCAGCGTAATGATCGACAGAACCATCTGGCGCTGCGGTTTCAGGCCGGAGGATGAGCGGCATGGATTCGTTTCCGGTAACTGAGGCCTCGTAATTGATCTGATTCAGGAGCTGGCCGGCTGCGGCACGATCCGGCAAACCTAGAACTACAGCCACCAACGGCCCGGTCCGCTTTACGCTGGCGCCGGGAATCTCCTGAAACTCCGGCACTTGCTGGCGGGCCATTTGGGGGGTAGGAAAGGAGAAGATGACAATGTTTGCTTCATCCTTGGGTTCGTTTTGTAAAACGCTGTAGCGGGCCACCTCGCCTTCGGTTCCGAAATGGAAAGCGACCGCGGATTCCGGGATGTGCGGCGCATTGTGCCTAAGCCCAGCCGGTCCCAGGATGTAGCGCTCCGAGCGCGGAACCAGATTCTTGGGCGGAAAGTAGCTCCCCAGCACGGGCAGCGGCGCGTGGGAGACGTAGGTAGCGAACTTCGGCCAGCTCGGCCAGATTCTTGGGGCAATTTCCCTTGCAGGTGACGATGTAGTTGCCGACCTGGAGCGGCTTTCGCTCGGCGTCCAGCGCAGGCGGCGTAGGCGCCGTGGAGTCCTTGTAGACCGTGGCCGTACCTGAAAACGTCCGTAATCGGCGTCCTCGGTTGCCTCCCGGCCGTTCTCATCAGTGGCGGCTTGTGTTGCCTGCAACCGAGCTGCCGGTCGTAGGTCCCCAGCTGCTCCGGCCAGATTGCGGCACAGGCGGAGGAAGCAAATACAGCCGCTAGAATCAGGCTCCGTGGCATTTCTTGTATTTCTTGCCGCTGCCGCAAGGGCAGGGATCGTTGCGGCCGGCTTTCTTGTCGGAAACGGCCTGCTTTTTCTCTGTCGCCGTACCGCTGCCGCCGACGAATTGCAGCTCGGCCATTTCCTTGTCTTTTTTGCGCTGGATGTTGCGCGTGAAATCTTCGACCACGGTTTGAGCGGCGCGGCGCTGCTCGGCATTGGCGCCCACCAGCGCCTCTTCCTGATCTTCTTCGTCCTCTTCTTCTTCGTCCTCGCCGTCGGGCGAGAACGGCAGCACGGGCTGACGCCTGCCCCGTCGGGCCGCCGCCAGTGGTCACCTGCAGGAAGAACAGATAACGGATGGTCTCGTCCTCGATGCGATCCATCATGTCCTGGAACAGCTCGAACGATTCTTTCTTGTACTCGATCAGCGGATCTTTCTGCCCGTAGCCGCGCAGCCCGATGCCTTCCTTCAAGTGATCCATCGACAGCAGGTGGTCTTTCCACTGGTTGTCGATGACGTTGAGCATGACGATGCGCTCGGCTTCGCGCATGTTTTCCGGGCCGATCAGATCTTCTTTTTCCTTGTAGCGGGCGTCCAGCAGCTCGTTGATGTGGTCTTCGATCTCCTGCCGCGCCATCCCGTTCAGCTCTTCCGGATCGATCTTCACGCCGAACTGGCTGAAGCACGTCCGACTGCAAGCCCGTCAGATCGAAAGTGCTGGGATGGGTGCGCTCCGGGCAGCGGATGTCGATGAAGGAGGCGACGATGCCCTCGATGATTTCGTTGATCGCGCTCCCGTCTGGTCCTTGCCTTCGAGCAAGTGGCGGCGCATGCCGTAGACGGCCTGGCGCTGCTTGTTCATCACGTCGTCGTATTCGAGCAGGTGTTTGCGGGAGGCGAAATGCTGCGCTTCCACGGCCTTCTGCGCGGCCGCGATGCGCTTGGTGATCAGCCTCGACTCGATGGGGACATCTTCCTCCATGCCCAGCCGCAGCATCAGGTTCTGCATGCGCTCGCCGCCGAAGATGCGCATCAGGTCGTCTTGCAGCGAGAGATAAAAGCGCGAGCTGCCGGGATCGCCCTGGCGGCCGGCGCGTCCACGAAGCTGATTGTCGATGCGGCGCGATTCGTGGCGCTCGGTGCCCAGCACGTGCAGCCCGCCCAGCGCCACCACTTCATCGTGTTCGACGGCGGTTTCGGCCTTGAACCGTGCGAAAACCGCATCCCATTCGGCGCGCTCCGGCGATCCAACGGGGCTGGTCTGGAGCAGATCCGGATCCTTGTTTTCCTTCTTCAGATACTCCTTGGTCAGGAACTCGGGATTGCCGCCCAGCAGAATATCGGTGCCGCGGCCGGCCATGTTGGTGGAAACCGTGACGGCGCCCTTGCGGCCGGCCTGCGCGATGATGAACGCCTCGCGCTCGTGATTCTTGGCGTTCAAGACTTCGTGCTTGACGCCCATCTTCTTCAGAGCGCTAGAGAGCCGCTCGGATTTTTCAACCGAGATGGTGCCCACCAGCACCGGCTGGCCCTTTTCGTACAGGCCTTTGATCTCTTTGGCCGCGTTGCGGAATTTTTCTTCCTCGGTCCGGTAGACCATGTCCTGAAATTCCTTGCGGACCATGTGGCGGTTGGTGGGGATCACCATCACGTCGAGCTTGTAGGTCTTTTCGAACTCGGCCGCTTCCGTTTCGGCCGTACCGGTCATGCCGGCCAGCTTCTTGTACATGCGGAAGTAGTTCTGGAAGGTGATGGTGGCGAGCGTCTGGTTTTCGCGCTCGATCTTGACGTTTTCCTTGGCTTCGATGGCCTGGTGCAGACCATCGCTCCAGCGGCGGCCCGGCATCACGCGGCCGGTGAACTCGTCGACGATGATTACCTGTCCGTCCTGCACCAGGTAATCCTTGTCGCGCATGGAACAGCACCTGCGCCTTGAGCGCCTGCTGGACGTGGTGCAGGGTAGACCAGTTCTCGGGCTGATAGAGATTGCCGCAGCCCAGCAGCTTCTCCACTTTCGCGATGCCCTCTTCGGTGAGGGCGGCGCTGCGGTGCTTCTCGTCGACGGTGTAATCGCCGGTGGTGTAGCTTTCGCCCGGCTCTTTGCCCTTGATCTCTTCGCCGCGCATCAGCTTGGGGATGATGCGGTTGATCTTGTAATACTTGTCGGTGGATTCTTCGCTCGGTCCGGAAATGATCAGCGGCGTGCGCGCTTCGTCGACCAGGATGGAGTCCACTTCGTCGACGATCGCGAAGTTGTGGCCGCGCTGGACGCAATCCTCCAGGCGGAACTTCATGTTGTCGCGCAGATAGTCGAAGCCGTACTCGTTGTTGGTGCCGTAGGTGATGTCGCAGGCGTAGCTCTGGCGGCGCTCCTGGTCGTCCAGATCGTGCACGATAATGCCGACCGACATGCCCAGGAACTTGTAGATCCGGCCCATCCACTCGGCGTCGCGCTTGGCCAGATAATCGTTGACGGTGACGACGTGCACGCCCTGCCCGCTCAAGGCGTTCAGGTAGACGGGCAGCGTCGCGACCAGCGTTTTTCCTTCACCGGTTCGCATTTCAGCGATTTTGCCGCGGTGCAGGACCATTCCGCCGATCAACTGCACATCGAAATGCCGCATGTTCAGGACGCGCCGGCCCGCTTCGCGGCAGACGGCGAAGGATTCGATCAGCAGGTCATCGAGCGGTTCGCCATTGGCGATGCGCTGCTTGAATTCGACGGTTTTCTGGGCGAGTTCGGTGTCGGAAAGCTGCTGGATCGCCGGCTCGAGATCGTTAATGGCGGCGACGATTGGACGGATCCGCTTAACTTCGCGTTCGTTCCTGGTCCCGAAGATTTTCGCCAGTACCTGGTCGATCATATGGGGGCGCTATTTGTATTTTAGCGTGGCACAGGCAGGAATGTTAGTCACTCGGTAGAATAGCTCTACGCATGCTGGGCGAAGTGACACTAGAGAATATCTTTTCTTTCAAGAAGACGACAGTCGAGCTCCGAGGGCTGAACGTGCTGATCGGGCCCAACGCGGTTGGCAAGAGCAATCTGATTGAGGCGATTAGCCTTTTGAAGGCTGCACCGATCGATTTGAATCTTGCGATGCTCCGGCTAGGCGGCGTGCGGTTTGTTTGTTCGCTTTCGTTGCGATCACCAGTTGCCGCCATTTGGTGCGACGCGACGGTCGGAGACAAGGCGGTTCGTTATCAGTTGGAGTTTTCGGAACAAGCGGCAGGGTTTATGATCTTGCGCGAGCGGTTGGCCTCCTCTCGCGGCGGCCTAGCCGCTGAGCTTTATTTCAACCGTACATCAGAAAGCATCTTCTTCGGTTTTGATCCTGTTGGCAAACGCATCCAATCCAATGAGTCCGTCTTCGCTTTGTACAAGAGCCCTGCAGACGAGACTCCTATCACGAACGTTGGACAACACTTCGAGGCGATTCGAATTTATCGGGATTTCCGGACGACCCGCGACTCGGACGCCAGAAGGGGAGTCTCTACTTCCGCTACCAAAGATTTCTTAGACGACCAAGGAGACAACCTGGCGTTAGTCTTGCTCGACATGGATTTTAAAGGACTCCATGATAAAATCCGCGAATATCTTCACCGGTTCTGCGACCGATTCAATGACGTGAAAGTGCGGCTGGATGGGCCGATCGCGAAGACATACATCGAAGAGAGTGGATTGCTGGAGCCTTTGGTGTCGTGGCGTCTTTCCGACGGCACTCTTAAGTTTCTTTGTCTTCTAGCTGTGCTTCTCGACAAGGAGCCACCGCCCCTCATCTGTATCGAGGAACCAGAGGTCGGGTTGCACCCGGAGGCGATCCAGATCGTCGCGGAAGCGCTGGTCGACGCATCAGAGCGGACTCAATTAGTTGTGACGACCCACTCGGAAGCGCTCATCGACGCCCTTTCTGATCGTCCGGAAGATGTACTTGTTACAGAGAGAGACTTCGACAATGGGACGCAGTTCAAGCGGCTGGATAGTAAACAACTCTCCGTTTGGCTGGAGCGCTACACGCTCGGTGCGCTGTGGAGGAAGGGAGAAATCGGTGGAAATCGATGGTGACCGAACTTCGAATTTACTTCGAAGGAGACGATCGTCTCAGGCCGGGATTTCATAGCTTTTTGACCGAGATCGTGAAGGCGGCCAGAAGCAGAAAATGCCGTCTGGACCTGGTCGCAACAGGCGGGACGCCGGTCCAAGACTTCCGCGATGGCTTGAGAACACACAAGAACGCCTGGAACATACTTCTGCTGGATAGTGACATGCCGTTTAACGGCTCGCTCGCCGACCTTTGCCGCAGCAAAAGCCTTGATCTCTCGCATGAGGCGTCCGTGTTCTGGATGGTTCAGATCATAGAGTCCTGGTTTCTGGCCGACATCGCCGCCTTGAAAGCATATTACGGCAATCGTCTTCAGGAGGAGGACCTAAAAGGAAATCCGAAAGTTGAAAAGAGAATGAAGGAGGACGTCTATTATGGTCTCAAGAGTGCGACGAAAGATACGAAACGCGGCGAATACCACAAAACCAAACATGCGCCGGCTCTCCTCGAAAAGGTTGATGTAAGTCTCGTTCGAGCCGCAGCGCCCAACTGTGACCGAATGTTTCGCACAATATTGAGAAAACTTGCGGAGAACTGACCTCTTGCCCCAAGGATGGATGGATTCGGGTGTTCTATCGTTGCACAGCGGTTTCTACACTGGCCGGTTTGCTGGCGTCCACGTCCGCCCCGGTAATCAGGCGGGCGCCTTGATTGTAAGTGATGTATAACAGTCCCCACTGGATAAAGACCAGCACGCGATTCGAGAATTCCACCAGGTACATAAGATGGACGAATAGCCAGGTGAGCCAGGCCAGCAGACCTGAAATATGCAGGCCACCAATGTCGGCCACCGCCGATGCACGACCGATCACAGCCAGGCTGCCTTTGTCGAAATAGCGAAACCCACCGGCGGCCGCGGCCCGGCCTCCCAGCCGTCTCCGGATCAGTTTGGCGACATAGCCGCCCTGCTGCATAGCCACCTGCGCCACTCCGGGCAGCAGCTTGCCATTCTGTTCGAAATGGGCGAGGTCGCCGATCACGAATATTTCCGGATGCTCCGGAACGCTCAATTCCGGACTTACCATCACTCGGCCACCGCGGTCCAACTGCGCCCCCGCGCGCCGCTTCAGCACCTCTCCAAAACTAGAGGCGCGCACTCCGGCCGCCCAGATGATCGTCCGGGCGTTGATTCGATCTGACCCGCTGGCGGTCTTCACGGTTACGCCGGCCTGGTCGATTCCGGTCACCATTTCGTTGGTGCGGGGCGTCACACCCAACCGGATCAAAGACGCTTCCGCTTTGGCGGAAAGATCGGCGGGAAAGGCCGGAAGCACGCGCGGGCCGCCCTCCAACAACAGAATCTCGGCATTCCTGGAGTCTATGGAGCGGAAATCCCGGTGCAGCATTTCATGCGCAATCTCACCGAGCGCGCCGGCCAGCTCGACACCGGTGGCGCCGGCGCCGACTATCACAAAAGTCAGCCAGGCTCGCTGCTTCTCGGGATCATGCTCTTTTTCGGCCTCCTCGAACGCGTTCAAAATCTTGCTGCGAATTTGAGTGGCTTCCTCGATGGTCTTCAGGCCCGGTGCGTTGCGCTGCCAGTCGTCATGACCGAAGTAGGAATCGGTCGACCCGGTAGCGACAATGAGCGTGTCGTATTCCAGTTCTCCATCCGCGAGAATCACGCGCCGTCGCCCGGCGTCCAAGTCCACGGCTTCACCCAGCACCACTCGCGTGTTCTGGTTGTTGTGGAGCACGCGGCGCAGCGGCGATGCAATTTCACCAGGTGATAGAGAACCGGTGGCTACCTGATACAGCAGAGGTTGGAAAAGATGGAAGTTGCGGCGATCCAGAACGGTAATCCGCGCCGGAGCTTTCTTTAGCGCCTTGGCCGCGTACAAGCCGCCAAACCCGCCGCCTAAAATAACTACCTGGTGCTCGGCCGGCATACCACCCTCCTTTCGCCATCACGTTCATTAGATGCCCGATTCACTATCATAGGTTCAGGATGAAACAGCGTACGCTGGGAAGGACTGGTTTTGAGATCAGCGAGGTCGGCTTCGGCGCCTGGGGCATCGGCGGAACGCAGTGGCTGGGCAGCAACGACGAAGAATCGCTAAGAGCCTTGCGGCGAGCCATAGAGCTGGGTTTTAATTTTATCGACACAGCGTTGGCCTATGGCGACGGCCACAGCGAGAAGCTGGTCGGCAAGGTCATCCGCGACGCTACTCATAGGATGTACGTCGCAACCAAGGTGCCGCCCAAGAATCGCTTATGGCCCGCCAGGCCGGGGATCGGCATTGAGAATGTCTTCCCCTACGACTATATCCTGCGCTCTACCGAAACCAGCCTGCGCCATCTCAAAGTGGACACCATCGATCTCCAGCAACTGCATGTCTGGAACCCGGAGTGGCTTAATCGCGAAGAGTGGCGGCGCGCCTTTGAGGAATTGAAGACCGCGGGCAAGGTCCGGGCGGTGGGCGTGTCCATCAATGACCATCAGCCCGATTCGGCGTTGGAGCTGATCCGCACCGGACTGGTCGATGCGGTGCAGGTGATTTACAACATTTTCGACCAGAGCCCCCAGCAGCACCTCTTCCCTCTGGCGCAGGAAAAAAACGTCGGCGTGCTGGCGCGCGTGCCGTTTGACGAAGGCAGCCTGACGGGCAGCGTCACGGAAGAGACCACTTTCGATCCGAAGGAGTTTCGCGCCTTCTATTTCCGGGGTGACCGCAAGAAGCAAGTGGTCGAGCATGTGACCGCGCTCCAAAAGGACCTGCCCGCCGCGAACGGTGCGTTGGCTGAAATCGCGCTTCGGTTCACAATTTCCAATTCCGCTGTCACGACCGTGATCCCCGGCATGCGAACGGTTCGAAATGTCGAGCGGAACGCGGCTGCTTCTGCAAAAGGACCACTGGACGCGGCCACTCTCCAGCTTCTCAAGCAGCATGCGTGGAGCAAGGATTTTTACAACTAACGGCGGGCGGAACTTGTCTCAAGGCGAATTATCGACGGATTTAACGCTGGATCAGGAGATTTATGGATGGTCGGACACGCTTACGGCGCGCCTTTCCATCCGCAACAGCACCGGCGATCCGGGCTCCCCCGGCGTATTGAGCTTCCCCAGCGGGCAGATATATGATCTCGAGATCCGCGACGATACCGGCAACGTAGTTTATCTCTGGTCGCGCGGCAGAGCTTTTCCACAGATCGTTTCCGAACTGGATATTCCCGACCAGAAAGAGTACGTCATCAGCGTTCCGCTGGATAAATTGCCGCGTGGCAACTATGTCGGGCGGGGATGGTTCACAACCGATGAACCGCCCATCGCTTACTCAGCGTCGGCTCGGTTTCAAATCCGCTGATTCCTTCAGATGGCTTAAGCGATCCGCGCCAGATTGTGAGTGTGTACTGCCTTCAGCTTCTCAGGGAATTGATCCGCCGAGGTAGCGCCGAGGTCGTAAGTGCACATCAGGGCTATGGAGTGCGCCTCAATGATGTCGTTCCACAACTCTTCCAGGCGCAACGCCGCCGGCAGGTTGTTGTTCCACAGCAGACTTACCATTTCTCCAAACACGCGCACCTTGGCGCCGTTGGCGCTGTTTCTGGCATTGCAGACCAAGCCACCCACAATGGCTTTGAATGACTTCTCGTCCGGCAGGTTGCCGTCCATGAGTTGCGGGAGCAGATCCTCGGCGACGATGCAAACCAACTGGCCCTTACTTTGGAGCGCTCTTAAATCAAAGCCTTCACCCTCCATACGCCGATTGATCGAGTCGCAATGAGCGCGCGTCATGATCAGAATTACGCCCTCGTGGTTCCGTAGCCCAGCGCTGGCGAATAAACAGACCGCTTGGGAAACCAGGACATCATCGGTATAGGGGTAGACCACATGCCCGCAAGGGTGTGGATTACTCAAAATGGCCGCACCTTTTGCGTTCATAGGCTTCAATTGTAGCAGTGCTCCAAAATTTCGCCGGGCTTTTTCTTCTCACCTCCGCTAACATTTGATGGCCACCGGCTTGCACTAATAGCGGCGGAGGTTTTACAAAATGCTTTGGTACGCATGGGTTTTCCTGGTAATCGCGATTCTCGCGGCGGTGCTTGGGTTTGGAGGAATTGCCGCCGGTGCAGCAAGTATTGCAAAGATCCTGTTCTTCGTTTTCGTAGTGCTGTTTGTAATTAGTCTGATTGCCGGCCGCCGTACGGTGGTCTAAGGACTGGAGAATATATATGAAACATATTGCCGGAACATTGCTATTAGGCGCATTGTTGACGGTGGGCGGTTGCTCGGATCGCACCAAGGCGCCCGACGTTTCAGACAACATCCACACCTCACTCGATCAGGCGGGCTTCAAGGATGTGAGCGTGCATCAGGACCGCGACAAAGGCGTGGTTACGTTGAAAGGCACGGTTCCTTCGGATGCGGACAAGGCACGAGCCGAATCCATCGCCAGGGCCCAGGCTGCCGGCGAGGTAGTAGCCAATGAAATCGCGGTTCTGCCTCCGGGCAACGAGAGTGCCGCGAAAACCATCAACAGCGACATCGATAAAGCCATCGAAAAGAACCTGGATGCCGCCCTGGTGGAGCATAGGCTGAATAAGGATGTAAAATATTCAGTCAATAAAGGCGTCGTGACCTTAAAAGGCAACGTCGATTCGCAAGCCGCCCGATCAGACGCAGCACATGTAGCGGCCGGCGTGCCGAACGTGGCGCAAGTGGTGAATGAGCTCGAGGTTCATCACAACCGCGCGACTTCGTCGCGGTAGTCCTATAAAGGCTAGATAGATGAGGGGACCGACGCCCATGAAGTTACTAGTTATCTCTCTGCTCGCGGCGGCGGTTCTCTCGGCGAGGGTTCCATCTACATTCCTGGCGACGGCGTATTCGGTAGCGGGAACAACCGCGGACGGGGGCTTAACTGCCCATGGAACAGTTGCCGCCGACCCGGCGATATTACCGGCTGGGACGCGAGTTCGGATCGCGGGAGCGGGCCGGTATTCGGGTGTGTACGTCGTGAAAGACACCGGCTCAAAAATCAATGGTGCGCACATCGATATTTACATGCCCTCCCGGCTGGAGGCGAAGCGGTTCGGGAAACGCCGGGTGAAGCTTTGGGTGCTGGCAAGACGCGGCACGCCATAATTAAGGGGCCCTGCCCCTGCGCTACGCTGAAGGAAGATGCTGGGGCGCTTCGCGGTTCTTTTTTCACTTGCAATTCCGGTGTTCGGGCAGACGCCTTGCGAGGGCACGCCGGCTTATTCGCCGTGTGAACTACCCTTCGATCTCAGCACAGCCGATTTAGCCGCGCATCCCAACCCATACGCCGGTGCGCAGCTGCACGCCGAATTCCGTTCGCCGCATTTCAAGACCTATCTCATGCCCGCGTTCTGGGACGGCGGCCGGAGACTGATCATTCGTTTCACGCCCACCGAATCCGGACAATGGACTTATCGGACCACCAGCAACCTCGCGGCTTTGGATGGAAAAGAAGGAGCTTTCACCGCGGCGGCATCGGATTTTCCCGGCTATGTCAACGCCGCCAATTTTCATCACTGGGCCACCGATGACAAGAAACCGCATCTCTGGATGGGCTATATTGCCGATCGCTTCCCGTTCTCGAGCCAGACGGAGTTCGAACAGCAACTCGCCGAAGCAGCGCAGAACAAGTTCACCCATTTTCGAGGATCGATTCTGGGCGGGGCCGGCGATCGAAGCCGGGTCTATCTGGCGCCAGATAAGCCGAATCCGGCCTATTTCGATGAGCTCGACCGGCGTATTCTCGCCGTCCACAAGCGCGGCCTGACTATAGATTTGATGCTCGGCTCTAATCCGGATTACATGGTCAGTCTTTTTCCCGATTGGCAATCGCGCGAGCATTTCGTCAGCTATGTGGTGGCGCGCTATGCTCCCTTCAACGTCACCTGGCAAGGCCTGGAAGAGTTCGAGGATTACAAGAACGGGCGCCCGCTGCTCAAGGAGTTGGGCCTCTCTCTAAAGAAGCTCGATCCCTACCAGCACCCTCGCTCGTCGAACGCCAAAGTGACGTCGTCTTCTTTACTCCCGGACGGCTGGATGAACTTCGTCATCGAAGCCTCGGGCAACGACGTGATCGGTTCAGTGGAACATCAGATCTACCAGGTGCCTTTCGTCGGAGTGACCGACGCTCAGCATCTCTGGAATACGACTATGGATGGTGAATACCCCGAATTCCATGGCGATGGCGCAGCGATGTGCCGCTACTGGTTCGATTTCATCGCCGACACCCGCCATTGGGAACTGGAGCCCTATTTCGATGTTGACGGCGCGCGCGCGGTGGCGCTCGAAGACGTCGAGTACGTTACTTACATCGAGCACCCCGGGCCGCCGGTCGAGGTATCGGTGGAGAAGCACGGCTACGACGTTTCGTGGTTCAATCCGGCCACTGGCGAGTCGGTGGAGCAGAAGAAATATAAGGGCGAGCATTTCACCGGCGAAGCGCCAGACAAGAGCCATCCCTGGGTCCTTCTGATAGCCCGGGAAGGCCGCAAAGAATCGATGCTGAAGTCCTACAAGTTCGACTCGCGCGAGGTGCCGCTGGTGCAGGAAATCGAGACTAATCCCGCCAAAGTGCCGTTCGTCATCGTGGAGCCTTCCGGCAATACCCTGGAAGCGGGGAAACCTGTGAAGTTTTCGGCGAAGTTAACGCGTGAAACTCGCGCTACCCGATCGATGATGTTTCTCTGGACCGGCGAAGTGACGATCGATGGACAAGGCCTGCGTGTGCTGGGCACCGGCTCACCCGGTAGTTTCGTGATTCCCCCCTCCATGGCGCTGAACTTCCCGGCCATCCTTAGCATTCATTTGACTGCCCTGAACGCGAATGGCAAAGCCTACCTGGCCGATCGTGTGTTTCAGCTCAACAAGTGATTCTTTCCGTCGACACGACCTCGGAGTTCGGTAGCATTGCGCTAACCGACGGCGACCGTGTGATCGAAGAAATTCCCCTGCACTCGCCCGACGGCTTCGGACACATCCTGTTCCAGCGGATAGAGCAATTGCTGGCGCGGCACGATCTAAACGTACAGCAGATAGGATGTTTCGCAGCAGCATCCGGGCCGGGATCGTTCACAGGCGTGCGCGTGGGTCTGGCCGCAGTGAAGGGCTTGGCGGAGGCCACTGGCAAGCGCGTGGTAGCGGTATCGAATCTCAAAGCACTGGCTTTTTTTGGAAGTGCGCCGCTGCGCGCCACGGTTCTAGATGCGCGGCGCGGGGAGGTTTACGGCGCTGTCTACAACGATCGGCTCGAGATTGTCAATCCGGAAGTCGTCGTTAAGTTCCCCGCGTGGCTAGAGACCTTGCCGGCCGGCCGGTTGGAGTTCATCGGCCTCGATTTTTCCCCGTTCCTCGGGAGCGTCGATTCGAATATTCCCGTGGTAACCGCGCCCCGCGCTTTGGCCGCCGCGATCGGCCGCATCGCCGCCCAGGAATACCGGCAGGGCCGCGCCAGCGATCCGGCTGAGATCGATGCCAATTACGTCCGCAGGTCCGATGCTGAACTGTTCTGGAAGGAGTAGGCATTTGGGCCGTCAACCCAGGGGGTACAATCTCTAGTTGGTAGGAGGAGATTGAACATCTCGGTGAAGGGCGAGTATGCGCTCCACGCTATCTTCGATCTTGCATTACAGAAACCGGGCGACCCGATCAAAATCGCGGACATCGCACGCCGGCAAAAAATCCCACAAAAGTTCCTGGAATTGATTCTGGCCGGGCTCAAGCAAGGCGGCTTCGTCGAATCGCGGAGGGGCGCCGAAGGCGGTTATCTGCTGTCCCGCACACCGGATGGCATTACCGTTGGGGAAGTGCTTCGGTACGTGGAGGGGGTCAAGAGCAATAAGACCTCCCAGCGGCGGCCGGCAGCGGATCCGTTTGCGGAAACCTGGCGGCAGGTAGAACAATCGATCTCCAGCGTGATCGACCACACCACCTTCGCCGAGTTGGTTCGCGCCTGGCATGACAAACACTCTAAATATGTGCCCAATTGGGAGATTTAATGTTCCATAAGGATAATTCACTGAGCATTGGACGCACACCTCTGGTAAGGCTCAACCGGGTTGTAGCGGGCGCGCACGCCGTCATACTTGCCAAGATCGAAGGCCGAAATCCGGCTTATTCGGTGAAGGATCGCATCGGCGCGGCCATGATCTGGGACGCCGAGCAGCGCGGCGTACTGCGGGCGGGCAAGGAACTGATAGAACCCACCAGCGGTAACACGGGCATCGCGCTGGCCTTTGTGGCCGCCGCGCGTGGATATCCGATCACCCTGTGCATGCCCGATACGTTTTCGATCGAGCGGCGGAGGATCCTGAAGGCTTTCGGCGCCAACCTGATCCTGACGGAGGGCGCGGCGGGCATGCAAGGTTCGATTTCGAAAGCCGAACAGATGGTGGCGTCCGATCCCGATCGCTACGTGCTGCTGCAGCAGTTTCAGAACCCGGCTAATCCGGAAATCCACTTCAAAACCAGCGGCCCGGAGATCTGGGAGGATACCCAAGGCGCCATCGATGTGCTGGTGAGCGGTGTTGGAACAGGCGGCACCATCTCCGGGATCTCGCGGTATATCAAGACGGTTCAGAAGAAGAAAATTATTTCGATCGCGGTAGAGCCGGTGGGCAGTCCGGTGATCAGCCAGAAGCTGAAAGGCGAGTCTCTGCGGCCTGGACCACATAAAATTCAGGGCATCGGCGCCGGATTCATTCCCGGAACACTGGATCTGGCCATGGTAGATCGTGTGGAGCTAGTGAGCAATGAGGAATCGATCGAGATGGCGCGCCGGCTGGCAAAAGAGGAAGGGATCTTAGCGGGGATTTCGTGCGGGGCGGCGGTGGCTGCCGCGGTTCGAATCGCGCAGGAACCGGAGATGAAAGGCAAAACATTGGTCACGATCCTGCCGGATTCCGGAGAACGGTATTTGAGCACGCCGCTATTTGAGGGGATCGGTACGGAATAAATAGAAAAGGCGGACGCTTTTTGGGGTGATAGGGTGAAGCGTCCGCCGTCGTAACGGGGATTTGCATAAATAACGTCGCAAGCACCTGCAAAGGTTACGGGGGTGCGAAAAAAAACCGCACCCCCCTTGATTTTCGCCTTTCTTTCTACTATGCTGATGGGAGAAGAAAAGGAGAATAACAGGTTGCCGTCATGCCCCTCCCCCAAAATATGCACTGCGGACCCTGCGGATGGTCGTACCCGCACTGGAATGGAATCGTCTATCCCAAGCTGAAACGGCGCAACTTTCATGCGCTTGGAGACTTGGCTCGCTATTTCGACGCCGTCGAGATCAACACCACCTTTTACCAGAACATCCGGCCCGAGATCACCCGTTTGTGGTTACGAAAGGTGAGCCACAATCCGAAGTTTATGTTCACGGCTAAGCTCGGGCGGCACTTCACGCACGACCGCTTGCTGGGATCGGCCGAGGTAGCGGCATTCAAAGAAGGGCTTTGGCCGCTGCTGGGCGCCAAAAAGCTAGGTTGTGTGCTGATGCAATTTCCCTGGACTTTTCGCTACACCGACGAAAACACGAGCGTTTCTGATCACGCTGCGCCGCGCCTTCCACGAATTTCCGCTGGTGGCGGAGATGCGGCACGACAGCTGGACGCTACGAAGAAGCCCTGGGAACGCTGATCGATTATCGCGTCGGTTTCGCCAACATCGACCAGGCGCCTTACACCAAGGCCATGCCGCCGGCATCTTTTCTGACGTCTTCCATCGGTTATGTGCGGCTGCACGGGCGCAATCCGCAGGACTGGCAGCGCGAATTCGGACGGGCCGCGAAGCCCGTGGCGGCGCACGATTATTTGTATTCGCCCGAAGAACTGCTGGAGTGGAAGCCACGCATCGAGCACATCCAGGAGCACGCCGCCACCACTTTCGTTTTCGCCAATAACGACGTAGGCGGAAAGTCGGTGGTCAATGCTCTGCAGTTGGCTCAAATGCTGGGCGATGAGCGGCGGCTCGCGCCGGCGGACCTGATCGCGGCATTCCCCAACGAGCTGGCCGAGTTTCATTCCGACCGGCCCATGCAGGACGCGCTATTTTCGAGTTACGAAGTTGACCAGCGAGCGGTGGCGTAGCTAGGAGTCGCGATTACACAACGCGAATGCCCTGCCGTTCTGCTTCGCGGCCAAGCGCGCGGTCGGTTGTAAGCAATCCAGCATCTTCTCGTCGGGCCAGCGCCAGGTAAAACATGTCGTAGGCAGGTAACCGGGCGGTGCGAGCCAGCAGGAAAGCCTCCCGATACAGTTCCTTGCAAGGTACGAGCACGTCCGGGAGGCCAATTGCAAACTCGATCGCCTGGTCGCATGTAATTAAGCTCAGATTCTGGATATGGTGATACTTCCAAAAAGTGTTCACCACCTCAGAGACAATCAGGTCGGGTGCAAGCACCTGGTCAGCCTCTTCGAGCAGGTGCTCAAACTGCCGCGCCTTGCCGCGCGCGAGGACTACCTCGACTGCGGCGCTGGCGTCGAGCACCAGCCTCATCTGCGCCGGTCCTCGCGGATCAACTTCGCTGGATCCTTCAGCCCGGCCGGCTTCGGCGGACTGGTTTTAATTGCCCGCAGCAGTTCTTGGCGGCGGGCCTTGGCGTCCAGTTCTATCTCCAGGCCGCGAGCCAGTACCGCAACAGCCTGCTGGGCCAAGCTGCGCCGTTCCTGTTCGGCTTGTTTAGCGAGCAAGCGATAAAGATGATCAGGAATATCTCGCACCTGAAGGATAGGCATGCTACACTCAATCTAACACAGTATGCATTATGCTGCAAAGTGCAGCTAATTTGTTTAGAAATCGGTCTTCTGAGCGGGCGGGATGGCCACGCGCAGCGCGTTTAACACCGCCGCCAGGTCTATGAATTCCTGCGCTACGGCACCTTGCACCGGCGGCAGATAGCCGAGCGCGGCGGCGGCCATTCCAATCAAGCTGAGTCCCATGCCTCCGACGGCGCTCTGGATTGCGATCTTCCGCATGTGCCGGCTGATGTGCATCAGCTCGTCGATTTTGGCGAGCGACGGTTCCAGCAATACCGCGTCGGCTGCCTCGGCTGTAATGTCGCTGTTCTGACCAAACGCCACTCCCGCGGTGGCCGCCAGCATAGCCGGCGCGTCGTTGATCCCGTCTCCCACATATAGGGTCTTGGCATGCAGTGTCTCCTGCTGCACGATGGCCAGTTTCTCCTCGGGCGTCTTGCTCGCGTACACCTCAGCGATACCAACCGCCTGGCCTAAATACCGGACTTCCGATTCCCGGTCGCCAGAAAGCAGAATCACCTTCTGAGCATGGTGCTTGGGCTTGAGGTGCGAGACAAATGCGGACGAATCGCGGCGCGGCTCATCGCGGAAGCGGAAGGTCGCGGCATAATTGCCATCAATGCAAACCAGGCATTCCAAGCCCGGCCCCGCGGACGGCAGATTCAGGAACATCTTGGTTCGACCGGTAAGTTCTACTGTATGCCCGTCCGCGACTCCTCGCAGGCCTTCGCCCGGCTTCTCGCTGATCAATCGAACCGGCTCCAATGCCAAGCCTTGCTCGCTGGCCGCCTTCAGGATCGCGCCCGCCAGTGGATGCTTCGAATATTGCTCCAGGCTCGCTGCCAGCCGCAGAACTTCTTCGGAGCGGAAGCCGGCAGCCGGCAGAATATCGGTCAGGACCGGCTTGCCATAGGTCAGTGTTCCAGTTTTGTCGAAGATCAGCGTTCGGCAGCGATCCACGCGCTCCAGCACGCCCGGATTCCGGATGATGATTCCGCTGCGCGCCGCCACGGAAATCGCGCCGATGATTGCGATCGGGATGGCGATCAACAGCGGACAGGGCGTGGCGATCACCATAACCGCCAGAAACCTGTGGGGATCGCCTGCTGCCATCCAGGCCAGCGCCGCCAGCGCGAGGGCCACCGGGGTGTACCAGGCGCCCAACCGGTCGGCAATTCGACGCATGCGGGGGCGCTCCAGCTGAGAAGCGCGCATCACTTGCATGATCTTGGCGTAGCGAGAATCCACCGGCAGCTTGCCGGCGCTAATGGTGAATGCATTCTCGCCGTTGATCGCCCCTGACAGTACCTGCGATCCAGGCGTCTTCGAGATTAGGAAAGGCTCGCCGGTCAGATACGATTCGTCCATCGAGCCATGCCCTTCGAGCACGGTTCCATCCAAGGGGCAAATCTCGTGCGGCAACACCGTAACCCGGTCGCCAATGACGATCTCTTCCAGGGCCACATCGGTGAAGCCGGAATTAGTGCTGCGATGGGCGATGCGAGGCATCCGATTGGCGAGCGCGTTAAGCACCGAGGATGCTCGGCGCGTGGCATATTGCTCCAAGGCGGCGCCGCCGGACAGCATGAGCACCACGATGGCACCCACCAGATACTCGCCCATCAGAACGGCAGTCACAATGGACACGCCGGCCAGCAGGTCCGCCCCAAACTCGCCGGACAGCATGTGTTTGGCCAGGTCGATAATCAGTGGAATGCCGCCCGCCACGACCGCGATTATCAGAGGAGCATCAGCCGCCCAATGGGAAACGCTGAAACCGTACCGAAGCAGCAGGTGCGCCGCAATACATAGCATCGCTAGAGCTGCGATATAGGCTTCGCGCTGAAGGTGTGGAATCTGAAGGGCAGCGTTGTTTCGCGTACGGGCTAGTACCTGCGCAGCAAGTCGCGAACCAGCAGTTCAAAGAAGCTGTTTACCTGACGGATCGTTTCGCTGCTCTCGTTTTCGGCACATTGGTTGAGGATGGCGGATATTCCGTCCCGGATAACATAGAGCCCGTAGGCCGTTTCCGCGAGTGGAATGGACAGAGCGAAGCATACGTTTTCTACAAAATCGAGGCAGGCGGCCAACTCCCATTCGTCGCCCGCCGCCCACTTGTTGTAGTAATCCAGAATACGATCAGTCATGGCTCGCAGCTCGGAGGCGCTCACCGTCCGGAACTGTCCCACGTATCGATTTCCCGCCAGTTGTGCTGCCAGAGCGGCGGTTACCTTTGAGCGATCTTCGATGAAAAGGCCGGCGGGCGTTTGGGTCGGCATACCGGTCTGTGTGCAAGTCACGGACCACGGCGAGGGCTTCGCCGGATGAATAAGTAGCAACCGTGTCTTGGGGCTTTTCACCCAGCGAACCTGGGATTTAACCCAGGCCGAATTTCGACCTTACCCCCAAGGGAGTGCGTAAGACATTGAGCCATTTGATGCATTTCTATGGAGGGCCGCCTGCATCAGGGCCGGTGATGAGAGGGAGTCCTAAATGAGCTTGAGATCGTCAGGTGTAATAATTCGAACTCTTCTAACAATCACTGTCTTGGCGGGTGCCGTTAGTTTGCAGAGCGCGGGAAGGCACGCGTTTACCAAGCATGACAAGGCATACTTTGCCGACGCAAACGTAATTAATTTCGTACGTCCTGGGCTAGTCTTCAAAGTGGCCAGTGCGTCCATCGCTAAGGATGGGACCATCACAGCCAGGGTCCTGGTCACCGATCCCGCAAGGTCTTCCACTGGATCGGGGCGGCGTGGACACCCCGGGAACGGTTTCGATGAGTCTCATCGCGGCCACCATACCAAACGGGCAAAAACAGTACACGTCGTACACTACTCGAACCGTTACGGCGGTAAGCGGCGGCGCTACGGCCATTCAGGCGTCGGCCGATTCTGGTGGAACTTTTACCGCCAATGCGGACGGCGATTACACCTATACATTTAAGACCAAGGCCCCTAGCGGATACGATGCGACCGCGACGCACACTGTAGCCGTTTATGGCAGCCGTAACCTGACTAGCCTTTAACGTAGGCACGAACTATGCCTCCGCCACCTTGAACTTCGTGCCGAATGGCGCAGCGGTGACGGTAACGCGCGATGTCGTTCGCGATCAGGCGTGCAACAGTTGTCACTACAATTTGGCCTTTCATGGCGGCTCCCGAGTGGGCATCGCACTGTGCGTTCTTTGCCATACTCCCCAGTCGGTGGATCCAAACACCGGGAACACGGTTGACCTTCCCAAGATGGCGCACGCAATTCACATGGGCGCGGCGTCGCCAAACGCGCAGGCCGGCAATCCATACACGATTTATGGATTCAATGGTCCTACCGATTGGCATGACGTAACATTCCCCGGCAGCGGCTCGATTAACGATCCGAGGAATTGCCAGGCTTGTCACGACCAGAACAGCGGAGCGGCGCAGGCCAACGCCTATCTCACCCCGAACCGGGAAGCTTGCGGCGGATGCCACGATAATGTGAATTTTGCTACCGGCCTGAATCACGTCAACCTGCCGCAGCTGGATGACAACCAATGCGCCAACTGCCACGTGCCGCAAGGCGAACTGCCCTTTGATGCGTCCATCATGGGCGCGCACCTGAGCCCCACGCTGTATTCCGGTTTGCCTGGGTTGGTGATCAGCATCGTGAAGGTAGATAACGGATCGGCGGGCAAGGCTCCGACGCTTACTTTTACCCTCAAGGACAGCGGTGGAAATCCACTGGCAGCCAACAGCCTGGTGGGTGGTTCCAACCGCCTGGCAGCCGTGCTGGCCGGGCCAACCACTGATTACGGCTACACCAGCTTCGGTTCCGATGTCACCACTCACGGCTACGTTTCCGAAGACGCGACCAAGGCGACCTGCGGCACCGACGGCACTTGCGTTTACCAGTTCATCCATTCGGTGCCTGCCAATGCTACCGGGACATATTCGATCGGCATGGAAGGGCGCCGCGGGTTCACCATTAACGCCGGCACCACAGCATCAGTGACCACTGAATACGGCGCCATCAACCAGGTAGTCAACTTCTCGGTGGACGGTTCAGCCGTTACTCCGCGGAGAAAAGTAGTGGATATTGCAAAATGCAATGCCTGCCATACGTCTTTATCGCTGCACGGCGAGAATCGCAATCAGATCGAGATGTGCGTGCTGTGCCACAATCCGTCGGAGACGGATATATCGCAGCGTCCGGCGGCCACCAATCCCAACGACAAGAACTCGCCTCCGCAGTCGGTGAACTTCGCGATCTTGATCCACAAGATTCACGATGGAGCTGGTTTGGCTGCAGCCGGAGTGCCGCCGTTTGTGGTGGTAGGGTTTGGCGGAAGCCACAACGATTTCTCGGATGTGACTTTCCCGGCTCTTAGCCCGGCCGGCGCCGTGGGCAACGTGCAAAACTGCAGCATGTGCCACGTCAACGGATCTGAGGAGAACCTGCCGCTAGGTCTGAACAACGTCACCACGCCGAATAGCGTGCTCACTACCACACCGCCCATAACGGCCGCCTGCACGGCCTGTCACGCGACCTTGCCCGAGCTATCACACGCGGTCGCGAATACCACTCAATTCGGCGAAAGCTGCACAGCCTGCCACGCATCCGGCGCGGCCTTCGCTGTAGATCAGGTCCATGCTCAATAGCTCCTTCAAGGGAGTTAGCAGGGTTCTCGCGGGTATCGTGATCCTGGCCACGGGCCTCACGATATCCGCGCAACCCGCCAAGCCTCCCGATGCCGCCAAGTCGCCGGACTATGTGGGGTCCGATACCTGCAAGACCTGTCACGAAGAGATCTTTAACAATTTTCAGAAGACTCCCCACTTCGCGGTTGAAACCGGCGCAAGGCGCGGCTGGGAGCAGAAAGCCTGCGAATCCTGTCATGGCCCTGGCGCGAAACACGCCGAGTCGGCATCGGCCGACGACATTCGCAACCCCGGCAAGCTGGCGCCCGCGCAAGTGGATCGCACCTGCCTGGGATGCCATCTGAATGAGCGGACACCTGGGGGGCGCATCGCCAGTGGTCATGCCAAAGATCAGGTGGGCTGCACCACTTGTCATTTCGTGCACGGGACCGGCGGCGCAAAACTGGTGGAACACAAAAATTCCGAAATCAACGCCAAGTGCGCCAGCTGCCATTTATCTCAGTGGGCGGCGTTCAACCGGCCTTATAAACACCGTCTTCAAGAAGCGGCCATGTCGTGCGTGGACTGCCACAATCCGCACTCCAGCTTCCGCGCCGACAGCTTGCAGGCTTCTTTCGGGAATGAGCCCGGCTGCCTAAAATGCCACAGCGATAAACGCGGGCCGTTCGTTTTCGAGCATGCGCCGGTGCGGCTGGAAGGCTGCGCGGCTTGCCATGAACCGCACGGATCGGCGAACCCTCGCATGCTGGTGCGTCAACAAGTCAGCAACTTGTGCCTGGAATGTCACGCCAACCTGCCGATCGTGCCTTCCAAAACAGGCTTCATTGGAGGCGTTCCGCCGGCTCTGCATGACCTTCGCACGGCGCGCTTCCAAAATTGCACTGTATGTCACGTGAAAATTCACGGGTCGTACGTGGATCGGACGTTCTTCCGATGAGACCTCTTACTATCCTTTTATTATTCTCCGGCGTCCTGGCCGCGCAAGAACCGAAGCCCGCCGATCCGGCGCCGGCAGCGACAGCCGCAAAGCCCGCCGATGATGCCAAACCCAAGGAGGCAACCCCCGCGGCGACTGCCGCCAACGCCGGCGAAGGCTGGATCGAAGGCAGCTTCGAAGTCGGCTACCGCTGGATCCCCAACATCAGCGGAAATCTGGATGCTTATCGGAGCGTTGTGAACCTCGGCCAAGGCCCCCGGCTGCTGGATGCGGACTTCACATTGCGCGATCCTAACAAGCGAATCTTCGACCGTGCCGATGTGCACGCGTCGTCGTGGGGCGGCGATCCCTACAATACTCTGCACGTCGATGTACAGAAACAAAACTGGTACCGGCTTACCGCGGATTACCGCAACATCGCGTATTTCAATTTTCTTCCGTCTTACGCCGATCCCACCTTGAATCAAGGCGTCCTGCTGAATCAGAATTCATTCGATACCGCGATCCGCACTACGGATGTCGAGCTCGATCTGCTGCCCCGTAAATGGATCACGCCTTACCTGGCCGTCGGGCGAAACACGCAGTTCGGCCGCGGGGTAACGGTCTTCCACTCGGACATCAACGAGTATCCGGTAGCCAGTTTATACTCCGACCAGACTGACAACTACCGGGGCGGCGTACGCATGGAACTGGGCCGCGTGCACCTGACCTTGGAACAGGGCGGCACCACCTTCAAGGATGATCAGGGCGCGTCAGACGTCGGTCCCAATCCTGGAAACTTCATTGGTCCATTTATCGGACACAACCTGTCTCTGAGTTCGCTGTCCGAGCTTTATCGCGTGCGGGGCGATTCGATCTACACCAGGGCTCTGGTAGCGGCGAATCCCTACCCCTGGATGAGCGTCAGCGGCCAGTTTGTTTACTCCCAGCCCCACACCGACATAAATTACAGCGAGTCTTCCACGGGCACTTTCTATTTGCAGCGGATTTTGCAATTCTACAGCGCTGGGCAAGACGTATTAACCGGCGATGCGAACATGCCGCATAGTTCGGGCAGCGTGACGGTTGAAATCCGGCCATTCTCGCGGTTGCGGATTGTCGAATACTTGATGACCGACCGATTTCACAACGCCGCGGGTGCACTGCTCGCGGAGAACATGCTTGTCTCCGGAGTTTCGAGGACCGATAGCCAGTTATCAAACGATCGGCTGGTCCTCAACTACAACCAGCAAGAGGTGGACGCCTATTACGATCTGACTTCGAAGCTTACGCTGCGCGGAGGCTATCGGTACGAGTGGGGCAACACGGACGTGGTGGCGCCGATCCTGACCGGCCAGAATTCGGAATCAGCGAACCTGCGCCGCAATGTCGGTATCGCGGGATTCAACTACCGCCTGGGGCAAAAATTCCGGGTGACCGGCAGCGCGGAAGGCTCCAGCTCGGGGGCGACCTATTTTCGCACCAGCTTGCAGAATTACGAGAAGGCGCGCATTCGGGCCAGCTACGATCTGCTGTCCACGCTGCGCGTAGCCGCCGACTTTAGCCTGCTCAACAACAGCAATCCGGATCCCAGCGTACGGCTCGACTTTTCGAGCAAAGTAGAATCGGCTTCCGTGTTTTGGACTCCGAATCGCGCCAAGTGGGCCAA
Source organism: Bryobacterales bacterium (assembly GCA_963769205.1). Classification (GTDB taxonomy): domain Bacteria; phylum Acidobacteriota; class Terriglobia; order Bryobacterales; family Bryobacteraceae; genus Palsa-89. Next base: position 210,588 of record CAVYKR010000014.1, on the reverse strand, counting down.
TGCGCTGTTCGATTACTCGCGATCCTCGATACAGTCGAGTATCCTGTACTTGGTCCCCCAGGTGCTCGCGCCCGCAACCTCGATTTATCGAGAGAATGCCCACTCTCTGACCGCGATCGTCGGGATCAAGTGGTTCAGTTTTGGCGGTTCGCTGTTCCTCTCTTCCGGCAGCCGTCCGACCAACTACTATCAGCCGCTGGCTCGCCTCTCAATACCGCTTCACAAACACGTGCAGTGGAACACGGAGTGGCGTTGGTATTCGATGTCGGAGACTTTCTTCACCTTCGAGAATTTCAGCAGCAATCAACTGACGACCGGTCTGCGGTTCACGCGCTAAGCGCTTGCGCCCCCGCTTATACCTCCGCAAGCTCAGGCACTCCTGCTACCACCGTGACTTCTACAACCGGCGGCTTGTTCAGCGTGTGTTTCAGAAGACAGGCGTCCACCGCTCGCAGAATCCCATCGCGGTGGCGTTGGGTGAGGCCCGGCGCGATGACTTCGATTCGCATCGAAACGATTCTGACCGGCTTGTCGCCCTTCTCGGCGGCAACGTGGATCTCAAGCCCTTCATCAGGCAGGCTGCGGGCCCGCAGATACTCCGCGGCGTAATATGCGGCGCAGGCACCCAGCGCGCTCAGGAACAGTTCCGGAGGTGTCATGGCCGAATCGGCGCCATCATTATCGAACGGCTGATCCGACAGGACTTGATGGCCACGCGTGGTCATCTCGAACTTCTTGCCGCCCAGAAACCGAACTGTGATATCCATGGATGGAATCCTTCATCTTTAGACATGCACTCCGGCCACCAGCCAGGCGCGATCATTGGAACAAACGACTTACCGGCCTTCTGACAATCCGGTGGGGGTTGCGGCTCACCCAACTCCGGACGCCTGGGAGTAAAGATGGTACTAAGCCTGCTTACAAGGAGCGAATATGGATTCAGCACTGGCACTGCACCGGCTGCATTTCGCCTTCACCATCACCTTCCACTATCTGTTTCCGCAGCTGACCATGGGGTTGGCGCTGCTGATTGTCATCTTGAAAACGCTGGCACTCCGGACCGGTAACGAAAATTACAACGAAGCCGCGCGCTTTTGGGTGAAAATCTTTGCCATTAACTTCGCGATGGGCGTAGTGACCGGCATTCCGATGGAATTCCAGTTCGGCACCAACTGGGCGCGCTTCTCCAAGAACGCCGGAGGCGTGATCGGTCAGACGCTGGCGATGGAAGGGGTCTTCTCCTTCTTTCTGGAATCGACCTTCCTGGGCTTGTTCGTTTTGGGAGAGAAGCGGCTGAGCCCCAGAATGCACTGGCTCTCGGGCTTTCTCGTTTTCCTGGGCTCGTGGCTCTCGGGGTTCTTTATCATCGCCACGGACGCCTTCATGCAACACCCGGTTGGATACAAGATCGGGCCGAACGACCAGTTTATGCTGGAAAGCTTTTGGGGCCTGATTCTGAATCCGTGGATCTTGTGGCAGTACCTGCACAACATGATCGCCGCCGTGGTGACGGCCAGTGTCGTCATGGCATCCATCGGCGCCTTCTATTTACTCTCAGATCGCTTCGTCGAGCACGCTCGGATTTTCGTACGTACCGGGGTGATCGCGGGGGCCGTCGCGACCATCCTGATGATCTTCCCAACCGGCGATGGCCAGGGACGAATGATCGCCGACCATCAACCCGTTACTCTGGCCGCGATGGAGGGGCTGTTCGAAACCGGCGCGGGGGCGCCCATCGTATTAGTAGGACAGCCCGACACCGACAACCTAAAATTGGACAATCCAATTACAGTCCCCAAAGCGCTGAGCTTCCTGACCTATCGCCGCTGGGAAGCCGAAGTGAAGGGCCTTAAGGATTTTCCGCGCGAGGACTGGCCCGATAACATTCCGCTGTTGTATTACAGCTATCACATCATGGTCGGCATCGGGACGCTTCTGATTTTGCTGATGGCGGCCTGCGCAGGGTCGCTTTGGACTCGGCGGCTGTATCAGAACCGCGCGCTGCTATGGGCGCTCCTGCTGGCCCTCCCATTCCCTTACATCGCGACCACGGCCGGGTGGATGACCGCGGAATTGGGCCGTCAACCGTGGCTGATCTACGGCTTAATGCGGACCTCCCAAGGATTTTCCTCGAGAGTGTCGGCCGGGAACACACTATTCACGCTGATGGGCTTTATGGGCCTGTACATGGCTCTCGGGATCCTGTTCCTGTTCCTGGTGCATCGCGAAATCGAGCACGGACCGGCGCGGGAAGCGATAGCGGAATTAGAAGGTGTCCGATGATTCAGATCGTCTGGTTCTGTCTGGTAGCGATCATGATCGCCGGTTACGTAGTGCTGGACGGATTCGATCTCGGCGCCGGCATCATTCACCTGTTTGTCGCGCGTACCGAGCAGGAACGCCAGCACGTGCTGCGCTCCATCGGTCCGGTGTGGGATGGCAACGAGGTCTGGCTGCTGGCCGCAGGCGGAACGCTGTACTTCGCATTTCCCGCGCTTTATTCCGCCGCCTTCAGCGGATTTTACCTGGCCTTGATGATGGTGCTATGGCTGTTGATCTTACGCGGCATCTCGATCGAGCTGCGCAGCCATATCGAGAGTCCGATCTGGAAGCCGTTTTGGGACTTAATCTTCGGAGCATCGAGCGCGCTGCTGGCGCTGCTTTATGGAGCCGCGCTCGGCAACGTGGTGCGCGGGGTGCCACTGGACTCCGATGGTTTCTTCTTTCTTCCGCTGTGGACTAATCTTCAACCCGGCCCGTCCGCGGGCATCGTGGATTGGTACACGCTGCTCATCGGCGCAGCGGCTTTCACGGCACTGGCTCTGCATGGCTGCTACTGGGTGATTTTGAAAACAAATGGCGACCTACAGCAGCGGTCGCGCGAGTTTGGATGGCGGCTGTGGTGGGCGGTGGTGGCCTTCACCGTTATCATCACCATGGTGAGTTTCCGGCTCCAGCCGAATATCTTCAAGGAGTTTTCAGAACACCTTTGGGGCTACGTCTTTCCTCTGATCGCTTTCGCAGGCTTGGCTGGAATGCGGGTTTGCGGCGCGCGTGAGCTGGATCTATATGCGTTTCTCAGTTCCTGTCTGTACCTGGTCGGAATGCTGACCAGCACCGTCTTTGGCGTGTTCCCTTACGTACTGCCGTCCAACGGGTCACCCGCGGCGGCGCTCACCGTCGCCAATGCTGCCGCACCCGAATACGGCCTGTATATCGGGCTGGCCTGGTGGCTTCCAGGGATGGCCCTGGCCGTTTTTTATTCGATTTTTGTGTATCGCCGCTTCGCGGGCAAAGTCACGGGCTAAAGAAATCACAGGAGGCTCAGAACTGCCTCATCTTCGGCTAGCAGCCCGGCCAGCAGATCGAACAGGTCATCCGGCCGGATTGGCTTGGAGATGTAGGCATCCATTCCGCACTCCAGACATCGTTCGCGATCGCCCTTCATGGCGTTGGCCGTCATTGCAATAATCGGGATGTGCCGGCCGCTAGCTTTCTCGAGCTCGCGAATATGCTCGGTCGCCTCGAATCCAGTCATACGGGGCATTTGAACATCCATCAGGATGGCGTCGAATGGCTCAGCCTCCAGCCGCGTGAGAAGCTCGACCCCGTTGCCTACGACCGTCGGGTGGTATCCTTGCTTCTCCAGAAGTCGTACGGCCAGGAGCTGATTTACGACGTTGTCTTCGGCCACTAAGACGCGACCCTTCCCGAGCAATGGCGCTATGCGGGGATGTTGGACGGCTCCGACCGGGACCGGCTCTGCTTTCAAGGGCAAGCCCGCCAACAATCTTAGGACCGCCTCTTTCAGTTCCATCGTTGCAATGGGCTTGACCAGATAGGCCGCAACACCCAATTGTTGGCAGCGAGCGATACAGCCGCCTTGGTTTATCGCGGTCAACATCATGATGATAGGCTCGGGAAGCCTTCCGGATTTCCAGAGCTGGTCGATAAATGCGAAACCGTCCATGCCCGGCATTTCTGCGTCCGCGATAACCAACCCGAACGGCCGGCCGGCCGATCTGGCCTCGCGGATCTGCTCCAGCGCCTCCGGCCCGCCACTGGCTAACGCGGGTTTCATATCCCAGCGCAACAGCATGCTTTCCAAAACTCGGCGGCTGCTGGAGTTGTCATCGACAATCAACACACGCACGCCTTTCAGACACCGCAGATCCACCAGCTTATTGAGTGGCTGTCCGGTCGCGATCCGAACGTGGATGGTGAAATAGAAGCGGCTTCCCTCGCCCACCTGGCTCTCCACCCAAACCCGTCCGCCCATCATTTTCGCCAGACGCGAGGAGATCGTCAATCCCAGCCCGGTTCCACCGAATCGCCGCGTCATAGAACCATCGGCCTGGGAAAAGGCGTCGAAAATCCCCTGCTGCTTTTCCAGAGGAATACCAATGCCGGTATCCCGAACCAGGAAGCGCAATACTACCTCGCCATCGTCGGCCGCTTCTACGGCGGCATGCAGCTCGACTTCACCGCGCTCGGTGAACTTGATGGCATTGCTGGTGATATTGAGAATAATCTGCCGCAGACGAGTGGGGTCGCCTGCGACCTCGGTGGGAACGTCGGCGCCTATGTCGCACAGCAGCTCGAGACCCTTGGCATGCGCCGGAACCGCCAGCAGGCTAATGACTTCCGTGGTCATATCACGAAGATTGAAGGGAACGATCTCGAGATCCACCTTGCCGGCTTCGATTTTAGAGAGGTCGAGAATGTCGTTGATGAGCGATAGCAGCGCATCGGCGGAGCTCTTCGCGGTATTAAGATATCCGCGCTGCTCCGCGGTGAGATCGGTGTCGAGCGTCAGATCCGTCATGCCGATCACGCCGTTCATGGGAGTGCGGATTTCGTGGCTCATGTTTGCCAGGAACTCGCTCTTAGCTCGGCTGGCTTCCTCAGCGCTGTCCCTGGCTTCGGTCAATTGGGCGTTTACCCGCGTCAATTCCGCCGTACGCGCGCTGACTTCCTCCTCCAGGCTATGACCGTGCTGCTCCAGGCTGCTGTCCCGCCGCTGGATCTCCGCCAACATTTCATTAAAGCCTTCAATGAGCGCGCCTAGCTCGTCATCGCTGTGCCGCGCCGCACGGACGGCATAGTTCTTTTCCAGCGTGACAGTCTTCGCGGTGCGCGCCAGATCCAACACCGGCTCGGAAATGACACGCTGCAGCCGCACTGCCATCAGATACGCAATCGATCCCGACAATAACAGGATGGCCACCATGGCCGATAAAGAGCGGATCAAACCGAGGTACAAATCCTCCAGGCCGGATTCAAGATAAATAGTTCCAATGGCCTGACCATCCAGGCGCACCGGTTGGAACAGGACCAGGCGGCCGCGCTCGAAGGCGTGACCGGCCGGCCTCGGGGCCGGAGGAATGAAGAGGGGCGCGGCCGGGGAATGCGTGTAGACGGCGAACACCTTCCCGTCGCTCGAGTAAATGCAAGCCGCCACGACTCGCGGTTGGCCCTTCAAGCGCGCCAGAAGCTCCTTAGCAGACTTCGGGTCATCGAAGCTAAGCGCGGCCGTGCTGCCTTCCCCGATCATTTCGGCGGTGGTTTGCAGATCGGTCTTTATCCAGCTCAGATGTTCGGAAAATTCAAAGGCCAGCAGCGTGGAACAAGCCAATCCCAGGGCCACGCCGACCGTAAGCATGATGATGGCCAGGAGCTTCTGTTTGATCGAAAGCTTGCTCAGCGAAAGCATGGCTCGGGCTCTTATGGCCTTCCGTCTGGGACGATGGTCGCCAAGCTCAGCAACTTGGAGCTGAGCTTCAAGCCGGCTCTCTCGGCCGCGTCGATATTGACTTCAAAGCGCACTTTGCTGTCTACAATCTCGAAATTGATGACTCCGCCGCTGGCCGCGAAGCCCTGTATTTCGCCCACCGTGAGCACACCGCAATTACCGAGGCCGCTCAGAATCGTGCGCAGCTGCTTTCTCTCCGAGGCGCTGACAAAAACGATGTGGCATGTTTTGCCGTCCTCATGGCGCTTGAGCCGCTTGATGACCAAGCTTCGCCCGTTGACGGTCTTGCCTTTGACGATCTGCTCCAGGACATCGCCGAACGAGTCGTCCCCGAGTACACCGACGCAGATAGAGCCGGCCTGCATGGCGGGCGCCCAATCCACGAATTTGGCGAAGTTGTACAGGAACAGCGCTTTCACTTGATACTCGTCGGCGGCCTGAGCCAGCCCCGGGGTGGCGGCTTCGGCCAGGAAGCACAAACACAGGATCCAAATCAGCCAGGGACTGGACATCGCTGCCCACACCGGATTCCGGAATGGCCGGACTAGAATCGCCACGTGATTTTTCCGAAGACGCTTCTTTCAGCTTCGGTGCCGGCCACGGCGGCTGCGTTACCGAATTCGGCGGTCTGCGGCCGGAGCAGATTCTGTCCAACGATGCTGAATTCCACACCCTCACCGTGCCGCCAGCCAATCCGGGTATCTACTCGCATATGGCCGGGAACATTGTTGACGGCCAGGTGCGCGACGTAGTACAGCGAATTGTCAAACTCCACGTTCTTGGACAAATTGAAGAGAGACCGTATTTGAAGCATGTGTTTCGGCGCGTCTCCCCCCGAAAGATTGCCGAAGAAACTGAGGCTGTCGGGGTCCAGTTCCGGCTTCATCTCGATCCAGGAATAGCCCGGGCTGATTCGCCAGCGGCGATTGAGGTTCCAGGTGGCCGACATCTCTCCGCCGTAGTTGGTGGCGTGCGCTTTGTTGCCTAACATCAGTTCAAACAATAGGCCGGGCGCCGAGGGGTTGCCCACGGGAAGCAGGCTCACTGGCTCTGTGGTGGAAAGGCGCCGGTAGAAGCTTCCAAACAGGGCGATGTCCAGCGAAAGATCCTTAGTCAACTGCGCCCGGTATCCCGCCTCGTAGTCGCGGAGTTCCTCGGCTTGAAAATTGGGATTGCCACGCAACACCACGGCCTCGGGAATCCCGCCGGGCAGAGGAAAGGTAGCCAGCGTAACATTAATCCCGTCCTCGAAACGAGAGGGCTCCCGAATTGCCTTAGCGGCCGATATCCATACGGTCTGGCGACCGGTTGGCGTCCAGGCCAAACTCGCTCCGGGTTCGAATTCGAGACCGCTGAAAGCATTGTGCTCGAACTTGGAGCCAAGCGTGAGCCATAAACGATCGGTGATCTTGATTTCATCCTGGAAAAAAGTGCTGTAGAGACTATCTGTCTTATCCGCGGGAACGAAGGAGATATCGGAGGCTGCCAGACCCGTGCGAGTGGCGCGATAGCCGAGGCCCCAGACAATATCGTTCCGGCCCAGGGTGAGGTGGTGCTGAAAATCGAAGTCGAGGGTTTGGTTGGTCTCCGCTGCGCCTACATCGATGCGGCGATAAGTGTCGAGGTAAACCTGCAGCGAAGCATCCGATCCGCCTTGGAAGATGTGATCCCAGCGTCCCAGCAGATCTCCACCGCGGGCCGTGACAGTATCCGCGAAGGGCGCTCCCTGCGGAAATAGATTGGTGAATCCCGGCCATCGGGTTTGGCCCTCGCTGTTGGAGTACGCACTGCCCTCGACGGTCAGGGCGTCGCTCGTAGTAAGATTCCAATCAGCTCGGCCACCGCCCTGAATTCTCCGGGAGCCGTCGGCAGCCTCAGTTCCGCCCGGCAAGGGCGAGTCGGCGATTCGAGAATAGGAGCTGAAGACGCGATAGGCGCCGTCATTGCCGGCTGCGCCCCCATAACGTAGTAGGCTTTGCGCGGTATCCTCACTGCCGGTTCCAGCCACCAGCAGGCCGCCCTTTGTCGCCTGGGCGGGTTTGGTGATGATGTTTATGATGCCGTTAACGGCATTGGCGCCCCAAACCGTTGCTCCCGGACCCCGAATCACTTCGATTCGCTCGATATCCTCCAAAGGAACGCTTTGTTGATCCCAATAAACGCCGGAAAATGAGGACGAATAGACGCTACGGCCGTCAATCAGAACCAGCACCTTGTTCGAATAGCGGGTGTTGAAGCCGCGAATGCTGATGGCCCACGCATTGGAATCGATGCGCGACACCTGGACGCCGGGAGCCATGCGGAGCACGTCGGGAATGTTAGTCGCACCCGAACGCCGGATGTCCTCCTGGCTGATTACGAAAACCGCGGCTGCGGTCCGGGCCAGTTTCTGTTCCCTCTTATTCACCGACGTCACCCGCACGTCCATGAGTTGTTCCAGACTCGCGTTGGAGAGGTCCGATTGACTGAAGGCGGCCGGCACTAGAAGACCAAGGGCGGTCACCCAGCCCAGCAGAGCTTTGTTCATATTTGTCCCATCGCGATCGAGCGAGGCCCGAGGCGATCCCGCTCAATATGCTCATCGGCATCGCGGGAGATGGTACGAGCGCCTGTTGGATAATAGTTCTGGACGGGGTGACGTACTATTCCAATGGCAATGATGGGAGTGATGCGTCCGGCATTAATGGCCCTGCTGATGGCCGGCACGGCGATGGCGCAGTATGTCATCGATCCGGTCCGGGGCGCCAGGTTCCTGGCCGCGCATAGCAGCGACCAGCCGCTGCACTGCGAAGTGATCCCGGTTCCGGCGCGCTTGAGCTTCAGTTTTCGATTTCAGACCGGGTATGTCGTCCGCATGCCTCTGAAACAGTACGAGGGCACGGGCCATCATTGGAACATCCTGATGCGAGTCACACCGGCGGCCGGAGGTGATCCGTTCTATTTCGGAAGCTACACGCGGCTGCGCAGCGCTCCGAAGACCAACGCGCAAGGGGAATTCGGCGGCGTCTACCAGGTAGGAGAAGGCCGCTACGCCGTGGACTGGTTATTGGCCGACGACCTGAATCGCTCCTGCCGGAAGAGTTGGAAAGTGGAAGCAAAACTGGATGGCAAAGAGCGCCTTCTCAAACTCGGGATGGCGGCCAACACAGCCGGACCCGTCACCTTCCGGCGCTGGTCTCAACCGGCTGACAGCGACGTTCGTCCGCTGGGCCGGCTCACGGTGTTGTTGCATGCGGCGCCGTTATATCCGCGCTCCACCAGGTTTCGGATACAAGATCGAGTACTGCTGGTCAGCTCGCTGGCATCGTTGCTGGAAGCGTTGCCGGCGCACTCGGTTCGCGTCGTAGTCTTCAACCTGGATCAGCAAAAGGAATTGTTCCGACAGGACGACCTGACGCCGGACTCGTTCAGCCAAATCGCGCAATCGACCAGCAATTTGCAGCTTCAGGTGGTGGATTATCGCGTGCTTCAGAACCGGCGCGGTCATATCAGTCTTCTGGCGGATCTGATCAAGCAGGAGCTGGAAGCTTCGCAGCCTTCCGACCAGGTCATCTTTCTGGGCCCGACGTCGCGCTTTTACGACAAGGTTCCTGATCTCGCGCTCGAGCAGCGCTCGGATTCCATACCGCAGTTCTTCTACTTCCAATACAAACCATATTGGGGACGCGAGGCGGACTTTCCCGATTCGGTCGCCATGGCGATCAGAAAGGTGAAGGGCAAGACCATGCTGATCCACACTCCGGACGAATTTGCGCGCGCCATCAGTGAGGTCAGGACTCAGGCCGGCGGGGCGCTTCCCGACACTCGCGGCTCTGGTTCACATTAGCGGCTTCAGTTTCTGGAGCACCCTCCAGATGTCGATGGCCGCGCCGAAGCGGTAGAAATCACGATTCACGCCTCTGCTGGGCACGATCTCTGCGCCGGCCAGCAAGGCCGGGTCAAAAGCGACCGGTTGAAGAAACGGCGACAAGGTGGGATCGATGCCGGAGGGCGGATGATTCAGCTTCGCAATCACGGTGACGAAGAAGTGCAGGAAGTTGATTTTCGCCGACGGGAACGAAAAGAATCCGTCCACTCGAATGGTGGGCGTGAAGCCTGGCTGAGAACCGGAGGCGTCGTGGCCGAACATAATGTCAATCGTGGTGGGCGCGATGTTGAGCAGGTGGTCAGTGTCGTCGAAGTAGAAGGTTTTCCAGCGGAAGCCCGCATAGTATTGACCGGGGTAAGTGGAAAGGTCGGTAGGGCTGATGATCGCGTAATATTTCGGGGAGGAGCCGGCGGATCGAAGATCCTGGTAGAGGGTAAGGGCTGTTCCGTTGTCGAAGGCGGAGGTGAGGCCGGCCGCCGCAATGGCATGAAAGGAAAATCGCTGGCGCATGCCGCCGATGCTGAAATGTGCGTCGACGGTCTCGGCCAGGCGATATTCCAGACCTCCCAACAATTCCACCGCTTGTGCGACATCGCTGAGTTTTGCGGTCTGGATGGCAGTGTCGATGGCCGGGATCGCGTTGGCGAGCGTGCTGTCGAACTGCCGCGGCGCGCTGGTCAGCCGGAAATTCGACCAGAAACGAAGGCGGCGCCCGAAAAAACCATCGGGCCCGGAGACCTGGGAGTGGGGGCGGTAGGGAAAAGGAAAGTTGACTCCCAAATCGACGAACAGCCGGAGAATGCGGTCTGAGCCGGCGGCCTGCCCCTGTTCGAATCCGGCTATCGAATACCAGGTCATCCCCAGCGGGCAGCCGATGCTGACCTGGGCTTCGGAATAGTCGCCGGCGTCGAATGGATTTTGGCCGCGAAAGGTCCACACTTCCTGCTGGCACGCCGATGGCTCGACCGGCATTTGCAATTGGCTGCTGGGTCCGGGAAGAGCGCGCGCATAAGAGACCGGGGCGGAAATGCTCCAATTGACCGGCGATGGCGGCTGGGTGGTCAGGCTGACCAACTCATGCGGCGTTACGGTATTTGGATAAGCCGAGATGACGAAGGACGACCAATCGAAGGTTTTGCTGATGCTGCTGCGGCCGCCCGCCAAGGTGATGGAACCCTCGATCTCGCAATGCTGTGTTCCAGGGCCGGCCGGCGGAGTCACCACGACGGGATTTCCTGAAGTTGGAACGGTGCAGGTTCCCTTTATCACACTCCAGGCAGGACTGGCGCCATTGGTTCCGTTGGCTATCAGAGTGGCGCTTTGTCCCGGGCCGAGGCGCTGACGGTCGGTGTCCATGGTGAAAGGAACCGCGGCCAGGGTGCAGGTGACCGAAAGTGTGAGGGGAAAGAGCAGGAGAGTGCCGGAAATCGCCTTTTGCATGGCTTCATCATAGGCACGAGGTTTTTGGTATTAGTCATTTTCAGAGCGGACGGTTGGGGTGGGAGCGGCGGTTAGGCCGGTCAGTCGATTGAAGTTTGTAGGGGAGACGGGGTGGACAAAGAATATTTCCGAGTGTTGTGACCGCGAGTGAGGCAGATGGGAAAAAAGAGAAAAGCCCCGGACATCTTGCGATGCCGGGGCTTTTGGTTTTAATTGGGCGACGTCCTACTCTCCCACACACTCGCGCGTGCAGTACCATCGGGGCTGCAGGGCTTAACTTCCGTGTTCGGGATGGGAACGGGTGGGACCCCTGCGCTACAATCACCCAAAAGTGATGAGAAATCTTGGACACGCCTACGCTGTAAAGCCTGAATGCGTCTGAATCAGTTGATGGCCGCAACCACTGAATATTGATGGGCAACAGCTAGTAAGTTGATTTAGTATCTACAGTACATTTTATGGTCAAGCCGAACGGGCTATTAGTAACGGTCAGCTCAACGTATTACTACGCTTACACATCCGTCCTATCAACGTGGTAGTCTTCCACGGCCCTTCTTAGGGTATTACCCCTTGGGAGATCTCATCTCGAGGAAGGTTTCGCGCTTATATGCATTCAGCGCTTATCCTGACCCAACTTCGCTACCCAGCTATGCCACTGGCGTGACAACTGGATCACAAGAGGTTGGTTCATCCCGGTCCTCTCGTACTAAGGACAAGCCCTCTCAAATCTCCTGCGCCCACATCAGATAGGGACCGAACTGTCTCGCGACGTTCTGAACCCAGTTCACGTACCGCTTTAATAGGCGAACAGCCTAACCCTTGGGAGCTTCTACACCCCCAGGATGCGATGAACCGACATCGAGGTGCCAAACCGGAGCGTCGATGTGAACTCTTGACTCCGATCAGCCTGTTATCCCCGGCGTACCTTTTATCCGTTGAGCGATGGCCCTTCCATACAGAACCACCGGATCACTAAGTCCTGCTTTCGCACCTGCTTGACTTGTTGGTCTCGCAGTCAACCTGGTTTATGCCTTTGCACTCGACCTGCTGATTTCCAAACAGCAGTGAACCAAGCTTCGAGCGCCTCCGTTACAATTTAGGAGGCGACCGCCCCAGTCAAACTACCCGCCTACCAATGTCCTTCTCCCGGATAACGGGAGTAAGTTAGAATCACAGAATGCTCAGGGTGGTATCTCACCGGTGGCTCCCTCGAGACCAAGAATCCTGAGTTCAAAGCCTCCCACCTATTCTGCGCAGAGCATCCCATAATTCATTGATAGGGTATAGTAAAGGTGCACGGGGTCTTTCCGTCTTGATGCGGGCATCCGGCGTCTTCACCGGAACCACAAGTTCGCCGGGCGAATTGTTAAGACAGTCGTCAGATCGTTACGCGATTCGTGCAGGTCGGAACTTACCCGACAAGGAATTTCGCTACCTTAGGACCGTTATAGTTACGGCCGCCGTTCACTGGGGCTTCAGTTCAAAGCTTCGCCTTGCGGCTAACCTCTCCCTTTAACCTTCCAGCACCGGGCACGCGTCAGCCCCTATACGTCGTTTTCGACTTAGCAGAGACCTGTGTTTTTGTTAAACAGTCGCCTGACGCCATTCACTGCGGCCCCCATTGCTGAGAGGCACTCCTTATCCCGAAGTTACGGAGCTATATTGCCTAGTTCCTGAACAATCCATCACCCGAGCGCCTGAGAATATTCTACTCGTCCACATGTGTCTGTTTGTGGTACGGGTACCTCGACTCTCCTTAGAGGATTTTCCTGGCAGACGACCCGGCGGATTTCCCTATCCGGATCTCGCTTCATCCTGGATTGAAACCATTGCGCACCAGGACTTACGCGCTGCGTCCCCCCGTCGGTCTTGATCGAACCAAGGCAGTCACGGAATGTTAACCGTGTGTCCATCAGCTACGCCTTTCGGCCTCGCCTTAGGCCCCGACTAACCCTGAGCGGATTAACCTTTCTCAGGAAACCTTAGACTTGCGGCGACCAGGGTTCTCACCTGGTTTATCGCTACTTATGCTGGCAGAGTCACTTCCTAACCGTCCAGCGCTCCTCACGGTACGCCTTCAGTCTCAGTTAAGAACGCTCTCCTACCACCCAGATGCTTGCGCATCGGATCCATAACTTCGGTATCATGCTTGAGCCCCGTTGGATTGTCGGCACCGGGTTCCTCGACCAGTGAGCTATTACGCTTTCTTTAAAGGATGGCTGCTTCTAAGCCAACCTCCTGGCTGTCTGAGGCGCCCGACTTCCTTTCCCACTTAGCATGAATTTAGGGACCTTAGTTGATGGTCTGGGCTCTTCCCCTTTTGACTACGAAGCTTAGCCCCCGCAGTCTGACTCCCGTGTTACTCATTAACGGCATTCGAAGTTTGGTTGAATTCGGTAACCTGGGAAGGCCCCTAGTTCATCCAGATCTCTACCACCGTTACGGACCACACGAGGCTAGCCCTAAAGCTATTTCGGAGAGAACGAGCTATCACGGAATTTGATTAGCCTTTCACCCCTACCCTCAGCTCATCCAAGCTGTTTTCAACCAACACTGGTTCGGACCTCCAGTCGCTGTTACACGACTTCATCCTGGCCAAGGGTAGATCATCCCGCTTCGCGTCTAATCCCAGCGACTGAACGCCCTATTCAGACTCGCTTTCGCTGCGGCTCGCTTTCGCTTAACCTTGCCACTGAGATTAACTAGCCAGCTCATTATTCAATAGGCACGATGTCAGGCATTCCGGTTCACTTTCGATCCCCGGCATAGCCCTCCAACTGCTTGTAAGCATGCGGTTTCAGGTACTATTTCACTCCCCTCGCAGGGGTTCTTTTCACCTTTCCCTCACGGTACTAGTTCACTATCGGTCGCAAGTGAGTATTTAGCCTTACCGGATGGTCCCGGTAGATTCCCGCAGGGTTTCACGTGTCCCGCGGTACTTAGGAGCCACTCGAAGCTAGGATTGCATTTTCATATACGGGGCTGTCACCCTCTATGGCCGGCCTTTCCAGACCGTTCTATTAACGCTTCCCTATAACCTCTTTACACTAAGTGACCGCTGACAAGTCGCCCTATCAACTGCCCACTTAATGTTTGTGGTCCTGCAACCCCAGGCTCTCCTTTCGAATTACCTGGTTTAGGCTGTTCCGATTTCGCTCGCCACTACTATCGGAATCACGGTTGTTTTCTCTTCCTCTGGGTACTGAGATGGTTCACTTCCCCAGGTTCGCTTCGCACTCCCTATGTATTCAGAATGCGATAACTGTTGTTCGCAACAGTTGGGTTTCCCCATTCGGACATCTCCGGATCACGGATTGCTTGCATCTCCCCGAAGCTTATCGCAGCTGGCCACGTCCTTCATCGCCTACTTGCGCCAAGGCATCCACACGCATGCTCTTAGTAGCTTGACCATAAAACTTACTCTAGACACAAATTATCTGAATCGCTCTGGACCTGAAAAACGGTCCAACGCGCTCCCTACTTACTAGCGCTCCACGCCGTATATTGGCTGCACGGCGTGATTGCAACTTGTGTTGCCCATCAATATTCAATTGTCAAAGATCCGGACTTCGTTTTCAGAAGCCAAGACTCAGCACCCTTCTGGATTCTGACTCCTGGATTCTGAATTCTGTTTTTGGACTGTGGTGGGCCTGGGTAGACTCGAACTACCGACCTCACCCTTATCAGGGGTGCGCTCTAGCCAACTGAGCTACAGGCCCGGCACTGGCATCCTGGAATACCGAACTCCCTTTGCGGGCAAGACGGCCCATTCCAAAACACCGAGGAGCAACCTGGTGGAGCTGGTCGGGATCGAACCGGCGACCTCCTGAATGCAAATCAGGCGCTCTCCCAGCTGAGCTACAGCCCCTTATGGATTCGAAGGTCGGCAGGCCTGAAACCCTACGCCAACCCGAATATACTATATCGAGGCCGATTGGACGCTGCCGGCCGGCACCAGGCCGAACCGACAAAGTAAGTTCGCAGAACTCTAAGTGGAGATCCGAGACGAACATTGCTTTAGACTGATTTACTTGAGGCATCATGGACTGGAAAGGCTGCCACTTACTTTCCGCTTCCTTGCGGTTGCGGCTCAGCCCTTATCGACCGATTCGGTGACTCCAGCCACTTTCTCTCTTAGAAAGGAGGTGATCCAGCCGCAGGTTCTCCTACGGCTACCTTGTTACGACTTCACCCCAATCATGAGTCATACCTTGGGCCGCTGCCTCCCTTGCGGGTTAGCATACAGACTTCTAGTACAACCCACTTTCGTGATGTGACGGGC
Organism: Bryobacterales bacterium; assembly: GCA_963769205.1. GTDB lineage: Bacteria > Acidobacteriota > Terriglobia > Bryobacterales > Bryobacteraceae > Palsa-89. Next base: position 195,246 of record CAVYKR010000014.1, on the reverse strand, counting down.
GGTGTGTACAAGGCCCGGGAACGTATTCACGCTATCGTTCTGATATAGCATTACTAGCGATTCCAGCTTCATGCAGGCGAGTTGCAGCCTGCAATCCGAACTGAGGACGGTTTTTGGCGATTAGCTCCCCCTCGCGGGTTGGCAGCGCTTTGTACCGCCCATTGTAGCACGTGTGTGGCCCTGGACATAAAGGCCATGATGACTTGACGTCATCCCCACCTTCCTCCAACTTATCGCTGGCGGTCTCCTGAGAGTTGCGCCTTGCGGCATGCCAACACAGGACAAGGGTTGCGCTCGTTGCGGGACTTAACCCAACATCTCACGACACGAGCTGACGACAGCCATGCAGCACCTCGACTCCAGTCCCTTGCGGGAAGTCCCTGTTTCCAAGGATTGTCCGAAGCCGTTCGAGCCCAGGTAAGGTTCTTCGCGTTGCGTCGAATTAAACCACATGCTCCACCGCTTGTGCGGGCCCCCGTCAATTCCTTTGAGTTTCAGCCTTGCGACCGTACTCCCCAGGCGGCATACTTAACGCGTTAGCTCCGGCACGAACCGAATGAACGGCTCACACCAAGTATGCATCGTTTAGGGCGTGGACTACCAGGGTATCTAATCCTGTTTGCTACCCACGCTTTCGTGTCTCAGCGTCAGTGATGGTCCAGAAAGCCGTCTACACCGCAGGTGTTCCTCCTGATATCTACGCATTTCACCGCTACACCAGGAATTCCGCTTTCCTCTCCCATACTCAAGCCCTCCAGTTTTCGGCGCACCCTCCCAGTTAAGCCGGGAGATTTCACACCGAACTTAGAGAACCGCCTACACACTCTTTACGCCCAGTAATTCCGAACAACGCTTGCTGCCTACGTATTACCGCGGCTGCTGGCACGTAGTTAGCCGCAGCTTCTTCTCCAGGTACCGTCATTATCGTTCCTGTCGAAAGAGCTTTACACCCCGAAGGGCTTCATCGCTCACGCGGCGTCGCTGCATCAGAGTTTCCTCCATTGTGCAAGATTCCCCACTGCTGCCTCCCGTAGGAGTCTGGCCCGTGTTTCAGTGCCAGTGTGGCCGTGTGCCCTCTCAGGCCGGCTACCGATCATTGCCTTGGTAGGCCATTACCCTACCAACTAGCTAATCGGCCGCGGACTCCTCTCTCAGCGCATTGCTGCTTTCCCTTTTCAGGCTTATGCGGTATTAGCCCCGGTTTCCCAGGGTTATTCCCCACTAAGAGGTAGATGATCCACGTGTTACTCACCCGTACGCCACTTTACTCATGGATTGCTCCACTTTCTCGTGCGACTTGCATGTGTTAAGCGCGCCGCCAGCGTTGATTCTGAGCCGGGATCAAACTCTCGTTTGATCTTGTGAGACTATCGACCTGCCCATCCACTCTATGGAACTAAACAGGCCAGACCGATCTATCGCCTCGGTTTGACTCAAAGTTCTGACGAACTTACTTCTGCGTCCAACCAGATTGTCAAAGATCTGCGTAGCCAATCCAGCGATCCCGTTTGCACGGAGAAGACCCAACCAACTACCGGCCTCGAAAGCCGTTTTGGCGCAAGCGGTACTTACATTTGACAATGTACCGCCTGAACCAGAAATTCTTGGGAACTTAAAGAACTACCTGACAGGAGATGAGGCTTACTGCTTCTGCTACCTGCCGAAACTATATCCGCCTCACGTTAACTTAGCAGACCCAAGTACTCGCCCGATGGCCATCGCCACTCCGGACTTTCGTTTCGAATCCGCTACCAGCGCTATGCGACCTTCATCAGAATAACAAACCCTGGCAACTCGTTGGCAACAGGTAATGTTAAAAAAATTGCATGCCGTAACTCATTCTTGCAAACTGCGCAAAACAGGATATAGATATTTCTCGCCTGCGCTACTCGGCTGCCCCTCCTGATCAATCCGCTATAACCTGCCGATAACTGCTGAGAAGCCATTCATGCCTTCCATCCAACCAAAGTCCTTGTTGCCGACGATCACGGCGTAGTCCGCAAAGGCCTCCAATTTCTGCTCCAAACCGACCCTCCATTGAAGTTGTCGGCGAGGCCTCCGATGGCCGCGAAGCCGTCCGCCTGACCGAACAGCTCTCGCCCGATGTCGTTGTCATGGACATCACCATGCCGCAGCTCAACGGTATCGACGCCGCCTCGCAAATCGTCAAGCGCGATCCCAACATCGGCATCATCATGCTCAGCATGCACTGCGATGAGACTTTTCTGGTCCGCGCCCTGGCGGCCGGAGCGCATGGCTATCTGCTAAAAGATTGCGCCGAAGCGGATCTGCTGCAGGCCGTACGGGCGGTGGCCGGCAAGAAGCTCTTCTTCAGCCCCACCATCACGCAGACGCTGCTCGAAGATTACATGCGGCAGATGCAGAGCGAGGGGCTGGAGGATTCCTACGATCTGCTCACCGACCGCGAGAAAGAAGTTCTGCAATTGCTGGCCGAGGGCAAGTCCAACAAAGAAGCCGCGGCGCTGCTCAACGTCAGCCTCTATACCGTTGAAACGCATCGCAGCCGCCTGATGCAGAAGCTGAACCTGCACAGCACCGCCGACATCGTTCTCTACGCGGTCCGCAAGCGGATCATCCAGTAACAGGCTGGGTTTCGCGGGTAACCGGCAGCATTACCGCTAGTTTCGTGCCCTTGCCAGGCTGCGATTCGATCTTGATATTGCCCGATAATTCGCGCACCCGTTCAGTCAGGCCGAGCAGACCCAAGCCATAAACCACGCCCGCGTGCGCGTCGAATCCGATGCCATCGTCTTCCACGGTGAGCGCTACCTGGCCATTAGCGTCCTCCAGCCGCACCCGGATATTTTTCGCCTGTGCGTGCCGCGCGCAATTCGTAAGTCCCTCTTGCACGATCCGATATAGATAGGTCCGGTGCCGGTCCGACAAGTCTTTCAAATCGCCATCCACTTCGAGCTGGATGGGTGTGTTGTAGCGCCTCGAAAACTCGCGAGCCTGCCACTCCAGCGCCGGTCCCAGACCCAGCAGATCCAGCATCGCCGGACGCAGCCCCATGGCGATGTCGCGAGTAGTCCTCAGGGTGGTCTCAGCCAATTTCTTGGCCTGGTCCAGGTGCGGACCGAGATCGACCCCGGTAGCCGAGCGGATGCGTTCCAAATTTCCGAGTTCCATGCGCAGTGCCGTCAGCAATTGCCCGATTTCGTCATGCAGTTCGCGCGACAGGGACTTACGTTCCTGCTCCTGCGAGGAGACCAACTGCTGGGAAAGAAGCCGCAGGCGCTCATGGGCCTGTTCGGTGGCTCGCTGATGTTCCGCCGATTCTTTCTCCAGGCTGGTGATGCGGAAAATGCTGGCGCCGGCGATAACCGCACCGACTACCAGAGCCGTTATGATCGTCTCCCAGATGTCATATTGCAAATTCTCTACCGACTGATTCAGCGCGCTCCGCCGCGATTCGAAATTCTCTTCGTTCAGTTTTCCGAGCTCTTCGGCGACCGAAAAAATAGTCAGACTTTGGGACTTGAACCGATCGCGAAACGCTGCTCGAAGACCATCCACGGGTGTGGCCCGGAATTCCGCGGCAACCGCGTCCATATAAGCCCGCAGCGCGTTCTCCAGCCGCTCGAAAGCTTTACCATCCTGCTGAAGATGAGTAGACCGCAGTTGCCCCATGGTCGACTCGGTCTGATCGCGTAGCGTTCCCAACTGTCGTGCATAGCTTTCCGCCGAAGCGCTGGGATCGAGGAGGCGGTCCCGTTGCAACACGGCGACACGCGAGGTATCGGAGCGAATGGCCTCGACCATATTTTCAATGTGCCGATAATTATCTTCTACCGATAGAATCTGCTCGTGAATGCGGCGCGTTTCCTGAATGCTGGCTACGCCCGATAGGCCCATGATCAGTAAGAGAAACCCGAGCCCAAAAACAGATACCGGCCAAATGCTCTGCTGTGATGTTTTCACCTTAAATTCTCTATTTGAGCCTTAGTCCTGTCTCCTATATCGGCGGGATTGCTCCTTTTCCTTAACTAGTGCAAGATAAGCAAGGTGGCAATGTCGGAAGCGAGATTGAGCAGGCGCCGGATTGCTTGGGGAATTTCAAACATGGAGGAAAATGAAATGCACCGTATTGTGAAAGTTGTCATCATCGCCAGGCTTTGGCGCGACCGGCGAGGGCAGGATCTGATCGAATATGCACTCATGGCCGGATTTGTCGCGGTAGCGGCGGGCGCGATCATGCCCAACGTCGCTTCCAGCATCAGCACCATCTTCAGTCAGATCTCTTCGGTCCTGACGGCGGCAGCCTCGCAAAGCTAACCGAATTAAAGATTTCCACATTTGCCGCGAACTTTGGGACAAGCTGCGCGTATCGTGAAGGTATGGGCAGCTTCCTCTCCGACTTCCGTCACTCTATTCGGGTTCTCCTAAATAGCCCTGGTTTCACCACCATCGCTGTCGCCGCATTGGCCCTGGGTATCGGCGCCAATACGGCGATTTTTTCCGTCGTCAATACGGTTCTGCTGCAGCCTCTTCCCTATCCCGAGCCGGATCGCATCATGCGGGTCGAGCGCAGTTTTCCTCAGGGCGAGGGAGCGTCGTCCTCGGTCCCCAAGTTCATGGCCTGGAAGAAGAATAATCAGGTCTTCGATTCCATGGCGATCTATGATTTCCAAGGCTTGGGATTGAGGCTAGGCTCGGGCGACCGTCCCGAACCTGTGCAGGGCATTCACGTGTCTCAGGATTACTTCCGCGTCTTCGGCGTAGCCCCATCGGTTGGCCGGACATTCTTGCCGCAGGAGGATCTGCCGGGTGGAGCGAAAGCCGCGATCGTGAGCGACGAGCTTTGGAAAACTCGACTGGGCGGCGATCCCTCGCTGGTCGGAAAACCCCTCGTCCTCGGCGGCGATCCCTACACCGTGGTCGGTATTCTGCCCGCCAGTTTCAATTCGGATCCACCGGCGGACGTGTTCATGCCAGCGCAGGCCGATCCCGACAGCACCAACCAAGGCCATTATCTGCTGGTGGCAGGCCGCCTGAAGCCCGGCGTAACCATCGACGGGGCCAAGGCGAATATGAAACTGGCCGGCGAGAAGTTCCGCGCGGCTAATCCGGATTGGATGGGAAAGAACGAAGGCGTCACCGTGGTGCCGCTACGCGACGCACTGGTGGGCGATGTCAGGCCCGCGCTGCTGATCCTGGTTGGCGCGGTCGGCTTCGTTTTGCTGATCGCCTGCGCCAACGTAGCGAATCTCCTGCTCGCGCGTGCGTCGGGCCGCCAGAAAGAAATCGCCATTCGCACCGCGGTCGGCGCCAGCCGCAGCCGCCTGATCAGTCAACTCTTAACCGAAAGCGTATTGCTGGCCGCCGTGAGCGGCTTGGTCGGTTTCCTGGTCGGCGCCTGGGGTGTGCGTGTATTGCTGGCCCTGAGCCCCGGCAATCTCCCGCGTGTGAACGCACAGGATCATGCCGCCTCCATAGTGACTGCGCTCGATTGGCACGTGCTGGTTTTCACCTTCGGCATCGCGCTGATCACCGGCGTGCTGTTCGGACTGTTCCCCGCTCTGCAAATTTCCAGGCTGGACGTGAACTCGGTCTTGAAGGAAACCAGCGGACGCTCCGGCACCGGACTGCGACAGAACCGCGCGCGCAGCATCCTGGTGGCGAGCGAGATGGCGCTGGCCGTGATTCTACTGGTGGGCGCGGCACTCATGATCCGGACCTTCGTCGGACTGCGCTCGGTGCAGCCTGGCTTCGACCCGCACAATGTCATCACCATGCAGACTTCGTTGTCTGGGGGCAGATATGACTGCACGGTGAAAGTGGCGAACATGGGGCATCAGGTGGTGCAACGCATCGAAGGCCTTGCCGGGCGTGCAGGCGGCAGCGGCCACGATCATGCTGCCGATCGAAGGCGGAATCGATCTTGCCGTTTCTGATCGAAGGCCGCCCGCCGGCCAAAGGCGACCTTTACACCGGCGACGAACAATGGCGCTCAGTATCGCCGCACTACTTCAGCGCTTCAAAATTCCTTTATTGCGCGGCCGAGCATTCGAAGACCGCGATACCGGAAAATCCGAGCGGGTGGTCATCATCAACCAAGCCATGGCCAAGAAATATTGGCCCAAGGATGATCCGGTCGGCCAACGCATCACGATCGGCGGAAGCGCGCTCGGACCGGATTTTGCGGAGCCCGCCCGGCAGATTGTCGGGATCGTCGGAAACGTCCGTGAAAGCGGCCTCAAGGACTCCGACCAGGGAGTCATGTATATTCCGCAGGCGCAAATCACCGATGGATTGACCAAGCTTGCCAACAGTGTCATCCCCATGAGCTGGGCAGTTCGCACCGCCAACGATCCGTCGGCGCTGAGCGCGGCCATCCAGCGCGAAATCCTGGCGGTGGATGGGCAACTGCCGATCTCGAAGATCCGGACCATGGACCAGGTGGTTTCCGAATCCACGGCGCGCCAGAACTTCAATATGCTGCTGCTTAGCATTTTTGCGGGCATGGCCTTGCTTCTGGCGGCGATCGGGATTTATGGACTGATGTCCTATACGGTGGAACAGCGCACGCAGGAGATCGGAATTCGAATGGCGCTAGGCGCGGGCCGCGGCGATATGCTGAAGCTCATCGTGCGCCAGGGCATGCTGCTGTCGGGAATCGGAGTAGTGGTCGGGCTGGCCGCCGCTTTTGGTCTGGCCCGATTACTAGGGAGCCTGCTCTTCGGCGTGAAGGCTACCGACCCGTTCACCTACGCGACGGTGGCGGTGGTTTTGTTTTCGGTGGCGTTATTGGCGAGCTATGTGCCGGCTCGGCGGGCCACTAAGATAGATCCCTTAATTGCTTTGAGATACGAGTGATCCTGGAACAAAACCCGCCTTCCTGACGTATACTCGGAGGAGCCGGACAACACCTATGAGTTTCCTTTCCAAGCAGTTCATCGATGTCATCCAATGGACCGAACCGGAAGATGGAATCCTGGCCTACCGTTATCCCATGGAGGACATGGAGATCCAGAACGGCGGCAAGCTCACGGTTCGCGATTCCCAATGGCCGTCTTCGTCAATGAGGGCCGCATCGCCGACGTCTTCGCGCCGGGCCTCTACACGCTGAACACCCAGACGCTGCCGATTCTGACCTACCTCATGAATTGGGACAAAGCCTTCAAGTCCCCGTTCAAATCGGACGTCTATTACTTCTCCACGCGCCTGCAGACCAACCAGCGCTGGGGCACCGCCACGCCGATCACCATTCGCGACAAGGAATTCGGCGCCATCCGCATGCGCGGCTATGGGATCTATGCGTACAAGATCGCCGATCCCAAGCTGTTCTATCAGAAGATCAGCGGCACGCGCGATATCTACCGCGTGGCCGATCTCGAAGGCCAGCTGCGCAACACCATCGTCGCGCGCATGACCGATAGTTTCGCGCAAAGCTCGGTTCCGTTCCTCGACATGGCGGCCAACCAGGCGGCGCTCGGCCAGAAGATCGCCGAGACACTGAAGCCGTCTTTCGCCGAACTGGGCCTTTCGCTCGAAAGCTTCGTGGTCGAGAACATCTCGCTGCCGGACGAGCTGCAGAAGATGCTGGATCAGCGCATCAGCATGAACATGCTCGGCGACATGAACAAGTACACGCAGTTCCAGGTAGCGCAGTCGCTGCCCATCGCCGCCGCCAACGAAGGCGGCGGGGGCACGCGGGCATCGGCGTCGGATTGGGCGCCGGCCTGACCATGGCGCAACAGCGTGATGAACGCCATGAAGCCCGGAGAGCAGCCACCGCCGCCAGCGGGTGGTCCGGTACGCCGAGTGCCGGCGCCGGTTGCCCCGGCTGCGCCCGCCGCGCCTGCCACGGACACCAAGTTCTGCACCAATTGCGGAAACAAGATTCCCGCGCGCTCGAAGTTCTGTCCGGAGTGCGGCACCGCTCAGCAATAATCGTAACATGAACGGTCTCGAGTGGATCGTTGAGGCGCACGGCTGCGATGCCGCGGCGCTGGTCGAGCCAGGACCGCCTGGAAGAATCTGTTCCGCGCTGATCGTCGCCGCCATGGATCTCCATCCGCTTGGCAAAACCAGCTGGCATCAGTTCCCGCAACACCGGCGGCATCACCGGCGTCAGCCTGCTCACCGAATCGCACCTGGCCTGCCACACCTTCCCGGAATACGGATCGCTGTGCCTGAACGTCTTCTGCTGCCGGCCGCGGCCCGGCGCCGATTTTGAAGCGCTGCTGAAGAAGGAATTCGGCGCTGCGCGCGTTTCGGTGCGCCAAGTGGAGCGGCCCTATCAGCCATGAGCGCCCCGGCTGCGAACTGCCCCAACTGCGGCGCGCCGGTCAAGTTTCTCTGGTCCAGCGCCGTGCAGACCACCTGCGAATTCTGCCATTCGATTCTCGTCCGCACCGATGTCGATCTGAAGAAAGTCGGTGAAGTGGCCGACCTCCCGCCCGACGCCTCGCCCATCCAGATCGGGACCGAGGGCGCCTATCAGAACAAGAGCTTCGTCGTCGTCGGCCGCATCATCTACGAATACGAGCAGGGCGGCTGGAACGAATGGCACATCGTCTATAACGATGGCTCCAGCGGCTGGCTCGTCGGATGCGCAGCTGGAATACGATCTCTCCTGGGCAGCCGAGCCCGCCGTCGCCGCTGCCCGCCGCCGATCAAATCACGCAGGGCCAAAGTTTCAGTGGAACGGCAAGACGTATCGAGGTCACCTCCCTGACCCAAGCGCACTACAAGGGCGTGCAAGGCGAGCTGCCGTTCCAATATTGGGACAAGTCCGATTTGCTCTTCGCCGATCTGCGAACCACCAGCGGCGATTTCGGAACCATCGACTACAGCGAGAACCCGCCGCTGCTGTTTCTCGGCCGCGCCGTCGAGTTCGACGATCTGCATTTGAAAAATCTGCGCGAATTCGAGGGCTGGACCTGATGGCAGCCGTTCAAGCCAAGTCGCTCTCCTGCCCCAATTGCGGCGGCCCGGTGGAACTGCGCGGATTCGCCCACACGCTCAGCGTGGTTTGCCCGCAGTGCCTGACGCGTGCTGGACGCTTCCACGCCCGAAGTTCAAATCCTGCAGAAGTTCCAGGGCAAGACGCAGACTCAAGCCGACCATCCCGCTCGGCACGCGCGGCAAAATCGGCGACACCCAATACGAAGTGATCGGCTTTCAAGTGCGCCAGGTTGCCGAGCGGAGACGACTCGTATTCGCTGGGACGAATACCTGCTCTTCAATCCCTACAAAGGCTTTCGCTATCTCACCGAGTACCACGGCCATTGGAATTTCGTCCACGTTGAAACCGCGCTGCCCGAAGCAAACGCTGGGGCGCGGCAGAATCGCGATGCGCTATCGGCGGCCAAACGTATCTGGCCTTCGACTCCATGACGGCCAGCACCGCTTATGTTCTGGGCGAATTTCCCTGGCGAGTGCAAGTCGGCGATTCCGTGGCTTGCCAGGATTTCGTAGCGCCGCCCTCGATGCTGTCGTCGGAAGCCACCGGCGGCGAAATCACCTGGTCGCGCGCCGAGTACATGACCGGAGCGCAAGTCTGGCAGGCATTCCAGCTTCCCGGGTCTCCGCCGCCCGCTTACGGCATTTTTGCGAATCAGCCGTCGCCCTACGGCGGCAGCGTCGGCTCCGTCGTGGCGCACCTGGCTGTGGCTGAACGTCGGCTCTGGCGGCGATCTGGTTTTCTTCTTCATGGTCATCTCTCGGCGGGCCACGTCGCGTTCAGCGATCATTATGCTTACTCGCAGGGCATGAACGAGCTGACAGCGCTTTCGTCACGTCCCACCTTTCAACTTGACGGCCGCGATTCCAACGTCGAGCTGTCCATCCACACCGATCTCGACAACAACTGGGCCTATTTCAACTTCGCCCTGATCAACGATCAAACCGGCCAGGCCTTCGACTTCGCGCGCGAAGTGAGTTACTATCATGACTCCGATGGCAGCGAAGGGAGCCGCAACAACAGCGTGATCATTCCGTCCGTGCCTTCGGGCCAATATTATTTGCGCGTGGAGCCGGAGATGGACCGCGGGCTCGCCCTTTGTGCGCTACGATCTGGAATTGCGGCGCAATGTTCCGAACTATGGCTTCTTTTGGATTGGCGGCGCTGCTGCTGCTGATTCCGCCCGTCGTTAACAACGTTTCGCAGAGCGCAGTTTTGAAGCCGCGCGCTGGCGCGAAAGCGATTACGCGCCGTCCGTATCGAAGATTAACCAGCGGAGGTGACGATTGAATGCTCCATCTCTTTCGTGATTTACGGCGTTCTGCTGCTCGGCGCTGACCGGCGTCGCCGAGTATCGGGGCTGGAGCTGGTCCCGCGTCAATCAGCAGAAGGTTCTGCCGAAATCGATCCGCGATAATCCCGGCGCGTATCGCTCGTCCTATGGCGGTTATTCCCGCTACATCGGAGGTAAATGAACATGGACACTTCATCGCTCTCTGCTGAATGCCATTGATTTATTCCGTGCTCGGCATCGTGATCTTTGTCGATTGCGTTCGTCATCATCGACAAGATGACGCCCTATCATCTCTGGAAAGAGATCGTGGAGGACAAGAACGTCGCGCTGGCGGTTCTGATCGGCGCCATGTCGATCGGCATGTGCATCATCATCGCCGCCGCGGTGCACTAGGTGTCGATCGCTCTTTTCCTCTCGGTTTTTCTGATCGCCGCCTGCGGGCTGATCTATGAGCTGATCGCCGGAACGCTCGCGAGTTACTTGCTCGGCGACACCGTTTTTCAATTCTCCACCATCATCGGCTGCTACTTGTTCGCGATGGGCATCGGCAGTTACTTGTCGCGATTCCTGCATCGCGGCTTAGTGGCGCGCTTTGTTTCCATCGAGCTGATGGTCGGCGTGGTCGGCGGATTCTCGTCGTCCATGCTGTTCCTCGCCTTCGCCTACACGGAGGCGTTTCGGTTGATCCTGTATGTCGTCGTGATTCTGGTGGGCACGCTGGTGGGCCTCGAAATTCCGCTGCTCATGCGGATCCTGAAAGAGCGGTTCCAGTTTCGCGAGCTGGTTTCGCACGTCCTGACGTTCGATTACCTGGGCGCGCTGGGCGCATCGCTGCTGTTTCCGATTCTGCTGGTGCCGAAGCTCGGCCTGGTTCGCTCGGCGCTGGTGTTCGGGATTTTCAATGCCGGCGTGGCGCTGTGGTCGACTTATCTGTTTCGCGAGCAGATCGGGCGCGCGCACGGCTTGCGCATCGGTTGCTTGCGTCGTGCTGGCGCTGCTCGGCGCGGGAACGGTTTTCGCCGATCGCATCTCCTCAGCGGCCGACAACAGCCTCTATGCCGACGAAGTGATCTTCAGCCGCAATACGCCGCTACCAGCGCATCGTCCTGACCAAGTGGAAAGACGACCTGCGGCTGTTCCTGAACTCGCATCTGCAGTTCAGCTCGCGCGATGAATATCGCTATCACGAAGCGCTGGTGCATCCCGGGCTCGCCGCGCTGCCCGGCGCGCGCCGCGTGTTGGTGCTGGGCGGCGGCGATGGACTGGCGGTGCGCGAGATCCTGAAATATCCGTCGGTTGAAAGCATCACGCTGGTGGATCTCGATCCCGGAGATGACGCGCCTGTTCTCCACGCATCCGGTGATGTCCGGACTTGAACCAGCATTCGCTCACCGCGCCGCGCGTGCACGTGATCAACGCCGACGCATTTCGCTGGCTGGATACCAACACCGATCAATACGATTTCATCGTGGCCGATTTTCCCGACCCCACCAGTTACGCGCTCGGCAAGCTGTTCACGACGGCGTTCTATCGGCTGGCCGCGAAGCATCTGCGCGAGCGGCGGATTGATCGTGGTGCAAAGCACGTCGCCGCTGTTCGCGCGGCAATCCTATTGGTGCATCGTCGAATCGGTGAAGCAGGCCGGGCTGCGCGTCTATCCGTATCACGTGTATGTGCCGTCGTTCGGCGAATGGGGCTACGTGATCGGCAGCTTCGCGCCGTATGAGCCGCCGCGTCAATTGCCCGCCGGACTTCGATTCCTTTCGACCACGCAACGTCGGCGAACTGTTCGTGTTTCCTGTGGACATGCAGCCGGTGCCGGCTGAGCCGAACCGGCTGAACGACCAGGTTCTGGTGCGCTATTACGAACAGGAATGGAAGGACATCGCGCATTAATGCGTCTCGCGCCGCGAATTCTTCGCGCGCGCCCGCGTTGATCGGTCTGTGGCGCAAGACCGATCGCCCGATCACCGGCGGCTTCGTCAACGATTCATTTCCCACTGGGCCATCGCCTGCGCGATCGCGCAACGTTCCGCGCGCCCACGCAACAACTGCGCGTTCCGATCGTGATCGTCGGCGGCGGCATGGCCGGACTTGAACGCCGCCTGGCATCTGGACAAGCGCGGCTTCCACGATTTCGTGCTGCTCGAAATGGAGCAGCAGGCCGGCGGCAACTCGCGCTGGGGCGAGAACGAAGTCTCGCAATTTCCCTGGGCCGCGCACTACGTTCCCGTGCCCGCGAAAGGCGAATCGCTGGCGCGTGAGCTGTTCGAAGAGCTGGGCGTCTTCCGCGACGGCAAATGGGACGAGCGCGTGCTCTGCTTCGATCCGCAGGAGCGGCTGTTCATCAACGGCCACTGGCAGGAGGGCATCGAGCCGGAGGACGGCGCGACGCCGCAGGATCGCGCACAGTATCGGCGCTTCATGGAAAAGATCAACGAGTTTCGCGCGACTGGCCAATTCACGGTTCCCATGGAGCGCGGCGCGAAGCCGTCGCCGCTCGACCGCATGTCGATGGCCGATTGGCTCGCGCAGCGAGGCTTCGATTCGCGCCACTCTGCGCTGGTACGTCAACTACGCCTGCCGCGACGATTACGGCGCGCTCGCGAAAGACACTTCGGCATGGGCGGGCATCCACTATTTCGCTTCGCGCGAGCCGGAAGAGAAAGGTCCGCTGACTTGGCCGGAAGGCAACGGCTGGATCGCCAGCGCGCTTGATCGAAAAGCTGGACCGCTACTTGCGAACCGGCGTCGGTGGTGTATCGCGTTGCGCGCAACGGCAATCGAGCTCCGCATTCTCACCGAGCAGACCGAATACATCGCCGACGCCGTGATCTTCGCCGCGCCGACTTTCCTCGCGCCATACCTCATCGAAGGCGCGCCGCCGCGCAGAAGGCTTTCAATATTCGCCCTGGCTCACCGCCAACCTGACGCTCGATCGCATTCCCGACGCAAAAGGACGCGGAGCCGGCCTGGGACAACGTCATCTACGATTCGCCGACGCTCGGGTACGTGAACGCCACGCACATGAGCCTGGCGACGCACATCGATCGCACGGTGTGGACGTTTTATTGGTCGCTGGCCGAGTACACGCCCGCCGAAGCGCGCCGGTTGCTGCTCGCGAAGGACTGGAATTACTGGAAAGAAGCGATCCTGAACGATCTGGCGCGCGCGCATCCCGACATCCGGCAGTGCGTCGCGCACATCGACATCATGCGCATGGGCCACGCCATGGCGCGGCCGTCGCCGGGTTTCTGTTTTCGGACGAGCGCGAGCGCTGGCTGAAGCCGCTCGGCAATATCTTCTTCGCGAACTCCGACCTCAGCGGCTTTTCGATCTTCGAAGAAGCCCAATATCGCGGCGTCGAAGCCGCCCGGCGTGCGATAGGCGGTATATACTTTCATAACCGGCCGTAAAGGGAGCCGGGCCCATGAACCTAAGAACTTGTGTCCTGACAGTCCTGGCAGTTCTGCTTTTCAGCTTGGGGTCGAACTCGCAGACGCCCGCGCGTCCGAGCCCGAACCCCGGCGTCAGCTCCGACCCGGCTGATGGATCGCCCGGACGTTCGCGTTACGCGGGTCGAGCTTCAGCCTGGCGCCGTCCGCAGCGTACACGTCCACGATGACGTCCGCTATCACTTGTTTATTCCCGTCAGCGGCCAACTCGAGCTGACCATCGGCTCAGCCAAGCCCGTCGCGGCCGCGCCCGGGCAGGCGTATTACATGGAGAAAGGCACTCCTCACGGGTTCCGAAATGTCGGAACGTCCCCGGCCATGGTGATGGAGGTCTTCGTGAAAGATGGCGCTTAAGCCGGCGTTCGCACTGCTGCTGCTCGGATTGCTGGCGGGATGCGCCGCGCCCCAACATGCCGCCAGCACAGTGAATCCCATCACGGTCGATTCTACGGAAGAGCAGATCAGACAGGCCGTGGGGACCGCTAGATTCGGGCAGAAGCTGACACCCAAAGTTTGGCCCAACGGTGCTCGCGTGGCGGTTTGCCTGTCGTTTGATGTGGACAATGAACTGCTGCAGCGAGCCAACCCGCTCCCCGTGCCGCTATCGGTGGGAGAATACGGCGCTACCACCTCCATCCCCCGCATTTTGGCTTTGCTCGATCGCCATCAAGTCCCCGCGACGTTTTTCATCCCCGCCATGGGAGCCATGCTTCACCCGGAGATTGTGCCGGCCATAATGAATCGGCAGCGGCATGAGATTGGCGTCCACGGATGGATCCACGAGTTCTGGCCCGGTATCGGCGACGCCGCCAAGGAAGAACGCCTGCTCAACCAGTCCATCGATTATCTGACCAAGGCCTCTGGGCGACGGCCCGCCGGGGTTCGCGCGCCTGGCTCAGGCTTTAGCCCCGTCACGTTCGATCTGATACGCAAAGCCGGTTTTTTATACGACAGCAGTCTGCTGGCCGCCGACGAACCTTATGAAATTGTTTCGCGTGGGCAGCCGAGCGGCGTGATCGAAGTTCCCATCAGCGAAGTCGATAACGACTATGTCTACTACGGCGAGACTGCAAATGGGTCCATGCCTTCGCCGGACGCGGTCTTCCAGATCTATAAAGCCGAATTCGACCTGGCCTTCGAGGAGCGTACGCTGTTTGTCCTTACCCAGCATCCGCACGTCGGTGGACGGCGATCGCGCATCGTGCAACTCGATCGGTTGATCACCTATATCAAGTCCAAGCCCGGCGTTTGGTTCGCCACCATGCAAGAGGTCGCGAATTACGTTAAACCTCGCGGCGCAACTTCGGCTAAGGAATCCCGCTGACGAGGCACCGCTGAAGCCCTGTCCTTCAGATGCTTCCATTTTCTCCGCAACGAACGATTCCAGTACATCAGCGCCCCGGTAATGGTGAGCAGCGGGATGGCTAATCCAGCCAGCGCCCAAAGAATTTTGACGCTCATCCCCCAGTAAGTGCCGAAGTGCAGCGGGATCTGCAGCCAGATGAACCAATCGCCCCAGGTTTGGTTTACCCCATACCGCCAGGTGCTGAGATACCTGCCGTCATAAGGATCGAAAAAGAGATTGTCGGCATATTCGTATCCCGGGCCCGGCTTCCGGCGCATCAAGATCCGCAGCGGGGCCCTCCGGCTCGCCGGAAAGGAGATTCCCATCAGCGTGGTCCCGGGATCTAGTGCGGACGCCTGAGCGATGAGGGCCTGAAGATCGGGCCGGGCGGCCTCGCGCTGCGGACGTACGGAGACAATCGGTGGTCTCACGGTAACGATCTTGGAAACGCGGTCAATCCACGCAAAAGACTGCGCCGGCCAGCCAAAATAGATGCCCGAGATGGCCCAAAACGAGGTGATGGCCAGCGTCCAGAATCCCACGGCGCGATGCAGGTCGAAGTTCACACGCCGCCAAGTCCTTCGAAAGTCGACCAGTAAAGCGCGCACCCAAGTCTGGATCCCGGGCCACCAGACCACCATTCCTGTGATGTTCAATACCAGCAGAAACGCCGCGCCGTAGCCATTTACCCGCCGCCCTTTTGGCCCTATCAGCAAGGTCTCATGCAGGCGGGTGACGACGTTCAGCCAAGTGTTGTTTCGGGGAAACTCCCCGAGCACCTTGCCCGTCGCAGGGTCGGCCGCCACTCTGATTTCCGTTCGGTCCCGGTCAAACTCCTGCACCAGCGCCACAAAAGTAGGTTCGCCTTCAGTAGGTGTGAATACCGAGATGATCTGACCCTTCGGGTACGCTGCCTTCACATTCTCGATAACGGTGGTGAGATTAGCGTATGGCGCTATCGCCTGCAGGCTGTGCCACGGTTTCAGCCCGATCAGCGCTTCCAATTCCGTTCGAAATACGAGAATAGACCCGGTCGCCCCGATCACGATCATATACAAGCTGAGAATGATTCCCGCCCACAGGTGCACCTGAAAGTTGAATTGCCGCACCCATAGCCTCTGCGGCCGGTGGACAAACTGGCGGAAGAAACTCACGAGTTCATTGACGCGCGAAAACCTGATGTGTGTGCGTGGGACCTTTGCCGGGGAGATTCACGTCCGAATCGCAGTTGAGCGTCTTACCATCGGACGAGACCGCCATGGTGCCGTTTGCCGTCGGCCGATTGGGCCCGGCCAGCACAACCTTATACAGCGAGCCGCCAGCCTTGGTGATTTTGACGGTGCCGATCTTGTCGCCTTGCGAGTTCTTCACGTCGGCTTCAGCGCCGTCCAGGTGCGAGGCGAAGCTCATCGATACGAACTGTATATTGTTAACCGGGAGAGAGTAGCCGAATTCAAACTCATTCCCACGCTGGACAATCCGCAGGGTGAGTTCGTCAGCGTCGGTCTGTTGCCCGCCGACTTCCTGGCTCTTCAGCAGCCACCTTCCCACCAGCGGCTCCGCAGCCCAAGCCTGCGCCGCCGCAAGCAGGAGGATCACGGCGGCTAACAACTGTTTCGTCATCTTTACCGGTCCCTTGCCGAATGATAGCAGGTGAGGTGTTACTGCAGCGGCAGATTGTTCTGTCCGTTGCTCCCGTTCGATCCGTCGCCGCCGTCTTCTTCAGCCGGGATCACCGACGCCGCAGCCACCAGATCGCCGTCTTCCATGCGGACCAGCCGGACGCCTTGCGTGGACCGGCCGGCCTGCCGGATTTCGCCCGATTCGATGCGAATGATCTTGCCGTCCTTGGTGATGATCATCAGGTCGGTATCTTCTTTCACCGAAAGAATCGCGACCACCTTGCCGATCCTGGGCGTCACCTTCATGTTGATTACGCCCTTTCCGCCGCGGGCTGTCAGCCGATAATCCACCAGCGGGGTTCGCTTTCCGAAGCCGTGCTCTGAAATCGACAGAATCAGCCCGTCCTTCTCCACCACCTCGGCGCCGATGATCAAGTCGCCGTCGGCCAGATCCATGGCGCGTACTCCGCGTGCCGGACGGCCCATCGCTCGCACATCCTTTTCACGGAAGCGGATGGCCTTGCCATCGTGAGTGCCCAGGAAGATATAATTTTCGCCGTTGGTCAGCCGTGCCGCCAGCAATTCGTCGCCTTCGTCGAGCGAAAGCGCAATGATGCCGCGCGACATAGGATTGTCGAATTCGGTCAACTCGCACTTCTTGATCACGCCCTGCTGGGTCACCATTACAATGAACTGCCCAGCGACGAAATCCTTGACCGGCAGGAACGCCTTCACCGCTTCGTCGGGTTGCAGATTGATAAGGCCCGAAACGTGCTTCCCCTTCCCGGTAGTGCCGGCATCGGGGATTTCGTATATCTTCAACCAGTAAACGCGGCCCTTGGTGGTAAAAACCAGCAGATAGGCGTGCGTGGACGCGACCACCAGATTCTCGACCACATCCTCGGTGCGCGTGCCCATTCCGATGCGGCCCTTACCACCGCGCGATTGCCGCCGGTAGGTGTCGACGGCGGTGCGCTTCAGATACCCGCCTCGTGTCACTGTCACAGCCACGTCTTCCACCTGGATCAGATCTTCCAGTAGAATCTCGCCGGTGTCTTCAATGATCTGCGTGCGGCGCTCGTCTCCGAACTCCTTCTGTACGTCCTTCAGCTCCTGGACGATCAGGCCGCGCAATTTCTTATCGGAACCTAGAATGTCAAGATACTCGGCGATCTCCTTTTGGATCGAACCCAGTTCGTCGACAATCTTCTGGATCTCCATGCCGGTCAGGCGTTGGAGCTGCAGTTCGATGATGGCCTGGGCCTGTTTCTCCGTAAACTCGAAGCTGCCGATCAATCCGTCGCGAGCTTCCTTCGGGGTTTTAGAACCGCGAATCAACTTGATTACGGCGTCCAGATTGTCGAGCGCCTTCTTGAAACCCAGCAGGATGTGCTCGCGCTCGCGTGCTTTGCGGAGCAAATAGTCGGTGCGCCGCCGCACCACGTCGATGCGGTGATCGATGAACCGCCGCAGAACATCCACCAGTCCGAGCTCGCGCGGCTGCCCGCCTACGATGGACAGCATGATCACGCCGTAATTCACCTGGAGCTGGGTCTGCTTGTAAAGATTGTTCAGAATGACCTCAGCCTGCTCGCCGCGCTTCAACTCGAACACGATGCGCATGCCGTCGCGATCGCTCTCATCGCGAATCTCGGAGATACCTTCGATCTTCTTCTCGTTCACCAGACCGGCCGCAGCTTCGATGAGGCGCGCCTTATTCACTTGATAAGGAATCTCGGTGACCACGATCGCTTCGCGGTCCTTCCCCATCGGCTCGGTAGCAGCCTTGGCCCGGAGCTTGAGACTTCCCCGGCCCCTGGCGAAATAATCCACAATTCCCTGCCGTCCGAGGATAAAACCCCCGGTTGGAAAATCGGGCCCCTGCACCATGGCTGCGATCTCGGCCAGTGTCGTCTCCGGCTTCTGCACTAGCGCGATGGTCGCGTTTATGATTTCGGTAAGGTTGTGCGGCGGGATATTGGTTGCCATGCCCACCGCGATACCCGACGATCCGTTGATCAACAGATTTGGAACTCGCGTCGGAAGAACCTCGGGCTCTACGCGACGCTCGTCAAAGTTAGGACGAAAGTCGACCGTCTCTTTGTCCAGATCTTCCAGCAGCGCCGTATCGATGCGCGAGAGCCTCGCTTCGGTATACCGGTAGGCCGCCGGCGGATCGCCGTCCACGGATCCGAAGTTCCCCTGCCCGTCCACCAGCGGATAGCGCAACGAAAAATCTTGCGCCATGCGGACCAGGGCGTCATAAACCGATTGGTCGCCATGGGGATGGTAGTTGCCGAGCACTTCGCCGACGATTCCAGCGCACTTGCGATAGGCGCGGTTAAACGTCAGACCCATCTCCGACATGGCGTACAAAATCCGCCGATGAACCGGCTTCAGACCGTCGCGAATATCGGGGAGAGCGCGCCCGATAATCACGCTCATCGAGTAGTCGAGATACGACCGCCGCATCTCGTCTTCGATGTTGATCGAGATTATATTCTTGTTGTTTCCGTCACCCCCCAGCGGCATTTGCGAGCCCGGGGGAGGCGGTGTGGGCGGGATAGTCGGGTCGTCAGGACTGGCCAAGAGTTAACTCCTTGAAAACAATGGGCGAACTGGCCCGAGACAGGATCCAATTTACAAGCTTTATTCTAGCACTTTACAGGGCTCGAAACCGAGGAAAAATCCGAGGTCCGTGAGACCCTACGAACGAAACTAGATCCTTGCGCGGGCCTCTAATAGTTGAGTGGTCGATTGGGAACGTCCACCCGGCCTGGAGGAGGCTTTTGCTGTTTGCCTCTTCTGAAATCGCGGACCGAAGGAGGACGGCGACAGGAAAGCGAGGGTCGCTCCTTAATTGAGTCTGGGCGGAAAGATTCGGTGCGGTTGCAGGGTTTTTGCCGTCTCCCCTGCTTCGTGGCGGCTCCGGGAACGGTAAAATCGTTCGCCGAGAACAGCCCGGGGAACCAACGCATTGGATAACCGGATCATTTTCCGCCCGGGCTTCGGGCACAGTTCATGAGCCGGCTTCATTTCATTACCTCAATACCTCAGAATGTCGAGCGGGGCAGCGGATGCTACGTCGCGACTTGGACGCTGGCACGCGCTTTGCGCGCCTTGGGTCTGGATATCGACATCGTCGCTCCGGGCGTGTTGACGCCTGTTTACCTCGCGACGCGCATCCTCTTTAATGAAACGCTGCGCTGGCGCAGATTTGAAGGAGAAGCGACCATCGGCATTGACGCCGATGGCTATTCAATCGTAGGGCAATCGCGGCGGTGGAATAAGCTGCCGCATGTGGCGTGCATAAAGGGTGTGCTCGGAGACGCGGTCCGTTTCGAGCAAGGCGCAACTCGCGCCAGCATGGCGATTCAGGCGCGCTTAGAAGCCTTACATGCGCGCCGGGCCGATCTGGTCATTACGGTCAGCCGCTATTGCGCCCAGCGCCTCGAAGAATTGTATGGAGTCCGAGACGCTGTTGTGGTGCCGGAGCTGATCGATCTGGAGGCTTGGCGTCGCCGGTTCGAATTGAATTTCGCTGCGCCCGATCCAGGAAAATTCACCGTGTTATCGGTTTGCCGGTTCTACCCGCGTAAACGCCTGGACGTCTTGCTGCGGGCCGTGGCCTTACTATGCGGCCGGATCCCTCATTTGGAGGTCCGAATTGTAGGAGATGGCCCGGAGCGTCCGCGTTTGCATCAACAGGCGCGCGAACTTGGGATCGAACGCTTCATCAACTGGGTTGGGGATGTGAGTGTTGATGAGCTTGCCACTGAGTACAATCGAGCCGACGTCTTCTGCCTGCCCAGCGTCCAGGAGGGTTTTGGAATCGTATTCCTGGAGGCCATGGCTGCCGGGAAGGCAATCATTGCCGCGAACGCCGCGGCCGTCCCGGAAGTGATTCGCAATGGCGTTCTTTTCGAGCCGGACAATCCCGAGGCTCTTGCGAATGCATTAATCCTGCTGGATTGCGATCCGGACCTGAGGCGCTTGCTGGGCGCGGCTGGATCGCGAGACGTCGAAGAGTTTGACACGCCCAAAGTGGCCCGCCGATTCTTGACCGAGGTCGCGCGCGTTGCACCCGGAGTGGGCGGCTTTATTGCCCCCGAAGTGAGCTTGCCAGAAGTACCCGAAGTCGAAAAGAGGGAGGCAGCCTATGCGACTTAAACAAGACCCAAACCATTTTTCCTTAGGGCTGAGGGTGCCAAGACTCAGTAGCCCAACCGCAGCATGCCTTCCTGCTTACCCTGTACGGAGCCTTGCGTGAGCCACTCCAGCGATGCTCTAAAGAGCAGCAGATGATTTTTCTCCCACATAGCGTTGTGCGATGAACAAGCCAGATCGACGAATATCTTCTTCGGCGATCCCAGATCTGCATAGAGCTCCCGCACGCGATCCGGATTGACTTGCTTGTCATGAGCGCCCGCGACCATGAGGGTAGGGATCTGTGTTCCCGCCGCCACCGACGTCGTCCATCCCCAGGATGTCACTTGCGGTGCGCGCCGTACTCCTGTTCCCCAAGTTGCTCCTACCGGATCCGATAGCATCATTTCCGACCAGACGGAATCGCGCGCGCCCGTGTCGTATTGATCCGCGCAGCCCACCTGACGATCCCAATTGGCGATGAATTCGCCCCGGGACTGTGTGGTCATTGCTGCGCCGTCAGCCGGTACCTGCGCCGGCGCGTTGGCCTTCGCCTCGCGATTGTAAGCGGGAGCCAGCAATACGAGTTTGGCCACCTTGTCGGCATGTTGCGCCGCATACCCGGCGGATCGCGGTCCACCGAGGGACCATGCCAGCAGATTCACTTTGCCCACATGCCGCATGGCGCGGATTTGATCGACTACGGCATCAATATCGTGCCAATCCGAGGCGAGAGTGGTCATCTGATGGGGATAGCTCGCCGCACATGGCGACGCGATCAAGGCCGGCACAAAAGCCGCTTGTTGCGCCGCCGAGAGATTACAAGGATCGTTCATGGCCGCGGGTCGCGTCGAACGTCCGTACCCGGTCATATCCATCGCGAAAACGTCGAAACCCGCGTGTGCCAAGTAGGCCATCCAGCTGTAATCTTGGTACGGAACATCGAACGACACTTCGCCGGGCGTACCCGCGCCGTGGATAAAAAGCGCCACGCGATCCGCCGCCAGGCCGCCGCGCAAGACCGTGCCCGCTTCCACTACCTCACGAAAGTAAATTTGCGTGAGCTGTTCCGAAATGGCCGGCACAGTCGAGCGAACCTGGGCGTAATGATCCACCCGCAGAAGCCGGTTTCCGTCGTCGCTAAACAGCGCCGGCGCCAGACCAAAGCCGATAAAAACGGCAGCGGGCAACAGGGCAAATCTCATCAGTACCTCCGGGTGCGGACGTGCCGCTTCATTAGTATACTTCCGTCGAATCCAGCGGGAGCCCGATCACCTGACGGGAAGGAATCTCTGCACCCGCTCACCGGCGAAGACCTCGCCCGTATAGATGATGCCCTTTGAATCGACGGCGATCATGTGCAGCCCGAAAAACTGGCCGCCGTTTTCGCCCATGCTGCCCAACTGGCCGACCACTTTGCCGTCCTCGCGGTTGAGGAACCAGATGTGATTGTTCGTGAGATCGGAGATGTACAAGAACCGCTGCTGCTTGTCCGGCGAGAACATCACGCCTCCGGTGGAACCGCCTACGCCGGTCATGGGAGCCAGTGAGAATTCCTTCACGAATTTGCCCTGCGTGGTCGTGACCTGGATGCGGTTCGCCATCCGATCGGCGGCGTACACCAATCCATCGTGAGAAATATTCAGCGTGAGATGCCCCCTGAACTCCTTGGGCATCGGACCTCCCGGAGTATACGCGCGGTCAGCATCGCTGGTGCTCATTTCCGACAATGCATGTCCATAAGCGCCCCAGCCACGCTTGAACTTGAACGTGTCCAAGTCGAATACCATCACGCGCCCGCCCAGGTAATTGTCGGCGGCGTAAAGTTCGTGCGCCGGCTCATCCAACCGGATCTCTTCGATCCCTCCCACGATCATGGGCGTCGTGGCAGGATATTTGGACCGGAAAGCCGCCATCTCGGCTTCTCGAGCCGCCCGAGCCGCGGGATCAGCTTGGCCGCGCCCGCCCGGGAGAAATCCGACCACCGGACCTCGGCTGCCTCGGCCTGGAGCACGGTTCGCCGGAGGAGCGGCATCGCCTCCGCCACCCGGTGGACGATCGGGCGTGCGAGGCACCTCGGCGACCATTTTGCCGGTCTTTTCATCGTACTTCCGAACCGTGTCTTGCCCCAGATAGGCGAAGCCTTTGCTGTCCACCGCCATCCCGTGCCCTTGGGGCGCATCAAAGGAACCGATCACGTTACCGTTTTTATCGATATGGATCATCGAGGGCGGCCGCACGCAGCAATCAGCGATAGGCGGAGTTAGTTCGGCCTCGAGTTCGATATCCGTCAGATCGTTCGGGCGATCGTAAACCCAAACGTTATCGTCTTTATCGACGGCCAGCCCCGTTACGCCGCCCATCTTCCATTTGTTCGGCAAAGGTTTAGGCCAATCCGGATCAAACTTGAACTTCGGCGCCGCTTGCTCCTGCGCAGCTACCGATACGCCCCAAACCAACAAGCCGAGGCCCGCCGATACGGCAAGTGCACGGCTCAAAACGCTCCTATCGCTATTCATGACACTCCTAAATTTGTATTACCACCGGCCAACTTCAAGATTATACGCCAGCCCTTCGCCTATTGCGGCGGCGCCGGACGGCGTGTGAATGGCCTGCTCCACTGCCTCCGCCGAGCGCTGAGTGACAATTACATTCGGAAACAATCCTCCTAAGACCACGAACAGCACGCCCGCGGTAAGAATCCACCGTTCGCGCGGCAGGGCATCGGCCATTAACGTAAACCCGGTTCGACGTTTGCCCAAAAATAACCGCGTGAATAAACGGAAAACGCTTACCGCATTCATCGCGGTGGCAATTGGCAGCAGCAGACCGGTCAACGGATGCGACGCCAGCGTTCCGTGAATCAATAGGTCTTGCGAACAGAAGCTTAGAGTACCGGGCAAGCCCACCAGCGCCAATCCGAACACCACGAAGAACACCGCCAGCCGCGGCGCGTGCTCAGCCAGGCCGAAATGCCGGTTGGCCGACAGGTTCTCTCCGAAACGGACTTCGAGCAGCCGCAAAATTCCAAATAGTCCCATGGTCGAGACCGTCACGACGAACCAATGCACTAGCGCTCCTGTAATTCCCTCCGAGGTACGGCTCTCCAGTCCAGCCAAAATGCATGCCGACTGGCTGAGTGCGAGAAAGGCGAGTAGGCGGCGAGGCGAATTCTCGGTAAGTGCCCGGATGGCAATGTATAGCGCGGTAGCGATGGCGAGATACGAAAGCACCGGAAACAGGCTGCGCGACGTGTCTGGAAACAAGGGCACAATCAGTTTGGCTACCAGTAATGCACCGAAGTGTCCGTTCAGGAACAGGGCGTTCGGAATCGCGGAACCGCCCTCGGCGGCATCGGCAACCCAGGCTTGGGCGGGGCAGATTCCTTTGCGGAAGATCACGGCGACAACCAGCAGCCCGAAAGCAACCATTCCTCCCGGGCTCTGGCCCTTCAGACTGCTAATCGACGTGCCGTGCCCGTTAGCGGCAATGAGCGCAATGGCCAGCGCCAAAGCAATGCTCGAAAGCGCCAACGCGGTTCGCGGACGCCAGCTTTCGGCCTTCAACCACCGTGCGAGGCAGAAAGGAATCGTGGACAAAATCCACGCCAGCAGCAGGACTAGCAGGTTGGGGGTCGAGTAGGCCAGCAAAGTGGATGCGAGCACGAAGAGGATTCCGCCGATCGCGCCAGGTTTGCAATCGCGGAAAGGAATCACCAGCGTGGCTCCTAATGCCAGGCACGAAGCCAGCAGCATCAAAGCCTGGTACAGTGACTCTCCGGCCGGCGCCGCCCTCAGCAGCAGCGCGCTCGCCAACACCGACACTGACGACGCCACGCAGCCAATGATGCGCGTATGCCGCCGACTCGCCGCCACCAGAATTGACGCAAGCCCTGGAACGGCGATCGCCGCCATGGTAAGAATTGATGCCGAGCCAGCCATCAGCCGCCCCCTTGGCGGGCGGGTTTACCCATG
Organism: Bryobacterales bacterium; assembly: GCA_963769205.1. Lineage (GTDB taxonomy): Bacteria > Acidobacteriota > Terriglobia > Bryobacterales > Bryobacteraceae > Palsa-89. The sequence continues at coordinate 170,481 of CAVYKR010000014.1, read as the reverse complement.
GCAATCACCACCTCTTCCGGCCGGCGGACGGGTCCTTCCAATCCAATGGCGTCCAGCCTGGCGAACAGCTTCGACAGCTGCATCAGCGGATGGATCACCCAGCGATCCAGAATCGTGTCTAGATGGCCCCGATCGAAGGCCCACCGATAAAGCCACAACTGAGCGCGTTTCGGGAACAGATCCTCCAGCCGGCCGGCCGTGGGTGAACTTTCGCCGCCCATGGCGGATTCCATCTGATGATAATCATGCAGCATGGACGGCGCGCGCAGAAACTGCAGCGTGCGAACCGTGGCGTGTCCCATGATGTGGATGATTGCGATCCAGGTCCAGCCCAATCCGATCTCCACAAATACTATGCCGACCTGCGTGAGGGACGCGTAAGCCAGAGAGGTCTTGGCATCCGCGCTAGCCCGGCCGGTGATCGTACCGTGGATGGCCGTTAGCAGGCCAATGACGATCACCAGGATCGAGGCCACCCGGGATTGGGCCAGCAGCGGTTGAATCCGCAGCAGCAAGTAGGCGCCCGCGTGGATCGAAATTGCGCCATAAAAAATCGCGCTGGATGGCGTCGGGCCCTCCATGGCGCGTGGAAGCCATCCGGAGAACGGAACTTGTGCGGCTTTTCCAGCGGCCGCAAGCAGCAGGAGCAGGCAGACGATCTCTGCCTGTATCGCGGTGAGCGAGGGCAGACCGCCGGCGAACGACGCTGTTCCGGACCAATGATACATGGCGAAAACGCCGACCAGCAATCCGATATCGCAGGCCCGGTACACCGCGAAGACGCGTAGGCCATTTTCCACCGGCGCGGTCCGCAGCTGAAAGAATGCGATCAGCAACACCGAAGTAATGCCCACCATTTCCCATCCGGCGACGAGCAAATCGAACGATCCGGCGGCGAATGCGAGCAAAGACCCAAAGGCAAAAAGATACAGCAGTAGAAAAAAGCGAAGAAAACCGCGTTCGCGGTGGAGATAGGTCGCCGAGAACTGCCCGATCAATCCCGACAGCACAATGGTCAGGCCCAGGAATGGCAAAGAAAGCCGATCGGCCATGAGTATCAGTGGGAAGTGATATTCACCCACGGCAAACCAGTTGCCGAACATCACCACCACTGCTCCATCTCCGGTCGAGGCTAGTTTCCATAGAATCGCAGCTAGTCCGAGGACGCAAGCGGCGAAGGTCTGGCGCGTTATCCGGGCAACCGTGCGTTCCGCCGGAGCCCAGCCAAGCAGCCACAATAAGGCAAGCACGGCGAACACCGCGCCCGGAGCCAAGACCACAAACACCAGCGCGAGTTGCGAAAAATTCACGCTGGCCGCCCTTCCTCTTGGGTTTGAATCCAAGCCATGGGAAGATGTTGAAGTTTGCCGGTATACCATTCTGCGGAGGAGAGCGCGACCGGCAGCCTTTCCACTGGTCCGTCGAATTCCTCATAGGCGCTTTCCCTACGGACGTGCACGCGGCCCGACTCAGGATCGATCGTGGCTACGCGAATCCAGCGGTTCTCTATCAACCGCTTCAGGGAAGCGTTCGCGTTGATAACCGTGGTCAGACGTTCGGGTGTTGCCTCAATCACGAAGAGCATGCGGACGGGCTCATGTATTTCGACCATTTGCCATGGCAGTCCGGTTCGCAAATCGCTCGCGTGGCCGTCCATGACGCCCATCAGGCCCGTTACATTATGTGGAAGTTTCGTGCCGCAGCCGTAGTGGTCGTTATCGACGAAGGAGAAATAGTATTCCAGACTGATCCCGGCGCATACCGGGACCACCGCCGCCATCAGCGACACGAGACTTTGGCCGTCCGCATCCAGGCTGGCGTCATAAGATACTAGAAACGCGCGCCGGTCGAGGAATAATCCCCGCGTTAAGCCACGCCGGCCGACGATGCAGACGGCATTAGTGCAGTGCCCATACTCCGGCCGCGGTTCAGCCAGATGTTCACTGCGTTCTTCCACATGCCGGAGCGCGGCATCTGGGGTCGCGTCCACCGGACACGATTCGAATCGCCGGGCCCGCTCGCGGGCATTCAGCGCGCGGGCCTGATCAAGGGACTCACGAATGCGGTCCAGATCCTTCTGGTGCGTACCGGGAAGTGCGTCCAGATCAAAGAACTGCACGTCGTCGCTGCAGGTGTCGTGATAGCCACCCACGAACCAGGTATCCGAGGAAATATCAATTCCCCGATCGCGCAGGCCGTCACGCACTTGGGGCCGGTTAGCCATGGCTGCGAAGAGCCGCGCGTTCGGGCCGCCGCGCCGTCCACCGCAGGCGCCGCAATCGTGGGCCGATTCATGCGGGTTGTTGAGACTGGTCGACCCGTGCCCCAAAACAACAACCAGCCGGGAGAAACCTTGCGTCAAACCCGCTGGTCCCAAAACGCTGGCCACTCTTTCCATCTTTTCGGAGGTCGCGTATCCCGTCAAGAGACCCGACACGGCATCCTGCGATTGCGCCGTGTCCCGCATCAGTGTCAGTTCCGTGCGCGGCTGCGGAAGAAATGACTTGTTCAACCAATCGCGAAGCAGAGCGTAGCGCCGGGGCGCCAGCAGATGTCCGGTCAAAGGCACCGCCGAAAGCAATCCGAGCGCGCTGGTCGACAGCCATCCACGCAGCAGCGTCTTTGATGACACCAACGAATTTCGCATCAGCAGCCCGAGCAGCCGTCTCCGCCAGCGACGACTTTCCATTAACGCGCTATCTTCCGCTCTGGTCTGTTCGACCACAACATGCTGCGGCTTCTCCACCACCGGACAGAATGCCGCCCCCCGTAAATCGTCAATACCCTTGTAGTCCACGGCCACGCCGAAATAGCCGGCTGAGCTGAAGGTCTCCACTTGCGGGTCGGTCTCTTCCAGCGCGCGCCGCATGGACTCCTCTCGCTCGTCGATGCAGAAGAAGACTTGTGCCGACGGCCGGGCCGGCGTGCTGGACAGTCCGCGATACGTCCGATGGCTCGACAGCCCGTGCAGAATTTCGCGTTCGTGCCAGCGCTCATAAGCCAGGTGTAGTATGCGGCGGCGTTCCAACCCATTGCATGCCTTCACCTCATTCACGAAAGCTTGCCACTCGGCGTCGGATAGCCTGGCTACCTCTCCCGCGGAAAGCGACACCACCCGGGCTGCGTCATAAACACGCGCTGCCCGGCTTAGACGCCTTTTCTCCTGAGTCTTGAAGTGACTCTCCTCGGTGTTCGCTTCCACGGCGCCCATGCGCGAGGCTACGCGAGCCATCGTCAGCCGCACCGCCAGGAAATCCATCAGCGACGACGGCGCCGATTCGTGCGGTGCCAACCCGGGATCTTCCTCAATCCTGCGCATCAGCCCAGCCCAGCCAGGCAATGTCAGCAGTTCAGCGCGGATCAGGCTTTCCCATTCCGGCTCATTAAAATACTGGGAGTCCAGGAAATCCAACACGGCGTCGGTGGCGGTAAAGGAAAAGTACGCTTGCCTGCGAAACTCTTCATCTAAGCCTGCCAGATATTGGGGAAATATGCCGGAAGGCTGCGACAGCAACGTTCGAACGCTCTCATAGAATCCCTGCTCGCGATTCGGCATGGGCCAATATGCCAGGCCTTGGTCCAGAAACACGGAGCACAACCGGATCAGCCATGGGTGGATAATCTCGTCCACCGGACGCGGGGGCGCCGGTTCTTCTTCATGGGCAACGGCACGGGTGAAACATGCGTCGAACAAGCTGCGTAGAGCGGCCTTTCGGAAGTCTCTGGACAGGTCGCCTTGCTCAGTTCGCCACAATATAGTGGCTGCGTCGAACTCCCGAACCCCCGGCGTTATCATGGCTCGGCGAAGCGAATGCCGGCTCAAGCGCGGAAAGACCATGGCATGCGGCTCGCTATCGAGCACGGCGTCGATGTCTCTCGGCTGGATGCGCCCGCGGGCCAATTCGGTGCGATAGGCGGCTTCGGACATGTATGGTTCCGCGCCGAATAGATGTGCAGCATCCAGCACGGCCTGCTCGAAAGGCAAATCCTCGAACGCGTGCAATGTGTTGTGGTGCACGAAGACCCCGATGGGCCCTTGCATGGGAAGCAAGTGCGCCGCACGGTCAACTGCCTGGCGCAGCCGATCTTCTCTCGATCCCGCCGCGTAGTCAGCTTGTCGCAAGATTGTTCAACAACAACTTTCAGTCAAGATTAAAGCGCTCGCAATTTCCGTTCTGCTGGGCGACACGAGGCGAGAATAAATCCAGTCGAGGATGTATCCAGTATATGGGATATATCCAGTGTAGATTAGTGTTTCCGGCAGGCGCGGGCCTCGCGCTGTCAGTTGTCGGTCGGCCTCTGTTCCACGTGATCGATAACCAGGATCGGCATAAGATGCTTCCGTACCTCCAGCTTCAGACCCAGCTCCCGTTCAACGGCTTCGAAGAATGTAAGAGCGCCGGTCGGGTCGGTGGCCGCCACTACTCCAGCCGCTGGTTGGCCCGCTTCTCCGCCCCGGCCTCCGCCGTTCGGGAATGCGCCGCGGCCGGTCCAAGTAAGGACAAAATCCCACCCACCCTCGAGTCCCGTCGAATCGATCACCGCATGATCGATATAGCCAGGCGCCATGCCGCGCATCTTTTCCGCCAGTTGCGCCATAGTCGTGTTCTGACAGATGTACGCCGTCGTGAGCGCTGAATTCGCCGGGATTGCTCCGGGAGTAAAGGTGCACTTGGTACGACTCGATTCGTCCGCCTTCCTGAGCTTTGTTTTGCCTTTTGGCGCCACCAGAGCATACACATTCACGGACTGAGTCTCATTGTGAGTCGCCAGCTTGAAGCGGTCCGCCAGGAGCGCGCGCATCATCAATCGAAGTGAATCGATGTCTACTGGAGAGGCGAAGGGCGGCCCGGAAGTGGACGCCTCGGCGACTATATCAAAGCGGTCCGAATCCAGCCATTTTGGCGCTCCCGCCAGCATATCTCCGTTAACGTCCCAAATATCCCACGCCAGCGTGATCAGAGACTTCAGTGTGAAGCCTTCGAAATCGATACGCCCGCTAGGCTGAATTCTCGCTCGTCGATTCGTGGAACCGGGGGTGCTCGGCTTGATAACTGCCACTTCAAACTCAGCCGGTACGATTGACCCAGGGAGGCTTTTCGTCACGTCCGGCGGATTGTCGGTTGGCTTCTGGTTCACATGATCAACCACAATGACGGGCGTGGGCGCAGTTTGAAGCTCCAGCTTAAGCCCCAGTTGCTTGTCAACAGCGTCGAAGATGCTGATGCCGTTAGGACCGGCCGCCGGAAGCGCACCTCGCGCGGTCCATCTGATGTCGAAATCCCAGGATCCTTTCAGGCCGGTCAAGTCCACCACCGTATGGTCAAGGTAGGCATTGGCCATCTGGCGCACCCTCACCGCAAATGCGGCCATCGTCAAATTGTGGCATGAGACGATCTGGATGGGAACCACGCCGGCCGTGGGGGCCTGCGGCTGTCCCTTGCATCCCACCTCACCCGATCCATCCGTTTCCTTCAGTTGCAGCTTGCGCTTTCCGACAGTCAGCGCATAGACTGGCAGCGGCTGGCTGTCGTGGTGCACTTTCAGCTGGAAACGATCGGCCAGTAGGGACTGCAGCATGATCCTGAGAGTTTCTGGCGACGTGGAAAGCGGCGCCTTGGCGATCACATCGTAGCGGTCCGATTCCAGCCAGCTCGGCCCTCCGATCACGGTTTCGCCGTCGACGTCATAGGCGGTCCTGATGAGATCCACCATGGTTGCGCTTTTCAACTCGTACCGGCCGCCGCGTAGGACTCCGCCTCGCATAAATGGATTCGTACTGGGAGCGCTCGCGTGAACATCCGCGGCTTCAAATGCGGGCGGGGGTTCAGTGGATTGGCCAAATGCCGCGCCACAAAGTAGGGCAGTGGAGATTATGCACGCCGATACTCGCGTCATATTCCAACCTCCTTTGACGCAGGCGACACTCAAATTATATTCAATTACCGGGCATAATAAGTGATTATGCGGCGCTCAATGTTGGAACGCTGATAGCCGGCGTTCTGCTCCATGCGGAACGACACAATTCGTTCGGTCCAATTCCCGTGCCCGTCGTAGCGGTATTCAAAATGGTTATGCTGGACCGTCTCGCGATCAGAGTTGTATTGCACGGTCCCATTCTCTTCGACGTTCGCTTCGCGCTCCGCAGTCTCATTGGTCTCGTCAATAGGACTATCGTGATCATCGTAACGATAAGTCGTGCGATGTCCGCCTAAGCTGCCCATTCTAATCGTCCGCTCCACCAACTGGCCCCGGTTGTCGTATGCGTACGTCGTACTTGAAAACGTCACCCCAAAAGCACTCTTCAGTGCGGCAGCCAATCCCTCTCGGCTTTCCGGCGGGGCTTTATCGAGAAGATCCGGGAAAGGAGACGCCGTGCCGAAATGTACTTCTTCGGTTAGTGACCTTCCCTCGCCATCCCGCGTAATGATCACCTCCCTAACGGAATTATTTTTGTCGTCCTCGAAAACAATTTTGGATGGAAGATCACGATCGTCGTAGGTGGTCGTCATCTTTGTTGCGCCAGGAGCGCCGTAGGCGTGATCCGTGCCTTCGATGCCATAGGTGACCGTTGCGCCAGGAGACCCCAGGAAGCTGACTTTGGTTTTCTCGCCGCCCGGATCGTAGCTGCAGATTTCCGACTCGGTTCGTACGCCCGCGTGGCTCAACTGCACAGTGCGCACATGACGCCTGGCCTCATCGTACGAGTACAGGGTTCTGGTGTTCGGTCCGTCATCGATCCGGACGTCTACTTCTGTTAATCGCCCGGCGTCGTCATACAGCCACTGCGAACGTGCGATCGATCCATCGAAATTGTGGGCCTCGCTGCTGCTGACCGCCCCATCAGCACGAAAAGACGTTATGGTGAAGTGTCGGGGTGGCCCCCAATCTTCGCGATTGAGATCCCAGACCGCAAATTCCGATCTCAGGCTCTCCACCGGCCCATGAACTTTCCATTTCGCAAGATCGCTCATGAATTATCCTCACTCATTTCGGATATGGGTGACCGCGAAGCATCGTGAACGCCCGGTAGATCTGTTCCGCCAGAACCACCCGCGCTAGTTCATGCGGCAGAGTCAACGGCGTAAGCGAGAGCAACATCCCGCCCTGTGACCGCCAATCTTGCGGTAAGCCCTCCGCGCCACCCACCAGGAAGACCAAGTCGCGCGCGTCCCGCTCCGCTCCCCCGATCAACTTCGCGAACCCGCCAGACTCCAAGCTCTTGCCGCCAGGATCCAGCATAATCTTAGCCGCCGAGGGATGCTTTTCCCAAGGATCGAACCTCCCCGGCCGTATCTCGCGCATCTCGCATCGGCCGAACCGGCTGCAGCGCCGGATATATTCTTCCGCCATCTGATTGGCGCTGGGATCACGCGGCTTGCCGATATAATAGAGATAGATGCGCATGCCGAACCGTAACTCGATCTTAGCGATTCTTAGCGTGAAGACACGGTGCCTAAGTTCATTTTTCGATAAGCTGATCTAGTGGCAGGCGTTGTCCAGACATTCCAGCCGCGCGAGTTGCTGATCCATACTCCGGACGGTAAGACTCGCGCTCTCCAGTTGGATCAATGAGCGCTATACCCTCGGCCGGTCCAGCGCCAACGAGCTGTGTTATTCCGAGGACGCCGGACTTTCCCGCCAGCACCTGATTATCGAAAGAACTGGCGACACCTGGATGGTTCGGGACTTGAACAGCAAGAACGGGACCTTCTTAAACGGCGAGCGGATTACGTGTCCCGTTCCGCTAGGCCCGCGCGATCGTGTTACCGCCGGACATCTGGCGCTCGAGTTCGCCGAGAAAGTTGCGGCCGCGCCCGCCAACACCGTAATCTTTGTCGAAGGTGCGGCCCAGGCGGCGGTCGTTTCCACCACGGCGGCCACCAGCCTGCAAGGCTTGCTGAGCGAGCAGAGAGAAATCGAAGGCGGCCCGCAGATGCGCGCGCTGATCCGCGCCGGTCGCGAATTGGCCGGCAACATGCCGCTGGCCGAGCTCTTCAACCTGATCATGACTCTGTCGATCGAAGCGGTAGGCGCGGCGCGCGGCGTGCTCATGACGCTGGAGGGCGACGAACTGGTGGTCCAGGCCGCGCGCGGCGAAGGATTCCGGATCAGCAGCACGGTGCGCGACCGCGTGATTAAAGAGAAGACCTCGCTGCTGGTTCGCGACGCGCGGCTGGACGAAGCCTTCGCCGGACGCCATGAGCATCGTGCAGCAACAGATTCGCAGCATGCTGGCGGTGCCGCTGCAAACCGACGACCGCGTTATCGGCCTGATCTATCTGGACTCGCCCCATTTCGTGCACGAGTTCACTAAGACGATCTCGAATCTCCTCACCGTGATGGCGAACGTCGCCGCCATCCGCATCGAGCACACGCGTCTGGCCGAAGTCGAACAGGCCGAGCGTGCGCTGGCTCGCGACCTGCAGCAGGCCGCGGTGATCCAGCAAGGGCTGCTGCCTACCAGCGCTCCCGTCGTTCCGGGCGTCGATCTGGCCGGATACAACGCCGCATGCCGCACTGTCGGCGGCGATTATTATGACTTCATCAGCTATCCCGACGGCCGCGTGGCCATGCTGGTCGGCGACGTGGCCGGCAAAGGCATGCCGGCGGCGTTGCTGATGTCCAGCCTGCAGGCACGCGTGCAGGTGCTCTTCGACGATCCGACGAATCTGGCGGCGCTGGTAACGCGGCTGAATCGCATCATTACCTCCAATTGCCCCAGCAACCGCTTCATCAGCTTCTTCATCGCCGTCCTGGATCCGAAGACCAACGAGCTGGCCTACGTCAACGCCGGCCACAATCCGCCGCTGCTGGTGCGCCGCGACGGCAGCCTTAAAAAACTGGAAGGCACTGGATTGATCCTCGGCATTCTGCCGATCGCGAAGTACGAGCAACAGACCTGCCTGCTGGAGCCGGGCGACGTTGTGGTGCTGTTCAGCGACGGCGTCACCGAAGCCGTGAGGCCCGATGTGGATGAAGAGTTCGGCGAAGATCGGCTCGCCCAGGCGCTGGCTGAGTTGAACAATACGAATCAGCGCAGGCCATCATCGAAGCTATCAATCAGCGCGTCTTCGAATTCACCAAGGGTGCGCCCCCGGCCGACGATATCACTCTAGTCGTCGCCAAACGCCTGTAGCGTGGGGCGCGCGCTACCGGTAGGTCAACAACTCCTCATCCTCCAAATGCGGATGATTATTGAAGCTGCTCAGCGAAAACCTGTCGACTGAGAAAAGAAATTCGGTGTAACTCGCGTTGCGCGACGTCCAGCTCAGCTCCAGCGTTCGCTGGGGCGCGAGATCCAAAGCCTTTCGCACCGTGGCCGCTATCACGCCGCCGGACGTGAAAACCACCACACGTCCATTCTTGAGCACGCCTTCACGGATGGCCGCGATGCCCCGATCCACCCTGTCGCAAAAATTTCGCCAGCTCTCCACTTCCGGCGAATCCAGTTCTGCATCCACCCACATGCGAGTAATGCGCTGGAAGAGCTTGTCGTAGATTCGAAACGCCGCCGCGCTGCGAACGCCCGCTTGACGGAACTCCGCTTCCAGAGCGCGGATATCCTCGTGCCTTTCCATCAAGCCGGGCAAAAATGTCCGCATCACTTCGATACCCGGATATTCGTCCAGTTCCGGGAGTGTTATGGGCTCAGGCCACACCGCGCCGGCCCGCCGGTAAACGTCGGCGACCATTTCTCCGGTGCGCAAGTGACGGCAGGCCGGTCCGTAAAAAACCTGGTCGAACGTGGCGCCCGTTTCCAGCCAATACTCGCCTAGAATCCGGGATTGCCGCTCGCCTCGCTCCGACAGCTTGTCGTAATTGAATTCGAGAAAAGAAGCCTGCCCGTGCCGGACCAACGTAAGCAACGCCATCTGGAAGCAAATAGAATAACGTATATCGGCAGGAAGGACCTATGAATGCAGCCCCTGGTATCATTTGAACAAGCCCCTCAGTTTCAGCTCGAAATGATCACCGAGACCCAGTTTGTCCGGTTTGACTCGATTTCGCTCGATAGCGGCGCAACGCTCGCGCCCGTCGACGTAGCCTATGAGACCTACGGCGACTCTGAACGCTGCCAGAAGCAACGCCATCCTGGTTCTGCATGCCTTTTCCGGCGATGCGCATGCCGCCGGAACAGATAAGGAAACCGGCAATGCCCGGCTGGTGGGACAACATGATCGGCCCGGGCAAGGGCTTCGATACCGACAAATACTTCGTGATTTGTTCGAACGTCCTGAGCGGCTGCCGGGGCACGACCGGCCCGGGTTCCATCAATCCCCAGACCGGCTGCCCGTACGCGATGTCGTTTCCGCCGGTCACCATCGCCGACATGGTTCGTCTCCAGAAAAATGCTGATCGAGCATCTGGGAATCAAGCGGCTGCTGGCCGTGTCCGGCGGATCCATGGGCGCCATGCAGGCGCTGCAATGGGCCGTGGCGTATCCCGATGCCGTAGCCGCCGCGATTCCGATCGCCGGCACCGCGCGGCACAGCGCGCAACAAATCGCGTTCAACGAAGTGGGCCGCCAGGCGATCATGGCCGATCCCGATTGGAACGAAGGCAACTACTACGGCAAGCGGCCGCCGGCGCGCGGCTTGGCTGTCGCGCGCATGGTCGGCCACATCACCTACATGAGCGATGAATCCATGCGCGAGAAATTCGGCCGCCGGCTGCGCGATCAGAATCAGTTCGAAGTGGAAAGCTACCTGCGCTATCGCGGCAGCGCAGTTCGTCGATCGCTTCGACGCCAATTCGTACCTGTACATCACTAAGGCGATGGACTACTTCGACCTCGCCGGCCGAACGCGCACTCGCTCAGTGCCGCGTTCGAAAATGTGAAGTCCAGATTTCTGGTGATCAGCTTCACTTCAGACTGGCTGTATCCGACCTATCAATCGCTCGAGGTGGTGCGCGCCCTGCGCGGCCGCAATTGTGACGTCGCCTATTGCGAGCTGCCCATCCAATTATGGCCACGACGCGTTTCTGGTCAATGTCGAGGAACAGGCCGAGCTGGTCCGAGGCTTCCTGGCGAGCACGTTTCGGCGGAGTGGCGCGCTGGCGTACCGAACTCGTGTGCGCAGGCCGTTCGTGCCGAACCTGTCTCGGGCCGCAGCGATTACGCGATCATCAGCGAAATCGTCGAGCCCAACACGCGCGTGCTCGATCTCGGCTGCGGCGAAGGCGAACTGCTGGCCTGGCTGGCCGAGAACAAGAACGTCGATGCGCGCGGTGTCGAGATCTCGGGCGCCAAGGTGCAGCAGGCCATCGCGCGCGGCGTCTCGGTCTATCACGGCGACATCGAAGACGCGCTGGCCGACCTATCCGGACCAGGCTTTCGACTACGTCATCCTGAGCCAGACGCTTGCAGGAGACGCGCGAGCCCGCTGAAAGTGCTGCGCGAGATGCTGCGCGTGGGACGCCGCGCCATCGTCGCGTTTCCCAACTTCGGCCACTGGTCCGTGCGCCTGTCGCATCTCTTCACTGGCCGCGCGCCGAAGACTAAACTTTTCCCGCACGATTGGTATGATTCGCCGAATATCCATTTCCTGACTGTCGACGATTTCGAATCGCTGGCTGCACCAGCAGCACTGGACCGTGGAGCGAAGAATGTTCTTGCAAGGGGCCAGGAAGGTCGGGCTGCTTCCGAATCTGCTGGCTGAGGTGGCCGTCTTCCTGATCAGGAAATAGCCTGCGCTACACGGCTGATTGCCTCCACCCCTTCTTGCGCTCGCGCCGCGAGCTTTTCTGTGAACTGGGCCAGATACGGCCGGCCGTTTCGCCCGGTCTCTTCCGCCAAAACGATATACGGGCTCATGAGGGTGGCCCGCAGCACAAATAGGCCGCGCTCGAATACTCGGAAGGATCGATTGCAAAGCGCGCTAGCGGGCCGTCCACCGGACCGCGGCGAATAATTGGACGGCTCCATCACGGTGTGCGACAGAAAAAACGGCTGGGAGTAGCTGTACTCACCCTCGCTGTGTTCGCTCTCGATGGTGAACTGCCCGTAAATCCACTGATTCAGCCCGTTCATTCGCGCCAGCGACCTGGATTGCCCTTCTCCTTCACCAGAAAGCAAACGATATTGGTGTCCGGCGGCTCGGGCGTAAGCGGCATGAACTTGAAGCTGGGATCCACCTGGTTGGCCTTCGCCCACTGTTCCCAGTGCACCAGGCGCTCGTATAGTTCCCGCGCCGCCAGGATAGAGGCGCGCACGATCTCGCCATAGCCGTCGCGATTGAGCGGAATCATGCGATGCGAAAGCCAGACCCCCGCCACGGCCGCGCCGGGCTTCGAGCCTTCCAGAATGTAGGGGCCGATCGCGGTCGGTGGCGCGTGATCCGGCTTCGATCGTCGCTCTCAATCGTGGAGGCGAGGTAGGGCGCCGGTTTCGGCCAGAAACTGCCGAACGCGATCGTTGCGAAACGCGACCACGCCGCACGGATATAGGCACGTAGCCCAGCTTATGCGGGTCCACCGTGATCGAATCCGCTCTCGGAAAGGCCAGGAAAGCGCTCAGCACGTCTTGATTGCCCCACTGGATGGGAAGCACCCTCGAATAAGCGCGGTCGCTCAGGTCCAACTCCCGCGAAACGAATCGCTGCGCATCAGTGCTCAACCAATGTATCGGAGCCTGAGTGATTCCGCTTGCCGGGGATAAACAGCGAGCGCAAGTAGCCCGCCCACGCGGCGTCGACATGCAGCCAGAAGCTGGTGTGCGATCTCGGTTTCAAATGCGCTGCCGGAGGTCCAGAATTTCGTGCACCGGATCCACTGCGCCTTCTTCCGTGGTGCCCGCAATAGCGATTACAGCGACGCGGAGCATGCCGCGCTGGATGGCCGCGTCGCATCTTCTCCTCCAGATCGCGAGTGTCCATGCGGAACAGGCGGTCGACATCCACCAGAATGACGTTATCCCGCCCGATCCCCAGCAGGTCAGCGGCTTTGTAGATGCTGTAATGCTTAGTGCTCGAGACGAAGATGGCGGGCGGCCGCTGGGTGAAACAGGCCGCCGTGCCACTGTGGGGAATGCTGTATCCCGTGGATGCCAGAAGGCCGCCTGTCCGGGCGATGGCGTCCGGCCGCGACAGGTTCAGCCGCCGGCAAAGCGCGTCCACCAGCCGCGGAAGCAGGTGCAGAGTCTCGCCCGGCGTCATTCCCATCCAGTTTTGCTGGTCTACTTCCATATCCAAGCCGAACTCGTCGAGTTGAGCTTCTGAACCGCCATTGGGAAATAGGCCGCGTTGCGAGCCACCCACAACGCTTCGATATTGGCGATGGTGCCGCCGCTGGTGACGTGCGCCCATCCGAATTCCGAGCGTGCTTCATGCGGTCCCCCGGGCGAGGGAGGTGTCTGTACCCCAGCATTTCCAGCATGTCGCAGCCCACTTCGAACTCCCAGCGCTCCGTCACCGGCGCGGCTTCCGGTGTGACGTTGTTGGGATTGTAGAGCAGGCCGGCGAAATACCCGAGCACCGACGGCAGCGTCTGGTCGGACGTCATGTGCGCCATGTAGCGGGGGCTGTAGAACGGGAAATGCTTGCGGAGGCCGGCCAGCATCTCGGCAATCTTTTGCGTCAGATCGTCATTCCAATCGACCAGATCTCGCCGAAGGCTCTGCGGGATCACAATCTCGTCGGACGGATAGTAGTTGCGCCGCCAATGGAAATAGTCCTGGAGAATGAAGTTCATCAGCTTTTCTTCGATTTCGGCGTTTTCGGCCTTGGGTCCTAAGAACCAGGCGCCGATTGGCTTCGTTTTGTCGCGGATGGGCGAGGGGTCGGGCATAGAGGTCCAGCGTAGGTGTGTGCAAGCTGGTTGCCAGTTAATTGATCCTGTAAAATCATCAGGTTGCATCGTTCCAGTACGCCTGGACTCTGGGGGATATGGGTCGCCGGCCACATTCTCTGATACGGTAGTAAAGGCATGAAAGTATCGATCATTGGAACCGGCTACGTGGGTTTGACCACCGGCGCCTGTCTCGCCTTTCTCGGGCACAAAGTCACCTGCATCGATTCCGATGAGAAGAAGATCGCGCTGCTGCAGGCCGGGAAGACGCCCATTTACGAGCCGTTTCTTGACCGAACTGATGGCGGAGGCGCGTCCAAATCTTCAGTTCTGTCACCGATTACGCCGGCGCGGTGCCCAGACGCCGACGTGATCTTTATCGCGGTGGGAACCCCGCCGTCCCCGGACGGCAGCCCGGATCTGCACTATCTGTCCAGGCCGCGCGCAGGGAATCGGCGCAGCACTATGACGGCGATTTCATGGTGGTGGTGAACAAATCCACGGTGCCGATCGGCAGCGGCAACTGGGTGGGCTCGCTGGTGCGGGAATCGTACGAGCAGCACCACGGCCGCGAAGGCGAAAGGGCAGTTCTCGGTGGCTTCGAATCCCGAATTCCTGCGCGAAGGCACGGCGCTGCACGACAGCCTGTATCCGGATCGCGTGGTGATCGGCTCCGACGATCCACGCGCGCTCGAAGTGCTGTACACGCTGTATCGGCCCATCCTGGATCAGACCTTCGCGCCGCCGACCTACCTGCCGCGGCCGGAAGGGCTGGGCGCGGTGCCGCTGATTTCCACCGATCTGGCTTCGGCCGAGCTGATCAAGTACGCCGCCAACGCGTTTCTGGCGCTGAAGATCAGCTACATCAACGAAATCGGCCAACTGGCGGAGAAGGTGGGCGCGGATATTCCGCAGGTGGCCAAAGGGCATCGGCCTGGACGCCCGCATCGGCACGCGCTTCCTGCAGGCCGGCATCGGCTGGGGCGGATCGTGCTTCGGCAAGGACACCGCGGCGCTGGTTTCCACCGCCGCCGAATACGACCTCGACATGCCGATCGTGGAAGCGGCGCGCGAAATCAACCGGCGCCAGCGCGAGCGCGTGGTGGAGAAGCTGCTCGGCGAACTGAAGATCCTCAAAGGCCGCACCATCGGCCTGCTGGGCCTGGCGTTCAAGCCGAACACCGACGATCTGCGCGAAGCGCCGGCCATCGACATCGCCCGCAAGCTGATGGAGCGCGGCTGCAAGGTGAAGGTTCACGATCCGGTGGCGATGGAGCGTTTTCGAGCAGGAATATCCGCGACCTGGCGAGTGATTTGCTGCGATACGCCCGAGGAAGTGGCCGACGATGCGGATGCGCTGGTGCTGGTCACCGAGTGGCAGCAGTATCGCGAGCTGGACTGGGAAGCGCTGGCCGCGCGGATGCGCTCGCCGCATCGTGCTGGACGGACGCAATGCGCTGGATCGCGCCCGGCTGACCCGCTTCGGCTTCCGCTACCTCGGCATCGCCGGCTGATTCCTGAGCCGTCCTCTATGGAGAGAAGAATTCTCGGCCGCACAGGACTGGAAGTTGGCCGCCTGGGCATGGCCGCGAGTTACGGTGTACCCGCCCGAGCCGTAGAACAGGCCTTCGAGCGAGGCGTAAATTATCTCTATTGGGGCAGCATTCGGCGGGGGCCTTTTGGGCAGGCGCTCCGCAATCTGAAGTCGCAGCGCGACCGAATGGTGCTGGTGCTGCAAACCTATTCGCGAGTGGCCGCGCTGGTGAAACCCAGTGTCGAGATGGCTTTGCGCAACCTTGGCTTCGATTATGCCGATGTGCTCTTACTCGGGTTCTGGAGCCACCAGCCTCCTCCGCGCATAATGGACGCCAGCCGCAGATTGCGCGATCGCGGCCTGATTCGCAACATCGCTATTTCGACGCATCACCGGGCCGATGGTCGCCAGCCTAGCAGCCGAATCCGAAGTGAGCGTCGTGCATTTCGCTACAACGCCGTGCATCCGGGCGCTGAGCACGAGGTGTTTCCATTGCTCCCGAAGAACGGTGATCGCCCTGGCATGGTCGCGTTCACCGCCACCAGCTGGCGGCAGTTGCTGGATCCGAAGCGAGTCCCTTCCGGCGAACGAGTGCCGACCGCTACCGATTGCTACAGGTTCGTGCTCACCAATCCCGCTGTTGACGTTTGCATGACCGGCCCCGCGAATGAGACGCAAGCCGCCGAAGCTCTGAGCGCTCTGGAGCTAGGACCGATGAACCCGGAGGAATTGGCGTGGATGCGCCGGGTCGGCGATTTCATCCATAAGTAAGGCGCGTCCGGAGCTAGGGTTTGGTTGCCAACGTGACGCCCGCCTGGCTGCTCACATTGCCGACCGTAATCACTACGGAAACGTTGATACCCCGCGGAACGTCCGCCGGGATGCGGGCATTCACCTGCAAAACGCCCGCCGGTTCTCCAGGCGCAGCTCCGGCATAAAGCACGTCGGCAGTTTCGCCTGAGATTTGAACAGTGACCGGAAGTTGCGGCGTCGCCAGGACACTGCCCGTGATCGTGCCGTCAGCGGTGGGGGGATTGGTCTGGCCCGAGCCAGTGGCGTAGATACTGACAATTGTGCCCGGATCGGCTCCATTTTGAGCGGAGTTAACAGAGCCGTCCTGGTTAACGATCGCCCCTTGGCCGAAGCCTAGCTGACTGGTAGTGAAGATTCCAGGCAATGCATTTAGAACGGGAAGGGTCATAGCAGTAGACCGCATCCCTTGGTATTCCACCAGCATGCTGGTGGTGCCTGTACTCGCTACTTCGTAGGGAACAATCACCGATACCTGCGTGGCTGAGGTGTAGATCAGCGGCGCCGGGTAGCCATCGAAGAAAACCTGTGTGCCGCCCAGGTTCGTATCCACAGTTCCCGCATCGGTGATGTGCAGCGTCGCCAAAGTGGATGGCCCCATGCCGGTTCCGAAGATGGTCAGGATTTCGCCTGGCGCTACCGGACCGGGCGCATAGCTGGCGGCGTTCGAAGCTCCGGCGACGGCAGGCGCGGCCGTGGTCACTACCAGCGAGACCGGGACTGTGAGAGTGGCAATCGTGGAATCGGAGGGCGTGATAGTGATGGTTCCGTTGTAAGTTCCTGGCGATAGACCGATCTGTGTTACCGATACTGACAAGTTCACCGGCGTCGTACCGCTGGGCGGGCTCACCAGGAGCCACGCTCCACCGTCTTTAGTGGAAGCCGAGATCGATACGCCGAGCGGCGCGCCGCTGCTGTTGACCACCACAGCCTGAGGTTCGGGCAGGCTGCCGACTTGTTGGTAAGTGAAGCTGAGGGGCGCGGGCGTGGCTGACAGAGTCGCCGCCGCGGTGACGTTTAGCGTGATCGCGACGGTTTGGGCCGGGCCGGTGGCCGGCAAGATCGTTACTGCGCCGGTGTACTGACCGACGCCCAACCCTCGAGCGTTAATGATCGCGGTGAGCGTGGCCGGCGTGGTTCCCTGCAAGGTATTGAGGGTCAGCCAGTTCCCGCTGTTAGTAGTTGGCGAAGCGATAAACTGCGTCGGGGTGCCTCCGCTATCGATCTTGATGGGCTGCTGCGATGTAGGCGAAGTGCTGGATACGATTTCGTTCACCGTGATGGCGCTCGGGCTGACGGTCAGAGGTGTCGCGGCCAGAACGGTCAGGCTGACCGGCACTACCACCGGGCTGTTCGAGGCTGACGAAGTGATGGTGACCGCGCCGTTGTAGGAACCGGCCGCGAGCGTTGAGAAGTTCGCGACTCCAACCGTGAAATTGCCGGGAGTGGTCCCATCGCTGGCTCCGTTGGCGACCGCCAGTTGACTCCAGAGGTGGTTGAGACCGCGGCGGTGTAACTCACGGCGCCGGTGTTGGAGCTGATCGCCAGGGTCTGATTAGCGGCAGCGCTGACCGTTCCGGCCTGCACTGTAAACGCAAGCGATTGTGGATTTACCTGCATCTGCACGGCTGTTGTTGTGCCGGTGATGTTGATGCTGAAGCGGGCCGTTGCCGACGCCGTGCTGTTGTTGCAAGGGACGGTGGCCAACAATGTGAAAGAGTACGACCCGGCCGTTGCCGGTGTGCCCCCAATCGAATGCGACCCGTCGGAGTTTACCTGGATGTTGAGGCCAGCCGGCAGCGACCCGCTGTTTACAGTAAATGATGGCTGAGGGCTGAAAGGCGTAACGCATCCGTCGACTGTCAGGAGCTGCGCGGGATAAGCCTGCCCTACCACGCCATTAGGGAACGAGGTGTTCGTTATGCTAAAGCCTCCCGTCCCGGTTGAGGCGCTGTCGACGACAATCGAAAAACTCTGCGTTTTCGTCGCCCCGCCAATATCGGTGACGGTGGCGGTGAGCGTAAA
The DNA here is from genome assembly GCA_963769205.1 of Bryobacterales bacterium. GTDB lineage: Bacteria > Acidobacteriota > Terriglobia > Bryobacterales > Bryobacteraceae > Palsa-89. Next base: position 152,324 of record CAVYKR010000014.1, on the reverse strand, counting down.
GGTCCCGGATGTCGGCGGGACACCGGTTATATTGCCATTAGCCTGGAACGACAGCCCCGAGTTTGAAATGGCCCCAACCGGCGACCAGGTATAGGGGGGTGTTCCGCCATTGGCCGTCAGCATGATCTGATAAGAGGTATTGACTGTACCGTCAGGTAAAGTTGACGGCGAGATCGTGATGGGGCTGGGACCCACGCCGGCGGCGTTCTGACTGATCGTGTAGGTCTGCCGCGCGATGGTCAAGGTCCCATTTCTCGCCGCCCCGCTATTGGCCGCGACCGCGTACGTGACGGTCTGGCTGCCCAGCCCGCTGCTGCCGGAAGATATCGCGATAAAGCCCGAATTACTCACCGCGCTCCATCCGCAGGTGGACGTGGTGATGACATTCACAGTGCCCGTTCCGCCGGCGGATCCGAACGACTGGCTGGGGGCCGAGAGCGAGTAAAGGCAGCTCTGCGCGGCAGTAATTGTCAGGCCAAATCCCCGGGTATATTGGACATCTCCAACCGAAGCCCTCAGCTCATAGTTCCCTTGTGATCCGGTGACCACCAGATCGCAAGTTCCATTCCTTTGCTGTCGGTGAGGACAACGCCGCCTGGGCCCGCGCACGAAGCTGCCGGGGTAATCGTGGGATCGCCGGAATCAACCATCTGAACGCCCACATTGGGGATAGGCTGGCCGGAAAAGGCTCCGCCCGCCACCACCACCTGTACAACCACGCCACCGGGGATAGTGCTTCCCGATGCCGCCGTCAAGGTTGAATTATCGAGCGTCGGAGAGATGAGTTGGATGGAAACTTCCGGCTGTAGGGAGGAAGTCACCACCGTGGTGATGACGAAGCTCACGGTTCCATAGGCGCTGCTGGCCGTCACAGTCGCCGGCAGGAACGACGCGCCCGGCTGGAGGCTGGTTGACAGGAAATTGGCGCTGGCCAGCCCGTTCGCGTCGGTGACGCCGCTAGCCCCTGTGATCGTGCCAGCGCCCGGCGTAATGGCCCAGGTAACGGCGATATTGGGCGCGGGACGTCCGGACGCATCCTTGGCCTCGACCACCATAGGATTGTTGGACAGGGACTGCGTGGCAATCAACTGTCCATTTCCGGAGACCATGGTCAAGGATTGCGCCTGCACGAGTGGAGCGCACATAGCGCAGAGGAGCAATATGTACAGCACACGACAATTGCGGAATGAAATCATAGATACACCAAGGATCTAGAGGACAGCTCCAGGGAATATATCGGACGAACGCGGGGCTTTCTTCAGCTTACCACTCAAAACCTAATTTCAAGCAGCCCTATGGGCAGGTGGTTCCCGGGATCAGTTTCTGGGAAACGATGGCGAGATCGCGAACATCGACCACGCCGTCATGATTGACGTCGGCAGCCGGGTTGAAGCCGGGCTGGCCGGTACGCTTGCCGAATGAGGCTTTGACAAGCGTGATGTCGGCACAGTCGATTTTGCCGTCGCCATTGACTTCGCCGGGCATTTGCGCGGGCACTTGGGTAGTGGCGTCTGCTGCCGTCTTGAATTCCCGATTACCGGCTCTATCCTGGGCGATGCTGTAAAAGCCATAGGTATGGCCGAGCGAACCGACAAACCACGCTTGAGTTGCAGACGTCTGGGTCAGCCAGGGAGTGAAGGGACCGCCGTTGCCAGAGACATAGATGCTGTAACCTTGAATTCCAGAAGTCGCGTCTGTGCCGCCCCAACCGACACGGAAGTTCGGTGATGTCGCCGTAGCGGGCGCCATGGTAGAGCTTACCGGTGGAGTGGCATCAACATTGACGGTTTCAAAGTGGAATGCTTCCTGACCACCGCTGTTATCGAAGCTGTAGAACGAAATGTGATGAGCCCCATCACCGGAAATCGAAAACGGACCAAAAAAATAGTCTGATCGACTGTCCACGGTGTAACTTACAGTCTGGGCAGTCGGATTGAGCGTCACCGTCACGGGCCCGCGGTACCACCCGCTGTTTCCTAAAAGGCCGCTCAGATTTACCGTGGGTACGGGGCCGGGGGGCGAGATGCCAATGCTCAGCTTCGTAACAAAGGCTGCGGTGTTGCGGCCGCCCGGGTTTTCTGGGGAGTAAAAGGGCTGGAAAGCCCCCAGTGTCGTCGGGAAACCGTTGAACAACATATTGGCGTTTCCCGTTACAAAGACGTTTCCCGAGCCATCGACGGCAGCATCAGTGCAGGCATTACTTAAGTAGGTGGAATAGATAAGGGCCGAACCGCTAGCGTTCAGTTTGGTCAGAAACCCTCCTTCGTTGGTTGGAGACGGGATAGCGTCCGGAGTCGTTGGCAAGTCGTCCGCCGCCAGGCCTGTAACATAGGCGTTTCCCAAGGCATCGACCGCGATACCAAGACCGATACCACTGCCCAGGTACGTTGAGTAAACCAGCGCTGAGCCGGCGGCGTTCAACTTGGTTACGAAGCTATTCTGCCTGTCACTGCTGCCGACAGTCTGGAATGCGCCGGGTGTGATGGGAAAATACGAGCTTGAGGCTTGCCCGGTAACATATGCCGCGCCAAACGCGTCCACTGCTATGCCGTAAATGTCGAAATTCAATCCGCCCAAAAAGGTCGAGTAGGCCAGCGCTGCGCCAGTAGCGTTCAATTTGGTGATGAAACCGTTTACACCAACTGAAAGAGTAGTCTTGTAGGCGCCCGGGGTGGCTGGGAAGTCGTCGCCCGTATACATAAGGCCTGCAACATAGGCGTTGCCCGATCCATCGAGCGCGATGCCTCGGCCCACACCATTCCCCAAGAGTGTCGAATAAACAAGAGCCGTGCCGTCGGCACTCAACTTGCTTACAAAGGCATAGGAGGGGTTAGCGCCGAAGGACGTCCGGAAGGCGCCTGGCGTAGTAGGGAAATTCGAGGAAATGGCCTCGCCTGTTATATAGGCGTGGCCCGAAGAATCGACGGTTATGCTGCCTTGGCTGTCAAGTCCGCTGGATCCGGGCAATACTATGGAATAAACTAGGCTGGACCCGGTCGGGCTCAATTTCGCCGCAAAGACACCGCCGGTTGTGCTTTGGAAAGGACCGGGAGTAGTAGGAAAATCAGCGGACGAGGTGATGCCTTCGACATAAGCACTGCCAGAGGGATCGACCGCTATCCCCCCGGATCGATCGTCGTCGCTACCACCTAAATAGGTCGAGTAGACAAGATCCGATCCGGTGGCGTTCAGTTTACTCACAAACACGTCCCCGTAATAGTCGTGCGCGCCTCCTCCACTGAACGTGCCCTGGAACGGATTTGCGGTAGGAAAATTCGGGGAATTAGTCCAGCCAGCCACATAAGCGTTGCCGGAAGCATCAACGGCTATACGCCAGCCGGTGTCATTCTCGCTTGCGTCGGGGGACGTAGAGCCGAGGAAAGTGGAATACACCAGCGGTGGGTCAATCACTAGCGACTGGCTCTTGTCATACGTGCCCAAGTTGAATCCCACTCGGCCTCTGCCGCGCAAGACGTAGCGTCCCGCCACCGTCTGCCTATGGCCCGCGATCTCCTGGTATACCACCGGGGCATGCTCGATCACTTCACTCTCGCCCAACTTGATCACGAGCGCGCCTTCGCCATTCACGCTTAGCTTTTTGGCGCCCAGAAAACGAAGATCGATGGCTCGCGGGTCAGCTCCTGGCGCCAACACGAAATCGTATTCCAGCAGCCGCTGGTTCCCGTGGTACACCAGGTCGATTCCGGGATAGACACCCGCAGTACTTCACCGCGCCGTAGGTGGGAACATTCGTGCGCCACTGGTTCGGATCGCTGCCCGTGAAATAGTTGCTCTTGCCGGGCAGCGCGTTCGCTCCCGCGACCGCAGCATGCGCGTTCGCGCCCAGAAGTTTCATCCGAAGCACCGCGTTCGTCTTTTGCTGGCGAAGCGACAAGACCGCGGAGTCTCCGGTCAGAAAAAGGCTATAGCCAGGGCCGCGCGCCAGAAACTTCACCTGTTGGTCAGTTTGCCCCTGATTGGCTTCGAAGCTTAAGGGCAGCTTGCCGTAGGATTCCATCACTTGTGGGTGAACCGGGAGGCGTGCCGACAGCATCGTGCCTACGCTAAGCAGCACTGCCGCCGGCAGAATTGCTGTATACATAACAAACTCCTTAATGGGCTGTCGCGCTTAGGGACAGGTTGTTCCGGGGATGAGTTTCTGGCTGACTATGGCCAGGTCGCAAACATCGACCACGCTGTCATGATGGACGTCGGCTGTAAGATTGAAGCCGGTCTGGCCGGTGTGCTTGCCGAAGGAGGTTTTCACGAACGTGATATCGGCACAGTCGATTTTGCCGTCACTGTTGACGTCAGCGGGCATTTGCGGCACGAAGGTTATCGCATCTGCCGCTGTGTTGATTTTGATGTTGCCGGCCTGGTCCTGGGCGGAGCAGTAAAACCGGTAAGTGTGGCCAAGCGAACCGGTGAACGACACCTGAGTCGCCGCTGGAAGCGCGGCTACATGGCTCACGGGCTTGGCTGAGTCAATCTTGAAGTCTTGCCCATGGCGTGTTTCCTGGCGGCCGGCCGTATCGAAGCTATAGAACGTAATTTGATGAACTCCGCCGCTCGAAATCGGGAATACAGCCCAATAACCCTACAGTGGTTACCGCGCCCAGGTGCCAACGCTAAGACAGCCTGGCCGATCTTGACCACCGGCGTGCTCCGCAAACCATATCGATCCGTCCGGCCCTCTCGTGATCCCAGCGGCACATCCAAGCTTCCGGGGTCAGGGGGCAACCGCGAATATCATATCATATTTCCGATAAAGCTCTAGGGTTTTTACGATTCAGTCAAGCAAAGAGCATCATCCGGCCAGTCGCAATTCCTAATTAGTCAACCAGCCGTCTGTACTTTGGAACAGCTAGGGAGCACGATCTGCGCCAAGCGCTTAGTAAACTCGGCAAATTAAGGGGATAGCGCTGTGGGACCTGCTTTCTGGTCACATTTGCCTCAAATGACTCGCGATAGCGCCAAGATTTTCACCCGAATTCCGAAGAATTACTATGCGCGTAACATTGTATTGGTGTAGCATGTCTATCTGTACTGAACCGTCGGAGGGTTCTCGCATGATGTGCAAGGTACTGGTAGTTTCCCTGCTAACGCTCGCGGCAACTCGAGCCGCAACAATCAGCATCCAACCGGCGTCGTCGACAACGAATGTCGGAAGTGCTGTGAACCTGAACGTAAACATCTCTAACGTGAGCAACCTGTTTGCATTCCAATTCGATATTGGCTTCAATCCAAGTGTGCTTTCGGCCTCGTCGGTTAGCGAAGGCCCGTTTCTCTTATCCGGTGGAACGACTGCATTTGTGCCGGGAACGATTGACAATTTGGCCGGTACGATTTCGTTCACCGCAGATTCTCTCGTCGGCGCAATTCCGGGAGTGAGCGGCGACGGTGTGCTGGCGACGCTCCAATTGCTTCCGCTCGCGATCGGTACAAGTCCGATGTCGCTCTCGAACATCACCTTGCTTGATTCCAACTTCAACAGTATCGATTTTACGAGTGAGGATGGAAGCATCACTGTAAACGCATCTTTAACACCTGAACCGAGCCCCGCCCTTACCCTCGTGGCCGGCTTGTCGATTCTTTTCGCGTTGCGCCGTCAACCCCGCAGGCGCTGATGCAACCCGGAGGCGAACGAGAGCAGGCAGGCCGCCGCGGCAAGAGATGTTGCATCGGCGACATCGCGGGTGGGATCGATCTCCACGAGGTCGATCGCGCGCACGCGGGGATGCAGACCGCATAACCGCGCCGCCCGCCGAAGTTCCCAAGGCGCCAGGCCGCCCGGACGCGAACCGGAAGTGGCTGGCGCAAAAGTCCGGTCCAGGACGTCCAGGTCGAAATCCACGTAGATGAAATCAGCGGAATTGGAAAGCTGTGTCAGGGCTTCGGCGGTAACGTTCTCAATACCTCGCAGCCGGACCTGTTCGAGCGTAATAAAAGTGATGCCGGCCTGACGGGCGATGTCGGCGTAGGCTCTCGAATTGGAGAACGATTGAATACCCACTTGAACGATCTGGCCTTTGGGGAAACCATCGGCCAGCAAGGCTCGGATGGGATTGCCGTTCGACAGGCCGTGGTCCAGAGCGCGGAGATCGAAATGGGCGTCGAATGTGAGCAGCCCGGTAGCTGGCTTCGCGGCGGGATAGGTGATGCTGTTGTCGCCGCCTAAGATCACTACAGCGGCGGAATGCTTCACCGCCTTTGAGACGGCTTCGCGAATCGGCTCGAGCGCCTGTTCGGGGCGAAGGTCCGCAATTTTCAGATCACCGCAATCGTGGACCGCCAAGGCGCGCAGGTCGCGGCCAAATTCGACGTCGTAGGTGCTGTAGCGGTCGAGCGCGGCACGGATAGCTGCCGGAGCGAGATCGCAGCGGGCGCCGCTCAAGGAGCCGAGCGCTACCGGCGCTCCAAGGATCGTAAGCGTGCCGATGGTTTTCGCGGCCCGCTCCCCGGCCAGCCAGTCACCGGCGCTGGGCCAGTTGGGATCGACGGCGCGTACGCTCATGTGGAGGGGTCCATCGGCATTCGAATGCCACGCTCATGCGCGACCTCGATCGCTCTGGTGTATCCGGCGTCGGCATGACGGATCACGCCCAGGCCCGGATCGCTGGTAAGAACGCGTTCCAAGCGGCCGGCGCACGACGCGGTTCCGTCGGCCACCACCACCATGCCGGCGTGCTGCGCGTAGCCGATTCCCACGCCGCCGCCGTTATGTATCGAAACCCAGGATGCGCCCGACGCCGTGTTTACCAGGGCGTTGAGCAGCGGCCAATCGGCGATGGCGTCCGAGCCGTCCAGCATGGCTTCGGTTTCGCGATAGGGCGAGGCAACCGATCCGGTATCCAGATGATCGCGCCCGATCACGATGGGCGCTTCGATCTTGCCGCGCTGCACATAATCGTTGATGGCCAGTCCGAACTCGGCGCGCTCGCCATAGCCCAGCCAGCAGATCCGCGCGGGCAGGCCCTGAAAGTGGATGCGCTCCTTGGCCAGCCGCATCCAGCGCTCCAGCACCGGATTCTTGGGGAACAGCTCCAGCGCCAGCTGGTCGGTGGTGTGGATATCTTCGGGCGATCCCGACAGCGCAACCCAGCGGAACGGACCTCTGCCTTCGCAGAACAGCGGCCGGATATACTCGGGCACGAAGCCGGGAATTTCGAACGCATCTTCGACGCCGGCGCTCTTGGCCTGCGCGCGGATGTTGTTGCCGTAATCGAAGGTGACCGCGCCCATTCGCTTCAACGCGAGCATGGCGCGCACGTGCTGCGGCCATCGCCTCGAAAGAACGCCGCTGGTATTCGTCGGGATTCGAGCAGCGCAGCGCCAGCGCATCCGGGAGCGGCATGCCATTCGGAACATAGCCCTGCAACGGATCGTGGGCGCTGGTCTGATCCGTCAGGATGTCGGGCACGATGCCGCGGCGGACCAGTTCCGGAAGCACGTCGGCGCAGTTGCCGACCAAGCCGACCGAGATCGCCTGGCCGCGCCTGGCGGGCTTCGTTGACGATTTGCAGGGCCTCGTCGAGACTCCAGGCCATGCGGTCGCAATAGCCGGTCTTCAGCCGCTTCTCGATGCGCGCCGGATCGACGTCGACGCCCAGGAAACAGGCGTCGTTCAGAGTGGCGGCGAGAGGCTGCGCGCCGCCCATTCCGCCCATTCCGCCGGAGACGATGAGGCGCCCCTGCAACGATCCGCCGAAATGTTTGTTCGCCGCGGCGGCAAATGTTTCGAATGTTCCTTGCACGATTCCCTGGCTGCCGATATAGATCCACGAACCGGCGGTCATCTGGCCGTACATGGTGAGGCCGAGCTGCTCCAGACGGTGAAACTCCTGGTAATTGGACCAGCGGCCCACCAGATTGGAGTTGGCGATGCAGGACGCGCGGGGCTTCCGCATGCGTGCGGAAAATGCCGACCGGCTTGCCCGATTGCACCAGCAGCGTCTCGTCGTTTTCGAGCTCGCGAAGGGAGCGCACGATGGCGTGAAACGAAGGCCAATCGCGCGCGGCGCGGCCAGTGCCGCCGTAGACGATCAGTTCGTCCGGCTTTTCGGCGACCTCGGGATCGAGGTTGTTCATCAGCATCCGCAGGGCGGCTTCCTGATGCCAGCCTTTGCAGGAAATTTCGCGCCCCCGCGGCGCGCGAACTACGCGGCGGATGATCACCCATCACTCGTATCGTACCGTAAAGGGGGTAGAAAACCAGTCACTTGAAAAGCCTTAGGACCGGCCTTGCCTGTACCGAGAGAAGGCCTAATGCGCCCGGGCCAAATCAATCGAAAAGCAAATTTCCTCTGAGACATCGGCGCACGCTGTGCCACTAAATGTCCGTGAAAGACCAAGCCCAGCAACTCGACACAGCCGCGCGCCAGCGCGCCATCGACGCCGCGCTTAGCCAGATGGACAAGCAATTCGGAAAAGGTACCGTGCTGCGCTTGGGCTCGCGCAATGTGCTGCCGGTGACGGTGATCTCCAGCGGTTCGATTTCGCTGGATGCGGCGCTGGGCGTGGGCGGATTTCCGCGCGGACGGGTGATCGAGGTCTTCGGACCGGAATCATCCGGCAAAACCACGCTGGCGCTGCAGGTGATCGCGCAGGCGCAGAAGGGCGGCGGCGCGGCCGCATTCATCGACGCCGAACACGCGCTGGACCCAGGCTACGCCCGCAAGCTCGGCGTGGACGTGGACAATCTGATCGTCTCGCAGCCGGACTACGGCGAGCAGGCGCTCGAAATCACCGGTGCGCTGGTGGCGTCCGGCGGCATCGATATCGTCGTGGTCGATTCGGTGGCGGCGCTGGTGCCCAAAGCGGAACTGGAGGGCGAGATGGGCGACAGCCACATGGGCCTGCACGCTCGCCTGATGTCGCAGGCGATGCGCAAGCTGACCGGCATCGTGGCGCGCACCAACACGCTGCTGGTCTTCATTAACCAGGTGCGGGAGAAGATCGGCGTGATGTTCGGCAATCCGGAAACCACCACCGGCGGGCGCGCGCTGAAGTTCTATTCCTCGGTGCGCGTGGAGGTTCGGCGCATGGCGGCCATTAAGGATGGCGAGAAAGTGGTCGGCAACCGCACCAAGATCAAGGTCGTGAAGAACAAAGTGGCCGCGCCTTTCCGCGAAGCCGAAGTCGACATCCTGTATGGCGAAGGCATCTCGCGCGAAGGCGACCTGCTGGACCTGGGCGTCACCCAGGAACTGGTGGAAAAGAGCGGCTCGTGGTTCAGCTATTCGCGGCGAACGCATCGGGCAGGGCCGGGAGAATGCGCGCGCGTTTCTGATCGCAAATCCCGAGATTCGGCGAGCAGCTGGACGCTGCGTTGCGGACGCAAGCTTGGTTTCGGGAACGCCGGTGACGCCGAAGTTATCGTCAAGCTGCCTGCCAACGATCAGCTTCGGACTCACCAAGAACCGGCCTAAATCCAAGCCTCCAAAGGCCGGAATCGCTCCGGAAGCCCGTTTCATCGGCCTCCCAGCATCGCATCCTCAAAATAACTGAGGAAAAATCGCATTTTTCTGGTATTCTTCTCTTTACATCGGGCATCTCATCCCGTATGATTTGTTAGGAAAACAATTTTGTACGGTTATGTTTTAAGTAGCCGCACTGGAGATTGGAAGAACCTCACGAGATCTGGAATACACAAGGAGAAGTGCATGGCAGCAGCAAAAATGACGCAGTCGCAGATCATGAAGGAACTGGCCACGGCCACCGGCAGCAGCACCAAGGCAGCGAAGCATTCGTCACCAGCTTCGCGGACATGGCCGTTCGCGAAACCAAGAAGAACGGAATGTTCGTGATCCCCGGCATCGGCCGTCTGGTCCGCGTGGATCGCAAAGCGCGCATGGGCCGCAACCCGGCCACTGGCGAGGCCATTAAGATCCCGGCCAAGAAAGTCGTAAAGTTCCGCGTAGCGAAGGCCGTAAAAGACTCGATCGTTCCACCCAAGAAGAAAGTAAGCAGCCTACCAAAAACTTAAACCCCCGCGACGGCCTCGCGGGGGTCTTTTTTCGAAAGTCGATTCAGGTCCGCTCAAAGTGCGAGCAAATCCAGGAAGCCTTATGCCTGCTTCTTTTCGTCGACGTCGTGTTCCTCGGTCTTTAGAGCATTCTTGAAGTTCTTAATGCCTTCGCCTAAACCCTTTGCCACCTCAGGAATCTTCTTTCCGCCAAACAGCAGAACGGCGACTACTAAAATGACCACAAGTTCAGGAAAGCCTATGGATCGGAACATACGGCCTCCTTTATGGACTCTATCCCATTGTACGGAGCCCGGTTCGGTCCCGTCAAGCCGAAGCGGGGAGCCCCGGGTATAATTCGATGATTTTCGAGCCTTTTTCCTGGCTACCTCCATTGCGTTAAGCTTCAAGAATGAAGTGGATAACCATCCTTACCGCTTACCTTTCGCCGGTTGCGATATTGACGGTCTTGACCACCGGCTGTGGAAACCGGCAGGCGGCTCAACCGGCCGCGCAGACGGAAGCCGCGCGGGTGACGCAGCCTACTACTCAACCTATTACTCAACCAGGCGGCCCCGCGCCGGCGGAACGGCCATCCCCTTTTCCGTCTCCAGCGCCGGCGAATTCTTCGCCTAACCAAGGGCGGGTCCCTTCGAACGCCATCTCCATTCCCGCTGGAACCGTACTGGACGTCCGGCTGGAACAGACGCTCGACACGAAGCGGAACCGTCCGGGGGATCGTTTCACAGCGTCGGTAAGAAGGCCGATCATCCTGGACGGTCGAACGATAATTCCCAAAGGCACCATTTTCACCGGGCATCTGACTGAATCCAAGGCTTCTGGCCGGTTCAAGGGCCGCGCGGTGCTGGGCCTCAGTCTGGATTCGTTTGAGCTCAATGGCCGGCGCCACGAAATCAGGGCGACACACCTTGGCCGCGAGACCGGAGGGCACAAGAAGCGCAATTGGGGCTGGATCGCCGGCGGGGCAGGCGCCGGTACGGCAGTGGGAGCTTTAGCGGGTGGGCCGGCCGGTGCTGTGATCGGTGCCGGCGCTGGCGCGGGGGCGGGTACCGCGGGAGCTGCGTTCACAGGTAAAAAGAATATTATCTTGCCGGTGGAGACGCCGCTGGCATTTTCGCTGCGCGTGCCAGTGACACTCGGAAACTGAGCGGGCATGGCAGACTCTACCAAGAGAGCCAGCGCTGCCATGAACTTTTTCTCCGACGAGGTACGCCGCAACCCCTTCCCGCTATATGACCAGATGCTCTCCCAATCGCCGGTGCTGCATGTCGAACCGCTCAACCTATGGATGGTCTTCGATTACGAGAGCGTAAAACGCGTGATGAACGACAATGAGGCGTTCAGCTCCAGCATGTTTACCGCGAAGCGAGCCAATCCGGAATGGTTCATATTCTTCGATCCGCCGCGCCATACCAAGCTGCGCGCCCTCATTATGCGGGCGTTCACGCCGCGCATGGTCGCCAATCTAGAGCCGCGCATTCGCGAGTTGTCCGGAGAGCTATTGGACCACAGGATCGAACGTGGAGAGATGGATTTGGCTGAGGACTACTCGGTCCCCTTGCCCATGCTGGTCATAGCGCAGATGTTGGGCGTTCCAGTGGTCGACCGGCAGCGGTTCAAGCGCTGGGCGGATGTCATGTTGGGCCTGAGCTTCGCCGTTCCCGGCGGCGAGGGGGGCGCCAAAGCAGCCCAGGATTATTTTGCTGTGAAAGCCGAGATGAGCGCTTACCTGGCGGACCTGCTGTCTGACCGGCGGGCGGCTGCGCGGGATGACTTACTGACCAAGCTGGTTGAAGCGGAGGTTGACGGCGAGCACTTGACTGACGAGGAGATTTTGGGATTCTTTCAGCTTTTGCTGGTGGCCGGCACTGAAACGACCACTAACCTGCTCAACAACGCGATCCTGTGCTTGATTGAGAATCCACAGCAACTGGAGCGCCTGCGTAAGACGCCGGGTCTTCTGCCCGGAGCGATCGAGGAGGTTTTACGCTACCGCCCGCCTGTACAGTGGATGTTCCGCGCTACCCGGCGCGAGGTCGAGATTCAGGGCCAAAAGATCCCGGCCGGGAAACTGGTGCTCCCGATTCTCGGAGCTGCCAATCGCGATCCACGGCAGTTTTCCGAGCCTGCCCGTTTCGACATCGCGCGAGAACCAAATCCGCACATCGCCTTCGGGCACGGCATCCATTTCTGTCTTGGCGCGGCGCTCTCGCGCCTGGAGGCCAGAGTCGCTATTCCGGACCTGCTGGACCGTTTGAAAGATCTGCAGCTTTCGAGTTCCGAACCGTGGCAGCCGCGCCAGGCGCTGCACGTCCATGGCCCAGCGCGTCTGGCAGTAAGGTTCGAACCGGGCCCACGGACAACCGCTCAGGTTTGAGACAGCCTGTGAGACTCCCTGGTCGAGCCCTCATTTGCTATCGTTGACGTTGCAGCAGCGCTAAATTCACAGAAGGAGTCTGGCTTGCTACTCACCCCTGATCCGACTTTTTACCCCTCACCGCGTCTGGCCATGCAAGGTCCCGTTGAGCGCCTGGCGTATGTCGCGCTTCTCAATCCTGCACAGGACGGCCGCCCGGATGGCATGGCCGTGGTAGATGTCGACCCCGCCTCCAGTGGTTACGGGCGCGTAGTGGGCCGCATCGATATGCCGAATGTCGGCGATGAATTGCACCACTTCGGGTGGAATGCCTGCAGCTCGGCGCTGTGTCCTTACGCCCCCCATCCGCACATCGAGCGGCGTTATCTGATCACTCCCGGGCTGCGCTCATCGCGCATCTATGTGATCGATACCAAGCCCGATCCCCGCAAGCCCAAGATCGTCAAGATTATCGAACCGGAAGAAGTGGCCTCACACACCGGATACTCTCGCACGCACACGGTGCACTGTGGACCGGACGGCATCTTCGTAAGCGCTCTGGGCGCGCCGGATGGAAATGGTCCGGGCGGCGTCTTTCTGCTGGATCATTTTTCATTCGATGTGCTGGGCCGCTGGGAGGTGGATCGCGGGCCGCAATATTTCGCCTATGATTTCTGGTGGCATCTGGGTCACGACACCATGCTGACCAGCGAGTGGGGAACGCCCAACATGCTGGAGAGCGGCATCAATCCGGAGTTGCTGCTGGCAGGCAAGTACGGCCATTCCATCCATGTCTGGGATCTCCGCAAGCGCCGACACCAGCAGGTGCTCGATTTAGGCGCCGAGCAACAGTTGGTGCTCGAGCTGCGGCCATCGCATGATCCCACCAAGACCTTTGGCTTTGTCGGCGTGGTGGTATCGCTGAAGGATCTTTCGTCATCCATCTGGATGTGGAGCCGCGAGAACGGAAAGTATGCCGTCAAGAAAGTGATCGAGATTCCCGCCGAGCCGGCCGATCCGGAAGTATTGCCGCCGCTGCTGAAAGGCTTCAAAGCAGTGCCGCCGCTGTTGACCGACATCGATCTTTCCTTGGATGACCGGTTCCTCTATGCATCCTGTTGGGGCACCGGGGAGATGCGCCAGTATGATGTCTCCGATCCACACAATCCCAAACAAGTGGGCTCACTGCATATCGGCGGAATTGCCCGACACGCGCCGCATCCTTCCAAGCCCGGCGCCGCTTTGAACGGCGGACCGCAAATGGTGGAAGTGAGCCGCGACGGCCGGCGCGTGTACTTTAGTAACTCGCTTTATTCGGCGTGGGACGCACAGTTCTATCCCGAGGGGATTCGCGGCTGGATGGTGAAAGCGGATGCCGGTCCGGACGGCGGCCTGCGGCTTGACCCAAAATTCTTTGTCGAGGTAGACGGCATGCGTCCGCATCAGATACGGCTGGAGGGCGGCGACGCGTCCTCAGATTCGTACTGCTATCCATAAATGAACGCGCATCAAATAATCGGGCATCCCTTTTCGACGGTATCCTGGGCCTGGTTGCTTCTCTTCGCGCTCGGCGCGTATCATGGCCTCAACCCGGCCATGGGATGGCTGTTTGCAGTGTCGCTCGGTCTACAGGAGAAAAGCGGTCGAGCGGTGTGGCGTGCACTGCCACCACTGGCGCTAGGGCACCTGGCATCCATGAGCGCAGTGGTGGCCGTGTTTGGACTGTTGCAAATTGGGCTATCGAACCGCTGGGTGCGAATCGCCGCGGCGGCTGCGTTGCTGGCGCTGGGCATTTCGAAGCTGGTCAGTTCGCGACACCCGCGTTGGGCCACCTGGACCGGAATGCGGGTCGGATTTCGAGACCTCACCATCTGGTCGTTCCTGATGGCCACGGCGCATGGAGCGGGCCTCATGCTACTGCCTGTGCTGTTTTCTCTTCCCGCCGGCGAACACTCCCAGCATATGCACGCCGGCGCCGCTCTGCCCCAACCCTGGCTGATGGCGGTGGCCGTCCACACACTGGCGTATCTGACTACGGCAGGAGCGATCGGCCTGGTGGTCTATCGATACGTGGGGCTCGCGTTCCTGCGACGCGCCTGGCTCAACCTGGATCTTCTGTGGGGTTTGGCGCTCGTCATAGCGGGTGTCGTCACCGTGATTTTCTGAAAACGCCCTTTGGCCGAATTGCCGAATGCTATTCTAGGAAACCGGCAGCCACTCGTTTTTCATGGAAAAGCCTCGCTTAACCCGACGAACGTTTCTGGGAACCGTGGGCGCGGCCGGAATGCTCGCCCAGACCCGATCTGCCGGTCCGGCGAAACCGCCAAACCTGATTCTGTTCATGGCGGATGAGCTACGAGCGGAGAGCATCGGCTGTTACGGGCATCCCCTGGTGAAGACCCCGAATCTGGATCATCTGGCGTCGGAGGGGACGCGATTTGAACAATGTCACGTGCAGAACCCGGTTTGCGAGCCGTCCCGCTGCAGCTTCCTCACCGGCTGGCCCGTTCACGTGCGCGGGCACCGGAGTCTGTACCACGGCCTGCACCCGGATGAGCCGAATCTGTTCCGCTATCTCAAGGAGGCCGGCTACGAGGTTTACTGGTACGGCAAGAACGACCTGCTTTCTCCCGATTCATTTGCCGCCAGTGTGACGCATGCCGAGCCCGGTCCACCCTCCGGGATGTTCACCAAGAATCCGTTTCCCTTCGAAGACCCGCGCTACTATACGTTTCTTTGGGAAAAAGGCAAGGATCGCCGCAAGACCGGAGATTTTGAAAACGTGCAATCGGCCGCGGCCATTCTCGCGCGTGAGAACGCCAAGCCGTTCTGTATCTTTCTTCCGCTGATTTATCCGCATCCGCCCTATTCGGCGCCGGAAGAATTCCACGATATGTACCGGCCCAGCGACCTGGCTCCACTCCGGCCGGCGAATCTCCCCAGGCAGCCCCGATTTTATTCCGCGCTCCGCAAGAGAATGCGGCTGGATCGGTTAGGTGATGACACATTCCGCCAGGTCCAGGCAGTGTATCTGGGACAAGTCAGCTATACGGACTGGGTATTGGGCCAGTTGTTGGAGGCGATTGAGAGCAGCGGCCGCGCCCATGACACCGCGCTATTTGTATTTTCCGATCACGGAGACTACGCGGGCGATTACGGGTTAGTCGAGAAATGGCCCAACGCGATGCCTGATCCGCTTACACGAATACCGCTGATCGTTCGGCTTCCAGGCGATGCCCAGGGATTTGCGCGGGGGCACGTTGCCACTGGCCAGGTGGAGTTGTTCGACGTAATGGCGACGTGTCTGGAACTCGCGGGCGTAACTGCGCGGCACACCCATTTTGCGAAATCGCTGTTTCCGCAGTTGCGCGGGGATAGCGGAGACGCCGGGCGCCCTGTATTCTGCGAGGGCGGTTACAACAAGAACGAGCCGCAAATGTTTGAACCGCTCGATCAATTCGCGAGTCCCACCGGTCCGTACTATCCAAAAGTTGCGCTGCAGAACGAAGAGCCTGAGACGGTCACGCGCTCCACAATGATTCGCACGCTCACCCATAAGCTGATTTATCGGCCGGATGACCAAAGCGAGCTATACGATCTGGCGAAGGACCCGCGGGAGACACACAACGTCTACGGTGAAGCGGCATACAATAAGATCCAGCGCGAATTGATGGTTAAGCTAGTGGATTGGTACGTGCGCACCTCCGATGTCGCGCCGCAACAAAGA
Source organism: Bryobacterales bacterium (assembly GCA_963769205.1). Taxonomy (GTDB): domain Bacteria; phylum Acidobacteriota; class Terriglobia; order Bryobacterales; family Bryobacteraceae; genus Palsa-89. The sequence goes on along the minus strand of CAVYKR010000014.1, from coordinate 136,256 downwards.
GATCCTAGAGGATTTCCGGAGCGATCATGATCGGGGCAGCGGTTTTATCTATAGCTGAGTCAGAATGGAGTAAATGAACGTGTACACCAGACGTAATTTCGCAAAATTAGCAATGGCTGGTCTGCCGCTCGGAGCGGCTCTGGCCAAGATCAACTCCAAAGTAGGTGGCGTGCAGATCGGCGTGCAATCGTACAGCTATCGCGATCGCCCGTTGGACGCTGCCATCCAGGCCATGGTCGAAGACGGCATCGGCGAGTGCGAGCTGTTCTCTCCGCACATCGAGCCCGGTCCAATGCCGCGGCCGGGAGGGGGAGGGCGAGGATCTGCTGACGATCCGGCCCGCCAGAAGCAGCGGGAAGAACTCCGTAAATGGCGTTTGACGGTTCCTATGGAAGAGATCAAAGCCGTCCGCAAGAAGTTCGATGACGCCGGCATTTCGCTCTTTGCTTTTAACATCAGCTTTCGTGACGACTTTACCGATCCCGAGATCGAGCGCGGATTCCAGATGGCCCAGGCGCTGGGCGTGAGGGTGATCACGGCTTCATCCACGGTCAGCGTGATGCCGCGCGTGGCTCCCTTCGCCGAGAAGTATAAGATCACGGTCGGCGTGCACGGCCATAACAACGTCAAAGATCCGAACGAATTCGCGACTCCCGAAAGTTTCGCCAAGGCCATGGCGCTTTCCAAATCCATCGGCGTGAATCTGGATATCGGGCATTTCACCGCTGCGAATTTCGATGCGGTTGCTTACATCGAAGAGCACCACGACCGGATCACCAACCTGCACTTGAAGGATCGCAAGAAGAGTGATGGACCAAACGTGCCGTTCGGTGAAGGCGACACTCCCATCAAGCAGGTGCTCCAGTTGTTGAAACAAAAGAAGTACAACATTCCAGCGAATATTGAATACGAATACAAAGGCAAAGACGACTCCGCGGCGGAGGTAAAAAAGTGCCTGGAGTATTGCAAACAGGCGCTGGCATGAAAACGCTGCTGCCATTTGTTCTCGCGGCCGGCCTGATGCCTTTGGCGGCACAACCGCCGCGCCCCGCTCCTGCGCCCGCGGGCCGGGGAGGCAGGAATTTTCTGATCAGCCGCGATGTTCCCGATCCGGCGGCCGTCGAGCGCGGCCAGAAGACCTTCGTCGCCCGCTGCGGATTCTGCCACGGATCGAATGGCAATGGCGGCGAAAGCGGCCCGGACCTGGTCCGCTCCGTGCTGGCTTTGGATGACGAGGGCGGCGATAAGATCGGGCCCGTGATTCGGAGCGGGCGCCCCGACAAAGGAATGCCCGCGTTTCCGCTGACCGATGATCAGATTAAGGATGTCGCTGCGTTCTTGCGATCACGCCAGCAGGCCGCAATCGATCGCAGTACTTATACCATCCAGAACATCGTGACCGGCGACGCTAAGAAAGGCCAGGCGTATTTTAACGGCGCCGGCCGATGCAATACCTGCCATTCGCCCACCGGCGATCTGAAGGGAGTCGCTACGAAGTATGAGCCGGTGGCCCTGCAATCGCGGCTGTTGTATCCGCGGACTCAGCGGCGGCGCGGGGAAGGTCCCGAGCCAAAATCTATCCCAACCCGGGTCACCGTCACCTTGGCGTCGGGCCAAACCGTCACCGGCACATTGGAGTTTATGGACGATTTCGATGTCGCTTTGCGCGATGCATCCGGTGATTATCGTTCTTTTTCGCGCGATCCCGGCGTGAAGGTGGACGTCCGCGATCCTTTGGCGGCTCATGAGGAGCTGCTGAAAAAATATACAGACGACGAGATGCATAATCTGGTGGCTTACCTGGTGACCTTGAAATGAACCTTCGCCGACTCGTTTTCCCAGCACTGCTGGCCGCGTCCCTCTCCGCTCAAGGCTTGGATCCGGCCAAGCTGATGAAGCTCTCCACCGACACTTGGCCCACTTACAATGGCGATTATTCGGGCCGCCGCTTCAGTCCCCTGGCAAAAATCAATGCCTCTAACGTCACCTCCATGACGCTGGCCTGGGAATACCGCATCAACATGGGACCAGGGGCCGCCGATGGCGACAACACGTCGGTCAAATCCACGCCGCTCGAAGTCAACGGGGTGCTTTATTTCACGGTTCCCGACCACGCCTGGGCCGTCGATGCTCGTACCGGCCGCCAACTCTGGCATTACAAATGGGAGACGCACGGCGGCATTCACATCGGCAACCGCGGCTTCGGCATGTATGGCGACTGGCTTTATTTTGAGACGCCCGACAATTACCTGATCTGTCTCAACGCCAAAGACGGCACGGAGCGATGGCATGTCGAGATCGCCGATGTGAAGCAGGAATATTTCTCTACGCCGGCGCCGATCGTGGTTCGCAATCACGTCATTGTGGGCGTGGGCGGCGACTCGCTAGACGTTCCTGGCTATCTCGAAGCGCGCGATCCGGAAACCGGACAAGTGCAGTGGCGCTGGAATTCGACGCCGCGCAAGGGCGAATTCGGGGCCGACACCTGGCCGAATCAGGAAGCCATGGAGCACGGCGGAGGCATGACCTGGGTGCCCGGCACCTACGATCCGGAGCTGAATCTTTACTATCTGGGAACCGGCAATCCCAATCCGGTGATGGCCGGCCAGGGCCGCAAGGGCGATAATCTATGGACCTGTTCGATTGTTGCGCTTAATCCCGACACCGGGAAGCTGGCCTGGTATTTCCAAGCCTCGCCGCATGACACCCACGATTGGGACGCGGCCCAAACTCCGGTCCTGATCGATGGTCAAGTCAACGGGCAGCCGCGCAAGTTGATCGCGCAGGCCAGCCGCAACGGATATTTCTTCGTTCTGGACCGCACCGATGGCAAGAATATCCTCTCGAAGCCCTTCATCGACCTGAACTGGTCGAAGGGCGTGGATGCCAAGGGTCAGCCGATTCCCGATCCTGCCAAAGAGCCGCGCACCGACGGTACGCTAGTGATCCCGGCATCCGGCGGCGCGTCGAATTGGCCGCCTCCGAGCTTCGATCCCGAGACCGGAATGTTGTATGTGAATTCGTCATCCTCCTACAGTCTCTTCTATCTCACCGACACCGAGGCCAAGCCGGAAGGCTACGGCGGGCGTGATTCGGGCGTTTGGTCGAAGGTCGCGCTGAAGGCCATCGATTATCGGACTGGCCAAGTGAAGTGGAGCCACGAATACGGGGCGCGCGCGGGCGGAGGTGCGGGCATTCTGACGACGGCCGGCAAGCTTCTATTCACCGGCGATCCCTACGGCAAACTTCATTGCCTACGATCCAGCCACCGGCCGCATCCTGTGGCACACGCACCTGGCAGCAACCGTTGCCAACGGACCGATGACTTACGAATTGGATGGCAAGCAGTACGTGGTCGTCGGCGCGGGCGATACTCTCTACGCCTTTACCGTGTTGCATTAGACATTCCGCGTGGCAACACGCACACGGAATTTTACGCCTCCACGCGCTAAGCCACTGATAACTTTCATGGGTTAGGGCGGGAACGTTGTGTGCATCCTCCCAAAGCAGAGCCGGACGCAATTAGCCGGCTATTGCTCATAAGGAGGAGCATTATGTCTCAAAACGAAGCTGGCAAGGCGCATACGCTCGTCACCTCGGTTCTGTTTCTGGGCTTGGTCGTTGCCATTGGCGGAAACATCTACGAATCGATGTCCCGCGATAGCCTGACCCGCGATCTGGCCCGGGTGCAAGTCACCACGCAGCAGCAACTGGCTAAGGTGAACGACGCCGCCAAAGGAGCGCTCTCCGAAACTCAGCACCGCCTGGACGCGGTAGAGAGCCAGGTGGAAGATGCGAAGAATGCGGATTTGCGCCAGGTCCGCATGGAATTGAAGAAGACCAACAACCAACTGACGGATGGCGTCGATCAAAAAAGCCGGCAATTCCTGAGTCAATTGTCCGATCTTCAGGTGGATACCAGCGAGAAGCTGGGCCGAATTTCGGGCGACCTCGAGAACACCGGCGCGGACGTGAAGCGCGTAGAAGGCGACTTGAATACCGTGAGCGGCGCCGTCGCCACCAATGCCCAGGAGCTATCGGCCTTGAAGGAACGGGGCGAGCGCAATTATTTCGAGTTCGCTTTGGGCAAGACCAATGGACCGCCGCAGAAAATCGGCGATCTGCGTCTGGTTCTGAAGAAGACCGATCCTAAACATAACCGCTACACCGTGGAAGTACTGGCGGATGACAAGAAGGTTGAGAAGAAAGATCGAACCGTCAATGAACCCGTCCAGTTGTATCTTTCCGGCAGCAGCCAGGCCTACGAGATTGTCGTGAACCAGGTGAAGAAGAACGAAGTGATCGGTTATGTGACCAGTCCCAAGGTGAAGCTGCCCAGAGGCCAGAGCTTGTAATAGCTATTTCGCGGGAGGCACTGACAACCGCAGCCTGCCGTTCGCACTGTAGTAAGTGAGTTCGTAGCCGGCATGCTTGGATTTCTTCGATAACTTGGGGAAGTACAGGTAGCCGGCTACAGGTTGGGTGGTTTTGCCATCCGGCAGCGAGCGTTCCTCGAGTTCCTGCTGCATGCTCCAGGGGTCGGGCCCGGTGGGCGGTGGACCCAGGGTCCCGGGAGGATCATTGGAGACGCCGACTCCCGTGTAGACACTGCTAGCCCGCCGCCCCGTGACGGGATCAGTCCCTCTTTCGTAACCGACCGCCGCATCCACGTTGGCGCCGCGGATTTGCGGAGCGGCCTTCCGGTCGAGCGCGCCGGCGATTGAGCCCGCATTCACGGGAGCGACAGCGCTCGATTCACCGCCGCCGCCGAGCATGAAATCACCGGACGAAACATCCGCTTCGCGGCCCGATTCCGGATAGACCGCCACTTCCACAATGATGTAGCCACCGGCATTCAAATCGGTTGCAAAAATCTTGCGCACCTGGGCTGGCGGGATAACTACCGCGGCGACCGTAACTCCGTCGCCGGTCCCATGCGCGGGATAATCGGCGGGACTGCCGCGCGGTCGAATTCCGTTGCTCGCTAACGCAACCACGGCTACCAACATTAAGGGGATGCGTCTCATGGCCGCCTCCACAGTCATTGTAAGACCTAAAGGAGGCTCATTCCACGCTGACTTCAGCCAGGCCGGCCCGCTTGAGCTGGACGTTGAGGCTAGCCAGATCCTGCGACTTCATCGCTGCCCAGCGTTGAAGCAGGCTCGCCATCGCTTTTCTTCGATCGGCCGCCGCAGCAGCCGCTTGCGTGGTGGGGGCGACATCCGCGGCTTGAATCAGCCGCATTAAAGCACCGAGCGATCCGTTGACGCTGCTGAGGGTATCTGGCCCCGTGACCGCCCCGCGTCCACCGCCGCGTCCTCCGCCTCCTGCACCTTCGAGCGCGAGCAGTTTTTGATCGAATGATGTTATTGCATCAACGGCAGCGCCTTGCCCTGCCCGATCGCGCAATTCCCGCAGTTTCCCGCGCAGCGCCTGCACCTGCTCCAGAGCCTTCGACGCCGGCGATCGTGTCGTCGTACAACTGCTTCGAGATCGTGAATTGCTGCAGGAGATCCGCGGTGGATGTATGCACGCGGGGATCCATTTTGATTGCCAGCGGCTCGGTGTAGCTGCGGCCGTTGGCGGTGAGTTTCACCGTATAGTTACCCGGCATCGCCCACGGCGAACTGGGCGCCAGCGGCGTGTCGTGATAAATGGCCTGCATCGGATATTCGGGCCGCGCCTCCGGCAGTGGCGCATAATGCATATCCCATAGGAAACGGTGCATGCCCGGCTGGTTTGAAAGGATCTGCGCCGGGCGCACCCAATAAGCGGGAATGGCCAGCGCCGGATCGGCCTTGGGAGCCGGATCGTCGCTCGAGTAGCGCCGCACCAGCTTTCCCCCGCTGTCCAAAATTTCCAGGGTTACAGCGCCGGATGATTCAGCCCCCAGGTAGTAATTGAGGATGGCGCCATCCGGGGGATTCTCTCCGGCCGGCTCGTCGGGCGGCACCGGCGTATCGGGGTTCATGTTCCAACGCAAGCGGGTGGCAACTTGGGGCTTGAACAGGAATGCTGCGGCATTTGTCACCGCGGGCGTGAGCTGCCGAAGCGCCGTGATGTCGTCCAGAATCCAGAATCCCCGGCCATGCGTGGCCGCTACCAGATCATCGTCCTTGATGATGATGTCGCGGACCGAACTCGGCGGCATGTTCAGCCGCAGGGATTGCCAGTGGCCACCGTCATCGAAAGAAACATATACCTCGCGTTCCGTGCCGGCGAAGAGCAGCCCCTTGCGTTTAGGATCTTCGCGCACCGCGTCCACCGGCGCATCGTTGGAGATTCCGTTGACAATCTCAGTCCAGGTCTTGCCGCCGTCGTGCGTACGCAGGATATGGGGCCGCATATCGTCCAGACGCAGGGTATTGATGGCCGCGTAGGCGGTCTGCCCGTCGAAATGTCCGGCGTCCAGAATGGCAACCTTGGCAAACGGGACCAGCTGCGGAGGCGTGACGTCTTTCCAGTGCAGGCCGCCATCGGTGGTGACATGGATCAAGCCGTCATCGGTGCCCGCCCAGATGCGGTTAACATCCAGCGGCGACGGCGCCACCGCGTAAATTACTCCGCGCTGGGTTGGCTTCGCGGTCGGCTCATTGCGATATTTGCCGACATTCGCTGGTATCTCCCAATCTTTTCGCGCCAGGTCAGGACTGATCTGCTGCCAGTTGTGCCCGCCATCGCGCGTCTTCCACAAAGCATTAGCGGCGAAGTAGAGAATGTGAGGATCGGCTGGAGAAAACAGCACCGGCGCCGTGCGCAGCGCGCGAAAATCCGCCGGCCGGATTGGCTTGGGAGCGACATTCTCCACTTGCCCCGTTCGGCGATCGTAGCGCGTCAGCTTGCCCCCATAGATGATGTCAGGATTCAGCGGATCCGGCGCGGCATAGCCGTATTCTTCCACGCCCACCGGATGCCATTCGCGCAGAGTGATCGCGCCGTCGTTGCCGCGGCTGGCGACGCAGGCCGAACCGCTGTCCTGCTGGCCGCTGCAAAGACGATATGGGAAAGCGTTGTCGGCGGCAACGTGATACATGGCCGCTGTGGGCTGGTTGTACCACGAACTCCAGGTCTCGCCTCCGTTCACCGAAATAATGGCGCCCTGGTCGCTGGCGATCAGAAGGATTTCAGGCTTATTAGGATTGATCCAGATCTTCTGGTAGTCGTCGCCGCCAGGCGCACCCCGAATTCCCGTCCAGGTCTTGCCTCCGTCGATCGACTTCCAGGTCACTACGCTGGCGCTGTAAACAATGTCCGGATTGGTAGGGTCGACAGCCGGAATAGGCAGATCGCCACCGCCAATGCGTGACGCTGGACGTGTATCGGTGGTGGCGCGAGACCAGTTCTCACCCGAATCGTCGGAGCGAAAGAGGCCCGTGTTCCGTCCGGTGGCCACCGCGGCGTAGATTCGGCTCGGACGGCTGGGCGCAATAGCGATCGCGGCCTGGGTCACGCCCTCTTCCGGCAGCCCCTTGACCAGCGGACGCCAGGTATTGCCGCCGTCGGTGGACTTGAACAGGCCGCCGTTGGTCCCGCTCCACGCTCCGTTCTCCCAAGGCCCTTGCCGCGCCTCCCACAGCGATGCGTAGACTTGATCCGGATTGGATGGATCTATCTCGACGTCGGAGCCGCCGGTGTTTTCATCCTTGTAAAACACCTTCTGAAAATTCTGTCCCCCGTCGGTTGAACGAAAGATTCCACGCTCTTGGTTAGGACCGTATGGGTGGCCCAGTACGGCCACGAACAAGCGGTTCGGATTGCGAGGATCAATCGCGATTTGAGGAATCTGTTGTCCATCTCGCAGTCCAAGATGGGTCCAGGTCTTGCCCCCATCGCTGGATTTATAAATGCCGTCGCCGACTGACAGATCCGGCCGCTGCAAGCCTTCGCCGCTTCCTACATAAATGATGTCCGGATTAGAGGGCGCTACCGCAATAGCACCGATTGAGCCGGTCCATTGCTCGTCGAAAATGGGCTTCCAGGTACGGCCATAATCGTCCGTCCTCCAGACCCCGCCGTTCACCGCGCCTATATAGAAAACGTTAGGCTGGCCGGGGACGCCGGCGCATGCCCGGGTGCGTCCCCCACGAAACGGGCCCACGGTACGCCATTTCAGCCCAGATACCAGTCGGTCACTAAAAGTCTGGCCAAGGCATATTGGTCCGAATGTAACAATGAAACCAAGCAGGTAGGAGAGTTTTCTCAAAATCGGCCTCATGGTGCAGTATATCAGCCGGGGCTGGATGTTGACCCCGGCAGCGTAGAAAACTCGCGTTTAGTTCTTTATATCTAAGATAACACAACACTTAACTGTCAAAGAGCGTCGCTATGGAGCGAAAGTAATAGTACTAAATGACGAGTTAGCTAGAGCGAAATATATGAGGTCTGTCCTTGAAAACCCCTAGTCCTGATGTTACACTCGGGTTGGCTGTTAGGAGTGACCTGGAGACGTGGCCAGGCTGTCAGCTCGTTCGGTTCAAATTTCGGAGGAAATGAAATGAACAGGTTTTTCTTGATAGCGGTAGCACCTTTGATGTTATCGTTTTCTGCTTTTGCTAGTTCGACTACTTGCCCACAACCCAATGCGCCGTACAGTGGATACCTTGGCGGTTTCACGTGTGTCTCGGGAAATCTGATGTTTAGCGATTTCCAGTATTCCGCCTCGGCCGGTTCACCCAGCGCTGCAGCTGTGCAAGTTACACCCATCACTACTACCGGTAACGAGGGCTTCTTGTTCCAGTCCAATTGGGCCGGCAACATGGACAGCTTGCTCACGTTTACCGTAACCGCCGTATCGGGAGCAATAACCGATATGCATCTGGCTTTCAACGGCGTGGCGCAGGGTCCGGGAAGTTCCGCAAGTGTGGCCGAAACGGTCTGCCTTGACGGTGAAATCGCCACTTGCGGTGCGCCCATCGGTATCTCGGCACAACTTGCCGTACCGAATAAGAACTCGGCTTTCACCGACGCTATTTTCTTCGCGCCGGTACATTCGATTCAGGTTTCTAAAGATATCTCCGTGTTCGCTGGCGAAGGCGGACTCGCCGTCATCTCGCTCGTTGACAATACCTTCTCCCAGTCTGCTGTTCCGGAGCCTCTCTCGCTGGCCCTGTTCGGGTCCGGCTTGGTAGCTCTCGGCTTGATGCGCAAGCGCGCCAAGAAATAGTAGGCACTGAGTCAGCTTTAAATCAAGCGTGGAACGCGTAATTGTGTTCCACGCTTTTCTTGTTTCTAGGCCTTCCGTAACTCTTCCAAAATCGACCTCGGTATATTCAGCCCACCGCTTACACCGGTCCCCAGCGCAACGCCCGGTTTGGCATCGCCATGAAAGTCGGATCCGCCCGTCACGGCCAAGCCGAATTTCCTCGCAATCTCGCCATAGCGAGCTTTATCTCCAGCGCTGTGATCGGAGTGATAGACTTCGATTCCACGCAGCCCCCAGTCGCGCAGCTTACCGATCAGGGATTCCTCGATAGCCGGGTTGCGGATCCCTAGCCGTACCGGATGGGCCAGAACCGGCAGACCGCCCCCGGAAATGATTCTTAGGATGCCCGCCGGCACATCCGGGGCCTCGCGCTCGACGAAGCCCGGGGCCGATTCTCCGAGATATCGACGAAACGCCTCCTCGAAGCTCGTCGCGTAGCCCTTCTGAATGAGGACACGCGCGAAGTGTGGCCGGCCCGTCAATGTTCTCCCCAGCCGCTCTACCTCGGCCAACTCGATCTTTACACCCAGCGATTGTAGTTTCGCCGCCAGCCGGTGATTTCGCTCCCGGCGGGCGGCTTGTAATTCGCCCAGCCATTCCCTGAAATCCGCCGCCGGCGATTGATGCAGGAAATAACCCAGTAAGTGCACCGTCCCGCGTTTTATGCCGTCAGCATCCAAGCGGGCGCTCAGTTCGATTCCGCAAACTAGATCCAGACCGTAAGCCTTTGCAGGCTCCGCCGCCTGGTCGTAGCCGGCGAAGGTGTCGTGATCGGAAATCGCCAGGGCTTCCAAGCCTATTGCCAGTGCCTGGTCAACTAGCTCCAACGGCGTAGAGGTCCCGTCGGATTCATTGGTATGAGTATGTAGATCGATCATGGGTCAGGCCTGAGTCACAGGGCCAGCTTCCTAAGGCGCAAGGCATTTCCGATTACGGAAACAGAGCTGAAAGTCATCGCCGCACTGGCGATCATAGGGCTCAGTAGCACGCCAAAGAACGGATACAAGACGCCGGCCGCTACCGGGACCCCGACCGTGTTATAGAAGAAGGCGAAGAATAGGTTCTGGCGGATATTACGCATGGTGGCGCGGCTCAACGCGCGAGCGCGAACAATCCCGCGTAAATCGCCCTTCACCAGTGTGATACTCGCGCTCTCCATCGCTATGTCCGTTCCCGTGCCCATCGCAATACCCACGTGCGCGCGCGCCAGAGCCGGAGCGTCGTTTATTCCATCGCCCGCCATCGCCACCACGTGGCCCTGCTCCTGCAGCTTAGCCACCACCTCCGCCTTTTCATCAGGCCGAACCTCCGCCCGAACGTCATCGATTCCCAGCTTCGACGCCACTACGCCCGCCGGCCCGCGACGGTCGCCGGTAAGCATGACAATGCGGATTCCATCGTGATGCAAAATCTTAATCGCCTCGGCCGCCGACGCCTTGATGGGATCGGCCAGGCCCAGCAGCGCGTCCGGCCGGCCATCAGTGCTCACACAGACCACCGTCTGGCCATCCTCGAGCAGCGGCCTGGCTCGCTCGCTCAGCGCCGCGGGAATAGCGTTCCCAACCGAAATCCGCCGCCCCTCCACCACACCTGCTACGCCCCTGCCGGGCGTTGCCCGAAAATCGTCTACCTTCGATAGCGTCAAGCCTCGCTCGTTTGCCGCTGCGACGATGGCCCCCGCCAGCGGATGCTCGCTCAACTTCTCAACGCTGGCGGCTAACCGCAGAGCTTCCGGATCGTCTACGGTCGACCAGCCTCGGCTTACCCTCGGTTAGCGTGCCAGTCTTATCGATCACCAGTGTGTCCACCTTTTCGAGTGCTTCCAGCGCTTCGGCGTCGCGGATTAAAACGCCGGCGGTCGCTGCCCGCCCGGTCCCCACCATAATCGACATGGGAGTAGCCAGGCCCAAAGCACATGGGCAAGCGATAATCAGCACCGCAATCGCATTCAGCAGCGCGTAGGCCAGCCGTGGCTGGGGACCCCATACCGCCCAAGCGATAAACGTGAGCACCGCGACTCCGATCACCACGGGCACGAACCAGGCAGCCACTACGTCCGCCAGCCGCTGGATCGGTGCGCGGGATCGCTGCGCTTCACTTACCATCTTCACGATCCTCGCGAGCAGGGTGTCGGAGCCGACACGCTCCGCTTGCATCACGAAAGCGCCCGCCCCATTAATCGTGCCGCCCGTTACCTGGGCGCCCGCTGCCTTTTCGACTGGGATCGGCTCGCCGGTGATCATCGCTTCGTCCACGGCGCTCGATCCCTCGACGATACGACCGTCCACCGGCACCTTCTCGCCTGGCCGCACCAGCAATCGATCACCGATCTGAACCAGTTCCAGTGGGACATCTTCCTCGCCAGCGCCCGGCCTGATTCGGCGCGCAGTCTTAGGCACAAGTCCCAGCAGCGATTTGATGGCAGTGCTGGTCTGGCCCCTGGCCCGTAATTCCAGCACCTGGCCCAGCAGCACCAGCGTGACAATCACGGCCGCCGGTTCGAAGTAAACCGCGACGCCCCCGCCGGCTTCGCGAAATCGCGCGGGGAAAACTATTCGGCGCCAGAGTGGCAGCCAGGCTATACAGATAGGCCGTTCCCACTCCGGTTGCGATGAGCGTGAACATGTTCAAGCTCCGGTTGGTAATCGAAGCCCAGCCTCGAACCAACAGTGGCCAGCCGGCCCATAACACGACTGGAGTGGCTAGTGCGAATTCGACCCATTGCGAATGCGCGCCCAGATACATCAGCGCCAGAAGCGGCGCTGTAAGCGCTGCGCTCAGCCAAAACCTCCGCCGCATATCGACATATTCCGGATTCACTTCGTCCAGGCTCGCGATGCTAAAGGTGGCGGGCTCTAGCGCCATGCCGCATTTGGGACACGCGCCTGGTCCGATCTGACGAACCTCGGGATGCATCGGGCAGGTATACTCCACCGCGGAAGCACCCAGCGCACCTGACGCAGGAATCTGCATCGGTTCCGGTAGCGCGGCAGGGTGCAGATACCGATCCGGATTCGCCTCGAATTTCGCGATGCAGCCCTTCGAGCAAAAGTAGTAAGTCTGGCCCTTATATACCGAGCTCCGGCCGCACGCTGCGGATCCACGGTCATACCACACACCGGATCCAGTGCTCCGGGCTTTTGGAGAATCGGTAACATTAGGCCCGGTAGTTGCCGGCCGCCACCCGCTGATAGCGTTTCTGGAGGCTCTGGAACTGGCGCTGGCGGAGGCCCGCGCGGTGGGCGACGTACCTCACCAGCAGCCGTAGAATCGATAACCCGTAGACGGAACTTTGGATGAATGACGCCGAGGACGCCTCCGGAAAGTAACGGGCTGGCACCGCCACCTCGGAAATCCGCAAGCCCGAGGCGATGAATTGCGCGATGATCTCCTGATCGAACAGAAAGTTGTCCGAATTCATTTCTACGTTGACCGATTCGAGAGCCTCCCGCCGGTAGGCACGATAACCGGTGTGGTACTCGCTCAGATTCAGGCCGAAGACCAGGTTCTCTAAACCGGTGAGAAAGCGGTTTCCAAAATACTTCCACCAAGGCATTCCCTGGGCCACCGGGTTTCCAATGAGCAGGCGGGAGCCCAGCACAACGTCGGCTTGCTGGTGCTCCAACGGCTCTATGACGCTCGGCAGCAATTTCGGATCGTATTGGTAATCCGGATGCACCATCACCACAATGTCCGCGCCCATTCTCAAAGCTTCCCGATAGCAGGTCTTCTGATTGGCCCCGTAGCCGTAATTGCGATTGTGCACGAAAACTTCCAGGCCCAGCTCCCGGGCGATCTTCACTGTGTCGTCCGAACTTCCATCGTCGACGAGAATCACTTGATCGATCAAACCCGGTGGCAGGTCCGCATAAGTGAAACGTAGAGTTTTGGCCGCGTTATAGGCGGGCATCACAACGACGATTTTCGGGCCTTCCGGCATCAACGCTGCTCCAGTTCTATAGTAGCGTTCTATAGTAATCGCAGCCGCAGGTAAATGTTAACCGCGAACGGATGATCGCCGTAGTAAGGCTTAATCGCGCCGGGCAAGGAATAGGTGGTGAGATTGGCTCCGATCCCGGTTTCAATCTTGTCAAAAGTGCCGATGTCGCGCGTGCCGCCGAACGTGTAAGCGCCGATTCGGAAACTGGACCCGGCGGTGCGCGTCAGTTGCTCCGCTAGGTCCGGCTGATCGCTGAACAACTCGTTCTTGTCCGTCAGTTCAATCCTGCCGGTCAGGAAATTCTTTCTATGGAACGGAAACACGGACTCTAATAGATATGCATTCGAGTTGCTGTGATCCAGCAACCGATGATTGCGCCCCCAGATCAGACTGGTGGACCACTGCCCGCTCTGCATGGGCCGCGTGTACTGTAGCGACGCCGTGCTGCGGACTATATCACCCGGCTCTTGCCGCTCCGGCCGCGCCAGCCGTCCAACGGATACCTGAGCCAGCCAGTTCTTGGACGGAAAGAACGACAATCGCGTGGACCAGGAGTTCATAGGCCCGTGGTCGATATTCCAGCGATTTTCATCGGGCTCGCTGCCATAGAATCCACTCGCCTCCAGGCGGATTCTTTTATACAGAATGCCGGCAGTGAGCACTTCATTCGCGATGTGCGAGGAATCCTCCCAATGGTGCCCCAGCGGCGCCTGCGGCAACTCCGCGGCCGAAGCGCGATGCGGAAACGCAACCGGCCCAAGCGCTGGATCGCCCACTGGTGCGAAATAAAGTTGCAGCGTCGTGTGTTCTCCCAGCGAGTGCGCATAGTGGACGCCCAGATTCATGATGAAATCGTGCGGATGCTGCGCGTTTACCAGGGGCTTGCCGTAGGCGGTTTCACCAGTTTGGAACAGCTCGGGATAGCGGCGGTCAGTGATGGTGGCCGGATCGAGACTCAGCATGAGCTGGAACATAAAGGTCCCGCCCGCAAATTTGTGGCTGGCGTCGAACATCCCCCAACTGGAGGAGTAGAACTTGTCAGCGCCCTGCGGGCCGGTTTGCTGCGTATCCACCGCAAAGGCCGAAGCCATAAACATCAGCCGCCAGCCGCCCTCGGTGCGCATCAACATCGGCATGACCCAGGATTCGGGATTCATGCTCGTCCCCGAGGCCAGATTCATAAGCGAGTCTCCGGACGGATTCATGCCGCCCATCCCGTTCATGTTCATATGTGACATGTCGTGCGGCTCCTGCGCCCAAGCAACAGCCAAAAATAAAGCACCCACAACTGGAACTCTGAACACAATTCCATCCTTTCGATGAACACGAAGAACCTTAACGCGTCGATGGATGGTTCAAATGCGGAGAGCCAGCAAGGGCGCCTGTGCGCTCCATTCCGGTGCGACCAGAAGAATCGCGACGCTATGGGGCTGGCCTGCTCGCGTTACTTCCGCAGGCCAATTGAGCAGGATAGATCCACTGTCCAGATGGAATGTCACCGCGCCCGCCACCACCGTTTTGATCTGATTCTGTTGCGGGCAACGCCCAGTGTCACTTTTACCATGCGAATGGCATGGGGGCGGGCTATCCTGGCAGGACTGCACAATGCAGCGGGCAAAACATCCTGCGTTAGCGAGCAGCAGAGTGATCGCGAACAAGACTAGAACTTTGCCGAAAAAAACCGCCATTTTCTTTCAGCGTAGCACGCATCCGCTACAATGAAGTTTTCCGCTCGAATCCTCCATGATCCAAACTTTATTCGGCTCGGTACAGCAGGAACCCAATCTTCTGGAGCGCTTGAAAGCCGGCATCCAGAAGACCCGCGAGGGCTTGGTGGACCGTCTGGAAGACGCCATCGCCGGCCGCAAGGAGATCGACGCTGCTGTTCTGGAAGAGCTCGAATACGCGCTTGATCACGGCCGACATCGGCGTAAATACTGCTACCGAAATCCTGGAAAGCATCCGGCAGCGCGTGGATCGCAAGCAAGTTGGCGACGCCCAGCAAATCAAGCAGCTCATAGCCCAGCATCTACTGGAGGTGCTGGAGGCCACTGAACGTCCCGTGCCGCGCGTGGCTGAGCCGCCCGCCGTGGTGGTAGTCGTCGGAGTGAATGGCTCCGGCAAGACCACCACAATCGGCAAGCTGGCCAACCGCTACAAGGAAGAAGGCCGGAGCGTTCTGCTTTGCGCCGCCGATACGTTCCGCGCCGCTGCCATCGAGCAATTGCAGGTGTGGGGCGCCCGCACCTCCACCGACGTTATCCGGCAATCGGCCGGCGCCGATCCGAGCGCCGTCCTATTCGATGCGTTGCAAGCCGCCAAGGCCCGCAAAGTGGACTACGTAATCGTCGATACCGCGGGCCGTCTGCACACCAAGACCAATCTCATGGCCGAGCTGGAAAAGATGCGCCGCACAGCCGCGAAGGTAGTTCCTGGCTCGCCCCATGAAGTACTGTTGGTGCTGGATGCAACCACCGGACAAAACGGCCTGGAGCAGGCCCGTAAATTCACCGAATCGAGCGGCGTGACGGGTATCGTCCTTACTAAGCTGGATGGCACGGCGAAAGGCGGCATCGTGGTCGCGATCGCGCGCGAGCTGAATCTGCCCATTCGCTACATCGGCGTCGGCGAGCAGGCCGGCGATCTGCTTCCATTCGAACCCGATAAATTCATAGCGTCATTATTCGCGGCATGAAAATGATCCGGCCATGGAGAGGCGCTGGAGCTGGCGCGGCGTGGCGTCGGATGCACCAGCCCCAACCCGGCCGTCGGCGCGGTGCTGGTCAAGGACGATGCAGTGATCGGCCGCGGCTTCCACACTTACGCGCGAGCGGAAACACGCCGAGATTCTGGCGCTGGATGAAGCCGGCACTGGCGCCCGTGGCGCTACCCTATACATCACGCTCGAACCGTGCTCGCATCACGGCCGCACACCGCCCTGCGCCGATGCCTTGGTGGAAGCCGGTGTAACCCGTGTCGTAGCGGCCATGGAAGATCCCAATCCGTCAGTCGCGGGGAAGGGCTTTCGCCGGCTGATCGATGCCGGTATCGCCGTCGAAGTGGTTTCCGAATACGCCGACGGCGCAGCGCAGTTGAACGAAGCCTTCATCCATTCCATGCGGACCGGGCGGCCGCTGGTGACACTCAAGGCCGCTTTAACCCTCGATGGAAAAATCGCCGCGCCGGAAGATAACACGGGCTGGATCACCAGCGAGCGAGCGCGGGCGCATGTACAGCAGATCCGGCACAATTCCGACGCGATCCTCACTGGTATCGGAACTGTCTTGTCGGATGATTGCCTGCTTGACCGATCGCACCGGTCTCGAACGCAGCCGCCCCTTGCTGCGGATCGTAGCCGATTCCACGCTGCGCATCCCGCTGGATTCACGAATTATCGCCAGCTTCAACGGCGATCTCGCCATTCTTACCACTTCCGCCGCCTCCGAAGATCGCCGCCGCGCGCTGGAATACCGCGGCGTGCGGGTGCTTGTCTTCGACGGGCCCGGAGGCCGTACCGATCTCGCAAAACTGGTTGAATATCTGGCCGCGGAACAGTACCGGTCCTTGATGATCGAATCCGGCAGCAAGCTGAATTGGGCGGCGCTCGAAGCCGGAATAGCCGACAAGGTTTTCTTCTACTACGCGCCCAAGATTTTGGGTGGCCTAAAGTCGCTTCCGGTCGCCGGTGGCACCGGCCGCTTGCATCGGCGTGATGCCATCCAACTTTCGCGAGTGAAGCTGCATTCCATTCCGCCGGACGAGTTCGCGGTCGAAGCCTACGTGGAGAAGTGACATGTTCACTGGGATCGTCGAAGAGGTTGGCGTCATCGCGGCGGCCGGGGCGCGCCTGAGAGTAAACTGCCGTAGCGTACTTGCCGATACGACCGAGGGCTCCAGCATTGCGGTCAACGGCGTTTGTTTGACTGCGGCCCAACTCGAGCCGGAAGGATTCTGGTGTGATCTTTCGCCCGAGACTCTGGCTCGCACCAACCTCGGGGCTCTCGGCGCAGGCTCACGCGTAAATCTCGAGCGTCCGGCGGCCCTGGGCGATCGCCTCAGCGGCCACATCGTTCAGGGCCATGTCGACGGAACCGCCGAGTTTATTTCACTCGACCCGCTCCCCGATGGAAATTGGTGGCTGAAAGTCAAGGTTCCACAAGCACTGGATCGCTATTTGATCCACAAAGGCTCGGTGACTCTCGATGGCGTCAGCCTGACCATAGCGGCGCTAGAAAACCTGGTCCTCGGCGTGGCCGTCATTCCGCACACCTACACCAACACGATTCTGGGAACCTATCGCAGCGGGAGCGCCATCAATGTCGAAGTGGATGTGATCGGGAAGTACGTGGAAAAACTAATCGGTTCCTCACCGTCGAACTAATCTTCGAGTTCTTGCTTGATCTCTTGCGCGACCTGCCGGGCCTGTTCCACCGCTCCGATTTCGAAGCTGATCGCGCCCACTCGCGGATGACCGCCGCCCCCGTACCGCTCGCAAATAGTAGCCAGGTTGTGCGTCGGAATCTCAGGAGCCCACGGGTTGGAACCCACCGATACTTTGGTCCGAAAACTCGAATTGCTCACTGAAACAGTGTAAGTGGAATTCGGAAATAGATGGTACGGAATGAATTTGTTGTAGCCTTCCAGGCCTTCACTCACCAGATCGAAGAAGATCACCCCGTTCTGGGCGCGCGCGTGATTGCGAATAATGTCGATGGAGCGGATGTGCCGCTCATACAGCGGCTTGTACAATTGCTGGATTTCAGGCTCCAGGATAATCTCGCCCAAGCTCCGATGCCGCATCCAGCGGATAATCTTGTGGATGATTTCCGACCCTTTCGCGCTTTCGATCACCAGCGTAAGCTTCATGGCCGGCGCCCGCATCTCTACAGCCTCTTCCGCGCTCGTATAGCGCGCGCCATCGATAATATCCGCCCATTCCACCAGTTCCAACAGGTCGGGCGCGTGAAAGCCGAATTTTTCTTGCGCCACGTGCGCAATGAACATGGTGCAGGAGCTGAAAGAAGGATCGTAAAGCTTCTGGCCACTGGAGTCGTGCTTGAAATGCTCGGCATCCTCAGGACTTAGAAATGCGCTCTGGTGATGGTCAAACCACCAGGTCAACCGCGGATCGGGAGAATATTTGAAATCGACAATGGCATTGACGTCGCCATCGAACAGGCGGTCTTCAAAAAGCTGCGATGCCTTATGCGCGAGTCCCGTAAATTCGAAGGTCGCTTGTGGATCGTATTTGCCCTCAAAAAAGCGGCTGAAAAAGGCGGCGGATGCGGCCCCGTCGAAACAATGATCGTGATACAGGATTCTCACCCGCATACAATTCAGACCCAAAGAAGCTGGAAGACCTTACAGGTTGACTCAAGACGGGGGTCAAATGCAAGTCGGTTATTGGAGACAGCAGGGACCCTCGGGCCGCCGAAGCCAGGTTTCAGGTGCATTTATAAGAATAACACTCGTCCCGGTAATCCAGTGGCTCGCTATTCGATGTTGTACTCGTTACGCAGCGCTTCCAGGTTTTTCAAGGCCGGCTCCCGGAACGGTCCATCGATCGCGATGCAGAGCTTGTCAAACTTCAAAGCTTCAAAAGCTCGCCCTTTATCCCGCAGTTCCCCCGCCATGGCGTAGTTATCGTAGCCCAAATAGAAATATGCGCCGGCCAGCAAGCGCTCTTCGTGCAGGTTTCCGAGCGCGGCTCGCAAATAACGGTCTGACAGTCCGTAGCGGGCTTGCTTGGCATAAATCACGCCGGTCATCCAGTTCGCCCATCCGCTGTATTTCGCTTTCTTTCCGTCCCACTCCGCTGCGCTCACGTCGTCCGGTTTCGGCTTGCGCGGCAGCAACTCCAGAAGCCGCAGAGCGTAAGTCAATACCTTCGGAAGATCCTGCTCCCGCTGCATGTGGTAATTCGCCACCGTGACCAGGAAATCTTCGTTATCCGGATCGTCCACCAGGCCTTTTTCCGCCAAGGCGACCGCTTGCTCCGGCGGAAGCGAAGCCAGGTCGATACGAGGCCGGTCGTTCCTCGCCTGCGCCAGAAACTTACTCTGCGGATTGCGCGCTTCCAAAGATTGGATGAATTCGGCTTTCTTCTGCGGATCCGATTCCTGCGCGGCCTCGATTGAAATCACGTACTCCGAGAATGCGATTACCTCACGGGCGAACTCCATCTGCCTGGCCCAGTCCGCCGCGTCGTCCGGGTCGGCCGGTTTAGCTATTTGTAGCGTCTTGGTAGCCAGGTCCCAGGAGAGCGGCACATATTTGCGGACCGCCTCAGAATCATCCTTGGCCTGTGCAGCCTGCAGCGCATCGTAAGCGGCGTCGAGATCTGCCGGGTCCACAGCCAGCATGGCCTCGGCTGTAGCGATCACTTTGTCGTTATTCTGATCGTCCTTATAGATGTGCAGAAGCTGCTCGTAAACCCATGCAATGGAGGTGGTTTTAGAAAACTCAGCGGCGTATTTCTCGAGCAGCGCAAGCTTGCGCGCCTTGGTCGGCTCCTGCTGTATTCTCTGTAGCAGGATACCGTCCTGGCTCTCGGCGTCGACATCCACCTTATGACGGTCGGCAGCCATCGCCCCGGCAGTGGTCAATATTAAGACCAGCGCAGAAACTTGGTGTGTTATCAGTGCTTTCGCCAGTTGAGACACTTGCATCTCTAATCTTTAGATTCGGAAAGACTAGGGTAAAACTTTAGTTCGGACCTTAGAACTGACGTACTGGCAAAAAGCCTACCCAAGGGCTGTAGGCACTCCCGGAATAAGCGTGGTAAAATCGCCATGCCTTATTGAAAAGCCTATGATTCTCCCCTCTACGTATAACAGCGCGCTGCTGCTGATCATCTTGTCTATGATTTGTTGGGGATCCTGGGCCAACACCTTTAAGCTATCCGGAAAATGGCGTTTCGAGCTCTTTTACTATGACTACAGTATGGGCGTCCTGATCGCAGCGATCGTAGCGGCCTATACCTTCGGCTCCATGGGAAGCGAGCTGTCTTTTTCCGACAACCTGCTCATCGCTCTGCGGCGCAATATGGCATATGCCGCGGGCGCAGGCATAGTATTCAACCTGGCTAATATGCTGCTCGTGGCCGCGATCTCAGTTGCTGGAATGGCCGTGGCTTTCCCGATCGGGATCGGCTTGGCGCTGGTCGTGGGTGTGATCTGGAACTACTTTCTGAATCCGCAGGGCAATCCAATCTTTCTGGCGACTGGAGTGGTGTTGGTGGTGGGCGCCATCATCGTCGATGCCTGGGCCTATAGCGCCCATGCGAAGCCGGTCCCGGTCAAGACCGGTAAAGCGACGGCACGAAAAGGCGCGGCCATTAGTCCGAAGGGAATCGTGTTAAGTCTCATCAGCGGTCTGTTAATGGGATCCTTTTATCCGTTGGTGGAGCTGGCCAAAGGCGGCGGCGTGGACAATGCCGGGCTCGGTCCGTACGCGGTGGCATTCCTGTTCGCCGTCGGTGTTTTTCTTTCGACCTTCATATTTAATCTCTATTTCCTGAATCTCCCGGTCCAGGGCGTAGCCTTATCGATGTTCGATTATTTCAAGGGATCGGCGCGACAACACGCACTGGGCATTATCGGCGGCTTGATTTGGTGCATTGGTGCGATTGCCAATTTCGTCGCAGCCAGCGCTCCCAAAACCGTTCAAGTTGGGCCTGCGATCAGTTACGCAGTCGGCCAAGGCGCCACTATGGTAAGCGCGCTCTGGGGCCTGTTGGTATGGAAGGAATTCGCCGGCGCTAGCAGCAAAGTGAGAATCTTGCTGGCCCTGATGCTCATTCTGTTCCTGGCGGGTTTGATCATCGTTTCGATTGCACCGCTCTACGCCTAGCCCACGGCTACGGCAGTGCGAATTGATCCAACAAATCTTTCGACGGCAAACTGCCCTGCGCCAAGCTTGCGCTTCCACCGCCTCGGCCGCCGGCCTCGATCAGTGCGGCCTTGAGAAACGCGCCTGCATTGACGCCGCTGTCCGCCGACGCTGCCAGCAGGATAGCCGGAGGATTCTCCCCCATTGCCATAAAAATGGATTTTTGACCCGCGCTAAAGCTCTGGGCTTCCGCGCGCAGCTCGTCCGTTAAGGAAGCCACGCGCCGGACCACCTTGCGAATGCCATCGGGACCCGGCGAGGTAGCAGCATATAATTCGCGCCCGCGCGATTGCGCCAGCTCAGTGGCCAGGCGGCGGCGCGCTTTGTCCGATTCCTGAAGTTTCTCCAAATGCGCTGCAACCAAGGCTGGAACTTCATCCGGTGGCGCGGAAAATGCCCGAGCCGCGCTCGAGATCGCTTCGAAGTCCGCTCGCGCGCGCTTCACGGCGCGCAGCCCGCACAAGAATTCGATCCTCTGATTTCCGCGAATGCGGTCGAGCTTACGGATCAAAATGGGGCCGATCTCTCCGGTGGCTCGCACATGCGTTCCGCCGCACGCGCTACGATCCAGATCCTGAATCGAAATGATCCGGATGACCCCTTCCCGCTCAGTTGGCTTGCGCAGGCCCAGGTCTTGCGTGGAATCCTCAAAAGCGATGCTCACCGGCCGGTTCTCGAAAACGATTTCATTGGCGCGGCGCTCGGCTTCGCGAATCTCAGCCGGTTCCAGCACACGCGCAACGTCGATGGTGCAGGTTTCGACGCCCAAATGAAAGCTCACCGTCTGCGCCCCGAACATATTCACCAGCACCGCGGACAAAAGATGCTGACCCGTATGCTGCTGCATGTGATCGAAGCGGCGCTGCCAGTCGATGACGCCGCTCACTTCCACCGTCTCAAGCGGCACTGCTACCTGATGTGCGATCCGTCCGTCCTCGTCCACCACTTCCGTCACCTGCACTGCGCCCAGTTTGCCCAGGTCGAAGGGTTGGCCGCCTGAGGTGGGATAAAACGCCGTGCGGTCCAGATAGATCCGCATGCGATCCGGGCTCATATCCACCACCCGAGCCCGGAATTCAGTCAAATAGCTGTCGTGATAATAGAGGCGATCGGTCACTGAACCGCCAATTGTACGACATCGCTGGGCACGCCATTCACCGTGAAAGAGAACGGTATATTCCCCGACGCCAGACCTTGCGGAATGGCCAGATTAATCTGATATAGGCCCACGAATCCCGGGGTCAGTCCAACGAATTGCGGCGTAACGCAAGGAGCCGGCGAGAATGGCGAGTTGGCGCCGAAGCACGCCTGCGTTGCAGCGGTATCGATTACCGCCAGCGGACTGGATGGCGACGCCGTTCCGGAAGGAACCACCGGCGATGTGGGCCCTAAGCCGATGGTGTAGATCACCACCACGTCGCCCGCCGTCACCGGATGACTGGGGATGCCCGTGAGCGCTCCGTTGGGCGTAGTCATGATAGCGTACGCCCCGCCGTTGGTGATGAAGCGCGGCACGCTGGGCTTGATGTTCAGATAAACGCTGTTGCCAGGTTGACCGTTTCGAACCACTTGCACGGTGGCATCGTCGGTCGCCGCGTCGATCGGAATCTCAAAGTTGATCTGACCTGGCGATACATAATACACCGGCGCTGCCTGGCCGTTAACCAGCACCTGCGTTCCGCCCAGGCTGTTCGTTAATGGGAGACTGGTGGCCGATACGTTGTCTCCGTAGGTGAACTGATCTCCAAAGAGCGCCGCAATGTCGCCCTGAGCCAGCGATTCGCCGCCTCCGAATGTCCCGTTATTTACCACGCCGCCCGCTGCGGAAACGGGCGCAGTCGCGGCAACTACATTGAGCTGTACCGGAATCGTCACCGTGCTGTTGGCCGCATTGCTCGCGATAGCAACGGTGCCCTGATACGTGCCCGGCGAAAGCCCCGTGGGATCGGCGACGATGCTCACCAGTGCCGGATTGCCCGACACAGTTTGAGCGCTCAGCCAGGCTGCCGGTGTAGCGGCAGTTACACCGCCGGCGGTTACACCCGAAATAGTGAGCGAGCCCTGGCCCGCGTTAGATGTTCCCACATAGGCCGTCTGCTTGTTGGCGCCCTGCGCGATTCGGAACGCTATCGATGCAGGATTCGCCTGCAAAATCGGCTGCGTGCTGATATGCAGCAGCACCGCGATAGATTTGTTGTCCGGCGCGAACGGCGATCCACTGATTGCGATGCTTCCGTTGTAATCGCCCGTGGCCATCCCACCTTGCGCGGTGGCCGTCACCATATAGGGAACCGGCATACCGAACTCAAAGCTGCCTGCGCCGTTTGCAGCGATCGCTAGCCAGGGAGTGTTGTTGCTGACAGTCGTGGTCACCGAACCGCCGGTGGTGAATGTACTGGAGGCCGATCCGTTCGGAGCCGCATAGTATTCGAGCTTGTCGGGGACGCTGCCGCCCACCAACACTGTGACCACCACGAACTGCGGCGCATCTACCGCATTGGGATCGCTGACGGTGACTGTTCCAGTATAAATACCCTTGCTGAGCGTGGAAGTCTGCAAGGCGATCTGCACCGGAATGCAATTGCCTCTTAACGAGCAAGGATGTTGCGCCCCTATGCTCGCCGATAACCAGGAAACCGACGAAGAAGCCGTCAAGTTAAGCACCCCATCGCCCAGGTTGGAGGCGTCTACGGACTGAGCCGGCCCGTTCTGTCCAGCTACGATCGATACGGTCAGCGCTGTCGTCGTAAGACCTAGCCGCGCCGCGGCGCTAAGCGTCGACGCCAACGTAAACACGAGAACAAATCCACAGCATGAAATGAAACGGTTCTTCAGGACCACTAGAGCTCCTTTGGTTGGAAACGTCTGGTTTGGAAACGTCGCCGGCGAGTCGGACGCGGGATTGTCGGGAATGCCTGAGGCACGTCTTGTTCCACTTGTAAGTTTCGACCTTTACAGTGGGACGTCCGCTCAGAAAGATCTTTTTAGCCACAATCGCTGGGGCGTTTCTCACCATGCTACTGCGGTTCGGTGATTTGGAAGTCGGCTTTCAAGAATTGCCAGTCCGGCAGTTCGTAAACGCGCAGCTTGGTGGGAACGTCCACCGTGACATCTTTCAGGTCTGAAGGTCCCAGTTTGGATACGCTGGCGGGAAAAGTCATCAGTGGCGGATCGCCCGGTTTGGCGGCCGTTGTTCCCAGGTTGATGATCATCTTCACATCGCCGATGTCCGCCTCCGAGTGATTCGCCACCCCGAATTGAATCTGCAGCTGCCCCGGCTTTCTTTCATTGATCCGAAATCCGACCAGCTCGAGATATTTGGCCACCGAATTGGAAGTATTCGTGGCGGTGAAATGCATGGGAGGCGGAGCAAAAGCTTTCTTATTCTGCTTTTCATCGGACGGAGGCGACGAGCAACCCACCAGGCACACGACGAGAAGCAACCAACTGGGCTTCATGAGACTAATGATAACAGCGAGGATTGAGATGCGCAGGCCTGCTGAGACCTGCGCCACGATTAAATAACGAAGCTATTACTGAAGTATGGCACCCGGCGGCGGCTGGTTTCTGAACACCAACCCAGGCACGGGCTGTCCGATAGCCCAATTGATTGTAACCGCGGTCGGAATGGTCTGGGTGACGTCCACGCCCACATTCCACGTGATGCCGGCCACATTCGAAGTGGGGTCTTCGGCTACCGTGTAAGCACCCGGCGCCAAGTCGCACACCACCAACTGCCCGGTCGTGTCCGTGAAAAACTTGTTGACTACGGACAGTGGATCGGTCACATCAAATTCCCAGCCTGGTTGCGGCAGATAAATCCCAGTGTCGGTTTGCAGAAACAGTTTCTGTACCGTCAGGCAAAAAGTGGTTGAAGCCGTATTGACCTTGAAATTGTCGGTTTTGGACGCCGCCGGCAGGAAGCCGTGGAAGCATCCGGTGCCGCAAGTATTATCGACAAGAGCAGGATTGCCGTTGAAATTGGCGGCCGGCGTTACCCAAACTTTGTAGGCGCCGCCGTTGTTGGACGTAGCCAAGAAGTCGACCGGGCATGACAGATTTGCCAGGCGGATGGTGATTCCGCCGGGATCGTTCTGGTCCGGACCCGTAAGATGAATCGGATCGCTTCCGTCGCCTACGTAGGCCACAATCACACCCCCGCTCACCGTGAAATGCCGGTTTGCAACCGGATCCGTGCTCAGTAGTTGCCTGCCGCTGGGGTCAGTGACTTGAAAGTAATAATCGCCGTCCGGCAAACCCGCTGCGTGAGCCGGTGCATGAGGGCCAGGACCGCCATTCAGGTAAACCGAGCACGGGGAATCATACTGATTACCATTGACCACAGTTCCAGCGCTGTTGGTCGTAAAAATTGCGCCGCTGACGCCCGCGCTAAGCGACGAAACGCCGAGAAATACGAGCGCGCCGGCGAGCGCGGGAATCGTGTACATTCGAGTTTTCATAGATGACTTGCAGCGATAGTATCATCGGTCTACAGAAATACAGCCTCGACAGTACCCCTAGTTAGGGTTTCCAAATTGGCGTAGGCGCAGAGTTCTATGCGCAAGGTGATAGCTTTGTAACTTGCTCTATAAGGAACACCCTGGAACAATCAATGTAAAATCGACCACAGTCATGATCTGCCTGGTGCTCGTACAGTGTTGATGGCACTGGGATTTTTACTTGGAGGGTAGCGTGCACCCGCTACTGGCGTGGACTCCGAGGAAAAACAACCTACCGTAGAGCAGCCCGCCGATGCCCGCCCTCGGCAAGTTCTCCGATGGATCTTAATCACAGGTGGCGTGTTTCTACTCGTCGCCGCAGTAAGCCTTGGGATACCCCTCGGGATCGTCTACCATCGGATTTCGAAAACGGTCGATGATCGCCTTGCTGCCGGTCCGTTCCGTAGCGCAGTAACTTACTACGCCGCTCCCGAGGTTCTGTCCGTTGGCGATGCAGTTTCTCCGGTTGACCTGGTGGCGGCTCTGAAGCGCTCCGGAATCGATTGCACGGCCAGCGAGAACGCACTCAGTCTGCATTCCGCGGTACCGGTGAAGATTCAATTCGGAAAGCCGGCTGAACCTCCGAAGGCCGCGGTAACTCCCAAAGGCGCGGCAGCTCCCAAGGCCCCTGCAGCCCCCAAAGCCGATCCTCCGCTCAGCATTATTTCGGCGATCATCGACGTTAATGGCCGGCGCATCGCCCGCTACGAACTTCCGGCGCAGCTCATCACCAACCTGTCGAGCGAAGGGCGGGCCAAGCGGCTAATGGTCCATTTTTCCGATATGCCGCCGGCACTGGTGCACGCCATCGTATCGGCGGAAGACAAGCGCTTCTTCGGCCACTCCGGATTCGACGTCCCGCGCATAGCCAAAGCCATGTACGTGGATGTCCGCGAGCGCCGTAAAGAGCAGGGCGCGTCCACCATATCGATGCAGCTGGCGCGCAACCTCTGGCTGGCTCGCGACAAGAACTGGAAGCGGAAAATGCGCGAAGCTCTCATCACGTTCCACCTGGAACGGAAGCTGAGCAAGGAAGAGATCTTTGAAGATTATTGCAACGCAGTCTACCTGGGCGGCCAAGGTACCTTCAGCATCAGCGGGTTCGGTGAGGCGGCCCGTACCTATTTCAACAAAGATATTCAAAAACTCAATCTGACCGAATCCGCCATGTTGGCCGGACTGATTCAGAGGCCCAGCTACCTGAATCCTTTCCGTAACCCCAGCCGTGTCCTGGAGCGCCGGAATTTGGTACTGGCGATGATGCGCGAGAACAAGTACATCACCCGGGCCGAGTATAAGGAGGCCATCGCCGCGCCGCTGGGCTTGCATCCGGGCGCCAGCGAGTTGTCGGAGTCGCAGTACTTTCTCGACCTCGCCAGCGATGCAGCGTCCAGGAAATTGGAAGACCGTCAGTCGGCCGGATCGGCTGCGGTGTACACCACTATCGACCTCCGCTTGCAGCGCGCCGCCGAACAGGCCATCGCCGACGGCATGCTGCTGGTTGATAAAGAACTCGCCGCCCGGCGCAAGCGCGGAGCGCCCGTGGGAGCTAGGCCGCAGGTTGCGCTCATTGCTCTCGATCCGCGTACGGGCGAAGTAAAAGCGTTGTGCGGCGGCCGTGATTACGCCACCAGCCAGCTCGACCGCGTGCTCTCCAAACGTCCTCCCGGATCCGTATTCAAACCGTTCGTTTATACAGCCGCGCTGAATACAGCCATCAACGGCAGCGATCCCGTGTTGACGCAGGCCACCTCAGTTGACGATTCGCCTACGACTTTCGAATATGGCACTCAGACCTACAGTCCTAGCAATTTCAAGCACGAGTTCATGGGACGCGTTACGCTGCGTTACGCCCTGGCGCACTCGTTAAATGTGGCCGCAGTGAAAGTGGGCGAGATGGCCGGCTTCGATAAAGTTGTCGCCATTGCCCATCAAGCGGGCTTTAATGATGATATTCAGCCTACGCCGGCCGTCGCGCTGGGAGCTTATCAGGTGTCGCCGCTCGAAATCGCCGGGGCCTATACGATGTTCGCCAACAACGGTACACGGGTACAGCCGGCCTTCATATCGGAGATTCGGGATCAAAACGGGGCCCGGCTTTACAATCATCAACCGCAGTTGAAACAGGTTCTCGATCCCCGGGTGGCGTATGTAATGGTGGACATGCTCCAGGAAGTGATGCGCAGCGGAACGGCGGCCGGGGTTCGAGGTCGCGGATTCAAGTTGCCTGCCGCTGGAAAGACCGGAACGTCGCATGACGGTTGGTTTGCGGGTTTCACATCTCAGCTTCTATGCGTCGTCTGGGTAGGCTTCGACGACTATAGCGAACTTGGGCTGGAAGGGGCGCACTCGGCCCTGCCCATCTGGACTGAATTTATGATGGGTGCCGCCCGCTACAAGCAATATGGCGACGCAAAACCGTTTCCGGCGCCCCCCGGCGTAGTCCGCGTAGCATTCGATCCGGATTCGGGCGATCTGGCCGGGCCCATGTGTCCGGAAGGCGTGCCTTCCTATTTCGTGGACGGCACCCAGCCCAAGGCCGAATGCGCGCCGCAACAAATTGAGTTGTCGCCCACGGCGGATGGCGGATTCGCCCAGCAAGTGATGCCTGTCGCACAGCGGTTGGGCGACATCGGCCATTAAGGATTCTCGGCCGGCTCTCCAATCACGGCGATACTGTCGCCTTTCTTCATTGACGGAACTGCTCCAATATAAATGATCACGCCCGATACTGGCGACGGCACGTCCCAGATCTTGTTGCCGACGTAATCCGTCAAGTACCCGATGGTCATGCCCTTGCTCACATAGGCTTCCGGCAGCGCGAGCGGATAGAAAATGCCGTCGTACTGAGAGTTCAACGTCGTCGATCGCGCCAGCCAGATCGGATGTTCCACTGGCGTCACGCTCCCCGGCAGCATCTTCAAATGCCGCATGACATTTTGAACGCCCTCCACCAGCACATCGACGTCTTCGGCGTTTGTCCTGCCCGCCTGGCCTGCTTCCACCGCGATGGCCGGCTTGCCGACGTCGGTTGCAAAGCGCGTAAGCGTCACCGCTCCGCCGGCAGCCACCGGCATGCGAAAGTTTTGCAGGATGATGTGATCCAGACCAAAAGCCAGCACCATGCCGTGCGAAGTGGCGTCCAGTTTTTCTTTGCCGGTCTGCGCCCAATAGGAATAGCGGCGTAGGTTTTCGTCCAGGTCGCCGCCGTGGAAGTCGATCAGATAATCACACTTTTCGACCACTTGTTTGCCCAGGGCATAGGAAGCTCGCTCGGTTTGCGTTCCATCCGCCTTTCCCGGAAAGAAGCGGTTCATGTTCTTGTTATCAACAGGATTGAGGTGCGGGACTTTTTGCGCAAACGACGCTACATTCACCAACGGAACGATGATCAGCGCGCCCGAAAGTGCGGTCGGGTCCGCGATTTGCGCCAGCTTCTCCAGGGCAATGATGGAAGCATATTCGGTTCCGTGCGCGCCGGCCACCAGGGCTAGGGTGGGGCCGGGCTTCGCGCCATTCACGACGATCACCGGAATGCTGGTGGCTGCATCCACCCCGGCCGGCACTGTCAGCGCTCCGGTGGATTTTTGTCCCGGGCGCGCCGTCGCCGTCCCAATAGCCAGGTCGGCGGCCAGCGTGGCGGAGGACACGATAAACATGAGCAAGAGAGTGCGGCGCATGGTCATATATTATTCCTTTTGGTAAAAAGGGTATCATCTTGATTTGGGCTGTAGGGAATCAGTCCGCCGCTCGATTCCATGACGCTAATCTGTCATCGGCGGCATCACAAGGCTGCGCTGAGTCTCTAAACAACCTTCCTGGAGGTAGTGGTGGCCGTAACCATAGGAGTACCGCGAGAGACCTTTCCTGGCGAACGCCGGGTGGCGCTCATTCCTCGCACATCCGAAGCCTTGGGGAAATTGGGCGCCAGTATCGTCGTCGAGCAATCGGCTGGTATCGAAGCTGGGTTCCCCGACGATCAATATGTCGCGCGCGGCGCCAAGATCGCGAGCCGGGCCGAAGTGTTCGGGCAGGCGGACATTATTGTTCAAGTCCGGGCTCTGGGTGCCAATCCCGAAGCGGGAAGGGCGGACCTGGCCCTTTTTCGGCCTGGTCAGACGGTGATTGGATTCGGAGAGCCGCTCACCTCGCCGCGAGAAGTAGCCGACCTGGCGCACGCCGGCGTCTCCTTTTTGTCGATGGAACTGATGCCGCGCATTACGCGCGCGCAGAGCATGGACGCGCTGTCTTCCATGGCCACCATCGCCGGATATCGGGCGGTATTGATGGCGGCCATCGAGCTTCCCAAGATTTTCCCTATGCTGATGACCGCTGCCGGCACGCTCACGGCGGCCCGGGCTTTCATTCTGGGCGCGGGCGTAGCCGGACTGCAGGCTATCGCGACTGCGCGGCGGCTCGGAGCTGTGGTTTCCGCCTACGATGTCCGCAGCGCGGTGCGGGAACAGATCGAGAGCCTGGGCGGAAAATTCGTCGTGCTCAATATGGAAGCCGCGGCGGCCGAAGGCACCGGCGGGTACGCCAAAGCAATGGACGAAGCGTTCTATAAACGTCAGCGCGAATTGCTGACGGAGGTTCTGCGCGAGCAGGACGTCGTGATCACCACCGCGGCCGTTCCCGGCAAAAAAGCTCCTATCCTGGTCACCAAAGAGATGGCCAGCGCCATGGCCCCCGGATCGGTGATTGTCGATATCGCCGCCGAGCGCGGTGGAAACTGCGAGCTCACGCGGCCCGGAGAAACCGTGGTGCACCAGGGGATCACCATTTTGGGACCGCTCAACGTGCCCTCCACCATTCCATTTCACGCCAGCCAGATGTATGCCGCCAACATCGTGTCGTTCCTGAAGCTGATGGTCCAGAAGGGCGAGTTTAAGATGAACCGCGACGACGAGATCATTCGCGAGACGCTGGTGACGCACGGCAACGAAGTAGTGCACGCCCGCGTGGGCGAAGCAATGGGATTGTCCCCTGTCGCTCCGGCCGGGGAAGGAAGGTAAAACACATGGGAGCTTATGAATTTGACCTGTGGGTCTTCATGCTGGCTGCTTTTTTAGGATTTCAGCTGATCCGAGGCGTGTCTCCGCTGCTGCATACTCCATTGATGTCTCTGACCAACGCCATCTCAGCCATTACCGTGGTGGGCGCTATTCTCATCACTGGAGCGCAGGATGCCAGCACGCTCTCCCGCATCCTGGGCTTCTCGGCCGTGCTGCTGGCGGCCCTCAACGTAGTCAGCGGATATCTGATCACCGATCGCATGCTGAAGATGTTCAAGAAGCGCGAGCCGGAAAAGAAGTAAGCCTGCTGGAAAACAAATGAAACTAGACGATACGCTTCTTCCGATTCTGTACATGCTGGCGGCCATGTCTTTCATCCTGGCCATCAAGTGGATGAACTCGCCCGCTACTGCGCGCCGCGGCGTAATCATTGGCGAGATCGGCATGCTGCTGGCCGTGGTGGGCACGCTGTTGCGCTTCGAGGTGGTTGAGTATCAGTGGATTTTGATCGCGTTTTTCATAGGATCGGCCATCGGCGTTCCCATCGCTTACATCATGCCCATGACCGCGGTGCCCCAGCGAACCGCGTTCTCGCATGCCTGCGGCGCTTTGGCCTCGGCGCTCATCGGGACTGCCGAATATTACAAAGGCATCCACCAAGGCCCGCCCATAACCACCGTAGAGATGACAGCCCTCGTCATCGAAACGCTGCTCGGCTTTCTCACGTTCACAGCCAGCATGATGGCTTTCGGGAAGCTCCAGGAAGTATTGCCGCAGCGGCCCATCACCTATAAGGGCCAGAATTTCGTCAACCTGGGAGTTTTCGCGGCGGCTGCGGTGACCGGCATCCTGCTCATCGTCAACCCGGAGCAGACCATTTTATTTCCCCTCTTCGCTTTGCTGGCGCTGCTGTTCGGAGTATTGTTGATCATTCCGATCGGTGGCGCGGATATGCCCACCGTGATCGCGCTGCTTAATTCGTACGCCGGGCTGTCGGCCAGCGCCATGGGTTTCGTGCTCAACAACCGGCTGCTGATTGTGGCGGGGGCCCTCGACGGCTCCTCCGGATTCATTCTGGCGATCATCATGTGCCGCGCCATGAACCGGTCCTTCAGCAATGTTCTGTTCGGCGCCTTCGGACAGCTCCAGACCAGCGCCGCGGCCACCAGCGAGCGCCCCTACCGGTCGGCCAGCCCGGAGGAAGCCGCCCAGATTCTGGATTCGGCGCGAACCGTCGTGGTCATTCCCGGTTATGGAATGGCAGTGGCGCAAGCTCAGCACAAGCTCAAGGAGATGTTTGAGCTCTTAACCAAGCGCGGAGTCAACGTGGAGTTTGCCATCCATCCGGTAGCCGGCCGAATGCCTGGTCACATGAACGTGCTGCTGGCCGAGGCCGACGTTCCTTATGACAAATTGCGCGAGATGGACGACATCAATCCGGAGATGCCCATGGCAGATGTGGCTCTGATTATCGGCGCCAACGACGTCGTCAATCCCGGCGCTGAGACTGACCCCAAGAGTCCCATTGCTGGTATGCCCATCATCCAGGCATATAAGGCTCACACCGTGATGATTATCAAGCGCAGCATGAATCCGGGGTTCGCCGGGATCGATAACGATCTTTATTACATGCCGAACACGCTCATGCTGTTTGGCGACGCCAAGAGCTTCCTTTCCAGCATCGTGAAGGAGTTGGCTGCCGTGGGCCGGGCAGCCTAGACAATCGCCGCCGCCCCTGCGTGATCAGTCCGCTAACCGCCAAGGTGAGCGGTCCGCCCACATTTTTAACGCTGCCGTAGCCCATGCCGTCGATTTGTCGGCGTGGCACACATTGCAGGCGTTCGGAATCTTCAAAGCATCGGAAGCTGCCGGAGTAACGAAGCGAAACGTGTGGCTCCGCACGTTCACGTCGGCGATCGTTTGTTGAATCTTCGGCATGTGGCAGGCGATGCACTCGTTTCCCTGGCTACCCGCTTTGTGGTGTGTGTGCTGTTCAATAGTAGGCGCATGCGGCCCGTTGGGTGAACTAGGGCCGTGACAATCCAGGCAAAGCACGTTAGCCGGCTTCCACAGCAAAGCGTCGTTCTCGGTTCCGTGAGCGTCATGGCAAGTGAAGCACGCCACCCCGTGGGTATACATGAGGCTGGTGACGAAGTCATTTCCTTGCATGCGATTCTTATGGGCCGTCCCATCGGCGAAGTGTGTGAATGTCGTCTCGCCAAGTTTGTGATCTTCCAACGTCCAAAAATCGGCCAGCCGTTTTCCCATATCGAAGCCGACCGGCCAGTCGTACGCTTTTCCTGCCGTGGGAGCTATCATGGGCCGTCCCTGCGAATGGCACTGGATACAGGTATCGGTTGCATCCACATAATTCAGACGCGATGGGTTCACGATGTTGGTCGCCGATGGCTGCTTTACGTGATCACTGCCGGGCCCGTGGCATTTCTCGCACCCGACGTTCCACTCCGTCACCTTCTTAGTCGCTATATCGTAGTTAACTGAGTGGCAGCCGTCGCAGGTCGGCCCTGTGGGCCGGTGCATATTGTCTTCGGGAAAATACGGAGTCCACCAGTCCGTTCCGGGTTTAACGTTGTAGGCGCGCCAGATTTTGTGGGTGACGTCCCATTGGGCCGGTAACGGGAAGTAATCGTCGCCGTCCTTCTTGAAGTAGCGCTGCTTCCATTTGCTCCCGTAAACGAAGGCGATATCGTCCTTTGAAAATGTGAGAAGCGGATCGGGTTTCGATAGGTCTGGGATGATGGCGTCGGGATGTTCTCGCGGGTCGCGCACCACATTCGCCATCCGGGTCTTCGCCCAGCGCTCGTAGATTTTGGTGTGGCAAGACTTGCAGGCGGACGATCCCACATAAGAACCGGCGAGTCGGGACGGCGGGGCCGCTGCCGGGGCTGCAACCTTGGGTAGGTTCCGAATGTAGACGATCAGTCTCCAAATATCCTGGTCCGGTATTTGCCAGCCCGGCATAGCTGTGTTTCGGATGCCGTTCCGGATGAAGTAAAACAATTCTCCATCCGTGGCCTGGTGGACCTCAGGCCCGCGAAGATCGAGCGGAGGCGGGTATAAACCGCCGCCCGCCTCGGTCTTGCCACTTCCGTCGTAGTTATGACAGACATCGCATTTCTGCTTGTATATTTCCCGCCCCGCAGATAAATCCTCTCCGCCGGCATCGGTTCTCAGAGGGTTCTTCATGGCCTTCGCAGAATCTGGAACGCTCACGTTCAACATCCATCGCGTGACATTAGTTTCGGCCGCGACCGGCTTTTGACGGGCTATCAATCCTCCTGAAACAATGTACCGGTACAGAACTCCGGACGCTAACGCGATCAGGATGACTACTATGATTGCAGTTAAGGTCACACCCTTCTTCAGGGACATTGCCACCTCGTCCTTTTTCTCATTTCAAGAGAATCCCCCACGTGATTTGAAACCTGCCGTTCACTGCATCGTCCTCGAAAGAAGGATGATTTTTGAATTGGTAATCGAAGCTGAGCCGCGAGCGCTCGCCAATCGGTAGAAAATAGCCGAAATTGAATGCCCGGACATTTAGGCCTGTCGCGGGGTCGCCGTTGAACTGGTTATAGCGTGCATAGACGTTGAGAGACCCAGCCACACGATAGCTTGCAAGCAATTCTCCCGCCGAGGAGTGGGCTCCTGGCCGGAAAGCTGGAAAAAATACAGGATCAATGGTGGGCAGGGTGGAAGGTCTGTTCCCTGCCACCGCTTCGCCGCGCACGCCGAATCGTCCACTGGCGAATTGGAAATCGAGTCCAAACAGGCGCTCGTTGTCGTTACCCGAGACTCCCGGAGGCAGCAGCTGTTTACCGGCCAGTACCGAGGCTCCCACCGCCAGCTTATCCTTGTTGAAGATCTTGCGGATCCGCGCCATATAATTTACCTGGCGATTGTTGTCGTTGAAAAAACGATTGCCGTTGAATGCTCCCACTGCGTATTCAAGACCCTTGAAGCCTGCGGCCGGCAGAAAACCGAAATCACCGAACAGCATGACTCCGCGGTCACGCTCGCCCGGGAAGAAATAGCCCGAAAATATCGGCCGCTCCGGGGACTCGCGGACCCAGCTGGATTGCTGCACGGTGAATCCAAACGGCACCACGAATTGGCCCGCTCGAATCGTGGCATGGTCGGTCAGATAGTATTCCAGAAAAGCGTCGTTCACTAGTTTTTCCGGGCTGCCTTCCACCGATTCTTGAAACTGGATCTCAAAACCAGCGCCCAGTCTGTCGTTGATCTTTCCCGCCCAGCGAGTCTCTATCCGGCTGAGTCGAAGATTGGGATCGAAGTCCGTACCGGATCCCTGGAAAGGAGCCACCGAATACCGCGTCTGTATGAAGACTTCCGGCTTGGCGTCGAACATGTGATCGCGCTCGTCACTGCCCAGGTCGGGGCCGATGATTCGCTCGGCAAAGGTTTTGGCTGGGTCATTCGGTGTCCCGCCCGTTTCTTGTGTCGAACCTGGTAGCGCCGCGGCAGCCGTGGCGTCAGCCGGCTTTGAATCGAGCGCGTGTAATGCCTGCACTTCTTCGGAAAGTGATTCAATCGTCTTCTGCAGCGCCGCGACACTACCCTTGGCTTCGGCCAGATATCGTTCCAGATCCGCAATGCGCTTATCTCGATCCGGTCCCTGCGCCACAGCCGGGGTCATGCCCGCAGCAAGAAGAAATAAAGCGGTGCAACGTTGCTTCGTGAGGATCACTTCTTATTTCCTGACTGCTCCACAATCTGAAAGTCATCGAAGTAAATGACGCTATCCGATTTTGTCCAGAGCCCCGTCTTGCCGGCTCCGGTGAATGTCGAATCCTCAACTTCAAAAAGCTTCTGATTATCGAAACTCACGCTGAACAGGTTTCCTTGAAAGCCGACACTTAGCGTGCACCACGTTTGCTTGGGAATGCGATGTTTCACGCCGTAAGCTTTCGATACCGCGCCTTTTGCGGCCAGGGAAACGCGTTCGCCGTTCTTCACCTTGTAGAGCACGACGTTATCTTCGAGCGCGTTAGCGCGCACGATGTAGTAGTTGTTGGCGTCCTGAAAACGCCACACTACACCTGCCCCTTGATCCACCTGGCCGGATATCGCTTTAAATTTTAGGGATACCGTGCCGTCTTTAAGACTGGTTCCGTTCCAAATCGCCAGCGGGAAGCGTCCGGCCGTTCGGTCCGTCGAAACTTGCGCAAAAACATTCGGTGGACTGGGAGCCGAATCGTCTCTGAGCACCTCCCATTTCGGAGCGCCGCCCGAATGCGTCATCGCGACTGTCCAACCCGCTGGCGTTTCGCCCACGGTTGCATGGTCAAAATTGATAATCTCGCCCCGCGCACCCCAGCCGGCTGCCAACAGCAGGAAGCTCCCGATTGCGGTTCGCGGCGTCACGGCAGCCTTATTGTGGACTACCAATATTAGGGTTAGCTGAGTAACCTGCCCGCGGCTCGGAATCGCGCTAAGGTTGTCATAATTCGATCTAACGCGATCCTAGTGCGGTTATGTCAATCTGATAAACAAGTGCGGTCATGCGGATCTTAGTGGTTGAAGACGATGTCAAAATGGCCGAACTGCTCCGCCGTGGCCTGGTCGGTTTGGGCCATACGGTTGAAGTCGCGCTGGACGGTATCAAGGCGCTCGACAAAGCGGCCAACTTGCCATTTGATACGGTCTTGCTGGATATCATGCTGCCAGGGGTGGATGGCGTATATGTCGCCCGGCGTCTCCGCGCTGCCGGGATTCGGGTTCCCATCCTGATGTTGACTGCCCGCGATTCTGTGCCCGATATCGTGCGAGGCCTGGATGTAGGCGCCGATGACTATCTCACCAAGCCATTCTCTTTCGAAGTGCTCGCGGCCAGATTGCGCGTTATTGCTCGTCGCATAGACACTGATTCCAAGGGCCTTCTGCAAGTCGCGGATCTTACCTTGAACACAGAAAGCCACCAGGTCCATCGCCGGAGAAGGCCTTTGGTTTTGACTCCCACGGAATTCGTTCTGCTGGAACGGCTCATGCGGCGGGCCGGGCGTGTTGTGTCTCGTGAGGATCTCATCGAAGCGGTTTGGGGAATCGATCGCGATGTCGAGCGAAATACTCTCGATGTATTCATCTTCCAGCTGCGCAGCAAGCTTGAGAGTGGAGGTGCCAGTCGCCTCCTTCAGACTGTGCGGGGTTTCGGCTACGCCATGCGGGAGACGGCGGAGTGACCAGGTTCGCTTCCATTCGCGTCCGCCTTACCGCCTGGTATCTGGTCATGCTAGCGCTCGGTTTAGGAATGTTCGGCATCGGAAGTTGGTTTGCCATGCGCGCCAGCGCTTTCCAATCCATCGACAAGGAATTGGAAGACCGGATTCGTGGCGTCGAAAAATTCATGCAGCTTCAGATCGCCTCGCTCTCGCCCGCCGAGATCCGTGACGAATTCAGCGAACATTCAGTGCTTGGGCCGGGCGGTGATCTATTTCAGGTCTGCGATGAAAAGGGCCAATGGCTGTATCGTTCCGCGGTCCTCGAAAATAGCCAGGTTCCCATCCGTCCTCCCAGCCAACTCGGAACAGAAACGATCTACGAGAACCTGAGCGTCCTGAGTACCCCGGTTCGTTTTGCCACCAGCCGCGTCGTCGTGAACGATCATCCCTACACCGTTCAGGTGGCTGCGCCGCTCCAGGAATTTTACGACGCGCTGGAGCGGTTTCGCCTGATTCTGTGGCTTTCCGTGCCGATCTTCCTTGTAGCGGCCGCGTTGGGTGGTTACTTGATCAGCCGGCGCGCATTGCAGCCCGTGGATCGGATCACGGCTGCTGCCGAATCCATCAGCATCAGCAATCTGTCCGAGCGGCTGGAAGTGCCCGATACCTACGACGAATTGCAGCGCCTGTCGGAAACTCTCAATCGGATGCTAACGCGGCTGGATGCCTCCGTTCAGAGAATGTCGCAGCTTACTGCTGACGCTTCCCATGAATTGCGGGCTCCGGTTTCGTTGATTCGCACCACGGCGGAGTTGGCGGTTCGAAGCGGACGTTCCAATATCGAATATCACGAGGATATGTCGCAAATTCTTGCGGAGGCCGAAAGAACCACCCGGCTGATTGATAGTCTGCTTCTGCTCGCCCGGGCTGACGCCGGCGAGGCTGGACTACAGCGCGAATTGACCGATGTCTCCAGCAGCCTTCGAGAAGCCATTGAACAAGCGCGCAACTTGGCCGCCGAGAAGCGCATCCACTTGACCACGCATTTGAGTTCGGCGCCGGTCGTAGTTTGCGGCGACGGCGAAGCCTTGCGCCGCCTGTTCTTCATTTTGATCGATAACGCCATTAAGTACACGCCGGAAGGCGGACAAGTCCAAGTGGACTTGGAATCGTTGGAGGCCCATGCCGCCATCCGGGTGACGGACTCTGGAATTGGGATCTCCGAGTCCGATCAGCCTCATATCTTCGATCGTTTTTGGCGTGCGGACAAGGCGCGATCCAGGGGTTTGGGCGGCGCCGGCCTGGGTCTCTCTATTGCCCGTTGGGTCGTGGACGAACATCAGGGGCTGCTTGAAGTTCGGAGTCGGCCTAGTCAAGGCAGCACGTTTACGGTAAAGATTCCGGCCGCTGGCCGGGCCTAAATCATTTTCGAAGACAGCGCCCTATCGCCCTTTGATCCACGCGACAGCCGCATCCAGCGCGGGGTCCTTCCCCTCCAGCAGCGCTTTGCGCGTAACCGGCGCCTCTACGTCTGGCGTTACCCCCAGCCCTTCCAGCGGCTTGCCGCCTTCTGAAACATAATTGGCGATCGCGTACTGAAAACCGTCGCCGTTAGGCAGCAGCTCAAAAAGTGAAGGCAGAGCCGCCGCGGCCGTCCGTGTCCCGAAGATTCGCGCCCGGCCCAAGTCTTTCATCCCCGCCGCCAGAATCTCCGACGTTGAAGCCGATGCGCCATCCACCAGAATCGCAACCGGCCCGGCAAAAGTGTTCGCCCGCGGGTTCACGACGAACTTCAGCGTAGTCTCCCGCATATACAGCGTACCCAGCAACTGGTCCGGCTTATCGATGAACCACCCCGCCATGCCCATCGCCATGACACCAATCCCGCCCGGATTTCCGCGCAGATCGATCACAAAGCCGTCGCACTTGCTGCATCCCTGCACAGCGTCCGCGAAACGATTCATCAGCCGCGCCGGATCGAGGAATATGTTGAAACTCACGTAGCCGATATTGCCGCCGCCCACCTTCGACGACTCGAACCACACATGCGTAGGGTAAAGATAGCCAAACTGCGCCAGCGTCCCTTTGGGCTTGTCCTGCCGTAGCGTCTTCGTGACGCGCTGGTCGCGCCCATCCAGAAACTCCACTTCCACCGTCTTTCCGGTCTCGCCCGCCAAGCGGCTCAGAATTGTACGCCGCGAAACCAGTTCGCGCAGCGTCGATTTCGCGTAGCTCTCGTCCAGCTTCTCAATCACTAAATCGAGATCCACGTCGCCGATCTTCAAAATCTGCCAGCCCGGCCGCACTCCAGCCCCGGCTGCCGGCGAACCCGCCTCCACTGATGTCACCAACGCCTGCTTACCCACCACACGAACATCCAGGCCGGTGGTGCTTTCGCCTCCTTTGCTGCTGTGCCCGCCGTCGAGATCGGAGTAAAGGTCCGATGGAATGATGCCGAAATGGGTCTGATGCAGTCGCCCCAGCATGTCATTCATGACCGCCCGCGCCGCGTCCATGCTGTCGGCCTTGTCTATGCCCGGGCGCAGCTCATCGTGGACCGCCTGCCAGTCCAGGCCCCCTGGTTTGCTCTGCCAATGCTTGTCGCGCACAGTCTTCCAAACGTACTCGAAGGAATCGATGTTGAGCCGCCGTTGTTCGGGCGTGAGCGCGTTCGAACATACCGCCGCGGCCAGCATCACGGCGCCAACTTTGGCCAGCGGACAAATCCGCTTCATTCCTTCTCGAGGACTTTCGCGCCCAGCGCCCCACCCAGCATTGGTAGTGCCGTCAGAAGAATGAACAGCATCAATAGCGTGACCACGATCAAGCCCACCAGGCCGGCCGGATCGTCCAGCAGTTTCGTCATGGCGCTAAGCTGATCGCTTTTCAAATGCAGCTGGTCCTGATGCTCGCGGAAGAAATCGGCGATCTTGCCCTGGCTGGAAATAGCCACCATTGTAATGGTGAAAAACGCGGTCGCGAATGTGAATGAAAACACGCCCGTGATCCAGCCCATCCGCGCCCCGCTGCGGATGCTGAGTGCTTGCCCGGTGAGCCGCGAGTATATAAAGACCGCCAGGAATCCGGTGAGAAATGCCACCAGCGACGGCAGGAAGGGAACCGGAAGCAGAAGCATGAAAGGCAGCACGGCCATCAGAGCGGCTAAAAATCCTATGCGCACGGCCAGCCGGTTGTGAAAGCTGATCTCGACCGCGGGCGGGACGGCAGCGGCCACGGGAACAGCAGCCACCGGCGGCGCAACAGCCTCCACCGTCTCTTCCTCAAGCCCCGGGTAGTCGTATTGCGGCTTCCCGCACTTGTGGCAGAAACGGGCGTCCGGCGGCAATTGCGCGCCGCACGTGCAGTACTCAGGCACGACTTTAGTGTGACATACGCCGCCCTCGCGGAAACAAAGCGAGCCGCGGATGCATGCGGGCTCCCGGTACTACCGGCACTCCGGGTGGACCGCTCGAATGGCCCGCTCCAGGCCGTCGCGTCGCACCACCACGCTGATCGTCAACTCGCTCGACCCCTGCGCGATGGCAATTATATTGACGTCTTCCCGCGAAATGGCCTGGAAAAGACGCCCCGCCAACCCAGGCGTTCCTCGCATCCCTTCGCCCACCACCGCCAGTAAGCCGACGTTCTCGTCCACCGCGATTGGTTTCAAGTAGCCATGCGTCAGTTCCAGCGCCAGGTCCGCTTCCAGCGATTTCATGGCGGCCGGCAGCTCCTCCTTGCGCACCAGGAAACAGAAACTCTGCCGATAGCTGGAACTGGTCAGCGCCAGCACCTCCGCGTTGGCATCCGCCAGAGCCTCCAGTGCCCGCGCCATTAGCCGTGTACCGCTGAGAGCTGCATTGGCCGGCTCCAGCGAGATCAGCGCGACGTTGGCCATCGACGTCACCGCTCGCGGTCCTGGCGGCGCTTCCACCACGGATACGATGCGCGTGCCCGGATGCTTCAGATTAAAACTGTTCTTGCTCCACACCGGAATCTGACGCTCGATCAGCGGCGCCAGCGTGCGTGGATGCAGAACTTTCGCGCCATTGTAGGCCAGTTCCGCGGCTTCGCTGTAGGTAAGCGAATCCAGCACGCGGGCATCGGCCACCGAACGTGGATCGGCGCTCATAATGCCATCCACGTCGGTCCAGATCCAGAGTTCCGTTGCATCCAGTGCCGCCGCCAGAATGGACGCCGAGAAATCCGATCCACCGCGGCCCAGCGTGGTCGGACGCCCATCCAGCGTCGCTCCGTTAAATCCCGTGACCACCGCAATAGTTCCGCGCTCCAGCAGCGGCCGTATGATCTGGTCCGCCTTCTTGCGTGTCTCGGGCATAATCGGCGTAGCGTTGCCGAACACCGCGTCGGTGACGATCACGCTCGCTCCGTTGATCGCTTCTGCCGGCACTCCGGTGGCTTCCAGATATTGCGAAATCATCAGTGCCGATAGCCGTTCGCCGATCGCGATCGCTTCATCCACTGATCGCGGCGGCCGCTCCCCCAGCATCCGCACGCCGTTGGCGATGCGTTCGAAATCGCCGATCAACCCCTGAATGCCGGCCATCGTGGAATCGCAGCGGTCGCCCTCCAGCAATTCCTGACAAGCTTCCAGGTGCCTCGCCGTCAGCCGCTCCAGATTGGCAGCGATTCCCGGTTCATCGCCGCCTTCGGCATGTCGTAGCGTGTTCAACAGCAGATCCGTTACGC
The DNA here is from genome assembly GCA_963769205.1 of Bryobacterales bacterium. Lineage (GTDB taxonomy): Bacteria > Acidobacteriota > Terriglobia > Bryobacterales > Bryobacteraceae > Palsa-89. The sequence goes on along the minus strand of CAVYKR010000014.1, from coordinate 94,800 downwards.
CCGACATCGCCGACACCACCGCGACCACCGGGCGCTGCCCCTTTTGCTCCGTGCAGATTCCGGCCGCCACCTTGATGCGCTCCGCCGTGCCCATGCTGGTGCCGCCGAATTTCATCACCAGAAGATCATTCATCTCAGTTTGTTCTTTCCTTCCCATTCGACGTCCGGTCGCGGATCAGCTTCAGCAACGCCGCTTCCACTTCGTCGATGGAAAGGCCGGTCGTATCCACGTAAACCGCATCCGGGGCCTGCACCAGAGGCGACTCATTGCGCGTCCGATCCCTCCGGTCGCGTTCCTGGATCTGTTGCGCCACCACATCGGCCGGCAGTGCCGCCTCCCTGGCCCGGCGCTCTGTGCGCTCCTGCGGCTGCGCATCCAGAAAAATCTTCACGGTCGCATCGGGGAACACCACCGTGCCGATGTCGCGCCCCTCCATCACCACCGATTCCTGCTCGCCCATGACGCGCTGTTTGTGGACCAGCTCGCGCCGCACCGCCGGGACCCGCGAGATCTCCGAGGCAGCTCCTGCAATCTCCGGTGCGCGAATTGCGTCGCTGACGTCTTCCCCGTTTAGCAGCACCGCGTTCGTTCCGGCGTGGAATTCGATGCGCGCCTCCTTGGCGAGTTGTTCCAGCCGATGCATGTCCGACACCGCGACTTTCGTGCGCAGCGCCCACAGCGCCACGGCCCGATACATTGCTCCGGTGTCGATGTAGGTGTAGCCGAGTTTCGACGCGATCCGGCGCGCTAGCGTGCTTTTCCCGGCGCCCGCCGGCCCGTCGATTGCTACCGTGATCCGCTTGGTCAAATATTATGAAAGCACATGCACGAGGACTGTTTCCGCGCCATCGAAGCCGGAGCCACCGTTGTTACCGCCAGCCGTCGCCTCGCGCGCGTGCTTCGCCAGCAGTTCCACTTCCGTCAGAAAGCTCTGGCACGCTCGGTCTGGAAAACGCCGGATATTCTTCCGTTCGATGCTTTTCTCGGCCGCGCCTGGCGCGATTCGGTTTTGGCCGGCGCGCAGCCAGGCTCGCCCGTTCTGCTGGATCCAACCCAGGAGCAATTCGTTTGGGAGCTGGTCATTCGCGATTCTCCCGAAGGAGACTCGCTGCTCCGAATTCCTGAGACCGCTTCGGAGGCCATCGAAGCCTGGCAATTAGTGCTGGCCTATCGCCTCCCCATCGACGGACGATTTGAAGCCAGTGAGGATTGGTCGGCTTTCGCCGCCTGGTCGCGCGCCTTCGCGAAACGCTGCCAGACGAATAACTGGGTCGAACGAGCGCGGCTCAGCGACCTCGTCGCCGATCGCGTCAGGTCCGGACAAATCCCGCCATGGCCTGCGCTTTATCGTGCCGGCTTCGATGACTTGACGCCTCAACAGTCCGAGTTCTTCGAGATTACCGGCGATTGGCGCCCGCTCGTGATGGCCGGTTTCATACCCGAAAGTACCCAGCGCTTCAAGCTTCCAAGTGCCACCGAAGAGATTCACGCGGCCGCCTCGTGGGCTCGGCTTAAACTCGAGACGAATCCCTCGACTCAGATTGGCGTCATCGTTCCAAACTTGAGCAGTCTTCGCTCGAAAGCCGAGCGAATCTTTCGCGAAACACTTCACCCCGGCGGCGAGCCGGACTCCCGGCAGCGTCGTTTCACCTGTCGCTCGGGCCGCCCTTGGATGAGTATCCTCTGGTGCACGCCGCGCTACTCGCGCTGGAATTGGCGCTTGGCGCCCGTGATACTTCCACGCGCTGGAATGCTACTGCGCTCGCCGTTCTTCGAAGGTGGAGAAACCGAGTGGACCAAACGTTCGCTGCTGGACGCCCGACTTCGAAGGAAGGGCGTCTGGGACGTAACGGCAGCTTCTCTCCGCGATGCCGCCGGGAACTGCCCAATCCTGCAGCGAGCGCTCCAACGCTTTGAGAAAAACATCGGGAAGCTTCCCGCCGCGCAGCCGCCCAGCGCATGGAGCCGCGATTTTTCGAAGCTCCTCGATTCACTCGGCTGGCCGGGGCAGCGCGTCCTCGCGAGTAATGAACATCAGGTCCTCGATGCCTGGCTCGGTTTGCTCTCCAGTTTCGCCGCGCTGGATGTGACAGCGCAGTCGCTAAGTTTCTCGGCAGGCACTCGCTCGTCTGAAGGATATCGCCCGCGCCACGCCCTTCCAAGTGGAAAATGATGGCGCGCCCGTCCAGATCATGGGGCTGCTCGAAGCCTCCGGCCTGCGCTTCGATCATCTTTGGATCATGGGCCTGCACGATGAAGCGCTGCCCGCCGCCCCCAGTCCGAATCCGTTTATTCCCATTTCGATGCAGCATGAATACGGGCTGCCCCACTCATCGTCTGACCGCGAGCTCGCATTCGGCGGCAAATTGATGGAACGTTTGCTCGCCAGCGCGCCCGACATCGTGCTCAGCTACCCCGAGACGGAAGGCGATCGTGCGCTCGCGCCCAGCCCTCTGCTCGCCGCCGGCTCTTGGCAATCGATGGACCGCGCCGATCGAGTCCAGTGAGTGGATTTCGCGCATGCGCGCCTCGGCCGCAATCGAGCAGCTTACCGATGAAAATGCACCGGTCCTCGCCACCGACGCCATGCAGCCCGGTGGAGCTTCGCTCTTTAAGGATATGGCGGCCTGCCCGTTTCGGGCCTTCGCCAAGCATCGCCTGGGTGCGCGCCCGCTCGAAGAAACCGATCTCGGGCTGAATTACAAAGATCGCGGAAGCACCGTGCACAAAGCTCTCGAATTTATTTGGTCCGAGCTGGGGTCGCATGCCCGCCTGGCGGAGTTGCCGCCGGATGAACTGGCCGATGTGATCTCCCGCAACGTCGTTGCCGCGCTCAACCACCTTAACATCGGCATCGGACGAAAAGTTGGAGCAGCGCCGCTTGGAAAGCCTGCTGGCCGGATGGCTCGAACTGGAACGGTCCCGCGCCCCATTCACCGTTCTGAAGCCGGAAGAAGAGCGATTGGTCACCGTCGGAGGGCTCCAGGTCCGCACTCGTGTCGATCGCATCGACGCCTTGAATTCGGGCGGCGAAATCATACTCGACTACAAAACCGGCCAGGTGAAATCGACCGGCTGGGACTCCGATCGTCCCGATGAGCCGCAGCTTCCGCTCTACTGCGCCACCAGCGAGCGGCCGATCAGCGGCGCGGCATTCGCTTTAATAAAAACCGGCGAGCTCGCATTCCGCGGAATCACCGAGAACGAGGCGATCCTCCCCGGAATCAAGAAAATGTCGGCCCAGCCCGTCTCCTTCGCGGAGCAAGTCACGGCCTGGAGGCGGATTCTAGAGCGGCTGGCCACCGATTATCGCGGCGGCGTGGCCATCGTCGATCCGAAAGAAGGCGCTTGCGACTACTGCGAGCTCACCGCTCTGTGCCGGATCCGGGAATCCGAAAATGACATCCGATAGTGCCGCGCGCCGCCGTGCGCTCGATCCCTCGGTATCGTTCATTGTGCAGGCCCCGGCCGGTTCTGGAAAAACGGAGCTGTTGATCCAGCGCTACCTGAAGCTGCTCGAAACCGTGGATAGGCCGGACGCCGTTATTGCCATCACCTTCACGCGCAAGGCCGCCGGCGAAATGCGCTGGCGCGTCCTCGAAGCTTTGCGCAGCGCCGAAACTGGCATCCCGCCTCAGGCTCCCCATGAGCTTGTGACCTTCGATATCGCCCGTCGGGTGCTCGAACACGATCGGCGTCAGAATTGGAGCCTGCTCCGGAATCCCGCGCAAATGCGCATCGAGACCATCGACGCCTTGTGCGCTTCCATAACCCGCCGGATGCCGTGGCTCGCCCGCTTCGGCGCCATGCCGGAGATTTCCGAAAAAGCGGACGATCTGTATCGTGAGGCGGCTCGCAATACGCTCCGCCACATCCAGCAGGACCATCCGGCCGTCGCCTTCCTGCTTCTCCATTTGGATAACGATTTCGCGGCCGCTGAACGTCTCATCGCGCACATGCTGGAGCGCCGCGATCAATGGCTTCGCCATACCGGAGCCAATCCGGATTTCACCCGCGTCCGCGCTGAACTCGAACAATCGCTGCAAAGGCTGATCCTGAACGAGCTGCGAACCCTCCGCGCCGGCTTCCCCCCGGATGTCGCCCGCGAGATCGTCGCGCTGCGCGAAATGGAGCGGTTTCCCGAAGCGAGCCTCGCTGATCTTCCGCTCTGGAATACGATTGCCGACCTGTTGTTAACCACCAGCGGCGATTGGCGAAAGCGGGTCAGCGCCTCCATCGGTTTTCCGCCCAACCATCCGCTAAAGCCTCGCGTCGAACAGTTGCTCGCCCAATTCCAAACCGATGACCAGCTCCTGGAGGCATGGAAGCGATTTCGCAGGCTGCCTCCGCCTCAGTTCACTGAGTCCCAGTGGCAGGCCATGGAGGCCGCGGTCTCGGTCCTGACACTCGCCGTCGGCGAGCTCCAATTGGTCTTCCGTGATCGCGGGCGCGTCGATTTCGCCGAGCTGTCCATCCGCGCTTCCGAAGCTCTCGGCCGGCTTGAGTCGCCCACCGACCTCGCGCTCGCCATCGGCTATCGCATCCAGCACATCCTGGTGGACGAATTTCAAGACACCTCCTTCACCCAATTCGAGCTGCTCGAAAAGCTGACCGCCGGATGGGAACCCGCCGATGGCCGCACTCTGTTCCTGGTCGGCGATCCGATGCAGTCCATCTACCGTTTCCGGCAGGCCGATGTCAGCCTGTTTCTGAAAGCCCGCCAGGACGGCATCGGATCCATCCGGCTGGAGCCGCTGTCGCTTAACGTCAACTTTCGATCCGCGGAGGCCCTCGTCGAATGGACGAATCAAACCTTCGCCGCGATTCTTCCACCTGTGGACGACATCGAGGCGGGGGCCGTAGCCTACTCCGCCAGCGTTGCCGGAACTACTCGAAACGACGCCGCTATCGATGTCCACGCCTTCCTCGACGAAAATGACGAAGCCGCGCGGGTGCTCGAGCTGGTGCGGGACGCCGGTGACGCAAAGGTCGCCATCCTGGTTCGCGCCCGTACGCATCTTCCCGCCATCGTCCAGCTCCTCAAGCGGCATAACATTGCTTTTCAAGCTATCGAAATCGATCAGCTCGGCCAACGGCCCGTCATCGAAGATCTGATGGCCCTGACGCTCGCGCTCTTGCATCCTGCTGATCGCGTCTCCTGGCTCGCAATCTTGCGCGCGCCCTGGTGCGGGCTAACGCTCGAAGATTTGCATTCCTTGGCCGCAGCCGACCATCACGCCGCCATATGGGACTTGCTGCATCGCCCGGCCCCGCGGATCAGTGACGACGGCGCTCGTAGAATCCAGCGCATTCTACCGGTGTTTGAGCAGGCCATCGCCGGCCGCGGCCGGCTGCCCGTGCGCGATTTTGTCGAATCTGTCTGGCTCCGCCTCGGTGGGCCCGCCTGCGTGGAAGATGAAACCGCTCTCGAAGACGCCGCCGCGTATTTCGATCTGCTGGACGGCCTGCAGCAAGGCGCCGACCTCTCCGATTTCAGTTGGTTCCGCGAGCAAGTCAATTCGCTTTTCGCTCAGCCCGACGCCCAGGCTGGCGACCGTCTGCAGCTCATGACCATCCATAAAGCCAAAGGCCTGGAGTTCGATTGCGTAATTCTCCCCGGCCTCGATGCTCCCACTCGGTCAGGAAGAGCAGCGCCTGGTGCTGTGGCTGGAGCAGCGTGGCGAGTTGTTGCTGGCGCCGGTTTCGCAGGCTGGACTGGCCGTCGATCCTATTTACAAATATCTCGCCCGCATCGATCGCCGCAAGGGCGAGCACGAGACCGCTCGGTTGCTTTACGTTGCGGCCACCCGCGCGCGCCGGCGCATCGATTTGCTGGGTGTGGTGAAGCGGAAAGAAGACGGCTCCGTCGCCGAGCCCGCCACCGGGTCCTTCCTGCGCCTGCTCTGGCCTACCGTCTCGGCTACGTTTGCCAATCTATCAGCCACGCCGCGCAGTTCCGCGGTCAGGATGGCCAAAACCATCCGCCGCACTGGCATCGCCTGGACAGTTCCCAGCCCCCCGGCATCTGTCACCTGGAATCGTAATGCCATCGAGTCCGCCGCGCCCACGCCCATCACCTTCGAATGGGTAGGCGATCGTTTGCGCTACGCCGGCACCGCCCTGCACGGCTTCCTGCAAAGGATCGCGCGCGAAGGATTGAATGCCTGGGATGAGAACCGCGTGCGAGCTCACCGTCCTGCGTTCCAGGCCGTTCTTGCCAATCTCGGTGTTGCTCCCTCAGACCTGGCCGAGGCCGCTCACGAAGTCGAAACGGCGCTGCTGAAAACGCTCCGCGATCCAAAAGGGCGATGGATTCTGGGCGCTCACGCTGAAGCGGAAACCGAGTCGCAAATCACCGGCCTGACCGGCGGTAATCTGTACGAGATTGTGATCGATCGCACCTTCGTGGACGAGTCCGGCGTGCGCTGGATCATCGACTACAAAACCAGCGCGCATCAGGGCGGAGACCTGGAAGCTTTTCTCGATAAAGAGAAGGAACGTTACCGGGAACAATTGGAGCGCTACGCGCGCTTGATGGTGCAGCGCGATGACCGCCCCATTCGCCTCGGTCTGTATTTTCCCCTGCTCGGCGAGTGGCGCGAATGGGCCGCTCCAGTGGTGCTGCGCAAGCAAGCTTCGCTCTTCGAATTGTAGTTTAGTCGATGTGTTAATATGTGATTACCGACGTGTTTCCACGCCCTCGGGGACGTAGTTCAGTTGGTTAGAACGCCGGCCTGTCACGTCGGAGGTCGCGGGTTCGAACCCCGTCGTCCCCGCCATTCTTATTTGCTCGTCGAGCTCAAACCCTTCAAGCCGAATAGAAGCAAGCGCTTCTTCGTAAACCCGCGTTCGACGGTCGCGTTCCGCCGCCGTCATGGGGTCCGCCTCAAGTGCCAAAACTCCTATTCTACGCCGACATGCACCCTTGCCGTCTTATTCAGTATCTGGCGTTAGATATCATCCTGGCCCAAGTTCATCTGAACAACACTGCCGCGGTGTCCTGTTTAGCGCTTGGAATGTGATCAGTCGCGACGTGTGTGTGCAGCCTATGTGCACCATCACTTCGGTGGGCAGATCGATCTTGGCGCACCACCGTTAGATTGGCCGAAAACGGTTCGAATCGCTGTGTCATGGCCGGTTGCAAGCGCGTTTATCGCTTCCGATCCGCCCTATCGGGCCCTCAAACGTTAGGCTTTCTCCGAGGAGCGCGTATTCCGGCCGGAGCTTCAACTGACCGACGCTCGTGTGGACTGCATCTCCCGGAAACACGTTTGCTCCGACATCCGGCCATGCGGACCGCAACACGGATGGTTCATCGGTGTACGAGCGCATGGACCATCTCTGGCCGCCGCAGCCCTAAGGTGGCCCAGCCCTTTACTTCAAGCCCTCCACCAGGTAAAGTTCCGAGATCGTTCGGTGGGTAACGAACGCGATTGATTTGCCGTCGGGCGTCATTCGTATGTCACGTAACATGCGCATTGCCGACCGGTCCGACGGATGGATCTCCCGCCAGATTTCCCTCCGCCCGCTGGCCAGGTCCAGGCGGACAATCCGGCTTCGGTCCGATCGGGTTTGTAGGTAAATGGCTTTTCCCCCCGAGGCAAAGTTTGCGACAATGTCTTGCGATTCGATGGAGGGCAAAGAGCGAGGAGCGCCGCCGGAAACGGGGTACAGTGAGAATCCGTTCGGCCCCCTCGCCAATACTTCCTCGCTATCGGGGCTGAACGCCGCCAACAGTTCTCCCTCCGGCGTTACCGGGCGGGGCGAACCACCGTCGATCTGCTGCACATATGTTCGAGGCTTATGCCCCTTCTGGTTGGCTCCGAACACAACCCGCTTGCCGTCCCGGAACCATGCCGCTGAGGTGATTTGCTGTAGTCCTGTCTCCACCCGCACCGGCGTGCCGGCCCGGATCGGCAGCAGCATGAAACCCGACTCATTTACGTCTTGCTCCTGAACCGCCAGCAGCCAGCTTCCATTCGGCGAGAGCGCTCTCGGCCCCCAATGCGGGGCAAGCTGAATTCTAACCGCTGGGGAACCGTCGGTTTTCCGGACGTATATGGCGTCTTCGTCCGGGGCGATGCCCGAACCCGATTCTGAGAACGCCAGAGTCTGCCCATCGTTAGAGATATCGTTGACAATAGTCCAGTCCAGCCAGGACAGATCGCGGGCAGCCTCATCGTCTGGCCCAACGAACTCCACGGACATCCGGTCGTCGGTGCGGGTGAGCAGAACCTTTCCCTCCCAGCTGATGTCGCACAGGGATAGCGCCCCTGGGATCCGGAGGATCGAGCGCTCTTTGCCGGCTAAGGTGATCGCATGAATCGAGGCTTCCGCCTCGCCAGGTGCGACTCCGCTAAACCAAATCTCGCGGCCATCGGGCGACCAGGCAAGTGTGTCAATCAAACCGAACTTCCGGGATAACGTTCTCTTATTGCCTTTCAGGTCGAGCAGCGCCACAGTGGCATCCCCGCCGAAATAGTTGTGGTCCACAAACGCGATTTGATCGCCCCTCGGAGAAATGCGGACGTCGCCCGGCCAACCGGTGCCGGACGATGTGAACAGAACCTTGCCCACTGGATACTCCAGGCGGCGAGGCGCGTCAGCTGTGGTCACCGCCATCTGCTCACCATTCGGCGTCCAATCGGCGTATGCGATCTGCTCACGCAATTCCCTTGGCGCGCCGCCATTTAAAGGTGCCCGGGCAAGCGTCCCTGTCGTGATCATGGCGCCCTGAAAATGGTTGCCGACCGATACGGCCATCTCCCCGCTTCTCGAAATCCCCAGCAGACCGGTGGACTGAAATCCCAGAGGACGGCTTTCCGGACGGCCGAGCTGCAGCGAAAACAGTTCGACGGGTTGCCCGTTCCACGCGGCCGCGTACACAACCGTACGCCCGTCCGGAGCGAACCGCGCACTGGTGACAATTCCGCGTCGAAAAGTCAGCCGCTGGAACGCCGGCTCAGGGGCGTGAAAGAGAAGCCGCCCGCCCTCCGCGCCTATTGCGACTAGCGCCAGCGCCCCGAGGGCTGCGATTCCCCACGCGCGCCATCGCGGCCGGCCACCCACGGGCGCCGCCACTGGACCACTCACGCTGCCCTGCGACCAATTCTCTCGGGCGTGCTTCAACTCGCGATAGAGATCCCGGGTGGAATCGTAGCGTTCAGCCGGCTCTTTGGACAGCAGCCGTTCGACCGTCCATCGAAGCGCAGCCGGCACGCCCGCAGGCAGCGGCTCGGCGTCTTCGCGGATGATGGCGGTCATGATCTCGACCGCGCTACCGCGTTCGAAGGCGCGCTTGCCGGCCGCCAGTTCGTACAGCACCAGACCGAGCGAGAACTGATCGGACTGCGGCCCGAGATCGGTGTTCCCGCGAGCCTGCTCTGGGCTCATGTATGCAATCGTGCCGATAGTCGTGCCGGGATCGGTAAGGCCGGCGGTGACCGTGCGCGTCACTTCACCGGCAGCGTTCCCCTCATGCGCCGCCTTCGCCAGGCCGAAATCGAGAATCTTGACGCGCCCGTCGCGAGTGATCAGAATGTTGTCGGGCTTCAGATCACGATGGACAATCCCGGCGGCGTGCGCAGCGGCGAGACCATCGGCTAACTGCACCGCGATGTCGAGCAACTTGCGCGGGGAATCCACCGGAGCCACCGGAGCGCCTTCTACGAACTCCATCACCAGGTAGTCCGGACCGACATCGTAAAGCGTACAGATGTTGGGATGATTCAAGGCCGCGACCGCCCGCGCCTCGCCCGCAAAACGTTCGTTGAATTTTTCGTGGGCAGTCTTGATAGCGACGGTGCGGTCCAGCCTCGTGTCGTGCGCCTTGTAGACCTCGCCCATGCCGCCAGCACCGATGCGTGCGACAATTTCGTACGGGCCGAGTTTGTCGCCTGCCTGGAATGGCATCTGAATGGATTCAACACATTCTAGCCGATCAAAGAGTGAACGAGGAAAGCATTACGGCGCGTCCTTCGAACCATCCACGACGGCGTTGGATGGCCAGGTTTGGACGTGGCTCCTTATCGTCGAGTGGCCCTAAGCACCATCCCGACGAATGTCAATCGCACGCTCCGTCGAGTCGTTGGGAACGCGTATTGAGGTCGGAGTCCGAGGTGGTGCCACATGCACCCAGCTGCGATGGCACCGCTCATGGGGAAGTATAAATTAGCACAGGTGCCAGGGTTCAGAGATAAGGGAACAGAAATCAGTAATCGCACAATTCACACTTGACATTGATAGGACAATCCACTACCATACGGTTGTGGATCAACTGGGTACAACATTTGCTGCTTTGTCTGATCCAACCCGGCGGGGGATGATCGAACGACTCTCACATGGTCCTGCCTCTGTACATGGATTGACGGAGCCGTTTGCACTCTCGCAGCAGATGATTTCAAAACATATTGCCTACCTGGTGCGGGCGCGGATTGTGATCAAGACGAAGCGTGGACGAGAGAGTGTGTGCACGCTTAGGCCAGAGGCGATAAAGACAGTCAGCGACTGGGCGGCTTATTATCGCCGATTCTGGGAAGAGAGTTTCGACAAGCTGGATGTAGTTGTGAATCAAATGAAAAAAACGGAGGTCAGAGATGACAAAAAACACGGTTAACGAGACAGAGCGGATGGTTATCACAAGAGTTTTTGATGCCCCACGCGAATTGGTTTGGAAGGCGTGGACAGACCCGAATTATGTGATGCAGTGGTGGGGGCCGAAGGGTTTTACTGCGCCTTTTTGCGAGATGGATTTTCGCGTGGGAGGAAAATTTCTCTGCTGCATGAGAGCGCCGGATGGCAAGGAGTTCTGGAATGCTGGTGAATACCACGAGATTGTTCTGCACGAGAAGATCGTTTCCTCCATGTACTTTTCCGACCCGAAGGGAAACAAGGTTGAGCCTGCGCAATATGGAATAGAACATGAGGCCATAGACGGTGCGCGCGATGTGATTACCTTTGAGGATTTTGGAAACGGCCAGACGAAACTCACCTTCATTGGAAATGAAACCATGGAGAGCGCAAAAAATAGCGGTGAAGTAGAGGGCTGGAACCAGATACTCGATAAAGTTGCCGCAGTTGTTGCGGGGCTAGCGCAGGCGAAATGAGAAGTTGAAGTTTTGATGATCGTCATGCGCGAGATACTGAACGTAAAGCAAACGCAGGTCCATCCCGGAGACCCCAGCTAAGGGTGGAAGTGGAAGGCATTCTTGGACGATTTGTCGGATAGGTCGAGCGCAGGTCTTAGCAACAGGCGTGTACGAAGCTTACGAAAAAGATGCCCGAGTTACTCATTCTGGCTCGACGAAGGTGAGATTTGCGGGTTCCGGTTGGGTTGTCGGCAACACGTACTGAGGTCGGAGTCCGAGGCGCCGCAGACGATCGTACAAGTGCCAGCGTTTTCCGGACGCAGCGCCACATTGAGGAGATGGCAGTCTCTCGGGGGCGCTTCCAGGCGCAATCAATATCCACTGGGCCTTGGTGGAACGAGGGGAAACTGGTCGGCAAGAACTCTTTCTTAAAAGACGACCAAATGTTAAGTCGGTCTTGGTTCCTTCCGATTGAAGCTAAGATCAATGTTGCACTGCACCCCAATTCAGTCGTGAAGGCGAAAGGACAAAACCATGCCTCAGGTTCTTGGAACAACCTCCCATCAATTTCAGTTGTTTTTCGATTCGGCTATCGGTCCCACAGCAGGCCTGACGTCGTGCGACGCCCTGGCCCAAAACGTCTTCACAGATTATGAGGTTCTGTCCTCTTGGTTCGGCGGAATCCAACTCGACCACTTCGATATTCACGTTGACCCGCCGGGCACTCACCATGGGGCGCTTCATTTCGATTGCGGCGCGCGCGATATCCACATTGATCTTGCCAGTCCCGACTTCGATCGAATGCTGGTTGCCTCCGAGGAAACGGAGGTGTTCTCGGCGAACTTCGATGGTGATTGGGACTGCGGCAATAGCTGCGGCGAAGCTCTTTCCCGCGCCCTCGCAGAAGCGTTGTACCCCGGCAATGCTAACGGCAGCCCCGCTACCGTGTGGCTCAACGGTTCACGGGACAATTGGATCCAGCAAAACGATGAGTCCGACGTCAACTTCGACTCCACGGGTTGCGCGTTACTCTTTCTGCATTGGCTGCGCTATCAAATCGGTTTCCGTTGGGAACAAATCGTCGCCGCCGGACGCCAGATCACGGACCTCAATCCGGAGAAGCTTTATCACGCCCTGACGAATGCATCCGATGGGAGCGGATGGAAAACCTTCAAGTCTTTCATCGATGCCCAGTTCCCCGCCGGGACAAAGGTCAGCTTGAGCGGCAACAATCCCTTTCCCATCATGACCGGCCAGAAATGGAGTTCTTGGGAAAACCGGGGAACGCCTCCTCCCGGCCTCGCTTTGAATTTCGCTCCGGCGGTCTCTTCGCGCGCCGCGAATCACCTTGAGGTTGTAGCCGTCGGATCCGACAACGCCGCCTGGGTTCTGTTGTGGAACGGAAGCGCGTGGCTGCCTTGGGCCAATGCCCACGGCACCTTGACGGCGGGGCCCGGTGCTGTATCCGTCAATACTGACGGAACCAAACTCTTCGCCCGAGCTACGGACGGCACACTCTATTCGGCGGATGCCCAGGCATTCCCCCTTCCCATCATCGGCGCCTGGCAGTCTCTCGGCGGCTCGGCGTTTAATGGCCCGCCTGCCGTTGCCTCATGGGCTCCCTACCGCATCGACGCTTTCGGCATCGGCAGCGGCGGTCTGATGCATCGCTTTTCACGTGACTACGGCAAAACGTTTTCAGCCTGGGAGACTCTCGGTCAGCCGGCCGCCGGTCTTCAACTCCTGGGAAATCCGGCTGTCGCATCCCGAGGGCCCCGCAAGCTGGATGTCTTCGCGGCAGCCTCCGACGGAGCGGTGTGGGGCGGCGGTTGGGACAGCTCGGCCTGGGCTCCGTGGGCCAAGCTCTCTTTGCCGGGCGGTCCGTGGGCCTCACTCAATACCATCGGGCTTTCTAGTTGGTGGCTGGACCGTTACGATATGTTCCTGGTTAACAAGTCGGGCGGAATCGGCCAATTGATTAGCACCGATTCGGGCAGCACCTGGGGCATCGGAACTAATTTCGGCCCGCCGCCCGGGACTTCGATTTCGTCGGGTCCGGCGGCGATTTCCTGGGGTCCCAACCGCATCGACATCTTCGTGATCGGCGCGGACAAGAATTTGTGGCACCTCTGGTGGGGTTAACTACGCGAGACCTCGGGCTGTATCGCCCACGATCGTGTAACCACCAGCCTGCAGAGCCAGAAAAAGCGTGGTCTCGCTTCAACCACTCAGACCCTTAGGAGGGTAGCCCAAGCGGCTTGCCTGGTCGAGATCCTGTTGCGCACCGGCCCGGTCTCCAAGTGCGTGGCGCGTGAACGACCGGTTGTAGAACGCCACCCCGTAATGCGGGTTCAGACGGATGGCCTCATTGTAGTCCGCCAGCGCGAGGTTGTAATCCTTCATCCGGTGGCGCGCTGCGCCGCGGTTAGTGAACGCCCGGACTGAGGTCGGGTCAAGATGGATAGCCAGCGTGTAATCTTGAATCGCGCCTTCACGGTCGCCTTTTTCCTCGCGAGCAGCGCCCCGATTTATCACCGGCAGCAAGGGTTTCGGAATGCGAGCGATGGCACGGTCATAATCTCGTATGGCGGCGTCCAGGTCGCCCGACATGTCATAGGCCGTGCCGCGATTATGATAAGCCTCCCCATAATTCGGATTGAGCCGGAGCGCCTCGCTGTAGAAAACGATTTGTTGCTTGCGATCTTTGCTGGCAAATCCACGCTCGAACCACTGCTGGGCCGTAAGTTCATTCAGCTCAACCGGAGGAATCGTGCGCACTGCTTCATTCTGAGCTTTCGCAGCCTGGCTTGCGGCCGCCGTCGCGGGAGGATGTGGCACGTCTTCGGGGGCGATACTGAGATACTTGTCACTGAGCCGGGTCATGGCCTCCTCGAAGAAGGCCGGCGGCACGATCAGGGTGTTATAGCGCTTAAGGCGCTCCAAGGATCCAGTAAGTTGAGCCGAGATGACGGGCGTGCTGAAGTCGAACCCTTCCAGCATGATCGGGACGATATTTCTTTTGAGTGTTAGCGCTTCTTCGATTTCGCGGCGGAGCCAATCTGCCGGATCCTTGCAGCCCTCCAATGCCGACGGCGTCAGCAATACCAGGAAATGGGCTCGCGAGCGGATGTTACTCAGGATGATTTGTTCGAAATCGCCGCTCCCGATGCCGGTATAGTCGAGGAAGACGTCGTATCCCCGCCGCGTGAGGCTTTGGTGGATGGCCAGAGCCCAGGGTACATTGGTGCGCCGGTAGCTAAGGAAAACCGTCCAAATCACTTGTTCTACAAACTATAAAACAATTGTGCGATAGAAGACGTGAAACAATCAGTTAAGGCAAGCCAACTCCCCCGCGTTCATTGGCGGCCCGGAAATGCGAAAAGGGTTTACTAGAAAACCGCCAGCGGACGAGCCCGCCGCGCCAGGCAAGAACTACATAACGCCGGACGGCCTCGAGCGCCTCAAAGATGAGCGCCGCTTTCTGCTCACCAGGGAACGTCCGGCCGTGACGGAGGTGGTGGCGTGGGCTGCGAGCAACGGCGATCGCAGTGAAAACGCCGACTATCAGTATGGCAAGCGGAGGCTGCGCCAGATCGATGGACGGATTCGCTTTCTCACCAAGCGAATCGAGGCGGCGGAAGTGGTTGACCCGGAAACTCCGAGAGCGGGGCAGGCGGCGACAAGGGCATTCTTCGGAGCGACTGTGCGCTATGCCAATGCCGCGGGAACGGAGCGAGTGGTGAGTATCGTGGGCGCCGACGAAGTCGATCTCGACCGCAACCACATCAGTTGGGTGTCGCCTCTTGGGCGCGCGTTGATGAAGTCGGCAGCGGGCGATCGCGTAGTTCTCCAAGCGCCGGGCGGTACAACATACCTGACCGTGTTGGAAGTGTGTTACCAACGCATTTCGGTGGAGCCGTTCCGTGAACCACCTGGAGCCGAGGCCTCGGCCAAGCGACTCCCTCGCGGAGCCCATCCACCTGACGAAGCCTAGCTCAGCGGTACATTCCAGGCCCGCGCAACAACCAATTGTGAGCTGACTCTAGGGCTGCCGTCAGCGTCGGGCTTTCGAAAGTGACCTGCGAACGGGCCGTGAAATCCGGAGCTAGGCTGAGAGGCCGCAAAGCGCATGGGCCAGCCGTGAATGTCAGTTAATTGCGAAACAGTAGAAAAGGCCCGCGCCGCCGCTGCTTTCCAGCGCTGCCTGGCCGCATCCTTTTGTGGCGTTCGAGGAATTCCAGGACGAGCCATTGCCGATGCGATCCGAATGGCCGGCCTGCGCGGAACCTGTTGAGCTGCTGGTCCAGTTGTTGCAAGTATGGTCGGCGTTATCCACGTAAGCGCGGCCGTCCCACTTCGATCCCGTGAGAATTTCGTGCTGAATCGGTGGCGTATCGCCGATGCCGTGAATGACCTGTCCATGCTCATTGCGTGCGGACTGCTTGAAGAGATTGCTGCCGCGCTGCGCCTGGACGAGCGTGTCTCCGTGAAGTTCGGCAAGGTCTGCCGAAATGATGGCGTTTTGCGGCGCCCCCAGTTGCGCGAACGACCAGTTGAACCAAGGCCCGGTGCCGATACGGTCACGCGCGTTGACGGCGGGCTGTCCGGGACGAGCCTGCGTGCTGAGATAGGCGTGCCAGGTGTGACCGCCCGCGCCGACAGCCGCCGCAAGCGCTTGGCAGTGCGCGTCGGCGCCCGCAAGTCCGCCGAGGTCTCCGCCTTTACCGAGACCGGCGCTGGTGACGAAAAAAGTCATTCGAGCCGGAGTCGGCGTCGGGCTGCCCGGGGGCGGCGTGACACCCTGGGTATTTGGCGCGTTCTGTTGAGCCGGCATCACGCCAGAGGCCAGCAGCAAACTACACAAGACGACAACGTGAGCATGTGGCTTGGTCAAATGTTTTTCCGCCATTCTAGTTAATCGCGAAACAGTAATACAGGCCGATGCCGTGGGTTTTCGGCAAATCCGTCTGGGCACAGCCACGGGTTCCGTGAGCGGAGTTCCAGGAACCGCTGCCGCCGCCATTGCGGTCGGGAAAACCGATCTGGGCGTTAGGCCTGCCATCGGCAGCATTCAGGTTTCCGTTCGACGTTCCTGGGGCCGGGCTCTTGTTGCTGGTCCAGTTATCGCAGGTGTGATCGACACCATCGGTGAACGCGGTGCCATCGGTCTGAGTACCGGTGAGCATTTCGTGGCGAGTCGAGAACCGGGTGGTTTTGGCGTAATTCCAGTCGTTGTCGCGTGGATCGGAATAGTCATACAAACCCGGCACGATCTGGCCTTTTTCCGTCAACCCGGTGAGCTTATTCAGATTATTTCCCTGATGCGCCAGTTCCATCGTATCGCCGTGCAGGAGCGCGAGATCCTGCGCGATCATTTCGCCTTTGAAGTTGTACCAGGGACCTTTGCCGATGCGGTCGCGCGCGTTCATTGCCGGCTGGCCGGGCCGCGCCTGCGTGCTCAAGTAAGCGTGCCAGGTGCGATTTCCTGCGCCTACGGCCGTTGCGAGCTCTTGGCAATGTGCGTCAGCGCCGGCCAGTCCGCCGAGATTGCCGCCGTCGCCGATGGGTTCGCTCGTCACGAAAAAATTCATCATCGAAGAAGGCTTCTCGCCCCGCGGATACTCCCCGGGCCTTTGGACCTGCGCCAGCAACAGGCAGGACGCCAGCGAAACAGTGCAAGACAACAGCACAGCTGAGGTTTTAATTTTAGTCATGGATCGCTCCAAATGCGAGCGCAGGATAACACAGAAGGCCGAGAGTGGTTATGACGCTGAGGCGATCCGCCAAGGTCTGCCGGCCGCTACTGTCCAGTCGTTTAATAGTCGGTAGAGCCAATCCGGTACGGGAATGGTTCGAATGTGGCCGCGTTTCCCGACTAGGTCTACGATTGCCCAGTGGTCTTCTCGTTGCTGCAGGTGATCGACCGTCAGTTCCGCCATCTCGTGCCGACTGAGGCCGCACGCCAGGAGAATTGCTAGCAGTGCTCGGTCACGCTTACCTCGGGGGCGCTCCGGATCTGGTGCTTGCCACCGCGCGTTTACTTGCTCCGGTGTTAGCCAATTGCCCAGCCTGACACCCAGCTTCTTGACGCCTTTGACGCGTCGTATCTCGGGCCTTGCCCGAGCGCGGACAATACAGCCATAGTCGGCTTGAGAGTGCTATCCTCCGTCAAAGTGCGATTACTGGCTACGCTCGCTGTTTGCTTTTCATACGTGTCCGCGTTCGAGGACGGAACGAAGGTGGATAACCACGTTGTCCGGATCGTGGAGGTGGTGAACGCCCCGCGCACCACCCGTACGATGCCTGGCGACGAGAGGGATCGGGTGCTGATTGCTCTCGACCCAGGTAATATCCAGCGTATTTACGCCGATGGGCGAAAAAGCCACCAGCACTGGGGGAAAGGGCAGGCGCTTTGGATTCGGGCAGGTGAATCGTATACCGGCAAGAATATCGGATCCGCGCCCATGCGGTTTGTCGAGATCGAACTGAAGAAACAGGCCCCGGTAACAGCAGCAGCGCGGAGTCAAGATCTGGACCCCGTCGCCATCGACCCGAAACACAATGTCCTGTTACTGGAGAACGAACAGGTGCGAGTGTTTCGAAGTTGGCGCGAAGCTGGCGCAACGGAGAAGATGCACGAGCATACCGGCGCGGGGCGAGTGGCGGTGCTGCTGACTGATCTCGACGCGAGTGTCAGAGTGGCGGATGGATCCACTACTGCGCTGAAAGCTTTGTCCGGGGACGTGCTCTGGACTGGAACGGTCACCCATGCGACCACTAATCTCGGCTCTAAGAAGTTCTCGATGGTCGTGGTTGAGGTGAAATAGCCGCTCTCTTCAAGTTTCGCCCCGAAAGTCCCGTTACCGGAATGTGGCCGCCAGGTGAATGGTCGGCAACACGTACAAAGGGATGAGAGGGTTGGCCAGATAGGTATCCGGAAGTCGGACAGCGTCCGCCGACACACGCGAGGTTGGCGTCTTCCGGAATCGGCGGAAAGCAGCGCGTTTCTTGTTCCCAATAAAAGCGCGCGCGATGGCGACATGCCCGGTCCTGTGCTCGATTGAAGGAAGCGGTGCGTCAGCATGATTCCGGGTTCGCCGTGTAGTTCGGTTTTTCGATTGTGGTTATCACGGGGGGCGTCTCACCTGCATCGCCGTCTCCCTGGGACGCCTGGTTGTCTTCCTGTTCGGTGTTTCACCGCTCTTGCTGTGGCGAGCGGCAATAATCGCGCAGGGTCGACGAAACACTAAACTGGTTATTTGAGCAAACCGCCAGTGGAGTCCGGGGTGGTGGCCGTTCTCGCCGAGAAGCCTTCGGTCGCGCGTGATATCGCGAAGGTGTTGGGAGCAACAAGCCGGGGCGAAGGCTACATGCATGGCAATGGCTTCGTGGTTACGTGGGCCATTGGGCATCTTGCGTCGCTCGCGGAGCCGCATGAGATTCATCCGCAGTGGAAATTGTGGCGGCGCGAGACGCTGCCGATGCTGCCGGAAGTGTGGCCTCTGGTGGTCTACGAAAAGACCAAAGATCAGTTTGAGGTGGTGCGGAAGATTCTGTCTTCGCCCCGCGTGGGCAGCGTGATCTGCGCGACGGACGCGGGGCGCGAAGGCGAGCTGATTTTCCGTTATATCTACGAGGCCGCGGGGTGTTCGAAGCCCATTAGCCGATTGTGGATCTCCTCGCTTACGCCGGAGGCTATCCGGAAAGGCTTCGCCGCCATCAAACCGGGCGAGGATTACGAGCCGCTGGCGGATGCGGCACGCGGGCGCAGCCGGGCCGACTGGCTGGTGGGCATGAATCTTTCGCGGGCCTACACGCTGACCTATGGCGATGAACTCAGCGTGGGTCGTGTGCAGACGCCGACGCTCGCCATGGTGGTGGAGCGCGAACTGGCTGTGCGGCGCTTCGTGCCGGAAGATTATTTGGAAGTGATTGCGACCTTTCGACCCGCGGCGCGGCCAGAGGTTGAGGCTTATAAGGGCACCTGGATTCGGGATGTGGAGGATATACAGAAATCCTCTCGGATTCCAGCCGATGGTCTGGAAGCCGGTCAGATTGCGGCGCGCGCAAAGACCGGGAGGGCTGCCATTGAATCGGTGAAGGCCGAGACGCAGCGCATGGGGCCGCCGCTTTTGTACGATCTGACCGAGTTACAGCGGCATGCCAACCGGCTCTTTGGGTTCAGCGCGCAGCACACCCTCGACATAGCGCAGGCTCTCTATGAGCGGCACAAGCTGATCAGTTATCCGCGTACCGACAGCCGGTATCTTTCGCGGGATGTGGCGGGGACGCTGCCTCGGATTGTGCAGACGGTGTCGGGCCCCTATCGGGAACATCTGGCTCCGGGCACTGGCGAGAAGCCTCTGGGGCGTAGGTATGTGGATGATGCGAAGGTCAGCGACCACCACGCGATCATCCCCACGGTAACTTCTCCGCATAGGGTGGATCTGTCTCCCGATGAACAGAAGATTTATGACCTCGTGTGCCGCCGCTTGCTGACCTGCTGGCATGAGGATCATGTGTGGTCGGTAACGACGGTGATTACAGCGATCACGAATGCCGAACTGATTGATCGTTACCACTCTTCCGGTAAGGCGATTCAGCAGGTGGGTTGGAAAGTGCTGGACTTCCAGACCGGCAAGAAGAAGGCGAGTAGCCGCAACGCGAAGACTGGTAAGTCCAAGGCCGGCGAAGAAAGTTTAGAGGAGGAACAACAGGCTTTGCCTGCCGGACTCGCACGCGGGCACGCCCAGGATGTACTGGATGCCGAAGCAGTTCGAAAAAAGACGCGGGCGCCGAAGCGATTCACCGAGGCCACGCTGCTGACTGCGATGGAGACGGCAGGGAAGACGCTCGATGAAAAAGAGCTTTCCGACGCGATGAAGGAATCCGGGTTGGGTACGCCGGCCACCCGCGCTTCCATCATTGAAGTGCTGCTGAAGCGGGAATATATTGCGCGCAACGCGAAGAACCTGGAAGCGACGGACAAGGGCATCCAACTGATTGAGGTGGTGCATCCGGAAGTAAAGAGCCCCGCGATGACGGGCCAGTGGGAAGCCCATCTGAAGCGCATCCAGCGCGGCGAGGCGAAGTTGGAACCATTTCTGCACGGCATCGAAGATTATGTGCGGGATGTGATTGGCAAGGTGGGTCGGATTCCGGCGGCGCCGCGCAATCGCGATGGCGGCAGCAACCGAGCGAGCTCACACGCTGTGGCAGCCGCAGCCAATGTCCCCGTGACCGCACCGGCACCGAATATATCCGCGCAGCCCGACGAGTCATTGGATGCGCTGCTGCACCGGGCGTTCGGCTTCGCGGCTTTCCGTGCGAACCAGGAAGAAGTTTGCCGGACTGTGATTGCCGGCCGCGACGCGCTGTTGGTGATGCCCACGGGCGCGGGGAAGTCGCTTTGCTACCAACTTCCGGGGCTTGCGCGGGGCGGGACAACGCTGGTGATTAGTCCACTGATCGCGCTGATGGAAGACCAGTTCCGAACGCTGCGGGACCGCGGCTTTGCCGTGGAATGCATCCATTCCGGACGCGATCGCGCGGCCTCCCGCCAAGTTTGTATCGATTACCTGAACGGCCAGCTGCAGTTCCTCTTCATCGCGCCCGAACGCCTGCGGGTGCGCGGTTTCCCGGAGATGCTGGCGAAACGGAAACCGGCGCTGATTGCGATCGATGAAGCGCATTGCATTTCACAATGGGGGCACGATTTCCGGCCCGATTACCGGCTGCTGGGCGGTTATCTGCCAACGCTCCGACCGGCGCCGGTGATTGCTCTGACAGCCACAGCCACGGCGTTGGTGCAGCGCGACATCTGTAATCAACTGGGTCTCGATCATCAGGCCAGCTTTATTCATGGCTTTCGGCGATCGAACATTGCGATTGAAGTAGTGGAAACCAGCCCGTCTCAGCGTCCCAACCTGGCGCGGACTTTGTTGTCCGATCCCCATCGCCGTCCGGCGATTATCTATGCGCCTAGCCGCAAGCAGGCCGAGAGCGTAGCTGCGTCGCTTGCGCAGGACTTCACCACTGCGGCATATCATGCAGGTCTCGATGCCGACCGGCGGCGGCGCGTGCAGGACGGATTCCTCAGCGACAAGCTGGAAGTGATCGTCGCGACGATAGCGTTCGGCATGGGGATCGATAAAGCGAATATCCGATCCGTCATCCATACCGCGTTGCCAGGCAGCATCGAAGCGTACTACCAGGAGATTGGGCGCGCGGGGCGCGATGGCGAGCCGAGCCGCGCGATCCTGATGCACTCCTATGCTGACCGCTATACGCACGATTTCTTCTTTGAGCGCGATTATCCGGACGTAAAGTTCCTGGACCAGATTTATGGCCGGCTTCGGGCGGAGCCGCAACCCCGCGAGTTCATTGAAAAACAGAGCAGGGTCCCTTCAGATGTCTTCGAGAAAGCCCTGGAGAAGTTGTGGACGCACAGCGGCGCGATCATCGATGCGGCGGACAATCTGAGCCGCGGCACGAATGACTGGCGCGATTCCTACAGCGCGCAGGGCGAACAGAAACAGTCGCAGATTGAAGCCATGATCCGCTATGCGCAGAGCAATCAGTGCCGGATGTCGAGCCTGGTGCGGCACTTTGGCGACACGGCGGACAGCCAGAAGCCCTGCGGCATCTGCGATTTCTGCGCGCCGGAAAGCTGTGTCGCCCAGCAGTTTCGCGCTGCCACTGGCGAGGAGCAGACTCTGGCGCGCGATGTCCTGAATGCGCTGCGCATGAATCGCAAGTCGGTGGGAAAGCTGCACGCGGAATTGTGTGGAAAGAACGGCATGGACCGCGACGGGTTCGAGGAACTGCTGGGTTCCATGGCGCGCGCGGGGCTAGTACGCCTGGTGGATTCGGTCTTCGAGAAGGATGGGAAACAGATTCCATATCGCCTGGCGAGTGTGACGGGCGATGCGGAGCGTGTAGATGCAGACACGTCCTTCGAACTGACGATTCGGGAGACTGCGGCTCACTTCGTAGAGCGAGCGCCAAAGAACCGCCGTAAAACGCAGGGCCGTAAGAAGGGGTCCTCACCCGCGGCGAAACAGAAATCCCACCACGCGCCGGCGGTGGCACCCGAAGATCGGGAAGCGCGGCTGGGCTCAGGCACCGCGGCGAAACTGAAAGCATGGCGGCGCGCCGTAGCGACGAAGCAAGGCGTGCCGGCGTTCCGTATCATGTCGGACCGAGTGCTCCTGGCGATTGCTGAGAACGAGCCGAAATCAGCAGGAGAGTTGCTCGCCATTCCGGGGATCGGAATCAAGCTGGTGGAAAAGTACGCAGCCCAGATTTACAGGATTGTGGACGAATCACGGGTGTGACTGAAAAGGGCTAGAGGCTGAGGGAGGCGTTCCAAATCCCAACAAGCTTCCTAGCGACAAACCGTCAACTTGAAATTACTGTCAGCCTGGATTCCCCGCGCGCTCTAACCAAAGACTAAATAAAACGATCGATAGATGGAAAGCACCTACGATAGCGCTGGACCTATAGGGTCAACGTAACAGGTGAAACGAGAAGGAACACAGTTTGAATTGGATTCGATTTCGATTGCCGCAAGGAAAAACCGTGACGGACCAGGCTCTCCTGGCTTGTGACGCCGAAGGAGTTGATCACATCTGAGCGAAGCAGCGATCTACTCTTTTCTAGAGGGATAACGGGTTCGATCGTCATCGAGCTTGCGTCACAGACTTAGTTCAGTCCAATCGGTAAGAGCAGGCGACTGCTCATCACCGATCCAACAGGCGCTCGTCGAACTCAACTTCTGCGCATTTCTTTTTAAAACGCAGACGTCCGGCATCGTGAAGCAAGTAGACCTGTCGCGAGGCTCAGATCAACATCAGCAATCAGCAGACCTTCCACACCATACGGTTGATAACACTGCACGGTCCCGTCTGGCCGAATGACGGCCGACGTGGTACCGGAGCCCTCGCTCGCGCAGTTCACTGACGCGAAATAGCACGTGTTCTCGGCGGCTCGGCACAGCATGGCCTTCTCATGAAACGTGTTCGCCGGATCTGCAAACGCGGCCGGACGATAGCTCCCTGGCTCCGCAACGTGTGCGTGCGGATGAAACACCACGTGCGCACCCCGCCTGGCGGCCCAGCGGACAGTCTCCGGATAGCGCCAACCCTCGTGGCAGATGACGATTCCAAAATTGAGCGGCCCCGCCTGGAACATCCGCCGGCCCTCACCTGCCACGTAAGTTGGCTCCTCGGACGGATCGATCTGTTCCTTGTCCTGCCAACCCACCACTGTACCGTCTGAATTGATCACAAGGGCGCTGATCAGCAGACCCCCCATCGTCACCCTTTCCGTCCCCAGCACCACCGTTATGCCAGCGCTACGAGCGGACGATGCCACCGTCGCCCAAGCATCGTCGAGAAAAGCCTGATCGGGTGCTGACAGGGCTCCTCCTGGCCACCGATAGCCGGGCACGAAACACTCAGCGAAGCAAATGACCTGCACGGATCGGCGGCCAGCTTCTGCGATTGCCGCCGTAGCGAGTTCCACAGACTCATCCCGCGTTGACGGAATGCGAGTGTTTGCGAGCGCGATGCGGGCAGCGGTTAGCGGTTCCATTATCCACAGCTTTTGAGCTTAACACCAACATGGTCCTACGAAAACGGCGTGCTGCTAAGGATGCGGGGCGTCGCGCGGATTAGCCTCGCGAAGTCGGCTGGCATTCGGGGAGCCAAATGCGAGCTCGCCCACCTTGACGGGAAACGCCCAACGATTCCCTCTGTCTGCCACCGCATGACTACATGCAGCGTCAATTAGTGGAACAGGGACAAACAGTCAAAGTGGAAAGAGACCGATTGAATTCTAGAGGGTGACGTCTCGGTGGTCAGGCTTCGACTCCATTTCGGCGGCCGCCATTTCCGCCGCGATTCGCTTCATGCCGGCCGAGAGATTCGAACCGAATCCTGCTTCAACTTGCGCGGCGTATGCCGGCGCGCTATCAGCCGACAGCACGATTTCCTGTGTGAGTTTCGTTTTGTGTCCGGGCAACTCGTCGAAACGCCATTCAAAGGTAAGCATGGCCCCGTCGAGTTGCATTGCAATTACGAACGACGTACCTGGTCTAACCTCCGTGATTCGCCAACGCAAAGGCGCTTGTCCTGGAAAGAGAGTTGTTCCGCATGAGCCGGCTTCGAACGGACCGTCGAGCACAAACTGTGCAGGCGGATCGTTCCAGTTCTCCACGTCAGTCCGGAACCGCCATGCGAATGCTGGGGTGACGTCTGCCTCAACTGAATACTTCAGATGCAAATGCGATCTCTCATAATACCCGGCACGAGCGGTGCCTTTCGTTCCCGCTCAGTGGTTGCCTGGCTCAGTATACCGTCCCGCGAAAACGCGGAGCCGTGTCGATTCCAGTTGGCCGAATCCCGCCTAAACCACAAGTGTGGCATGGGTAGCAGGCGACTGCGTTCACATCGATGTGTCGCCGTGCCCTCCTCCCCTGCCTAACAACCAGACTCTCTGAATCACGGCGAAGAGAAACGCGGTAGTGAGCCCGAACAAAAGCCATCCGTTCAGCGCCTCCAGCGATCTCATGAGTTGCCAGGGGGCTTCAGGGGACAGATCCGTGTGGCGGTAGCGTAAAGCGCCGAGAAGCAGGTAGGCGGTAGCCCGGATGACTCCTTCTACCGCGTGCAGGCAAGTGGCTAACAAAGTCGTGACACCCATGACCACCTCGAGCACTGTCGTGGGATGACGGTGCTCAGTCATTCTGCTGTAGGCCTGAACGGCTGTTTGGCTCACGACCTCCAGGCCTACGACGTGAATGACCACCGTCTTGACCGACTTTGCAACAGAGTTTCGGCAACACTGCCGATATAAAATGACCGGCCAACCTCTCGACGTTCGAAATTAGCCATTGTCGCTGCCAGTCCACGCTGTACACTACGTCAACCTACTTCGGACCTGGCTCAAGGCCGGGAACAGATTCGATCCGTTAGTTCCGCAGCCGCGATCGTCGTCCCGGAACCCAGGAAATCGCCTTCACGATCTCGGTTATCGCGGAGCCCATCGGTCGCTTCCTTACGGCGATCACCTCGGCCCTCAATGCGTGGCACAATTAGAACAAAATTCAATCGTTGCATCTGGAAAGGCTATACCCATGAACAAAGTGATTATGGAATCCTTCACCGTGATGGGCCGCGAAGTCCGCACATCGAACGCGCGTGAAATGAGCGGTCGAGGCGTCATCGGCCAATTGTGGAGCAAGATGAACCCTGATCTAGGCGTGCCTGTCGCGGTCTACAGCGAGTACGCAACCGACAAAGATGGCGAGTACAGCTACATGCTGGGCGTGGAAATTAGCCACAACGAAACGTTGTCGCTTCAGTTTTCCAAGCGAACCACCGAAGGAGGAAATTATGTTTGCCTGAAAAGCGAAGGCCCCGGGACCCCAGAGTTGGTGGTCGGTCTTTGGCGCCAGATCTGGGCTCTTGAAGAAGCCGGACAGCTGGTGCGTGCGTACCACACAGATTTTGAGATCTATACTGCCAAAGGATTGGAACTATATGTCGGTATTAGGCCTTAAGCCCCTTTCGTGGACGGGCTTCGGGGACTGAATGTCGCTTTGCAGTTTGCGCACGAAGCGTGTGGCTTTAAATACACGGAAGTTGGCCGGAACTATCGCGGGAAGTTTTGAAAGCTGCCTCGCGGGCGGGAGAGATCGGCACGCGTGCGTGCTTCAGTCAATGAGACGCGTAAAGCCAAGGGGCACATCGAAGAGGCGCTCGAACTGTTGTGAGCTTTCGGCAGGCGTGCGTAAATCAGAGACAGTAGCCTTGCATTACCCGGTAATGCCAGTCGCCGATGGCTTCGGCGGTGGATTCGTCCACGTTGATGGGAGCCAGTTGGGACCGTGGTGCCGCCAAAGCAATAGGCCCGCGTGCATCGATGACGCGCTTGCCCGGAGCGGCTAACCGATAGCGCCGCAGCCCGTCTAATCCTTCGGAGGGTGCCCGCAAAATGTTCCTGCAAGATCTGCGCTACGGTCTGCGCAGGCTCGCCAAATCCCCTGGGTTCACCGTAGTCGCCATTCTGACGCTCGCGCTCGGCATCGGCGCAAACACCACCATTTTCTCGATTGTGAACGGTGTGCTCATCAGCCCGCTGCCGTTCCGAAACGCGGAGCGGATTGTCTCCATGTTTCAGGATATGCCGGACTTTCCAGAGGGATCCATTTCCTATCCCAATTTTCTTGATTGGCAGCGCGACAATCGTTCCTTCGAGTCGATGGCCGCTTATCGCTGGGCAAATGGCACCATCACCGGCGTCGGTCAACCGGAAAACGTCCCAGCACGGTGCATTTCCGCGACCTTCTTCCCGATCCTAGGCGTGAATCCGATTCTCGGACGGAATTTCAATGCCGAGGACGACCGTCGTGGCGCAGACCCCACCGTCCTGATCTCCGAGGGTTTGTGGCGGAGAAAGTTTGGCAGCGATCCCAATGTAATCGGAAAGCGTCTGGTCGTTGGCGGCACGGGGCGCACGATCATAGGCGTCATTCCGGCGTCATTCCGGTTGAAGATTTGGAATTTTCGCACCGGCGATCTCTATGTACCCATCGGTGAAGAGCATGACGAGCGATTCTTCAAGCGCGATGCGCTCTGGGGAATGGACGCGATCGCGCTGCTGAAACCCGGCGTCACTCTGGCCCAGGCGCGGGAAAACATGGCGCGAGTGAATGCGGGCTTGGCCGCGACTTATCCCGACGTCAACACGGGACTGAAATCCACTATCAAGACGCTAAAAGAGGAAATCGTCGGCAACATGCGTCCGGTTCTGCTTTTGCTGCTGGGAGCGATCGGCTTTGTGCTCATGATCGCCTGCGTCAATGTCGCTAATCTGCTTCTGGCGCGTTCCACATCGCGTCAACGTGAGTTCGCGATTCGCGTCGCGCTCGGCGCTGGTCAGGCGCGGATCACGATGCAACTCCTTACAGAGAGCGTCGTGCTAGCGGTGTTAGGCGGCGGCCTCGGCTTGGTAATCGCCAAGTGGGGAACCGCAGCCGCGGTTGCCGCGGTGCCGAGCACGCTGCCGCGCGCTGAAGAAATCGGCTTCGATGGACGCGTTCTCTTGTTCACTTTCGCCGTTTCGATTCTCGCCGGAATCCTTTTCGGGCTGGCGCCCGCCCTGAAGAGCGCCTCTCCGAATATCGGCGAGTCGTTGAAACACGGCGGGCGCTCTATTTCCGGGTATCGCTCGCGCACGCAGGCGACCTTTGTGATCGGTGAGATGGCCATGGCCTTCGTGTTGCTCATCGGCGCGGGCCTTATGACTCGCACGCTGCTGCAACTCTGGCGAGTCGATCCTGGATTTGATCCGCATAACGTCGTCACGTTCGGCATCCATCCTGCGCCGTCGTTGGCGGAGCAATCTCCGGATGGCATCCGCGCCTTTATTCGGCAACTGCGTTCTTCCATGCACAGCGTTCCAGGGACCGAGTATGTCGCCATAGAACAGGGAGCGCAGCTCATGCAAAGCGACAATGAGACTGGCTTTTGGGTAGAGGGACACACGCCGCCAGCCCGCCCAGTGGACCTGCCGCTCACGCTTGAGTACTTTGTCGAGCCCGAGTATCTGGAGGTCATGCGCATTCCGCTTCTGCGCGGCCGCTTCATCACGGATACGGACAACGAGCACTCCGCGCGGGTCGTGGTGATTGACCGCAGCTTCGCGCAGAAATACTTCCCCGGCCAGGATCCCGTTGGCAAGCATGTCAACATTCTCGATTACGATACCGATGCGTCCCATCGCAGCTTGGTGCCGTTACTGGTTGTGGGAGTAGTCGGCCATGTCAATCAGTTCGGACTCGCAGACGATAGCAAGAGCTCATTGCAGGCTCAAATATACCTGTCCTTCATGCAGACGCCAGATGTGGCAATGAAGAACCTCGCGGTAGGGATGAGTGTTTTCGCGCGTTACCGGCCGTCATTGAATGCGGAATCGTTCTTTCAGACGACGCGCAATATGCTTTTGGCTAACAACAGGGACCTGATCGTCTCGGGCAACGAATCGGAGGAAGAGATTGTGGCGCAATCCATTGCCAACCAGCGTTTTTCCGTGATCCTGCTGGGAATTTTCGCGGCTCTGGCGCTCTTGTTGGCGAGTATCGGAATCTACGGTGTACTGTCGTATGTGGTAGCGCAACGCACCCAGGAGATCGGCGTGCGGATGGCGCTGGGAGCTCGGCACGCCGACGTGTTGCGGCTGGTGCTTGCGGATGGCGCGCGCATGATGCTGGTGGGGATCGCGATTGGAGTGCTGGCCGCGCTTGGCTTGACGCGCTGGATGGCCAGCATGCTATTTGGAGTGATGCCGACCGATCCGCTGACGTTTGCGGTGGTGGCCGTGGTGCTATGTGGAATCGGCTTGTGCGCCTGCTCTGTCCCGGCCCATCGGGCGATGCGCGTGGATCCGATCCTGGCGCTGCGGCATGAGTGAATAGTCACCTCCCATAAAGAGGAAACGGATTTTGTTCTCCACGTCGTAGTAAGCCCAAGGCTTGCTCCTCTGGTCCATACGCGTCCACGATGGCTTCGTTGTGGATGCGGTCCTCGCGGACAGGTCTCTCTTGGAGTCATCTTCCTTGATTTCTGCCCCCGGTTCTATGGTCTTAGGCTAGGTGTTGGCGACCATCGCGTCGTCCAACTTCCGGAGAGCCGCCAATCGCGCACGACAAGGGCTCCAGTGTATAGGCGCACCATCGGACAGCCAAGGCTACCTTGCGGTGTACGCACTGCTCGTCACGACTTGGTGCGACCTTTCGCGGAGCTGCTGGGCGCCTGCGCCCGCCTCCGGGATTTCGCCGCCTTCTTCGCACGCAGTCCGGGAGGCCGACGCTTGCCCGGCACCTTGCCGATTCGCGGATCCTTGGCAAAGATCAACTCGCACACGCGCAGCGCCGCATCCTCAAAATCAGGCGCATCGGCGGGAAGAAGCTGCCAGCCAGTTACCTTCGCCCCGAGTACCTGAATGGAACGCATGTTGGGAAATTCGTGGCGCAGACTGCTGTGATGCTCTTCGGTGGTGGCGAGCCACACGCCATTGTCTGCAGTCTGGTCGCGCTTGTCGCGCAAGATGAGGACAATCTTCGCCCCAACGTAGACGGCAAGGCATCCGAACATGGATCGGGTTTTGGGCGCCAGCGCACTGATCGCGTCGAGCACGAACTCATGAGGTACTGCCTTGCGCTGCCTGACTGCAAAGCGGGTCTCATCCGGCGGGAGAAAGGGAGCACTGCGGCGTTTCGACATCGGCTTCAGGATATCCGGATTCTCTCTCGACAGACAATTCGGTATCGGAAACGCGTGGCTGGTAAGCGAAGCATCGGATCAGTTGTGCGGCAATTACTCCCTGGAAGTCGGCCAGCATCCGGCGACGCGGGCGAAGTTTGGCGCTCTCCTGATCGGCGGAACACCCCGCGCTTGTCAGGACGAATCGGATACCATCGTCAGTGGTGCATTGCGCCGCCTGACGGTTAGCGGGTCAAAACTTGACAAGAATGCTCTTTAGGAGAATCAAATGCGGAAGTACGATGTCAGAATCACAGCGTTAGCATTCGTTATTCCGATTCTTTTCCTCTGGCCGGTCTGTGCACGAGCGCAAGCTGCGAAGGCTCCCTATCCGGTCATGGCTCCTCTCGATCAGTATTTGATTCCGGACGCGAAGGCCGAGATCGCGCTGGCCCGGAGTTCCGCTCCGGCATCGGTTTCGGATGCAGCCGAAGTGATGGTGCTGCGACGGGATGGCTACGCAACTGCTGTAAAGGGCTCGAACGGCTTCGTCTGCGTCGTCGAGCGGTCCTGGGCGAAGCCGACAGATGACCCGGAATTCTGGAACCCTAAAGTCCGCGCCCCGCATTGCTTCAATCCGGCAGCCTCAAGGACGTTTCTGCCCATCTTTCTGAAGAAAACCAAACTTGTGCTGGAGGGAAAATCGAAAGCACAGGTCCTCGCGGCTACTACGTCCGAATTGGAAAAGGGAGAACTGCCCGCGCTAGCTCCGGGAGCGATGTGCTACATGATGGCGAAGCAGCAGTACCTGAGCGACGATGACATGAGCTGGCATCCCCATCTCATGTTTTTCGTTTCGGGTAATGCGGTGAAAAGCTGGGGAGCCAATCTGCCTGGCTCGCCGGTAATTGCGGGGGACGATCCGGAAGAACGGGTGACCGTCTTCATGGTTTTGACCGGCATTTGGTCCGATGGGACGCCGGGACCATCCACGAAGCACTGACGGCAGTTCGATTCGAGTTTGCCAAGCGTCTCTCAGCTATGACTGGAACGCGAAAAGAACCAAAGAAGCCCGGGCGCGAATGATGCCACAGCGTTAGCCCTTTTCAAGCTCCCGAGATATGGCGTTCGAACCGATTACTCCCGAAAAGTCGGCATCGCGTCGGGCTATCCGACTGGAGCTTCGTTTGGACCAGATCCCCGGCGGAACCAAGCTCAGCCTGCGCCACCGTGCCATGGGATTCATCGATGCGGCGCATCGGGAGGGTGTGGGCCAAGGCTGGCAGCATTATCTCGACAGCATTCGCAAAGACTTCGGCGATGGCGCTGCATGCCCATCGAGCCAGATAGCCGGAGACCTGGACGGCGTCTGGAAAGCATCGTCGGATCCGACCCGGCGGGCTATGCTGGGCCCATCCAGCAGATTTACGAACGATGGGTCAGCCGCTACGAAGAATTCTGGGCGGACAAACTGCTCCGTATCCAGGAAGATTTTCAGACGGGTCGTGGCCCGAAACGCGCCCCGCCAAACCAACCCGAAGACAAATATACCCGCGGATTCGTCTGCGGACCACAAATCTATAAGGAGGCTGCCACACCCTGTGGGTTTTGGGCCACCTCGCTTTTGTGGAGGGGCTTGCCTATGAAATGCTCGCCGGCGGAGAGAACCCCGCCGCGGAGCGGGCTGGTTTGTTCGCTCCGGATTCGATCCCCACGGACGAGGTAGCGAAGTATCCGCCTATCCAGAAGGTGCGCGTCAGCCGGTACGGCTCGCCCGGCGGAACGGATCGCATCGGTAATCTGCCCCCGGTGCGCCATTTGCGTGGGCACTGAAGGCTAGCGGAGCGCGCCGGCACCGGCCGCCGGTACATACCTTGCGCTTCTACATCTCATCGCCTAATATGTAGAAGTGCGAGGTGTCCATCGAGGATGGCCGCGAAATCTGATCTCCCGCAAGGCACCCTGGATCTGCTGATTCTAAAAGCTGCCGCGCTTGGCCCTATCCACGGCTACGCCATCGCGCAGCGGCTGCAACAGGTCTCGCGCGATGTGGTTCAGGTTCCGCAAGGCTCGCTCTATCCGGCATTGCATCGCCTGGAAAATCGCGGCCTTCTGGCGGCGGACTGGAAGGAGACCGAAACCGGGCGTGAGGCCAAGTTCTATCGCCTGACGCGCAAAGGCCGCGCGCAACTTGAAACGGAAGCCGAGAGTTGGCGGCGCTTGGCCGAAGCGGTCGGTCTGATCCTCAAAATGTCGGAGGGAGGCGCCGAATGACTTGGCTGTTTCGCCTCTTCCGCCGCAAGCAGATGGAAGAGCAACTCGATAAGGAGCTGCGCTTCCATCTCGATCAACACGCCGCCGATCTGATTGCGCGGGGCGATCGTCCTGACCGAGGCCAAGCGACAAGCCAGGCTCGCACTCGGCGGCCCCGAGCAGGTGAAGGAAGAATGCCGCGATGCCCGTGGCACGCGCTGGCTGGAGGATCTGTTGCAGGACTTCCGCTACGCGCTCCGCGCTCTACGGCAGCGAGCCTGGCTTTGCGGCCGTCACGCTATCCACGCTCGCCCTCGGCATCGGCGCAACCACCGTCATGTTCACCGTCATCAACGGCGTTCTGCTCAAGCCACTATCTTATCCGGAACCGGAACGGCTGGTCACGCTACATGGACACACCGAAAAATATGGCGATCAGTGGGGCATTCCATACCCCAACTTTCTCGACTGTAAGCGCGAGAGTCGCTCTCTCACGCCTCTGGCGGCATGGACCTACGGCGGAGGTACCGCTAAGCGAGCCTGGGACGGCCGAGTACGTCGACGGCCGCCAGATCTCGTCCGAGTTGTTCTCCGTATTCGGCGTCAATCTTTTACGCGGGCCGAGCGTTCCTATCCCGAAGAAGACCGGCCTGGAGGCGTCCCGTCGCCATCATTAGCTACGGCTTGTGGCAGCGCCGCTACGCTGGAAGCCCGTCGGCCATTGGGAAGCCGCTCGTTCTTGATGGAAAACCGTATACCGTCGTCGGCATCGCACCCGCAGGTTTCCAGTTGGATGGGGAGGCGGACGTGTTTACGCCGCTCGGTCAAGACACCGGGTCGCCGCATGCAGAATCGCGAAGCGCATTTCCTACACGTTGTGGCGCGCCTCGGCCCTGGCGTGACCCGCCAGCCCAAGCCCAGGCCGAACTCGCGCTCATCAGCCATCATCTCGCCGGACAGTACCCGAAATCGAATGCGGGCCGCAACTTCCGAGCTGTGCCCCTTCGCCAGGAATTGGTCGGAGATGTCCAGTCCACGCTATGGCTGCTGCTGGGCGCCGTCGGCCTGGTGCTGCTGATTGCATGCGTTAATGTGGCCAGCCTGCTGCTGGCGCGCGCGGTTTCGCGCGAGCGTGAACTCGCCATGCGCGTGGCGCTCGGCGCGGGCCGCGGCCGGCTGGTGCGCCAATGTCTGACCGAGAGCGCTGTCGTAGGACTCTGGGGGGCGCGCTCGGCGTGCTGCTGGCGGCCGTCGGCATTCGTCCGTTCGTCGTCTTCTGGCCCGGCAGTTTGCCGCGCGCCGAAGAAGTCCAGCTCGATTGGCATGTTCTGCTGTTTGCGCTGGCCGCTTCGCTCACGAGCGGTCTGCTCTTCGGACTGGCCCCGGCACTGCGCGCCCCGGCGCGCGAACTGGAACAGACCCTGCGTGCCGGAGCCCGCGACCGTCACGGGAAGCTCACGCCGTCTGCACAGCGGTTTCGTGATGTCCGAAATCGCTCTGGCGGTGGTGCTGTTGGTGGCCGCGGGAATTCTCGGCCGCACCGTCCTGCGCCTGTCGTCACTCGATCCCGGCATCAACATCCACAATGTCCTCGCGACTCACGTGGCGCTTTCGCCTGGCGTGCTCCAGAACCCGGCGCAGATTCGCGCCGCCTGGCAGGATGTCCTGGATCGCGCGCGGCGCGTACCCGGAGTCCAGTCCGCTGCTTTGAGCCGACATCATCCCGATGCGCGACGGTGAAAATAGTCTCGGCTATTGGACCACTCCCGCGCCGCCGCCGCCCAACGAAATGCCAATCGCGTTGGCATCTTGCGTGACGCCGGATTATCTGAAGGTCATGGGCATCCCGCTGCGCCGAGGCCGATTCTTCGACGACCACGATCGCGCCGGATACCGAGCCCGTGGTCGTGATCGATGAGGTCTTGGCTCAACATGCGTTCCCGCACCAGGACGCCGTCGGCCAGCGCCTCTATCCAGGCCTTGGGATCAGGTCCGGTCCGGGTGGTTGGCGTCGTGGGCCATGTCCGCCATTGGGGGCTCGCCGATGACGATCAATCCCAAGTGCGCGATCAGATCTACTATCCGTTTGCCCAGGTCCCGGACCGGTTAATGCGCTTGTTTTCCTCATTCATGTCGATGGCCGTCCGCACCAGCGTCCCGCCCTTGACATCTGGTCGAGCCGCTGCGGCGCGAATTGCGCGGAGCAACTGGCGATCAAACGCTCTATGATGTTCGCACCATGGAGCAACTCGTGAGCGCATCGCTCGCCCGCCAGCGCTTCCTGATGATGTTGTTCAGCATCTTCGCGGGCTTGGCTCTGCTGCTGGCGTGTATCGGAATCTATGGCGTTTTGGCCTATGTGACCAGCCAGCGCGTCCCGAGATCGGCCTGCGCATGGCGCTCGGCGCCAGCGCCCGCGATGTAATGAGGCTGGTGCTCCGCCAGAGTCTTCGAATGATTTTCGTCGGCGCCGGCGCGGGGCTGGCGGTCGCCTTCGCGGCCGTGCGCCTCATCGAGCGGCTGGTGGCGGGAGTACGGCCCACCGAACCATCGACATTCGCCGTCATGATCTTAGTGCTTGTGGCCGCCGCTCTGTTCGCGAGTTTTCTCCCCGCCCGGCGAGCCAGCCGCGTCGATCCTGTGAGCGCGCTCCGGCAGGAATAACCCTCTCTTAGTCAAACAGATGAGTTTGTAGCGCGTAGCGGATCAGTTCGGCGGTGGTCGTCATATTCATCTTTTCCAGAATCCGCGCGCGGTAGGTGCTTACTGTGGTCGCGCTTATGTGCAGTTCGCCCGCGATTTCCGACACCCTCTTGCCGGAAGCCATCATTCTTAGAATTTCAAATTCGCGGCTCGACAGAGCCTCATGCAGGGGTCGCGTGGAATGTTGGTTCAGCCCCACTGCCAGCTCTTCCGCTAAGGCTGGGCTCACGTAGTGCCCTCCCGCCAGTAACTTCTGCAAAGCCTTAATCAATTCCTCGGGCGCGCTTTCCTTGTTCATGTAACCCGCCGCCCCGGCCTTCAGCACCCGCTTGCCGTATTGATCCTCGGCATGCATGCTCAAAACCAATACCGGCAGCTTCGGCTGCGCCCGCTGAAGATCGCCCAGAAGATCCAGCCCGCTTCGCCCCGGCATGCTGATATCCAGAATCACCAGGTCCCAGGCTTGCTTCTGAACCTCAATCAAAGCTTGCTGCGCGCTCTCGGCTTCGCCACAGATTACCTCGGCCAGTTCCCGCTGCAGAATCTCTTTCAAGCCTCTGCGCAGTATTGCATGATCGTCGGCAATCAAAACCTTGACCATGGATCAAGCCCCCGAAGATCTCGACTCAGCCAAAGGTATCCGTACCCGCACCGTAGTGCCCTGCCCGGGACCACCGTGAATGCTCAGTTCGCCTGCGAACAGCACCGCTCGCTCCCGCATTCCCCGGATTCCCAGCGATCCTGGCGCCGATAGCTGCTCCTCGGGGCGCCTCGTCCGTCGTCCCGCACTTCCAGAATGACGCTCCCGGATTCCTTGAGCAGCCGCACTTCCACCGCCGTCGCACTCGCATGCCGCGCCACGTTGGTCAATGTCTCCTGCAGAATCCGGAAAATCGCCGTGGCCCGCTCCGAATCGATGCTGCTGTCATTCCCCGGCAGCTCTAATCGGCACTTCGTTCCCGTCCGCGCCTCGAACTCCTCCGCCGCCCATTCCACCGCCGCAATCAGCCCCAGGTCGTCCAGCACCCCGGCCTCAATTCCGTTGCGATTCTCCGTACCGACTTTATAGTCTGGTCCACCACCCGCAAGATGGATTCGATTTTCTTGGCCGCTTGTGTCTCTGCCGGAAACTCATGGGCTAGTGAGCTCAAATCGATCTTGATGGATGTCAGTGCTTGGCCCAGCTCATCATGAATTTCTCGCGCCACCCACTTTCTTTCCTCTTCCCGGCCATCTTGCACCCGCGCCGTCAGGGCCCGCAACTGATCGAGGGAGCGCTGTAATTCCGCTTCCGCCTCCTTGCGTTCAGTCACATCCATCACCACGCCATATCGTTCCACGATCTCCCCGGCCTCGTTCTTCACCGGATACACCACATCGTGTACATGCCGGACCGACCCGTTTGGAAGAACCACGCGATAATCCGCCGCGTAACCCCGTTGCCCCCTCTTCGCCGACTTAAGCCCCTTTTGAACGCTCGGCCGGTCGTCCGGATGAATGCGCTGCACGAACAATGCGCCTAAATCAGCGCTCGGTGTTGCTGGATCAATGTCAAAAATGCGAAAGGTCTCTTGTGACCAGAACAGATCCCCTGATAAAAGGTTCCAGGCCCAACTTCCAGTGTGGCTGAGCCTTTGTCCCGCCGCCAGGTAGGCTTCGCTGCGCTGCAGCGCTTCTTCGGCCCGTTTCCTGGCCGTGATGTTCATGCCGATTCCAAAAGACGTGCCATCGCCCAGTTTGACGCGGGCCCAGCTGATATCCAGCAACCGCCCATCTCGGGTTCTAACCTTGAACTCCCTCCACGTGGATTCTGGGTCGGCGATGAACTGCAGAGCCTTTTGGCGATAGACCGGGTCTGGATAGCATAGGGAAAATACATCCAGCTTGTCCCTCAATATCTCCTCCAGGGTCCAACCTAGCGTGCGTTCCCATTCTCGATTAACCAGGTCGATCGAACCATCCTTAGCTGTGAAGCTTATCATTACGGGAACATGCTCGAATATCCTCTGTAAAGCATCATTCTGCTTTCTCAGCTTTTCGTCGGCATTTTTGCGGGCAGTAATATCTTTGGTGATGATCATTATGAAACTGGGCCATTCGTCCGTGCCGGAAATCACCGATACCGTGTTGTGAACCCAGATCGTCTGTCCATCTTTGCGGCGGTAGCGCGTTTCAATCTGAAAATCGTGACGTTCTCCCCTCTGCAATTGCTGCATCAAATCCGCATTTGCCTTGCGATTCTCTTCCGCCGCCAGGTCTGGAATTGTGAGAGCCCGCAATTCGTCTTCGGTGTAGCCGGATAATTTGCAATAAGCGCGATTGGCTTCCAGCAGCCTGCCCTCGAAATCCGCGCGGGCAATCCCCAGCGTGGAGTCTTCGAACATTGCACGCCAAAAGACTTGGTCGTTCTTTGGCGCGTCCCTCGGTGGTCGCGTGGATGCCATTTAGCCGTGTGTGGATTTTGATCTGAGGACCGGTTCCAGCCCGCATTCCCGGGAATGGCACCCAGGCAATAGCTTCACTAAATATTGTCGCCAATTTCAATCCCTTATTGAAATCCCGCCCAACCGCTTGCATTCGCCATCGTCCAAAGGCGGGGACTCTGCTTTGATCACCATCTTTCAGGATTTGCGATACGCACTGCGCGCCTTGCGTCAAAATACCGCCGTCACCTTCGTTGCCGTTCTTGCGCTGGCGCTAGGCATCGGAGCCAACACCGCTATCTTCAGCGTCGTGAACGCGGTTCTGCTGGAGCCCTTGCCCTACGCCGATCCTGCCCGGCTGATCACTTTGTTGAGACCTTTATCGCGCCCCCTGTCGCCGCCCGACTTTCTCGATATTCGCCGCCAGGCCCGTTCCTTCGAATTGGTTGCCGCCGCCGAAGCATGGAGCGGTAATCTCACCGGCCGCAGTACTCCCGAGCAGATCATCGGCCTGCATCTGTCCGAAGATATGTTCCACCTCCTGGGTGTTCCCGCCCTGCGCGGCCGAACCTTCTCGTCCGAGGATTTCGCAGCCGGCCGCAGCCGCGTGTTGGTCATCAGCCACGGTCTATGGCAGCGCCGCTTTGGCGGCTCAGCCGATGCCATCGGACAAACCATTGTTCTCGATGGCGAGCCCTATACCTTGATCGGCGTCATGCCTGCCTCTTTCCAATTCACTCCCTTCTGGATTACGCGGGCGGAAATGTGGGCGCCCCTGGATGTCTCCGATCGCATTACCAGGCGCTCCTTCAATTCACTGCGGGTCTTCGCGCGCCTCCGGCCCCGCGTCAGCGCCCTGACCGCGCAGGCTGAAGTAGACGGCATCTGCCGCAATCTGGCGCGCGCCTATCCCGACACCAATACGAATATGCAGGTGCTCGTCGAACAACTGCGCGAGAAAGTCGTCGGCAACGTTCGCCCCGCCCTACTGGTGATTCTGGGCGCCGTCGGACTCGTCCTGCTCATCGCCTGCGCCAACGTCGCCAATCTCGTCCTCGCCCGCGCCACCGCCCGCCAGCGTGAAACCGCAATCCGGCTGTCACTGGGGGCGCAGCGCATAAGAATCGCCCGCCTGTTCCTTACAGAAAGCGTCGTCCTGTCTGTTCTTGGCGCAGTTCCCGGTCTCCTCCTGGCAGCCTGGGGGACTCACTTGCTGCAGACCATCCTCCAGCCCGACCCCGGAGCGAGTGTCCGCTTGGCGCGCTGGGACGCAGTCGCGATCAATGGCCCCGTCCTGGCCTTTACGCTCTTGCTTTCCCTCGCCACCGGCATTCTGTTTGGACTCGCCCCCGCCCTGTTCGCCTCACGCCAGGATTTGAACCATCGCCTCAAGGAAGGTGGCCGGTCCATGGCAGGGGGCCGCGGTTCTGGTTTGCGCAAGACTCTGGTCGCCGCCGAAGTGGCCATCGCCATCGTGCTGTTGGTCGGCTCCGGTCTATTGATGCGCAGCTTCCTCAACCTCCGCGCCGTCGACCCCGGCTTCGATCCTGAGAATCTGATCATGATGACTGTCTCGGTTGCTGGCCAACAGCAATATACCGGGCCGCAGCGCGAGAATCTCTACCTCCGGCTGGTGACTACCCTTCAAAGTCTGCCCGGAGTGCGCTCGGTGGCCATGACCAATCACCTGCCTCTGATCGGGGATACCTGGGGAACCGACATGGCCATTGAAGGGCGGCCCATCCCCGCTCCCGGCCACGAAATGAATACCATCTATCGCGAATCCGGTCCAAACTATTTCGCTGTCATGGGAATTCAATTGCGCAGCGGCCGTGAATTCACCGCGCACGACCGTCTGAATAGTCCGTCCGTAGCGGTTATCAACGAAACCCTGGCCAAAAACGCATTCCCCGGTCAGGACCCCATCGGCCGGCGCATCACTCTCGATACTGCCCACCCCACCTGGCACACCATCGTGGGCGTGATCCGCGATGTCAAGCAGTCCAGCTGGACCGGACCGCTCGATAACGAATTCTATGTTCCATTTCTCCAGGATGAAAGTTTCTTGAACAACCCGCGTCCGTCGCAGGCCTATGTCAGCATCGTTGTTCGCGCCGGTACCGATCCCGGCCCGCTCTTGCCCTCCATTCAACAAGCCATTTGGAGTATCGATCGCGATATCCCGGTCTCGCATCTGGAGACCATGCGGCACGCCATTGGTAATGCGCTCTGGCAATCGCGTTTCAATTTGATGTTGATCGCTATCTTCTCCGCCATCGCGATGTTTCTGGCCGTGGTCGGCATCTACGGCGTGCTGGCTTATGAGGTCGCTCAGCGCACGCCCGAGATTGGGATCCGCATGGCGCTGGGTGCGAACCGCGCCGGCATTGTGCGGCTGGTCTTCAGTCAGAGCCTGCGCGTCGTCCTCATCGGAATCATCGTGGGCGTGGGATTGGCCATGGCCCTGGCCCGTCTCATGACCACCATGATTTACCACGTCCGCCCCGGCGACCCCGCTCACGTATCTAGGGGTCGCCGCCCTCGTCTTCTGTGTGGCCGCGCTATCTGCCTGGTTGCCCGCGCGCCGCGCCACTCGCGTCGATCCGATCATCGCTCTCCGTTACGAATAAACTGAGGATGTGCCGCGAACCGTAACCAGGACCTCCCAGCCGCGTTGGAAATACAGGAAAGCAGAAAGCTCCGGGGCCCTGATCCTCATCGCCCTCTTCAAGCTGGCTAAGGCGCTGGCCCTCCTTGCCGTCGGAGTTGGGGCGCTCAAGTACCTGCACAAGGACCTCGCCGCCGCCGCGCTCCATTGGATCGATGTGCTGCGCGTCGATCCCGACAACCGCTTCATTCATCCCATTCTCGCCAAATGCTTTTCGGTAACACCCAAGCAGCTCAAGGAACTGAGTGCGGGCACATTCTTCTACGCCGCTCTCCTGGGAATCGAAGGGATTGGCCTCCTGCTGCGCAAGCACTGGGCCGAGTATTTCACCATCATCACCACCGGCGCGCTGCTTCCGCTCGAAATTTACGAGTTGGCCAAACACGTGACCATGGTGAAGGTGATCGTTCTAGTGATCAACGCGGCAATTGTTTGGTATCTGATCGTCCGCGTCCGGTCGCGGCGTCGCTAGCTCCGAACGCGTCCATTCAAGCCACCGCCACGCGGCTGCGCCCACCCACCCGGGATTCTGCGCCGCTGCGTCCCACCGGCTTCTTCGCGGCCCGCGGTTCAGCGGCCAGATGCTTCAGAAAACCGATCCAGCTTTGCCGCTCTTCGGCCGGCGCAAAGGTCGTGGCCCAATATTCGCGAAACTCCACCAAGCGTTTGCGTTGCCTTTTCTTCAGCCACGCCACCACCGTCTCCGCGCCTTCATATTGGCCCAGCATCTCCCGCACCGTCTCAAAATCATTGATGTCGCCCAGCAGCGTCTGTACCCCGCGAATCGCTTCCAGCTTGGGATTCAATGCCGCTCCGCCTAAGGCTGTGAAGAGTTCGAGCGTATAGCGGAATTTTTTCGAGGCCAGCCGAAACCGGTGCAGCTCGCGCAGCGGAGCTTTCACGCTGGCTGCTTCATCGCCCCGCTCAAAGAAATCCTGTGCCATCCCCGGCAGCATTTGCCGCGCCGTCTGGGCCGTGGGTGCCTTGGCGAAATCCGCGCCGGCTTCGGCCGCTGCGCTCTCCAGCGCGCCCCTCCACTTCAGCGACGATTTTCGTTCCAGCCAGCTCTTCAGCAAGGTTGCCAGCGAGCGCTCCGCTTCCCTGCGGCGGCTTTGGATCTTGGGCTGCAGTCCGCTCCGTTCCGCCCGCTTCGACTTTGCCAGCAGCTTTAAAGCGATGTCGTGGTTCCGCACCTCTCCCGCCACCGTCATAATGCTCTTTAATTCCCGTCGAATCTTGCGCAATTCCTTGCCGCGAAAACAGGGTTTAAGCACCCGCAATGCCTGCGCGAACCTTCGAATGCTGACCCTTAGGTCGTGTACTGCCTCGGCATTATGGAATTTGATCGTCCGCCCGACCTGAAATGCCAGGCGTCCTAAAAGCCTGTCGGCTTGCTCCCAGGCAAACCGTCGGGTCGCCGTGCCGGCTATCTTGAC
Organism: Bryobacterales bacterium; assembly: GCA_963769205.1. Lineage (GTDB taxonomy): Bacteria > Acidobacteriota > Terriglobia > Bryobacterales > Bryobacteraceae > Palsa-89. Next base: position 53,963 of record CAVYKR010000014.1, on the reverse strand, counting down.
AGAAGAGTCCAACCCCGACATTGTCACACATTTGTAAAACGCGAAGGGGTAGTTCGATGGAAAAATGCTCGGTAACCAAACCTCCACCACGTTTCTCTCCTCCCCTTTCAACAACTTCCCTCGCCGCAACCCGCTGGCTCCTCCACTCGCATGCCATCTTTGGCTCAGGAGCATCACCCATGACCTCAGCCTCGAACGGTACTTCCAAAGGATCCACCGGCCCCCGTACACCCGCCGGCAAACAGCGCTCATCCCTCAACGCCCTGCGCCACGGCCTCACCGGCCACGTCGTCGTCCTGCCCACCGAAGACCTCGCCGCCTACCAGCGCCACCTCCAGCGCTTCGTCGCCCGCTTCCAGCCCAAAGACGCCCTCGAAGAGCAACTGGTTCAATCCCTTGGCGATACCACCTGGCGTATGAATCGTGTTCCCGCCATCGAGGCCACCTTCCTCACTCTCGCCTCCGAACACCAGCTCGATTCCGTCCCCACCAACGAGCCTCGCGCCGCCTCCGCCCTCGCGCTCTCCCAAGCCTTCCACCAACAAAGCCGCTCCCTCGCCAACATCAGCATTTACGAGCAGCGTCTGGCCCGCATGTTCGAACGCACGCTCAAACAGCTCCGCGAGATCCAAGGCGAGCGCCGCGAGCTCGAGCGCCGCCAGATGATCGACGCCGCCCAAATCCTGGAAATGCATCAGGAGCGCAAAATTCCCTACAACCCCGCCGACGATGGGTTCGTTTTTTCGACTGCCGAAATTGCCACCTACATCCAGCGCCGCAACCACCTCGACGACGCCAACGGCGATCTGGAAGAGCACCTCGAGGCCGCTTCCTAGCGGTTATTGGCGCCCCCGGTGATCTTTGAAGAGCATGTCTTTGGGCCGGATCCGCCGTTCCCTGCAATAGGCCAGGTACAAATAGCCGTAGCTCCGCGTGATGTAATCGGCATGCGAGAATCCCAGCAGGCGCGCCGTCTGATCGATCCATCGCGGTGGCCCTTCCAGCTCCAGGTAGTTCCCGATGGGCGTCTCGTCCACCAGCACTTTGCCCAGGCCCCGCGGCTTCGAATATTCGGCGCGGTATTTCTCGTACCGGAATACCGGATGAAAACCCATGTGCGTGAAAATGGCCTCCAGCCGCGCATTGTCCGGCAGATCGAATTCGATCTCCTGCCGCTTCTTGTATTTCCCGGTCTTCGACGGCCCTTTGTAGGTGAGCACCCGATGACCGCTGCTCAGTCGCACCCGGACGATCATGCCGTGCTTGCGCAGGCTACGCTTGGAATTATCGAAAAGAATGTTCGATTCCAGTGCTCGTGGTTTGGTGACGCTGAAGCCCAGTTTGCTCAGTGTCCGCCGGATTTTAACAAGCTTGCCGGGCAGGCGCAGCTTGATTTCTATTTCGACCTTCAATCGGCCACGCTAATCTATTGCGCTGGTTCATGTCAATGGGTCAGGTCAATGGGTTGCAAATATGCACTGCCAAATCTACACTATCTGCATGACAAACCGACTAGGGCGCTTCGTTTTCGTCGCATTCTCCGCTCAAATGCTGATCACCGCGCAAGTGATCGCCATACGCGCCGGCCACCTGATCGACCCCGATACCGGGACCGCCGCAGCCAATCAGGTGATCCTCGTCGACGCCGGAAAATTCACCGCCATCGGCCCCAACCTGGCCGATCCCGCCGGGCGCCGAAGTAATCGATTTCTCGCAATATTACATCTCGCCCGGTCTGGTGGACTCTCATAACCATCTCGCGCTCACCTACAAGCGCGATCCCGAGAACAACTCTTACTACCTGACGACGGTTATGGATTCCACCGCCATCCGCGCCATCCAAGCCGTCTCGAACGGCATCACCATGATGTCGGCGGGTTTCACCGTCGTCCGCGATCTCGGCAATAACGGAAACTACGCCGACACCGCCCACCGCGTCGCCATCGATCAGGGCTGGGTGCCCGGACCCACCATGATCAACTCCGGCATCATTATCGGCCCCATGGGCGGCCAATTTTTCCCCGCTCCGGAGCGCGCCAGTCTGGTCTACCCCGAATACCTCGACGCCGACACGCCCGACGAAATTGTAAAGGCCGTGCGCAAGAACATTCTCTTCGGCGCGAAGGTCATCAAAATCTGCGTGGATTGCAAGTCTTATGGCTATACCGCGGACGAAATGAAGCTGTTCGTCGCTGAAGCCGCCAAGAGCGGTCTGAAAGTGGCCGGCCACGTTCAAACCCACGCCGGTGCGATGCGCGCCATCGAAGCCGGTATCTGGTCCATCGAGCATTCCAACGCGCTGGATGATCAGGCCCACAAATTGATGGCGCAGAAAGGCATCTGGCGCGTCGGTACCGAGACGCCGATCTCCGACTATTACAGCCCCAGTCAGAGCGCGCTATGACCGCATGCTCGAGGGCATGAAAAACGCCTACGCCAACCACGTCAAAATGGCCTTCTCCACCGATGCCGATTACTACATTCCCGGCATGACCCGCGGCCAGGTGGTCATCGATTTCCTGCGAAGCTGGAAGGCCGCGAATTTTCCCGCGCCAGAAATACTGAAGATCATGACCGTGAACGGCTATCGCGTCTGCGATATTTACGACCGGCGTGGCCCCATCAAGGCTGGCTTGCCCGCGGACTTGATCGCCCTTCGCGCCAATCCGCTGGAAGACATCGACGCGCTGCGCAACGTTCCCTTCGTGATGAAGGATGGCCTGGTTTTCAAGCACGATGGCGTCATGACGCCCGAGAAGTTCTTCCATAGTGGCCCCGTGAACGGTTGGCGGCTCCGGTAACATGCTGCTGGCTGTGGTCGTCGAAACTTCCCGCCGTGTCTCGGAGACCACCAAGCGCCTGGAAAAAGTCGACCTCCTCGCCGGCTTGCTGAAGCAGCTTCATCCCCAGGAAGTCGAGACCGTCGTCGCGTTTCTCACCGGCCGTGCCCGCCAGGGACGGATCGGCATCGGCTACGGAACCATCCGTGATGCATCCGGTCCGCCCGCGCCTGAGCCGAGCCTCGAAGTGCTGGATATCGATCGAATCTTGGAATCGGTGACCAAAATCCAGGGAAGCGGCTCCCAGCGCCGGCGGCTCGAACTTCTCAGCGGCATGTTCGCCCGCGCCACCGAACCCGAACAGAAGTTCCTCATCGGCCTGCTGATGGGCGAGCTTCGACAGGGCGCGCTGGAAGGAATCATGCTGGACGCAGTCGCCAAAGCATCCGCCCTTCCGGCTGACCGGGTCCGTCGCGCCGTTATGATGGCCGGCGACATCGCTGTCGTGGCCGCGGCGCTGCTCGAAAAAGGCGAAGCCGGGCTGCATTCCTACGATGTCCAGCTTTTTCGCCCCATCCAACCCATGCTCGCCCAGACCGCCGAGGATGTAACCGCGGCATTGGCCGATCTCGGAGAAGCGGCTCTCGAATTCAAAATGGACGGCGCGCGCGTGCAGGTCCACAAGTCTGGCGATGACGTAATGGTCTACTCGCGCGCTTTGAATGACGTCAGCGCCGCTGTACCGGAAGTGGTCGAAGCCGTCCGGGCCCTCCCCGCCCACGACCTGATTCTGGACGGCGAAGTTATCAGCCTGCTGCCCGGCGGTCGCCCGCAGCCTTTCCAGATCACCATGCGGCGCTTCGGGCGCAAGCTGGATGTCGAGCGCATGCGCGCCGAGCTGCCCATGACGCCCTTCTGGTTCGACCTGCTGTATTTGAACGGCGGGTCATTGCTCGATGAACCGCAGGCCCGCCGGTTCGCCGACTCTCGCGGAGCTGGCTCCCGCAATCCCTGATTCCCCATGTCATCGCGGCCAGCGCCGCGGCCGGCGATGAGTTTTTCGAGCAGTCGCTTCGGCAGGGTCACGAAGGCATCATGGCCAAAGCCACCGGCGCAACGTACGCGGCCGGAGCGCGCGGCCAAAGCTGGCTGAAAATCAAGCGGGCCCGCACTCTGGATCTCGTGATCCTGGCGGCCGAATGGGGCCACGGCCGCCGCCACGGCTGGCTTAGCAACCTGCACCTGGGCGCGCGCGACACCGAAAAAGGCGGCTTCGCTATGCTCGGCAAAACCTTCAAGGGACTCACCGACGAAATGCTGGCGTGGCAAACTCAAGAGTTGCTTAAGCTCGAAATCGGCCGCGATAGCTACACGGTCCATGTCGAACCCAAGCTCGTGGTCGAGATCGCTTTCAACGAGATTCAAGTCAGCCCGCGATATCCCAGCGGCCTGGCGCTGAGGTTTGCGCGGGTCAAGCGCTATCGGCCCGACAAGACCGCGGCGGAGTCCGATACCTTCCAGACTGTTCAGAAACATGGCAGGCCTGAATGCCTAAGCCGGTCGCGCTGACCATTGCTGGTTCTGACCCCAGCGGAGGGGCTGGGATCCAAGCCGATCTCAAAACATTTCATCAGTTCGGCGTGTATGGCGAGGCAGTCATTACCCTGATCACCGCCCAGAACACGGTCGAAGTGAAGCGCGTAGACTGTCTGGCAGCCGACCTGGTTGCCCAGCAGATCCGCGCCGTGGTGAGCGACATTCCTCCCCAGGCGGCCAAGACCGGAGCACTCGGGAACTGGGAGATCATCGCGGTGCTGGCAGCGGCGGCCGCCGGATTTGATTTTCCGCTGGTCGTCGATCCCGTAATCCTGACCAAGCATAGTGCCGCTTTGCTTACCGCGGATGCGATTGAAGCGCTGAAGACGCTGCTCTTCCCACATGCGTTCCTGCTGACGCCCAACCTGCAGGAAGCCGGCATGCTAACCCGTACCGAGGTAACCGACGTCCCCGGTATGCGGCGCGCGGCCGAGATCCTGGCCGCCATGGGTCCGAAAGCAGTGTTGGTGAAGGGTGGGCACTTGGCCGGTGACGCCATTGACATTCTTTTTTTCGAGGGGCAATGGAGGGAGTTCTCGGCGCCGCGCATCGACACCCGTCATACCCACGGCACCGGCTGCACTTATTCAGCGGCAATCGCGGCCGCGCTTGCTTTGGGTGACGATCTGCCTAGCGCTATCGGCCGGGCAAAGTCTTATATCACGGAGGCAATTGCCAGCAATCCCGGGCTTGGCGCAGGCGCTGGTCCTGTGAACCATCATGCTGCTGTGCCCGATCGGTAGGTTAGGCTGAAGTTACTTGTCCTGTTTGGGCGATCCGGAAGAATGAAGGAAGTCTCTCCGGGCCGCAGCAGCTTCAGTTGCTTGCGGATCTCCAGTTCCTGCTCCGAAGGACTGTCCTGCAATTTCTTGATACGCTCGCGCCGGTAGTCGTTCTCACGTTGCAGGCTGGCATTGTCCTCTTCCAGTTTGCGTATCTCGCGCCACTTCTCCATGAGCGCGGGAACGCCTTGCGGGCCCCGCAAAGAAAGGTAGCCATAGACGCCCACCAGAACGAAAACGATCAGGACGGCGGCCCGGCGGAGCAGATGATGTATTCGCAAAACGGTATTGAGTCCTTACATTCGTTTATAATCCTGTTTTGTAAAAAGATCTAGTGGAAGATCAAAAAAAGATTGGAAGAGCCCAGAAAAAATTTAGATGACCGACAAAATTGTGGTGTTGAGCGCTTGTGCGTCCGCCGAGGAAGCCGCCAAGATCGCCCGCTCGCTGGTAGAGAAGAAACTCGCGGCTTGCGTGAACGTGCTGCCCGCCGTTCGCAGCTTCTACCGATGGAAAGGCGTCGTCGAAGACGACCAGGAGTCGCTGTTGGTGATAAAGTCGAGCCGTGGCTTGTTCGACCAACTGCGGGCGGAGCTTGAAAAGCTTCATTCCTACGAAGTCCCGGAAGTAATCGCAGTGCCTATTGTCGACGGCTCAGAGGGGTATCTGGAATGGTTGGAGCGGGAGCTGGCAGCAAAGCTGGAGCCATAACCGAGCGGCCCACGCGCGCTCGCTACGGCGTGATCTCGTTCGCCATCACGCTGGCGGTGCTGTCCTATGTCGATCGGGTCTGCATCTCCCAGGCGGCTCCCGATATCGTCCGCGATCTGCATTTCTCCGACGTCGACATGGGCAAGATCTTTGGAGCGTTTGGCCTCGCCTATGCTTTCTTCGAAATCCCCACCGGTTGGCTGGGTGATTGGATCGGGCCGCGCAAAGTCCTGATGCGGATCGTCCTGTGGTGGTCGGTGTTCACCGCCGCTCACGGGCGCCATGCGAAGTTTCACTACCATGTGGATTACGCGCTTCCTGTTCGGCGTCGGCGAAGCCGGCTGCTTCCCGAACCTGACCAAGGCCTTCACCACCTGGCTCCCCCCGGTGGAGCACGCCAAGGCGCAGGGCATCATGTGGACCTTTGCGCGCTGGGGCGGCGCCTTCACTCCCCTGGTGGTGGTCATGGTGTTGCGATATGTAAGCTGGCGTTATGCCTTCGTGATGTTCGCGGCGCTAGGCATCGTCTGGGCGTTTTTCTTCTATCGCCTGGTATCGCGACGATCCGCGCCAGCACAAGGGCGTGAACGCCGCCGAGCTTGCACTGCTGGCCGGTTCGGAGCGCCTCGCGTCCGGCCACGGCAATGTGCCCTGGGCGAAGCTTCTTCGGTCGCGATCGGTCTGGCTGCTATGGCTGCAGTATTTCTGCCTGTGCTTCCCCTGGTATTTCTACGTCACCTGGCTGCCGACATATCTGCAGCAATACTGGAAGCTCTCCGCTGCCGAAGCGGCGCGCCTGGCGATCTTTCCACTGTTCTTCGGCGGTGTGGGCTCGCTGTTGTGCGGTTCCGTTTCCACCCGCTTGGCCACTCGCATGGGGCTGACGCGCAGCCGCCGCCTGCTGGCCACTTCCGGGTTCCTGGGCGCCGGCCTGTTTCTGGTGCTCGCCGTCCAATTTCACAACCCCAACTGGGTGATGCTGGCCATGGGAATGGCCGGCTTCTGCAATGACGTCGTGATGCCGCCCAGCTGGGCCGCCTGCATGGATATCGGCGGCAAATACGCCGGTACGGTTTCCGGATCGATGAATATGATGGGCAACCTGGCGGCCTACGTCTCGCCCGTGGCCGGTGGCTACATTCTGGCGGCCACCGGTCGCAATTGGGATGTTTTTCTGTACCTCATGGCGGCGGTCTACTTGCTCGGCTCGCTGATCTGGCCGTTTATCGATTCGGAGACCCCTATCGACTAGGGCCCTCGCCGCGCTAGCCGCCGGCCTTCGGAAGCTGCAGCAGATACTTGCAAAGGTTGTCCAGGTCGGTGGCGCTGAGCTTGTAGGGCGGCATGATTGTGCCGGGTGAAGTGCCCTGGGATCGGCGAAATGTTTTTCGAGCCAGGCGCGGTCGTGCCGCAGGCCGACGCCATCCAGCGCCGGCGCGAGCTTTTGGCCGACAGCCGTTGATCTGGTGGCAGGCGTTGCATTGTTGGACTGATAGACCATCGCGCCTTGCATCACGAAATCGGGCGCGGCCATGAGGAGCGCCTCGTTCTGCGGGGTCAGCTTGAGGACGAAGGCCGAGAGTGAATTGAGGTCGGCGTCGTTCAAATTAACCGGCGGCATGGAGCTGCCGGGCACTACTGAAGATGGATTCTTGAAATGGGGAACCAGCCAGGCGGCGTTGCGGTGGTCGGCCGGCATGGTCGGTCAGGTCGGGGCCGATGCCCTTCTTGCCGGCGCCCGGATGGCAGGCGACGCAGTTCTGTTTTTTGAAGTAGCCCGAGGCCCTCCAATTCCGGCGGCGACAGCTTCTGCCACGCCTGGAACGGCGCCGGTGCCTTCGGCTATGGCTGCTTCCGTTCTCCTCGGGATTCGGAGGCGTGGTCACAACCGCGGCGGTGGTCAGGCCGGTCCAGGCCAGAACGCCCAGAATCACGAACGCGAACGCGAAGGTTCGCTTCCCGAGCCGGACCATCGGCCCGCGGTCGATGAAGGGAATCAGGAGCAGCGTGAGCACCGCCACGCCGGGCAACACCACGCTCCGACCACTTCCAGCGGGCCTTTGAAGAATTTTAGGGTCTGGAACAGGAACAGAAAATACCATTCGGGCCGGGGAATGTAGGCGGTATCGGTGGGATCGGCCAGCCGCTCGAGCGGAACCTCGGCGACCACGGCCAGATGAACAGAATGATGAACGCGATGGCGACGCCGACCGTATCCTTGAAAACCTGTTCGGGAAAGAATTTGCGCCGGGGCGCGGTGTCGTCAACAGCGGGCGCGACGCCGTGCTTGCGCACCAGATAAACGTGAATCCCGATCAGGATCAGCGTCAGCGGCGGCAAGCAGGACGGTGTGGAGCGCGTAGAATCGCGAGAACGTGACGTCGCCGACGCCGCCGCTTCGCTGCCGAGCAGTCGCAGCAGATACGGCCCGGCACGGGCGCCTGCGGCTGATCTGCGTGGTGACCACGGTGCCCCAATACGCGCGATTGTCCCAAGGCAGCAGATAGCCGGTGAGCCCGAACGCCAGCGTGATCAGCAGCAGCACCACGCCCACCATCCAGGTGGCTTCGCGCGGCTTCTTGTACGCGCCATAGATGAAAACCTGGATCATGTGCAGCACGACGATGATCAGCATCATGCTGGCGCCCCAATGGTGCAGCCCGCGGATCAGCGGGCCGCCGGTCAGCTCGGTCATGATGTACTTCACGCTGTTGTAGGCTTCGCCGGGAGTGGGCGCGTAGTTGAACGCCAGCAGGCCGCCGGTGAAAACCTGGATCACGAAGAAAAACACCGCCATGCTGCCGATGATCTGGTGCCAGCCGCTCGAAGCCGGGATGTCTTCGTACAGAAAATTCTTGATGGCGCTTTCGATGCCAGTGCGATGTTCAAGCCAGTCAATTACGATGCGATCTTACGCATGAGGCCTCCGGAGGTCCGATTTCGAGCTTGCCGGCCTCGATCTTGATCATGTAGCGATCGAGCGGGCGCGGCGCCGGACCGCCCAGCACTTTGCCATCGATGGAAAAGACCGAGGTGTGGCAGGGACAGATGAAAGTATGGCTGGGATCGTCCCAATGATAAGCGCAGCCCAGGTGCGTGCAATTGGGCGTGAAGGCGACCACCTGGTTGTCGGGCTTGCTTCACCACCCAGGCGGTGGCCTTTTCGGTGATGACTTTCCAGCCGTCCACGCGCTTGCGCTGGAAGGAAATCTCGGTGGGAGTGCCGGCGGGATGGTGGACAGATCGGCCGTCTCCACCCATTCGGCCTCTTTGCGGAGCCTTGGGGGGAAAGAGCAGGTAGATGGCGGCCGGAACCGCCAGGCGCCAAGCCGATCAAGCCCATCGCGCCATTGATGAATCCGATGTAAAAGCGCGGCGTGTGGGCGGGACAGTCAACGGCCGTGTGTGTGCTGAGTTTGGCTGATCCATTTTTCGCTAGTTTCTCACTGTATGCTGGTGCAGCATCCAGCGATCAAGAGTAATGGTAAACGTATCAATGACAATTTTACAAGACGTGAGTTTTGTGACGGATGTTACGGGACGGAGAGCGGCGGGTTACAAGGGCGCCGTCGCCGCGATCGTCGTTGCGGATGCGAATGGCCTCCGCCACGTCGTAGACGAAAACCTTGCCATCGCCGATCTTGCCGGTGCGGGCGCTTGCGACCACGGTCTGGATCACTTCCTGCGGCGCGGTCGTCGGAAACCACCATCTCGACCTTGACCTTGGGCAGCAAATCGACCTGGTACTCCATGCCCCGATAGACTTCCTTGTGGCCCTTCTGGCGGCCGTGGCCGCGCACTTCGGAGATGGTCATGCCGTCGATGCCGATGCCCTTGAGCGCTTCCTTGACGTCTTCCAGTTTGTGCGGCTGGATAATCGCTTCGATCTTTTTCATGGGTGTTCTCCGTGGCTACGTTCGAGATTATAACCTTCTTCGCCGTGCATGCTGACGTCCAGACCTTCCAATTCCTGGTCGGGCGAGACCCGCACGCCGATGAGTGACGTCGCAAATCTTGAGAATGATCAAGCGTCCCCACGATCGCAAGACCCCAGGAGATGGCGACTCCGATCGCCTGGTTGAGCACCTGGCCGGGCTGCCCGTCGACCAGGCCCAGCGGAAGCATTTTGCCGGCGGTGTCTTTCAGGCCGTCATTGACCGCGCTGGTGGCGAAGACGCCGGTGAGAATGCGCGCCGATGGTGCCGCCCGCGCCGTGGACTCCGAATGCGTCCAGCGTATCGTCGTAGCCGAACTTGCTCTTCACCGCGGTGACCATGAAGAAGCAGACGACGCCGGCGACGAAACCGATCAGCAGCGCGGGAAACGGCTTCACGAATCCGGAGGCCGGCGTGATGGCGACCAGGCCCGCGACGGCGCCCGAGATTCCGCCCAACACGCTCGGCTTGCCGTTGCGGATCCACTCCACCAGCAGCCAGCCGAGCGCGGCGGCGGCGGTGGCGAAGTGCGTGGCGACGAACGCGCTGGTGGCCAGAGGCGACGCGGCCAGCGCGCTGCCCGCGTTGAATCCGAACCAGCCCACCCACAGCAGGCACGCGCCGATGACGCTGAGCACCAGGCTGTGCGGCTTCATCGGCTCCGACATGATAGCCTTTCCGCTTGCCCAGGTAGAGAGCGCAGACCAGCGCGGAGACGCCCGGAGCTGATATGCACCACCGTGCCGCCGGCGAAATCGAAGCAGGGAATTCGGCCGCCGAGAGAACGCGTTCAGCAAGCCCGCCCTTGCCCCAGACCATGTGGGCCAGCGGGAAATAGACGATGAAGAGCCACAGCACGCTGAACAGCAGCATCGCGCTGAATTTCATGCGCTCGGCGAACGCGCCGGAGATCAGCGCGGGCGTGATGATGGCGAACATGAGCTGATAGATCATGTAGGTCTGCTGCGGGATGGTGGCGGCGTAGTCGGGATTGGGCGCGGCGCCGACGCTGTTCAGGAACAGATAGCGCAGATCGCCGATGAACGGCGAGCCTTCGCCGAACGCCAGGCTGTAACCGACGATGGCCCAGATGACGGTGACGACGGCCATCAGGATGAAGCTGTGCATCATGGTGCCCAGCACGTTCTTGCGCCGCACCAGGCCGCCGTAGAACAAGGCCAGGCCGGGACCGGTCATCATCAGGACCAGCGCGGCGCTCACCAGCATCCAGGCGTTGTCGCCGGCGCTTTGCGCGGATTTCACGGCAGCCTCCAGATTGGCGAGTCGAGTCTCGGGCGAGGGACCGGCGGCCTGGGCCATCGCGAGGACTGGCGTCAACAGCGCGACCCAAAAACGATAGGGCATAGATCTAACGATTATCCACCCGGGCGGGTAGGGGGCCGGATAGGAAACTTCTATGGGGGGGATAGCTGGTTTCTATAAGGAGGCGGGCGGCGTGGGTTGGGGCGGTTTCCACTTCATTCCGACGCTGAATTCCAGCCCGACCAAGTACCGGTTGCCTTTGCGCTGACAACTGCGAACTGAAGCGGTGCCGCTGAGCTTGAGCTTGTCGCAACGCAGAATGACATAGGAGCGTTCCTGCACGGGCTCCGGGATCTCGATGCGCATCCCGATTTCGGAAATGTCGAGCGTGCGGGCGTTGGCGTACTTGTCGGCGCCGTCACGATCCTTCCACATCACCTGGATGACCTCGGCGTGCTCGGTTCGTTCGTGGCGGCGGAAGCCCTTCGTAATCATAGATCCTCACTTACTCATCGGCCGCGGGCGGGTAACACGTTAATCGCTTCATCTTCCGGGGCTATACTGCTTGAAAACGTGCAACTTCCGGCGAACATCGGGAAGTATGAGCTGATTGAGCCGCTAGGCGGCGGCATGGCGGAGGTATACCGCGCCCGCGACGCCAGTTTGGGGCGGATGGTGGCGATCAAGATTCTGACGGAGGCTGGAATGGCAGATGAGGAGGCGCGCGCCCGCTTTCTGGCCGAGGCGCGGCTTACCGGCAGCCTGGCGCATGAGAACATCATCGGGTTCTATGACTATGGCGAGCAGGACGGCCGGTCGTTTCTGGTCATGGAGTACTTCCGCGGCGAGAGCCTGGGAGCGGCCATCCGCGGATGGCGAACGGGCGACCTTCGCAACAAACTGCTGATCGCGCGCCAGATCGCCAACGGGCTGGCCTATGTGCATTCCAAGGGCATAATCCACCGCGATGTGAAGCCGGACAATGTCTGGATCGATAGCGCCGGCATTGTGAAGATCATCGATTTCGGAGTGGCGAAGACCGACGAGTTTTCGATCACAGGGGCGGGCTTCACGCTGGGCACGCCATATTACATGGCACCCGAACAGGTGCGCGGCGATAAGCCCACGCCGCTGGTGGACATTTACGCTTTCGGCGTGCTGCTGTTCGAGCTGGTCACAGGGATCCGGCCATTCGAGGGGCAGACGGTGAACGAGATCTTCGACCAGATCCTGCATCAGACGCTGGATCTGGAGCCTCTGAAAAAGGCCAAGATCCCGGATGCCGTCAGAGATCTCATTCATGGCTGCACAGCCAAAGAGCCCAGCTCGCGGACGCAGGATTTTTCGATTATTACCGCGAAGATCGATGAAATTTTGAGGCGTATGCCGGAGCGCAGGCTGCGCCGGCGCTGGGTTTGGATCGCTGTGGCTTTGGCCTTAGCGGCGGTGGCGGCGATCGCAATTTATATCGTGTTACGATATTATTGATGAGGGATTTGTCGCTGGCCGGATACCGCGCCTTGGCCGAGTTCCGCTACCAAATCAGGCGCTTTCTGCACTTCAGCGAGGAGCAGGTACGCAACCTGGGACTGGAGCCGCAGCAGCATCAGCTGCTGCTTACTATCAAAGGCCTGCCGGCGGGAACGAGAGCCACCATAGGCGAACTGGCCGCGCGACTGCAGCTCAAGCATCACAGCGTGGGAGAGCTGGTGGATCGGCTGGAGGGCCGCCGTTACGTGGTTCGCAGCGCCAGCCAGCGGGATCGACGGCAGGTGATTGTCCGGCTGACGCCCGCGGGCAGCAACATATTGCGAAAGCTCTCACTGGCGCATCACGAAGAACTGGAAGAGGCGGGTCCGGCGCTGGCCCAGGCGCTGCGGTCGCTCATGAAGCAGACCCCTACCCGGCCGAGGGACGCGGCATGACCAGACATGCCCGGGCGCAGGAGGTGGGCGATTTCACCGCGGACTGGCGGATGATTCCGATCGCTGGACTAGCGATTCTTATCGGATTCCTCAGCACCGGCGTGGCGTGGGCGCTACTACGGCTGATCGGCTTATTCACGAATCTTTGCTACTACCATCGCTGGGACACGAGCATGGTGTCGCCGGCCGGGAATCATTTGGGCGCCTGGGCGGTCTTAATCCCGGTAGCCGGGTCGCTGGTAATAGGCTTGATGGCGCGCTACGGCTCAGAGCGCATCCGCGGACACGGAATTCCGGAAGCGATCGAATCGATCCTGATCAATGGCAGCCGTGTGCAGCCGCGCCTGGCGATACTGAAGCCGCTATCGTCGGCGGTATCGATCGGCACAGGCGGGCCGTTCGGCGCCGAGGGACCGATCATCATGACCGGGGGCGCATTGGGATCGATGGTGGCGCAGTTCTTTCACTTGACCAGCGCGGAACGTAAAACTCTGCTGGTGGCGGGAGCGGCGGCGGGGATGTCAGCGACGTTTGCGTCGCCCATCGCGGCGGTGATGCTGGCGGTGGAACTGCTTTTGTTCGAATGGAAGCCACGCAGCCTGGTGCCGGTGGCATTGGCAAGCGCGACGGCCGGCGCTGCGCGCAGGTACATTCTCGGGCTGGGTCCTCTGTTCCCGGTTTCGCACCATCCAGTCTTCATTGGCCCGCAAGGGCTGTTGGGCTGCGTTCTTTGCGGGCTGCTGGCGGGGGGCCTGTCGGTGCTGCTCACCGGCGCCGTTTACGCGTCCGAAGATGCGTTTGCGAAGCTGCCGTTCCACTGGATGTGGTGGCCGGCCATAGGTGGCCTGGTGGTGGGATTGGGCGGGCTGATTTTCCCGCAAGCTCTGGGGGTGGGCTACGAGACGATCGGCGCGCTGTTGCAAGGCGACGTGGCGAAGACCACGATTCTGGGGATTCTGCTGGTGAAATCGGTGATCTGGGCAGTGTCGCTGGGGTCAGGCACATCGGGCGGCGTGCTGGCTCCTCTACTGATGATGGGCGGGGCAATGGGGGGCATCGAGTCCATCTTTCTGCCCAACGAAGGCGTGGGCTTTTGGCCGCTGGTGAGCATGGGCGCGATCCTGGGAGGCACCATGCGATCGCCTTTGACGGGAATCATTTTTGCGCTGGAACTTACGCATGACATTAACGTGCTGCTGCCGCTGCTGGTAGCGGGCGTGATTGCGCATGGCTTTACGGTGCTGGTACTGAAGCGGTCTATTTTGACCGAGAAGGTGGCCGCGCCGGGGTTATCACTTGAGCCGCGAATACGCTGTGGATCCGCTCGAGATCCTGTTCGTGCGGGATGCGATGAGGACGAACCTGGTGGCCTTTCCAGCGGACGGCACGCCGCAACAAATCGAGAAGAGCATGAGCCTGAAGCACGGGCCACGCGGCCAACATCTTTATCCGGTGGTGGATGGCTCAAAGCAGCTGCGGGGCGTGATTACCAGAAGACATCTTCAGAAATTACTGGCGGAGCCGAGCTTCCGCGATCAAAAGCTGGATGACGTCTCCTGCCAGGCAGTGGTGGTGGCCTATCCGGACGAGCCTTTGCGGGTGGTGGTTTATCGGATGGCTGAAACGGGGCTGACGCGATTTCCGGTGGTGGATCGCGGAGATGAACGAAAGCTGCTGGGCATGATCGGACTCAGGGATCTGTTGTCGGCGCGAACCCGGAATCTGGAAGAGGAGCGCACTCGTGAGCGGGTGCTGCGGATTAGATTGCCGGCGGGGAAAGAGGCTGAGAGCATTCGATCCGGCGGCTAACCGGCAGCGCGGTTCTTTTCGAATTGCCAGGCGGTGGTGACGATATCGGTCAAGTCGGGAAACCGGGGCTTCCATCCCAGGGAGCGCTTGAGCCGGTCTGAATTTGCGACCAGGACGGGAGCGTCGCCGGCACGGCGGGGCGCCGATCTCATAGGGAACGGTCCGGCCGGTTACCTCTTCGACCGCACGCAGGACTTCCATCACGGAATGACCGGCGCCGGTTCCAACATTGAAGGCATTGGAGGGGCCGCCGGCCAGCAGCTTTTCGAGCGCGACAACATGCGCCTCGGCGAGATCGGTCACATGGATGTAGTCGCGGACGCAGGTGCCATCCTGCGTTTCGTAATCATCACCGTAAATATTGATCGGGCTGCCGGTAACGACTGCACGGAGCAGCAGCGGAATCAGATGGGTTTCCGGATCGTGTTCTTCGCCCAAGCCGGACTCGGGGTCGGAACCACAGGCATTGAAATAGCGCAGGGCGATGCTGCGTAGGCCGCGATATTGATCGACCCAGGACAGAATTTTTTCGACCATGACTTTTGACTCGCCATAGGGGCTGACGGGGGCGAACGGCGAGTCCTCTGGAATGGGCACGACGGCGGGTGTTCCATAGACGGCGGCCGTGGACGAGAAGACCAGTCGCTTGACACCGGTCTCGCCCATCGCCGTAAGGAGCGACAGCGTCCCGCCGACGTTGTTGGAAAAGTAAAGCTCCGGCTTCTGGGTGGATTCGCCGACTGCGATGTAAGCCGCAAAGTGAATGACGGCGTCGATGGCTTCGCGCGCCAGCAGAGCAGTGAGAGCGGAGGTGTCGGCCAGGTTCTGTTTGTGGAATGGAAGATCGGCGACGTTGTGCTGGTGGCCGCGCGAGAGATCGTCCACGATGATGACGTTGTAGCCGCGCCGCCGCAACAAATGGGCGGTGATAGATCCGATGTAACCGGCGCCGCCGGTGACCAGAACTTTGGGCATAGGCTTCTAGTGTACGGTTGCGGGGCGGGCGCGCGGGTAGTGCGAAGTGAAGGTTGGACGCCGATGCGGGGATGGGGGGTGGAGCACGGGGGAGCAGTCCTTTTCCCCGCCCAGCGCTGGAGAGGACCAACCGCTTCACATTGGTTTCCGCCATGGCTGTCAGGAGCGAGCATGCCACACCCGCGGCCGCGTAACAGATAGAATGATTCGACCGCATCGAACCCTTTTGAAATGCCGGCCAAACGCGCCTTGCAAAACACGAGCCGTGATGCAGGTCGCTTCACCGGCCTGCTTATTCTCCTCATAGCGGCCGCGATCGTGCGCTCCGCCATCGCGACCCGGCTTGATGGGTTCACCATCGATGAGGGCTACCACATCGCCGCCGGCGTTTCCTACGTGCGTCTCGGTGATTTTCGCATCAACCCGGAGCATCCTCCCCTGGTGAAGCTGTGGGTGGGAAATGTGGTCTCCCGCACCGGTTTTCGAGCCAGCGCGATTCGGCCCTTTTCTGACAAGCATGACGAACGGACATTCGTTGAAGAAGATGTCTATCTCCACAATGATCCAGATAGTGTGCAGAGTCGTGCCAGGGCCGCGATGTGGGCGTTGAACGGACTGCTACTCGGGGCGCTTGGGTTTGCCGCGCGGAGGGCCTTCGGTGCCGGCGTGGCGTTGGGAACGATCGCGTTTCTTGTGATCGATCCTACTGTGGCCGCGCACTTGCCCGTAGTAATGACCGATCTTCCAGTTTCTCTCTTGTGCGCTTCCTCTGTGCTGCTCACGATCCCCGCATTCCGGAACTGGACATGGGCCGATCTGGTGGCATGCTCTGTGGCGCTCGGACTTGGGCTAGCCGCGAAACATTCGGCCCCGGCGTTCCTGATCTTCGTGTTCCTGACTGGCTGTATCAAAGCACTTCTTACGCCCTCACCAGGTATCCAAATCTCGCGCCTCTCGCGATTTACGATGGTGATCGCGGTGGTATTGTGCGCGCTCGCGGCGCTGTGGGCAACCTACGGGTTCCGTTATACGGAAAGCGCGTCATCCAGCGAGGTGTTCAATCGCCCGCTGGCCGACAAAATCGCCGATGTGCAGTCGCCCGTCTATCGGGCAGCGCTCCGCGGGATGCGTGCGACGCACATTGTGCCCCGCGCCTATCTCTGGGGCCTAGCCGATACAGTCCGCGCGGGCCTGGAAGGCCGGGTGATTCCCATAACCGCGTTCGGACGGGCATACATGGGAAGCGGGCCGAGATACTACTTCCCCGCGATGATCGCACTGAAGTTGCCAATCGGTCTGACCGCCTTAATCCTCGTAGGCCTTTTCGCGGTCGCCACGCAACGCGTCCTTTCGGAGGGCGTCCTGACCGTGTTAGGCGCGGCCGTATTCTTTCTGATCGTTTTGATCGCAGGCTCCACGTATGCCGGCATCCGTCACGCACTGCCAGTTGTGGTTCTTCTGGCGATTTTGGGAGGCGTCGGAATGCAGTTTGCGTTCTCCTCGAAATCTGCCGCGTGGAAGGTCGCAGGTGGGGCCTTTCTCGCGATCGCCGCGTTATCCGCTTTACCGGCAATGCGCCCGTGGGAATATTTCAACGAAATCATTGGCAGGGCGAGCCGTGCCTATCTGTACTTCGGCGATGAAGGCGTCGACCTGGGTCAACGCGTAAAAGAACTTGCCGAATATTATCACCGGGTCATCGAACCGTCCGGTGAAGTCCCCATCATCTTTTATGGACCGATCAGCGAAGTCGAAGAAAAAGCGCGGCGCATCGACTGGTTAGGCCTGGACATGAAGCGCGACCAACTCAAGCTCGAATCTCATACGTTTTCCGGTATCGTGGTCATTGACGCGCGCTTTCTGGGGAGGCATCCGTTCTGGGACATTGCGGCTCTGCGAGGCGCGACGCCGGCTGCGCGATTTGGAAATCTGATGGTCTTTCGTGGGACCTATGATTGTGGCCCCATTCTAGCGGGAATCCTTTACGCAGAATCTCTATCGGAGATTTTCGCCGGCAAGCCCGACTGGGCGACGGCGGAACGACTGTTGCGCCAATCGGTGGCGCTCGACCCTACCGCGTTCTTCGTGCAAATTGAACTCGGAAACGTTTATCTGACCCAGGGGCGTCGCGACGACGCTCTGCGGGCCTATTCTGACGCCCTTAAGAACGCACCCAAAGATTCCAAGCTTCGACAGCCGATCGAGGCACAGATCCAAATAATGTCCTCAGGGCCTTCTGATCGCATCGGTCCTTTACGAGACCCATTCCTGGAGTAAGTTTCTAAGGGTCTGAGTAAATCAGCGACACCGTGGCTTACGGCCGGAGCGCTAATTGGCGTTCCAACGCTCGGAGACCTGGCGTGGGCTAGTCACCAACGCACGCGCGATGCGTTCGGAGCCCTGCTATACTGGGACTTAGATTTTTGACGATTCGGGTCGCTTGCCCCGGGCCGAGGAAATCAGATGCCAAAACGTACATTTCAACCAAACAATCGCAAACGGGCAAAAACGCATGGGTTTCGGGTACGCATGAGCACCAAAGATGGACGGGCCGTGCTGGCGCGGCGCCGCGCCAAAGGCCGCCATAAACTCACGGTGAGCGACGAGAGAGCTGTCCGGTACTGCCGACTAGCTTCGGTTTCCCGAAGAGCGCTCGGATTCTGAGAACTTCTGATTTCCGCAAAGCGTATAACCAAGGGAGCCGGATTGCGGGCCCTTACTTTGCGGCGTTTTGCCTGCGCAGTTCCGCGAGGCGAGGAGGAGGGGCCGAGGCTGGGATTCACAGTGCCACGCGCCTTCGGAAAGGCTGTGATGCGGAATCGGGCGAAGAGACGGCTGCGAGAAGTGCTTCGGGTTCGTCTGCACGAATTCGCGCCGCAATGGGATATTGTGATCAACCCGCGACGCGCCGCTTTGACAGGCACCGGTGGAAGAGCTTCGACGCGAAGTGGATCGGCTGGTGACGCAATGCGGAAAGCAGTAATCGCCACCTTGCGTCTCTACAAGCGGTTCCTCTCGCCGCTGCTTGCCCTCGGCCTGCCGTTCTCATCCCACCTGTTCGGAATACATGATCGAAGCCGTGACAAGTATGGCGCCGCGCGGGGCGTCTGGATGGGCATGCGGCGTTTGCTGCGCTGTCATCCGTTCCATCAGGGCGGATTCGATCCGGTCCGCTAAAGAACTTTCAAATCATGGCCGATCGCCTAACAATCCAATCCAACCGGGCAAGCCAGGAAAAAAGAGCTTTCCATGGAGACGCGCCTCCTGCTGGCGTTCCTGCTGATGGGCCTGGTGCTCTTTCTTACGCCCTATATCTATAAGGCCCCGCCTGCTCCGCCCAAGCAGTCGCCGCCAGCGGCCGAAAGCAAGCTCATTCCAGCGGAAAAGAAACCGGAAGCGCCGCGCAGCTCAGACCGCGGCCGCCTCTGCAGCCGCGCCGGGGCAGATCCAGGACACGGCCGAACAGCATTTCACGGTCGACACCGATATCTACCGCATCACCTTCTCCAATCACGGCGGGGTGGTGCGCAGCTGGGTGCTCAAGAAATACCTCGACCAGGCGGGCAAACCGCTCGAATTGGTGAACCCAGCCAGTCTTTCGCAAAGTCGCGCCGCCTTTCTCACTCGCGCTCAAGGACGAGCAGGCCGCGGACGTCCTTGAATTACGGACTGTATATAGCCAAGCCGGCCGCGGACGGCCTGGGAATCCAGTACGAGTTCTCCGACGGCAAGAACTACGCGAAGAAGACGTTCCAGTTCACGAAACGATGGCTATCTTTCGCAAGTCGCCACGGAAGTGACGCGTAAACGGCGTGCCGGTGGAGCACTGATCCAGTGGCGCGGCGGCTTTGGCGACCGCCAACGCTCGCTGAACCGCGATTCCGAGCAGCACGATGTCTACTACGACCTCAGCCAGGGAAGCTGTCACCAAGGACGCGAAGTCGGTGAAAGACGGCCCGCTCATCAGTGACCGGCAACTTTTCGTTCGCCGGCCTGGACGACCGGTTCTTCGCCTTCGTAGTTCTCCCAAAGACAATACGCCCGACCAAGTGGAGGCGATCAAGGACGACGTTCCGCCGCTCCCAGCGGCAAGGAAGAAATGCACGTCGGCGTCGAAGTGGGCGGCGACAGCGTCAACCGCGTGACGGTGTTCGTCGGACCCAAAGACATCGATCTGCTGCGCAAAGTGGATCCCGAAGCTGCAGCAGCTCATCGACTGGGGCTGGTTCGGCGTCATCGCCAAGCCGCTCTTCCTGGCGCATGCACTGGCTGAACGACAACCTGGTCCACAACTACGGCTGGTCCATCGTACTGATCACCATCGCCATCAACCTGGTGCTGCTGCCGTTGCGCTTCACCAGCATGAAATCGCAGCGCAAGATGCAGGCGCTGCAGCCGCAAATCGCCGCCATCAACGCCAAATACAAGGGCCTCAGCCTGCGCGACCCGCAAGAAGGCCGAGCAGAACCAGGAAGTGATGGAGCTCTACAAGAAGGAAGGCGTCAATCCCATGGGCGGCTGCCTGCCCATGCTGATCCAGCTCCCGATCCTGTACGCGTTCTACAAGGTTCTGAACGTCACCATCGAGCTGCGCGGCGCGCATTGGCTGTGGGTAACCGATCTGTCGCAGCCGGAAAAGCTGCCCATCCACATTCTGCCGCTCATCATGATCGTCTCGCAGTTCGTCATGCAAAAGATGACGCCCAACCCCGGCATGGACCCGTCGCAGGCCAAAATGATGATGTTCATGCCGCTGATGTTCGGGTTCTTTTTCTACAATTTTTCGAGCGGCCTGGTGTTATACTGGCTGACCAGCAATTTAGTGGGAATCGTGCAGCAATGGATGGTCAATCGGACGATGCCAGCGCCACCGCGCCTCCGGCGCCGCAAAATAGCAGGCCAAGAAAAAAAC
Source organism: Bryobacterales bacterium (assembly GCA_963769205.1). Lineage (GTDB taxonomy): Bacteria > Acidobacteriota > Terriglobia > Bryobacterales > Bryobacteraceae > Palsa-89. The sequence continues at coordinate 33,275 of CAVYKR010000014.1, read as the reverse complement.
CAAGGTATAAGACCAGTGGGCGAAAAGAAATACACAGTCGCCTCGACGGGCCCGCGCATCGAGGAGTTTCTCGACATCGTCGCTCGACGACATGGACCTGGATGTCGAGTTCGAAATCCTGGAAGGCGTGCACACGCATCCCGATCTCGAAGATCCCGATATAGTGGTGAAATTCTCCGGGCCCGGACGTGGACCTGCTGCTGGCCAATAAAGCCGAGGTGCTGCTGGCGCTCGAATTTCTGACCATGGAAGCGCTGCGCATGCCGGCCGAGCATCACTCGCTGCTGTGCTTCGACGCCAACGACTATCGGCTGCTGCGGATCGAGGAACTGCGGCTCAGCGCCGTGACCGCCGCCGAAAGCGTGAAGCAGACGCGGCGGCCCTTCCACTTCAATCCGATGAGCAGCCGCGAGCGGCGCATTATTCATCTCAGCCTGCGCAACGAAACCGACATTCGCAGCGAGAGCACCGGCACCGGGCCGTTCCGCCAAGTGGTGGTTCTTCCGATCGGTATGCCGCTGCCCGAGCCGATTCGTCCGCCGCGTCCCGCTCCGCCTGCGCGCGGATGGCCCGCGGTGGTCCGCGGCGGAAGACGATCCGGCCCTCCGCGCCGCGGCGGCAGAGACCGCGGCCGGTAGAACAAGGCAGCACGCTGCAGATTCGAGACACCATCGTTGCGATTTCCACCCCGCCCGGCCGCTCGGGCCTCGGCATCGTGCGCCTTTCCGGGCACCGGCGCGCGCGCGATCGCCGAGAACATCCTCCGCTTTCGCGCCGGAGCATGAATGGAAGCCCTGGACCGCCGCGCTCGCGGAACTGATCGACGATGGCGAGCAGCGTGATCGATCAAGTAGTGGCCACTTATTTCGCCGCGCCGCGCTCCTATACCGCCGAAGACCTGGTCGAGATCTCCTGCCACGGATCGCCGGTTGTGCTGCGATTCTGCGCTGGAGCGCGCCTGCGCCGCCGGTGCACGCCTGGCCGAGCCGGGCGAATTCACGCTGCGGGCGTATCTGAACGGCAGAATCGATCTGCCGCAAGCCGAAGCCGTTCGCGATCTGATCGACGCCACCACGCTCTACCAGGCGCGCGTCGCCGCGCAGCAGGTGGAAGGCTCGGTTTCGCGGCGCATCCGGCCCGTCAAGGAACAATTGCTGGAGCTGATCGCGCTGCTCGAAGCCGGCATCGATTTCGCCGAAGACGACATCAGCGTCGCGCCGGCCGAGGAGATCCTGCGGCGCCTGGAACCGGTGAAGCAGGCGCTAGCCGCAGCTGATCTCCACCTTCGACTACGGCAAGCTGGTTCACTCCGGAATCACGCTCGCCATCGTCGGACGGCCCAACGTCGGCAAGAGCAGCCTGTTCAACCGGCTGCTGGAACAGGATCGCGCCATTGTCACCGACATCCCCGGCACCACGCGCGATCTGGTCTCGGAAGTGGCGGCCATCGACGGGATCCCGGTGAAATTCGTCGACACGGCCGGCATTCGCGACCGGGCAGGATCTGGTGGAGACGCTCGGCATCGAGCGCAGCTATCAGGCCATGGCCGACGCCGATGTGACGCTGGTGGTGATCGATCTATCCGAGCCGGTTCAGCCGGACGACCTGGCGCTGATCGAGCGCGCCAAGCGGCAGGGCCGCTATATCCTGGTGGGCAACAAGTCCGATTTGCCGCGGGCGGCCGAGCCGCCCGAAGATTTCGTGGCCGTCTCGGCGCTCACCGGCGAAGGAATCGACGCTGCGCGCAGAAGATCGCGCCGGCGGCCGCGCGCGAGCAGGACTCCGGTTTCATCACCAGCATCCGCCACGAGCAATTGCTGCGCGAGAGCGTCGAAGCGCTGGGCCAGGCCCGCAAAGCCGCTGAGTTCGGCATCCCGCATGAGATGCTGCTGCTGGATCTCTACGCCGCGCTGCGCCCCATCGACGCCATCACCGGCGCCACCACCGCCGACGATATCCTGAACCGCATCTTTTCGACGTTTTGCATCGGCAAATAGGGATACCAGATACCCGTTCGGGTAGTGGGAAATCCGGCCTGGACCTGTTTACAATGGGACAGGCTAGTTTCTTGATTCGATCAATCCTTCTTCTCGCGCTTCGTTGGTGCTCTGCTCGCGCAGGCTCAAAAGCCGCTCGCACAGCTCCCAAGCCGCCTCAACAAGGAGCAACTGGACGGCAGCCCAGCGCTGTTTACCGTGCTGGCGGCCATCAATGCCGCGGGATACGACGCCGATCTGGATTCCAACGCCAATTCGCCGCTTCGCAAGCAGGTTCGCGACCTCATCGCGTCCAAGCATTTGGATTCGGTGGACGCGCTCAAGAAGTTTTTCGCCGCCCACCAGCAGGCCAATCCAGACGGCCGAGTTGAACCAGTACATCTCGTTCGCGCTGACGCTGGAAGGGCCGCCCGATTTTCAATCCCGGATGAAGCCGGAAGAGATCCCGCCGGATGTCCGGCCGCTGGACGGCCTGGATCGACTGCTCGCCGAATTCTATCAGGAGGCCGATATCGAGGATCTATGGAAGCAGTCCCAGCCGGCCTACGATCAAGTGATCGGCGCCTATCATTCGGCGGTCACCAAGGCTTTGCTGGAAGCCAACGCCTACGTGCGCAATCCAACCAGCGGCTACCGCGGCCGGCGATTCCAAATTTACGTCGATCTGCTGGGCGCGCCGAACCAGATTCAGACCCGCAGCTACAAGGACGACTATTTCGTCGTGGTGACGCCATCGCCCGAGCCGCAGATCGATCAGATCCGCCACGCCTATCTGCATTACTTGCTGGATCCGCTGGCGCTGCGCTATTTCGAACAATTGAACCGGCTGAAGGGCCTGGCCGATTTCGCCGCGCCGGCGCCGGCGCTGGAGACGCCTACAAGAATGATTTCGTGCTGCTGGCGACGGAGTGTGTGATCAAAGCGGTGGAGAGCCGGCTGGCGCATGGCGCGTCGAATCGGCAGGCGCTGGTGGACCAGGCGCTGCGGGAAGGCTTCGTTCTGACGCCGGCTTTGGCCGACGGCTTAGCGGTTTACGAGAAGCAGGAAGAATCGCTGCGTTTGTATTATCTGGACCTGGTCGGGCAAATCGATCTGGCGCGCGAAGACAAGCGCCTGGAGAAAGTTCAGTTCGCAAAAGACGCGGCATCAAGAAAGCCCAGCCGCGCCCCGGCGCCGCCCGCGGCCGGTTATCACCGGCACGGCGAAAACTCTAGCGGACGCCGAAGATCTGTACGCAAAGCGGGACCTCGAACGCGCCCGGCAAACGTATCTTAAGGTACTGGAGAGCGGGGGCGAGACTGAACTGCATGCCAGGGCGTATTATGGTTTGGCGCGCATAGCCGCGCTCGAAAAGGATCCGGAGCTGGCGGAGAAGCTGTTTCAGAAAACGCTGGAGTTGTCGCCGGATAACGACACCAAGTCGTGGGCCCATCTGTATCTGGGCCGGTTAGCCGATGCCGCGGGAGATCGCGGCCAGGCCGAGAAGAACTACCGGGCCGCGCTCGCCATCGAAGGCGCGCCGGCATCGGTAAAGAGCGCAGCCAAGAAGGAACTCGCGCAGCCGTTTCATAGAGACCAGTAGTGCGCCGTGAAGAACGCGGCAAATGACCTTAATCAAATGAGGAGCGATATGAAAAGATTCAGAAGACTTTGGGTGCTGGCCAGCGGAGTCCTGGTATTAGGCCTGCCTTCGCTGTGGGCGCAGAAGCCAAAATCGCCTAAAGAGGTGGCAGCTATCCAGGCCGTGCAGGCCGCCAAGACTCCCGACGACCAGATCAAAGCGATCGAGAACGTGCTGACCAATTTTGCGGACACCGAATTCAAGAACGTGCTGCTCCAGATGGCCATGCAGATCGAGGAGCAAAAGAACGACTTCGCGCAAACGGTGTTTTACGCCGAACGGCTGCTGGAATCGGATCCCAAGAATGCTTTCGCGCTGAATGCCCTGGCGAGCGAAACGGCCCGTCACACGCGCGAGTTCGATCTGGACAAAGAAGAGAAGCTAGCCAAAGTGGACAAGTGGGCGAAGTCGGCCCTGGACGCGGCTCCGACCGCTCCTAAGCCGCATGCCAGCTTGCCCGACGCGCAGTGGGAAATCGCCAGGAAGGACATGCAGGCGCAGGCTTATGAGGCCATGGGCATGGCAGCGTCGCTTCGCAAGAAATACGACGAGTCGATCGCCGATTATAAACAGGCGATCGCGGTTGCGGCGCACTCCGGATCCAGCCACCTGGCTTCGTCTGGGGCAATCCTATCTGGATGCGAGTAAGCTGGACGAAGCCAATGACGCTTTCGACAAGGCCTTAAGCGCTTCCAATGCGAGCCCGCAGGTCAAATCCATCGCGCAGGCAAAGAAGGACGAAACCGCAAAACGCAAGGCCGGAGGAGCCAAGCCTCCGGGAGGATTCTAATCTTTAGAGCCAAGCCAGTTCCCAAAGCGACCCGAGGCGGCCATCGCTTGCAAGAGCCCGTCACGGCCGAGATCGAAAGACTTGAAGAGATTCTCGGGCATCCTTTCAAAAACCGGAAGTTGCTGGAGCGGGCGCTAACGCACAAATCGCGCGTTTACGAGAAGAACGCGGACGCGCCGTCCGACAACGAGCAGCTTGAATTTCTGGGAGACGCGATTCTCGGCTTTCTGGCGAGCGAAGCGCTGGTGGCGCGGCATCCGAATTATCCGGAAGGCCGGCTGTCCAAGATGAAGGCTCATCTGGTGAGCGCCTTGCACCTTCACGAGGTAGCGGCGGGTTTCCGGTTGGGGGATCACCTGCTGCTGGGGCGGGGCGAGGAGATGAGCGGCGGAAGAGAAAAGAAGGCGCTGCTGGCCAATGCCTTGGAGGCTTTGATTGCCGCCCTTTATCTGGATGGCGGGCATTGACGGGGCCCGGCATTTTGTATTGCGGCATGTCATCGGCGAGGACGATCCTCTGGATGAAGGGTTGGAGGGTACCGATTACAAGAGCGCCCTGCAGGAGATGGCACAGTCGCGCAAACTTCCGCAGCCGCGCTATATAACAGTGGAGGAGCGGGGACCGGAGCACGCCAAAACGTTTCTGGTGGAAGTGCGGGTGGGAAAAGAATGGATCAGCCGGGCGGAGGGTTTGTCCAAGAAGAGCGCCGGGCAACGCGCCGCGCAACAGCTCCTGGAGCAGTTGGCGAACGGGGCCGGGCCATCGCCGTCTAGCGTTTAGTCTGCAGCGCCGACGGCTTGATGTCGGGCGCGGACGGCTTGTTATCGGGCGGCACCGCCTGTCTGGCAGCTTCGGCCTGCTGCGCGGGCGCCGACATTCGTTCGGGCTCACCCTGGACTCCGGTTCGATTGAGCACGACCATATCGACGCGCCGGTTGCGCTGGCGGCCGGCTTCGGTCTCGTTGCTTTCCACCGGAGCGGTGTCGGCATATCCGGCAATGGAGATGCGCTCGGCAGGCATCCCGGAAGCGACGAATACTTCGAGCAGCGCAATGCTGCGAGCGGCCGACAGATCCCAATTGCTCTTGAAACGCGAGTTGTGGATGGGAACGGAATCCGTGTGGCCCTCCAGGCGGACCGGATTGGGAACCTGCTTGATGGCGTTGGCGATCTTTTGGATGCCCGGATAAAAATCCTTGGCAATCTCATCCTCGCCGGAAGGAAAGAGCGCGGCTTGCGTGAAGCTGATGATCAGCCCGCGCGCGCCCATGCTGATCTTGCAGCTTTCCAGCGCGGATCTCGCTGCCCAACTCCTTAGAGAGTACCTGGAGGGACGGCAGTAGTTCGGCGATCTGGCCGTCGCGCTTCAGTTCCACGGTCTTCAATTCTTTCTTGACGCCTCCGGGGCCCTTCATTTGGGCGCTCCCTTGACCCTTGGTGTCAATGGTTCCTCCCAGGACGGCCGAGACGACGCTGTTGAACGACTCGCCCTTCAAGGCCTTTTCCACGGAATCGGAGATGGCCTGGGTTTTGCTTTTATCAGTCTGGGAGCTGGCAAACATGACTACGAAAAATGCGAACAGAAGGGTGATGAAATCGGCATAGGAAACGAGCCAGCGTTCGTGATTTTCGGACGATTCCCGTTTCTTGCGTGCCATGTCGCTCCGATTGTTCAGCTCTTAGCAGGGGCAGCCTGGGGGCTGGCGCGGAGCGGCGTCTCGCCTTTGGCCGAGGACTTGGATTTCACCTCGTCTTTTTCCTTGGGTTGGGGAACGCGCTCATCATGCTTATAGGCATCCAGCTTGCTGCGGATCAACTTGGGGTTTAATCCCTCCACGATGGCCACCACGCCCTCGAGTTTCAATTGCTTCATTTCCGTCTCCCACTCGATGCGGGACTTGATCTTGGTGGCGGCCGGGAGCAGCAGGATATTCGCCATTCCGACGCCATAGAGTGTAGCGACGAAGGCTACGGCGATACCGCGACCTACTTCTTCGATGTTGGCGAGGTTCTTCATTACCTGGATCAGGCCCATCACGGCGCCGATAATCCCGATGGTCGGCGAATAACCTCCGGCGCTTTCGAACACTTTCGCTTCGGCCATAGCGCGGTTCTCGGCGGTCTCAATCTCCAGCTGCATCATGTTGCGAATTTCCTGCAGGTCGGTGCCGTCCACGGCCAGGGTGAGGGCCTTGCGAAGGAAGGGATCCTCAATCTCGAGGGCTTCGTTTTCGAGCGAGACGAGTCCATTTTTGCGTGCCTTGGTGGCATAGACGATCAGTTCTTCGATGGCGGCGTCGGGAGATCGCAGTTTTGTCCATCAGCACGTGAATCAATCGCATGGCCGCGCCATTGAGCACGCGGATGGGGGTGCTGACCATCACGGCTCCGAAAGTTCCACCCAACACGATCAAGGCGGCGGTGATCTGGGAAACGTCACTGATCTTGCCGCCCTCCATCAGCAGGCCTCCGACGATGCCGCCGAACGCCAACAGGATTCCACCGACGGTGGCGAAGTCGGGACGGGCTCCGGCTTTTTTACTCTTGCGGGGAGGTGGTTTCTTCAGGTTGGACCTCTGCGCGGTGGTATTTTCCGGCTTGGGTTGATCCGCCATACTCTAGGGCTGCTCTTGCAGGTCCGGATCCGGGTCTCGGCACATCAAGACCTGGGCGGGGAGATTGGCGATGGTCCGTCGGAAGTCAATCACTCTGGCAATCACCTCATCGGCCGATTCCAGCACCATGTACTTCTGTCCGCTCATCATGGCGATCACGGTATCGGGCGTAATCTCCATATGCTCAATGAGATCGGAGTTCAACACCAATGGGACGTGGTTGATGCGAGTGAGCCGAATCATGGGATACTCAAGTTCCTTATCGGTTCGGGGCGGAGTTGTTTGAGGAGCACCGGGCATTCGGCCGGCGGCGTATTTTAGGCGAGAATTTCCAGTATTTCCGAAAGTTCTTTACGGATTTGGTCGAGCACCGGCGAATTATCGTTAAACAAATCGCCCTGCGAGCGCCTGGATTTTTTCAGGGCGCCATCGGAAGCTTTCCCCATGGTTTCCCGGGGGCGCGACTCGAGAAATTTCCGGGCGCCTTCGATGGTGTAGCGCTTGTCGTACAGTAAGCGTTTTATCTCGAGCACCAACTCGACGTCCTTGCGCCGATAGAGGCGGTGGCCTTTACCGGACTTCTTGGGTCCCAAGGAGGAGAACTCCGTCTCCCAAAATCGAAGTACGTACGGCTTGATTCCGGCCAGCCGGCTCACTTCCCCGATTCGAAAATAGAGTTTATCCGGGATTTCGGGCCGCTCGCGTTCAACTGCGGGCTGTGACATCCTTGGCACATTCTAACAGACTAGCCAGACGGGCGAATTGAGAACCGCCGCGCGGATTTTCGGGGCGCTGGTGTGAAAGGCCGGGCTTTTCGGCTACCATGAGATTTTCCCGAAAGCATGCTTCGCTTCGAAACAGCCGGCGAATCTCATGGAGAATGCCTGGTCGCCACGCTGACCGGACTTCCGGCTGGCATTCCCGTTTCCGTGGAGGCAATTAACCGCGAGCTGTGGCGGCGCCAGCAGGGTTATGGCCGCGGCGGCCGCATGAAGATCGAAACCGATCAGGTCGAAATTGTGGCGGGTGTGAGGCACTCGAAGACGATCGGCTCGCCCATCGCCATCATCATCCGCAACAAAGACTGGAAGAACTGGACCGAAGCCTTGCCGGTGGAGGACATTGACGGGGCCGAAGACAAGCGCAAGCCGCTGACGCGTCCACGGCCGGGCCATGCCGATCTGGCGGGCAGCCTGAAATACAATTTCCACGACGCCCGCTACATTTTGGAGCGCGCCAGCGCGCGTGAGACGACGGCGCGGGTAGCAGTGGGAGCGCTGGCTAAAGCATTCCTGGAACCCTTCGGCATTCGAATTCTCAGCCATATCATCGGAGTTGGCGAAGTACGCCTGGAGCGGCTGGCGGCGTGGGACGAACTGGTGGCGCTGAGCGAGCGGAGCGAAGTTTTGCTGGGATGCGTTGACCCGGAAACCGAGCGGAGGATGAAAGAAGTGGTGGACCAGGCCTATCGCACGGGCGATACAGTGGGCGGGGTCTTCGAAGTGATCGGACACAATGTTCCACCCGGACTGGGCTCTCACATCACTTGGGATTCGCGTCTGGATGGGCGCCTGGCTCAGGCCATCGTCTCCATGCAGGCGGTGAAAGGCGCGGAGGTGGGATTCGCAGCCGAGGGGGCGGCCTCATTCGGGTCGCGCGTACAGGACACGATTCACTACAATCGGGAAGAGCGGCGCTTTACTCGCGGCGCCAATCGCGCCGGGGGCCTGGAAGGGGGCATGACGAACGGCCAGGATGTGCTGGTCCGGGGATTTCTGAAGCCGATTTCCACTTTGCGGCGGCCGCTCGAGTCGGTGGATCTGGCCACGCGCGAGTCCGCGCTGGCAGCCTATGAGCGGAGCGATGTGTGCGTGGCGCCGGCGGCAGGCGTGATCGGCGAAGCTATGGTCGCGATCGTGCTGGCACAGGCATTTTTGGAAAAGTTCGGCGGCGATTCGCTGGATGAGACCCGTCGAAACTTCGAAGGCTACTTGGAGCAGGTGAAAAACTTCTGATGACCTATTCGATCGTGCTGTACGGGGAGCCCGTACTCGAGAAAAAGGCCGAAACCATCCAGGAATTCGATACGCCGGAACTGCACCAGCTGGTGGACGACATGTTCGAATCGTGTTATGCGGCCAAGGGCGTGGGGCTGGCGGCGCCGCAAATCGGCATCGCCAAGCGGGTGGCGGTGATTGATCTATCGGTGGCCGAAGATCCGCAACAGAAGATCGTTCTCATTAATCCCGAGATCATCCACAAAGAGGGCGCGCAAGCGGGCGAGGAAGGCTGCTTGAGCCTGCCTGGTTTTCGCGAACAGGTGACGCGTCCGAAAAAAGTCACGGTGCGCGCTCAGAACGTAAAGGGCGAAACTTTCGAAATGACGGGCGAAGATCTGCTGGCCCGCGCCTTCAATCACGAGATCGATCATCTGAACGGCCGCCTGTATATCACCCACGTCAGCGCGCTCAAACGCGACCTGATCCGCCGCAAGGTCCGGAAACTGGCCAAGGCCGGCGAATGGGGCGGCTGACCGTAGTGAATCTGATCTTTCTGGGCACGCCGGCCTTCGCGGTACCTACGCTGGAAGGGATTGTCGCGGCCGGCCATCGGGTGCTGGGGGTTTTCACGCAACCAGACCGGCCCAAGGGGCGCGGCGGTCAAATGGCAGCGCCGGCGGTGAAGGAAAGCGCGCTGCGGCTGGGGTTGGCGGTGCATCAGCCGGAGCGAGTGCGGCGGCCGGAAGTGGTGGAACAGTTGAAGCAATTGAATCCGGATGTCATGGTGGTGGTGGGCTACGGGCAGATCATTCCGCAATCGATTATCGACATTCCTCCGCTCGGAATCATTAACGTGCATGCGTCTTTGCTGCCGAAATATCGCGGCGCGGCTCCAATTCAATGGGCCATCGCAAATGGAGAACAGCGCAGCGGAGTGACGACCATGCGCATCGACGCCGGGCTGGACACCGGCGAAGTGCTACTCAAATGGGAGACCGAGATCGGACCGGAAGAAAATGCCTTGGAACTTAGCCAACGGCTGGCGGCCGCCGGGGCTCAGCTGCTGGTTCGAACACTCAACGAAAATCCCAGCGGTGTGAAGCAAGACTCCGGGGAAGCCACACTGGCGCCGATTTTGAAGAAGGAAGACGGGCTGATCGATTGGAGCTGGCCCGCCCAAAAAATCTCCAACCGGGTACGCGGATTTCTGCCTTGGCCAGGGGCGTACAGCTATTTCCGCGGGCAGGGGTTTCATATCTGGAAGGCGCGCGTCGCTGGGGAGCCTGGGTCCGGTAATCCCGGCCGTCTGCGATCGCTCAAGAAGCGGCTGCTGATCGACTGCGGCGCCCAGAGCGTGCTCGAAGCGCTGGAGGTGCAGATCGAGGGACGAAAGCGTATGGCGGCTGAAGCGTTTCTCAACGGCCAGCATCTGAATGAAAATGAGACGTTGGGAGGGCAATCGATGGGAGAGCAACCGGGGCGATGAAACTGCCAGAGGGCTATCGATACGCGGCGACGTTTGCCGGAATCCGGAAAGACAGGAAGGACGACCTGGGTTTGATCGTTTCCGACCAGCCGGCGTCGGCGGCAGCGGTGTTCACACAGAATCGAGTGCAGGCGGCTCCGGTCCGGATCGCGCGTTTTCATTTGAAGCAATCGCGCGGGCTGGTGAGCGCGGTGCTGATTAATGCGGGCAACGCCAACTGTGCCACGCGCACGGGCGACCGGGTGGCGCTGGCTTGCTGCGATGCGGTTGGAAAGCAGCTTCGCGTGCCGGCGGAGCAGGTGTTTCCGGCGTCCACCGGCGTGATCGGCGTCGAGCTGGAAACGGGTTTGATCGTAAACGCCCTGCCTAAGCTGATTGGCGGGCTAGCGCCCAAGCGCTTCGAGGATGTGGCACGCGCGATGATGACCACCGACACGGTGATGAAGACATCGCAACAGCAGGTGCGTTTGAAAAAGGGCGTAGTGCGCATGGCAGGGATGACCAAGGGGTCTGGGATGATCCAGCCCAATATGGCGACGACGCTCGGATTCGTAATGATGGACGCGGCTATCCCTCCGGCAACACTGGCGTCGATGCTGCCGGGGGCGGTGAGCCGGAGCTACAACCGGATCAGCGTGGACGGCGATACATCCACCAACGACGTCATGCTGCTGCTGGCCAACGGCGCGTCCGGAATTCAGCCGGTGGAGAAGGAGCGCGCGAAAATACAAGAGGCGCTGGCGCGGCTGATGGAGGACCTGGCGCGGCAAATTGTGCGCGACGGCGAAGGCGCGCGGAAGCTGATTACTATCGAGATCAGCGGCGCGCCGGGCGACGATGCCGCCGAGCGCATCGCGCGAAGCATTGCAAATTCGCTACTAGTAAAGACCGCTATCGCCGGCTCGGACCCTAACTGGGGGCGCATAATTATGGCGGCGGGCAATGCCGGCGTGGCTCTGGAGCCATCGAAAGTAGACATCGATCTACAAGGGGTGGCGGTTTGCCGCGGAGGACTGGCGGCCGATTTTTCCGAATCGGATCTGAAGAAGAAGCTGGACGAGCCGGAGTGCCTGATCCGCATGGCTATCCAAGGCCGCGGCAAGGGCAGCGCCAGTTTCTGGACCTGCGATCTCACTGAAAAGTACATTGAAATTAATGCGAGCTACCGCACTTAGCTGCGCCGCAGGTATGCTGGCCTGTGTCGCTGTGATGGCCGACACGCACGACGACGTCATCGATCTGTTCGCTTCCATGGCGGCAGCGATGAGCGAACTGAACGTCCCGCAATTCATGGATGCGTTCGATAAGGATATGCCGGATTACGACAAGGTAAAAACCGGCGTCACTGCGCTCGTAAATCAAGCCGAGGTGTCGTCGTCGGTCGAACCGCTCTCAGACGACGGCGACGAAAGCAAACGCATTGTAGATCTGGATTGGTATCTCGAAATCAGGAGCCTGCTTCCCGACGGGCCGCTGGTGCGCCGCCGGGAAGTGGTCCATTGCGAACTCCGAAAGGAGAAAAAGCGCTGGAAGATCGTAGCTCTGAGGCCGATCGAGTTCTTCGGCGCCGCAAAGCTGGATCAATAACACCAGGAGGCCGGCTCTCCAGTACGGCTAAGCGCCTTTGGCGGTCTTGCCCTGCAAAGCGCCCAGCAACGCGGTTCCGTTGATGACGCCCAAACCAGTGCAGGCATCCCACTGCGGCGAGGCCGAAAAGTCGCCATTGTTGCCTTCCGTGATGTCGCGGCAAACATTCTTTCCACTCTTCTGCAGACTGTACAGAGTGGGATTCAGTGGTCCGACGGGCTGGCTGAGCTTTTGATTCAGGAGCGCGACGAGCCCGGCCATCAGAGGCGCGACGGCGCTGGTTCCACCGATGGGGAAGGTTTGGCCATCCACCAGAACCTCGTAACCGGTAGCTGGATCGGCATCGCCCGCGATATCGGGAACTCCACGGCCTGTAAGCACGGCCTTAGTTCCATTTGATCGAGTGGACTGCAGCCCTTGCTGATAGGCGGGAACTTTGATGACCTTGCTTACCCCGCCGCCGGTGGCGCCGCCGTTAGCTCCGTCGTTCCACACCTTTTCGGACTTGATGGTGGTTTTGTCGGTAGAGACCAAGCTGGTTCCGCCGCAGGCAGTGACCAGATCGTCAGAAGCCGGGAAATCGACGTGATCGCCGGTCAGGCCGTCGGACGAACCGTTATCGCCGGCCGCAGCCAGGACAGTGACGCCCATGAGGGCAGCCGCCTGGAAGCTCTGGTGGAAAGACTGCAGCGCAGTGGTAGTGAATCCACCGCCATCCTCCGGACCGCCCCAACTGATCGAGATCACGGAAGGCTTGCGCACTTTGTCATGAACCGCCATATTGATGGCGTCGATAAAACCTTTGTTGGTATTGGGGGCGAAATAGACCGCGATCTGGGACTTCGGTGCGATCGCGCCCGCGACTTCGATATCGAGCATCACTTCGCCGTCCGGACCATTCGGATTTCCGGTAGGCGCGTTGTGACCCTTGTCGACGGCGACCGCGGTAACCACCGGCGCATGCGCGCCGAAGTATTTGGTCAAATCGGCCTGGCGGAAACCGCCTCCTAATTCGATGATCGCGATGCTCTGGCCAGCCCCGTCTGAATTCGGACCAGAAGGAAAGCTGTACATTCGAGCGATGTCCTGGGGAGTATACGAAATGTTGACACCGGCATGGGGCGTGACATCGGGACGGAGCCTGAATTTGGGTTTCGCCACGGGGCGCTCATCGAGGCCGTCCACGCTCAGGATCACATTGCTGAGCTCCTCGGGAATCTGGAGGGTTCCAGTTCTTCCACGGAAGGTAACGCCCTCGTGAGTGTAACGCTCCAGAAACACATTGAAGGCCTGACTCATGTCACGGACCGTACCGACGAGTTGAACGGTATGCTGTTCAGGATTTTTACTTTTGACGGTGAGATTGTGGTCGCGCGCGAATTTCTCCACCAGCGCCATATTCGCTTCGCTTTGACCGTAAGTTTTTTGAAATTCATCGCGTGAAACGTATTTCCGCTGGGAGGGCAGCTGATTGCTGATCTCATCCACTTTAGCCGCTACTTCGGCCGGAGCTTTCAACGTAATCGTTACTTCGATAGGCTCGTCACCAGAGACCGGGCCTACTTTTACGGCGCCGGGCATGGGTCTACGCTCGCTACCCGGCAATTCAACAGTTCGTTTTACAGGCATGTTTTCGAACCTCCTTGATGGTTGTACTGATTACGTGTACAACCTGTGCGAATCATATCATGGCAAAACAGAAAGACAATCTAATTAATGCATGCTTTACAAACCGTTCGCATTTCGTTCGCTGAATCAAAAGATATACGTCTTTAGTTGTTTAGCGGCCTGATAGCAGCGCTTTAGACGGGTCGAGACGCGCCGCGCTAAGGGCGGGAATGACGCAAGCGGCCAGTGCGACGGACGCGAAGAGAACGGGAACAAAAAGTAGTGTGACCGGGTCCGCCGGGGCCACCTCGAACAAGAGACTACGCACGAACCGGGTTAGCGGAAACGTTGCTGCTAAGCCGAGGACTAAGCCTAGCATGGCCGGCCGCATGCCTTCGGCAACGATCAGCCTAATTACATCGAGGGGCTGAGCGCCTAACGCCACGCGCAGTCCGATCTCGGGAACACGCTGGCAGACGGAATGATCGAGGACGCCGTAAATTCCGATCGCAGCCAGTGCCAAAGCGGCTAGCGCAAAGATTGTGAGGAGCAAGGTTTCAAAGCGGTCCCGCTGGATGGAGCCGGAGAGGCGCTGCTGCATGGTTCGCACATCGGAAGCGGCCTGGCCGCGATCGACGGCGCTGATCTGGCGGCGGGCGGCTAGCGCCAAACCCAACGGATCGGTGGACGTCCGAAGCACCGCGATCATGGAGCTGCCGGGGTCCTGTGCAAACGGCGTGTAAATTTGAGGGAGCGCTACGGCCCGCAAGCTGGTGCCTCGTACGTCGGGGACCACACCGACGATAGTCAGCCAGGGAACACCGGGTCTGGGCGCGCCCATCATTATGTGTTGACCGATCGGGTTGCCGGCGGCGAAAAAGCCGCGCGCCATCGTTTGGTTGATTACGGCGACTGGAAGTGTGCCGGGGCCATCACGCCGCTCGAAGCGACGACCGGCCAACAGGGGAATACGCATGCTGCGGAAATAGTCCGGGCTTATCCGATAGCGGGTGGCCACTTGCGGCACTCGCCCGGAAGAATCATATGGCCGTCCTTCGATGCTGAAGGGACTTCCACCGGGACCGCCCCCAGCCAAGGGCAACTGGCTCACCAGCGCGGCCGATTCGACTCCCGCGATCCGGCGCAGCCGTTCCTCCAGCTGGCTGAAGAAAGCGACTTTCGAGCGCGGCTCCAAATAACGGACGGCGGGCAGCGTCACCTGCATGGTCAAGAGGTTGTGTGGATCGAAGCCGGGCTCGACGCTCCGCAAATGTGCGAAGCTTTTGAGCAAGATTCCAGCACCGACCAGCAGAACCACGCCCAGCGCCACTTCCGCCGCGATCAAGGCAGCGCGCAAGCGATTGCGCTCCTGGCCTAGGACGGTCCGGCCGCCGGTGAGATCCAGCCCGGCGCGCGCGCTGCGAATGGCCGGCGCAAAGCCGAATAGCAAGCCGGTGGCAAGCGACAACAGCAGGGTGAAGCTCAGGACGCGTAGGTCGATGGCGATCCGAACCTGTTCGGGTAATCCACCCAACGCGGTTAGCGCGGCGACTCCCCAGTGTGCCAGCAATACGCCGAGGATCGCGCCGGCCAGAGACAGCAGCAGGCTTTCGGCGGCGAGCTCGGCCAGGATCTGCCGCCGCGATGCTCCCAGGGCTGCCCTAATCGCGAATTCCCGGCGGCGCCGCGCTCCGCGCGCCAGCAATAGATTCGCAACGTTGGCGCAGGCGATCAGCAGCACAAATACGACGGCTCCCGCGAGGATCAAAACGCCGGCACGAAAACCGCCGAAGAGCTGATCACGCAAGGGCACCAGCGATACGCGATAACCCGCATCCTCGCCGTGCGGCCCAGTATAAGGATGATAGTCTTCTTCGATGCCTTCTGCGATGGAAGTCAAATCCGCCTGTGCCTGTTGAATGGATGTTCCGGCTTTCAGGCGAGCGATCAGGCGGAGCAGACCTTCACTACGCGATGGAGTATGCGGAACGGTTAACGGGATCCAAAGGTCGGGAGCGCCGGCGCCGAGAATGGTAAATGAAAATGCGGGAGCCATTACGGCCTGAACGCGGAGGTTTCGGCCATCCAGGCGAATCGAATTTCCGACGATAGCGGGGTCAGTCGCGAATTGCCGCTGCCAAAGCGAGTAGCTCAAGATGACCGAGTCGCCTTGGCCCGCGTCATTTTGGCCGGGTACGAAAGCTTGACCGATCACCGGGCTGGCGCCTAGAAGCGCAAACAAATTGGCTGTGACAGCCATGGCCTGCAGACGCTCGGGAACGGAATCGGGCGAGCCTTCCAGGTTAACGTCGCTGTAAGTGAACGCTGCAATATCTTCGAAGACGCGATTGTGGCGGCGATAATCAGAATAGTTGGCGAAGGTTACGGGAAATTGATCGAGGCCGAGCTTGAGCAATTGATCCCAGACGATGACCAGGCTGCCAGCGCCGCGATAAGGCAGCGGGCGGAGGACGACGGCATCCACGACGCTGAAGACAGCGGTGTTCGCTCCGATGCCGAGGGCCAAAGTGAGAACGGCGGCCAGCGTGAAGCCGGGAGATTTGCCGAGCGAGCGGGCGCTGAAATGGACATTTCGGAAAAAAGTCCACATAGACAGTTAGACACCGTGGGGTATGGCACGGTTCCTGGCAGCGCGAGGTGAACCGGCTATCTTCAAGCTGCGGCTAAATTTATTTGGAGACGTCACAAGCCCCATGACTTTCGCCAGCTGAGCGGTGTGTTGAACCCGGCGAGCGCGGCATAGACGCTCCACTGACCATGATGGATCGCTTCGTGTTGCACAAACTCCCACGTGAACAGCGCGAAGGTAAAAGGGGTTCCGTCCCAATCGATCGGCGCGGCGACGTCGACGGTTTCCAATGTGACGAGCAAGTGTCGCTGCTTGTCATCAAGCGCAACGAGCAGCGCCTCCCGAGTCAGGGGACCGACATAGTGCTCGTGCTTTCGCGTCCAATCCACTTTTCTTGTCGCCAGCGCGTCAGTGTAGACACCGCGCACACAGACGACGTGCCGTAGTTGCTTGCAAAACGGCGCGAAGCCGTCGCCAATCCGATACGGTGCGGGTGCGCGCCCAGACTTTCCAGGCGGGTCAGGCGTAAAGTCCCAGCTATGCTCCGGGACTGCGCGGACAAAATCGGCGGTCAAAGCATGGAGCACCTTGCTGTACCGTACAAAGTCATCAATCGACATCGCATGATTTTAGCAGCGGTTTCACCACGGGCTGCTAGAGCAGGCTGTCGGCCAGCTCTTGAAAATTCGAAGGTGTCACTAAGTGGAAGCGCAGCGCGAGGCGGGTGAATCCGCTGACGATCCTACTCAGTTCGTCGGTCGGGATTTCAGGGCTGGCCAGAAACATGCTGCCTGAGGCGATGCGGAAGGGCAGCACTCGCCAGTCGCGAATGACATGTCTGGGCAATGCTCGCGCGACCTTGGTGCTGATGTCCAAGGGTTCCAGGCGGCCGGAGGGGAGGCTCTGCTGGAGGCTCAGAGCTTCGTAAAGGTCTTCAGGAGAGATCCTGCCAAGCTTAACCAAGAACTCGCCGATGCGCAGGCCGGCGGGTTGCGCCGCTAGAGCGCGGTTCAGAACATCCTCTTCCAAATAAGAGGAGCCGACCAGGATTTCGCCGAGCTTTCGTTTATGCTCCATCAAGGTGTTTCGCGAAGGATAGGCATGCTCGGTCTTGAGCCACACCAAGGGTTCTTTGCGAATCCGGGCGCGCAGATATCCGGAGATAGCGCGCAGCGTGGCCACCGTATTAATCCAGTTGGCGCACAGCGCACGCAGGGGAACACCCAGCGCAAAGACGGCACCATAGAGCCGGCCCGTGCACACCATTCGAATGCTGCATTGAACGATCTGCATCAGCAGCGTGGCCAGAAGAGCATGGGTGTGGAGCCCATGCCGGGCTAAGCCCCACGGCATGCCGGCCGCTCTTGAGCCCAGCCAGGTGAAGAGTCCATAAACAAACAGAAAATTGGTAAACAGGCTGAGGGGATTGCCGAGCAAGCCTTTGCGGTCGCGCCAAAACCAGTAGACCTCCGGGAAACTTCCGCGCCAGCCATGCCTTTCCCAGCTTTGCAGCCCGATTCCCATGATCCAGCGAGTGCGCTGGCGAACGGCGGATCGCAATGTCTGCGGGAAGAGTTCGCGAGTGGCGACAATGTCCCCACGTACTCTCGATAGGGGAACAAAGACCTGAGAGCAGCCGAGCCGGTGCAGCCGCAAGCCGTTCTCGTAGTCTTCTGTTAGGCAGCCGGGTTCGAAGATCAGGTTGTGCTCGGCAGTGGCGAGTTTTTCGAGCGCGCGGCGCGTGAAACCGGTGCCGACGCCGTTGGACGGAATAAAACTGCCCATGATCTGCCGGGCCAGCATATCCTTAATCTGCCACTCGGCAAACTCATCGCAGTAGATTCCATGGACGAATTTCCGAAAGGGAGTGGGCAGGGGCAGGACGGGGATCTGAATCATCTCGAAACGATCAGCGTAGGAATTGATTTGTTCGAAAGCGCCCGGATGAATCAGGTCCTCGGCGTCGTGCGTGACGACGATATCGAATTGAACGCCGTTAAGCTCCTCAAAAAGCAACATGAGCTGGTAGATCCAGTTCAGGCAATCGGCTTTGGAAGTGGGTCCATCGTGCGGGCAGACGGCGAGATGAACGTGGGGAAAGCGCGCTTCCAGATCGCGAACGGTGTCGAGCGTGGGTTCGTCATTGGGATACGCGCCGATGAAAAAGTGGTAGTTGTCGTAGTCGATGGCGGCGACGTTGTGCTCCACCATGCCGCTGATGACGGAGTGCTCGTGCCACAGAGGCACGAAGATGGCGATGGCCTTTTCGCTTTGAGAGAGATGAACCTGCTGGAGCCCTGGCGCGCGAAAGCCTTTGCGCCGAAGCCAAGCCCACAGGCAGATGACATTGAGGACCAGGTCATCCAGTCCGCTGGCCAGGATAGCGAGTGCGGCCGGCAAGAGGCAGGCAGCCACGAAGGTATCGAAAGCAGAACACACCGCTACGAAAGCCGTCGCCACTTATGGAAGTACCGCATACAGGGCAAAAATCTCCGATTGGTTCGGACTCATTCAGCGGCCAGAGTATACTAGCGCCATGCGATGTACCCTGTTGTCTCTCGTTTTTGCATTGATTGCCCAGGCGGCGGACATGGACGCCCGGGTCAAGCATGGCTATGCCGATTCGAATGGCGTCAAGATTCATTACGCAAGCCTGGGGGCGGGGCCGCTCATCGTCATGATTCACGGCTTTCCTGACTTTTGGTACACCTGGCGCGACCAGATGGCGGCGTTGTCGGATAGCTACCAGTGCGTCGCTATAGACCAGCGGGGCTACAACTTGAGCGACAAGCCAAAAGGAGTTGAGAACTATGACATGCATTTCCTGGTGGGCGACGTTGCGGCGGTCATCAAGTCATTGGGGCGCGACAAAGCCATCGTGGTAGGGCACGACTGGGGCGGGATGGTGGCGTGGAATTTCGCGCTGGCGAATCCGCAGATGACGGACAAGCTGATCATCCTTAATCTTCCGCATCCGCGAGGATTAATGCGCGAGCTAGCGCACAATCCACAGCAACAGAAGAACAGCCAATACGCGCGGAATTTTCAGCAGCCGGATGCGGCCTCGAAGCTCACGGCCGAGGGATTGGCGCGGCGCGTTACCGATCCGGAGGCGAGGGCCAAATATGTGGAAGCGTTCCAGCGTTCCGATTTCGAGGGAATGCTGAACTATTACAAAGCTAACTATCCCCGCGAGCCATATACCGAAGATGCCTCGGTGGTGGTAAAGGTACAGGCGCCGGTTTTGATGTTCCACGGTTTGAAAGATACGGCGCTACTTTCGGGCGCGCTCAACAATACCTGGGATTGGCTGGACAAGGATCTGACGTTGGTAACCGTTCCGACGGCGGGACACTGGGTACAGCAAGACGCGTCTGATTTGGTCTCAAAGACGATGAAAGCCTGGCTCAGCACACATTAACGACTACAAGTTTACGGGATTCTGTCGATGGTTAGGGCGTTATGGAGATTCAACGACCTGTTTCGTTCGCCGGCTTCGTTCTAGTCCTGGGCGGCGTGTTGTTAGGGCAGACGTCCGAAAAACCGCAATCGCCCAACTCGTTGAAAGAAAAGGGTCTGCTGGCGGCTGTCACGGAGTCGATGCAGTGGAAAGCAACCGATCCGCGGGTGGCCAAGGCGTATGAGGACCTGGGCGATTTTTACTCATCCCTAGGCCGCTATGGCGAAGCGGAAAAGACCTATACAAAGCGGCTGGAACTGGAAGAGGACGCGCTGGGACGAGCGAATCCGGAAATCATCCGGGCGGTCAACGACCTGGCACGCGTGAATTTCGCGCAGATGAAATACGCCCGCACGACGGAACTGTTCGATCGGTCGCTGCGGATCATGGAACGCGAATATGGGGACGATAACGCGAAGCTGGTTCCCGAGTTGGACGAGGTGGCGCAGGTCCTGCAGGCGGATTCCAAATATCCGGAGGCTGAAAAATATTTGAAGCGGGCGCTGGCGATCCGCGAGCGGGTAAGCGGGAGCGATACGGCCGAGATGGTGCCAGATTTAAGCCAACTGGCGCGCATGAACATGCTTAGCAAGAACCTGCCGGCGGCTGAGACCCTGTATGTGCGCGTCCTGAAGATTCAGGAGAAGACCGCTTCGGCGAACAGTCCGGAGTTACTGCCGACGCTGGACGCATTGGCCACTATATCGCTGGAGCAAAAGCAACTGATCGAGGCCGAACCTCTGCTGCGCCGGACGCTCTCGATTCGGGAGGGAAGCCTGGGGCCGATGCATACCGAGGTCGCCAAGAATCTGGACCGGTTGGGGGCATTCTACGCCGAGCAGAAACGGTTTGAAGAAGCCGCGCGGGTCTATGAGCGATCGCTATTCATCTGGATGAAGGGCATGGGGTCGGAAGCTCCGGAATTGACCGATCATTATCAGAAGCTGGCCGAAGTATATGCCGCCCTGGATCGCACGGTGGACGCTGAGCCGCTGGTGAAACAGGTCCTCACCACGCGGGAAAGCGAGACAGTGACGAGTTTGAATACTCTGGCGTCGATTTACACAGCTCGCGATAACTTCTTCGAAGCCGAGCCGCTTTACCGGCTATCGCTGGCGATCCTGGATAAGCGCGGTGTCCTTACGGCGCGTCGGCCAATATCCGGCGGCGCGGAAAATCTCGATCTGTTGGCAGACACGGCCATGGATTACGCTGACTTGCTGAAGAAGATGAAACGCAAGGCGGAGGCGATCAAGCTGGAGGCGCGGGTGCGCGCACTGGTGGGGAAGAATTACGTTGCCAAGAAGCGGCAAAGCTAGCTGCTTACGGGCCGCCCGTTTTACAATTCCTAACGAACTTTAATCTTAAGCCTGGCGTCCAAGCCAGCATGGAATCTTCCGATCAGTTCCACCCGGCGGAACGAACCCAGGCCAGTGCGCTTTCCGGACTTGAAAGGAAAGTCCTGCTATGGATCGCGCGGCGGCTTCCGAACTGGGTGAAATCCGATCACTTGACGACGCTAGGTTTCGTCTCGCTGCCGGCGGTGGGTTGGAGCTACTGGTATTCGCGCAACTCGCGGATCGGATTGCTGCTGGTCGCCGTGTTCCTGGTGATGAATTGGTTCGGCGACAGTCTGGATGGCACGCTGGCGCGAGTACGGAACCGGCAGCGGCCCCGCTACGGATTCTATGTAGATCATATTCTCGATGCCGTCGGCAGCGTTTTTGTTTTCGCCGGCCTGGCATGGTCGGGATACATGAGCGAACGTGTTGCCGTAGGACTGCTGGTGGCGTACTTCTTGCTGAGCATCGAGGTCTATCTTGCGACTTACACGGTCGGCAGATTCCGGTTGTCCTTCGGCGCATTCAGTCCGACAGAGCTGCGCTTGCTGCTGATTTTCGGCAACATTGCGCTGCTGATCAAGCCGATAGTAACGCTGGCGGGAAAACAATATTTGCTCTTCGATGTGGGCGGCGTTATTGGAATCGCAGGCATGGGCGCAGCGCTCCTGTGGTCAATCGTGAAAAACGCGACTCTGCTGCATCGGGCCGATTCAACAACACGGTAACGAAACGACGCGGCCTGAGGGTGAATCAAACCTTTGGCTATGATTCGTAAATTGAAATCGGGAGAGTACCGGCTCTATTCGCGGAAGAAGGATGCCCGGACGGGCCGGCGAAAGAACCTGGGGACATTTCGATCCAGAGACGCGGCCGAGAAACACGAGCGGGCGGTACAGTTCTTCAAGCGCGCCTGAAATAGGGGTTTGAGTGTACTGTCCCTAATTTCGGAGGGCTTGGTCTTTGTGATGTTGGAAGAGCTTGCGCTTCAGGTCCGGCCAAAATTCCTTGAGGACTTGCGAGGCTGCATCGATTGCGATCTGCTGGCCGAGTTTTTCAACGTTGTCGAGCGCGTTCCGATTGTCGGGATAGTAGCTATTCGAAATTGCGACAGCAGTGGCGTTGCCCAACACTTCGGAATAGTTGAAGCGCCAGTTTCCTGCATCGGTACGAGTCACGAAAACCCGGCTGGCGGCGTAAAACGTACGCCCCCATTTGGGGCCGGTGCCTCGGCGGAAATAGCGCGGGTCTTCGTGAAGAAGACTGGGGAAGATCGCCTCGCTCATCATATTGCCAATGGCCTGGTCAGCATAAGCGGTGCCGACCCGCCGGCCATAGCCGGCCATGCCTTGTCCGAAGGAGGGGTTTCCATTCGTCAACTGACCCCAACCCGCGATGACGGCAGCGAGGGCAACCAGCGGATAGTCAAACGAATCTTTGCTGGCAATAGTGAATTTCTGTTTGACTGTTATGGGCGTGTAGACGGCGGTTGCATTGGCGGTCCGATAGTTCGGCAGCACGCCTAGGACGCGTTTATCCGGGGGCGCCTGTTCGACACTCGGAGTCGATTCGGACTCCGCCGAGCTGGCTCCCTGGGCTCGCAGGCAAGAGAGCGAAAATACGAACAGAGCTGTCGTCGCCATCAGGCGCTTGAAAAGAATCATTGTTTACTTCCAAAGGCTTGCAGGCAAACGAGGCTGGCTAAACACCATTATATCCGATATCCGTAATTGAACTGACGAACGCCGGGGGGCCCAAGGATGTAAAGAATTGTCATACCCAGCTTTAGCCGCCACGCACCAATTCCAAAAACGCCTTCGCCGCATGGCTCAAGCTCCGCTTGGCCGGACACACCAGCCGGATTTTGCGGTCGACAGCTCAGCTCCTTCACCTTGATCTCCCGCAGCGACGTCCTGCTCCACGTCCTGCTCCACGCACATGTGCGGCAGGAACGCCACGCCTTCGTTGCGCTGCACCATCTTGCGAATGGTCTCCACGGTCGGCATCTCGACATCCATGTTCAGCGGGACCTTGTGGCGCTGGAACTCCTTCAGCACCACGGCGCGATAGGGCGACAAAACATTGTGCGCGATGAATGTCTCCATGCCCAGTTCGTTGATCGACACCTCGTCCCGCGTTGGCGAAGCGATGCTGCGGCGAAACCACGAACGCCAGGTGATCGGTGTAAATCACCATCGAGATGCAGCCGCTCGTCTTCCGGATCGTAGCTGATGACGCCCAGTTCCAGATCGCCGTCGATCAACTGCGACGGAATCTTGCTCGACAAGCGACCGGCGCACCTGCACCTTCACCTTCGGATAAAGCCGGCGGTAGCGCTCGATGTGGCCGAGCAGATACAGCGACGTCGATTCGTTGGCGCCCACGATCAGCCGGCCGGCCGAATTGTCGCGCAGTTCCGCCAGCGCGTTCTCCAGATCGGCCTCCAGGTTCTCAAAGCGCCGCGCATAGTCGTAGACAATCCGGCCGGCATCGGTCAGCAGCAGTTCCTTGCCGGAACGGTCGATCAGCTTCTCCTGCAAATCCGATTCCAGCTTCTGGATCGCCAGCGAGATCGGCGGGCTGCGTCCGCAGCAGCTTCTCGGCCGCGCGCGAGAAGCTTTTCTCGCGCGGCGACCGTCAGGAAGACCTTCAGGGGATAGAGTTCCATAAGCGACGTTTATGCTATGATTGTAACTTATTCTGATCGCTTGAATTATAAATTTGCCAAATCACGACTACCGCCGGCATAATGGATAGCGAACCGACAGGAGGACACATGGCCGAATCGCGTCTACATCTTCGACACCACCCTCCGCGATGGTGAACAATCGCCGGGCTGCAGCATGACCGTACCCGAGAAGCTGCAACTGGCGCGAAAACTGGTGGAACTGGGCGTCGACATCCTCGAAGCCGGGTTCCCGATCGCCTCCGAGGGGGATTTCGAAGCGGTGGACGCGGTGAGCCGTGAGTTCTCCTGGGTTCAAGTGGCGGCGCTGGCGCGGGCCAACACGCTGGACGTCGAGCGCGCGGCGGCATCGCTGAAACATGCCCGCCGGCCGCGCATCCACACCTTCATCGCCACCAGCGAAATTCATCTGAAGTACAAGCTGAAGAAATCGCAGCAACAGGTTCTGGATGAAGCGGTGGCGGCGGTGGAGCTGGCGCGGCAATTATACCGACGACGTGGAGTTTTCGGCCGAAGACGCCACGCGAACCGATTGGGATTATCTGGAGCAGATTTCGCGCGCGGTGGTGGCGGCCGGAGCGCGGACGGTGAATCTGCCCGACACGGTCGGCTATTCGGTGCCCGAAGAATACGGCGCGCTGATCGGGCGCATGGTGCGGGCGCTGGGCGATAGCGCGATCGTGAGCGTGCATTGCCACGACGATTTGGGACTGGCGGTGGCGAATTCCATCGCGGCGGTGCAGGCCGGCGCGCGGCAGATCGAATGCACCATCAACGGCATCGGCGAGCGGGCCGGGCAATGCGTCGCTGGAAGAGATCGTGATGGCGTTCAAGACGCGCCGCGACAAGCTGCCGTTTGAAACCAAGATCGTGACCGAGCACATCTACTCGGCCAGCCAGCTTCTTGGCGCAGACCATCACCTTCGGGCCGCAACCCAACAAGGCCATCGTGGGCGAGAACGCGTTCGCGCACGAAGCGGGCATCCATCAGGACGGATATCTGAAGGAACGCACGCACGTACGAGATCATCGATCCGCATAGCGGTGGGCGTGCCGGAGAGCAAGCTGGTGCTGGGCAAGCACAGCGGACGGCATGCGCTGCACAAGCGCGCCGAGGATCTCGGCTTCCAGCTGAACAAAGACAGAGCTGGACGCGCTGTATCATCGCTTCACGGCGCTGGCCGATCGCAAGAAGGGCGTGCGCAACGACGAGATCCTGGCTCTGATCCACGAAGTGGTGGGCGAGACAGCGGCCGCGGCAATGACTAAAGCGTGGCGCACGACTGGCGCACGACGCACTGGCTAACGCCTTAAACGAATGCAACTAAACATATTGATTCTCCCCGGTGACGGAATCGGCACCGAAGTCACGCGCGAAGCAGTCAAAGTTCTGCAAAAGGTCGCCAGCAAATTCCATCATCAGCTGGCGCTGAGCGAAGGCCTGCTGGGCGGCATCGCGATCCACAAGACCGGCGGTCCCGCTGCCCCAGGAAACCATCGATCTGGCGCTGAAGGCCGACGCCACGCTGATGGGCGCGGTGGGCCTGCCGGAATTCGACAATGTCGCGCCCGAGAAGCGGCCCGAAAAGGGACTGCTCGGGCATCCGCAAGGTGCTGGGCGTGTACGCGAACCTGCGGCCGGTGCGATCGTACAAGGCGCTGCTCGATTCGTCGCCGCTCAAGAACGCACCTGGTGGATGGCACGCGACATGATCATCGTGCGCGAGCTGACCGGGCGGCATCTACTACGGCACGCCGCGCGGCATTCTCGGAGACCGGCAAGGACGACGCGCGCGGTGAACACGATGACCTACACGCGCGCCGAGATCGAGCGTGTGTCGCGCATGGCGTTTCACCTGGCGCGCAACCGGCGCAAGAAGGTCACCAGCGTCGACAAGTCGAATGTGATCGAGAATTCGCAGCTCTGGCGCAAGGTGGTGATCGAAGTGGCGCCCGAATTTCCGGACGTCGACGCTGGATCACATTGCTGGTGGACAACTGCGCCATGCAGTTGGTTCTGAATCCGCGCCGCTTCGACGTTCTGCTCACCGAAAACATGTTTGGCGATATCCTCAGTGATGAAGGGGCCGTGTTGGCGGGATCGATCGGCATGCTGCCGTCGGCCTCCATCGGCGACCAGAAGCCGTCCGGCGCCTGGGTGGGCCTGTACGAACCGGTGCACGGCTCGGCGCCCGACATCGCGGGACAGAACAAAGCCAATCCGTTCGGCGCGATCGGATCGGTGGCGGCGATGCTCGAATACAGTTTCGGGTTGAAGGAAGAAGCCGCGGCGGTGAATCGCGCGATGGAAACCGTGCTCAACTCCGGCCGCGTCACGGCGGATTTGAAACCGTCCGGGCAAGCCGGCCACGACTACAGAAGTGGGAGACGCAGTAGCGGAAGGCAATATGAAACCTCGCACCATCATCGAAAAGATCTGGGACAACCACGTCGTCGCGGAGCGGCCGGAGCGCGCCGACGCTGCTCTATATCGATCTGCACCTGGTGCACGAAGTCACGTCGCCGCAAGCCTTCGACGGGCTGCGCGCGCGCGGTCTGAAGGTGCGCCGGCCCGATCTGACCATCGCCACCACCGACCACAGCACGCCCACCACGCCGCGCTCGTTGCCGATCGTCGATAAGATCGCGGCCGACGCAGGTAGAGCAGCTGGAACCAGAACTGCAAGGAATTCGGCATCCGCTGCTTCGGCTTGCGCAGCGACAAGCAAGGCATCGTGCATGTGATCGGTCCGGAGCATGGGCTTGACGCAGCCGGGCATGACGGTGGTTTGCGGCGACAGCCACACGGCGACGCACGGAGCGTTCGGCGCGCTCGCGTTCGGCATCGGCACCAGCGAAGTGGAGCACGTGCTCGCCACGCAATGCCTGCTGCAGAACAGATCGAAGACCTATCGAAGTGCGCGTGGACGGCGCGCTGAAGCCGGGCGTCACGCGAAGGACATCATTCTGGCGCTGATCGCGCGCATCGGCATCGGCGGCGGCACCGGCTGCGTTTTCGAATACTGCGGCTCGGCCATCCGCGCGCTCTCGATGGAAGAGCGCATGACGGTGTGCAACATGTCGATCGAAGCGGGCGCGCGCGCGGGCTTGGTGGCGCCGGACGACACGACGTATCAATATGTATGCGGGCCGGCCATACGCGCCGCAAGGGCGCGGCCTGGGATGCAGCGGTGGCGCGCTGGCGCAACTTGCCCACCGATGACGGCGCGAGTTACGACAAGAGCATCGACCATCGACGCGGCGGCGCTCGAGCCGATGATCACCTTCGGCACGAATCCCGGCATGGGCATTCCGATCACCGCGGCATGGTGCCGAATCCGAGCGACATCACCGATCCGCTGGAGCGCGATTCGCTCGCCAAGGCGCTGCGCTACATGGATCTCGCCGCCGGGCAAGCCGCTGCTGGGGCATCCGGTGAACGTGGTGTTCATCGGAAGCTGCACGAATTCGCGCATCTCCGATCTGCGCATCGCCGCCAGAATCCTGAAAGGCCGCAAGGTGCATCCGGGCGTGCGCGTGATGGTGGTGCCGGGATCGCAGCAGGTGAAGGAGCAGGCGCAGGCCGAGGGGCTGGACCAGATTTTCCGCGACGCCGGCGCCGATTGGCGCGAGGCCGGCTGCTCCATGTGCATCGCGATGAACGGCGATCAATTGCAGCCGGGCGAATACAGCGTGTCCACCAGCAATCGCAATTTCGAAGGACGGCAAGGCAAAGGCGGGCGGACGTTCCTGGCCAGTCCGCTGACGGCCGCCGCATCCGCGATCACGGGCGTAGTCACCGACGTGAGGGAGCTGCTGCAATGGAAAAATTCACCGCATTTGAGAGCCGCATGGTTCCGCTTCCGCATCGACAACATCGATACCGATCAGATCATCCCGGCGCGGTTCCTGAAGACCATTTCGAAAGACGGGCTGGGCGATCAGCTTTTCTACGACTGGCGCTACGATGCCGAGGGCAAACCGAAGCCCGATTTCATCCTGAACAAGCCCGAGCCGAAAGCCTGCCAAGATTCTGCTGGCCGGCGATAATTTCGGCTGCGGCAGCTCGCGCGAGCATGCGCCCTGGGCGCTGACGCAATACGGATTCCGCGCCGTGATCAGCACTTCGTTCGCCGATATCTTCAAGCAGAACTCGCTGAAGAACTCGCTGCTGCCGATCGTGGTGCCGCGCGGATGTCCACGCGGAGCTTTTTCGAAGAATCCGAACATCGACGGTGAAAGTGGATCTGGCGTCGCAAACGCTGACGCTGCCCGAGCGGCGCGCAGGTCGAATTTCCGGTCGATGGCTTCGCCAAGCATTGCCTGCTCGAAGGCATCGACGAACTGGGCTACATCCTGCAGCAGGAGCCGGCCATCGCCGTTTCGAGGCGGCTCATCCGGCCGCCATCAACACGACCGCTTAGATTACCAGGGCATCTGCCGCTTGGTGTATTTGCGGCCAATCTCGGTGGCTTCCTGGTTGGCCGGGCCGACCATTACGCCTTCCTTGATCATGTCGATCACGTTTTTCGGATTCATGGTGTTCAGGAAGAATATGTGGTTGGCTTTGCACGCGGCCAGCACCTTGGCGCGAGCGGCGATCATCTTGGGATCGGTTTCAGCCACATTGCCGGAGCCGCGCACGTCCAGAGATAACGCCATGTCGCCGGGTCCCCACTCCGCAAAGGCAATGCCCGGCACTTTCAAGTTCTCTTCCGCATTGGCCAGCGCGTACTTGTCTTCCAGTTTCAGCCCCAGCAGCAGCTCACCCTTGGGGTTCAGCGGCCAAGCGTCCGATTTGTCGAGATACTCCTGCTGCGAGACTCCCCAGATCTCCGCTGCTGTGGGCGCGCCGTGAACACCCCGGCGGCCTTCGCTGATCCCGTGATCCACACCCTGCTTATGAATCGGCAGGCGGATGGCTTCCACGAATGCGCGAACCGCGCCCGGTGCGTCGGCATGGGTCAGCAAAACGCCGTGCACGCCCGTGGCCAGCACCTGGTTAAACATCCAGGCGTTGGCTCGTACGGTGGCTTCATCCGTTCCGTTGACCGGAACGTTGACAATTACTGCCGGTGTTCGATGGCCGCTCTTGGTGGGACCGCCCGCCACCAATCCTTTCATGTATTCCGATAGGCCCTTGACGTCGAAAGGAGCATGCTCCATGTCGTAGCTGATGTAGTCGGCGTAAGTCTGGGCGTCCTTCTTGCCCTGCTCGAAGCTCCCAGTGGTGCCGGAATGCGAGCCGGTGTAATAAATGGGCTGGCCCTGCTCCAATAGCTCGAGCGCCCGATTGATGTGCTTTGGCTTATAGCCCGGTGTCTGAGCCAGGATGGTGGCGACGCCCAGAACCAGAGAGAGACTTGCAGCGAGACAAAACAGCGTGGACTTGGTGTTCTTCATAGAAAGTATTCTCAGCGCCATTCAGTATACACCCGGACCGCGTGTCAGAGTGATATGCTTGGCCACACGGCCAGTGGCCTGTGAGAACGATCAGAGTGCCCTTGTGCTCACCGAGCCGGGGGTTTAAAATTGGATGTTTTCGAGCGGCGGCTTAGGGCCGCGGAAGGACCTGCATGAAAAAGAATCTGCAATATTCGATCGGCCTGGGTTCTGCGATCGCGTTGGCAGCCAGTTGGCTGGCGCTCTCCGCATATTCGGCAACGGACGACAGTTCGGCCTCCGTCAAAGCATTTGTCGGCGCCCGCATCATCGATGGCACAGGTAAAACGGCCATCGAGAACGGGACCCTGGTGGTCCGCAATGGCCGGGTCGAAGCGGTGGGCGCGTCGGTGAAGCCGCCCGCCGGCGCGCAACGGATCGATGCTTCGGGCAAAACCATTATTCCCGGGCTGGCCAGCGCGCATAGCCACCTCTATTCCGCCGATCAACTGGATCGCTTTGCCCGCTTTGGAATCACCAGCGTAATGAGCCTGGGCGGCGACAACGAGCTGGCGATTCGGGATCAGGTTCGGAACGAGCACAGTACGGGCCACGCGCACTTGTTTATCGCCGGACCGATCGTCGTCTCCAAAACCCCGGAGGATGCCCGCAAAGCCGTGGATCTAGTCGCCGCGGCGAAGACCGATATCGTAAAGTTCCGGCTGGACGATAACCTTGGCAAGGGCACCAAGATGACGCCCGAAGTATACACGGCGATCTTCGATGAGGCGCACAAGAAAGGCATGCGGGTGGCGGTGCACGTTGTCACGCTGTCCGACGCCAAGGCAGTCTTGAAGCTGGGCGCTAATATGATCGCCCACAGCGTGCGCGATCAGGAGATCGACGCGGAAACGATCGCGCTGCTCAAGAAGAACAACGCGGTCTATTGCCCGACGATTACGCGCGAACTGTCCACTTTTGTTTATGGGGAAAATCCGCCTTTCCTGAAGGATCCTTTCCTGCTCAAGAACGTTGACCGGGCCGAGTTGGCTAAAGTTCAAGACCCGGCTTTCCAGGAAAAGATGCGTAACGATAAAGGCGGTCAATGGTACAAGGAGCACATGCCGGTGGCGCTGCGGAATATGAAGAAGGTATTCGATGCTGGCGTGCCGGTGGTGATGGGCACCGATACAGGCGCCCCCACAGGCCGTTTCCAGGGATATTTCGAGCACCTGGAACTGGAATACATGGTGCAGGCTGGGCTCACGCCCATGCAGACGCTGGTCGCGGCCACAGCCAACGTGGCCAAGTTTGTACGGGCCGCCGATCTGGGAACGCTGGAAGCCGGAAAGTCGGCCGATCTGCTGGTGCTCAACGCCAATCCGCTGGACGACATCAAGAACACGCGCAAGATCGATGCGGTGTACATCGGCGGAAACAAGATCTCGGAGAAGTGAGCGCCTCAAAGGAACAAGTAGATAAGATATGAAGAACGTAATGCCAAGACTCTGTCGTTTTGCGATGCTCGCGGCTCTCGCGGCCTGCTTACCCTGGACCATCTCGCCTGCCTGGGCGCAAACGGGAGCCAAGAACGGAGAGTGGCGGACCTACGGCGGCGACCTCGGCAGCACGCGCTACTCGCCGCTCGATCAGATCAACGCGGAAACTTCAACAAGCTCGAAGTCGCGTGGCGGTTCAAGACCGACTCGCTTGGTCCGCGGCCCGAATTCAAGTTCGAAGGTACGCCGCTGATGGTCAATGGCAGCTCTATCTCGACGGCCGGGACGCGGCGGGCCGTGGTGGCGCTGGATGCGGCGACGGGCGAGCTGCTGTGGATGCACAGCGAGAACGAAGGCACGCGCGGCGACAGCGCGCCCCGGCAGCTCTCGGGCCGTGGACTCGCGTATTGGACCGACGGCAGAGAAGAGCGAATCCTCTATGTCACGCCCGGCTACCGGCTGGTCGCGCTTGACGCCAAGACCGGCGCGCCCGTGCCCGGCTTCGGCAAGAACGGCATCGTCGATCTGAAGCAGGACGACGATCAGGAGATCGATCTGGTCACGGGCGAGGTCGGGCTGCATGCGACGCCGGTCGTCGCGAAGGACGTCGTCATCGTCGGCGCCGCGCACATGACCGGCGGCGCGCCGACGAGCAAGAACAACGTAAAGGGTTATGTCCGCGGATTCGATGTGCGCACGGGCAAGCGCCTGTGGATCTTCCATACCATTCCGCGGCCGGGCGAATTCGGCAATCGACACGTGGCAGAACGATTCCTGGTCCTACACCGGCAACACGGGCGTCTGGGGGCAGATCTCCGTGGACGAAGAGCTGGGAATGGTCTATCTGCCGGTCGAACTGCCGACCGGCGACTACTACGGCGGCCATCGGCCCGGGAACGGACTTTTCGGCGAGAGCCTGGTCGCGGTGGATCTCAAGACCGGCAAGCGGAAATGGCATTACCAGCTGGTGCATCACGGCATCTGGGATATGGATATTCCGTGCGCGCCGATTCTCTGCCGACATCACCGTCAACGGCCGGACGATCAAGGCCGTCGCGCAGCCCACCAAGCAGGCCTTCCTGTACGTGTTCGACCGCGTCACCGGCCAGCCGGTCTGGCCGATCGAGGAGCGGCCGGTGGCGAAAGGCGACGTGCCCGGCGAGTGGTATTCGCCCACGCAGCCGTTTCCGACCAAGCCGCCGGCTTACGATCGCCAGGGCGTTCTGCCTCGACGATCTGATCGATTTCACGCCGGAGCTGCGCGCCGAAGCGGTGAAGCTGGTCTCGCAGTACAAGATCGGGCCGCTCTTCACGCCGCCGGTGGTGAGCAAGTTGGATGGCCGCTGGCCACGCTCGTCTCGCCGGGAGCGACCGGCGGCACCAACTGGCCGGGTGGATCGTTCGATCCGGAGACGCATACCGTCTACGTGTTTTCGAAACGCGATCGCCGTCGCTGGGTCTGGTGCCGCCCGGGATCCCGAAAGATTTCGGACATGGATACGTCAAGGGATCGCGGGAGTCCGCCGCGGCCGCGGCAGGGCGATGGGCGCTCCGCGGCCGCACCGACGTGCGCCGGCAGCGTGCGGCCCGGCGGGCGCGGAGGCGGCGGCGGAGGCTAACCGTGCAGGGGCTGCCGCTGGTGAAGCCGCCGTACGGGCGCATCACGCGCATCGATCTGAACAAGGGCGAGATCGTGTGGCAGATCGCGCACGGCGAGACGCCGGACAACATCAGGAACAATCCGGCGCTCAAAGGCCTGAACATTCCGCGCACGGGCCGGCCGGGTCTCATCGGACCGCTGACGACCAAGACGCTGGTGATCGCCGGCGAGGCCGGCTTCTTCACGACGCCATCGGGCGCAGCGCGGCGCGATGCTGCGCGCCTATGACAAGGCGACCGGCAAGGAAGTCGGCGCCGTCTACATGCCGGCGCCGCAGAGCGGTTCGCCGATGACGTACATGCTGAACGGCCAGCAGTATATCGTGCGTCGCGATCAGCGGCGGCAATTATTCAGGCGAGCTGGTGGCGTTCAAGCTGCCCACTTCATCGTAATGCGCAGGGTCGTACTCGGCCTCGGTATGAGTCTGGATGGTTACATTGCACGTCTGAACGGCGACGTCGATTTTCTCTTCATGCCGAAGGACTATTCGATGGCGCCATTCTTCGCCAGCATCGGCGCGGCCATTATGGGACGGAAAACGCTGGACGACGGGTTAAGAATGAGTGGAGGTTCACTCTCCGAAGTCGCCGTACAAATACTATGTGATGTCCCGATCGAAGCCTCCGGGCGAGCGCGATGGGGTAGTGTTCACCAACAAATCGCCGGCTGTGTTGGTCGGCCAGATTCGTAAGAGCCCCGGCAAGAATATCTGGTTGATGGGCGGCGGCGAAATCGCGCGCGATTTCCTGAAAGCCGATTTAGTGGACGAACTTTATCTGGGCGTGGTTCCAGTATTGTTGGGTGAAGGCATCCCGCTTTTTCCGTCCGGGTTTCCACAGCGCGATTTCGAGCTGGTCGAAAACAAGACCTGACTCAAAGGGCTTGATCTCTTTGAAGTACAAGCGGCGTCGAATTAAAGCAAAACGAAAAACTCGCTAGCGGCGAGCCGCGCC
>CAVYKR010000013.1:0-97310 GCA_963769205.1 Bryobacterales bacterium | reverse complement strand
CATGATCTTCGTAACCCTTGCCCACCCTTGGCGAATGGCTGCGGCGCCGAGTTCGATCTGCTTTCGGGCCAGTGCTGGGATTTTGTGAGTTTTTGTGTGGGGCCGGAGGCGCAGGCCGTGCTCCCTGCCGTAGTCGGCGAGCTTGCGCAGATTGCGCTCCATGATTTCGAGGTCGATCAGGATCGCTGGCGTGTCCAGATCGGAGACGCGGCCGCAGCGGGCGGCGTCATGGGCGGAATCGGAGGGCCATCTGACCAGCTGGCCCCTTATAGTGAAGCTCCAGGTCTTTGGACTTGAATTTACCGACCATCTGGAAGTAGAGTAGGCCTGAAACGGCTCCGTTATCTCCTTCTCTTGCAATACTTTATCCTTCAGGACAGCGAGTAAAGGGTTGGGTTCGTTGGAATGGACGGTCTCAACTTTGGTGTCCCCTGCTGAGTTGTTGGAACCTCCGGCCCCTGCCTCACCGAACCCAAAGGTCCAGCCATTCCGCCCCATTTTGGCCCCTTTGTTACCAATCCCGCCGTTTTCGAGTGCCCTGTGGCGTCAAAACGAGGGCTGTATCGCCGGCAATCTGGCTAGGGGCGAAGGGCTGCGAGCGCTGGCCATCTTTGCCGGAAACCAGCAGAAAGTCATCCAGGCTTACTTTAACCGGCTTGTCGCTTACCGGCCGGAGCTGGACGCGAACCACCACGATGTCGCCGCCCAGGTCCGAGCCAAGCTCCTGCTGGATCTGGTCTTTGTCGATTATGGAGGATGGCCGAGATCTCCATGACGTCGTTGGAGGTCTGCTCGATGGGCAACTTCTTTTCGGCCGCCCCAGCGCAGCCAGGAAAATGAAACAGGCCAACCCGGTTCGCAATGACATCATGTGCTCCTAAGAGCATTATACGGCAAAGGTTTCAGGTGCACATGGGCCGCCGGGGAAAGGGCTTGACTCTTTAAACCTAAAGCCGTCTCGTACTAGTGCCGATCTAATTTATGGTGTCGTCTATGAATCGGCTTTACCTACCAATACTTCTTTTGCTGACCGGACTGTGTGTGAATGCGCAGACCTCCAGCACTACCACGATTTCCACTGTGCCCGTCCGGGGTGAGGTTTATGGTGGATGGGCCGGTGTATACACAAGCCGTGACACTCAATTGGCCGGCTGGAAGCGAACATCTGCTTGTGTTCCTCACGGATCCCCCCCTTCCGGATCCAATCGGCTTCTACCGTTCAAACTGCCAACGATGGCTCCGCTGTATATGCTTTCACTGGATGGGTAAGACAATGCCGGACTCTTGGTTCCGACATCCGACCCGGTGCAGACCATCACTGCCAATCCCGCTATCACCACCCTTAAAGCCACTTTGCAGGTCAGCTATCGGATCCAATTGAACTACTTTGCCTCACCGGATGGCACGCTTCCGGTCACATGCGGTGCGCCGGGCGCCATTCCGCCCGGCATATTCCGCCCCGGCGTGGTCTTCTTGGGTAACCAATGCTACTGGGCGTCAGCCAATGTCTATGTTCCCGCCAACTCCCCGCTCGCGTTGAACGCCTTCCCGTATCCTGGGTTCGTTTTTATAGGCTGGACATTGAATTCCGGTCCTCTCAGTCCGTATCTGAGCAGCCTCACCGTGAACAGCCCGATGACGATCGCTCCCCAGTTTTCGCCCGCCAAACGCGTTCATTTCCTGACAAATCCATTAGGACTAAGTGTTCTAGTCGACCATTCGCCGGTGCCGACGCGAACCATTACCGATGTGAATGGGCAATGCCCCTTCAACGAACAGGAGCCCATTTTTCCCCAAACCGGGTTTCCGCCGCTCTGTTTTGGCGACTTCGATTTTGCGCCCAATTCCACGCACGTCATCAGTGGCGTTTCCCCTCAACTAGACAACTACGGAAACTATTGGGTTTTCAGCGGGTGGAGTAATGGCACGGGACCCAACGCGATTTACGCTGTGGATAATAATACTGCTGCTCCGGACACTCTAACGGGCACTTTCGTAGCCGGGGCGCACGTAGGATTTTTGACGAACCCGACCGGGCTTAAGCTGGTGGTAGACGGTACGCAGAACTGGCCCGGGTACAATTTCATCTGGGGTTTGGGGCAGACCCATACTGTAGTAGCCGCCCCGACGCAAACTGATGCGAAGGGACGGAAGTATACCTTCCAAAGCTGGTCGAATGCCGGCCCCCCCTCGCAAACTGTCACGGTAGACCAATCGGCTGTGAGCAACGGGCTTTTGCTGACCGCTACATATAGCGCATTGAGCCGGGTGGTGGTACAGAGTCCTCGCCGATCGGACTGACGGTTCAAGTGGATGGCGCCAGTTGTCAGACGCCCTGTAATATCGACCGCGCCAGCGGCACACAAGTTCACGTAACAGCGCAGACCCAGATCGGAATGGGGCCCAGTGCCCGGCTGGATTTCGGATCCTGGTCGGATGGAGGCGCGTCTGATCATACGCTCACCGTAAGCTCAGACTACTCGGTTCTCACTGCCAGCTACACGAATTCATACCAATTGAGCGCCATTTCCCAACCGGCCAATGGCATTAGTTTCCAGTTCTCTCCGTCTTCAGCGGATCTGTTTTACGCCGAGGGAACCCAAGTTACGGTCACCGCTTCGCCGAACAGTGGTTTCCGCTTCAGCCGATGGAACGGGGATTTGAACGGAACATATCCTTCCGGCACGGTGACCATGTCCACTCCCCGAAATGTGATCGCCCTGACGAATGCGATTCCCTACATCGCACCCGCGGGTGTTACTAACGCCGCTGGCGCTACACCCAGTTCCACGGTCGCGCCAGGATCGCTTATTGCGATCAGTGGCCAGAATCTTTCGGTCCAGACGGATGTAGGTCCTGGTAAATCCGCTGGCCCAGACCATTGACGGAGTCACGGTGACCGTCAACGATCGAATTTTGCCTCTGCTGTACGTTTCGCCTCAGCAGATCAATGCGCAAGTGCCGTTCGAATTGTCCGATGGCGATTACACTCTGCTGGTCCATTCGCTTGGCCAGCCAGATGTTTCAGCCAATTTCACAGTGGCGCGAAACTCGCCAGGGTTGTTCGGCCAAAACATGAATTCCCAAACGTATGCCATAGCTTTTCATGCGGATGGCTCTCTGATTACGCCAGACAGTCCCGCTCAGGGCGGGGAAACGATCTCTCTGCTCGGCACGGGATTCGGGCCTTACTCTCAGCCAGTGATCGACGGATTCTTCCCACCAGCTCCCCCTCCTTCTCTGGCGGACTCAGTGAGCATTACCGTTGGTAGCCAGAATCCAGTGCCCAGTTGGACCGGAGCAGCTCCGGGATATGCAGGCGTAACAATGACCACATTCCAAGTTCCCTCAGGAATGGCGGGAGGCGGGACTGTGCCGTTGACAGTTAGTGTGAACAATGCAAGCAGCAATAGCGTGATGTTGCCGGTACAGTAGCCCGGCGTCTGGTTTTCAGACAGACAAGTGGGGAACGGTGCCTACAATGAGGGCGATCAAGTTCCACGCGATGACCAGCGCGAACATGACGTTGATCCGAGAGAGCAACCGCTGTCGGCCCATACGCCAACAATAAAACCCTAGCATCACCGCCAACATCTTGACTCCGATCAAGCTGCCGATCGGGTTGTGGCCGAGATTCAGCGCCAAGTTAACCAGCGGGTTAGCCTCTTTCACACCATTTACCAGGAAGGCAATGGTCGTTAGGAGATCCAAAACCTGGAGGTAGGAATAGTGCAGCAGAAGTTGATTCACTCCGATTGCCTCCTGGATAGAAATGTAGTGCAGTAGTCAGTCATTCGCCTTAATCAGCGTATTAGACAAAGCCTCAGAGGGAAAGGTTACCGAAGTTCCGGTACCTAAGGCATTCACCTTAGTACGATTCGCTGGATCGTACTGTTTCAGAGATCAAAGGAGGCGCCCCGCTCCGGTACGACTACTTCCAAGCCATAGCGCTCGCGAATCGCCGCTTGGAAGGCCCTCTGCTGATCGAGTTCCCCGTGCACCAGAAATACCGTCTTGAGCTCCGGCACGAGAGGCTTCATCCAGGTAAGCAATTCCTCGCGATCGGCGTGACCGCTCAGAGCATCCAGCTCTTGAACGTCGGCTCGGAGACGCATGAGCTCGCCAAAAATCGGCACATGTTCGCGACGCTCTCTGATTTTTCTTCCGAGCGTATTTTCGGCTTGGTAGCCAGTGAGGAGAATAGTGTTCCGTGAATCGCCGATATTGTTCTTGAGGTGATGGAGAATCCGGCCGCCTTCGCACATTCCGGAAGCGGAAATGATCATGAACGGACCGTGCAGATCGTTTAGCGCCTTGGACTGATTCACATCCCGCACGTAGGTGAGTCGCGCGAAGCCGAACGGATCCTCGCGATTGTTCAAGAACTGGGCGGCATCTCGATCGAATAGCTCAGGGTGCTTTCGGAACACCTCAGTCACGTTCACTGCCAGCGGGCTATCGACAAATATCGGAAAGGGCGGGATGGAGTTGGCATTGATGAGCTCGTGCAGCATGAGCACCAGCTGCTGTGTCCGTCCGACGGCGAAGGCCGGCACTATCATCTTCCCGCCGCGCTGATAGGTGCGGTTGACGATGGACGCGAGTTTCGCGGCTACCGATGGAATAGGCTCGTGCACGCGGTCCCCGTAGGTGCTCTCCATGATTAAGAAATCCACCGCCGGCAATGATTCCGGATCGCGAATGATCGGCAGTCCGGCTCGACCCAGATCGCCCGTAAAGCCGAGACGAACTTTGCGACCGCCGGATTCCAGTTCGAGAAGCATGCAAGTGGATCCCAGAATGTGACCAGCTTCGAAAGACCGGTAGCGGAGGCCCGGCCCGATCTCGGTAGGAGTATGCATCGGCGTCGGGTGAAATAGCGGGAAAGTAGCCTCGGCGTCTTCGACGGTATAAAGCGGTTCCACCAATGGACCGTTGTCGCCCCTCTCCAAATTGAGGGACTTGCGTCGCAGCGTTCGTTTATTAAGAAACTCAGCATCTTTCTCCTGAAGTGTCGCCGAGTCGAGAAGCATCGGGCGGCATAAATCCGCAGTAGCCGGGCTGGTATAGGTCGGCCCGTGAAAGCCGTTCTTGACCAGGAGAGGAAGATTGCCGCTATGGTCGATATGGGCGTGGGAAAGCATGACAGCCGAGATATCCCGGCAGGAAAAGGGAAAGGTCTTGTTGCGTGCTTCGGCTTCCTTGCGCCGGCCTTGGAATTGGCCGCAGTCCAGCAGATAGGCCCGGTCCTCGATGGCCAAGTGGTGCATGGATCCGGTGACGACTTGGGCCGCGCCCCAAAAGGTTAGTTTCATTTCTTCAAGAATACTGGTTCTAAGGTAAACGCCTGATTGGCCCTTTGTGTACTTACTGTTAGATTCAGGTTGGATGCTCAGAAAGCTGGCAGCGATCGGTGTGTTCGTGCTCGCTCTCGCACCCTCCGCTTACCTGGCCTGGACGCTTCGCGACATGCCACATCTGGGTTTTTACCACGACGACACAATCTACTGGGTATCCGCCCAGAGTTTGGCCGCCGGCGACGGTTATCGCATCGCCAGCCTCCCAAATCAACCTTATCAAACCAAATACCCGCCCCTCTACCCAGTGTTATTGGCGGCGATCTGGCGGATCAATCCGAATTTCCCATCGAACCTGCCCTTGGCTACGCTGCTTGCCTGGACCATGCTGCCGGTCTATTTGTTTACTGTGTGGGTCTTTCTCAGTCGATGTGAATTCGAGTGGCGAGTGCGGTCCGCATTGTTCCTGGTAGCGGGCTTGAGTCCCGTGGCTGCGGTCTTCAGTTTTTCGCTGATGCCGGAGCTGCTGTTCACAGCGCTGCTATTGGGGGCGGTTATTCTGGCGGAACGAGCTTCAGGAACCGACACTGCGTGGTGGCTTCCGCTGCTGGCTGGTCTGGCCGGGGGGCTCGCTTATCTGACGAAGTCCTCCGCTAGTCCGCTTCTCATCACTGTTCCGTTGTGCTTCGCCTTGCGACGACAGTTCATGAAAGCAGTGGTCTACTTGGCGGCGATGTTACCCGCCGTGCTTGGCTGGCAATGGTGGCTGTCCGGGCACCTTTCACGATCCTGGGATCTGGTGACGCTTTACTATACAAACTATGTAGGTTTCCAGCTCTACAACGTGACTCTTAAGGACCTGCCGCTGGTGATGTGGCATAACCTAGACGGGTTCATCATGGGGGCGGGCAAGCTACTCACGTTCGATGTGCCTTTTGGGTCGAAGCACCTGGAGCGGGTAGCGGCGGTCGCGGCGATCGCCGGTTGCGTACGCTTGGCGCGGCGGACACACCAGCTGCAGTATCCGGTATTCGCATTCGGGTTCTCATTGGCTTTACTGGTGTGGCATTACCCGCCGGACCAGCGCTTCGTTTTTCCGCTTTATCCGTTGTTGCTGGCCGGACTATGGACGGAACTGGAGAATGTCTCCCGGGTGATTCGCGTCTCGTGGCGGAAACCGGCGTTTGCCGACCGTGCGGCCGCATTTGCAGGGGCAGGAGTGCTGGCCGCTCTTGCGCTGCTCATCGCATTCACCTCAACGTACGGGTTGTTCCGATTTCTGCCTGACATGTTCGCATCCTATCGCTTGGATTTTGAGGCGCGGCGGCCCGCCTTTGAGTGGCTGGCTCACAATGCGCCACCGGAAGCCAATGTGTTTGCCTACGACGATCCACTGTTATACCTCTATTCAGGCCGGAGATCCTGCAACCTGCCGATCCCGCCCAAGCTGTACTATCACGAAGATCAGGCGGGCATCGATAAGCTGCTCATCAATCTTCCCGATTTTGCCAGTGAGTATCAGCTCGACTACATCTTAATCGCGAGCGACGATTTTTATCGCGACCTGCACGAACGCGGCGCCCAGTGCTTGAAGCTGGCGGTGGAAAAGAATAGCGTATTTCAACCGCTGTATAAAACCTCAGCTGTTACAATCTATCGATTCAACGGTCGCGGCCCCTTCCATGGCGCTGTTCAACGTCCGACCAGCCTCGGCTCCGGTCTTTAGCGTAAAATCACAGTCAAATGCCGTTGCTCTCTTTGTTGGTGTTCTTGGCCTGTTCCCTTGGCCTGTTCGCTCAAAAAAAGCCGATAACCCTGGACACTGTCACCCAGTTTGACCGGGGCGGCGGCCGCGCTGCTGGCGGGGGCACTCCCGTCTGGGCGCCGGATGGAAAGCGCTTCGCCTATATCCGGGGCGGCCAGATAATGCTTTATGATGTTGCCGCTAAGCGCGACAAGGAACTGCTGTCGCTCGATCCGTTGGAGAAGGCCGCAGTCCCGATTCCGGAGTCTCAGCGCTTCGATTGGCAGAACCGCCGAGTTAGTGAGAACAGCTTCCAATGGTCTGAGTCCGGCAAGGAGCTGCTGCTCAGCGTCAAGGGCGATTTGTTTCTGTTTACCTCTCGATTCCGGCAAATGGGACCAACTCACCGCTACCGCCGAACCGGAGCACGATCCCAAGCTGTCGCCGGACGGCGACGCGCGTTGCTTTTCGACGCGGCATGACCTTTACAGCTCAGATCTTGCTTCGCGCAGACCTGACGCGTCTCACTGAAGATGGAAATCCAACGCTGCTGAACGGTGAACTGGACTGGGTATACCCGGAAGAGCTCGACTTGGGCACAGCCTACTGGTGGTCGCCTGATTCCAAGCACATCGCCTATCTTCAACTCGACATCGGGCGTGAATTGATTTATCCGCAGGTGGCCCTCACCGGGTTGCGGGGAACCCTGGAGCCGGAGCGCTACCCGCAGGCGGGGACGGCCAATGCCGACGTGCATATCGGAGTGGTTGCCGCCGCTGGCGGAACTACCCGCTGGATGGACTTGGGCGAGACGCGAGGCTACCTCATCGCCCGCGTCCACTGGACGCCCGACTCCTCTAAGCTGGCCATCGAACGCTTTACCCGCGTGCAGAACCAGCTGGATCTCATGCTCGCGGATGCCTCCGCGGGGACCGCGAAATCCATTCTTCACGAGAGCGATCCGTATTGGATCAATCACAACGATCTGTTCCATTTTCTCAGCGACGAGCAGTTTATCTGGGGCAGCGAGCGTGACGGGTTCCAGCACCTCTACCTCTATGGACTGGACGGAAAGCAGCACAAACGGCTTACCGAAGGCAATTGGGAGGTGACCGAGTCTGGCGGGCGTCGACGAGGCGCACCAGACGCTGTACTTTGTTGCGAGCGAAGCCAGCCCGCTGGAGCGGCAGCTATATTCGATCAAACTCAGCGGCAAAGATCGAAGGCGCCTCAGCCAAGGCGCGGGAACGCATAGCATCTCGATGAGCCCGACCACTGAATATTACCTGGACACGTTCTCCAACATTTCGCAGCCACCCCGTCGAACTTTGCATGGCAGCGATGGGGCGGAATGGTCGGTCTATCGCGAAGCGGATCGGCGGCTGACGGACGAGTACGAACGTATTGCCCACTGAGATTGTCACGTTCAAAGGTTCGCAAGGAACGCTTTTCTATGCCCGGCTCATCAAGCCGGCGAACTTTCACGCCGGAGAAAAATATCCAGCCATCGTGATGGTCTACGGCGGACCCGGCGCGCAAAGCGTTCGCAACTCCTGGTCGGGCGCAACGTGGGACCAGGCGTTGGCCCAGCGTGGGTTCGTGATCTGGCAGATGGATAACCGCGGCTCCAAAGGCCGCGGCCATGCTTTCGAAGCGCCTATTTATCACCGCATGGGAAAGACCGAGCTAGCCGACCAGTTGGAAGGAATTCACTATCTGACGACCCAAGGTTTTGTCGATTCGGCGCGCATCGGTATTTACGGCTGGAGCTACGGCGGGTATATGACGCTGTACTCTCTGCTGAACGCTCCGGATGTGTTCCGAGCCGGCATTGCCGGGGCTCCGGTGACCAACTGGCGGAACTACGACACCATTTACACGGAGCGCTACCTGGGACTTCCTGCCGACAATGCAGAGGGTTATCGGGACAGTTCAGCCGCGGAATACGCCGACAAACTCAAAACGAAGCTGTTGATGGTTCATAACATCGAAGACGACAACGTACTGTTTCAGAACTCGATGCAAATGGCAGAAGCGTTTGAACGATCAGGCAAACTCTTCGATATGGTGGTTTATCCCCAAAAAAGTCACGGCGTGACAGGGGAACTGCGCGAGCAATTGCTTGAGAAAACTACGGAGTTCTTCGAAAAGAATCTGAAGTAAACCGACGAGGGCCTAGCGGCCTCGAGATCCGCCGCCCCCACCCATGTGCGCGCCGCCCATCGAAGCACCGCCGCCCATCGACCGCCCGCCGCCGGCTGACGCCGCGCTGCCGCTCGAACTTGCTACCACCACTCACTCCAGCAACCGGAGCCGAATAGCCTCGGCTGGCTGGGTTCCCGCCCCCGAAACGGCTGCCGGTATAAGGACTGAAGGAAACCGCTCGACCGATCGAGCCGCCGCCGCTATACCCATAGCCTCCGTACGCATAAGGAGAATAATAGGGGGAACCGAACACCGAGTACGGACTCCAGAATCCCCATCCAAACGGGCTGTAGGCGATGCCGCTATAGGGCACGTAAGTGAACATTCCGAACATCGGGTTGAATTGCCAGGGGCTATATGAGCCGCTGGACGAGTTTCGCAAAGTCGTCGCCGAGGAGGCACTGGCTTTAGCCAGATAACTCGACCGCTGGTTGCTCCAAAGATAGAGATCATCAGCGGCCTTCTTGTCGAAGTTTTCAGCCATCAAAACGCCGTTTAACGCGGTCTCTTTACCGGACTTCAATGTCGCCTGGCCGGACTCGTCCTTCACCACCGCCTCGCCGTCATAAACCTGGAAACGCGCCGGATCGGTGTCCACGCGATACAGACCGTGCTTCTCCAGCAGCATCGTGTTGCCCTTGTAGAGCAGCATGACAACGTTATCCTTGGCATCATTCTTCTGGACGTCGTCACATTCCACCATCACGGAGCCGCTTTGAACTTCCACACGCGTGTCAGTCAGCTTGTTAGAGACCATACGTATGGAGCTGTTTTCGGCCATTCGAAGGAAGACACCGGGCGTAAGCAGAATTTCAGCGCGGCCTTCTTCGGTGCGGAATTGCTGGTTCTCCTTGATGTCGGGAAATTGGCCGAACTTCGGCTGCACTGGTTGGTCTTCCAGATAAGCACGCCCGTCCACCGACTGCACCACGCCGGAATGAGCGGAAATCATATACTGGGCGAACGCGGAACCCGAAAGCACAACACCAATCCCAAGACAAGCGGCGAGAAGACGCATGGAAAACTCCTCTCTGTATCCTGCTCTTATTTTACTCGCATGTCAACCCCGGGCAGGGCGCGTAAGTTGCGCGGTTTTCAAGAACATAGGCAGCGCATGGTGGTCGAGTTGCCTCCACAAAATTCGACGCCCGAATAACTGGTGCTACGATACTGGTTAAGATCACGTTCTTACCCCTTCATCCGAATTCATGCGAAAAAGATATTTTCTTTTAGTAATCTTCCTCACTTGCCTCGGATTTTCGCAAGTCGCAGCGCCGCCCAAGCATAGCATTGCGCCCGAACTTCAGGCCGCCATCGATCATATCCGAGCCGGCTCGCTGCGGGGCGACCTATCGTTCCTCGCCTCGGATTTGCTCGAAGGCCGGGACACTCCCTCGCCCGGGTTGGACGTGGCGGCGGAGTACATTGCGGCTCAGTTCCGAGGTATCGGGCTCGAACCCGGCGGCGATGACGGATACTACCAATCGGCTCGCATGGCGACGAGCGAACCGAACATGGATGGCTTCGAACTGAAATTTTCGCGAC
Source organism: Bryobacterales bacterium (assembly GCA_963769205.1). Classification (GTDB taxonomy): domain Bacteria; phylum Acidobacteriota; class Terriglobia; order Bryobacterales; family Bryobacteraceae; genus Palsa-89. The sequence goes on along the minus strand of CAVYKR010000013.1, from coordinate 86,519 downwards.
CCGACGCGACTTTCTCCGTCCTTCCGAAAGACGTTGAGATTGAGGGCTCCGCTGCGCTGGATATCGAGCAAGCAGCGACGTTTAAGCTCGACCTCAGCGACAGCGCACTGGTGGGCGAGCTAACCGCGGCACAGATGCAGGGGAAGGTGGTTGTATTGGAGTTGCCGCGTGGCGCCGGCGCCAATACAAGATCAGCTTTGGCAAAATTGCGCGAAGCGAAACCCGCCGGGATAGTGATCATTAGTCGCGGGTCCGGCGGTGGCCAAAAGAACGGGAAGCGGTTAATCGATCCCGAAGTGCCGTCGTCTCCCACGCCTCGCATCCGGCTGGCAGGACCAGACGCGGCTCGATTTTACGCGGCGCTCAAGGCCGGTCCCACGGATGCAGTCGCAACGATCCATATGGCGGCGCCGTACCAGGCCTCGGTAACGCTGCGTAACGTGATCGGCATTTTGCGTGGTTCCGACCCGGTCGCTTAAAGACACTTCCGTACTCTTGACGGCGCACTACGATCACATCGGCAGGCTAGCGGATGGGCCCGGCGACCGGATTTACAATGGCGCTAACGACGACGGCAGCGGCACCGTTTCCGTGATCGAGGTGGCGCGCGCGTTGGCGAGTTGAAATCCACGTCCCCGGCGCACCATTGTCTTTATGACTTTCTTCGGCGAAGAGGAGGGCATGGTCGGGTCCCGTTTTTACGCCCGTCATCCAGCCTGGCCGATTGAAAAGACCGTCGCTCAACTGAATCTCGAACAGGTGGGGCGGACCGATTCGAGCGAAGGGCCGCAAGTTTCAATGCCACGCTAACCGGATTCGACTACTCCGATCTCGCTGGATTATTTGTCGCGAAGCGGGCGAGCTGACCGGAATCAAGCTGTATAAGATCCCGCGAACAGCGATCCGTACTTTCGACTGAGCGACAATATTCTCACTCGCCGATGCCGGGGTGCCGGCCCACACGCTCACGGTCTCGTTTGAATTTCCGGACTATCACGGGCTCGGCGATGAGTGGCAGAAGATCGACTACGACAACATGGCGAAAGTGGACCACATGATTGCCGTAGCCCTGGTAATGGTCGCGAACTCCGACGATCCGGTGCGCTGGAACGAGAAGAATCCGCAAGCCGCGGCCTTTGTCAAGGCTTGGAAGGCCAGCCATCCGTAAAGCTATACTCAGCGGGCTCGGTGCTATGAATGCCTTGCGCGGGAATCGCTACCGTCACCCGGCACTGTGTTCCCGGGCAACCGGGTGCGTCGACGATCACATCGGCTGACGCTAGTCCCATAAACGGTGTGGAACCGGCGTCCGGGGCGATGGTTCCAAACCGAACGAAGTTGCGAATCTTTTCTGGTTGGTACGCGTTGACGGCGCCCCAACGAGCCGCCGAACTTACGCGCTCGGAAAAAGTCTGCCTGACGAAAAAGGTCTGGCCGATCGCCATTATTCCTAGTAACAACCCCATGAAGGCCGTGAGGATGAGCGACGTCTCTACTAGAGATTGGCCCTTGGAGTTTATCCGCTTCATCTTGAAGCTGCCTGTGTCAGAGGAAAAGTAACAGTCGGCCGTCCGTCCAGTTTGATCGTCGAGAACATGGAGCCGAGTTCGAAGCCGCGGACGGATACGGTCGCAGTGCCGGGTTCAAGAATCAGCTCGACATTGTCTGCGTTGAGACCTGGCGCTATTGGTTTGGCGGACGCACGGGGTTCTGGATCGCCATATACGACGACATTGCGAACCGACTGCACGAGCTCCGGGCTTGGGGTTTGCAGCGACGCATAGCGCGCACCCGCGCGTACTGCATGGACCAGCGCGTGATAAGTGCACAAGGCATAGCTGAATTGGAAGATCCCGGTGAACAGAGCCGAGACAACAATCAGCGAGCCCGCGAATTCGATCAATGCGCTTCCCGCGCTCGCGCTTTTCATTGGATCAACCTTGCTCCAGCGGCTGTTTTCCGAGCCACGCTGGAGGCCGTTACGTTGGCGAAACCGGCCGCCCCGGCGGGCAGCACCCGTAAGAAGATAAGCGGCGCAGGAGCGCTCACGACGACCCGGGCATCGTTCTTCACGAAGCTCGACTTGATATTGGTAATGGACTGTGAGCCAAGGTCCCATTTCATGGCATGCGGTCCGGTGGCAAGCTCGGAGGCGGCTTGACTAGCGCGCTTGAGGCCGCCCTCTGTGCCATCCAACTGGAGCGCCGCATTCAATGCAGCGGCATCGGAAAAGGCCTGCAACTCGCTCTCGATGACGTACATTCGTCCGATATCGATCCCTACGCCTGCAAGGCCGAGCAGTATGGCGAGTACGATGCAGGTGACGATGAGGACGAAGCCTCTTTCTGAGCGCCGCTGCTTCCAGACACACCTGGCCATAATCTACAATCGGTCGCGAGAGCGGCTTTCCTTAGGGCTGCCGGGGCGGCGTAAATACGGCTAGTGCGTCATCGCGTAAATCACGTAGTTCACGCCGATCCGGATCGCCAGGTTGGCGAACTTCTCCGGATATTCAGGATCGTCGGCGAATTCCCAGGCATCGCCAACATCTGAGTTGTAGGTTATGGCTACCATGACGCGCCCTTTGTCGTCGTAGATCCCCCGCCAATGGGCTCCCACGCCGCCGTTCGAACAAGCCTTACAACCTTGGTACAAATGCTCGGCGCCTGGAATCTGGAAACGATCGTTCAGGTCAAACACGGTGTGAAAGATCGCGTCGTCATCGGGAATGTCAACGATGGGCCGGTCCGGGAACACGTAGCGAATCCGCTTCTCGAACATCTGCCACTCCAGGTTCCCGTGAAAATCATCCGCCAGGAAAAAGCCCCCGCGCAGCAAATAGTCGCGAAGTACTTTGGCCTCAGCCTCCGTCAGTCCCCATTCGCCAACCTGGACCGCATAGAGCCACGGCCAGTTAAAAACGTCGTCGCCTTCTTCGACATTGATAGGTTGTTCGACGGACCGGACCTGAATGCGGCTGAGTCGCCGGAGTGCCAACGAAAAGTGACGATCGGCGCGTGGATAATCCTGCGTCCAAAGCGACAGGCCGCGACGGAAGTCCCCATCGAAGCGCCCTCGATATCCATCGTTGGGTCCGCCTGGGAACATAAGCCGCGCAAAAGCCCACTCGCCTTTTTGTTGCCAATCAGTCGGTAGCTCAAAGGCCCTGTATTCCACGCCTTGCAGTTGATAGAAAGGCCGCTGGAACGCGAATAATGCGCCCAGGAAGGTCACCGCGCATCCGACTCCGCACAATGTCTTCCGGCCAATCATGGGTCCACCTACTCCCCGAGAATATCATCTGGGCAAGCCGGGTAAAGAAAAGACGCGTGCTCGCCGGCGACGGTTCCACCGCTGGCTCTCTACTCCCGGGCCTGATAAGCCCCTGTTAAGCTGTCACCCTGTTAACCTGAGTCTTAATGTCCGATCATAAGCTCCAACTGGTGCCACTCGGTGGACTCGGCGAGTTCGGCATGAACTCGATGGCCATCCGTTACGGTGACGACATCATCGTAGTGGATGCCGGAATGATGTTTCCCGATGCCGAGCTGTTGGGTGTGGACATCGTCACTCCCGACTTCGCATACCTGCATAAGAATCGCGAGCACGTGCTTGCGCTGATTCTAACCCATGGCCACGAAGACCATATCGGAGCGGTACCGTTTCTTCTAAGCGATCTCAACATCCCGGTCTATGGAACTGCGTTTACGCTGGCGCTCGTGGAACGTCGTCTGGAAGAACACGAGTCGGTAGAGGACGTCCGGTTTAACAAGGTCAAACCCGGCGAAAGGGTGGAAATCGGGCCATTCGCTATCGAATTCATCCACGTCACTCATTCGATTGTCAGTTCCATGGCGCTGGCCATTACCACACCGCTGGGGGTGATTATCCACACCGGCGATTTCAAAGTGGATCCAACCCCCACTGACAACGAGCTTTTTGACCTGCACACACTGGCTGACTATGGCAAGCGCGGAGTTCTGCTTCTGATGTCGGACTCGACCAACGTCGATCGCCCAGGTTATACCGAAAGCGAGCGCGCAGTCCGGCCTCGTATGGAGGAGATCTTTTATCGCGCCGAACGCCGGTTGGTTATCTCCTGCTTCAGTTCCTCGATACACCGCCTGCAACTGATCCTTGACCTGGCGGGCGAGTACGGGCGCAAAGTCGCCTTCCTGGGACGAAGCATGAACAACGTCACTGAGATCGCGCACAATTTGGGCTTGATCCAGCTGCCCGATGGAATTCTGCTGCGCCCGCAGGATATAACGCAAACCGATCCAGCGAAACTGGTAGTGGTGGCTTCCGGCACGCAGGGCGAGCCGATGTCCGCGCTGTCTCGTATCGCCGTGGATAATCATAAAAACATTTCGGTGGAGCGTGGCGACACGGTGGTGCTGAGCGCCCGCATCATTCCCGGAAACGAGAAGGGCATCTACCGCATGATCAATCACTTCGCTAAACGCGGCGCCGAGGTGATTTACGGTTCCATGAATCCGCCCGTGCACGTCTCCGGACACGGCAGCGCCGAAGAGCTGAAGCTGGTGTTGAACCTGGTGCGTCCACGTTATTTCCTTCCGATTCACGGGGAATTCAGGCAGCTTGCCAAGCATGCCTCACTGGCCCAGCATTTGCGCGGCGCGGGTCTGGAGGAAACCTTCGTGCTCGAGACCGGAGAGACGCTGGAAATTGATCGCCACGGCGCGCGGCGGGGCGAAAAGGTCGTCGTCGGCCGGGTGTGCATTGATTCCGGCACGGTGGATGAAGTGGTGGAAGACATCGTCATCCGTGATCGCCGTCATTTGTCGGAAGACGGTTTCGTGCTTCCCATCATCGCCATCAACAAGCACTCCGGCAAGAACGAGACGCTGCCTGAGATCGTCAGCCGCGGCTTCATGTCGTTTGAAGACGGGTCGGATCTCCTGCAACAGGCGCGGCAAGTGGTGGCGCGCACGCTCGAATCGTCGAGCGAAGAGGAGCGCACGGATTGGGGCGTGATGCAGGAAAAAATCCGCGGCGACTTAAAACGTTTTCTTAACAAGCAGACTTCGCGCCGGCCGCTGATCATGCCCGTAATCCTTGAAGTCTAAATGGATTCGTATTTAGTCGATGCCTCCGGTTTTCGAGGGCAGGCTGACAAAGTATGGGTGCCCTCCTGCGAACCGGAGCTGGTTGAAATTGTAAGCAACGCCCTCAGCGAATCGATTCCGCTGACGATTTCGGGCGGGCGTACCGGGCTCACAGGCGGGAGCGTCGCGCAAGGCGGCTGGGTACTTTCGCTGGAAAAGTTTCAGCGGCTGCAGATAGAAAGTGGCCGCGCGATCGTCGGGGCGGGGCTTTCGCTTGAGTCCGTCCAGAAGGCGGCGCGTCCCAGCCGGCAGTTTTACGCGCCCGATCCGACCGAGCGAACCGCCAGCATCGGCGGCAACATTGCTACCAACGCCAGCGGCTCGCACAGTTTCCGCTACGGAAGCACCCGCCGGCACGTGCTGGGTCTACGCGTGATTTTGATGGATGGCCGTATTCTTCAGGTGTCGTGCGGTGACAAAGTGGATTTTCAGGTACCGCGGATCCCTCTACCGGGCACAACCAAGAACACTGCCGGCTACGCGTTGTCTCCGGACATGGATTGGGTCGATCTTTTTATCGGCAGCGAGGGAACGCTCGGTATTGTGACTGAAGCCGTGCTGCAACTGCTGCCCGAACCCGCAGACGTGCTAGCGGGCGTTGTGTTTTTTCCAAATGATCAAGCTGCTCTGGCTGTGGTCGACGCTTGGAGGGCGATAGCTGGCCTGCGCATGATCGAATATTTCGACGGAAACTCGCTAGCCCTGTTGCGTGAGCGCTTTCCCGAGGTTCCAGCGAACGCCGGGGCAGCGCTTCTAATAGAGCAGGAGAACGGCGACATTGATTTCTGGGCCGAACAAGTGCCGGAAGACAGTTGGTTCGCCGCCAGCGATCAGGATCGCGAACGCTTTCGGCGCTTCCGTCACGCTCTACCTGAGGTTGTAAACGACACGGTGCGCCGCCGCGGCTATTTGAAAGTAAATTCCGATTATGCCGTCCCGCTCGATCGCAACCTGGAGATGCTCGCGCACTACCATGACTGTCTAAAGAAGCTTTCACTCGATTACGTCATCTTCGGCCACATCGGCGACGCCCACGTGCACGTGAACATACTGCCGAAGTCGGAAGCGGAATTCCAATCAGGGCAGGACCTGATGCTGGGATTCGCGCGGCACGCCGTCCAACTGGGTGGAACAGTCTCAGCCGAGCACGGTTTGGGCAAGCGCAAGGCCCATTTGCTCGCACTCCAATTCACGCCGCCTCAGATCGAGGCCATGAAGGAAGTCAAACGCCGGCTGGATCCACACTGGCTTCTCAATCGCGGAAACATCTTTCCATAACAAGTGCCCTGGCCACAAGGGCCGAGCCTCAGCGGTAGAATGCGGAGTGGGCATGATTGGACTTTTCGCGTGGCTGCAGGCTGGAAACGCACCTCAACAAGATACTTTGGCGCGACTTTTGCATCAGCCGGAGCTCACGCCCTGGATGGTAGCGGCCGCCATCGGCATCGCTTTTGTCTTAGGCGCCGCGCACGCGCTTACGCCCGGGCACGGCAAAACCATTGTCGCCGCTTATTTAGTGGGGTCGCGCGGCACCCTCAAGCACGCCGCTTTCTTAGGCGCGATGGTGACCTTTACGCACACGGTGAGTGTGTTTCTTCTCGGCATGGCGACGCTTTTCCTGTTTCAATACGTGGTGCCTGAGAACATCACCCGCGTTCTCGGCGCCGTCTCGGGTTTGTCGATCGTCGCGATCGGCGCGTGGATGCTGTACAAGCGTTTACACGGATCCCAGCATGCGCACTCGCATGACCATCATCAGCACGATCATCACCATCACGGCCATGTCCACGATCATGACCATCCCCACGACCATGCTCATAACGGCCACGCGCATGAACATAGCCACGATCATGAACACAGCCACAATCATCTCCACGGCCATGATCATGAAAACGAGCATGATCACGTGCACGCACACGGGCCGCATGGCCATTCGCACATGCCTGCGGAAGTGTCCTGGTCCGGATTGGCCGCTTTAGGCGCCAGTGGTGGATTGGTGCCTTGCGAGTCCGCGCTGGTGCTTCTGTTGAGCGCGATAGCATTACGTCGCGTCGGCCTTGGCTTGGTGCTGCTGATCTCCTTCAGCCTTGGTCTAGCGATCGTTCTGATGGGCATCGGGGTGCTTGTCATCTACGCTAAAAATCTGCTACCGGAAAGTACAAGAACTGGGGGAAATCCGTTCTTCCGCTGGATGCCGGTGGCCTCCGCGGCGGTCGTCCTGGTGCTAGGACTTTTGATGACCGGGGTGTCACTCGGGTGGATCCAACCCAAATGGATTGCAGGCTAGAGAGCCCTATTATTACAGCCTCCTCCGCGTAACGACCTGCCTGTAACATCCGTCCATAACGGAAGCAAGTGCCCTAGTAGTGAATAATTTGCAATGTAACCCAGATCGCCAGGCAGGTGACAGACCCTGTCCGTCCCTTCAGAACGTCTGCATTTTCAGCAGGTTGGGAAGCCCAGTTATACACCTTACAGGCCGTTGGTAGCGGTACTCCATTTGCTATTACCCTTGGCTTGAACCGCTTGGCCTAAGTAGAGATCTTCGGATTCATTGCACCAACAAGGACGCGTCCTGATGTCTTCACCTGTCCCTTCGCAGCAGGCTGCCTGGCGGAAACGCTTCGAGGCGTTGCGAAATGTCCCCCCGGTACTAAGACTCGTCTGGGATGCGGCGCCGCGTGTAGTTGCTGGTGGACTTGCTCTGCGTCTTGCAAGTGCTCTGATTCCCCTGGCAGTGCTGGCCGTATCGAAATGGATTATCGACCTGGTGGCGGCCAATTTGAAGCATCCCGGTCCGCTGCCGCAAATAATCTGGTTTCTGCTAGCTGCCGAATTCCTGCTGGCCGCCCTCAATAACATTCTCGGCCGTGCCATCGATTACACCGACGCTCGCTTGGCCGACGAATTCACCCGGGAAGTCAGCCTGCGCGTGATGAACCATGCTGCCGCTCTGGATCTGGCGTCTTTCGAAGATCCGGCATTTCACGACAAACTGGAACGCGCGCGTCTGCAAGCGACCGACCGCATCGGAATGCTCAACTCCATGGGGCGGATAGTGCTCCAGTCCATCACTCTGATATCGCTCTCTATCGGAGTGATTGTCTACTCGCCGTGGCTATTCGCCCTGCTGGTGCTTTGTGTCGTGCCTGCTTTCGCAGGTGAAAGCCATTTCGCATTTCGAGGCTACTCGTTGGCCCATAGCCTGACGCCCGTTCGGCGCGAATTAGACTACCTGCGCGTTCTAGGCACGAGCAAAGAGAGCGCCAAGGAAGTGAAGATGTTTGCGCTGGGGGGTTATCTTCACGATCGCTACGCGGTTATCACCGATGGTGTGATTCGAAGGAATCGCGAACTGACGAAGCGGCGTTTGTGGTGGGGCTCGGCGCTAGCTATCGTCGGATCGCTTGGATACTACGGCAGCTATGCGTACCTGGTGTGGCGCGCGCTGCTGGGCGAGATCAGCATGGGCACGCTCATCTTCTTGACCGGCGCTATCGCAGGTGCAGCCAGCCAATTGCAGGCCGTGTTCTCGCTATTCTCCAGCATTTCCGATCAAGCGCTTTTCCTTACGGACCTGGTGACCTTCCTGGCCGTGGAACCCGCTATCCGCTCGAAGCCCACTGCAATCCCGGCGCCGCGGACTATTTGCCATGGATTTGAATTTCGCGAAGTATGCTTCCACTATCCCGGGTCAGATCGCCAGGTTCTGAAAAACCTAAATTTCCGGGTGGCGCCAGGCGAACATATCGCCCTGGTCGGCGAGAACGGGCAAGGCAAGACGACGTTGGTGAAACTGTTAGCCCGCCTCTACGATCCGACTTCGGGCGCCATTCTATTGGATGGCGTTGACCTCCGCGATTACAGCGTGGAGGCCCTGCACAAGGAAATCGGAATCATATTCCAGGATTTCATGCATTACGATCTGCCGGCCCGCTTGAATATCGGAGTGGGACGCATCGCCCAGGCCGGTCATGACGATGCTCTCTGGAATGCGGCCCGTAAGAGTCGCGCGGATCGTTTGTTGGCGCGGTTTCCAGGTGGTCTCGACCAAATGCTGGGGCGCCGCTTCGAAGGTGGCGTGGACCTGTCGGGCGGCGAATGGCAGAAGTTCGCCTTGGCCCGCGCCTATCTCCGCAATGCGCAGGTCTTGATTCTGGATGAACCCACCGCTTCACTCGACGCGGTCTCCGAGGCTGAGGTCTTTTCCAGGTTTGCCGATCTGGCCCGCGGCAAGATTGCGATTCTGATTTCCCACCGCTTCTCTACTGTGCGCAAATCACATCGCATTGTGGTTTTAGAGGACGGCCAGATTCGTGAACAGGGTACGCACGACGAACTTGTGGCTACGGGCGGGGAATACGCCAAGCTTTTCGAACTACAGGCATCCAATTACCGATGAGCAGTCCAAGTATCGCAATCGAGTCGAGTCCCGGCGTGACCTTCCCACCGCTCACTGGCGCTCGGAGCGTCAGGGCTCGGCTGGATAAATGCGCGCGACAGTTGCGATCGCACGTTCGTAGTTTACATCCGGGAGAAGGGCAGCGCCCGGCCGTAGAGGCGTTAATCTTGGACAACCACGCCTTTGTGCAGTTTCAGATTCGGGAAATAAGCCGCTCTTTGCCAGCCTCTTATCTGCGCCAGCTTCCCAAATTAGACCAAGGGCTGGTTGCCGGCGAATTGCGGATCCACCGGTTTGCCGCAGATCTGGTCGCTGCTTCGACTGGTGTGATCGACTCCAGAACGATCGGGGTTTTCGCCCAGACGTTGCAGTCTGAAACCTCGCTATGCTTCGCCGAACTGTGGGCCTTTGGATCGATGGTTAAGTTGGCAATCATCCATCGGTTATGCGGCGCCCTTGATCAGGAATCGGTCGCTTCTGCAGCGATCAGCAGCCTGAGGGCTTTGGAGAACGTCTCCTGGCGTGATTTCGTCGAGTCCGTCTCAGCCGCCGAGAAAGTCTTGCGTCAGGATCCGGCCAGAGTTTATCGGCGCATGGATTTCGCTACACGGGACAGATATCGGCACGAGATAGAACGGCTGGCACGGCGGTCCAAACGCTCCGAAGACCAGGTCGCTCAAGCTGCCCGTGAGTGCGCTGAGGAGGCGCTGCGCACAAGCGATCCGGACAGTCGCAAAACTCATGTCGGCTACCATCTCGTCGGGCCAGGCTTGGTGGCCTTCCGGCGCCACATTGGATGCAAGCGCTCCTGGTCTTTGCGAACCATGCTGGAGCGCTGGCCGAGTGCCTTCTATGCCGGTAGCGTCGCGTTGCTGACCGCGCTTATCATCTTCGTACTCGAGCGCTTAGTCGGACCGCTGGCTTTCTGGATGCTCGCCCTCCTGCTGGTGCCTGCCAGCCAGGCCTCGATTGAGTTGGTCAACACGTTGGTGAGCCGTCTACTGCCGCCGCGGGAAGTGCCCAGTCTGGATTTCTCAGATGGCGTCCCGGACGAGTACCAAACCATGGTGGTGGTTCCCACACTGGTGTACTCGGCGCAAAATGTAGCGAAACTCTTGGAGGATTTGGAAATTCGTTATCTCGCGAATCGCACGCCCAACCTGTCCTTCGCGCTGCTCACCGACTTCACGGACGCCGATGTCCGCGACGCCGAGAGTGATTCCGTGCTGGGCGCATGCGTGGAGGGAATCCGGCGCCTGAATACCCAATACGGCTCTGGCCAGACGGGCCCGTTCTATCTCTTTCATCGCGCCCGCAGCTGGAATCCCAGCGAGTCGAAGTGGATGGGAGAGGAGCGGAAGCGCGGCAAGCTAAACGACTTGAATCAGCTATTGCTGGACGGAAAAAATCGCTTCGATACGGTGACAGGCGACCTGTCGCGGCTGCGAGGCATACGTTTCATCATCACATTGGATACCGATACGCAGCTTCCCCGCGACACAGCCGCGAAAATGATCGGCGCTGCGGCGCATCCGCTCAACCATCCCGTCATCGATCCCAAAACTCGGACCGTACGCGAGGGTTATGGGTTGCTGCGGCCGGGCGTGTCGGTGAGCATAGAGTCGGCCGGGCGATCACGTTTGGCGCAGATCTTCAGCGGGCAGACCGGCTTCGATCCTTACGCCACTTCGGTTTCTGATGTCTATCAGGATCTTCATGGACGGGCCAGCTTTACGGGCAAGGGCATCTACGATCTACGTGCCTTCCACAATGTCGTTGGACAGCGCTTTCCAGACAACAGCATTCTCAGTCACGACCTGATCGAGGGAGAGCATCTGCGCACAGGGCTGCTCACGAGCGCGGAGTTGGTGGAAGACTACCCAGCGTCGTATCAAGCTTTTTCCAAACGCAAGCATCGCTGGGTGCGCGGCGATTGGCAGCTTCTGCCCTGGTTGTTCCGGCACGTGCCTAGTCCCGAAGGCCCCATCGCAAACCCGCTTTCGGTATTGTCACGTTGGAAGCTGTTCGACAACCTGCGGCGTAGCTTGTTCGAAATTTCAGTAGTCTGCTTACTCGTGGCGGGATGGCTTTGGCTCCCTCACCCAGTGCCTTGGACAGTAGCGATCATCGCGCTACTGCAACTGCCCGCGTATGTCGACATTTTGCTTTCGGCCCTTCAGACCCCGGAGCGGCGCTTCTTGTCGGCTTTTGCGCGCAATCTCGGCGCCCGATTCTTGTCTAGTCACGGCAATACCGTAACCAATCTCATCTTCATTCCGCACCAGGCTTTCGTGATGGCGGATGCGATCCTTCGCACGCTGATCCGCCGCTACATCACCCAGCGTCATTTGCTGGAATGGGAAACCATGGCGCAATCTGAAGTCGCTTCCGGCATGAAGATCGGCATGGTGGAACGATATCTCTACCTTTCCTCGGCGATGTGGTTTGTGTTCCTGTTCGCGCTTCCACAGGTGCATATCCTGATCGCCCTGGTGTGCGCGCTTTGGATCGTGGCGCCAATCATGGTGGCTTGGTTGAATGAACCCCTGCCGGCTCCGGCTGCCCTGGTGGAACACGATCGCGCGTTTCTGCGCGATGTAGCGCTGAGGACCTGGAGATTCTTCGCAGACCATTCCAGACCCGAGACCCATTATCTGGTCCCAGATAATACACAGGAGGATCCGCTCCTCGAGACCGATCGCATTTCACCGACCAACCTGGGGTTGCTGCTGACCGCGCATCTGGCCGCGCACGACTTTGGTTATGTCACCAGCGGCGAGCTGTCGCTAGGGCTGCATCGGATCTTCGCAACCATGGAGGAGATGCCGCGCTACCGCGGGCACTTCTTGAATTGGTATGACACACAGTCGCTGCTGCCGCCAGCTCCGCACTATGTTTCCTCCGTGGACAGCGGTAACCTCGCTGCGTCGCTGACTGCCATCCGCCAGGGTTGCCAGTCCTTGCTGAAGCAGCCCATCCTGGGAGTGGATCTGCTGGAGGGCCTGCGTGATCATGCGCTTCGGATTCGCGATGAGCTGCCTTATAACGCCCGGACCATCTCAGTAATGCGCTTGCTGGCGAGCTTGCTGCGCCACCTGGATTGTGAGCCGGCTGATCTCTTCTATTGGGAGTCGGTTCTTACCGAGAGCCGTGATATGGTGCAACGCGTTGAAGAGATGTTGATCCCCACGCATGTGCGGCTCGACAAAGCAGGGGATCGCGCCAAATCTGAAGAACTCCGCTATTGGGAGCGTCTGCTATCCGAACGGATCGACGCCGCCATGGTCGAAATGTATCGCCTGGCACCGTGGCTTCAACCGCCCTTTGAACCTGAACTGCGCGTGAACATGCGCGATGCCAGCCTGGCTCCGCTATTCCAGGAACTGAGCCCTGTTCCCGTCCTTTCAGAAATAGATGCGACGTACGAGCGCGTTCGTGACCGTTTAATCGAGCGTCTGGGAAGCTCCCAACCACTTTACCCAGCGTTACGGGCTGCGCTCGAAGACCTTTTCCACCGCTTGCTGGACTCGAGTGCGCATGCGTCCGCCCTGGTGCAGGAACTCGAAGGAGTCTCCGCCGATGCGTCACGCTTTTTTGAAGAAATCAACTTTCGCTTTCTCTTTGACCCCCGGCGCAAGCTTTTGCGAATTGGCTATGACATCGACAATGCTCGAGCGGACGAAGCCTGCTACGATCTGCTGGCGTCGGAAGCGCGGACCGCAGTGTTCCTGGCGATTGCGAAAGGCGACATCCCCCGCGACACGTGGTTCCGCCTGGGACGCAAACTCACTGGCTATTGCCGCCGGAGATCGCTCATTTCCTGGAGCGGCACGATGTTCGAATACCTCATGCCCATCATCCACATGCGGAACTACAGCAATACTTTGCTGGAACATGGCATGCGCGGGGCCGTGGAGATCCAGCAAGCCTATGCGCAGGAGCGCAAAGTGCCATGGGGCATTTCCGAATCGGCGCATGCTGCCCGCGATAGCCGCTTGCAGTATCAGTACCACGCATTCGGCGTTCCAGCGTTGAGCGCGCGTTCGGATCGCAACGGTCATCTGGTGGTGGCGCCGTATGCCAGTATGCTCGCCCTGATGATCGATCCTTCGAAGAGCTACTGCCAACCTACGGTCGCTTGCGGGTCAAGGTTGTTTGGCGCGGCATGGCTTTTTCGAAGCCATCGACTACTCCGTACACGGCGTTCACGCACCCGAATTCATTCGCTGCTTTATGGCCCATCATCAGGGCATGGGGCTCGCCGCCATCGACAACGCGCTGCTTGGTAACCGCATGCAGGAGCGGTTCCACTTGGATCCTCTCATTCAGGCTACTGAGTTTCTGTTGCAGGAACGCATGCCAACTTTGGTCGACGTTTTTCCCGATTCCGACCAAGCCGCCGCCTAAATTAGGGACAGTACACTCAAATACCGATTATTAGTTAGTCTTCGGCTTCTTGGTTGGACGCTTGCTTGCCGAAGCCTTTGCTTTGCCAGCCTTCTTCGGTGCGGCATCCGGCGTCTCTGAGGGAGCCGGACTGAATCCAGCCAGATCCATGGCATGTGGGACTGCCTGGTTGCCCATGAACCAGCGCCACACATTGCCGGTCAGCAGATTCTCCGCGCTGAGCACCGTGATGCCCAAGTCGATACCCACGACGTCGGTATCGAACCATTTCAGCTCGGGATTGTAGGCGTCCACGAATCCATAGCGGCCATACAAGCGATCCTGAAACTGATCGCGCATGGTTCGCAGTGCTGGAATCGAAATATCGGGCGTAAACATCAGCGACCCGCCCGCGGCGCACGGCGCAATCGTTCCGTCCACAGGCTCGAAAGACTTGATCTCTCCATAGATCCGATATCCTTTCGGCCCATCCGACGCAGTGATGCCCCAGATGTCCGGTCCGAAACTGAGCGCCATGTTCTGATGCAGATTGGAGCAGTACAGACGATTCGCCCGCGTGGCGTTGACGGAATTCAGAAAGAAATCGACGAAGCCGCGATCGCGACGGGTCCGGAAATCGACCCAGGCATGCGAATACTGGTGCGTGAACAGCGGACCGCCGCTGATGAATTGATACGGCCCGTAGGTGTAAAAAGGCCTTTGCCAAGCGTACCAGGATTGCTCGGAAATCGGATGCGTACGGCGACCCGATCGCCAGCATATACAATAGCGACGATTCGCTATAGGTTTCCCATTTGTACTTGAGGAAGCCTTTCCCGCGCTTCCAGCCATGCGAGAGCATGTACGGATCGCCATCCAGCATCCACTGGAAATCGACGCGATCATAAATCTCGCGGGCCAGCCTGGGAATCTCCGGATCGTTAGAGAAATACTGAGCCGCCGTCAGCGCGCCGCCGAGAAAAAAGCGATGTGTCCACTGAAGATACTTCACTGTCCCATTGGCGCTCGCCATTGGTTACGTCCATCCAGTGATAAAACCAGCCATGCTCGTGAAAAGCTTTGGTGGCGAAGAACTGCAGGGTGGTTCGAACCCGTTCCGCGGCCTCATCCCGCGGAATCCAGCCGTGCTCGGACTCCAACGCAAATCGCCGTCAGCCCGAATCCCGTAGCGGCCAGGCTCGCGATATTGCGGCTAGGGCCCTTGGCGCGGCCGCCCGTCGACGTCGGCGCGGTCCAGCACCAGCCCGGTGGCGGGATCGGCCTGCTCCCAAAAATAGAGAACGCCGCGGTGCTCCATATCCTCCAAAAACGCCCGGTCTGGAGCCGAAATGGCGGACGGCGATGCAGCGGCTTCCGTGGGGACACTCACCGACATGACCACAAGTACAGCCGCCAACAAGATCATGCCGCAACAAATGGCGATCCGTGTCATCGGGCTGCCACCTCCACCAAAGCCAAGCCATGGGCCGGCAAATCGAAGGACGGGCCATCCAGTTTCTCGGTTGCCAGCGCGGCCTGGCGCAGTTGTTCATACTGCTGCGCGGTCGGAAACGGGGGACTGCCCAGGGCTTTCCATGCCGCCAGTGCAGAACCGTGCGCCGGATCCACAATCTCGAACATGGTAGTGCGGGTGTCCCGGTCAACCCAGTCACATTAATGTGCACCTTTTTCGAGGCGCCGCTCTCGCCAGGAGGCGCGTAATTCCACACCGCCACCGCTAGCGTTCCGTCGGCGCGCTTGGTGACCAAAGCCTCTTCTAAATTCGTCTGCAAACGCTGGTCTCCCAGCCGATGCAGCATCGCGAACGCCTTAAAAGAAGCCTTAGGCACACCGCCTTCCGCGATCAAGCCATATCCGCCGTAGAACGGCGTTTTCACCACGCCCTGCTCTTCGAAAACGTCGGAAAAAGCCCAATAGGACATGGTCGTGGCCAATCCATCGCACTAGCCGGATGGTGTTCGCCAGCCACGGCCCCAAGAAAGGCCGAATCGGTCACGTCGACTTCGTTCTTATAGCTGGCGTTGTACTCAGTCCAGTGGATCGGCAAGTCGGGCCGCGCTGAGTGCTTGACCTCGTCGTAAACCTTGCGTACGGCGCGCGCCACCATGTCCGAGCGCGGGATGTTCTCATGCGTCCCAAACACATCCTCGGCGCTGTCGTTGGCGTAAACATGCGTGGAAACGAAATCGAGTGGAATGCCCTGCCTGGACGCAGTGATCAATCGTCGCGCTGATCCATGCCGCTTGAGCAGTCGCCGGCCCACCCACTCTCAGGCGCGAACCGGCTCGTTTGATTGCCCGCGCAGCGTGATCGTACAGCTCGAAGTATGTCGGCTGCTTGGGCTGGCCGGTCCAAAAATCGATATTCGGCTCGTTCCACACCTCGAAGTACCACTGGGACACTTCATCGATCCCGTACCGATCCACCAGATGCCGCGCGAAGTTATAAACCAGATCCTCCCACTTCGCTATAGTCTTTAGGCGGCGATGGGAATGGCTTGTACCAGAATGCGTGCGGCTCCTGTGAAGCGGCCAGTTTGCGCGGCATGAAGCTCAGCTCGACCAAGGGACGCACGCCGTTCTCCAGCAGCCCATCGTAAATCTGATCGACGTAAGACCAGTTGTATACCGGCTGCCCACCGTCCGCCTCCTCATAGACGCCAACTTCATCCTGGAAGATGGCGTGGAAACGGACGTATTGGATACCCGTCGCAGCCTTCATCGTACGCAAGTCGCGCCGGTAGCTATCACGCAGAGAAAGAATCGCGCGCCCGGACCCGAACGTCTGCTCCCAGAAGTGAGGAAAAGGCCGCCCTTCTGCCTGCGCGTGCACCACGAGATCCAGGCCGGACTGACCCATTAGCAGCGTCGCCAGCAGATTCAAGCACCCGATCCCGCGCAAAAGCGTTGGTAATCTCACACGTATGCCAGACCTAGGCTAAAGCTAAAGTGCAATTGCACACCCATGTCTATCGGCTGCTCCAAAGCTATTAAAGCGACGGAGTACTCCCTCATTGTCACGGTTACAAACCCGGGAAAACTTTCAGTGCAATGCCACCTTTATATATTTTGGGTTCCCGTTTGACCAGGGATCGTAACTTTGAGTGAAAGCAATGCGTTCCGAGATCGAAGGGTGTGTATACAGCCAGAATTCGATAAACGGACTGGGATTCGGCTCATCGAGATCTACTTCGCCGAGCACTTGAAATGCATGAGTTGCGACCTCTTTTGAATCCGGCACGATCCCATGGATCACCTCCAGCCCGTAAACGTCGGCTTGATGCTCCTGCCAGCGGCTATAGCCGTTAGTTATAGGCTCGGAAACAAAGCCCAATACGGCGGCGATGAGCAACAATACGGGCAAAGATGCCCAATCGGCCTGATCCCTTACCCCCCATCGGTCGCCCCAGCGGGTGAGCAGCCAATGCAATGCAAGATAGGCGATAAACAGCAGTATAAGTGCGAAAAATGACGCTAAAATGATCGAATCGCGCACATGACCGAGCACATAATGCCCCATTTCGTGGCTGAAAACAGAGAGGGTCTCGGGCGTCGTCATCTTCGCTAGAGTTGTATCCCAGACCACTACTCTCTTGGAGGCGCCTAGCCCGGTTACATAGGCATTCAGCGAATTGAGCTTTTCGCTGGCCTTCATCTCGAACATTCGGTCCGGAGGAATCACCAGCCCGCCCCGAATCACGACTTTCTCCAGCTCGCCTACCAACGGGGCGTGCTGTTTCGCCAGCGGCTGAAAATCGAAGAATAGCGGCTCAATGACGAAAGGCTCCAGAAACATGATCGTGAAGAGGATCGGCAGCACGGCCAGCCAGAAGTAAAACCACCACCGCCGGGGGCTGCGACGCATCACAGCGTAAAGAAGGTAGACCACGACAATCGCGACCAGGAGCTCGAGCAGCTCGCCCTTCGTCCAGTCCCAGAACCAGGACGGCCAGCTTTGGACTGATTGTTCATAGACCCGCTCCAGATGCTGACCGTACAATCCCAGGGGCAGGTTGAAAAGATCGATCGTCATTGTGAGCAGCGCCACGAAAAGGGTCGCCTGCAGGAACCGGCTGCGGGCAACGGCTTGGGCCCAATCACGGAATCTAGCAGCTAAGCCCAACTGCAGGACCACCAGGAGCACGGCGATTCCATAGATGGCTCCGCCAAAATGCAGCCAATAGCCGGCGCGCGAGTATTCGATGGCCTGCTTCAATTTGTCGGGGGGCAGGGAATACTCGTGGCTTGGTTCCTTTGGGGAGGAGGGGCTTGCGGCGGGTGGAGGCGGCTGGCTTGGCTGGGCCGCGAGGGATAACGACAGGATCAGAAGGCGGAGCACTAACAGGGCCGCGGCAAAGGGTCGGGAAAGACGCATGGTCGCGTCTATATTGTTAAACAAAAGAAACCCGGAGCGGCAGGTTTAGCCTGCTACCCCGGGTTTCGACACAAACCGAAGCCGTAGCTATTATTGCTTTGCGGCGGGCTTGCTGGTCGCGGAACTGGTCGTGGTGACCGGCGCGGCCTTGGTCTTCTTGTGATGCTTCTTTACCTTGGTGGTAGTGGCAGGAGCAGGCTGAGACGAATTGGTCTGAGCTTTGCTCTGTGTGGCCGGCGCCTGGCCGGCGAACATGACAGCGGCCCCAAGCAAGGAAGCAAGTACGATTTTATTCACGGTATTTCTCCTTTTGCGAGGGTCCTTATCTCTTCTGCCCTCACAATCTCATCTTGAGGCTTATGGGCAAAATCAACGATAGCCTGCGAACCGGTATCTTTACGACAAAAACTTGGGGGGGACGGGTCGTCGTTCTTAATGAATTAAAATTTACCCATTTGGACAGCCCAAGAATAGCCTCAGCAAGGGATTCCAAGCCATAGTCCTTTAAGCGATGCTGTAACTAACGTGGATCCTGATCCTGTAACACACAAAAAGCTGCTGCGCGTCCTGGTGCTGGGCTTCTCCGCCGTGATCGTGCTGTTGGTAGCGGCCGCGTTTGTCGGAGTAAACAGCGCCCAGTTGATTAAGGAGAGCACTGCCGAACTGGTACGCACCGAGCTGGTAACCACGCGCCTGATCGACGAGTTGCAGCGTGAACAGGACACCCTCAATGCGACCTTTTACCGTCTATCGCGGGGCCCGGAGGTAGTGGATCGCGCGCGCGCCCTGGCTCAACTGGATACTGCCGATCAAGCCGTCGGACGCATTGTGCAGGAAGCCGCCGGAACTCCCCAGGCCAGCTTGTGGCGCCAGTTGGATACTGCTACTCACGCATTTTCGAGCGAAGCGCGCCGCTTATTGTCCCTCCGCAACGTGCCGAATTACTCTTCGCGCGACCTGCTGCGCCGCAATGAGGAAGTCACCGATTTGGTGGCGAAGCTCATTTCCAGCAACTACGCCCGTGCCATCGCGGCCCAATCGCGCATCGATCAGCGTTCTTCCAAGCTGGTTAACGAATCGATTCTGCTCCTGGGAGCTTGCCTTCTCCTGGCGCTCCTCTGTGCGGTTTTTACGGTTCGCTTCACGGCGATGTTGTTTCGAAAAATGGAATTGCAGGCTGGCGATCTTACCCGCGTAACGTGGCATATGCTGGAGAATCAGGAAACCGTGGCGCGCCGTTTTTCACACGAGCTGCATGACGAATTAGGGCAATCGTTAACCGCCATCAAGGCCAATCTCCTGACGCTTGAATCCAACAACCATTCAGACCCAGCGCGCTTGGAGGATTGCAAACACCTGGTGGACGACGCCATCGAAAATGTTCGCGAGATGTCGCACCTGCTGCGGCCTACAATTCTGGACGACTTCGGTTTGGACGCGGGGATTCGCTGGCTAACGGAGCGATTTGCCCAACGTACCGGAATCGAAGTTAACTATCGCTCCACTTTTGAAGATCGCCTGCCGGACGAAACCGAGACACATCTTTTTCGGATTGTTCAGGAAGCGCTGACTAATGTTGCCAGGCACTCCGGGGCAAAGCGCGTCGACATCGGACTCCAGCGGCAGGGCAATCGTATTCATCTCAGCATGCGGGATAATGGGCGCGGCCTAAAGAGCGGCAATGCTCCCGGTAGGTTAGGCTTGGTAGGCATGCATGCCCGTGCACGCAGTATCGGCGGAGAATTGACCATCCAATCCCAGGACGGTGTTGCCATCGAGTTGTGGGCTCCTGTTGGAGTGTTACAAACTGAATGAGGGTGATAACAGATACGGAGCCGGGACCCGCCCGCCGCATTCTGATCGTGGAAGACAACCGGGGGGATGTGCTTCTGGTCGAAGTGGCGCTGCGGGAAGCCGGCTTGCAGTTTGAGCTGATTCATATGGCCGATGGCGAGAAGGCTATCGAGTATCTGCGAAAGTTGACAAACGGCAACCGCGCCTCGCCCCTCGATTTAGTTCTTCTTGATTTGAACCTGCCCAAGCGCGACGGCTGGGAGGTGCTGGAGGAGCTGAGAGCGGTGCCGTGGGAGCGTCCAGTTCCGGTTGTGATTCTGAGCTCATCGAGCGCGCCTCATGACATGGCTCGCGCCGAACGGCTGGGCGTGCTGAAATATATTCGCAAACCCTCCACTCTGGATGAATTTCTGGCGATTGGCCAGAACGTCAAGCAACTTTGGCCGGTTTCCGGATAATAAATGATTCGCGTTCTTTTGGCCGACGACCACGCCATGGTCCGAAAAGGGTTCCGTTTGATTCTCGAGGCCCAGCCCGACATGGAGATCGCCGGCGAAGCCGGGAATGGCCGCGAAGCCGTGGAACTGGCTGAAAAGCTTCATCCGGATGTGGTCGTCATGGACGTCGCGATGCCGGAATTGAATGGCATCGAAGCTACGCGGCGGCTCGCCTCCTCTTCGCCGCACACCCGCGTTCTGGCCTTGAGCATGCACAAGGATTCGGTTTATGTTCGAGAAATATTGCGAGCCGGAGCGCGCGGCTATCTGCTGAAGGACTCCATCGATACCGACCTTATCAGCGCCGTCCGGGCCGTCGCCAAAGGGGATGGCTACATCAGCCCCGGCGTATCCGACGCGGTCCTGAGCGATTATCGACGCCACGTCACCGACCCACTCGATCTGCTCACCAGCCGCGAGCGCGAAGTACTGCAGATGATCGCCGAAAGCAAGACCAACAAGGAGATTGCCGTCTCGCTGAATCTGAGCGTCTACACCGTGGAAGCGCACCGGGGGAAGATTATGGAAAAACTGAATCTGCATTCCACCGGCGAACTGGTGCGTTTCGCGGTCCGGCACGGCCTGGTTGACTAATCCTTCAACCTTCTCTTGCGCAGCTCATCAAATGCCACTGCCAAAATGATCACGGCCCCGATAATCACCTGCTGCCAGTAGGGATTGGTACCCAGTAGATCGCTTCCGTTCGCCAGTAAACCCATAATGAACGCACCCACCAACGTCCCCAGTACGCTACCCTCGCCGCCTCTGAGGCTGCCTCCGCCGATCACAACCGCGGCAATAGCAGTAAGCTCGTAGCCTTGGCCTCCGGTCGGCTGGCCAGTCATCAGGCGCGACACTTCGATCATCCCTGCCAAGCCCGTCAGCAAACCCGCGACAGCATACACGACGATGGTGTGGAACTTGACCGGCACACCCGCGTAAAAGGCCGCGTCCGGGTTGCTGCCGATCGAAAAGGCATAGCGGCCATGCCGCGTGTGCTCGAGTATGGTATGCGTCACTACCGCGCACACCAGCAATATCCAAAGCACGAACGGAACACCCAGCAGCGTACCTTCGCCCAGATACGAAAATGATGGCGGGATCTCATGCACCGGAAGCCCTTTGGAGATGATCAGCGCAAAGCCGCGGTAGATTCCCATTGTGCCTAGCGTGACGATAAAGGGACTGATGCGAAGCGAGGTGATCATCAGGCCGTTCGCGAAGCCGCACAGCATCCCCACCAGCATCCCCGCCGCCATCCCCCAGCCGATGCCATACTTCTCCATCGTCATAGCGCCCAGCAGACCGGCCAAAGCTAGAATCGACCCCACCGACAGATCGATCCCGCCGGCGATGATAATCACTGTCATGCCCAGCGCCATAATGTTGATCACGGCGGTCTGGCGAACCACACTCGAAAGGTTGGTAGAAGTCAGAAAGTTCGGCGAGGCAATAGCGAGAATGATAAACAGCGCGAGCAACGTGAAAAACGGCAGGAGCCGCTGGATCATTCCGGATGCTCCTCGGTTGTGACGGCGCTGATCTCAAACGCGGCGCAACGCATAATCTCCTCTTGGGTCGTGCGGCCAGGCAATTCACCGCTGATTCTCCCCTGTCGCATCACTAGAATGCGGTCGGCCACTTGCATCAGTTCCCCCATCTCGGAGCTGACCATCAGTATCGCCGCCCCGCCACGCGCCAGCTCTTCCATCATTTGGAATACCTCGACCTTGGCACCCACATCGATACCCCGCGTGGGCTCGTCGAATAGAAAAACTCGTGCCGCGCACATCAGCCATTTCGCAATCGCCACTTTTTGCTGATTGCCGCCGCTCAGTCTTCCCGCCAATTGCTGTCCGGACGCGGAGCGGATGCTGAGCCGCCGGGTAAAGTCATCGGCCACTTTTCTTTCGGCGGTGTGATCCAGGAACCCGAACCGGCTGACGCTTGCCAAGTTTGCCATGGTGAAGTTGTGAGTGATAGGAAGTGCCGTCGCAAGCCCGGTGTGCTGGCGGTCTTCGGGGATCAACGCCAGGCCCGCATTCACCGCATCGCGCGGCGAGCGTATTCGAATCGGGCTGCCCGCGACGTGGATGGTCCCGTTATCAATCCCGTCTACCCCGAACAGCGCCCGGCAAAGTTCGGTGCGGCCGGCGCCGATCAATCCCGCCATTCCTACAATCTCACCGGCGCGGAGAGAGAAGTTGATGTCTTTGAGCACTGGTTCGCGCGTCAGATGCTCGACGCGCAGAAGCTCTTCACCGGGCGGCAGTGCCTCGCGGGTGTATATCGAAGCTACCTCGCGGCCCACCATATGGCGAATGAGCTGATCGGTAGTGATTTCGTTGAGAGCTCCAGAATAAACCGTTTCGCCATCGCGCAGAACAGTCACCCGATCGCCGATGGCGCGCAATTCCTCCAATCGATGCGTGATGTAGATCACGCCGACCTTGCGGTCGCGCAGCGTGCGGACAATGCGGAAGACTTCCTGGGTCTCGGTCTCGGACAACGACGATGTCGGCTCGTCGAAAATCAACAAGCTGGAGCCCTGTTGAATCGCACGGCAAATCTCCACCATCTGTTTGCCTGCCGGGCTGAGCTTCTCCACCTTCCACTCCGGCTTGAGTGGAAAGCGGTGCTGTTCGATGATGCCGGACGCGCGCGCCAGCAGTTCGTGCCGGTTCACCCACCCCATAGGCCGGCGAGGCTCACGGCCGAGAAAGATATTTTCTGCAACCGACAAATGCGGCGCCAGCAGCGATTCCTGGTGCACCATCGCGATGCCTTGCGAAGCCGCCTCCGCCGGGTTACGGAAGTTAACACTGCGGCCCTGCCACAATACATCACCGCCGTCGCGCTCCAGCATTCCGGCGACTATCTTCATGAGGGTCGACTTACCGGCCCCGTTCTCCCCCATCAACAGGTGCACTTCGCCGGCTTGGACGTCCAGGTTCCCACGGCGTAGCGCCGTTACCCCGCCAAATCGCTTCTGAATGTCTTTCAGTTGTAGCAGCATGATTGCGCGTCGCACACACCAGGCGTGCCGCGTTCACACTCTTGTGAACGTCCGCCTTACTGTCCTCCCGCCGATATCTTGTCGAGATGCTGCCCCATCAGAAGATCGTTCACCTGCGCCAGATTGGTCTTCAGCGCCTCATCCAATCGCGTTCTTAATGTGTCCAGCCGCGCCGTCAGTTCTTTGAAGACGACATAACTCGCATCTGTGGGCTTCGCGTCGCCGGTTTCAATGCTGCGTGCTAAAGCCGCCAGTTGGTTGTTCAGCTTGATGGGAAAGTTTAGCGGATCCTGGTTGCTCCGGTTCCGGACCTGATAGACGTCTTCCTCCACCGCCGTCAGTTTGCTCTCCAGGCGCTCGGCCGCTGCATTGATCTCCGGATTCTTGGCCTTCTCCGTTCGATCCTTGAGCTGTTTCTTGATCTCGCGAATCTGGATCACAATCTGATCCGCCTCGCTCACCCTATCGCGAACCTGAGATGCCAGCTTGAA
This sequence comes from Bryobacterales bacterium, assembly GCA_963769205.1. Taxonomy (GTDB): domain Bacteria; phylum Acidobacteriota; class Terriglobia; order Bryobacterales; family Bryobacteraceae; genus Palsa-89. The sequence goes on along the minus strand of CAVYKR010000013.1, from coordinate 62,409 downwards.
CTGCTCCTCCAGATCGGCGTTACTTACATTCGGGAGCCGCGAATCCTTGACCACTCGCAGCTTTTCGGTTTGCATCGCGCCATTCACGATGATCCGCGCGTGATACTCGCCTGGCGGGGCCAGCGGACCCTGTTCCGGCCTCGCTCCCCACATAATCAATCCGTCGAAGGTCTTGGCGCCTGGATATCGCAGGTCCCAAGTGAAGCGGTTAATACCCGCGGTACGCGTCGGCGGCTTGGTTCGAGGCGGACCAAACTCGGAGTCGCCATCCCCATCCACGGCGCTATCCTTCTTCTTGTCGTCTTCAGCTGTCCCCTCAAAAGAACGAACCAACTCTCCGTCGGCATCCAGAACTTGAACGGTAATCTTGTCCACCGGCTGCTTCAAGTAGTAATCGATGATTCCTTGATTCACGGATCGCATCGCCGGCCGGGGGCGGAACAGGTGCGCCGCCTCGCCCGGAAGCTCGGGCTTGAGCTGCCGCAGCGCCATAACATCGTCCAGCACGTAAAACGATCGGCCGTGCGTCGCGATCACCACATCATCGCCTTCCACCAGTAAGTCGGAAACCTGGGTGTCCGGCAGATTCAGGCGCAGCGACTGCCAGTTTGCGCCATCGTCGAAAGAAACGTATATGCCGTGCTCGGTCCCAGCGAATAACAGCCCCGGCCGCCGCGGATCTTCGCGAACTGCCTGCACGAAATCATTGGATGGTATGCCATTGACGATCTTGGTCCACTTCTTGCCATAGTCTTCGATCCGATACAGGTACGGCTGCCGGTCATCAAGTTGATATCGCTTTCCAGCCAGGTAGGCCTTGCCCGGATCATGCGGGGAAGCGTCGATCAGGCTGATCCGCATGAATTCAGGAAAATCTTTGGGCGTAATGTTGTCCCAATGCGATCCGCCGTCGCGCGTCAGATACGCGACCCCGTCGTCCGATCCGGTCCAAATCGTGTTTACATCCTTACGCGATGGAGCGACGCTGAAGATCGTTCCGTAAATCTCCGGCCCGTTCTGATCTTTCGTGATCGGTCCGCCGGAATCTCCCAGCGTCTTGGGATCGCCGCGTGTGAGATCGGGCGAGATGCTATCCCACGTCTGTCCCTCGTTCGTCGTGCGCCATAGATGCTGCGACGTAACATACAACACCTTCGGATCAACCGGCGAGAACACAATCGGAAAAGTCCATTGCCAGCGCTCTTTAAGATCCTTGGCCGGCATTCCCGAAAAGAACAGCGGATAGACCTGGATATCGCGCATTTGGCCGGTACTGCGATCGAACCGGGTGATCAGCGCGCCCTGGCTGCCCGCATAAAAGATATTTGCGTTCTTCGGATCGGGCGCGATATAACCGCTTTCACCGCCGCCGACCGCGTACATAGGATTCCCAACTCGCCCGCCGCGTCCCGGTTCGTCGCTCGGCACGCAGATCGTCGAATTATCTTGTTGGGCGCCGCAAACGTGATACGGGACGTCCTTGGTGACGGCTAGGTGATAGAGCTGCGCCGTCGGGAAAGTCTGCTGTGTCCAGGTTTCGCCGCCGGTGAGGGACACATTCGCGCCGCCGTCATTACTGTTGATCATCCTGGCTGGATTGTCGGGCGCGATCCACAAGTCGTGATGATCTCCGTGCGGAGCGCGAATGGTCTTGTAGGTCTTGCCGCCGTCTGTGGATTTGAAAAACGCCGTGTTTAGGATATAAATCGTCTCGCGATCCTTGGGATCCGCGTAAATCCGGGAGTAATAGAACGCGCGCTGGCGCACTTTCCGATCTTCGCTGACCTTCTTCCACGTCGCGCCCGCGTCATCGGACGCAAACACACCGCCATCCTCTGCTTCGACAATCGCGTAGACGCGCTTTGAATCAGCGCCCGAAACAGCGATGCCGATTTTTCCGATGGTTCCAGCCGGCAGTCCTGGATTGCGAGTGATCTCGGTCCAGTGGTCGCCCGCGTCGGTGCTCTTGAACAAGCCGCTCAGCGGACCTCCGCTCGATAGCGACCAGGGCGTTCGATAAGCGTCCCAAATGGCCGCAAACAGAACATTCGGATTGTGCGGATCGAAGCACAAATCAACTGCGCCGGCATGATCGTTGCGATAGAGTATTTTCTGCCAGGTCTGGCCGCCGTCTTTGGTTCGAAACACGCCCCGCTCCTGATTCGGGCCGTAAGGATGACCGAACGCGGCGACATACACAATATCCGGATTGGTCGGATGAACGCGAATTCGTGCGATGGCCTGCGTATCGGCGAGTCCTACACGCTTCCAGGTTTTGCCTGCGTCGGTGGTTTTGTAGACGCCATCGCCCTGCATGATGTTGCCGCGCAGCTCGGTCTCACCCATCCCGATGTAGACCACATCCGGATTCGATTCCGACACCGCCACGGTGCCCACTGATGAACTCTGAAGCTGGCCATCCGTTACCGGTTTCCAGGTCGCCCCGCCGTCGATGGTCTTCCAAAGTCCCCCGCCAACCGCGCCGAAGTAATATTCATTCGCCCGGCTGCTGCTCCCAGCGGAAGCGATAGACCGTCCGCCGCGATTCGGTCCAATATTTCGCCATTTTAATGCTCCGAACAGTGAAGCATCATAACTTTCCGCGGATGCAATTGGGCAAATTGTAACCACCATGACTAAAAATAACGTCTTCATCAGCGTAATGACCTCTCGCGTACCGTCGAAGAAGGTAACCTACAATCCTATCTGAATCTACCTGCCGGATTCAGACCAGACGTCCTGAATTCAGAGGCTGGAACAATTACCAGTTGTAAGGGATGGTACGATAAGCTGCAGACATTATTTTTAGATCCAACTGGCCCCGGAGGACAGCTTTGGCATCGTCTAAGAACAAACTCTCTGAAGTACTCGATAAGCACGAACAGCAGATTGCGACAGACTGGCTGGACCGTCAAGCTTCCGCCAATCGGAGGTTATCAGGCGCCGAGCAGCAGGAAGTAACGCGGCAATCCCGCGAATTTCTGGCAGCGGTAAAGACGGCTGCTCGTGCAGATGGCACAGCCGACCCCTCCGCGCCCGCCTTTGCTCCTGTCCGTGATTTCCTGATCGATTTCTCGAGTGCGCGCGCCAAAGGCGGCTATAGTTCATCTGAAACTGCTTCGTTCATCTTCTCCATGAAGAAGCCCGTGTTTGAGGCGCTTCGAAAAGAACTCGGTCACGACGCGGAGGCGCTAGCGGTCGAAACCTGGCGCGCGACAGAGCTACTCGATTCGCTGGGCCTGTTAACCACCGAAGCATTCCAGAAAACTCGCGAAGACGTGATTTCCCGCCAGCAGCATGAGTTGCTGGAGCTTTCCACTCCCGTCGTGCAGCTCTGGGATGGAATTCTGGCTCTGCCTCTCATCGGCACGTTAGATAGCGCCCGCACTCAGGTGGTCATGCAAAACCTGCTGGATGCGATCGTCAAGAGCCGTTCAGACTTCGCGATTATCGACATAACCGGCGTCCCCGTGGTTGACACCCTGGTTGCCCAGCATTTGCTAAAGACCGTCGCAGCCGCGCGTCTCATGGGCGCCGAATGCATGATCAGCGGAATTCGTCCGCAGATCGCACAGACCATCATTCACCTGGGCGTAGACCTGTCAGACGTTATCACCAAAGCCACGCTCGCCGACGCTTTTGCGCTCACTCTGCAACGGGCCGGCTTCAAGATGGTTCGCAAACAAAAAGAGCAGAGCGCGGAGAACTAGCACGTGGAGCGCATTCCAATCCTCAAGATGGGCGATTATCTGCTCATCACCATCCAAGTGGATATGCATGACCGTCTGGCAATCACGCTCCAGGAAGATCTCACCGATCAGATCGTCAAACATAGATCCCACGGGGTGTTGATCGACATCTCCGCCCTGGAGATGGTCGATTCCTTCATCGGCCGGATGCTCGGAAGCATCGCTTCCATGGCTCGTCTTCTGGATGCTGAAACCGTCGTGGTCGGAATGCAGCCCGCCGTGGCCATCACACTGGTCGAGCTTGGACTTTCCATGACCGGCGTCCGCACGGCCTTGGACGTTGAAAAAGGCATGCTGGTGCTACGCGCCGCTCTATTGAAAGCGAGGCGGAACGGTGCTCCGGGTGCTGAAGTCTGAATCGCATCCCATTCGCACCAGCGAGGATGTCGTCTTGGTTCGGCAGGCAGTGCGAGTTCATACCGTTACTCTTGGATTTGGTCTGGTAGATCAAACCAAACTGGTCACCGCCTCCAGTGAATTAGCTCGAAATACGCTGGACTATGGCGGCGGAGGCACGGCGCAGATCGAAGTCGTCCAGAATGACCAGCGCCCCGGCATTCGGGTTGTGTTCGAAGATCATGGCCCGGGCATTGCGGATATCGACCAGGCGCTCACCGATGGCTTCACTACCGGAGGCGGATTGGGACTCGGTCTCAGCGGCGCCAAGCGTCTTTCGCATGAGTTCGAGATTTCCTCGAAACCTGGTGCTGGCACAAGAGTCTCCATTTTAAGGTGGAAATAGCAATGGCTGGCTCTCTCCGGATCCTGGTGGATGAAGCCAGCAAGACAGCCGAAGCACGCCGTTTTGCGCGCGCCATGGCTACCAGGATGGGCTTGAACGAAACTGTCGCTGAACAGGTAAGCATCGTTGTTACTGAAGCTTGTACCAACCTCCTTAAGCATGCCGGGCGAGGCGAGATCATTCTGCATTCCTCATCAGAGGGATTGGAAGCCACTCCGTGCTGGATGTGCTGGCGCTCGATCAAGGACCGGGCATGCGAAACCTCCAGCAATCCCTTCGGGACGGCTACAGCACCGGGAGCACGCCCGGGCAAGGGCTGGGCGCGATCGTCCGCCTCTCGCAGGATTCAGATTTCTACACCGTTCCCCAAAAAGGCACCGGGATACTGGCTCGCTGGTGGACTGAGCCTCCCAAGCAACTCCGGCCAGGCCGGGACACGCTGCGAATTAGCGCCGTAAATCTGCCGAAGCCGGGGAGGAAGTCTCGGGCGACGCCTGGGGAGCCGTGCATCACGGCGATAACATTGTCATCCTGCTCGCCGACGGCTTGGGCCACGGCCTGGAGGCGCATGTAGCAGCCTCGGAAGCGGTCCGCATTCTGCGTCTGCATCCGGACCTTCCGCCCGGGGCTCTTCTGCAGCGTGTCCACGGCGCGCTTCGCAGTAGCACGCGCGGCGCAGCAGTCGCCGTTGCCCGGATCGATCTCGCGCTTAACCAGGTAACCTTCGCCGGCGTCGGCAACATCGCCGCCCGAATTTATTCCGGCGCCGAGCCACGCCAGCAGCCTGGTTTCAGTTAACGGAACCGCGGGGCATCACGCCGAGCGAATACAAGAGTTCAGTTACAACTGGCCCAGCCATGGATTGTTGCAGCTTCATTCCGATGGTCTGGCAACTGGAACAGGACTGGAATCGTATCCCGGGCCTGGCCCAGCGCGACCCCGCCCTGATTGCCGGCGTGTTATATAGAGACTTTGGGAGAGGGCGGGACGACGCGACGGTCGTCGTAGCAAAGGCGTCGTAGATGAGCGTTCGTATTATTTCGGTTAGTATCCGTTCCGAACACGATACGGTAGCGGCGCGGCAGCGTGCCCGGCACATCGCTCGCTTACTGGGCTTCGATCCGCAGGACCAAACCCGGATTTCAACAGCCGTGTCGGAAATCGCTCGAAACACGTTTAACTATGCCGGCGGCGGCCAAGTGGAGTATCTGCTTGAGGGCAAGGTCGCGCCCCAGTTATTGCTCATCAAAGTGACCGATTCCGGGCCGGGCATCCGGGATTTGAATACCATTCTGGAAGGAACCTACCACTCCCAGACCGGCATGGGGTTAGGCATCACCGGCGCTCGCCGTCTGATGGATCAGTTTCAAATCGAGTCCGCTCCCGGACGCGGCACTACCGTCTGGTTAAAAAAGCTGCTGCCCAAACGTGCGCCCTTGGTTTTACCGCCCGATGTTTCGCGCATCGCCAGCGCGCTGGCCCGCGAGGCTCCACAGGATCCCTTCCAGGAATTGCAGCACCAGAATCAGGAATTGCTGCGGGCCTTGGAGGAGATCCGGACACGTCAAGCCGACCTGATTCGCCTCAATCGCGAGTTGGAAGACACCAACCGCGGCGTGGTTGCCTTGTACGCGGAATTGGACGAAAAGGCCGATCATCTCCGCCGCGCCGATGAGCTGAAATCGAAATTCCTCTCCAACATGAGCCATGAGTTTCGATCGCCGCTCAACTCTATCCTGGCGTTGAGTGGGCTGCTTTTAGATCGCGTGGATGGCGACCTGAGCTCCGAACAGGTTCAGCAAGTCGAATTCGTGCGCAGAGCCGCCCAGGACCTGCTCGAGCTGGTGAATGATCTGCTCGATCTCGCTAAAGTTGAGGCTGGAAAAATCGAAGCCAAGCCCCTCGAGTTTACGCCTGCCGACCTGTTCGCGGCGCTCCGCGGAATGCTCCGTCCCCTGCTGCTGAATCAATCCGTCAGTTTAGTCTTCGACGATGTGAGCCACATTCCCCAGATTTTTTCCGACGAGGGGAAAGTATCTCAAATTCTAAGGAATTTCATCTCCAACGCGTTGAAATTCACGGAAAGCGGCGAGGTTCGGGTCTCCGCCGCCCTGGAAGGCGAAACTGATGTGCTGTTTTCGGTATCCGATACCGGCATCGGCATCGCATCCGAGAATCTGGATTTGATCTTCCAGGATTTCGCCCAGGTGGATAGTCCCATCCAGCGCCGGGTTAAGGGGACTGGGCTGGGACTTCCGCTCTCTAAGAAGCTAGCCACGCTATTGAACGGAGAAGTACGGGTCCAAAGCAAATTAGGCAGTGGTTCCAGCTTCATGCTTAGACTACCGCTCCGTTATCAAGATGCCGCTACACAGGCCGCTCCTCAACCCGAGTGGATCCCTCAGTCGGACCTGCTTCCCGTGCTGATTGTCGAAGACAACCCGGCCATGCGGATGATGTACGCAAGTTTTCTGGCGGGCTCGGTCTTTCAGCCGGTGCACGCTTCGACCACCCGTGAAGCCGACCAGTTGCTCGATCAGGTCCGCCCGGTTGCGGTAGTGCTCGATATCGTTCTGCGCTCCGAAGACACATGGACCTTCCTGGCGCGGCTGGCAGATGACCCGCGAGTCCAAGGTGTTCCCATTCTGGTCGCCAGCAGCATCGACGATCAAGCCAAAGCGTACCATTTGGGCGCCCGCGATTATCTGGTAAAGCCGGTTGAGCGCGTGGATTTCATCAAGCGGCTGCGCGCCCTCACCGATCAACCGCCCTTCAACCGGGTGCTCATCATCGACGACAATGAGAGCGACCGGTATCTATGGAAACGGAAACTGAGCGAAGCATCCTTCCTGATTAGCGAGGCCTATAACGGCTACGACGGTTTTCAGAAGGCTTGTATAGAGAAGCCGGAGCTGATTATTCTCGATATCAACATGCCCGGCATGAGTGGCTTCGAGGTTTTGGAGCAATTGAAAGCAACGGCTTCGACCAAAGACATTCCGGTAGTGATCTGCACCTCGCGTATTCTCACCAGCACAGAACGAAATCAACTCACCGGCACTGCGGCCTCGATTATAAGCAAGGAAGGGCTCGATCACGGCTCTATGGCGCGAGAATTTCGGCGGGTGATTGACAGAGCTGGCATGGCTGCTATGATCCAGTAGGGCGCTCCAAATGAAGTTATCGGATTACTCCATTCTCAACGTGGACGATTATCGGCCGTCGCTGTATGCCCGCAGCAAGGTTCTACGTCAGGCGGGTTTCGAAGTCCTGGAAGCCACCAATGGCGCCAATGCCCTGCAAATGCTTTCGGATTTGAAGCCACCGTTGGTGCTGCTGGACGTGAATCTGCCCGACATGACCGGCTTTGAGGTATGCAAACGAATTCGCGCTACGCCCAACATAGCCGGGACTACCGTGGTCCACATTTCGGCCTCCAGCAGTCAAACCCGGCACCAGGTTTATGGATTGGACTCGGGCGCGGATAGCTATATGGTGGAGCCCGTTGAGCCCGAGGTTTTGATTGCCACCGTTAGAGCTTTCCTGCGCGCCCGGCAGGCCGAAGACGCTTTGCGGCGATCCAATGAGGATTTGGGGAGGTTTTCGTACACCGTCGCGCACGAGTTGAGCGAGCCGCTGCGTACCATTACCGTACACGCCCAATTGCTGGAAAAGAAGCTCGGTAACCAGCTTTCCGGTGAAACTGCGGAGTCGTTCCAGTTCGTCATGCAGAGCGCCCACCGGATGCGGTCCTTCATTGATGAGCTGCTGCGTTATTCTCACGCCACCCATCCCAGCGGCAGCAACGTCTCAGAGGTGGATATCGATGTGCTGCTTATCCAGGTGCTTTTCAATCTGGACGCCGTGATCCAAAGCAAAGGCGCAATCATTACCCACGATCCCTTGCCGAAGATTATGGCTGATCCGCGTATCGAGCAAGTCCTGCAGAACCTCATCACCAACGCCATCAAATACAGCCGGCCTGGAGTCACGCCGGAAGTCCACGTCTCCGCGCGGGAGCAGCCGGATGCCTGGCAGTTTTCCGTGCGCGATAACGGGATTGGAATCGAGGCCCAGTATAAAGATGGAATCTTTCACATCTTTCGACGCCTGCACGGACGAGATGTCGCCGGCCACGGGATCGGGCTGGCCCTGGCTCAGAAGATCGTTGAAGGAAATGGGGGAAAGATCTGGGTCGAATCTGAGGTCGGCGCGGGATCCACGTTTTACTTTACAGTCCCGCAAGAGCCAGGACATTCGACGGAAAGCAATCCCGCTATCGCATGAAGTAAGCCATAACGTTTACACGCAAGCCTCGCAAAAATCAGTAAGGGATAAAACAGTGGCACACCGATTGCCTTTAATCCATGCGGAGGTCTGAGCAACCCGGGTATGAAGACCGAACGGCCCAACAAAATAGGATCGAACCTTACGGTTTGTGCAGAGCAACGCCGCCTGTTGGATATGTTTGGCGAAGCAGTTCAGGAATTGATGCTCCTGCACGAACAGCAGTTCCTGGCGATTGTTGCCGGCGATTTGGAATCGCACCGTTTCGATCTGTTGATTCACATGGCAAACGAGAAGAAACAGCAGGCGAAGTATGCCTATCTCCACCACGTGGAAACCCACGGCTGCTCAGCAAATAATGGCATTGACCAACGTTGAACGAGAAAAGATTACAGACAGTATGCTAAAGATTCAGTCTGTAATAGCATCCCTGGAAGACATCGATGGAACAAAGATACCGGATTACGAGGAGATCGAAGGTTGCTTGTCCATTGTCGACAAGAATCTCCGGCTGGCATTAAGACAGGTCCCGTCTAAGAAACAATAGAAACACCGGGCCAAGCGACCCCAGGCTCATGCCTTGGTCAACCTTCGGCCCGGCGCTCCCTAACAAGTTCTACTTGGTTCGCAGGGCAACCTCCAGGTCGCGTGGCTTGGTCAGCTTGGCAAGCTCCTTTTCATGTGCTGATTTTGCCAACCCCGCTCCCTCCGGAGAGCCGGCCATGAAGATACTCGAGAGGAAATAGACGTCGCCGTACCGGTGAAATTGAAGGACGCTCGTTTCCGGCGCCTTGGATCTTGATACCGGCAGCATCATAGCCATAGCCATGGATCGATGGCCTTCCCGGGCTTGCACAGTTACTAGCTGAGTCGTGTATTGGAACACATAGTCGCCGGAGGGGAAAGAGGTCTGTCCCATCCGAAACTCAAAGGGGATGTTGGCTTCGAGTGGGACCTGAGCCTGCAGGCCTACGGCACTCACCGCCACGGCCAGACCAAAAGCAAGGTGTAATCGCGTCATATAATCTGCTCCTTTTGTTTTCGTTTTTCTAAGTTCAGGCTGTTGAGCCTCGCAGGAGATAGCGTTCGATCCGGGAAAAGTCCGCCTAAGTTTGAGATGTGGTAAGATTTGGCACGCCTCGAGGGTGTGTATGTTGGAGAAAACGGGAGACATCACTTATCTCCTTAGTAAGTGGCGCGAAGGCAATCGCAGCGCTGAAAACGAACTTTTCGCCCTGGTGCTCCCGAATCTGCGGCGGCTCGCCCACCATTTGATGAAGGGTGAACGCAAGGGTCACTCCTTGCAAGCCACGGAGTTAGTAGACCAGATCTATTTGCGCCTGGTTGCCGCCAAGGATCGAGATTGGCGGAATAGGCAGCATTTTTTCGCTATAGCTGCTAGAGCTATGCGTCGATATCTCATCGATCATGCCCGAGGACGTCCCAATGCCGAGTTCATCGCCCTGGACGGAATCGAGAACCTGCTTCCCGCTTCCAGCGCCAAGCTGGAACTGGCGGTGAAGTATTGACCGGCTTTTGGAGGAACTCGCCGAAACGAATCCAGAGTGGTGCACGCTGGTGGAGGTGAAATACTTTCTCGGACTCACCGACGAAGAAGCGGCTGAAACGCTCGGCCTGAAAGTTCGCACTATGCAGCGTATGTGGCGGGATGCCCGAAAGTGGCTTTTTGAACATATGGAGTCCGGCAATGCTCAACAAAGTGAAGGATGATGAGCTGGTAATGAGCCTGGTAGACCGGGCTTTGACCCATCCAGTGGACCAGCGCGAAGCGTATCTCCGGGGTGCCTGCGGCGTTGATACCGAATTATTCGAACAGACCTGGAGTTACGTCCAGTGGGAAGAGCGTATGAACGGATTCCTGTTGGAGCCCGCTTTATCCGGCCCCTTCCTACGAGCATCCCTTCCAACCTGGAGAGCTGCTGGATGGCCGGTTCCGCATTGTGCGCGAAATCGCTCAAGGGGGTATGGGCGTCGTATATGAAGCCGTCGATGAAAAACTGCAGCGTAAGATCGCTCTCAAGTGCGCCAAGACCGGTTTCGGCAAACGCCTGCCGCCGGAGGTTCGCAACGCCACCGAGATCAGCCATCCCAATGTCTGCAAGATTTTCGAGATTCACACGGCCTATACTTCGCAGGGCGAGATCGACTTCATCACTATGGAGTTTCTTGACGGCGAAACGCTCGCCGAACGGCTCTCCCGCGGACCTCTGCCTGAACAAGAAGGACGCGCGATCGCGGTCCAGCTCTGCGCCGGCTTGGCCGAAGCGCACCGCAACCGGGTCATTCATGGCGATCTGAAGAACAACAATGTCATCCTGACCAGCGGACCGCACGGAGGCGTCCGCGCGGTAATTACCGATTTCGGTTTGGCTCGGCGTCCCGAGACGGCCGCAAGCCACGGCCCCATCCGGACAATTAATTGGCACCCCGGACTATATGGCTCCCGAGCTATGGAAAGGCGGGAAAGCTTCAGTTGCGTCCGACATATTTGCTCTGGGTGTCATTCTCTCGCAGCTGGTGTCGGGCCGGTCACAGAACCGCGTAGTCGCGCGCTGCCTCCATGAGGACCCCACGCGCCGGTTCGCCAATGCCGACGAAGTCGCTAAGGCCCTCGTACCGCTGCATTCGCGCCGCTGGTTCCAGGCCACCGCCGCGGCCGCCGTCCTGGCGGCGATTACGGGCGTAGTCACCTATCAACGAGCCTTGGGCCCGCAGGAATCGGTTCGTTTGGCGATACTGCCTTTTGAGACTTCTGCTGATACCACGCCCGTGAGCGAAGGGCTGCTGCACGATACCTCCGACCGTCTGAGCCACGTCAAAGCCGGGCGGGCGCGGCGGTTCACCTTAATCCCCCTCGCGGATGCTATTCAGAACAAGGTGGACCAGCCCGTCAAAGCGCGCACCATGTTAGGGGCAACCCATACTCTACATGGGACGCTGCAAAAAGAATGCGGGCGTATTGTGGTGGTCGCATATCTGACCGATACGAGTTCACTCATCCACTTGAACGAGTGGCGGGGCGAATACGCTATGGGCGAACTGCGAAACATGCCCACCGCTCTCGCGGGCATGGTGACGGGAACGCTCAGACTGCCTCCCCTGGCGATCGCAGCGACGGTCAATGCTGCGGCTTATCCGGATTACTCCGCCGGAGTGGCGTTGGCACGCCGCGATCCCGCCGTGGACCGCGCGCTTCCATTGCTGGAACGGGCAGTCGCGGCCGATCCGAATTCGCCTCTCACCCACGCCAAGCTGGCCGAAGCTGAGTGGACTAAGTATCTGCTGACGAAGGATCCTCAGTGGCAAGAGCGGGCCATGGCCTCGCTCAAAAACGCCGAGCAGCGCAATCCGGATGTCGCCGCAGTGCGATTGCTGTCGGGGCTGATCCATGAGGCTTTCGGCCAGTATGAGGAAGCCCAGCAGGATTTGCTAAGGGCCATCGAGCTGGAACCTAATAGCGGTGATGCCTGGCGGCGGCTCGGCAAAGTTTACGAAGACAGCAATCAGCCAAATCAGGCGCTCCGAGCCTATCAAGAAGGCCATCGATGTTCAGCCGGACTACTTCAAGAATTACGAGCAGCTGGGCTATTTCTTCTTCAGGCGGGGCGAATATGAAGAAACTGTCCGGCAGCGCAAGCAAATGGTCGAGTTGGTTCCCGACCTTGCCGACGCGCATTACCAATTGGCCGCGCCTTATCTGAATATGGGCCGCTATGCCGACGCCGAATACGAGCTCAAGCTAGCCATTAGCTATCAGGAGACGGCCAATGCGGTAGAGGGTTTGGGTCTTTCGCGCATGTACCAGGGGCTCGATCAGGAGGCCGTTCCTTTTTTCCAGCAAGCTATCAAAATTGGTCCTGCGACATCGCTCTTCTACATCAACCTGGGGACGGTATTGCGTAGGGCCAATTATCCGCGGGAGGCGCATCAGGCCTATCAGAAAGGATTGGACTTGGCTGAGGCCGCACTGGCCCAGAATCCTAAGGACGGCTACGAGAAATCCTGCCTGGCCTATTTGTGTGCGCGTCTGGGCGAAGTGCGGCGAGCCGAATCCGAGGCTGCTCAGGCGCTGCAGATTTCAGCCGGAGCCATCAATGTGCGATGGATGGTGGCCCTCACGTACGAAGCCTTGGGTGAGCACGATAGGACCTTGGCTACAGTCAGGAACGCGCCACCTACGATGATCGACCGCCTTAACCGGTTTCCCGACTTGGCGGACTTACGCACGGAACCTCGCTTTCAACAGTTGTTAGTGTCTTATCATATTCAGTAACCAAAGGAGAGAAGCATGGCGAAGCTACAATGTGCCATTCAATACGACGAGCAGACCGAGACCGCGCAGGTAACTTATACGGTCTTGAAAGTCGATAAGGACGACGAAATCGTGTTCACGTCCGACGACGCGAAAACCGCCATCAAGTACGAAAAGCGGTCCCCGTTTTCCGGAGCCGGTGGCCCCCAAGCGGGAAAGGTATTCCCGGTAGGGAAAAAAGCGGGTCCATTCAAAGTCGCCGTGGCGTCCAATGGCAAGCCCCGACATTTTGTCTGCGGTGAGATTCAGGCGGCCAGTGTGGCCGGCGTCGGTCAGCCCAATGCGACAACTAAAAAAGGTCATTTCAAACCTTGGGAGGGCGGGGGAGACACACCCTAAACAAGCAGGCAAATGTCAGCCAACCCGACACCCGTCCGAACCGTTCCATCCGCCACGCTTCTGCGCTCAGCGTCAGACCACGACCCCACGCGGCCTGACGCAAGCAATGAGCCAGAACTGGCGGTTGGTAACATCCAGGGGAATATTCTCGCTGGTTTCAACAAGGATCATCAGGTTCATCTCTACCTCCGCATCGTCGATAACCAGGAGGAAGCCTTTCGGCAATGGCTCGGGCGGCTCATTCCACTCATCGCCACGACCGCAGAAGTGCTCGCGTTCAACCGTCTGTTTAAAGAGGTCCAGAAGCGCCGCGGAGCGCAGACCGGGACGGTCATGGCGACCTGGGTCAACGTAGCACTGTCTTTTCGGGCCCTCAAACTGCTAGCCGGCGATGACGCTGAAAAATTCACCGACGTAGCATTCCGGCAGGGTATGGCGAAAAGATCGGTGGATGTCCTCTCCGATCCCCCGGATGCCCACCACGGCCGAAAGAGCATGGAAGGGAATCGCCATAACTGGCTCTTCGGCGGTCCTGGAAAAGAACCGGATGTGGTCGTTATCATTGCCAGCGATAGCGCCACCGTACTAGCCGGCCAAGTCGCGGAGATCGAGGATACGATCTATTCGGGCCGAACCGGGCCGGATAGTTTCGCCCACAGCGGCGTCGCTGTCATTTATAAACAGTACGGCAACACTTTGCCCCCTCCCCTTACCGGGCATGAGCATTTCGGATTTCTGGACGGCGTCAGCCAGCCTGGCATTCGCGGCCGGATTTCATCCCACCCGAACGATGTCCTTACTCTACGGCAAAATCCGGAGAAGGACGAATACCCGAACCAGGGCAAGCCTGGTCAAGACGTCTTGTGGCCCGGTGAGTTCGTGTTCGGCTATCCAGGTCAGGATCCTACCGCAACAGAGGCCCAGGGCGGCATCAATAAGCCAGGTCCCGATTCTCTCTCCCAAGGCGGACCCGGCGGTGGTGCGGCCGGCCCAATCTGGGCGAAGGACGGATCCTATCTGGTCGTTCGCCGGTTACGGCAGGACGTAGCGAAGTTTCACAAGTTTCTGGCCGACAATGCGCCGGCAGGGATGGCGCCGGACCGGTTCGGAGCCTCGCTGGTGGGCCGCTGGTCTAGCGGAGCGCCCATTATTCGCCGGCCCACCGCCGACGATTCTGCGTTAGGAAATGACGACTGCGCGAACAATCATTTCGAATTTGCCTCAGGTTCCGACGCAATCCCCAAGCCGGTCGCGAGCGGCATGTGCTCCGACCAGCGCGATCCTCAGTCGCCCGGTGACCTGGACGGCGTGCGGTGCCCCTTCTCGGGTCACATCCGAAAAGCATATCCACGAGATGATACGGGCACTCTTCCTCTTAAGCCTCCGACTGCGGAAGTGACCACCCAGACTCACCGCCTGCTGCGGCGTGGCATTCCGTTTGGCGATCCCTATTATCCAGCGCCCGATCCCACCAACGATCCTGACACCGGGAACCGCGGCCTGCTGTTCGCCTGTTATCAGACCTCGATCGAAGAGCAGTTCGAGTTCGTCACACAGACGTGGGTGAACAACCCGGAGTTCAAGAACCAGTCCGAGGATGGCCAGCTCCAGTCAGGTCATGACCTGATCATCGGGCAGAGCAACCACAAAGGCAGCCGCGCTCGACATTGCGTGCTTCGGATACCACAACCGGATGGAAGCATCCAGACTGTAACCGTGACTACTAACGACGAATGGGTGATCCCTACCGGAGGTGGCTATTTCTTTGCGCCATCCATTGACGCGTTGCGCCTGCTGACCGGCCAACCACGCAGCTAACGTCTGTAACGTGTTGTAATCGCCCCACTCAGGCGGTGTTTATCCTCCGCTTACGCTATCCCAGGTGAGGGCACAATGATCATAGAAATTGAACGGCAAAACGAGATCTGCATTCTTCACTGCAAGGGACGCTTCATCGCAGGACCGGATTTAGAATATGCTCAATCCAAAATGGATGAAGTCAAAAAGCTGAACTGCGGCAAGCTCCTGCTTGATTTCCGCGAGGTTCCAGCCGTAGGTTCCATGGGCGTCAGCTTCATCGTGGGCCTTTATACCTCTGTGGTCAGGGGATCCAACGGTCGGTTCGTGCTGGTCGGCGCGGTTCCTCTCGTTCGGCAGGTGCTGGATCTTACCCGGCTGAGTTCGATCATACCCATGGCTCCGGATCCGGAGTCGGGTTTGAAGGCATTGTGCGAGCGAAGCTCCAAGCCCTGGGGTGTGGCAGTTAATGCGCGTGCTGGCTAATGCTCAACAGATTGCCGTCCGGATCCTTGAACCAGGCCACGCGCGTCCCTCCCGGTGCTGTCCAGATACCCAGTTCATCCTGCTTCAGAAAGCTCTCGTAACGCTCCAGCACGATGCCCGCCGCCCGAAGCGCCTTGGCCTTGGCGGCGATATCGTCCACTTCCCAGCCCAGCACTGTGTACGGCGCGGCGACGACCTCCCGTACCAGCGATACGCGCAGCATGGTGCCATTCGCGTCGAATACCAGCGCGAAACCATCTTCGCTCACTAGCGGAAGTCCTAGCGTCTCCCGATAGAAAGCTCGAGCGCGGTCCGCGTCCCGAACGCCCGCGAACGCTACGATTTTGGACGATCCCAGAATGCTGGTTTGAGAGGAAGCACTGGCCATGAACTCAGTATCGATGTAATCGGTTTTGTCGCAAGACTGTTTTTCCGCCATAATGTATCTCTTATGCGACAGGCGCCGCGGTTTGGCCTGGTGACTGAATATGATCCCCAACCGGGTGTGTCGATTTCCACCCTGGCCTACGAATATCCGCCCGGATTCAAAGTTCCGGAACATTCACACGGATCAGATCAGTTAATTTACGCCATTCGGGGTGTGATGGAGGTTGCATCCGGCCCAGGCTTGTGGCTGATACCGCCGCTTTTCGCAATTTGGATTCCTGCCAATACCACGCACAACATCCGTATGCCCGGGGCAGTTTCGATGCGCACTCTCTATTTGCGCCCGGGTCTGGCTTCACGGCTGCCCAGCGCATGCATGGTTCTGCGAGTCACCGCACTGCTGCGGGAGCTGATAGTGGAAGCAGTACGCCTCGGACAACTTCGTCGGCGCAATTTACTGCATTGCGCCCTTCGCGACTTGATCGTCTCGCACTTGCAAGAGGCTACCGCGGTTCCGAGCTTCGTTACGCTGCCGAAGGATCCCCGCGCTCTCCTGGTTGCCCAAACCGTTATGGCGAACCCGCGCTGCTGCGGTACTTTCCAGGTCATGTGCGAGCACGCCGGAGCCAGTACGCGGACCATCGAGCGAATTTTCCGGCGCGAAGTTGGCTTGAACTTCGAGTCCTGGCGCAGGCAATTCCGCTTGATGAAGGCGATCGAGCTTCTAGCCGTTGGATGCTCTGTCAAAGAGGTTGCTTTTGAGATCGGCTATCGCCGCCCTAGCGCCTTTGTCGAAGTGTTTCGCCGAACCCTGGGTGCAACACCCAAAGCCTGGGCCGCCACGGCGCGAAATGCGGATTAAGTTACAATACAGTTTCCCTCTGAATGGACCAACTGAAAGCGCTGATCCGCGAAGTCCCCGACTTTCCCAAGCCCGGCATCAACTTTTACGACATCACGACGCTGCTGAAAGACCCGGCCGGATTCAAAGCCGTGATCGACGCGACTGGCCGAACACTATCGCTCCAGGCCCGTCGATGTGGTGCTCGGCATCGAAGCGCGTGGTTTCATCATCGCGCCCGCGGTGGCCTATGCGCTGGGCTATGGCTTCATCCCGGTTCGCAAAGAAAAGAAACTTCCGGCCGA
This sequence comes from Bryobacterales bacterium, assembly GCA_963769205.1. Classification (GTDB taxonomy): domain Bacteria; phylum Acidobacteriota; class Terriglobia; order Bryobacterales; family Bryobacteraceae; genus Palsa-89. The sequence goes on along the minus strand of CAVYKR010000013.1, from coordinate 45,143 downwards.
GCGCGAGCGGATCGAATACGCGCTGGAATACGGCACCGACGTGCTGGAGATCCACAAAGACGCTATTCGCCCGGCCAAAACGTGCTGATCATCGACGACGTGCTGGCTACCGGAGGCACTGCGGCAGCCGTCGCCCGGCTGGTGGAGAAGCTGCAGCGGCAAAGTCGCGCGGCTTGGGCTTCATCCTGGAACTCGATTTCCTGAAAGGGCGCGAGAAGCTGGCCGGCTACGACGTCTTCTCGCTGCTTCATTACTGATGGCTGCCCCCCTCCGGCTTCGTTCGCTCGCCAAAATCAATCTCGACCTGCGGGTTCTGAACAAACGCCCGGACGGCTTTCACGAGCTGCGTACCATCTTTCAGACCATCTCGCTGGCCGATACGATTGACGTCGAATACCAGCCGGGGCGCACCCGGATCGAATTCAAGTCAAACTTTAATATTCCTGACAATCTCATTGTGCGTGCGGCAGATAGCGTCCTGAAGGCATGCTCGCCGAACCGGCCGGATTGGGTTCGTTCTGCACAAAGCGGATCCCGCTGGGCGGCGGCCTGGGCGGCGGATCCAGCAACGCGGCCGCCGTGCTGCTGGCCCTGCCAGCTCTTGCTGGAGAAACCGCTGCCGATCGAGAAGCTGATGGAATTGGCCGCGGAGCTTGGGAGCGACGTGCCTTTCTTCCTGCTGGGCGGCACCGCGGTCGGCCTTGGCCGGGGAACCGAACTCTATCCTTTGCCCGACGTTCCCGCTCAGCCGGCGTCTGCTGATTACTCCGGGAATCCATGTCTCGACCGGCAGAAGCCTACGCCGCGCTGGACCGTAAACTGCCAACCGGCTCGTCCGCCTCATACTGAGAACTAGTTTCCAGTCGGTCGCCTGGCGAATCGCAAATCGCTCGCCAGCGAGGCGTGGGGCAGTGTCAACGATTTTGAAAGGGTTGTGTTCAGCCAACATCCTCAACTAAAATCGATTAAGGGAAAGCTGCTGAAACTGGGAGCCTGGCGGGCGCTGATGAGCGGGAGCGGGTCCGCGCTCTTCGGATTTTCGCCAGCCGCGAGCTGCGCGATCGCGCGGCCGAGTCATTCCGGAAAGAGTTCGCCAAGCGACAAGGTTTATTCCATTTACGATGGTAAGCCGCAGCCGCTACCGTGCGCTCTGGCGGCGGCAGTTGGCAGCTCCCATGGACAGCAAAATATGGCCGCCCCAAGACCGGTACGCAGGATGAGATTCGATCAACTGAAGATCTTCACCGGCAACGCCAACCCGGCGTTGGCGGCCAAGATCTGCGCCTCGCTGGGATGCACGCTGGGCGCGGCGTCGGTGGAGCCGTTCTCCGACGGCGAAATCCGCCTGCAGATTCTCGAAAACGTGCGCGGCGCCGATGTTTTCGTGGTGCAGCCCACCTGCACGCCCGTGGACCGCCACCTGATGGAAGTGCTGCTGATGATCGACGCTCTGAAGCGCGCCTCTGCGGAGCGCATCACGGCAGTGTTACCCTATTATGGGTATGCGCGGCAGGATCGGAAAGACAAGCCGCGGATGCCCATCTCCGCCCGGTTGATTGCGAACCTGATTCAGAGGGCCGGCGCGGATCGTGTGCTTACTTTGGACCTGCACGCGGCACAGATTCAGGGGTTCTTCGATGTTCCCGTGGATCATCTGTTCGCCGCGCCGGTGATGCTCGAGTATTTCGATTCCATCGGACGCAGGGACATGACCGTGGTTTCGCCGGACGCCGGTGGCGTGGAGCGCGCGCGCGCTTTCGCCAAGCATTTGAATGCGCCGCTGGCGATTATCGATAAGCGCCGGACGGAAGTGAACGTCGCGGAAGTGATGCATATCATCGGCGATGTGGAAGGGCAGCATTGTTTGATTGTGGACGATTTGATTGATACAGCCGGAACGCTGGTGAAGGCCGCCGAAGCGCTGCTGAAACAGGGCGCGCTGAGCGTGACCGCCTGCGCCACGCATGCCGTTCTGTCCGGACCGGCCGTGGAGCGGATCGAGGAGTCGTGGATTCAGGAAGTGGTGGTCACCAATTCCATTCCGCTTGCGCGAGGACGCCATGCGGTGCACGCCGCATCAAGACCCTTTCGGTGGCGCCTTTGCTGGCCCGGGCCATCCAATCCATTCACGAGGACGGTTCGGTAAGCACCCTATTCATTTGATTTAAGAGCAGGCTCGAGCCTGTGGAAAGTTCGCGGGCTAGTGCCTGCAGGAGTGAATACGATGAGAAAAGAAATTACAATTAACGCCGAGCCGCGCGAGACGCGCGGCAAGAATGAAGCGCGCCGTCTGCGCGTGAAGGGCCTGGCGCCGGCCGTGTTGTATGGCGCCAGTGGGCCAGCCGTTGCCGTGGCCGTTAATCCCAAAGAACTTAACAAGATTCTGCACAGCAATACCGGGCACAACACCATCTTCAATGCTGGCGGTGCAGGGCGGCGAAGACACGCCGGTCATGATTGTCGATTGGCAGAGCGATCCGGTGAAAGAGAATGCTGCTGCATGTGGATCTGAAGCGCATCGATCTGTACCAAGCGCATTGCAGGTGAAAGTTCCCGTGCATGACCACCGGCGAGCCCAAGGGCGTGAAGCTGCAGGGCGGGTTGCTCGAAGTGATCACTCGCGAAGTCGAGATCGAGTGCCTGCCGGACGAGATTCCGGAGTATTTTACGGTGGATGTGACGGAACTGATGATCGGCCAGAATCTGCGCGCCAGCGATATCCCGCTGAGCGGATCGATGAAGCTGGTGAGCGCGCCGAGCAGGTGTGGCGCACGTGGTCGCCATGAAGGCCGAGGAGGAGCCGGCCGCCGGCCGAGGGCGCGGTGGCGCGCAGCCACGCCAGCCGAGCCGGAAGTGATCAAGAAGGGCAAGAAGGAAGAGGAGCGAAGCGGGCGCCGAGACCGGAGAAGGGAAAGAAGAAGTAGTTGCGGCACAGACAGGCTCGGCCTGTGGTAAGTCAGTTGACCGATGGCCGAGTTCGAAAAACTGGTCGTCGGCCTCGGAAACCCGGGCGAAGAGTACGAACACACCGCCCACAATCTTGGATTCCTGGTAGTCGACCGGCTGGCGGAGCGCAACGGAATCAAGGTCGGGCGCAAGGATTCGCATGGCGCTGGTCGGGCAGGGAACGGTGGCGGGCGAAGCGAGTGCTGCTCGCCAAGCCGCAGACGTTCATGAACGTCAGCGGCGAGTCGGTCAAGGGTTGTTGGTGAAGAATGAGATTGCGCCGGGGGATCTGGTTCTGGTTTATGACGAACTGGATCTGCCCTGGCAGTCGGTGCGGATCCGGCCGAATGGTTCGGCGGCCGGCCATCGCGGCGTGGATTCCGTGATCCGCGCTGTGGGGACGAAAGAGTTTCCCCGGGTTCGCCTGGGGATTCATGGGGGCCGTCGCGAAAAGGACGGCGCTCAAATTGTGCTCGCGAAGTTGAAGCGGGCGCACAAAGAAGAATTGGATGAGCTGCTGGACTATGCGTCACAGGCAGTGGAGTCCATCATCGCTGAAGGCGTCGAAAAGTCCATGGCGAAATTTAATCGTCGCGCCCCAGGCTTAAACGAGGAAGAATGAGAGATCTACGAAGAGCTGTTTATTGTCCGGCCGGATGCGCCGGAAGAAGAGATCGATCATCTGATCGAACAATTGACCACGCTCATATCGCCTGCCAGGGCGGCAACGTCGACAAGTCCGACAAATGGGGCATCCGCAAGCTGGCCTATCGCGTGCAAAAACGCAACGAAGGCTTCTACGTGCTGCTGCAGTTCACCGCCAAGCCGGAGACGGTGCATGGAGCTGGAGCGGCGCCTGCGCGTGTCGGATCTGGTGATGAAGTTCCTGACGGTGCGCATCGACGAAAAGCTGAAGAAGATCGAGAAGCGCAAGAAGGAGCGCGAAAAGCGCGCGGCGCGCAAGCCGGCGCCCCCGGCCGCTCCCAGCGTGCCGCTCGCCGAGCACGCCGATGGCGGGGCGGCCGAACCGGCGTCCAGCCCGGCGCTCCCATGCCCGGCGCTCCGGTAGCGCCGGCGGCGCCGGTAGCAGCTCCGGTGGCAGAGAAGGAATAGGAGGGAACGATACATGGCCGAACAAAGAGGCGGACGTCCCATCAGCGGGTCCATGCGGCCCACCGGCGGCGACAAAGCGATGGCCACCAAGAAACAATATTTCCGGCGCAAGAAAGTCTGCCGGTTCTGCGTCGAGAAGATCGACGACATCAACTATAAAGACGTGAGGATGCTCTCGTCCTTCATTTCCGAGCGCGGCAAGATCGTGCCGCGGCGCATCTCCGGCGTTTGCACGCCGCATCAGAGGCGCTTGGCGGAAGCCATCAAGCAGGCGCGCAACATCGCGCTGATTCCGTTCGCTACGGCGATTTAAGGAGATCGTCATCATGGATGTGATTCTAAGAGAAGATATCGAAAAGCTGGGCACGCGCGGCCAGTTGGTGAAGGTGGCGCCCGGCTACGCGCGCAATTTTCTGCTGCCCAACAAGCTGGCGGTGGCGGCCACCGACTCGAACAAAAAGATCGTCGAGCAGGAGCGCCAGGCGCACCTGCGCCGCGAAGCCAAAGAGGAGGCCGAAGCCAACGATCTCGGCAAGATGATGGCCGCCGTCACGATTACCATCTCGCAGAAGGCCGGCGAGAACGACCAGCTCTTCGGTTCGGTGACCTCGAAGGATATCGCCGAGGCTCTGGAAAAGCAGGGCTACACCATCGAGCGCCGCAAGATCGTGCTGGATGAGCCGATCAGAAGCCTTGGCGAATTCAAGGTTCCGCTCCGGCTGCATCGCGAAGTCACCGCCGAAATCACCGTTCATGTCGTCAAAGAAGAAGAGTAGCAACGCGCTGCGAACCGATCTGATTCTTGATCCGGGACGCTATGAAGGCGTTCCGGCCTATACGCTCCTCGAAGCCGCCGCTTGCGGATACATCGCGGTGGATCAGCGGCTGCTGCACGCCATTCTCGATCAGCCCGAACGCGCCGTTCCCGACCTGGTCCGTTTTGGGGCCGCTCCACAGACCACGAGGCTTTGGATCTGGATCCTCAGTTAATCGATCTCTTTCGCTATCTCAAGACGCCCGAGAGTGCCCCTTCCTGGTTGAGATAGTCCGGCGCGATCCTACGGAGGTTCCCGATGATCTGGTCGAATCTCTGGCGGCGTTGGGTTCGGCCGCCGTCGATCCGCTGCTCGATCTTTTAAACCAACTTAGCGAGCCCGGCGACATTCCCTTCCTGCTATCTGCGCTGGGTGTCCGGGACCCCCGCGTCCTCGAAATCCTGTTCAGAGCCTGGCCGCCGATCCCTTCGATGCCGCGCTTTGCCTGGAAATTTACGGCGATCCCGCGGCCATCCCCGCGCTCCAAGCCGCACTGGGAAAAATACCGCCCCAGGATCGAAGCCGCGCGCAAATCCAAGCGACCCTCGACACTCTGGCCTTGAATATGCCGACATCCGCTGAAGCTCCGGAAGCATTCGACATCTGGGAGTTGTATCCGGACGAAGATCTTCCGGCGCTCGACAAGTGGAAGACGAGGAACGGCTGGCGATGCTGGACAAAGGCTCGGCGGAATTGCGGGCCGGCGTCGCAGAAAGCTACGGCGGCTCTGAGCCCTCATTGCAGGTTCGCGCGCGATTGATCGAGCTTGCCAAGCGCGACCCGGATGCCACCGTGCGCGGCGCTTGTTGGGAAGCGCTGAGCGAAATCGGCGATGAGCCGGAACTCCGCCGGGCCATGCTGAAGGTTCTGGCAGATCCCGATTCGGCGGTCGAAGAAAAGGGCGGCGTAGCCGTGGCGCTGGCTCAACAGGCGGACAATCCCGACGTGACCAACGCCATTCAGACTTTGTACGAGCACCCGCGCGGCCGCGCCAAGGCGCTCAAAGCCATGGCCCGATCTTTGGATAGCCGCTTTGCGCGCTATCCACCCAGGCACCTGGAAGATTCCGATCCCGAAATCAAACGGCAGGCCATCTGGGGCGTGGGCTACCTGGGTCTATCTTCAGAGGCCCCGCGCCTGCAGCCTTTCTTCAGTGACAACGAGTTTCGCAGCGACGCGCTCTTCGCTTATGCCCTTTCGATTCCCGGGGACACTTCACGGGGCCGCGTGCGCGCTCTGTTGAACAAGATTGAGGAAGCCGCCGATGGATTCAGGGATGACGAAGAGGTGCTCGTAAAAATTGCGCTCGATCAGCGCCTGATGCTGCACGGAAGCAAGCCGGTGTTCTTCCCGGATGAACCGGACGTGAAGGAAGAACCCCAGCCGGTCGCCCCATCGAAGGCAGGGCGCAACGATCCGTGTCCTTGCGGCAGCGGCAAGAAATACAAGAAATGTTGCGGGGCTTGATCGCTGCTCACTAGAGCGATTGAGTGGCATCATAAATCGCAAAAGCGCTTTTCGCACCTACGCTGCCGGCGAGGCTCTGAGCTTCCCCAAAGGTCATGACTCTCTTTGGCATGAACCAAAAGCGCGATAAAGCTTGCAGGCTTTCGGTATTGACGTACTTGCCCATGTCTTTAAGTTTCCGAATATCCAGATGCCACTGTCTATCGAATGCTGTTCTTATGAACACTGGAAGTGTAGGTTCCAACCTATTGATCTCATCCAAAATCGGGTCCCAGCGCGCAATCTCGGCCCGTGAGGCCATTTGCAGGATTTGGCTGCCTGTCTTAGCCCAGGTCCATCTATCGGTCCAATAATCGAAGTCGCGCTGTGCGCCCCAGGCGATCCACAATGCCAGGCCAGAATCACGTTCGAAATCGTCATTCATATCCCTATCGTCGGGAAAGTTCGCGATGAAAGGCAGATTTGAGAAGCTCTCGTAGTAACTATCTCCTTCTGATCTAGGAGCATTGCCTTTCTCAAGCTCCTTAACGACGCCGCCTATGACGCGCTGCAGAAACATGAATAGTTCGCTCACATTTGCCCGCATCGTCGCAGTGTATGTGCTGGGCTCTGGTCCGACCGGTGTGAAAGCACCGGATGCCGGCTGGCTTTGCGCTACTAATCCGGCGCCCAAAGTCGAACCCGCATTGCTCAATGCATTGTTGATAATCATGCCCGACAATTCTTCGACAGCCGCCTTGCCGAAAATACCGGCCATAGCGCCGCCCATGATAGCTCCGCCAAAACCGGATGCAATGATCGACAGAATTAGGGCGCTGCGCTGCATCTCTGCGAGAATGCTTTCCTGGATATCTTTCAGGACGTTGAATTGCTTGTACCAGGCGCTGCTATATCCAGCGCCAATCGCATCGGCGTACCCCAGCCAACTTGGAGCCACCTGGGTGTTGATAAGGCCTATTAGTTCCCAAACGCGATGTGCGCCGGGCGTATTGGGCGGTTGAACAATGTGTCCCTTGAAAACGTGCTTGCCCATATTTCCTCCCTGCGCTTACACCTACTAGCGACAAGACTCCATATCGTCGCCGGGCCGAAACCAAGGCGACGTCTTCCCGTCAAGACGCGATCGACTTAGCGAGTATAGGCCAGACGTGCGCCGAAGTCGTGAACTTTCGGTGCCCGTTCGGTAAAGTTTTTGGGAAACTAGTGAACCACAGGCGCCCCATCGAAGGCGGGGCAAGTAATGTATGGGGCTTAATCTAAAGCTGGTGGCGTATTGACCGCCCGGGGGCAGTTACCGTGCGCGCGCTGCACAGAGTCGGTCTTCGTCCTGATCCTGGTGCTCGTTATGATAACTGTCCCGTGACGATTGCAGAAGATGCTCGGCCCACTGGTTTCGGCGATGGTTGTATATAGATCGAGCTTTCTCCAGTTCGAACAGCGCTGCCGCAATTCTCTCGCGATCCGGATTCGGATTCGCCGTAAGAGACTGCACCTCTTCCACCTGTCTTGCGAACTCGTCGAAAGCCCGCCGATATGCCATTTCCGCATCGCGTGCCGTCATCATGCAGTATTAGACGAAACAAAAGTCGAAAAGGTTCGGTTTTCTTCTGGGCCCGGTTTTAGCTTTTGTTACGAATGACTTTGGCGCGGGTGTACACCACCCGGAACCCGGCCCGCTCGTAGTTGCGCTGTGAACTGCTGCCGGGCTGAGTGGTGGTGGTGGCGAGGTCGCAACCTTGCTCCACCGGCCACGAGCCGTGCCGCGATCAGCTTACTTTGAGCGCCGCGCTGGCGAAAGCCGGTCAACGTTGCAGCGCTGTAAAATTCCGCGAGCGATCCGCGGCGACACAACCGCCGGCGGCAATCTCATGACCCGCCAATGTGTCTCGCTGATCGGAACCTATGCTGAAAAGCCTTTCGCGACGATTCCGAGTACCGGGTTATCTCTTGCAGCCCCGCGGCGCGCACGAATAGATCCGAATCGGGAGCAGCGATCTGCTCGCCCGGCCGAAGCTCGCGCGCCAGAACGTTGGAAAAGTCTTCGAGCCGGTTAGGACTCGATTTCAACAGTGCCACCAGAGAAGGATGAATAAACGGGCAAAGCTCCAGAGCCACCGGCGCACTGCGGCTGAAGAAGAATTCCTCGATCTGGTCGAGCTCCGCGTGCGAGACAGGCTCGAACATCCTAACGCCAAAGGCCTGCGTTATCGGTGAGTCGATTCCCGAATAGGTGGCGATGCCTCCCCCGATTGTCGGCCCACACGTCAGCGCACTCTTTGCCGGAGCGGGCCTTTATCATTTCCAGTCGCTTCGCCAGACACCGGTCCACAAATTGCATGATGAATGAAGTGGTGAAGCCGCTAATTAATCCGCGGAGGCGGCATGCGCCTCGCCGGAGACTTGCTTTCCGTAGACCCGCAGCATGCGGCGGGCAATGGCAAGATCCTTCTCGAATTGATCTTTTTCGGCGCTTAGCAATTGTTCGGCCGTGCCGAAATCAATACCGGCGGAAAGATCGTTCGCGCTCAATAGATCCTTGATATAGGTCGCCAGCCAATGTTCGGACTTCATCAGCCCTTGGAACCGCGACAAGGCTTTCTCTTCGTCGAGTGTTTGTATGCCCATAAAATCGCTCCAGGTGTCGTGATTATCAAAACGGTCAGGTTACTACGAAATGGTCTCCATGTTCAGGTATCTTCGGAGACCTGGATTTCGCGGTGATTTGCGGAATCACAGAACGAGCGCAGCTCGTGCGCCAATACTTCCAAACTGTGGTGCATGTTATCCGCTGAACGGACCACAGAATGTTCGGCGCCTAACCGCGCTTTCAACAGCCGCGCCACGTCCTCGCTGTCAGACATCAGATTGCGGTGGACCCCTCGTCTGAGACAGCCAGTTAACCCACTGTTCGCCGTTCGCTGAAAATCTGTCGACCGGCAAATCTCTTTCATAGCAAAATGGACGCATCCGGTGAAGCGGAGGCGGGCTCTGCGGGAGCGCAACCCGCCAAGGAATAGCCGGTGCGACTCATCGCGGACGATGAGCAGGGGCGCGATCTCGATCGCGCCCTTTTGCCAAACCTCGGTGCCGACCAACGGGAGGCGGCACTCCGGCTCAGCTTTGGGTGAAGCCAAGACCCACATCGGACCGATAGATCGCGCATGCCTCCAAAAACTCATGCTGCCTCCTTGGTGGAAGGCGGGGGCGGCAGGCGGCGCTCAAACTCGTTCGGCGCCAGATACTGCAGGGCCGAGTGCAAGCGCTTCTCGTTGTACACGCCTTCCAGAAACTCGCCAATGCGGCCACGGGCGTCCGCCAAGTTCCGGTACTCGGTGCGGTAAACCTCCTCATACTTCAGAGTTTTCATGAACGACTCACAGGCCGCATTGTCCCAAGGGTTTCCCTTGCGGCTCATGCTGATGTCGATATGGTGGTCTTTCAGCAATTGCGTATAGTCTCCGCTCGCGTACTGCACGCCGCGGTCGGAATGATGGACCAGCCCGGGCTGAACCTGGCGTTGCGCCAGTGCCATCCGCAGGGCCGCAATCGTCAGCGAATCAGTGAGCGTGTCATCCAGGTTCCATCCGATCACTCGCCGCGAATACGCATCCAGAATCACCGCCAGGTAGACGAACTCCTCCTCCAACCGGATGTACGTGATATCCGCTACCCAGAGCTGATCGATGCCGGTGAGGACCATGGAAGCCGCGCGATTGGGATAGACGTTGAGCCCGTGCGCCGAGTCGGTCGTCACCACGAACCTCCGCTTCACCAGGCACAGCAGATTGTCTTCCCGCATCAGCCGTTGCACCCGCTTGCGATTGACCTCCCAACTGCGCGCCTTCAGCTCTTTGGTGATTCGCCGGCTTCCATAGCTGGGCCACTCCAAGGCGATCTTCTGCATCTCGTCGCGCAGTTCTAGGTCCGCCGGCGCCGACTGGGCCGGATCCAGAAAACGGTAGTAGCCTGCGCGGCTGAATCCAGCCACCTCGCACATCCGAATCACGCTCAACCTGGCCCCAGTCTTCACTTCTTCTTCGACCTGCCCGTAGAAGGCGCGCCGCTGTTCAGTGCCCGCAGCAGGCGCTGCTCCTTGACATGCTGCCAGGCTCGCTTTAAAAAATCGATCTCCATGGCCTGCTGGCCGACCTTTCGTTCCAGTTCGGCCACCCGGCTCTCTTCGGCGCGCTTCTTGCCCGCTCCGCTGAACGCGTGCTCGCCGTGATCCTGCAACTCCCGCCGCCAGCGGTGCAGATCGCTGGGATGCACCTCCAACGCGCGGGCCACCTCGGCCATGCTCTGTCCACTGTTGAGGCGGCTCACCGCCGTCTGTTTGAACTCTTTAGTGAATTTCCTGCGAGACTTCATGTTCCAGTTTCCCCTTTCAATGATTTTCAGGGGTTAACTAGCTGTCTCAAAAATGGGGTCCACTCCAGATCATTGGCTTTGCGCGTCAGTTCGATGAGGTCGCTGTGATTAACCTGCATGTTCGTTCTTACCTCAACCGGCGCCGGCCTTGCGGAAGCTTTCGGCCGGGAACAAGTGTGGATAGAGGCGGTACATCCGGCGCGCAGTTTCCAGATCTTGGAGAAAGGTAAACTTGTATTGCTGCAGCAATCGTTCGACGGTATCGAAGGAGACTTCGTCCGCTGCACGAGACTGGCCGATAAGATCGTTTATGAACAATTGCAGCCAATGCTCGGACTGTGGAGCGGCCACGAGGGTTGGACTAGGAGTGGGAGCCGGGGCGGGCGCCTTGTATTGAATCTGGTCCAGAGCCAGCACACGCACTTCGCGCAGCAATTTTTCAATATTCGAGACTGCGGAATGTCCCAGATCGGCAAGTCGATGATCGCCTCCGGCTCGTGCCCGGACCGCCACCGTGAGTTCGGTTGCCCGTGATCGCGCTTCCGAAAGAGTTCGTATCAAATACTCAAGATCCGACTCTGTCATAGGCGCATGGAGGACTCATTGTACTATCATCCACGATCGATAATCCAGATCTAACCGTGACTGCAGTTTTGAGGTGAATTGGAACTCTTGGCCAGCCATACTGGGGGGATCGCCTTAGCTAAGCTCCTAAAGCCTTATGGTTGGCGAGCCGATGAGATCAATAGGCGATCGTGTTGAAAACCGACGAGCTTAGCGAACTAAAAGGCCAGTTCCTCACCAGCCTGAATCACGAGATTCGGACTCCGCTGAGCGGCATTCTGGGCATGACCGATCTCTTGCTCGAAACGACGTTGAGCGAGGAGCAGAAAGAATACGTCGGCGCCACTCGTCTCTGCGCTGAAAACCTGCTCGAAATACTCAACGTCACTCTCGAGTTCTCCGCGCTCTCCGCTAATACCTGCACTTGGAGGAAGCCGAGTTCTCCCTGCGCGAAACGTTAGCCGGATTGATTTCGGAGTTCGCTTTCAAGGCCGAATCGAAGGACGTACGTTTGCGGCACACTTTCGATCGCAACTTGCCCTACGCCGTGCTGGGCGATGCGTTCCGGCTGCGGCAATTGGTCTGGCATCTGCTCGGAAATGCCGTTAAATTCACGCAACGCGGCGAGATTGAGGTCACTGCTACAGCCGGTCGCCGCGATCAGAACGGAATTCAGATCACTATTGCCGTTCGCGACACGGGTATTGGCATCCGGCCTGATCAAGTGGGCTCCATCTTCGAATCCTTCCGCCAGCTGGAGACGGGCTTGGCGAGGAATTATCCCGGGTTGGGCTTGGGGTTGGCGGTCGCTCAAAAACTAGCCCTTCTTCTCAGGGGCGCAATTACAGTAGAAAGCGAACCGGGACGAGGCAGCGTATTCACGGTCCAGATTCCGCTGCAGCTCCCGGCCGACCTGCGAGGGCGCCTGGATTCTGACGAACCAGGGGGCGCGTGCTGGTGGTAGACGACGACCTGATCTCGCGAACCATCGTCAGCCATGTCTTATCCCGGCGTGCTCTCGACGTGGTTTGTGTCAGCGATGGACCTGCGGCGATCAGCGCCGCTACCGCATCCCAATACGACTTGATCCTGATGGACCTGCAGATGCCCGGCATGGACGGCTTTCAGACGGCTCAGCGGCTCCGCGAGCTGGCGGCGTACCGCGAAACTCCCATCCTCGCGGTCACGGCCAATTGCTCCAGCGACTACCGCGATCTGTGCATTCAGCACGGTATGCAGGGTTTTCTATCGAAGCCGGTACAAAGCAACGAATTGGTGCAAAGTGTTGAAAAATACCTGTCGGCGCCAGTATTGTCTGAGAGTCAAGAGAAGTCACCCAAGCTACAATGAGAGTTGTTTCGCCTCGATAGCGAGAACGTGTACCGGGCGCAGGTGCTCGAAGAAATCCCCTGGCTGGAGCATGGCTTTGGCACACCGGCTCAGCTCGAGCTGGCCAGACACCGACCAGCTCGCAACCGTAAAGCAGATTCATTCCGACAAAATCTTGGTCGCCGATCAGGCTGGTTGCTGTGGCGAAGGCGACGCCCTCATCTCAAATCAGCCCGGGATCACCCTATCGGTCCGCACTGCGGACTGCCTCCCCATCCTCATGGCCGACACTCGTAATCGGGCAATCGCCGTAGTCCATGCTGGGTGGCGGGGTACCATTCTTGAAATTGTTCCTAAGACGATTCAGGCGATGGTGAACAATTCGGGACTCGTCAGGATGACTTGGTGATTGCGATTGGTCCAGGCATCGCAGCTTGCTGTTTTGAGGTCGGGCCCGAAGTGGCTACCAATTCTCCGCCATCTTTCCAGAACGGGACGACTTGAACCAAAGGACAAAGATAGATTTAGTCGAGACGAACCTTCGGCTGCTGAGACGAAATGACGGCAGGATGAGACAAATCGCCACGAGTGGAAAGTGTACCTGCTGCCCGCCCGACCTGTTTCATTCCTACCGGAGAGACCGGGATGCGGCGGGAAGAATGGTGTCGGCTATCCGGCTTAGGTAAGGGGCCTGTGTAAAGGTAGGTGGCGATTGCGCACTGAATACACAAAAGGCGCGAGCCTTCTCGCGCCTTTTGGTAAGAGATTTCCCGCCGAAGACCAGCCGCTACTTGGGCGAACTAGCGTGCTCAGGCTGCGTGAACGAGAATATCGTCGAGCGAATCCGTGCCTTCTTCCTGGTTCTTGTCAGCGATTTCCTGGCATTGGATGCAGTAAGCGGCCCACGGTACGGCGTGAAGTCGCTTGATACTAATGTCCTCTTCGCAGTGCAGACAAACCCCGAAGGTACCTTCGTCGATGCGATGCAGTGCGGCGCGAACGTTGCGCAGCAGGTTCGATTCACGATCCAAATTGCGAATCGCCAGCTCGCGTTCGGCAGCATTCTGGACTTCGTCCAGCGCGTCCGGGCTCTTCTCGATAGCGATCCCTTCACGGTTCCTCAACACTTGCGCCAATTCAGCCTGTTTAGTTTCCAGGACTTCTTTAAATTTGTTTAACTCGGTCTTCGTCATAGGTTTAACTCCTTCTTCTTCTTTTTTGCTCGTCAGTTCCCTTATTCAACACGTTTAGACGCGCGATCCTTCAGAAAGGTTCAAGTCGTTACAAAAAATGACTGAACTATAATGAACTCTGAAGCTTAACGACCGGGGGCAGCGCCCACCGGCCGGAGAGGTTCGCAATCTGGCTCTCAAAATCATACCACATCCGCTTAGCAATTCAAGTGCCAGGTCCAGGACCCCTGGCTTAAATCCCAGGTACTTCTCCGCGGGCCTTCTCTTGGTCCCCCTGGCCTAACATCTGATTCTTATCGACTTCTCCGCTGAAAAGATTTATGGCAGTTGCGAAAAAAAAGTTTCGAGACGTGTGACCGGGGGTGAGGAACATATACTGATTACCTTGTCCCCAGTAATTTTTAGCGACTTGACCCAGCGGTCGATCTCTTGAAGAAACATGGTGATACATACTTTTGACCATACAAAGGTGGCTGGGCGGAATGGTTCCTCTCACCTTAGGTCAAAGATATTAATGTATGACGAATTACTGTCGAGCGACGGTCAGTTACCCTGCGGAGGGGCTGGTTTCTTATGCGCCTGATGGCCTTGTTGGCGCATCATCTCAAGCATTTGCTCCAGTTGCTGCTCAGGGATCGCCAGCGAGACGGTGGTGACATTCCCCGCCGTCTTGCGTCCAACGTATCTAGCAGCGTTGCAACTTGTCCGGCCGACGGCATTGTTTTGGCGGTTGAGTTGGACCATACCGGCCACAAATTTCACCACGTCCACCAGCGCCTGGGCATCTTTCTCGGAGCGAGTAATGGCTTCGGCCGAAATGGTAACGGTGTCGCCGAAGCGGATGCCGCCGCTGGCTTGTTGATGGCAGCCAGCAGATTGCCCTTCATGGCGCCGCTTAAGTTCGGATCGGGCATGGCGCCGGCGAATTCCGATAGCAGGCACCAGCGTGACAAACCAGAAAGTCGTTCTTTGCGCTCAGTTCCCTGACCTTAGCCAGGAGCTGACTGCTGGGCGCGGCCGGCTCTCTTGGCGTTCGATCGCAGCCTTTACAGATGCCAGATCACCCATAACCGCGCTGGCGCCATCGAAGAACGCGATCGCATTCTGCACTTCCGGCTTAGAAGTGGAGGAGGGAACGAGAATTCGACACCCTGGAAATTGGACGTCGTGATTCCGTTACCTTGGGCAGCCGCGCGCGATTTTAGCGAGATCGAACGTACCGCGGGCCATCACCAGCCAGCGGCTGCGCTATTGGATTCCCAATTGGACGCGATCACTATTTCGCTTACGTCCCGGCGCGGGTCAAAACCGGTCTGAGCGATGAATGTCTTAAAGCCAGCGTCGTCCACCTGCATGTGCGAGAGCACATATTGGCCGAACAGCGAATTCCTGGTCTGATCCACCTGGATTCCAGCGATCACCTTGGCATCAGGCATCACTAACTTCAGGAGCGCCGGAGTCGGCTGCCCAAGTGGCGACCGGAAGCGTCAGAAGAACGGCCAGACGGCGTAGCTTTGTCATAAGAACCTCTCTCTGCTGCTATTACGAGGCTAGCACGCAGGAAGTTCGGAGCACGGCTTAGACCGGCACCTGCTCAACGATCTCGATCCCATAGGCATCCAGACCCACGACTTTGCGAGGATGGTTGGTCAATAGGCGTATGGTATGCAGGCCCAGGTCGGAAAGGATCTGCGCGCCGATACCGCTTTCGTGCTGGAGCCGTTTTTGGCCGTCCGGTGTACCGAAGCTGTGATTGCGAAAGCCTGGACCGGTCTGGTGAAGGTAAACCAGCACGCCGGCGCCTTCGTCGGCGATCAGTTCCAACGATTTCCGGAGCACCCGTTGGCACTCGCATTCCAACGAGCCGAATACATCGCCGTAAGTACAATGCGAGTGCATGCGCACCAGCACGTCTTCGCGGCCGGCTATCTCGCCGTGAACCAGCGCCAGATGCCTCTCGGGAACGATTGGTACTGGCGTAGACGATGGTCTTGAAGTCGCCGAATTCAGTGCGCAGGCAGCCTTCCGACTGGCGCTGAACGAAACGTTCATTTTGTAGCCGATAGCGGATCAGATCGGCCACCGAAATCATTTTCAGGCCGTGCTGGGCACAGAACTCTTTCAGGTGGGGAACGCGCGCCATGGAGCCATCGTCGTTCATGATCTCGCAGATGACACCACCCGGCCGAAGTCCCGCCAGGCGCGCCAGGTCTACGGCAGCCTCGGTTTGCCCGGCGCGAACGAGAACGCCACCTTCCCGGGCGCGCAGCGGAAAAACATGACCTGGACGCACCAGATCGGCAGGCTTACTGGACGCGTCGATGGCCACCAGAATTGTTCGGGCGCGGTCGGCGGCCGAGATCCCAGTGGTTACGCCTTCGGCCGCTTCGATCGATTCGGTGAAAGCGGTGCCGAATCGCGAGGTATTCCGCGATGACATTTGCGGCAGGTGGAGTGTGTCGCAGAGCTCGGCGCTGAGCGAAAGACAGATCAATCCGCGGGCGTGCCGCGCCATGAAATTGATGACTTCGGGAGTGACCTTTTCCGCGGCGATGGTAAGATCGCCTTCGTTTTCACGGTCCTCGTCGTCGACGATAACCAGCATCCGGCCGGCCCGGAAGTCCTCAATGGCCTCCGGGATGGAGGAGAAAGGCATGGCTTAAGTATCAGGATAGCAACCGGGACATACAACCGAGGAGAAGATGGAAGGGTGAGCGGCCCGGATCAGGATGCCGCCCACGTTATTGTGTCAGATTACCGCTTGGAGCAAGAAGAAGAGGTCATTTGGCTCTCGTTCTGCTTGTTCGACCCGACGCTTCCGGAAGGGCTGACCAGAGTCACGATACCGCTGGTGACCTTTACCATTAGCCTTTAGGAACGCGCCCCACATGCCGGCCCTGCTGACCGCCACCATTCGTTTCCACCGTATTGGCCGGGACCCTGTTGACCGCTGCCCTAGTGCCGGGTGACCGCGCGAGCCCTCCCGGGAGCCATGTTCACCCTCACGGCCGTACCGGCCTTCCTGTCCGTAGTCTTCGTTATTCCAGCGCTGAGTCCGATACTGGCTGGACGATGGCTGACCATAGGATCCCTGGTCTCGGTAGCCTTCCTCTTCCCAGCCGCGGTTTCCTTCCTCACTCTCTCCGCGCTCCCCGCGTCCACCTTGCCACTCCTCGCCGGGCCGGCCATGCGAGCGGCTTTCGAAGGATTCATTTTTGTTGATTTCGTATCGAATGGATGCATCGGCTGGGCTAGTGGAACTCGCTCGGCCGAAGAGGTGTTGCTCGCTGCCGCGATGGAAGGTGTACCGTAACCGTTAGAGCCCGAGTTTGCGGTCCAGCTCAGTGGTGATTTGCGGTAAGCTTTGCGGATTATTCACTACGTTGCGTATGCCGGAGGTCGAGTAATTATCGTAAAGAGCATCCGCGGCGGCGAGCGCCAAGTTGTAAGCCAGACGCGCGTTATCGATGCTGAGATGGGACCAATCCTGGTGGAGGTCTTCGAGGCGCGGGATCTGCTTTGCCGCGGCGAGCTGGCGCAGTTGATCGCGCGAGGCGGACGAGAGCTGATCACCAGAAAGTCTCTGCGCCAGGCCTTCCTGCAGCCAGGCCGGCCAGGGCGTGGTCCCAGATGGAATTCCAGTCAGGCAGGCATGCACCAGTTCATGCGCCATCGCGCGGCGCATTTGCGGACCAACTTGCTTGCCTTCAGTCCAGGCAATGTGGATTCGCCCGTCATACTCACCGCCGCTCCACTCCGCCGCGCCGGTGCCGCGCAGGTAGGAATCGCGACTTTGTACGATGGCGACGATTCGTTCGTCCGACGAACATCCCAGCTGGCTGGCGATGCGGCTGTAGTCTTCATCGAGAGTAGACAAGATGGCGCGCGCAGTATCGGCGGGAAGCGCTTCACCTTCATATCGCAACGCGATGTGCATTCCCAGGAGCTTTTCACCGCTACGGTCGGCTTCAGCCTCGCGGCGCACTCGTTCATAGACGCGGGCAAGCATGTCGTTGGGTGAAAGATCGAGCGACTGCTTCCAATAGTCTAGGGCCGAGCGAAGCTGGTCGGACCGGTAAGCGGCCAGGCCCGTCAGCAGCAGAACATTGGGGTCGTTACGATGGCGCTTCACGGCGGGCTCCAGAAGTTCCAATGCCTGGGCCGGCTGATTGGATGCCAGCAGTTGGGCGGCGCGTTCAAGGGACAAATCGCCGGAGTGCACAATCAGCTTTTGGCTGGCGGCTTCCATCGGACGCAGTTCGCGGATCGTGTCGGTGGAGGCGGCCGAAGTGCGCCCTTTCTCAAATTGATCCAGGCCAGCCAGTCCGGAAGCCGGTACATAGCCCATCACCAGCTTGCCGTCCAGCAGGGCGGCTACTTTGAAACAGTCCGAGCCGTCGGAAAGCCGAAAGCGAATTTCCACCGGCGTTCCACCCGGCAGACTGGCGACGACCTCGGCCGTGGCGTCGCAACCGGACCTGAGCGCCGTTTGATCCTGCTTAGCGGACAGCGCCGCGAAGAAAAATAGGACAGGAACCACCATGCTCTTATATCGGCCTCATACGTTACAAACTCCTCGGGTGAATACCTGACTAGGGGAAACTAACCGTTAGTCAGGCGCTCTTCTCCTTTAGAACCTCACGAACCACCTGCTTCAGCTCCTCCTGAAAACCCGGCCAGCTTTCGGGTGCGAACTGTATAGTTTGAGTGGGAAAGGGCATGTCGATCCGGGCTTCTCCGAAGCGCTTCAGGATACGGGCATTCATCTCACGGCCCACCAGCCATTGTTGGCTCGGCAACGTCTTGAACCGTGCTTTGATCACCACTGCGAACTGGCCCAGTTGGTCGACCCCCATGATTTCGAGCGGGGCCAGGATAGCGGAACGAAAGGGGTCATCGGCCTGGAGCTGCTCTCCCAGCTCTTTTAGGACCGCGATCACGTGACTGGGGTCTTCCTTGTATCCAACCGAGATGCTGAAGACGTAATAGGAATATTCGCGCGTCAGGTTGGCGAGGCTTTGGATGCTTCCATTCGGAAAAACATGCACTGCGCCGTCTTCAGCACGCAGCAGCGTGGTCCTCAGATTGATCTCTTCCACCAATCCCCCTTTTCCGTTGATGACCGCGATGTCGTTAAGACGGATTTGATTTTCAAGCATGAGGAACAGGCCGCCCAGGACGTCTTTGATGACGTTTTGCGCCCCGAATCCAATGGCTACACCGGCAACGCCCGCACCGGCCAGCAGGGGCCGGACGTCGAAGTTCATCTCTTTGAGCGCCATCAGCAACGCAATGGCCCAGATGAGGATGAACATCGTTTTCCTGGCCAGGCTGCCGATGGTCGCGGCGCGCTTCTCCAGCTCAAATTCGGTTCCTCCCCCGGATTTGAGCATCATGCGGACGCTGTAATTTCGGAGCGAGATCAATACTCGACCAACCGCTCGAGTGGAGATGTAGGCGAACACCAGGATGAGGGCGATGCGGAGGGCATTGAAGGCCATCGGCAGGTAGTAGTCGACATTCAGCAGTTGGATGCGGGCCGGCATGCTCTCATGATAGAGGCCGGACGCCCCGGAGGCCGGGCTTGATAAACTAAGAACTATGGCAACGGATCAGAATAAAGCCTCTGCGCCGCCGGTTCGCGCCTGGGCACCGGTGGTCGGCCTGGGCTGGTTGATACCCGGTGGCGGTCACTTCCTCTTGAAACGAAAAGGGCGTGGTACGCTGCTGCTGGTGTCGGTACTTTCGATGTTTCTGCTGGGACTGATGATGCGCGGCGCGATGTTCCAACCTCAGACCGGCGATATTCTGACCACGATCATCTATGTAGGCGGATTCCTGGGCGACCTGGCTTCCGGATTGCTTTATCTGCTAGCCACGTGGCTCGGGTACTCCCAGCCGGACATGGCCGGACACGTGCACGATTACGGGACCAAGTTTTTAGTGGCTGCGGGGCTCTTAAACATTTTGGGGATCGAAGACGCCTACGAAATCGCGATCGGGAAGAAGGACTGATGCCGAAGATGAATTTGTCCCATTTTGAAGCGGCCGTGCTGTTTGCACTCTTTTCTTCGGTTGTGCTGGGAGTGATCACTAAGCGAACCGATGCCGAACGGCTGCGCTACGGCTTGCGCTGCTTCGCCTACTTCGTTGCGGCACTAATTGGATTAGGCTGGCTGATGCGGCTGGGGCACGGATAGACCGCGCACGGGCGCGTAAGCCTAGGATTTACTGATCGCACTTGCCGCGGCACACAGTCTCAGAAAGCTGCCGCAATGGACCCAGCGTTTTCGGATCGGATACGCTAGGCCTGCGCACGCTCAGCGTCTGAGTGACCGTTTCGTTCGGCCCGGGCTTCCTCTGAATCAGCTGCTGCTCCTGCAGTTTTAAGCCATCCGGCGCGACGGTGCCTGGAACGTTCTGGCCGAAGATATCCACGACCTGCTCTTTGGAACCATCTGCTCCGGTGACAGTTTTCGTGACCTTCTGGGTATGCAGTTGCAACTGGCCCGTTGCGCCCAGCTCGTATTCAGCCGTGCTGTCGCTCGACTGTCGGCCCTGTTCGCTGTGCTCGGTGGTCTCACGAACGGTGAGGTGGAAGCCCCCATTGCCGTCGGTGCGATAGGTAGTTGCGTCCTCGCTATAGCCCCCCGGCTGCTTCACTTTGACTATGCTCTGCTTCTCCACGGTATCGAGCGATCCATTTACGGTTGGCCGTTGAACGACGACTTCAGAGTTCTCGGTAGAGCCGCTAACCCGCGCCTCGGTGATCGATTTTTCGATTAGCTGCATACCCCCGTTGATGTCGCCGCGAAAGGTGCTGACCTGCTTGGTGGAACTGCCATCGGGCCGCTTCTGCTCCGCGATAATCTCCTTTACGGGCGTGGTCGGACTGCCGGTCTGATCGTACCGGCGAATGAGCCGCTCCACGACTCGCCCTGAGGAATCCTCACTTAGGACCCGTTGCTCAACGCGTTCAATAGGAACCGTGCGTCCGTTGATAGATTGGACAACTTCACTGGTTTCCGAGCGGCTGTCCGATTTGCTATGAATTACCGACGGGCCGTCGGGCACGCCGTTGATCATTGATATTGATTTGGGTAGTGGAGGTCACACTGCTCTGTTGAGCGGAGAGCATAAGTGCAGACGCGATGGTAGTTGCGATGAATCGCTTCACGTCTTCAGGCTAGCGTCTCAGGCTTAAGCCTTCAATGCGGTAAACGCCTTAGTTCGATGAAAACACTCTTTTTATCCATGGCCTGACAATCTCGCTCGCCTTAGATGGAAAGCGATGAGGTCCGGGGAGCAAGTGATACTCCACGTCGGAGGCCCGCCGCCGTAGCAGCTCTGTGAAGGTTGAGACCACGTTGAGGGGATAAAACTCGTCCTGGTCGCGCGAGATATGGAGGACCGCTGCTGAGACCGGCTGATACTTGTCTTCTTCCCAATCGCGGGGGACGCCGCCGCAAATCCCGATCACGCCACCCACTTCGCCGGGGTGAGTGGCGACGAATCGGTAGTTCAGCCCGACCGGCTGCGAGAAGCCGACCAGCAGGCAGCGCTCCGGTCCGACATCGAACCGTTGACGGAGCTGGTCCAGTGTCTTGCGCACCATATCATGATGCAGCTGGACTGAGGAATGCCAGTGCGGCCGGATGCCCCAGTTGTATGCCGCCACGGATTCGGCATTGGGGAGTCCTAAGTTGGCGTAATGCTGGTTAGGCGCCGAAAGGGAAGCGGTGACAAGCGGTTGGCCGATATGGCTTTCCCCCACGAGAGCTGTGGTAAGCCGCAGCATATCTTCCGGATTAGATCCATATCCGTGGAGGGCAAGCACTATCAAGGGATTAGGGGCAACATGCGGGGGTGCCTGGAGGAGGTAGCGGCATTCCAAGGCGGCTGGGAACGTGTGTTGTTCGGCGGACATTGAGCTCATCGGATTACCCATAATAATCCGCGGCGAACCCGCCGATAAAGAGTAGCAGGGTTCGTGTGGCTCAAACGGGCGATGTGCATAAGTATGACAAAACCGGAACTTCGTCCGTGAACGAGCCTGAGCAAGCTCAGAATCGAATCCGAGCCGAACTTGCCAAAGAGCGCGATTTCACCGCGGCCGTCTTGCAGGCTTCCGGCGCGCTGGTAATCGTAATGGATCCGGAGGGTCGGATCATTCGCAGCAATCGGGCCTGCGAGCAGGTTACCGGATATAGCGAGTCAGAACTTCAGGGCAAGATTTTTTGGGATGTTTTCACGCGCGTTCAGGGAAGGGCCGCCAGCCGGGGACGTTTCGATGCCCTCATATCCACTAAGGCTCCTTCGGTTTTTGAAAACGAATGGATCAACAAATCCGGCGAGCGCCGTCAGATTTCGTTCTCTAACACCGTACTGCTCGGCAATGACGGACGCGTGGAGTACGTCGTTACGACCGGGATCGATATCACGGAACGGCATCGGGATAGCCAGGAGTTATTGAAATCAGAAGCGCTCTTCCGCTCCATCTGGGAAGCCTCCCGGCTACCGATGGCTTTGACGGATCAGAGCGGGATCATTTTGAAGGTGAATGCCGCTTTTTCCGAGATGGTAGGAAAAACTGTTGACGAAGTCCGGGGTTTAGACATAACAGCTCTGTTCTTCGCCGAGGATCAGCAATTCATTCGAGCCTATTATACGGGTCATTAC
The DNA here is from genome assembly GCA_963769205.1 of Bryobacterales bacterium. GTDB lineage: Bacteria > Acidobacteriota > Terriglobia > Bryobacterales > Bryobacteraceae > Palsa-89. The sequence goes on along the minus strand of CAVYKR010000013.1, from coordinate 22,669 downwards.
GCGTCGCGCGAAGCAGAGACTTGTCTGGACCGCGAATTTCGCTTCACTAACGGCTATTGCGGTGTGTTCGATGTCTCGTTCACCATGGTGGACTTGCCGGGCCAGCCAGCGCAGTTGTTGAGCATCTACCGCGACGTCACCGAGCGAAAGCGAGTGGCGGACGAACTGGCTCGAGCCAAGGAAGCCGCCGAAACAGCAAATCGCGACTTGGTGGAGGCCAACCAGTATCTGGAAGAGACCGGCCGCCTGGCGCGCGAGATGGCGGAACGGGCGGAGGCGCTGAGTGCGGCCAAGAGCGAGTTCCTCGCCAATATGACGCACGAGATACGAACGCCTTTGAACGGTATCCTGGGCATGACGGACTTGGCCCTTCAAACCGATCTGAGGACGGATCAACAGGAGTATATCGATCTGGTCAGGTCGTCGGCGGAAGCACTTCTGTTTCTGGTGAACGACGTTTTGGATTATTCAAAATACGAAGCCGGCAAACTGGCCCTGAACCACATCGATCTTTCGCTGAGAACTCTGATGGCGAATGTGCTGAAGCCGCTCGCGCTGCGGGCCTCGCTGAACAAACTGCGCTTCGAATATGTGGTCAGCGACGAAGTGCCGGACCGTTTGATCGGCGATCCGCAACGGCTCGGGCAAATCCTCATGAACCTGGTTAGTAACGCCATCAAGTTCACGCATGAGGGCAAGATTGCGGTGAGCGTGCGCCGGGAGTCCGTGCAAGGTTCCCGGGTGGCGCTGAGATTCAGCGTCCGCGACACCGGAATTGGTATTCCAACGGAAAAGCACTGTGCGATTTTCGACCCGTTCACCCAGGCGGACGGGTCCACTACACGGAAGTACGGAGGCACGGGGCTGGGGTTGTCCATTGCATCGGGATTGGTGAAAATGATGGATGGTCGGATCTGGGTGGAGAGCAATCCCGGCGAAGGCGCCACTTTCCATTTCATCGTCACCATGAGCTTAAGCGCCGAGAAGGCCGCGCGGCACCGGCCGGCCCGACTGGCGGAGGTCTCGCAGCAGCGTGACAAACGTAGTATGCGTATTCTGCTGGCGGAAGACAACGCCGTCAATCAACGTCTGGCCACTCATGTGCTCGAACGGGAAGGGCATCACGTACAGGTGGCCGGCTCCGGCCGGGAAGCGATCGCCATGCTCCAGCGAGAAGAGTTCGACCTGGTGTTGATGGACATCCAGATGCCCGAACTGGACGGTTTGCAGGCGACCGCTCACATTCGCCAGATGGAACGCATTTCCGGTAAGCGCCTTCCGATCGTGGCGATGACCGCGCAGAGCGGCGATTCTGACCGGCAACGTTGTCTGAAAGCGGGCATGGATGCCTATGTCAGCAAACCTATTCGCGCATCTGAATTGATCAGCTTGATTGAATCTGTAGTGCCAGGAGGGTGTGTTATGGAGTCTAAGACCGACCAGGAAGCTGGGGTTGAAGAACAGTTGGCTCACTTGGATGAAGCATTGGCGTTGAGCCGCGTAGGGGGAGACGTCGAGCTGCTACGCGAAGTAGTAGGACTGTTCCTGGATGATTACCCGCGCGCGCTGGAAAAGATCCGCATTGCGGTGGCCGCCAACGACGCATCCGGCGTTGAGCATCACGCTCATAGTCTGAAGGGTTCGGTCTCCACCTTCGGCGCCAAGGATGTCTTCGACGCCGCCCTGGCACTCGAGAAACTGGGCCGTAGCGCCAACCTGTCGGACGCGCGGAGCGGTTTGACAACACTCGAACAGGCGCTCCACGAGCTGCGGCCGGACCTGGAAGCTTTGCAAACCAGATAGCCGCTCAGCGTTCGACAACCGGGCACGGCAGTCGAACCGGAAATGAGGCCCAGCCCGCCCGCCTTCTTCCCCTGTCAACTTTTCGCGCTTCTGCGCGCGTCCTGTCTGTTATAGTGTTAAGTCTGCTCTCTATGACGCTCTCCACTTCTACAACGGAGATTGTTTGCGCCCACAGTCCCGACTCCGACGACGCATTCATGTTTTACGGTTTGGCAACCAAGAAGGTGCGCTCGCGGTTGGTCAACTTTCGCCATGTTCTCGAAGACATCGAGACCCTGAACCGCAAGGCCATGGAAGGCGCGTACGAACTGACCGCGATCTCCTATCACGCCTATCCATATGTGGCGGACAAATATGTACTCATGGCCAGCGGATCCAGCGTGGGCGATGGATACGGCCCCATTTTAGTGAGCGCGCGGCCGATGGCTCCGGAAGAAATCAAGGGAAAGAAGATCGCGCATACCCGGAAAGATGACCAGCGCCTATCTGGCACTGCGATTATTCGAGCCGGACTTCGAGGCAGTGTTCATTCAGTTTGATAAGATTCTCGACGCTGTCGCCGATCACGCGGTGGATGCGGGGTTGATCATCCATGAAGGCCAGTTAACCTACGGCCGAGCGGCTATCAGAACGTGATCGACCTGGGCCGATGGTGGAAGAGCGTTTACGATCTGCCGCTTGCCGCTGGGAGGCAACGTGCTTTTGCGGTCGATTCCGGATGAAATTAAATCCGAATGCTGCCGCCTGATGCGCGAGAGCATTCAATACGCGCTCGATCATAGCGAAGAGTCGCTGAACTATGCCTTGCAGTTTGCGCGCGACCTGGAGCCGCGCCTGGCTGAGAAATTTGTGGGGATGTACGTCAATCACTTTACGGTCGATTGCGGTGAACTGGTGCCGCAAGCCGCTCAAAAGCTGCTGGATCTGGGATACGAGGCGGGTCTGATTTCGAAAAAAGTAACCGTCGAATTCGTTCGGTGAATACGTCTAAGCTTTATGCACCGAAGTAAATGTCTAACCGGGCTGAGCCTGGGCTTTTTGCTGCTGGCTGTGGCCGGGCAGGCCGCGCAAGAGGATGCCAAGCAGCGCGTAAAAGCCGTTCGAGACCTCGGCAAGGGCGGATCGGAAGAAATCTCAAGAATTGAACCGTTTCTCACGGACCCCGACCTGGATGTGCGTCTGGAGGCGGTCAAGGCCATAGCCGACATCGGCACGCAAAACAGCCTTACTCCGTTGATCAAGGCCACGAGCGATAACGATCGCGGAAGTACAGATACGCGCCACCGACGGCCTGGTGAACTTTTATGTGCCCGGCTACGTGAAGACCGGCCTCACGGCTCCACTTCGGCGGATGGGGACGTCCATTAAGAGCAGGTTTACCGAGACCAACGATCAGATCATCGATCCTTACATCCAGGTTCGGCCCGAGGTGATTCGGGCACTGGGACGGTTGGTGACGGGCGGCGCCAGCATGGAATCGCGCGCCAATGCCGCTCGCGCCACCGGTATCCTGCGCGGCCGCGATGCTCTGCCGGATCTGGAACAGGCGCTGCACTCCAAAGACACGCCCGTTGATCTATGAGTGCCTGATTGCGATCCAGAAAATACGCGATCCAAGCGCCGGCGCCAGCATCATCTTCCTGGCTCGCGATCTGGACGAGAGGGTTCAAATCGCAGCCATCGAGACTACCGGATTGCTGCAGTATCGCGGATGGCGTCAACGATCTGCGCGATGTGCTGGACCGCTCCAAGAACATGAAGGTGAAGCGCGCGGCGCTTACCGCCATGGCGCAAATGCCGGACCAGCAGTTGCACGGAGTCTACGTCGCTAGGTTGAACGATAAGGACGACGGGCTGCGCGAGGGCGCGGCTGAAGGATTGGCACGGCTGAAAAACCCGGATGATCGCGCCACGGTCGAAAGCGCGTTTTCCAACGAGCGCAAGACCGGCCCTCGCCTTTCGCTCGCTTTTGCCCTGGTGTCGATGGGCAAGCGCGAGATGGGTGAATTCGATCCGCTGCACTATCTCTTGGACAACCTCAATTCCGCGGGCTACAAGGGCGTAGCGCGGCCTTATCTTACCGAGTTGGCCCGCGATCCTGAGGTTCGGAAGGCGTTTTATACGGCCTTGCAGGATCCTACGGTAACGAAGGATGAAAAGCTTGGGCTGGCACAGATCCTCGCTCAGAGCGGAGATCGCGATTCTATTCCGGCGCTCGAAACTCTATCCAAGGATCCCGACCAGGAGGTCGCGCAGGCAGGGCTGCGCGGGCTGAAGAACCTGCGGGCGCGGCTACCCTAACACCCGCTGGAAGATCAGATAGCTACTGGAGAACCACTACGGGAGCACGCCAGAAGGCAAACTTCTGGGCAGTTGGATCCATCACACTCACCTGGCAGATATATTTACCCGGCTGCAGCTTTGCCAAAGGCACGCTGAAACGGAGCGGGACCGCCTTGGTTTTCGGGTTCAAACCTTCCGACACATGCAGCGGCTCGGTTTCAAAGGCTTTCACTTTGCCCCGGTAGAAGCTGACATACGCCGTGACCGGCTGTGTCGCCTCGGCTGCGGGTTGGTAAGCTTCCAGGTAGACATATAGATTTTGATCCGTCCGGAAGACCCTGGTCACGCTCGGGACCAGCTTCACCCCGTCCTGGATGAGCGGGTGGGCGGCAAGTATCTTCTTGTCTTTTTCGGCGGTGGCCACAGCGGCTTCGAGCTTTTGGCGCTGGTTGCTCAACACTACCGAACTGATGGGCAGATATTTTTGTTCAGTGCCGAGGTCAGGGACCTGAAACTTCGTTTCGAAGGTTCCGATTTTACCGGTCTCATTTTCACGGGCGAGAAACTTGGCCGTGTACGCGCCCGGGGCCAAGGTGAACCCGGTGTCGTATTCGAGCGTGGTCTTGGCCAACGCCTGCGCGCTCTCGCCTTTTAGTTTCACTTCGATGTTATCCCGCACGTTTCCAACCGTGGCGCCCTTGGAGTCTTTGATTTCCCCGATGAAATCGAAGCGTGTGGTTTCGGCGCCGCCATGCCGGGCCAGCTCGATTTCCGAGCCGGGAATCTTGACGATCAGCGGAACGAAGTAGCGATCGCGCCCCAGCCGGAAATAGTCCAGCTCCATGACGATATCCATGTCGGTGATGGGATCGCCCAGCACCAGGGCTTGGGCCAGCTGCCGCTCCTTGTCGCTCTCGCTGAATTTGTTGAATTGCTTACCCGCGTAGTATCCCTGGCGGTAATCCAGTTTGGCGATCTTTCCGGCGAGCCCGCTATTATTCAGCGTGATCTTGACGCGGCGAAAATGGCCGTCCAGGGCGGCATTGGTCGAATAGTAGCCAATGATGTAGTAGCTAGTCATGTCCTTTTGCGCTTGAACGATGCCAACCGAAAGATCATTGTTATCGAGCAAAGCCTTGCCGCCGGTATCCGCCGCCAACGTGTACAGGGTCTCCTGCTGGTTTTGGAAATTGCTGGTCAACGCTCGAGCGGAGCTTCCCGAGTACATGCCTTGGCCACCTGGAGAGCCTTTGGTTGCATCGCCCAGTGGGGCTTGCGCCACCAGGCCGCGGGCGTCGATGGGATAGAAAGATACATTGGCGCGAATAGCGGCATTGATGGTGGATCGAAGCTGCGCCTGGTTGTCGAGACCATTGCGCTGGATGCCGCTGGCGAAATAGACGAGTGATTTTTTTTCGTTGAGCGAACCCAGCATCTTGACGGCTGTCTCGAGCGCGGACAGTTGCCGGTCCGTATTGAAGATGTTGAATTCGGTATCATCCTGCTGAAACGCGGCGCCCGTGTCGGACGCGCTGTCGTCCTGATTGCTGAGTTCGAAACCTTGCCCTTCTCCGATGATCAAGCTGCGGATGTCCTTGGCCAATTGGTCGCGGTCGTCAGTGAAATCTTCCACCACTTTCACGTCGCTCGAGAAAGTCATGATGGCCACCAGATCCGCCGGCGTAATTTGTGTTTGCAGGAACTTCAACGCGGCGGTTTGAGCGCGCTTTTGGTCCTGGATAGGCATGGAGGTCATGTCGAAGAACATCACCATCAGACGGCGGTTGCGGTACTTGAGGTCCCCGGGCCGTTCGGGCGCGATTTGGATGGTGGTTAGAGGCTTGACCCCGGATTGTGCCGGAGGCTTGGCAGAAGTGTCTACCGATGGTTTCGGCGAACCGGCAACGGCGCCGGCCTGCTCCTCCTCCAGCGTTTGAAATTCAAAGACGCTAATCTTCTGCGGCTTTCCATCTTCGGTAATCGTAAAATCGGAGGGCTTCAGACCCAGGATCGGTTTCCCGTCTTTGCCCTTGATCAGAACGTCTTCTACCACCAACTGAGTGGTGGTCGCGAAACGCAGATTTGTTTCCGGACCATTAGCAGCATCCTGCGCGGGGGGCTGCGCTGAAGCCGGCAGCCAGCCACACAGAAAAAGGGCAATCAGTGATCGCTGCATTCTCTTAGAACCTGAACCTGAGCGTGAGCTGCATGGTGCGCATCGCATTGGCGCTGACCGGCAATCCGAACTGGGCATTTCCAAAGATGGTGTTCCAGGAGCTGTAGGTCACATGGTTCAGCACGTTGGTGGAATCGAAGCGCACGTCGAAGCTGCGCCGTTCGCCTAAACGGAAAACGCGTCCAGCCGACGCATTCAATCCGAATTGCATCGGTCCGGTAATAATGTTGCGACCCGCATCTCCCCATTGACCGGCCAACGGAGTCGCAAAAGCAGCTGTATTGAAGCCGTAGCCGGGAAGGGCAGCGGCCAGCGACCCTCCGATATAATCCGCCCGGACGGTACCAGTCACGCCGGTTCCGGTGGCGACATGGCTCAGGATAATGGGCGTCTCCGGCAGTCCGCTGCCCACCACCAGACTGCTCGAGAAGGTCCAGTCTTTGGCCAACGCGCCCTTCCAACCGCGCAGTAGAGTTCCCCCGCTGGTGCCCTGGCCGGTGCTGTATTGGGCGGTTAGATTGAAGGTGTGGGCCCTGTTAAAGCTGGAAAGCGAGCGGTCTGCTGTCAGATCCAGCCAGTTCTGAGCATAAGCTGAGCCTAGTCCGGTCCGTCCCCCAATGCCCTGAGCATCGTCGATGGCCTTGGAGAAAGTGTACATCCCGTTCCAGGAAAAACCGCTGCGGAAGCGACGTTGAAGTTGTACGCTCCCGGCATTATAGTTGGAGTTTCCGTTCGAGGTGACATAGACGTAACCGGACGGGTAGGGGCTGGTCGGCGCTCCGGCGGGGAAGGTATTCGGCAGGAATTCCTGCAACTGATGCGTACCTTTGTTGCCGTGATAGGTGAGCGTGAGAATAATCGACGAGCTTAGATTTTGCTGGACGGACGCCTGCCAGTAATGCAGATACCCTATCTTAAAATTCGGGTCGAGTGCGTAGGTTTGGGGCACAGCGTTGATCGCCGGGATGAGAAACGCGTTCGACATCGTATAAGGATCCGGTGAGCGAATTCGGTTGAGTCACGCTATAAGACAACGGAGACTGCTGGGCCATCTGAGAGGCCAGAGGCTGATAAACGGAGGTGTTGTAGTAGATTCCATAACCGGCGCGCACTACCGTCGAATGCTGCGTCAGCGGCCGCCAGGCAACCCCGAGGCGCGGCTGGAACTCGTGATAATCGGGCCGGAGCAGGGAGGACGGGTAGCCCGCTTGGCTGGCCAAAGTGCATGTGGACGCGGCTGTGTTGGCGGCGTTGTGGCGCACACAGCGGATGCGGAGGTGAAGGCAGGCCCGATGTTCAGATTCACCAATCGGTTGTACAGTTCGGTGACCGGCGCCTGGAAGTCCCAACGCACTCCCACATTTATACTGAGATTGCTCTTGATGCGCCAATCGTCATTTACGAATCCATCCACCCAGAAGGTGCGATAGTATTTGTCCGCATTGCCGTAGGCAATCGAGCTGGTGGTGGGATACCCCGCCAGGAAATCGGCGAAATCGTTTCCCGTGAAAGCTCCGGTAAAGACGAAACTGCCGCGGGGATTCTGCTGCGACAGCTGATTGAAATCGAGTCTGCGGAAATCCCCGCCAAAGGTAAAGTTGTTCTTGCCGCGGATCCAAACCAAGTTTTCGCCCACTTGGTTGGTGTAGTTGTGATTTCGCGAGAAATTCGCATCAGAAAGGCCGGTAATCCCGCTCGAAAACGATAAGTTGGGTGGACCCCAGAAGGCGGGGGATTGATCGTTGCCTTGAATGGCCGCCGCTCCGGATATGTTTTGCGTGTTCGCGAAGAATGGCGTGGTTTGGCCGGCCGAGCGGCTGAAATTGTAGCGCAGGTTGCTGATCAAGGTGGTGGTGAATTGATGGCTCCACTGCAATCCCGTGTTGACGCCGCTTGTGCTTCCAGAATCGACAAAACCGAATAAGTTCGGATTTGTTGTATTGCCATTCTGCCATGCGAAATTGCCGGTCAACTGGTTCTTCGAGTTGATGGTCTGGCTGATGCGCAGGTTTACATTGCTCTGGTTGCCGATGCCCAGGATAGGAATCTGGTAGTTGTAGCGCGAGCTGCCGGAAAAGTTTGGCAGCGGATAAAGATTCAAGAGCGCTTGGGCTTGCGGGCTGATTGGAACCGTGGACAAACCCGGAAATAGCCCCTCGCGTTCCGCCTCAGTCGGCACCAGGCCGGTGGCGATGCTGGCGTTATGATTCCGTGTCAGTTGGTAATTGATGAAGAAGAACGTGTTTTGCCCGCTGAGCAGCTTGGGGATTTTGAGAGGCCCGCCGAATGCGCCGGTCGTGCGGAAGTGATTGTAAGCGGCCTTCGGCGTTTCCTGGCCCGTGAGCGAGAATGGCTTGGCATCCAGTGCCGAGTTATCCAGAATCAGGGCGAGATTGCCGTTGTACTGGCTGCGCCGGTTGCGCCGGGCATTTCCGAATGAGTTGCGGCCGTTTGGTCCCCCTCCACGCGGGCCGCCACGGCCCGGACCGCCGAAACCACCGCGGCCTCCGCCTCCAAAGCCTCCACCACGTCCGCCGAAACCCCCGCCGCCGAAGCCTCCGCCCGGGGCCCCGCCAGGTCCCGGACCACCAGCCGCTTGACCGCCGGGTCCGTTCACGCCAAACCCATTCGCTCCAGGACCGTTTGGTCCACCCGGTCCACCGAAGCCGCCGGGCCCCAGCCCACCCGGACCTCCTGGGCCGAAACCCATCCAGTCGTTCTGTTGGGGAGCGTTTACGCCATTGCTGACACTGCCATTTACAACAAACGCCTCCGAGGCGCTTTGGTTGAGGTCACCATTCAAGGCCGGTGTTGCTGACTCAGCTTCCGCGGTCACGGCTCCGGCATCTTGCGCGTTGACATCCAGGCGTTGGAAACCTCCCGCCAGCGCCTGCTGTAAAGAAGGTCGGTTGTTTGCATTGCCGCCCCGCCCTCCGGCGCCGCCTCGTCCCGCGAAATTCGGCCGGTTCGCCGGCGCGGGTCCATTGCCGGCTGCCGTATTTTGCGAAGGCGTAGTTCCCGGCGCGGACGGATTTTGGTCCGGCGCATCACGCGGCCTGCGCGGAGTGGCTGCCTGTTCCTGAGCAGGAGCCTGCGCGGGTGAGAGCCTCAGGTCGAATGGCGGAATCTCAGAGGCGGCGATATTCACCGCGCGGCTGAGATTCGAGAAGCCGGGCATTTCTACCGCGATTGTCCAAGTACCATCTTCCAGGTCCGGAAAGCTATAAGCCCCCTGCTCGTCGGTGGTAGTGAGGAGCTTTTTGCCGCCTTGACTCGCAGTTACGGTGGCGCCCGGCACGGGTAAACCCGCAGACTTCACGTTTCCGTGATGCTCGCCGGCTAGCAATACAGTGGCGCCAAAACATGAAACGAGGAGATAAGTCCAGCCCCGCAGAATGAACTTCGGTTGCATGCAGTCTTGCTTCTTAGGCGAATGGCATCGAGAGACCGTTACGAAAATTAGACGGGCCCGCGGAAAAAATCGATTGGTAAAGCTTTGTAAAGCATTGCAGATTTTGGAACTTAGTCTGCACGGCTACGGCTCAATCTGTGTCACTGCACTCTGAAACTCCGGCTCGGTCAGCCAATTTCCCGAAGCATCGCCGTTGTGAGATTCAGGCGCACGCTGCGCGGAGTTGATGTAGAGCTGGCCGCGCTGGAAATCGTAGAGGAGGCGCAGCGGCGTGCCCTTCGCAGTGGGACCGTCGGCCGGCGTCGCGCGGAAGTTCAGGTAAATCGCGCGGTCACCGGCGAGCCAACGATCTTCGCCCGACCGCTCCAATAACGTTCTGGGCAACTCGTACTCCTGTTGCATACCTCCGCTCCTGGTGATCGTCAGCACCACCTGCTTGGAGACCCCGTATTGTTCCAGGCGATATCCCCAGCAGTTGCCCGCGCCGCACTTCTGACCGAACGCGATGGTGGAATGAGTCATAACGCGAACGACCAGCACGGTAGCGAGTGCCAACACTGCCACTACTGCCGCCGACCACAGGACTCTTCGAATAATAAGCGTGCTCACAACTGAATGCTCTAATTATGCGAGAAAATGGACTCGTGATGAAATTGATGCTGGTCTTTGTCATCGCACCACTGGGAGCAGTCGTTCTCACCGCCCAAAATCCGACGCAATCCGCCCCCGCGCAGCCCACCCCTGCGCAGCCCACCGAACGGAGCGCTCCGGCACTGTCGTTGAATGATCTCAGCACGTCGCTCGAAGTGTTGGTGAATCGTGTCCGTCCGGCCGTGGTTCAAATCTTTTCGACCGGGTACGCAGCCGCCGAAGAAAGCGATACCACCACTACCAGTCTGCTAACGAAGCAGCACAGCACAGGCTCGGGCGTGATGGTCGCCGAAGATGGCTACATCATCACGAATGCGCACGTGGTCCGCGGCGCCAGACTCATTCAGGTCCGGCTTCCTTCTCTCCGCCGCGATCAGCCGGCGGCCAAACTCCTGGAAGCAAAGCTGCTCGGAATGGATCGTGAAATCGACCTTGCAGTGCTGAAGATCGACAAGACGGGTTTGCCGCATCTGGCATTAGGCGATTCCGAGCGTCTGCGTCAGGGCGAACTGGTCATGGCATTCGGAAATCCGCTGGGTCTAGAAGGATCGGTCAGTATGGGAATCGTCAGTTCAACGGGCGCCAGCTCCATCCCGATGACCTGATGGCATACATTCAGACCGACGCGCCCATCAACCCAGGCAACAGTGGCGGACCGCTGATTGACTCGCGACGGGCGCGTGGTCGGCATCAACACTTTTATCCTGACGCAGTCCGGCGGCAGCGAAGGCCTCGGATTCGCGATCCCCAGCAATCTGGTCCAACGGGTCTATTCGCAGATACGGCAGGAAGGGCACGTTCATCGCGGACGAATCGGCGTGTTTGCACAAACCATTACGCCCGCGATCGCTTCCGGACTCAGCCTGGCACAGGATTGCGGCGTAATCCTCAGCGACGTCGAGCCCGAGGGTCCGGCCGACAAGGCAGGCGCCAAGGTGGGCGACATCGTGCTCACGCTGAATGGAAAAGCAATGCGTAACGCGCGCCACAGCTCGAAATGGAGATCTTCCGCGCTCCCAGGGGTCACAAAGTGACTCTGGGAGTTTTGCGCGGGAACAGACCACCTCACGATCGATGTTTCCGTCGCCGAAGAGTGAAGACGACCCACAGCGCTTTGCCGATATGGTTAATCCCGAGGACAATCTGATCCCCCGCCTTGGAATTTTGGGCATCGGAATCGACAAGAAACTCGGGGCATTGTTGCCCGATTTGCGTAATGGCTATGGCGTGGTGGTCGCCGCCGGCTCTGCCACCGATCTCGCCAGCGGAACCGGATTGAAGCCCGGAGACGTCATTTATTCTGTGAATGGTGCTCCTGTTTCAACCGTCGCGGCGTTGAAAAGCAAGATCGACGAGTTCAAGGCCGGTCAGGAAGTGGTCATACAGATTGAACGTTCCGGCCGCCTGATGTTCGTCACCCTGGAATTGGAATGAGGCTGAGCGCGCTGGCTATTGCATTGTTGTTGATCGCGAACGTCAGCGATGCGCAAACCCGCCAGAAGCGCAAACCGGCCGCAGCTCCCGCGCCAGCCGCGAACTCTACGTCAGCCCCCGCGGACGGCGCGGCCTGGCTGGTCGAGTCGGTGAAAGTCGACGGGATTCGCAACTATACAGCGGATCAAGTTCTGTCGGTGGCCGGCATTCACGTTGGCGATACTGCCGGTAAAACAGAGTTCGAAGCCGCGCGCCAGCGTTTGATGGCTACCGGCGTCTTTGCCACCGCCGGGTTTCGATTCGCTCCCGCCAAAGACGGTAAAGGCTACGATGCGAGTTTCGAAGTAGCGGAAATAGAGCAGATGTATCCCGCGCGGTTCCAGAATCTACCTGCTTCCGATGCTGAGCTGCGCGCCTTATTGAAACAGAAAGACCCACTTTTTGCTCCGAAGATTCCAGCTACCAAACCTGAACTCGACCGCTATGCGCAATGGATCGCTGAGTTTCTAGCTCAGCGGGATTACCACGAGCCAGTGGCGGGCCGGGTGATTTCGGAGAATCCTTCCGGGCTGGTTATTGTGTTTCTCCCTGCCAAGGGCCTTCCAGTTGTTGCCCGGGCCGTCTTCACCAACACTGGCGCGATCACGGCGGCCGTTTTGCAGACCGCCATGTACGGCGTCGCGATCGGTATTCCGTACGGAGAACCGCAGTATCGGTTGCTGTTGGAGAACACCATCCGTCCCATCTATGAAGCGCGCGGCATGATCCGCGTTGCCTTCCCCACGATCGAAACCGAACCAGCCAAGGATGTCGATGGCTTGGTGGTTACCACGCAGGTGGAGCAGGGGCCGGTTTATAAGTTGGGCAAGCTGAACTTTCGTGGCGCACCGTCTTCCGGAGCGGAACTCGACAAACTGGCCAATTTGAAAGCCGAACAGCCGGTGAACTTCGATGACGTAAAGACGGCCCAGCAGCACATCGCCGAAAGGCTGCGCCGCGAAGGCTATCTGAACGTGACGTCGGAAGTAAAACGCAATCCTAACGACACCGAGCACACCGTGGACCTGACGTTCCAGATTACCCCCGGTCCCCAGTTCACTCAAGGAAAACTGGATGTCGTGGGACTCGACCTGGTATCTGAGCCCGTTATCCGCAAGATGTGGGGCTTGCCGCAGGGGAAGCCCTTCAATGTCGATTATCCGGATCACTTTCTGGCGCGAGTCAAAGCAGACGGCCTCTTCGACAATCTGAACACGACGCGCGCCGAAACGAAAGTGAACGCAGGGGAGCACACTGTCGACGTAACGTTGTACTTCAACAAATAATCGACATTGGTATCCTATAGGGGAGTGGCAGTGCCGTTGAATTTTCACCTGGAGCAATACGATGGCCCGCTCGATCTTCTGCTCGACCTGATCCGCAAGCAGCAGATCAACATCTACGACATCCCGATCGCCTCCATCACCCAGCAGTATCTGGAATACATGCAGCGCGCGCTGGAACTGGATATCGAGCTGAGCGCGGAGTTCGTCTACATGGCCGCGACGCTGATCCACATCAAGTCGCGCATGCTGCTGCCCAAAGATCCGGAGCTGGACAAGATTTCGCCGGAAGAAGATCCGCGCCAGGAACTGGTGGACCGGCTGCTGGAGCACGAGCGCTTCAAGAATGCCGCCGAGATGCTGCAGCAGAAGCGCATGGTGAGGAAGCGGTTCTGGTCGAATCCGCAGATGGCGCAGTTTCTGGCCGACGAGACGAAGAGCCGGAGCTGGCCGTCTCGCTCTTCGACCTGGTGAAGACGCTGCAAACCGTGCTGGAGCGCGCCAAGAACCGGCCCATCTACGAAGTCGGCAAAGAAGACGTCAGCATTCCGGACATGATTCGCTATCTGGAGCGCGTGTTCGGCGAGCTTCGCACCGGCGAATCGCTTCCGGCCGCCGAGCTGTTCGAGAGGCAGGGCAGCCGCCGCGCGATGATCTGCCTGTTCCTCGCCATGCTGGAACTGGTGCGCCGCCAGGCGCTGATGTTGACCCAGAAGGACGCCTTCGGCGACATTGGATTGAAGAAGCAGCGCGCGCTTGACGAAGTGCTCGGCCAATCGCTGGTCGCTATCGAAGAAGAATACAGTTAAGCCGGAATGAAACAGCCGAAGTACAATCCACCCCGGAGACGGAAGCGGACCATCCGCGAACGATCTGCTCCCGGGCGTCGCAACCAGCATCTGACTCCGCCGACGCGCAACTGAGGCCGTGGTGGAAGCCGTGATCTATGTCACCGACGAGCCGCTCTCGGCCGATCAGATCGCGACCGCGCTTGGCAACAGCCCGCCGCGAAGTCGGGCAGGTGCTCGAAGAGCTGACCGCCGAATACAACAAGCCCGAGCACGGGCTGACCATTCGCGAAGTGGCCGGCGGATACAAAATGTCCACCAAGCCGGAGCATCACGAAGCCATCCGGGCGTTCGTCAAGAATCTGAAGCCGCCGCTGAAGCTTTCGCTGGCCGCGCTGGAGACTCTGGCGCTGATCGCGTATAAGCAGCCCATCACCGCGCCCGAAGTGATGGAGGTCCGCGGCGTGCAGGGCGCGGGAGTGTTGAAGACGCTGATCGATCGCAAGCTGATCGCCACCGCGGGCAGAAAGCCGGTGCTCGGCAAGCCGATCCTGTACAAGACCACGAAAGAATTCCTGGTGCAGTTCGGCCTGAAGGATCTGAGCGAACTGCCGACGCTGAAGGAGTTTGAGGAACTGGGCCGGCTTGTCCGATGGTGAGAGCGACGGCGAGCCTGAGCCGAGTTGCAGCGGGCCGACGCGCCGACCCCCGAAACCAGCACTGAAGCCGCCGCCGAGCCATCGGCCGAGTCCTCCGAGTAGATGCCCGAAGAACGGCTGCAAAAGTTGCTGGCTCATGCCGGCATCGCCAGCCGGCGCCACGCCGAACAATTGATTCTCGAAGGCCGCGTCACGGTGAACGGCGCAGTGATCACGGAACTCGGGACCAAGGCCGATCCCGGAACGGGACCACATCAAAGTGGATGGCAAGCGAGTGGGCGCGCCCGGAACGCCGGTCTACCTGGCCATGAACAAACCCAAGGACTGCATGTCGACGGTCATCGATCCGGAGGGCCGGCCAACTGTGATGGATCTCCTGCGCGGCGTTAAGGCGCGCGTGTATCCGGTCGGCCGCCTGGACTATTCGAGCGAAGGACTGCTGCTGCTCACCAACGACGGCGAATTCGCCAAGCGCATCACGTCCGCCGCCAGCCACGTCACCAAAACTATATGTGTGAAGACCAACGGCGCAGCTGACTCCCGAGCAGGAAGAGAAGTTCCGCGAAGGCGTTCCGCTGAGCGGCAAGAAGAACCGCGCCCGCCGGTCTGAAGCTGATCCAGCGCGCGCGAGAACCCCTGGTACGAAGTACGATTAATCGAAGGGCGGCAGAATCAGATTCGTCTCATGTTCAAACATTTTGGGCGGCTGGTGGAAAAGCTGCAACGCGTGAAAATCGGATTTCTGGAGCTGGGACCGCTGCAGCCCGGCAAATTCCGCCATCTGACGCCCGCCGAAGTGGCGCGCTTCCGAAAGCTTCTGGCGATGGAGGAACGCTAGCCCATGTCTGATTCCCGATCTGCTGCGCAACAGCCGCGTCATCGCGGTGGTGGGACTTTCGAGCAAGCGCCCGGCCATCCTACGGCGTCGCCGAGTACATGCAGCAGCAGGCTACCGGATTATCCCCGTGAATCCGAACGAATCGGAAGTGCTGGGCGAAAATTCCTACGCGCGTCTGGAAGACATTCCCGAGCACGTCGATATCGTCGACATTTTCCGGCGCTCGGAATTCGTGGCGCCGGTCGTGGAATCGGCCATCCGCATTGGCGCCGCCGCGGTCTGGATGCAGGAAGGCGTGGTGGATCAAGCCGGCGGCGGAGAAAGCCAAAGCGGCCGGACTGGCGGTGGTCATGGACCGCTGTATCTTAAAAGAACACAGCCGCTATCTACGATAGAACCGTGCATCCCGGACATGGAGTTGCGAAGTTGAATCCCTCGCTAGTAAGACTCTTCAAGTCCAAAAAAGATTGGGCTGCGTGGCTCGGGAAGAACCACGGTAAGAGCGCCGGCCTTTGGCTTCGCATAGCGAAAAAGGGCTCGCCCCTGCGGTCGGTTTCCTACCAGGAGGCGATCGAAGTTGCGCTGTGCTACGGCTGGATTGACGGTCAGAAGAAGCCTGAAAGCGATCAGGCTTGGCTGCAGCGATTTGTTTCGCGTTCCAGCCGGAGCATCTGGTCCAAGATCAATCGCGAGAAAGCGCTGGCATTGATTGCAAGCGGCCAGATGCAAGCCGCTGGTCTGGAGGCAATTGAGAGCGCGAAAAAGAACGGACGCTGGGATGCGGCTTATGATTCGCCCAGTGGAGCCACCGTCCCCAGCGACTTTCAGGCTGCCCTCGACGCTAATCCGCGGGCGGCAGCGTTCTTCAAGACTCTTGACGGCGCGAACCGATATGCCGTCCTCTGGCGAATTCAGACGGTGAAAAAGGCGGATACTCGCGCACGGAAGATTGAGCACTTCGTCGGAATGCTGGAGCGGAAAGAAAAGATTCATCCCTGATTCGCCAGCCTCCCTGCTCGTCGAATGCTTCGGTCTGGACCGTAACGTCCCACGATGCGCTCTGATAAGTTGTGAACATGCAACCCGGCTTTGCGCGCGTCGCCGCCCTCATCGGTGAACCGGCTCGCGCGACTATGCTATTGTCATTGCTCGATGGGCGCGCGCTTCCCGCCGGCGAACTGGCTTTCAGCGCCAACGTGGCGCCGCAAACAGCGAGCGGCCACCTGGCCAAACTTGTCGAGGGTGGGCTGCTGAGTGTCGAGAATCAGGGCCGGCACCGCTACTATCGTCTGGCCGGACCCGAGGTAGGGACCGCGCTCGAAGCGCTGGGCGAATTGGCTCCGGCTCCCCGAGTGCGCGATCGAGAGCCAGCCGAGGTGAAGATCCTCCGCTACGCGCGTACATGCTACAACCATCTGGCAGGTCGGCTGGCGGTTGATATCTACAGTGCCATGCAGCGCCGTGGGCTGCTCACACCCGCTGCACAAAAGCAGTGTGAGTTAACTGAGCCGGGGCGCAAGTGGCTGGAGGAAATCGCCGAAGAACGTCTCGTGAGGCTGACGCGCCGCGAAGGCGCAGCTCGTCTCTGCCTGGACTGGACTGAGCGGCAGCATCATTTGGGTGGTCCGCTGGGATGTGCGCTTTTGAATTGCTTATGCCAGCGGAAGTGGGTTGTGCGGATGCGCGGCAGGGCTGTCCGGCTCACTTTGAACGGACGCGTTGAGCTTGCGAAGCAGTTGGGTCTCGCGCTTTAGCCGGCCGCCTGCGTTCGGACCTGCGCGCGGGTAATTTGAGCGGAAACGACTTTCCAATCGTCGCCCGCCCGCACATAAACGTCGGTGTAGCGGCACATTCCTGGCGCTCCATCCATGCGCGTAAACAATCCGGTGGCCTGCACCAAAGCGGTCTCGCCGTAAATCCGTACTTTGACGTCTTCGAGCTTGTAATTGGAGAAATACGGTCCACGTGAAGTGTGTTGCAAAAACGCCTCTTTGTCGAGGATCGAAGCTTCCGAATCGATGCAGACGAAATCGTCGGCTAGATGTTGCCGATACCAGTTCACGTCTGCTTTCATAACGGACTCTATATACTGTTCGTTCAGTTCCTCGAGCCTGGCTTGATCGTGGTCTCCGGCAGTGGGCATAAGTTTCGCTCCTAGTCCAATGTATCTGCTTTCGAGAGGCTGTCGTTTCGCTCGGGACCGTAGTGTTTCCAGGGTATTGCGTATATTCGAGATATCGAATATAATTGAGTAGTGCAGAACCCGTTGCGCTCCTATAAAGCCAACGTCTTCCAAGCTCTCGCACATCCCACTCGTATCGCCGTAATCGAAGTGCTGCGTGATGGCGAGCTTTCAGCCGGAGCGATTCAAGAACGCCTCTCGGTTGAGCAGGCCAACCTTTCCCAGCATTTGGCGATCCTGCGCACCAGGCAGCTTGTAGCGAACCGAAAAGAGGGCAACCAGGTATTCTATTCCCTGCGGCATCCTGTACTGACCACAGTGCTGGATATCATGCGCCGCTACGTCCAAGCCCATCCTTCAGAGACCATAGAGATGCTCCATCAGATTGAAAACGAAGAGCGAGGCGCCGCAAGTATAGCGGTAGCCCGCAAGGAGAAATAATTGCCCGGATATCAAACATTTCCAGATGTCGCCGCCGGTCTTCAGACCGAGCACGAAACGCTTCTCGATTTTCATCGCAAAGGCTGGATTGCGGCTGTGAAGCGGAATGACGTCATGTATCTCGCTAGTGACCAGCGCTATCGAGCCAAGTACATTCTTCATCTATATAAAGCCAAGAATTTGAATGAAGAGCAGATCGAACTGGTTCTGTCGATCCAGCAGCCGCCCTATTCCGCTGCCAGGTAGACGAGATTCTGAAAAACCACGCCACAGCGCTGAGTTCTACGGATGGTCACGGCGCTCTTAAATAGTTTTCTTCTTCCGTGACAGCCATTTAGCCGCTACGGCGAGGTGCTGGACAAAAGTGTTCGGCGAGAATCGTATTGGGCGACCCTGCCAACGCGGCAGCTCATGCGATGACTCAACTGGTGAAGATCTTAGCAATCGACGGCGGCGGAATCCGCGGCATTATTACCCGCCACGCTGCTCGCGCATATTGAAAGCACTACCAGGCGGCCGATCGCCCAGCTGTTTGATTTGATTGCCGGCACTTCAACTGGCGGCATTCTGGCGCTGGGTCTGACGATCCCAAGAACCGTTGGAGAACCGTTGTACAGTGCCCAACGCTTCGTCGAGATGTACGAGCGCGAAGGTCCCAAAATCTTTACGCGCTCCCTGTGGCGCCGGATCGTCGCCTGCAACAACCTGACCGAAGAGAAGTATTCCGCAGCGGGCCTTGAAGCCGTCCTGAGCGGTATTTTGGGGACTCGCGCCTCGCCGATGCCACCACCGATGTCCTGGTCACCAGCTACGAAATCGCGCACAGCTTTCCGTTTTTCTTCAAGAGCTCCAACGCTCGCTTGCGGCCGGATTACGATTTTCCAGCGCGAGAGGTAGCGCGCGCGACTTCCGCCGCTCCCACTTATTTTGAGCCCATGAAACTGCCGGCGGTCAGCAGCACCGATTACTACACCCTCATCGACGGGGGTGTGTTCGCCAACAATCCCGCCGCATGCGCCTTAGTGGAAGCCAGAACCACTCATCCCGATGCCAATGATTTTCTGGTGGTTTCGCTGGGTACTGGCGCCTTAAACCTCAGCCTGTCGTATGGCGAATCGAGGAGTTGGGGTGTGGCGAGATGGGCCGCGCCTCTGCTGAATGTCGTATTCGACGGGGTGAGTAGCACGGTAGACTATCAGCTTCGTCAGCTCCTTCCGGACGGCCCCAGCGAATGCCAGCGGTATTACCGTTTCCAAACTACGTTGGACGGCCACAATCACTCGCTCGACAATACCAGCCCCGCCAATATTACGGCTCTCAAAGGGCTGGCGGCCGGGCTTATTGAAAAGGAATCCCGAAATCTCGCAAAGCTCTGCGAGAGACTGGCCGGGCCGCCCTGAAACTGGGGATTAGAAGCTGAGTACGGCCATTTTTCCGTCTGTCTCGAGCGCGTCACCA
Organism: Bryobacterales bacterium; assembly: GCA_963769205.1. Classification (GTDB taxonomy): domain Bacteria; phylum Acidobacteriota; class Terriglobia; order Bryobacterales; family Bryobacteraceae; genus Palsa-89. The sequence continues at coordinate 3,222 of CAVYKR010000013.1, read as the reverse complement.
GTGGCGTTCACTAGCTGGGTAGGAACGTCCGGCCGTTCTACCAGCGCCAGTCCCTGAACCAGCCCCGTAAAGAGCAAATCGCTCACCACTTTGGCGCGTTCATGGTCGATATGGGTATCTACCTTGTGGATGAAATTCCGGTCCTGTTCGGAGTAATCGATTCCAATGTCGTGCGTGGCCGCGCAAACCCAGACCTCTTTACCCTGGAAGAGGCCCGGACGGCGCCAGATTCGCAGATGATGGCGGGCGGCGAAAGTGTTGTTTAGTTTCTCGAATACCAGGTCCGGCGGTCGCCCTTCGAGCAGTAGCGTGGATACCGGCGCCTCCTGATAGCCGCGCTGTTCCGCCATGGCCCGGAATGTTTCCAGTTTCGACTTCGAATTCAATTGCGCCGCAGCCGACCAACCTGCCTTTTGAAACGCGTTTTCAATGTCCTGCCCGCTGCCGAGAAACATCAGGTTGGTCATGTCAGAGGGACGAGGCGGCTTTTCCGCGACAGTTCGGAACGGCTCAGAGTTGACCAGGCGCGACAACCCATCCGCGGGCTCGATGGACTTGACGTTGAAGCCGCCCGCTGCCGCGCTCCAGGTCAGCGGTCCAGTAAGCTGGATGGTCATCTCCACGCCCGGCTCGTAATCGATGTTCGGGTCAGCGGGTTTCACCACGGTCTGCTTGATGGCGCCCAACAGATCCGCCAAGCCCGGATATTGCGCCGCCACTTTGTTGATTCCTTGATCCATGCGCCCAGATCCGGTCTGGGACGCAATGATCCCTGTGATTTTGCCGGCTGTGTCGATAGCCTCGCGGGCATTGTCGATCCCCACCAATTTGGCGGCGAGGTTCGCCTTATGTCCGGCGGAATCACTGATCTGATCGAAGCCTAATTCGAGCACGGCCTGATCGTCCGGTTGAACTGCAGCCGTGACGTTTTGGATGTGTCCGGACACCTTAACGCCTGCTGCCAGAACGACCGAGGCGCCGATCACTACAGGTGCGATTACTACTGCCTCGAACGTTTGTTTTGGCTTCGCTGAGGAGGTGTTGATCGCGGTTGTCAGCCGGATCTGCAGCTCCGTTCCTTTAGGAATTTCAGCAGCCGCGAGGAGGCTGCCCGCAGCCAATAGAGTGACAACAACCCTCACACCCACATCGTACAACGCTACTGCTGCTTATAGGGAATCTCCCGGATTCCTTCATCCAGGCCTTCTATGCGGATTACCTTTTTTTCCGGTTTAGGGGCTGGTGAAGGAATCACCAACGGATGGACGTCGGCGACAGAGGCCACCGCCGGCTTGTGAGATAACGCGAAAATTTGCGCGTTCTTATCCAACTCTACCTGCGTCATGCGCATGGCGATCTTGACTAGGGAGCCTTCCGATGTGACCTTTAGTTTCTTTTCCATGTCCAGCATCGCTGGTTCGCCCGCCTTGTCTTTGACGGCGAGCTTTAACAGCCGGCTGAGTTCCGAGGCCATATTTTTGGCAGCCGCTTCCGACTCGAACATCACCGTCGTATCCACCGCGAAGCCACCGCGCAGCGACAAGCCGATCTCTACGCGCTTCGCATCGGTACCCAACTCGCCGCCCGTGAAGATAGCCATCAAACGATCGCTTGCCAGCACGCCCGGCGTGCTTATCAACGCCCACGCATCATAGGTGGTGTCGAGTTGTGGCGCGCGCGTCAGTAGCGAGTTGCCGCCTGCCTTCGGAATAGGAAAAGTGGTTCGTTCAAGAGTGGCGAATATGGATGGCGGATCCCCAATCAATATCGTTTGTGCGTCGAGAAGCACGAAGGCCATTTCCTTTCCTGAGCTGCCCTGCGGACGATAGACCTGCACATTATTGAACATCTGCGGCTTCGCGCCCTGAGCACTGAGAATGCCACGTACCTTTGCGAGATCGAAGTGCCCGCCCGCGACGATCAACATGGGCGCGTCCTCGGCCGGGGACTGGTCGGCATCTCGGGCCGGCGAGGAGATGACCACCCGGTCGATGTCGTTCAGAAACTCGATGCCCGGAATCCCGCTCCCATCCACCCATTTCGCGCGAATCATGGTCCCTAGCGGCGATTGCCGGACTTTTTTCCAATCGATGCTGATCAGCGCTTTGCCGTCCGTGGGAACGAAACGTAGTAGCGCTGGGTCAGTCTGAGCGTGGGCGATGACCGGCGCAAGCAAAATCGATAGGATCGCGGTGATGGGGCGAAAGCGCATTCGAATCCTCACGTGCGTTCTATCGTCAGAAAAGGGGGGAAGCTGCACGGCGTACCGGGGCAGAAGCCGAGAAGAATGAAGAAGATGTTAAAATACCATTTGCGTTCGCACGCAGGGGGCCCGTAGCTCAGTTGGTTAGAGCGCTACCTTGACACGGTAGAGGTCACAGATTCGAGTTCTGTCGGGCCCACCATTCTTCTCAATCACTTGAACCGTTTGGGTTCGAGTGGCCGTAACACCTCCGGAGCACATTGGGTTGAAGATTCTCCGGAAACGTGTTTTTCACAAATGTTCCGTGGACTCACTGGACGCCACCAGCAGGTGCCATCGCCGTCAGCTCGTTTGCTTCGGCTTTTCGCTCCCGCCGGCTTCAACCGATCTAAAATTCGGCTTACATGATCACGCTCGCGCGCTTCATCGGTTTGAATGTATAGACACGTCATATCAAGCGAAGCATGACCAGCGGCTTTTTGGGCTTCAATTGGAGTGGCGCCCACCTCTTGTCTCCAGTGACGTTCAATCGCCTAAACGTGTGCATCCCGAAACCTTCAAAGTAGATTCCCGCGGTTTCAGCGGCAGGGCGGAAAACATGTTGTTGTAGGTCGCGATCATCGAGCAAAATGCCGTCTTTACGCTGGAATATGAATCGTTCGGCGCCTTCCGCCGCGTAGCGAATAGCTGGTGAGCGAGGGATCCCACTTGGCGCACGCGGCGCGAAGATTCGCTCTTCGGATCATCGATGTCTCCGCGATGCTGACGGCGATCAACACGCAACGTCTCCTTTCCACGATCGACATCACCTACTTGAAAGCCGAGCACCTCGGACACGCGCAGGCCCGCGACCACTGCGAAAATAACAATAAGGCGGGCGCCGTCGATGTCGATGATGACAGTATTGGGATCGCCCCCAGAACCTCATGAATCTTCCGCAGCCGGAATCAGCTTCACGCGCTTCAGTTTCTTTTTCGACGATGATGCCTTCGCATGGGTTCCGACCGTCCCATAAAGGA
>CAVYKR010000012.1:0-21437 GCA_963769205.1 Bryobacterales bacterium | reverse complement strand
CGATTCATCGATGGGGGCTCTGTTCGGCTAACTGGGAGTGAGCAGAAGCTAAATGAAGCCCATGACCGCCGGAAACTAGATACGCGGTGGGAATTATACGAATCCGTAGCCACAAAGCTGAACACCCTCACCGAACTGCAGCACTGGCGCAAGCAAGAGCGCCAACGAATCCTTGCCGACCGCAGCCTTTCCTCCAAGGAGCAAACGGACGCGTTGGAGTTCCTCGATGATTTATACGAACAAAAGCGGTCCGAACTCAAGGTGGACACGCGCATATTCGAGGAACGATAATGGCTGAGAATTGGGATAACCTATCCGCTCCCCTGGGACAGCCGCAGCCACTCCAGGATCATTGGGAGAGGAAGCTGCAACACGCTCGCCAAGTCCCGCCAGCCGGTCTTCTGCTCGGAACAATCTTGGAACCACTCTGCCAGTATTCCTTACACCCAAGCTGCTTTCAACCCATCTTCACATCCTAGGTTCCACTGGCGTGGGGAAAAGTTTTCTCATGGAAGCAATCCTGAAAAGCCTTATATTGCAGGGCTACGGTGTTGTGCTTATTGACCCCCACGGCGATCTCTATCAACGTCTGTTGGCGTTTTGCGCCTGGCTGTCGCTGCAGAAGCCAGAACTCAAACTACACAGGCGAGTTGTTCCTTTCGACGTTGCGGAGACACAAAACGTTATTGGCTTCAATCCTGTCGCCCGAAACGCCAGGGTCATGACCTACCAAGTCGTGGCACTGATGGAATCTATAAGAAAGGCATGGGGACAGGATTCATTTCAGGAAACGCCACGATTGGCTCGCTGGCTGTTTAATGTCGCTTATGCACTGGTATCCGCAAATGTGACCCTGGTTCAGGCCCAGTACCTTGTCAATCCTGCACCTAGCCCCCAGCGATCCGCAATCACGGCTAGGATCTCTAATCCGCGAATTCGTACCGAGTGGGATTGCCTAGAAGCAATGAAGCTCGACCGCCGCGAAGAACGGATCGAGTCGACATTGAATCGAATCAAGCCCTTCATCGAACACGAGGTCATTCGCCCCATGTTGGGGCAGTTCACGAAGACCATCGACTTCCCGAGCGTGCTTGCTGAGAGAAAGATTCTCCTTGTCAATCTTGCGAGGCAAAATGTCATCTCCGAGGACAATCAGCATCTCCTCGGAACTTTGCTCGTCAATGAACTGATTACGGCGGCATTCGCGCGCAGTCCCAAAGAGCGCCAGGAGTGCTTCCTAGCAATCGACGAGTTCAGTCGCTTCGTAACGAAAGATGCTTGTGAGATATTGGACGGCGGTCGTAAGTATAAGCTGCACTTGATCTTAGCCCATCAACATCTCCAGCAGCTTAAGCAAAAAGATCCTGAAGTTTACTACTCGACGCTCACCAACGCACGGACTAAGATTGTGTTCGGGGGCCTGAATGACGAGGATGTTGACCTCATTTCGAAGGAGCTGTTCACTGGCGAATTCAACCCCGACCAGGTGAAAGATGAAATCTGGCATCGTGGCTTTGAGCCCGTTGAGAGTACACGGACTATTCGCGCCCACTCCTCATCGGAGAGTACCGGTGACTCGTACGGTGATATCAGTCATTCTTCTCTAGCCAGCGGTCAAATTTGGATACCAGGCTCAGACTTCTGGTCACCGCCGACGCAGACCAGTACCAGCAAATCCTCAGGCAGCGGGACAGGGCGCAGTCGGAATCATCAGAGTACGTCTTCATCGGGCTTCACAGAGACGACTGTCCCCTTCTACGAATTTCATGAATACCAGGAACTGACATCCCGCACTTTCCGGTCTCTAGAAGAGCAGCTCTATATCAAAAAGGCCCAACTCAAGCGTCAGCCGAATCAACACGCCGCAGTCTTGCTTCCCGGCCAGGAGGTGCAGCTCATTAGAGTGGCCACATTGCGGGAACTGCCTGTGACGGAAAAGCAATGCGAAGAGTTCCGGCACGCCTGCATTGATACTGCCGGGTGTTATAAAACCCCGCTGCAGGCGCATGCGGAGATAAATACCATCGAAGAGCAGTTGCTTTCAGAAGCCCACCCACGGATTGCAGTGTCAACTGATAGGACAGACGAAGCAACGCCCATAAGCAAGAAGGGTCCTCAAAAGGCTATTTGGAATCGCCAAGCGAAAGGATAGGGGGGAAGAAACACGATGGCTGACATGAACGCGTTAAGCTTTGATCGCTTGTTGGAGATGCTGGCGGAGAAGTTAGCCAGCAGGCTTTCCCAAGAACCCACTTGTCTATATCCCAGACTCTTGACTATCGACCAGGCCGCAATTTATGTCGGTCGTAGCCGCGAGGCCACCCAGCACCTGGTTGCTTCGGGTAAACTGCCGACGGTCCGAACGGATCGCCGAGTCTTCATCGATCGGCAAGACTTGGACCGCTGGATTGAAGAGCATAAGGAGCGGACCAATTGACAGGACCACGACAGAAAGGTATACCAAAACCATGAGCGCGCGAAAGCCGAAGCTCGGCAGCATTTATCGCCGAGGAACAACCTGGTGGGTCAAGTACCACCGCAATGGCCGAACTTACCGCGAATCCAGCGGCAGTGATAACTTTACCGACGCCGAGCGCCTGCTGAAAAAACGAATGGGCGAAATAGTCACTGGACGATTTGCCGGCCTAGCCGTTGAACGCATTCGCATGGACGAACTGTTTGACGATGTACTCGAAGATTATCAGGTTAATGGTCGGGCCAGCATTGTGCAGGTTCGCTCCCGTCTCAAACTTCACCTCTCCCCTGCTTTCGGCTCACTACGCGCAGCGCAGCTTTCAACAGACCACATTCGGAAATATGCGGCCACGCGACTGAAGGCCGGCGCCAAGAACGCCACTATAAATCGCGAGCTGGAAGTGGTCGAGCGGGCAATCAAGCTCGCTCGCCGAAACGATCCGCCCAAAATGGTCCGCGCGCTATATATCCCGATGCTGCCCGAAAATAATGTTCGAACCGGTTTTCTGGAAGACGACGGTTATATGCGGCTGAAGACGGCGTTGCCCGAGTACCTAAAGCCGCTACTCGTCGTTGCCTACCATGTGGGCAATCGGCTCGGCGAACTACTGAATCTGCGCTGGTCAGAAGTTGATTTTAGAAACAACCAGATTCGGCTCAATCCGCTGAGCACCAAGAATAAAATGGGCCGCACGGTTCCGATCTACGGACAGATGAAGGAGTGTTTGCTGGCGCAGAAGGCCTTACGCGACGACCAAATATCCGAAGTGCGGTTTGGTTTTCCACCATGAGGGACAGCGGATCGTTGACCTTCGCAAAGCTTGGGCATCGGCCTGCAAAGCCGTTGGCTGCGAAGGGCTGCTTTTCCACGATCTGAGGCGCTCCGCCGTGCGGAACATGCGGCTGGCCGGCTTATCCGAAAACGTTGCCATGCAGATCAGCGGGCACCGAACACGTGCCATGTTTGACCGATATGACATCGTGGGCGCAACCGAACTAAATGAGGCCGCGGCCAAGCTGGAGCAGAGACTCGCGAAGAGTTTGGGCACAATTTTGGGCACAATTGCGGATTTGGATAGTTCCCAGAAGAATGAGCAGAACCCGAACACTACCCGTAACCTCTTGAGTTGGATAACGTTTACAGAAAGAGAAGGTTGGTTGCGGGGGATGGATTTGAACCACCGACCTTTGGGTTATGAGCCCAACGAGCTACCAGACTGCTCCACCCCGCACAGCCATTCTAACGCAGGGCTCAGTGCTCGTCAAACTCCAGCTTCAGGTTTCCGCTCTCTTCGGTCCTAACGGCGGGATATGTGACTTCGGAGCCATTCACCTGAGCGAACGGCGTCAGCGCATGCGGCCTGGATGGCCCGGCACTGAGGATCTCCAGCACTTGAATTCCCTGTGCCATTAGAGCGTCGGCGATAAGCGACCGATGGCAGCGCCAGGGAACCGCCTCTGCGCACATAATTGCCGTCTGGCTGTGACCGGCCAGCTCGATCAGCTTCTCCAGGTTTTCGCGGAACTCCTGCGTCTGCATATAGTCGGCGTAGCCACGAAATGAAGCGTTGCGCCAGCCGACGTTGACGAGTCGGGTTTCGGATGACGCAGTCCGCCAAGTCCCGGCATATGCCGATAAAGAACGCCTGCACTCTTCAGACTAGCCGCCAAATTCTCCTTGTTGAATTGCGGTACACGGCGGGAACGCGGCATAGTTCTCACATCCACGAGTTGCCGGATGCCGTGCGCTTCGAGAATGCCAAGAAACTCGTCGATCGGATGAGTGGAATGCCCAACGGTGCTGATCGAGATTTTGTCTTTCGACGCCACGCTATCTTAACAATTGAGGCAGCGCCGGCAGCGGCACTCGCGCTCTCTTTTAGCGCCGCATCGTGGAACTCGGACAACTGAAATGCCGCGCCTTTGCGCTTCTTGTAATCCTCGCGCGCGTCCAGCCAGCCTCGCCATCCGACGAAATAGGTGGGCAACTGGCAAGACGACAACTGCGCACGCTGCAATTTGGCAGTCGCTTCCTCTCTTTCCTGAAAGGTGTCATTGATCATGAGATCGAGCGCTTGCTGGTCGGTCATTCCCATGGTCTGCAGCCGGATGTCGAGAATCGCATTGGCGATCGAGCGCAGCAATTGCTTCATCAGGGTCAACTGCAACTCGGCGCTGTTGTTTAAATACCCTTCCTCCGACATTACCTGTTGCGCATAGACCGCCCAGCCTTCGACGTATGGGCCGTTTCCGTAGATATTTCGAAGCACGCGCCGATTCTTTGGCTCCAGGTCGTTGCCGATCTCCAACTGCACATAGTGCCCAGGCATGGCTTCATGGATGGTAATCTCCTGAAGTCCGTAATAGTTATACTCCCGCAATTTCGATTCGATGCGGTCTTTGGGCCAGTTGGTTGGAATCGGCGTCACCCAGTAGAATGCGCCCAACTGGGGCTCCAGCGCCGGCGCCGCGTTGAATCCCGCCACCGCATATATTCCGCGCATGAATTCGGGCGTCGGAATCACTTGCAGGTTGCTGCGAGGGGGCAACGTGACCAGATGTTTTTCGCGGACGAATTTGGTGGCCTCTTCCAGCGTCTTCCGCGCCTGATCCATGAAGGTTTCCGGCGTCGCATGTTGTTGAGCGATTTTGTCTAAAGCCTGCGCGAACCGAGCGGGGCGCGGCCAGCTTACCCATCTCGTCACGCACACTCTTCAGAGCAGCTTCGGCTTCCGACAAAACCTGCTCCGGCGTCTTTCCCGCCACCAGATAATAACGGAACTTGGGATCGTATTTGTCCTTTCCCAACCGCCAATCACTGGTCCGGTGAGATAGGTCGTCCTTCAAGAACTTGTTGAAGCCGCGTAGTGCGTCCAAGGCCAATGCTGCCGCGCGATCGTAATCGGCTTTCAGAGCCGCCGGCACTCGCTCCCGAAGGGTCTTGTCGATCAGGTCGATATTTCCGTCGTTCTCCTCCTGAGCCACGCGGTTCCACACTTCCGGAGAATCGCGCAGCTTGCATCCTGGCTTGCTGCATCAATTCAGGAACCTTGAACAACCGCTGGATGATGTGACGATAGCGTGTCTCCATGGGCGCGTATTCGAGTACGAACGGATTGAACAAGGCATTGCCAACCAACTCGACATAAATCGTTGGATTGTGGCGGAAGCTTTGGATTCGCATTCAGATCCAGGAGCGCCAGCTCCACCTGGTTCTGGATAATCTGTAGTCGGCGCGCTCTTCTGCCGCTAGGGTTTCCGGCTTAATCAATGCGAGCCGGTCGCGAAAGCCTGAATAAAATTGGCGCTGTTCCTGGATCCCGGCAGGACTGTAATCATCCAGCTTTTCATCGAGTCGTATGCCGTGATGTTCGTGGTAGCCCGCGATCGTGGCGGAAACGGGCGACAAAGCCAGCGACCCGTATACGAAATCCTCGGTCAGTTTGGAAAAGTCCTGTTGTTCGCCCGGCATTTTGCAACCCGCCTGAAAGGAACAGCAGCCCGTGAGCAGGCCACCGCCGCCGCGGCACTTATGCAATCGCAGCATGAATCTTCTCCAGATCCGCCGCTTCTCCGAACTTCGAGCCTTGAAGCTCAGGGTTGATATTACGGAGCAATCCCGTGAGAACGCCCCCCGCGCCGACTTCAATAAAGCGTGTCACGCCCTCAGAGGCCAGTTTGCGGATCAGTTTCCTCCCAACGCACCGGATTCGGCACCTGTTGATATAGGCCCTCCCGCGCTTCCGCGCCGGTTCGAATCAGCCGAGCCTGCCAGTTATTGACCAAGGGGACCGCCAGGTCGCGGAAATCAGTCGTATTCAGATCGGCCGCCAATCGCTCCTGAGCCGGCTTCATCAAGGAACAATGAAAGGGGGCACTCACTGGTAGCATCAGGGCGCGTCTGGCTCCGGCCGCTTTGGCCAACTCGACAGCTCTAACCGACGGCGCCCGCATGTCCTGCAATGACAATCTGATCGGGAGAATTCAGGTTGGCCGCGCTGACCGCCTCACCGTGGGACGCTTCGGCCAGGATCGAATCGAGTTTTCCTTCCGGTAGCTTGAGAAGCGCCGCCATTGCGCCCACTCCGGGCGGCACCGCCTCTTGCATGTATCGCCCGCGGCTGCGAACCAATCGCACTGCGCTGGGAAAATCGAGTCCGCCGGCCGCCACTAGTGCCGAATATTCGCCTAGGCTGTGTCCGGCGACATAATCGGGCTTCAGCCCGTGCTCGATGAGAACACGAAGGGCGGCAATTGAAACCGTGAGCAGCGCCGGCTGCTGATTCTCCGTCAGCTGGAGCACATCCGCAGGGCCTTCCAGACAAAGTTGGGTGAGCGAAAAACCAAGCACGCGGTCCGCCTCGGCGAATGTTTGACGCGCCGTAGAGAATCTTTCGGTTAGCGTCTTGCCCATACCTACGTATTGAGAGCCCTGACCGGGAAAGATAAATGCCGTTGCCATATGACGATCGACCAGTTCCAGTGTAGCTTCTTCTCGCCACGCCGCAATCATTTCGGCACGGCGACTTTACAACTTTTTATCAATCCTTTGGCACTCCACTTGCGTCTTACTTACTGACGAAGGAGGAGGTATGAACAGATCAGCTCAACCTCGAGCAGCCATGCAATTCGAATCGAAGGGTTTTGTTTACTGTCCTATTTGCACCCACACTGTGGAAGGAACAGTAATCAGCAATGGGAAGTCCGCCAAGGTGAAACCTGGACAGAAATGCTCACGGTGTTCGGCCTCGCTGGATCCCGGCTACATTATGAGGCTTGACCGGGCAGCGTAACCCCCCAGTTCCGTGCTAATTTAGGTTCGGTAGTATGAAAAGGAAACCGCTGCCTATTCCGGAACCGGTGATCGACCAAAAGCTTCTCGAAGAAGCTAAACGGGCGATTCAGGCCGATCAGATCAAAGGACTAGGAAAGTGCAGCGTTTGCGGGGCGGCTTGTGCCCCCAATTCTGCCGAGGCTTTGTGCTGGGTCTGCCGCCGTTTGAAGATCAGCGCTTGGCGCGATTCGGATCAGCAAACCGTTCAGGAGTAGCCAGCGCGCGCTCGTAGATAAACGCCCCTGCGGCTACGTCTTCCACACCCAATCCCAATGATTTGAAAATAGTTATTTTCTTAGGATCGTAATGTTTTTCCACATCTTTCAGCTCTACGACGTTGGACCAATGATCCGCTAGCACGAGATCGCCGGCTTCGATTTTGGCCTGTTCAATCGAATCGGCCGCGATCAAATCGGCGCGATGGACAAGATCCTCCGGCAACTCCCGGCGATTGGCGACGTTTGATCCCATCGCATTTATCATCGTACCTGGTGCTATCCAGTTGCTCTCGATCACCGGATCTTTCGAGTTTGTGGCTGTCACGACGATGTGGGCGTCCCGAACCGCTTTCTCGGCAGAATCTACAGCGGTCACAGAAGATTTTTCCGCAAACTGATTACGCTTCTCTTCGCTTCGGCTCCAAACCCGTACGGTCTTGATTAGGCGCACGGCGCGGATTGCGTCCAACTGGGTTCGCGCCTGGAACCCGGAACCGATAATCCCTAAAATTTCGGCGCTAGGATTCGCCAACAGATCGGTAGCGTAGCCGCTGGCCGCGCCAGTACGTATTTGTCCCAGGTGATTTGCTTCCATCAACGCCAGCGGCTGCGCCGTCTTCGCATCGTACAGCATGAAATAGAAGTGGGCGCCATAGCGCGGATTGGTGGAGTAGAACTTCGTCCCGAAATAGCTGCCGTACGCGCCGGCCATACTGTGCAAAACCGATCCCGTCTCTAAGATCAGCCGCCGCCGCGGCTGGTTCTGCGCGCGACCCTGTGCCAAAGCCTCAAATGTCCGGCGCATGACATCCACGGCCTCGCGCATCGGGAGCAGTTCTTGAACATCCGCTTCGGAAAGATAGAGCATCAAGACGATTGTACGGCGATAAATAGGGGTTTGAGTATAGTGTTCCTAATTACTCGGTGGCGGCGGGGCGCCGCGGGGCTGGCAATGGCTTGGGTAGCGGCTTGCGCGGCAGCATCTCATCGCGCATGGCCGCGTTGTAGACGAACGAAGCCATTATGGCCGAAGCCTGCATCAGATCACCCACCTGAATGTGATCGTAAACGTCCATGTTGGAATGATGCGTCCGGGTACTGTATTCCATCGGATCCTGGATGAACTGGAAGCCCGGCAGTCCCACCGCGTCAAAGGACTGATGATCCGTGCCGCCCGTGTTGCGAATAGTAACGGTAGTGGCGCCCAAGTCCTTGAACGGCGCCAGCCACGCTTCGAAGATCGGCCGCGCCATGTCGTTGCCTTGCAGGTAAATGCCACGAATCTTGCCGGTGCCATTGTCGTAATTGAAATAGCCGGCCAGCTTGGCGTGTTCGGCCGCCAGCTTCATAGTCTCGCGATCGGCGAAGTGCTCTTTCACGTAGGCGCGCGACCCTAGCAGGCCTTCCTCTTCTCCGCCCCAGAGCGCCATACGGACCGTGCGATCCATCGGGAGATTCAGCGATTTCAAAATGCGCGCGGCTTCCATCACTACAGCGCTACCCGCGGCGTTGTCGGTTGCGCCGGTGCCGCCATGCCAGGAATCCAGATGCGCACCCAGCATCACAATCTCATCCTTTTTACGATTGCCAGGAATCTCGGCGACGACGTTCACCGAATCCAGACTATTTTCAAAAACCTCGTTCTGAATATTGAATTGCAGCTTCACCGGAATCTTGTGTTCCATCAAACGCGCGATGCGATTGTAGTGCTCGGGCGTGAGCGCCACTGATGCCAGCGCGACAGGCTTCTTAGCGTCATAGGAGCCGCCCGAAGAAGCAAAAATCGTGCCGCCGTCGCCGTTATAGCCATAGGAAAGCAGCACCAGCGCACCTTCGTCCTTGTAAAATTGTGCGACCTTGTCGCCGAACTTGCGTCGTTCCTCCCGTCGCTGCCGAGCTTCTTCCGGATTAGCGGGCGGCCCACCAGCTGCGTTGCCAGGCGCGCGGAGGCTGAAAAGCGACCGTCCCGGCTGTGGAGCGCGGGCTTCATCGGCCAGCTCCTCGTCCGTGTAGCGGTGTCCTAGCGCTGCAGTCTCAAACTCTACTTCCTTTGGCGTCATCGACATTATGACTTTGCCGCCGAGCTTGCCCTTGTACTTTTCGAAATCCGCCTCGGTGCGGATGCTAACCAAGATTGGCTCGCCCGTGATAGTTCCGCCGGTGCCGGCTGTCCAGGCCAAAGGGACTCCAATCAACGGTTGATACTGCGGCTCGATCAGGTGCGCCTCAAAATGCTTGTTCGCCCAGCCACGGCCGAACGGTCCCCACTTCTCTTCGCGCGCCGCCAACCCGTATTCCGTCATCCGCGCCACCACCCAGTCGGCCGCCGCCTTATAGTTGGGCGAGCCGGTGAGCCGGGGGCCATGCACATCGGTCAGGTAGAACATGTGATCCATCACCTTGGAGTTTTCAAAGGCTTCGGACTTGATCCGGCTGACGATCGATAGATCCACCTTCTCTTCCGCCAGCAGGAACAACGGTACACCGATCGCTCCCAGGCAGAACAATCCACGGATAGTTTTGCGTTTGAACATAGTTATAGTTTCACTAAGAATATTAAGGCGTGTTGGTGCGACTTGCAGGTTACCGCCACGGTACAATTTTGGTTGGCGTGAAGATTACCATCTCCAAGGAGAACTATCTCAAAGCGATCGCCGAGGCTGAAAGCGAAGGCGAGCCAGTCATCGCAGCTACTTTAGCGAGGTGGCTGAATGTTTCCGCACCGGCCGTAACTATGGCCATTAAGCGCCTGAAACGCGACGCCTTGATTCGGGTCGGCAAGGACGGCCAGCTCTCTCTCACGGCGGCCGGCCGCGACATCGCGAATCGGGTGCTCAACCGGCACTATCTTATCGAACGGATGTTAACCGAGATTTTCGGCATGGAATGGTACAAGGTTCATGAGGAGGCCGAACAACTGGAGCACGCAGTTTCGGCCGATTTCGAGCGCCGTCTGCTGGAGAAGCTAGGAACCGGCGAAGCTTGTCCGCACGGCAACCGCGTGGAACGAGATACGCCTATAGATCGCCGCAATCGCGGCTGGAAACCGCTCGACGAAGCGCCATCCCATTCGGAAGCAACCGTCGTCAGCGTGTTCGAGCGCGACCGCCGACTGCTTGAATACCTGCACGGCATCGGTATCCACCCGGGCGCCGAAGTTCGGATGATGGCCGCCAACTACGACGACACGTTGTCGCTCAAGATCGATGGCAAAGCGGTGCAGTTAGGCCGCAGCGCGGCCGCCAAGGTCTGGGTGGAGCTGGCAAAAAGCTAGCGCTTGGTTTCTCATCACCCGTTCAACACGTGGTCGGCAGCTTTTGAAAATATTCGATGGTTTCCCGCAGTCCATCTTCCAAGGCTACCTTCGGCTCCCAGCCCAGCACTCGCTTCGCTTTGGAGATGTCCGGCTGGCGGCGTTTGGGATCGTCTTGCGGAAGCGGCTTGAAATCCAGCGCCGCGCTGGTTCCGGTCAGCCGCTTAATCCGTTCGGCAAATTCCAGAATAGTCATCTCCTGCGGATTTCCCAGGTTGACGGGATACCGCTCGTCCGATAACGCCAAACGGTACAAGCCGTCCACCAGGTCGCGGACGAAACAGAAGCTGCGGGTCTGCGAGCCGTCTCCGAATACGGTCATGGGCTTGCCTCGCAGCGCCTGATCGATAAAGGCCGGCACCACGCGGCCGTCGTCCAGCCGCATGCGCGGCCCATAGGTATTAAAGATGCGAGCGATGTTCGTCCGCAGCTCGTGAACACGGTGGTAAGCCATCGTCAGCGCCTCGGCGTATCGTTTACTTTCGTCGTAGCAGGATCTCAACCCTACCGGATTCACGTTGCCCCAATAAGTCTCCACCTGCGGATGGACCAGCGGATCGCCATAACATTCCGAGGTCGATGTCAGCAGGAATCGCGCTTCGTAGCGGCGTGCGATCTCGAGCAAATTGCGCGTCCCCGTTGAGCCGACGTCCAGCGTCTCGATGGGATGCGCCAGGTAGTCGACCGGGCTGGCCAGAGAAGCCAGATGCAAAACGCCGTCGATCGGCCCTTCGACTTCAATGGGACCGGCACACATCCCTTCGCGAAACTCGAATCGTGGATTCGCCCGTAGGTGGTCGATATTGCCCGTCGCGCCCGTGATCAAATTGTCGAACCCGAGCACGTGATGGCCTTCGGCGACCAGCCTGTCACACAGGTGTGACCCGATGAACCCGGCGGCGCCGGACATTATGAATCGCAAACATTCACCCCAATAGCACATAGTAGCCGAGTTTTCACGAATGGCGGCGACGGCTGCGCTACACTCGCTGCTTATGGTCCAACTCTCGAGGCCGGAGACCGCACTGTTTCTCGTTCTCCTGATCGCCTCGCTTTACGGCTTTTGGGTGCGGTTCGGCAAAGTCTGGCGCATTGTGCTCGCCTCCAAGAAAGATCCCGACTTCACTATTCAGCCTGTGGCGCGCCGCACGCGCGATTTTATTTGGGAAGTTCTGCTGCAAGGAAAGGTTATCCAGCAGCGGCCCTTGCCTGGTTTGGCGCACGCCCTCGTGTTCTGGGGATTCTGCGCGTTCGCGCTGGTAACCATTAACCATTTCGCGGAAGGAGTGGGTTTGCACCTCTTCTGGCGCGATGGCTTCTTCGGATCCTTTTACTTTCGCCTAGCGGCTGCTTTTCGGTGTGGCGTGGCGATCGGCATCAGTGGTCTCGCGTTCCGCCGCTTCGTCGATCCGGCCCGAAGTGGCTGGGGCCGGTGTCGTATGAATCCGGCGTGATCGCGCTCCTGATTTTCATCCTGATGATCACCTATCTGGCGACGTTCCTGCCGGGCGGAGAAGACAGCAAGGTGCTGTGGTGGTCGCACACGCTGGCGCTTCTGATTTTCCTTCCGCTGATTCCGCATACCAAGCATCTGCACCTGGTGCTCAGTCCGGTGACCGTGTTTCTTGAAACGCGACACATTCAGCAAGATTCCACCGCTGGTCGGCGATGACGATTTCGGCCTCGATACGGGCAAGGACATTACGCAGCTCGTCTCGCTGCAGGCGTATACCTGCGTGGAGTGCGGGCGCTGCACCGAGCACTGCCCGGCGGCCAATACGGGCAAGGTGCTTAATCCGAAAGAAATCGCGCTGGGCGTGCGCGGGTATTTGAACGAGTTCGGCCCGGCAGCGAAGAGCCCCTGCTCGGCAAGCACCTTTCGCAAGAAGCGGCTTTCCAGTGCACTACCTGTGGCGCCTGCGAGTTCCAGTGCCCGGTCGGCGTGCAGCATCTGCCGATCATTATTGGGCTGCGGCGCGGGGCGGTGAACACCGGCAAATGGGAAGACGATTACGGAACCAAGCTGTTCCTGAATCTGGAGCGCAATGGAAACTCGCTGGGCTTTTCCTCCAGCGAGCGCGACAAATTCATTCAGAAACAGGAATTGCCGCTGTTCGACGGAACGCAGGAATACTGCCTTTGGCTGGGCTGCATGGGTGCGTATGATCCACAAGGCCGTGAAATCATCGCCTCGCTGGCCACGGTCATGCGGCGGCTGAATGTGACGTTCGGCGTTCTGCGGAAAGAGAAATGCACGGGCGATCCGGCTCGGCGGCTGGGCAACGATCTGGCGTTCGGACAGCTGGCGGAGTCGAATCTCGAAGCGTTGAAGCAAAACAAGGTGACCAAGATTGTCTCGATCTGCCCGCATTGCGTTCGGACCATCAGCGTGGACTGGAAGGAATACGGCCAAGCGCCCGCCGATCGAGCATCACAGTGAGTTTCTGGCGCGCCACCTGGATAAACTGCCGGCGAAATCGGCCAATGGCGCGAAAATCGTCTATCACGATCCTTGCTATCTGGGGCGATACCGGGGCGTGTACGACGCGCCGCGCGATGTGATCGGACGATTCGGTGAAGTGATCGATCCACCGCGGGCGCGTGAACGCTCGTTCTGCTGCGGCGCTGGAGGAGGGCTAGCATTTCTGGGCGAAGAGAAGGGCAAGCGGGTGAGCGTCGAGCGCGCCGAGGAATTGGTGGCCACTGGAGCCAGCGTTGTCGGTGCCGCCTGCCCCTTCTGCAACACCATGTTCCGCGATGCGCTGGCGGGCGTTTCAAAGACTCCGCCCAAGCTGATGGACATCGCGCAGATCGCGGCCGAGGCGATGGCGTCTAGTAAATCTCCCAACAGCCCGGGCTGACCAGTTCAAGCAGATGCCCGTCCGGATCGCGAAAGTAGAGGCTGAATCCGCCCCGCTGCCAGGCGACACGGCTCTCGATGGCGACGCCCTGCGCGCTCAGATGTTCGACCCAAGCCGCTTCGTCTTTGGTTGCAATCGTAAAAGCCAGGTGCGTAGTCCCTTCGCCATCGTGCGCTGGGATAATGCCCCCAGGCGTTGCGATCGGCTCGGTGGTTCCATGCTTGACGAAAAGCAGAAGCACCTGCTGGCTCGAAACGTTGAGCGCGCAGAAGCGGTCGTCGGCCATTAGCGCGGTCAAGCCGAAGATGCGCTGGTAAAATCCGATGGAGCGGGCAAGATCGTCGATATAGAGAGAGGTCTCGAGGACTCGGCCGATAGCGGGCATAGGATTGATAGTAACCCGCTGCCATCCGGACCGCAGCATTAGCCGATTAAGGCGGTCAGACGGCCCACGATGCTGTCCAATGATTCGGATTGGCTGCTCACCTTTTCGGTCGAATTCGCATTCTGCTCGGCGCTGGCCGCGGCGCTTTTGCGTGGCCTGTTCCATTTGCTTCAGCGAGGATGCGATCTGCCGGACTCCCAATGCCTGTTCGTGACAACTGGCGCTCACTTCATCGATCAGCATCTTCACTTTGGCGGAGCGTTCGGTGACTCCTGCCACAGCGGCGGCGACTTCTTCGAGATTGGCGCTGCCTTGGGGCGACTTCGTAACCGATTCTTGATTCAGCTCACCGGTATCCTTGGCGGCCTGCGCGCTTCCCTGCGCTAGGTTCCGTACCTCATCCGCACAACGGCAGATCCCATCCCGGCCTCGCCCGCGCGCGGTGCTTCCCTCTAAACCTCATCGGCCGATCAGAACGGCACAGTAGCGGACCCACCGATTCGCCGCAACGCACAGGATGGTACAATCTAAAAGTCGGCGCGGGATGGGTTGATCAGGACGCGACGGCATCCTGTAGATTTTTATTCCAAAATCCGGGCGCGTAGCTCAACTGGCAGAGCAACTGACTCTTAATAAGTTCAGCGCTGTTTTGAGCCCTGCGACGGAAATGCCTTTTTACCTTGTAGTTGTATGATAATAAAATCACTTGTTATGATCGGCGGCCAGAAGGGTGCGAAGCCCTGAGAAGGCTTGAATAGCAAGTAGTCCCCACAAAATCCCCCACAATCTCACTCGCTGATCATCGCCTGGCTTTCCGACGGAAAATGCATGCGCCTAATCAAGTTTGACGCTGCCCGAGGACCTTTAAACTCACTAAGTGGAAGGTGACAGTGTGAAAGCAGCACAGGCGCGAGTTCCCAGGGGAGTGCCTCTGGTCACCGAATTCCCGCTTTCGTGCAAGGTGTCCAATCGGAGTAACATAATGAACGTCCCTTTAAGTACGGATTTGGGAGTATATGGCCGTCCATTCGCTTTTTCTCTCCAAGCTCAAGCCGGAGGATCGTCTGGAGCTTGAAGACCGACTCTATGCGCGGCAAGATCGGGTCTGCTTTATTTGTGAAAATCCAATCGATCTTGACTTGCAACGCAGCAATCTTGAAATTGATCACGTGATTCCGATCGCAAACGAAGGAAAGGACGAGGAGAACAATTTCGCTCTGACCCATGAACCATGCAACCGACGAAAGAGTTCCTCGGATCTCCGCGTCGCCCGCGTTCTTTATCGTTTCTCACGGATCGAACAGATGGCAAGCGATGAACCTGGGCAGCAGGGAGCGAATCTGGGCCATGTACTAAGCGCTTATGGCGGGGCTAAGCATCTGCTGCGAATGATTGTTGAGAAGCATTCGGTTCGATTCTCGATCCCTGGGGATAGCGGTGCTCCGATCACGAGTCTGCCACTTTGGAGCGATCCCTTGAGCCGGATGAATTACTGTTTTGCCAAGCTTCCGTTGGAGTATCTTCATCACGATGGTCGAATCAATCCACGTAGTATAGGCGTGAATATCAGGGGGCTAATTGAGGAGTTTATCCATGGCCGTCCGCAACTCCACGTAGCGCTTGCTTGGTGGTCACCCGAGTCAGGGGACGAGGGCGGCATACAAGTTTTCGATGGCCAGCACAAGGCAGCCGCGCAGATCCTTCTCGGTGCTAGGGAGCTACCGGTTCGTATCTTTGTCAAGCCCAACCGCAATGTTCTCCTCGAAGCGAACACGAACGCGGGCGACAAATTGAGGCAGGTGGCGTTCGATGCCGCCGTTAAGCGCCACTTGGGTAACACGCTCTATTACGAGCGGGTCCAGGAATACCAGAAGCTCAAGGGCCTGTCTTCAGATGACTATTCATTTTCAGAGCAAGACATGGTCAAGCTCTTCCGCGGCGAACACCGCCAAGTGATCCGGTATGTCGTCGACGCAGTTCGCGACAGCATTACTCGCGACAAGGAGAATCGGCTTATGGATTTCGTCGAGTGGGCTGGCAAGGGCACTGAGAAGCCACTGTCTTACTCGACAGTCGAGAAAACCTTTTACTCAGAGTTCTTGTACATGAAACCCATCGATGTCCCTTTGGCGGCGGGCCTTGATACCGGGACGAACCCCCGTCGCCTTGAACATGAACAGATGGTCCGACTCATGTCGTTGTTCGCTGATGTTTTCTTTGTCAAGCAATGGGACGCGGAATTGACGGGGCGAAGAATTGAAGACCGTGTGCTCAAGGGAGAGCCGATTCCGTTGCCACATCTTCGGGCCTGGCGAGTCGCGCGAGAAGAAGTTTTGGCCAACATCCTGGACTGGGTGCGTCTGACGATTGAGAACTATTACGCTTTCAACCAAGAGATGGTCGACAAGGAACGGTTGATGCAACGGGGCTATTCCGATGCACTTTGGTCTACCGTAGAAACCGTGCTCAGAAATATAGGCGATTTGCCGTGCTGGATTGATACTAAGCTGGCTCAGACCATTTTCGGTGGAAAGCCCAACCGGGACTTTTGGAAGAAGATATTCCGAGATGGCGTGTCGCCGACTGGCATCAGAGTTCTTGCTCGCGGCTTAGAGCTAAAGTCTCTTGTCACGCCGAAGGGAGCCGCATAAAGTGCGGCCGGCCATACCTTCTTCTCAAGCGGTCGATTCCGCTTTGCAGACAGTAGCGAAGCGCCTCGGTTCGGCGCGCAAGAAAATCAATGTATTGGCCGCTAAAGAGATGAAAGCTGATCAATACGAATCGGCGCAGAAGTGGATGGAGATGGGTCGCTCAGTAGCCGATTTCGCCCGGCGGTTCGAGGCCTTCTCGAAGGAATGGAAGCGAGTGGTGAAGGCGACGCGAATCGTGGCGAGCGTTCATGATGAGAACGAGAGTGGCAAGTCCTCTGCCGCACGTGCTGACAAACGGGCAACGGAGGAGTAGTCCTGAGGAGGTGCCGCGAGCGAGGCATGGCACACACTTGAACGTGTGCGCTTATTCCTTCCACTCCTCCGCAGCCAACGGCAACTCGTTGAGTTCTGCTCTAGCTTCGCGCCAGGTAGGGTAGTGCTCTCCAAGGATGGTCAGGAAGCGATCACTGTGGGTAGGCTCAATGAGATGAACCATCTCGTGAACAATCACGTAGTCGAGGAGGTCCTTCGGCTTCATCACGAGTTGCGTATTGAGGCGGATGTGCCCCGCCTTGTGATTGCAGCTTCCCCACTTGGTTTTCATCCGTTGCAGGAAATACTCAGCTACTGTGACGTTCAGCCGCGGCTCCCACTTCTTGATGAGTGAAGGGACCAACTCGTGCAGAAGTGATTTGTGCCACTCATGTATAACATCGGCACGCTTCTGAGAGTCACTTCCCGGACGCACAGTCAGTGTGATGCGTCTATGGTCAAGCGAAACAAACGGCTTGGTTTAACTGGCTTCTCAAAAATGGGTTCACTGCAGAGTGCCGCTAACAATGGAGCTTCTTTGTGGCTCCTTGGGGCTACCTAGGGCCAGACTGGCGTTGCCAGGCAAGGTGACCAGGCGTCGCTTAAAGTGATCAATTCTGCAACCTGGATATGCGGCATTCAGTGATCGAATCGAGAATCGAGCAGGATCGATTCCGGGGAGCGTAAGCGCTCCAATTCTCGGCGCCGCTTGCCTGCTTCGTTGTGGCGTCGCGTCATCCTAGTGAGCCCATTACGCCAAGGCCCGGCGGGTATTGTGCCGCTGTCCGATTCACACGGCAAGAGATGCCCGATGTCCAAACAACCAGGACCACCTCAGATGCCCGATGCACGCCAAGAATTGTAGTGACCAGTGACAATGTAACTGACTGATTTCGTGCGACCCGGACGTCTTCTGTCACCACTGTCACTAGTCACCACATCGATCTCGTACACTTCCACCTGACGCATGCGCGTACTTTGCATGTGTGGGTAATACATCTGGTGACACTGGTGACAGTCTTGATTCGCTATTGAATTCCGCGTCACCAGTCTGTTTGTTGCAAGTGGTGGCAACTAGTGACGGCCGCAGTCGACTGCCGGAAGAGAGTAGGCTAGTATCCCGTCACCCTCCGATATGCCCATATTTTTTGATCGCCGTCGCGATACTGGTAGCGCTTCCAGCCCTCGATTTTAGGCACCGAGCGATGCGGATTTTGTCGGCTTGTTTCCACTGATCCTTCGGTTTCTGAATGCAAAATTTCAGAACCTGCTCGACCGTTACGCTCTCGTGGGTCTCACACCATCTTGAGATCACGTCGTCCCAAGGGTCACCGTCATAGCGCGCGGCTTGCTCTTGTTCGGCCGCATCCACCAGTTCCTCGTTATTGAGCCACCATACGTCGCCCGCACGAAAACGGACCAGAGCCTCCGCCCATAACTGATCACGCTCACGTTTGAGCGCATCGAGGTCAACCTGACCGCACGCGATTGGCCAAAATCGCCGCGCGCCGGTCTCATCCCGCAGGTAGTCGCTGTGATTAACCGTTCCAGCGAAAACGCATCTTCTTGGAACTTCGAGAACTCGTCGCGCATACGGCAATCGGAATATATCTGTTGAGCGCGCGATGAATGCTTTAATCCTGCTCGTCTCGCTACGGCTGAGGCTATCGAGTTCCGCCATTTCCACAATCCAGCGACCTTGCATCTGCATGAGTGTGTCTTTGCTTCGCAGATCCCAATCTCGTCGGAAAAAAACTCGCCACCGAGCACGCTAAACATCGTTGATTTGCCTAGGCCCTGGCGACCTTCTGCGATCAGCACATGATCCGCCTTGCAGCCAGGAGACTCTATCCGCGCGATGGCAGAAATCATCCATCGGGAACCGATGGCGCGCGAGTACGGAGTATCGGCAGTGCGGGCGATCCGCGCTAGCCAGTATCGAGTCGTGGCGTTCCGTCCCACTGCAATGCATTCAGATACTCCCGGACTGGGTGAAACTTGTTCTCCTCGGCAATTGTTTCGATGGCGTCACTCGCCGTCTTCATGGGAATATAGATGCCCGCGTGTTGTAGCCACTCGCATGTAAGCGCATCTTGCTGATCTGACCATCGGCGGTAAATCTCCAGGGCGTTGGTTTGCGCGCAACGGTGTACAGGCTAAATTCATCCCGAGACAGAACACCGCTCCACGCGGGCGCATGCCGGAGAGCGCTGATTGCGTTTGCAAGGAGCGCCTTTGGAGTGCCCTTATCAGAAAGGATGAGAAGCTCGCTCCAGGAGGGACTGCGGTTCGAAAGTTGGTTTGCGGCGACCGAGTCTTTGGGAGAATAACGGCCAATGCTTTCCGCAATCGTGCGCAACTCGATGTCAGAGAGAGGAGGGTCACATCGCCTTCGATTCACCTCCGCCAGCGTAATAAAAATCTCTTCTTTGTCTAAACCCCGGCGCCGCAAGGAACCGGCGAGAGAGTCAGCCTCGAATTTCTCTTGCCTCTAGGGATCTTGTCTTCAACTGGCTTCGCCGTTCCGGTGGTGCTGTTGCCGCTTGGGGCGGAGGCGTCCCGAATGAGCACCAACATCCAACCTGGAAATTGCGCTATTTCAACTTCGTTCGGACGGCCCGCACCTTCCCAGGTGTAGTACCGGCCCGAAATGTGTCTGGATGGCGGCAGCACCACATATCCACCCGTGGTCTTGAAGTCTAGTCCTGGAGCGATTTGGCCGGTTTGGTTTTTCAGTCCAGCGACGTGGAGCCCGAAAATATGGGAACCGCCGCCCCCCGTCAAGCTCATCACCGTCGATGGTAATTCGCCATATTGGTGTTCAAGCTCCCAGAGAGACTCGCTACCGGTATCCCGTGGATCAACGTCCAGCACATCCACGCCGAATGGCTCACCGGTTGCCAAGCCAATATTTGCATTAGGGAAGGTGGCCCACCATCGATCAATTTGCTCGACATGAGAAGTGGCATTTTTCACGCCGTTCTTTGTGCGGGGATGTTTGCCCGGATGGGCGCAGCCTCGAGATCCGCAGAGCAATGCCCGTTTTCGATGGTGTGAAGCGGAAAAATTTTCCAGCCTAACCTCTGCGCATACCAGAGAGCCGCGGTTTTTAGATCCGGACTAGTCATCTGCGCTCCCGTACGTCGAGCAGTGCTTCGAGTACACCGTTGCACAGGGTCACGCGGTCCAGATCGACGTCAGTGGTGCCTTGCTCATCCTGTACTATGGGTCCGAGGTTCTCCATCCTACCGTTGAAGTGCGCGGTAAGTTTCACTTTCGCCCAATCGCAGCGCCGGGCCGGTTTTCCACCACTGATTTTTTGGTACGGTATGGGATTGGAACAATATGAGACCCACGCTGTTGCCACCATCTCGTACCTTCAAGCGCCGTCATAGGGCCTCTGTGACCGATCTGGCACAAGGTTCCCTTGGGTAAGGGTGGTAGCTTCTGCACAGGCTCATGCCGCCTCCTGATCTGCTACACGGTCATTGGCGGGCAGTGTATTGCTCATAACAAACCAGGCTGTCGAATCGTCCCTTGGAACCACCTTGAGGTCCGCGAGAAAGATGGTCCGAGCGGGTATGTTTTGCTGCGAGGTACCGACGGGCAGAGCGGTGGACTGATTCTTTCAATTCCCCTCTTTTGACTTATCCGTCGTCGTTCTTCGTGAGAGGGGCTTATCGGCGCGCGCTTCAAGCCATTCCCAGACGTCGGCAATATCAAACCTTTAGAACAAACCTACGCGGAAGTATTTTGGACTGTTGCCAGAGCTGACCATGCGATCTACCGTTCCCATTGAGATACCCAAAAAGCGTGCAAGATCCTGCTTGAACATGAGTTTCCCTGCCGTTGCCCCGTCGTTCTTGATGTCATTTCCATCACCTTCGCGTATCAAGGTTTCAACAATATGGGCTGCTGCATCGCGGAGTCAATGCGGCAGGAAATGCAGCAGGTTCTGGCTAATGCGGCAAGCGTGGGAGCAATGCGGCGGGATGTGACGAAACGGGGTGCGGAGGCTACCGTACTCTTATGAAGGTTTCATATTGCATACGAACGCCTCTGGTCCACCTTTGATCAAACGTTCAAACGCCCTTTTGGAACGATCGGTGAAGCCCTTTTCGGTCAGCCAGGCTTCGAAACGCCGCCTATCTCTATACTCGGCGCGACGATAGAACCGATTTTGTGGAAGATTCGGAGTATTAGTGAGGTACCTCACCCGGTCCCAAAAATCCCAGAACCGGTCGCGCGTATCAGTCTGCCTTCCCCTGCGCTTGATCTTGGCCTGCGCTTTCTTTACTGCGATCCACGGCGCAGTCGCCGGGGCGCTAGCCGCGGCGATAGAGAGCCGGGGGCGAAACCCTGCCGTTGGATGTGAAAGCGTGGATGGA
>CAVYKR010000011.1:0-859638 GCA_963769205.1 Bryobacterales bacterium | reverse complement strand
CGAGCCTTCGAACTCTGGAAGGCGACGGCGTCGAGATCGGCCGGGCCTTTCCCACTCAGCAACTGGCAGACATCGATCCCTTCCTGCTGCTCGATCACATGGGCCCTGTTCTAATTGAGCCCGGAGAAGACATTGGCTTCCCCGACCATCCTCATCGTGGTTTCGAAACTGTCACTTATTTGCTGGACGGCCAGATGGAGCACAAGGACTCGTTCGGCAATCGCGGATTGCTCGAGGCGGGCGACGTTCAATGGATGACCGCCGGCTCAGGCCTGGTGCATTCCGAGATGCCCGCGCGAGAATTGCTGCGCACCGGCGGACGACTGGAGGGATTCCAATTGTGGGTGAATCTTCCACGCCGCGACAAGATGACCCCGCCGCGCTACCAGGAGTTGAAATCGGCCGCGATTCCCCATGCTGCCAGCGCCAACGGAGATGTTCAAGTGCGCGTTATAGCGGGGGAAGCCTTGGGAACGCGTGGAGCGATCGAAAGCCGCACCCCCATCCTTTACCTGCATCTAACCCTCGCGTCAGGCGCCACGCATCTACAGTCTGTTCCCGCTGCGTTCAACACGTTCGCCCTGGTCATTCGAGGCAAGCTTCAGTTTCAAGAGAACGCCGCAGCGGAAGGCGAAGGCCGCGTGGTGATTTTCGCGAAGGATGGGGAGGAGGTTTCAGTTTCTAACCCCTCTAAAGAGCCGGCCGAATTGCTCCTGATTGCCGGTGAACCCATCGGCGAGCCAGTGGAGCGATATGGGCCGTTTGTAATGAACACCCGCGAGGAAGTGGCCCAGGCCTTCCGCGACTTCCGCGAGGGCAAAATGGGGACCATCTCCCCATCCTGATAGTGCCTTCGTCAGCGCAGTACTGGGCTGGGTTTCAAGAAAGCTCTAGTCCTTGATGGGGTAGACAACAGTTTTCAGTACTCGGAATGCCCCTGTAACACGACGTACGGCGCCATCGTACCGCAACGCTCGATGGCGCCGTACTGCGAAGAAAGCCGTAGCAATAAATGGTGTTTAAACGTGATGGATTGAAAACGGAATCCGCGGTCTAATTGGTCATGACTCGATGCCTCCAATGCAACGGAATCCTGGCCAAGAATGAACGGGTCTGCTATAGCTGCGGCGAGGCTGCTCCTATGCAATCCAGACCCAGAGGCAATGGATACTCGCTGCTGCTCGCGCTGGCTTTCATCGTCTCGCTGGGCCTGACCGCCTTCTCGTTTTTGGCGGGCCGCTAGATCTCTCCTTTACCAGTCGTCCGCTGATTCCAACGGGCAGAGCTTCAACCCGGCTGCAGTGCTCAAATAGGTTTATGGCGACTGGCGACACCCCTATAGACGCTCAGTTGTTGGACTATGTCGGGCGCGTCACCCTCCGGGAACCGGATATCCTGCGTCGCCTTCGTGAGGAAACCTCCAGCCTCCCTTACGCCGAGATGCAGATTTCGGCCGAGCAGGGCCAGCTCATGGCCTTGCTAACGCATCTCATTGCGGCGCGAAGAACCCTCGAGATCGGTGTATTCACCGGGTATAGTTCGTTGGCCGTGGCACTAGCGCTCCCGGACGACGGTCGGATTATCGCCTGCGACGTCAGCGACGAATGGACCTCCATCGCCCGGCGTTATTGGCGTGAAGCGGGAGTGGAGCGCAAGATCGATCTGCGGCTGGGTCCGGCTTTGAAAACTTTGGACGATCTCATCGCACAAGGACAAGGCGGCCGGTTCGACTTCGCTTTTATCGACGCCGACAAAGAGAACTACATCAACTACTACGAGCGCTCCCTGGTGCTACTTCGTCCGGGCGGATTGATCGCTGTTGACAACGTGCTGTGGGATGGAAAGGTCGTCGATTTATCTGTCAACGATGCCGACACGCGCGCCATTCGAGCCTTTAACGAAAGCTTGCATCACGACGAACGGGTTTGGCTTAGTATGCTCCCCATCCGGGATGGATTAACCCTCGCCTGCAAGAAGTGAGGATGAATCGCTAGTACTATATTCGAAAGCTGAAGCTCAGCCGTTTATTTCCCCATAAGCCGCAATTAAAGAGCAGTCTGCCCGGCAGGGAGGCGTTATGGTTCGTTTCGTGTTGCTCGCATGTTTCGCGTTGACTCTGGACGCTCAAGTCAAGATCAACGAAGTTTCTGTTTAACATCGATCCCAACAGTCAGGATGCGTTCCGCACCCAGCAGTGGCTCGAGCTATTTAACCCGGGCTCCGATCCCGTCGATTTGACGGGCTGGTCCGTTGCCGCCTCCGATGGCCTGGTCGGCGCTCGTGCGCGAGCCTTGCCGTCAGTTTTACTACCCTCCGGGGCGTATCTCGTAGTGCACTTTGCATCAGGCACCAACAGTCTGGATTTTACGAGCAACTCGGGCGACTACTATACAGGCGATTCGACCGACACGCCCTACTGGAGCGTGGATGCCGATGAGACTGCCGTATATTCTCCTTCTGCGATTGTCGATTTCATCAACTGGACCCGTTCGACCGTGACGTACACCCCCGGACAGGCCGAGCTTGACGCCGTAGCTGCCGGCATCTGGACCGCCGGGTCCGTTTTAGTGCACGACAGCATCGGCGCCGATCAACTCCAAGTACGGCGCTATCTCGCCCCCGGCGATTCGATCGGGCGAGACCCATTTTCCACAGATTCCGATACGGTGGCCGACTTCAATCCGTTGGGTGGCCAATCGAGCCTTGGGCCGAAGCCCGGTCAACAGAATCTCGCCGTTTTGCCCATGGCGCCCCCGGTCATTGCTGGACAGAATGCGGCCCGATCAGCTCGGGCACAGGCGGCTCCCGCCCATGCTCGATGGACCGTGCTGGCGTACATGAGCGCCGACAACAATCTGGAAGGCTGGTTCGTTCGGAAGATTTGCCGGCTTCAACAAGCGGGCGGCTCGACTGCCGACGTTAACTTTGTCGTCATGCTCGATTTGCAGAATATGCCGGATCCGGTCTCCGGAATGACGACTACTTACCGCGGTTTGTTGAGCCCCGCCGCGGCCGCGGTAGCTTGCAATTCTTACACCCCTGGAACGGCGATGGCTCCCTCGGTCAATTTGATCAATCCCGGGCTTACAGACATCGGCGAAAGAGACATGGGCGATCCCAACGAACTTAGCGGTTTCATCGCGTGGGGCAAGCAGAATTTTCCAGCCGATCATTATGGCCTGCTGTTGAGCAGCCATGGCGGCGGATGGAAGGGTTTCGGGCCGGATGATACTTTTCCTCAAGGCACGCGCCAGAAGGAGGACTCGCTGTTCATGGGCGAGTTGTCTACAGCATTGACCGGGCAGAATTTCGATTGGATAGTTTTCGATGCTTGTTTAATGGCAGGCATCGAGGTCGCCCACCAGTTGAAGCCCTATGCGAATTTCATGCTGGCGTCGGAAGAAGTTACCTGGGCCACCGATTTTCCTTATGAGAGCCTGGCGCAAGACTTGGCGGCTAATCCCAATTGGGGTGCGCGCGAGTCGATTGCCGATATTTTCAATCAGTACGTCGCCGGCACCAGCGGCAGCCCTTACGCCGCTATCCAACAAACTTACACCGTGTCGGTGACCGATCTGACCAAGGTCAACGACCTGAGCGTGAATATTCGCGCCTGGTCCGATCTGCTGGCTCCCGGTATGAGTCTCTTTCAGGGTCGCGATGATCCTTCCGACAATGTCCAGGTTCTCACCAAGAACCAAGTCATTGCGGCCGAAAAGTTCACCGACTTGAACTTCATTGATCTCTACGACTTTGCGAAACGAATGCAGAGTTCCGGCATTCCAAACTGTCTCTTGGCCCCCGTTTCGAGCATTCTGGACATCCTCGCCAACCGCGTCGTAGTGCTGGAATCACACGGCGCTAACCATCCCAATGCCCATGGACTCCACATCTATTTCCCTATGCGGCGGATGATCAACATTGCACTGGGCGGCGATGGGTTGCTGCCCAAAAACGCCATGGGATTAACGTCGGGATTCTTTTATAATGCTGATTTTTTCAACCAGCCCTACGATTTGCCATACACCCGAACCTTCGATGGGACCACGCCATTTGCTCACTATGGAGTCAATGCCGATCAATTGCCTCTGAAGTCCCGCGATCCGGAGACGGGCGTCGATTTCGACCTGCCGGGAAATGGACTTTCCATCGTCTGGCCTCTGCCGCAATCCCCCGGCTTCCTTTTTCCGAACGACACGGGCTGGAGAAAAGTACTCGACCGTTACTATCACCCCGTCGCGGATAATCATATCCTTCCGGTCAAACTGGCGGACGGAACCGTCGTCAATCCGACTCAAACAGGCGGGGGCGCGTGCGCCAATCCAATGGATACGATTACCGTGCCGCTGGGAACGACAGTGACACTGTCAGCCAAGGGCGCTTCCGACGGGGATGTCCCTCTGGGTACCTCTCCGGTCCACGACTTCTGGGATAAGGACGATAAGACTGCCTGTCCTTCCGGTTGCATCGCGCCGTTCCAGGTGGGTGCTGGTTCGGATGCTGCCAATGCCAACACAAATATGGATGCCGATCAAGATGTGGTCTTTACCGCCTTCGATCAGAATAACGGCGACGGAGTTACTTACACGCGTGTCTGCGATGCGAGCCAAATCAAAGTGACGCTCATGCCCTGGGATGACGATCACTTGTTCCCGTTCCACAATACGCTTAAGACTGCTGAGTACGTTCATCCGCAGTCCGGACTCCATCAAGCCATCCTGAACTGTACGTCGCCGGTGACTTTATTTCCGACCTCGGGAACGCTGTTGATCACCTTCACAGTCATCACCGACACCGACTTCAGCGATCCGTTTGTAAATCTCGGCGGCCAAATGGCGACCGTGCATTTCACCACTTCGTCGCCAACGGGGGGCGGCAATCAAAGCGATGCCGGCAATGCCCCCGCTGCTGCAACTCAGGTCATCACCATCACTGGGGACCGTGCGGCGATTCCGAACGGCACTGGCACTTACGATTCCTCTACCGGCGCTTGGAACGCTACCATTCTTGCCTCCGGGAACATTGCCGGTTTTCCGAATGTGGAGGTAAAGTGGGTGAACATGCAATTTACCGGAACCGGGAACAATACCATCACGGGCACCTATCAAGTCGGCACCAACGGCAATTTGAACGGCGAGCCACCTATTGTGTACAAGGTAACGGGCACAGTGACGCGCCAGTAGGTCGCGCGGATTCCGCGCCGTAATCACTGATAGCGGAGTACCATGGGCCTCATGGACAATCTGGATCTGAGCGCCCTGTGGGAAGAGCATACAAGGCATGAGTTTGGGACTCGCGACACGCAGGCCACACTCGACACAATGGTCGAGGACGCCTACGTGAACCACATTCCGGTGATGACCGGGGCCTATGGCAAAGCTGCCCTGGGACGGTTCTATTCCTCGGACTTCATTCCGAAGATGCCGCCCGACACCACGCTAACGCCGGTGTCCCGCACAGTTGGTAAAGATCAACTCGTCGATGAGATGGTCTTTTCCTTCACGCACACCATGGAAATGCCCTGGATGCTCCCCGGGATTGCGCCCACCAACAAGCGTGTCGAAATACCGCTGGTCGCGATTGTCCACTTTCGCGATGGCAAGCTTGCGCACGAGCACATTTATTGGGACCAGGCGTCGGTCTTGAAGCAGATCGGCCTGTTGACCGATGCCACGCTACCGGTCTGCGGCGTTGAGACGGCGCGAAAAGTACTGGCCGGGGCGCATCAGCGCTGACTTCGCGCGAAAATACTCTTGGGGATCATGGCATGTACGCCCTTGTTCCCGTCCACGAGTTGCGTCACGCAAAAATCCACGGCGACACTCGCCAGCATGTACGCTTCGTCCCGGCTCAGATGCTTCTCATTCACCAGGAAATCGATGGTCTCGTGGATCGCGATTCGGGTCGCCTCGGTCAGGTCTTCGTGGAAGCCCATGCTGATGTAGTACCCTGGCGTCTCAGCGCGCGGCCACTTCAGCCGCATGTCTTTGCGAACCACAAACTCAAACGTACCGGTGAGCTGCGTCTCCATGGCCGTGATGTCCACCTCGCCGTTGCCTTGCCCGGCGTGCCCGTCGCCCACCTCGAATAGCGCGCCTTTGGAATGCACGGGAATATAAAGAGTCGTGCCTTCCACCAGTTCGCGATTATCGATGTTACCGGCGTGGACCCACGGAGGGGCGCTGTTGATCCGGCCGGTAATCTCAGGCGGCGCCACACCCATGCTGCCGAAGAACGGCTTGACCGGAATCTCGATGGAATCGCTGAAGCGCGCCGTCATACGAGTGCGGTCGAGCGGAATGATCTTGATCCGTTCATAGGGAAAATCGTCCTGCAAAAATCCGAAGCCTGGTCGAAATCCGTTGTACGCAAACGGCGATGCCAGTTCGATCTTTCGAATCCGCACCTCCAGCACGTCTCCGGCCTCGGCCCCTTCCACATAAACCGGTCCGGTAAGAATGTGACGGCCCGGCCCCCGGTCGGTGACTTCCTTGTAGATATTTCGAAAAGCTTCTGAAATCTGATTAGGTGGCACGCCGGCCGCCTCGAACTGCGCCGGGCTTCCGGTAGACATGGTCTCGATTCTCACCGTGTCGCCGGAGTGTATGCGCAAAACGGGCTTCGCCGCCGCGGAATAATAGCCCCAAACCACCGTCTGAGGCGTCGCCTTTAATTCAAAGTTCTCGGCGAAGCACCCGGAATTGACGATAAAGATGGCCGACAGAATGAATGTCTTCATAGCGTATGACTTGACTGGCCTCCTCTATCGAAGGTGTTTGGCGTCGTTCTGGCCGATTGGGCCTGCATCGCTGAGCCGGCGCAAATAATGCAAAATAGTACTAGTCTCATCATTAGGAGTCTTGCTGATTCTAACAGCTTGACCCTTTTCCTGTGTTCCAGTATCTTAACAAGGGGTTTCCGTATCTTCATGAGGGGAAAGTAGCGTGGTCCTTCTGCTCTTTGGACCGCCAGGCAGCGGCAAAGGGACGCAGTCGCGGTTGATCACTAACTGGTTGGGGATTCCGGCGATTTCGACCGGCGACATGTTGCGCGCGGAGATTCAGACCGGCTCGGAGCTTGGCAATGCCGCGCGTTCCATCATGGCCAGTGGGGGATTGGTAGGCGACGATCTCGTCAATAAAATGCTCGCCCGGCGGGTCGCTCAGCCCGACTGCCAGAACGGATTCCTTCTGGATGGCTACCCGCGCACGGTGCAGCAGGCCGAGTATTTCGATACTTTAGTCGCCGAGCGCAGCTTGCCGAAACCCATCATCCTGCATCTCGACGTTCCGTTGGATGCTCTGATTGGCCGGTTAACCTCCCGCCGGCAGTGTCCCAAGTGTGGAAGAATCTACAACCTGCTTCATCAGCCGCCCAAAACACCCGAAATTTGCGACGATGACGGCACCAAACTGGCTACCCGCAAAGACGATCAGGAAGATGTCGTGAAAGACCGGCTTCGCACCTACGATGAGCTCACGCGCCCGGTACTCGCGCATTATCAAGACCGGAATTATTACCAGATCCGCGGCGATCGCTCGCCCAGCTACATTTTCGAGGAAATCACCGGAATTCTCGAGCCGCTGGTTTCAAAGAATGGCGCTTCGGCCCGGCTCAGCGGATGAATTCCCGGATGTAGCCGTTCACTTCGGCGGCCTTCTCGTGAATCACCCAATGCGTGCCTTCCGGGATGCGCTTGATGGTCACCTGCGGGACGAATTGATCCAGTCCATCCAGATTGCCGGTGAGCAGCGCTGTATCCTTTTCTCCCCAGATCACTAGAGTTGGAACTTTCACAATGAGCGCTGCTGGATCCGCGCCAAAACTCGGCGAAGGCTCCTTCCCTCCAGCCGCTTGTCCCGGCGGAGGCGGCCCAACACGGTTAGCGCGATAGTAGTTCAAGCCTCCGGTTAGCGCCCCCGGTTGCGACCACGCTTTGATGTAGGCTTGCTTATCGTCTTCGGTGAAAACCCCGTTCTGCAGTCCCGGTCCCAGCACCGCATTGACCAGCGGCGTATAGTTATTCGCTGAAAGCGTCTGCTCGGCCTGCGGACTGCGGAACATCAGCATGTACTGGCTGGCCTGCTGTTGTTTAGGGTCAGAGGCTAGCAAACGTCCGAATACACCCGGGTGCGGCGCATTCACGATCACCAGTTTGCTCAGGCGCTCAGGATGCGCGATAGCGAACGACCACGCCACCGCGCCGCCCCAATCGTGAGCTACCAGCACGAACTTCTTGCCCTTGGAAAAATGATCCGCCAGCGAGAGCACATCATCCACCAGATAGCTCATCCGGTATTGCTCCTCGCTGTCGGGCTTGTCGGAAAGGTTGTAGCCGCGCATATCCGGGGCCACCGCCAGATGATCCTTGCCGAATTCAGTAAGCTGATTCTTCCACTCGTACCAGAATTCCGGGAATCCATGCAGAAAAAGGATCAGCGGGCCTTTACCCGCGGTCACGCAGTGCATTCGTAAGCCGCTCACTTGAACGTATTCATCTTTGAGCACCGGTGTCTTCTCCTTGTTCTTCGCAAGAGCGGCCGGCAGGCACAAAGCCGCCATGAAAAGTCCAGACAGTCCACGACGCAGCCATCGATTGCGCATGTTGGAAGCCTAAAGCTTGCGGGGATGGGATGTCAACCGGCGCTCCCGCTGGCCGCGCCCGGACGCTATATTGGTTCGTTGGCGGCGCACTCGATCAAAGTCGTTCCCCGGATCCTCGCCACCCTAGTCTTCTTCGCGGCCTTCGAGGGCATCCTCTTTCACACTCGTCTTTATCCATCCATGCTCGAGCCCGATTCCACCGCCGGCGCCATGGAAACGCAGTTGAACAACGAGATTAAGCGGCCCAAGCCGGATCGCAATCAGGTGCTCGCGGTCGGCCATTCGCGCATGGCTCTGCTGCCGCGCATTGCCAACGAAATGAACCCCTCCACCGGTTACCGCTTCGCCAGCGTCGGTCTGGGAGGCACTACGCCGCGCTGCTGGTATTACGAACTCCGCGACCTCGACCCCACTGCCCGCCGCTACTCGGCCATCATTATTCCCACGGACGACTTCAACGAGCCGGATAGCTATGAGGACCCCAACGACCGCGATCTCGATACCCGCTACCTCATCGCCCGCCTCAAACTCAGCGACCTCGTCGATTATCCAAGCTCCTTCGACGGCTACCAACGCAAATGGGCGGCCGTCGGCGACATTCTCTTCAAGGGCTATGTCTACAAGCGTGACTTTCTCGACTTTTTGGCTTCCGTCAAAGCTCGCGTCAACAAGGTCCGTCTAAGTAACCAGTATTCGACCGAGTGGTTTTATTCGTACGTAGGGCCGGAACATAACGTCGCCGGTTTGCAGGTCGATTGGGAACATAACGTCGCTCATTTCCCGGCCAGTTTTACTTCCGAACAAAGGCAACTCGTCCAGGATGTCTTGTTTAAGGCCAGACCCCCGGATGCAGGCCAGCTCTCCCGCTATCTCTACCGCTGGTACGGCCGGATCATTGAGCACTACCGCGGTTCGGGTACCAAGCTCATCTTCCTGCGCGTGCCCCGCGCCCCCCTACCGCCGCCTGAACGTCCGCCCAAGCTGGACAGCGCTATCCGCCGCATTGCCTCCGTGCCGGATGTGGTCGTACTGGATGAGCACCTCTTCGACCCGCTCGAGCGCGCCGACTTGTTCGCCGATCCAATGCACCTGAATGCCGATGGCTTGAACCGGTTCTCCCGGATCCTGGCCACCGAAGTACGACGTGTGCTTGGGCCGCCCAAGTCCTGAGCCGGCGATGCTGTTCAACACCCCCCAGTTTTTTGCGTTCCTGGCCGTCGTCCTGCTCGCGTTTTATGCCTCGCCGCGCTCCTGGAGACGAATCATTCTGCTGGCCGCCAGCTATTTCTTCTACATGAGCTGGATTCCGAAGTTCATCCTGCTATTGCTTGCCTTGACCGCGATCGATTACACGGCGGCCCGCTGGATCGCGCGAACCGACTCGCCTCGCTCCCGAAAGATAGCGCTGATTGTGAGTCTCTCCGCGAATCTGGGCCTTCTCGGCTTCTTCAAGTACTACAATTTCTTTTCCGCCAATATCGCGCATCTGTTCGGGAAGCCGGAAAATTCCTTCGCACTCAGCATCATCTTGCCCCTGGGCATCAGCTTTCACACCTTCCAGAGCATGTCCTATGTCATCGATGTTTATCGCCAGGAGCAGAAGCCGATCGTCAATCTGATCGATTATGCCCTCTTCATTTCCTTCTTCCCGCAGTTGGTGGCCGGCCCGATCGTCCGTGCACGCGAATTCTTCACCGATCTCTACCACTGGCAAGCGCCCAACTCCGCCGAAGTCCTGCGCGGGTTGCTGCTAGTCATCCTAGGACTCGCCAAGAAGATGGTCATGGCCGACCAGTTTGCCCAGGTCGCCAACAATTACTTCAAAGATGTCGCCGGACATCCCGGCCTTCTGACCGCGTGGTCCGGAGTAGCCGCCTTCGGCATCCAGATCTATTTCGATTTCTCCGGCTACACCGATATGGCCATCGGCATGGCGCTGCTGCTCGGCTTTCACTTTCCCGTCAACTTCCGCCGCCCTTATCTGGCCTCCAGTATCACTGGCTTCTGGCATCGCTGGCATATGTCTCTATCCCGCTGGCTGCGCGATTATCTCTACATTCCGCTGGGTGGAAATCGCCACGGCCGCTGGATGACTTACCGCAATCTGATGCTGACGATGCTGCTGGGCGGCCTGTGGCACGGCGCTAGCTGGAACTTCGTGGCATGGGGCGGCTATCATGGCGCCCTCCTCAGTGTCGAGCGAATGTTCGGCCTGAAGCGCGCTCCGGAACAGGATCGCTGGACCCTCCTCTATCCGATCCGCGCAATACTCACACTTGCGTTGGTAATGATCGGCTGGGTCTTCTTCCGGGCCGTCAATTTTCACGACAGCATCTATGTACTGGGGCAGATGTTTGCCGGCCGCAAAGGCTCGATGTTCCTGATGCGCTGGCAAATTGACCTCGCTCTCATCACACTGCTGCTGGCGCTGCTCGAGGAAAAACTGGCGTGGTTCGAAAGAGTCGCGATCGGGCCTGCCTGGGCTTATGGCGCAGTCTGCGCACTGCTGTTGTTGAGTGTCGAATTACTCGGCTACACCGAGGCGGCCGTGCCTTTCGTCTATTTCCAGTTCTGAGTTACCCGACCTGCGCGGAAAGCATCGATATCGATCCGCCATCCACGCCTTCCACCGGAAAAGCAATCTTATCGCCGGCCTGCCGTGTTGCCAGCACGTATAGCAGCGGCAGGTAATGATCCGGCGTCGGAATCGAAAGCATCGCATCGCGGCCCAGCTTTTCGTAATAGATCAGCGGCTGGTTTTCCCCGGCCAGCATCATCTCGCGTGCCGCCTCTTCGAAACGAACAGCCCAGTCGTATGGATCCGGCATGTGGCGTCCCCACGCGTATGCGTGCAGATTGTGGATGAGATTCCCGCTGCCCACGATCAAAATATTTTCACCCCGCAGCGGCGCAAGCTTTTTCCCGATTTCGAAATGGAACAATGCGGGCCGGCTTTCGTCAATGCTGAGCTGCACCACCGGTATGTCGGCATCCGGATAAACATGCCGCAGCACGGACCACGTCCCATGATCGAGTCCCCAGGATTCATCGAGCGCGACTGGGAGAGGCGCCAGTAACCTTTGTACCCGGCGCGCCAGATCGGGATCCCCCGGAGCGGGATACTGCACTTGATAAAGCTCGCGCGGAAATCCTCCAAAGTCGTGAATTGTCTTCGGAGCTGTCGTTATGGTGACGCCGGTCCCGGGAACAAACCAATGCGCCGAGATGGACAGGATCGCTTTGGGCCGCCGAATCTGTTCTCCGATCCGCCGCCAAGCGTCGGTATAACGGTTGTTCCACACCGCATTCATAGGGTTGCCGTGGCCGAAGAAGATCGCTGGCAGCATGTCCACTGTTAAGGCAGCTTTAACGCCGCCTGCCGTTGACTACGACGCTTCCGGAATCGCCACCACTTTTGCGTGCCGCCACAACCGCTCCAGGTCGTAGTACGTCCGCGCCTTCGCTGAGAAAACGTGGATCAGATAGTCGCCGTAATCGGCCAGCACCCACTCAGCGTTGTCGTAGCCTTCCACGCTGACCGGATATTCGCCTCGCGCGGAAAGTTGCGAGCCGATCTCCTCGCAAATGGTTTGAATTTGCTTCGGATTCCCCCCGCTGCAGACCACGAAGAAATCTGCAAACGACGTGACCTCGCGCAGGTCGAGCACTCGGATGTCGATCGCTTTTTTCGATTCGGCGGCTCGGACTGCGGTGAGCCATGGGGGGGTGCTGTGCGGTGACGCAATGGGCTGAACGGCGGTAGTACTTTGCTGTCGGATAGCTACGTAAATCTCCCTATTCGTATGGTACACTGAAAACACCAATGCGACAATTCGTGGCCCTGTTTTTGTCCGTTGGTGCCCTGGCAATTTTCGGCCAAACTCCCGCAGATTCCTCTGAAACAATTGCAAACAAACAAATTGAACTTGCGAACCAGGAACTTCAAAGGATCACTGATTTAGTCCAGACCGGCGCTCTCCCGCGCGTCCGCCTTGAGGAAGCCCAGCAGAATCTGGAGGATGCCAAGGACGAGGCCATCCTGGAGCGAACTCTTTATGGCGACCTCCCGGTCGACCACGTCAATGATCAATTGATTGACGATATGGTAGCCGCGGCCCAGCGTCGCCTGGAGCGCCAGCAAATCAAGGTCGAGCAAGCCAGGAAGCTGGTCGCGAATGGTATCACGCCGCTGTCGTCTCTGACTCCGGTTCAGGAAGAACTCACCATTCGGCAGACCAACCTGAACCTCGCGCATTCTCGCGCCAGCCTGATGGGCGAGATGGCCGCCTTGGCAAAGTATGAAAAAACCGCCGCCGAAATTCATGAGGCTACTAACGCCGCTTTCACAGACGCGTTCAACCCCGGGGTAGAGCATTACGAAGGCGACGGCTTGTTTCGGGAATCCAAAGATTTGAAGCCTCTCGCCTTGGCATTCGCGCAGAAATTCGAACATCCCCTTCCTATCAGCGCCGAAGGGCGAGACGCATTTGCACCGCACGCTGGGTTTTGATCATCGCGGCCGCGTCGATGTGGCGGTGAGTCCAAATGCTCCCGAGGGTATCTGGTTGCGCGGCTACCTGAAGGCCCGCAAGATCCCCTACTATGCGTTCACGCGCGCCATTCCCGGCAAAGCCACCGCGGCGCACATTCATATTGGTCCTGGAAGTACTCGCCTGCATAGCACCGCTGCTGATTAGGCGATGGCATTAGTCCCGCGCGTCTTCCTCACGGCTGAAATGATCGACAGCCGCGTGCGCGAGATGGGCCGGCAGATCAGCACTGACTTTCCCGACGGGCCGATTTACCTCATTGCCATTCTCAAAGGCGCGTTCATGTTCCTGGCCGATCTCTCCCGCGCCATCAGCACTCCCTCACGCGTCGAGTTCATTGGCATTTCGAGCTATGGACGGGGCAAAACCACATCCGGCCAGGTCAAGGTAACCAAGGATCTGGATGTCTCCATCGAAGGTCATCACGTGCTGATCGTGGAGGACATCGTTGACAGCGGCGTGACGCTCACGTACTTGATGAACGTATTGAAGCAGCGCCGTCCCAAATCGCTGAACATCGCCACTCTGCTCGATAAACCGGAGCGGCGGCTCCGTCCGGTGGACGTCGCGTACGTCGGTTTTAAAATTCCGGATGAGTTCGTGGTCGGCTATGGCCTCGACTTCGCCGAAGACTATCGCAATCTTCCCGACATCTGCGTGCTCTCCGAACAACAAACCTGAGAAGTTTCAGGTCAATCAAGCATCCAGCCGCTAGCGCGGAGTTGCGGTGACCGTTGTGTTGTGATCTTGCATAATTAGCCAGCGATCCTCGCGTTTCACGACGACAAAAGTTCGAATGCCGTGCTGAACATCATGCTTCGTTCCGTCGGGCGACACGAAAGGACTCGAGACGCTGATCACGGTTCCCACCGCCACGCCATCTGACGCAAATCGGACGTCCATACTCTCAATGCTCTCTTTGGCGCCTTTTAGAAACGTTTGGTGCACCTCGCGCAGCCTTTTCAAGGTCGCATCGCGGCCCTGATTGCGTCCGCCGTTCGGATTGATGTGGTTCCAGTCTTCCGTCGCGTAGTCCGCGGGACCGGTGAACCCTTCATTGAAGCTCTTGTAGAACTCTGTATAATCGTTCGAACTTCATTATCTTTATCTTCGGCGTATGTAGCTTCCGAGGCCGCTAGACTCAATGCCAGGATCGAAAAGATGAGCTTCAATCTCCCTCCTTTGTTTCGTCTTTGATTATCGCCTCCTCTGACCTCTGGAATTCGCCGCGTTCAGGCAGCCGCTCAGTATCCTGGCTCCGACGTTTTAACGCTTGACTATATATATAAAATGATATATATATTAACTGATGGCTAAACCAGACCCCCAGGCGTTTCTACCGCTCAAGACCAATTGGTTTCATATCCTGCTTTCCCTGGCGGCCGAAGACCAGCACGGCTACGGCATCATGCAGGAGGTGCTGGACCGTACCGGCGGCAAGGTCCGCCTGTGGCCTGCAACTCTGTATGGCACGCTCGCGCGCCTGATCGACGCCGGGCTCATTCAGGAGTCCGACGAGCGGCCGGCGGCTGAGCTGGACGACGCGCGTCGCCGCTACTACAAACTGACCGGTCTCGGCCGCAGCGTCTTGGATCTGGAGAGTCAGCGCTTGGAAGAGCTGGTCAACGTGATGCGCGCCAAACGCAGGCAGATCAAGCGTCAGCAGGAGGCCTACGAATGAGCACCCCGGTCGAGCTTTGCTTGCGGCTCTATCGCGCCCTCGCGCGATCCTTTCCACATGAGTTCCAAGTGCTGTACGGCGAAGATCTGGAGCAGCTGGGTGAAGATGCGGCTCCCGAGATTTGGCGCCGCCACGGTGCCCGCGGGCTGCTGCGCCTGCTCATCGATATTGCCGTGCGTCTGCCCGCTGAATATTTGTCCGAGCTTCGCGGCGACGTTAGATACGCCATCCGTATGCTCGTCAAATCTCCAGGATTCACGGCCGTAGGTGTAATCTCCCTAGGCCTCGCCATCGGCGTGTGCAGCCTGTTCTTCAGCGAGTTCAAGGCTGTTTTATTTCATCCACCTGCGGGCGTGAGCAATCCCGCCGGGCTCCGGGCGCTGGATACGCTGGTACCCTTTCCCTATTTCGAACGTTATCGCGACCAGCCCGGATTGTCGGTTGCAGCCTTCACCAGCCCGGTGCCCTTTAGCGTCGCCGCCGAGGGTTCGAAAGCATCGAAGTCCGAGCGCATTTTTGGCGATTTGGTTTCACCCGAGTACTTCTCAGTCTTAGGCATGCGGCCCATGCTAGGCCGTCTCTTCCGGGCAGATGCCGAAAAGACCGGGACCGCCCCGGTAGTAGTTGTAAGCGAGCGTTTCTGGCAAACGCATTTGCACTCAAATCCCGATGCCATCGGCGGTACGCTGCGCGTTAACGGCCAGCCGGCGACCATCTTGGGAGTCGCTCCCAGCGATTTCTTTGGAATATGGCCAATGACTCGTGCCGACCTGTTCGTGCCGGTTACGTCCGGCTCCTTCATTGCTCCCGAACTGGCCGGTGACGCCCTTCAGCAGCGGGATGTCGGCTTCTATCACGTAGTCATGCGTTTGGCCCGCGGCGTAAAGCCGCCGGCAGTGGAAGCATTCCTTGACGTCGTCACCCGGCGTCTGGATGACGAGAAGCCCCGCCCCAATGGCAAGCGTAATGATCGGCATGTGCATCTGCTGTCCATCAACGGCTATGTGCCCGTGCCGCCGGCCGAGCGAGTCGTGGTCTTCACTTTTATAAGCGTCCTGATGGGCCTGATACTCTCACTGGCTTGCACCAATTTGGCAAATTTGCTTCTGGCGCGCAGCCATGAGCGTCGCAAGGAGATCGCTATACGGCTCTCGATTGGGGCTGGACGGTTCCGTTTGCTGCGGCAGCTCCTGACGGAAAGCGTGATTTTGTCCCTGGCAGGCGGCGTCGCGGGATTCGTGTTCTCCTATTGGCTCGCGAGCGTCGTCTGGGCGAGAAAACTCCCTGTGCCAATGCCTCTGGATACCAGTTTCCGGCCGGACCTCACCGTTCTGATGCTGGCGCTGGCGGTCGCCGTCCTGGCCGGTATCGCATTTGGTTTGGCGCCCGCGCTTCACATCACGCGCACCGATGTATCCACGACCTTGAAGGAAGGTTCCGTCACGCCGCTCCGCGGCTACCGTCGTTTCGGATTGCGGAATCTATTGGTGGCCTATCAAGTGGCGGGTTCGTTGGCTCTGCTGTTGATCACTGGCTTCATCGTGCTTGGTTTCGGAAAAACAGCGCGCGTGGATCCGGGCTTCGACACTTCCAACCTGGCACTTTTTCAACTCGATCCTATCCACGACGGCCGCTCCGAGAGTCAGATCGCAGCTCTATATCAGGACCTCCCGGAACGTTTGTCCCGGCGCCCCGCGGTGCGTGCGGTAACGCTTGCGGAGGCCGCCCCCTTCGGCGAGTTGGTGGCCCTGCCCAAAATCCCTTTTTCCGCTCCTGGCCCGCGCGGTGAGGTTTTGCGGAACGGGGTTCGGCAGCGCATCGGTATCAGATACTTCGCGACCCTTGGAATCGCTCCGGTGCGTGGCCGCGAGTTTACGGACGTCGATCAACAGCCGGCCTCGGGCGCGATACCCGCGTTGGTGAATCAAACCGCGGCCCGCGAGTTCTTCGGTGGCGACGGACCCCTGGACCGGACCATTCGTGACGATCAACACAGCTATACCGTCATCGGCGTTGTTCCCGACATCAAGTCCGGATTCATGATGTCGAAACCCGCTCCTACCGTATTCGTTCCCATCACAACCGGGTCTACACACGTCGGCCCGGCACAGCAGGGTGTCACGCTCATCGTTCGTGGAAGCCCGGGCCTGGACACGATTGCCGACGTGCGCGGCGCCATTGCAGCGCTCGATCCCTACCTCACCGTGTTCAATGTCGGCACCATAGACGAGCGGTTGGACCAGTTCAATTCGATGGTCCAGTTGAGCGCCACGATTTACCTGGGCATCGGTATTTTTGGAATGATCCTGGCTTTCATTGGCCTGGCCGGCGTCACTGCCTACGCCGTCGCGCGACGGCGCAAAGAGATCGGGATTCGAATGGCCCTGGGCGCGCAAAGCAGCCAGGTAACACGCTTGGTGATGCGGGAAGGCGTCATTTTGGTGACGATTGGATCGATCTTCGGATTCGCAGGCGCCTTGCTGATTTCACGCGCTCTCTCGTCTTTTTCCAGTGAGTTGGCGGACGTAATCGGCTCGAAGGTTCAGGATCCGCTGCTGCTCATTGGCGCGCCGCTGCTGCTGGCGACGTTGGCCATGCTCTCCTGTTATCTGCCGTCACGCCGTTTGACCCATATCGATCCCCTGACGGCGCTGCGCGACCAGTAATCTCCGGTGTACGGGCGATTCAGCGGCAACGGCCGCCGGGTTTGATACCATCGCTGTGATGGCATCCACCAAAGTCACAGTGAATAATAACGGACCAATCCGGATCGAAGGGGATTTTACGATCCACGATCCCGAAGGAAAAGAATACGGCCTCGCGGGCCGAAAGGTAATCTCGCTATGCCGCTGCGGTCTCTCGCAAAATAAACCGTTCTGTGATGGAAATCACAAGGCCCAAGGTTTCGAATCGAACTGCCCGGCCCGTGAGCTTCCGCCGCCCAAGACTCTGGTTTAGCGGATACCGATGATCCAATTCCTCCTGGAAAGCGACCGCGAACTGTTCGGCGAGGCCTTTCGCTTTGCCCGCCAGCAGGTTCGCAAGCTCATCGAGAGCCACCCCGATTTCTATCCCATGTACACCAGCAACGGGCGCTGGAAGCACGAAGGTCCCATGTGGACCAACTGGTGCGAAGGCTTTCTGCCCGGCATGATGTGGCTCTTTCAAAAGCGGCCCGCGCACAATGGCGATGACAGTAAGTATTGGTTGGAGCAGGCTTCGCGCTACAGTGCCGCGATCGAGGAGCGCAAGCACGACCGAGAAGTCCACGACCTCGGCTTCCTCTTTATGCCCACCTACTATCGCTGGTATCAGGCCACCCATGATCCCAAGCTGAAAAATGTGGTCGTCGAGGCTGGCCGCACGCAGGCCATGCGCTTTCAGGAAAATGGGCAATACCTGCGATCGTTTGTGGCGGAGAATTCTCTGTTTATCGACATCATGATGAACGTCGGAATCATCTTCTTTGCCGCCCGCGAAACGTCCGACCGGCGATTGCGCGACATCGCCCTGCGCCATTGCCTCACCACCCGGCGCGTCCTGGTCCGCGGTGACGGCTCGACCGCCCACGAAGGCATCTTCGATCTCCAGACCGGCGAGTTCCTCCGCCAGGCCACCCACCAAGGCTATCGTGGCGATTCCTGTTGGTCGCGCGGCCTGGCATGGGCCCTCTATGGATTCGGCAATGTCTACGAATACAGTCGCGATCCACGGTTTTTGGAGACGGCTGAATCCTGCGCCGATTACTACGTCACCCACTCCAACAGCGACGGCGTCCCGCCCTGGGATTTCAATGCTCCTCCGGAAAGCCGCAAGCTGCTCGACACCTCCTCGGCGGCCATTGCCGCGTCAGGTCTGCTCAGATTGTGCCGGCTCCTGCACGATCCGGTGAAGGGTCACTTCTATTGGTCGACCGCGATTCTCATCCTCCGCACTCTGTGTGAGAAGCACCTCGCCAAGAAAGATAAGAAATGGGAGGGCATTCTGAAAGGCGGCGTTTACCATCTGCACAAAGAATTGGGCGTTGATGAATCGGTCATGTGGGGAGAATACTTCTTTGTCGAGGCGCTCGAGCAGGCCTTACCGCAATTAGCTTAGTACCATAATGCGATTCGGCCCAGTCTGCCGATAAGTACGCAGGATGCCGCTCCAGCCAGCCGTCAATTATTACGACCTGTTACAGATTAACCCCCACGCCGAGGTCGAGACCATCGACCGGGTTTATCGCATCTTGGCCGCGCGCTTTCATCCCGACAACCAAGCCACCGGCGATGCAGAAAAGTTCCGGGTGCTCAGTGACGCTTATCAAACCTTGCACGACCCCGCTAAGCGTGCAGCATATGACAAACAATTCCAGGTAACTCCGGCAGGTCCGCTCCCTATCTTTTTGGGTAAGGAATTTGCCGACGGCATCGATTCCGAAGCCAAGATCCGCATGGGAGTGCTGTGCCTTCTGTACAGCAAGCGCCGCGCGAACCCGGACTATGCCGCGCTCTCCCTGTTAGACATGGAGAACATCATGGCGTTTCCGCGTGAGCGCCTGCTTTTCGCGCTCTGGTATCTCCGTTCCAAGCGCTTCGTTGTCCAGGACGATCGCAGCAGCTTTATCATCAGTGCCGAAGGCGTCGATTACCTGGAAGCGCAACTGGCCTCCAACGAGATCCTGTACAAGATCTTCCGTGCCTCCGAGAGCGGCGTGATGGTTTATCCGAAAGCCCTGACCTCCAAGACCACCTGAAAGCGTCTCTGCTATTCTGACGTTCTGATGGGTCAATTCCGACTCGTGCTTCCGCTATGCCTTGCTTTTGCGGCTCAAGCTCAGCATCCCATCATCATCGATACTGATGCGGGCACCGATGACCTAATGGCTATCTCTTTCCTCGCTTCCCAACCCAGCGTCCGTATCGACGCGATTACGGTGGTGAACGGTCTGGCGCATCCTGCTGCGGGAGCGAAGAACATCAGTCGCCTGCTTGAGCTGGCCGGTCGCAAGGATATTCCGGTCTTCGCCGGTCGCGACACGCCGCTTCAAGGTAAAGCGGAATTTCCGGCCGACTGGCGCAAGACTTCCGATGACCTTCCAGGCGTCACGCTTCCTGCGCTTTCGCGGCAGCCGGAATCGAAGCGCGCCGCGGACTATTTGATAGGGCGGCTCCGAGACAAAGCTCGCCCGGTGCGGATTCTCGCACTCGGTCCAATG
Source organism: Bryobacterales bacterium (assembly GCA_963769205.1). GTDB lineage: Bacteria > Acidobacteriota > Terriglobia > Bryobacterales > Bryobacteraceae > Palsa-89. Next base: position 839,603 of record CAVYKR010000011.1, on the reverse strand, counting down.
ACCAATCTTGCTGAAGCGCTGAAACGCGAGCCCTCCATAGCTGCGGCTATTGAGGAGCTGGTCATCATGGGCGGAGCGCTCCACGTTCCCGGCAATCTCGGCGACGGAGGTGCGCTTAAAACCAGCAACACTACCGCCGAATGGAACATCTTCGTCGATCCGCTGGCCGCGCGTATCGTCTTTCGGTCTGGTGTTCCGATCCGTCTGATTCCCTTGGATGCCACCAATAAAGTCCCGGTCGATCTCGCGTTTCTGGCCAGTTTCCAGTCTGGTGCGCGCACGCCGCTCGGGCGGGTGGTGGCCCAGGTGCTCGACGCCGATCGAGCCTCCGTCCAGGCTGGTATCTTCTACGCCTGGGACCCGCTTGCAGCAGTTGCGCTACTCCATCCAGCCGTGGTCAAGACTACCAATCTACACATCGACATCCAGCAGGACCCGCCTGAAGAAGGGCGTACGGTTCAGACTCCTGGTCGGCCGAACGCGCGTGTCGCGCTGGACGCCGATGGAGTAGCGTGGCGCAAACTGTTTCTCGAGGCCTTCGCGAAATGACTTCCTCACTTTGACGACAAGGCGAATGTGTTGCCATCCAGGTCTTTGAAGACCGCCGAAGTGCCCCACGGCTCTTTCTTGGGTGGCTGCTGAAATTCAACACCACGTCCGGCCAGCGTCTGGTAGGTCTTCTCCATATCGTCGGTGATAAAGCCGATGTTTGAAAACGTTCCGATCCGGCTTTCCTGACCCGGCGCCGTAAACAGCGCAACCTTCGTTTCCCCGCCCGGGACGCACAGCTCGATCCAGCGCTGAGCTCCGAAAGGCTGGTCAGTCAGGATCTGGAATCCTAGCTTCTTGGTATAGAACTCCAGGGCCTTGCTTTGGTCGCGAACCGGTATGCTGACTACGCTGACGGATTTAATCATGAAATCAGCCTAAGCTACTTCCCCTGGATTTACAATCTCATTGTATTTGCTATAGTGATTACTACTATAGTGCCAGTCAGGATCGATGATTACGTCCTCGACGTACTAATGCGCGACCTCGCCGGTCACGATCGTTCTCCCTCGGCGTTTCTGGTGTACTTGCATTTGTGGACCCAGACCATAGGCCGCCAGGAACGAAGCGCGCGTCTTAGCCATCAGATGATCGCCCATGGCACCGGCCTTTCCAAAAGCGCCGTTCAGACCGCCATGCGAAGACTGCTGCGGCGCCGGCTGGTTCGCATCCATCGGGATTCTCCGACAGCGGTCCCTGAGTATCGGATTGCCCGGCCCTGGATTAACCGCTAGGGGCGTTTCATTCGTAGCGTAAAGCAATCAACGGATCCACACGCGTAGCGCGCAGTGCCGGCAGGAACCCGGCCAGCAGCGCGACGGAGGCGAGAGTCACCGTAGCCGCCGCGATTACCCACGGATCTCTTGCGCTGACATCCAGAAGCTGCGATTGAATGAGCCGGCCCATGGCGAGCGAAGCCAGAACTGCGATCCCGATTCCCACTGCCGCCAGAACGACTACTTCCTTCATCACCAATCGCAGTACCTCCCGGCGGCCTGCGCCTAGAGCCATCCGAATGCCGATTTCACGCGTGCGCCGGACCACCATGTAAGCCATCACTCCGTACAGGCCCACGGCTGCGAGCAGCGTCGCCAACGCGCCGAAACCCATCGAGAGCGCCGCCACCAGGCGATCCGCGAACAGCGACTCGTCAATCTGCCGGTCCATGGTGATCACGTTGAAGATCGGAAGTTTTGGATCCTCGCGGCGCACCTCGCTCCGCAACATTTGGGCCGCGGCCGTGGGATCTTGCGCCGTCCGCACATAGAATGTCATGTAGCCCAGCCGGCTTTGCGCATACGGTACATAGATGGAACGGTGTGGCTCTTCCCGCAGGCTAACCGTCTTTCCCTCGCGGATCACACCCACGATCTCCAGGCTCTCGGCCTTCTCCTGTCTGAAATGAATACGCCGGCCAATTGGATTTTCGTCGCGGAAGAAATATTTGGCGAATCTTTCGTTCACCACCACGGCCTTCGGCGCATTCGCCCGGTCGCCAGTTGTGAAGTCGCGCCCTGCCAGAACTTGAATGCCCATGGTTGCGAAGAATCCCGGGCCCACCGCGTTCTCGAAGACGTTCATGTCCTCATCATCCTTGGCGTGATAGCCCTCCACTTCAATGGTCCGGTCCTCGTTGTCGCCGGAAAGCAGCGCCACTTCCGCCATGGACGCCGCTCGAATACCGGGCAGCCGCGCAATGTTCGCCTGTAAGCGTTCAAACAAGCCCCGGGCGCGGTCCTGGCTGTAACCGCTGAGCGCGGGTTGCAATGAGAACGAGATGAGGTGATCGATGCGAAAGCCGGCGTCGATGTTCTTCAAGTTGTACAGGCTGCGTGCGAACAGGCCAGCGCCGATCAAGAGCATCAAAGATAGCGCGACTTGCGTCACCACCAAGCCTTTCCGGAGACGCAGGGGAGCCAGGCCGCCACCCACTACCCCGGAAGCTTGGTCCTTGAGCGTCGAAGCCAACTCGGTCCTGGTGCCCTGCAGCGCCGGAAACAGACCAAACAGAACCCCGGTCGCAACCGAAAGTGCCAGTGCGAATAGCAGGACGCGACCATCGGGTTGGCTGGAGATACCCGACATGGAAGGATCGGCGGGCAGGAAGCCCAACAGGGCTTCGCCGGTCCAGTCCGCAATCAACAGACCCACCAGACCGCCGCCTAATGCCAGCAATAAGCTCTCCACCAATAGCTGCCGAACCAGCCGCAGCCTGCTTGCGCCCAACGCCAACCGGATGCCGATCTCGCGCTGGCGCGCACTTGCGCGGGCGATCAACAGATTTGCAACGTTCGCGCAAGCGATAAGCAACAGTAAACCCACCATTGCCATCAATATCGACAACGCGGCGCTCGCTTGCGCCGGACCGCCTGAAATGCCCCGGCGGCCTGACAACAGCGAAAGATGACGCGCCTGGAACTGAGTTAGCACCCGCTGCGGCGCGCCCGTCATAGCCTTCGATTCCATTTCGAGAATCGGCTTCCACAGCGTGTTCATAGCCACTTCGGCCTGCTCACGGGAAACACCTGGCTTCAGGCGCCCGAAAATGTTCAGCCACATGGAGCGCCGGTTCTCCAAATCGTTCATATCCGGCGACATTTCATTCCGCATCATCATGGGCACAAACACCTGCGGTGCTTCTCCGACTCCTACACCTTTGAAACCAGGCTGCGCAATCCCGATGATCGTCATCGGGTGCGCATTTAGCGTGATACTTTGATTCAACACCCCCGGATCTCCGGCGAATCGCCGCTTCCAGTATTCGTAGCTCAACACCACCACGGGATGCGCCCCCGGGAGTCCGGTCATCATCGGGCGTCAATGTTCGTCCCACCACGGCGGGCACTCCCAGCACCTCGAAGTAGTTGCCGGAGACCAGGTCACCGTAGATGCGCTCGGTCTGATCGTGATAACTGGAGCTGAAACTGATCGGAAACCGCGCTAAAACACCGCTAAAAACCGGGTTTTGATCGCGAAAATCACGGTACATCGGGCAAGAAAACGTGTAAGCATCCCCGTAACTGGTGTTAATCATTCCCCGCCGCGGCCCTTTGGCGCTGAATAACACCAGCCGCCCCGGATCCTTCACCGCCAGCGATCGCAGCAGCGCTTGGTCCATGAGGCTGAAGATGGCGGTGTTCGCGCCGATGCCAAGGCCGAGCGATAGTAGCGCTACGGTCGTGAACATTGGACTCTTCCGTAAGCCTCGGAGGGCGTAGCGCAAGTCCTCGAACGGATTGATCATGACCGATGGTAGGGTGCAAGTATAGGCCCGGTCGTAACTGTAAGATGCTTAAAGACTTTCTGTACGTCGAGGTGTCCGGTTTCGAACACGTGGCTTCGTTTTTGCGAGACGCTAGAAGCGGTTCTCCCCGACCATCTCTTCCCAATTCATCCGCGACTCGACCGCGTACTGCCGCCAGTTAGCGATCTTGCCATTTGCGATACGCAGGATGACCATCCCGTGAGTCCTGACTTGATAGGTGAAAGTGTATTCCCCCGCGCCGATCTGCGTGGCCGGGTCGAAAATCAGATGGTGCCATAGGATGGATACCGCCTTCGACCGCCCTTGCTGGCCTCCAAAAAACTCGAACAGTGCCGGCCGCCCCTTCCGGATCTCAGGATCGGGGGGCGCGCTGAACATGGCATCTTCGGTGAAACAGTCGGCGGCCTGGCGCGCGTTGTTGGAATCCCAAGCGTCGGTCAGGGTCCCGATAAGCTTCTGGAATCCGGCCTGATCCAGACGTCCAGGCGCAGGTGCGCGCTTCGAGCTGCATCCGGACATCCCCAACAATGCCGCAATAGCGACCAGCATGCGCAAGAGACTCATTCTTCGAGAATCGCACGTTCGCCCAGTGTGGTACATTTGCTGATCGATGGCCAGTATCTTTCGGGATCGTCTCCTCGCGGGCAAGACCGCGTTCGTCACCGGGGGAGGGAGCGGCATCGGGCAGCGCATGGCCGAGCGCTTCGCCGAGCACGGAGCCAAGGTCATGCTGGTGGGCCGCAAGCAGGAGAAGCTGGATGCTGCTGCGGCCGCGATCCAATCGTCCGGGGGCATGGCGGCTACCTCGGCCGTCGATGTGCGCGACTATCCGGGTGTCGAAGCGGCGCTTCAAAAGACTCGCGACCAGTTCGGCGAGATCGACATCCTGGTTTGCGGCGCAGCCGGCAATTTCCCGGCGCCGGTGCTGGGTATGTCCGCCAATGGCATTCAAGGCAGTGATCGATATCGACCTGCTGGGAACCTTCAACACCTGCCGCGCCGCCTACGCGCATCTGCGCAAACCAGGCGCGACCATTATCAGCATTTCGGCGTCCCACGCATCCATGCCGATCGCGAATCAGTCGCACGTCTGCGCCGCCAAGGCCGGCGTCGATCTGTTGACGAGAACTCTGGCCGTGGAATGGGGGCCGGCGGGCATTCGCGCCAATTGCATTACCCCGGGACCGACGGATGATACCGAGGGGATGCGCCGGCTGGCTCCAACTGCCGAAATTCGCCGTAAAGTAGAGGGCGCCGTGCCGCTCCGGCGCTTTGGAACCAAAGACGAGCTGGCCGATCTGGCGTTGTTTCTTTGCTCCGACGCGGCCGCTTACATCACCGGGGCGGTCTATGTATGCGACGGCGGTCAGTCGCTAGTGCGCTCCAGTCTTTCGACCGCGGAAAGCCTTTGACGACACAAACCGCGCCTCTGCTCCGGCAACTCGGAATCGTCAGCGCTACAGCGTTGGTGATTTCCAATATGATCGGGTCCGGAATTCTGACCACCACGGGATTCCTGGCGGGAGACCTCGGGTCGGTGAATTTGGTGCTGCTGATCTGGGCGGTGGGAGCCATTTGCGCGCTGGCCGGTGCATTTTGCTACTCCGAACTGGGCGTCAATTTTCCCAGCTCCGGCGGTGAATATGTTTATCTGACGCAGGCATACGGCCCCACCTGGGGTTTCATGAGCGGCTGGGTATCCTTCTTCGCCGGCTTTTCGGCTCCGATCGCGGCGGCGGCCTTGGCCTTCTCGGATTACTTCGGGCATTTTTTTCCCGCGTTCAAACTCGAGAACGCACGTCATCTGATTGGCTCCGGAGCCTGGGAATTCAAGCTGGGACTACCCCAACTGCTGGCCTGCGCGCTAATTGCGGCGTTCGCGATCCTCAACTGCCTGGGCGTGCGCCGCGCCGCGCGTGTGCAGAACGTGCTCACGGCGGTGAAGGTTCTGGTGATTCTGATTTTTCTGTTTGCAGGCTTTATATTCGGCGCTGGAGACTGGAACAACTTTGCGCAAACCGCCAGCCGCACGTCATCGACACCTATCTTTTTGCAGTTCTTTGTCAGCCTGCTGTTCATTTATTTCGGCTATAGCGGTTGGAATGCGGCGACCTATGTGGCCGAGGAGCTGCAGCAACCCGCCCGAACGCTGCCCCTCTCGCTGGCCGTTGGCACATCCGTGGTGGCGGTGCTCTACATTTTGCTCAACGTTCTGTTCATCTACGCGGTACCGCTGGAACAGATGAAGGGAGTGGTGGCCATCGGCGCGCTGGCTGCAACGCATCTGTTCGGCCCGGCCGTGGCCGGATTCTTCAGCGCGGCCATGATGCTGTCCCTGGTGGCGACTGTGAACGCCATGTCCACTATTGGGCCGCGGGTTTACTACGCGATGGCTAAGAACAGTGCCTTTTTCCCGGCCGCTGCGAAGGTTCATCCGCGCTGGCACACGCCCGTCATCGCGATCATCGCGCAAGCCATTTGCACGATGCTGATGACCATCAGCCCCTTTGTTGATCTACTCATGTACATCGGTCTGCTACTGAATTTTTTCGCTGTGATGTCGGTGGCTTCGATCTTCATCTTCCGGCGGCGGCAGGCCTGGCAGAAACTGGGAGTGGTGAATTTCGCCTACCCGCTGGTACCCGCATTTTTCGTTGCCATGGGCGTTTGGATCACGATCCTGGCCTTCCGGCTGCGTCCGGGTGTTTCCGGCCTGGCTGCCTTAACGATAGCGGCCGGGGCGCTGGTCTATCATTTCAGCATCCGCCGCAAGACCGCATGAGTGGATTTCAAAAAGGGAGAAGAAAATGAAATTCCTGGTACTGTGGCACCTGGAAGTGTGAAAGCCTGGCCCGGGCTACTCCACGGCCACTAATTCGTAACGATGCGGCTTCGGCTGGGCTTTGGCGTGCGCCATAGCCGCGACCTCGGTCTCGAGCGTATCGAGCGCCGCCATTGCGCGAGTCATGCTGGGGGGCTGGTCGATCTCAAACGACGTTTGGATGATGTGCCAGCGTGACCAGTGCAGATTATTGTGGCGGTAAATCAACTGCAGAACATCCACCGCTTGCTTCGACAGGGGAGTATTTACTGAACTGAGATCCACGCCCGCGCTCCACTCGCTTGCGGAGTGAGTGACGATGGCCTGTCCATCGATCTTGAGCGCGTAGGAACGCCCCGGCGCGAGCCCGGTGACGGCCAGTGTTTGGCGATTCAAAGCGTCCAGGACATCCGACGATCGAAGCGCCAGTTGAAGCAGTTCTTCGGAGGGAAATGTCTCAATAGGCATGGGCAGCGAATCGTCCAGCTGCGTCCATGCGATTCCAGCATCGGCAGAGAGTTCCGAAATGGCCGTATGGATCGTCTTTTGAGCCGCCGGCCCGGAAGCGTCGATCTCGACCTCGGAGACGATGCCCGGCGCATTCCATGCTTTCAGCAACGCCTCGGCCATGAGGAGATGAATGGGGGCCGAAGGGTGCACGCGATCGGGAATCAGTTTTTGCGCCTGAGAGGGATCCGCTTGGTTCGCTCTGCGCAACGCGGCCACCACGCTGGTATTCAGATCGGCGCACAGCAGAGCTTCGCGCGCAGAGAGCTCACGCACGAATTGGCCGTAACTGAGGAGCACGTTATTGTAGCCCCCTTCGAATAGCGGGGACCGAGTGATATCGTCATAAGGGGAAGGTTGGATGGCCGTGATCCGGACCTTCGGCGCCGCCGTTTTCAAGGTTTTGACGATATGTTCGTAGCCAGCGCGGTAGCTTTTGAACAGAGCGTCGTCGAAGAGCCGGTAGCCCGCGTCGTTCATTCCCAGCATGATCGTCACAACCGTTGGTTGATAAGGCACGACATCGCGTTTGAGGCGCATGTCGATGGAACCACCGGCGCCGCCATCCACGCGGTCACCCGACCAGCCGGAATGGACGAAGCGAATGTTCAGTTTGGGGAATCGGGTAACAACATACGCCTCGGTAAAGGTCGTATAGAGACGCTGATCGGTAATGCTATCGCCATAGAACACGACGGTGTCGCCATCTTTGAGATAGAAATCGCCTTGCGCCGCCAGATGGCTGGAACATACCAGGCAGAGAATGACAACGCCTAGGAGCCGCATTGTTCTTCCATCGTAGCGATTCGAATACTGCTATATGGGCGAACGTAACGTACGGTGGCGGTCAAACCACCACGCCCAGAGAATCAGGACTAATTCGCCGATGATTCCCCCCCATGCAACTTGAGCGACACTGGGCGGCGGGCCGCTGAAGCGATCTCCAATGTAGACGGCGAGCAGCAGGGCGATATAGGCAATGAATCCAAAGTTTCCGATTCGGTCGCGGGCGCGCGTGGTGCTTACATACAACCAGATCCCTACGGCGAACATGGCCAGCTCCACGGCCAACGTTCCTGCAATCGAGTTCCACAATCCGAGGCCGAAGAGAGGGCCGCCGGGATACAGCGGCAGGTCGGGCCGATGAGTGATCCAGTCGAGTATCCAGTGGCTTACGACGCCAACCCAGATGACCAGGGTCCCGCGCCAATAGTGTGTCGTCAGGTAGTAGATGAGTGCGAAGGCGGTGGCCCATGCGATGCACATCAGCAGGCTATGGGACCAAGGGTAATGATAGAAATCGAAGGGCGTGAAGCGGGTATTGCCAGGGTCGATGCGTACCTGTTCCCAGCCGAGCAGCAGGAACACGGGCCACAGCATATCCAGGAACAGCGGCGCAGCGAGCAGTATTGCCAGATTGGTAGAGGGCGCGATTTTCTTGCCGGCAAAACCTACGGCGAAGTGGCCGATGAACATAGGCGAAGCCCCTTAAGACAGTTTAGGCTTCGCTTAGTGCCGGATTCCAACCTGCCCGCGGGCACTCCTTGCGCCGAGCTGTTGAAATAGATTTGTGGACCGGGATGAGCTTGTACGGCTGTTAGTCTTGAACGCGATCTGTGATGACTACGAGAATGTGGACCAAGTGATCCTTCGTGATGTCGCTGCCGACGGCGCCAAATGCGGATTGACGATTGAGCGCTCCGAAGTCGTGCACGCACTTGCTGGACTCGTCGAGGACGGCATGGCGAAGGTGTATATTCTGTCCGCCAGAGCGCCGCACGTCACTGAACTTCTCGATATGCCAGAGATGGATATCCCTGAAGACGATTTCAAAACCTACTTCTACATCACCAAAAAGGGAATGCATCTCCATCTCTCCCACGACACATGGTGGCCATTGGACGATGAAGGTAATCTAAAGCCAGACTGGCATCTCGATCCTGTTTGACCTTGTCACGCTTCGCTCAGGGCCGGATTCCAACCCGCAGGCGGCTCCCGCAACAGCTCAAGAAAGGCTTGTCCGGCGCGATGAAAGCGCTTCTTGCGCCGATGGACTATTCCGACTGGACGGTACAACCGCAGGCTCGAAATCGGAATCGGAACCAGCCGGCCCTGCTTGACTTCTTCTTCCATGATGCGCGCCGGCATGATGCTAACGCCCTCGCCGTGAGCCACCGCTTCCTTGATCATTTGCAGGTTGTCGAAGTGCAGCGTCAGATTCACCTGCACATGATGCTCGCGAAGAAAACGGTCGATATCGCGGCGAATGGGCAGGTCGTCATCGAAGCCGACGAAGTCGAGCCCCTCCAGATCTTCCGGCCGCACCTCGGACTTTTCGGCCAGCGCATGATAGGGAGATGCCGCCACCACCATCTCTTCCTGCCGCCACGCGCAGCACGGTGACTTCCTTGGTGGCTTCCGGGTAGCTGAGTAATCCAAGATCGGCGCGGTCGGTGACCACGGCCTCATACACTTTCTCGGGCCGCAGGTACTCCACCTCCAGATGCGCTTCGCGGATACCGCCGCGAAAACTCCTGCTCCAGCTGCGACATCTCCGACAGCCCGACTGAATAAATGGATGCGACGCGAACCGTGCCTTCCACCTCAGCCTTCATCCGCTCCAGCGCCGCTTGAAACTCATCCTGACGCCGCAACACGTCGCGGCACATTTCCAGATACAGCTTTCCGGCTTCGGTGACGGCCAGCGGACGGCTGCCGCGGTCGAGCAGTGGGGTACCCAACTGTTGCTCCAGATACTGCAGATGCTGGCTGGCGGCCGACTGACTGATGAAGTTCAGCTTAGCGCCCTTGCTGACACTGCGGTTTAGCGCTATGTCTCTGAAAAGCTTGGCTCTATCGAGATCCATCGATAGCTCATATTATATTAGTAATTATAATATAATGTCAACACAAATTCTATTGATCTAATACTAGCTCACTGCTATACTCAAGCATGGACGGCCTCCCAGTCGAGCAGGGTCTGTACGACCCCAGGAACGAACACGATGCCTGTGGTATCGGCTTCGTGGTCAACATTCAGGGCGAACAGTCGCATGACATCATCCTGAAAGGGCTGCAAATCCTCATCAACCTCGCGCATCGCGGCGCTTGCGGATGCGACAAAGAGACTGGCGACGGCGCGGGGATCCTGATCCAGATCCCGCACAAGTTTTTCGCGCGCGAGTGCGCTGACCTGGGATTCACGCTGCCACCGGTGGGCGAGTACGGAGTCGGCATGGTGTTCCTGCCGGTGGAGCCATCGCACCGTTTGCTGGCCGAAGGAATTCTGGAGCGAATCGCCCGCGAAGAAGGGCTGACGGTGCTGGGATGGCGCGACACTCCGGTAAATGTCGATGCTATCGGCCGCGTAGCGCGCGCTTCGCAGCCCTACATCGAACAGATATTCATCCGCGGCGCATCCGGCATGACCCAGGACGAGCTGGAACGCAAGCTCTATGTCGTGCGCAAGCGCGCCGAATCGGAAATCGCCGCGTCCGATCTGCCCGACAAGAACTTCTTTTATATTCCGTCGCTCTCATCGCGCACCATCATTTATAAAGGACTGCTGCTGGCGCCGCAGATCGCCGAGTTTTACAACGAACTCACCGATCCCGATGCGGTCAGCGCGCTTATGCCTGGTGCATCAGCGGTTTTCCACCAACACTTTTCCCTCCTGGCAACTGGCGCATCCCTACCGCTACCTGTGTCACAACGGAGAAATCAATACGGTCCGCGGGAATGTGAACTGGATGCACGCGCGTGACGAAAGTGCTGGCATCGCAACTGTTCGGGGACGATCTGAAGAAAGTCTTTCCGGTGATCACCCCGGGCGGCAGCGATACGGCATCGCTCGACAACGCCGTTGAGCTGCTGACTCTGGCCGGCCGCAGTCTGCCGCACGTCATGACAATGCTGATTCCCGAAGCCTGGGACGCCGACATGACGATGCGCCCCGAGAAAAAGGCGTTCTACGAATATCACGCTTCGCTGATGGAGCCGTGGGATGGCCCGGCGGCGGTGGCCTTCACCGATGGCCGTGTGATTGGCGCCACGCTGGATCGCAACGGTTTGCGTCCTTCGCGCTATCTGGTTACCCACGACGGACTGGTGATCATGGCTTCCGAGACCGGCGTGCTGCCGGTAAAGCCGGAAGAGGTGAAGTTCAAAGGACGCTTGCAGCCCGGCCGAATGCTGCTGGTGGACACCACCGAGCGCCGCATTATTCCCGACGATGAGATCAAGGAACGGCTCTGGAGGCGCCAACCTTACGGTGAGTGGCTGAAGGCGAATCAAATTACGCTGGACAGTTTGTCCGAGCCTCCACGGGTGTACGAATCCGATCTGGATAGTATCGTGATGCGGCAGAGAGCCTTCGGTTACACCGACGAAGACCTGCGTGTCCTGATGCAGCCCATGGCCGCGAACGGCGAAGAGGCCGTAGGGTCGATGGGCACCGACACGCCGCTGGCGTGTCTATCGGACAAGCCGCAGCCGCTGTTCCATTATTTCAAGCAGTTGTTCGCCCAGGTGACCAATCCGGCTATCGATCCGATTCGCGAAGAACTGGTGATGTCGCTCACGAGCTATATCGGGACGGAGCGCAACATTCTGGAAGAGACGTCGCAGCATTGCCACACGCTGAAGCTGCCGCATCCGCTGCTGACCAATCGCGATCTTGAAAAACTGCGGCGGGTCTCCACCAGCGATCTGCTCGCCAACACACTGCCCATGCTGTTCCGCGTGGCCGGCGGCGAGAAAGAATTAGAACGCGCACTCGATGCCTTATGCCGCAGCGCGTCCCTGGCCGTCAAATCGCGCTACACGCTGCTGATTCTTTCCGATCGCGGCACGGACCCGGAATACGCGCCCATCCCGAGCCTGCTGGCGCTTTCGGCCGTTCACAATCACCTGGTTCGGGAAGGCACGCGCACCCAGGTGGCGCTGATCATCGAATCCGGCGAACCACGCGAGGTGATGCACTTCAGCCTGTTGATCGGGTATGGCGCGAGCGCCGTAAATCCCTATCTGGCCATCGAGACGCTCGAAGATCAAGCCACGCGCGGCAATCTGGGGAGCGGCATCACGTTCGAGACGGCACTCAAGAATTATAAGAAGGCCATCAATAAAGGACTACTGAAGGTCTTCTCGAAGATGGGTATTTCGACGCTGCAGAGTTATCGCGGCGCGCAGGTCTTCGAAGCCATCGGCCTGAACAAATCGCTAGTGGAGCGCTACTTCACCGGAACCTCATCGCGCATCGAAGGGATCGGACTCGACGTCCTGGCACGCGAAGCCCGGATGAAACACGAACACGCCTTCCGGCACGTTTCCGAGGCCGATACCGAGCTGGCTATCGGCGGAAATTATCAGTATCGGGTGCGCGGCGAGTACCACCTGTTCAATCCGCTGACAGTTAGCAAGCTGCAGCATGCGGTCCGGCAGTCGAGCTTCGAGACGTTCCAGGAATACACGTCGCTGATCAATAATCAGAGCCGCGAGTTGTGCACGCTTGCGCGGCTTGATGGATTTTAAGCAGGCCGAGAAACCGGTGCCGATCGAAGAGGTCGAGCCGGCCACGGAAATCGTCAAGCGCTTTGCTACAGGTGCGATGTCCTACGGGTCGATCAGCAAAGAGGCGCACGAAACGCTGGCCATCGCGATGAATCGCATCGGAGGCAGATCGAATACCGGCGAGGGGGGAGAGGACGAAGCCCGCTTCCAGCGCGATCCGAATGGCGACTGGCGTCGCAGCGCTATCAAGCAGGTGGCTTCGGCCCGGTTCGGCGTCACCACCAACTACCTGGTCAATGCCGATGAGCTGCAGATCAAGATCGCGCAAGGCGCCAAGCCCGGCGAGGGCGGCCAGCTACCCGGCCACAAGGTAGACGAGACGATCGCGCGCGTGCGGCATTCCATTCCCGGCGTGCAATTGATCTCGCCGCCGCCGCATCACGATATTTACTCGATCGAGGATCTGGCGCAGCTCATTTACGATCTGAAGAACGCCAATCCCAAGGCGCGAATTTCGGTGAAGCTAGTGGCCGAAGTGGGCGTGGGCACGGTAGCGGCGGGCGTCGCCAAAGCGCATGCCGACCTGGTGTTGATCAGCGGCCACGATGGCGGCACGGGCGCGTCGCCGCTCACATCCATCAAGCACGCGGGCGTTCCGTGGGAGCTGGGCCTGGCCGAAACGCAGCAGGTGCTGGTGATGAACGACCTGCGCAGCCGCATCCGGGTTCAGACCGATGGAAAGCTACAAACCGGACGCGACGTAACGATCGCGGCTCTGCTGGGCGCCGAAGAATTCGGATTCTCGACCGCGCCGCTGGTATCGATGGGCTGCATCATGATGCGCAAGTGCCATCTGAACACTTGCCCGGTGGGAATCGCTACGCAGGATCCGGCGCTGCGCAAGAAATTCCAGGGCCAGCCGGAGAACGTCATCAACTTTTTCTTCTTTATCGCCGAAGAAGTGCGCCAGTGGATGTCCAAGCTGGGCTTCCGTTCGATAGACGAGATGGTGGGGCGCGTGGATCGCCTGGAAATGCGCAAGGCCATCGATCACTGGAAGGCCCGCGGGCTCGATTTTTCGAGCATCCTCTACAATCCGCAGGTGCCACGCCGCGTGGGCCGGCGCTGTATGATCGCGCAGGATCACGGGCTCGAGCAGGCTCTCGACTACAAGCTCATCGAACACGCGCGCGAGGCACTGGAGCAAGGCACTCGCGTGGAATTCAAGATGCCGATCCGCAATGTGCATCGCACGGTCGGCGCGATGCTGTCAGGCGAAATCGCGCGGCGCTATGGATCGGCTGGATTGCCGGACGACACCATCCATTTCGAATTCAACGGCTCGGCTGGGCAGAGCTTCGGAGCGTTTCTGGCCAAAGGCGTCACCCTGACGCTCGAAGGCGACGCTAACGATTACGTCGGCAAAGGGCTCTCGGGCGGCAAGCTGATCGTTTATCCGCCGCGAACATCGACCTTCTTACCGGAAGAAAACATGCTGGTCGGCAATGTGGTGCTGTACGGCGCCACCAGCGGAGAAGCGTATTTCAACGGCATGGCGGGGGAGCGATTCGCAGTACGCAATTCGGGCGCGACGGCTGTGGTCGAGAGCGTCGGCGATCATGGCTGCGAGTACATGACCAAGGGCCTGGTGGTGGTGCTGGGGCGCGCCGGGCGCAACTTTGCGGCGGGAATGACCGGCGGCGTCGCATATGTATTGGATGAGACCGGCGAATTTTCGAGTGTGCTCTGCAACCGGGCCAGTGTGGATCTGGAGCCTCTGGAAGAGCCGGTGGATATGCAGACCGTTCAGAATCTGATTGAAAAACATGTAGCCGCGACCGGCAGCCCGCGCGGCCAGTGGATTCTCGAAAACTGGGGCGCGATGACGCCGAAGTTCGTCAAGATTTACCCGCACGAATACAAGCGCGTGCTCGGAATACCCAGGTATGTCCCGCGGCCGGCCGCACACATCGCACAACCGGCCGAGCGGCAGGAGGCGGCACATGGGTAAGGTAACCGGCTTCCTGGAACACACTCGCGAATTGCCGCAGCGTCGTCTGGTGGCCGAGCGCGTCAACGACTGGTTTGAAGTTTACCAAGACTTTCCTGACGAGAAGGTGCAAACTCAGGGCGCACGCTGCATGGACTGCGGCGTTCCTTTCTGCCATAACGGCTGTCCGTTGAACAACGTCATTCCGGATTGGAACGATCTGGTGTACCGCGACCGCTGGCGCGAGGCCATCCGCGCGCTGCATGCCACTAACAATTTTCCGGAGTTCACGGGCCGCATCTGCCCGGCGCCGTGCGAAGCTGCCTGCGTACTGGGCATTAACGAGCCGCCGGTGGCGATCAAGGTTATCGAAAAGCAGATTATCGAGCACGGATTCCGGGAGGGCTGGATTCGTCCGGAGCCGCCACTCGAACGCAGCGGCAAGCGCGTCGCCATCGTCGGCTCGGGACCAGCGGGCTTGGCCGCAGCCCAACAACTGAATCGCGCCGGGCACTCGGTGACGGTATTCGAGAAGGCGGATCGCGTGGGCGGATTGCTACGTTACGGCATCCCTGAGTTCAAGATGGAAAAATGGGTGCTCGACCGGCGGGTAAAGCAGATGATCGCCGAGGGCGTCGAGTTCCGCACGAATGTGCATGTCGGCGAAGCGATCCCGGGCGAAGAGCTGCGCGAGGATTTCAACGCCATTCTGCTGTCGGGCGGCGCCGAGCAGCCACGCGATCTTCGGGTTCCAGGACGGGAACTCAAGGGTATCCATTTCGCGATGGAGTTTTTGCCGCAACAGAACCGGCGTTGCGCGGGCGATATGGTGGCGAACCAGATTCTAGCTACCGGCAAACGCGTGGTCATTATCGGCGGCGGCGACACCGGCGCGGATTGTTTGGGAACATCGCATCGCCACAAGCCATTATCGGTGCATCAGTTCGAGATTATGCCGATGCCGCCGGGCGAGCGCGCGCCTCAAACACCGTGGCCCTTGTGGCCGCTGCAACTCCGGGCGGAAAGCTCGCACGAGGAAGGCGGGATTCGCGATTGGAGCCTGGCGACCACGTCTTTCAGCGGCGATGAGCGCGGGCGGGTACGCAAACTGCACGCGGTTCGCGTGGGTCCCGCGCCTAAGTTCGAGCCGATCGCGGGAACCGAATTCGATATGGATGTAGATCTGGTGCTGCTGGCCATGGGATTCACCGGGCCGGTACGCGGCGGTATTCTCGAGCAACTGAGTGTGAATCTGGACGCTCGGGGGAATGTCGCTACCGACGCCGGGTACATGACTTCTTCGCCGGGAGTTTTCGCGGCCGGCGATCTGCGCCGCGGACAATCGTTGGTCGTGTGGGCGATTGCGGAGGGCCGGAATGCGGCTGCCGCGATTGACCGCTATTTAAGAAATTAGCCACGTTTGACCCGCGATCGGCTCTGCGAGAGACCGTATCTCTTTGAAGTATGACTCGGCGCTACTTAACTAAACGCTGTTGAGAAAAATTCTCACTACGTCACCCGGGGTGATGGAAGTCAACGCAGTCAAAGCCGCTGGAATAAGCGCCTTCAAATGGCGAAGACTGTTGGTCGGGCCACAAAGAATCAGCAACGCGATCCTTCGACTTTCTAGATTCTGCTGAAAAGGGAAATTTTGATCCGCAGTGACGAGCACGTCAAAACCCAATGCCTCGGCAGCTGACAACAAGTCACCGTTGCTAATCCCCGCGAGCTTCGCAAAACGAGCCGTTTGGCAATCGTAGCCGGGGAAAAGATGCCGTAAGTTCTCATCAATGCATTCATCGATGAGAAGCCGCATTAAAGACGAGCAAGTAAGAGTTGCTTCGCCTCTTCAAGCGCCTGGATCGCGAGTTCGCGCGGGACTGTGGGAAACCCGTTAAGGAAATCTTCCAGAGTTTCTCCGCCCTCCAGATAATCAAACAGCGTTTGGACGGGGACCCGTGTTCCACGAAAAACAGGCGTGCCGTGCATGATGTCGGGGCTTCGAGTGATCGCCTGTTGC
Organism: Bryobacterales bacterium; assembly: GCA_963769205.1. Taxonomy (GTDB): domain Bacteria; phylum Acidobacteriota; class Terriglobia; order Bryobacterales; family Bryobacteraceae; genus Palsa-89. The sequence continues at coordinate 822,940 of CAVYKR010000011.1, read as the reverse complement.
ATAGATTCATTGTCTCGCAACCGGTGTCGCACAAAAAAAGGCGGCCATTACTAGGCCGCCCCGAAGCTTGGAGGAATGAGACCTCCCACCAAAAAATCGATTGAGACGCGGTTGGCTAGCTACACCCGCTGGTCCCGCCGCAGTTCTCGCACTTGTAGCAGCTTCCGTTGCGCGTCATCAAGCCGCCGCATTCCGAACACAACGGCGCATCGCTCACCGATGGATCAGAACGGCAGCGCCTGCTGCGGCTCGGGCTCGGTGGGACGCAGCACTTGGGCATTGCCCGCTTCGCTGATCGCGTATTCCGGACCCAGGAACTTGGTGCCCATCCAGCGGAAAATGTAATCCATGATGGACTTGGCGTACGGCACCTGCGGATTCCCCGTCCAGCCGCTCGGCTCGAATCGTACGTGGCTGAATTTGTCGACGAAGAACTTCAACGGTACGCCGTACTGCAGCGCGTAGCTGATGCTGGTGGCAAAGCTGTCCATCAGGCCGCTGATGGTTGACCCTTCCTTGGCCATTGAGATGAAAACCTCGCCCGGCGTTCCGTCCTCATAGAGACCCACGGTGATGTAACCCTCGTGGCCGCCGATCGAGAATTTGTGCGTGAGGGATTGCCGCTCATCGGGCAGCTTGCGGCGCACTGGCCGGTACACGATCTTCTCGACGGGTGCCGGCACCGGAAGAACGGGCGCCGATGGTTTCTTCTCGCCTTTGCCTGTTCCGGAGCTGAGCGGCTGCAGCTTTCTTCGAACCGTCGCGATAGATTGCCACGGCTTTCAAACCCAGCCGCCAGCTCTCCGCGTACGCGTCCATGATCTCTTCGACTGTGCATTCCTCGGGCATGTTAATAGTCTTCGAAATCGCGCCCGAGATGAACGGCTGCACCGCCGCCATCATGCGCACATGGCCCATATGATGAATGGACCGCTTACCATTCTGCGGCCGGAAACTGCAATCGAACACCGGCAGGTGCTCGTCCTTGAGGCCCGGCGCGCCTTCGATGGTCCCGGTGGCATCGATGTGCGTGACGATCATCTCCACCTGCTCGGGACTATAGCCCAGCTTGATCAGCGCCTGCGGAACCGTATTGTTGACGATCTTGATAATCCCGCCGCCCACCAGTTTCTTGTATTTCACCAGCGCCAGATCAGGCTCGATCCCGGTTGTATCGCAATCCATCATGAAGCCGATGGTGCCCGTGGGCGCGATCACGGTGGTCTGTGCGTTGCGGAAACCAACCCGCTCGCCCAGACCGTACGCGCTGTTCCAACATTCGACAGCCGCCTGGTAAACCTCCACTGGAACGCGCTTGCTATCGATACCACTCACCGCTTTGCCATGCATCAGGATGACGTCGAGGAAGGACTCCTCGTTCACCGCGTAGCCCGGACACGGCCCAACCGCTTCGGCGATCCGGGCGCTGGTCAGATAAGCCTGGCCGCACATGACGGCTGTGAGAGCGCCGGCCCAGTCGCGCCCTTGAGGACTGTCGTAGGGAATGCCCATCGACATCAGCAGCGCGCCCAGGTTGGCGTAACCGAGCCCCAGCGGCCGGAAATCGTGCGAATTGCTGCGCGATTCTTCTCGGTCGGATAGCTGGCGTTGTCGACAATAATCTCCTGCGCCAGAGTTACCGTATCGCAGGCATGCCGGAAGGCTTCCACATCGAACTCGCCGCCCGGTCCGACGAACTTCATCAGGTTCAGCGATGCCAAATTGCAGGCCGAATCGTCCAGGAACATGTACTCCGAACAGGGATTGGAAGCGTTAATGCGCGCGGTCGCCTTGGAAGTATGCCAGCGATTGATGGTGGTGTCGAACTGCATGCCCGGGTCGCCGCACTGATGCGTTGCTTCGGCGATCTGGCGCAGCAGATCCTTCGCGTTGTAGCGCTTCTTGGGCTGGCCGTCGGCCACCGAGCGCGTCCACCAGTCTCCGTCGGACGCAAGCCTTCTGCATGAACTCGTCGGTCACGCGCACCGAGTTGTTGGCGTTCTGGAAGAAGATCGAACCGTACGCTTCGCCATCCAGCGTCGCATCGTAGCCGGCTTCGATCAGCGTGTGAGCCTTCTTCTCTTCCTTGGCCTTGCACCAGACGAACTGCTCCGACATCCGGATGATCGACGTTCAGGATCACCATCTTGGCCGCGCGCCGCGTCTTGCCGCCCGACTTGATGACGCCCGCGAAAGCGTCGAAACCCTTCATGAAGCTCAGCGGCCCGGAAGCCGAGCCGCCGCCTGCCAGCGGGCCGTTCTCTTCGCGCAACGGCGAGAGATTGGTGCCGGTGCCCGATCCCCACTTGAACAGCATGCCCTCGGTCTTGGCCAGATCCAGGATGGATTCGAGCGAATCCTTCACCGAGTTGATGAAGCAAGCCGAGCACTGCGGCCGCGATTCGCCCTTCTTGAGCTTCACGATGCTGTCGGTGGCTTCGTCGTAATAATAACCGTAGCCGCGCGCTTCGTTGACGCCCACGTTGAACCAGACCGGCGAATTGAAGCACGCCTTCTGGGTCAGCATCAGGTGCGCGAGCTCGTTGCGGAAATTCTCGGCGTCCTCTTCGGTCCTGAAATAGCGATCGGCCTTGCCCCAATCGGCGATCGTGTCCACGACACGATGCACCAGCTGGCGGACGCTGGTCTCGCGCTCCGGCGACCCCATCTTGCCGTGGAAATACTTGCTGACGACGATGTTGGTCGCCGTCTGGGACCAGTCGGCCGGAACCTCCACGTCGTTCTGTTCAAATATGATGGCGCCTTTGTCGTTCGCGATGGCGGCGGTTCGCAGCTCCCAGGCGATCTCGTCGTAGGGAGTCTTTCCGGCCTCGAGCTTTTCGGTGAAGTACTTTGGAAAACTGCACCCCATGCGCGCTGCGGCGATAGGGAAGTGACTTCTTGCTTGCGTTTGCACTGTCTGGAATCCTTGGCTACAGGCGACGCCCAACTTGTCCCATTTTAGCTCCTCCTCAGAGATTCTCGCCGCTCATCCGCGGAAGGCTGTAATTCTATTTCGCATCGGTGACGCGTTTTGCGGCTGTCTGTAATCATGCCGCAACATATAGTAGGTCGTCAAGGACTTTATCTATATAGCGTGCAGTACCTTACGAAGAAGGTGCTTTCGGAGCCTGAATTGCGGGGGAAAATATCGATTTCGGCGGGCAGCTGCCAGCGCGCCGTCCGAACCTGATCAACAGATGGCGGCCCGGCGGCAGACCCTCCGGGCAGTCGCAGATTCACTTCGTAGCGCGGGAGCGCGCGGATCGATGCACTTGATCTCGAGCCATTCGCAACCGGACGGCCGCCGATGGTGATTGCTCAGCGATTCGGGCGAGGCAGACTTCTTCAATCTGGATCTTCAATATTCCGCTGCTGCTGAGGCTTTTTTTCGACCAGGTTGAACCCGTCGCGTCATAGATACGATGCGCGGGAACCAGCGGACCGGCCGGAATGATGCGGACCGTGCCGGGCGCGCAGAGGCGCTCGCCGTTCAGACGGAGTTCCACCGGCAGCAGTCCGGTGCGGATGCTCCTCCGGCAGCCACGCGTTCACCTGGCGGACGCCTTCGGCAATGGGCCAGCCGATATAATAAGGATCAGCGGGCGCGCCTTCCACCAGAACCTCGAGATTGTTGAGGTCGCATTCTTCCGGCAGGTTCGCCATCCAGATCGAAATCGCGGCGTGACGTCGCGTTTGGGAGCCACTGGTTCATAAGAATGCGCGTTGGTGATGCCCTTGATGCGGAGAGGGCTGGCGTGGACGGTCGGGTGTAGAAGCGGGCCGGTTCCGCCAGGTGGTCCACATGTATTGCGTCTGGACGCCCTCCAGCGCCAGCAGCTGGAGTCCGTTCTCGCGGGTGAAGGCGCGAATGTCCTAGGCTGAAAAAGTAACGCCCGACCAGGTATCGGGGATCGCCGGAGTGCGGAAGCCCGTTGAATTGGCCGCGAAACACGCCGCCTGGCTTGAGCACGCGGCTGATTTCGTTCATATATGCGAGGACTACGTCGCGGCTGGGGATGTGTTGGAACACGGCATAGGAATAAACAAAGTCGAAGGACTGGTCGGCGAATTGCGCCAGGCTGGCGCCATTGGTGGCGTGCGCGTGGGCATGCGGGATATCGCGCAGACGCTCGCGCGCCAGCCTGATCATTTCGTCCGACACATCCACGCCGTGAATCTCGGCTAAAGTGGCGGCTGAGCGGCTTCATCAGGCGGCCCGGGCCGCAGCCGATTTCAAGCGCGCGCCGGGTGCGGCGCTCTCGCGGGATAATCGCCTCAGCTCCGCTTCTAAAGATCGGCAGCACATCAGCGGCTGTGGCAAGAAAGCCCTCCTCGTCCTGATCGCGCGCCGCCGAAAGCGACATAGTAATGCGGATCTTCGAGCGCTCGCTGGTTCCAGTCCGAGCGCATGCGCTCGCTGAGACTGCGGTGGGCTCGTTCACTCATCGATGCACCGTGTTGCCCTTGATGGTGTTGTCGCACAGCTTGACGCCGGGCGCGGCTTGAATGCAATGCGTCTTTCATCTTCCAGCCGCTGATCATGTTGCCTTGATTAGTTGTTTCGCGCGGGGCCGGGATGTTCGGCGTGGCTGCCCAGATAGATTCCGCTTTCTAGCACTTCCGGCTCGCCGGCAATCGCCGAGCAGCCGAATTTGGCGCGGTGTCTCGTTGCAATGCGCGGTATTGAGATGTCAGCATGCGGTTGCGGATGATCCGGTGGCCCGCTCCGAACGCGAAGATGCCACCGAACTTCATGCCTTCGAGCTCGTTTGTTCTCCATGATAATGTTTTGCGAGCGCATTCCGGCGTTGGCGTTGTTGAAGACAATTCCAAAATTGCCGAAGGGATAATCTTCCGGTTTACCTCGATTGATGCAGGTGTTCGCCGCGCACGCGCCGTCATGAAAACCATCCAGGTCGATGCACTTGCCATTGATCTCTTCGAAATGATTATCTTCATAACTGGAATGCTCGACGTTTCCGGCCGTGTCGATGCCGACCGGAATGCCGCCGCCTTCCACATCCACCAGGTCGATCGGAAATCCTATGCGGCTGCCGGTATTGCCCATTACCACGACTTCAGTCGCGTGGCCCACCTGGATCGCATCGCGTCCGATATCGAAGAATTTGTTGTTGGCGATCTTCCCGCCGTGGTTGCGCGGCGACTCGTTATAGGAATGAGTCCAGACGGCATTGCCACGGATGTTCCGGAAAACGGAATCGGCGACTGTGAAGGCATCCGTTCCTTGCTCCAGCAGAATCCCCCCGGAAGTATTGTTTCGGCCTCTGGCGTTGCGCGAACCGCTGTTTTCGACCGAGATGTGATCGAGCAGCACATCGTGCGAATGATTGACCAGAATGGCGAAGTTGGCGATGTTGGTGAAATCGAGATGGTCCATCTCCACGCCGTCCCCCTCTTCGATAAGAATGCCGTTATTGGGATAGAAGCTGGCGAACGTTTTATCGCCGTCGGGCAACGGCAGAGGCTTTTCGAGTGCCTGCGCGGTTGCCGTCGATGCCGAAATTACGAAAAGTCATGCGGCGACAACCGCGGCAACTTAAGATGGCTCGGCCGCGAAAACTTGCAGACGCGCGCAAGATGGTGTGATCGCCGGTGATGACGAGGTCGTGCGCGCCCGCGGGTAGCCGAAGTTCGGATGAGACTTCCATTGAACCGGAAGCCAGATGAACCGTGCCGGTTTGGGGAAAAGTCAGAGTTACTAGCAGCGCGAGGACCAAGCGTTATTCTATCTAGCATGGCGATTGAATTTCGCGGCGCGCGCTTTCCGCCGCTGCGCGATCTGACGGTCTCGGCCCCTGCGGCGCGGTGATCGGTGTGATCGGGGAGAAGGGCGCTGGAAAAATCGCCTTGCTGCGGCTGGCGGCGGGATTGGAGAAACCATTAGCCGGGGAAGTTGTCAGCGAAGGGAGCCGGCGTTATCTCGGGCCCGCCGATACGCTCGACTTGTCGCCGGTAGACCTGCTCTTGCTGGAACATTCGCTGGCGCAGCACGACGCCCTGGCGCGCGCCCAGGCTCTGGTGAGAATCGACCAGCTGCGCAGCGACGGCACGACCGTGCTAATGGCATCGCATGATGCGGATCTGCTGCGCCGGCTATGCGACGAGGTCTGGTGGTTGGACGCGGGCGCACTGCGCGGCCGCGGTGACCCGGGCGAAGTGTTGGATGCCTATCAGGAATGCATCGCGAAAAAATTTCGTATCTGGGGCGAGACCCAGGCGCGTCCGCTGCGACTGTCGCTCCAGCGCGGAGATGGACGCGCGGAGATTCGTGTCGCTCGATACGCTGGGGGAAGCAGGGCAACCGACCATGATCTGGCGGAGCGGCGAGCAGGTCTCTGTTCGCGTGATAGTTCGTTATCTCGAGCCGGTGGACAAACCAGTGATCGGAATCTTGATCCGGACGCGGATCGGCCTGGACGTGTACGGAACCAATACGGAGTTGGAAAAGATAAACACCGGCACATTCGCAGCTGGTGACCGTATGCAGGCTGTCTTCCGGTTTCGGTGCGATTTGTGCCCGGGCGAATACACCTTGACGTCGGCATCCCACGATCCGGACGGAACGGCGCATGATTGGATCGATAATGCGCTGGCGTTCGTAGTAGCGGATTCGCGATACACGGCGGGAGTCGCCAATCTGCGGGCCAGCGTGTCGGCGGAGAAGATTTAGAGCATGAAGGCACGCGACGCCGGTGACACCGAGAAGATACAGCGGCTCATCACTGAACTGCATGCGTTGGGCTGGTACCACAGCATCGAATTGCCGAACGGCGATGTAATTGAAGGAATTCAGAGCCTCGCGCAGCAACGTCTGCGATTGCGGCAATTTCCGATCCCTCAGGATCTTCGCGGAAAACGCGTTCTGGACATCGGCGCCTGGGATGGCTGGTTCAGCTTCGAGATGGAGAAGCGGGGGGCCGAGGTGGTCGCGGTGGATGCGGTTCGTAATGAGAAGCTTTTGCAAGCGCGCGAGCTGCTAGGTTCTAAAATCCAGTATCACGTGGCCGACGTCTGCGATTTGCGGCCCTCGGAACTCGGATTCTTCGACATCGTTTTGTTTCTGGGCGTGCTCTATCATTTGAAGCATCCGATGCTGGCCCTGGAGAGAGTCTGCGCGCTGAGCACGGACCTGGTGTGTGTCGAATCGGTGGTTCTCAACGACGGCTATAAGCCGGATGCAATTCCACTAATGGAATTTTACGAGACCACCGAGCTATGCGGGCAATTCGACAACTGGGTTGCTCCGAACGTGGCCTGCCTGTTGTCTATGTGCCGTACAGCCGGTTTCGCACAGGTTCGGTTCGAAGGCATGCTGGGTGATCGGGCCCACGTGACTTGTTTTCGAACCTGGAGCAGCGGGGAAGGCACGGGTTCCGCGCCGCACATTGTCAGCATGGGCAACGCGACTTCGCTCGACCTCGCCTTCTCGTCCGCAAAAGATGAATACGTGTCGCTCTGGTTCATGGATGCCAACGGGGGCTTATCCGCAGACGATGTTTTTCCCGAGGTGGGCGGTTATGGCTCACGCCCTGTCAAGGTAGTGTCCGCTGGGCCGGGAGGATGGGAGACGGTCTTCAAGCTCCCGCTCGGTTTACAGGCGGGGTGGCAGGCAGTCAGGCTCCGCGTGCGGGATAGCGCGTACAGCAACACTATTATGTTGGGGCTGGATGTGAACCAGCAGCAGCGGCGGGAACGCACGCTGGCGTCGCGCAACACCCCGGCGTTTGAGATCGATGAGGTCATGGACGGCAAGACATGGGAGCGAAATATCATCCGAAAACGCCCGGATGCCTGCGTCTCGCTGTGGGTGCGCGGGTTGCCCGGCATATCGAAGTCGGAAGTTTGCGTGCGTTTCGACGGTTACGATCTTCCTAGCGAATACGTAGGGAAACCGGACGCGGCTGGTCTCACGCAAGTGAACGCATTGATCCCATCCGGGATCGCGCCTGGGAAGGTTGCCATCAACGTGGCCGTGGGGGACTGGGTGACAGCGCCTGTCGAGGTCGAATTGGTGCCAGGCTCCCAGGCCAAGATAGACTGATTCCAGCGCTATGTCGGCTTCCAGTCTTACGCAAAGTCCGGAGTTTCGCCGGCGCACGCAACAACAAGTTGATCAGTTGTCCAGGCATAGCAGCTACCATAGCCTGGAGCTAGCCGATGGGACTGTGATCCCTGGATTGATCGGCATCGATGCACTGAAGGCTCGTATCCGGTCTTTTCCGATTCCCGAAGATCTTCGCGGCAAGCGCGTGTTGGACGTGGGCGCCGCGTCCGGATGGAACAGCTTCGAAATGGAACGCCGCGGCGCTGACGTTGTGGCAGTAGACTGTGTGGAGTTCGAAGAGTTCCAAATGGCCCGCGCGCTGCTTGGCTCCAAAGTCGACTATCGGATCCTCGATGTAGACGAGCTGACGCCGGATTCTGTCGGCCGCTTCGATTACGTTCTGTTCTTCGGGGTTCTTTATCACCTGCGCCACCCACTTTTAGGACTGGAACGGATCTGCGCGCTTACCACCGAGGCCGCGTTTGTGGAATCGTTCGTAACGGATACGGGTCCCGATTCCACGGCTCCGTGCACGTTGGAGTTTTATGAAACCAATGAACTGGGCGGCCAGATCGATAATTGGTGCGGCCCAAATACTAACTGTCTGCTCGCTCTCTGCCGCGCCGCAGGATTCGCCAGGGTGGTCTTCGAGCATCAGACCGACCGCCGGGCGGGTGCGACGTGTTACCGAAAATTCGAGCCACCGCCCGCCATGCCGAGCGCGGAAGCACCGCATTTCCACGCGGCGGTGAACAACCGGATAGGCGGAAGTCATTTCAATCCAGTCAAGGACGAATATATTTGCCTGTACTTTGCTTCGCCGCAGCCGGATCTGACCCGTGATCAAATGCGCGTCGAAATCGATGGGCATGGAGTGCCGGTACTGCTGCTGAGCAGTTTGTACCGGACGACAACGGATGGCAAGCCAACCTCAAACTGCCGCCGTTCCTGAGCGCGGGCGTGCACGAGATCCGGGTTCGGACCAGTGAAAGCGGTTTCAGCAACGCTTTTCCGATCACCACCGGTCCGGCGCCCCGCCAGGAAACCGCAGTCAGGCCGCAAGGCGGGCGTAGAGATCACCGAAGCCGCACCTGAAATTTATGCCGTCGAGGAACAATCTCAACGGGAACGTCGAGTTTTCGCGGCTATAAGAACGAATATCTGTGCGCTCGGTTTCGAAGTAGGGAGCGCCGATCTGAAGAGGCAGGATATCACGGTCCAAGTGGATGGCCGCGACGTCCCGGTGGTATTCGTGACTGGACGTGGGCGGTGGCCGTTGGCAGGCCGACTCGCGGTTGCCGGACGATATTCCACCGGGAACACATCGAGTACGGGTGCGCACGGCCAGGAGTCCCTTCAGCGATAGAGATGGAAATCCTGTTCGAGCCGGAATAAGCCGGTCTACTTCGATTCGAGGATGAACGTCGGCGCCACGCCGGACAACGTCGAGAATCCCGAAGGACCCACCGCCGTCAGCCAGCTCGAGCAGCCTTGCACTTTGCCGAGATAGGAGTGCGGATGCACGTCGATCCGCATCTTCTGCATCTCCAGATGGCCGTACTGCAGCACCGGGAACACGTCCACGACTGGCTCCATCGCTTCCTGCACGACGTAAGGATTGCGCAGCGCGGCCCTCAGCGCCTTTTCCCAACCGGCCTCGTCGACTTCGGAGCCGCGGAAAGAATGCTGATCGGCGCCGTCGTCGTTGGGACGCAGCACCAGCTTCTGGCGGTTCTGGAGAATGAACTCCGGAAGATCGATGGTCTTGTTCCGGTACTTGGTTTTGGTCTCGTGGACCACGCGGGTCCATGGCACGAATTCCTTGATCGCTCGCCGTTCCGACGGCCGGGAAACTCGGCGGTGATCTCTTCGTCCGTCAGCAAGTCGAAGATCGCCTTCTTCTGCGCCAGCTCGGAGCGGAAACTATTGACCACGCACACGGCGTGCTCCTGATAAGCGCGCAGCAACGGATGCGTCAGATCGAAGCGCACCAGAAATTCCTGCACCTTGATCCGGCGGAAAATCAAATCGATCGCGAAACTCGCCCCGCCGCAGAACACCGTTGCGGTATTCGAGCTGGTCCGGCGAAACAACCTCCACCAGGTGCCCTTCGCGCCGGAACATATCGGCGATCAGCGCATTCTCGCCCGACTCGGTGGTTTGAAACGGCTGGCGAAATTCCAGAATCGCGATGTTGGGCTTCTTGTTCTTGCCGCCCCATTCCTTGTAGGTCTTGAGAATGGCGTGCAGCAGATACTTCGTGCCCGGCAGCTTTTCCAAACGATACCGTTTGCGGAATTCCTTCACCGGCGCCGCCTCGTAAAACATATCCGACAGCGCCTCGCCGTACGCCACGCCGGTGGGCGTGTCGGGAATATAGCGCGCGAAACGCAGCGTGCCGTTATTCAGGTGCGTGTCGATCAGCGACGTGACCGCTAGAAACGAATAACCCGGGTCCACCGCCGCCAGCATCTTCTCGGCCGGGCAGCAATTCCATCCGCGACAGCAGCGCCGGACTCCCGATGGCCATCTTCTCGATCCGCTCGATCGCGCTCGAGAACGACTCCACCGCCTTGACCAAACCAGCGTACTGTCTGCGCGTGATAAAATGCGGACGCAGGACTGGAGACACTGGTCTCCCGCCGACGGCCAAATTGTGCGCCTTCATGCGTTCCTGGAGTTCGTGTGCCCAGGAAAGATCTTTGTATTGGTCGCCCTCCAGAATCTTGTGATAGCGGGCTATTGCCTCGCCCAACTGGGTCATTTTTTTATCCGAATCTCTGCCCCCAGTATCGCACGGCGGGCCTCGAAAAGTGAAGCGAGCGCGACTGCGTCCTGAGCTATTACTGCCTTATTTTCTTGTGTTTACGGAGAATTTGTGAGGCTCGGCAAAACACTAGCCTGTGGGTTCGTTTTTTCAATTTTAGTCGCTGCCGACGAAGGTATGTGGCTGTTTGATCAGTTCCCCAAAGCTCAGGTGAAGAAGGCCTATGGGTTCGCAATCTCAGGATGATTTTCTGAAGCATCTGGAGCGCACTTCGGTTCGATTTAACAATGGCGGATCGGGTTCGATTGTGTCGACCCACGGTCTGCTGCTTACCAATCACCACGTCGGCGAAGATTGCATCCAGAAACTGAGCACCGCTGAACACGATTATATGGCCAACGGATTTTCTTCCTCCGCGGCGAACGAAGAGAAGTTGTCCCGATCTGGAAGTGGACGTTCTGCTCAGCACCTCCGAAGTGACTGGGAAAGTGAACGATGGCGTTCGTGCGGACATGCCGGCAGCCGAAGCAAACCGCATGCGTAAGTCATCCATCGCGCGCATCGAAAAGGACTGCTCGGACATCTACCGGCAACCGCTGCGACGTCGTCACGCTTTACTCCGGGGGCGATTACAGCCTCTATCGAGTACAAAAGATACACTGACGTGCGGCTGGTGTTCGCGCCCGAGATCGCGATCGCGCAATTCGGAGGCGATCCGGACAATTTCATTACCCGCGCTATTGTCTGGACTTTTCGTTTTTCCGCGCTTACGAAAACGGCCAGCCCGCATCCACGCCGGACTATCTGGTCTGGAGCCACGAAGGCGTCAAGGATGGCGAACTGACGTTTGTTTCCGGAAATCCGGGATCCACCGGACGACTGCAAACCGTTGCGCAGATGGAATTCAGCCGCGACGTGTCTTATCCGATGCTTTTGCGCTTGTATAAAGAACGGATCGATGGACTGCTGGCCTTCAGCGCACAAGACCGCCGAGAACAAACGCGTTGCGCATGACTACCTGGATGACGATCAGAACGAGTACAAGTCGCTGAGTGGTTTCGAGGACGGATTGAAGGATCCGAAGCTGATGGATCGCAAGCGGGAAGAGGAGCGGAGGCTGCGTGCGGCTATCGACAGCGATCCGGAAAAGAAAAAGAAATACGGAAAAATCTGGGACCAGATCGCGGCGGCTTATGGGAGTACGCCGCTTTCTTCAAACCTTACTACTTGTTGGAAGGCGCGCCCGAGGATTCACAGCTCTTCGCCATCGCCAGGTCGGCAGTGCGCTATGCCGAAGAGAAGCTCGAAGCCGAATGATCAGCGGCTGCGTGAATATCAAGATGCCGGTCTGGAGTCGCTCGAACAAAGAATGTATTCGTCCGCTCCGCTGAATAACGCTCTGGAAGAATTGGTGCTCGCGGACGACTTCCGCTTCCTCCAGAAGGAACTGGGCGCGGACGATCCACAGTGCAGGCATTCTGGCGCGGACGAAGCCCGAGCAGGCTGCGCATCACTATGTCTCCACCACCAAGATTCAGGAGCGTCGACGAGCGCAAGCGCCTGGCTCACAATTTCGACGCGGTCAAGAATTCCAAGGACGGTATGATTCAGCTCGCGCTGCTCTTCGATGGTCCGGCTAGAAAATATCGCAAGAAATTCGAGGACAAAGTGGAGGCAGTAATCACGTCCAGTGCAGCCAAGATTGCGCAGGCGCGCTTTTCCGTGTACGGCGCCAATGAGTATCCCGACGCGACGTTCACGCCGCGCCTCTCCTATGGCACGGTGAAAGGCTACACCAGTGTCGACGGGCCAGGCGGTGCCCTACGCCACCACCTTCGCCGGTCTTTATAAACATGCCACCGGCAAGGAGCCATTTCGGCTTCCGGCCCAATGGATCAAAGCAAAGTGCTGCTCTGGATCTGAATACGCCGTTCGATTTCGTGACCACCGCCGACACCCACGGCGGCAATTCCGGCAGCCCCACCGTTAACGAAAAAGGCGAGCTCATTGGCCTTCTGTTCGATGGCAACTGGGAAGGTCTCGAAAACCGCTACCTCTATACGGAGGAACAGGCTCGCTCGGTCCACGTTGCGAGCAATGCCATCCAGGAAGCTCTAAAGAAGGTCTATAAAGCGGATTGGCTGCTGCGCGAGCTAGGCCCCTCATAGCCATAACTGGCGAGTATCGATTTTCCGGCTCCATTGAGAAGAAAATCGATGAATCTTCGTGCCGCCTCTTTATGGGATGAGTTGTTCCACGATACCTAACTCCTGATCGATGGGCTGATGCAACCTCTCGTCCACTCGGATAATCTTTCCCCCTTCATGCAAGACCAGTGAATAGGCTGTGAAAACGGCGTCGGCATTGTTCGATTTGCCATACTGCTTCGCCATGCTGATGTTCTCGCCGTAAACGATCTTCGGCTGCACTCGAGTCCAGATTCGCAGCCGCTGGAGCGTCTCGACTGCTGCTTGTCCGTAAGGCGCTAGGTCCGGCTTCGCCATGGCTATGATATGCACATCCGGCTGAACGAGGTCTTCAACGCGGTTGACTTGGGCGCCTGGCTGCCGGCGGGAATCCACAAAGCCAGAACTCCGCGGGCGTAGATGGCGCGGCTGGCGGGTGCGATGAGTCCTTTGCGTTCCAGTTCGGCGACATGCATGGGAATCAGCGGCAGCCAAAACATCGAAGGGCGCCGAGTTCTCTATTTGCCGCGCCAGTTGCGCGGTCGAAGCGAAGCTGAACACCGGATGAATACCCGTCTCGGTCTCGAATTGCCTTCCGATTTCGGGAAACACCTCGGCCAGGTTCGCCGCGGCGCCAATAGTGATCGAAGGCCGCGGCTGCTCCTGGCGGCAGGCAGTCATTAAGGAGACAATAAGGATGGCAGTCAAAACGCGTAGCGTATACAAGACCATGTCTTCAATTAAGGACAATAGCACAAAGCGCTTGCGCCGCTTGTCGAAGTGGCACCACAATGTAATCTAAGGTGGAAACCCGAACACAGCTACATGAAATCCGCGCGCAACGCGGTATTTCCGCAGCCCGGCTCGCGCAATTGACCGGCGTCAGCAGGCAAACGATTTATGCCATCGAAGCCGGCGATTATGTGCCCAATACGACCCTGGCTTTGCAACTGGCGAGCATTCTCGAAGTGCACGTGGAGGACTTGTTTCAAATTGAGGCACCGGCCGGCGCGCCACTTCCCCCGGTAACGGTGGAGTTGATTGGCGGGCCAGAGACGCCGCGCAAGGGACAGCCGGTGCAGCTATGCAAGGTGGGAAAGCGAACCCTCGGCGTCTCGGCCGATCCGCAACCGCTGATGCTGCCGATGGCGGACGGCGTCATAGTTGAAAATTCCAAGCGGTCGCATGCCGCCGAGGTGCACGTTTTTCAACCGGGCCTTGATGCCAGCAAGCGGCTGCTGGTGGCCGGATGCGATCCGGGCATTTCGCTACTGGTGCAGCATCTGGGCCGTTTCGACGATGTGGACATGGTGGTGGCGCCATCCTCCAGCCAGCAGGCGCTGCAATGGTTGAAACAAGGTAAAGTTCACGTCGCCGGATCGCATCTCCGCGACACTGCCACCGGGGAATACAATCTTCCGGCCGTCAAGCGCCTGTTTCCAGGCGGGGCAGTGAAGGTGGTGACCTTCGCGATCTGGGAGCAGGGATTGGTGCTGGCCGCGGGGAATCCGAAGAATATCCGCGGGATCGATGACCTGGCGCGTAAAGGCGTCAGGATCATCAATCGCGAGAAGGGGGCGGGCAGCCGGGATCTGCTGGATCAGAAGCTGCGCGACGCCGGTATTTCGCCTGCCCAGGTGGATGGCTACGATCGCATTGCGCACGGGCATCTTCCGGCCGCGCTAGCTGTGAGCCTGGGAGAAGCGGACTGCTGCATCGCCACGCGCTCCGCGGCCCGGACGTTCGGGTTGAGCTTCGTCCCGCTGGCGACTGAGCGTTACGATCTAATCATGCGCCGGCAATACGCGCGGCTCCCGGCGGTCCAAGCGCTGCTGGACGTACTGAATCGGGCGGCGGTGCGCAAGAAACTGGAAATTCTAGCGGGCTATGATACCCGCCACACGGGCGAAGTTTTGATCGGCTAGCGTGAGCGAGGATTCCAAAAGCGCCTAGTGCTTTTTCAACAACTCTGGAAATTGCTGCTGCAAGTGCTTCAATTTCGGCATATCGTTGTATACGATGTACGGTTGGTTGGGATTGTGCTCGAGATAATGCTGATGGTACTCCTCGGCACGGTAGAAACCTTCGAGTGGCGTGAGCTGCGTGACTATGGGGCGCGGATAGATTTTTGACTCATTGAGCTGCTTGATATACGCCTCGGCGACGCGTTTCTGCTCATCGTTCGAATAGAAGATGGCCGATCGATACTGCGTGCCGGAGTCGGGCCCCTGGCGGTTAAGCTCGGTCGGATCGTGCGCCACCGAGAAGAAGACTTCCAGCAGTTTGCCGTAAGAGATCTGCGAGGGGTCGTAAGTGATTTTTACCGACTCCGCGTGTCCAGTAAGGCCACTGCTGACCATTTCATAGTGCGCCGTGGCCTTGTACCCGCCGGCGAAACCGGAGACTGCATCCGTGACGCCCTTAAGGTGCTCGAATACCGCTTCTACGCCCCAGAAGCATCCACCCGCCAGCACGACACTGGCAGTCTGTTTTGCCGCGGGCGGAGGAATATCGACGGCCGGCGCGGGGAACTCAGCGGCGCACAGAGTGAGTGCCGAAAGAAGTGTGAAGCAGAAGAAGCGGGACATTTCAGTCCTCCTTTTCGAATTTGAGAGAGGCCGAATTCATGCAGTAACGCTGGCCGGTGGGTTTGGGGCCGTCATCGAAGACGTGGCCCAGGTGCGCTTCGCAGCGCGCGCACTTGACCTCGGTGCGCCGCATGCCGTGAGTGGTGTCGGTCTCAGTAGCGACGTTCTCCGCAACGGCCGGAGTCCAGAAGCTGGGCCAGCCGGTTCCTGAATCGAACTTGGTCTCGGAACTGAATAAGGGCGCTCCGCAACACACACAGTTGTACATGCCGGATTCGTGATTATTCCAATATTCTCCGGTAAAGGCCGGCTCGGTGCCCTGGCGGCGGGTGACCTGGTACTGATTGGGGGTCAGCTGCTTTTTCCAATCGGCATCGGGCTTGGATACTTTTTCAACTTTTTCCACGATAGTTGCTCCTGTTCACAAGCTAGCATGGCTAAAACCAAACGTGACGCCGGCTCAAAATTCAGTCTGCAGGCGCAGCGAGAAACTGCGCGGCGCGGCGATCGCCGTGCCGGAGAATAGACCGGCAAAATCGATCACATTCAACCGGTTGGTAATATTCCGGACGTCGGCCTGAAAGCGAACACTGCGCTTTTCCCGCTGCCAGGCGATGAATCCCGCGGAAGCATCCAATGCGGCGGATGGGCGCACACGCCCGCGATCCAGATTCACGCGGCTAACGATTCGCTGCCCGTACTGGGCCACCGCGTCAGCATAGGTTCCATCGAATTCCACCGGCAGGCCGCTATTGTAGTTGCCGCCGAGAGCCAGCCAGAATCGAGGCGAGAACTGGTAACGAAACCTGCCTCTCACACTGTTGCGCTGATCTTGAGTGAGGGCAAAACGATTGGACACATCCAGCACGGTGGCCGCATCGCTGCCCAGAAAGAGGCCGCCTGTGACGGGTAAGTAACCAACGCCGAGCATGTTGGAGTAGCTCACGAATCCCGATAGCGGACCCCAGCGGGGGATCTCCACCTTAGCCTCCACTCCTCGAACTTCCGCCTTGCGGAACGCGATCGGGAAACTGACTCCGGTGTTGAGCAGCAAATCGTCATCCGCAAAATTGTTCATCGAACGCACGTAATAGTTGGCATCCAACCGGATTTTTCCGAAGAGGCCCTTGGCTATGCCACCCTCATAGAAGTTTCCGGAGGAGGGCCGGACGGGTAGCCGCAGCACGCTATCGTTTAGCGAGTCGACTGCTGGAGAACTCGCCAGCAGCAGATTCTCGAAGGCAGGAGTTTGAAAAACGCGGTCGAAGGAGCCGCGGAACACCAGATCGGCACGCGGCCAATACCACGCAACTCCCAGGCGCGGGCTCACCGCGCTGTCATCTACCAGCAACCGGTAGTGGTCCCACCGCAGGCCGGCTTCAATGGTCAGATGCCCGAATCGCATGAGGTCCTGGACGAAGAGAGCCTGTTCCCGATCCTGGGCGCGTTGGAAGAATTGGAAGGCCGCCGGCGTGGCGGGATCGAATTGAGTGGGGTCGGTAATCTGATATCCGAAATTTTCGTGAATAGAGCCGAAGTCGGCTTCGACGCCAGCCTTGATCTCGTGCCTGCCAAAATGAGCGGAGACCGTGCTCTTCAAATAAGTCTCGCGCAGACCGCGATTCTGGGCCACATAGATGGGCGTTGCCAGAGAATTGGACCAGAGATCGGAGGAAATGTCGCGCACCATTCCGCGCAGATCGGCGACCACGTTCGCCGAGAAAATGTGCTGATAAGAAAATTCGCCCGCGGTCTCTTCATTGCCTCGGTCCTGTCGCTGCCCACCCTGCTGTTGAACGATCTCGTTGGGAACTTCAAAGCGCGACTGACCCTGCCGCACGATTAACCCGAACCGGTCGTTATCCGTCAGGTCACGCTCGTAATGCGCGGCGAAAGAGGCATTCGTGCCCGAATTGGTGTAATTTTGTTCCACCGGCGGGTCGAGAAATCGATCGGTGCGGGCCGCTTCGCCGCTCACGCTCAAGGTGTTGTGTCCCCACCCGTACTGCAAGGCGAGGTCGCTGCCCGCGGTGTCGAAGCTCCCTCCGGTGAGGACGGCTTTGCCGTGCAATCCCTGGCGGGTATCGCGCACGGTGGAGACAGCAATCACGCCGCCCAGCTTTCGGCCGTACTCCGCGGGATAGCCGGCGGTCAGGATGGTCATGGACTGGATGTCGTCAGCTTCCAGCTCCGGAGAAAATGCAGGCGAGCGATTCTCGGTCAGGGGAATGCCGTCCACCACATATTGGGTCTGATACTCGGAGCCGCGCGGATGGAGCACGCCATTGGCTTCGAGCAGCCAGCCGGGCTGCGTATCCACTAAATCGAGCAGTGAGCGGCCGGGCTGCGAACTGGTCCGGTCCTGCAGCGTGTCCGACCCGATACGGTTGGCGCTGCCGGCGCGGTGAGGATCAATCAAGGTCTCGGACTCATTCACCGTAACTACTGTTTCGATGGGAGCAACTCCCAGGGTTACTCGCAGCTCTTTTGGAAGCGAGGAGCGAATTTCGACCAATTCTGAGAGCGGCGCAAAGCCGGCGCGCTCTACTTGGATACGATAAACGCCGAAGGGAAGGCGTTTGACGACCAGCGTACCGTCGGCTGAGGTTTCCAGTTTCTGGCGGACCTGATTGGCTTGACTTACCACCTCTACCGAACTGGGAATCGGCAATCCGGCTTGATCAGTGACCTTCAGGCGCAGGTCCCCAGTGTCGCTTTGGCACAGCAACGCAATTGCGCACACACCCGCGCACACCAAGATACGGATGAATCGGGACACCTGATGCTATGGTACTAAGTCCGAGGGCGGAATCAGTTCGGGCCAACCCGAACGAAAGAATTCGGCGCGATCTGGAATCCACCGACGCTCACTTGCACCGGCTGATCACCTGCCGCCAAGCTCGGTATTATCACGTTCAGCTGATATAAGCCAGACGCAACCAGGCCCGCCCACTGCACTTTGGCCGGAACGCCGCCCACGGAGACTGAGGCGGGCAGCGCGAGCGGCGTAGGTTGTGAAACCAGCTGCGATGTCAGCACTGGCGTGGCCGTCGGACCGAAGCCAGTTCCGTACAATTCGATCACCTCGCCCACCGCTGCCGGCCGCGATGAGGCGCCACTTGGCCCTACCAGCGTCCCATCCAGATGCAATGCCGCCGCATAGCTGGTTGACCCGGACGGCATGGTGAACAGCGCGGGAGACAGCTTTTGTTTCAGAACCGTTCCCGAATAGCTCGCACCTTGCGGCGTCGAGACCCCGACTTGAACCGGACCGATGGTGTCGTCGTCGGGAGCAATGGCGTTGATTTGCGTGGGGCTGATGTATTCGACATAGGCTGGTTTGCCATTGATAGTTACGAACACGCCGTCGAGCGACAAGGGCAGACGGGTGCCGGAGAAGTCCGAAGAGGTCCAGGAGCGCGCGGAACTGGCGAATCCGGTTCCAAAAATAGAAACGAAGCCGGCCGAGGCGATGGCGGGCTGAAAGCTCGCGGCGTTGACAACTGAATTGATGTGAGAAGCGGGCGCCGATAGGGCGTGCTGCCGTTGGATGAGTATGCCGTCGAACGGCGCCAGCGTGACCTGCGACGCCATGGAACCATCGTTGTAACGCGCAGCCGATGTTATATATACAGCATCTGCGATCAGCGAGCCCGATCCGCCATTGTGAACTCTCAAAAAGGGTGAACCGACAGCCGTCAGGTTCACGGTGGCGATGCTGCGCCAACCGTCTCCAGCGCTAGCGCTGGTTTGATCCAAGCTGACCGAGGCGATCACGGCACCGTTTGAGACCACTTCATACACGGCATTCCTGGTCCACGTGTTCGCGTTGGGAGCCGCCGGTAACCAGACTTGGATGGCATATTGACCGTCCTCAGGAACACCCAGAGCCCATTGTGCGGCGCCGACGGATGCATCCAATTGGTGCACGCCGGCGTTCCAGGCGTGGTAGTAAGGACCGGTCGCTTCGGTGCTGTTGGTGGGCGGTCCGTCGTCCCACATCACTCCCGAATCGTAGGTCACCGTATTCCATGAACCAGTGAAAGAAGCGGCTGTGTCCAGGTCATCGATGATGTATTGATACTTCGGCGCCTGATTCCCGGAGAAGCGCTGCAAGCCGGGTTCCAACGGTATAGTTTGGCGGACGCTGGTGCCGTTGAGAAGGGCGACGCCGAGCGTGAAATCGCGGCGGTAAACCTGAGAGCTCGCCGGGGACAGCTGTACAGCGTCAATCCAAACGTTGCCGACCGAGTCGCCCACCAAGAACTCGAGCCTCCCGTCGGTTGCCGTGATCGGAGCAATGAACGACGCCGTGTAAAGGTTCCAACTGGGGCTGAGAGTGAACTGCGTCATCAGCCCATAGCCGGCAAAGTTGGGTGCGCCGCCTTGGGAGATAACGGTGATGGTACGGGTCGTGTCGGCACGCGCCCAGAACTGTAGCCGATAAGACGCCGCGGCGGTAAACGCGAGGTTGTCCTGTTCCATATCGATGTGCCAGTTGGTACCGTCCACTGATGAGACGGCCAGGTGAGCAGAGGCCGCGCCTTCTGCATAAATCGAGGTGTCGGGGGCGACGGTAGCACGTGCACCGGCAGCGTTGTTTACAAGCAGAGTCCAATTGCCCAGCCCCTGCTCGAAACCTGCATTGGCAAGAAGATTCGGTGAGGCTGCCGGACTGACCTGACTCGCCGGAGCCAGAGGATAGCCCAGCTGGAAATCGTATTCGTCATACCACCAATTCACTGCGACGCCGGCATCTCCGAAGGCGTGGTAGAAGAAGCCGTCGTTCATCAATGTGGCCGCCAGTCCGAAGCGCATGTTTGGATAAAAGGTCTGACCGAATTCCGCGACCGCAGGCGGCATGTTGTGAATCGGCTGCCCGTAGCCATAGGCCAACTGATTGGGCGGCGAGTCTTCAACATTGACGATCACTGGCGTGCGGGCGCTAGCCGACCAACCGTTGTACGTGTCCCAGAAGGACGAAAAGGGGATGCGTCCCTCGCGCACATCCACGGCCTGGAATTGAAGGCTGCTTCCATTGAACCGGGACAAGGTGTCAGGTTCCAGAGAGCAATGGCAGGAAATATAGGCGTACGGCGCGAGCTGCCGCAAAGTATCGATTTCATGTAGCATGCCGGCCTTCCAGGCGGCATCGAGCGCTGCCGGGTTATCCGGAATCCCGTCGCCATTGGAGTCGATCTGAATTGGATTTCCATGAGCGTCGTATTGCAGGCCGGAGACGGTTGTAGAGAAGCTGTCCAGGAAAACGCCGTCGAATCCGAAGTTAGATTGTTGAAGTTGCTGGAACAGGTTATTGGCAGCCCATTCGGCGACTTCCGGCTTGGTCATATTCAGGAGATACATGGGAGGCGTCGACGGCCAAATCTCGATCGGGTTGCCATGAATGTCTTTCAACAGATAGCTGTCCGGCGTGGTCGCGACGGAGGGAGGCGGCGTGTAAGTGGAGCCGAGACTGGGGAGCGCCAGGACATTAGGATTCACCGCGCGCAAGGCGCTGAGCTGGCTGACCGTGAAATCCGGGGCCAGAAATAGACTGGTTTGGGCAGCCAGATCCGGCTGCGACGAGAATAGATTGCGGCCCCACCAAATGTTCCCGATGCGTGGAAATGGCGGATCGAGGGCGGCTACGGATCGATATTCGAGAGTTTGCACATAGTCGGGATTCGAGGCGCACCGAAGGTAGACCGTATTCAGAACCTGAGGGTTGGACGATAGCCCGCTGACGGCTCCCTGATGGGACGTAGTTCCTTGACCAGCAGAAAATGGCTGCATGGCGGCGTAATCCTGAAGCACGCCGACCGAATAGCCGCAAGCGGTGGTCTGGAGCGTGGTGAACGACAAGTTGACGCTCGTCGCTCCCGGCGGCAGAAGATTGCTCTGCGGATTCACGTTGTTGATGGGAACGCCGGGATAAGTATAGGCAGCGGCGCCGCAGCCAGCTACCGAATAAGTCAACTGCCCCGGAGCGAGGCCATCCAGCGATAGGACTACTTCATTGTTCGCGAAGAATGTCGCACGGGATACGTCGTATTGAATTTGTGCGGGACTGGCCTCGCTGCTCGAAATGCGCAATTCGTCAATAAGGAAATGACTGGCGTTTCCAAACGAGTCGCTGCCCACCGTGAAGTTGCTGGAGCCGTTAGCGGGGAGTTGGATGCTGGTATTGTTCTCGATAACCAGGGCGCCGTCTATGTACAAACGAACGCGGCCTTGGGTAGTGGAATACGTGAAAGCTAGATGGTGCCAGTCACCGGCCTTCCAGGTAGCGATGCCGGAACTGCCCGACGAAACGCCCGCGTCCGGCCCGGCTCCAGCGAAGAAGCCTCCGCTATTGTTGAGGGCTAAAACCAACTGGTTCGCATCGGCTCCCCAATCGTATTGAAAAAGCACTTCCGGAGCCTGTAAATAAATTGAATCAGAGCCGTCGAACAGCGGCGAGATCCACAGCTCGATGGTCCCATCCTGAAGGCTGAGGTCCCGGCTTACTGGATAAGCAAGTACTCCGCCCTTTCCGACTCCTACGGCTTTTCCCCACTTACCACCCCCGAAGGTAGTTCCGGCAGTCTGGGAAGGAGCGAGACCGGACGTGCTCGCGAGTGAGCCGTCGAAGTGAAACAGATCCAGTTGATTGAGCGAGCCTGAGCGGAAGGGTCTTCCGTTCAGCATAAGGGCGTAACCGCTGCCTGCTCCGGAAGTTCCGAGCGCAAACTGATAATCAGGGGTGAGTGAGAGGCCTACGTTGCCGCAGGTGCTTTGAGCGTCGAGCAGAGCTGTGCCCAGCAGCATTACACCGATGCCCCAGAACGACAAACGAACGGAGATCGAACAGGGCCACACCATCCCCAATTGCTGTCCGCACAGCTAATTTATAGATCGGTAAATGAGGAGCCCTGCATTAATATTTTTGCGGTCCCGGCAGCGTTCATAATTGATAGGACGTAACTTTATGAACGACCAGGACATGCGAGTTGATCTGACGCCCGGCGGCGCCTCAACGCTGGACCCGTCAGATTGGCCCGGCTTCCGGGCTCAAGCTCACCGCATGCTCGACGACATTCTTGATTACATCGAAGACATTCGGGAACGTCCCGTCTGGCAGCCGATTCCTGACGAGGTGCGGTCGCGCTTCCGCGCCGATCCTCCCCTAGAGCCGTCCGATCTTGCCGCCGTTCATGAGGAATTCATGCGTTACATTCTGCCCTTCGCCACCGGCAACGTGCACCCGGGTTTTATGGGTTGGGTTCACGGGGGCGGTACGCCGGTAGGCTTGTTGGCGGAGATGCTGGCGGCGGGGCTGAATGCCAATCTCGGGGGACGCGATCACATTCCGATCGAAGTGGAGCGCCAGATTGTGCGCTGGATGCAGCGGATTTTTGGTTTCCCCGAAGGCGCGAGCGGTCTGTTCGTCACCGGAACCTCGATGGCTAATTTCATCGGTATTCTCATCGCGCGCGATACCGAGCTTGGCTTCGAGGTGCGATGCGCCGGTGTCGCAGCGGGTTCGAAAAGGCTGGCGGCTTACGCATCCGCGGCAGCGCATAGCTGCATCGGAAAAGCACTGGATATGGCCGGTATAGGCAGCGATGCGCTCCGTTTGATTCCGGTGGACCGGCGCTATCGGATCGATTTGAACGCACTGGAGAAGGCGATCGACGCTGATCGCCGCGCTGGCCTTACACCGTTTCTGGCGGTCGGAACCGCGGGAACGGTCGACACCGGGGCAATTGACGATCTGGACGCGTTGGCCAGTCTGAGCCGCCGGGAACGACTCTGGTTCCACGTGGATGGCGCCTTGGGCGCGCTGGCAACGCTGGCTCCCGATCTAGCGCCGCGGCTAAAAGGAATCGAGCGTGCAGACTCGCTCGCCTTCGATTTTCATAAGTGGGGACAAGTGCCCTACGATGCCGGATTCATTATGGTGCGCGACGGTGTGCTCCATTTCAAGGCATTTGCCGCTTCGGCTCCGTATTTGAGAAAGGAGTTGCGCGGCTTGGCCGCAGGTTCCCCTTGGCCCTGCGATTACGGACCGGATCTGTCGCGCGGATTCCGAGCATTGAAGACCTGGTTCACGCTCAAAGTTTACGGGACCGAAGCGTTGGGAGCCGTCATTTCGCAGACCTGCGCGCTGGCTCGTTATTTGGAGAGTAGAATTGCTGGAACGCCGGAATTGGAGCTGCTGGCGCCTGTAGAACTGAACGTAGTTTGCTTTCGTTATCGCGCCGAGGACGCCCAGCGCATTAATCCCCGGATAGTGATCGAACTCCAGGAATCCGGGACCGTGGCGCCCTCCACGACTGTGCTCGATGGACGTCTGGCGATCCGCGCGGCCATTGTGAATCACAGAACCAGCAAGAGCGAGATCGATTTGTTGGTGGAACGGACAGTAGCGCTGGGACGCGCCTTGGAAGCGAGGGCTGTTCAGAGCCGCGCTCCCCGGCAGGAACCAGGCGCGGAATGGCCCCCGCAGCGCGCGCGAGAAGCTGCCTTGCGTGATCTCAACGACCGCATTACGGCCGATCCTGAGGCGGTCGGCCCGCGGTTTGAGCGCGCCTGTCTGCTGGCCGAAATGGGCCGGACTCTGGACGCTAGAAACGCATATTTGGAACTGCTGGCGCGAGACGCCTCGCACCGGCTGGCTCTCAACAACCTGGGCACGCTGCTGCATGCCGCCGGGTATCGAACCGCGGCACGCACGGCGTACACCGAAGCTGCGGAGCGTCACCCGGATGATCCGATGAGCCACGTAAACCTGGGCAATGTCCTCTATGAAAGCGGTGAGTTTACAGCTGCTCAGGAGCATTACGAAACCGCCCTGCGCTCTGATCCAAGCCACCTGGAAGCGCATCAAGGTCTGGCCTATGTGCTGGCCGAATTCGGCGATGAAGAGGGCGCCCGATGGCATCGGCGCAAGGGTTTTGAGGATCGGCCAATTCTGGCTTTACCCTACCGTGGAGACGGGCCTCCAGTCTCGCTGCTGTTGCTGGTGTCGTCAGTTGGCGGCAACATTCCGACGCGATATTTACTGGATGACCGGGTTTTTCAGACGTTCGTCCTAGCGCCCGAGTTCTACGACCCCAAGGTGCCGCTGCCGAAGCATCAGGTAGTGTTCAATGCCATCGGCGATGCGGATTTAGCCGGGCCCGCGCTGGCTGCGGCGCAGGCAGTGGTGGCTCTCACGGGGGCGCCGGTAATCAATATGCCCGCGGCCGTACTAGCGACCGGGCGCGCCGATCATGCGCGGCTCTCGGAATTGCCCGGCGTGGTGCTGCCTTTAACAATCACACTGCCCCGGGAGCTACTCTCTTCGCCAGAAGCTGCGAGCAGCTTAGCGCGCCACGGCTTCCGCTTCCCGCTACTGGTGCGCACTCCCGGTTTTCATACGGGGCGCCATTTTCTAAGAGTAGAGAAGGCGGAGGAGTTGGCTCCCACAATATCCGGGCTTCCCGGGAAAGAATTGACCGTCATCGAATTCCTGGACGCCAGAGGAGCCGATGGAAAAGTGCGCAAGTATCGCGTGATGATGATCGGCGGGCAGCTTTATCCACTGCACGTAGCGATCTCCAGCCACTGGAAAATCCACTATTTCACGGCCGATATGGCAGAACAACCGGCCCATCGCGCCGAAGACGCCGAGTTCCTCGAAAACATGCCGGGAGTGGTGGGCCCGCGCGCTATGCAGGCGCTCGAGAACATTCAGAGCACCCTCGGTCTGGACTATGCCGGCATTGATTTCGGCTTGAGCGCCAGCGGAGACCTGCTGCTTTTCGAAGCCAATGCCACGATGGTGGTCAATCCTCCCGAACCTGACGAACGCTGGGCGCATCGCCGGCCGGCTGTGGAGCGGATTTTTGCTGCGGTCCGCAGAATGTTGACAGAGCGTATCACGGCTGCACCGTGATCGTGAGCCCGTCCGCGTCCTCTATCAGGACCCGCTAATTCCGGCGGTGGACAGCGTGTTGAGAATAATCGCCATTGGGTTCAGCGCATCATTCTGGGTTCCAGCGGGCTGTAAGGATGACAGAAACTGACTCAGGGTCTGGCTTGCAGTGCTGCTGCTCGAATTCCCGTTTGCGCTCGAACTGCTACCGGAATCGGACCCGGCGGCAGCGTGGAAGTGATGATGGTGATGGCCGCCGCTCAAGGCTTGCGCTAGATCCCGGACGTTCGGCAGTTGGTTGTTCTTGGAGGCGCTCGAGAAGTCTGTGGAAAGCTGGTTGAGCTGGCTGGCTGCCGCCGAATTGCCATTGGTCTGAGCTGTTTGAGCGGCCGATCCAAGGTTGGCGGCGATTTGTTGTGTGACTTGCTGAAATTGGCTGGGATTGCTTTGTTGGAGTTGCTGGAGCGTGTTCATGATGTCGGCGAAGGGTGAAAGCTGGCTATTATCCTGAGGCGCGATCGAGGCCAGGCTGGCCGTGCTTTGAGTGTCCGCAGTGTTGTTACCCGTCAATCCGGTGGCCTGGAGGGCACTTCCGAAGATTGACTGCAAATAGGAACTGGAGATTTGGTTTATGGAACCCATGTCCCTCCCATGGGCACGTTCGTCGCCGTTTTCGGCTGCTTCAACACGTTGAAACGAGAGAAAGGAGAGGTTTTGCGGGCCGGTAATTTGCCGTCGATAAGGCAAAGTCTTGACGCCAACATTAAATCGCGGATGGCGCTAGTATTCACGGCGCATCGGTCGATATCACTATTGGAGGCTCCCACCAATGGGTTCCGTTAATTCCACGAGCTCTAATCTGTCCAATCTGCTTCAGACGTTGCGTGCTGCCTCACCCGAACTTTCGTCCATGCTGGCTACGCCCCAAATGCAGGCGGCACTCGAGAAGGCATCTCCTGGCGATCTGGTTCAACTGAGTGACCAAGCTTTGCAGTTGCAGCAGGTTGGTTTGATGTTCGGAAGCACGGACGGCTCGCAGTCCACCGGGTTCAATTCGTCCTCGGATTCTCTTTTCTCGGCGCTTTCGCTCCCAAATTCGGCTACTCAACCCGAGCTGATGCTGCAGGCCTTGGACTCATCGTTGGGGATCGGGGGAACGAACGGGCAGCCGCCAAATTCGAATGGCGCGACCACTCAATCGTCGTTGGCCAATCAAATCGCCAGCAGCGCGAGCAGCTTCCAGGCGCAAGCGTTGGACGCCCTTTTTGGTTCCGCGAACCCGGCTGATCCGACACTCAATACGCTGGGTTGACGTTAGCCGCTCCCAATCGACGAAGATTCTTTGGGATCATAACCACCTATAACCGGTCGCGCACTTGTAGACTGAAGGTTTGTTCTCGCTTCTTCTCCATCCCGCACCCGAGCGGGAAGACTATCTTATCGCAGCGCTATCGGACGAAAATACGGCGGGGATCGTCGAAGAAGTCGGCCACATTCGCGCTTTCTTTGACGATACGTGCGATCTTGCCCTCTTACTCAACCGTTTTGCAGAGTACTCGCCTGAACTTCGTCATGAGCCGGCAGTAGACTGGGCACAAGCGACGCGCGATGCGTGGCCGCCGATGATGATCGGGCGGCGATTTTTTCTGGTGGCCCCATGGTCGAATGAACCGGCGCCTTCAGGACGATTGCGGTTGGAAATCCATCCTGGCATGGCCTGCGGCACCGGGCGGCATCCTGCGACGCAACTTTGCCTGGAAGCCTTGGAAGATTACATCCGGCCGGGTGATCTTGTTCTGGATGTCGGTTCTGGCTCGGGCATTCTCTCGGCTGCGGCCGCGCTGTTAGGAGCAGCGTGCGTGATTGGCTGCGACGTCGATCACGACGCAGTGCAAATAGCTAGCGAGCGGGTGCATCTGCCATTCTTTACCGGATCGGCCGACGCAGTGCGATCGCACTGGGCCGATATCGTGGTCGCCAATATCGACTCTGCTACGATCGAGCGGCTGGCGCCCCAGTTGGAACGGGTGCGCAAGCCCGACTCGACGCTCATTCTTTCCGGTTTCCCGGAGGGGGATTTACCTGAAGGGCTGGCTGTCAAAAGAATGTTCCGGCGCGACCAATGGCGGTGCTTGATCGGTTGAAGTCGCCTCTCAGCCTATTCAGTGGAAACCTCTTTTTCGAGTGTCTTGCGCGCACTTTCGGGAATGATTCGCCAGTTATTGTCGGGCTTGGAGGGCAACTCCCGATGCTCGATGTAATACCGAATCACCAGGTCGCGAATCTCGTCCCCGCGAACGCCACACGATCTTAGCGCCGCGAAAAGTCGTGTATCCGGCGCTGCCCCCGGACCGGTAGTTGTTGACGGCGATGCGCAGCGGCTGCGTGTCCAGGAGCGGCTGGCCATGCCAGCGGAGATTTCGGATGCGGTCGCCGGCCGGCCTGCGTCAGATCGATTTCGTAATCCACGCCCTGCGCCATGTCGTAGTTGTAGCCGATTACGCGGCGATTGATCAGCGGTCCCTGCGGAGCAATCGCTGGCGCACGTTTGAAAATATCGCGCCGCGTTCTCCAGCGCTTCCCGAACCATCTTTCCCGTGCCCTCGATCGTGTACAGCTCGTTCTCATACACGTACAGAGCGGCGATCTGCGCGCACGGTAACCGGCCCCTTCGGAATTGCAACCCGGGTATTGAACGCCGATGCGAACGAAACGTCGGCCTTTGAATAGAAGAGCTGCACTTGCTGCACCGCATCCAGCAACGCAGTATCCTGGACGCGAGCCAAGCGGGCATCCAGCGCAACGGGCGCGTCGGCTATCTGGGTATTGAGATATCGTTCCGCGAGTTCGTGATAAGGCCGCCCGATTTCCAGCACTTTAGCGTCGGACGGCGTGGCGGCGGTGACCGGTATGAGCCGGCTGGTCTTCGAAATAATTTTCCAGCTACCCGAGGCGTCGCGAGTCGAGAACCAAATCCATGCGTCCGAGCGACATCCCCCAATTCTTCGGCTGCATCAGAAGAACGTCGCCCAACTTCAACTCGGGGAGCTGCTGATGGGTGTGGCCGAAAACGATGGCGTCAATCCCTTGGACTTCAGTCGCGATCTGGTAAATCATATCTTCGCGCGAGTCTCCGGAAGCGGCCGCCGGGGTTTTCGGATCGCGGTCGAGGCCCGCATGGGCCGCCAGGATTACGACGTCGGGATGTTCCTTTTCGCGAACTTCGCGCGACCGCTCGCCGCGCTGCCTCCACGCCATTCTCAAAACGATACCCGCGGTAGTGTTCTTCCGATTCCCAATCCGGAATCGAGGGTGTGGTGATGCCCACAATAGCGATTTTGACTCCCGCGATGGTTTTGATGAAGTAAGGCGCGAAGGGCTTCGCCGTCGCACCCGCATCGGCGACAATGTTAGCCGAGATCCAGGGGAAGCCGGCTGCCGCTCGGGCCTTGGCCAGGTTCTTCAAACCGAAATTGAACTCGTGATTGCCCACCACCATGGCGTCATAGCCGATATCGTTCATAGCCAGCATCATCGGGTCGCGGTCGAGCGGCTGTCCTGAGAACGCGAGAGTTAGAGGAAGATGACCAGTCTCGATATACGCCTGGTAAACCGATTCGAGCGGTGTGCCCTGGATCGTATCGCCGCAGTCGATCAGCAGGTTGTTGGGATTTTGCGAGCGCGCATCTTGAATAAGTGACGCGATCTTCGCCAAACCTCGGTCAACCGGGCGGGCGGTGTAATAGTCATAAGGCAGCAGGTTGCCGTGGAGATCGGTGGTGGCCAGTATAGAAATACGAGCCTCTTCGGCTTTAGCGCCAAAGACGAGGAACAGAACAGCCAGGCACGCTCGCGGGATGCGCATCGAAGGGCACTTTCAGTATAATCGAGCTACATGAGAGCATTTTTCACGACCATTGTTTTATGTTCGAGCCTGTTGGCGCAAGCGCCACCGAACAAAGAATCCAAGGGCGGGGGAACGCCCTCGTTGATGAACCCCGGATCGCTGCGGGCCAAGGCGCCGGATATCTTCAAGGTTCAGTTCACAACCACCAAGGGCAACTTCGTAATCGAAGTGCATCGCGATTGGGCGCCGTTGGGCGCGGACCGCTTCTACAATCTGGTGCGGGGCGGCTTCTTTAGCGACGCCGCTTTCTTCCGCGTCGTCCCCAACTTCATGGTGCAATTTGGGCTCAGCGGCAACCCGGCCGTCAATAAGGCCTGGGAGAACGCCAACTTCAGAGACGATCCGGTGAAGGAGAGCAACAAGCGCGGCTACATTACTTTTGCCAAAACTGGAGCGCCGAACTCGCGCAGCACGCAGCTCTTCATTAACTTCAAGGACAACGCTTTCTTGGATTCACAGGGGTTCGCTCCTTTCGGCACAGTGATTGATGGGATGGATATCGTCGACAAGATTTACTCCGGCTATGGCGAACGTCCGGATCAGGGCCGCATCACCGTCGAAGGCAAAGCGTACCTGGATAAGAACTTCCCGCAACTGGATCGCATCACATCGGCAAAGGTGCTGCCGGCCGAAGGCGGCGATAAGAAGTAACCGCGCTCTAGCGGTGATAGTCAATTGGAATTTCGAAAAACGTGATGTCTTTGCCGGTGGCGGCTTCCTTGACTCCGGTCAGGAAAAACTTTGCGCCGGGCCGAGGTTCCGTTTGAAAGTAGAAAAACCCGTTGGCTGAATCGTGCGCCGGTAGTATTTTGACCGAAAAAGCCCGGCCTTCAATCTCGATGGTGTTGAGCGGATTCTTGTATTTCTTGTGCGGCAGGGGGATCGGGCTTCCAGGCGTTCCGGGCATCTTTGGCCTGGGAGCGCCGCCCAGCACCTGGATGTCGGCCGCGGGTGTAGCTTCGACATGCCGTCCATCGGTGCCGGTGTAATCCACTTCGAGATGGTCGAGCTTGAGGGCCTGGTCCGTGTCATTCTGAATGATGACGAGCACTGGCAGGACGCCATAGTCATTAGGATTCAATTTCCCGAAAGCGCTGTGAGCCAATTCTTCGGTATCATACGCGGTTACGCCGATGGTTACCTTGTCGTTGGTTTGCTTGTTCGAGTAGGATGAAGCCGGGCCGGGCGAAAACTTGCTGTCGCTCTTTTTGTCCGCAAACGCTGCGGCTGCGGTCATGAAGACCATCAGGGAAATCCAAAGCGCTTTCATCTATTTCCTTTATTGGGGATGCCGCGTCCTTGCGTTCCCACTGCTTGTATTCTATTTCGTTTATCGTTGTGCCCGTGCTCCGGGTTACCGGTGGCGCTTCTGGGAAAGGTGGGGCGCACTCCCGGCCTCCTTCCAGGCGACGGCGCCGGGCGCGATCTGGTTGCACGCCATTTCGGTGGGAGAAGTGATCTCCGGGCTCGGATTGTTGAGGGAACTGCGCGAGCGGGATTCTACGATTCCACTGTACGTGTCGGTGGGCACCGTGGGCGGGCGCGCGGTAGCCGAAGAGCGGCTGGCGGGAATCGCCACCGGGATCTTTTACGCTCCCATCGATTATCCCTTCGCGGTGCGGCGCGTGCTGCGCCGGATTCGCCCGGCTGCGGTGGTGGTCCTTGAAACCGAGATCTGGCCGGTGCTCTATAGCGAGGTGAAGCGGGCCGGATCCAGTTTAGTGATCATGAACGGCCGCATCTCAGATCGCACGCTGCCGCGTTACCGGCGCCTACGTTTTCTCTTCCACCGCGTGCTTCAATTCCCGGACGCGATCTTTGTGCAAAGCGAGCAGGATCGAGCTCGATATATCGAGGCCGGAGCGCCTGCCGACAAGATAGAACTGCTGGGCAACTTGAAGTATGATGTTGCGCCGATCCGCAGCGATCCCCCGCAGATGGTCGTGGATCTTCTGGCCAAATTGCGCCCCGCGACAATCTGGATCGCTGCCAGCACCATGCCGCCGGCCGACCGTGAGGACGTGGATGAAGACCGCGCGGTAATTGATGCGTTTCAGCAGCTGGCCCCGAAATATCCGGGCCTGTTACTGATCCTGGTTCCTCGTAAACCGGACCTGTTTGACGAAACGGCGGACCGACTGCGCGAAGCGGGCGTGCGCTTCCAGCGTCGCTCGGACAACAAAATCAATCCGGCACTTAAGCTTCCGTGCGTCCTGCTGCTGGATTCGATGGGCGAACTGGCGGCTCTTTTTCCGCTCGCCGACATCGTGTTCATGGGCGGATCCCTGGCGCGGCGCGGAGGCCACAACCTGCTCGAGCCGGCCGCCTGTGGACGCCCCATCATCGTGGGACCGCACCTGGAGAACTTCGCGGAGATCGCCGCGGCATTTCGCGATCACTACGCCATGCTTGAAATCGAGAGTCAGGACGAACTGGCCCCGGCGGTGGAAAAGCTCATCCAGGATCCGCGGCTGGCAGAAGACTTGGGCACTGGCGCCGAGGAAATAGCGGCCAGGCGGAGGGGCGTTACGCGTAAAGCCGTCGCCCAAATCTTAAGGTGGCTCGACCGCGCGGTTCCGTCCGCAATCCCGCTGGGGCCTACCCGGCCTTTCCTGTGGCTACTCGCCCAATTTTGGACGGCGGGGAGCGCCTGGAGTCAACGCCGCAGTTCGGCGCGAGCGCGGCATCTCGATACGCTCGTAGTGAGCGTCGGCGGCATCAGCATGGGAGGGGCGGGGAAGACGCCGATGGTGGATTACTTAGCGGAACGCATGCGCCAGCGCGGGCGCCGTCCGGCTATCCTGACGCGCGGCTACCTGCGGCGCTCCATCGAGCCCAGCATATTAGTCGAGGCCGGCGGAGATGTTCCGGTCAGTGTCACTGGCGATGAAGCGCAGATCTTTGTGCATTCCGGCCACGCTCACGCCGGTATCGGCGCCGACCGCTGGTCCACCGGCCGCCTGCTCGAAGAGAAATACCATCCACATTTGTTTCTCCTGGATGACGGTTTCCAGCATCGGCGTCTGGCGCGCGACTTGGACATCGTGCTGATTGACGCCTTGAATCCATTTGCCGGAGGCGCCGTCTTTCCACTGGGGCGCTTGCGAGAACCGCTCCGCGCTTTAGCGCGCGCCGATGCTTTTGTCCTGATGCGCGCAGCGCCCGAAAGAGAATATCGAGGCATTCGCGACCGTCTGGCCAAATTGAATCCAACAGCGCCGATATTTCGCGGCAGAATTGAGCCGCGATACTGGGTGAACACTCGAACCGGGCAACCCGCGCATCCCCCGGAAGCGCCGGCCGCCGCTTTCTGTGGCCTTGCCAATCCGGCCAGTTTTTGGAGAACGCTACGGACGCTTGGTATCGCACCGGTTTTTACGTGGACATTCGACGATCATCACCGCTATCAGTGCGCCGAGGTCCAGCGCCTGGCGGCGCAAGCCCGCATGCACGGCGCCCCCTTCTTGTTGACCACCGAAAAAGACGCCATGAATCTGCCCGAGCGGGCTGCGGAGATCCTGCAGGACGCTTCCATTGAGTTGTACTGGCTCAAAATCGGCATCCAAGTGGAGCGGGAAGAGGCGCTCCTGGAGTTAATAGAGTCCAGGCTCACGAGCACGCCGGGCACTGTATCGCTGGCCGAGCCGCAGACGTAACTTGCCGCGCCGGGAATGTCAGCGCTTGCTGCGCCTTCTCGCTGGCCTGGGCGTCTGAAATACTTCATGCCCTTCGCATAGGTTAACTAGTTCCCGGAACGCTAGTATCTGTGGACGCCGGCCGCTCGACGCACGCGTGACGTACAGGATGCCCGCATCTTTCAGCCGTCCCAGCAGACTCATTATCATCTGCTTGCTGGGCATTCCGGAGCGGCGCTCGAGTTGCACGGGGCTAAAAACAGGCTGCTCAAACAAGACATCCAGTAGCGGAACGGCATACTGAGAATGCGTAACCTTGATAATTTCTGCTTTGGACCGTTCGTAGAGATCCATGATACTTCGCGCCGTTTCCAGATTCTTCTTGGCCTGTTGGGTAACAGCTTGAAGGAAGAACTCGATCCATCGATTCCAGGCGCCCACGTCCTGCTTCGAACTTAAGGCTCCTAACCCGGACGCGTACGCGTCTTTGTGTTCTTCGATGTAAGCGGATAAATAGAAAACCGGACGCGCCAGCAGCCGCCGCTCGAACAGAAACAGCGGTATCAAAATCCGGCCAATGCGGCCGTTGCCGTCTATGAACGGATGAATAATCTCAAACTGCCCATGCAGCATCGCCAGTTGTACCAGTTGATCTGGACACTCGGCGTGATAGTATTTCTCCCAGTTGTCCAACAGTGGCCGTAAACGGTGCGGCTCGGGTGGAATAAAAGCCGCTTGCTGAATAGGAGAGCCCGGACGGCCGATCCAGTTTTGAATAGTTCTAAACCGGCCGCGGCCCTTGTTCCGGCCGCGGACGCTATCGAGCAGAACGTTGTGCAGCTTGAGCAACAAATTTAAATTGAACGGCCGCGACTGCAGTTCATGCTCGGCGACCTGGAGGGCAGTCCGGTAATTTAGAATTTCCTGAATGTCCAGCCGACGCGATTCCTGCTCCGGTTCCTCGCCGGCCTCAAAGTTCAACACTTCGCCGAAGGTGGCCTGAGTGCCTTCGATTCTTGAAGAAAGCACCGCTTCCTGGGTTGTCAGGGGAGACAAGAGGAGTTCGGCATTGGGCATGCCATACAAAGCGCCATCGAAGCTTGCCAGGGCACGATTGGCCGCCCCGATCGACGGAATCAAAGATTCCCAATCCAGATCCAGGGGTAAAGTCCGCGGAACGAAAGGTATGATTTTGGCCGTCCGCACTTGTGTCAACCCGGAACACTATCAAATACATTTGTGTAAAGCATCTCTACAAATAGTTTACACAAATGCGATTGTGCATTACTTGGTTGACACAAATCCGAGCATGGCTCAGGGGATCTTGATCTGGTAAATATTCATTCCGTTCTGGTTGGGTACCAGCAGAAAGTTGTTCACCGCAGCCAGGCCGCTCAACCCGAACTGGGTCACGAAGGGATACAACCCGAGCGCCTTGGTGTTCCGGGCGTCCACGATCATGAGACTGCCGGGCCCGCTGGGATCGCTGGCCGGTGGATTGTTGACGATTGCGAACACGCTCGAACCGAAGGGCGCCATATGATAGGTTCCGGTGGTCTGGATGCCGGTGACAACCGTTGTGATGGGCACCGGGTTCCGCACGTTGCTGATGTTCATCGTTGTCAGCGTCAAATCGCCGGTTATGTTGAAGTCCGGAATTCCCGGGTTGCGATAGCCAGTCGTGTTTCCGGTCAGGAACAACAAGTTATTGTCGTACGCAAAGGCGAGAAATATCGCCGCGCTGGATACTGTAACTCGCGCCACGCCCTGCATGTTCTGAGGACTACTGACATCGATTACATCCAGCGCCGCGTTGCCGTTCGTACTGTTGCCGGTTGCCGTCGTACTGGCGGAATACACAGTGTTGGGATAGTTGGAGCTAGCCGGTAGAGCTAGTGCGTTCGGTCTCACGTTTAGATTGTTCGAGGCTGGAACCGCCGGATTAGGAACCATCGCGGACAACAATTGTGGGAGCTGCGCCGAAAGGTCGAAGGCCAGAAGATCTCCGTGTTGAGCGGTAATATTGGATGCCGAATCTACCTGGAACCAGCTGGTGGTGGCAAATCCGGCGGTTCCGATAAAGCTCAGACCGGTTAGAAAGGTGTAGGATTGCGGCGCGATCTGCCCCACCTTGATGGGCTGCGTGGGATTGGCGACATTGTAAACCACAAAGGTGGGAGAACTGCCTGGCCCTACCAGATCCACCAGCACCGGTCCGACGGTCTGGTTGAGCACGCATACGCCTCCGTTGCCACCGAGATCGACATCTCCGAATTCGCTCAATAATGCCGGCGAGCTGACATTGCTGGTGTCGATGATGTAGATCCGGTTGGCTCCGCAGACATAGCTCGTGTTGCCGAGAATCGCAATGCTGCTTGTGCTGCTATTCACGAAGCTTACAGATCCCAGCAGTCTCAAAAAGCCGGGCGGCGCAGCCCCTGAACCGGACACCGAAAGAATCGCCGAAGAACTGACATATCCCCCCACCGTGATCACCAGCGGATAGTCCCCGGTTGCCAGGTTCGGCACTTGGATATTGGCTTGGGCCAATCCGGCATAGGTGGGCGTTAGCCCGAGGAACTGAACTGGGGCGTTCACTCCGCCAATGGTCGCCGAGGGCATGCCCGTGGCATTTGACAAGGCGAGCCTGGCGAAGCGGCGCCATCGGCTACCGGATTATCCACAGGACCCTGCCCGGTGAGATACACGACGACCACTGATCCGGAGGCAGCGGGATGAGTGCTGCTGTTGGTCGCGTAGCCTGCGATGGCGTCTTGCGCTATGGCGTGATTGTTCACATCCTGAAAGATCGCGGGCCCGGCGCTGACGACATTAACCGTATAGGACAAGCTGTTCCCACCGCCGACCGTGACGTAGATATTCGCGGTCCCCGGTGCAAGCCCGCTGGGTACCTGAAAGTTGATCTGCCCCGAACTGGCATAAACCAGCGGCGCTTGGATTGGCTTTTGCGATGATTGCACGGCGTAGACTGATGCACCCCCGAGGGTCAGCGGTAGCGGGAAGCTGCCGGCTTGGGCCGTATTGCTCGCCAAGCGAGCGCCGAATATCGTCGCCAAGGCTCCTGGCGAAATCCGCGGCGAATAGCTGGCTGCATCGGTGATCGCGTTGATCACTGTTTGCGCATTCAGGAAGGACGCTGTCAGGAAGATAGCCGTGAGTACACCAGTTCGCATGGTCTAAGACACCACCAATCCTCTGACGCCGCAAAGACGTATTCCGTTTATATTCTTAATGAGCAATTAGGGAGAACTATTAAATGACTGGAACCAGATTCGACGAGGAGAACAGCCGCAAAGTCGAGGCTATTTATAGGACGCCCGACGTGGTCGCCCAACGCACCCAGGTTCTAAAGGCTCTGCAGTTGGCTGACGGCGAAAGTGTACTGGATATTGGTTGCGGACCCGGCCTGTTGGCTCACGATATCGCGGCGGGGGTCGGGCCAGCCGGGCGTGTCTGTGGCATCGATGCCAGCCAGGCCATGCTGGCGATGGCGAGCAAGACGTGCGTCGGTCAGCAGTGGACCGAGTTTCGCGCGGCGGATGCGTCGCAATCGCCGTACCCGGATAACAGCTTTGACGCGGCAGTATCAACGCAGGTCTATGAGTATGTCCAGGATATCCCGGCGGCGCTCGAGGAGCTACATCGGGTCCTGCGGCCGGGCGGTCGAGCTCTAATCCTGGATACGGACTACGGTTCCTTGGTGATTCACACCGAGGACACGACGCGCATGGCACGCGTACTCGCGGCCTGGGAAGAACACTTCGCGCACTCCAATCTGCCGCGTACCTTATCGCGACAATTGCGGGACGTTGGATTTACGATGCGACAGAGGACCGCGATCCCCATGTTCAACCCGGAATTTGAAGACGATACCTACGGCAAAGGCATGCTGGAGATGATGGCTCGGTTCGTGCCGGGGCGGAAGGGTGTGTCTCAGAGCGAAGCAGAGGCCTGGTTTGCCGAGTTTACGCTGTTAGGGGCCGAAGGCAGGTTCTTCTTCAGTATTAACCGCTACCTGTTTCTGGTGGAAAAGCTGAGCGCGGCTTAGCGGCTCACTCTCCGCCCTTAATATAGGCGTAGCCGGCTTCCTGTTTACGCACCAATTCAGCGACACCCGAATCCACTTGCGCCGCAAACGGGAACAGATCTTCAGTCGTTACCTTCATGGCGCGCATACTGTTCTGACAAGCTGCCAGAGTTACTCCCTTGTCAGCAGCTTCTTTCAACCGCTCGGCATATTCGGCATTGGTTTTCAGGAGCATCCTCAAGCCTTTGCCGAAGAACACCACTTCAACTTGAACACCTTCTCCCCCGAAGATTTTCAGAATGTTGTCGACGTTGTGAAAGAGCTGATCCCACCCGGAGGGAGCCTGCGCGTTCAGCTCGAACACCACCTTATGCTTCGGTTTCGGAGCGGCTTGCGGGGACTGCGAAACAGCAGGCAGCGCGATGAGAGCCAGGAAAGCAATCAACAGCAGAATGCGTTTGTTCATAACTATGCCATAGGTTACCACCAGGAGCACGGAGCCACTTGAGTCCCTGCCTGGTTTGTGGGAAACTAGTCTCCCGAAGGTTGCAATAGCAGTATTCCTTGAGGAGGCTTGTCATGAAACGTACCATCGGCCTGGTCGCCGCGCTCGCGTGCGCGAGCTTATGCCCAGTTGCAATGGCCGCTACCGCTTCGGTTGAAGATCAGATCGCGGAGGCTGTCCTGCCCCTGCCTGCGGACCTGCGTGCAGGCGCCACGGTTGTTTCTTACGATCCTGAAACGGGCGCGCGCAACGTGCTTCGGCAGGGTACTAACTCCCTGGAATGCGAACCGAAGAATCCCGACGACGGCTTCATCCGCTGCTACAACAAGGTGATGGCGCCGCGCCATGAAATGGAAGCCAAGCTGCACGCACAGAAGAAGTCCCCCAAGGAAACCCAAGAGGCTATTGCCGAGGCGATCAAGGTCGGCACGCTCAAAGTGCCGCCGTTCGGCACGATGTCCTATCGCTTGACGACCAAAGAGGGTGTGATTAAGCGGCTATGGGTCATGTCAGTGCCTTACGCAACGCCCGAACAACTCGGGGTATCGACCGCCAGCCAGCGTGATGCAGCTCTTAAGGGCCATGGCCTGCCGTGGATGATGCTTCCGGGTACGGCCGGCGCCCACATCATGATCCCGATCAACGAATAGCGGACCGATCGGTCGTTATTTCTGAACCGGCGAATCCTTCGCGTTGCTCCATTCGGAGAAGGATCCGTCGTACATGTGCGCGTCGTAACCTAAGTACTTTAGTGTGAAGTACGATTGCGATGCCTGCATGCCGGTGTTGCAATAAGTGACCACCGGACGGTCTGGAGTAACGCCGGCCGACTCATACAGCTTGCGAAGGCTCGCTTCCGGCAGCAGCGACATGTCGTCTTTGCTGGCCTGTCCCTGCATCCAATAGACGTTGGCCGCGCCGGGGATGTGGCCGGGGCGCGGAATCTCCGCGGAGGCAGCCGTGGCGCCGTTAAATTCTCCCGCAGTGCGAGCGTCAACCAAAACCGGAGAAGCCGCAGGGGCATTCGTGGCGGCGAACGAGAGATCTTTCACCGCATTGATTTCTACCATCACTCCCGGGCGTGGACGCGGCGTTAGCCGGCCTTCCTTTACCTCCGGAGCCGCCTTGTCGAGCGGCCGCGATTCCGACTTCCATTTCGAAAGTCCGCCATCCAGCAGAGCGGCTGCATCGTGTCCCAGATAGTCGAGAGTGAAATAAGCCCGCGTGGCCGGTAGTACCGAGGCGTCGCCATACAATATGACGCGGGAATCGTCGGACACGCCGGCTCGTTCCAGCACGCTCTTAAGCGCGGCCGCCGGCGGCAATTCGTTCAGGATCCCGTCCCTTGTCACCACGATGTCCGACAATGCCAGGAATCGAGCGCCGGGGATGTGTCCGGCGTCGTAGGCGGTCCGATCGCGCGATACATGCAGGACGACTACTTTTGGATCATTAAGATGCTGTGCCAGCCACGTCGTGGATACCAGCATGTCGCTCCGGACGGCAGGAGCGGCCGCGGCGATGAGAGGCAGCAGAAAAAGGGAACTCAGGAGGCGAATCTTCATGGTCAGCCTTTCTAACCGGGGAATCATTTGGATTTCTTCAGCTTCTTATAGTACGCCTCGATGGGCGGAAAAGGGCCGAACTGGTGCTGTTCAAGGGGGAAGGAGTCGGCGTAAGGCCCATAGCCAGTATCGACGGGCTTGGCCGTGCGATCCGGAAAATCGCGATCGAGATTGGCCATATGCGGCCGGGGTTGGGAATTGATATAGCCCGCGACGTCGAAGGCTTGGTCGTCACTTAGGTCGGCCTTCC
The DNA here is from genome assembly GCA_963769205.1 of Bryobacterales bacterium. GTDB lineage: Bacteria > Acidobacteriota > Terriglobia > Bryobacterales > Bryobacteraceae > Palsa-89. The sequence goes on along the minus strand of CAVYKR010000011.1, from coordinate 783,523 downwards.
CCAGCGGCATGCGCGCTTTGATGAACCGGGCGGCAGTCAGGACGCGATGCATGCCCGCGCCATCGTTGAAGCTCTCGGGGCCCCATAGTGGCGGAAAAACGTACCCATGGATCGGATTAGCTGCAGCTAGCAACCCGGCGCCGTCCGAGCCGTGGCATATCGCGCAACGGTCGCCAAAGACCTGCTTGCCATCTTTTAGATCGGCCGCTCGGCTGGGAGTCTTGAAGGCTGGTGGTTCCGCGGCCTTACGAAGACTGGCGCCGAGTGCGGCGTCACGCGCGCCTAGCGAGCGGATATAGGACGCCATGGCGATCATCTCCGGGCTGTGCACCGGTAGCGCGCGGCCGTTCATGCTGCGCTGAAGACATTCGTTGACGCGGTCTTCGATGTCCGTAGTTCCGCCGGTGCGCGGCGACTGTCTTGGGTAGCGGGTAGCGGCCTGCATCAGCGCCAAGGTACCCTGCTCCGTGCCGGTGCCCAAGTGGCAGGAGCCGCAATTCAAACCGCTGCCGGAGAAGCGCACATTTGGATCAGGATTGTGCGGGCCTAGCAACTCCGCGGTCTGTGCGATCAAGCGTTTTCCATACTCTTCGGTAGCGATGGCGGGAACGTTGGCGCTGGCCGGGGAGTAACGCCCCACACCCATAGTCCAAGTGGCGGCGACCGTGACCGATCCCACGGCACAGCAGGCCAATAGCACGCCAGTCATGCCGCCTCTAGCGTTTTGGGGTGGGCGCTCATTCATGCGGATTTATCCCCTTTCGGGCCGCTGCGGCGGACATGATCATAGCTTTGCACATTTGCCTGGAACCTGTACTTCGGCCGCTCGATCCAGGTGCGCAGATCGGGCCGGATCAGCCACACGACGAAAAACGCCGCTGCAAATCCAATTGCGGAGAAGACAATAATGTCTGTGATCATTGTCCCCCCGCGAAAAAGCCGCGAACGTAGTAAGCGACCGCCGACAACTCGGCTTCGCTTAATTTTTCAGTCCAGGGAGCCATTTGGGTGCCTTCCACTCCGTTCCGCAAAGCGCGCAGGCTCTCGGCGATACTGGGACGCGATCCGCGAAAGTCGGCCGGTGGAATGCGCAACTCGCCCACTGCCGATCCGTCTCCGCCACCCCGCTCGCCGTGGCATTGCACACAGTTGGCCGTATAGACGCGCGCGCCCAGATCGGCGATATTGGCCGGTAGAGTTGGTTCTTGTTGGCTGGCGTGTAATCCACGGACCACTCGCGCGACAGCCGCCAGATCTTCGGAAGGAAGATCGCGCCAGGCCGGCATGGCGGTTCCTATAACGCCGTTCGACAAGACCGAGCCGAGGTGGTCCAGCGTGTACTCGTGGCCGGCCAGATTCGCGGGCTGAGGGTGCACCGCCCGAGCGCCGGGCCCGTCGGCTTCACCATGTAATCCATGGCAACTTGCGCAGTTGTGCAGGTAGAGCTGTTCCCCCAGCGCCATATCTGCTTTCGCAGCCGGTTTTGGTACGGCGCCTTGCCTGCGCGGCTTCGCTGGGTTCACATTTAGGGCGGCTGCGTGGAACGCCATTTGTGCCATTTCGTCATTCGGACAATTGCAACCGGCTCGGGCATGCGCTTCCCCTTCGGGTCCGGCCAGCTCGCGGGCCCTGCCGAGCGTTTCCAGGTACGCCACCAGGTCGCGCGCTTCTTGCCTGGGCCGATCCACAGATCCATCAAACAACGATGGGTAGGCCGGCATGACCGAATCGGCGACGACATTGCGAGGAGCGTAAAGGTGCGCGAAATGCCAGTCCTCCGAACGGGTGGCGCCTTCGCGCGCCAGGTCAGGCCCGATCCGCCGCGTGCCCCACAGATGCGGATAATCGAAGCGCGTCTCCCAAGCCAGCGTGGGCGCCCCGAATCGCCGCATGTCGGCAGGCAGATAGCGAACCTGCTGGGTATGGCAGTAAGCGCATCCTTCGCGGCTATAGATCGCGCGACCGCGTTGCTCGCTCACCGTCAGGCCCAGTGGATGCGGCGGCGACATGCTGCGCGTCTGTCTTTCCAGCACCTGTCCCGGCCAAATGCCGAGCAGCGCGACCGACATCCCAAAAAATGCTACTCCTGCAATGCTGGCCACTAGGTACGACATGCGAACAAAGCGGCCCGGATCGTGGCTCATGATGCTCCCGTGGCCGCCGCTGCCACGCGCGGTGCGATCTCGCGAACCGGCTCCAATCCGATGCTCTGTTCAATGGATTCGAGGCCGGCGCCACGACGGCCGGTAGTTAGGCCTACGAGCAGCATGACGAAACCGGCGCCGATCGGAATCGCAGATCCGGCGCGCACCATCCAGTACGGACGCGCAGCTCGTACGGAATCGAGCCACGGCGCTGCCGACTGCCATAGCCGCGCTTCCACCAACCCGGCGATCGTCAGATCCGTCACCATCAAAATCACCCCGGCGAACAGCAGCCAATAAGACCACTCCAGCGCGCGGGGATTGTAGCGGGCCCAGGGGATACGCTGCCACACGTGCGCCAGCCCGCCCGCCGCCGCAAATGTAGCGAAGCCGAGCATGGCCAGATGCGAGTGTCCGATCACCCAGTCTGAGAAGTGGACAGCCTGGTTGACGGCCATCTGTGCCTGTACCGAGCCTTGGATGCTCACCACCAGATAGAAGATAGTGCTCATTGCGGCAAAGCGCAACGCTACATCGCGCGGGAATACTCCGGACCCGCGCAGCGAAAGCAGCAGATTGGCGACCACGATAATCACGTCGACGCCCAGCAGCGCCGAAGCGGTGATGGCTCCGATCTGCGCGCTCATGGGAATGACGGAGAACACGTAGTGATGTGTGCCGTTCAAAGGGTAGAGGAAAAACAGCAGCCAAAAGCCGAGCATGGAGAGAAAATGGCTGTAAATTGGCCGGCGCGTGGCGGCGGGAATAACAAAATAGATGATAGCGAGTGCCAAAGGTGTTACAAACAGGCCGATTGCGTCGTGAATCCAGAGTCCGCTGAAGGCCGCGCCTCGCGCGCCGGGCACGAATTCGGGCACAAAGTTACCCATCGGGTAAGCCAGTAGTGTGAACACCAGAGCGCCGATCACATACCAGCTAGAGACATAGAGATCTTCCAAGCCGCGCCAGAAAAACGGGGGCAAAAACTGGATAATCGCCAGCAAAAGAGCCAACACCACGAACACGTCGATCACAATTGGGAATTCCGCCCACTCCAGCGGCTGGCTGAATCCTGCCAACACCAGCACCCAGCCGGGCGCAACTACCGCGAAGTTCCAAAGCCCGAACATCCATTGACCCAGTCGTGCGCTGGTGACGGGGCGGCCGGTGAGTAACGGCACAGCGTGATAGAGAAAGGCGAAGAACGCGTTTCCGAGCCAGCCCAATAGAATGCCCTGTGTATGGTCGTACCGAAGCCGCCCCCAGCTTAGCCAGGGGACTCCCGAAGCCAAGTCCGGCGCCAGCATTTCAATGGACGCCACAAAACCGAACAGCACTGAGATCAGCAGTGTAACAATGGCCGCTAAGCCGTGTGCATAAACCAGTTTGGTTTCAACGGGCGGAGCCGCGGGCACGCTGGCGGTCTCGTTCATAATCACAACATGCTAGTTTAATCGAAGATTCGGTCATTGGCTCAAGCCAGTCACTCCAAAAGGCCTTTTTTCCGCTGCGACGTAAGGGAATTGTTCAAACAGCAGAACCCCCTTTCGCAAAAACGCTGGATAGGCATCTATTCCCTAGGTTTAGGGGCAGGTGAGGCGGGAGTGTTCAGCTTGAAGGACCGGCCGGGGCAATCCCCGGTCTTTAATATCCAGGTCCCTATGTTTCTATAACATGGATATCGCTGCTATAATTAGTGGCTGATGCTTCCCGACCGCCAGGACGGAAGCTTTACATCTGTCAAAAAGATCATTCTTCTCCGCCCGCGGGGCTTTTGCGCGGGAGTAGTGCGCGCAATCGACGTGGTCAAGATCGTCCTCAACCTCTACGGCGCGCCTGTATATGTTCGTAAAGAAATCGTACACAACCGCCACGTGGTGGACGAATTGCGGCAGGCGGGCGCGATTTTCGTCGAAGAGTTGAGCGAAGTGCCGGAGGGCGCTCGCGTGATCTTCAGCGCGCATGGCGTTTCGCCGGCCGTTCGGGATGAGGCCAAGGCACGCAAGCTGCAAGTGATCGACGCCACCTGCCCGCTGGTCACCAAAGTTCATCTGGAAGCCGTACGATTCGCGCGGCAGGATTACACCATCGTCCTCATCGGCCATGCCGGCCACGATGAAGTGATCGGGACGCTGGGCGAGGCGCCGGAATCCACCGTCCTGGTTTCTTCCGTCGAAGATGTTGACAAGCTGGACGTGAAAGATCCCGCGAAGATCTCTTATCTCACGCAAACCACTCTCAGCCTGGATGAGACCAAGGACATCGTCAGACGGCTGAAGGAGCGCTTCCCGGCCATCAAAGGTCCCAAGACGCAGGATATTTGCTATGCAACGGAAAACCGGCAGTTGGGCGTCAAAGCTGTGGTGCCGCTGACGGACGTTCTGCTGGTGGTCGGTTCTCAGAACAGTTCGAATTCGCGGCGCTTGGTGGAAGTTTGCGAGAACGAAGGGCGTGCCCGCGTATTTGGTGGACGACAGCCGCGAAGTCAATCCGGAGTGGCTGGATGGCTGTCAGACGGTGGCCGTTACCGCCGGCGCATCGGCGCCGGAGAATCTGGTGCAGGAACTAATCCAATCGCTTGAAACGCAAGTTCGGATTTGATTACATGGAAGAGATGGAGCTCAAGGAAGAAGACGTGCGCTTCCATCTGCCCGCGGATCTGGAGCGATCGGCGCTGAAGCTGACCACTATCGCTCGCGTATGATGCCGCAGCTGCAAGTTGCCGATTCGCTGCTGGCCGGCGCTTCGCAAGGCCGCCGAGCGCGCCACCGACTATTTCCTCGGCATGCAGTACGAGCCAGGGCTATTGGTGGGCCGAGCTTACCGCCGACACGACGCTCGAATCCGACTACATTCTGCTGCAGCTCTGGCTGCATCCGCCGGTGAATGGCGTCTGGAATCCGCCCACGCGCCCGCTGATCGACAAAGCAGTCGCGATCCATCCTGGCGCGCCAGTTGCCCGATGGCGGATTCAATATCTATCCGCAGGGGCCATCCGATCTCAGCGCGACGGTCAAGGCGTATTTCGCGCTGAAGCTGGCCGGGTTCGACTACGACGATCCGCGCCTGGCGCGAGCGCGCGAACGCATCCTGGCGCTGGGCGGCATTCAGGCGGCCAATAGCTACGTCAAGATCAATCTCAGCCTGTTCGATCTCTTTCCGCGCGATCATGCGCCCGTCCATTCCGCCCGAGATGATGCTGCTCGGCAATTTCATCTACCAGATGTCGTCGTGGACGCGCGCCATCGTGATTCCGCTCTCCATCGTGCATGCCATGAATCCGCGCCGCCCGGTTCCCGCCGGGTTCAATTTGAAAGAGCTGTTCCTCGCCGGCGGCCAGCCTGGAATTTCCGCCCGATCGCCAAGGCTTCACCTGGCGCAATGTCTTTCTGCGCTTGGACAGAGTCTTGAAGCTCTGGGAGAAATACGGCTCGAAGGCACTGCGCCAGCGCGCCATTCGCAAGGCCGAAGCAGTGGATGCTGGAGCGCACGCGCTATACCGATGGCGTGGCGGCCATCTATCCGCCCATGATGTACGTCATCATGGCGCTGGATCTGCTGGGCTATCGCGCCGGATCATCCGGAGCGCGTGGAAGCGCAAAAGCAGTTCGACAATCTGATGGTGGACGACGGCGAAACGCTTCTTCTTCCAGCCCTGCTTTTCGGTGGTGTGGGACGCCGCCATCGCCGCTTTCGCGCTGGGCGAATCCAGTCGAACCCCCACGACGACGCTCTGCGCCACTGCGCCGACTGGCTGCTGACCAAGGAAGTCCGCCGCAAAGGCGACTGGTCCGTCAAGCGGCCGAATACGCGAGCCCTCCGGCTGGTATTTCGAATTCGCCAACGAGTTTTATCCCGATATCGACGACACCGCCATGGTGCTGCTGGCGCTGAGCCGCTCGCAGCGCGTCGCGTCCGGAAGAGCAGCAGGCTGCGAACACCGCGCCATTCAATGGCTGCTCGACATGCAGTCCAAGGACGGCGGTTGGGCGGCATTTGATGTCGATAACGACTGGCGCCCGCTCAGCTTTGTTCCGTTCGCCGACCACAACGCCATGCTCGATCCCACCTGCCCGGACATCACCGGCCGCGTGCTGGAAGCGCTGTGCGCGTACGGCTACAACCGCTCGCATCCGGCCATTCGAAAAGGCGGTCGATTATCTGATTCGCACGCAGGAACAAGACGGCAGCTGGTATGGGCGCTGGGGCGTCGATTACATCTACGGCACTTTCCTGGCTCTGCGCGGCTTGCAGGCGGCCGGCGTGAGCGATCGCGAAGCGTACGTCCAGCGCGCCCTGGAATGGGTGCGTTCCATCCAGAATTTCGACGGCGGCTGGGGCGAGAGCTGCGAGAGCTACAAGCACGACAGCTTCGTGGCCGCGCCCAGCACGCCCTCGCAGACCGCTTGGGCGATTCTCGCGCTGCTGGCCGGCGGCGACACCACCAGCAGCAGCTTGCACGATGGTATCGATTATTTGATTCGCACGCAGAAGAGCGATGGAACCTGGGACGAAGAACTGGCCACCGGAACCGGATTTCCGCAGGTCTTCTATCTGTGCTATCACCTGTACCGGAATTCGTTCCCGCTGCTGGCGCTGAATACTTTTCTCAAAATGAAGTCGGCTCCAGAGGATCAAACTAAATGAGATTTCCCCTTTCGATGACCGCGGGCATGGCGACTTATATCGCGCGGAACAAGTTTCGCCCCAAGCCCGAGTGGCAAAAGACGCAGGTTTCCGTACCCGATGCCGCGAATCCGTTCCACATCGTCTATACGCACACCGACGCGCCCCGCCGAGCCGCATCCGATGATCAACAAGCGCTTCCCGCTGGTGCTGATGCTGGAGCCGCTGCACACCTGCAATCTGACCTGCACCGGTTGCGGACGCATTCGCGAATACGAATCCACCATTACGCAGAAGCTTTCGCTCGCAGCAATGCCTCCATGCCGCCGATGAGTGCGGCGCGCCGATCGTCTCCATCTGCGGCGGCGAGCCGATGCTGTATCCCGAAATCGGCGCCCTGGCAGCGAAACTGTTCGGAGCGCAACAAGACCATTTACCTTTGCACCAACGGCATGTTCATCAAGAAAAGGCTGAAGGAATTCAAGCCCGCCAGTACGTTTCTTCTTCAACGTGCACCTGGATGGCATGGAGAAGAATCACGATATCGCGGTAGAGCGCGAAGGCGTGTTTCGGGAAGCCATCGAGGGGTCAAGGCCGCCAAGCAGGCCGGCTTCAAAGTTTGCACCAACACCACGGTCTACAAAGAGACCGACATGAACGAGATCGAGGAGCTGTTCGAATATCTGACCCAGTTCAATGTGGACGGCCACATGATTTCGCCGGCTTACGGGTACTCCGCCGTCAACGATCGCGAAATCTTCATGACGCGCGACGACATCCACGAGAAGTTCAAGGACATCGACAAGCTGGCCAAGCGATTTCCATTGAACAGCACGCCCACCTATCTCGAATTCCTGCAAGGCAAGCGGGACTATCCTTGCACGGCCTGGGGCAACCCGACATACAACGTGAAAGGCTGGAAAGGCCCCTGCTATCTCATCACCGACGCGCACTACCAGACCTTTGAAGAACTGATGACCAAAACCCAGTGGGAGAACTACGGCGCCGGCAACGATCCGCGCTGCGACCATTGCATGGTGCATTGCGGATTCGAGCCATCCGCGGCGCTGGGAATCAATTCGAAACTTGGCGATACGTTCAAGCTGATGACTTGGGCGTTTCGATAGAAACACAATTGAGTGAAGCCGACGCTGGTAACCGGGGCGACCGGTTTCATCGGATGGCATGTAGCCAGAAGATTGCTCGCGCGCGGGGATAGAGTGCGGGCGCTGGTGAGGCCGTCCAGCAGGGTGCGGGAGTTGGACGGAGAAGTAGTGACCGGCGATCTGCGCGATCCGGAGTCGCTGGAGCGGGCCGTAGCGGGTTGCGGCGTGGTTTTTCACGTCGCGGCCGATTACCGGCTGTGGGCGAAGGATCCGGGCGAGTTGTACCGCTCGAACGTGGAAGGCACTCGGAACCTGCTGACGGCGGCGCGCGACGCGGGGGTCGAGCGGTCGTTTATACCAGCACTGTGGGCTGCATCGGAATTCCGGCGGATCGGCCGGGCAGCGAGGACGTCGAGGTTCATCTGGAAGAGATGACCGGAGCTTACAAGCGATCGAAGTTCCAGGCCGAACAGGTGGCGTTGGAGTTTGCGCGCGCCGGGTTTCCCGTGGTGATCGTGAATCCTACGGCGCCGATCGGCGATCATGATTTTAAGCCCACGCCCACCGGCAAGATCGTTGTGGATTTTTTGAAGGGGGCGATGCCGGCGTTCGTCGACACGGGTTTGAATCTGGTGGATGTCGAGGACACCGCCGAGGGGCATCTGCTGGCGCTGGAGCGCGGCCAGCCGGGGAGCGCTACATTCTGGGCTGCGAGAACCTGACGCTGGAACAGATTCTGGCGCGCTTGGCGGGGATCAGTGGGGGAAAGCCGCCACGCTGGCGCATCCCTTACGCGGTGGCATACGCGGCGGGTATGGCGAGCACTGGCTGGGCGAACCTGACCGGCATGGAGCCGCGCGCGCCGCTGGATGCCGTGAAAATGGCCCGCAAGAAAATGTTCGTTTCGCCCGATAAGGCGAAACGCGAACTGGGATTCAACCCCGGCCCGGTGGACGGCGCCCTGAAACGCGCGGTGGATTGGTTCCGGGCCAATGGTTACGTCTGATTGTTGGCATTCGTAGCCGCCGAGCGCCGCGAATTCGACGGCTTGCTGTCGGAGGGCCGAGCGGATCAGGAAACTCGATTGGCCGCTGGATTTCGCCCGATGGCGTGGTTGAAAGGCGAGCCGATGTGCTGGTCGCCAACGGTCCCGGGCCGAAACTGGCGGGCCAGGCGACGGAAGTTGTGAGGAAGCATCAGGAATTGAAAGGACTTAGTCAGCACCGGATTTTGTGGAGGGTTGAATTCCGCGCTCGAGCCTTGCGATATTTTTGTCGCCACCGAAGTGCTGGACGTCGCATGTACTGTTAGCATGCCGCATTCACTGCCGGGTGAACGCTTTCAAGACCGGGAAACTTCTGTCCATCGATCGCGTGTTTCCACTGCCGCCGAAAAGGAGGAGCTCCGACAGTACGGAGCCGATGCTGTGGAAATGGAAGCCGCCGCGGTGGCCGATAGGGCGGCTGAGTGGAACCTTCCGTTTTACTGCTATCCGCGTAGTAACCGATACCTTGGCGGAGAGCTTTTCCGCTGGATTTTAACCGGATGCGCGACGCCGACGGGCGCTTCAGCCGCACCAAGATTGCGGCAGCCGCGCTCCGGCGGCCTGGTTCGGTATTTCCGGAGCTGATAAAACTAAATAAACGCTGCGCAGAGCGCGCCTCCCAGGCGTTGGGGGATTTTCTTGCCGACGCTCGATTCTGATGTTAACGGCCGCCCCGGCCACCATGCGGGCCGCCGTCTACACCGGCAACAGCACGGTATCGGTGGAACACGTCCCAACGCCCGCCATCGGGCCGGGCGAGCTGCTGATTCGCGTGGAGAGCTGCGGGATCTGCCACACCGATCTCAAGAAGATCGAATATAACCTGCTTACGCCGCCGCGGATCTACGGGCATGAGACGGCTGGCGTTGTGGCCGCGACCGGGCAGGAGTGCGGGGATTCTCGCCGGGCGACCGCGTCATCGTCTTCCACCACATCCCGTGCTGGAATGCTTCTACTGCCGGCACAAGCTGTACGCGCAGTGTCCCGGTCTACAAGAAAGTCGGCGTCACGGCGGGATATGAACCGGCCGGCGGCGGATTTTCGCAGTACGTGCGCGTCATGGATTGGATCGTGCGGCGCGGCGTGGAGAAGATTCCCGAGGGCGTCTCCTTTGATCGCGCCTGTTTTGTCGAGCCGGTGAACACCTGCCTGAAAGGCGTGGTCCAGCTGGACGCCGGGACCGGAGGATGTCGTAGTGATCCTGGGCCAAGGCCCGATCGGCACTGCTGTTCACCATGCTGGTGAAGCGTTCCGGCGCAACCATGGTAGCCACCGACACGATGCCCTATCGCCGCGAACTGGCCCTGCGCTTTGGCGCGGCAGCCGCCTTCGATCCGCGCGACCCCGAGCTGTCGCAGCGCATCATGGAAATGACCGGCGGGCGGGGCGCCGATGCGGTGATCGTCGCCGCTTCCGCGCCGGGAATCGTCGAACAGGCGGTCCGCTATTCGCGCCCGGGCAGCCGGATCCTGTTGTTCGCCCAAACTTCGCACCAGGAGCGGATGGAGGTTTCCGGCGCCGATATTTGCGTGGGAGAGCGGCTGATTTTCGGATCGTATAGCGCGTCGGTGGACCTGCAGAAGGAATCAGCCGATCTGGTTTTTAGCGGGGCGTTGCCGGTGGAAGATCTGGTTTCGCACCGGTTTCCTTTGAACGAGATTCGAGCCGGGAATCGACCTAGCGTTGCATCCTGAGCCTAAATCGTTGAAAATTATAGTTCAGCCTCAGAGGTGGTCCTAGTGAACACGCAGATGATAGCCGCTGTGCTCTATGGCAAGGAAAACTTGCAGATAGAGTCGGTGGCAGTACCAGAAATCGAAAGCGGCGACGTACTAGTACGGGTACAAGCGGCGCTTACTTGTGGCACCGATGTGAAGGTGTTTCGACGCGGTTACCATGCCCGCATGATCGTTCCGCCAGCGCTGTTCGGACATGAGCTCGCCGGGGATATCGTCGCCGTCGGTGAGAACGTTCCCGATTTCCGCGTCGGCCAGACGCGTGGTCGCCGCCAACTCGGCGCCTTGCCTGGAATGCTTCTACTGCAAGCGCGGCACCGAAAATCTTTGCGACGATCTTGTTGTTCAACAACGGCGCCTATGCCGAGTACATCCGCATTCCGGCCCGCATCGTGGAGCGGAACATGTACGAAATTCCCGCGCATGTCAGTTATCAGGACGCCGCGTTGGTGGAACCGCTGGCCTGCGTGTTGCGCGGACTGGATGAAACCGCGATTCGAGCCGGGCGATAACGTGGCAGTGATCGGTCTGGGTCCGATCGGGTTGATGTTTGTGCGATTGGCGAAAGCCTACGGCGCGCGGGTTATCGCCATCGGCCGCCGCAAAACGCAATTGGACTCGGGCCGCAGCATGGGCGCCGATGAGCTGCTGATCTCAGGCGAACCGGACGAGACCGTAGATCAGGTTCGCAACTGACCGACGGACGCGGGGCCGACATCGCGATTGAGGCGGTGGGAAATCCTGAAGTTTGGGAGACCGCGGTCAGGCTGCTTCGACGCGGCGGAACGGTGAACTTCTTCGGCGGCTGCCCCAACGACAGCCGCATCAGCATGGATACTTCCGCTGCTGCATTACTCCGAGATCACCTGCAAGGCCAGCTTCCATCACACGCCGGCGCATATCCGCAAGGCGCTGGATTTCGTCAGCCGGGGCGTGATCACGGCGCGCGACTTCGTGAATCGCGTGGAGCCGCTCACGAACCTGCTGGAAGTGATGCGGCACCTGATGAGCCACAACGGTCACATGAAGACCGCTATCATACCCTAGTGCCCCTGCTCGCCCCCAAAGAGTATGTCTACTCGGCGGAGGCGCTGAGCGATACCTACACCAAACCTGCCGCCGAGCAATATACGCGCTGGCTGGCCACGCATCATTACGAAAATTTCCACGTCGTCAGTTTCTTGCTTCCCAAGCGCCTGCACCAGGATTTCTACAACGTCTACGCTTTCTGCCGCTGGGCCGACGATCTGGGCGACGAGATCGGCGACCGCGGCGAAAGCCTGCGCCTGCTGGCTTGGTGGCGCGCACGAGCTGGAAGCCATGTACGCGGGCCGGGTGCAGCATCCGGTCTTTGTCGCGCTGCAGGACACGGCTCAGAAATACGCTCTGCCGATGCAGCTTTTCGGCGATCTGATCAGCGCCTTCGAGCAGGATCAGAGCGTTACGCGCTACGCCAACTGGGATGAGCTGTTCGGCTATTGCCGCTGCTCGGCGAATCCCGTGGGCCGGCTGGTGCTGCGGCTGTGCGGATACGCGGACGACGAGCGCGATCGAATGTCGGACGCCACCTGCACCGCTCTGCAACTGGCGAATTTCTGGCAGGATGTGACGGTGGATTTCGAAAAAGATCGCGTCTATCTGCCGCTCGATCTGCTCGAGCGACACGGCTACACAGTGGAGGATCTGGCCGCGCACAAATTCAATCCGGCCTTCCAGGCGGTGATGCGCGAGGCAGTGGATATCGGCGCGCAAGCTGTTTCATCCAAGGACTGCCGCTGGTCAAAGACTGTCGACCGCCGGCTGGGGTTCGATCTGGATCTATTCAGCCGCGGCGGCATGCGCGTGCTCGACAAAATCGAGCGAGCAGAACTATAACGTGCTGGCTCGCCGGCCCGCCATCTCAAAATTTGAACGGCTTCAACTGCTGTTGGCAAGTTTGTGGCAACGCACTGTAAACCTGGAGGCGTCCTACGCCTTCTGCCGCCGAATCGCCCGCACGCGCGCGCGCAATTTCTATTACTCCTTCCTGCTGCTGTCCCGCGAGCAGCGCGACGCCATGTGCGCCATCTATGCGTTCATGCGCTACTGCGACGACATCAGCGAGGGCGAGGGAGCGTCGCGCGAAGCAATCGAGCGCTGGCGCCGCGATCTGGATCGCGCGCTCGCCGGCCAGTATGCCGAGAACCCACTCTGGCCCGCCTTTCACGATACGGTGCAGCGCTACCAGATTCCCCCGCGAGTATTTCTAACGAGATGATCGACGGCGTCAGTTCGGATCTCGAGCCGCGCCAAATCCAGACCTTCGACGAACTGTATCGCTACTGCTATCAGGTGGCCAGCGTGGTGGGGCTCACCATCATTCACATTTTCGGCTTCGAATCCCCGGAAGCTCTGCCGTTGGCGGAGAAATGCGGCATCGCGTTTCAGTTGACCAACATCCTGCGCGACGTGCGGGAGGATCGTTCGAAAACCGCCGCATCTATATTCCGCTGGAAGACATCCACCGTTTCGGCGCGGATCTCGCGAAACGCGACGAAAGCTTCATTCGCCTGATGGGCTTTGAAGCCGAGCGAGCACGCCGACTACTACGACGAGTCCCGGCCGCTAATCGAGTTGGTGCACAGGCGCAGCCGCCCGTCGCTGTGGGCGCTGATCGAAATTTACCGGCGCCTGCTCAACCGCATCGAACGCTCTAATTTCGACGTTTTGAGCCGGCGGATTCGAGTGCCCACTTGGGAAAAGCTGGGTATCCTGGTCAGCGCCGCGCTGCGTTAAGGCAACTCCGGCAAATGGAACGTCAGAATCCCTAGCGCTCGTATAATCCAGTCAGTTCCGCGAGCCGTCCGGCAATCTCCGGCGTTAACATCTCCGCCCGATAGCGCCAGCGCCAGTTGCCGCCCAGCGTGGCGGGCTGGTTCATGCGGGACTCGGAACCGAGCCCCATCACGTCCTGCAGAGGAATCAAGACCGTGTCCGCCACCGAGGCCTCCAGTGCGCGGATAAACGCCCAATTTATTTCGTTGCCATCGGTGTTGAGATATTTCTGCGCAATCTCATGTTCGCGACGTATGTCTTCCGGTGAACGGGTGCTCTCCCCTTCCCCTGGCTGGTCCACCAACCGACGGTTGTGTCGCAATCGTGCGTGCCAGTGTATGCCACCACTTCGCGTGGATAGTTATGCGGCCGGAAGGTGGCAGCCTGTGAATCGTTTCCGAACGCGAACTGCAAAATGGACATACCCGGAAAACCGAACTGCTCCCGAATCGCTTCCACTTCGGGAGTGATGACGCCCAAATTCTCGGCCACCAGCGGCAACTCGCCCAGCGCAGACCTGGCAGCTTTAAAAAGCGCGGCGCCCGGTCCTTTCACCCAGCGGCCATTGACCGCCGTTGGCTCGGTCGCCGGAACTTCCCAATAAGCTTCAAAGCCGCGAAAGTGATCCAGCCGGATCATATCGACCATTTGCAGAACGGCTCGAAACCTCTCCAGCCACCATTCGTAACCATCGCGAGCCAGAACATCCCAGCGGTAAATCGGATTTCCCCAAAGCTGGCCGGTGGAGCTGAAATAGTCGGGTGGCACGCCCGCCACGAGGGTGGAATTGCCCTCGGAATCGAGATGATAGTACTGTGGGTTAACCCAGACATCGGCGCTGTCATGGGCAACGTAAATCGGCAGGTCGCCCATCAAGCGAATCCCGCGCTCGCGGCAATGCCCGCGCAGTTCACGCCATTGCGAAAAGAATGCGAATTGCTGAAACTTCTGCACTGCGATCGGCTCTGCCAGCTTTTCGCGCCAACTGGCAACAGCCGCGGCATCGCGCCAGCGGATGTCCGGCTCCCAGCTGGCTCCAGACCGCGCCGCCATGATGCCGCTTCAGCGCCATAAACAGCGCAAAATCATCCAACCAGCCGGCGTTATCCTGGCAAAAAGAATCGAATTCCCGGCGATCGCCAGAAGAGGCACGCGCAAAGAATCGACGCGCGGTGGATTCGAACAGCGCGAGTTTCCAGGGCATGACACGCTCGAAATCCGCTTGGTCTTCCGGGAACTTGCCAACTTCTCCATTTTCACGGATGTCCAGCCACCCGCGCTCTTCCAGCCGATCGGGACTAATCAGCACCGGATTTCCGGCCAGGGCCGAGAAGCACTGGTATGGCGAATCGCCATAGCCGGTTGGGCCGAGTGGCAGTACTTGCCACAATTTCTGCCCAGCTTCGGCCAGGAAATCGGCGAAGCGCAATGCTTCCGGCCCCAAATCACCGACGCCGTAAGGGCTGGGGAGGGAAGTCGGATGCAGAAGTATACCGCTGGATCTCGGAAAACGCATTCACTAAGATGGACACAGATTGAGACCGATTGTGTCCACTTGTCTGCTAGGGCCTGATTCAGATCTTTGCCTTTGGAAATTTCTTCCTCATCCAGTCCACAAACTTCTCCGGCGCGGCCATAGTGGATAAACGGCCCTGTCGCACTAATGCCCAGTCATCGAACAGCTTCGATTGTTTGATTTCAGCCAGCGTGACCGGTGGATCGAGTCTGGTCAAAAATTGGAAGTCGGCAACTGCCGATTTCACATTCTTGGGCTCCGCTCGCGGCTCGGAGGCCACCCGCGCTAATCCCACAACGCCCGCTTGACCGCCGCCCTTGCCGCCACTGTGATAAATGAACACTTTATCACCCGGCCGCATGTCGCGGATGGCCCGCACGGCCTGCGGGTTGGTGACTCCGTCCCAGGCAGTCGTCTTTTGTTTCTCCAGGTCATCAATCGAATACGTCTCTGGGTCCGTTTTTGCGAGAAAGTATGTCATGGAATGCAACCCTATTACTGTATCCCATGGAATATGTATCAAGTGAGCTCGCTGGCGGGTCTAAGGTGTTTGTGGGCATCGACGTGCTCCACCCAGCTAGAACTAATCAGTACGGTGTTTGCAGGAAACTAAGTATATTTGCTACCGCAAGAAGCGTAGCTAGCGATGTACAATGTAGTATCTACTGGATTTATGTCTAGTATGAACCCTCGATCGGTACTGGGGGCGACCTTGCAAGTCAAGACCATTAGGAGCCATCGTCCGGTGAAGTGCAACTCATTTCGGATAGCCGTCAGCACAGCCATCTTGACCCTCGCTGTTTTAATGGCCGGGTTTCTGACTGCGGCAGGTCAAACTCCGCCAGCGGCGCCGAAGCCTCAAACCCCTGCCGCTCCAAGTCCATCTCCAACTGATAAGACCCCCGAGAGTTCGGCCGCGGCGGTGGATCCGAATAAATATCTGATCGGTCCGGAGGACATCCTGTTCATCAGAGTCTGGCGCGAGCCCGACTTCACACTTCCGGCCGCGGTGCGCCCCGACGGCAAGATCACCATGCCCTTAATCGGCGACGTGCAGGCCGGCGATCAAACTCCCATGCAGTTGACCAAGACGATCACCGAACTGCTCAGCAAGTACATTAATAACCCGGATGTCAATGTGATCGTGAACGACGTTCGGAGCAAGAAATATTATATCGATGGTGAAGTAAACAAGCCGGGCACTTACCTGCTGGTGACTCCCACCACGATTCTGGAAGCGCTCAGCAATGCCGGAGGCTTCCGGGATTTCGCCAATACCAAGAAAATTCGCATCCTGCGGAACGGCAACATTATTCACTTCAATTACAAGGACGTGAGCAAGGGCAAGAATTTGGAGCAGAACATCATGGTCGAGAGCAGGCGATCACATCATTGTCCCGTAGTCGGAAGGAGGAAACTCGATGCAGCCACAGGACTCTTTAGCAGCCACCGGCGTTCGCTGGACATCGAGGACTATATCGACATTCTGCGCCGGCACAAAGCCTGGATTCTCGGTCCGCGTCTTCGCGGCGCTGGTGGTGTCGGTAGTGGTCGCGTTCCTGTGGCCAGACACTTATGTTTCAGTCGCCGTGATCCGTGTCGTACCGCCGCAAGTGCCCGAGACACTGGTCGCCACCAACGTGAGTGGCGACCTGCAGGGGCGCATCAATTCGCTGGCTCAGCTGATTCTGAACCGCGCCACCTTGCTCAACATCATCAACACCCAAGGACTATATAAGAAGGAGCTGTCCCGCAAGCCGTCCGACGATGTGATCGAGGACATGCGGGCGCACGACATCAAAGTTGTTCCGCTGGCACTCAGCCTGCAACAGATCGGAGCCAGCGGACCCCGGTATCCCGCCTTTGAGATCCAGTTCGCCTATAACAACCGCTTCACAGCACAGAAAGTGGTGCACCGACCTGGTGGCGCGATTTCTGGAGGAAAACATCCGCGAGGTCTCCCAGCAAACCGTCTCCACCACGCAGTTCCTGCGCGATCAGTGGGATCAGCGAAAAAGAAGCTGGATGGCGTCGAGCAAAAGCTCAGCGTTTTCCGCTCCAAGAACATCGGCCGCCTGCCCGGAGGAGCAGCAGTCCAATTACCAGCAGTTGACCGCCATGCAAGCCAGATGCTGAATCTCAACACGGCCATGAACCGCGTCAATCAGGAGAAGCTGCTGTTTGAAAATCAGCTGCGCATCTATCGCGAGCAGCTCTCGTCTATGAAGGACCCGGTGTGCTCGAAGAGCAGGTATCGCAGCAGAAAAACGACAAGCTGGCCGAAAAAGATCGCGAGATTACGCAATTACGAAGACACGCTGGTCGCCGCGCGCGAGCGCTATAAGGACACGCATCCGGATGTCCAGCGCCTGATCAGTCTGATTGCCAGCGCCAAGAAGCAGCGCGAAACGATGGCCAAGGAAGAAGAGACCAAGAAGCCCGACAGCGCGGCGCCCGCGGCACCAGTGCGCCCGGCCAATCCCCAGTTCATTCGAGAACAGCGGGATCTGGACGCCGCAAATTCAGCGGATGCAAGGCTTGATCCAGGCCAAAGATCTCGAGATGGAAGACTACAAGAAGCAGGCCAAAGACGCCGAGAGCTACCATCGTGTCCTATCAAGCGCGCATCGAAGGCATTCCGGTCGGGATCAAGGAATACGACGAACTGATCCGCGACCGGGACTTGGCGAAGCATGAATACGAAGACCTGGACCGGCGCGTGAACACCTCCGCCATGTCGACCGCGCTAGTGAACCAGCAGCAGGGCGAGCGGCTGGAGCAGCTGGATCCGCCTTCTCTGCCGCAAACGCCGAGCGAGCCAAAGCGCCCGTTGATCATCGCCATCGGAACAGGTATTGGGCTGATTATGGGGCTGTGCCTGGCCGGGGCTCGGGAGGTAAAGGATACCGCGCTGAAGAATCTGAAGGACGTTCGCGCCTACACGCAGCTTCCCGTTCTCGGCAGCATCCCGCTGCTTGAAAACGATCTAGTCGTGCGGCGCCGCAAGCGGCTGGCCTGGCTGGCCTGGTCCACTGCCTGCCTGGTCGGCGTGGTCATCATGTCGAGTTCGGTGGTTTATTACTACGCCACGAAGCTCTAGGGGGAGACAACACACATGAGCCGAGTTCACGACGCACTAAGACGAGCCGAGCAGGCCGGGACATTTGTCCCGCCCGTAGCAGGCCCGCCGCCCGCTACCGATCGGACCGCGACGGCCACCATCGAACCACAACATACCCCCGCCAAAGGCCTGCTTGAATTGGTCCAGACCATATCCATTCGAGCCTTCCCCGGATGCGCTGCTCATCGACCCAAAGCATCCCCACAATGCTCCCAGCGAAGAATTCCGTACGCTTCGCACGCGGCTCAACCACATGCAGAGCCTGCAGCCCATCCACACCGCGGTGGTGACCAGCCCGTCGCCCGCCGAAGGCAAATCGTTCGCGGCCGTAAACCTGGCTCTGGCCGAAGCTCAACTAGCGGGAAACTTCACGCTACTGTGCGATTTCGATTTTCGCCGGCCCATCGTGCACAATCTTTTCCAAACCGATCGCGCGCCCGGCATCACCGATTATTTGCTGGGAAAGTGCCAGTTGCACGAGGCCATGCGACGCATCGGCGACACGAATCTGTTCATCATGCCGGCCGGCGAAGCAGTCATCAATCCGCTGGAGCTGCTCAATCTGAAAGAGGTGAAGGAACTGCTGGACCGGTTGCCGAGCCTATTTAATTGGATCATCCTGGACAGCCCGCCGCTGTTGTTCGCCGCCGACGCCAACCTGCTGTCTACGCTGTGCCATGGCACCATCCTGGTGGTGCGTATCGGGGCCACCACTATCGATTCCATCACGCGCGCGATGCAGTCCCTGTGCCAGAATAATGTGTCTGGGCATCGTGGTCAATGGCGCGCGCCGAGGCGAACTTTACAGCAAGTACACCTATTACCACTCCTACAATCCGCCCGACGGCGAAACCGCAGACTTAGAGGACGTAGAATCGCAGGAGCCGTAGGGACCGATCCCGACTTTCCGTGCTACGCTGTGCTTCGGCCGGCCCGCTGTAGCCAACCTGGATACATTTCGAAGCCGCCCATCTTCAGCTAAAATAAATACTTCGCCCTCCCGCCCCTCGGTCACCGGGTGAAACCCGATGTTGGGAGAGGACGTCTCGTGATGATAGGCGCAGAGTGGAAAGGAATCCTTCTTAGATGATGTTTCACAGGCCTGGCCGCCTGCGAGCTGTTCTGTTTTGTGCAGCCATCCTTTCCAGCGTTGCCCTTCTTAAGGGCGCACCACAGGCTTCCCCGCAGCAGCCGCCCCCGCAGGAAACAGGCCGCAACAGCAGACTCCGCCGCCGTCCCAACAGCAACCGCCGCCGCAGAAGGCCGAATCCATTCGAGACTGTGCCGGTTACACCAGCGCAGCCACCCGCCGCAGCCTCCGCAAGCCAGCCCCGCCCCCGGAAAGCGCCGGTAAACGTTCTGCCGGGACAGCCGCCTCAGGACATCATCGAGTCTATCGAATTCCGCGGCGCCCGCCGTGTTCGCCAGGATACATTGCAAGCGCTCATCTTCAGCAAGAAGGGCGACAAGTACGACGAAGAGACTCTGCATCGCGACTTCATGGCGCTCTGGAACACCGGCCGCTTCGACGATATCCGCATCGAGCGCGAGCCCGGCAAAGAAGGCTGGATCGTCCGCTTCGTCGTAGTGGAGCGGCCGGTGGTCCGCTCTATCAACTACGACGGCAACAAATCCATGACGGTCTCCGACATTCTGGATCGATTCAAAGAACGCAAGGTCGGACTGGTGGTGGAATCGCAATACGATCCCAACAAAATCCAGCGCGCCAAGAATGTGCTTGCTCGACTTGCTGGCCGAGCGCGGCCATCAGTACGCCAAGGTCGACCCGCAGATCCAGCGCGTTCCGCCTTCGTCGCTCGAGATCACCTTCAAGATCGACGAAGGCCCCAAGGTCAAAGTGGGCAACATCGAGATCGAGGGAAACACGGTCTTCAGCGAATCGCGAAGTGATTCGCGCCATGAAGAACTCGCATCCCATCGGCATCCCGCTATTCCATCCTGTTTGAAAATCTGTTCGCCAAGACCTACGATTCCACCAAGCTGGATGAAGACAAGAGCCGCGTGCAGGTGTTCTATCAGGAACACGGCTATTTCACCGCGCACGTGACGGACTCCAACGTGAAGCATGCGCAAGGTGGGCGGAGAGGGCTTGCACATCTGCCCCTATCCATCCCAACCAGATCGGGACCGCGCCGACATCACCATCACCATCGAAGAGGGCCGCAAGTACCATCTGAATAACATCACGTTCACGGGCGTCAAGTTCTTCCGCACGCCGGAAGCTCTCATGACCCCGCTGTTCGGAGATGTCCAAGGGCGACATTTTCTCCACCGCCAAGCTGCGCAAAGGCATCGAAAACATGCGCAAGCTGTACGGCGATTTCGGCTACATCGATTTCGTGGTCGAGCCGTCCTTCGATCCGACTGCCCAATACCGACCAGATCGATCTTTCGCTGGCCGTCGACGAAGGCAAACAGTTCTTCGTGCGCCGCATCGATTTTTCGGGCAACACCACCACGCGCGACAAGGTGATCCGCCGCGAGTTGCTGATCGACGAAGGCCAGATTTTCAACAACCGCCTGTGGGAGTTGAGCATCCTGCGCCTGAACCAGCTCGGCTATTTCGAGCCCTTGAAGGCCGAAGAGGCCGCCGACATCAAGCGCGACACCAAGACCAATACAGTGGATATCACGCTCAAGGTCAAGGAGCGCGGCAAGAACTCCATTCAGTTGAACGGCGGCGTCTCGGGAATCGCGGGCAGCTTCATCGGCTTCTCATACTCGACCAACAATTTCCTGGGCCTGGGCGAAACCCTGAGCCTCAGCTCGCAACTGGGCACGCGGCTCCGCCAGGTGCAGTTTGGCTTTACCGAGCCTTATCTGTTCGACAAGCCGATCCAGACCGGCTTCACGCTATACACGCACGCGCTTCAATTACGATCAGGCGCGCGAAGCATCCATTCTCTCCGGAAGCAACCTGATTCCGCTGTTCAATCACTCTGGGCCAGCAGAATCTGCTCAACTACGTCTCGAACGGATACGGCGGGACGGTGTTTGCGTCCTATCCGCTCAAGCGCAGTTTCGCCCGCGTCGGTCTGACCTATGGCTACGACATTTCCAATATCAAGACCCTGACCGACGCGCGCCGCCACTTATTTCAACTACCTCGATTTTCAAGGCGTCGGCGGCCCCAATCGCTGAGCGGCATCCGCACCAGCAAGATCACTCCTTCCTACACCTACAACACCGTCAACCATCCCATCACGCCCACCGGCGGAAAGTCGTTCTTTATCTCCGACCGGCGTTCGCCGGCAGCGTCCTGGGCGGCAACGTGAACACGATCGAGCCGACCTTCGACGCCAAATACTTCCGCAGCGGTTTCAAGAAAGGGCACGTCATCGGCATGCACCTGTTGGCGCGCATTCTCACCGGCTACGGCGGCAAAGTTGCGCCCCCATTCACCCGCTACTACACGGGCGGCGAAAACGATATCCGCGGATTCGATATCTGGGGCATCAGCCCGATCGTGTTCCTGCCCACCATGGCGACCGTGAATGTGCTGAACAACGGATGGCACGCAGCGCATGCAGAAGCAGATCGTCAACGGCGTCCCGACCTTCGCGCCAGTGACCATGACCATCCCGTCCTATCAGCTCGCGTTCCCGGGCGGCGACACCAACGTCGTGACCAACTTCGAATATCGGATTCCGATCGTTGGGCCCGTAACGCTGGCGATTTTCGGGGATGCCGGCATCGACAAGCTTTCTCTTCCCGGGCAGCTCAAATTGAATCCGGGCTGACACCGATCAGTTGAACGGCGAGTTCCCGCAGGCGGGTTTTGCCGGACGGGCATATATTGCGCCGGGCACGCAAAAAATACGCGCCTCCACCGGGCTCGAGCTGCAGGTCCTGATGCCGGTGGTGAATGCTCCTTTCCGTCTGTATTGGGCGTACAATCCGAGCATCTTTCGAGGCTATCTGCAGCCGCCGATCGCCGCCGACCGGTCCTACTTTCCCAATAACGCCACCTATCAAAACGCCATCGCTATCGGTGGGCCAGCCGATTCCGTTCTTCGAGACGGCGTTCGACCTTCCGCTTCTCGATTGGTCGGACTTTCTAAGGCGTGCCGCACTTTCAGCGCCGCGGCCGCCAACTATATTTGGATAGAATATAATGATTTCAAAGGTTAGGAGTTTCACTGTGAAAAGCACGTTTCTCGTGGCGCCAGCGCTGGTTTTGGCTGTGACTCTGGGAGCCCAGGCGCAAAACCAGCCCGGCAAAATCGCCGTCATTGCGATTCAGCAAGGCGCCATCGTCAACACCAAGGACGGCCAGAAAGCCGCCTCCGAGCTGGATGCCAAAGCTGCGCCCAAGAAGAAAGAACTCGATCAGAAGCAGAACGACATCAATTCGCTCTGCAGGATCAGCTCAGCAAGGGCCAAAACACGCTGAGCGAGGCCACCAAGAACGATCTCTATAAGAACATCGAGAGCAAGAAGAAGAGCCTGCAGCGCGATTTCGAAGACGCCCAGGCCGAGCTGGATCAGGACCAGCAGAAGATCCTGCAGCAGCTCGGCCAAAAGATCATGGCGGTCATCGAAAGATATGCGCGCGATAACGGCTTTACGTCTGGTGGTGGATGTCAGCAATCCCGCAGACGCCGGTGCTCTATGCCTCGCCCAGCATCGACATCACCAAGGAGATCATCGAGCTTTACGACAAGAGCACCGCGCAGATGAGCGCGCCCAAGCCTGCCGCACCGGCGGCCAGCACCCCCAAGCCTGCGGCACCCGCTGCCGCTCCGTCGACGCCCGCGGCTAAGCCGCCGACTCAGCCCGGAACGCCGGCCAATCCGACCAAGAAGCAGTAGGCCGATCGAGCGCCCTACGCCCCAGTGGCCTCCGCCGCCCGAGTTGAATTCGCCAGCGCCCGCAAACTGCGGGATCGGAATAAGGTCACTTACCGGCTGGCTCACTGGCCCATCTGGATCTTCGTTTTCTTTATAGCACCCGGCCCTTCCACATTCGATCTGTTCGAACACGGTCTCGATCAGCGCAGACTCGTGTGGCTTACTCTGGTGCTGCTGGCCACAGGCTTGGCGGGGTTGCGCGGCCGCCTGCCGGGAGTCGAGCCACGTCCGTACATCATACGCTTTGTCGAAGACAAGCCCAATCCGCTCTACCGCCGGATCTGCTACACCTTCGCCTGGAGCATCATCATTACCTTCGCGGTACTGAATCTCACCGGCTTGATCGTGGCCGTCGCCACCGGCGCCTGGCGATTGAAGCAGATTTATCAATACGGCTATTTCCCGCTCGCGATGACCATCTGGAGCCTAGGCGCCCTCGGTCTGCTGCCGCGCGTGAAAGCCTCCACCAAAGGCGAGGGCCACGAGCGCCGTTATTTCTATGGGGCCGTCTGGGCCTCCTGCATCGCGCAACCGGTGCTAGGAATTCTCTGGAAGCTGCTGCCGCACACCCGCGCCGCCGATGCGGTTAAACTCTTCGTTTTCACGGGCCTGCTGGCGATTATTGCCTCCCTTGCCAAGCGGGGGATCCTGCCCCGCACCCGTCCCATTGTTCCCGGCGAACTGGCAATTTCCGACTGATCCCTCCACACCGGGGTTTCGAAATGCGTCATCCTGTATGTAAGCGTGCCCACCAGACTAATACTGTGCCTTTTCTACGGTCACTCTGGCCGCCTCGGCCGGCGAGTATGTAGTGTTGTCGAACGGCTTCCGCATCCATGCCGATAGCCACAGCACAGACGGCACGGCGCTCCGTTTGCAGACTAGTCAAGGAGTAATCGAGATTCAGGCCGCGAGCGTAGCCGCTTTCGAGCAGGAAGATTACACGCCGCCTCCGCCTGCTTCGCCGAAACCAACTGAGCCTGACACTGCTGTCGAGCCGCAACTCACGCCCCAGGAGCTAGTCACCCGCGCTGCCATCCAAGCCGGACTCCCACCGGAAATAGTGCATAGCGTTGCCAAAGCTGAATCCGGGTACCGGCCCACAGCAGTTTCACCGAAGGGCGCCATCGGACTGATGCAATTGATGCCGGGCACGGCAGCCGAGCTGAACGCCGATCCTTACGATCCGGCCCAAAACGCGGAAGCAGGCGCGAGATATCTGCGCGATCTTCTTTTGAAATACGAGAACGATCCCCATCAGGTCACAAAAGCGATCGCGGCCTACAACGCCGGGCCCGGCGCGGTCGACAAATACAAAGGCGTCCCCCCATATCGCGAGACTGTCGACTACGTCAACCGCGTTCTGAAGGAATACGAGAAAGAACAGAAGAAAAAGGCCGGCGCCACCGACTGATCTGGGGGGGCTTGCGACTGCCGCCCGTTCCGCTGTAGTATCAGATGGTCCGCCTATGACTGTCCTCTAGCCGAGTCGCCACGTCCGTAAGACGTACCGGCTCGTTCTCTCTTTCCAATCCCATAAGAAATTGAAACTGAGGGCTCGAAATGTCTCGAGACGACAGAAAACTGCGTAAACATTTAGAAGAACGCGGCAAGCGCGAGCGACGCTTGGCCAAGAAGTTCTTGACAAGAAACGGTAATGACGTTCCGCCACGGCACGGCGGACCCCTGGCCACGGGACTCGTCGTCGAAACGGGTCCAGGATTCTGCGACGTCCTTTGCGCCGCCGAGCGCGTCCGCTGCCGCGCGGCAGGAGACGCCGCCATCGGCGACAACGTGTTGTTCTCCAGCGATCGCCACCGCATTGAGGAGATCCTGCCGCGCCGGACCTTGCTGTCCCGCACTGACCCTGGAAATCCCCACCTTCAGCGGATTATCGCAGCCAACATCGATACGGTCGTGAATGTGGTCTCCGTCAAGTCGCCACCACTCCGCCCGGGCTTGATCGATCGTTACCTGATCGCTACGCAAAAATCAGGCGCGGAGCCTTTGCTATGCGTCAATAAAATCGATCTGTTGGCGAATGCCGGGGAACTGGATCCCATCCGCCCCTATCAGGACGCGAACATTCCGGTGGTTATGTGCTCAGCCACCACAGGCGAGGGCCTGGCGCTTTTGCTGGAAGCTCTGGCGGGGAAGCTATGCGTCTTCGCCGGGCACAGCGGAGTAGGCAAATCATCTCTATTGAACGCCCTCGATCCTCGGCTTGATCTTGGAACTGGCACCGTCAGTGACGGGAATGGCAAGGGCCGCCACACTACCACTTCATCTGCGCTCTACCACCTCCCGGGGAGCGCGATCGTTATCGATACGCCGGGCATTCGCGAATTTGGGCTATGGAATGTAAGCCGGGCCGACGTGCGGCAGTATTATCCCGATTTCGCCGCATACAGCTGCGCCTTCTCGGACTGCTCCCATACTCACGAGCCCGGCTGTGGAATCAAGACAGCTGTCGAATCGGGCCGGATTGGGATGGCCCGCTACCAGGCATATTGCCGCATTCTCACGTCGATAGGGTAAGATAAGCCACAAACTTTCAATTAGTTACGGGTTTGATAATGCTGTCGCGGTAATGTTAATGAAGGTCCGTACCGATGGAACGAACTAGAGATCTTCTTGACCGCTGGTTTCATCTGGAGACACCCGCGGGTAAAGCAGAGAATGCCTAATCGGAAGGCGATACACTGAAGACAATCGGACAACTTGGTCGCACCGGAAGCAGTCGGCTATGAATGCTCACGAAGCACGAGACCAGTTGCGGAGCGCGGCGCCACACTGTTTATGTGTGGATCTAGATGGGACCTTAGTCCAAACTGACACCTTGCTGGAATCGCTGCTGATCCTGCTCCGCGCTGAGCCTTTGCGATTTCTTCGTCTGCTCTTATGGCTAGGGATGGGCAAAGCCAGGTTCAAGCAAGAGGTAGGGCGGGCGGCGAAACTTCACCCGAAGGAGTTGCCCTATGCGGCACCTGTGCTCGATTATCTCGAGGCGGAGTTTGCGAGCGGGCGGGAATTGTTCCTGGTAACAGGCGCGGACGCTTCAATCGCCATTCCGGTCGCGGAGCATCTCGGGCTCTTTGCGGGGGTCATTTGCAGCGACGGCCGTGAGAACGTGACAGGCGCGGCCAAGCTAGATGCCATCCAGCGCGAGCTGGGACACCAGGACTTCGGCTACGTCGGAAACTCCCGCGATGATCTCCCCGTCTGGAGAGCGGCCAAGACCGCGGTGATCGCCAACGCAAGCAATCGGCTTAGGAAAACAGTCGAAGGCTCCGGGGTGACGATCGAAAGGGTTATTCCGGGGCCCCGGTCCTCGCTACTCACCATCGCAAAGGCGATGAGGATCCATCAGTGGGTGAAGAACGTCTTGGTGATGTTGCCGGTCCTGCTGGGGCATCACGTTCTAGAACGTGGGACCGTGCTTAGCGCGATTCGGTGTTTTTTCGCCTTCTCATTCTGTGCGTCGGCAATTTATCTCGTTAACGACCTGCTGGATCTGCCTACCGACCGCAAGCATCCAACCAAACGGCGCAGACCGCTGGCTTCCGGCAACCTGGCGATTCCAGCGGCCATGATGCTGGCCGCCCTTCTATTCGGGGGCGCAGCAGTTCTGAATCCAACCAGTGAGGCGGGCGTTCTATTAGCAATGTATGTGGTATCCGCTTTTGCTTATTCTTTTTATCTCAAGCGCCTGCTGATGGTAGACGTGATTATGTTGGCCGGCTTCTATACTTTGCGATTGTTGTACGGAGGCGCGAGCACGAGAATCGAGGTGTCTATCTGGACACTGGCATTCTCGATGTTCATGTTCTTGAGCCTGGCGTTGATAAAGCGCATCTCAGAGCTACGCGTGCGGGCAGCAGAAGAGGGAGTAAACTTATCCGGGCGGGGGTATCTGTTCGCCGATCTCCCACAGTTGACAGCCTTATGCGCCGCGAGCGGAGCGGTCGCCGCTCTGGTCCTCATCCTTTATGTGAGGAGTCCCGAAGTACAGCCTCTTTATACCCGGCCGCAGATGCTACTTGGAATCCTCCCGCTTCTGGTTTATTGGCAAAGCCGCCTCCTCATCCTGGCCAGCCGGGGGTCAATCCAGGAAGATCCAATCGTGTTCTCGTTATTCGATCGCGCCAGTTGCATCGTTGGGATCGCAATACTCGTGGTCGTGGCCGCCGCCATTTAATATTGACGATGCGCGGTCGGAGTTCAGCTCACTCGAAATTTCATTACTCGCAACTCATGCCCGTACCAGAAGCGAGTCATTTCTTCACGCGCGATGACCTCCATCCCTTGCGCGCCAGACCACTGCTCAACCGTGGCGACTGGAACATAACTAATCAATTCCCGTGCTATGACAAGGTCGTGAAGCCGATTCGCGTTAGCCTTCCACCACGGCCGACGGCACATATCTTTATAGACCAGGATTCCATTTCGGCGCACTTTGGATATTACGCGTTCCAGAAACGCGCGTTGACTTGCCGGGGGAACATGGTGCAGCACGTCAATCAGAAAGACTACGTCGAATTCTTCGGCCGGCCAGGCAGCATCGAAATCGAGGCAATGGAAGGCCAACTTGGCTTGTGGACAGATGGACGCAGCCCGGCCGGCCATCTGGTTAGCGGCATCAATGGCCGCCGGCGAGACGTCGAATCCTACTCCCTCGAACTTTCGACCGATTCCCGATAACAGACTCAACAAGAGTCCGGCGCCGCATCCGATGTCCAACACGCGCGACCCATCTTTTACATATCCAACCAAATCCTCAAACGGGCAAATATAGGGACGCCAGTGTTGCAGCTTATTCCTAACAAATTGACCATCCGTGTACATCGACCGCGCGACCGCGGACAGACGTTTTGCGTCTATCGGGCCAGGGCTCGATGAGGGTGCCGCTGATGGAATCATTGAAGGGCCGCACCATTGATTGTCACATTACCGGTCCCTGATGACATCACCCAGGTAACTTTGAGAGTCAGGCCCGGGTTGGAAGTGGCCGCGTTGTAAGTTAGTGTGTAATTGCGATCGTACTGTCCGGGCGCACTAGGAGTGGTGTCAACGAAGTCGGCAGCGGAGCCATCTGACAAGTGCGCTCTTAATGTGCCGCTGCTGTTCCAGCCCCCTACATGGATTACTAGGGTCCTGGTGTTGGTGTTCGCGGGTGCGGTAAGAGAAAAGCCCTGGCCAACTCCATAAATATACAGCCCGGCGTTGTTGTTGGTGGCCGTGACGGTGGGGGACCCATCGCTCCAATTGAGAGATCGCAGATCGTTGCCGTATTTCAGTGCGCTACCCGCGCCCACTACAGTCTCATCGCTGATTTGAGCCGCTACTGCAGCCTTACGGTTCAGGCTGGCGTCTCCCCAGTGGACCCAGTCTGCAGGGCCCTCGGCGGTCAAGTTGGCGGCAGTCGAGGAGCTATTCCCCAGGCCTGACAGAGCACCCTGCGGTCCTGCGCTGAGGGCGGCCCCATTAATGGTCACATTGCCCGTTCCCGATGACATCACCCACGCCACTGCCAAGTATTGCCCCGGGCTCGCGGCACTATACTGCAACGTATAGTTTCGATTGTACTGTCCCGCCGTATTCACGGTGGTATCGACGAAGTCGGCAGCCGATCCGTCCGAGAGGTGAGCGACCAGGGTTCCGCCGCTGTTCCAACCTCCTACGTGGATAATCAGACTGCGTGCGCCGGTGTCCGCCGGCGCCATAACGAGAAAGCCGTTCCCAACGCCGTTGATGTAGAGCCCGTTCGTGTTGTTGGTGCTACTGGCTAGAGGCGTTCCGTCGGTCCAGCTTAATGGACGCGGATCGGGGCTATACATGAGAGCGCCTCCGCTACCGATCACGCTGTAGCTGGTGATTTGAGCCGCTACCCCGACCCCGGCTTTGCGATTCAGGTTAGTATCTCCCCAATGCACCCAGTCCACTGTACCTTCCGTGGTCAGGTTGGCAGCTGTCGAAACGCTAGTTCCTAAACCCGACAATATCCCATTTGCGGCTAACGGATTATTCGTGAGGCTAAAACTAGCCGCACTCGTCACGCCGGAAACCCGCGCGAGCACTACGTAACTGCCAGCTTGTCCATTCGCGATGAAGGTCGGAGCCGTGGCTACGCCGCTATTATCGGTAATGACTTGCGCCGTGCTCGAACCATTGAAACTGCCGCTGGCGCCACTGGACGGAGCGGTAAAAATGACTTGCAGACCGGCCACCGGATTGTTGTTGGCATCCTTTACCTTAGCTTGCAGCGCGGCTGGAGTAGCGGCGCCGACAATGGCGGTCTGGGGGGTCCCGGCGATGGCGGTGATGCTAGTGGGCGGAAGACTCAGCGCCGCAGCGTTCAACGAGACATTTCCCGTTCCCGATGACATCACCCAGGTAACCGTCAAACTCTGCCCGGGAGATCCAGCGTTATACGACAGTGTGTAGTTCCGGTCGTATTGGCCCGGCGCGACGGTGGTGGTACTCACGAAGTCGGCAGCGGATCGGTCTGAAAGATGCGCCGTAAGGGTTCCGCCACTGCTCCAGCCTCCCACATGAACCACCAGTGTTCGTGTGGTGGTATCCGCGGGTGCGGTCAACGAAAATCCTTGACCAATTCCAGAGATATACAAACCGTCGGTGTTGTTAGAAGCGCTAACTGTGGGAGTGCCGTCACTCCAGCTCAAGGGCCGTGGGTCGTTGCTGTATTTCAATGCGCCCGCACCTATGGCCGTATCGTTGCTGATTTGCGGTGTTACCCCAGCCTTGCGGTTTAAGCCAGCATCGCCCCAGTGCACCCAATCGGATGGGCCTTCGGTGGTCAGGTTCGCGGCCGTAGTAGAGCTATTGCCGGCGCCAGAGACGGATCCCCCGGAGCCAGATAGGGGCAACAGGCCATATACGTTCAGCTCGTTGTCAAATGTGGCCAGGTAAACCTTTCCGTTCACGATGGTCGGTGGACACCACTTGGCCCACGATCCCGAATAATCCCGAGGGCTGTTCTGGTTGCTATTCCAGAGTTCGTGGGTCAGGTCGGACGCATCGAAAGCCCTCAGAATTCCGGGATAGGCAAAGCCGTCGGCGCCGCCATTGGCAGAGTAAGACGCCCATAGAATTCCTGTTCCCGCCGTCGTTCCTTGCGCGGAAATCGATAGGGCTGGCTCGTTCGAGTAGCCGTCCGCAACCGTAAAGAGAGTCTTGGAAACGGGGGTGGTATTGAAGCTCGTTCCATTAAATGCAAAGGCCTTGAGGGCATCGTTTCGTCCCCAAAGATATAGCCTGGAGTTGTAGTAGACCTTGTCCGGCCCGAAGATCCCACCCGATCCGGAGATCTCGCTAAAGGTCGCTTGCCACTCTTGAACTATTTGATCGGTGGCATGGAACTGACCCAGGTTGGCCGTGTTGAAGACAAACAGGCGTCC
This sequence comes from Bryobacterales bacterium, assembly GCA_963769205.1. Lineage (GTDB taxonomy): Bacteria > Acidobacteriota > Terriglobia > Bryobacterales > Bryobacteraceae > Palsa-89. The sequence continues at coordinate 753,126 of CAVYKR010000011.1, read as the reverse complement.
ATCTTTGCCTCCGTCGACACCCAAAGAGGTGCCGGGAATGAGCACGGGACCGCTTGCACCCAGGTCGGCATCATCGATATCCAGAGTATTTTCATTGGAGGGCGAAAAATAATCCAATACTGCCAAGCCGTTGGTTGTGCCTAGCTTCAGGAAACTGTCTCCATAGTCATGGCCGCCTGAGTTTGCGTCCATTGTTCCGTTTCCAGTGGCGACGTAAATGTTTCCGCCGGCGTCGGCGACCAGGCCCTGGCCTCCAGCCCAGATTCCACCGTCACTCCCGTTTGGAGTCGTGCATAGAAATGTAGTTCTCTGAAGCGTCGTGGCGTTGTAGCCGAAGATCCAGCCGTGGTAGGGAGGGGTATCGTCTCCATGCGTTGCAAATCCGATATAAACGGTGCCGTTTAACAGCAACAGACCCGTCCGCTGCCAGTGCATCTTCGGATCAAATGCCAGGGTTCCGCCAATGCTGCCCGAGCCGGTACCAGATACGCTGCCTTGAATGGCCACCGGGCCATTGAACTTTTCGTTCCCGCTGGCAAGGTCGAGGGCATGCAGCTTGAAAATGGTAGTCCCGCCAGGAATGCTCTCTGAAACGACATAGAGCGTGTTGGAGGTGAGATCAATCACTGGCGTAGACGTGATGCCTACCTCCGATTCAATGCTTCCGGAAACGCCGTTCGAGGTAGGGCCAAAGTTGACGTGCCACAGTGGCAGCGACACCGTGCCGTCGTCAGCATCGAACGCGTAAACGCTGTTGTGCTCCGTGCAAACGTAAACAACGTTATGTACGCCTTGTCCGGGAACGGTCACCTGAGGAACGTAAAGCGGCTGAGCGTAAATCTGTCCATCTACGCTGCGGGAGAACAACTTTCCGAACGTGCCGGTGTTCACATTGGACGTGTTCAGAATCGTCTCGTTCAGGTTGGCCCCGGTGCGGCTAAGGTCGTTATGGTGAGTAGTTACGGCAACCTGCGCGAGCAGTGCGGCCGAACCAGTCATCAGGGCAAAGATGCCCATTCGTAGACAAAGCAAAACGCCTCTCATATGTTTAAGTCATATCTTTGCGGATTTCAGAAGATTGGTCAATGATCGGGCACGCCTAGGAGTACTGGTTATCAAGCGCAGAACTAACGTACTCATTCGAAATAGAACCCCGCAAACGGATAGTGGGTTGTGTAGGGAGCAGCGTTTCAGGAACACTGTAGAATGGAATCCCGAGAGAACCGCGTGCCATTGACGGTTAGTAATCGAGATTACTCTCGTTGGCTCTGGCCATTATCGAATTGCGCCGTAGCAGTCTTCGCATTCGTTCTGGTATGGGTGTGCGGGCGTCGGGGGGTGTTCTTACTGGACCAGTCCATGCTGTTCGACGGCGCCTGGCGCTTACTTCAAGGCCAGGTTCCTTACCGCGACGTTCTTTTTCCGTTTGGGCCCATGGCGTTCGTCATCCAGGCGCTCTTCTTTAAAATTTTTGGCGTGGATTTTTCAACTATGGTGATTTCAGCGGCGGTCTTGAATGCCGTTGCGGGCTTGTTCGTAATACGAATTGTCAGGCTCCTATTGCCTGCCCAGAAAGTGACTGCGCTGATGGCGGGGCTGGTGACCGCGTGCTGGTTCCAGGCTCCTTTCGGAACTCTCTGGTTCGAACAGACAGCATTCTTTTTTGGCCTGGCAGGACTTCTCGCGGCGGTGGAAGGCGAGCGTGCGCCGGGAAACCGCTCATACAGCCTGCACGCCTTGAGCGGTCTTCTTGTGGCGATGGCGGTACTGGCGAAACAGAATGCCGGTTTGCTATTCGTTATAGTTCTAGCGGGAACTGTCGTGGTCGCTCACATCCGCGAGCCGCTGGTGGCAATAAGCCGGCTGTCGGCTCAAATAGGCGGACTGCTGGCAGGGATCGGCGGCTTTGTCCTGTGGCTATGGCTGTTTTCTGATCCGCGACAATTTTTCCACTATTCTATCGAGGTCACGCGCAGCTTGGCGGCTGAGCGCGCACCCGAGAACCCGGTGCTGTTTCTGGCGGGCCTCCTAACCCTCTCCGCGCTTCCCCCGTCAATTAAGTGGTGCGCCCTCATTTTCGCTTTGCCAGGTGTCGCGGCGATAGTCGCCGGACTTTTACACTGGCCCAAATCGGATAGCCAATCCAAAGTCTGCGCGCTGGCGGGTTGGATCATAATTGCATGTCTTGAATTCCAGCAATTGTTCGTCCTGGTGACCGCCAACGAGCCTGTCAACGGTGTTCCATTCCTGGGTTTGGCGGGGGGCTTAGCGCTGGGTCTGATATCGGCCGTGTTGGGACCAAAGGGCGTCCAGTTGTCGATGGCATCAGGCCCCGGATCGCTCGAAGCCAGGATATCGGGCCTAGCGGGCCGCCGCCTGGTACTGATCGCCTCGATTGTGCTGTGGGGAGCACTCATCGGGCAAGGGGTTCGCATAAGTTGGAGCCGGGCCGTTCAACAATTCGAGTCTGGCACGCGCTTTACCCAGACGCTCAACGTTGATCGAATGCGCGGCGTGAAATGGGCAGATTGCTCTTATTCGGAGCGCTTGGCGCTTTCCACAGGAGTTAACCATGCCAACCCAGGCCATGAATCGTGGCTTCGGAAGTCCGATTTCGAAGGGGTTAACGAATGGCTGGCTCGAAACCCAGGTAATTTCTTTGTGTTCGGCGATTCCACTATGTTGTATGGACTGCACCGGCGTCCGTCGCCCCAACCATGGCTCTATTTCTTAGACGGGCACAGTTACCTGAACTCCGACTTACCGAAGGTTGACGAGACCGTGGTCACAGCCCTTAACCGCAATGCAATCCGAACGGTGATTATCGAGAAGGTATCCTGGGCGGGCTATCAGGACGCAGGCTGGCTGCCACACATGCCCAAACTGAACGCTTGGATCGGCGACAACTTCGCGAAGGAAAGAGAATTCGGCATCTACGAGGTTTGGGTAGCAAAGTCCAGTGCGAGATCTTTTCACACACCAAATGCTCAATTACGGGGCCTTTTGGCCTTCAAATAGCGCCAGGCCCAATCATCGGAAAGGCAGGGTATACTGGTAACAGACAGGTTCCCAGGCCCACACTATATGTCCAGCCGTATTAAATTATTTGTCGCTTCAACGTCCACCTGCCTCGTATTTGTCCTCCTTTTCGGAGCCATGCGCGGCAAGAGCGCTTCACCGGAAGATACCTACCGCCACCTCGCCGTTTACACTGAGGTGCTATCGCGCATCAAGAGCGATTATGTGGAAGAGCCCGACATGAAGAGCGTCACACTGGGCGCGGTCAACGGCATGCTCGAGTCTATCGATCCTTACGCCAGCTATATGAACGCCGATCAGTACAAGCAGTGGCTGAAGAGCAAGGATCAACACAAGGCCGGTGTCGGTGCTGGTTCTGTCGAAGAAATTCGGATACGTTGGAATTGTGGACTCGATTCCCGGCTCGCCCGCTGCCAAGGCGGGGTTGGGCACTACGGACGTTCTCGAGACTATTAATGGCGTCGCCACGCGCGATATGCCACTGGCCTACGCGCAGCTACTGCTCGAAGGAGAGCCCGGAAGCACGGTTGAAGTCGGCGTGCTGCGATTCCGCAAACCGGAGCCTCAGAAGCTTACCCTGACTCGCGCCGTAATCCAATATCCCGCCGTGACCGCCAAGATGCTGCCCGATCAGGTCGGCCTCATTCAGGCCGAGAGCCTGGAGGACACCCACGTGAAGGACATCGCCGCGAAAGTCGAAGAGCTGCAGAAACAGGGTGCGAAGAAACTCGTGCTGGATTTACGGCACTGCGCGACCGGCGGGCCTGATCAGGGCACTAAGCTTGCCAATCTATTTCTCGACAAAGGGCTGATCACTTACTTCGAAGGCCAGAAAGTACCCCGGCAAGACGTTTCAGCTGATGCGAAAGAAGACATCAGCCGCCTGCCTCTAGTCGTGATCGTGAATCGGGGCACAGCTGGAGGCGCGGAAGTTGCGGCTGCAGCGTTGCTGGATGACAAGCGGGCCGAGGTGGTGGGCGAGCGCACGTATGGCGACGCCGCCGTTCGCAAGACGATCACTATGGACGACGGCTCGGCCGTCATTCTCTCGGTCGCGAAATATTACTCTCCGGCCGGCAAGGCCATCCAGGATACGGGCGTCACACCTTCTGTACCCGTTCAGGAAATCGAACCTGTGGCGCTGGATGACGACGGAAATCCTTTGACCAACGAGCCGCAACAGCAACCCAACGAGGACCTTCTTTTGAAGAAAGCCATCGAAACGGTCACCAAGGGCAAGGGCGCCGACGTGGCTGCACGCCCCGGTTGCGAAGCAACAGTAGATCATTGACGCGATGCCTCTCTACGAATACAAGTGCGATAACTGCGGCGAAGTATTCGAAGTGATGCAGAAATTTGCCGATGAGCCGCTCTCGGTGCACGAAAAATGTGGCGGCCCTGTTCACCGCCTGATGTCCACGCCCGCGTTTCAGTTCAAAGGCAGCGGCTGGTACGTCAACGATTACGGCAAAGGCAACAACGGCGCGAAAAAAAGCGATAAAGACAGCAAGGAAAGTAAGGAAGGCAAGGAAAGTAAGGAAAGCAAGCCTTCCACCGATACGAAATCGGAATCCAAGCCATCCACTGAATCCAAGCCGGCCACGAGCGACAAGTCTAAGAGCGAATAAGCCTTTCTCCCAGGGCAGCCGGCCAAATGCGGCGCGACCAGTGGTGTTCAAACAACAGTTCACTGGCTTGATTTCCGAGCGTGATCAACGGTATCGCGAACATCAGAGGGCGCGCACGCGGCCGTCCATGGTTTCTCCCTCATTAGCGCGGCTCCAATGTCGAAGATCGCGCGTGTCAGTCTCCAATAACCACCCGAAGCCCCGCAAACGCGTGCCTGCCCGCGCCCCACGCCGTGCAGGAAAGTTTGCGCATCTTCGGCGCCCCGGCACCTCCGTATAAGTCAGGCCCAGCGACGCGAGCGTGTGGCTGTCGCTGCCGCCGATCTCGCTCTTTCGCCACTCGCGTGCCAGCCGCGCCGCAGCGGCGTTGTTGCCGGCAGGAATCTGGCCGTTGAGCGTCTCCATGCCTGGAAATAGATCCCCGAAAAGCTCAAAGTCAAATTCTGAGCGGCGCCCCGTGAGGCTCGAAAAAACGTGGTTAACGCTGAAGAATATAGATTGCTCGCATAGATATGCCGCCAGCGCCTGAATGTCCTCGCGGCGTCGCTGGAGCTGGATGTGATCCCGGTCTTCGATACCGAAAACGCCGACGTGAATCTCCAATCCGCTGGGAGTAACGCAGGTGACCTCCTCGCTTAGGAAGAAATCCGGGCGCCGGCGCAACGATTCAACGGCCTCGATGGAGTCGTGATCGGTTACTGTCACCAGATCCATGCCGCGGCGCTTGAGGGTCTCGTATACGTCCACCGGATCGTTATAGCTTTCGCGGCAGACCCGCTTCAACAGAGGCAGGTTGCACATTCCGGAATGCCGCGTGTGGACATGCAGATCGCATCGCATGCCCCTTTGTAACCGCGATTAGGTTACAGCTGGATGACTTAAGGAAAAAACATTGGTGACAATAAATGTTGTTTTTCCGGGCTGAGTGAGCCGGCGCCGCGCCTAACCCAAGCCGGTGGTACCATCGAAACAGAGTCATCGCGCCCGTAGCTCAGCTGGATAGAGCGATTGGCTTCGAACCAATAGGCCGGGGGTTCGAGTCCCTCCGGGCGCGCCACTTGTCTCTAGCGGTATTAGTCACTTAGCTCGATTGTATGTCCTGTAGTACCTAAGGACCTGTCAGCTAAAACGTCAACCAGCCAAGTGTACGCCAAACGCCGTACCGCCCCGGCACGTCGCATGCGATCACGTCCGATGTTGTCCCCGTGGCGTAAAATCAGATCATGAGACTACCGGTTTTGATGGTGCTAGGTCTCTGTATTCTTAGCAACCACGTGGTTTGTCAATCCTCCACCGAGGATGATCCACCAACGGTATTATGGCGAGGGATCAAACAAGAATTATCTGGACCGCATGGCCGCGAGTTTTTTGACAAGAGCATCAAGGATGCGCTCTTACCCCCACTACGTGGAGTGCTGGTATCGAGTACTCCCGCAGATCATCCCACCGAATTTCTCGTGGCTATGGCGGGCAATCCTCATCCAGAAGTAACACTGAAACTCTATAGCTATGGACGCCAGAAACCGTTGGCACCCGGCGCGCCGATAAGATTCGATGGAGTTGGTGAAGCCTTTAGTCAGGAGCCATTCATGCTTACGTTGCGCGTGGAAATGGTGAGACCGGGTTCCGAACGGTAAAGCCCGCGCAAGAAGCCCGTAGCAACGCTAATCAAGAAACTGAATCAAATCGTGAAGACCAACCCGCGCGCGGCCCGACTACCGCTACGGATTGGCGCACCAGCCACAGGCGATGTGTTTGAGGTGAAAGGAAAGCAGTTTACATCGATGCAACTAAGGCCCATAGCTCAAGGACCAAGTAGCCCCGCGCGCCTGCCGCTAGCCCTGCTGTGATACGATTGCGAAGCAAAGTGGAATTCAAACTTCCTGCACTCAGCTATAGGCGGGGGCTCCTGCGCATATACATGGTGGTCACGGCTGCGTGGATCATCGGTTTACTGTTTGTATCACCACCATATCGTTTGAACTTCTGGATAGTTCCTGTTGACGATTCCTATGCCACACGGTTGAAAGAATCTAAAGCTATCGAGTCCCTTCCTCAGGGCTACGTCCTGGATCATACGAATGAATGGACCAAACAGCACAACGCCGAAGTAGATGCACTGGCGAAAAAATACGGTGGAACGGTCACGCCACCGGGCAGAGATTGGTTCAAAGAGAATGCTCCACAGGCCACTGCGGCTTCCGGTAGCACGTCTTCGTTGGCCAAACAGCACAAGATACCGGCTGCGCTACCGAGTGATTTCTTCAGTAGAAAAGACGATTACATATCACTCGGGAAAAAGATAAAGGCCAAATATCCTGGAGCATATGACGACGTAGATGATGCAGATATTGGCGTTCGTGCAGCAGCCAAATACCCAGATGCGCTAAAGCCGGGACCTTGGCAAGATTACATTACACCACCATCAACCAAGCCTAGAGACGATTGGCAAACTGTTTCGCCAACCGATAGCTTTGTTCCTGACGAGCCCCCCGGCTTTGCTGAATCTCGCACCGGTAAATCGTTATGGTTAAGTGGGGTATTGTTCGGCCCGCCGATAGTCGGATACCTTGTGCTATTTGGCCTCGTCCCTTGGATCTTTCGCGGGTTCAAGCCAATCGGCTAGCACGCCCTCGCAATTAGAACCGCCACCAGCCCGATAGCGCCCCCAACGCTAGCATCCTCGCACCAAACCCGAACGCGCGCCCAGCCCCTACGCCTATAGCGGGCTTCAAGCCAGCGGTCGAACCGAATCAGTCGGAGCCTGAGGTCGTCACGAGCCATGGTCACAGACCATAGCTCGTGTTGGTAGCCTACAGGTGATTCAAGAACAAAGGGCCAAGACCCTACGGCCCCGGCCCTGGTCCCGCAGCCCCTACGTGAAGACTCCTTGACCAAGGTCCACAGCGAAATTGGCGGGAAAGCTGGTTCCGTGCCCAATCGGGTAGGAGCGTTCAACGCCAGATCTTTTGTGCCTTACCGTTGCAATACCGGCTTCTGGTCCAATAAAGTCGGTCACCGTCTCAAACAACTCAAAGTCATAAGGATTTAGCCCGGCCCCGCAGATCAAGGCGCAGAAATCCTCAATATCGTCCTGGTCGAGAATTTCGGGGTGATCGAGTATTTCGGGATCATGATCGATCGAATGCATTTCAGAACCTCCGATTGTATATTGCCATCGAGTTCAGAAATCACCGACTTCACTTCGCTGAAGTTGGTTTGAGGGCTTCGTGTCGGATAATGCACTTCCGCTCTTTCCCCTTCGAATCCAGGAATATAAGCCTCGAAGTACCATCGCGCGCGTAGCGGATCTGAGATCCAACGACGACTTGTACCGCCGTCACACGCATCATTGGCACCGCGTCGACACACACGGCAATGCGGTCCCCGAGGTCGAGGGTGTACGACTGGGTTGCGGCACCTGTAGATTCCACAATTCGACCGTCGTAGGCTTGCCCGAGGTCTCGCTCTGGTTCTGGCCGGTTGACTTCTACGAGGGTTGCTGTTTTCCAATCCCGTTGCGCACCGAGCATTGAAATTGCCGCAAGGAGAACAAAGAACAATTTATTCATGGGAACCCCTACGGCTCCAAGTGTACTCTCATCGGCGGGCCGCGAAACGGAGCCAGCACAAAACGCAAAAGGGCCGGGTACCTTCGGCCCCGGCCCATCCAACTTTCGAGTTGGCTCCTAGCTACCGCAACTTATACGTGCGAACGCTGTCGACCTTGGTCGAATCGATCTTAAATTCCTTGCCGAGGGTTGACAATGCCCCGCGACAAGAGTGGGCTTGCCATTTCAGGGCCTTCATCGATTCGGCCAGCGTGGTTTGATCGCCTGGTCAAGGCATTCAAGTTGATTCTGTTCGATATCACCCTCCTGATCCTATTTGTCGTAGCCCTAATCCGAATTATCCGTGTAGAACTCGGTTGGTAGATCCTAGCCTGAATAACGGGCAAAGAACCGATCGGTCGGCTCGAAAAAATCTTTCATGCCCTGGTTCCACCACACAACGGTATTTCCGTTCACGCGGATGCGATCACCTGCTTTGAGACCGATTTTATGTTGGTACTTCTTGAGGTAAGCAGGGCTCACCTTAGCCTGGGCATGAACAATCAAATTTCTTGTATCCCAGAGATGTTGTAGGCGGAAGCGGCAGTCGTCCGAGTACTCTTCCGCGCCCATACGTTGGAGGCGGGTGAACCACTTTTCGGGACCGCCTTTGACCGTCTTGTTTGCCCATCTGCGTCGTAGTTCATTTTTCAACCCTTCGATTGAGTCTGCTTCGAAGACTGTCTCGTAGTCTAAGGGCAGCTCGGCGTCCTTGACCCAATCCTGATTCTTCGTCGCGATCAGCATCAATCCTTCTTCGACGTAGGCTTCGATGAAGGTCACCAACATAACGGCCGACCATTCGCAGATCATCTGTTGGAGTTGGATATAAGTCGCGACGCCGGTCGTAAATTTTGATGCTTCTCGTTCCAGCCATTTTCCCTCGAACCGGACCTTGCCCTGGCTGTTATCGCCTTCGGATGCGTGCTTCTTGGCTTGAGATACACGTCGGAGCACCGAAGAAGTTGGCCGCAAGACTCGACGCTTGAGCTCGACAGGCAATATTGAAATAAGCAGTGAGATTTGCGCGAGGTTCGCTCCGAAGTTTTCACCAGCCTGAGTTGAAGGACGCTCGTGCTGGTCTTTCTTCGTTCGCGTTTTACGTTCGGTCATGGCGACGTAAAAGAGAATAGCAGTTTGGTCCGATGGCCCCTACGACGTACGACGGTGTACAAGGGGCGCGCGAACCAGACGGCTAGAAAACCGTCAGCTAAACCGTAAGACTACTGTCCCCAAAGAACCGGCCCCCAGGTCACCGATTATCGGCCAAACCCACGCCAATTCGCGGTTCTTGACCCGTACTATTGGCTTCGAACCAATAGGCCGGGGGTTCGAGTCCCTCCGGGCGCGCCACTTCTCAAACGGTTTACACGCCACTTGCATTCCAGTTCTTGGGCAGCACCCCTGCAACGTATCAGGCCGGTACTCCCGGGTCTTGGACGCGGACAACATGACCGCACATTTGTGAAATTGTAAACTTCACGAAAATGTTGCTTATAGAAGGCTTCTAAAGCAAAGCGGGCCGGCTAATGTGAGTGGATTGCAATCTGGCCGGCGCTGAGCCATATGACCCAATAATCGACAGTCTTGCTCGAACTCTAAGATTCTTCTGCCGTCAGCTTACGGGCGAAAAATTGCAGTCCACTTGGCGTAAAAGAAGTAGTTCAGCATGGAGGAATTTTCGGGACAACTCGAAAAGGGCGCGTTTGAGGGTCGGCTTCAAGAAGCCTTTGGTGAGCTACCGCCCGAACAGTTTGTAAGAGTGCCCAAAGATTGGCGGTTTGCGATTAACAAAGGCGACCGTCAAACTGGAGCCCTAAGCTGCGGGGGTGGTCGAATCTGGCGAAGTGTATTAGAAATCTGGATCGCATGGCTTGTCGTGCCGCTGGTCGCCGCCAGCCTCCAGTTCAACGCGGCCGCGAAGATCATAGGATGTATCATCGATCACGCTGCGAGATCGAGGTAAGGATCTCGATGCAGCGGCGCCACGAGTAGGCTGCTCTTTCAACTGAATGGCCCGACCTTGCCGAATGAATGTTGGACAATTGTACAATTGCAATCCGAATTCGCATCGAGAATCCTTTTTGCGCGGAGCCCAAGAAGGAAGAATTGTTTGCGAAGCAAGAAGCTCTGGCAGCGGAGTCGGCGTAACCGCAGACGGCAATGAGGACACCTGCCGCCCTTGCCTTCAATTCAAGACCAGAAAGGAAGCTCGAGAAACGTATGAACGCTACCCTACCGGAGCAACGCCGGACCAAGATCACCGTTGACGGCAACGAGGCGGCAGCGTCGGTCGCCCATCGAGTCAGCGAGGTCATCGCGATCTACCCGATTACTCCGAGTTCGACCATGGGCGAACTGGCTGACGAATGGTCGAGCCAGGGGAAGAAGAATCTGTGGGGGATTGTGCCGGACGTGGTCGAGATGCAGTCGGAGGCGGGCGCAGCGGGCGCGGTGCATGGCGCGCTTCAAGCGGGAGCGCTCACCACCACGTTCACGGCCTCCCAGGGCCTGCTCCTGATGATTCCCAATATGTACAAGATCGCCGGAGAGCTGACGCCGTTCACGATGCACGTCGCGGCGCGGACGCTTGGCCACCCACGCGCTGTCGATCTTCGGCGACCACTCCGACGTCATGGCCTGCCGCCAGACCGGGTTCGCGATGCTGTGCTCGGGGTCGGTGCAGGAAGCTCACGATTTTGCGGCCATCGCGCACGCCGCGACGCTGGAGCTGCGTATTCCGTTCCTGCACTTCTTCGACGGCTTCCGCACGTCGCACGAAGTGGCCAAGATCGAACAGTTGACCGATGACGACCTGCGCTCGCTGATCTCCGAAGACCATGTGCGCGCGCATCGCCAGCGCGGGCTCACGCCGGACCGGCCCGTGCTGCGGGGCACGGCGCAGAACCCCGATGTCTTCTTTCAGGCGCGCGAGGCGGCGAATCGGCTATTACGAGGCGTGTCCCGGCGTGGTGGAAAGCCTGATGCGCCGGTTTGCGGCGCTCACGGGCCGGCGGTATCAGCTGTTCGAGTACGCCGGACACCCGGAGGCGGAGCGGGTCATCGTGATGATGGGCTCGGGCGCGGAGACGGCCCACGAGACGGTGGAGTATCTGGCCGCTCGCGGTGAAAAGGTGGGCGTGCTGAAAGTGAGGCTGTTCCGGCCGTTCTCTATCGCATCGTTCGTCGCGGCGCTGCCTCGGACCGTCCGCACCCTGGCCGTGCTCGACCGCACGAAGGAACCGGGGGCCGTGGGCGATCCGCTCTATCTGGATGTGGTCACGGCGCTGGTCGAGGCCGGCGTCCAGGCGCGCGTGGTGGGCGGGCGCTACGGACTTTCGTCGAAGGAGTTCACTCCGGCGATGGTAAAAGCGGTGTTTGATGAAATCGCCAAAGAACGTCCGCGCAACCACTTTACGGTCGGCATTGTGGATGACGTGAGCCACACTTCGCTCCCCTGGGATCCGGCGTTCCGCACGGAAGCGGACGATGTGGCCAGCTCGCTGTTCTACGGTCTCGGGGCCGACGGCACGGTCGGCGCCAATAAGAACTCCATCAAGATTATCGGCGGCGAGACCGACCGCTATGTGCAGGGCTACTTCGTGTATGACTCGAAGAAGTCGGGGGCGATCACGATTTCGCATCTGCGGGCAAGTCCCCGTCCGATCCGCTCCTCGTACCTGGTGACGAACGCCCGTTTCGTCGCCTGCCACCAGTTCGAGTTCGTGGATAAGATCGACGTGCTCGAATACGCGGCCCCGGGCGCGGTGTTCCTGCTCAATGTCGCCGGCGACAGCGACCGCGTCTGGGAGCGGCTGCCTCGCGAAATGCAGGAGCAGATCATCGAGAAGAAGATCCGCTTCTTTGCCATCGACGCCATGGAGGTGGCGAAAGCCACCGGCATGGGCCAACGGATCAACACCATCATGCAGACCTGCTATTTCGCCATCTCCGGCGTACTGCCGCGCGAGGAAGCGATCTATCAGATCAAGAAGGCGATCGAGAAAACCTACGGCAAGAGAGGCGACGAGGTAGTGCGGCGGAACTTTGAAGCGGTGGATAGCACGCTGGCGCACTTGCACGAGATTCCGGTGCCCGAGGCGGTGAGCGCCACTCGCGGACGGCCGCCGATCGTCTCCGCCGCCGCTCCCGACTTCGTGCAGAAGGTCACGGCGATGATGCTGGCCGGAAAGGGCGACCTGCTGCCGGTGAGCGCGTTCCCGGTGGATGGCACATGGCCGGTGGGCACGGCGAAATGGGAGAAGCGGAACATCGCCATCGAGATTCCCGTCTGGGACGCGAAGATCTGCATCCAGTGCAACCAGTGCGCGCTGGTCTGTCCGCACTCGGCGATCCGCGCCAAGGTCTACGATCCGGCGGCGCTGACGGGCGCTCCGGCGACGTTCAAATCGACCCCTTACAAGGGGCTCGAATTCAAAGGCCGGGCTTATACCATTCAGGTCGCACCGGAAGATTGCACGGGCTGCAACCTGTGCGTGAATGTCTGCCCGGCCAAGGACCGGACGAATCCGAAGCATAAGGCGATCGACATGCATCCGCAGGCGCCTCTGCGGGAGATGGAGCGGGAGAACTATTCCTTCTTCCTCGATCTGCCGGAGATCGGGCGCGGAGATCTGGCGCGGATCGATCACAAGAGCTCGCAATTCCTCGAGCCGTTGTTTGAGTATTCCGGCGCCTGCGCGGGTTGCGGTGAAACGCCGTACCTCAAGCTGCTCACGCAACTGTTCGGCGACCGTCTGCTGATCGCCAACGCCACCGGTTGCTCGTCGATTTACGGCGGCAATCTGCCGACGACGCCGTACACCACTAACCGCGACGGCCGCGGACCGGCCTGGTCGAATTCGCTGTTCGAGGACAACGCGGAGTTCGGGCTCGGGCTGCGGCTGGGCGTGGATGCGCACGCGGCGGGGGCGCGGGCGATCGTAGAGCGGCTGGCGGACCGGCTCGGCGACAATCTCGCGGGCGAGTTGCTGAACGCGGATCAGACCCGCGAGGCGGGTATCGTCGAACAGCGCGCCCGGGTGCTGGCGCTGCGCCAGAAGCTGGCCGGTATCGATGCGCCGGAGGCACGCCGCCTGGAAACGCTGGCCGACTACCTGGTCAAGAAGAGCGTATGGCTGGTGGGTGGCGACGGTTGGGCTTATGACATAGGCTACGGCGGTCTCGACCACGTGCTGGCCAGCCGCCGCAACGTCAACATCCTGGTGCTCGACACGGAAGTCTACTCGAACACTGGCGGACAACAGTCGAAAGCGACACCGCTCGGCGCGGTAGCGAAGTTCGCGGCAGCGGGCAAGGAGACCGCCAAGAAGGATCTGGGCCTGCTCGCCAACATGTACGGGCACGTCTATGTGGCGCGGGTCGCGCTGGGGGCGAAGATGCCGCAAACCGTGCAGGCGATGCTCGAAGCCGAATCGTATGACGGGCCGTCGCTGATCATCGCCTACAGCCACTGCATCGCGCACGGCTACGACATGGCGTTCGGCGCGGCGCAGCAGAAGCTGGCGGTCGATTCCGGCGTGTGGCCGCTCTACCGGTTCGACCCCCGGCGGGCGGCCGCGGGCGAGCCGCCGATGCATCTGGACTACGGTCCGCCGCGGGCGCGCGTGGCCGACTACATGCGGAACGAGTCGCGCTTCCGCGTGGTCGAGCGCACGGATCCGGCGCGGTTCAAGCGGTTTCTCAAGCAGGCGACCGAGGACGCGCAGAAACGCTACTCGGTCTACCAGCAACTGGCCGGGCATCACCGTTCCCCAAGCCGAGGCGAAGGACGAAGATATCGAGCCGGCGAAGGCGGAGAAATAGGAGAGCCCCATGGATCTGAGCACGACATACCTGGGCATGAGCCTCCCGCATCCGATGGTGGCGGGAGCGTCGCCGCTAAGCGACGAGATCGACATGGTAAGGCAACTCGAAGACGCCGGATCGGCGGCCATTGTCCTGCGCTCGTTGTTTGAAGAGCAGATCGTTCGCGAGCAGATGGCGGACATGCGCTACCAGGACGGCAACGACGAGTCGTTCGCCGAAGCCACGAGTTACTTTCCGAGCCCCGATCTGTTCGTTCTGGGGCCCGACGAGTATCTGAACCACCTGCGACGAGTAAAAGAAGCGGTGCGCATCCCGGTGATCGCGTCACTTAACGGCTGCACGCCCGGAGGATGGCTGTCCTATGGACGGCTGATGGAGCAGGGAGGCGCCGATGCGCTGGAGCTGAACGTCTACCATGCTGCGCTCGATCCGGAGAAAAGCGCCGCCGAGATCGAGCGGGAAACCGTGCTCATGGTCCACGAGGTAAAACAGAGCGTGAAGATTCCCGTGGCCGTCAAGCTATCGCCATTCTTTACCTCGTTCGCGCATTTCGCGCTGCAACTCGACCGGGAAGGGGCCGATGGGCTGGTGCTGTTCAATCGCTTCTACGAGGCGGATATCGATGTGCAGGAACTCCAGGTGACGCGCGCGCTCCATCTATCGGACTCCTCGGAGCTGCTGTTGCGCTTGCGCGGGATTGCGGCGCTCGCGCCGCGCGTCAAAGGCTCGCTCGCCGTCACCGGGGGAGTGCACACGGCGCTCGACGTGGTGAAATCGACCATGGCGGGCGCGCATGTGACGCAGATGGTGTCGGCGTTGCTGAAGAACGGACCGGGATATCTGCGCAAGGTGCGCAAGGGCCTGGAAGAGTGGATGGAAGAGAACGAATGGTCCTCACTGGCGGAGATGCGCGGCAATATGGGCGTGGACAAGGCCCCTAATCCCAAAGCCTACGAGCGGGCGAATTACATGATGATGCTCCAGAGCTGGGAGTCGACATAAAAAGCGCGGCGGCGGAAGCTTCGCAACCCCACGCCTCTCGTCGCTGAGGTGTCAGAGCGAGGGCAGGCGGGCAGCAACAGGTCTCTTTGGTGCCGGGACTCATCGCATCTTAACGGCGTGTGAACGCTCAACAGTGTACGGGTCGCAAGTAGGATGCCTCAGAAGACGTACTGCGGCGGCTTGATTCCCTTGACACGTAGATACACTTCCTGCTGGCCGCGGTGGTGGGCCAAATGGACATACAGTGCGAGCAATAGTTCGCGCCCGTTCAGACGTCCGTCGGGGGAGGAGTGCGGGCGGTCCATTTGCTCGGCCGTCACGGATGCGATTGCGGCGGAACAATAATCGAAGGAATCGGCCAGGAATTTCACGAGAGCGTCTTTGTCTGTGCCCGAGGGATCGGGCGGCGGCGCGGTATCTCGGAGGCCGGCGCAGAAGGCGTAGTTGGTTTGAGCCACATGGGTGATCTGTTCCGCGAAACTCATGGAGCCAGGGTCCGGACGAAAGGCGTACTGAACGGGCGGCATAGCTTGCGCTACTCCGACGGCCAATGGGCGTGTAGTGGCCCATCTCTTGGCAAACTCCTCGGCGAATTTCGAGTCGGCGGCGTACGAGTTCGTAGCCGAAAGCGCGATAGAGAGGAAAATCAGTGGTTTCATTGTCCTTGTGTCGATAGTTTGCTCCGGCACCCGGCATTAGGTCGATAGGCAGAAATGCCAATATGCGATAAAATTCTGCCATGGCACCGCGGGACCTCAAGCGCGTCGCGGCACTCGTCTATGACGGGCTCGGCACCTTCGAATTTGGAATCGTGGTGGAATTGTTCGGGTTGCCGAGAACCGGATTGGGCGTGACCTGGTATCGGTTTGAGGCATGTTCGGTGGCGCGGGGACCGATTCGCGCGGCCGGCGGGATAAGCGTTCAGGTGCGCCGGGGGTTGCGGGCTTTCGACGAGGCGGGCACGATCATAATTCCCGGATGGAAGATCGATGAGGCTCCGCCGCCGGCGCTGATTCGGGCATTGCGCCGCGCGCACTCAGACGGAGCGCGGCTGGTATCGATCTGTTCCGGCGTATTCGTACTGGCGGCGACCGGGTTGCTGGATGGAAAGCGCGTAACCGCGCACTGGCGGCATGCCGATCGGCTAATCGCACGCTATCCGAACCTGCACGTCGAGCCGGACGTGCTTTATGTCGACGAAGGCAGCATTTTGACTTCGGCCGGAAGTACCGCAGGAATCGATCTGGGGCTGCACATCATCCGTCTGGATTATGGGGCCGAGATCGCCAACGAAATCGCGCGACGCCTGGTAATGCCGCCGCATCGCGAGGGAGGGCAAGCGCAGTATGTGCGGGACTCGGGCCGGAGCCCGCTGGAGGGAGGGCTGGCCCCGGTGTTAGCGTGGGCACAGCGACATTTGATGAAATCGCTGTCGGTTGAAGATTTTGCGCGGCAGGCACGCATGTCAGGGCGGACGTTCGCGCGGCGATTCCGCGAGCAGACCGGCACAACGCCGCACCAATGGCTTACGCATCAGCGATTGTTCGCCGCGCAAAGGCGCCTGGAAACGACCGAGGAAAGCATCGATCAGGTTGCCGAAGCGGTGGGATTACAGACCGCTGCGACTCTACGCCAGCATTTCAGCCGCGCGCTTCGGACTACGCCAACGGCATATCGCCGGAGGTTCCGCTTATTGCCGGCAGGCTGACGGCGGAAGAAGATCATTATGCGCCCGTTTCTGGGGATTCACGCCGTTAACGTGTTCGTTCGGGATCAGGATCGCAGTCTGCGGTTCTATGTGGAACAGCTCGGCTTCCATGTGGCCTTCGACGCCCGGCTTCAATCCGGGGAACGCTGGATAGCGGTTGCGCCTCCTGATGGAAGTGCGGTTCTGACGCTGGTGGCGCCCGCGCCCGACTCTAAAGAGTACAAGCTGATCGGACGGCCGACCGGGATTATTCTCGTTACCGAAGATGTGATCGCCCAATATGAGCAATGGCGCCGGCGCGGGGTCCTATTCGGTTTCACGCCACGTCTCCGGCGTGTCAAGCGCGAGTCTGAAGACGAGTCGACGGTCTGGGGTGGAGTATTTACCCGATTCAAGGATGTCGATGGAAACTCCTTCGCGCTGGTCGGTTTCGACTTTATAACTCGCGAAATCGAAGCCGAGCGCCGGCGGGTCGCCGAGAAACTGGAATCGGAACGCCGCGCCACGCAGGAATTAGAGATCGCAAAGCAAGTGCAGGCCAGGCTATTTCCCCAAATGCTGCCGCCTATGGAAACGTTGGACTATGCCGGTTCTTGCATCCAGGCCCGGCAAGTAGGCGGCGACTACCATGACATTCTCGACCTCGGGCGTGGCCGTTTCGGCCTGGTAATCGGCGACATTTCGGGCAAGGGAATCGCGGCGGCGCTCTTGATGGCGAATCTCCAAGCCAATTTGCGCAGTCAATGTGCGATCGCGCTGGATGACCTGGAGCGTCTGCTCTGCTCGGTGAATCGGCTCTTCTACGAGAATACAAGCGAGAGTTCCTTCGCCACGCTTTTTTTCGCCGAATACGACGATCACGCCCGTCGGTTGCGCTATGTGAATTGTGGCCATCTCCCGGCCTTGGTCCTGCGTAAAGACGGCGGCGTGGAAAGGCTCCCTTCCACCGCTACGCTCGTGGGAATTTTCCAGGATTGGGATTGTTCGATCGCTGAGTGCCAGCTTTCGGCCGGGGACTCACTCGCTCTTTATACCGACGGGATCACGGAATCGTTCAACGATGCCGGAGAGGAGTTCGGCGAAAAACGATTGATCGAGGCATTGCGACGGTATCGGGAGCTGGCCCCCCGAGCCGTAATCGCCTCGATTGTCGACGAGGTTCGGGCGTTCAGCCCGCATGAACAATACGACGACATTACGTTGATTGTGGCGAACTGTAGGATGTGATGCCACCCGGCTGGGTAATCATTGAGTCCCATGCTTAAGTATTATTTCGCTGCGCGGTTGGAAATTGAAACTCGCGTATTAATGGCGGATTTTGATCGAAGTCGCTGTAGCGAAGCCAGGTCGGCCGCACAACAAAGTAGACGATCCCCGGCCAATCCATCCGCGCAGGACCGTCTGGCCAGACGTTGAAATAGATCGCTTGATATCGTTCCAGCGTTGGTGACTGGAGCTCCTTGGCTTCTCCCTCGAATTGGACCGTCTGTTCGCCCGCCCCCCAGCCTCCGATGACAAAAGAACAGGGCGGCCGGCTAACAAGATTCGAATACTTGCGCGAGCTCTTTAGCGTATCGAATATGATTTCAAGCCGTGGCGTGATTGCGATTCCCACCAGGGCCGACTGGGGGGTGCCGCGATCACAAATCGTCCCAAGAACACCCAATCTGTGTTTCGCCATGAAATCGTACAGGCCAGCCTCGGTCATGGGGGACTCGCTCCAGTCGCAGTTTGAGCAGTAGCGCCGGATGAGATTGTCGACGCGCGCCGGAACAGGTCGGGCGCTTCCATCGCTTGGCATTGGGCTTCGAAACTCGGGCGCGGCCCCTGCCAGCGAAGGTCGTCCACCGTATCGAAGACCGGAGCATCCACTCGCAAAGTAGCGAGCGTCCTGAACAACAGCGCGTCTTCCCACGAATCAAACAACGAGGTGGACAGCCGCCGGGCGTTCGAAATTGAAGGATCCCACGTGCGCCAATCCTTTGGAATGTCCTCAAGCTTGAGATATACGGAAAGGGTCTGGGCCGCAGCCTTTTCGCCCCAGCCAAGCACTCCCGGAAATCCGTCGGCACTGTCACCGACCACAGCCAAATAGTCCGGAATCGACTTCGGCTGCACACCGAATTTGGCTACGACGCCAGCCTCGTCACGCAAGATGTTACGTCTGCGGTCGAGTTGGACAACTCGCCTGCCAACCACACACTGGCCGAGATCTTTGTCCGGAGTGCAGATGATCACTTGTGTCACGCGATCATCGAGGGCGCCTTTGGCTGCGGCGGAAGCGAGCGCGTCGTCGGCCTCATATTCGACCATGGGCCACACCACCACTCCCATGGCCTCAAGCGCTTCTTCGAGAATCGGAAACTGGGATAGCAGCGGCGCGGCCACACCCTCGCTGGTCTTGTATCCGGGATACAAATCGTTTCGAAAGGACTCCACAACATGATCTGTTGCAACGCCGATGTGGGTTGCACCGCGCTCGATCATGGATAGAACCGATCTCAGGACCCCGCGCACGGCGCCGATCTCCCGGCCATTTACGTCCAGGGCCGCGGGCACGGCGAAGAAGTAGCGGAACAATTCATACGTTCCGTCGACCAAGTGCAGATCCATATGGATTCGAGTATACGGGAATGTTTATTCGTAGCGGCAGGCGTCCACCGGATCGAGCTCAATAGCTCGCCACGCCGGAACGTAGCTGGCAAAGAGCGCGATGCGGGCGAGCAAGACAGCCATCCAGCGAACGTGGCTGGGTCAAACGCGCTCACACCGGGTAGCTGACGGAAGCAGGCGCAAGTTAGCGAGAACCTACTTTTTCTCGGCCGTGAAAGTTCCCGTGCCCAACTGCCCGTACTCGACCGTACCCTTCATGGTGGAACCTTCCAGCATGCCTTTATAGCTGATCTTTCCAGCGTCGGCGTTGTCGAACGACCATTCCACTTGGTTCCCTTTCACCGTTCCTTTGACGTCGGCGCTTCCAAGGACGCCCGAATACGTACCCGTCAGCGCGTCACCGGCCTGCTTGAAGACAAAGTTCGCGGTGCCGCTGCCTGCATCCAGCCGGACAGCTGCCGACCACGTGCCGGAAATGTCAGCCGCGAACAGGGCACAGGCGGATAGAGCTAGAACCATCAGAAGTCTGCGCATAGGCGCAGTGTAGCACTGGTCCCTGTCTGTGCTACTGGTGCTGGACCGCAATCCGTCACTGCCGGGCAGACCCGGTCCCTGGCAGCGTATCAGAAGGTGCTGGACACCTGCCGGAAAGCACTTGCGATTCAGCTGGCCGGTGGTATACGCAAGCGACGAACTTTGGCAGGACAGCCTTTCAAAAAACTATTTCGCCTTCGGTTATGCGTTGTGGGGATTGGGCGATTATACCGGCCAAGTGACCTTCTACCAACAAGCCCTCGAAATCCAGCTGAAGGGCGAGGCTATTAATCGCGCGCTGGAAGCGGCCCACCCCGAGCGGCCGATTCTCCGGGTAGTGGCCGATGGCCTGTCGACCATCGGCTTGACTCGCTGGAAATGCTGTCGCGATCTGGCGGGCGCTTCGCGTGACTTCCAGGAAGCCCTGGAGCGTTTTCAAAAAATAAGCGACGCCGACTCCTCGGACATGGAAGCCCGGCGCGATATCGCAAATGTACGCAGTGGCATGGCCCAGGCGTTCGGAGGCGCCGGCGGTCTACCTGAGGCGTTGGAAGCCGACCTCAAGGCCTTAACAATCTACTTTCGTATTCGATCTAGTCCGCGTGTGTCATGCCGTCGGAACCTGTATCCAGCCGCGTTACCGTAACAGGCGAGCACCGCTGAGCCGCCGCGACAGTGCGAACCAGCCAAAGTGAAGCAGCCGACCAGGGCCAATGAATGCAACAATCGTGATCGCATAGAGGTCTCCTGTACGAAGATCCTATCCATGCGGGATTCTGGCGCTACCGCTTCCGCCGGCCACCCTGCCGCCGCTTAGGCTCCGCTGGACGGTTCACCTCGGCCGAAAACGCGCCTTCCAGCAACTCCGCCACTTCCTGCTGATGCCGTTTGAGCGAGCCCGTGGCGGGGCTCGCGCTGGCCGCCCGCCCGACATAGCGGACCGAGCGGCCGCTCGGTTCGAGAATCGGCTGGATCTGTTCCTGGACGAAACGCCAGCCGCCCATGTTGCGCGGTTCTTCCTGCACCCAGACCACGTCGGCTGTTTCCGGATAACGCGCCAGAATATCGCGCACCTCGTTTGAGGGGAACGGATACATCTGCTCCAGCCGAACTATGGCGACGTGAGCAACCTTGCGCTCCTCACGCGCGGCCATCAAATCGTAGTAGACCTGGCCCGAACACATCACCACCCGCGTTACGCGCGTCAATTCGATGCCGCTCGGATCGTCCAGCACTTCACGAAACGCCCCGCCTGTTAATTCATCAATCGTTGAGACCGCCCGCGGGTGCCGAAGCATTCGCTTGGGAGTGAAGAGGATGAGCGGCTTGCGGATTCCCCGGCGATCCGGCCCACCGTGCATCTGCCGGCGGAGGACATGGAAATATTGCGCGGGCGTGCTGGCGTTTATCACCTGAATGTTGTCTTCGGCGCACAGCGTCAGAAAGCGTTCGATGCGCGCGCTGGAATGCTCCGGCCCCTGCCCTTCGTATCCGTGCGGCAGCAGCAAAACCAGACCGCTGGGCTGCCCCCATTTCGATTCAGCGCTGACAATAAACTGATCGATCAGGATCTGCGCGCCATTGGCGAAATCGCCGAATTGCGCTTCCCATAAAACCAATGTCAGCGGATCGGCGACGCTATAGCCGAACTCGAAGCCCATAACAGCATACTCGCTCAGCGAACTGTCGAAGACATCGAAGCGAGCCTGCTTGTCGGACAGATGCTGGAGCGGGATGTAGCGCTCGCCCGTTTCGCTGTCGAACTGCTCGAGGTGTCTTTGGCTGAAAGTCCCTCGGCCGCTATCCTGCCCCGCCAGCCGGACCGGCGTGCGTTCCAGCACCAGAGTTCCAAAGGCCAAAGTTTCTGCGGTAGCCCAGTCCATGGGCGCGCCGTTCAGTATCTCTCGCCGCTTCTTGAGGAATCCATCGAGTTTGGGATGCACGTGGAAATCGGCCGGGAAGGTCGTAATCCCCTCCACTACGCGCTCGAGCGTCGCACGATCCACCGCCGTGTTGGGGCGAGGCTCGATCATTTCTCCGATATCCACCGCGCTCAGATCTTGCACCTGATATTGACCGGTGTGCTTCTTGCCGTCCTCATAGGCTTGATTCAGCCGGTCCGAGGACGCTTTGCGAAGACCGGAGACTTCGGCCTCATCCACGAATTTATCGCGGAGCAACTGCTCGGCATAAAGCGTAGCGACAGAAGGATGCTGGCGGATCTTGCGGTACAGAATCGGCTGGGTGTAGCTGGGATCATCGGCCTCGTTGTGCCCGTGGCGCCGGTAGCAGAACATGTCGATGACTACATCCTTCTTGAACTGCTGCCGATAGTCATAGGCCATCTGCGCTACACGGACGCACGCCTCTGGATCGTCGCCGTTTACATGAAAAATGGGCGCCTGCACCATGCGCGCAACATCGGTGGAATAAGGAGTGGAGCGCGCTTCGTTGGGATTGGTCGTGAACCCGATCTGATTGTTTATGACCAGGTGAATAGTGCCGCCGGTAGTGTAGCCCTCCAATTGCGACAAATTCAAGGTCTCCGCTACTACGCCCTGGCCTGCAAACGCGGCGTCGCCGTGAATCAGAATCGGGATGACACGCTCGCGCTGGATGTCCCCCAGCCGGTCCTGCTTCGGTCGCACGATGCCTTCAGCTACCGGGTCCACTGCTTCGAGATGGCTGGGGTTGAAGGCCACCGAGACCACGATTTCGCGTCCCCCCGTGGATTTCCGAACCCCGCTCGCGCCTAGGTGGTATTTCACGTCGCCCGAGCCTTGCGTGCTGTCCGGATCGATGCCTTCGAATTCGGAAAAAATCTCCACCATCGATTTGCCGACGATGTTAGCCAGGACATTCAGGCGTCCGCGGTGCGCCATTCCGATTACAGCTTCGTGGACGTTGGTGTTCGCGGCGCGGTCCAGAATCTCATCCAGGATGACTATGGCGGATTCAGACCCTTCCAGCGAGAATCGTTTGTGTCCGATGAAACGGGTGTGCAGGAAGTGCTCGAACCCTTCGGCTTCTACTACACGCTGCAGAGCCCGCATGCGAGTGGGAGCGTCCAGCGGCCATCGATTTCCAGTCGGCTCCATGCGCAGTTGCAGCCAGCGCTTCTGCTCCGGTATCTGGATGTTCATGTACTCGCATCCGATTTTTCCGCAGTAAGTCTGGCGCAGTGTCTCTAGAATCTCCCGCAAGGTCGCGATCTTTTGCGGCTCGTCGTCATCGGACATCAACGTGCCCGTCATAAACTCGCGATCCAGATCCCAGATCGTCAACCCGTAGGTGGCCGGATCCAGCTCCGGATGGTAAACCGCTTCTGAGCCCAGCGGATCGAAGTCAGCGATCAGGTGGCCGCGCACGCGATAAGCGTTGATGAGCTGCAGCACAGCCGCTTCTTTAGCCACTTCGCCCAGATCCGCGCCGCGCAGGCCCGGAACCGAGACCGGGCGGTCGGGTTCCCAGTGAACCGGCTTGTGAGGAATCTTCAGGTCCGAGAAGAGCTCCTCGTAAAAGCCCTCTTCGCCCTCCAGCAGCGCTTGCAGGCGGCCCAGGAACATTCCGGATTCGGCGCCCTGAATCACGCGATGATCGTAAGTGCAGGTCACGCTCATGACCTTGCTCAGACCCAGCAGCGCCCGGAGTTGTTCCGACGCGCCGTGATACTCGGCCGGATAGTCGATGGTGCCGATCGCTATGATCGAGCCTTGCCCAGGCATCAGCCGCGGAATGGAGCTGAGCGTCCCCACCGTGCCGGGATTCGTGAGAGAAATCGTGGTCCCTTCGAAATCCTGAACAGTAAGCTTGTTGGCCCGGGCACGCGCGACAATGTCATCGAAGGCTTCGACGTACTGGGCGAAATTGAGCCCTCCGGCGTTCTTAATGTTGGGGACCTTGAGCGAGCGGACTCCATCTTTGCCAGCGACGTCCACTGCAATCCCGATGTTCACTTGGCTTCGCACCACTCGCGTCGGTTCCCCGCCGGCATCGCCATAAGCGCTGTTCAAGGTGGGATTGGTTGGAAGAGCTTTGATAACTGCCCAACCGACAATGTGCGTATAGGAGATCTTGGGCCGGCCTATCAGAGTGCGGTGCTCATTGATGATCCTCCGGTTCTCATCGATTACTTTCACCGGAATTACGCGCTGCGATGTAGCCAGCGGAATACGCAGGCTGGCATTCATGTTTTCTGCGATGCGCGCAGCCGCCCCGCGCAACGGTACCAATTGCTCGCCCGCTGCGGGTTCGCGCGTAGTCACGGTGACAGGCGCGTCTTTAACAGGAAGTGGCGTCACAGGGGGCGGCGTTACAGGCGCTGTAACCACGGGCGTTCCGTTAGTGGGAGCAGGAGCGCCTCCATTCGATTCAAAAACTTGCTTCCAGCTATCGTCTACGGTTTTGCGGTCATGCAGGTATTGCTGATAAAGCTCGTCTTCCAGCCAACTGTTGATACCAAACTCGGGAGGGGTTGATTGAGGCATTGAGAAATGCTGTCCAATCTTCATGATAGCGCTGCGTGCCGGACCGGTAAATCTGTGTAAAAGAGCAACCCGTGGGAAGAGTCGCACATCCAATTTAGTGAGGAGAAACAGAAAACATGAAGTCGAAAATCTTGAGCGCGGCGCTGGCGCTCGGTCTCGCGGCATCTACGGCTACGCTTTTTGCGCGCGCCCCGCAAGGCGACCTGGGGACAGCTGTGCGTCACGAATTGGTGATGCTCCCCTACTACAGTATTTTTGATGACTTGGGTTATCAGCTGGACGGCAGCACGGTGATCTTGACCGGTGATGTAGTCATGCCGGTCTTGAAGTCCGATGCGCAGAATGTCGTCAAACGAATTCCCGGCGTGACGAACGTCGTGAATAATATCAAGGTGCTGCCGCTGTCGCCTTTTGATAATCAAACTCGCAGGGCAGTTTACCGCTCGGTATTCGGATATGCCGGTCTCTATCGCTACGCGATGGGAGCGCTGCCGTCCATTCATATCATCGTGGACAACGGCCACGTAACCCTGAAGGGCGTCGTAGATAACGAGGGCGATAAGAACTTGGCCTACATGCGTGCCAATGGAGTTCCGGGAGTGTTCTCGGTGACCAACGACCTGCGCGTCGCCGAAAAGAATTAGGGACAGTACACTCAAATACCAGTTTTGCTGGAAGTTTGGCCACCGATTGCTACCCGATCGGTGGCCAATTCTTTTGGGACTGTAGCTCCGTCCCGATCCTGCCGATCTCCCAGCAGGACCCGCTTCGAATGCGCTTTACAACCATTGGCCTATCCGCGGCAGCGCAGGCCGTACCGCTCGATGCGCCGCCCTCTGACCCCGTGGACTGGAAGAAGCGTCTTGCTTCCACCTGGATCCCCGCCATTCTCGGGCTCGGTCTGCTGATGGCCTTCGCATATGTCGGCGTCCGGATCGTCGCCGGCAAACCGCCGGTTCAATCCACCAACCCGTCGGCCAGCCCTATGCCTATCACTATGGACGCCCCCCCTGTAAGTGTTCCAAGTGCCCCCCCCCAGAAGCCCGCATCCACCCTGAAGCCCGCTCCCGCGCCTGTCGTTAACGCAAACTTCACTGTGGTCACGCCACAACCTGGCGAGCGCTATCTCCAAGTCGCGGCCGTGACCCCGCACATGGTTCTTATCTATGTGGACAATCTGCGGATAGCCAATCTGGAGGCCGTGATCGCGCCCGGACCGACGCCCGACCTGCTGCGCGTATTGGTCGGCCCATTTGCGGACCGCGATTCCTTGGATAAGGCCAAAGCGCAATTGGAAGCCTCCGGAAAGTCCCCCATCATTCGTATTTATTAACTACCCGAGCCGCTAAGCTTAGGTGTGCGCACCATCATCGAGCCGTTTCGCATCAAAAGCGTCGAGCCTTTGCGTCGAACCACGCCCGAGCAGCGCGAGCAGTTGCTCGAAGCTGCCGGCTATAACCTGTTTCAGATTCGCGCCAGTGACATTCTCATCGACCTGCTCACCGATTCCGGCACCAGCGCCATGTCCACCGAGCAGTGGGCCGCGATGATGCGAGGCGACGAGTCCTATGCCGGCAGCGCAAGCTTCTACCGCTTCGAGCAAGCCGTCCAGACCCTCACCGGTTTCCGTCACGTGATTCCCACGCATCAGGGGCGTGCCGCCGAGCGCATCCTCTTCTCCATCTTGTGCAAACCCGGCCACATCGTTCCCAGCAACACGCATTTCGACACCACGCGGGCCAATATCGAATCCAATGGCGCACGGGCGCTGGATCTGCCGATCGCAGCCGCCGCCGACACCCAGGCCCGGGTCCCTTTCAAAGGCAACCTGGACGTGGAAGCTCTGGAAAAACTCATCCAAACCGAAGGCGCTCAGAATATCCCGCTGGTGATGATCACCGTCACCAACAATTCCGGCGGCGGTCAGCCCGTCTCGATGGCTAATATCCAGGCGGCCCGCGAAGTGACCACCCGTCACCGCATCCCGCTCTACCTCGACGCCTGCCGCTTCGCCGAGAACGCCTGGTTTATTAAGCGGGACGAACCGGGCTATTCCGAATTCACGCCCCGCGAGATCGCACAGAAGATGTTTTCGCTCGCCGATGGCTGCACATTCTCCGCCAAGAAGGATGCTTTCGCGAATATCGGCGGATTTCTGTGCACCAACAACAGCCGGCTGGCCGAACAGGAGACTAACGTTCTGATCCTGACCGAAGGATTTCCCACCTATGGCGGCCTGGCCGGGCGCGACCTGGAAGCCATCGCCGTGGGTCTGGAAGAGATCCTGCAGCCCGAGTATCTGGAGTATCGGATCGCATCTACCGCTTACTTTGGACGCCACATCGCCGATCATGGCGTGCCCATCGTCGAGCCTCCCGGTGGCCATGCTATCTACATCGATGCCGGGCGAATGCTGCCGCACATTCCTCGCGCCCAATTTCCCGGCCAGGCTCTCGCGGTGGAACTTTACCGGCACGCCGCCGTGCGGTCGGTGGAGATTGGCTCGGTGATGTTCGGAAGCCAGGCCAGACACGAGTTGTTGCGGCTGGCGATTCCGCGCCGCGTCTATACGCAGAGCCACATCGACTATCTGGTGGAGGCGATTCTGGAGGTAAACGAGCGCAAAAATGGCATCCGGGGCTTCGAAATAGCGTCCGAACCGCAGTTTTTAAGGCATTTTACGGCTCGTTTTCGCCCCCTTTAGCGCATTATTCGTACACCTAACAGTACGCCTCATTACTATCCAAGGCGGTAGGGGGCACTAAGGCGATTAAGGCCAGTGCCTTAGTGCAATGCTGGATACTCTCTATGCGTAGAACTGCCGTTTACCTGTTTTGAGCCACAGGTGTATGCGCGTGGCGCCCTGGGAGGGCCCTGTATCGTGATGAAGAGAAACATAGTTCCCTTGTTAGGCATTGCTTTTGTCGTAGCCATCATCTCCACCGGGATCTTCTACGGGCTGTTTGCCGGCCGGCTGCGCAGTTCGGTTGGAGAGCTGCCGACGCAGTCGATTGTGGTGGCTGCGCAAGCCTTAAACGCGGGAACCGTGCTGCAAACCACCGATCTCCGAGTTTCCGAAGTTAAAGGCGCCTGGAAGGGCGGGTTTTCAAAGCCGGAGGAGCTGGCGGGCGTCACACTCCTGCGGGCAGTTCAGCAAAACGAACCCATTCTGCAGGACCATGTAGCGACGCGCGATGCGAAATCCGGACAGGGCGCCGGAGGGGTGCCGGCCGGAATGCGTGCGGTCTCGATCCGGGTGTCCGATTCGAGCGGAGTAGTTGGCTTGCTGCGGCCGGGAACCAAAGTTGATATTCAGGCGGTCTCGCATCGGGAGGCCTCGGCCGAGCTTAGAACTATCCTTCAGAACGTTGAGGTCCTGGCGGTAAGCGCTCAGCCCGAGTCGGCCGGCGGTAGTCAGCCGGCGCTTCCAGTGGTGACGGTGCTGACGCACCCGCAGGACACCGACCTGATAGCTTTGGCGGATTCGGGCGCGCGCATCCGGCTGGCATTGCGAAATCCTTTAGATGACGACTCCGGGCCCCGGCGTTCGATGGGCCTGGCTTCTGTCTTCGCGTCCACTCCTGTCTCGGCCTCCAAGGGCGGCGTCGAGGTTTTACCAGCAGCGAACGCCGCCGAATGGAACCATCCCATCCAACTCTACGTGCGAGCGCTGGCCGTCAGCACATCCGCGTTGGGTGAACTCAATGCGGGGCTGGACCCGAAATCGAACGGCGGGAGCGACTCCTTGAGTGTGGCCGCTTTCCCTTCGGGCGCAGACACCGACCAACTGGTCCGGGGCCTGGAGCAGAAGCAGGAGCTCGAGATTGTGTCCTCCTGGAGACTGACGGCGGGAGTGGGCCGGCCGATTAGTTTTCGAGCCGCGGCGGGTTCAGCGGGGAATATTCCGGGCTGCCGTCTGCGCGTGCAATTCTCTCCGGAAATCGACTCCGCCGGTAAACTGAGCCTGCGCGTCAAGCCGGAGATCAGTCTCAGGCGCGGCGAAGGAACGGAAACCCGCAGGTACGCCGCCGGTGTGCGGAACGAGGGCGCCTTCCTGGTGGGTGGTTTATTGAAAGACCAGGGCGATCGTCAGGTTCTGGAGCGGCTCTATCCGGGACATTCCTGGAGCGGACGCCAGCTGCTTATCCTGGTAACCTCCCGCGACCTAACCGCCCACGACGCGAAGCCTGCCGCGACAGCCGCGCTGGCGCCCGCTAATCGGAGGCGGTAAGTGCTCGCGATTTCGTCAATTCTGGTATTCCTGACCACCTTCCTGGCGGCCGGCCTGGCGGTTCTGATCGGCTGGTTCGCGCTGCAGCGAGTGGGGGCGCAGGCAGCGGCTGAAGAAGTCTCCGAGCATCTTCTGGACGAGACGCCACGCCTGCTAAAAGACGAAACGCTCAGCACCATTTCGCCCTGGGCCAAGCTGCTGGAGCGGTCCGATCTGGTCAAGATCATCCACCGCCACCTCATCCAATCGGGTCTGAGCTGGTCGGTGGGGCGCATCACCCTTTTCATGCTATTGACGGCCAGCGTGGCAGCGGCTATCGCCATGCAGTTGGATTGGCTGCCGGGCTGGGGCGTGGCCCTGATCGCGGCGGGGGTCGCCGCGCTGCCGTATTTCTATATCCTTCACAGGCGCACCAAGCGCTTTCGGCAGTTCGAAGAGACTTTTCCGGATGCTCTCGATTCTCTGGCGCGCGCGATGCGGGCCGGTCACCCCTTCGGCGCAGCGATGGAGATTATCTCCGATGAGTGCGACCCGCCGGTATCCTTCGAAATGCGACAGACGGCGGTGGAAGGGAATCTGGGCATGTCCTGGGAGGTGGCGCTGGCTAATCTGAGCGAGCGCGTGCCCTTGCTCGAAGTGAGCATGTTCGCCTCTGCCATTCAGCTACAGAACCGAACCGGAGGCAAACTAAACGAGGTGCTGGCGAAGATGGCGGAGGACATGCGCGATGCCTCGTCTCTGAAAGGCGAAGTGCGGTCGCTGGCCGCTCACGGTAAAATGACCGGCGCCGTGCTGACCATTCTTCCGCTGGTGATCTCCGGGATCATGATGGTGGTCAACCCATCCTACATGGCGGTCTTGTTCTATCATCCGTACGGCAAATATCTCATCGCCGGCGCGATCGTCTGTCTGGTACTTTCACATTTCGTGATCCGCCGGATCGTGGACATCAGGTTATGAGCCCGATCTGGTTAGGAGCGGGGTTTTTCGGTTTTGTGATGCTGGCGGTCACCGCAGCCGGGTATTTCTTTCTGCGGGGCACGGCCGAACACCGCAGTACGGAAATTCCGGCTGGCCTGTCCACCGAGCCGGCGCTCCCGCCCTCGCGGGCGGCGTTCGTCGGGATGTTCCGCTCCATTGGCGAAAGCTTTCCAGCCACCAAAAACGAACAAAACCCGTATCGCGCGAAACTGGCTTATGCCGGCTACCGCTGGCCATCCGCCGTGCCGGTCTTTTATGGAATCAAATGCGGCAGTGCTCTGTTCGCGTCCGGACTGCTCGGAATCATCGCGCTGTTCTATCAAGGCGGCTCTTCGGCCCTCCTGCTGCCAATGCTGTGCGGAGCGGGCTTTGGTTTCATGCTGCCTGACAGAATCCTGGGCTCACGCGCCCAGGCACGCTCGCGGCGTCTCAGAAGCGCGATCCCACCGGCTCTGGACCTGATGGTGCTCGGAATGGAGGCCGGCCAGTCACTGGATCAATCGGTGGCCGATTCCAGCCGCGGTTTGAAGCGCACCCATCCGGATTTAAGCGCCGAACTGGCCCAGCTTTATCTGGAACTGAAAACCAGCAGCAGCCGGTCCAACGCTTTTCGCAGCCTCGGCCTTCGCAACAAGGAGCCGGAGCTGCGCCGTCTCGCCAATCTACTCATCGATAGCGATCGTTTTGGCGTCAGCCTGGGGCCCGCGTTGCGTACCCATGCGAAATATCTACGGCTTCGTTTTCGCCATCAGGCTCAGGAGAGCGCGCGCAAGGTGGGCGTGAAGATGGTCTTTCCGGTGTTCTTTCTGATTTTCCCTTCGGTACTGCTGGTCACGCTCGGCCCGGCGTGCATGATGATGTTCCAGCAGCTCAAAGCCATGTTGCAATAAAATCTTTGCTCACCTTTTCAGCGCAGGCTATATAATGACACCGAATGTGGAAGCCTGCCCCGATTCTACTGATCATTAGCATGACTCTATCCGCAGCGGTGAAGATCGACAAAACGCAATATCGCGGCTGGCCCAACTGCTACCGCGTCTCTAACGGCGAAGTGGAGCTTATCGTCACTTCCGACGTAGGCCCGCGCATCATCCGGTACGGTTTTGTAGGCGGTCAAAATCTGTTCAAGGAATACGATGAGCAGATGGGCAAGCACGGCGAGTCTTCATGGCAGGCGCGCGGCGGCCACCGGGTCTGGATGTCGCCCGAAGATCCGGTTTTGACTTACGCACTCGACAATACTCCGATCCACGCCGAAATCAAAGGCGATGTGCTGGAGCTGACCGGCAATGTCGAAAAGGAGACCGGTCTTCAAAAGCAGATGCTGGTGAAGCTGGCCGGCACGGGCTCGAGCGTGGAAGTGGTTCACAAGATCACCAACAAGGGCAGCCAGCCTCGGCAATTCGCGGTCTGGGCGCTGACCATGATGGCGCAAGGCGGAGTTGGAATCACCGCTTTCCCGCCGCGCGGGACACACGAAAAGGATCTTGGGCCGACCAATCCTCTGGTAATGTGGGCTTACACGGATTTCAGCGACCGGCGCTGGCAGTTCACCGGAAAATACCTGCTGCTGCGGCAGGATCCCAAGAATACGAATTCGCAAAAGGCCGGCCTTTTCAATCGGGATACGGTGGGCGCATTTTTACTGGGATCCGACCTGTTCATCAAGAGAACCACGGCTCAAGAGGCCGGCCGGCATCCCGATTTCGGCTGCTCTTATGAAACCTTCACCAACGAACAGTTTTTGGAGATGGAAACGCTGGGAGAATTGAGCGACGTGCGGGCTGGGGGAAGTTTAGAGCACAGTGAACATTGGAGCTTGCACAGGAACGTCAACATTCCTGCCTGGACGGACGCTGATATCGACCGCGCGCTGCTGCCGCTGCTGAAACGTTAAGAGTCCGGGCATACCCATGCTCGCTCTTCCTCATCCCTGAAGGCCAAGCTAAAGCAGAGGTCTTCCTTCGAGCCAGGGACGAAAGAACTAAAGAACCCATTATCAAGCCGATAAGGAAATCAAGGGGGACACTCCCAAAGTGTTGGACGTACTGATTGTGGACGATTCGGCGGCGATTCGGAAGATCCTGCAACGCGTGTTGCGTCAAGCGGAAATTCCGATCGGAACGGTGTACGAGGCCGGCGACGGCGTCGAGGCGCTGGAGACGTTGAAGAAGCAGACCGTGGGCTTGATTCTATCCGACATCAACATGCCGAACATGGACGGGCTGGAATTCCTGACCAAGGTGCGGGCCGAGCCGGCCTGGCAGAGCCTGCCGATCGTCATGGTGAGCACCGAAGGGACGCATGCCAAGGTGCTGGAGGCGGTGGAGCGCGGCGCTTCCGGATACGTGCGCAAACCCTTCACCGCCGAGCAGATCAAGGAGAAGCTGGCGGGATTGATTCTAGGCGCCCATGATTCCCGAGGAAAGGCAAGAAATGACACCGCAAATCAAACTGCCGGCTGAACATTACACAGACTGAGCTGGTGGCAGCCATCGAAAGCGCCACGCACGAGGTGTTTTCGACCATGCTGAACCTGACGCTGGTCGCCGGGAGCGTGTTCGTCGAAAAGGAAGAGAAGACGCCGACCTCGGGCGTAGTATCTCTGATCGGGCTGGCCGGCGCTTGGGTAGGGACCGGGCAGCCTGTCCTGCTCGGCCGCGCTGGCCTGCAAGATCGCTTCTCACTTCCTGATGGCCGAATACGAAGCGGTGGGCGAGGACGTGCTGGATTCAGTGGCGGAGGTGACCAACATGATCATCGGCAACGTGAAAACGATGCTGGAGAATCGGCTGGGGGGATGGGGCTGAGCACGCCGACGGTGATTTATGGACGGAATTTCCAGACCCGCAGCACCGGCAATCAGGAGTGGACGGTGGTGCCGTTTGACTGCTGAGGGCGAGCGGCTGTGCGTGCAGGTCTGCATCGTGCCGAATACGGATGCGGCGAGAAGACGATCGCGATGCGGATTTCCGGTGCCGCACGTGCTGAACGTGTAGGTCTCGAAAATCCAAGGCCAGAGTTGCGAAAGACCAAGAAGTACCGAAAGGACTGGAGACGAATCAATGGAAACGATGGTAGCGACAGCGGCGAACGCGGCTTCGCAGAAGGCCGATCACAGAGCCGGCAAGTATCTCACCTTTCAGCTGGGCAACGAGGAGTTTGCGATTCAGGTTCTGCGGGTGCGGGAAATCATGGGCATTCAGGAGATCACGGCCGTGCCGCAGACGCCCGATTACGTCAAAGGAGTGATCAATCTGCGGGGCAAGGTGATCCCGGTGGTGGATCTGCGGCTGAAGTTCGGGCTGGCCGGAGATCGAATACACGCAGCGCACCTGCATCATCGTGGCTGCAGATCGAGAATCGGGGCAGCCGAAGCTGCTGATCGGCATCATCGTCGACGCGGTTCGGAAGTGCTGACGCTGCAGACCAGCCGACATCGAGGACACGCCGGATTTCGGCAGCGGGGTGGCGACCCCCTATCTGCTGGGCATGGCCAAGATCAAAGGCAAGGTAAAAATCCTGCTGGACATCGACATGGTTCTGACGGCCCAGGAAGTGACGAGCCTGGGGCCGCTGGGAGCCTGAGGAGCACAGCCATGCCGCAGCGGTCCGAATCAGACAAACGATAGCGGTGGAGCAGCAGCCCGACGGCCTCCGTCAACCCGCTGGCCAGCGATCCGGAGCTGCTGAGCGATTTCATTCTGGAGTCGAGCGAGCACCTGACCGCGATCGAGCTGCAGTTGCTGACGCTCGATCAGGATCCCGGCGAACTGCGGAGGCGATCCACGCCATTTTTCGCGGATTTCACACCATCAAGGGCATGGCGGGATTCCTGGATCTGGATGCCGTCCGCGACGTCTCGCATGAAGTGGAGACGATTCTCGATCTGGCCCGGAACGGCGAGCTGGCGATCACCACTCGGCGTGATCGACCGGATTCTGGAGAGCAAGGATTATCTGAACCTCTGGATGACGGAACTGGAGCGATGCTCGCGACCGGCCAGACGCCGGCGGCCGGGCGACAACACGGCGCTGATCGAGGCCATCCGCGGCTGAGCGGCGCCCCGCGCTGAGACGCGGCGCTACGCGCTCCGAGTGGAGCCCGACCGAGCCTCCCGCGGCGCCAGTCCGGCCATCCGTCCCGCGCTGTCGAATCCGCAACGGAGGGGTTACTGGAGCTGGCGCGCGAAGTCGCCGGCTCCCGTCGAGGCGGGCCCGGAAATACACCCGCGATCCGCGGATGCGGCCGCCGACGCCCGGACCGGAAAGCCCGGAAGCGGCAAGAGCAGCGGAAGCCCAGCCGCGGTGGCGCGCTCCATCAAGGTGGATACCGCCAAGCTCGACTATCTGGTGGACATGGTGGGCGAGATGGTGATCGCGCAATCGCTGGTGCGGCACGATCCGGACCTGGCCACCGGTTTGAAGCCGCGCCTGGCGCGCAATCTCTCGCAACTGGCGCGCATCACCGACGACGTCCAGCGCACCGCCATGTCGATGCGCATGATTCCGATCGGCCAACTGTTCCAGAAGACGGCGCGGCTGGTGCGGGATCTGTCGCGCAAAGTCGGGCAAGCAAGTGGAACTGGAGTTGTCAGGGCGAAGAGACCGAGCTCGACCGCAACATTGTCGAGGAACTGGCCGATCCGCTGATGCACATGGTGCGCAACTCAGTGGATCACGGCATCGAGATGCCGGAGGAGCGCGTGCGGCGGGCAAGCCGGCCAGGCGCGACGTCACGCTCAAGGCCGGCCACCAGGCCGGACACATCGTGATCCAGATCTCCGACGACGGCCGCGGTCTGGACGCGCGAGAAAATCCTGCGCAAGGCGCGCGAGAAGAATCTGATCGCAGCCGGGCGCCGAGCTGACCGAGAGCGAGATCTTCAACCTGATCTTTCAGCCCGGTTTTTCGACCGCCGAGAAGATCACCGATGTTTCCGGCCGCGGCGTGGGCATGGACGTGGTGCGCAAGCAGGTGCAGAAGCTGCGCGGCCGCGTGGATGTCATTTCGACGCCGGGCCAGGGCACCACGTTCCTGCTGAAGCTGCCGCTGACGCTGGCCATCATCGACGGGCTGGTGGTGGGGGTGGGCGACCAGCGCTACATCGTTCCCATCTTCGCGGTGCGGGAAATGCTGCAAGCCGCCGAGGAAGCCATCTCGACCATCCATGGCCGCGCAGGAGATGGCCATGGTGCGGGGCGCGCTGCTGCCGGTGATCCGGCTGCACCAGCGCTTTAACGTGAAGCCGCGCTTCGAAATCCCTGGGAGAGCCTGCTGATCGTTTCCGAGAGCGGCGGGCAAGCAGTTCTGCCTGATGGTGGACGAACTGATCGGCAAACAGGAAGTGGTGATCAAGAGCCTGGGTGAAGCGATGCGCAACATCGCCGGGTGTGGCCGGCGGAGCCATCCTGGGCGATGGCCGGGTGGGTCTGATTCTGGACCCGGAGGGTTTGTTCGGAGCAGCAACCAGCAGTGGCGAATGACGATTATCTACTCCGGATGGCGCCGGCGAACTCACGCTGACGGCCAGCGAATTCCGCCAGATCAGCGAGCTGGCCTACCAGCGCTTCGGGCTGGATCTGAAGACGCGGCAAGGAGGCGCTGGTGGCGGCGCGGCTGGGCAAGAGGCTGCGCCAGCTGGGCTTCAAGTCCTTCGCCGAATATTACCGCCACGTGCTGGCCGATTCGACCGGGCGATGCGCTGATCGAGCTGATCGACGCGCTCACCACCAATCACACCAGTTTTCTGCGCGAGCGGGCGCATTTCGAATTTCTGGCGCGCGCGGTCAACGAGGAATTTGCCGGGAGTTGCGACGCTGCGAGATCTGGAGCGCGGCCTGCTCCAGCGGCGAAGAGCCCTATTCGATCGCCATGTGCCTGGCCGAGGCCCTGTCGCGCGGCGCCGAAAGCCGGCGGCGGAGTTTCCGCATCCTGGCCACCGACATCTCGACGCGGGTGCTGGCGCACGCCCAGCGCGGGGTCTACCCGGCGGAGCGTTTCAAGGAATTGCCGGAACCCTGGCGCCGCGCCTATCTGCTGCGGGGAGAAGGCGAGTCGCAAGGGATCTTTCAAAGTAAAGCCGGATTTGGCGCAGCCGCATCGAATTTCGAGCGGCTCAATCTGATCGAGCCGTTTCACGCACCGGCGTCTGTTTCACGTGATTTTCTGCCGCAATGTGATGATGTATTTCGATAAAGCCGACGCAGCAGGATATCGTGCAGCGGCTGAGCGCAGTGTCTGGAGCCGGGCGGGTATCTTTTTGTCGGCCATTCGGAATCGCTCACCGGCGTCGAGCACGGACTGCAATACGTTCGTCCGGCCACCTATCGCGGCGGAGAAGCGGCGGGCGGAATGCGGGGCTGGTCATGAGCGCACTGGTGGTGGGCATTTCCGACTGCAAGGTGTCGCCAGGACGCCGAATCGATACTGGTGACCTACGCGCTGGGGTCCTGCATCGCGGTCGCGATGCACGATCCGGTGGCCAAAGTAGCCGGGTTGCTGCATTACATGCTGCCGGAATCAGCCATCGATGCCGCGAAGGCGCAGCAGAATCCATTCATGTTCGCCGACACGGGCATTCCCGGCTGATTGATGGCGCTGAAGGCGGCCGGGGGCGACGGCCAGCGCGATGGTGGTGCGGCTGACGGGAGGAGCGCAGGTGCTGGACAGCCAGGGAGTATTCCAGATCGGCAAGCGCAATTACCTGGCGGCGCGGAAGATTTTGTGGAAGGCCGGGATTCTGATCGCGGCCGAGGCGGTGGGCGGCGAGGTATCGCGCACCATGCGGCTGGAGGTCGGGACGGGCCGGATGTGGGTGCGGGAAGGGGGCGGGATCGAGCGCGAGCTGGCGCGAGCATCGCGCGCGCCGAAGAAGGTCATGTGAAAGAGGAGCAAGCGACAATGGCGTTACTCTGTCTTGATCGTGGATGATTCGCCGGTGATGCGGAGCTTCATCCGGCGCGTGATGACGTCTGTCGGGTTTCGAGGTGGGCGAATGCCTGGAAGCTGCCAACGGCGAGGAAGCGCTGGCGCGCCTGCAGCAGCACACGGGTGGACGTCATCCTCACCGACATCAACATGCCCAAGATGAATGGCGAGGAGTTGCTGCGCCGGCTGGAGCGCGATGGCACGGCTCAAGATCATTCCCGCGCTGGTGATTTCCACCGACGCCACCAACGAGCGGATCCTGCGCATGATTGTCGCTGGGCGCCGAGGGCTACATGACCAAGCCGTTCTCGCCGGAAACTTGCGGGAAGAACTGGAGCGGGTATTAGGAGCCGAGATGCCTGAGCAGCAACTTGACAGCCATCGGAGCGCCTTGGCCAGCCGCGCCGGATCGTTTCCGGCACCTCTGAGCCGCGTAACCGCCGAGGTGCTGGAGACCATGTTTTTCGACCGAGGCCGTGCCGGCGCCTTGCGAGCACGGCTGGATTCGGCGCGCGGCCTGGTCCGCCCGGATTCGCTTCGAAGGATCGCACTGCGGAGAAATGCTGCTGGGTGTCTCGGCCGAGGTCACGCGGTCGATCGCGCGCGCTTTTCTGGGAATGGACCCGGACGAAGTCGACCGAATGCGCAGCGCGGCCAGGTGATGCTCAGGAGCTGGCCAACATTTTGTGCGGGGCGGTGCTGAGCCACTTGTGGCCGGAATCGAGACTTGGCGCTAGCGTCGCCGGAGCTGACGCCATGGAGGAGTGGGCCGATCGAGGAAGCGCTGCACCGATGCTTCCTGATTGCCGGAAGGGATGTTGGCGATCTCGATCCGCCTGTGCGGGCGCCGAACCGGAATAGCGGGGGTGACGATCGCATGGCGGCAGATCGCAAAATCCGAGTGCTGATCGTGGACGATTCGGCCATCGTGCGCAAGATGCTGGCCGAATGCCTGGCGGCGGAGCCGGATCTGGAAGTAGTGGGCACCGCGCCCGATCCGTTTGTCGCGCGCGACAAGATCCTGAGCCTGCGGCCGGACGTGCTGACGCTGGATATCGAGATGCCGCGCATGGACGGCCTGACGTTTCTTGAAGAAGCTGATGCGCTTCCATCCGCTGCCGGTGGTGGTGATCAGCTCGCTGGCGCAGTCTTCCAGCCAGACCGCTATCGAAGCGCTGCAGTGCGGCGCGGTGGAGGTGCTGGCGAAGCCGGGCGGTCCGTATTCGGTGGGCGAGCTGAAGCACGATCTGCCGCAAAAGATCCGTGCCGCGGCGCAAGCGCGCATGGCAAATCGAACGCCCGAGCCCGGTGTTGCCGCGACGAGTCCGGCGGCTGGTTCTGGCTCCTTCGCTGCAGCCTTCCACGGTTGATCGCGATTGGCGCCTCCACGGGCGGAACCGAAGCGATGCGCGAAGTGCTCGTGCGGCATGCCGGCGAACATGCCCCGGCATCCTGGTGGTGCAGCACATTCCCGCCGGTCTTCTCGCTGGCCTTTGCGAACCGGCTGAACGATCTTTGCCGGATGCGCGTGAAGGAAGCCGCCGATGGCGATCGGCTGACTGCCCGGCCAGGCGCTGATCGCGCCGGGCAATTTTCACATGACACTGCAGAAGCGCGGCGGCGAATACCGGGTCGCGGTCCACGATGGCGAGCGGGTGTGCTATCAGCGGCCTTCGGTGGACGTGCTGTTCGATTCGGTGGCCGAGGCGGCCGGAGGGGACGCGATCGGGGCCATCCTCACCGGCATGGGGGCCGATGGAGCGCAGGGAATGCTCAAGAATGAAGCGAGCCGGCGCGCGCACCATCGCGCAGGACGAAGCCAGTTGCGTGGTGTTTGGAATGCCGCGCGAGGCCATCCGGATGGGCGCGGTGGATCGTGTGTTGCCGCTGGATCGCATCGCCGGCGAGCTGATGGCGTTGAGCGCGGTGGCGGTTCGCCGCTAGCGCTGGTTACCTTTCGCGCCGGAGCACGAAGATCCAGGCCACTAAGAAAGTGTTTTGCTCTTTACTGGCCGTGGGCGTTGCGCCGCGATCGAAGAAGGGCCGGTCGGACCAGTCCCGCCGGTACTCAGCGCGCGCGATCAGATAGACTGCCGGCCGATATTCGACGGTCATAGTCGCTTCCTTGAGCTGCTGGGCCAGTCCGCTATTGAACCCGGTGGAGTCGGAGAACCAATCCATGCGCGGGCTGAAGCTCCATTTTTTGAAGGGTGAAAACTTGGCTGCGCCCGCCAAGCCGTACCACGAGTCGGTGCCACCGTTCGACCAGCGCTCGGTCGAATGCAGGGCTTCGAAATAGGAGCTGATCCAGGGGCGCGGCGTGAACGTGAGAGCGCTGTCGTGAAAGTGGCGAACGCCGTCGCGGCCGCCGATCTTTTCCGGGCCGGCCAGATAGGTATGCGTCCAGCTCCACTTGGATCGGGTGAGGGCCGGGACCAGGCCCAGCACTTTACCGCTGTGCAGGTCTCCCAAATTGTTACATCCGTCCAGGAGCTGTACGCCGATAGAAAAGGTTTTGGTAATTGGAATCGTCGATCGCAGCCCAAAGTGGTAATAGGGCTCGCCCAGAACGTAGAGCAGCGAACGGGAGTAGTTGAAGTTGTTATAGCTCTCGGGAGCCTCCGCTCCGGCGCTGGTGAAGAACTTGCCGGCATCCAGTTCGAGGGCCGAATTCCGTATCGGTTTGTAGCTGATGTAGGCCTGCGAGATATAGCGGTTGGGCCCGGCCCACGAGTCGGCCAGATTCATGGTCTTGTACATCTCGCCGAAGCCGGTATCCAGCCGGAAGCCGAGATGAGTGTAATTTGCCTGGACGCTGAGGGAAGCGAAGTCGAGTGCCCAGCCGTCGCGGGTGTCGAAGTTCTGGAGCTGATTGGCGCCTGCCGAGGGATGGTTCAGGTTCGCGGAATAGAAGGCGTCCACGGCGCCTGTGAACTGGAAGGGCTTGGCCGCTGGCGGCGCGGCATCGGAGGCTGGAGCGGGGATTTGGGGGTCTTGAGCCCAGGCATAGACGCAGAGCAGCAGATAGAGCGATCTGGCCGGCATGCAGGGCTTATCGGTAAGCTCGAGCTTTTTTCAAACATCGCTGCGCGCACGCCGATAAGCTTCTTGGCGGGGCCGCTGTTGCGCCCATGGCTAGTTGTGCCGTTCGCAGACTGAATTGAGGAAATGCATATGAACTCACGAATGACGGTAGGAAAGAAACTGGCGCTGATTGGAGCTTTTTTAATCACGCTGACGGTGACGCTGGGTGTGTCGACACTGATCGGGCTGGCAGGTTTCAACAAGATCGTAACGTCGCTCGCTGGTGATTCTTTGGCGGGCGTCTCTGAATGCAGCAAAGTGGAAGCGGCTCTGCTGGAGTTGCGCGGCGACGCCTGGAAGCACATAGCCTCCGCGGATCCGAAAACTATTGCCGAGATGGACCAGCAGATTCAGAAGTTAAAGGAGCAGATCAACGCCGGTTTGGCAGATGTGGAAAAGGCGATCTTCCAGGATGAAGAGCGGCAAATCAATCTAAAGATCAAACCCGCATTGGAGCGCTACTATCAAGCCTGGGACGGCGTGGCTGTTATCAGCCGTACGGGCAATAACGCAGACGCCACCAAGAAGTACATGGCCGAGGCGAATACAGCCTATATCACAGCGAAGGAAGCAATTGATCTGGAAACCGAGTTCAACCGCAAGAGTGGAGCCGTGAATACCGCCGCCGCCGCGAGCACCGGCGCCCGAATGAAATGGCTGACGTGGCTGATTTTGATTATCTCGGTGGTGGCCGGCAGCGGCATATTCTACTTCGTTGTGCGAAACATCAATCAGGTGCTGAACCGGACGGTAAGCGAGCTAGCCGAAGGCGCTGAGCAGATCACCAGCGCATCCTCACAGGTGGCCTCTTCCAGCCAGTCGCTGGCGCAAGGGGCGTCGGAACAGGCGGCGTCGCTCGAGGAAACCGCGGCTTCCAGCCAGGAAATTACTTCGATGACGCGCAAGAACGCCGAGAACTCAAAATCAGCGGCCTCCATGATGAGCGAAGTGGATCGGAACATCGCGCAAGGCAACCAAACGTTGGGACAGATGGTCACTTCCATGCGGGAGATAACCTCTTCCAGCGACAAGATTTCGAAGATCATCAAGGTCATCGATGAAATCGCGTTCCAGACCAACATTCTGGCGCTGAACGCAGCCGTGGAAGCAGCGCGGGCCGGAGAAGCCGGCATGGGCTTCGCTGTAGTCGCCGACGAAGTACGCAACCTGGCGCAGCGTTCCGCGCAAGCAGCCAAAGATACGGCGGCGCTGATCGAAGAGTCGATCGCGAAGTCGAACGAAGGCAGCACTAAGCTGCAGCAGGTGACGGGAGTAATCCAAGCTATCACCGAAAGTGCGACCAAGGTGAAGACCCTGGTGGACGAAGTGAGCCTGGGCAGCCAGGAGCAGGCGCGGGGGATCGAGCAGATTTCGAAAGCGATCGCGCAGATGGACCAGGTGACGCAAAGCACGGCGGCCAACGCGGAAGAGAGCGCTTCGGCCAGCGAAGAGATGTCGGCGCAGGCCGAAGCATTGAACCACATCGTGGTGCAACTGCGGTCGCTGATAGGCGGCAATGGCACCGGAACGGAAAGCCGTCAGCCCGTCCGGCGGGCCGCGTCTAAGCCAGTCACCAACAGCCTGGCGAACCTGAAGTCGGCCGTGAGCAGGCGAGACAGCAAGCCGCTCGAAGTTCCGGTTCCCGCGGGGGAATACTCGGAGTTCCCGATGGAAGACAATTTCACGGAGATGTAATCGAGCTGAATCCGAGAGCATAATATGTCGCACTTTACCATTGGGAAAAAACTTGCCGTCACCTCCGGGGCCATGCTCCTGGCGGCGATTGGCCTGGCGGTCTCTTCGTTGTACTCGATTGGGAAACTGGGAGAGGAACTCGACACGGCAGTCACAAAGACGGCCAAGAAGATTTTGCTGGCGGAAGAGCTCCGAGGTGATTTCTTCAAGATGAGGACCAGTCAACGGGGAGTGATGTTGTATTCGGTAGAGAGCGTGCCGGAGAAGGTACAACGCAGCCGACAGGAATTTGAGACTTTGCACGCAAACGCTGAGCAACTCATGCGCGACCTGAAGCCATTACTGGTCACCGAACAAGCTAAGAGGGCGGTGTCAGTCCTGCAGAGCGAGCTCCGGAACGTAAGTTCCTTCTTCGACCAGCTGGTAGCCGCTTCCGCGGCTGGGAAGCATCAGGACGCACTCAAGATTGGCGTCGAACATATGGGCCCGTCCTTCGACACTCTGGACAAGAGCGTAGGGGAGGTAGTGGAAGCTCAGAAAACACTGCTGGCCGAAACTGTGACGGCAAGCGTGCAGGTAACATCGGGAGCCAGATGGATGGCCTGGGTTCTTCTGCTGGTCGCGGTCGGCATTTCGGCCGTTGTCCTGCTTACGGTGTCGAACGTATGCAAACAACTTCGAGCCGTCACGGCCGATTTAGCCGAAGGCACTGAGCAGATCAACAGTGCATCCTCGCAGGTAGCTTCTTCCAGCCAAGGGTTGGCGCAGGGCGCGTCTGAACAGGCGGCTTCGCTTGAAGAAACCTCGGCGTCGAGCGAAGAGATCACGTCCATGACGCGCAAGAATGCCGAGAATTCACAATCCGCGGCCGGCATGATGAGTGAAGTGGATCAGCGCATTACCGAGGGCAATCATGCCTTGGGACATATGGTCACCTCTATGCGCGAGATTACCGCCTCCAGCGGCAAAATCTCGAAGATCATCAAAGTCATCGATGAGATCGCATTCCAAACCAATATTCTGGCGCTCAACGCGGCGGTGGAGGCGGCGCGGGCCGGAGAAGCCGGCATGGGCTTTGCCGTGGTGGCCGATGAAGTACGCAATCTGGCACAGCGCTCGGCGCAAGCTGCCAAGGATACGGCGGCGCTAATCGAGGAGTCCATCGGGAAATCCAACGAAGGCAGCACCAAACTGCAGCAGGTGACGGACGTGATTCAAGCCATCACCGAAAGCGCGACCAAGGTGAAGACCCTGGTGGACGAAGTGAGCCTGGGCAGCCAGGAGCAGGCGCGCGGGATCGAGCAGATTTCGAAAGCGATCGCGCAGATGGACCAGGTGACGCAGGGCACGGCGGCCAACGCCGAAGAGAGCGCTTCGGCGAGCGAAGAGATGTCGGCGCAGGCCGAAGCCTTGAACCACATCGTGGAGCAATTGCGGACGCTGGTGGGCGGCGACGGCACAGGAACGGAAGGCCGTCAGCCCGTCCGGCGCGCCGCGTCTAAGCCAGTCACCAAGAGCCTGGCGAAGCTGAAGCCGGCCGTGCGCAGGCGAGACAGCAAGCCGCTCGAAGTTCCGGTTCCCGCGGGGGAATACTCGGAGTTCCCGATGGAAGACAATTTCACGGAGATGTAGTCGAGCTGAATCGAGGGAGATATTATGTCGAACATTACCATCGGAAAGAAACTGACGCTCGCTTTTGTAGCTATCTTGCTGGTGGCTGTCGGGCTGGCAACTGCATCGCTTTACTCGATCAGCAAGCTGGGTGGCGAGTTGGACCAAGCCAGCACTAACGCCCCGAAAAGAGTCGCCTTAATGGGAGAGATTCAGTCCAATATCTACAAGATGAGGTCCTGTCAAAGGGGCGTGATGCTTTTTGCCATGCACAACCTCCCGGAGAAGGTGCGAAGCAACAAAGAAGAGTTCGAAAGCCGTGCCGGAGCACTGGCTCAAATGTTACGGGATGTAAAGCCGTTGCTAGTCAGCGACCTTGGCAGGGAATCGCTGGCGGCCATGGAAAACAGCCTGCCTGATTTCAAACTTTACTTTGAGCAGGTAGCGGCGGCCGCGATGGCCGGGGATGCCAAGGGGGCGTTGTCCATCTATACGGATCATTCGTCGAAAGCTCTGGATCATGTCGAAAAGGGCGCGGAAGGTTTAGTCGAGGCGCAGAAGCGAGTCTTGCTAAAAGCGACCAGCGTGGGCGCGGAGTCTGTGACCGCGGCCTGGTGGACAATGTCGATTTTGTTGTCTATAGGTCTGGTGATCTCGCCGATTGCTCTGCTGACAGTGGCCAAGACTAGTAAACAGTTGCGCGGCTTTGCCTCGGATTTGGCCGAAGGCGCCGGGCAGATCACGAGCGCATCCTCGCAGGTTGCTTCTTCCAGCCAAGGGTTGGCGCAAGGCGCGTCCGAACAGGCCGCGTCCCTCGAAGAGACGGCCGCCTCCAGCCAGGAAATAACTTCCATGACGCGCAAGAACGCCGGCAATTCACAATCCGCGGCCGGCATGATGAGTGAAGTGGATCAGCGCATTACCGAAGGCAATCATGCCTTGGGACATATGGTCACCTCTATGCGCGAGATTACCGCCTCCAGCGGCAAAATCTCGAAGATCATCAAAGTCATCGATGAGATCGCATTCCAAACCAATATTCTGGCGCTCAACGCGGCGGTGGAGGCGGCGCGGGCCGGAGAAGCCGGCATGGGCTTTGCCGTGGTGGCCGATGAAGTACGCAATCTGGCACAGCGCTCGGCGCAAGCTGCCAAGGATACGGCGGCGCTAATCGAGGAGTCCATCGGGAAATCCAACGAAGGCAGCACCAAACTGCAGCAGGTGACGGACGTGATTCAAGCCATCACCGAAAGCGCGACCAAGGTGAAGACCCTGGTGGACGAAGTGAACCTAGGCAGCCAGGAGCAGGCGCGCGGGATCGAGCAGATTTCGAAAGCGATCGCGCAGATGGACCAGGTCACGCAAAGCACGGCGGCTAATGCCGAAGAGAGCGCTTCGGCGAGCGAAGAGATGTCGGCGCAGGCCGAAGCATTGAACAATATCGTCCAGCAACTGCGGACGCTAGTAGGCAGCGACGCACAAAATTAGCGGCAGCCCGCACCCGCCGGTGGTGCTATCCTAAAA
The DNA here is from genome assembly GCA_963769205.1 of Bryobacterales bacterium. Lineage (GTDB taxonomy): Bacteria > Acidobacteriota > Terriglobia > Bryobacterales > Bryobacteraceae > Palsa-89. The sequence goes on along the minus strand of CAVYKR010000011.1, from coordinate 708,620 downwards.
CTCAATAGATTGCTCCCGCAGGAAGTCAGCTCCCTGCGTTCTGTCTTATGGCGAAGTTGAGTTACACCACGCCGGGCGGAATCAACGTCACCCGTTCCGCGTCCGCCATTCCGTTCAAAAAAGGCCTCAAGCCACTGCTGCACAAGCTGGATCGCTACCGCGGCATCTATCTGTCGTCCGGCTACGAATATCCGGAGCGCTATTCGCGCTGGGACGTGGCTTCGGTCTGCCCGCCCATCGAAATCGTCGCGGCGGGCCGAAACATCGAGTTCCGCCCGCTCAACGAGCGCGGCGAAGTGCTAAACCGGATTTTGTAGCCGTTGCTCGAGCGGCATCCCCATTGGGACGAGTTCGGCTTTCGCGACGGGAGTCTGCACGGCCGGCTGAAGCCTCTGCCGGAACTGTTCCCCGAAGAAGAGCGCAGCAAGCAGCCCTCGGCGTTTTCGATTCTTCGCGCGCTGATCGACGAATTCCGCACGACAGGATGACAGCCGGCTGGCGCTGGTGGGCGCGTTCGGCTACGATCTGCTGTTCCAGTTCGATCCGATCGAGCTGAAGCTGCCGCGCGACGGGCATAAAGATCTGCATCTCTTTCTGTGCGACGACATCTATTACATGGATCGCAAGAAGGAGCAGATCGAGCGCTTCCGTTACGATTTCGACGCAGCGGCGTTTCCACCGCGCGGCCTGGAGCGCGATGGAGCGCCTATTCCCTCCCGCGCCGAAACGTGCAGCCGACGAAATCGACATCGACCACCAGCCGGAAGAGTACATGGCCAAAGTGGAAGCGGTGCGCGAAGGCATGCGGCAGGGCGAATACTACGAAGTGGTGCTGCGGCAGACGTTCCAAGCCAACTTTTCCGAAAGCCCGTCGGCGCTGTTCGAGCGGATTCAGAAGGCCAGCCCCAGCCCCTACGAGTTTTTCCTGCAATTGGGCGACGAGCAACTGATCGGCGCTTCGCCGGAGATGTTCGTGCGCGTGGAAGGCAACCGCGTGGAGACCTGCCCCATCGCGGGAACCGCGCGGCGCACGGGCGATCCGCTGCGCGACGCCGACAACATCCGCGAGCTGCTGAACTCGACCAAGGAAGAATCCGAGCTGACCATGTGCAGCGATGTGGATCGCAACGACAAGTCGCGCGTCTCGATCCCGGGTTCGGTGAAAGTGATCGGCCGGCGGCTGATCGAATCCTACGCGGGCGTTTTCCACACTGTGGATCACGTGGAAGGCATTCTGCAGCCGGGCTTCGATTCGCTGGACGCGTTTCTCACGCACATGTGGGCGGTGACCATCATCGGCGCGCCGAAGAAGGCCGCGGCGCAGGCCATCGAGAATCTGGAAAAAGACGCGCGCGGCTGGTATGGCGGAGCGGTGGGAATGCTGTCGCTGAACGGCGATATCAATACCGGCATTTTGATCCGCACCGTTCATCTGCGCGATGGCATCGCGCGCTATAGCGCGGGCGCGACGCTGCTCTACGACTCGGTTCCGGAGCTGGAAGAACAGGAGACGCGCCTGAAAGCCACCGGATTTTTCCGCTCGCTGCGGGGCCGGTAAGAAGACCGCCGCGACATGCGGCAGCGCAGTCCCGGGCGGGGCAGGGCATCAAGCTCCTGCTGATCGATAACGACGACTGCTTTATCCATACGCTCTCCAACTACGCGCGCCAGACCGGCGCCGAGGTGGTCACCTATCGCGCGGGAATTCCGCATGAGCTGATTGCCAGGATCGGCGCCGCACCTGATCCTGATTTCGCCCGGTCCCGGCCGCCCAGCCGACTTCGGCGTGCCCGATCTGGTGAAGTTTCCCGGCGCGGCGGGCATTCCGGTGTTCGGCGTTTGCCTGGGTTTGCAGGGAATTGTGGAGGCGTTTGGCGGCGAGCTGGGCGTGCTGGATTATCCGATGCACGGCAAGCCCTCTATCGTGGTCCATCACAACCAGGGCATTTTCGAGGGGCTGCCGGAGCGCTTCAAAGTGGGCCGCTACCATTCGCTGTTCGCGCGCAGGGAGACTTTCCCGGCCTGCCTGGAAGTCACGGCCGAATCCGAAGATGGCGTGATCATGGGGCTCCGGCATCGGGACTTGCCGATCGAGGCGGTGCAGTTTCATCCCGAGTCGATCCTGACCCTGGATGGCAACTGCGGGCTTCGATTGATCGAAAACGTGGTCAGCCAGGCCTCGGCCTGCGCCGCGCGGCCGTAAATTCAGGGTTTCGATAGTACTATTTGGCCACACAGGCTACTGTGTTAAAGTTGGTACTTAGACGTGAAAGTACTGGAGTACACAGGCCTTGGCAGTTCCGACGGCCGCAGGTCATACTGGGCTGAGAGAGACACTTAAATGCAATTTGACTTTTCTGACATCGTCTTTGTGGCATTGGTGCTCATGCTCGCGATGCTGCTGATCAATAGCAGCGGCGGCGGCGGCGGACACCGCGCGCGTGTGCCGGTGCACGACTGATAAGTTTGCATTCCTCGATACCTCGCGGCTAACTGCCCATGCCAGTGTCATTGTGATTGGCGGCGGCTTGGCCGGCCTGGCCACAGCCGCGGCGCTGGGCAAAGCCGGATTCCAAGTAGATCTGTTCGAGGCCCGCGGATTCTCTGGGCGGCCGCGCCACTTCTTATCCCGTTCCGCCCGGAAGAAGCCCCCGAAATCATCGACAATTGCCAGCACGTCCTGCTGCGCTGCTGCGTCAACCTGATGGATTTCTACGGCCGCCTGGGCGTGGCGGATCGGATCAAATTCCACAAGGATTCTTCTTCATCGAGCCCGGCGGCCGGACTTCGGTGCTGCGCGCGGGCAGCCTCCCGGCGCCGCTGCACTTCACGGGCAGCTTTCTGGAAGCTTCGCTCGCTGAGCCTTGCCGACAAGACTCGCGATCGCGCGGCGGGCTGCTGGCCATCCGGAGGAACGAAACCGCCGAGGATCTGGACCGGATCACTATGCTCGATTGGCTGCGTGAAAAGCACCAGCCCGAAGCCGCCATCCGGCGATTCTGGAACCAGGTTCTGGTCAGCGCCGTGAATGAAGATCTGGATCGCATGGCCGCGAGCCACGGATTTCAGGTTTTCTGGCTAGGCTTCCTGGCTCGCGCGAATTCCTACGAGATGGGCGTGCCTGCTGTGCCGCTGGGCGATCTGTATGGCCCCGACGCATGGAAACGCGTCGGCAATGTCAGCTTGCATCTGCGGGCGCCGGTGGATCGAGTTGATCATCGAGGATGGCGCGGTGCGCGGCATTCTGTCCAGGGCGAGCAGCATGCCGCGGACTATTACGTCTCGGCATTGCCCTTCGAACGCGTGGCCGCCGTGATGCCCGAGCTGGATTTGGACCTGGACGGCTTCGAGCATTCGCCCATCACCGGCATCCACTTGTGGTTTGACCGCAGCATCACGCAACTGCCGCATGCCACTCTGCTCGATCGCACATATGCAATGGATGTTCAACAAATCCGGCGGGCGATATCTTGCAACTGGTGGTCAGCGCCTCGCGGAGCCTGGTGGAGATGAAGCGCGCCGACGTGATCGCGCTGGCGGTGCGCGAGCTGGCCGAATTTTTTCCCAGGGTAAGCGAAGCCAAGCTGGAAAAGGCGCACGTGGTGAAGGAAGTTCGCGCCACGTTTTCCGCCAAGCCGGGACTGGAGCAAGCGCGCCCGCTCAGTGCCACGAAGTTGCCGAACCTGTTCCTGGCGGGCGATTGGACCCGATCCGGCTGGCCCGCCACCATGGAAGGCGCGGTTCGCAGCGGCTACCTGGCGGCGGAGGCAGTGGCGAAGGCAGCGGGCGGAGCTGAAAATTTCCTGCTGGCGGATATCAGCTAGCTGTTGGCCGCCGGTTGGTTCACGCCCAGAAGGTCCGGGCCGCCTTCGGCTTGGAACACGCCTAAGGCTTCCTCATGCAAAGTCTGAGCCCTTCGCAGAATGTGCTTAAATTCCGAGTGGCCGCGCAGCGGATCGAGCCACGGATCGCCGGCCAGCACACTGTGACAGGAAAACCCTTCCGTTCTCGATAGGGCGATGAAGGCCCGCCCGGTTTCGCCCAAATAGCTGAGCTGTCGCGCCAGAAGGTACCAACCCTCCGGATCGCGGAACGTCGCGGCCAGCAGTTCATCGGACGCCCGCAGGCTCTCGCTTCGATCCCCTTCGAGTAGCGCTCGCAGGGATACCAGATAGAGCTTTCCCATTCGCCAGGGCAACTGCTCTCGTTCCTTCAGAATCGCGATCGCCTCGGCCACACGTCCGAGCATCGCTAGAGCGGCGGCAGTACCGTATCCGTAGTCGCCTTTGCTGACATCGAGAGCGCTCTGATAGTCGCCCATCTCGAAATAGGTGTTTATCACTGTGGTAGGAATGTGAGGATCCAGACGCCGAGCTTGCCGATGGGCTGCCAGCGATGCTTCCAGCAATCCGCAATAGCGGCAGGCGTGAGTGAGGCCGGCGAAAAGCTCCGGATCGTTGCGCGTAGTGTGCGATCGCCTTAGCAGGCGCTGCATGGCATCCAGGGCGCAGTTCTGTTCCACTTGAATGTGAGTATAGAAATTATGCGCCACCGGAAGGTCCGGATTGAGCTCCAGAGCCCGCTCCAGAGCAGCCTTGGCTTCCGCGATTTTCGCCGACGATCCATCAGCGTATTTGTCGGCGAGCCAGAGCGCGCGTCCCAGATGCGCCCAGGCCGGCGCATATTGGGGGTCCTTCACCATGCATTGCCCGTAAAGCTGGATGGCATCGGAAAGATTCTCCCGGTTGCGGCTCAATTCGTTGGCGCGCAGGTAGAGATCGTAAGCGGACGAGCTGGCGGGTGCGTAATGAGCCAACATTCTTCGTTCCCCCGCGGTCAATGGCAGCGCCAGCGACTCGACCACGTTAGAAACCAGTGTGTCTTGCAGTTGAAAAATGTCGTGGAGTTCCACTTGCGACGAACCCGACCAGATCAAGGTCCCGGACGGCGCCTCTACCAACTGGGTTGCCAGACGCAGCTGCGTTCCGGCGCGCAACAGAGTTCCCGTGAGAACCACATCCACTTCGGTCTCTTTCGCAATCTCCTTCAAGTCGGGCGTTGGACCGCCAAAGCGAGCCCCGGCCAGGCTCGATCGCACCACCAGCGAATTCAAGCCCGCCAGCGAGGCCGCGATCGCATCCGGAAGACTGAACGCCAGGAAATCCGTCTCAGGATCGGAACGAAGCGCGCGAAACGGAAGCACGATCAGGCGCTTCATGGTTCGGGTTTCCACGTGGGAGCCGGAATCCTCCAACTGCAGCGCGTTCCGCAGGTCCGCGGCCATTTCGTCCGCTGATTTTAGGCGGTCCTCGGGATTCTTGGAAAGTGCCCGATGAATCACCCGATCGACGGCCGCCACGGCCGGAGATCCGCTGAGCGTGGGTGGCGAATCGTACAGGATGGCATGAAAGATTGCTATGGCCGAGTTGCCGTCGAAAGCATACTTGCCGGTCAGCATCTCGAATAATACGACAGCGGTGGAGAACAGGTCCGACCGAACGTCCAGCAGCTTGCCGGTGATCTGCTCAGGAGACGCATATCGCGGCGTAGCGGTGATCACGCCGTCGCGGGTCAGCTCAGTGGCGGTTTGGCCATCCGGGTCGTGTTCCGGAGCGATAGGCTTGGCGAGTCCGAAATCGAGCAGCTTGACACCTTGTGTCGAAAGAAAAACGTTGGAAGGCTTCAGATCGCGGTGCAGAATCGAGCACCGGTGCAAAGCAGCCAAGGCAGACAACACACTTAATGTGACTTGAACCGCCTCCGCGAGTACCATCGGTCCGCGAGCCAGCCGGCCAGCTAATGACTCGCCCTCCAATAGCTCCATCACCAGAAAAGGATGACCGTCTTCTTCCCCGATATCATAGAGCCGGCAGATGCTGGGATGATTTACCCGCGCGGCGGACTGCGCCTCTCGCAAGAATCGCTTGCGCAGGTTTTCATCGGCGCCCGCGTCGCGGATCATTTTGAGAGCGACCGCGCGGTTCAGACGGGTGTCCTGAGCACAGTACACGACCCCCATCCCGCCCTCGCCTAACTTCGAGGTGATTTGGTAAGGGCCGATGCTTTCCCGATGAGAGCACATTTGCCGCTGGATCCTCTCCTTTGATTGTCCGTTTATTATAGAAGTATGAGAATCGCGATGTTGGTGTGTGTTTGCACGCTGGCATCACTTCACGCCCAGGTCATCGATTTTGAATCCAATGGTCTGCATTATAAGACGCTGACCAAAGGCGGCGTTACCGTAATGTTCGCCTATCTGCCCTCCCACCTGAAGCAGTACTCGATTATGCAAGTGTCCATATCCAACGGCTCGCCGATCCCCTGGATGGTAAAACCGGAAGATTTCACTTATCGCCGGCAGGATGGCAGCGAATCCCAGGCTTCGGCCGCGCTCACGGTGGTAAACTCGCTGCTGCAGTCGGGCAGCCGTCATGATGTCGTCAAGCTGGTGACCACTTACGAAGCCGGCCTTTACGGCAACGTCAGAATGAACTCCACCAATGGCTACGAATCGCGCCGACAAAGCGCGTTGGCGGATGGAGTATCCTCCAGGATAAAGGCTGGTGCGGCCGCGTCGGCGATCGCGCTGGTGCCGACCAAACTCGCGTCGGGAGAGTCCACCGATGGAGCCGTCTTTGTGCCTAATGGAGGCAAATTGTTCGGTCCGGGAACTCTTTTGGTTCATACCGGTGGAGAAATGTTCGAGTTCCCTACGGAGGGCGAGCCCAGCACCGGGAAGTAGTCCTCGCTTTAAAGTTCTTTAAAATCAATAACTTTAGCCAGATCATCGCCACCGCGAACCAACTCGCAAAAACGAACCCAACCTAAGCCCAGGTACGGTCGTATTACAGCTTCAACAGTGCGCGCAAGCCGCTTGGTCTGCACCCGGCTCACCGGAATCTCGGTCTGCTTCTTGTCGTCCATCCGAAGCTGAAAGCTGGATTTGAACCAGGGAATCACTTCACTGGATCCGATTGATGTTCACCAGGAAGGACCGGTGCACGCGCCAGAAAGTCTCGGGATCGAGATTGGACTGCAGCTCCTCGATGGTCCGGTAATTGGATTCTCCTTCGACGCCAGTGGCGACGACTGTGATCAGGCCGTCCTCGATGGTCGCGTAAATCACGTCCTGAGCGTCCACGATGAAATTACGATTGCTATTCTTGACCAGCAGCTTGGTGCGCTGCGCGCCGGACCGCGGTCTGGAGCACGGGTTCCGGCTGCCGCTCTTGGCCTTGTCCGCGATCACTTTGCGGGCGCGCTCCACCGCCACCGCCAGGCGGTCTTTCTCGATCGGCTTGAGCAGATAGTCGAGCGCCTCCCAGCGAAAGGCTTCGAGGGCATACTGGTCGTAAGCGGTTGCGAGAATGAAGTGCGGCAGCGGGACATCTTTCTCGCGCAGCTTTTGAATCACGCCGAAGCCGTCGAGCCCAGGCATCTGGACGTCCAGGAACACGACATCGGGCTCGAAGTTTTCGATCAACTTGATGGCTTCCAGGCCGTTTCGTCCGGTGGCCAGCAACTTCGACGTCGGGAAATTCCTTCAGCAGATACGAGAGTTCTTCGCGCGCAAGCTGCTCGTCGTCCACCAGCACCGCCGTGATTGTACTTGTCGCGCGGACTGTCATAAAATGTTAGTATAGCGTAGGGATAAATAGGCCCTTTCGAGGGTACGAGTTCAGACCCCCCGCGCCACCCAAGGAGATTCGGAGTTTGTCCACCACATGGAAACACCACGATTGCGCCCGCCGACGGAAAATTGGGATCCTGATTCCGGGCATCGGCGCGGTCAGCACCACCTTTATGGCGGGAGTGGAAGCCATCAAGCGCGGGCTCGGCCAGCCGATCGGGTCGCTCACGCAATTGGGCACCATCCGGCTGGGCAAGCGCACGGACGGCCGGACGCCCAAGATCCAGGACTTCGTGCCGCTGGCCAAGATGGAAGACCTGGTCTTCGGCGGATGGGATATTTTCGACGACAACGCCTACGAAGCGGCGGTGCACGCCAGCGTGCTGGAAGCCCCACTGCTTGAAAAAATCCGCGAGCCGCTGGAGGCCATCAAGCCCATGAAGGCGGTCTTCGACACCGACTACGTGCGGCGCATCCACGGCCCCAACGTCAAAGACCGCGGCACCAAGATGGACAAAGCCGAAATGCTGATGGACGATATCCAGCAAGTTTCGCGAGTCCAGTGGCGCCGCCCGGTTGGTCATGATCTGGTGCGGATCGACTGAAGTTTTCCACAAGCCCGCGGCGGTGCACCAGACCTTGAAGGATTTCGAATGCGGCCTGCAGAAAGATGATCCGGACATCGCGCCCAGCCAGATCTATGCGTACGCCGCGCTGAAAAGCGGCGTGCCGTATGCCAACGGCGCTCCGAACTTGACCACCGACACGCCGGCGCTGCTGGAGCTGGCCCGCGATCGCCAGATCCCGGTCTGCGGCAAAGACTTCAAGACCGGCCAGACCTTCATGAAAACCCTGATCGCGCCCGGGCTGAAGGCGCGAATGCTGGGGATGGCGGGCTGGTTTTCAACCAACATTCTTGGAAATCGCGACGGCGAGGTGCTGGAAGATCCGGGTTCTTTCAAGTCCAAAGAAGAAACCAAGCTGTCGGTGCTGGAGCAGATCCTGCAGCCTACGCTTTACCCGCTGCTCTACAAGGATCTTTATCATGCCGTGCGCATTAATTACTATCCGCCGCGCGGCGATGCAAAAGAGGGCTGGGACAACATCGACATCTTTGGATGGCTCGGCTATCCGATGCAGATCAAGATCGATTTCCTTTGCCGGGATTCCATTCTGGCTGCGCCCCTGGTGCTGGACCTGGTTCTGTTCCTGGACCTGGCGCAGCGCGCGGGAATGCGCGGGATCCAGGAATGGCTGTCTTTTTACTTTAAAGCGCCCATGACAGCGCCCGGGCTTTATCCCGAGCACGACATTTTCATCCAATTGATGAAACTCAAGAACACCTTGCGTTGGATGCGCGGAGAGGATTTAATCACACACCTTGGCCTCGAGTACTACGACTAACGGATCGAAACGGCAAGAACCTGGCAGCCGAAAAATTCTGGTGATCGGCGGAACTCTATTCATCGGCCGTGCGCTGGTGAAGGAGTTGGTGAAGGCCGGGCACGAAGTTACGGTTCTGCACCGCAAGTCGCGTCACGATTTCGGCAAGAAGGTTGCGAGCATCACGGCCGACCGCAACGATCCCGACGCGATCAAGAAAGCGCTGGCCGGCAAGAGCTTCGACGTCGTCTACGACAATGTATACGATTGGGAGCGCGGCACCACGGCCGCACAAGTGGAGGCCACGGCGCGCGCCTGCGGCAGCAACTTGCATCGCTACATTTTCATGTCGAGCGTGGCGGCTTATGGCGATGGCCTGAATCATCACGAGGGCGATGCTCTGGCGCCGGACGATCACGCCGATGCCTACATTCGGAACAAGGCCATGAGCGAGCGCACGCTGTTCCGCATGCATCAGCGCAACGGATTTCCCGTGGTTACGTTGCGCCCGCCGTTTATCTATGGTCCGGGGAATCCCTTTTATCGCGAGGCTTTTTTTTGGGACCGGTTGCGCGAAGGCCGCCCCATCATTCTGCCCGGCGATGGCCGGCGGCTGATGCAATTCGTCTATATCAAGGATCTGGTAACGGCGTGCATCAAAGTGATGGACTGCCGAAGACGTCGAAGGGCACGCGTTCAACATCGCGAATCCGCGGCCGCTGACGCAGGTGGAAGCGGTGGAAGCGTTCGCCCGCGCGGCCGGCAAAGAAGCGACCTTTGTTCGCTGGCCTCGCGGAGCGAATTCTGCGCGCCGGCGGCCACCCCATGGGTCCCAAACTTTACTTCGGACAGTATTTCGACATGCCCGCGATTACGGTGGTGGTGAACAAGGCGCAGCGCGTCCTGAAATTCAAGCCACTCGATTTCAACACGGCGCTCAAAGAGACATATCGCTGGTATGTCCGCAACAATTCGTTCGCGAAGCAGGACTATACGTTTGAGGATGCGCTCATCGACGCCGCGCCGGCGTCGGCTTATTCGGCGCCAGTGGACTGAGGTTCTTCTTTTCGTACCTGATCGAGCCTGTTTTCGCAGGGCTCCGGGCAAGGCGTTTTCAATTTCGGGCGTGATCAGGCCGACTGAGTCCATGTCGAGCAGATGGACCTTGTCTTTGAGCCGGAAGCTGGTGAGCTTCATGCGAACCAGGTCGGCCACTGGAGCGAGCAGGATGCCTTCCTGGGTCACGGTTGGCGTGCTGAAAATCGGGAACCGGCTCCAAGTATTCTGGACGCACCTTCTCGTCAATGAAAACCAAATGAACAGCGCTGCGAGTCTTGGGTTCATTTGCGTCGACAAGCATGTCCACGCCCGCTACATGGCGATACCGAAAACCGAACGCCTCCACAGCTTTCGCGATGCGCTCAAGGTCCTTGCGGTCAACCGCGACATCGACATCTCTAGTAAGCCGAGCGGCGTCGTGGCTGCGCTCGCTAACCTGGAGAAAAATAGCCAGCCCCCCAACGATGCGATACTCGATCCTCGCTTCCGTCAACGCAGAATGAAGGCGTCGCAAAACATCGAATAGTTGTTCCACGTGTTTGTCCACTGCCTTCGCGGTAATCATCCGACTTGCTGCCTTGATTCTTGCATAAGCGCCTCCCGCGCCGCCTTCGCCGTGTTGCAGTGAATCTCCACCGTATCGTCCGTGTTGCGCGCGTAGCCGCCGGCCAGCGTCACCGCTATCGGCACGCTTGCGCCGACTCCTGTTTCAAACACCATGCGGTCGCGCTGCTTCAGGCCTTCCATGGTGAGCTACAAGCCGCCCAATTGATCCTCGCAATACGGATCCGCGCCCGCCAGGTAAAAGATCATGGTGCGGTGCAAAACCCATCGCCAGCTCAGCGCGCCCCGCAGACGGTCGAGGTACTCGTCGTCGGCCACGCCATCGCGCAGATGAATGTCGATCACCGAAGGCGGCTTCTCACTCGGATAGTTATCGAACTGATGCAGCGATAGCGTGAGCACCGAGCGATCCCCGGCGAAAATCGCGGCCGTACCATTGCCGTGATGCACGTCGCAATCCACCACCATGGCGCGTTCGGTCGATCTTTCGTGTTGCAGCGCCCGAATCGCCACCGCCACATCGTGAATCGCGCAGAAACCTTCGCCATGGCCCGGAAAGGCATGATGAAATCCTCCGCCGATGTTGAATCCGATGCGGTCTACCAACGCATTGCGCGCCGCCAGAATCGTACCGCCCGTCGCCAGCCAGAATCCGTCCACCATCTGTTTCGAATACGGAATCTCCAGCTTCAGGATTTCCTGAGCCGTCAGTGTTCCGGTCTTCAGACGTTGCACCCAGCCGGGCTCGTGGACCCGCAGGATATCGTTCATCAGCCGCCGGCCCGGGGCTCGACGAAATCCATCGGCGTGGCAAAGCCTTCATCCAGCAAATGATCGTGGATCAGACGATATTTCCGCGAAGGAAAAACATGCGCGCCCAGGTTCAGATCGTAGCCGGGATGATAGACCAGCTTAAACGGGAGCATTCGCGGATTGCAGCGCGGTCACGATGGCCGAGCCGTAAATATCGTCCGCCGAACAGCCGCGCGAAAGATCGTTGGCCGGCTTCGCCAGACCTTGCAGGAAAGGACCAAGCGTGGCCGCGCCCGCCAGCCGCTCCACCAACTTAACGCTGATGTTACCGGACGCGATATCGGGAAAGATCAGCGTGTTGGCGCGGCCCGCGACCATGCGATCCGGGCGCTTTCGATCTGCCCACCGCTTCCACCAGCGCGGCATCAGCCTGCAATTCGCCGTCGATGCGAAGATCCGGCGCACGCTCCCGTACGATTCGCAATGCCTCCACTACTTTGTCCACCCACTTGTGCTTCGCGCTGCCCTTTGGTCGAAAACGAAAGCAGCGCGACCACCGGCTCGGCGCCAATGATGTTGCGCGTAGTCGCCGCGGTCGCGATAGCGATCTCAGCCAGCTCTACCGCGGATGGATCGATAACCACGCCGCAATCGGCGAACGCCAGAAGACCGTTGTGTCCGAACGCCCGATTCGGGAGAGCCACAATAAACGCGCTCGAAACTATATGAATCGCCGGGCGCCGTTCCCACCATGGTCAGGGCCGCGCGAACGGTTTCAGCGGTGGTGTTCACCGCGCCGCCCACAAATCCATCCGCATCGCCCGCCGCCACCATCAGCGCGGCCGTGTAAAGCGGCTTCTTCGCGACCTCGGCGGCTTCCACCTCGGTGATGCCCTTGGCGCGCCGGCGTTCGAAATACAAACGCGCGTACTTCCGGGCTTCCTTTTCGGGCGCCGGGGCATCCTGTTTCAGCAGAATCGGAGTGACCAAGCCCTCCCGCTGCAACCGTTCAGCCGCTGATTGCACGCGCGCGTCATCCCCTTCCGGAAATACGATGCGCCGCTTGGGCTTCACCTGGAGAAGCCGTTCGATTTGCGAAGCGAGAAATACTGCAGCAGATTCAGGAAGCGCCATCAGAGTCTCATGATCCCGGCGGTGTCGCCGCAGCAGACTTCTTGACATTGTGGCGATACTGCTCGACCGCCCGATTATGCTCTTCGATCGATTTCGAGAACTGGTGTCCGCCGGAACCATCCGCCTTGGCGACGAAGTACAAATAGTCGGTAGCGGCAGGTTGGAACGCGGCTTTGAGCGCCGCCATGCCCGGATTCGCGATAGGACCCGGCGGAAGCCCGGCATGCTTGTAGGTGTTGTATTGATTCGCGCTATTGAGATCTGAGCGGTAAATCGCGCCGCGATAGCGCTGTTCCAGCATCGAGGCGTAAATCGTAGTCGGGTCGCAATCGAGCGCCATGCCCACCCGGAGCCGATTCTGAAAAACGGATGCGACTTGCGGCCGTTCGTCCGGAACCGCAGTTTCCTTTTCCACCAACGAAGCCAGAGTGACGGCGGCGTTCACCGCCTCCGGCTGATCGACTTTCTGGAGTTCCCGCCAGTTCTTGCGGAATTGTTCGGTCATCATCTGACAAAGCTGTTGGACGGTGGTTCGTCTGGTCAAGCGGTAAGTGGACGGGAACAGGTAGCCTTCCAGCGTGGGAGCCTGCGGCGCCAGGTCGTGAATCAGGGACGGGTCGCGGGCGGCGCGCAAGAAATCGGAGCCTTTAATGAAATCGAAACGGTCGATGCTGTTCGCGATGTCGAACATGTTGCTGCCTTCGGGAACGCTCAGCTCATAGAAAAACACATCGCCGCGCGCGATCCTGGCGTACACACCGAACGTGGCCGCGGAATCGGAAAACTGATATTCCCCAGCCTGCAGCCGGGCATCCGGACGCAGCGCCCGCACGGCCAGAAACTGCCACGAGTAGCGAATCACGCCGGATTGGGCCAGTTCCGCCGCCATCTCGGACGTACTGGTGCCGCGTGGAAAATCGAGGATCACCGGCTTGGAGAATCCGCGATAGGGAAGCGTTAGCGACAAATAACCAGCGACTGCTCCCAACGCGACCAGTACCACGAGCGCCAGTAGCAACCGGAGGATAATCCCACCTTTGCGCGTCAACCTCATGGCTGTCCGGAATCGAGATAGCTCTCCAGCAGAATCACCGCGGCCAGCCGGTCCACTGCTTTGGCGCGCTTTTCGATGCTGATCCCGCTTGCTCTGAGCACGCGCTGGGCCTCTACCGTTGTAAGACGCTCGTCCCAAAACTTCACCGGGATGCCGCTGGCGGCCCGGAGCCGCTCACCAAAATCCCGCGCGTATTCGGTTTGCCGTCCTTCACGGCCGCTCATGTGCAACGGGTTGCCGAGCAGAATGAGAGAGACGTTCTTCTCAGAAGCAAGTTGTGAGATGCGCGCCAAGTCTTCTCGGATATTGGTGCGTTGCAGCGTTTCGAGGCCCTGAGCGGTCACGCCCAGCTCGTCGCTCAACGCAAGCCCGATCCGCTTTTTTCCGAGATCCAGCGCCAATACCCTGTTCGGACTCATGAACATTCCATATAGATCTGTTACGCGCTGTCCCCGGTCCATAGTGTAACAATTGGGTCTCTTACAACTGCAGTGTACCGAGGACCCGCCCAAACGACCTAAGTAGAGGCGCGCAAATTATACTTGGAGAAAGATGCCGTCTCAAACACTGATGAAACTCACTATCGTGCAGGGCGCTACGCAGAAGAACGTCTCGGGCCCCAAGAACTGGGTGGCCGTGAAGAAAGCGTCGAGCGTCCTGATCGAAGCATTGACCGCCCCAAAGAATAGTCCCGAGGAATGGAAGCAAATTCAATGGTCCGGAGATTCGGGCGAGGCAGTGCCCAACTTTCCGAACCGGCGCAAATTATCTCTGGCAACGAGCAAGAAGTACCACATCGAAGCCAAGCTTGGCACCGGCAGCGATTCGATTGACCTGTGGGTAGTGTGGGCCACTGTCGAAATTGTGACAAAAGGACCGCGGCCGGCCAATGCTCCGCCCTTTGACGCCGGGATGCGAGACAATACCCAGACTCTCGGACCGGTCACGTACGAAAGTTTATCCTCTTCGGTTATCGACGAAAAGGCCGGTATCTTTGTAACGAATATGGGAGCGTCGGGCAAGATGACGGCGGTGGGGACGCTATCGCCAAAAGGTATCAACCAGGTGGCCAAGGCCGGCTGGACGTTCAACCGCCAAGTCTGGTCACACAACTGGTCGGACGGCAAGAAGGCGCAAGGTTGGAATGACAACTGGACGAAAGATCCTTCGTTGCCGGAGCATTTGAAGCTTACGCCGGATGACGGCGACCAGATTTATGACGTGGATGGACCGGATGTGCGCTGGGGCCAATTCACCTCGGAGACCTATAATCGATTCCGGCAATGGATTGAGTGGAACGGGGAGAGGTGTTCGGATGACGCTCCCTGGCACTGGCAAGCACGTTGGAAGCTCGACAAAGATATGAGCAAACAGATCACGCTGAACGAACTGAATCCGGGAGACATGACACTTCCGGACAAGCCGGTTTTTCCGGTGGGCAAGGCGCCATAGTCCGGCCTCATTCGGGAATTACAATTCCGCGAGGGGGTCCCAATTGCGGCCAGGCGCTGGTGAGTGCTAAACGTTAACACATGGCTCAATTCGATCAGTCGACGCGTAGAGGGTTTTTGGCGTTTGCCGCCGGAGCAGGAGTGGCTCTACAAGCGAAAGCTGCAACGGCAGTCAATCCGTTCCAGGATCCAGCGTACGCAGCAGGCGCAAAAGCCCGACTTAGGGAGTTTGTCGGCCGCGGCGCAGATCCGGACGCGACCGCAGCAATCTTCCGGCGGTTGACCAGCCTGGACCCGGAGCCATGGGTGGCGGAATGGACCAAACTGGCGGTGCCGTTTGAGCGTCAGGGTGCGGAGCTGGAGTCGCAGGGCAAGCTGAAAGAAGCCAACAAGGCATATCAGATCGCTGCGATGTATTACGGCATCGCTAAATTCCCGGTCATCAATCATCCGGCAAAACAGGCCGCCTATCGAAAAGCGGTGGAGAACTACTTGAAGGCCGCACGCTCTCAGGATCCGCCCATGGAGCGCGTGGCGATTCCGTTCGAAGGCAAACAGATCATCGGTTACCTGCGCAAGCCAAAGGGCGCGGCTCGGCCGCCCATCGTCATCGCGACCGGGGGAGTGGACGTTTATAAAGAGGAGCGCAGCACCAACGATCTGCTGGAAATGGGCCTGGCGGCTTTCTCGATGGACATGCCGGGTGCTGGTGAATGTCCAGTGTGGAACACACCCGACGCCGAGCGGCTCTACAGTGCGACGATCGACTACCTGCTGACGCGCGACGATCTGGATGGACAACGAATGGGCTTCGTGGGCCGCAGCTACGCCGGCTACTGGGGTGGAAAGATGGCCTACGTCGAAAGCAAGCGGCTGCGGGCGTCGGTGGAATGGGGCGGCCCGATTCATTACACCTTTCAAGAGCCGTGGCTGCGCGGGTTGCAGAGTGAAAAGGAATATTTCTGGCCGCTGCTGGATTCAATGATCTATTCGAATCACGTGAAGGATTACGATGAACTGGTGAAGACGGGTCCGGCGATGTCGCTCCAGGCGCAGGGCTGGCTGGATAAACCATGCGCGCCCATGCTGGCGGTGAATGGCGAGAAAGATCCGTGGATCTCGCCGCAGGAAATTCCGCTGCTGCTCGAAACCGGCGAACCGAAAACGGCGAGGCTCATGGCCGACGGCGCGCATATGGGCCGCGGCAGCCGGGACAACGCTCGCACAGGCCGCATGGTGATGGAGTGGCTGCGGACACGTCTGACGGCCTGAACGCTCGCGTCCGGCGTTTACAATGGCTGCATGGGGATCTTGTTTCGCCTTAGCGGTCTGACGGCGCTGGTTTGCCTAACGCTTGCGGCGCAAACGCTTTCCAACAAGTCGCTCACTGGAAAGTACTTCTATCACGAATTGATGCTGGTCACCGACGCTTCGCAACCGGCTCTCAGTGGCGATGGAACACTGACCTTCGACGGCAACGGCGGCATTACCGGCATGGGTACTTACTCGGTGGACCCGAGCGGCGCGGTTACGATGACAGATCCTTTGCGCACGGGCGCAACCATAAATGCCAAGCTCGGAATCGGGGGGCTGGTCGGATCGAACACGGAAACCGGCAACAACGTTTTCAGCATTTTCGTGGCGGCTCCAGCACCAGGGTCGGCTGTGGGCGTGAACGTATTGAATGGGACATATTGGATCGCGTCGCTGGAGTTTCTGAATGGCAGCCCGGCCTTCGAGCGCGAGACGTTCTTTCAAGCGACTGCCAATGGAAGCGGCAGTTTGGGAAGCGTCAGCATTCTGGGACAAGCCACAAACCTGGGCGACCAGCAAATCACGCAGGTGGCATCGGGCTCAACTTATATTGTTAACGCCGACGGGAGCGGTAGTATTACTTTTCCTTTTCCAAGCTCCGATCCAAGTGCCCTGCTTCTTGGCGGGGCAAGATCGATCCATGTATCCCAGGACGGAAGTTTCTTTTTTGGTGGCTCGCCGGCTGGGGGCGCTCCGGGAATGGTGATCGGAATCCGGTCCGGAACGGGCCTCACGCTGAAGAATCCCATTTGGGCTGCGGATCTTCGGCTGGACGGACAGAACTACTCTGATTTTGCAGGCTCGTCGATCGCGGTGGATGGCGCCACGATGACCTGGTCGCGGCGGCTTCGAAGCAACAACGGGCCGCTGGATGTGACCGATGTCACGCCGTATGCGGTGGGCGCTAATGGATCGGGCACTCTTCTTGATAACCTGATTGCGGTTTCGAGCAACGGCCAGATGTTTCTGGGCAGCGGACTTTCGACCGCCGATACGACGCGCTACGAGTTGTTCCTGGGCATGCAAGCTCTGCCGATGGGCGGGCCCGGAATGTTCCTGAATCCGCAAGGCGTTTTCAATGTGTTCAGCTTTGCGCCGGCTGGCAATCCGATCGCACCGGGGGAATTCATCACCATCTATGGCGCGGGATTTCCGACGCGCAGCGCGGTGCCGGTGCCGTTTCCAACGACTCTAAATGGAGTGCAGTTGATGATTAATAACACGCCGGCGCCGCTGTATTTGATTACTCCGGCGCAGGTGTTTGCAGTAGTCCCTTACTCGCTGACCGGCCCTTCGGCAACGATCGTGCTCTCGAACAATGGCGCGCTGTCAAACACCATCACAGTTCCAGTTGCAGCCACAGCGCCGGGAGTTGCCGCGCTTGCCCAGAATGGTTTGGGCGCGGGCGCGATCACGCACGCTGACGGAAGAGTGGTTTCAGTTTCGAGCCCAGCAGTGCGAGGGGAGACAGTGGTGATTTATCTAACCGGCCTTGGAGCAGTGTCGCCTTCGGTCGCCGACGGTAAGGCCCCCAGTGGATTGAGCCGCACGAACTCCGTTCAAGCGGTTTATTTTGGCGCGGCTGCGGCGGATACCTCTGTGATTCTTTTCCAGGGATTGACGCCCGGCTATGCCGGTCTCTATCAGATCAACGTCACGATTCCCCTGGGCGTCGACCCGAGCGCGGCAGTTCCGCTGGCTATTCAGACTACCAACGGATTCACCGACATGGCGAGTATAGCGATCCAATAACCACTATGCGCAAACTCATTTTCAGTTTCCTAGTCGCTATGCTGATGTGGGCCGGCGGTCCCGGTTTTCGCAGCCGGACGCAGCTGGACGAACATTACAGCAAGCATGGCTCCGAGTTTGGCAACATCAGCAAGCAGGATTATCTGAGGCTGGCACAGGAGTTGAGGGACGCTCCACCGGGCGGTCCTATTATGGAAGCCCGGCGATCGAACGGCGAGTTCAGCCGATTTGACCGGCGTCACGGCTATTTTGGAGCCTACAATCCGGACGGCACCATCCGCACGTTCTTCATTCCCAACGACGGGGAGCGCTACTTCCGGCGGCAATCCAGGCGAGCGTATGACTGACGAACAGATGGCCGCCTATCTGCGCGAGAACGGATATCCCGAGCATGTAGTTCGGGCCGGACGCGCGGGCTTGATCGATCGCTGGCGCAAGTTCGTCGAGTCGGTCGAGCACGGTTATAAATTGGGTTTGGAAGACTACCGCAACGATCTGGATCTGCGTGGAATTATCGCCATGCTTGGTCTCGATGCGGAGGTGCAAGAGTTGGACCGAAGACTCGAAGCCATGCTGACCGCTCGCGACAAACGCGTTTGGGAGAGCTCCGCCGGCGAACCATTTTGGGACTTTGGATATCCTCGAAATGCGGCGGGTGAGCTCTTGGATGACCTTAAAGAAGAAGGACTTGCAGTTTAAACATATCAATCTCTATAGACATTAAGTAGATTGATATGCTAAGCTGCGGCTGATGTCGCAACTCGGCCACTTGAAGTTGCTCGAAGCCGAGAGTATCCACATCCTGCGGGAAGTTTCGGTAGAGTTTCAGCGGCCAGTGATGTTGTATTCCATCGGCAAGGATTCGTCGGTACTTTTGAGGCTGGCGCAGAAGGCTTTTTATCCGGGGCCGATTCCTTTTCCGCTGCTCCACATCGACACCACCTACAAATTCCGCGAGATGATCGAATTTCGCGATAGCTATACGCGCGAAATTGGCGCAAAGCTGATCGTGTACACAAATCAACAGGCTATCGCCGAAGGCGCGAATCCCTTCCGGCTGGGAACGCAGCGGTGCTGCGGCTTGCTCAAGACGACGGGGCTTCTGGACGGCCTGCGCGCCGGCGGGTTCGATGCGGCGATCGGAGGGGCGCGGCGCGATGAAGAGAAATCGCGGGCCAAGGAGCGTATCTTTTCCTTTCGCGATGCCAAGGGGCAATGGGATCCTAAGAATCAGCGGCCGGAGCTTTGGAGTCTTTATAACGCGCGGATCGATCCGGGCGAAAGTTTGCGTGTGTTTCCGTTGTCCAACTGGACAGAGATGGATGTCTGGCAGTACATCCATGTCGAGAAGATTCCCATCGTGCCGATGTATTTCGCCGAGGACCGGCAGATGCTGGTGCGCGGCGACACGCTGATTCCAGTCGAACAGCCTTTCATTCCTATGCTGCCCGGCGAGAAAGCGCAAACGGTGCGCTGCCGGATGCGGTCGCTCGGCTGCAGCCCATGCACTGGCGCAATCCGATCGGACGCTGATACAGTGCCCAAGATCATTGAAGAACTGATTTCGTTTCGTCGCTCGGAGCGCGAAAACCGGGTGATCGATCACGATCAGGATGGCTCCATGGAAATGAAGAAGCGCGAAGGATATTTCTGATGGCCGCTCTAGCGGACACCGCTCTGGCCTTTGACATCGAGACCTTTCTCGCCCAGGAGCAGGCCAAAGATCTGCTGCGATTCACTACCGCCGGCAGCGTGGACGATGGGAAATCGACGCTGATCGGCCGGCTTCTGTTCGATTCGCAGAACGTTTATGAAGACCAGCTCAAGGCGGTGACCAAAGCGTCGGTGAACCGGTCGGCAGGCCCCATCGATTTTTCGCTGCTGACGGACGGGCTGCGGGCGGAGCGCGAGCAGGGCATCACCATCGACGTCGCCTATCGCTACTTTGCGACCGCGCGCCGCAAGTTCATCATTGCCGACACTCCCGGTCACGAGCAATACACGCGTAATATGGCCACGGGCGCCTCGACGGCGGACCTGGCGATCATTCTTATCGACGCCCGCAATGGCATACTGCCCCAGTCGCGCCGGCATGCCTACATCGCATCGCTGCTGGGCATTCCGAACTTCGCAATCGCGGTGAACAAGATGGACCTGGTCGATTACGACGAAGCCGTCTTTCGCGCGATCGAGCAAGATTTCAGTGACTTTCTGCGACAGTTACACGGCGCCACCGATGCCTATTTTCTGCCGATTAGTGCGCTCGCAGGCGATAACGTCGTGCGCAGAAGCCGCGTCATGCCATGGTTTGACGGCCCTAGCCTGCTCGAGTTTCTAGAGACCGTGCCGGTGCTGGACCGGGTTCGGGCCGCCTCGTTCCGTTTCCCCGTGCAGCGCGTAGTTCGTCCCGATCAAACCTTTCGCGGGTACGCAGGGCAGGTTGTTTCCGGCGCCGTGCGGCCGGGCGACGCGATTCTGGCTTTTCCCTCCGGGCGACGGTCGCGAGTACAGAGTATCGAGACGTTCGATGGCCCGCTCCAGGAAGCAATCGCGCCCATGTCGGTAACGCTGACGCTCGAAGATGAACTGGATATCAGCCGCGGCGACATGCTGGCTTCGGCCCAAAAGCTTCCGGAAGTGGCTCGACAGTTCGATGCAACTGTGGTTTGGCTGAATGAGCAGCCGCTCGATCCCGCAAGAACGTATGTGGTGAAGCACACGGCTCAAAGCGTCGCAGCCCAGGTAAAGGCCATAAAACACCGAGTAAATATCGCGACCCTGGAGCACGAAGAGGCCGGCAGCTTGGAGATGAACGCCATCGGCGTGCTGCGAATCGAAACCAGCCGGCCGATCTTTTTCGACGCCTACTCGGACAACCGCGCCACCGGCAGTTTCATCCTGCTCGACCCCGCCACTAATGCGACGGTGGGGGCCGGGATGATTCTCTCGGCTGTGCATACGGATCGAACGCGCCGGACCGCCGAAATGAAGCTAGGTCGGGTGACTGTGGCGGAACGGATCGCGCGCTACCGGCATTCTGGAGCAACGGTGGCGTTAGGCCGCAGACAGCAGCTGGCATGGCTGCTGGAGCGAAGGCTATTCGATCGGGGCTGCGCGGTAGTCATTGCGGACAAAGCAGGCGTGGAGGCCGGTGCCACGGGCTTACTGGTATTGGTGCTGTCTGATGAGGCAACCCATCTACCGCCTGACGATTCGCAAGCCGCGGACCAGATTATTCGAGGGCTGGAAGAATCCGGCATATTGCTGACGGACGAATCGCTGACCGGCGGAGAGGGCATTTAGATGACAGCGCTGGACTTGAAACTTGAAAACCGAATCGAAGATGCTACCAGCGTGATTCGCGACGCGCTATCGGCTGCTCCCGCGCGTGCCTGTGTGACCTGCAGCTTTCAGGCCGAGTGTATGGTAATGGTGGATCTGTTGGTAGCCATCCAACCCGATATTCCGGTCTTATTTCTAGAAACCGGCTACCATTTCCCGGAAACTTACGTTTATCGCGACCAAATGACCGAGCGATTGCGATTAAACCTCGTCAATCTCTCTTCCAAAGTGACGGTGGCGGAGCAAGAGTCGCAGTTCGGCATCCTCTATCAGAGCGCACCGGACCGTTGTTGCGGGATGCGCAAGGTGGAACCGCTCTTTCGTGGCCTCTCCGACTATGATGTCTGGTTCACTGCGCTGCGCCGCGAGCAATCTCCGACGCGCGCGAATCTTCAGACCGTGGATCATTTTAAGCTGCCGAACGGCCAGCAGTTGCTGAAGGTGAGCCCTCTGGCAAGCTGGACCAACGGCGAGGTTTGGGGTTATTTGAAGCAGCGCGGCATTCCGGTGCTTCCCTTATATGACAATGGATATTCGAGTATCGGGTGCGCGCCATGCACCACGCCGCCGGCCGATCCGGACAATTTGAGATCCGGCCGGTGGGGCGGCCGCAAGCTCGAGTGCGGAATCCACATCGCCAGTGATTGAGTCTCGAGCGGGCAGGCTATGGAAATCATTCTCGGATTTCTGATTGCGGTGGCGATCGGCATTACGGGCGTCGGCGCAGGCATCATCACGGCGCCTGTCCTAATCCTGTTCTTCCATCTGCCGCCCGCGCATGCCGTGGGAACAGCGCTGGCTTTTGGGGTTGCGGTAAAGCTGCTGGTGGTGCCGATGCAACTGTATCGCAAACAGGTAGACTTCCGCGTACTAGGATACATGCTGGCCGGCGGGCTGCCCGGGGTGCTGATAGGGTCAATTCTCTTGGCCAAGTTGAACACGCCGGGACGGCAGCCGATTCTATTCGCGCTGCTGGGCTCGACGATCGTCCTGATGGCGGCGCTTAATCTATACCGTCTGTGGCTGCGGCCTACTCAACAACCGATTCGCGACCGTTCGCGATGGCTGCCTTTCATCACACTTCCGATCGGCGCGGAGGTGGGTTTTTCCTCGGCAGGCGCCGGGGCGATGGGATCACTGGTTCTGCTGGCGATCACACCCTTGACTGCGGCACAGGTGGTGGGAACTGACTTATTCTTCGGACTGTGCGTATCACTGGTCGGTAGCGGGTTTCAAATGACAGCGGGGAACTACGAAACATTAATATTGACCCGCTTAGTGATCGGAGGCCTGCTGGGCGGGGTCGCGGGAACATACCTCGCCGCAGTTGCCCCGCAACGTGCTTTTCGCGTAGCGCTATCCCTTTGGCTGATTACACTCGGAATTCAGTTGTGCTGGAGTGGCGTCAAGCAGTGGTGACCGGGCAGCTTCGTTCTTGACTTTCCACGTCCGAGTATTTTACTGTAAACATTCGACTTGGCCACGCTGCGGCCCGCTAAGCGAATCTATGCCCGACCGCGACATGCTGCTCGATTCCAATCTGGACAGCGTCGAAATCGCGGAGGCAGCGGTTCTCGAGGAGGCGCATGCAGTCGGTTTTGGGGAAGAAGAGTTACATCAGCTAGGAATGGCGGTTCGGGAAAGCATGGTGAACGCCGTGGTTCACGGGAACCGTTACAATGCGCGCAAGAAGGTGCATGTTTCGGTGACGAAAGGCTCTGATCGCCTGACGGTGGTGATCGCCGATGAAGGGGAAGGGTTTGAAATCGTGGACGTCCCTAACCCGCTGGCAGAGGAGAATCTGCTGCGGCAGTCCGGGCGGGGGCTCCTGCTGATTCAGGCCTTTGTAGACGAGTTTCAGGTTCGCCGTGGGCAACCCGGAGGGACCGAAGTGCGAATGGTGAAGTACCTGGCGAAAGCCAGTTGAAGAGATCCAAAAAGTTCGAGGAGGTTCCAATTCGTGAGCGTTAAACTGAGCACACGCAAAGTGGGCGACGTAACGGTAATTGATGCGGCTGGTCGAATCACACTGGGCGAAGGCGCCAGCAGTTTTCGGGATATGATCCGGGATTTGGCTAACAAGGGCGAAAAGAAAATTCTGATCAACCTGAGCGAGGTCTCATACATCGACAGCTCGGGGATTGGAGAAATGGTATCGAGTTTCACGACCGTAACCAATCACGGCGGCCAGTTGAAATTGCTCGGCCTGAGCAAACGGGTCAAGGATCTGCTGCAAATCACCAAACTTTACACCGTTTTCGAAGTGTTCGACGATGAGGCGGCCGCGGTTCGGAGCTTCGCCTAACGGCTGGCGCCAAAGGTCGTCCGGACGCCGGGCACTCGCGTCGAGTGAGGCGCTCGAAGCCTGTAGAATCGGCGAAAACAGCTCCGGCAGCGGTGTGGCTCCAGAAACACCAGGCGGAGAAGCGCCATTAGCGGGCGGTTTCGGTGAGAAGGGCGCACATTCCATGAGCCGCAACTCGGGCAGCTAGTTTCCAGGGTGATTCGCATACTTACATGGAGGCTGCAGGATGGGAATGTTCTCCATCAATCACTTCATTTTCGTCCCTCGCTGGTAGTACCTCATACGCTGGAATAGAATAGAATTCCCTTGAAGAACAGCGACCACAGTCGGCAGGCATCCTAGCGCGCATGCTATCGTTGCACGGAATGCTCAATGCGCGTGGAATGTTCTTCATCGCCCTCGGCATTGTAGCCGTGGGTTGGGTTTGCGTTTGGTTAACCGGCCGGGGCCGCGCCCCAGGAATCCCGTCGATATGGGAACTTGGCGTTGGCTTCATCACTAATTTCCTCGACACGCTGGGCATCGGATCCTACGCGCCCACCACGGCGATTTTCAAATTCCGCCACATGGTTCCGGATGAGAAAATTCCCGGAACGCTCAACGTCGGACATACGCTACCCACCATTCTCGAAGCTTTTCTATTCATCGCGATCGTCAATGTGGACTCATTGACACTGGTACTGCTCATCGCAGCGGCGGCGTGCGGCGCGTGGTTCGGAGCCGGCATCGTGGGTGGATGGTCGCGACGCAAGGTTCAGATCGGCATGGCTATCGCACTGCTCGCCGCGGCAGCCCTCTTCCTGATGTCGATCTTCAACGTCTCTCCGGCGGGCGGCACCGCGCTGATTCTCGAAGGTTGGCGGCTCTGGGTCGGCGTCGCCGTGTGTGTTCTTCTTGGCGCGCTCATGACACTGGGCATTGGGATGTACGCGCCCTGCATGATTCTGGTCAGCCTGCTGGGCATGGATCCGAAAGCTGCGTTTCCAATTATGATGGGCTCGTGCGCTTTCCTGATGCCGACCGCCACGGTGCGATTCATCCGTATGGACAGCTATGCTCCGCGCCCGGCGCTCGGCCTTGCGCTGGGTGGATTGCCGGCAGTCTTGATCGCGGCTCTGATCGTCAAAGAACTTCCACTCACCTGGGTGCGCTGGCTGGTAGTAGTGGCGGTGCTATACGCGGCCATCTCCATGCTGCGATCTGCTCGTACCAAACCACCGGTTGAGGCGCCCCAGACTAGCGTCGCGGCGGATTGACTGCCGATTAACTTCGAGGGTGCGCCTTGTCGTAAACGGTCAGCAGGTCGCTTAACGATACTTGCGTATACTTCTGCGTGGTGGATAGTTGCGCATGTCCGAGCAACTCCTGAATGGCCCGCAGATCCGCTCCATCGCTGAGCAGATGCGTGGCATAGGCATGGCGCAAGCTGTGCGGGTGGATGGAAGAATCGCCGGTGATCATTCGCGCGTAGAACTTCACAATGCCGCGCGCGCCGCGGTCGGTCAGACGTGCGCCCCGGTGATTCAGAAACAATGCAATTTCGGGGCCGGCCAAGGGCTTTCTTCCAGCCAGATAACGGTCGATTGCCTGAGCAGCCTTTTCACCGAAGGGTACCTGCCGCTCCTTGCGGCCCTTGCCGCGGACGCGTATCCAACGCTCGCTGAAATCGAAATCACTGAGATTCAGCCCAACCAGTTCGCTGATGCGCAGCCCACAACCATATAACAGCTCAAAAATTGCCAGATCACGTTCGGGATAGGGACGTTCGAACTTACCGGCGGCGGACGTCACGCCGTCCACCAATTGATTGGTCTGCTCGGCCGTCATTACTCTCGGCAAAGACTTCGGAGCTTTGGGCGTCCTCACTAAGCGCGCCATATTTGTTTGGACGATGCCTTCACGCACCAGATACTTGAAGAACGATCGCACCGCTGCCAGCTTGCGCCGCATGCTCACCGCGGTAAGACGTTCCTGGTACAAGTGACCCAGCCATTCACGAATGGCGAGCCCATCAATGTCCTCCACCGCCAATTTCGTCTCGTCGCCGAGGGTGAAGTATCTGAGAAATTGGTCCAGGTCTGATCCGTAGTTGCGCAGCGTGTGGGCGGAGACATTGGCACGCTGCAGCTCTTCTAAGAATCGCTCGATTTGACCCGCCAGATCAGGCATAGACGGCCCGGTATTCATCCAATTTCGCCAGCGCCCGGCGGCAAACCTCTGCATGGCGGGCTCGCTTATCATGGCGTAGCCTGTGGCGGGTTGGCTCATCGAGCTGCGGCAGCAGATCGAAGGTTATATTCGCGGGCTGGTAATTCGCGGGGTCCGCCCCCGAGATGTAAGCGCACAACGATCCGATCGCGGTTTCACGAGGAAACGGCCGGCTCGCCTCGCCTGCGGCCAGCTCCGCGGCATGGCGTCCCGCAGCCAGTCCGGTGGCGATGGATTCGACATAGCCTTCGACGCCCGAAACCTGCCCGGCGAAAAAGACTTCCGGCCGCGCCCGGAGCTGCAGGGTTGCGCTCAGCAACGCGGGCGCATTGATGTAGGTGTTGCGGTGAATCTGTCCGAATCGCAGGAATTCGGCTTTCTCAAGTCCTGGGATCATGCGAAGAACGCGCGCCTGATCCGCAAAACGCATATGATTCTGAAACCCGACCAGGTTGTAGCTATCGGCCCGCAGGTTTTCTTGCCGAAGCTGCACCACGGCATAAGGGCGGCGCACACTGCGTGGATCTACCAAACCCACCGGCTTCATCGGACCAAACCGCAGAGTTTCCCGGCCTCGCCGCGCCAACTCCTCGATCGGCAGGCAAGCTTCGAAAAATGGCGTGGCGTCTTCAGGAATGTGCGCCGGGACCGCATCGGCGGCGAGAACCGCATCTACGAACTGCTCGTATTGATCGCGGTCGAAGGGGCAATTCAGATAATCGTCACTTCCATCCAGCGATTTGCCGTAGCGGGACGCCCGAAAGGCAATGCCAAGATCGATAGACTCCGCTTCCACGATGGGACTGATCGAATCGTAAAAGAAGAGCCGCCCCGCGCCGGTCGCACGTCCAATTTCGGCGGCTAACGCTCCGCTGGTCAGCGGACCGGTGGCGATGATAGTAATCGCACCTTCGCCGATCGAATCAACTTCGGCGCGCCGTAGTTCGACACGCGGATTTCCGGCGATTGCACTCGATACACGCTCCGCGAAGATTTCGCGATCGACAGTAAGGGCATGGCCGCCCGGTACGCGAGCTTCCTGCGCGGCGTGCAACAGCAGCGAATCCAGCCGGCGTAGTTCCTCTTTAAGGAGCCATGGCGCTGAATTCTCAGACTCACTTTTGAGCGAGTTACTGCACACCAGTTCAGCCAGCCGGTCGGTCTTATGCGCTGCTGTCGATTGCAGCGGCCGCATTTCAAACAAGACACACTCCAAGCCGGCTCGTGCAATCTGCCAGGCGGCCTCACAGCCTGCTAAGCCCCCGCCCACAACATGTATGCGGCCCGCCACAACACCAGCATACAGTTTCGCCGGCGCTCAGCCGCAGTCAGGTCCCAATGTTCATGTTTCACGGACGCCGGTTCGCCGAGTTTAATGACTGCGGGCTGAAAGGCGAACTGGCCGATTGCCGGATCCACGACGCGTCGGAAGTCAGCGAAATGCAGATAGATCACGTCCCGATGTGTGCCCGCTCCCGCGCTGGCCTATCGAATATTCGGATCGTTCAGGAAGTATCCGAGCGTATCCAGGTTGATCAGGTAGTTGGCGGCAGTACCGCCAGCCCGTAGCCTTGGGCCCCGGCATAGACCACGGTCTTGGCCAACTTCTGCGGCGACAAGTGTTCGGCGAAAGCGACCTCCATCGCGGTAAATGCCATCGAGTGTTTGGTGTGTGCGTAGCAAATGTGTGCATTATCTAGAAAATCAAGGCAGCGTTGCAGTGTTGTCATAGACACGTCTCCGCTTCGTATCGTTAGCACGAAGTTTGCCAGCGCAAACACCGACGCGGGCCTGGATGTTGTGAGAAGTCATGCACCTTCGTGCGCGATGTCACGCACCCAGAGAGGCCAGGATTACGCAGAATCGCGCGCAGCTCGCGAATATAATCGAATGCATGGATCGTCGAACGTTCTTCCGCCAAGCCGGCGCCGCCGTGGCGTTGGCACGAGCCGTCTCCGCGCAGGCGCAGGATCTGGATGAGATCACCATCGCGGATCTGGCCGGCCGCATGCGCTTAGGCCAGCTCAGCGCGCGTTCGATTGCGGAACAGTATCTCGCTCGTATCGAATCCATCGACCGCAATGGGCCCACCCTGCGCTCGGTGATCGAAACCAATCCTGACGCACTTTCCATCGCCGATGCCCTCGACCGGGAACTCAAGGAGAAGGGTCCACGCGGCCCGATGCACGGCATTCCAGTGCTGATCAAAGACAACATCGATACGGCAGACCGCATGAAGACTACCGCCGGATCGCTGGCCCTGGCAGACGCGCCACAACCCCGTGACGCCGCACTAGTCGAGCGGCTGCGTGCGTCGGGCGCCATCATTCTGGGCAAGACCAATCTGAGCGAGTGGGCCAACTTTCGTTCTACTCATTCGTCGAGCGGGTGGAGCGGCCGTGGCGGGCAGACCCGCAATCCCTATGCGCTCGATCGAAATCCGTGCGGCTCCAGCTCCGGGTCGGGTGCGGCCGTGGCAGCGAATCTGTGCGCCGTGGCGGTTGGTACTGAGACCGATGGCTCGGTGGTCTGTCCATCCTCGATCAACGGGATCGTGGGTCTGAAACCGACGCTGGGGCTGGTGGGCGGCCGCGGAATCGTGCCGATCGCGCATAGCCAGGACACTGCCGGTCCGATGGCACGTACGGTCCGCGACTGCGCCGTTCTGCTGGGCGCAATGGCGGAAGGTTCTCACGCGCAACCGGACTATACGAAGTATCTTGATCCTCAGGGTCTTCGTGGCGCGCGGCTCGGGGTGGCGCGCAAATTTTTCGGGATAACAGCCGACGTCGACCGTTTGATGGAGAGCTCGCTCGCCGAAATGAAGCGCAATGGCGCCGAGATCATCGATCCAGCCGACCTGCCTTCTCACGGTAAGTATGGCGACGCCGAGATGGAGGTGCTCCAGTATGAATTCAAAGCCGATTTGAACACTTACCTCGAAGCCCGGCGCACGGCATTGACAATGGAAAAACTTATCGACTTCAATGAAACGCATCGACAGGCGGAAATGTCATATTTCGAGCAGGAGATCTTCATGCAGTCGCAGAAGAAGGGGCCGCTGTCCGATCCTGCCTACCGCCGTGCGTTGGAGAAGTGCCAGCGGCTGTCACGCGTTGAGGGCATTGACGCCGTGCTGAAGAAATACAGGGTAGATGCTATCGTTGCGCCAACCGCCGGACCGGCTTGGGTCACCGATTGGGTGAATGGCGATCACGATGCCGGCGGCTGTTCTACGCCTGCAGCCGTTGCAGGTTATGCACACATTACCGTGCCGGCTGGGTTCGTGCACGGGCTGCCGGTGGGGATTTCATTTTTCTCCGGCGCCTGGAGCGAGCCGGTGCTCATAAAATTGGCATACGCTTTTGAGCAGGCCGTGAAGGCGCGAAAGCGGCCGCAATTCTCGCAAACAGCGTCACTCTGATAAGCTCGTCCGAGCGCCTCTATGAGACAGATTTCAGGATCGGTTGGATTGCGAGGCGTGAATCGCCCGGAAGACGTTCGTACCATACAGCAACTGCTCAACCTGGTGCCCCACGCCGACGGCGGTCCGCTGCAGGAACTCGACGAAGACGGAATCTGCGGCCGTAAGACGAATGGGGCAATCGAAAAGCTGCAGGCCGGCAAGTGGGGCTGGCGCCGTGTCACCACGAAAATTTCGCCGGGCGACCCGACCTGGCAGTTGCTTCTTACCTACGATAAATCTTCGCCGGCGGTCCCCGCGGTTCAGCAGCCTCCACCTGATCCGCCCAAGCAAGTTAGCACCAGCTTCTCAATCTGGCTTTCGGCTCACCCGGGACAACGTCTGGATGAGAAGAACCTATTCTTCCTGATCACTGACATGTCGAACCAGGTAAAAGCCTTGTATTATTTCGGAGGAATCGCCCCGCCACCACTGCCGCAGCCGCTCACGTGGAGTCTGACCATACCCACCACTATCTTGACGAGCCAGCCCCTGGGCGTGGGCGACTGGGCGGGCGACGCGATTCTGAGCGAAGAGGGCGACCTGACTCGCTACACGGCCAGTTTGTGGATCTTTCCGGAGACGCTGAATCGACACGGCGTCAAGGTTGGCCTGCATTCCGCGGTGCAAACTCCTACAAAGGACTTCTCCAGAAGTCAGATGTCCGCGCAGTTTCGCCTGGTCGATGCATCGGCCGCCGTGCAAGGGCTCTGATTTCGATCTCGGGATTCCATCGCCGCTTAGACGTGCATGTCGCGGAATATCTGCGTGTGTGCCGCTACAATTCGAGTCTCAGCCTCACGATTAGGCGCGAGGTCCCAATTGCCCATTTCGTGCGTGCCACCCAGCAAGACGCCGTCGGGGCGGGGAAACATATATAGACCGTCGGGAGGTTCGGTAGCATAATCTACCTCCGCCTGCGGCAACAAGATGGTGAGCTGACCTTTGATGGGCGTCAACTCTGAGTCGTTGAAGAGGGCTTTGGCGCCCAGGCCGGTGCAGTTCACAACCACGGTGTGCGGAAGAGCGAGCACTTCCCGAAGATCGTGCATTTCCTGCAGGACGATTTTGCCCCCGGCGATTCGAAACTCGCGCAGCATCGCTTCCAGATAATGCGACGGGTAGATGAACATCGTGTCGTACTGGCGCACATAGGGGAACGGGAAGGGATGCTCCTGCGGCGTGAGATCCCGCAACTCGGGCATGATCTCGGCCAGCACACCTTGCCTGCCAGTCAGCCGGTCTTCCTCAAAGGCTCGCGGCTTAAGGTGTAGTTGGGGCGCCAGCGAATGCCGTAATAATCGCCCACCATGAGCTGGTAACGCCGATAGGAGAAACGCGCGGCTTCAATGAACTGCGCCATAAATTCGGGTGTAGCATGAGCGCGGTCGAACACGGTGACGGGCATGACTTGCGCGCCCGCGATGTTGGAGGTCGTATCGGGGGGAAGCGCTTTGGTGTAAATCGTGACGTCGACGCCGTGTTCTTGAAGCAGCCGAGCGGTAGCCAGGCCGACCGCGCCCGAGCCCATCACCGCCATTCGTATCGCTCCTGTGGGCAGGGCTTGCTCTACCGCCAGATGCGCGGTTCCCCAGGAGAGCGTCACGCCGCCTCCGCCATGGCCGTAATTGTGGATGATCGTTTTTTCCTGGATCGTTTCCCTCCGCACGACGAAGCCGGAAGGGCGGTACGGCCGAAGCCCGACTACAGTACGGATCACCCGGTCTTCGCGACACATTTACCCGCGCCAACTGCCGGGCGGACGGGGGTGTCAGCGGCGTCTTGACCTGCGTGCGGCGGGAGGAACAGGCGGCCGTGAAAGCGAGTGCGCCCAGGAAAGTGCGTCGATCAATCGGCATTGTTGGAACCTATAGTTTAGCTATTGGTTATCCTAACTTGTATATGAAAATTGGATTCATCGGACTTGGACAGATGGGCTCGCCGATGGCGCACAATCTGGCGCAAGCCGGACATGAAGTCATTGTCCACAACCGCAGCCGCGCTAAGGCAGAAGCTATGCGGAGAACGAGCGGCGTCCACGTGGCCGATTCGCCGGCCGAGGCGTGCGCCGACGCTGAAGTGGTGATGACGATGCTGGCCGACGATCACGCTACCGAGGAAGTCGTCTTCGGCAAGAACGGCATCCTGGGCGCTTTGAAGAACGGCCATATCCACGTTTCCCACAGCACTATCAGCACGACCATGGCGCGTCGGCTTGCGGCTGAACATGGCCATCGCGGCCAAGGCTATCTAAGTGTTCCTGTATTCGGGCGTCCGGAGGCTGCCGAGGCGAAAAAGTTGGTCGTAGTGGTAGGCGGTCCCAACCAAATAGTGGATCGCTGCCGTCCAATATTCGACGCCATCGGAAAGGTCACCTATGTCGTCGGCTCGGAGCCCTGGCAGGCCAATGCCGCCAAGGTCTGCGGAAATTTCATGATCATCAGCATGGTGGAGTCGTTCTCGGAAGCCTTCGCCGCGCTCCGAAAGGCGGGCGTCGCGCCCCAGCTATTCGTGGACGTCATCAATTCGCTGTTTCAATCGCCGGTGTACGGCAACTACGGGAAAATGATGGCCGCCGAACAGTTTGAGCCGGCCGGTTTCGCTCTGCGCCTGGGCCTGAAAGACGTGCGGCTAGCGCTCCAAGTAGCCGAAGAATGTACCGCGCCCATGCCGGTGGCCAGCTTGATTCGCGATCACATGCTCGACGCTATGGCGCACGGGCAAGGTGAAATGGATTGGTCCAGCATTGCGAAAGTTGCGGCGCGCGCAGCCGGGCTGTAGGCGACAATTCCGAACATGATCCTGCGGCCGGCCTAGCACGGAAGACCTTACCTATATCCTTGCTCTGGAACAGAAATTCCGCGGGCTGCGGCTGCTCGGCGGTAATGAGCCGGCGGTACACCAGCGCCAGTTGTCGAATCCCGACTGCTTGTACTGGATTGTCGAAACGGAATCGGGCCCGGCTGGATTTGTGATTTTGCGCGACCTCCATTCCAAGGATCGAAACGTGGAGCTGCAGAGAATTGCGGTAGCTGAACCGGGCCGTGGCCTGGGCAGCGAGGTTTTACGTGCCGTGATGGACAAAGTATTCGGCGAATTCGGGGCGCATCGTCTGTGGCTGGATACTTATTTGGACAACACCCGCGCGCAGCATGTCTACCGGTCCGCCGGATTTTCACAGGAAGGCGTGATCCGGGAGTGTAAGAAATGGGGCGATGAGTATCGCTCGCTGGTTTTGATGGCGATCCTAGAGCCGGAATATAAAGCGGCTGTGCACCGCCGGTCAGTTTTGTAGTCTTAAGCTGACCACGAAGTCAGTGATTTCATCCAGAGGTTGAGCGGCCAACGGCAGCGAGGGATCGCTATACGATGCGATCTGCTTATCCCGCAGGGACCGGCTGTGATCTTAGCCCCTCCAGGATTATCTGGCCGCCAGGCCGTCCGGCGCCCGCAATCGATATGTAACCGTCCGCCGGGAGCCTGCGCGCCGCGAGCATACCAATCAGAGACCCTTCGCTATGGCCGAGGATGATCAGGGCACGCAGACGACTATCCTTGCGCAAATATTGTCCCCAGAGCACCGCGTCATCCACGTACGTTTCAAAACGGAGGTCCTGTTCCTTCAATCCGGATGTCTTGCTTTCGCCGATGCCGCGTTTGTCATAACGCAAAGATGCAATGCCCTGACTGGCCAATCCCTCGGCGAGCATCTTTAGACTGTCGTTTTTTCCTTGAAGCAGCGGCGAGTTGCCATCGCGATTCGTGGGACCAGATCCAGAGATCAGGAGCGCCACTGGAAATGGCGGTTTTGCAGTGGGCAATTCCAGAGCCCCGTAAAGCGTACCCGGGCCGGTGTCGATGCTGATGGACTCCCCAGCGGTCAGGGCAACCGCAAACTGGAGCGAAAGAAAGGCGACGCTGAGTCGCATGTAGGCCCATTGTACTTCCTGCCTATTTGCGAACGATGGTCATCGGCATGCATTCATCTGGTTTCATGCGCTGTATCGTCGTCTTCTTCCTGCTCTGTTCGGGGATAGTTTCCGCGGAATTAGCGCCTTCGGTCGTCAAGTCAGTCACGCTGCGCGGAACTCTCCTTAAAGTGAATTTGACTACACAGGTGGGCCAGCCCTACAACGCCGACACGATCGATCGCGACGTCCACCGGCTGTGGAGCACCGGTCGGTTTGGAGATATTCGCGTCCGGACCGGCGAGCAGTCCGATGGCACGGATGTGATTTTCGAGGTCGTTGAAGCGCCCCGCCGCGAAGCTCATAAAGCGCCGGCGGAAGAACAACACCTTCGCGTCACGAACGTAAATTTCATCGGCGATCCTGGGATCGATCCCGACCAATTGCGCCGGGCGTTGCGGGCCATGAGGGCTCGCCGGATTATCCCGCGCTTTCCGGGCGTGTGGGCCGGCTGGCGCTGGCTCCCCGACTATAGCCGCGAAGCCGTTGAATCGGATCTCGGCCGTTTGCGGTCGCTCTATCTGTCGAAGGGATATTTCGACGCGGCGGTTCGCATCGACAGCACCGAACTACACGAAAAGGACGCGGAGATCACGTTCTTTGTCCGATCCGGCTCGCGCTACGAAACCAGCGAGCCAATTCCGCAGGTTTGTTCCGCCTTGTTAGCTCAACGCCGGGACGCCGAGCGCGAAGCCATCCTTGACTTCGCCGCCACTCTTCACTTGCAGCTCGCCACGGACAACTCTAGTTTCGTGGGCCTAACGACTACGGTCGATCGCGGGGAGCCCTATCGCATAGGCCGGATCGATTTTACAGGCAATCGCCACTATAGCGACGCACTGGTCCGCGGGAATCTACTGATCGATGAAGGCCAGTTGCTCGACGAACTACTGCTGCGCAAGAGTGCCGACCGTATCAATCGGGCAGAGATTTTCGAACCGGTCACAGCGCAAAGTATCGGGATTCATACCAACAAGAACACAGGCATTGCGGATATCACCGTTCACCTGAAAGAGCGCAAACGCGGGGCTTGGAACTTTTCCGGACCCGTCGGCCCAGCCAGCTTCGCAGGACCTCTGGCTGCCTCCATCAGTTCGCGCCTTCCGCCCTGGGGCCGCAGCCTGCTTGAGCTGTCCACTTACACGGTATCCTTCACCTTGATCGCCTTTTCGAATCCATTGCTGCCGGTGCTGTCGATATTACCCAAGGGTCCGCTGATACCGGTGCTGGCGTTATCGCGGCCGTTCACGCCGGGTGAAGGATGGATGTCGGGATTCTCCATCGTTCCGCAGCTGGGATGGCGGGCTTTCGGTCTGCTTTACGCCACTTCGCAGATCCAGCACCGGCTGCTGCCGGTATTGGCCGGAGATCGAAGCCTGATCCCGGAATTAGCCAGTCACCGTCGAAGGCCCAGACGCGGATGGAACAATGTTCTGCGAAGCGCCCGCGCCGCGCCTGATGCCCCTGCGTAACGCAGCTTCTCTTGGACTCAGGTTTCTGGGAGTGCTAACCGGCCTTTAGTAGGTTAGTCGTACATATGCGGGTATGCTTCGCGCATGTTCCGCGCCAGTTCTGCGGCACTCTCGATTTGCACCAGTTCGCCCTTCCCGATGCCCGGACACCAAGCCGCCGTCTTGCGCCACTCCCGTTTGTCATCGACGAGCTCGGGCCAGAACGGGAAGATTCTGCACTGCGCCGGCTTCACGGAATGAATGGAGCAGCCGCCGTCCACCAGAAAGTGGCATTGAACCTGGCGAGGGACCCGCAGACGCAGCTGTCGCGCAGTGCGATAAACGTATTGCCGTTCAAAGTCGGCCGCGGGCATCCCCAGAAATTTTGCTATGCGCTTCAGATCAGCGTCAGTCAGGTACACAAACCCTTTTTGCGTACAGCAATTGGTGCAGCCCGGTTGACATTGGAAGCGCAAGCCCTTCATACCGCGGCGGCTTTGACGCTGGTCAGGAATTGGCGCATTCGCTCGATCGCGGCCATCAGGTTCTCGTAGGAATTCGCAATGCTAAACCGGAGATAGCCCTCCCCGTAGGCGCCGAACGATGTTCCGCTGAGACATGCCACTCCCGCTTCTTTCAATAATCCATCAGCCAACGCGTCCGATTTCCACCCGGTCCCGGTGATGTTGGGATACGCATAAAATGCGCCGCCCGGTATCGCGCAGCGGACTCCAGGCAACGCGTTCAACCCGGCGCAAAAGGCGTCGCGACGACGGCGAAACTCGGCGACCATTTTCCCCACTTCGTCCTGCGGTCCGTTCAGCGCGGCGATCCCGCCCGCTGTGTGAAGCTGGCGGTGCATGAGTTCGAATTCACCATCAGCTTGTTGACCGGATCCACCAACCATTCCGGCATCACCCCGTAGCCCATGCGCCAGCCGGTCATGGCGTAAGTCTTCGAAAATCCATCCAGGATGATGGTCTTTTCGAGCATGCCCGGCAGCGTCGTGATCGATAGCGGAGCCTCGTCGAAATAAATCCGGGAGTAAATCTCGTCGGCCATAACAACCAGGTCCCGGTCGCGTACCAGGTCCGCAATGGCGCGGATGTCAGCGGCCGGAATCACGCCGCCTGTCGGATTGTGCGGCGAGTTGAGAATCAGCAGTTTGGTCTTAGGCGAAAGCCGGTCGCGCAGCAGATTTAGATCGAACGAGAAGCCCCGCTCCTCCACCAAAGGAATCGGCACTGGCTTCGCGCCCAGAAAATTGATCATCGATTCGTAAATCGGAAAACCGGGGTTGGGATAGATAACTTCGTCGCCAGGCTCCAGCAGCGCGAGCATCGGAAAGAAGATGATGGGCTTGCCGCCGGGTACCACGCAAACGTGCTCAGGACCCACCCTTATTCCACGCGTCCGCGAAATATACGCCGCAATCGCCTCACGCAATTCGGGCAATCCTTGCGGAGGGCCATAATGCGTCCAGCCCTGATCCAGCGCCTGTTTCGCGGCCTCCACGATGTGATGCGGAGTAGGAAAATCCGGTTCTCCGATTTCCAGATGAATTATGTCCCGCCCTTGCGCTTCCAGCGCGCGGGCCTTTACCAGGACCGTAAATGCGCCCTCGACGCCAATCCGGCCCATTCTTTCGGCTAGTTTCATACGCTCTTTCTGAAAAAGGCAACGTCCTTGCGGAATTCCACAAACTTCACACGGTCGCCGATCTGCGCGCGCTCGCCATCAATTCGCCCCGTGAGCCGGCGCCCGCTCTCCAGTTGAATGATGGCCAGTTGATACGGCACATCGCTAACGTATGCTTCAGGCGGCGAAAAGACTACGGTCTCGGTATAAACCGTGCCCGATCCCGGATTTGTCATGCTGCCCCCAGTATTGTGACCACGCTGGTAGCGCCGGATCCGCCCAGGTTCTGCGCCAGCCCGACGGCATTCCGCTTAACCTGCCGCTCGTCCGCTTCCCCGCGAATCTGCTGCACCACATCGCAAATCTGTCCTACGCCGGTCGCGCCCACCGGATGGCCTTTGGCCTTCAAACCGCCGCTGGTATTCACCGGCAAGTTCGCCCTGGATGCACGTCTTGCCGGCCAATGAATACGGACCGCCTTCACCTTTCTTCACGAAACCCAGGTCCTCAATGGCCACGATCTCGGCGATGGTGAAGCAATCGTGAACTTCGGCGAACTGGATGTCGGACGGCTTCACACCGGCCATTTTGTACGCCTTTTCCGCCGATATTTTCACCGCGCGGAGGGTTGTGATGTCCTCTTTTTCGTCCAGAGCGACATTGTCGGATGCCTGCGAGATCCCTAGAACGCGCACCGGCTTATCGGTGAATTCAGAGGCGCGCTCGAGCGGAGCAATTAGCACCGCTGCCGCACCATCGCTGATTAACGAGCAATCGTAGACCGTCAGCGGCTCGGAAATCGGCTTGCCGTTCAGCGCCTGCTCCATGGTGATTACCTTGCGCATGTGCGCCAGCGGATTCTTCGCGCCATTGGCATGATTCTTCACCGCCACCGCGGCCATTTGCTCGCGCGTGGTGCCGTATTGATACATATGCCGGCGCGCGATCATCGCGAAACAGGGCCGGAAAAGTCGCGCCCGCTCGCACTTCGCCGCACAGATCGCCGGCACCGGCCAGTATTTCGGTCACTTTCGGCGTCGGCTGCGAGGTCATCTTTTCCACGCCTGTGACCAGGATGACATCGTACAGCCCGGCCGCGACCGCCGACACAGCATGGAAAAATGCCGCTCCACTGGAGGCACAGGCCGCTTCGAATCGCGTCGCCGGGATCCCCGTTATACCCATCCCAGCCGCGACATACGGCGCCAGATGATTTTGCCCGACAAATGACGGTCCCGCGAAATTGCCCAGGTAGAATGCCTCCACCTGCGAGCCTTGAGCGCGCGCGTTCTCCAACGCCTTTTGACCGGCTTCGACGGCGAGCGAACGCAGATCGCGATCCGGGAACGCGCCAAACGCAGTCTTCCCGATGCCAACAACCGCAACTGGTCTCATGTTTTCAGGATAGCTCGTGGCGCAGGTTCCCGAAGTACAGAAACGCCGCGCCGCGCAGCCATTTCACTCCCCACCGCCGCCAACACCTCTGCCGGAAGAACTTGCGCTGCCAATGGAAACAGTTCCCGATCCTCGATCGCAATGTGACGAGCGTACATTCCAGACAGCCGTTCGAGCGCCAGCTTCATTTCGCGCAATTCCTGACTCGTCAGGAAGCCCGTTTCTAGCCACTTTCGCGCGAACCTGTCCACTTGCTCGTGATCGCGATTCGCGGCCGCATGATCGACTTCGAGGGCGGCCATGGAATCCAGAGCGGCTTGCCCGCCGGGCGTCCGCCGCAGCCGGGGAAACAGCGAGATTTCTTCGTCGGCCGTGTGTTTAGGGGCCGAGGTGCGAAAATACTCCAGCGCCTGCTCGAGCGCAGTAATCTGGAACGGCAACATGGATGCGCCATCCGCGCTTTCATAAACCTTGACGATGGTCTGCAAAAACTGCTCGATGCGTCGATGGCAGTCACTCAGCAAACCCAGCGGATTGTTGAAACCGGATTCTGGTTTCTGACCGATCTGAATGGGCATTACTCTTATTCTACGGCGCGGCCTGTCTCGCACCGGTCCATCGAGTCCCAGGAATGAACATCGGCAACGCACCGCTCCTTCGCCAAATATCTGAATACAATCGTCAAAGCGCTGGCAATCGATTTGCCCGATAACTCTGGTCATTGAGGTGACTACCCATGCCCAGAGTGGAGCGCATCCGCGAAGTTTTAGCCAATTCCCTAAACCAGGCCTACATCGACCGCAAATCCGGCGAAGGCTGGAAGCCGGTGGTGGTGGTTTGGGAGCGACAGGTGGAAGGCGCCCAACCGGAGCCGGCCAACATCACGGAAGACCCGCCCTATGGCCTCAAGATCGCCGAGGACTGCCTGCAGCTCGAGCAGGACATCCAGGAAAAGGAGGCCCTGCTGATCATGCTCGAAATGATCGTCCAGGACAAACCCTTGTCTGAGATCGCCGATTCTTTAAACCAGCGCGGTTTTCGCACGCGTCACAACACTAAGTGGACTCCTGGCTCCGTCTTCGACATGCTTCCGCGCCTGATTGAGGTCGGCCCACGGGTATTCACCAGCGAAGAATGGGTGGTCCGCAGAGGCCGCCTGATGAACGTCGTCTAACTAATCCTCAGCCTCAAAAATGCGCACCCGGGGTGCGTTATGGGTGCGTGAAAAGAGTCATCCGCGCGCCGGTCGAAAGCTATCGTGTTGAAAAGCTTCCAGATTCGCTCGGGACTTCAGCTTGCGAGTACTTTAATGTCAGTCGTACTCCCCCGCGAGGAGGGCTGATTTGAAGGAGGATCTCAACATGAAGGTTCGAGACGCCATGGTAAAGGACGTCAAGTTCTGCAGCTCCAAGCTTAATCTTGCAGCGGTCGCGGAAATTCTTTGGAAGCAAGGTTGTGGCACGCTTCCAGTGGTCGAAAACGGCCGAGTGCTCGGAATGATCACGGATCGTGATATTTGCATTGCGCTCGGAACGCGTAACTCAAAGGCAGCCGAGACGCTGGCGAAGGATGTCACGCTGCCGAAACTGTTCTACTCCGCCCCGGAAGACGATATTCACATTGCGCTAAAAACGATGGCTGCGCAAAAAGTCCGGAGGCTTCCCGTCATCAACAGCCAAGGAATTCTGGAAGGAATCCT
Source organism: Bryobacterales bacterium (assembly GCA_963769205.1). Taxonomy (GTDB): domain Bacteria; phylum Acidobacteriota; class Terriglobia; order Bryobacterales; family Bryobacteraceae; genus Palsa-89. The sequence goes on along the minus strand of CAVYKR010000011.1, from coordinate 669,057 downwards.
TTGTCTGGATGACATCGTGCTGTTTGCCGAAGAAAGGATTGGCGAATTAACCTATTCCGACGTCGTGGAGACGTTGAAGGCAATCTGCGAACACACCACTGCGTTCAAAAGGTTGGCCGTAGCGCGGTAAATCAGGAACCTCGGAGCTCTCGACGAGCCTCGAGGGGCGGGGGCGGCGCCGGGTTGACACCGTCGTGTAGCTCGACCTCGTGCGCCGCTTCCGTAACCTGGTCCGTGCTATCTTCAACTCTTTGCCCCCTCCACTGACAGGCGTACGTGTTCTGGACCTGAGCACCGTTGTAGCCGGGCCCACTGCCACAATGGTGCTGGCCGACCTCGGCGCAGAGATCATCAAGGTCGAGCGGATCGACGGCGGAGACGATGCCCGCGGCATGCCGCCCCATCGCGGCTCGTGGGGGTCGTACTTCGTTCCCATAAATCGCGGCAAACGCTCTATTTCGCTCGACCTCAGGAATCCCGCCGCGCGCGATGTGGTGCTGAAACTGGCGGAAAGCTGCGACGTGTGCGTCGAAAATTTTCGCGGAGGGAAAGCAACCGAGCTGGGTCTCGACGAGCAGGCTATCCGCGCCCGTAAACCGGATATCATCTATGCTTCGCTCTCCGCTTATGGAGCGCGCGGTCCCGACTACACTAAGCCCGGCTACGATGCGATCCTGCAGGCCCGCAGCGGCATCATGAGCGTTACGGGCGTTAACGAGAACACGCCCATGCGCGCCGGTGTCTCGATTCTCGACATGGGCGCGGGCGTCTGGATGGCGCTCGGTGTCGTGACCGCTCTGTTTGAGCGCCAGCGCTCCGGACGCGGCCAGCGCCTGGATGCCTCGTTACTGCAGACCGGCGTAATGCTGATGTGCTATCACCTGCTTTATCGCCAGTTCACCGGAGTGAATCCCAGGCCGGAAGGAGCGCGGCATGCCTCGGTGGCGCCCTACGGTGCGTTCGCCACATCGGACGGAGCCATCATGATCGGCATTTCGAACGATCGCCTGTTTCGCCGGTTATGCAAGGCTCTAAATCGCGACCGACTGGCTCGACGATCCGGCTTATTCTTCCAATGCCGAGCGCTGCCGCAATCGCGCGGGTCTAGAGGGCCAGATTTCCGATCTGTTGCGGACCAAAGCCACCGCGCACTGGGTGGTGGTCTTCAACGAACACGATGTGCCCAACGATGCCGTCCAAAACGCCGAGCAGGTTTTGCAGGACCCGCAACTGGCCGCTCTCAACGCGTTCGCCGAAGTGGCGCTGTGCGGCGAGGAGCCGGCGCTTCTGCCTCGTTTGCCGATCGCACTCTCTCTGACTCCCGCCGCTCCTGCCGGCCCGCCGCCTCGATTGGGCGAGCACAGCCCGGGCGATCCTGCGCGAAGCCGGCTACGCGGACGTCGAGATCGACGAGCTGATCCGCAGCAGGGCATGCGGCGCGGAGGTCTAAGTGGGCTACGGCCGGTATTTTGACGAACTCGAAACCGGACAGCAATTTCGCCATTGGCCCGGCCGCACCATTACCGAATTCGATGACACGCTCTTCAGCCTGATGAGCATGAACCAGCATCCGCTGCACATCGATGAGCATTACGCCGCCGAGACGCAGCATGGCCGGCGCTTAGTCGAGGGCCCATTGGTCATCAGCCTGGTGATCGGCATGAGCCAAGCCGACGTGGGCGGCCGAGCCGTCGAAACACTGGAGTACTCCGCCATTCGACACCACGAGCCAGTCTTCCACGGCGATACGATTTATGCCGAATCCACGATTGTGGCGAAAGAAGAGCTTCCTAACGACCGCGGGACTATCGTGATTGAATCGAAAGGTCTCAATCAACGCGCTGAGCTAGTGCTCACACTGCGCCGGAAGATCGTCGTGCCGAAACGGCCGGAAGGAGAACCGCCGTGGCCAAATTGACCGCTGAGCAGGAGCTGATCGTCAGCACGGTACGGCAGTTCGTCGACAAGGAAGTGATGCCGGTCGCCTCAGCCCTGGAACATCGTAACGAGTATCCGCACGCTCTGGTCGAACAGATGCGCAAGATGGGTCTCTTCGGATTGAATGTAGCCGAGGAATACGGCGGCGCCGATACGGATTTCACCACGTTCGCCATGATCTTCGAGGAACTGGGCCGCGGGTGGCTGGGCCTGGCGGGAGTGATAGGGACTCATTCGGTCCTATGCGACGTGCTCAATCGTTTCGGAACGAAGGAGCAGAAACAGCGGTTCTTGCCGGGGCTCGCTTCGGGCGATCGGCGCGGCGGCATCTGTCTGTCGGAACCCAACGCCGGCACCGATCTGCAAAATATCACTACCATCGCCACCCGCGACGGCGATGGCTACCGCATCAATGGCTCCAAGATGTGGGTTACCAACGGCCGCTACGGAAACACGTTCCTGCTGCTGGCCAAGACCGATCCTAAAGCCGAGCCCGCGCATACCGGCATGACTGCGTTCGTGATCGAAAAGGGCGCGCCCGGCCTGACAGTGAGCCGCGATATCGACAAGCTGGGCTACAAGAGCGTTGAGACTTGCGAGCTTCACTTCCAGGATTTTCCCGTTCCCGCCGCGAATCTGATCGGCGGCACTGAGGGCCATGGCTTCAAGCAGGTCATGACCGGTCTCGAGGCAGAGAGATTGAACGTTGCCGCACGCGGCCTCGGAATCGCGCGCGCCGCTTTCGAAGAAGCGATTCGCTATGCCCAGCGGCGGACTACTTTTGGCAAACCGATCGCCGAGCACCAGACCATTCAGATCAAGCTAGCCGACATGGCGACGCGCATCGAAGCCTCCCGTTTGCTGATCTATTCCGCTGCCGAAAAAAAGGACCGGGGCGAGCGCTGCGACCTCGAAGCGGGCATGGCGAAGCTGTTCGCCACCGAAACCGCGGCCGAGGTATCGTTTGAAGCCATGCGGATTTTGGGCGGTAACGGCTACTCGAAGGATTTTCCGGTGGAGCGGTATTATCGCGATGCTCCGCTGGTCGTCATCGGGGGCGGCACTAACGAACTGCAGCGGCTCATCATCGCCCGCAACTTGCTGAAAAAATATCGGGTATGACCTTCGGCCGCTACTATGACGAATTCCAGGTCGGGGCGATCTACCGGCACTGGCCCGGCCGAACGATCACCGACCACGACAACACCTGGTTCGCGCTGCTCTCCATGAATCAGAATCCACTGTTCATCGATGAGCACTTCGCTCGACGCCAACTCCTCGGCCGGCGACCGGTCATCGATACGCTGGTCTTCAGCCTGGCCGTAGGGATGAGCGTCGCTGACACCAGCGGTAAGACCATCGCCAATCTCGGATACGAAAGCGTAGTCTTCGAAGCGCCGTTGTTCCCCGGCGATTCACTTTACGCCGAATCGGAAGTCGTAGACATGCGCGAGTCCGCCAGCAAGCCCGACCGTGGCATCATCGCTATCGAAACCCGAGGCTTCAATCAAAATCGCGAGCGCATCATCGTGCTCCGCCGTGCATTCCTGGCCCCGAAACGGAGTGCCGAATGAAATCGGACACTCCCGCGTACACACGCACCCTGGTCGACTTCCTGGCCGCACTCGAACCCTCGGGCCTCCCGGCCACCGTCTTTGATCGCGCGCGCTACCTATTGCTCGATTATCTGGGTGTCACTATCCGCGGATCGTGTGCCGAATCCTCCGCTCCGGTCTACCGTATGATCGAGCGGATCGGCGCCCCAGGCAATTCCACCGTCATCGGGAAAAGCATTCGCACCTTGGCCGGATATGCCGCCCTTGCCAACGGCACTGCGGCTCATGCCATCGAGCTTGACGACACCCACAACGCCGGTTCCATTCATCTCGGCGTTGTCATGTTCCCCACTGCCCTCGCGCTAGCAGAGACATTACCGGACCTCCACTCCGACCAATTCTTCACCGCTGTGGTTGCCGGATACGAGATGGCTGCCCGCATCGCCATGGCGGTTCAGCCGAAGGAGCACTATCTGCTCGGCTTCCATCCCACCGCGACCTGCGGTGTTTTCGGCGCGGCGGTAACCGCATCGAAACTGCTCGGCCTAACGCACGACCAGATGCTCTCCGCAGTTGGGATCGCCGGCAGCGTGGCGGCAGGATCGCTGGAATTCCTCTCTGATGGCGCGTGGACCAAGCGTCTGCACCCCGGGCTCGCCGCTCAAAGCGGCATACAAACCTCCATGCTCGCCGCTGAAGGCTTCCGTGGGCCCTCCCGTATTCTCGAAGGTCGCGACGGATTCCTCAGGGGCTACACGCGGAACCCGCTTCCCGAAACCCTCACCGCCGATCTCGGCCAGTCTTTCGCAATTCTGCATACCAGCGTCAAACCCCATGCGTGCTGCCGCTACATGCAAGGGCCTATCGATGCAATCCTCGCTCTGGTGGGTGAGCACGACCTCCGGCCTGAACAGATTCGGCAGATCGAGGTTGCGGTTCTCGAAGCTGGCTGGCCCCTGGTGGTCGAGCCTCGCGCTCAGAAATACGATCCGCGCTCGGTCGTCGAAGCGCAGTTCTCCATACCCTACGGGGCCGCTGTCGCGGTGATCGACCGTGCTGCCGGCCTGGAACAGTTCAGCCAAGCCAGGCTGCAATCGAGTGATGTGCGGGCTTTCCTGGACAAAATTGTGATGGGCAAAAATCCTGAAATCGAGAAAACGTTTCCCGCCGAATGGCCGGCCATCGTCAACATCCACCTCGAAGACGGCCGTGCCTTCGAAAAAATGATTCGCCATCCCAAAGGCGATCCGTCGAACGCGCTGACCTGGCCCGAAGTCATTTCGAAATTCCGCGGGCTTGCTGGAACTGTTCTGCCGGCGGATCGCTGCGAAACGATCGTCACCCAGATCTCAAGCGGCAATTCGCCCGCAGCTTGGCCGGCTCTTTGTACACCCTATGAAAACTGAATTCGATCCCGGATTTCGACTCCGCGCTTTCCGCCGCCGCAGCCATACGCGAGCGGAAGATCTCAGCCGTCGAGCTAACGCAGCACATGCTGCGTCGCATCGACGCCAGCCAGCCCCGGCTCAACTGCTACGTATATCAACTGCGCGATCAGGCGCTTGCGGCTGCCGAGCAAGCCGATCAGGCTCTTGCCCGCAACGGCGCAACCGGCCCACTGCACGGGGTCCCGATCAATGTGAAAGAGAGCTTCGGAGTTCGCGGCCAGCCCTGCACCTGGGGCGTTCCTGAATTCAAGGACGCGAAGGCGCCCGCCGATTCCACCGCAGTTCGCCGCCTGCAGGATGCCGGAGCTATTCTACTGGGCGCTACCAACGTGCCGAAGTTTCTCATGGATGGCCAGTCCTTCAACGAAATCTATGGCGTCTCCAACAATCCCTGGGATCTTGCTCGAACGCCAGGCGGATCGTCAGGAGGCTCGGCCGCATCACTGGCCGCCGGGCTGGCGTTCTTCAGTATCGGCTCCGATATCGGCGGCAGCATTCGGACGCCGGCTTCCTTCTGTGGAATCTACGGCCACAAACCTACGCTCGACATCGTGAGCGCCCGCGGGCATCTTCCCGGCGGACTGCAGGATAATCCGGGCTTTTCTACGCTACTTGCTGTCTGCGGGCCGATGGCTCGCACAGCGGAAGATCTGGAAGCAGGGATGCGAATTCTCGCCGGACCGGAGCCGCCCGACTCCAAAGCTTTCCAGTGGACTCTTCCAAAGCCTCGCCACCAACGTCTCCGCGACTATCGCATCGGCTACCTGCTCGAAGACCCGGCGGTACCGGTCTCCACCGAGACAAAATCGGTTCTCGAAGCGGCTGTCCGGGCTTGTGAGAGAGCCGGGGCTACCGTTAAAGAAGGCTGGCCGGATGGCTTCCAATTCCAGGAGTTGCTGGATACTTATTTCTTCCTGCTGGGCGCTTTCGACTTCAGCGTAATGCCGCCAGAGCGCCAGCGGCACGTTCGCCCTCATTTTGAGAAACGGTCGGATAACCTCGCGAAAGGCGCGATCAGCAGCTTCGCCGAATGGCAAAGGAAAAACCGCAAGCGCCTGGCTTACCGCGCCTTGTGGGAGAGATTCTTCGAATCGATCGATGTGTTTCTGCTGCCCACAGCCTTCACCACCGCGTTCCCGCACGACACAACGCCCGTCGACCAACGCAGGATCCCCATGCCCGAAGGCGGCTCGCAAAAGTTCTGGAGTCTCATATCATATATTGCGCCCGCTACTTTGACAGGCTGTCCTGCCACCAGCGCTCCGGCCGGTCTCAGCAAAAGTGGATTGCCGGTAGGCCTGCAGATCATCGGGCCATATCTCGAGGACGCCACTTCCATCGGCTTCGCGCAACTGCTGGCCGAAGAAATCGGAGGATTCCAGCCGCCTCCCGCCTTTAAATAGCTGTATTCTGCGTGTGGCCGGCCCGAGTTATAATGAGTCCCAACTGGAGAGCACACGATGACAGCTAAGTTCGCTTTGTCAGCCGCAGGCTTGGCCTTGTTCCTGGTATCGCTACCGCGTTCTCGCGCATCACTCCTTCGCGGCCGAGTTTGATTCCGAAAAGCCCGTAAGCATGAAGGGCAAGTTCGTCAAGATGGACTGGGTAAATCCGCACTCCTGGATTTACATGGACGTCACTACCGCCGACGGCAAAGTGGTGAGCTGGAAATGTGAAGCTCTCCCGCCCAACGGTCTGTACCGGGGCGGTTGGCGCAAGGATTCGCTAAAGCCCGGCGACGAGATCACCGTGGAAGGCTTCCTGGCTAAAGATGGCACCGCCACCATGTGGACCAGAACCGTAACCACCGCCGACGGCCGCAAGATGTTCGCCGGCAATGCCGACACAGTTCCGCCTCGCACTCCGCCCACTGATCCGCCCAAGCAATAACTCGAGCCCGATGAGCAAGCATCTGCTTCTGGCCGTCTTCATAGCGGTGCTACCCGCGGCCGCGCAGTCCACTTACAAAGCACCGCGAACGTGGGGGACAAACCTGACCTGCAAGGCATCTGGCAGGCCCAAAATACGGCATCCTACAATCTGGAGGCTCACACCGCGTCCACTGGCGTCCCGGCCGGCCCGGGCGTAATCGTCGACCCTCCCGATGGCAAGATTCCCTACCAGTCCGCGGCTCTCGCGAAAAAGAAGCAGAACTTTGAAGCCGGCGCTAACGCCGATCCGGTTTCGAAGTGCTTTATGCCCGGTGTCCCGCGCTTCACTTACATGCCGTTCCCGCTCCAGATTTATCAGACCCCGAAATTCGTGATCATCACATCCGAATATGTCCACAATGACCGCACCATCTATCTGGACGGGAGCCAGCATCTGGATGGTGTCGATTTTTATGACGGTGATTCACGCGGCCACTGGGAAGGCGACACGCTGGTGGTCGACGTTGCGGACTTCAACGACCAGACCTGGTTCGATCGCGCCGGCAATTATCACCCCGATGCCTTGCACGTGGTGGAGCGGTACACGCGCACCGGGCCCGACACTCCGAGTTACGAAGCGACCGTCGAAGATCCTAAGGTGTTCACCAGGCCCTGGAAGATCAGCATGCCGCTTTCGCTCCACAAGGAAAAAAATTTTCGGCTGCTGGAATATGAGTGCCACGCGTACCTGGAAGACGCCGCCAAGGCAGGGAAGTGATATGAAAAAGCAGCTCATCGTTCTGGCTTTCCTCGTCGCCATTGCGCTTGCACCGCCACCCGCGGCCGGCCAAGGCCAGTACCTTCCCGTATTACCAGCCGCCGGTAGTCAAAGGCGGACCGGTTCCGCGGCTTCCCGACGGTCATCCCGATCTGCAGGGTTACTACGGCCCCCGCTTCAACCAATCGATCTACGACATCGAGGATCATCCGGTGGCTCGTACGGGCATCCCCGCCGGCAAAGGCGCCATTGTGGATCCGCCCGGGGGCAAAATCCCCTACCAGCCCGCAGCCGCCGCCAAAGCCAAGGATCTTGGGTCGAACCATGTTTACGACGAACCCGAGGCTCATTGTTTTATGTCCGGCGTGCCGCACTCGGCCTACCAGCAATTCGGGTTTCAGATCGTCCAGCCACCCGGTTATTTCCTGATCTTATTCGAGTATGCACATTCTTTCCGCTCCATTCCAACCGACAATCGCCCGCACATCCCCGCCGACATCAAGATGTTCATGGGCGATTCAGTGGGCCATTGGGAAGGCGACACGCTGGTGGTCGACACCGCGAATCAAAATGGCCGGACTTGGTTTGACATGGTGGGTAATTTCACGACACCCAACATCCATGTAGTTGAGCGCATCACACCCATTGACTCCAACGCCGTCAGCTACGAAGCCACCATCGAAGATTCGACCATTTATACGCGCCCCTGGAAGATCGCCGGCACATGGCAGCGCCGCCCTGACGACAAAGACTACCAACAGATGGAATTCGCTTGTCTGGAAGGCAACCAGGATCTGGAGCATTACACCGAAGGCGTCGGTGGGGCCGCTAAGAAGGTCCGCTAACCTCCAGTTCGACCCGCCTGAGCCATACCAGCTGATCCGCTTCGATCACACCGAATTCGCGGCTGCTGTGCCACACTGAATTTGAATGGCATGGTTCACCCGAGAGAAGACGTCACTGAAGACCGAAGAGGGCGAGCGCAAGGTCCGGACCGAAGGCTTGTGGCTGAAGTGTGAGCACTGCGGCGAGATCATCTGGCGCAAGGCGCTGGAGGATAACCTGCAAGTTTGCCCCAAATGCGGACACCACGATCGGATCGACGCGCGCGCGCGTCTGACCATGCTCTTCGATGGCGGCCAGTTCGAAGTGTTCGATGCGCAACTGGTATCGTCGGACCCGTTGGAGTTCGTCGATTCGAGAACTTACAAGAAGCGCCTGGCTTCCAATCAACAACTGACGCACCTTCGCGACGCGATCATCTCAGCGGCGGGAAATATGAACGGGCGCCGGGTCCACATCTGCGCTCTGGATCTGAGGTTCATCGGGGGCAGCATGGGCGCGGCGGTGGGTGAATCGATCACACGCGCCATCGAACGGTCGATGGAACGGAATATTCCGCTGATCATCATTTCGGCATCCGGAGGCGCGCGGATGCAGGAAGGTACCGTTAGCCTAATGCAATTGGCCAAGATCTCGGCCGCCCTGATGCGGCTCGACGAATCCAGGATTCCCTATATCAGCGTGCTAACTGATCCCACTACCGGCGGCGTCACGGCCAGTTTCGCTATGCTTGGCGATTTGAACATTGCCGAACCGGGGGCGCTCATCGGCTTTGCGGGCCCGCGCGTGATCGAGCAGACCATCCGCCAGAAGCTGCCGGAAGGCTTTCAGACCAGTGAGTTCTTGCTGAAACATGGTTTTCTGGACGCGGTGGTCAAGCGTGGCGAGCTAAAGGACTATCTGTCCAAGGCTCTGGACTTCTTTCGCGCATGAGTTATCCGGAAAAATACAAGGCGGCGTTGCTGGAGGCCATCGATCAAATCGATACCGCCCGCGTGATACAGGCCATTGAATGGTTTCGCGAGGCACGGGACAGCGCCAGGCACATCTTCGTTTGCGGGAACGGAGGCAGTGCTTCGACGGCGTCCCATTTCACCTGTGACATCGTAAAAGGCGCCAGCTACAATCGCGACACGCGCTTCCGCATCATGGCGCTGGGTGATTCGCCGGCTACCTTGTCGGCTTATTCCAACGACGTCGGATATGACTGCGTTTTCGAGGAGCAATTGAAGAATTTCGCGCAGCCGGGCGACCTGGTGATGTGCATCAGCGGGTCGGGCAATTCTCCCAACGTGGTGCATGCCATGGAATACGCCAATTCGATTGGCTGCAAAACGATCGCATTGACGGGGCGCGATGGAGGCCGGCTGGGGCCGCTGGCTCAGCTAAATATCCAGGTTGCCGTACCGCACATGGGTCGGATCGAAGACGCGCACATGGTGGTGTGCCACATGATCGCATATCACTTCATGGAAGAAGAGTAATTCCGAAAGCTCCCTCCACGAAAAAGTTACCAATCTATCGGCGCGCTACATCCTGAAGGTGTGCAATGACGCCAGCTTGCAGGCCCAAGCCGAAAGGCCCTTTACGTGCCCATTCATCAGTGGAACCGAGCGCTCTCGGTCCTAAAAATTTGGGGAGGAGACAACAATGAGATATCTCGTAGCCTGGGCTCTCGGTGTTCCCGGTGTCCTGATTGTTCTGTGGTTTCTGATGAGCCACCACTAGGAATAATTCCAGTCCAGTCACTGTAGGCGCCGTGCGAACGGCGCCGCAGCCTGGAACCAGTTAGGCGCCTCGCGGCAGATCCATAGACTCGATCGCGGGCGGCTTGATGGGCGTGTTGGTATTGGATTCGAGGGGCGTTTGAATCCGTTCCATCGCCTGCTCTAGAGTCGTCACCACTTCCACGGAAAACGCGGCTTCCAATCGCTCTTCCGCTTGCACTCCACCGCCCGAAAAATTCCACAAGCCCACCAGGATCCTTAGTTTTGGAAAGCTCCGACGCAGCTGTTTAGTCAAAGATCGGACGTGCAGCAGCGCGAATGGCGGTAATGCCGAGATACACACCACGTCGCACTCTTGCCTGGAAAGCAGATCTAACGCATCCCCGGGCGAATTCGGTATCGGAAGCAGCATGGCCGGATAACCTGTCAATTCGAGGATTTGAGTCAACATCGCGGCGGTGCTCTCGTCCGCGCGGTCATAGGCTGGAATGCATGCCACGCGAAGGTCTGGCCGGGACTCGATGGGTTTCTTGAATTCGATCAGAGGCGGATCCTGCCCCAGGCCACCCTCCTCGGGCCCACCCTCGGCCAGTTCGCTCCTGGCGGGCCGGTCGAGACCGTGTTCAGCGAGGTCAGCAATAAATTCGTTGATGCTTTGGATCAGGAAATTCTCCCGGGTTTCGTCCAGCGTTCCCTGATGACGTTCTTCCTCCGCCATGCTCAGAGCAGGAATCATGACCGCGTCATAAAGCTCAACCAGCGACCGGTCCTTCAAGAATTCATCGATAACCGAATGAGCTTCTCGTTGATCCATAGCCAGGAGACGCTGGTAAAATTGAGCCTCCGGCGACAGGACGGGTTCGTCACCGAGAATGACGTGCAGAAACTCCAGGTTCGGAACGTACCTTCCGAGTACGACCAGACATACCGTCAGGGGCGTGGACAACACCAGTCCGATGGGGCCCCATAGGGCGGTCCAGAAGGCTGCAGCGACCAAAATTGCCAGAGATGAAATGCCGATCCGTGTTCCATAAAGCCAAGGCTCGATAACGTATGCGACGGTCAACTCAATAGTCAGAAAAAGACATAAGCACAGAATCGGTTGAGACCAAGTCTCGAAGACCGCCAGCGCCAGGATGAGAGGCAAGCTGCCTCCCACGATGGGACCGAGATAGGGAACAAATCGCAAAACGCCCGCGAGAACTCCCCACAGCATCGCGCTGGGGACGCCGATAAAATAAAGCCCGATCGTCATGAGCGAGCCGAACGTCGTGTTGACGATGAATTGCAGGCGCAGATACCGGCTAACGCGCTCAGCTGCATCATCGAAGGCCTGAGTCGCAACATTGAGTTGTCTCTGCCCTACCAACCGCAGCAGCCGATTCCGCAGATCCTCCCGCTTGATCAACATCACGGCTGTGAAAACCAGGACGATCACGGCGGTGCTGATAGGCGCAATCAATGGACGAAGCAGTATTCGCAAAGATTGCAGCGGGCTGGGCGTCGGTTCGGTGAGCTCCACTCGCACGGGACGGTCGCTTGAAGGCAGCGGCGCGGCTGATTTCGGAGGCCGGGTTGCAACGGGTCGCTGCGGCTCCGGCGGGGCCACCGGCGTATCCGGAGGCTTCGACAATTCTTTCGTCAACTTCTGGACGTTATCGGTCGCCTTGGCGAGACTGCCTCCGCGCGGTCCATGGAAGGACTCCATTTTGGTGCGGATGTTGTTCGTGTAGTTCGGCAGCTCATTTACGATGTCGATTAATTGGTTGCCGACGATCCATCCGACTCCACCCACTAATGACAGCGAGACGATCAGCACCGCGATCACGGCTGGCACCCGGCCCAATTTCAGTCTTTCCAGGCGAGTTACAGATGGAGTAAGGAGGAAGGCAAGTAATACGGCCAGAGCTAACGGGACCAGCACCTCTTTTGCGAAGTACAACGCCGCAATTGCGATGACAAAAGCGGCCAGTGGCAACCGGCGGGAAGAAGTAGAGAATTCGGTGGACCGTCGCATGAGATCGTAGTGCTCCGCCCTTTGACGGAAGCAGAGCCCGGAGTTGGCAATGGTTGGATTGTTAGCGCGACGTGGATGTTACAAGCATTTATTTATCCAGACCCGGGTCGAGTCCTAAACGTTTGTAACGGCTTATGTTCGAAGAGGCTTAACTATGAGCAGCCTTCTAACTCTTGTGCTTCTGCTGCTTCACTTTGTAGCTGCCAAATTTGACCTTGGGACCTTTTTTGATCTTGGCTTTACCAGGATGGGCGACATGCGCCTTCGAGGACTTAGCGGGCTTGGGCTGTTTGGCGGCCACCAGCGGCGCCAGCACGGCGATGCTGAGGCAAAGCAGAATCAGTTTTCGGACAAACATGGATGGCTGCTCCTAATTATACTTCGGCCGCTATTGCAGGAGTCTTTAGCGTCTAGAAAGTGATGGTCAGCTTTCCGACTCCATCGGCATATTGCTCGCAGATCTCGAATGCCGGCTGAATCTCGGTCAGCCGTCGCGTGTGAGTAAGTATAGGGGCGAAGAGCTTGGAATGGGCCGCCAACAGCCGCAGGGCGGCTTCAGAATCATGATTGGAGCGGCGCACGCTGTAGAAGGCCAGTTCCTTGCGGCGCAGGATGTGGAGCGCAACCCGGACATAGTCGTCCGTTGGAATGCCGGTCACGACCACGCGCCCAGCGTGGCGCGCGGCTTGAATGCACTGATCAATGCTATCCGCTTTGCCGGCGCAATCGATGGCAATGTCCACGCCACGATTGGCTGTGTCGCGGAGAATCTCGCGCGCGGGGTCCGCGGTTGCGGGATCGACCACGGCTTGGGCGCCCAGCGTGCGGGCCAAATCGCGGCGATGAGCGACTGGTTCGACGGACCAGATACGGGTGACTCCGGATAGCTTCAGCAGAGCGATAGTCAGCAGTCCAATGGGACCAGCACCGTAGACAACCGCCGTGTCGCCCGGCCGGGGTGCGGCGAATTGCATGGAGTGCACGACCACCGCCAGTGGCTCCGCCAGCGCGCCTTCGAGATCGCTGACGTGGGGAGGCAAAGGAAGCAGATTGTGCGCGGGCAGGTTCACGAACTCGCGAAAGAATCCCGGCTCATCGGGCTGGCTGAGAAATCGCAGGTTTGCGCAGACATTGTGATGACCCGTCATGCAGAACTCGCAGTGGTAGCAATAGAGTGCAGGCTCAAGCACGGCTCGATCGCCAGCCGACCAGCCCGAAACGCCACTCCCGATTTTCCGCACGACGCCCGCCGGCTCATGGCCAAGGACCATGGGATAAACGCAGCGCGCCTCGCCGATGCCGCCATCCGAGAAATAGTGCAGGTCGGAACCACAGATCCCGACTGCTTTCACAGCTACCTGGATCTGGCCCGGTCCTGGATCGGGAATGTGAGGTGCGTCGGTGAGACGAAAGCGGCGGGGGTTCGATAGTTCAGCTACCAGCATGCGCGGCAGGTGTGGCCGGTAGGCGGCTACTCAGGTTTCTTGAAGAGATTGTCGAAGGCGGCGCGGGCGTCGGTGGGATTCCGGGGCGCTTGTTGAACAGCGTTGGAATGATTGTTATTGGATGGCGCCGCATCGCGCGCCACGGTCACGCGAGGCGAGAACAGCTCGCACTCGTTGGCCGCATCCTTCACCGGAATGCGAGCGGGAATCGGCTTCAGGCATTGGAAGCGCGTGGAAGGCTCGAAGTGCGCGCACTGTTTGCAGCAATGCAGCGCGGCGCCGCATTTGGGACACTTGCCCTTCCAATCCGCATCCGATTGTAGAGCTGTGGAGCAGTTGAAACAGCGAGCGGCCACGACGTTCTGCAAGAGGCGGGGAAGGCGTGGCCCAGTCACATCAATAGGCGGGCGCGGTCCGGAGGGTTTGGGTCTGTTGTCGAACGGTCGGCGGTCTCTGGATTCCCTGTCGGTATCCATGTAGCCTCGTTGTTTATATTTACGGTCGTCGTCCATGTGTCGAGTTGACTCCTGGAAATCGGGCGTTTGCAACACCCTGTACGAGCGGTGTTCAGCTTAGGTTCATTACCTGGCCAATCTGTAGGATCAATCGGAGGATTGCTGCGGAGCCGGCGAGGCTACTCGGTGAAGCAAAATCCCGCTCACGCCTAACTCATATGTACCACGAAACGATCCAGGAAGCCACCATATTCTGGAACCGCAACATTGGGAAACCACAATATTAGCCGGCTTCGACTACAGTTCGGTGAACATTGGTAAATTTACCTAAGTCCAACTTCAATTACTGGCACTCCATTTCAAGCGGGCATTACAGGGCCGGGTCAAAGGATCATCGTAATGATTAGGACTGATTCGAAGCGAGTACCCCAACCTGCCCGTCTGATGGGGTACGAACTCTTTTGAGAAAACATACGCATCGCCCTGTTGCTCCACCGCCGGGAGACTCATCACCTGGGTTTCTTCCAGGTTGCCGTTTGAACCGACGCGGCCGATTACAGCCTCTACCCTCACATCTTTTGGAGAAAGGCCAGCCAAGTTCACAACCGCGCGCATAGGAATGGGGCGTCCAGTCAAAACGGACACGTCAGGGGCGGGCCCGATCTCCAGGAAACTAACATTATCCCACACCTTCTCCACCTGCTCGTTCCATTTCGCGCGTCCGCGAGCGGGCTGAAAACTATCTTTGGACATCTCCAGGAAAGCTTGATGGGCTGGTTCGTAGAGCTGCGACATGTACTCGCCAACCATTCGCAGGGAGTTGAACTGAGGGCTCAGATGCATCAGCGATTGCTTTACGCGACGCATCCAGTCTACCGGAACGCCTTCTTCGCGCTCCTGGTAGTACATCGGCACAATCTCGTTTTCCAATATGGAGTAGATGGCGCGAACATGAACTTCGTCCTGGTCCTCGGAATACGGTTCGCGGTCCCCGATTGCCCAGCCACCCGAGATTTCATAGGCTTCGTCAAACCATCCATCCAAAATGCTCAGGTTCAGGACGCCATTTATCCCAGCCTTCATGCCGCTAGTGCCGCAGGCTTCCTCACCGCGGCGAGGCGTATTAAGCCACAAGTCGACGCCCTGGACCAGCTCGCGCGCCACTTCGATGCCGTAGTCCTCCACAAAGATGATGTGTTTGGAGATCTCCGGGCTGCGCGAAAGTTGCACGATCTCCCGTATAAGCGTTTTGCCCGGTAGATCCTTAGGATGCGCCTTACCCGCAATAACGATTTGCACCGGACGCTCTTTGTTCGTCAAAAGCCGCTTCAGCCGCTCCACATCGCGGAACAAGAGCGTGGCGCGCTTGTAGGTTGCAAACCGGCGCGCGAAACCAATCGTCAAGGTGTCGGGCTCGAGCACATCGGAAAGCCGGCGCTGTTCGGCAGCGGAAGCCTTCCTGCCCATGGCGGCGGCTACCACGCGTTCGCGGACGAAATTCACCAGGTTACGTTTGCGGCGGCGATGCGCTTCCCATAGCTCCTGACTCGGAATATCCTCCACCAGATCCCAGATTCTGGGATCGGAATAACGCTCGCGCCAGTCCGGCTGCAGATACTGATCGTAGAGCAGCGCCAGATCGCCGTTTAGCCACGTAAATAGATGGACTCCGTTGGTGACTGAAGTGATGGGCACTTCCCAAACCGGCAGCTTAGGCCATAGCTCCTGCCACATTTCTTGCGATACCTGGCGGTGCAGGCAGCTCACTGCATTGCGGAAAGCCGAAGTCTTGATGGCCGCGATCGCCATTGAGAACGGTTCCTGGTGGTTTTCAGAAAGGAACCTTCCCAAGGTAAGAAACTTGTCGAACGGGATCCCGCTTTCGCGGCAATACTCGCCGAAATATTCGTACAGCAGTCCCGGATCGAACAGGTCGATGCCGGCCGGAACTGATGTGTGCGTCGTGAAAACATTGTTGGATCGGCAGGCTTCGAAGGCCTCGTCAAAACCCAAGCCTTGTTCTTCTATCAGAAGGCGCATCCGTTCGATGGCGAGGAAAGCTGAATGGCCCTCGTTCATGTGCCAGACGGTAGGCTTCAGTCCGAGACGATGTAGTGCGCGCAGGCCGCCGATTCCCAGCACGATCTCCTGCCGAATTCGCATTATGATGTCGCCGCCGTATAGCTGCGCCGTGATCTCGCGATGCTCGGCATGATCGTTCTCGGGGATGTTCGTATCCAGCAAATACAGCTTCACGCGGCCGACGTTGATGCACCAGACCTTGATGAAGACGGTTCCAGTCGGCAGCTTTACCTGCACTACCAGATCGTGGTCCTGCTCATCGTGTACCGGCTTCACCGGAAGTGTATAGAAATCGTTGACCGGATTTCGCTCCTGCTGCCAGCCATCCGGATTGAGCGACTGCTGCAGGTAGCCTTTTTGGTACAACAGACCGACCCCGACCAGCGGAATTCCCCCGTCACTGGCAGCCTTCAAATGATCGCCGGAGAGCACGCCCAGGCCCCCTCCGTAAATGGGCATGCATTCCACCATGCCGTACTCCATGGAAAAGTAGGCGATCAGACGGCCTTCGGCGGATTCGGGACGCTCGACGTAGCTGCTGTAGCGCTCACAGGCGCGGCGGTAGGCGGCCAGGAACCTTGGATCGGCGGCAGCCCGTTCCAGCGTCGCTTGCGGGACGCGGCCCAGCATGAGAACCGGGTTGTGGCCGCAGTTCTTCCAAAGGGCCGGATCGAGCCGCCGGAACAACGAACGGATATTGTGATCCCATCTCCACAGGAGGTTATACGCGAGATCGCTCATCCGGGATAGAGCAGGTGGGAGCGCCGGGCGGACAAGGAACTCCTTAACCGGTTGAATCTGAAAGGGCATGAACTATTTCTGTGACAATCAAATATACCACTGGGCGGGAAGAAGCCCTACTTTACTGACGTTCTAAGGGTACTAGTCTAGCTCAAAATGAGTGGGTTACCGGTCATTAATTTCTCTTTAGGGCTCACGCCCGGAGGAGACCAACCATTTACACCACAGCGATGGCTTCAATCTCAACCAGGAATTCAGGCAGGAACAGGCCGCGAACGATCACCACTGTAGCCACTGGGGGATTCGCGGTATCGACGTACTTGTCCCGCACCTCCCGATAGGCGAAAAATTCAGACCTTTCCACCGTATCCACGATGTAATAGTTCAGCTTGACCACATTCTTAAAACTTCCGCCCGCGGCTTCGAGCGCCGTATTCAGGTTTGCGAACACTTGCCGAAGCTGGGCGGGATAATCGCCCTTTCCTACCATGTTTCCGGACGAGTCGAGTGCCACTTGCCCGGCGATGTAGACGAGCGTTCCACCGCTGATTGCAGCCAGATGCGAATATCCTACCGGCTTGGGAAGTTGTGGAGGGCTGAAGACGCGAAACTTCGATTCGTCAGGCATAATTGGGCCGGTTCACTGGGTGATGCTGATCGTAGCCGGATTGCTGGTCTCGCTACCGATCGTAACCGTCAGCGGATAACTGCCGGTCTGCAAGCTGGAGGGTACGACAATGTTCATCTGAACGAGTCCTACAAAACCGGGAGCCAAGCCTGCAAAAGCCACTTGGGCTGTCGCGGGTCCGATCGTGACGCTGGTCTGAGAATTCAAAAACACCAGGGTACCTATAGGCGTCGCTGCTCCATCAGCCACCGCCGGGCTGACAGAACCGGAGCCGCTCAGATAAGCCACGATGGTGCTGCCCACTTTAGCGGGATTACCCGGCTCATTCAGCGAAAAATCCGAATTCTGAACAACCGCCTGACCGTTCGAGGAGAACAGCCCAGGCGCGGCCCCGAGAACAGGAACCGTTACCGCATTACTTCCGCCTCCATTGACCGCCACCGTAACTGCGGCGGGTCCCAAAGCAGTTTCCCAAGGCACCTGAAAATTCACCTGCGTCGGTGTGACGAAAAGAATGGGAGCGGACTGCCCGTTTACCGTGATCGAAACGCCCGCCAGACTGCTAGGCAGCGGGGTCGAGGCTCCCGCCTTCGAGAGGGCGAAATTTCCTCCAAACACGGTCGCTAGAGCGCCGGGCGAAATCTGAGGAGCGAAGCTCGCGGCGTTGACCACGCCATTCGTCGCTACTGTCGGAAGCGTGCCTTGGAGCTCACGCACCACCGAGTTGAAGGTATCGGTGATATAGACGTTGCCGGATGAATCCACGGCGACGCCATGAGGAAAGTGAAGGGCCGCTTGGACGCCTGGGCCGCCATCGCCGGAGTAGTAAAGAGCTCCGGTGCCCGCAATGGTGGTGATGATTCCAGAAGGACCGATCTTTCTAATCCGGCAATTAAAAGTGTCGGCGATGTAAACATTGCCCGCGGGATCCACCGTGAGCCCCATGGGATCGTATATGGCCGCTGCAGGGCCAGGGCCATTATCACCGCTGAACTGGCCGTAGCCATTGCCTGCGATGGTCGTATAAACGCCGCTAGAAAACCGAACAATGCGCCTGGCCTGCGTGTCGGCGACGTAGATATTGCCGGACGCATCGGCGACCACTCCGTCGGGATGCGTGAAGCCCTCCGCTACCGTATTAATCACGCCGCTGGAAACCTCGCGAATCACGTTGTTGCCGGAGTCGGCGATGTAGACATTGCCGGACGAATCCACTGCCACGCCGACCGGGTTGGATAACTGCGCGCCGGTAGCCAGTGCCATATCTCCCGAGTAGCCGGCGATATTGTTCCCCGCGAACGTGGTGATGGTTCCGTTGGCAACCATGCGAACTACGTTGTTGCCGGAATCTGCGATATAGACGTTGCCCGAGGAATCCACCGCTACGCCGGTGGGATTGTTCAGCTCCGCGCTGGTGGCCGACCCTTTATCACCCGTAAATCCGGCTGTGCCGTTGCCCGCCAGCGTACTGATTGTTCCGCCCGATACCTTGCGAACCCGATTATTCAAACCATCGGCAATGTAGAGACTGCCGGACTTATCCACCGCTATCCCGGTTGGATAGTTCAACTGCGACCCAAGCGCACTGCCGCCGTCGCCCGCGAACCCGAAATTCCCGGCTGTGCCGACAATGGTGGCGATGTTGTACTGCTGCGAAAGCGCGCTCGCAGCGAACAGAATCCCGATGAACACACCTATAACCCAACGGCGAATTACCATGTGATATAAGAAACCCGTACAAAAAACTTAGTTGCGTTACGAGGGTTACCGAAACCCTCGGCGCGATGACCGTAATGCAACTTTTAGTATAGCGAAAGGGATAGAATCGATACATGCATCCAGGCACCTCCCGTCGCTCGTTTCTAGCCGCTTCCGCCGCCGCGCTGGCCGCCTCCCGGACCGGTTTCGGAGCAGCCACCGAAGATCCACGCGAGTTCAAGCTGGGCATCGCCACCTATTCGCTGCGCAAATTCTCCCGCGCCCAGGCCATTGCCATGCTCAAGCAGATGAACGTCAAATACGTCAATATCAAGGACTTTCATCTGGCCATGAATGCGTCGCCGGAGGAGATCAAGGCCGGCCGCAAGGAGTTCGAAGATGCCGGATTCATCATCGAAGGCGGGGGCAACATCTCGTTCGCCAAGGATGATGAGCAGGACATCCGGAGAAACTTCGAATATGCCAAGCTGGCCGGCATGCCGATCGTCGTGTGCGCGCCTACCCACGCGACGCTGCCCAAGATGGAGAAGTTCGCCAAGGAATACAACATCAAGGTCGCCGTCCACAATCATGGACCGGAGGACAAGCAATTTCCCACTCCGCAAAGCGTGCTGGACGTAGTGAAGAACATGGACCCGCGCATGGGATTGTGTATCGATTGCGGCCACACTTCCCGGACCGGCGTCGATGTGGTGGAATCCATCCGCGTAGCCGGCCCGCGGCTGCATAGCATGCACGTGAAGGATCTAGCCGATGCCAAGGTGAAGGAAAGCCAGTGCGACGTGGGCGACGGCGTGCTGCCGATGGTGGCTATCTTCAAGCAGCTACATCGGATGAATTACACCGGCGGCGTCATGTTGGAGTACGAGATCAACGAGAGCGATCCGATGTTGGGGATGCAGAAGAGCCTGGCGTACATGCGTGGCGTGATGGCGGGCCTTCGAGGGTAACACCCCTTAGAGCGCTTTTTTGACCAGCGCAATCTGTCCCGCGTGATAGAGGGTGTGTTGAATCACGCCGTGTAATAGGAACGCGAAGGAATACTCCTTTCCCGGCGTCTGATGCTCTAACGACAACGCCGGAAGGGCCCGCACTGCCTCTCTTAGTTGATTGTGCTCCTGCTCCAATGCATCCACTGTTTGCCGCCAGGCGGCCGGGCTGCCCCCGTCGATCAGCGGCCAATCTTCTTGCGGAGTCAGCTTGGCCGGATCGCCCGCGAGACGGCGGCGGGAGGCGCACATCCACGCGCCGATGTGCATGGTTAATTCCCAGATGCTGTGGCCTCCCGCGATCGGCTTCGCCAAAGCCTGCTCGGCCGTGACTCCGGTCAATAGTTCTTCGAGCGACGGACCATGCCAGGCCTCGCCTGCGTAAGCGCGCTGCAATTGATCCACGATAAATTCGATCTGGCTCATGAGTTGTTCCTTTGTAACCTTCTAAATATCGTTTATAGGTTACAAGAATAACATCCGCGATGGTAACCGGTCAATATGTTATCGACGGTTACCGCCGCCTTCCGGAACAAACCTGGAAGGAGCCCTAGGTTGACAAAGGATAACGCCCCTCTCTACACTCCCAAGCATTGATCGGAAACGCGTTTTGGGAGAGGGGACCTGAAACAAATGCACCTTATTGCTTCGCGGCTGTGTGCCGGCGTGTGCGCTTTGTGGGTGCTGCTAGCTGGCATCGTTCCCGTCGCAAGGGGCGACGAACCGCAACCCGGAACGCCCCCATCAAGCGGTCCAGCTGCCCTCAAGTCTTTGAGTCTCGAGCAGCTTTCGCAGATAGAAGTGACGACGCCTTCCAAGGAGCCGGTTAAAGCTTTTAAGACCCCCGCCGCAATTTACGTCATCACCGGCGAGGATATCCGCCGTTCAGGTGTCACTACCATACCGGCTGCGCTGCGGCTGGCTCCTGGCGTGGAGGTCGCCCGTATTGATGGCAACAATTGGGCGGTTGGGATTCGCGGCTTCGGCAGCGATCTGACCCGTTCGGTCTTAGTCCTGATAGATGGGCGCACGGTTTATACCCCGCTGTTTGCCGGCACCAACTGGGACGTTCAAAACACGATGCTCGAGGACATCGACCGCATCGAGGTAATCCGTGGGCCCGGCGGAACGATCTGGGGACCGAACGCCGTGAATGGCGTCATCAATATCATTACCAAGAGCGCCAAGGATACTCAGGGAATGCTGGTATCGGCAGGCGGAGGAAACCTGGAGCAAGGCTTCGTCAATTTCCGCTATGGAGGCGGCAACGGCCAGGACTTTAACTATCGCATCTACGGCATGGGCTTCACCCGCGGCCCGGAATTTCACCAGGACGGCAGAAATTTTGACGATTGGCGCGATGTCCAGGGCGGTTTTCGCATGGACTGGAAAAGGAACAAGCCGAGACAGCTTCACAATGCAAGGCGATCTATACGAGGAAGTCGCAGGCAAGAGCGTGGGGGCCACCAGCTACACGCCGCCTTATTCGCAAATTATAGACTCCAATGCGCAGCTTTCCGGCGGCAATATTTTGGGACGCTGGAGCAGGGTTTTCAACGACAGCAATGACATCCAGTTGCAGTTTTATTACGACCGGACCAGACCGGCAGGCGGCCAACTTCGCTGAGGTTCGCAACACCTTCGACGTCGATTTCCTGCAGCGGCTTCGATTGGCAGGGCGGCAAGAGATTTCGTGGGGCCTGGGAGTGCGGGTCAGACCCCGTGGACAATAGAGTGGTCGTCTCGGGCCTGCAGTTTATTCCCAACAAGCGAACAGACTACTTAGCGACTGCGTTCGTGCAGGATGAGATCGGGCTGGTAGAAGGCCGCCTCTCGCTGATTCTCGGGTCGAAGGTGCTTCGGACCGACTTCACGCGCGGGGTCGAAGCGGAGCCGAGCGCCAGAATGTTGTGGACGCCGAGCGATCGCCAGACCGTCTGGGCGGCTTTTACGCATGCATTGCGGACCCCCTCCGATTCCGAGGAAAACTTCAGCCTTCTGGGGTACATCACGACGACCGCCAATGGAACACCGTATTTCGCGCGATTTAATCCCAACCCGTACTTTGCGATAGAACAGCTCAATGGCTATGAACTTGGCTACAGGCGCCTGCTCGGCTCCAAAATCTATGTCGATGTGGCATCGTTTTATAACCATTATCACGATCTCTTTAGCGAGGACCTCGCGGGAGCGGCCTTCCTTGAACTCTTACCGGCCCCCGCGCATCTCCTGTTGCCGGCCCAGTTCCGCAATGGACTTCTCGGCAACACCAAGGGAGTCGAAATTTCTCCGGAATGGAGACCCGACCGATTTCTGGCGCCTCCGAGGGTCGTATTCCTATCTGCATATGAGTCTTGAAAAGTCACCGAATTCCGGCGACATCGGGACCGGGCCCATCATCATGGGATCCAGCCCGCAGCATCAAGTGACGGTTCAACCCGCATTCGATCTGTCGAAAACGGTTCAGTTGGATTTCACGTATCGCTACGTGAGTGCGCTTCCGGGCCAGCATGTTCCCGTCCTATTCGACCGGCGATGCTCGGCTGGCGTGGCGCTTTGCCCGGCAATTAGAATTGTCGTTTGTCGGCGAGAACCTCTTCCAACCTTGGCACGTGGAATTTGGAGGTGATCCCGGCCCGCTGGTTGGCATCAGGCGAAGTGTGTACGCGAAGTTAACATGGAGCAGGTGACCCGCGGCAGCGTACAAAGATGGAGACGCGGGCGTGGCTAGATTGCTGCGAAGTCCCGCGTTTCTCCTCGGACTGCTTATGGGTCTCTGCCAAGCGCCGCTCTTAGCCCAAGCGGCCGGCCAACCTTCGGAATATCAGGTTAAAGCTGCATTCCTATTGAACTTCACCAAGTTCATTGAATGGCCGGCCGGGGCATTCACCGATGGGCGCTCTCCGCTCACCATCTGCATCCTCGGAGCGGACCCGTTTGGGAGCGTGCTCGACCAGATCGTCGAAGGAGAAGACGTGAACGGTCGGATGGTTACCGTTCAGAGAATCGGGCAGCCGCCGGCGCCCAAGAGCTGCCAGGTTTTATTCGTCGCCAGGCCCGAGAAGGAGGTTCCCAAGATTCTCAACGAACTGGGCCCTGGGGTTTTGACCGTGGGAAATGGTGACACTTTCCTGCATGACGGCGGAATGATCGCGTTCGTCCTAAGCGATCGTCATGTACGGTTCGACATCAATCAAAAAGCGGCCGGCGACGCAATGCTCACGGTCAGCTCGCGACTCTTGAATGTGGCCAGAAATGTTCAGAAATAGAACCGAGCCGGCGGTTTAGCTATGGGAACCTTTCGCGACCTGCCGATCAAGCAGAAGCTGATGGTGATCATTATGTCGGTCACCGCGGCGGCGCTTTTTCTAGCAGGTGGCGGCATGGTGCTCTCAGACACTTTGCTCTTTAGAGGATCGATGCAGCGCGACATCTCGGCATTGGCCCAGATAGTCGCCGATAACAGCACTGCAGCGCTGGCTTTTGACGATCCGCGGGCCGCCAGTGAGACTCTGGCGTCATTAAAGGCCCGCCCCCATCTGGCCGCCGCATGTATCTACCTTTTGAATGGCACGATGTTTGCCAGTTATTTGCGCGCGGGAGAAGCCAATGGATGTCCGGCCGGGGGCCCTGATGACGAACTCCGCTTCACCAACACAGGCCTGCTGATTCGCCGCCCTATCGAGCTAAACCGGCGCCGCATTGGGACGCTGGTGATGCTCTACGATTTGGGCGAGATCTCCGAGCATATCCAAGCGTATGCCCAGGCGGTTGTTTTTGTCCTGATAGTGTCCAGTCTGGTGGCGTTCCTGCTCTCATCCAGGCTGCGGGCGATCATAGCGGGGCCCATTTCACAGCTTGCGCAAGCCACCCACGCCATATCCGAGACCCGCGACTATGGCATTCGCGCTCAGAAGGTATCCGATGACGAACTGGGACGGCTCGCGGACGGCTTCAATGAGATGCTCACCCGCATCCAATCCCAGGATGACGAGCTGCGGAAGGCTCTCCTCGCTCAGGATGCAGCGCTACGGCTGACCCAGGCAGTGCGGGATTCTCTTCGTACCACGTTGGCCAGCATTGGCGACGCCGTTATATCCACCGACGCGGCGGGATACGTGGTCTTCCTCAACCCGGTGGCTCAAAGGTTGCTGGGCATGGCGGAAGCCGACGTCATCGGTAAGCATTTGGACAACGTGTTCCAGATCGTCAACGAATTCAGCCGCGCGAAAGTCGAAAGCCCGCTGGCAAAGGTTCTGCGCGAGGACGGCATCGTCGGCCTGGCAAATGACACAATCCTGATAGCCCGGGATGGAACAGAGATTCCGATCGCCGATAGTGGAGCGCCGATTCGCGGGGAGACCGGCGCCATTCAGGGAACCGTCCTGGTCTTCAGAGATGTCACAGCGCGGCGGCGCGCCGAAGAAACGAGCCGTCTGTTGGCCACCATTGTCGAGTCTTCCGACGATGCCATTTTCAGCAAGGACCTAACGGGCGTCGTCACTAGCTGGAACAAGGGAGCAGCGCGGATATTCGGCTTTACCGCCGATGAAATGATCGGGCAGTCGATCTTAACGATCTTTCCACCCGGCCGGTCAGATGAATTGTCCTCCATATTGGATCGCCTCCGTCGAGGAACGCGAATCGAGCATTACCAAACGGTCCGGCGCACCAAGACAGGCGAATTCCTGAATGTTTCGCTGACGATTTCACCGATGCAAGACCTCCTGGGACGTATCACCGGCGCTTCCACCATTTCACGCGATATTACCGAGCAGGTCCGCGCGGCGGACCGCTTGGCTCGCCTCAATGCCGATCTTCAACGCTCCAATGAAACTTTGGCGTTAACCAACCAGGACCTGGAGCGTTTTGCCTTTATCGCCAGCCACGACCTTCAAGAACCCTTGCGCATGATCACCGCGTACTCCCAGCTCCTCATCAGCAGCTATCCTGGACAGTTTGACAAGGACGCTTCGATGTTTGTGGGGAATATAGTCGAAGGCACCCGCCGCATGCGTGAATTATTGGCGGACCTGCTGGCCTACACGGAGGTCCGGGCGGGCGATGAAGAGCCGCTGGAACTGGTGGATCTCAACGAGGTGATCGATGGCGTTTTGGAGAATTTGAAGACGGCCATTGACGAAAACGAGGCTCAGGTGACGGTCGGTCCCATGCCGAAGTTGAGGGCTCATCGTGGACATCTTGAGTCTTTGTTTCAGAACTTGATCGGAAACGCGTTAAAATACCGTGGCGACCAACCGCCTCGCATCCACGTATCGGTCGAGAAAGTGAACAGCACGCTGCGATTCTCAGTTAAGGACAACGGTATGGGCATTGATTCGGCTTACCACCAGCAGATCTTTGAAGTGTTTAAGAGACTGCACGGCAAGAAGATTCCGGGAACTGGCGTGGGGCTGGCCATCTGCCAGCGCATCGTGGAAAGATACGGCGGGCGCATCTGGGTGGAGTCACAACCGGGACAAGGCGCGACTTTCTTGTTTACCCTGCCCAGTGCCACCGAAGCCGTGGGAGAGAACTAATGGACGGAGCGCCCCACCAGCGGAAGCCTCGCATCCTCGTGATAGAGGACAATCCAGCGGACGTCGAGCTGCTACGGCGCGCGCTGGTGAATGCCGGACTCGATTGTGACTTGACCGTAATAGACGACGGCGCTGACGCTTTGAGTTTTATTCGGGGGGCCGGGAACCACGGCGGGATGTGCGCGCCCGATCTTGCCATCGTCGATTTGAATCTGCCCAAGCACGGCGGTTTGGAAATAGTGGCAGAAATGCGCGGGAATGGGTCATTTTCCGGGCTGCCTGTCGTCATTCTCACCTCTTCATCCGCTCCCCGCGATCGCGCGGTATTGGAACGGTTCCACATCACTCGCTACCTTGTAAAGCCCCCCGACCTGGATGAATATCTGAAGATCGGCTTGGAAGTGAAAGAAATACTGGCGAAAAATAGAATGCGGGAGGGCTCCATCCCAACGTGAGCGTGGCAAGCATTGTCGTGGTGGAAGACAATCCCGGAGATGTGTACCTGCTTGAACTGGCGCTGCAAAGACGCAATATCGCGTACCAGCTCACTCGCTATCAGGACGGCGAAGAAGCCATCCGCGCCGTGTCGGCGGACGGAGCCCCTGTTCCGGATCTCATTCTGGTGGATCTGAATCTCCCCCGCCGGGAAGGCTTCGACGTGCTGCGAGTCATCCGCCGAATCCCTCGTTTCGTCGGCGTTCCTCTGGGTGTATTTACCTCCTCGGAGACCCCTAAGGATCGACACCGCTCGGCGCTGGTAGGTGCCGTACGATACATTCACAAACCTCCCACCCTGGACGAATTTATCGAGCAGGTCGGGAGTGCCGTTGAGGACATGCTCAAGGCCGGCCCGGGCGCCTCTTCTTAAGTAGCATTCAGGGAGCGCGCGGCGCTCAGAGACCTTCTCTACACTGATCTCATCAATCGGGCCGCTCACCACCTGTACCCGATCGCCTCGCGGAGCCCAGACGGCCGGATCGGTCGGGCCGAAGATGGCCACTACCGGAATTCCCACCGCCGCAGCCAGATGCGTGATGCCGGAATCGTTGCCGACGTACAGGCGAGCCGTCTGAAGCCAGCAGCCGAGTTCGTACAGATTATCGATGTGCACCGCATCTTCCAGCTGTTCCTCGGGGCCGGCGCACCAGCGGACGGGCATTTCCAATCGCCGAGCCAGCTCACGGTAGCGCTCCAAAGCCCAGTTTTTCCGAGCGCTCCCCGAGAACGGATGAATGACAGCGAATTTTCCCGGCGGGGCCGGCGGGCAGAGGACGCGTGGCACCGCTACGTCGCTGCAGCCTGCTTGCCGGAGGAAGAAGTCCGCGGCGTGCATGCGTTCGCCGGCCGGAGGTAGCGCATCCAAGAACCGTATGGGCACGCCAAGTTCGCTCATCTGGGAACGAAACTCGTCGCGGTTCGACCCATACCAGGAAACGATCGAGTCAAACGCCCGCAATCGCGCCAGCAGTTCCGCTGGAGGATCAATGCCGCCGATTCCCATCCGATCAATGCCCGTCGAGGCCAGGGATCGCACGCAATCGCCAAAACGGATCAGCGGCGCAACTTCCGAACGCACCCAAACCTCGGTGTATTCCGAGCAGAGGCACTCGAGCGCAGGCATCGAAAGGATGCAGTCGCCGATCGCGCCGGGTCGTATCAACAGCCGCCGCAAAGCCGGGCTACTTCACCGGTGCGGTGGTCTCAAACAGCGGGCCGTCCATATCCTGAATGCTTATATGCAGGGCTTTTGCGGCTTCCAGATCCTGCTTCTTGACCTCGAAGCGCGCGGCCAACATGCGATCAACGGTGGCGTGCGGAGCAACCTGGTCTTTAATCGTCAAGGAATCGTTGTACTGGTCGCCCAGAAAGCGGTTGAATTGGAACAACTGCTTGAGGTCTCCTTTCGAGACCACCAAACCATCCGCCATGCTTCCGTCCTGCTTCTCGAGCGTCACTTCCACTTGACGAACGACGAACGCCACATTGGATGGATTTTCCATGCGTAAGTCCATCACCGCGATGCTGTCGTCCTCGCTCAAAGCCCCCGTTCGGACTTTCAGGACCTTGCCGTTGAGCACCAGGTGCGAGCCCTTAGTGGAAGAAAGAACCAGGGCTACAGCAATCGCGATCACCACCACGCCGACACCGAAGAATATTGCTAGCTGTTTGCTCATCCGGTGCGTTAATCTCCCAGCAATTTGCCGAATCCTTGCAGGCTGATGACATTATCGCAGACGGCTTTGATTGCGGCAGTGATAGGAATTGCCAGCAGCAAGCCGATGGCGCCCCATAGAGTGCCCCAGAACATGAGAGCGATCGTTACAACCAGCGGATTCAAATGGACGCGCGAGCCCACCACTTTCGGATAAAGCAAATTCAGCGCCGTCAGATGCAACAGCGCTACCACCACGGCGATCATGACGTAAATCGCCGGCTGTGTGTAAGGAACGATCAAGCCCGCCAGCAGGGGTGGAAGAATCGCCAGCGGTAGCCCGACATAGGGCACCAGGCTGAGAAAACCGCTCAGCGGTCCCACCAGAGGCCAGTAGGGCAGGCGTATGGCGACGAAGAAAAGGGAGCTGAGCGTGGAAAGCATGAGTCCCAGAATAAAGTTGCCGATCACATACGCTCGCACCATGTCGGCCACGCCTTCCCAGCTTTTTCCCACTACCTGCCGGCCTGCGCTGTTGAACAGATAAAGGAAGCTGCGCCGCATATGGTCGCGCCAGCTCAGCATGAAATAGACCAGGAATGGCACGAAACTCGCCATGAGCAGCACGTCATAGAACGACCGGAGATAGCCGTACACGTACGTCACCAGCGGCGTCGGCTCGGCATGAATGCGTACTTCCGGAATGGCCGGCGGTGTAACGGGCTCCGTGGCTTGTTTCGATCCCCGCCGCCGTGCCGTTACGGGGGCCGCTTGGTTGGGCTGCGTCTCCTGGAATCGCTTCGGAACCAGCATCTGGTAGGTCCGCTTCTCCACCTGATCCACTCGCGTCGCCACGTTGTCCACCAGATCGTTCATGCGCTGGCTATAGACCGGGAGCTCTTCGGCGAAGCCCGACAATTCCGTGTACAAGCCCAGGCCCATGAGATACAGCGTCAGCAGCGTGATGCTGCAGACAATGAAGCTGGCGACTGCGCGGGGCAGCCGCATTTTTACGAAGACAGTGACCACCGGGTCCAGTAGAAACGCGATGGTGATCGCGATAACCATCGTGATAAAAAAGATGTGACCGAAGTAGAGCAGCGCGATGGTGGCTGTTACCGCGAGTACACTGACACTGGTCTGGCTTACTTTGCCTGTCGGCAATGGCGGCGTTATGGTTGACATCTGGGAGCCGGGCTACTTCTATGATGAAATGAAATCGTAGGGGACGGCAAACGGAGCAAACTTGCTCGTCTTATCTCGCGCGGCTTGTTGTTGCGCGGAGCCGCTAACTCCGGTCTTCTGCCGACTACATCTAGTACGATGAAAGTATCCCCATGGGCGCCGCAAGCGTGGACGTCAAGAAAACTGTCAACCTTCCCCGAACCGATTTCCCGATGAAGGCGAATCTGGCTCAAATGGAGCCGAAGACGCTGGCTTCGCTGGGAGACCGAGGACCTCTACGCGAAGATTCGCGCCGCGCGCGCCGGCCGCCCCATGTATGTGCTGCACGACGGGCCGCCTTACGCCAACGGCAACATCCATCTCGGCCACGCGCTCAACAAAATCCTGAAGGATTTCATCGTCAAGCTCAAGACCATGGAGGGCTACGATTCGCCCTACGTCCCCGGCTGGGATTGCCACGGCCTGCCCATCGAGATCAAGGTCGACAGCGAGCTCGGCTCCGCGCAAAGCGCAGATGACCACCGCGCAGATCCGCGCCGAGTGCCGCAAATACGCCGCGAAGTACGTCGATCTGCAGCGCGAGCGATTTCATCCGCCTGGGCATCCTCGGCCGTGGCAGGATCCGTATCTCACCATGAGCCCGCAGTACGAAGCGGTGATCGCGGGCGCGTTCGTCGATTTCCTGGATCGCGGCTACGTCTACAAAGGTCTGAAGTCGGTGAACTGGTGCATTCACGATCGCACCGCGCTGGCCGAAGCCGAAATCGAATACGAGGATCACACCAGCCCGTCCATCTGGGTGCGGTTTGCGCTGACTTCCGACCCGGCGCTGATCGATCCCGCGCTCGCCGGCCGCAAAGTCTACGGCCTCATCTGGACCACCACGCCCTGGACCATCCCGGCCAACGTCGCCATCGCTTATCATCCGAAGTTCGAATATGTCGCGGTCGAAGTGGGCGAGCGCCGTCTACATCGTCGCGCTCGAATTGCTGAAGGTCACGGCGGAAAAACTCGGCTGGGACAGATCCGAAAGTGATCGCCGCTTTTCCCGGCGCGAAGCTGGAAGGCGCGATCTTCCGCCATCCGTTTCTCGATCGCGATTCGCTCGGCATTCTGGGCGATCACGTGACGCTCGAGCAGGGCACGGGCGCGGTCCACACCGCGCCCGGCCACGGCCAGGAAGACTTCGAAGTCGGCGTGAAGTACGGGCTGCCGGTCTATTGCCCGGTCGATCCCGCCGGAAAGTTTTATCACGCCGAAGGCGCGGCCGGCCGGCTGCCGGAAGAGATCATCGGCAAGACGGTCTGGCAGGCGAATCCCATCGTCATCGAAATTCTGAAATCGCACGGCGCGCTGCTCGGCGAAGAAAAGATCAAGCACAGCTATCCGCATTGCTGGCGCTGCCACAACTCCACCATCTTCCGCGCCACCGAACAGTGGTTCGTCGGCATGGAGCGCAACGATCTGCGCGCGCGCACGCTCAAAGCCATCAAGGACGTGAAGTGGATGCCCGCCTGGGGCGAGGAGCGCATGTCCAACATGATCGCCACGCGGCCCGATTGGTGCATCTCGCGCCAGCGCGTCTGGGGCGTTCCGATCATCGCGTTCTATTGCGAGAATTGCCAGGAGCCGATGACCGATCGCAAGGTTCTGGATCGCGTGGTGGAGCTTTTCGCGCGAGCACACCGCCGACGTCTGGTACGATCGCTCGGCCGCCGAACTGATTGGGTCCGGACGTCGCCTGCGCGCGCTGCGGCGGCACGAATTTCGCAAAGAGACCGATATTCTCGATGTCTGGTTCGATTCCGGCTCCAGCCACCTCGCCGTTCTGACGCCGGAGAACGGCCTGCCCTGGCCATCCAACATGTATCTGGAAGGCGGCGATCAATATCGCGGCTGGTTCCATAGCTCGCTGCTGGTCGGCGTCGCTCTAAGGGCGCGGCGCCCTATCGCGAGTGCGCCACCAATGGCTGGACCCTGGACGAGCAAGGGCCGCGCGATGTCCAAATCGCTCGGCATCGGCGTCGAGCCCGAGGAAGTGATCTCCAAATACGGCGCCGACGTGCTGCGGCTTGTGGGTGTCTTCGGTCGATTTCGTCGAAGACGTCCGGCTCTCCGACACCATCCTGACAGCGTCTGAGCGAAGCCTACGCAAATTTCGCAATACACTCTTCAAGTACGCGCTGGGCAATCTGAACGATTTCGATCCGGAGACCGACGCCGTGCCCGCCGACAAATGCTGGAAATCGATCAGTGGATTCTTCTGAGAGACCGAAGATCTGGTCGCGAAGTGCCGCGCCTGGTACGACGAGTATCGCGTTCCACAAAGTCTATCGCGCGGTTTACGATTTCGCCACCACCGATCTGAGCGCGGTTTGGGTCGATGATCGCAAAGATCGGCTTTACACGGCCGGCGCCCAAGTCGCTCGCTCGCCGCAGCGCTCAAACAGCGATCTATCGCATCGCCTACGCGCTGGTCCGCTTGCTTGCGCCCCTTCTTGTCTTTCACCACCGAAGAAGTCTGGGGCTATCTGTGCAAGCCGGCGGGCAGCCCGGAAGCGTCCACCTGGCGCTGTTGCCGGAACCCGACGAACTGACCGCAGGGCATTCACCATCGAGCAGCGCGAGCGGCTTGCGAACTGGGACCAGCTGATGCTGGTTCGCGACCAGGTTCTGAAGTCGCTTGAAGTCGCGCGCGAAGAAAAGCGCATCGGCAAATCGCTCGAAGCGCGAGTGCGTGCTCAACAGCCGGCGCCGATCTCTATCCGCTGCTCAGCCAATACTGCCGCCGATCTCCCGGCGCTGTTCATCGTCTCGCAGGTTGCAATTGGAGCAGGGAACCGGACGACGGCGTATCGCGTCGAGATCGAGCGCGCCGAGGGCGACAAGTGCGAGCGCTGCTGGAAATACACGCACGATGTCGGCAGCGATCCGGAATTCCCGACGCTGTGCGCGGCCTGCAGCGACGCCATCAAGTAAATGCTAGGCGAGTGACATGGTCAGCGCGTTCCCGTTCTGATCGCCGTCGCGGTCGTGGTCTTGCTCGATCGCCTCACCAAGGGCTGCGATCAAGACGCCATTTCTCGGCTTGCGATACGCATCGCCGTGATTCCCGGGCTTTTCAACATCGTCCACACCGAAAACCCGGGCATCGCCTTCGGCTTGCTCGCCGAATGCTTCCGGGCCCTGGCGCGATGTTCTGCTGATCGGATTTTCCGCTCGCCGTTCTGGTCGCCATCTCAGCCATGCTGCTGCGCCCGGCCAGCCTGCGGGACATCGGTTGCTTATGCGGCCGGCGCTCGGCTTCATCCTGGGCGGCGCGTTCGGAAATCTGTATGATCGAATTGTACAACGGTACGGTGACCGATTTCGTCGAAGTGCATGCGCGGCCAGCATTATTTTCCGGCCTTCAACGTCGCCGACAGCGCCATCACCGTTGGCGCCTGCCTGCTTCTGCTGGACATGTGGCGAGGCCGAAAGGAAGACGCAGCAGTGGAGGCCGAAGTACATGACATGTTTCCGAAGCTGATATCGATCGGTAGTTTCTTCATTCCGACCTACGGGACGCTGGTGGCCCTCGGGTTTCTGGCGGCGCTGTGGGTCACCGTCCGTCTGGCGCCAAGCGCGCCAGCCTGCCTGCCGAGCCGATTACCAATCTCGCCATCTATTGCGCGCTCGCCGGACTGGCGGGCGCGAAGCTGTTCATGATCCTGTTCGATTTCCAAGACTATTGGAACGACCCGGCATCGCTGTTTTCGCTGAGCACGCTGCAGGCCGCCGGCGTTTATCAGGGCGGTTTCGTGGTGGCGTTCGTCACCGCCATTCTCTACATGCGGCGCAACCATCTGCCGATGCTGCGAACCTGCGATGTCTTCGCGCCCGGCATCGCGCTCGGCCAAGCCATCGGCCGGCTCGGCTGCTTTTCGGCGGGCTGCTGCTGGGGTGTGCGACGCCATCTGCCCTGGGCCGTGACGTTCCGCAATCCGGAGGCATACGAACTGACCGGAGTGCCGCTCGGCGTTCCGCTGCATCCCACGCAGCTCTACGAATCGCTCGCCGACGCGCTGATCTTCGCTGTTCCTTTATTCGCATGATCGGCAAGCCGCACGCGGCCGGCGCCATCCTGGGCTGGTATCTGGCGCTCTATTCCAGCGGCCCGCTTCGTGATCGAGTTTTTCCGCTTCCACGAGCAGGGCCTGCATTTCGGGCTTTCCTACACGCAGTGGATTTCGCTCGCCACGCTCGCCGCCGGCGTCGCGCTTCTGTCTGTGCGCCGCAACCGCTCGATCATTCGTCCACGTGAATCCGTTTGAGTTGCGACGTTTCCCCGAGACGATCCGAATTCCGACTTCGCCACGCCCAGCTTCTCCGCGAGGAAATCGCATCAGCGCGCGATTGGCTTTACCTTTTTCGGGCGCGGCCGCGACCTTGATCTTCCATGTTCCGTCCGGCAAATATCCAGTCAGCTCGGTCTTCGAACTCTTCGGAATCACCTTAACGCGGATGTCCATATCTGGCCGGCCGCAATCTCCTGCGGCCCAGGCAATGTCCACACGTTGGAACCGGGCCGGTAATCGTGATCCAGGAAAAAGCATTTGGTAACAGCCTCGACCCGGCAGGCCGAATCGGACGCGGCTTTTTCGGGAACAATGCATTCGAAACCGATCTCGGCGATCTCTTCCGGCCTGGTGCCCGGCGGCAGTTCGACCGTGGTCCTTACAAATCCGCCGGCACTTTCGGCCGAGCCGCGGGTCCAGGTCCGGATCGCGAAATCGGTGTGGCCCAGGTGCGAGCTGTACCAACGTGGATCGCCCTTCAAATGCACCAGCGTCGCCACGAACGACTCCCGCTTCGCCAGCTTTATCTCAAAGTACAAATAGTTGACTGGGTCGCTGACCTTCTCGCCGTCCACTGTGCCAAAAGACCGGACTTTCGCCTCTCGCACTAGCTCCTTGGCCATGACTTCATAGGCGATCGGATGTTGATCGATAACCTCTTCGCGAGAGTGCCCGGTGAGGTCGATTGGAATTGGCGCAATCTGGTAGCGGATCGGCGTCGGAGCATCGGCCTCGCCGATCATATTGTTGTCCGTGATGGGCATCAGCAGCGGATGCGTTCCATCGCGTTGCCCGTGAAACTCGACTTCTTTGTGACCGTTGGCTTGGATCGTTGCCCGCCCGGATGAGACCCGATACACGTACTCGACATCTGTGCTTCGCCCCCAGCGAGCCATCAGCGCCCGCGTTGAAGTTCCCCCGTCTTCGTTCGAGAATATAACGGTGTATTGCAGGAACGGAACGCCGTTATCAGAGAGCCGCTCACAGTAAACGATGAGGGGAATATCAGTGAATTTTCCGATGGTGTTCGCGCGCGCGTACAACACCGGCGCGTTCGCCACTACGTCCGATGAATCTTCGCGAAAGCGCGCCCCCGAAAACTCGACGCCTGGGCCGCGGACGTCTAAGTCGTGGCCACCCGCCGCGAGCGCGCCTAAGAAAACCGTATACGTGAATTCGCGGCCGCCGGCGTACAGCATGATCTGCTGCTGGGCCTTGCCATCCACGAAAACAGTTGCGAGCGCCGCTTCTTTTCCGGGTTTGCTCCAGTCCGTGCCGGGCGCGCGAAGATCCAGTTCGGCGACCATTTCGGTCCCGTTGTGAGAAACGTTTAAGGCCGCGCCGTGCAATACTGCCACGCATATAAACAAGAGGCAAAACCGGGCGATCGTTTCGAGCAGCTTCTTGGACGAGCACGGCTTAGTCAGGAACTCATCCACCGGTGGCATATTATGATACTCGCCGCCCGAAAGGACGACTACGCGTGCAGCGCCCGACGCGGCACGAATCAATTCCATCCCCTCCGCCGCTGTCGGAAGCTGAAGATCCATGAGCACCACCTGGCAGCCTGGGAGCCGCTCCAGCGCCTCTGCGGCGGTTTGCGCGGTTACGACCTCATGGCCGGACTGTTCCAGAATCAGCCGCCGCACCTCCAACTGTCCCGCGTCGTCTTCCACCACCAGGATGCGCGCCATTTAGCCGAACTCGATGCCGGCAATCACCAACTGCGGCATCTGATTGTTCCAGCTCTCTGGAATTTCATCGAACGGCAGCCGGAACGACCGCGACTCGCCCGGCTTCACCAGATTACTGACGATGGGCACGCGCTCGCGCAATACCACCTCGCCGTACGTGTTGTAGAAGATGCAGTAAACGTCCGCCTGCTTGACTGCGCGAGCGCCGCCGTTGGTGATCTTGCCCTCGATCTCGGTCACCGTTTGCCGAACGTAGCTCTCGGTGGCCTTCATGGTGACGTCGCTCAACTGAAGATTTCGAACGTAGGCTTTGGCATCCGGGGTGAGCGGCGGGGCGCTGGCGGCAGTCGTGGGATGATTGACGTACCAGAGCCACCGCGCCGCCCAGCAATAACATGGCGGCCAGAATGTAGATTGCGCTCTTACTGCCCACTGACAGTCATCTCCCCGATCATCAGCGTGGGCGACGCCACCGAGCCGCGAAACTCCAGGTCGGAGCCGATGGCTGCGACATCCATCAGCATCTGCTGCAGAGTCGACGCGATGGTGATCTCAGATACAGGATACGCGAACTCGCCGTTCTCAATCCACAGGCCGGCCGCGCCGCGCGAATAATCGCCCGTGACGGTGTTTACGCCGTGAGCCGATCAGCTCGGTGACGTACAGCCCTTTGCCGATTCCGCGGATGATCTCTTCGGGCGAGCGCTCGCCCTTTTCCAGAAAGAGATTGCCGTGCCCGACGCTCGGCGTTCCCGGTGAGGCCGCGCGCGCGCGTTGCCGGTGGTGCGAAGGCCCAGCTTGCGGGCAGTATAGGTATTCAGCAAGATAGCTCTCCAGCACGCCGCGATCGATCACTACGGTGCGGCGCGTCGGAACGCCTTCGTCGTCGAAAGGCGAAGTGCCGAAGAGGCCCGGCAATCGTGCCGTCGTCGATGATGGTGACGTTTTCGGATGCCACGCGCTCGCCCAGTTTGCCCGCCAGGAACGAAGCTTTGCGATAGATCGCAGTCGCCTTCGACGGCCTCGAAGATGTTGCCGATCAGCGATCGCGCCGTGAGCTGGATCGAAGACCACGGGAACTTTCTGGGTCGGCACTTTACGGGCGCCCAGACGGCGCAGCGCCCGCTCGGCGGCGCTGCGGCCCATCGCGGCCGGGCTTTCGAGCTTGGCATGACTGCGCGCGTGATGAATACCAGTAATCGCGCTCCATCGATTCGCCTTCGCGTGCCACCGGTGTCGCGCTCAAGCGAGCAACTGCTGATCCGGTAAGATGCCCAGAAAACCGCGCGAATTGGCGAACACGCGCTCGCCGCTATAGGCGCCGAACGACGCGCCTTCGGAATTGGTGATGCGCGGGTCGGCGGAGAGCGCGGCCTCCTCGGTCTGGAGCGCCTGCTCGATCCGCTGCGGCAGTGTCGATGCGGTTGATGTCGTCTGAGTAAAGCTGCAAGTCGCCCGAGAGCGACCCAAGCTCGGAGGGGTCGGGCAAGCCCGGCGTGAGGATCTTCGGTGGAGATGGCCGCGATCTCGAGCGCCGATTCCACCAGCTTGCGGATGCCTTCGCTGGATAGATCGGAGGTATAGGACGAGCCAACCTGCCTGCCCAAGCAAGATCCGCAGACCCGCGCCGCGCGATCCGGCGTCCTTCAGCGTCTCGAGTGAGCGCATGCGAACACCTGCGCCGAAAACTCTTCGCCTTCCGACAAGCGTGCATTCGGCATCGGTCGCGCCGCGGTCCAGAGCGAGCCGGACCGCTTTGGAGGCCAGCTCGGCGTCGATCATCCGGAGGTGCCGCCTACGGTCATGCGATCGACCTTGATGGTCGGAATTCCGACGCCCACCGGAACGCTCTGCCCTTCTTTGCCGCAGATGCCGATGCCTTCGTCCAGCTTCAGATCGTTGCCGACCATGCTGACGTATTTGAGCGCTTCCGGGCCGTTGCCGATCAACGTGGCGCCGCGGACCGGCCGCGTGATGTGGCCGTCCTCGATCAAGTAGCTCTCCGATGCGCTGAACACGAAATTGCCGCTGGTGATGTCCACTTGGCCGCCGCCGAAATTGGCGCAATAGAGCCCGCGCGGAGTGGACCGGATGATCTCGGCCGGGATCGCTCTCGCCGGCCAGCATGAAGGTATTCGTCATGCGCGGCATGGGAATGTGCTGATAGCTTTCGCGGCGTCCGTTGCCGGTGGCTCCCGATCGCAGCAAGCGGCTGGATAGCTTGTCGAACAAGTAGCCGCGCAGCACGCCTTTCTCGATCAGGACGTTCTTCTGCGTGGGCGCGCCTTCATCGTCCACGTTGAGCGATCCGCGGCGGTTGCGGATGGTGCCGTCGTCGATCACGGTACACAGCGGGCTGGCCACCTGCTGGCCGATGCGATCGCTGAAGGCCGAGACTTTCTTGCGGTTGAAATCGGCTTCCAGGCCGTGGCCCACCGCTTCATGCAGCAGGATCCCGGGCCAGCCCGGACCCAGCACCACCGTCATCTCGCCCGCGGGAGCAGGCACGGCGTCCAGTTGCACGATGGCCTGCCGGGCCGCTTCGCGCGCGAAATGCTCCGGGCGTCTTGTCGTCTCGGAAAAAATCGAGCGCCACGCGGCCGCCGCCGCCCGCATAACCCCGCTGCGGGCTGCCGGTCCCTGCGCGCGCCAGCACCCCGACGCTCAAGCGCGCCATCGGCTGGCGGTCGAAACTCAGCACACCGTCGCTGTTGGCCACCAGCACCTGGCGCAGGCTGTCGACGTAGCTGGCCTGCACCTGGAAAATCCGCGAGTCATAGGCGCGGGCGGCCAGGTCGGCTCGCTTCACCAGATCCACGCGCTCGCTCAGGCTGGTTTCGTTGGGGGCCTGCAGAATCGGGATAAAGATCGCGCTTGTTGGCTTCCTCGAAGCCGGTCTTGTCCACTTTCGAGGGCCCTTTGGCGATGCAGGCCGCCACGCGCGCCGCCCTGCCGAATCTTCTCCGGGCTGAGATCGTCGCTATAGGCGTAGCCGGTGCGCTCGCCCGAGATCACCCGCACGCCCACGCCCAGGGAAACTCCCTGTACCGCGCTCTTGACGATCGATTCGTCGATGCTGAGGCTGCTGGTTGCCAGGTATTCGAAGTACAGATCGGCGTAGTCCCCGCCCGCAGAAAGCGCCTCGATCGAGATAGGACTGCAGATCGTGCTCGGTAATACCGAACTTCTGGCCGAAGAAGGAATCGGATAAAGACATCTACTTTTAGCGTAGCATCGGGCGGCAAAAAACAGGGTCGGTAAGCCCAAACAAGCAGGCTCAGCCGTTCAAACCCCATTCATTATCGAACTCGGTGAGGCGGGCCCGGCACCGTTCGCAGATGAGCAGATGCTCTTCCACCTGGCCGAGCCGCGGTTCCTGCAACAGACCCTCACTATAATCCGACAAGTGTTGATCTGTTATGTGGTCAGGCATGATTCGCGTCGACCGGCGAGAAGCGGACATAGAAAATGCAAGCTATGGCCCTCGCCAGTAGTATACCTGTGTCGCTATACTCGTGGGCGGGTTGGAGTCTACCCCGCCGGTAAAGGAGATCGCTAAATGAAGCTACGTTTGGTCGCCGCCTCTATTTTCGGAGCTGCTGCGCTGCTTGCCCAGCCAGCGCCGATTCACGTCCTTGTTTCCAACGGAGTGAGGGCGGTGGTGGAGGACCTGCAGTCGCAATGCGAGAAAGCCGTCGGACATCCGCTGGCAATCCAGTACAGCGCCGCCGCTTTGCTCAAGCAGAAGGTTGACGCCGGCGAGCAGTTCGATGTCGCACTTCTCACCACCGAAGTGACCGACGAGCTGATCAAAGAAGGAAAAATCCCGGCTGACTCCCGCGTCGATTTGGGACGTGTGGGCGTAGGCGTTGGCATCCGCTCCGGAGCGCCGAAGCCGGATATCAGCAGTCCAGAAGCATTTAAGCGGACGCTGCTGAGTGCCAAATCCATCACCTATGCCAAAGACGGCGCGGCCCGGGTTTTGATCGAGAAGATTTACGACCGGCTCGGAATCGCCAACGAAGTTAAGCCTAAGATCATCCTCCAATCCGTTCCGGGAACCCCGCAGACCGCCGTCGCCGATGGCCACGCCGAAATGGTGATGACACTGATCAGCGAGATCCTGCCGATCAAGGGCATCGAATTGCTAGGACCGGTGCCGAAGGAATTGCAAAGCTATGTCAGCTTTCGCGGCGGCGTCAGCGCCAATACCGAGAACGCTGAAGCCAGCCGTGCAGTCGTAAAGTTTTTCATCAGCCCGAAAGTCGCACCGGCTTATAAAAACAGAGGCCTGGAAGCGGCTCACTGATCCGTCCCGCCCGCCGCCCGGTTAATCCAACGGCTCCAGTTTCACAATCGACGCTCCGTGATTACTGCCCACCCAGAACGTGACCGGCGTGGTTGAATTGTCCACAAACACCCGGCGGATGTTGGTGGATCGCGGCAGCATGTATTCGGTGAATTCCCCGGTCTTGGGATTCAGCCGTAAGACGCGATCGGTAGTCATCGAACCAGTCCATGCTTCGCCGTTTTTGTCCAGCACTACGTCATAGCAGGACGACCAGGGAGTCGGCGGGGTCCATTCCTGAAAGCGTTCGGTCCTGGTATCGAACATGCCGATCTTTCCGGCTCGATATTCGCCAAACCACAGCCGGTCTTCTGAGTCCATTTGCCCGCGCCGGGGCGCTGAATGCTTTGTGGGCGTCTGCCACAGCGAAATCTTTCCGGTCTTCGCGTCGATCCTTCCGATATGCTCATTGGCGAAATCGGTGAAATAGGCGTTGTTGTGCGAGTCCGGAATCACGTCGTAGATATTGTGGTTCTCGCCTTCCTTGGCGCCTTTGAACGGCTCGAAGGTTTCGATCTGTCCGGTCGCCAGATCCACGCGATGGATCACGGCGAATCCATTGTTCTGAGTCCACATCTTACCGTCGACGGTGCTTCGCTCCGGACTGGCCATATTGATCTGGGTCATGTCCTTATTGAAATCCGGAGGCGCGCTCCAGGTCTGAAACTTCTCGGTCTTCGGATCGAACCTGGCGATTCCGCCCTGGAACATCATGCCCAGCCACAGATTCCCGCCCGGATCGGACCGCAATCCCAGCGCGCCTTTGGGCGAGCCCGGTTTCAACTCGGGCACGGGATACTCGGTGACCTTGCCGGTCTTTGGATCCAGCTTTCCCAGATCCTGCTCGCCGAAGTTGGAATACCAAACCATTCCTTCCGAGTCCAGGATGGCATCGTGCGGCTCGATTGTCCGGCGAGGCAGATCATATTCGGTGATGATCATCCGCGTACCGCGGCCCTTGGGTCTTGGAAGAGTCTTAAGGTCATACGGCCACGGCGTACCCGCACTCAGATTGACCTTGCTCAAATATTGAGCCTGCTCTTGCCGGTTCCGCTGGCGCTGCTCGCCGCGAGCCTCCAGCATGCGATCCGCCAGGCGTTTCTGGGGATGCAGGGGAAAAGCTTGATTGGCATACGATCCCATGCGCTCCAGAACCTGCATGAATTCGTCCGGATCGTGTTGCGACCTTACGATGAGCTGCAGCGTGTGGCAT
Source organism: Bryobacterales bacterium (assembly GCA_963769205.1). Taxonomy (GTDB): domain Bacteria; phylum Acidobacteriota; class Terriglobia; order Bryobacterales; family Bryobacteraceae; genus Palsa-89. Next base: position 628,351 of record CAVYKR010000011.1, on the reverse strand, counting down.
TGAATGCAGTTCAGCAACGAGGATTTCTGATCGTCGGTGCCCGGCATACTCGAAATCCACTCCGCGTTGGTGAGTTGAGACGACAGATCCTTTGCTTTGCGGAGTTTCAGATCGGCGGTGATCGGCTGGAAGCGATTTACCTCCACCCCAACAGGGCTTTCCAATTCGTAACCGGCGGCGCGGATGCGCAGCGAGTATTTTCCGGAGAGCAGCCGGGCGCTCGGAAATGTATACCGCCCGTTTTGATCGCTTGCTACGGTGACCGTGATGTTGGACCCATCCGCCTTGGCGCTAACCAAAACGCCCTCCAATGGTCCTTCGGCTTGAGAACTAACCTGTCCGGTCAGAGCGGCTGGACCAAGGTCGGTCCCTGCCGGAAGGTACTGAAACCCAGCCAGATTGATGAGGAGCAGCAGGCTTCGAGTTCGCATGAATCGCCTCCCCGAAATATATCTGCATTACGATACCATGCGAGACCGGCGATCAAAAAAAGGGCGGGCCGAATCAGCCCGGCGTTCCTGCCGAACCCGATCATGCCCGCCACTGACCGTGCTGCTACTGGAGGATGTGCCTACTTGCCGTACGGAATAAATGCGTTGACCGTACGCTTATCGCTTACGACCTGATCCACTCTGCGCTGCGCCTTCTGATGCCTGCGCATGCGAGCGGTGTGGACGCGGGGCGATTGCGACGCGAGTGCTATCCGTTCATTCGATGAAACACGCGTTGTATCCACGTCGTTATTCTTAGCGGCAAAAAGAAGGCCGCCGGCTAGTAAGGAACCTAAGAGTACTTTTTTCATGTTCTGTCCTCCTTCGCCCACTCAAAGTGCAATTTCAGCACCCATGAGGTAAAGTAAACTTACCGAGGCACTTTTCCGTTGTAACGCGCGGTTTACTCTTGTAAAATCGACCCATGCCGAGCTTCTGCACCAACTGCGGCTCACCGGTTTCCGGCCCTTTCTGTGGCAGTTGCGGCCACAAATTACAAGCTTCCCCGGCCCCCGCCCCGGCTTCGCCTCCGCTGCCCCCTCCGCCGGTTGCCGCAACCCCGGTTCCGGTCACCGCAGCCCCGCCCCAGCAGCCCAGTTCGCGAAAGCCACTCTTGATCGGCTGCGCGATTGTCCTGGTGCTGTTCGGCGCGGGCATTGCTGGAACCGTGTACAGTTTCTATCGCCTCAAGAACAAGGCCATGGCGACCATCTCGTCCTACACGGGCGGCGCGGTGAGATCCCCGGACGAGACGCGGGTGGCGCATGGGAACACTTGCTCGCTGCTATCGCGTGAAGATCTGCAGCAAGTGCTGGGCGTTGCCATCGAAAAAACAAAGGAAATCATGGAAGGCTCCGAACCTGGCTGCGCATATTACACCAATCCGGAGGCCTTCGAGCAATTGCGTAAATTGGCGATAGAGCAGGCTCGCAAGCAGGCCGAAGCTGCGCAAAACCAGCCGGCTTCGAAATCTGACAATCCCCTTGCGCTCTTGAAAGATGTCAACCAACTGGAAGGCGTCATCAAGACGTTAGGCATGCCCCAGGGCGGTGACAAAGAGGGCCGCGTCTTTTCATTCACCGTGCAGCGCGGCTTCGAGCCCGCAAACTGGGCCACCCTGCGAACCTCGATGGCCATCGTTCCAGGATTTCAGGAGGTGCAGGGTATCGGCGATCGCGCCATGATCGGGTCCTTTGGTCACGCGCTCTTTGTGCTACAGGGAAACAACATGATCACTCTGGAACTGATCTGGGTTCCGGATGCGCGCAGTCGCGGCGGCGATATCGCTCGCAAGATCGCCTCACATTTGTAACTAGGCCGTTAGTGCACGAACTCTTGCTGCATTCGCGGTCCGAGTTCCACTGGCTTAGTGCACGGCTGGGAGGCGGTAAGCCGGTAGGATTGTGCCGCCATCAGGCGCTCCAGTCCTCGCCGATCCATGTCCTCCAAATAGGCCTCTTTGTGCTCGCCGGAGCAGTACTGGCCATGCAGCAGCCGCATGCCGAAAGATATTCTCGAATCGCAGAACTTGCAAGACGTAACCACGTTGGTAATCCTCGCAGATGATTAAGCACATTACCCGCCAATCCAGAAATATTTGGAAGTCACTGAGTGCAGAGCACATTCGCCCCGTGAAACTATGGACGAGGCAGGACCAGTTGGGACTTATTGTCGCGGTACTTAGGTAGCGGACGGTTCATTCGATTATTCTCGCGCCGCAATCAAGTGCGTGATCTTGGGCGGCTCGGGGCCTAGATGAAACGCCTGAGCCAGCGCTTCCATCTCACGATCGGAGACGGTCACGCGCTCGTGTTGGCGCAAGTGTTCGGCCCAGCTGTCTACCACGAAGGTCTCCAGAAACCGTCCTGGCTCGGCGGCATCTTCGTAAAGACCCCAGCGAATCGCGCCATCGCGCCTGCGAATCTGCCGCACGGCCTTCATGGCATGCGCGAATGCTTTGCCCCGCTGCGGTTCCACCAGATACTCGACGGTCACCAGCACGGGGCCATGCTCGGGGTGGAAGCCGGAGAGCGGAGGCGGTTCGGGCCAATGGTAGGACGGCGTCGTATCGATTCCAGGAAAACTGACAAGCTTCAAACGGCAGGTGGCCGCAGCCGCCGCAAGCAGAGTGACAGCCGCGATAGCGAGGGTCGTGCGGAGTCCCAGATAAGATGCAACCTCGCCCCAGATAACGCTGCCGACCGCCATCGCGCCTTGAAAAACGAGTAGGTACACGGCCAGCCCGCGCGCACGTACCCAGGCGGGAAGTGAGGTCTGCGCGGCAGTACTCAGTGTCGAGTTGGTGCACATCCAGCCGACGCCGGCCGCCAGCATCAGTAGCATCACCGCGCTGAAATTTTGCAGATAGGCCAGCGCCAGGTTCACCAGGCCGAAGAGCGCTACCGCACAAGTGGCGATCAGATCGGGCGCAAGCAGTTGACGCAATCGTCCGATAATCAGTGCGCCGAGGACCGAGCCGACCCCCAGACATCCCAGCAGCAGACCGAAACCGGTGCTCTCGCTGTGCAGTTCGTTCTTCGCTACCAGAGGCAGCAGGGACCATAAAGCACTGGCCGAGATGACGAAACTTCCCGAACGGAACAGGACGGCGTGCATCGACGGAGCGAAGCGGACATAGCGCATCCCCGCCCAAATGGCGTTGCCGACGCTTTCGGTGGATTTCGGCGTGGTTATCGGCTCACGCTTCCAAAGATAGAGCACCACCATTACGCCCACGAAGGAGATGGCGTTGAGAATGAAGGCGGCGCCGGCGCCGACGGCTGCGACCACCAGTCCACCCAGGGCGGGTCCGATGGCACGCGCCAGATTGAAGCCTACTGAGTTAAGTGCGATCGCCGACGGCAGTTCGGACATCGGCACCAGGTCCGGCATAATGGCCGACCAAGCTGGCCCATTGAGCGTGGCCCCCAGACCGAGCGCGAAGGTGAGCCACAGAAGAGTCCAGGGGCCGGTTTTCCCGGTGATTGTCAGCAGACCCAGGACGCCCGCGGCGGCCAGCATCAGACCCTGAGAAACGATCAGAATTTTACGGCGGTCGATGATGTCGCCGATCGCGCCGGCCGGAACGCCGAGTAAAAAGACCGGCAGATTGGTGGCTGTCTGGACTAGAGCCACCAGCAAGGCCGAGGGAGCCAGCGTCACCATCAGCCAGGCCGCGCCGGCGTTCTGCATCCAGGTGCCGATGTTCGAAACCGCGTTGGCGATCCACAACCAGCGAAACCAGGTATAAACCAGGGGCGACCAGGTGCTCTGGCGGGAAGAAGTCGCTTGAGCCAATTCTTATTCTAGAGGGACGGCAGCCGGGCCACCTGCCCCGCGATAAATGATTCCTTGGCTTTCGAATAGTCCAGCGAATCGGTAACGCCCCCGGCGAGAATCTGTTCCTTGGTTTTCTCGTAGGCGTTGCGCAGCGCCGGGTCGCGGCGGAGAGCGTCACGGAATCCCAGCAGTCCTCGATGTTCTGCTGCGTTGCGTTCGATAACGTGCGCGTGCACCCGGAAGTTGCCGCCGAGTGCGGAAACAGCGGCTTTTCGCATCGGCCTCGTCTCTGGAAACGGCTCGCGGCCGGTCTGCTTCTGGAAGCCCAGCGCGTCGAGGGCAGCCTTGGCCAATTCGAGATCGCCGGCCGTGTAAGTCACCGCGAGATCGATGACGCCCTTGCCTCGACAGTACGGCACGGCAGTGCTCCCGATGTGATCGACCGTTATCCTCGGTTCCCGCGCCTCGATGGTGTCCTTGAGAAGCTGGGCGATCTCGGGCGCGCGCGGATCGTATTCCGCGAAGACCGCGGCCGTGTCTTCATATATGCCGACGTCCAGCATCTAGTTTTTTGGCAACAGGTGCTTCTGGACTTTCCCGAGCGCGTTGCGGGGAAGCTTGTCTACCAGGATAAATTGGCGCGGGATCTTGAAGGATGCAAGTTTTTCGCGGCAGCAGGCTTCCAGATCGGCGGGATCGACCGGCCGAGTGGTGACAATATAGGCGACCGGAACTTCGCCGCGAACACGGTCCGGCGCCGCAGCCACGGCTGCCTCCGCAACGCCATCCTGTTCTTCGAGAAACTCCTCGATCTCTCTTGGATAAATGTTGAAGCCCCCGGAGATGATGAGATCGCTCTTACGCCCGCACAGCGTATAGTAGCCATCCGAGGATCGAACGGCGAGATCGCCGGTGCGGAAGTAGCCATCCCGAAAGGCCGCCAGCGTAGCGTCGTCGCGGCGCCAGTAGCCGGGGAAAATATTGGGGCCTTTCAGATAGACTTCGCCGGTTTCGCCATCTGCAACCGGCCGGCCTTCTGGATCGAGCAGTCGCACGGAAACCCCTGGCAGCGGGAATCCCACGCTTCCTGGCCGCCGCTCGCCGATGTAGGGATTGCTGATGTTCATGATCGTCTCGCTCATCCCGTAGCGTTCGAGGATGGTGTGGCCGAAAAGTGTGTGGAACTCTTCGAAGACTTGTGCGGGCAGGGGCGCCGAGCCGGATACGAACAGCCGCATTTCCGCGCCGATCTGTCGGGCTTGTTCAGAGGGCATATCCAGCAGCCGCACGTAAATGGCCGGGACGCCGAAAAAAAGCGTCGGGCTAAAGTCGAGAAATTCAGCGGCCGCTTTTTGGTGCTCGAAGCGCTCCAGCAGCCGCATCCGGCATCCGCTGACCAGCCAAACATGTAGGCCGTTGCCGAGGCCGTGGACGTGGAAGAGCGGCAGCGCCAGCAGGAATCGGTCGGCGCTGGTGATCTGCCAACACGCAGTCAGATTCAATGCGTTGGCGGCGAAATTGTTATGCGTGAGCACCGCTCCTTTGGAAGTGCCCGTGGTTCCGGAGGTATAGATGATACCGGCGGGCGCGTCGCCATCCAGCGAAACATTCGGGCGTTCGTTAGGGAGCGCGGAGGCTTCACGAGTGAGATCGGCGGGATTCCAAATGGGAACCGGGCTGGCGAATTCGGCAGTCGAGACGACGGCGGCAGGATCGGCATCGCTGAGGATATGAGAAATCTCGCGGTCGCGATAAAGGATGTTGATGGGGACGAAAATCACGCCGAGCTTGACGCAGGCCAGGTAAAGATCGATCATCTCGATCGAGTTGGCGAGATAGACGCACAGGCGGTCGCCGGAATGGAGGCCGCGCCGCGCCAGCAACTGGGCGAGGCGATTGGTGCGTGCGTCGATGTCGCCGAAGCTGTAAGTAATGCCTTGATATTCGAGGGCGGGGGAGTCCCGGCGGCCGACAAGGGAAAGGTCGAAAAGATGGACGAGGTTCAAAGTGTTATTGTAAGCCGCCGGCGTCCGAGGTCGGCCGGAGCGCGGAGCGCTAATCCATGCATATACTCGATTGATCGCACCACGATTGAGTTTCAGAAAGAAGAAGAACAGAAAGGATCAAATGAAACAGCTCGGGATTCCATCGAAAGTATGGCTACGCAGCACCGTGCGAGCATATTGCCTGGTTGCCGGCTTAGGTGCGGCGTTACTCGCGAACGCGGCCAGTGCCCCTGGCATCCCGGCGTTTCAGGTCGATCCGAATTGGCCGGCGCAGTTGCCCAACAAATGGACCATCGGTCAAGTGAGCGGCCTGGCGATAGGGGCTCAGGATCATGTTTTCCTTATCCATCGCCCTGGCTCGGTCGCGGCGGATCAAAAACTGGCGGCGGCGAATCCACCGGGCGCGGAATGCTGCATCCCGGCGCCTCCCGTGATTGAGTTCGATCCCAACGGCAAAGTTGTCCGCGCTTGGGGAGGCTCTGGAGCCGGATACGAATGGCCGTCTACCGAACATGGCCTGTATGTGGATGGCAACGGCAACGTGTGGGTGAGCGGAGTCGCCGGCCAGGACTTTGGCCGCATCTTGAAGTTCACCAACGACGGCAAATTTCTAATGCAGATCGGAGAAAATCTGCCTGCCGGACAAACCTTCGCCAACGACAATACGAAAGTCTTGGGAAGGCAGCCCGCCGACATGTTTGTCGATCTGAAAGCCAACGAGCTTTTTGTCGCGGACGGTGACGGCGGCGCGAGCCGGGTGATTGTCTTCGATTCGGAAACCGGAAAATTCAAACGCCTGTGGGGCGCTTACGGGCAAAAGCCGGGCGCACTTCCCCCGCCCAACCACGATCCCAATGGGCCGCCTTCCAAGGTGTTTTCAGCCGGGGTCCATTGTGTGGTGGAAGGCAATGATGGTCTCCTTTATGTTTGCGACCGGAATGGCGACCGGGTTCAGATTTTCAAGAAAGATGGGACCTTCGTGAAAGAGAAGATGGTCGAGCCCAAGACCATGGGCATCGGGACAGCTTTTGATTTGGCCTTCACGCCGGACCAGAAGTATATGTACCTGGTGGATGGAACGAACCAAAAAATCCGTCTTCTGCAGCGGGATACGCTCGAGCTCGTTGGATCTTTCGGCGGGCCAGGGCAAGGCGCGGGACAATTCCGGAATGCACACTCCATCGCCGTCGATTCTAAAAACAACGTTTACATATCCGAGACAGGCGACGGCAAAAGGGTTCAGAAGTTCGTGCCTAAATCCCGCAAATAGTCATAAGCCGATTGCTGCTCACCCCGCTTCCTCGGGCGGCCGCAAACGTGAAAATCCTCTGTAGAGCAAGACGTCATATACGATCTTGAGAGTCCCGGCCGTGAAGAACGGCAGACTGATCAGAGCAGGGCGCGCGAACATCAATCCCACAAATACCGGCGCCATGGAAGCGCCTATGGTCCGGGCCACGCCCGTCACGCCGGCAGCGGCCGACCGTTCCTCCGGACGTACGATCGCCATCGTATACGATTGCCTGGTTGGAACATCCATCTGACTGATGCTGAAGCGTAGCAGCAGGACCGCAATGGCCAGCGGTAGATTCGGCATTAGCGGAATAAGGATAAGCAATATGTTCGACGGAAGATGCGTGAAGACCATGGTCTTTACCAGCCCGAATCGCTGCGCCAAGCGGGACGCCAGCAATGCGGAAATTCCGGCAAAGACATTGGCGCCGAAAAAAATCGCGCCCAGCGAGCCTGGGTTCAGGTGGAATTTGAGATAGAACCAGTACGCGGCAAAGCTCTGCGCCACGAAGCCGCCTCCAAAGGAGTCGATCGCAAACAAGCCAGAGAGTTTCAAAACCACGGCCCGCGAGCGACCCAGGCCCAAACTGCTCGCGTCGGCAGCACCAGCGTTTTCCTCAGGCGTGCGCACCTCGGTCGCCGGTGAAAGACGGAAGAAGAATAAAGCTAGAAGAATACCCAGAGCGGCATAGAGAACCACTACGGCGCGGTAGCCTCCCAGCGGAGCGATCGCGGCCCGCTGCAGCGCCTCGGGAAGAATTCCTCCGAATAACGATCCGATGGCGGTCGCAAATGATCCTGCCAGTGTGTACCAGGCGAACGCAGCGGTCCTCGACCGGCTGGGCACTACATGCGACAGCGCAGCCTGCTCGATCGAGAGAAATGGTCCCACTTCGTTACCGCTCGGGCTGATCACTCCAATCGTGCCCGCGATGATCAACGCCAAAAAGTTCCCGGTGACCGCGAACATCAAACCCGCGCCTGCCATCAGAAATGCGCCGGCGATCAACATACGCCGCCGCCCGATCCGGTCGGCTCGAGTAGTCAGGAAGAGGGAGACGAACGTATCGCCGACCAGTGTCAAGGTCAGCAGCAAACCCGTTTGTGACTCGCTCAGTCCAAGCTGCGTGAGGTAGAGGACCAGGACCACGGACAACGCGCCGTATGCGAACAAGCGCGTGAATCTCGTGAGGAAGAGCAGTCTACCGTCGGCCGTCAGGTTCTTGAGCGGGTTGTCGTTCAAAGCCGACCCATCATAGATGTCCCAGGCTTTACGATATCAATGCAGCCATCTCAGTGACGTCGGGAGATAGAATAGTCAACGCGATGAGAAGCCCGTGGATTATTTCCGCTACCCTGTGCCTGCTGGCCCTGCCATCAACCGCGCAAAGCCTGACCGGAGCCATCGACATGCACGCCCACTCCGATCCCGATGGCGTGCCTCGCTCGATCGACGCCATCGATCTGGCCCGTCTGGCGAAAAACCGGGGGATGCGCGCCCTCGTTTTGAAGAATCACTATGAGCCGACCGCGTCGCTGGCTTACCTGGTTCGCAAAGAAGTGCCCGGCATCGAAATCTTCGGCGGTATCTCGCTCGATTTGACGGTCGGCGGCGTGAACCCGGCTGCGGTGGAGTGGATGTCCAAGGTCAAGGGCGGCTATGGCCGCGTGGTCTGGATGCCCACTTATGATTCCGAGCACCAGGTCACTTCCTCCCGTCAGCAGCGGCCCTTCGCCCGCGTCGCTAAAGATGGCCAACTGGTGCCGGAGGCCGTGCAGGTCATCGCCATCATCGCCAAACACAATCTTGTGCTCGAGACCGGTCATTCCTCGCCGGATGAAGCTCTGCTGCTAATCCGGGAGGCTAAGCGCCAAGGCGTCCAACATATTCTGGTGACCCATGCCATGAGTCCGATCGTCGGCATGTCGATCCCCCAAATGCAGGAAGCGGCGAAATTGGGCGCCTATCTCGAATTCGTTTGGGTGCGGCCCGGATCGGACGCAGCCAAGCAATATGTGCCCGCCATTCGGCAAGTCGGTCCGGAATTCTGTGTTCTCTCCAGCGATCTCGGCCAGGCTGCCAATCCGCTGCACCCCGACGGATTGCTGATGCTTTACCAATACCTCAAGGGTCAGGGCTTCTCCGAAAGCGAAATTGACCAGATGGCCAAAGTGAACCCCGCTAAATTGCTCGGGTTGTAGCCAACAATCAGTTGCTTGTCGCCGCCACCACGGCGCGGAGTACGCCATCGCTCTTGCTTAATATGTACAGCTCGCCATCTGCATCCACACAAAAATGGATATCGGATCGGCCGCCCGACACCGCAGCTCCGCCTGGCAAACCCGACGCTTTTCCGCCGCGAGCGTGGTATGCGGCTTCCGTAATCGGCGCCATGCTGTTGTAAAGCTCCTTGCCGCCCGTCGGTGTATCCCAAAGTATCCGCAGCGGATGCATCTGGGCCATGGTATTCGGATCCCCGTCATCGGCTGCCAGCATTTCGTTGTAGTCCACATACCAGATGTTGCCGGTTGAGATATCGCCGAAAATATATTTGCCTCGCAGAGCCGGAATGGCCTTGCCATCGTATACGTAGCCGCTCGAAACGGCGTCCCCGCCGCCCTTCACATGAGCATATTCCACCACTGGATAGGCGGGAACAACCATGTCGCCGCTGGCCGTCTCACCAATCTGAACAGGAATCTTATCGACCTCCGGCAGCTTGCTTATTTTGTTGTGCGAATCGAGCTGCTGATTGCCTTCCCTCAGCGAGTAGCCGTAATTCGCGCCCTTGTGAACGATGACCACGGTCTCCCAGGTGTGCAATCCAACCACGTCGGCAATAAGGTTGCTGCGGCCCGGATTCGCGGCATCAACCGCCCAACTCAGCCGGTTCGGATTGCGCAGGCCATACGCCCAGATTTCTTTGCGGGCCCCGGCCGTCGTCGCGAAAGGATTGTCGTTGGGAATGCGATAGCGGCCATTCTCGCTCACGCTGCTGGTGCTCTGATGTTCTCCCAGATCTGGCACGATTCGCAGGATTTTCCCCACCAGGTTGTCGAGCCGCTGTGGATTCTGCCGCATCGCGCTATCCAGCGACTCACCCGATCCGCCGTCTCCGCACCCAATGTACATCACCCGCCAATCTGCATCGCCCGGTTTGGCTGTGGGGTTGAAGATCAGGTCGCCCATGGGATGAATGCGGGTGTTGAATTGCACGCGCATCAACTCGCGGGCGCTGCCTTCAAACGTGGAATTGGAGATGTTCGAGTCTGTCCATTCAATCACCACCGCTTCCCGCTGGATGGGGCCCGGAGTATGGATAGCCGGCGTAACGGTGTAGCCGATAGTTTTCAAGCCCGGAAAATTGGTGTTATCAGGCAAAGTTGAACCGGCGAGTTGGGGATCTTCCAGGTGGATGGTGTAGAACTTGCCGTTATGCGCATAGTCGGGATCAAAGGTGAAATCGATAAAACCATTGGCAAAGCCGTTTTCGAACGTCAACTTGTGGAACAAGCCAGGCTGGCCGTCGCGGCCGTTAAAATTCAAATACGTCGTGAGCTTCCTGGTGTCCTTGTCGAGGATATATAAGGGCCCATTCAGATCATTGACGAAGAATCGCTTCTTCGCGCCGCCCGGCTCTTCCCGCAAGAAGTTGACCCGCGCCAGCAGACCCGCATTTTGCCCTTTTCCATCCATCGCGCCGGTCATCGGGAAGCTCGCGTAATCCTTGATTTCGAGCGTGATCTCGGGCGTGCTTGCTCCGCGTGCGCCGCCGATTGCCCACAGCGCCACGCAGGCGATTTTTCTGAAATTGTTCACCATGCTCTCTTCGGAACCTACCGAGAGTTTATACTACCGCCATGGACCTTCTCCAGGGCCTCCCGATTTCGCGCCGCAATCTACTCGCTGGCATCAGCGCATCCGCCGCCAGCCTCCTGGCAGCCGCACCGTCCACCAACTCGCCGGAATTCTGGACTCTCACTGAAGCCGCCGCGGCTCTCCAGCGCCGCTCCATCTCTTCTGAAGAACTGACGAAGTTATGTCTCGCGCGTATTAAGAAGCTCGACCCCAAACTCAACAGCTTTATCACTGTCACCGCGGATGCGGCCCTCGCCCAGGCTCGCGCATGTGATGAGAAACGTGCCGGCAGTCCGAAGGGCCTGAATCCGTTGTTCGGCGTCCCCATCGCGCTCAAAGACAATATCGATACAGCCGGAATTCGAACCACCGCCGCCAGTCAGATTTTTCTGGATCGTGTTCCAACTCAGGATGCCGAGATCGTCACCCGCCTGAAAGCAGCCGGACCCGTTTTTCTTGGCAAACTCAACCTCGACGAGTGGGCGTTCGAAGGCACCGGTACCACCAGCTATTTCGGTCCTGTTCACAATCCATGGAACCTGGAGCGCATCACCGGAGGATCTTCCGCTGGTTCGGCGGCGGCTCTGGCGGCCGGCCTGTGCTACGCCTCCGTTGGCTCTGACGATGGTGGATCGGTTCGCATTCCCGCGTCATTCTGCGGCATCACCGGATTCAAAACCAGCTATGGACGCGTCAGTACTCGCGGTGTCGTTCCATCAGCCTATTGTGCGGATACCATCGGCCCCATGACTCGCTCCGTCGAGGATGCCGCCCTGATGCTGCAGGTATTGGCAGGCTTCGATGCGGCCGACTCCATCACTTCCGACGCTCCCGTGCCGGACTATGCCGCGTCGCTCCACGCTCCGCTCTCGAAGCTACGTCTCGGCATCGCCCGCGATTATTTCTTCGACGGCCTCCAGCCCGAAGTTACCGCCGCCGTGGAAAATGCCATCCAGGTACTTCGCCCGAAGTTCCGCGAGACGCGCGACATCGTTCTCCCCAGGTTCGAACTTGTCCCCAACGGCAGCTATGACGTCGAGCTTCTGCACTATCAGGCGCCTTTCTTTCACAAGACGCCGGAACTCTACCATCCTTGGTCGCGCCGGCACCTGCAAGAGCTCGAAAAAGTAACGGCTGTCAACTATGTGGAAACGCTGAAGCGCATTCGCGAGTGCCGCAGGGACATCCGCCGGATCTTCGAACAGGTCGACATTTTGATCATGCCCACCAAACGCGCCGTCGCGCCGACCATCGCAGCTACTGTGGACGAAAGCTACAAACGACCGCCCAGCAATACGGCAGCCTTCAACCAGTTCGGCACGCCCGCCATTTCAATTCCCTGTGGATTTTCTCGGGACTCGTTGCCCATCGGGCTTCAAATCGTAGGCCCGGCCTTTGGCGAGCCGCGCGTCCTGGCCGCCGCGTACGCTTATCAGCAAGCCACCGATTGGCACACCCGCCGCCCTAATCTATAGACGACCGGCTTATACGTCGGTCAGGTGCTCCAGCTTGCCGGTGCTGTCGCCGATGTGCTCTTCCGGCACGCCCACGCGATCGAGCACGGTCAGCAACAGATTCGTCATCGGCGTTTCCTTCTGATACCGGAGATGGCGCCCGCCTTTGATCCGCCCCGATGCGCCGCCCGCCAACAGAATCGGCAGATCCTCGTGAGTGTGCATGTTGCCGTCGCTCAGGCTGCTTCCATAGACCAGCACCGATCGGTCCAGCAAATTCGCATCGCCGTCTTGGGTCGAGCGAAGCTTCTCCAGAAAATATGCAAACATCTCGACGTGATGAGCGTTAATCTTCGCTAGCTTATCGATCTTCACGCTATCGCCCTGATGATGCGAGATCCCATGATGAGGATCGGGCACCCCGATCGCGCGATAGGTTCGATTGCTCCCCTCGCGGCCCAGCATGATAGAGGTCACACGCGTCAAATCGGCCTGGAACGCGATCACTTGCAGATCGAACATCAACTTGGCGTGGTCTTCGAATGCGTCTGGAATTCCCATGGGACGCCCCAGCACCGGCAGCTTCAACGCGTTGCTCTGTTGCTCGGCGAGTTGGATGCGCCGCTCGATGTCGCGCACGGCTTCCAGATAATCGTTGAGCTTGCCGCGGTCGCGCGCTCCCAATCCCGGCTGCATGCTCGCGATTTCGCTAGTCACCGAGTCCAGAATGCTGCGATCTTCGCGAATACGCGCCAGCCGCACTGCCGGATCGGTACTGTCCCCGTCTCCAAACAGCCGCTCAAAGACCGCGCGTGGATTAGCTTCCATTGGCATCGGAATGGTGGGCGTGCGCCACGAGATCGTGTTCGTGTATGCGCAGCTATAGCCGGAATCGCAATTGCCGATCAAGCCCGGCGCTTCCAACGTCAATTCCAGCGATGCCAGCTGCGTCTTCCTGCCGAACTCGCGCGCCGCTATCTGATCGGCGGAAATTCCCGACCGAATATCTACGCCCTCGGTCTTTCGGGGATGAACCCCGGTAAGGAACGTAGCGCCCGCTCGCGCATGATCGCCCGGGCCATCGCCCAACGGGCGGCCGTTGCCTTGCGCCAATCCGGATAAAACCAGAACGCGATCGCGAACCGGGGCCAGCGCCTGCAAGGTCGGCGTCAATTCAAAAGCAGCGCCTTCGCCGGCCGGCGTCCAGCGGTCCATAATCACGCCGTTCGGCACGTACACGAAGCTGAGCCTATTGGCGCCGTTCGGCCGGAGTGTTGCGCGTAGCCGCGAACGCCGGAACCATCGCATCCAATAAGGGAAGCGCTAGTGCCGTGCCCACCCCTCGCAGGAACGTGCGTCGCGCCAAGGCTTTTTTGGTAACGATCATTGATCTTTTGACCTCCGCATCTGGAACGGTGCGCTCTTCGTGATTGCAACAATAACGCTGGATATACGGTAATCGTCTTTGGCCGCTGACCGTGTTATAGCACGCACGGCCGGCTGATCGTAATACTCCAGGCCACGGCCCAGCGCATACGTGAGCAGTTTCTCGGCAACGGTTTCGACAAACTGATCGCGGCGGCCGAGCAGCAGATCGCGCAACCCGCCCGGCCCCTCAAACCTGGTTCCGTCGGGTAGTGACCCGGATGTATCCAGCACGCCATTGGCGTCCGAGGCGCGGCGTTTGCCTACACCGTCGTAATTCTCCAGTGCAAATCCAAGCGGATCCATGCGCGCATGGCACCCCGCGCAGGTCGCATCGGCGCGATGTTTTTCCATCTGCTCCCGTAGCGAGAGCGCGCGGCCGTCTTCGGCGTGATCCTTCAGATCCGGCACATTGGCGGGCGGCGGAGGCGGCGGCGTTCCCAGCAGATTCTCTAAAATCCACTTGCCGCGCAACACTGGCGACGTGCGAGTCGGATACGACGTGACCGTCAATATGCTGCCTTGGCCCAGCAGTCCAAAACGGTCGGGATCGGTCAGACTCACGCGCCGGAAGTTCGACCCATGCACATCCGCGATCTGATAATGCCGCGCCAGCCGCTCGTTCAAATACGTGAAGTTGGCGTTCAGTAAATCCACAATGCTGCGATCCTCGCGGACAATCGCCTCCAGCAGCAGTTCGGTTTCGCGCTGGAACGCCTGCCGGAGGTTCTCGTCAAATTCCGGGAAAGCATCGGGATCGGGCTGCACCCTGGACAAATTTCTCAGGTACAGCCATTGGCCTGCGAAATTCGACGCCAGCGTCCGCGCCCGTCGATCAGCCAGCATCCGCCGCACTTGCTGTTCGAAAACCACCGGATCTTGCAGCTTGCCGCGATCCGCCAGGTCCAGGAGCTGATCGTCGGGCAGGCTGCTCCACAAGAAGAACGACAGCCGCGACGCCAGTTCGAAATCGTTCAAGTGGTAGATGCTGCCAGGCGCGGCGCCGGCCGGATCGCGCTCCACGCGAAACAGGAAGTCAGGCGCCACCAGCATTCGCCGCAGTCCGCTCTCCACGCCGGATTCGAAGCTTCCGTTGCGCCTGCCTGTCTCAAAAAAACTGAGCAAGGGCTTCAGGTCCGCGTCTGTGACCGGCCTGCGATAAGCGCGGCGCGCCAGCGTTGAAAATATTTTCTTCGCGCACGGAGTTTCGTCTTTGATACTGGCCGGCTTGCAAACGAAGATCCTCTCGCGTGCCGGCGTGTCGCCCGCGCCGGTGGCCTGGAAAGGTCCGCCGATGAGCACGCTGTCAACGCCCAGACGCCCTGGCAGATTACGCGGCGGCGCCGTTGCTTTCGCTGGCGGTCGTGGAAGCACGCCTTCCTGAACGGCATACTCGCTCATGAAATTCACGCCCACCGTGCGCACCCCGGCTTTCACCGGAACCCGTACCTCGAACGTAGGCGACTCCTCATCAGCCTCCGTCGACTTGCCGTGAATCTCAAACTCTTTCAGTCTGACGCCATCCAGCCGCAGGTCCAGATGCTGCACCAGGTCGCGAGCGCGGCCATTGAATCCGCGAATCTTGATCCGAATCGTATACTCGCCATCCAGCGGAAAGGCATGCTTTATTGCGATCCCGCCGCGCGAGCCGAGCGGCAAATCCTCGCTCACGCCGTCCGCCTGCGACAAACCCACCGGTACGGAATATTCTTCGACCGCCGGCAGAATGCCAGGGTCGCCCACCGCCAGCCGGCTGATCTTGCGCGCCAGCGAAATATATCGTTCCAGCAGAATCGGCGACACGGACAGAACGTCCCCGATATTGTCGAAGCCGTAACCGGAATCGTCGGGTGGCAGGCTGGAACCCGGATTGATGTCGATCGCGAGAAGGTCGCGAATAGCGTTGCTGTACTCAACCCGATTCAAACGATGGATGGCCGGCTGCCCGGGATTCGGATTCCTCGCAGCAGCTTGGTCGAGCGCGGTTTCGAGCGACGCAATGAACGCCTTTGCTGCCTCAGGCTCCGGACGCGGTAGACCCTTCGGAGGCATCTCGCCCGTGCGAACCTTGCGCAAGACCTTTTCGAAAACCTGGGCGCTCTCGCCCGGCCTCTCCGGATCCAAATTGTCGAGTACGATGCCGGCGGTTTTCGTTTGCGCGTTATGACAGCCGGCGCAATACCGGGTCAGAAGTAACTTGGGGGATGCGGTAGGTTGCTGAGCCAGCGCCAGGAAAGCGCACAAAACGCCTGACAGTAGCCGCCCCATCTAGCCCGAATTGTATCATGGTAATTACTAGTGTTTATTGGGTTTAAAACATTTTCGACGACGGCTGTCTTTTGCCTGTCCACCCTCTGCGCCGCCGATCTCCGGCTGCTCGATGCGGTCCGCGATGGCGACCTGAAAGCCGTCCAATCCTTGCTGGACCAGCGTGCCGACGTGAATACCGCCGAGCCCGACGGAGCCACGGCGCTCGCCCTCGCCGTCCACGCGGACGACCTTTCCACTGCCGAGCTCTCTGCTCACCGCCGGTGCCGACGTCAACCGCGCCAACGAGTACGGCGAAACCCCGCTGTCCCTCGCCTGCGCCAACGCCAATGCGCAACTGGTCGGCATTCTGCTGAAGGCCGGGGCGAAAGTCAATGCGGCGCGTTGGTCCGGTGAGACGCCTGCTCATGGTGGCCACTCGCGTCGGCGCCACGCCCGCGGTGAAGCTGTTGCTCGAGGCCGGCGCTGACCCGAATGCCGCCGAATCGGAGCGGGGCCAAACCGCGCTAATGTGGGCGGCCGCGGGTAAGCATCCCGATATAGTGCAGCTCTTGATCGACCACGGCGCCAATCCCAAGGCCGCGTCCAAGTCCGGATTTACTCCGCTGCTTTTTGCCGCGCAGCAGGGCGATGTCGGGTCCGCGAGCGCGCTGCTCGCTGCCGGCGTGGACATCGACTCCAAAATGCAGAATGGCGCCGACGCGCTGCTCGTGACATCGGCCAGCGGCCACGAAGCCCTCGGGAAATTTCTGCTGGCGCATGGCGCTCAGCCCAATGTGAAGGATCGATTCAGCCTGACGCCCTTGCACATGGCGGCGCAGGCCGGCCAGCTTGCCCTGGTAGAGGAGTTGTTGGCGCGCGGCGCTGATCCGAACGCTCGCCTCGAAAAAACGCCGCCGGTCCCGGGTGGCGACGACGGACCTTTTCGTATAAACAACATCGGCGCGACCCCGTTTCTATTGGCGGCGCGAGCCGGCCACGCCGATGTGATGCGCGCCCTCATCCAAGCACATGCCGATACCTCGCTAACCACCGCGGACGGCGCCACCGCCCTGATTGCGGCCGCGGGTAGCGCCAATCTGGAGGCCGTGAAAGTCGCGTTCGAACTCGGCGGCGACGTGAACGCTGCCACTCAATCCGGCCAAACTTCGGTGCATGCCGTCGTGAGTCATCCTGGCCCGGCCACGGCCGGAATTGATGCCGTAATTCAGTTCCTCTCCGACCACGGCGCCCGCCTCGACATGAAGGATAAGCGCGGTGTGACGCCGCTGGCGATCTGCGACCGTCGCACCATCGATGTAACCGGAAATCTAATCAAGAAACTGCTGGCCAATAAGGCGGAATAACCCATGCCCCCTCCTGCGCTCTCCCTAATCTTTCTGCTCGCGATCGCTGCCTTCGCTCAGACTGCGGCGCCGCCCACGTCCCCGCTGGCCGAGACGCCCAACACCGATATCTACTACCGGCTCGCTCCCGATGCGCTCCCCCAGGATGGAGTTCCGAAGGGCGAGATCCGCGGGCCCTTCACGCTACCCAGCCAGGCCTATCCCGGCACTCAGCATACCTATTGGATCTACGTGCCCGCGCAGTACGATCCTGCCGTCTCCCGCCAGCCTGATGATCTATAACGATGGCCAGGCGTTCATGGCCCCGGAGGGCGATATTCGCGCGCAGGTCGTGATGGACAATCTCATCTACCGCCGCGAGATTCCCGTGATGATCGCGGTCTTCATCAATCCTGGCCGCCGCCCCGATCAGCCCGAGCCCACGCCCAGCAATTGGGGTGATCGCGACACCAACCGCCCCACCGAGTACAACACTCTGGACGACAAATACGCGCGCGTCATCGTGGATGAATTGCTGCCGGTGCTCTATAAGGATTACAACATCTCGAAGGATCCCGAGCGGCATGGCATCGGCGGGTCCAGTTCAGGCGCCATTGCCGCGTTCACGGTAGCCTGGGAGCGCCCCAATCAGTTTCGCAAAGTGCTGAGCAATGTCGGAAGCTTTACCAATATTCGCGGCGGAAATGCGTATCCCGACATCATCCGCAAGAGCGAAAAGAAGCCCCTGCGCGTCTTCCTGGTGGATGGCCGCAATGACAATCGCGGTCTCAGAGCCGACGGAAGCTACGATCAAGCCCGCGACTGGTTCTATCAGAACGTACGGATGCAGCAGGCCCTCGCCGAAAAAGGCTACGAGGTGAACTACTCCTGGGGCATCCAGCGGCATGGCCAGAAGATGCTGCTACCGTATTTCCGGAGATGATGCGCTGGCTGTGGCGCGATCACGGCGTGTCCACCGACGTGCATGACATGGTCGAGCGGTCCTTCAATGGGCCGAAACAGAAGGAATGATCTCGTCTTGGAGCGATCTGTTATTCTGAAATCGACTCTGAAGTTGTTTATGCGCATCCGCCCCGGACTTGCTGTTTGTGTCCTTGGACTCGTCTTCGCCTGGGGTCTGCTGCGTGCCCAGAAGCCGTTTAAAGAATACCCGGCTCTCGAATACGAGAACTTCCCGATTCCGGCCAACTGCAACCCAAAAGACCGAGTGGATGCGCGCCCGCCTGCGCTATCCCGATGTCTATGGATATCCCAACCATAGCCGCTTTCGAATGCGCGACGGCAGCCCGTTTCCCGGCTACTGGACCATGGATTACCCGCGCTCGGACCGGCACCTGCTGGCAGGCGTCCGCCGCCTGACGCGCATCGACACGCGTTCCGTCGAGCAGGTAGTGGACCTCGACGGCACCGACGACATTTACAACTGGCCGATGCTGTACGGCGTGGAAGTAGGGCACTGGCTGCTGCCCGACGACCAAGCCGCGCAGCTCCGCGAATTCCTGCTACGCGGCGGCTTCTTCATGTGCGACGATTTCCACGGCGACCAACCGGAATGGACTGGGAACTTTCTGGACAGCATGCGCAAGGTCTTTCCCGACCGCCCCATTGAAGACATCGCCGACAACGATCCGATTTTCCACACCCTCTACGATCTGCGACGACCGCTTTCAGGTTCCCGGCGCGCAGTATTTCGAGACCGGCATTACCTATGAAAAAGGCGCCAGCGGCATGGTCCCGCATTGGCGCGGCATCCGTGACGACAAAGGCCGCATCATGGTCGCGATCTGCCACAACATGGATTTGGGCGACGCCTGGGAATGGTCCGACGATCCCAAGATACGCCGAGAAGTGGGCCTCGCTCGCCTACCGCATCGCGATGAACTATTTCGTCTACGATCTGACCCACTAGCGTAAACAGTCCTTGCCGGGCGAGAAGAACTTGGCAAAAGATGCAAGCGCATTGCGACATGCACTTTTTTGCTTATGGGCCTGCCGGCGCCGTTCCACAAACGACCCCTTTGTGGAACACGGGGGGGCGCTCAGGGAGAGGATTTGAAAATTTGGCTCGTCAGAAGAAATCGTGGGTGCATTCCGGCTCAGGCAGCTTGCCAAGCGAGTGATATGAAGGAGAGTTCGAGCACCCGGTAGGTACGAAAGCCATACGATTTCTTGGGTGACTTTGCCCTTGTTGTTCAAGCCCTTCGCGACGCCGCTGGAAATCATTTTTTGCGCCCGGAAGTAATTGAGATCAGTTCCCGGTGCTGGCGAAGAGATCGAGCATCTTCTTCATGGGCTCGATGCCGGAACGCATGGTTTGACGGCACCACTCGTCGAGGAACTTCCCGGCCTAGGAGGGCCAGTTGTAATACCAGAGTTGCTCGAATGCTTCCTTGAGAAGGTATTCAGGTTCGGGGTAAGGCGCGTTGGAAAGCCTTTGGCATCTAAAAGATGCGTGGCAATGCATAATTCTGGGGCTCGACCTCGTATATAGTGTATGGTTGCCGTCGTGACGGCCTTTTCGCGCGTGTCGGAACCCGAGTCTCAGTGCATCGCGCGTGCACTGCGGCGAAGAGACTCGGAATTCATTGGCCGAATGGTGTCGCGGTATCACTATCGGCTCCTCCGATATCTGGTCTACTGGACATCCAGGCGTGAACTGGCCGAGGACCTCGTTCAGGAAACCTGGTTGCGTGTACTGGAACACGCGGGGCAATATGACGGCCGCCTCCGTTTCGAGCCGTGGTTGTTCTCCATCGCACGAAACCTAGCGATCGATCACCTGCGAAAACACCAGACGGCAACGCATCAGATGTGCCGGGAGGACGAAGCGGGCGTGGACATTCCGGCGCCGGATTTCGAATCGCCCTTCTTCGCGGCCGCAAGAAGCGAAGATGCCAAAAGAATCGCGGCCGCTATGGGGGCGCTGGAGCCAATCTACAGGGAAGCGCTTCTCCTGCGTTTCCAGGAAGAACTGTCGCTCGCGGAGATTGCCCAAGTCGCACGCGCTTCCATCTCGACCGTTTCGTCGAGGATTCATCGCGGCCTCTCGATGCTTCAAGCCGCTCTCGGAGGAGGCGCCGATGCCGCTTGAGAACCATGAAAAAGCCCGCTTTCTGCTTCATCGGGCCCTCGTTGAAGGAATTTCGCTGGAGGATCAGCGCTGGCTCGATGCTCACGTCGGAGAATGCGCCGAATGTGGCCGGTATGCCGATCTCTCGGCGCGCGCCGTCCAAGCGCTGGATTGGTTCGCGCTTGAACTCGACCCGGCAGCAGCGCTTCGGGTTGAGAACATAGTCCGCAGCCGTGCCGAGGAGATGAGATCCGACGAGTCGCGTGCGAAAAGCCTTTGGATCGGCACAGGGGTCGCAATTTTCCTCACGTTCACCGGATCTGCCGTTACGTGGCACACTTTGGCATCGCTGGCCAGTCAATGGAATCTCCCCAGCCGCGTATGGCAGATCGGATTCGTGGCGTTCTGGTTGCTGCCATCCCTTATGCTCGCGTTGCTGCCGCTCTTTCGAAGAAGACTTCTGGGGGAGCATTCCGATAGCAAAGGACAGGCTATATGAGCTGGCGCAGCAGATTCGGTCTCATTCCAGGTCCGGCCAAGATCCTGGCCGCTGTAGCCTTCGTGGGTTTCTTTTTCGGCGTCTTGGAGGAGCATCGGGCGAGCGACCTCCGGACCTTGATCGGTCTGGCGGGCGGTACGCTTGCCGCCGCTTACTTTCTTCTCGCCGGCTATGTTTACGTAGACGCAGTGCGACGCGGTATGCCGCCGATTCCCTGGACGGCGCTCGCGGTGATCATTCCGAACTGCGTTGGCTTCGTGCTCTACTTCGTGTTGCGAAAGCCGATCCTCCATCCGTGTCCTGGCTGCGCGCGCGGAGTTGCACCAGATGCCGCGTTCTGTCCCCGCTGTGGCCAACCGCAAATGAACATGGGACCGCAACCCGCACGGGAAGAATCTTGAAAAATGAACCTTCGGACCTCGGTGCGCGTACATGGGGCGCAGAAAGACGAATCTCACATGAAACAGACCGCTATGTTGACCACCGCGTCGCTGCTCACCATTCTATTGATGACGATTCACCTGGCCGGCGACATCCTTTTCCGGATGGCCCCGGCAGGTCTCGTAAATCTGTCGGCGGTATTCGTTTTCGTCGTCCAGCTATATGGAACACTGGTGCTCCCCGAAAGGCGGGCGGGATACATCATCATCTTCTTCGGGTCCGCCCTCGAGCTGCTCGTCCTTGTCATTCACATGAAAGGGACGCGGGGCCTTCTCGGTGGCGACATAGGCGCCTCGGGCCAAGCTTTCCTTTTCGTGTGGACACTCCTCGCGTTGGGCATCACCGCGACGTTCTCCATCATCCTATCGGCGCGCGCACTGTTGAGCCTGCCCTGGCGCCGGAGTCGCCCCGCGCCAACTGCCGCATAACGCCCGTTGCTGACATTTTCCAGGGATCGGCCGTGTCTGACGGAGCGTTTACGGAGGGAGCAACTGGTCAAAAGGCAACTGGCTACGAACGGCAAAGATCTGAAGCCCGCACAGGTTCGCGGGCTGAGCGAACCGGGCTTCCGCCGCCATTGGAGTGTATCAATGACCCACAGATTCCTCCAACGAGGCGAGAATTTAAGCTGGTTAGAAAGACAGGTGGCGTGGGAGTTTTATTGCTTCTTTTGCCATTGACTGGGTGCTTGGGTTGGGGCGATCTCTTCCAGGAAAAGCGGTTCATCGCGGGAGATTACTTTTTGATGGAAAGTGATCGAAACACAACGGAAGATCTGTACCTTTTCACAGGTGACAGTTCACGCAGCATTGCGGGTCCGCTTCGTCGAATCGGATGGAGTCAGCAATACATCGTCTTTGTAGATGCTCGATTCCCTAAGCAGTGGAACGCCATCACCGTGAAGGAGCACAGCGAATCCAAGATCACCGACGCTCAGAGGACACAAGATGCTAGGTTTGAGCATATTGTTTTAGACTCCCCATCAGGAGCATGGCAGCGGGCGAAGTCTCAAAACTAGAACTGAACGCTTCGACGCGCACTTCAGACGCCCTCCCCCCAGCCCCCCACCCGCCGTGGCAAACTAAGATCAGTATGGCTCGGGGCTGGGAAAGTAAGTCGGTAGAGTCCCAGATCGAATCCGCGGAATCCAGGCGGGCCGCAGCTCAGGCCCCCAAAATCAGTCCTATTGAAGCCCAGCGCCTCCAACAGCGCGAAAGCCTGCTCTTGTCCCGCACCCGTGTGCTGAGCGATCTGGAACATGCTAACAATCCGCGCTATCGAAAAATACTCGAGGAAGCCCTACAGCACCTCGATCAAAAATTGGCCGAGCTGAAATAGTCCCGTGAGTTCTCCCGCGCTCCAGCCTCTTCGACTCCGTACCGCCGCCGCCGCCGACATCGAAGCTCTGGTGCGCCTCATCAACTCCGCCTTTCAAGTCGAGCGCTTCTTCATCGAAGGCGATCGCATCAACGCGGAAACGGTTCAGCGCTTGATGCTGCTCGGCCAGTTCCTCGTCGCTGAAGATGACCTCGGCTTCAGCGCCTGTGTCTATATCGAACCGCGCGGAGACCGCGGGTACCTAGGTTTGTTGTCCGTCGATCCAGCACGGCAGCGCAGCGGCCTGGGCTCGCGCATGGTAGCCGCCGCCGAGGACCACGCCCGCGCGGCGCGGCTCCAATTCATGGACCTCCGCATCGTCAATTTGCGCCAGGAACTTCCGGAATTTTATCGCCGCATGGGCTATGTCGTCACCGGCACGTCACCTTTCCCGCCGGATACCGTCGCCAAGCAGCCCTGTCATTTTGTAAACATGTCAAAGTCGTTGGCTCCTCCGCGCTAGGTCGCCGGAACTGGAACCAACCTTCCCATTTGCGAACACTGCTCCATAACCGCTGCACCGCAACAGTAGCGCTATCAAGCGCTTAATCTGGCACCCTGCTTGCCCTATACCCAACGAAACGGTAATTATGACTGCTGTGACCCAGGATCCGCTTCTTCGCCACCACGACCAGGGCCAGGGCCTGCGCATCCTGGTTGGCGACGATCAACCGGA
This sequence comes from Bryobacterales bacterium, assembly GCA_963769205.1. Classification (GTDB taxonomy): domain Bacteria; phylum Acidobacteriota; class Terriglobia; order Bryobacterales; family Bryobacteraceae; genus Palsa-89. The sequence goes on along the minus strand of CAVYKR010000011.1, from coordinate 604,867 downwards.
TATTCTGGAAGCCCTGCGGCTGTTGCTGAAAGGCGCGGGCTATCAGAACGTCCTGGTCGATTCGCCTCAAGCGCTCTTGCGCGCCGCCCGCTCTGAGCCCTTCGATCTGATCTTGATGGATCTCAATTATGCGCGCGATACCACGTCGGGCGAAGAAGGTCTGGATCTGTTGTCCAGTCTGGAAGCGCAGTCCAACGCCGCGCCCGTGATCGTCATGACCGCCTGGAGCAACGTGGATCTCGCCGTCGAAGCCATGCGCCGGGGTGCTTGCGATTTCGTGCAAAAGCCGTGGGACAACGCGCGTCTGCTGAGCGCTATCCGCAAGCAGGCCGTGGCGGCATCGGCCCGCGATCAAGGCCGATCGCCGCGTGAAGACCGAACTCGAAATCGCGCACAACGTCCAGCAGAAGCTGTTTCCTCATCAGACCCGCCAGCTCCCTGGAATCGATTATGCCGGCCGCTGCGTGCCCGCCCGCGAAGTGAGCGGCGATTATTATGACTTCCTGGATATCGGCGAGGGCGGCCTCGGCTTCGTTGTGGCCGACGTGTCCGGTAAAGGCATCGGCGCTGCCTTGCTCATGGCCAATCTGCAGGCCTGTTTCCGCAGCCAGCCCTCCGATGCCATCCAGCATCCTGCCGCCCTGCTGCGCGCCGTCAACAAGCTCTTCTATGAATCCACGCCGCCGGAGCACTTCGCCACGCTGTTCTTCGCCCACTACGACGATCGCGAGCGGCGATTGCGTTATGCCAATTGCGGTCATCTTCCGCCGATCCTGGTGCGCGCCGATGGCAGCGTGGAACGGCTGTCCGCCACCGCGACTGTCCTGGGAGTCTTTAGCAACTGGGACTCGGGCGAAGGAACTGTCGATCTGAGAACAGGCGACACGCTGGTCATCTTCTCCGACGGAGTCACCGAAGCCGGAATCGAAAGCGATACTGAATTTGGCGACGCCGGCGTGCTCTCCGTGATTCAGGCCAACCCGGGCGTTCGCTCCGAAATACTCGTCAATCAAATCATCGACGCCGTCGCCGGTAACACCGAAGACGACGTGACGGTCGTAGCGGTCCGGGTCAACTAAAATGGGCCTATGCCCAAATCCGTGCTGTTCGCGCTCGCTTGTCTTCCTTTGATAGCGGCTGAGCTCAAAGTCGACCACGCCACCGTCGCCGGTAAGGATGTTCGCGAGATGCAGCGCGCGCTCCAGGCTGCCGGCCTGGCCTGCGAGTACGGCGGACCGCATTCCAACCACGCCACCGAAATGGCGCTCACCAGTTTTCCGGATGGCTCCTATCTCGAGCAGATCGCCATCCAGCCCAATGCCGATCCTGCCGCGCTTGCTGCGCATGAGTGGCATAAGCAGCTCCAGGGCAATGGCGGTCCCTGTGCCTGGGCTGTCCGACCCGCCGATATGGGCGCTGAGATCACGCGCCTTCGCGCCGCCTCCGTCCAGGTCAGCGATGCCAAAAAGAACGGCCGCAAGCGGCCCGACGGTGTCCAAATCGAATGGGAAGCCGCGCAGGTTGGCGCGGGCAACGGCAATTTCTTTCCGTTCCTCATTCACGATTTCACGCCCCGCGAGCGGCGCGCCTATCCCGGCGGCAAGCCCACTACCACCGACTTCACCGGCGTCGCCAAGGTCGTCATCGCCGTTAAGGATCTGGATGCCTCCATCGCGCAGTTCCGGCGCGCCTATGGATTCCCGCCGCCCGAGCGTCAGGACGATCCGGAGTTCGGCGCAAAACTGGCCTGGTTTAGCGGAACGCCCGTCGTCTTGGCCGCGCCGCTTTCGTCCAAATCCTGGCTCGACGCGCGCATCCGCGAGTTCGGAGAAACGCCTTCTGCTTTCATTCTCGGCGCCGCGCACCCCTTCGACTCCCATAATTCCGTCGCCTGGTTCGGCAAACACGTAGTCTGGGCGGACTCTTCCAAGCTCGGCTGGCACCTCGGCTTCGAAACAAAATGAGGATCGCCTGTTTTTTGGCCGTCCTGGCAGCGGCCTGCCGGCTGGCTCTGCCCAGCTTCCGGTCGATTCCCAGCTCGCCGCCGAAATCTCAAAGATTCGGGCCATCGACAATCACGCCCATCCAGTCCGCCCGACCTTCGGTAACGATAAGGACCTCGACTTCGACGCTTTGCCTGTCGAAGCCATGGAGCCGTCCACCGACCCCGTGCGGACGCGCGCTGGGTTCTCCGCTGGCCGCTCGAGGCGTCGCACGCGCTCTTCGGCCAGGCCAAGGATTTTCGCGCGCGCAAGCGGCAGCTTATCGCGGAAAAAGGCGTCGGCTACGCGAACTGGGTACTCGATCAGCTCGGGATCGAAACCATGCTCGCCAATCGCGTCGTCATGGGACCGGGCCTGGCGCCGCCGCGCTTTCTGTGGGTGCCGTTCGAAGATGCGCTGATGTATCCGCTCAACAACGCCGGCTTGGCCGCCAGGAACTCCGATCGCAAGAGCGTTCTTCGCCGACGAAGACCGGCTGCTTCAGCGCTATCTCAAGGAATGCGGTTACGTCCGAGCCGCCGGCATCCTTCGATGACTATTTGAAGAAGGTGGTCACTGCCACGCTTGAGCGCCACAAAAGTGGCGGCGCAGTCGCTGTCAAATTCGAGGCCGCCTACCTGCGCTCGCTCCATTTCGACGATCCGTCTCGCGCTGAAGCGGCGCGAGTCTATTCCGCATCCCGGCGCGCCGCGCCTTCCGACGCATCCTACAAGCAGCTTCAGGACTATATCTTTCGCTACATCGCCGCCGAGTGCGGGCGGCTCGACCTTCCCGTGCACCTGCATTCCGCCGCCGGCGGAGGCGGCTATTTCAACGTCGCCGGAGCGAATCCGCTGGGCCTCGAATCCGTGCTCAATGATCCCAAGCTGCGCAAAACCAATTTCGTCATGGTTCACGGCGGCTGGCCGTTCACTCGCGAGGTGGCCGCGTTGCTCTCAAAACCCAACGCCTATGCCGATTTCTCCGAGCAAACCTTCTCGAATTATCCGCGCGCCGTCGCCGGAGCCATCCGCGAATGGCTCGAATATGCGCCCGAGAAGGTGATGTTCGCCACCGACGCTTATCCATTCTCCGAAGAAATGGGCTGGGAGGAAGCCGGTTGGGTCGCCGGCGCCACCGGCCGCCAGGCGCTCGGCTTCGCGCTCACCGAAATGATGCATGATGGCGAGATCACCCGCGCCCGCGCCCTGGAAATCGCCCGCCTGGTGCTCCGCGATAACGCCCGCAAGCTCTACCATCTCAAGTAGGGATGGTCGCTTGGTTGGTCGACGTGTCGAACGAAGCGCCCCATCTAACAGGAACATCTTTGGCGAAGAATGTTTATCACCTTTTAGTACCGTGATATCCTGAAGTCGGATATAGCCTGCGGTTTGAAATCAACGACGGAGCGAATGCGATGAGCCAGGACCTCGAATACCTGATCGAATTGGCCAGAAAGCATCAGATGACCGACGAAGAACGAACCGAACAGATCCGCAGCTTTGCGTACGGTAATACGCACTTCGAGAACGAGTCCATCACCAGGGCCGATATCGACAAGGCGATGGATGCGCTGAACAAGGAACGTGCTTCCGACCCCGTTCGTCCCTAAGGGACCGGTATACCGGGACGAGGAAGATAAAGTCCGCCTGGAAAGTCGAAATGGCATCATCCAGGCGAATTTCGTATTGCACAAAGTTTCAGAATGGTCTCCGGCAGAGCGAGTAACGCCTGAACTAATCCTGAAACTACAAGAACTCGCAATTACGCAAATATACAGGTGCGCCGGGTATTTTCGAGATGGCGCAGTTGCTATCGGTGGAGCAGATCACCAACCTCCAGAAGCCGGTGAGGTGCAGATGCTGGTCAACCGGATGTGTGAGTATATCAATGGCAAGTGGGAGGCTCCTCCCATTCATTTGGCTTCTTATGTCATGTGGAGGATGAATTGGATACATCCGTTCTTTGGCGGCAACGGACGAACGGCGAGAGCGTTGTCTTACTTGCTTCTGTCGGTTAAACTCGGCTTCGTGATACCAGGTACAAAAACGATACCCGAGTTAATCGTCGAAAATCGACGGCCATATTTCGAGGCTCTGCGTAAAGGCGATGTCGCCTGGCAACAAGGAATGATCGACGTATCAGCGATGGAGGACCTGATGTCGAGCTTGCTCGCAAAGCAACTAGTGGCGATTCACCACCACGCTACCGGGAAAAACGAACCCCCGGCTACACACTGAGACTCCATATGACCTGGATGAGTCACGCGCTTCCCCCACCTCCATCTCCTTCCCCCTCACCAACTTGATCAGGTCACTTCGTCGTATCTCAATCGCCCCTGCTAAACTCGAATCGACATGACCGGCCGGCGCAACCACTCGATGACACTAGCCCCCCTGTCTGGCGTCATTATCACCCCATTTCCGCAAAAAGCAATAGTGTTTCCAATAACATGCACGCTGTTTACCGCCCTCCTGTTGTGCCCGTCGCCCGTAAGATTTAAGCTCGTGCCGACCCCCACTCTGCTATGCTGAAATTTCGCGCCTCTCTCGCGGATCATCTACCTTGAAAATTGGATTTGTAAGTCTCGGCTGCCCCAAGAACCTCGTCGATACCGAGGTCATGATGGGCCATCTGGCCGCGCGCGGCCACGAGCTCACGCCAGAGCCGGGCGACGCCGACGTGCTGGTAGTCAACACCTGCAGCTTCATCGATCCGGCCAAGCAGGAATCCGTCGACACCATTCTCGAGATGGCCGAGTACAAAAAATCCGGCCGCGCGCAAAAGCTGATCGTGGCGGGATGCATGGTGGAGCGCTATCGCGACGATATCCGCGAAGAGCATTCCCGAAGTGGACGCCCTGATCGGCACCAACGAGCTGCGACAACATCGTGGCGGTGTGCGAAGGCGTCGAGCCGGACTGCCAATCCTTTCGAGCCCTATCTCTATCACGACCTCACGCCGCGCGTGCTCGCCACCGCCACGCCACTTCGCCTACATCAAAATCGCCGAGGGCTGCGATCATCCCTGCTCGTTCTGCGTCATCCCGCAGTATCGCGGCAAATTTCGCAGCCGCCGGTTTGAATCGGTGATCGTCGAAGCCACGCGCCTGTTCGCGCAGGGCGTCCGCGAGATCAATCTGATCGGCCAGGACACCACCTCCTACGGCGAAGACCTGGGGATCAAAGACGGCCTGGCGCAGCTTGATGGCGCGGCTGGCGCAGATCGAGACGCCGCACGAGAAGTGGATCCGCTTTCTCTATTGCTATCCGAACCGGATCACGCAGAAACTGCTCGACACCATCGCCGAACATGCCGCGCTGGTGAAATACATCGACATGCCGCTGCAGCACGCCAGCTCCGAGCGTGCTGAAGCGCATGAAGCGCGGCTCGCATGGCGATTTTTTCCTGAAGCTGCTGGAGCGCATTCGCGCCACCATCCCCGGCGTGGCCATTCGCACCAGCATGATCGTGGGATTTCCCGGCGAGACCGAAGCCGATTTCGAAATCCTGTGCGATTTCGTCAAGGCCGCGCAATTCGACCGGCTGGGCGTGTTCTCCTACTCCGACGAAGACACCAGCGCCAGCTTCCAGCTGGACGCCAAAGTGGACGCGCGCACCATCTACAATCGCAAGCGCAAGTCTGATGGCCATGCAGCGGCGCATCTCGAAAGCGCGGAACCGCAAAATGATCGGCCGGGAAGTGGACGTGCTGATCGAAGGCCCGTCCGAGGAAACCGATCTGCTGTGGCAGGCGCGCATGTCCACGCAAGCGCCCGAGATCGACGGCGTCTGCTATCGTCAACGATTTTGGCGAGGTGCGCCGCCGCGGCCTGGCGAGATCCGCCGCATGCGAATCACCGAAGCGCACGATTACGACCTGATCGGCGCGCTGATCGATTCGCCCGTCCGAATCGGCGCCGCTCCCGCTCGCGCAGCCGTTCCCGATCCTCGCCGCATCGCGATGAAGTGCCCGATCTGCAAAAAGGAAGTCCTCCCGGCGACGAATTCTTTCCGTTCTGCAGCGAGCGCTGCAAGATCATCGACCTCGGCAATTGGGCCAGCGAAAATACGTCATCTCGACGCCGGTCCAGCCCGAGGAATCAGAACACGACGGCCTGGACGATGAGCCTTAGCCCGCTGCCCACAGCGCAAGGTCGACGCGGCTCTGCTCATCGCCACCTGGTTCGGCTGCGGCTATGCGCCCGTGGCCCCGGCACCGCCGGTTCGCTGGCCGCGCTGCTGATCGCGATCGCGCTGCACCTTGCATACGGCTCCGGTCGCGGCACGTTCCTGCTGCTCGCCGGCGATTCTTCTGCTTCCCGGCATCTGGGCGGCCGGCGTGGTCGCGAAGCGGATCGGCGCAGAAAGATCCGCACGTCGTCGTGGTCGACGAAGTGATCGGCCAGTGGATCACGCTGGCGGGCGCCGCCACCCTCAACTGGAAAAGCTGGCTCGCTGCGTTCGTGCTTTTCCGGCTCTTCGATATCTGGAAGCCGCCGCCGGCGCGCCAACTCGAAGCGCTTCCCGGCGGAATTGGCATCGTCGCCGACGACTGTGATGGCGGGGCTTTACGGCGCGCTTGCTATATTCGTATTAGATCGGTTTCATCTCTTCTAACATGGCTTCATCAAAGAAAGACTCGAACGGCCGCCCTCAGATTTCGAACGTCACGCCAGAGGCCGCCATCCCGGGCGGAGAGTTTCAGATCCGCGGCGCGGGCCTGGCGCGCTCCGAACGCCCGCGCGTCACCATCGGCGATGTCGCCGCTCCCATCGTCATCGGGTCCGACTCCTACGTCATCGTGCGCGTGCCCGAAGGCGCGTCGGCGGGCGAACTGGTCGTCGAAGCCGGCAATCAGAGCAGCCGCGCCTGGACCTGCGACATCGGCATCCAGATCGCCGACAATCTCTATCCGGTGGCAATCCCGGCGGTCGATTCGTTCGGCAACATCTACGTCACGTTCAGCGGATCGCGCGGCCAGAAGACGCCGGTCTCGGTTTACAAGATCGATCTGAACTACAACTCCAAGCCGTTCGTCAGCGACATCATGAACGCCACCGGACTGGCCTTCGACAAAGAGGGCGTCGCTGTACGTTTCCAGCCGCTACGACGGCATCGTCTATCAGGTCACGCCCACCGGCAGCGTGTCGGTCTACGTGGAAGGCATGGGCGTCGCCACCGGCATCGCGTTCGATCCCGGATGAGAATCTGTATGTCGGCGACCGCAGCGGCACCATTTTCAAGATCAGCCGCTCGCGCCAGATTTACGTGTTCGCCACGCTGGAGCCTTCCATCGCCGCGTATCATTTGGCGTTCGGAAACGACGGCTATCTGTACGTCACCGGCCCCACCACGTCGAGCTTCTGATTCGGTCTATCGCATTTCGCCGCCGGGCGAAGTGGAGACCTACTATCGCGGGCTGGGCCGTCCGCAAGGACTCGCGTTTCGACGCCGAAGGCCGCCTGTATGTCGCCGCTTCGCTGGGTGGACGGCGCGGCGTGGTGCGCTTCGATCAACAATCGCCCGAACTGTTTCTCTCCGGACCCGGAATCGTGGGCCTGGCCTTCACGCCCTCGCGCGCCTTGCTGGTGACCACCAACAACGCGCTCTTATCGCGCCGACGTCGGCATCGCCGGCAGGCCTCTTCCCTAATGCCGGACGCCGAGATCATCGCCGATCGGCTCGGAACTGCTGACGCCGCAGAAGGCTCGACACCAATTCGCTCTATCTCACCGATCAGCTCAACGCGCTGGGCGTGGAAGTGGTGCGCAAGACCGTAGTCGGCGACGAGCGCGCGCGGCTCACCGACACCATTCTGGGCGCTGTGGCGCGCTCGCAGATCATCGTGCTGACCGGCGGCCTGGGCCCGACCGAAGACGATCTCACGCGCGACGCGGTGGCCGCCGCGCTCGGCCGGTCGCATGGATTTCCACCAGGAGATCTGCGACCAGATCGAAGAGCGATTGCGCCGTTTCGGACGCAAAATGGCCGAGATCAATCGCCGCCAGGCCTACATCATCGAGGGCGCCGAGATGCTGCCCAACGATCGCGGCACCGCGCCGGGCCAGTGGATCGCGCACGACGGCGTAGTGTTGATGCTGCTTCCCGGACCGCCCAATGAGTTGAAGTCGATGTTCGAGAGGCAATGCCTGCCGCGGCTTGAGAAATTCCTGCCGCCGCAGGTGATTCGCACCCGGTTGTTTCGCTCGGTCGGCATGAGCGAATCCGATCTGGATCAGTTGATCTCGCCGGTCTACACGCGCTATACGAATCTCGCCACCACCATTCTGGCGGTCTCCGGCGAAATCCACATCCATCTGCGCGCGCGCTGCGCGTCGGCGGAGGAAGCCGAAGCGTTGCTCGAAGAAGCCAGCGGCGAGATCGAGCCGCTGCTCGGCGATCGCATCTATTCGCGCAATGGCGATTCGCTCGAAAAGTGATCGGCGATCTGCTGCGCGCCCGGCATGCGTCTCTGAGCGTGGCCGAAAGCGCCACCGGCGGCCTGCTGGGCGGACGCATCACGGCGGTGCCCTCCAGTTCCGATTATTTTCGCGGCGGATTCATCACTTACTCCGACGAAATGAAGACCCGGCTGCTGGGCGTGCCCGCAGAAATGCTGGCCGAGCACACCGCGGTGAGCGAGCCGGTCGCCAAAGCCATGGCCGAAGGCGCCAAGGCGCGCACCGGTTCCGACTACGCGTTGTCCATGACCGGCTATGCGGGGCCGGATGGCGAACAAGTCGGGCTGGTTTTCATCGGCCTGGCCTCGCCCGACTGGCACCGAGGTGCGGCGCGTCAATTCCCGGCCGATCGCGAGCGCGTCCGCGCGTTCTCCACCAACACCGCACTGGATTTGTTGCGGCGAAATTGTTGGCCACCGAAAGCAGGCGTAGCCGGATGTGGAAGAATCTGGCGCTCGGTGTCCACTTGTGTCTATCCGTCGGATATTCGGACCTGCTGCTGCGAGATGTAACCATCGTCGATGTCGCTTCCGCCACCATTCATTCCCGGCACTCCATCCTGATCCGCGGCCAGCGCATCGCTGCCACCGGACGCGACCTTTCCGCCCCCAAAGGTACACAAGTCGTCGAGGGAACTGGCCAGTTTGTCATCCCCGGTCTTTGGGACATGCACGTCCATCTCACCCAGCGCAGCCAGTTAGCTCTCTATCTGGCTCGCGGCGTCACCGGCGTTCGCGACCTGGGTAGCGATCTCGACCATGCCCAGGATTGGCGCCGTTCCATCGATCATGGCGATCTTCTTGGACCCCATATCGAAACCTGCCGGGCCGCCTTTCGATGGCTTTCCTTCGGATGACTCGAATCGCCCGGTGACCATGGTCCGCAGTCCCGCCGAGGCCCGAACCCTCTACGATGTTCTCGACCATCGCGGCGTCGATTTCATCTCCATACTGCCGCGCCTTCCGCGCGACGCCTACTTCGCGCTGATCGAGCGGGCTCGAAAATACTACTCGCCGGTGGCCGGCGCTGTTCCTGCAACCGTGAGCGTTCTTGAGGCGGTGGACAATCGCCAGCGCAGTATCGACCGCATGTCGGGTATGCTTCTGGCCTGTTCCTCCGAAGAAAGAAGACTTCGCGCAGCCCGCGCTCTCGCTCTCGACCGGCGGGATTGGGTCGAATTTCGCGATCTGGAAGCGAAGGCTCTCGAAACCTTCGATCCCGACAAAGCGGACTCGCTCTTCCATCGCATGGCCCTTTTCGAAACGCGCGCCGTTCCGGTACTCGTGCAGCTTCGCGCCTCGCCGTGCACCCGGGATCATTACGCGAAGCTGGCGCAATTGGTGGTGGCTATGGAACGCGCCGGAGTCCGGATCATGGCAGGCGCGGACGACGCCTCGATTCAGGACGAACTGGAGTTGCTCGTCGACGCTGGGCTCACGCCGGCCGAAGCCTTGCGCAGCGCGACCATTGAACCTGCCCGCTATCTGGATGCGGCCGAATCCATCGGTGCCGTCGAATCAGGAAAAATTGCCGACCTAGTGCTCCTCGACGCTAACCCCTTGATGGATATTCGCAATGTGCGCCAGATCGCGGCCGTCATTCTGGGTGGCAGATACCTGAATAAGGCGCAGTTGCAAGCGCCGCCAGTGCGAAAATAGAAGCGTCGATGCCTTTCCAGGTGTTTTGAGGCCGAAGCGAGCAGCATCCTGAGCCCGACCACCGGATTCATCGCCGAAGCCGGATTTACTCATTCGCTCACGCCCGCGCGCAATTGCACTTTCGGATGCAGCTACTGTTATGTCCCGACCATGCGCATTTACGGCGGGCTGAAGCCGCGAGGACTGGTCGCACTGGGGTCAGTTCACGACTTTCAAATCCAACGCCGCAGCCCTGCTGCGCCGCGAGCTCGCGAACGATCAGGTGATCTATTGCTCCCCGCTGGTCGACCCTTATCAGCCCGCCGAGGAGTCGCAGCGGCTGATGCCGCAGGATTTTCGACGAGCTGTGCGCGCGCCCGCCCGAGTCTTCGCCATTCAGACCCGCGGCCCGCTTAATTCTTCGCGATCTCGATCAGCTTGCTCGAGCTGTCCCGCCGCACCTCGCTGCGCGTGAGCTTTTCGATCACCACCAATCGCGAAGATATCCGCAAGCTCTATGAGCCGCATTGCGCGCCGATTCCGGAGCGTGTCCGGACCGTGCGGCGGCTGCGCGACGCCGGAATCAAAACCTTCGCGACTTTCGCGCCGCTGCTGCCGTGCGATCCGGAAGAACTGGCTGCGCTGGCTCTGGATGCCACCTGTTCGGACATCATCGGCGATCCTCTGCACATCCGCGCCGTAAGCCGCGCGGTGCAACCACACGCGACGCCGCGTTCGCCATCAGCCGGCGGCACGAGTTTTCGGCGTGGCTGGAGCCGGAGTTTCAAGCCGAGGTGACCGCGCGCATCGGCCGCACAGTGGCCAAGGCCGGCCGCCGCTTCGCAACCGGAACGGAGGGTTTTGGATGGCTGGCACAATAACAGCAAATCCTGTTTTAGAGCGGCTCGGCATCGAGCCGGTGAATTCCGGCGCCTGCGGCCGCGAGTGGATCGCGTCGCCGGGCGGCGACGACGCTTGCGTCCCTTAATCCAGCCGACGGCCAGGAACTCGCCCGCGTCCGCTTGGCCTCCGCCGCAGGACTACGACCAAGTCGTCTCCGAAGCCGTCCGAAGTCTTCGAGCGCTGGCGCATGGTCCCGGCGCCCAAGCGCGGCCAGATCGTCCGCGAGATCGGCGACGAGTTGCGCCACTTCAAAGACGATCTCGGCACGCTGGTCACGCTCGAAATGGGCAAGATCCTGGCCGAAGGCAAAGGCGAAGTGCAGGAGATGATCGACGTCGCCGATTTCGCCGTCGGGCCTCTCGCGCCAGCTCTACGGGCTCACCATGCCGAGCGAACGCCCGCGGCACCGCATGTACGAACAATGGCATCCGCTGGGCGTGGTCGGCGTCATCTCCGCTTTCAACTTTCCCGGTCGCGGTCTGGTCCTGGAATGCGCTCCTCGCGGCGGTCTGCGGCGATTGCGTTCTCTGGAAGCCGTCGCTGAAAACGCCGCTGACCGCCATCGCGGTGCAGAAGATCTGCGACCGCGTGCTGGAGCGCCATGGCTGGCGCGGCGTGTTCAGCCTGATCATCGGCGAGGATTCCGTGGTCGGCCAGCGGCTGCTCGAAGATCCGCGCATTCCGCTCGTCAGCGCCACCGGCTCCATGCCGCATGGGACGCATCGTCGCCGAGACCGTCGGTCGCAGGCTCGGGCGCACCCTGCTGGAACTCGGCGGCAACAACGCCATCATCGTGATGAACGACGCCAATCTCGATCTCGCGCTGCGAGCCGTCCTGTTCGGCGCGGTCGGAACCGCCGGCCAGCGCTGCACCAGCATCCGCCGCTTATTTCTTCAGCGCGGTATCGCCGGCCCGATGACCGAGAAGCTGAAAGCCGCCTACGCGCAGATTCCCATCGGCAATCCGCTGGACGAATCCACTCTGATGGGCCCGCTCATCGATCGCGCAGCGGTGGACGCGATGCAGCGCCGCGCTCGAACGAATCCGCGCCGAAGGCGGCGAGATCATTTATGGCGGCCAGGAGCTGGGCGGATGTTTCGTCCAGCCGGCGCTGGTGAAGGCGAACGCCGCGACATGCCGATCCTCAAGGAAGAAATCTTCGCGCCCATCCTCTACCTGATCGAATTCGACATCGCTGGATCAGGCCATCGCCTGGCACAACGACGTTCCGCAGGGCCTGTCCTCCGCCATGTTCACCACCAATCTGATCTCGGCCGAAACTTTCTTGAGCGCGCGCGGCAGCGATTGCGGAATCGCCAACATCAACATCGGAACCAGCGGCGCCGAGATCGGCGGAGCGTTTGGCGGTGAAAAAGACACCGGCGGCGGCCGCGAATCCGGCAGCGATGCCTGGAAGGCCTACATGCGCCGCCAGACCGTCACCATCAATTGGTCCGAACGAGCTGCCGCTCGCTCAAGGAATCAAGTTTCGCCGAGATCTGAGCCGCGGATTTGATCCAGATGGTGCTCCAGGTGCCTAATGTAATCCGCTGCCAGTTCTTCCAGTGTCATCGCCGGATAGTCTCCAATCCAGCATGGCGTGTTTCGTTTCTCCTCCGGAACGGCTGCCAGTGACGTGAGCCAGGAAGCGATTGTACGCCGCCCAGAACGCAGCAAATCGCCATCGCGCTCCTGATATCGCTGCACGCTGCACGCAGCCCGATTGGTCGTAGCCGGGCCAGCGCAGCTCATCCTGAAGCCGCGCGCGAACAAACCGCTGATGGTTGTTCGACGCCGAATCGATCAGGTGGCCCAGAATCTGCTTGCGCGACCAACCGCCATCGCATATGGCCGGAACGGACGCGCTCAGCGTCGCCAATGTCGGCCAAATCGCGTTCGGCTGTGTGCAACCGAAATCGTTCAAGCGAGCACTCAATTCAACCATGATTTCTTACTGTTGCTCGCGCAGCCGATCCGGTACCATAAATCTGTGATCCGTCCCGCGGCCCTGTCGCTGGCCTTCGGTTCGTTGTTGCAGCGCACAGACTCCGCTCGAGAACACCGGGCAAGCCGATGCACGTGCCTTTCGAATGCACGGAAGCCGATATCCAAGCCGCCGGGTTGAGCTTGTTCTGAAGAAGATCCCTGCCCGGTCTATCTCGAACTTGCCAACATCGAAGCGGCCGGCAATAAGCTCTTTCTCCCGGGTAATCTGCACACTCCATCTACACCATTTCGTCCATTCTGCTCGCGACTGAAGACGCCGGCCATACCTGGAGCGAGCCGCATGCCGCGTATTCGCGCCGCCGGACTTCGATCAGATCCAATTCGTCGATTTCCAGAATGGCTGGATCTCCGGCGCCAATCTGCAGGGCGCGCCGCGCGATCCGTTTTTGCTGCTCACCACCGACGGCGGCAAAACCTGGCGGCAGCGGCCCATCTTTGAAGATAGCCGCGTGGCGTCGATCGAGCGCTTCTGGTTTGATTCGCCGCGAACACGGAACGCTGCTGGTGGACGCCGCCTCGAAACGAACGTCACGAACTGTATGAGACGCGCACCGGCGGCGAGAGCTGGTCGCTGCGGCAGGCCAGCGCCGACCCGATCCGCTTTCCCACAAGCACGGAGTCACGGTCCGCCGCCTGGCGCTTGCGGGCCGATGCGGCATCGCACAGCTACGCGATCGAAAAATCGGAAGGATCACGCTGGCAGAAAGTAGCCAGCTTCCTGGTGCGGCGTCGGAGCCTGCAAACAATGAAACCCGATCCCATTGAACTGGAGCTGTTCCGCCATCTGCTGGTCTCCATCGCCGAGGAGATGGGCGCGGTGCTGCGCAAAACGTCGTACTCGGCCAACATCAAGGAACGCCGCGATTATTCTTGCGCCGTGTACGATGCCGCGGGCGAGACCGTCGCGATGGGCGATCACATGCCCGTGCACCTGGGCGCGATGCCGCTCTCGGTGCGCCACGCGATGCAGGCTTTCGATCTCGGCCCGGGCGATGTCGCGATCCTGAACGATCCTTTTCGCGGCGGAACGCATCTGCCCGATATCACCGCGGTCTCGGCCGTCTTCGTCAAAGGCAGCCGCAAGCCGGCCTTCTATGTGGCCAATCGCGCGCATCACGCCGACGTGGGCGGCATGAGTCCCGGGCTCGATGCCGCTGGCGCGCGAGATTTATCAGGAAGGCATTCGCATTCCGCCGATCTTGCTGGTCGCGCGGCGGCCGATTCGATCGCCAGCTGCTCGATCTGATCCTGGCCAACGTGCGCACGCCGGTGGAGCGCGAAGGCGACCTGCTCGCGCAATGCATGGCCATCCGCCGCGGCGAGCAGCGGCTTGCTGGAATTAGTGGCCAAGTACGGATTGCCCACGGTGCGCCGCAACATGACCGCGCTGAAGGATTACAGCGAGCGCATGATGCGCGCCGCTATCCGGCGGCTGCCGCGCGGGCGATATCGTTTCGAAGACGCGCTCGATAGCGACGGCATTACCGACCGCCCGGTGAAGATCGCCGTGACGGTGACGATCCATGGCGATCGCGCGACCATCGATTTCACCGGCTCCGATCCGCAGGTGGAAGGCTCGGTGAATGCCAACTATGCGGTCGCGGTTTCGGCCACCACTTATGTGTTCCGCTGCCTGGTTCGCGAAGACATTCCCTATACCGCCGGCGTGATGCGGCCGCTCGAGGTGATCGCGCCGGCCGGATCGGTGGTGAACGCCAACCCTCCCGCCGCGATGGCCGCCGGCAACGTCGAGACGTCGCAGCGCATCACCGACGTCGTGCTGGGCGCGCTGGCGAAGGCCGCGCCGGAGCTGATTCCCGCCGCCAGTTCGGGCACCATGAACAACCTGACGTTCGGCGGCATCGGATCCCGTGCGCGCGCGCAGCCATTCGCCTACTACGAAACTATCGCCGGCGGCATGGGCGCTTCGGCCAGTCGGACGGCCCCAGCGCTACGCACACGCACATGACCAACAGTTGGAACACGCCGGTGGAAGCGTTCGAGCATCAGTATCCGCTGCGCATTCGTGCCTACCGCATACGCTCCGGCTCCGGCGGTCAGCGGCAAGCATCGGGGCGGCGACGGCATCGTTCGCGAATTTGAATTTCTGACTCCCGCGCAGGTGACCATCCTTTCCGACCGCCGGTTGCGAGGTCCTTATGGGCTGCATGGCGGCGAACCGGGAACGCCCGGCAAGAATTTGCTGTTTCGCGGAAAACGTGCCACCGCGATTCCCGGCAAGGCGAGGTTTGAAGTGGAACCCGGCGACGTTCTCCGTATCGAATCGCCTGGCGGAGGCGGCTACGGCAAACCGGGCTGAAGTACGGCCTGTGACACTGACGGCGCCGCAGCCGGTCACGCGGATAGCCATGTCGCAAACCTGGCGCCGACTCACCTTTCTACATTGGCCCTATGAGCCTGCGTTGGTCGAGCGGCTGCTTCCACCCGGCCTTCTGCTGGATACCTTCGACGGCGCGGCCTGGGTCGGTCTGGTTCCTTTTGAGATTTACAACCTCCGCGGAATTCCCCATTTTCCGGAGACCAATGTTCGTACTTATGTCATTGGCCCGGATGGCAGCCGGGCGGTGTGGTTCTTCTCGCTCGATGCCGCTCGTCTGGCTGCAGTGCTGGGCGCCCGCGTCGCGTATCATCTGCCCTACTTTTGGGCGAAGATGCGGGTGGCTTCCGAAGGCGGGACGATTCACTATCGGAGCCGGCGCAAGCGTCCACATGCAACCAGCGTGATGTCCGACATCGTAGTACAGCCCGCCGATCGCTACGCCGGCGGCGAACTGAGCGAGCGGGACCACTTTCTGACCGCGCGCTATCGGCTCTATACACTGTCGCGCGGCCGCCTGGTCTGGGCGCAGATCCACCATGAACCCTGGCCGCTGGCCCGCGCGGCATTAGTCACGCTGGATGAAAATTTAATTGAGGCGGCAGGCCTGCCCGCGCCACAAGGGCCGCCCTTGCTTCACTTCGCCGCCGAAATCGATGTGAAGATTGGCTACGTAGGCAACTCCTGATACCGCTAAATTCCGCTTCCTTCACCGCCGGCAGTTTACACTGGAGTTTCATGGCCAAGTTTAAGCCCGCCGGCAGCAAGAAATCACCGGCGAAATCCGCACGAAGCGCGATACCCTGCCTGGTGATCGTGATCCTGGGGATCGTTATCATGTGTCTGCTTTTTTACTTTTCGCTGCAGTCCAGCACTTCATGAGACCCGCAATTCAATGAGAATAGATAATCGCCGTCCCGATCAGATGCGTCCGGTCCGGATGACAACGAAATACCTGATGACCGCGGAGGGTTCCGCGTTGATCGAAGTTGGAAATACGCGCGTGCTATGCGCCGCCTCCATTGAGGAGACGGTTCCGTCGTTCCTGCGCGGCAGCGGCCGTGGTTGGGTTACCGCGGAGTACGCGATGCTTCCGCGCGCCACCGCCAGCCGTACGCCGCGCGAAGTTACCCGAGGTCATCCATCCGGCCGCACTCAGGAAATCCAGCGGCTGATCGGCCGCTCCTTGCGATCGGTAGTCGACATGGCAGCGCTGGGCGACCGCACCATCATTGTCGATTGCGATGTTCTGCAAGCCGACGGTGGAACCCGTACCGCCGCCATCACCGGAGCGTACGTGGCCCTAGTGCTCGCTCTGAAGCAACTGGTTCAATTCGGAGCTTTGAAATCGCTGCCGGTTACCGATCACATGGCCGCGACCAGCGTCGGAATCGTCGGCGGTGTGCCGATGATCGATCTCTGCTATGACGAAGATTCCAAGGCCGACGTGGACATGAACGTGGTGATGACGGGCGCCGGCCGTTTCGTCGAACTGCAGGCTACCGCCGAGAAGACCCCGTTTGACGACAGCCAGATGGGCCGCTTGGTCGAGTTGGCGCGGCACGGCGTTCTGGAGCTGGTTGCAATTCAGAAGCAGGCCCTGGAGGCCTGAGTTGCGGTTATATTGCGCCACGACGAACCCGGGAAAGCTCCGCGAATTCCGGCTGGCCCTGGTCGATTCTTTTGAAGTTGAGTCCCTGCCGGGCTCGGCTCATTGACGCCCTGTAAAGAAACCGGCGTCAACTTTCGAAGAGAACTCCGTGCAGAAGGCGCTATACTATTCCAAATATTCCGACGGGCTTGTGTTCGTAGATGATTCGGGTCTGGAAGTAGACGCTCTGAGCGGCGCACCAGGCGTTTATTCGGCGCGATTACGCGGGCCCGAATGCCACCGACGAAGCGAACAATCGCTTGCTGCTCGATCGCATGCGCGGCATTCGCGAACCGGACCGCCCGTTTCGTATGCGTCGTCGCCCTGGCTGAATCAGGCCGCCTGGTCCGGACTTTTCGCGGGGAAGTCGAAGGCCAACTGACCGACCAGCCGCGCGGAGGGAACGGATTCGGCTACGATCCGCTGTTCTTCTACCCGCCCTTTGGCTGCACGTTCGGCGAAGCGCCGCTGGAGCGGAAGATGGAGGTAAGTCATCGCGCTAAGGCGCTGCATTCGATGAGGGACTATCTTTTGACTTCCCGGACGTGATGAGCCCCGTGGCGAAGATCAAATACGCGTCCAACAGTAGATTGAAGAGGAAGAGATGTTTTACGTTGTCCCATGCGTCGCCCAGCGCGGCCACTAGAAATGCGGTCAGGCAGCCAATGGCCAACAACGCCAGCATTTCGATGGACTGGCGCCGTTTCCGGAACATAGACCCAGGCGATCGCGGCCACGGCGGGAGACAAGCACAGCAGAATGAGAATGAGCCGGCCGATTCGCCGCAGCACTCGCTCATGGAAGCTGCTCCACCAAGTGAACGCTGTGCTTCTCGCGCCCGGAGGATGGCCCGCGCTTCGTTCGAAATTGCCACACCACTCCGGCCGCAGCGAAAAGGCCGTGGGCAGCAAGGTCGTCGCGCGCCGCCAGATTCGAGCCGGGTGCTGCAGATAGAATGTTCCGATTGCGAGGTGGTTGATTTTATTTCCGATGAGCCCGCTTGCCACCAGGTCGGGAAAATCCGAGCCTGGACTCCAGGCGCCCGTTCCCGCGTATTTCACCAGGCCCGGTTCCAAGCCGATGGCCTTTAGATCAGCCGATGGATTCCGGGATTCCGGCAGGATCGCAAGGAATAATTGGTTGTATGCAGTCCGCCCATTGGACACGCGCTGGGATAGTAAGAATGTTGATCCAGGTCGCCGCACCAATCAGCACCGCTCCTAGAACGGCGATTCGATCCCTGGTCCACCACCACAGGCGCATCGAGAACAGGGCCAAGAGAACGCCCAAAGGGGCATTTTGAGCTTTGGCCATCGTAAACAGAATCGCCCATAGCGACCACATCGCTATCTGACGCGATGACACGCGCGAAGCATTACAGATCGAGATGCTCTCGGCGGCCAGCAACAGGAAGAAGATGAAGGAGGCCGGCTCGGCATAAAACGAATTCCAGTACGCCACATAGCCGACATCCGTCAGAACGAGGCCGGCTGCGATCCATAACCAAGGGCTGGCGCGGTATTGCCTGGTCACCATGAGCAGTCGCGCAAAGGCGGCCAGAAACGCAAGCGCGTGCACCACGCCGATTAGCATGATGTCGAGCTTGCCGTCCCGGGAGATCAATTTGTTGAGCAGGATGGCGGCCGCGACGAAAAGATATTCCGAGCTGGGCTGTTCCCATTCCGGCCGGCGCGAGCTTGGGTCGCGGACATACTTTGCTGCGACGAAGGCAATCGTAGCCGACTTATCTTCGGGGCCATACCCGAACGTGCCAAGGATGCGGGCAAAGTCGCCTTGATCGGCGAGTCCTACGATGGGTGGAACGAATAGTTGATAACTGAGAATCACGGCAGCGGCGGCAATCACAACCCAAGCCAGCTGGAGCCGTCGATTCATCTCTTCGCATTATGCTTGGTCCTGACACTCGACGGTATGAGATACTTCTTCGTATGTTTTCGCGATCGCTATTATTTTTCCTGCCCGCTCTTTTATTCGCTCAGGGCAACAGCGATTGGGGCCAGCCCTTTCCGCCGCACCGTGTTATCGGTAACATCTATTACGTCGGCACCAAAGGACTGGCGTCCTATCTGATCACCACGCCCGAAGGGAGCATCCTGATCAACAGCAGCCTGGAGAGTTCCGTGCCGCTGATTCGCGCCAGCATCGAAAAGCTAGGCTTTCGTTTCCAGGATGTGAAGATCCTGCTGATCAACCACGCCCACTTCGACCATTGCGCCGGAAGTTTCCAGGTCAAAGAGCTGACCGGCGCTAAATACATGGTGATGGAACAGGACGTAGCCGAAGTGGAAGACGGAGGCAAGGGCGATTTCCAATACGGCAAAACACCGGATACTCTCTTCAAGCCCGTGAAAGTGGATCGTGTGCTGCATGATCGCGACCAGGTGAAGCTCGGCGACACGGTGCTGACGGCTCGCCTGACTCCCGGACACACGAAGGGCTGCACCACCTGGACGATGAAAGCGCGCGACGGCGGGAAATCCTACGACGTGGTAATCGTCGGCAGCCCGAACGTGAATGCCGGATATAAGTTGGTGAATAACGCGCTCTATCCTCAGATCGCCGATGACTACGCTCGCATGTTCACCGTGCTGAAGTCACTGCCTTGCGATATCTTTCTGGGCGCCCATGGAGACTATTACGGGCTAGGTGAGAAATTCGCCCGGATGAGCAAGGGTGGTGCGAATCCGTTTATCGATCCGGACGGCTACAAACGCTACGTCGCCGAGCGTGAAAGTACCTTCCGTTCGGAATTGGAAAAACAGAAGGCAGTTGCAAAATGAAGAAGTGGGCGGGCGCGCTGATCGGCGGGCTGGCCTTGCTGCAGGTAGCCTTTGCGCAGACGCGCGTTGCTCTCATAAAGATGCCCTATGTCGGTGAGCGAAATGTTGCCCGAGCTTTCCGGAGGGCCGGATTATCTGGAAGCGGGTGGCATTCAAAAGCTCCTGGAGGCGCGCAGTTGCAAAACCAAGCCGGTCTCGACCGTGGCGCTGACCGCCGATGAAGAAAAAGCCTACGGCTCCTGGAATCGGTTGGCACTGGCCAACGGCGATCTCGCAAAACTCGTGTCTGCGGAGCGCCGCAGCGGATATCTTCCCGTGGGGCTTTTGGCAAACTGCAGTGCACTGGCAGGAATGCTAAGCGGTCTTCAACATTCCGGGGCCGGCGCCAGACCTTTGCGCGTGGGTTTGGTCTTCATCGATGCTCATGCCGATTTCAATACCCCGGAAACTACTCTGAGCGGTATGCTGGGCGGAATGCCGGTGGCGATTGCGGCCGGGATGGCACTCACGCAAATGCGTCTGAAGGCGGGTTTGGAGCCCGCGCTGCCGGCTCGCCACATCGTTGAAGGGGCCGTGCGCGACACCGATCCTCTGGAACAGGATCTGCTGGACCGCTCCGAGATTCAGCACATCTCGGTGGATGATATCCGGCGTCGATCCGAGAATCTTCATCGCCAGATGCAGCGCTTATCCGAAACCACCGATGTGATCTATATTCACGTGGACATGGACGTGCTCGATCCGCGCGAAGTGCCGGGACATCCGCTGACGGTGGCCGGCGGCCCATCCAGCGCTGATCTGGCCGCTGCCTTAACGGAGATGTTCAAGTACGAAAAGGCTGCGGCGTTCGGCATTGCATCCACGCCTTTTGGCGATCTCGATAAAACCGGCGTTTCGCGGCAGGCAGCCTACAACTTGATTCTCGGGCGCGGTCCAAGGGTGTGCAGCAGCGCGGAGCAGCGGTGCGGGACAAATAGAATTACCGGCTCCGCCGCTTCCATTGGCGATAACCGATCATCGTCTTGCCGTCCACGATCTTGCCGGACTCGATCCCTTGCTCGATTTCCTTGGCGGTGAACCAGCGTGTTTCAATGCGCTCATCCTCCATCGGCTGAGCCTCGCCTTCAGTCAGGCCGGTGGCCAGGAAAATCGTCATCTTCTCCGCCACGTAGCCGGGGCTTGGATAAAACATGACCAGCTTTTTCCAATGTTTGGCCCGATAGCCCGTCTCTTCAGTAAGCTCGCGCTTGGCGGCTTGGAGTGGAGTTTCACCTTTATCCAGCCGGCCCGCCGGAAGCTCCCATAAGTAACTGCGGGCGGGCAGGCGATACTGCCGGACCAGAAGAATGCGCTTGCGATCGTCCACGGCCATCATCACCGCCGAGCCGATGTGATGCACTATGGCGCGCCGGATCTCGAAGCCGCTCGGGTCCACCACGTGCTCCTCGGAAACGGAAAACAGATCGTTCTTGTATTTTTGGACAGATGAGATGAGTTTCATGATTTTCGGATCGCGCCGGCGAACTGTTCAACCGGCAGCGCGTTCAAAACGTCACTGGCCTCCAGCCAGCCGCGCCGGGCGGTGATGACGCCGTAGCGCATGTTCGGGCCGAGATGCTTGGTCTGGTGAGAGTCGGTCGAAATGGCGAACTTCGCTCCCAAGCCTTTGGCCGTTCGAACCAGAGAACTGCTGAGATCGAGGCGCTCCGGGCTGCCGTTGATTTCCAGATAGACATTGCGCCGCGCCGCTTCGGCCGCGACGCGTTCGAAGTCAAATGGAAACGGTTCTCGATTGAGCAGCATGCGCCCGGTCGGATGGCCCATCACCCGAATGTTCGGCGATTCCAGGGCGCGCATCAACCGGTCGGTCATCTCGGCGGCTTCCAGATTCATGTGGCTGTGCACGCTTCCGATGACGATGTCCAGTTCCGCCAGCGCATCTTCGGCGAGATCCATCTCACCGTCGCGCCGGATGTCGCACTCCAGGCCGGAGAAGATCCGGATGCCCAGCCCATTGTGATTCAACTCGCGAACCTGCTTGGCAAAGGCGACGGCGCGTTTCTCATCCAGACCGTTGGCCATGGCGAGGGCCTTCGAATGATCGGTAATGGCGATGTACTCATAGCCCAGCGCCCGAGCGGCCTCGGCCATCTCCAGGAGCGTCGCCCGGCCATCGGTTTCAACGGTATGCATGTGCAGATCGCCGCGGATGTCGGAAAGCTCGATCAGTCTAGGCAGCCGGCCTTCCAGCGCAGCCTCGATCTCGCCGCAATTCTCCCGCAGTTCGGGTGGAATCCAGACCAGGCCGAGCTTCCCATATACTTCCTCCTCGGTCTCTCCGGCCACGCGCTCTTGGTTCTCCACTCGGAACAGTCCGTACTCGTTCAATGTCAGGCCGAGCTTCAGAGCGCGGCTGCGCAAGACGATGTTGTGCTCTTTGCTCCCCGTGAAATATTGCATGGCCGCGCCATAGCTCTCATGCGGCAAAGCGCGTAGATCCACCTGTAGCCCTTCGAGTCCATATTGGATGCTGGCTTTGTTCGGTCCCTTGCCAAGCACGGCATGTGCCTTGGGGTGAGCGACGAAACGCTCCAGCGCATCCGCCGCTCCCGGACCGGTTGCCAGCAGATCCAGATCGCCAATGGTATCTTTGCCGCGCCGCAGACTGCCGGCCGCTGCGATCTGTTCAATGCCGCCGCTCTCAGAAAGATATGGAACTATCTCCTCGGCTGTCCTTTTGCCGAAGCTCATCAGGAATCGGCCGGTCCGCTGCCTGTATTGCGCGATCGACTTCAGAACCTTCTCTTCCAGTTTCGCGCCCATGCGCGGCAGTTCGCGCAGCTTCTGCTCCTTGCAGATTCGCTCCAGATCGTCGATGGTCGCTACTTTGTGGTGCTCCCACAGCAGCGCGATGCCCTTGGGGCCGAGTCCCTGGATTCGCAACAGATCGAGAACGGTTGGCGGGAACTGCTTCAGCAACAGATCGCGCTTGTCGAAAGATCCGCGCTTGCAGATCTCCTCCAGCGCCCCGGCGATGCCTTTGCCGATGCCCGGAATATCGGTAATCTTGCGATCCGGATTGGACAGGATATCCTCGATTCGCTCCGGATAGCTTTCGATCACCGACGCCGCATTCCGATAGCTGCGAATTCGGAAGCCATCCTCGGCGGCGACCTCCATCAGATCGGCTGTTTCCGCCAGCACGCGCGCGATCTCACGATTTTCCATGCGTCCTGTTCGAAGCTGTAGCGATTAGATGCGGCTCGACGTGTACCAAAACATCGGCGACCCAATCCAGCTCTTCCTTAATCCGGATGCGAACCTGAGTCGCTATCTCGTGCGATTCATAAACGCTCATGGCGGGGTCCACTTCCAGATGTAGGTCCACGTGCCATTGCAGGCCGGTCTTGCGCGCAAAACACTTTTCGATCCCGAGCGCTCCTGGAACGCTCAATCCCACTTGGCGGATGCGATCCATCGCCGCGGGATCGGGCATGGTGTCCATTAACTGCAAGGTTGTGTCGCGAACCACCCGCACTCCCAGGAAAATCACGATGATTCCGACCGCCGCGCCTCCCAGGTGATCGGCCGCTACAAACTTCACCGGATCGTACAGCGTGATTCCGACTGCGAACAAAGCGGTGCTCCCTGAAAGAATGTCTACGGTGTCGTTCCAAGCGTCGGCCAGAAGCGCGGAGCTGTGGATCTTCCGGCCGTAGCGCCGCTTCATCAAGCTCATAATGCTCTTGACGACAATGGATGCGAGCAGGGGCCATACCGCGTAAGCCGCAGGCGCATGTTGCAACTCGCGAACGCGTTCCAGGGATCGGAACGAAATCAACGATCCACTGGCCGTCAGCATCATTCCAACAATCAGCGCGCTCAGGATTTCCACCCGGCCGTGCCCGTAGGGATGTTCCGAGTCAGGCGGCTTGGCTGCCAGCACGAGGCCGAAAAGCGCCAATCCGGACGCCAGGACGTCGCCGGCCGACTCGAGCCCATCGGAAACGACCGCGGTCGAGTTGGCGTGCAGACCGACCGTGATCTTGGCCGCCGAGAGCGCGGCGCTCGCAAGCATGCTGGTGACTGCGATCGCCCGGCTGGCCCGCTCCGGATTCACCGCCGCCTCTTGTTGGTTTTCACTAGCTCATAGCTTCCACGGACGAGTTCGCCAATCTCCTTCCAATTCAGTTTCGTTCTGGCGCGCAGCGAGACCCATCCATGCTGGCCGACATAGGGCGTACGGTAAAACCTGGAATCCTCCAGAAAGACGGGCTGCATGTTCTTGCCGACTTTGACGCAGATCGACAATTCGCCCTTATAGGTCTCAAGAACCGTAAAGGTCTTGGTCCCCACCTGGAAAGTTGGATGACCGAAGGTAGTGGTTTCACTCGTTTTCGGCAGGGCCAGGCAGATCTCGCGCAGCTTCAGCAGGATTATCTTTTCGTCCATCTAGAGTCACTACCAGCGTACTAAGGAGTGGGGAGGCAGCGTTCAAAGATACTTTTCGCGCAAAATCCCCAGGTGATGCAGTTCATGCCCGGCGATTACATACCCGAGCGCGCGAACCGTGATCGGTGCGTTGTTGGCGACGCCAAAACGCATGTCCGCTTCGGGCTTCAAACCGCGAAAGAAGAGCATAGTTGAACGGCGGACGTGTTCGAACTCAGACACCAGTTCGCTCCAGGGCCGGCCGTCAAAGTTAGCCTCACTGACATAAGGATCCTGGTCAAAGCCCGACAGCGGCGTATGATCGTTGCGGGCGAACCGCAGTGCTCGGTAGGCGAAGATTCGCTCGCTATCGATAAGGTGGCCGAGGACTTCTTTGATGCTCCATTTGCCAGGCTCGTAGCGATGCAGCGATTTTGCTTCGGAGATGCGGCACAGCAGCGCCAAGGACTCGGTGAGCTGTTGATCCAAAATCTCGGTCAGATTATCGCCATGGACAAGCGAGATGTATTTTTGATAGTAGGACTGATATTCAGAGATCTCAGGCGGCCTCATTAATACTAATGTGGCACAGGTGTTCGCGCCTGTGTTGTAGGACAAATTCAACCGCAAGCTTCGGATAGCCGGCTACCGCTATGACCGCCTAAACTAATGAGGTGGCCAATCTCAGCAGGGCGTTTCACGATAGCCTCGCGGCAGCGCTTCAACATTCCGTGGCTCATCTGGAGAGCCTCGATAGCCGTTCCGTGGCAGCTATAGCTACCCTCGAGACTCTGCGCAACAGGCTCGGAAAATCATTGGCAGATGACGGCATGGCGCCTGATCAAGTCATCAGGGAATTGGCCGAAGACGTCGAAGGCGGCCTCATTGGTTCTGCGGGCGGACGCTATTTCGCGGGGGTGATAGGCGGATCGCTGCCAGCGGCATTAGCGGCTGATTGGCTGGCCTCGGCATGGGACCAGAACGCGGTTCTTTATGCAACTGGTCCAGCGGCTTCGGTCGTCGAAGAAACGGCCGGAGCGTGGCTCAAAGAAATCTTTGGAATTCCAGCGAGCGCCAGTTTCGCGCTGGTCACCGGATGCCAGATGGCACATGCAACCTGTCTCGCTGCGGCACGCCATGGGATTCTTGCGAAGCGCGGGTGGGATGTGGAACAGCGCGGCCTATACGGGGCACCGCCGATTCGTATTCTGTCGGGCGAGGACCGGCATGGTTCCACCGCTCGGGCGATTCGTCTATTGGGCCTGGGCCTCGATCAGATTATCGACCTGCCGACCGACGATCAGGGCCGCCTGCACCCCGCCAATCTGGAAGAGGCGTTGGCCAGGGATCCGGATGCGCCGACGATCGTCCTGACCCAAGCAGGTGAAATTAATATCGGCGCATACGATCCGTTCGAGCCGATTATCTCGATCGCCCGCCGATATGGCGCGTGGGTTCACGTGGATGGGGCAATCGGATTATGGGCGGCGGCGAGTCCGCGGCATCAGCATCTGACACGGGGCGTCGGGCAAGCCGACTCCTGGGCGACCGATGGCCACAAATGGCTGAACGTCCCTTACGATTGCGGTTATGCGTTTGTTGCCGATCGAGATGCGCAGCGTGCTTCGATGTCGCATCGTGCGCCGTATCTTATGCATGTTGCGAATGCGCGCGACCAGATGGACTGGACTCCGGAATGGTCGCGCCGCGCGCGGGCGTTTCCCACTTATGCGGCGCTCCGTCAGTTGGGTCGAAAGGGACTCGCCGATTTGGTCGATCGATGTTCGAGACATGCGCATTCCCTGGTCACGCGAATCGGCTGCCTTCCTGGAGCCGAGATGTTGTGGGAGCCGGTTATCAATCAAGGCCTGGTGCGGTTTCTCGATTCAACGCCTGGGGCTACGGACGCCCATCACGATCGTCGTACCGATGAAGTGATCGAAGCGATTTGCGCGACCGGGGAAGCGGTCTTCGGAGGAACAACCTGGCGCGGAAAGCGCGCCATGCGCGTCAGCGTATCGAACTGGCAGACCTCGGAAGAGGATGTGGATCGTGTGGTTCGGGCTGTAGCGGGGGTACTGGCGGGAGTTTATGCATCTTTCCACACTGTTTGAGTCCCTTGTCCAGGATCTGCGCTACGCCGTGCGCGGGTTCGCTCGGAATCCGATCTTTACCTTGACAGCGGTCTGCGCGGCCGCTCTGGGCATCGGAGCTACCACAGCGGTTTTCAGCGTGGTGGATCGAATCCTTTTCCGCAGTCTGCCTTACCGGGGCGAAGATCGCCTGGTATCGGTCGGCATGATGGCGCCGCTCGACACCAACGAATTTCTGTTTGCCGGCCCGTACCTCGATTGGCGAAGAAACCAGACGCCGTTCGAATCCATGACGTCATTCACGGCCGGCGTTGCCGATTGCGACTTGACGGAAAATAATCCAGCGCGGCTGGGCTGCGCAAGTGTGGAGGCGAATTTCCTGACAACGCTCGGATTTTCTCCGGTGCTGGGCAGAAATTTTTCCCAGGAGGAAGATCGCCCCAACGGCCCAAGAGTCGCTCTGATCTCGTATGCCTTATGGCAGGGCCGCTTCGCCCGCGATCCGTATATTGCCGGCAAACTTATCTCCGTCGATGCGCAGCCGGTAACGATAATCGGCGTTCTGCCTCTCGATTTTGAGATACCAACTCTTGCGGCTGCCGATCTTCTGGTCCCGCAGGCTCTGAACGAAGCCAATCGACAAAGCACCCGGGCGCTACGGTTGTTTGCGAGGCTGAAGCCCGGGGTGACGATCATGCAGGCGCAAGCGGCGATGCAACCGCTTTTCGATCGCACACTCGAATCTGTGCCGCCGGCATTCCGCAAAGAAGTCCACCTCAGAATCCGCTCGTTGCGCGATCGTCAAGTGCAGGATGCGCGGGTTGCATCCTGGGTGCTTTTATTTGCCGTCGCCGCGGTGCTGCTAATAGCATGCGCGAATATCGCAAATCTTCTGCTGGCGCGCTCCACGAGCCGCCGGAAAGAAATGGCCGTGCGCGCGGCGCTAGGCGCGGGCCGGGGCCGTCTGATCCGACAGACACTAACGGAAAGCATGCTTTTGGGTTTGGCCGGCGGCACGGCAGGCTGTGCGTTGGCTTGGGCAATGCTGCATTTCTTCATCGGTATCGCGCCCAGCGGGATCCCGCGCCTGGAGCAAGCTGCGCTTGATGGCCGAGTGCTACTTTTCGCTTTGGCCGGATCGCTAATCTCCGGATTGGTATTCGGCCTGGCGCCAGCAGTTCAAACACCAACAGCCGAGTCCCTGGCTGGATGGCGCGGCACGGGCGCTCGCCGAACACTGTTGCGCGAAACTCTGGTAGCCGCACAGATCGCGGTCTCGGTGGTGCTTCTCATTGGCGCGGGCATGTTGATCCGAAGTTTATGGAATCTCCAGAACGTTCCGCTGGGCTTGACCGCCGAACACGTGGTGACCGCCGATTTCATCCTGGGAAAGCAGCGTTATTCCGAAGACGCCCGGCAGCTTCAGTTCTTCGATGATCTGGAATCGAGGCTCGGCACGATTCCCGGTGTGACTGCGTTTACCATTAGCGATTCCTTGCCTCCGTATGGAGGCGTTCGCTCCAGACCATTGGCTGCTATCCAGGTGGAAGGGCAGTCCCCATTTCAAGAGGGCACAGGCGGAATGGTGGTGTGGCGTTACGTGACGCCGGGCTATTTCAACACGCTAGGAATTCTCATCCAGCGCGGGCGTGGGTTTGAGAATGGCGACCTGTCAGCGGGGGAGAGTACGATCGTTCTCAGCGACGCGCTCGCTCGAAAGCTATTTCCGGGAGGCCGGGCGCTAGGGCAGCGCCTGATCATAGATGGCCAAACTTCGATGGCGATCGGCATCGCGGCCGATGTTCGGAACAATGGCCCGGCCGGAGAGATTTCTCCGGAATACTATATGCTTCGGAAACCCGCGCCCGACACGACGTTTCGTAATCAAATGCCAGGCAACGGATGGAGACAGGCGAAGCTTGCGATCCGAACTCCGATGAGCCCTACCGTAATGGCCGGCTGGTTGAAAAGGGAGATCGCGCAAATCGATCCCACTCTTCCCCTAACGATTTCGACCATGCAACAGCGGGTGAGCCGGCTAAACGACCGGCCTCGCTTCAACGCGATTCTCCTGGCGCTTTTCGCGGCTATGGGTCTGACCCTGGCAGCCATCGGACTGTATGGTGTGATGTCGTTTCTGGTGGGACAAAGAACGCAGGAGATCGGCGTCCGAATGGCGCTGGGGGCAACTCCGCGCGCCATTACCAAGCTGATACTCGCGCGTGCCGCAGGGTGGACCCTGGCCGGTACGCTTACCGGGCTGATGGGTTCGCTGTTCGCGGTGCGCGCGATCGGTTCGCTGCTGTTCGGGGTGCCAGAGCGCGACCCCTGGACGCTCGCGGCAGTGGTGTCTGGCCTGCTGGTGGTGGCTTTGGCTGCGGCTTGGATTCCCTCGCTACGAGCGGCGCGCCTGGATCCGATGACAGCGCTCCGCGAAGAATAACTTGACAGAGTCAACTATCTAGTTGACAATGTCAGCATGGCATCAGCGGCTCGTTCCGACACCCGCGTTGCTTCCGTACGCGGCTTCAATCGTTTCTATACCAAGCAGATCGGCCTGTTACGTAATGGCTACCTGCAAAGCACCTTCTCGCTCAGCCAAGTCCGGGTGTTGTATGAGCTGGCGCACCGGGACGGGCTCACGGCTACCGATTTATGCAAAGAACTGGACCTAGATGGCGGCTATCTGAGCCGCATCCTGCTGGGATTCAGCAAGCGCGGCCTCCTGGTGCGAAGGTCCTCCGAGAGCGACGGACGGCGAACTCACTTAACTCTCTCGCAGAAGGGCAAGAAGTTATTTGCGGAACTCGACTTGAAAACGCAAGCCGAGATTGAGACGCTGCTCGCGCGGCTGTCCCCGGCTGAACAGACCGGCTTGATCGAAGCCATGCACACCATCGAACGGCTGCTGGGCGCGCGGCCAGAGCCTAAGACGCCGTATCTTCTGCGGTCTCATCAGCCGGGGGACATGGGCTGGGTGATCCATCGTCACGGCGCGTTGTACGCGCAGGATTACGGATGGGACGAACGGTTCGAGGCGCTGGTGGCTGAGATCGCGGCCAAGTTCATTCACAAGTTCGATCCACAGCGCGAGCGGTGCTGGATAGCGGAGAAAGACGGCGCGATCGCCGGATCGGTTTTCCTGGTTCGTGAATCGGAGAAAGTGGCGAGACTGCGTCTGTTGCTGGTGGAACCGTGGGCCCGTGGACTGGGCATCGGCAATCGCCTGGTGGACGAGTGCACGCGCTTCGCCCGGCAAGCCGGTTATAAGAAAATCACGCTGTGGACGCAATCGATCCTGCACGCCGCCCGGCACATCTATAAGAAAGCTGGTTATCGGCTGGTGAAGCAGGAACGCCACCGGGAATTCGGTTATGACTTGGTGGGCGAGACCTGGGATCTCATCTTGTAAATGTCGCGCGCTAAGAAGCGGGCAATATAATTGTGTGTGGCCCCGCGCGCGCTCATTCATTCCCGCTCCAACTTCCGGCTGCTCGAGCGGGCGGCCGAATTCCTTACTGACAACTCTAAGATCAGCGAGATTCTAGTCTTGGCTCCCACCCGGGCCGCCGCCAGCGAACTGGCGCTGGCTGTTTTCGAACGCGGCTGCCAGGGTATCCACAGCTTGACTATCACGCAACTTGCCGTCAACCTGGGGGCGAGTACGCTGGCTCAAGCCAAACTAGCTCCCATCAGCCAGCTGGGCGCGGAGGCACTCGCAAATCGAATTGTCCACGGTGCCACACAGGCCAAGGAGCTAAAGTATTTCGCGCCGGTGGCTCAAACCCCCGGTTTTCCTCGCGCCGTTGCCAAGACGATCTCCGAGCTTCGCCTAGAAGGGGTTGACATGCGCGACCTAGCCGGCACCGGCCCTCCCGGCTCCGACCTGGCGCGGTTGATGGAGCGGTATCAGAGCGAGTTGGAAGAAAGATCTCTGGCTGACGTCCCGATGTTGCTGCGATTTGCGGCTGAAGAAACGGCCACAGGATCGCATCGATTTCTGGGCCTGCCGCTGGTTCTGCTCGGTCTCTCTGTCGAATCGCAGAGCCACGAAAAGCTGATCACGGGCCTGGTTGCGAGATCGGCGAACGTTGTTGCTACGGCGATTACGGACGACGATCGCGCGCTGGCGGCTCTGGAACGCATCCTCGAAACCTCCGCTAAAGATATTGATACATCCAAGCCGACCGGCACACTCGATCGCGTTCGAAAATGGCTGTTCTCATCCGGCCAGCCACCTGAAGCGGCGCCTGATACCGAGCTGCTGTTCTCTGCGCCAGGCGAAACTCTGGAATGCGTGGAAATTGCGCGGCGAATCCGGAAACTGGCGGCGGAAGGCATTCCGTTCGATCGCACTGCGATTCTGCTTCGCAATGTGGAGCAGTATCAGCCTCTGGTGGAGGAGGCTTTGCGGCGTGCGGCGATCCCCGGATACTTCAGCCGTGGGGCCGCGCGTCCCGATCCGGCCGGCCGGGCCTTCCTCGCGCTGCTGGCGTGCGCCGGCGAAGGCTGCTCCGCTTCTCGCTTCGCCGAGTATCTGTCTTTGGGACAGCTTCCTCCGGTCGACCAGACAGGCGCGCCTGTGAAACGGCCTCCGCAGTGGGTTCCTCCAGATGATGATGTGCTGATGAGTTTCCAGGCGATCCCTGCCGGCGCCGAGTATCCGGCACCGGCTACTGAAAGCCCTGATGAGCCGACGCTCGCCGTCCCAATCGGCTGGGAAAAGCTACTAGTGGACGCAGCGGTGATCGGCGGACATGACCGCTGGGCCCGGCGCCTGCGCGGGCTTCGCGCTGAACTGCAGGCTCAGCTTCGGGATCTCGACAGAGAAGACGAATCGCACCGTCCGCATATTCAGCGGCGGATCGATCAACTGGAATGTCTGGAACATTTCGCGTTGCCCTTGATCGACATGCTCGGGTTGCTTCCTAAGCAGGCGCTATGGGGCGAATGGCTGGACCGTCTGACTGAGCTTGCGCCGCTGGCTTTGCGCAACCCCGAGCCGGTTCTGGCGGTATTGAGCGAGTTGGAGCCGATGGCCGAGGTGGGTCCAGCTTCGCTGGACGAGGTGTACGACGTACTTTCGGAGAAGATGGGTACGCTTCGAACCGATCCGTCGAGACGCCGCTATGGCCAGGTATTTGTGGGCTCCATCGACGAGGCGCGCGGCCGGGCTTTTGACGCGGTGTTCCTGCCGGGTCTAGCGGAGGGGCTATTTCCCCGGCGCGCTCTGGAAGACCCGCTGCTGCTGGATCAGTACCGCGATAGTCTGCAACCGACGCTGGATACACAACAGCAGCGCACCGCTCGGGAACGCATGCTGCTTCGCTCGGCTGCCGCGGCGGCATCCACCAGACTGGTTGTCTCCTATCCGCGCATGGATGTGACGCAGGCCCGGGCACGCGTGCCGTCGTTCTATGCGCTCGAAGTAGTCCGCGCCGCCGAAGGCCGGCTTCCATCGCTTCGAGAATTCGAGAAACGCGCGGCCAAGAGCGCTCCTTCGCGCCTGGAGTGGCCGGCTCCGGCAGATCCTGAAATGGCGATTGACGCCGCCGAGTACGATTTGGCATCGCTGCGCCGGGCCCGCACCAAGGGCAGCGGCCGATACTTAATGGAAGTGAATCCGCACCTGGCGCAATCGCTACGCACGCGCTGGATGCGATGGGAAAGCCGCTGGTCCGCGGCGGACGGCATCGTGAATGCGGACGAGGCCACGCGAAAAGTGCTGGCGGCTCACCTGTTATCGGAACGCAGTTATTCGCCCTCCGCATTGCAGCATTTCGCCGCTTGTCCGTACCGCTTCTTATTGCAGGCGATTTTTCAATTGCGTTCCCGCGACGCCCCGGTCCCGCTGGAGCAAATGGATCCGCTCACGCGCGGCGCCCTGTTCCACTCAGTTCAGTTCGAGCTTTTTCGCACGCTGAAGGAAGCCGGCTTGCTGCCGGTTACGCCGGGGCGCCTGGAAAGAGTTCTGGATATAGCGGATCGAGTGCTGGACCGCGTGGCCGGGCGATTCGAAGAGGATCTTGCCCCCGCGATTCCGAGGGTATGGAAGAGCGAAGTGGAGGACCTGCGCATCGATCTTCGCGGCTGGCTCAAGCAGGTGGGGGACGCGCAGTACGATTGGCGCCCGATCCATTTCGAGCTGGGGTTCGGCTTACCGCACGATGAACATCGCGACGCGCGGAGCGTCAAGCACGAGGCGGTAATCTTCGACAATATTCGTCTGCGCGGGTCCATCGATCTGGTGGAACGGCACGCCACCCGCAATGTCCTTCGCGTCACTGATCACAAGACTGGTAAGGCGCCCCTCAGCCGGCCGCAATACGTGGGGGGCGGGGCAATACTGCAACCTTTGCTTTACGCGCTGGCCGCCGAACAATTGCTCGAACAGCCGGTGGAATCGGGCGGCCTGTTCTACTGCACGCAGCGCGGCGATTTCTCGCAGGTGACTATTCCCGCTGGACTCCTCATCGCGCGAGCGGATGGCGCGCGTGCTCCAGACCATCAGCAATGCGATTGAAGAAGGCTTTCTTCCGGCGGCTCCGCAAGCGGGAGCATGCGCGCTTTGCGATTACCGGCCGGTTTGCGGTCCTTATGAAGAGCAGCGCGCCAAACGCAAGCCAGCGGACCGGCTGGACGCGCTGGTGCAAGTGCGGAATCTGCCATGACGCCGACAGTCGAAACTCAACGGGACGATAAGTTGGCGCGCCAGCGAATCCGTACCTCGCTCGGCGAGAGCCTGTTGGTGGAAGCGTCGGCCGGCACAGGCAAAACAACGGAGCTGGTGGCGCGGATTGTAAGTGTGCTGGCGAGCGGCGCTACCACAATCGACCACATTGTCGCGGTGACGTTTACCAACAAAGCTGCCGGCGAACTGAAGCTGCGCCTGCGCCAGGAACTGGACCGCGCGCGAGAGACCGTGGCCACAGCCGGGGAGCGGCTCAATCATCGAAAATGCATTGGAGCATCTGGAGGAAGCCTCGGTCGGCACGATTCATTCCTTCTGCGCGCAGATTCTGCGCGAGCGCCCAGTGGAGGCGGTAGTGGACCCGGCTTTCGAGGAGCTTTCCGAGCAGCAAGCGGCGCGCATCTACGAGCGTGCATTTCGCGCCTGGATTCAGAAGAAGCTCGCCGACGGCACTCCTGGCTCTTCGCCGCGCCCTGGTGCGCCTGGCTTGGCGCGACTCGTTCGACAGCGGCCCTCCCATCGATCAATTGCAGTATGCGGCCTGGAAGCTGATCGAATGGCGCGACCATCCAGCGCCGTGGCGCCAGGTCGCGTTCGATCGCGGTCAAGAGATCGACCAGCTGATCGAACAGGTGAAGCTGATTGCAGAAGCTGCCGCGCGATGTCCGAAGCCCAACGATAATCTGGCGCGGTCGCTGCGGCCGGCCCAGGGGGTGGTTACATGGATCGAGCGCGCCGAGGCTACCACGCGGTCGCGCGATTACGACACTCTCGAAAGCCTGCTGATCAAGCTGCTCCGCGATCTGAAGAAGGACAACAAGAAGGGCTCCGGCTTTTTCGCCGCGACAGTACCGCGCGAACAAGTGGTGGGGGCACGCGCGCAGCTGATGCAAAACCTGGAGACATTTCAGGTGGCTGCCGATGCCGATCTGGCGGCGCTGCTGCGCGGGGAAATGTGGGACCTGGTGGAGCACTACGACGACCTGAAACGCCGCGCCGGGTAAACTCGATTTTGTCGATCTGCTGATCCTGGCGCGCGATCTGGTGCGCGGCAACGCGGAAGTTCGACGCTTACCTGCAGAACCGCTTCACGCACATCTTCATCGACGAATTTCAAGACACCGATCCGCTGCAGGCCGAAATCCTGCTGCTGCTGGCTGCCGACGATCCCGCGCAATCGGACTGGCTGCAGGCGACGCCGCAGCCGGGCAAACTGTTCGTGGTCGGCGATCCGAAGCAGTCGGTTTACAAATTCCGGCGGGCCGATGTGGTGCTGTATCGCGCGATTCGCGATGCGCTCGGGCAGCGCGGGCGTCGGGATCGTTCAACTGACCACCAGCTTTCGTGCGCTGCGGCCGATCCAGGAATGCGTCAACGCCGCGTTCGAATCCGAAATGCAGGACGATGCAGCCGCCGGCCAAGCCGCCTATTCGCCGCTGCAGGGAGACACGCCGCCCATCGATGGCCAGCCCAGCATTGTCGCGCTGCCGGCGCCGAAGCCCTACGGAAGCACGCGGATCTCGAAGCTCGCGATCAACGCCTGCCTGCCCGGGCGCCATCGTCGCGTATATTCGAATGGCTGGTGCGCGAGAGCGGCTGGAAAGTGCGCGATCCGGAAGATCCATCGCGAACTCGTGCCCATTTCCGCCACGGCACATCTGCCATTCTGTTCCGGCGCTTCACCAATTGCGGCCGGGACATCACGCGCGATTATGTACGAGCGCTGGAGGCTCGCGAGATCCCGCATCTGCTGGTGGGTTCGAAATCGTTCCACAGCCGCGAAGAAGTGGAAACGCTGCGCGCCGCGCTCACGGCCATCGAATGGCCCGAGGACGAACTGTCCGTTTTCGCCACGCTGAAGGGCTCGCTGTTCGCGATTCCCGACACATCGCTGCTGCGATTCCGCCATGAGACTGGCGGCGGCTGCATCCCTTCCGCCAGCTTCCGAAGGACCTGTCCGCGGAATTTGAGCCGCTGACGAGCGCGCTCGGCTTGCTGGCGGATCTTGCACCGGCAGCGCAATCGCAGGCCGATCGCCGATACCGTGAACTGCGCTGCTGGAAGCCACGCGCGCGCACGCCGGCTTTGCGCTTGCGGCCGGCCGGACACCAGGTGCTGGCCAATGTTTATCGAGTCGCCGACCTGGCGCGAAGTTTCGAATTGTCCGGCGGCATCTCGTTCCGCGGCTTCGTGGAGGAGCTGGAGGCACAGGCCGAGAAGGCCGAATCGGCCGAAGCGCCGGTGCTCGAAGAAGGCGCCGAAGGTGTTCGGCTGATGACCGTGCATTCGGCGAAGGGCCTGGAATTTCCGATCGTGATTTTGGCCGATATGACCGCCAACATCGCCGCCGGCGATCCGGATCGATTACGTAGATGCGCGACAGCGGCTGTGCGCTACGCGATTGCTGCGCTGCGCGCCCTGGGAATTGCGGGACAACGAAGCGCAGGAGCGATTGCGCGAGCGAGCCGAAGGAGTACGGGTGGCCTATGTCGCGGCAACTCGGGCGCGCGATCTGCTGGTGGTTCCGGCGGTGGGCGATGAAGAACAAGAAGGCTGGCTGGGTCCGCTCAACAAGGCGATTTATCCGGCGCGAGACCGCTATCGAAATTCGCAACCGCGCGCCGGGATGCCCGAAATTCGGCGACGCGTCGGTCGCCGACCGGCCATTCTTCTCGAGCGACGAACCATCCGTCAAACCTGGGCTGCACGCGCCGCGTCAAGGCACTCACGAGGTGGTGTGGTGGGATCCGCGAACTCTGAAGCTGACAACTCCGCCGAGTCTGGGACTTAGGCAGCAAGAGATTCTGGCGGCGGGATCGGATGAGAAAGAATCGCCAAGCCTGATCGCGTACCGGCAGTGGGTCCAAAGGCGCGATGAAGTCTCAGGCGCCGGTATCGCGAAGCGCTTCGATGTATTCACGGCCACCGAAACGTCCGAAGCGCCCGCGGAGTTCCAGGTGGAAGTGACGGTGGACTCGATCGCTAAAACCATCGGCCGCCCGACCGGGCCACGGTTTGGAACGCTGGTTCATACGATTTTGCGAGACGCGCCTCTGGATGCGGACCGAACAATCCTGGAGCCGCTAGCTGAAATTCACGGCCGCCTGCTAGGAGCTACGGCAGAAGAGGTGAACGCCGCAATTGATGCAGCCGCAGCCACCGCCAGTCACCCGCTGCTGTTGGAAGCACGCCGGGCGCCGCGAATGCATCGGGAGTTGCCGATAATTCTGAAGCTGGATTCCAACCGCGTGCTGGAAGGGATCATCGACCTGGCATACGAAACGGAAGGATGCTGGCATATCGTGGATTTCAAGACGGACGCCGACATCGCAGCGAACCGCGCTCATTACGAACGACAGCTACTTTGGTACAGCCTGGCCCTGTCGCGCTTGAACAACGCTCCGGTGCGGGCTCACCTGTTGAGCATCTGAGGACGGTGTTGTCTTGGGACACCCTCGGTGAACGGCATGACCGGGGCTGTTGCAGTCCCAGCGGACTAGTGAAAGGAGATCGGGATCTGGAGGACAAATGGGGAATGCCAGATCCCGTTTTGTTATGCCAAACCAACTTAACCAGATTCCGATCGGTACAAGAATGTGGTTCGCAACGGTCGGCATCATTGCAGGCAACGCTGTATTATTGCTTTACTTAATGGGCGCGGCGGCATACATGCGTGCGTTGTTGTTGAGGGATCACATGGGCGAACCGCAGCTCCAGTTTGAGCAATACTGGGATTTATTTCTGTTGTGCGGGGTCTTCACGATAGCCGGATGGGTGGTAGTCGGAATACCCGTGGCAATCGTGTTTCCGGCGCGTCTTCTCGCACATAGATCATGGCCGGTGCTTGGGTCGCTGATTGGCATCACTTTGGGTCCGGTTGCCTTGTTGCTGGTATTCATTGCTTACTTAGCACTGGAAGGCGGTTTGAGGACAGCTAGCTTCGATGATACGGAGTGGTATTGGGTGTTTTCGATAATAGTTTCAACGGTTTCGTTTCTGGTGTACGCCGCGCTGCTATGCAGGCGGGCGCTGACCCAAGTCGTGAGCAGTTGATCGTTCCACGCTTGGCGACGTAGCCCCTACCGCTGCTCCAACCACGCGTCAATCAGCGCGAACAGCAGGGCCAGTGCGATTGCTAGGATCTCGCATTATTCGACAAACCCACGCACGATGGATCATTCTGGCGATCATGGATCCTCGCACGAAAAGAATGCTTGGGACTCCCGTGATGGTACCGGAAGGATGCCAGATAGAGTCGATCTATTGCGGAACTCCTACCGGAGCATCTGAGGCGCTATTTACCTTTGAATTCCGGTTTGCGGCGGGCGTGGAATGCAGCGATCCCTTCCTTGACGTCATCGCTGTAGTTGGTGGCTATGGTCGAAAGAGCGGCGTCTTCCAGGGCATTGTCCAGACTCATGGTTTGCTGCTTGTAGAGCATGCGCTTGGTAATTCGGATGGCGATGGGAGGGCCATCGGCTAATCGTTCAGCCCAGCGGCGGGCGGCCGGCATCAACTCCGCGTCCGGAACGACTTCGGTGACCAGGCCGAGATCCTTTGCGTCCCGAGCGCTATAGACTTCGGACAACAGCGACATCTTCAGCGCGCGCTCGAGCCCCATAAATTTTGGGAACAGGTAAGCGCCACCCTCATCGGGTATCAATCCGAACTTCAAACTGGTATCGCCCAGGCGGGCACTTTCGGCAGCGATTCTAAAGTCGCAGGAGAGCGCCAGGGTGAGGCCTCCGGCAACGGCGGGGCCATTAACAGCGGCTACAACCGGCTTGTCGAAGCGTTGCAGGAAGGCGATCAATCGATGCATGTTCTCGCGCATCTCGAGCAGCGATTCCAGGCGATGGCCGCGATAACGAGCCGGATATTGGAAATCTTCGCTGATATCGCCGCCGGAGCAGAAGCCGCGGCCGGCGCCGGTCAAAATTAGGGCGCGTACCGCTTCGTCATCACGGGCATGTGCCAGCGCGGCCAGGATCTCGTGCACCATGATTTCGGAATATGCATTCAGTTTCTCCGGACGATTCAGCGTAATGGTGGATACGCGATTTTCCTGGCTGTACAGGATCTGCTTGTAGTCGCTCATAGGCATGCCGATCATCGTCCTGTGAATTGTGGCGGGCGCTTTTCGAGAAACGCACGGACGCCTTCTTTGTGGTCGTCCGTCTGGCCGCAGCGGAGATGCGTTTCAGCTTCGCGATCGAGCAGCGTGCGGAAATCGGTATGAGTGGCGAGATTGACGTTAGCTTTCATGTAGCGGAAGCTGGTCAGCGGCCCGGCCGCGATGCGCGCAGCCCACTTCTGTACTTCTGAATCGAATTGATCCTGCGGAACGACGCGATTGATCAAACCCAAGCGGTGGGCTTCGGCGGCGTCGATCACGTCGCCCAGGAACAGCAGCTCTTTCGCCTTGGGCGCGCCGGCGTAGTGGGTGAGCAGCCAGGTAGTGCCGAAGTCGCCGCCATAGCCGACCTTTGCATAGGCGGTACCGAACTTCGCCTCGCTGGATGCGATGCGGAGGTCGCAAGCCAGACAGACCCCCAGTCCGGCGCCCATCGCGAAACCGTTGACGGCAGCGATGGTGACTTTCGGAATGCTGTAGAGCAGCCACGAAAGCTTCTGCCAGGAGCGCAGGCCATCGATGGCTTCCTCGAGCGACCGGCCGGAATCCTTGGCCATGTTGGAGACGTCGCCGCCGGCGCAGAAGGCGCGGCCGGAGCCGGTGACGATGATCACGCCGATGGCGGGGTCGATGCTCCAGGCGCGGAGGGCTGCGACGGAATCGGAGATCAGCTGCTGGTTGAGGGCGTTCAATTTTTCGGGCCGGTGGAAGGTGAGGGTCGCGATACGGCCGGCCACATTGGTTTGGATCATGGATCGACGCTAGCACAAGCGGGGGGGTGGAAATCGGTATTTGAGTGTACTGTCCCTAATTAATCGGGGAGGGTGGCGGGAGGCTCGGGGAGCCACAGGGTGAGCACCAAAGCCAGAGCGTAGATGCCGAAGCCGACGGCCGCGGCAGCGTAGGTAAGCTTAATGCTGGGCAATGCGCCGGGCATCACGGCCGCCAGGTGATTCGTCATATAAGATGCGAAGGTTCCCAGCATGCGCCCGCCGACGTTGGCCGCGAATCCCTCGCCGGTACCGCGCAGATGCACAGGATAGACGCGCGGCAGATAGTTTCCCCAGAAGGTGAGCTGCGCCACCGTCGTGAATCCGGCCAGGAAGATGCCGACGCGAAACATGTTCAGGCTATGGGTGGCGGTGAAAATGAAAACGACCGGCGTGATGATCAGCCCGGGGATCAGGAACAAGCGTAGCAGCCGGCGGCGGCTGACAATTACCAGCGCGAGCGCGGCTAGCGCGATTCGCCCGACCAATCCGCCAGTCTCCTGCATGCCTTGGATGCTGGAAACGGCCTGCCCGCGGGCGGACGGCGACATGCGCAGCACCTCCGGCAATCCGGCTGTAATCTGCGGCGATTGCTGAATGCTTCCGAACGCAGCTCCATAGGCGCAGGCGAGCAGCAGGGCGGTGATGATGGTGGTGCGACGATACGCTGGACGAAACAGCTCGACGACGCTGGGCCGCTTCAGCGTCCCTTCCAAGCGCTTCTGCTCCCACTGCGGCGATTCCGGCAGGAAGGGACGGATGATCGCAAGAGGAATGGCCGGCGC
Organism: Bryobacterales bacterium; assembly: GCA_963769205.1. Taxonomy (GTDB): domain Bacteria; phylum Acidobacteriota; class Terriglobia; order Bryobacterales; family Bryobacteraceae; genus Palsa-89. Next base: position 565,179 of record CAVYKR010000011.1, on the reverse strand, counting down.
CACTCCGGAGATGAGGGCGTAGCGCCAGGGGGAGTGACTTCCATAAATCGCCGGAAGGGCCGGCCCAAAGCGGTTAGCGACGAAGAAAGCTGCTGCAGCCAAGACGCCGCCCAGCGACGAAAATGCCTGGGTGTAGCCTAAGACTGCTTCGCGGGTCTTAGGGTCGGGGAACAGTTCAGCGAGCCACGCGACTGCGGCGACGAATTCGACACATACGCCGGCAAAGGAGAGCGTGCGGAAGAGCAGCAGAGTTTCGAGGCGCGTAGCGAGGCCGGAAGCCGTAGCGGCGATGGCATAGAGCAGGATGCTCCAGGTCAGGATGCGGCGACGGCCGAAACGGTCGGCCAGATAGCCGCCCCACAATCCGCAAAATCCTCCTACTAATGGAGGAATCCAGAAAAGATTGCCCGCCCAGTCACGATAGGCCGGTGTTCCGGGCTTCAGGTTGCCGAGCTCGATGAGCGCCGGCTGCAGAATCAACGGGCCTACCAGCACCACGTAGATGTCGAACAGGAAACCGAGCGAGGCGACCACGCAAATCGTCCACTTGACGAGTTTGGAGATTTGGCCGGATCCGGCGGCTGGCATGAAGGGTCAGGCTAGCACAAGCTAACTCAGGCTAAGACAGGATGTGGGAGAAGACTTGCCACAATGGTGGACGAGTGTCGATTCTGCATTTTTGCCAGTGGCTGGAAAGCACGCCGATCGGCGTCGCGGTACGCCAGTCGATTTGGTTGTTTCCGATCGTCGAGACGATTCACACCGTGGGAATTGTGCTGATGGCCGGTACGATCGCGGTGGTGGATCTTCGCCTGCTCGGCTTCGGTCTGCGGCGCGAGCCGGTGTCGGCGGTCCTGCAGCAGGTGCTTCCCTGGACCTGGGCCGGGTTCGCAATCATGTTCATCAGCGGTTCGCTGCTGGTTTCGTCGGAGGCGGTGAAGCTCTATAGCAGCCTGTTCTTTCGCATCAAGCTGGCGCTCTTATTTGTCGCCGCCGGGAATGCTTTGATCTTTCACTGGACGGTTTACCGGCAAGCCGCGAAGTGGGATCAGGCGTCTGGCACACCGGCACGAGCGAAGTTGGCGGGCCTGCTGTCTTTGACCTGCTGGATCGGCGTGATCGCCATGGGGCGCGCCATCGGGTACGAAACGAAGTGAGCTGATGATGATGCTTCCGTTCTTTGAATGGCTGGATCACACCGGCGTGAGCGATATGCTGCGCAACTCGCAAGTGCTCTACACGTCCATCGAGATCATTCATTTGCTGGGCCTGGCGTTATTGGCGGGAACGATCCTGATTGTCGATATCGGGCTGCTGGGTTTCGGAATGCGGCGCCAGCCGGTCTCGCGAATTGCAGAAGGCTTGGCTCCCTGGACCGCGGGCGCTATGGTGGTGATGGCGATCACGGGTCCGGTGCTGCTTTCATCGCAGGCTTTGAAGTGTTACTACAGTCACGTGTTTTGGGTGAAGATGGGACTCTTGCTGCTGGCCGTGCTGTTTCACTTCACGGTTCACCGCCGAGCCATCGAGGCTGATTCCAACATCGGACCACGGGTGTCGCGAATGGCAGGGGGGCTGTCCTTGACCCTTTGGATTGCGACGGCATGGGCCGCGAAGTGGATCGAGTTCGCCTGATGACGGGCTATTTCCCCACGAGGTGAGGAAGGTCGCGATTGTTCTCGTTGCAGATATATTCGATCAGCTCGTAATTCGGAATGCGCGACAAGATGGTGGTATTGCCCCACGGTTTGGTATACATTTTCGGATCGTCGATGAGGAAAGTGTATTCGATGTGGTCGAAGTCGATGCGATGATATCGTTCGGTGACGCGCATGGCATCGCTGTGGGGATGACCGTCGCCGTCCAGCCAAGTGCGTTCGTTGAATCCGTTGGTGTCCACTACCAAAGTGTCGCCGTCCCAACGGCCGGTGGAGTAACCAAACCAGGTGGGGTCCGGATTTTTGGGCATGGCCCGGCCATCCATGAAGATCTGGCGATAGGCGCGTGTGCCCGCTTCATAAAGGATCAGCATGAGCCCAGGCATAGGGATGATCTTCGACGGATATGGAGTGTAGGTGATGCGCGGCACGCCCGGCGGGAGGCAGAATCCTTCCGGGTCATCCTTACCGTTGGTCTCCTTGCGCTGATTGAAAATCTCGGCGGCTGCCGGTGTGAAGGGAACGTCCTTTAGGCCGGACGCGATATCCAAGGCGAAGCGGATTCCAGGGGGCTCCCAAATTCCCGCGAGGTCCGGTTTCCCGTCGGCGGTGCGCGGCGCAGGCGCGGTCTTAGCGGCCATCTTTTTCGCAGGATCGCCGAGGAGCGGCCGGACGCCGTCGTCGGGCCGATCGGGGCCTTGGGCCCATAAGCCCGCGCAAAGGATCAAAGAGGGAACAAACTTCCCGCCGCTCCACATGTCTACCGAATATAACCCTTTTCGACCAGAAGCGCGACCACCCGCTCGGCCGCCGCTTCGGGACTCTCGTCTTCGCACTGCAGCACGAGGTCAGGCGTTTCGGGAGGCTCGTAGGTGGTCTGAAGGCCGGGGACTTTAGCGTCTGGTTTTCCTTCGCTGTCGATAGATACCTTTTGGATCGCGGGCCATGCAGGTGGGCAGGGGACGATTCGCGGTGGCGTCGAAATCACCGGCACACCTTGCTCTGTCAGCAACGCACCGACGTCCGCCACACGAGGTTCCCGCTTGGCTCGACGGCACCCACATCGAGCGATCGCACATGCCGCAGCGTACGATTAAAGGCGGACCGAAGGGGCCCGGCGGGCTCATGGTGTGTAGCACAGCGCTTCGATGCGCGCCGTTGCCGGTTCGATAGTCGACCTGGATCGGGCTTCCGCATCCAGCGGTGCGAGCCCCAAGTCCGTTATGGCGGATTAGTGCACTTCGCATGCCAGAACGCAGGAGGCCGGCTAAGGGAGTTTTGGCACAAGCATTGGGTGAGTGAAACGGAGCACCCGCCGGACTGGACGGTCCGTTTCCGGCTGCATCTGGTTGAGGCGATTCAGACAACAAATCATCTTCCTTCGGCAATCTACGTGCATCGTTGATAGTGGCTCACTCGCGCTGGTGCGCCACGAGCCCTTTTAACGGCTTTCCTTCAAGCAGCAATCAGAAAGGAGGCTGAAGATGAAAGTTCGCGACGTGATGACGAAACAAACCAGCTTTTGCGGTCCGGATACAAACCTGGCCGCGGCAGCGGAGTGCATGTGGCGGAACGGTATTGGATTCTTGCCCGTAGTGGGAGAGGGCGGAAACGTAATCGGGGTAATTACGGATCGCGATATCAGCATCGCTCTAGGGACCGGGCGTCGAAAACCTTCCGGTTGGCCGGTTAAAGATGCGATGGTTCCGAAGCTCTTTACATGCACGCCCGAAGAGGATGTTCACTGCGCCTTGAAGACATTGCGCGCCCAAAGAATCCGGCGTCTTCCGGTGATTGATCGGGATGGCGCCTTGGTAGGTGTCTTGTCGATCGACGATGTAGCGCTGAAAGCTCAGGAACCCGCCTCCAAGAACGACGTTTCCTACCGAGACGTTGTAGACACGTACCGAGCCATCAGCCACGAACCAACGAATCACCGGTGATCGAAGGAGCAAGGAAACGTTTTACAGAGAAGAAGGGGGGGAGGAGTTCTTCCGTTCAGAACGCGCGAGATCAATAGGAGCAGGGATTTATGAGTTTATTCGAACGCATTCTTTTTCCGGTCGATTTTTCGCTCCAGAGCAGTGCAGCCGCGCCATTCGTGAAGGCCATGGCGGATCGATTCCGATCCGAAGTGATACTACTGCATGTCGTCGAAGTCCCACAAGCTTGGTATGGCACACCCGAGGCGGGAGCGTACGACGCGCTCATTGATATCTCCAGCATGCTGGAAGACCGGCGCGAAGCATTGCGGGCCTATTTTGCGAACGGTGAAGCTGGGGGGCTTTCGATCCAAAGATGCGTGCAGTCGGGCGACGCGGCTGCGCATATCACCCAGTACGCCCGTCAGAAGAGAGTTGGCCTGATCATGATGCCGACCCACGGTTACGGACCATTCCGAAGTCTGCTGCTCGGCTCGGTCACGGCTAAAGTCCTGCACGATACGGAGTGTCCAGTGTGGACTACGGCGCACGCCAGCGAGATCGCGGCCGATGCGGCGAAGCCCTGGCATCAAGTGATTTGCGCCGTGGATGACGATTCAAGAGACGTTGCGCTGGTTCGCTGGGCCGCTGAGCTGGCATCCAGTCAAGGAGCGGAACTCCGGCTGGTTCATGCGGTTACAGGGTTCGAAGAAGAGCCGAGTGAAAGCGGGAACGATCCGCTGCGCGAGTTTCTGTTTGGCGTGGCACGCGAGCGGATCGAAAAAATGCAAGCCGAAGCCGGCACCAAATTGGAGGTGTGCCTCGCTTCCGGTGTGCCCGGCAAAGTCGTCCGCGATTTCGCCACACAGCACGCCGCGGATTTAGTACTGGTGGGAAGAGGCAAGATTCAAAAACACTTCGGACGCCTGCGAAGCAATGCCTACGCTATCGTGCGCGACGCACCCTGCCCAGTGATCAGTGTTTAGACTCGTGCTAGATTTGTTCTGTCCACCGGCATGCAGGGCCGGGAATAGGAGATCCAGCAATGCGGTTTTGCCGATTCGGGGATGGCCGGCTCGGTCTGGTGGAGGGCTCGAACGTGCGGGATGTCACGGCCGCGCTCGACGTGCTGTCCAGCTATCGCCACCCGCTGCCTACGCACGATGTCATGATCGCCAATCTGGAGCGTGTTGCGGAGCGTGCCCGCCTGATCGCCGCGCACTCGCCCATAATGCCGCTTCAGAGCCTCAAGCTGCTAAGCCCGGTTGCCAATCCCGGCAAGATCATCGGCGCTCCGGTGAACTACAAGAAGCATCTGGAAGAAGTGATTGGCGACCCTGAGATCCACTACCAAAACAAGATCAACGAGATTCAAAAAGCCGGCGTTTTTTTGAAAGCCACGAGTTCTCTGTCCGGTCCGGGCGAAGGCATCGCGCTGCGGAAACTCGATCGGCGCAACGATCATGAGGTGGAACTGGCCTTTGTCATCGGCAAGCAGGCCAGCAATGTATCGCGCGGTGAGGCATTGAGCTACGTGGCCGGTTACGCGATCGGCCTGGACATTACGATTCGCGGGCCGGAGGAGCGCAGTCTGCGCAAATCCTCCGACAGCTACACCATTCTGGGCCCGTGGCTGGTGACCCGTGATGAAATTCCGAATCCCGGTAATCTCGATCTCGGCATCGCGGTGAATGGCGATGTGAGGCAGAGTTCCAATACGAAGTACATGATTCTCGGCGTGGCGGAGCTGATTGAGTTCGCTTCGTCGTTTTATACGTTGTATCCCGGCGACATCATTATTACAGGCACTCCAGAAGGGGTCAGCCCGATCGTACCCGGAGACGTGATTGTAGCTTCGATCGAGAAAATCGGGACAATGGAAGTGCAGGTGCGGGCGGCGTCGGATGTAGCCGCGTCGAGCCACGCTTAGGAGGACACATGAACGCAACAGCATTCCACGCCAAGCCCGAGACCTCGGCGGAGCGCAAAGAATTTTATCGGCGGCTGGATGGTAAGAACGCCGCACCGCTGTGGGAAGTCTTAGGCCAGATCATCACGCCCGAGCCAAGGCCGGCATCGGTTCCCGTAATCTGGCACTACGAAGAGGCTCGGCCGCTGCTGATGGAATCCGGCGACTTGATCACAGCCGAGGAAGCCGAACGGCGCGTGTTGATGCTGGTAAATCCGGGACTGCGCGGCGCGTCACAGATCACGCAGAGCCTTTATGCGGGGCTACAACTGGTGATGCCTGGAGAGATTACGCCGAGCCACCGGCATTCGGCCGCTGCCTTGCGCTTCATCATCGAAGGTGAAGGTGCGTACACCACGGTGAATGGAGAGCGCGTCACGATGCGGCCGGGGGACTTCATCCTCACGCCATCCTGGACGCATCACGACCATGGCAATCCGAGCAGTCAGCCGGTGGTGTGGCTGGATGGTCTGGACATTCCGATTGTGAACGGCTTCGACGCCAGCTTTGCCGAACACTCGGAGGAAGCACAGTCCCCGGCTGACGACAGCGCAAATATGGTGCCGCTCGATGCCAGTCCGGACCGTCTGGCGATCCCGGTTTTCAGCTATCCTTACTCGCGCAGCCGGAACGCTCTGGAGCAGATGCGCGCCAGCAGCCCTTTGCATCCCAGCCACGGAATCAAGATGCAGTTCATTAATCCGGCGACAGGCGGATATCCGATGCCGACCATCGGCGCATTTCTGCAGCTGCTGCCGGCTGGATTCCACGGAACCAGCTATCGCTCGACCGATGCGACCGTGTTTTGCGTCGCTGAAGGCCGAGGTCGCAGCCGGGCGGGCGACAACTCATTCGAATGGGTAGAGCACGACATTTTCGTGGTTCCATCGTGGTGTCCGGTTACGCACGAAGCCCGGCAAGAATCGGTGCTGTTCAGTTTTTCAGACCGGCCGGCGCAAAAGGCGCTGGGGTTGTGGCGGGAGCAGGGCTAATCACGGCAACGCGCCGTAATCGACGCCAGGATGACCCCGCGAGTCATCGCGCCTCACACGGTGTTGGATTCCAGCCGGCAGCATCGGCTTGTTTCTTGAAATGCGTGCTTCTCTGGAACGGAGCGTTGAGGTATTGAGGATCTTCGATGAGGGTGGTCACGATCAGCCACGAATCGCCGTTGGGTTCGATGGTGCGGTCGAAATGCTCAGTCACAATCGCGTTGGCGCTATAAGGGACGCCGTTCTTTTGCAGGTAGCCGGCGCGCATATGCGTCGTTACAACTTTTAAGGAGCCGCCTCGAGCCACGGCGGCTCTTTGCCCTATCACCCCGCCTCGACCCTGCGGCCCTGCAAAGATCCACTGCGCCACCGAATTACCCTGCCAGGTGGGTTCGCCGGCCGGCGGCTGCCATGGCCCGAAATGGAACAGCCGCGTCTGCTGCCCGGCATCGGTTTCGACTTTCAGAGTGCGATCGTCTTCGAACGTGATGTGCAGCCGCTCGGGCACGCGCATGATGTTACCCGCGCCATACGCCTTGCATTGACTGCCCGACGTTTCATCTTTGACTGGATCCCAGGAATCGGCTACGCGCCGGCCTTCGGCGTTCAATGGAATGCTTGGGTAGTCACCCTTTTTCGGAGTCACCATGCGATAGCGCCAGTCTTCGGTGACGACAGATACCCAGTAGCCGGTAAGGTCCACTGGCGCGCCGCGGTCCTTGCGAATAGACGAGAACCGGGGCGGCGAGCAGAATCGCTAAAGCTACTGAATCGCTACGCGTCATCATTTTCTTGCCGCGAGGCTTTTGTAGGCAGCTTCGACAAACATGTCGGTGGTCCAGAAACCTTTTGCGCCGTAAATGCCGTCATAATCCATGGTCGGCCTGGCAGCTTTCACTTGCTCGAGCGTCATGCCTTTCTTCATGCATGTCCTGGATGCGGTCGCGAATGATCGTCACCATGTCGCGGTAATAGGCGACATCGGCGGAGTCGCACAGCCGGCCATGACCCGGCACGATCAGGGTCCCGCCTTCCAAGCGGAACTCGGGCACTGCCAGTTCGAGGATCCGGTTGAGGGCCGCGACAATCCCGTTAATGCTTCCGCCGCGCGAAAGGTCGATGATCGGATAGCTGGTGGTGACGAAGATGTCGCCGGTTGCGATCACGTCGGAATGGCGGAAGTAGACGATGCTGTCGCCATCGGTGTGCGCGGCCGGCTGATGAAAAATCTGGATGGCTTCGCCGTTGAAAAACTGGCTGAGGTTCTTGGCGGTATGATAAGTATCGGTGGGCCATGCGGCCGTTGGCGCGGCAGGCTCGCTGCCGTGGCGGCGCGGTCATCCTATCCAAGACATTCTGCTGCGCGATGATAGCCGCGCCCTCCGAGGCATCGTCGATGTCACCGGCGACGTTGCCGCCAGTGACGGTTTTGCCGGCCTTGGCTATCTTTTCGTTGCCACCGGTGTGATCGGAGTGAATGTGAGTGTCGACGATGTAGCGAATCAAGGGACGATCGGTATTAGCAAGTTTGCGGATCGCGGCCAGAACGTGATCACTCATCTGCGGCAGACCCGCGTCCACCAGCAGTACGCCATCCGGTCCCACCGAGACCGTGATGTTTCCACCGGCGCCGAGCAGCATGTAGATATTTCCCTGAACCGGAATACGTGAATGGGGGAGTCCATACTGGTCTGCTGCGCGCAAGCGATGCCGCTGAAAGCAACCAGGATCAAAGTTAGCCGCATTTTACTTGCGCAGCCGCGCCCGGGAGTTTTTTCAATTTCAGTTGGATACTCCGGATACATCGTTTCGGCGCCGCCCCGGGCGGCTTCTTCGGGAATCCCGTAGCGATGTGGAAACTCTGTAAGAAACATATTCGTGCCCGGCAAATGGTGAGGCACCGCGCCGCGGGGGCGGTCCACTTCTTCGACCACATCGCATGGATACGGTGGAATGTGCTGGTGCAGATCCAACTGGTAATCGGTAGTGCGAACGAAAGGCTCGGTCAGGTAGGCCGGATCGTTGACGATGGTCATGACGGTCAGCCAGTCGCCATGGCGGATCCAGTGCTCGGTTACGGTAGCCTTCTCGCTGCGTGGAATCCCGTTGCGCCGTATATAGCTTTCCTTCAGATGGGTGACCGTGACGGTCAGCATGTCGCCATCCCATTTTCCAGTGGAGAAACCCGCCCAGAGATCGCGAGCGTAGGGCGGCGGATGCGGCCGGCCGTCCAGATAAACCGGGCGATCCACGGACCGAAGCCACTCGGCATGGAAGGCAATCCATCTCGCGGGTCACCGGATCCACTTCCTTCCAAATCCGCAGATTCGAAGGGCCGCGCCAGATGTAATCGGCTGCGTGCGGCCGGCACTGCCACTCCGGCAACGTCAACAGCGATGCGTCCCAGCTATCACCTCGCTGACGCGCGGCGGCATTGATCGGAAGTCCGAGATAGTCGCCGAGCTCGGGACCGGGCACGCGCTCGGGCTGATCTTCGTAAAACCGCGGTGCCCATTCGCCCGAAAAATCAACTTGAGCAAAGGCTGGGATGAGCGTAGACGCAAGCAAAAGTAGCGCCCAGGCGCCCCTGGTCAATTCGGGCTTTCTATTGAAGATCATCCACTGCACACCGCATTTGCATGCAGTGGAATTTTATCGCGCCAGCATAGGGCTGTCAAACAATGCGAGCCCACACCGGAACCACCAAGCCGCGATTCAATTGCCGGAGTAGTGCGCTTGAGCCTGGTGGGGCGGAAGCAATCGGCGGGATCGAATTTCGCAGGCCGCCCCCGACATTCCGGCTCCGTTCGAAGCGGAGGATGTAGCCATAACCGATTGCACACTCGCCACGAGCTGATTGGCGGTCTTGCCGGCCGCGATATCCGCCAGTATTGCGCTGAAAACCTTTCCAGCCAAGGCGACCGTATTTGGGGTCAAGCCGGTAAGCTTATCCGCATGGGAAGCTCCACCAAACGGATCGTCGTCGGTGATGCCATTGTGAAGACTTTGAACGGCGGCCTGGAACGCCTGCCAAGCGGAAGACGCGGGATTCCCAGTAAGGTGCGAATAAAGCTGAGCCAGCGTACCTGAGTCGCCGAGGGATACCATGGCTGGAGCGATCTTATCCAGCGCGTGGCCCTGGCTCATCAGCCAGGACAGGAATGCCATGGTGCAGCCGGTGCTATCGGCATCTTGATCGGTCGGCTCGGTCTTGTCCACGTAATTCGGCCTGCCATCCTGGTCCCATTGCGGAGCGGTAGCAAAGTCGGACAACGCGTTATTGGAGATCTCGGCCGCACACCATCGGGATAGACCTTCTCCGGTGCTGCGGCCGCACAGATTCCCGCCCATCGAACACTCGCTAAGCTCGGCCTCGAAGAGGGCCGACACCCGCGCTGAATTGCCGAAGGATGCGCAGGCCTCGATATTGGCGCCGCTGGTGTAATCGCAGCCCATGTGGTCGGCGCCGCCGGAGCCGTCGGTATTGCCTCCGAGGGCGAAAACGATGACGTTGACGGGTCCACCGGGCGTGCCGAAGATAGCATTATTGGCATTGACGACGCGATCGGCGTCGGCCAGAAGATCGTGTGCGTTCTGAAGACCCTGCGCTCCCAGGGTCGAGTCCACGTAGACGGTTACCTTACCGCTCGAACTGGTACCGACCAACTGAGATTGGCCTTTAAAGCTGGGCCATGCGGGCGAGTTGGGGTGCTTTCGGCGGGCTGCGGGCTGATTGCCGGCATAAGTTGCGGTCATTGGATGACTCATTGGAAAACCTCCGCTTGGGGAAGCGAGAAAAAGTTGCAGGGCCCGCCAATTCACGCTAACTCGTTGGCAGGGAAGGTACTCCAGCATGGTCGTGATTGTCGTGAGATAGGCATCAATGTTACACTCGTCCGAGAGCGCAGGAAACTGAGTCCATGCGGAAACCTAAGGAAAGCGATAGTTTATCGGGCGAAGCGTATGTAATCGTGCGCGAGCGAATCCTCCGCGGAGAACTCGCGATCGGGCAAGTGATTTCGCGCCGTAAGCTGGCTGTGGAACTTGGCATGAGCTTTCTGCCTGTATCGGAAGCCCTACTGCGGCTGGAGCATGAAGGTTTGCTCGAAAGCCGTCCTCGCGCCGGAACCCGGGTGCGCGTGCCCACGCGAGAAGACGTAATGGGCCACTATGTCGTTCGCGAAGCGCTGGAAGTTCAAGCGGCGATGCTCTTCGCCACTGTAGCTACTTCTGAAAAGCGCTCCGAGCTTTTGAAACTCGCCGCGCGGGTGGATGCCTTATCCATACAGTCGGACGGAAATCGCTTCGTGTACCTAAGCCTGCACGAAAAACTGCATCGGCGGATTGCAGAATCAGCCCGCTGCCCGGCATTGTGCGACGCGATCGACCAGACTTCCGCGCTGGCATCCACATGGCTCTGCGCCGTTCGCGTTCCTTCGGAGGACTGTCCACCGCAGCGGCATCAAGATCTGGTGAAAGTGCTGGCTTCCGGCGATGCCGCGGCTGCCGCTCAAGCGATGCGCGAACATATTCGCTCCAGCATGGAAAATACGATTCAGCGTCTGGAGCCCTATTTCCGCCTGCGAAAGAAATATGCCGGAACGTTCTCGCGTACCGGCAAGACGCAGTTCTCCATTGAATCGCTGGTGGCAGCGCGGCGCGATGCCCAGCGAAGCCGCTTCCGCTTAATTCTGCGTCGCTGGACCGTCGGTATGTACGGGGGCCGCCGGCGAGATGTACTTCTGGAACCATTCCGTCTCGCGCTTCATCTTGTCCAGAATATGGAGCGGCTCGATAAAACCGTGATTTTCGCGCGGATAGACCACCATTTCGACAGGCACGTTGTTTTTCTTCAGCCCCATGTAGAGCTCTTGCGCCTGGCTGATGGGAACGCGCGTATCGGCTGCGCCATGCATGATCAACGCGGGTGTCCTGGCCTGCTTAATGTAGGTCATCGCGGAAGCGCGCCGATAAGCTTCCAGATCGTTCCAGGGCATCTCGCCGAAGTATCCCTCCAGCACGCGCTGTAGATCGTTGGTGGAATACATCGAGAACATGTCGGTGAGGCCCGCGCCCACCATCACTGCTTTAAAGCGGTTGGTCTGTGTGAGGGTCCAGGCGGTCATATAGCCGCCATAACTCCAGCCGCTCTGACCCAGCCGGTCAGGATCAGCGATGCCGCGCTTCACCAGTTCATCGAGCCCGGTCTGAATATCCTGATAATCCATGCCGCCCCAATCTTTGAGGTCGGCGAGCTGAAATTTTTCGCCGTAGCCCGAGCTGCCGCGAATATTCGGCAGGAAGACCGCCCAGCCCTGGCCGGCCCAAACGTGCGGATAGTTGTAGCCGCTATGCGGGAACGCCTGCGACCAGACGCCCGAGGGTCCGCCGTGGATGGAGGCGATGAGAGGAACGCGCTGCCCGGCCTGATAGCCGACGGGATAAAACAGAATGCCCTCGATGTCCTTGCCATCCTTGCCGTGCCAGCGAATCACCTCACTTCGGCCCAGGTCCAATTGCGCAACCTGCGGATTATGATTGGTGGCGCGTTGGGCATCTACTTTGGGGAACGATGAAATATAAAGATCAGGCGCATGCTGCAAGTCGCTGCGCGCGAAGGCAACACGATCCTGCGCGCCGGAGAGGCTAAAGCTGTTGATTACGGCTTCGTCGTGCGTGATGGCCTGCGCAGCGCCGCCGGCAGCGGGAACGCGATAAATCTGTGAGGTAGTGTGATGCTCGGCGCGGAAGTAAACGGCCGAGCCATCGCGGGCCCACTGGACTTCGGCCGCGGTGGAATCCGGGTCGGAAATCAATTCGCGCGGAGAGCCACCTGCGGCCGGAACCACATATAGACGCATCACGCCGAGCACGCCATTGCGAGTATCCCGGCTATTGAAAGCGATCGATTTTCCATCGGGGGACCAGCGCGGATCCTGGTCCGGTCCGTCATTGTCGACCAGTTTGCGGGGCGTGCCGGATCCATCGGCGCTCGCAATATAGATATCGCTCAGCGAGCCGTCATCGGCTTTGGGAGTGGGCCTTGCGACATACGCCAAGCGCGTGCCGTCGGGCGACCATTGAGGATCCGCCAGCACCGCATCTGATTTGACGATCTCGGTCGTTTTCTTGGATTCGACGTCGATCACCCACAGGTGAGAGTAACGATAATCGCTATCCACTACGCGCGCGTCGTCCTTGTCTTTTTGCTTTTTCTCGGCGGCGTCGGTTAGCGGGACCTGCGCTACGAAAGCGATACGCTTGGAATCCGGCGACCACTGAAACGCCGTGACACCGCCCTTCGCATCGGTCAGAGCTTCTGCCTCTCCGCCGAACGTAGACATGACAAAGATCTGCGCGCGCGGCCGTTCTCCGGAAGCGGAGGCTGGAGCGGCCGGGGCCGAATCCGCACCGGTTGCCCGCGCACCCAGAAACGCGATCGATTGCCCGTCGGGTGCCCATTCCGGCGAACGGTCATCCTTGCCGCCAGTGAACTTGCGCGGCTTGGGGACGCCGGTGACAGACGAAGCGGCAGGAGCTATCCAGATTTCGTTGCGTCCCCGATCGTCCTTCAAATCCGGGTAAGCAAGCTCGTACAGCACCAGTTTTCCGTCCGGTGAAATCCTGGCGTTACTGACCGACTTCACCGCCATCACATCGTCCGGGGTCATCGGCCGCTTGGTTTGAGCCAACACCGTCGCCAGCGAAAGAAGCGCAATCGCGAGAGTTTTCACCGTTCCTCCAGGGGTTAAGGCCACTATACCGGTTAAGGCCACTGTACTGAAGTTGAACGTTTACAGCAACTGACAGACTTCTTCGAAGGTCAGCCGGGGATTGCGCGGGAAAAGCTTTCCGGCGTCTCCGTAGCCGAGGTTGCAGAGGAAGTTGGATTTCACCGAACTCCCGGGGAAGAACTCCGCGTCCACTTTGGCGTTGTCGAAGCCCGACATGGGTCCACACTCGAGCCCAAGAGCACGCGCTGCCAGGATGAAATAACCGCCCTGAAGAGTCCCGTTGCGGAAGGCTGTCGTCTCGGCTAGAGCCGGTGAACCGGAAAACCACTCGCGGGCGGCTGGGTTGTTGGGAAAAAGCTTGGGCAGGTGCTCATAAAACTTCTGGTCGTACGCCAGTATGGCCGTGACGGGCGCCTGCATGGTCTTGTCCACGTTATTGGGAGACAAGGCAGGACGCAGCCGCTGTTTCGCTTCGGGCGTTCGAAGGAACACGATCCGCGCCGGCGAGGTATTGGCACTGGTAGGCCCCCATTTCATCAAGTCGTAGACTTGGTGCAAAAGGTGATCGCTTACCGGCTTCTCAAGCCACACGTTATGAGTGCGAGCCTTGCGAAATAAGATGTCGAGCGCTTCATCGTTCAACTGGGGCATAGTTTCTCCGTGGTTGGCGGTAAAGATTAAGGGTAGCGCTTCGGCCAGATGCCGCGGCAAGTTGAGAAACGAAGCTAGGGGGCACCGCGCTGGGGAATCGGATGCTATGATGCGCCTAAAGGGGAAACAAAGGATTTTGATTTATGGGCCACTACGAAGTTCCTGGAATGACATTGATCAAGCAGACCAAGACCATGTCGTGCTGGTACGCCAGCGCGCAAATGTTGATCCAGTGGCGACAGGACCAGGCACAGCAGTCCCTGGGATGGCTGGTGCCCCCCGATTTGGATGCGCAATGCATCAAGCTTCGCGATAGCAACACGGGAATTCAGAACCCCCAAATTTTGCAGATGGCAAAGCGCATCGGGCTGCAAGCGATTCCACCCGAGAGCCCAACCGCCGACGCGTTGCAGCGCTGGCTGATGACGTACGGACCCTTGTGGGTGAACGGCAAAACCCACATTGTAGTCATCGCCGGAATCGACACAGCGACGATGAAGGTGAAAGTTTACGATCCTGACCCTGCCACGCCGATCCAATGGCGATCTCTAACAGACTGGTACGCTTTCGGTACTTCTCCTTCGAGCCGGGACACCGGCAGCGACGTGGACGCTGTGTTCCTTTATGTGCCTCGATAACCTAGCGCGTGCTGAATCAACGAATTTGCGTGCCGAGGGCGGGTGCGGTCCAATCGAGAATGGAGGCGCCGATGAGAGCCGCGTTTTTTAGCCTATGGGCGGTGCTGCTGGCGATACCGCTGATTGCGCATCATTCTTTCCAAGCCGAGTTCGATGCCGCGAAGGGCGTGACGCTGACCGGTGTGGTCACCAAATTGGAATGGACGAATCCACACGCCCACTTCTATATCGACGTAAAGGGCGCGAACGGGGCGGTTGAGAACTGGAATCTGGAACTGGCCAGCCCGAATGTTCTGCGCAGGCTGGGCTGGAACCGCGAAATTTTCAAAATGGGGGATACAGTCACGGTCTTCTGCGCGCGGGCGAAAGATGGCTCGAACCTGGCGAGTGCGAGGATCGTCACGCTGCCCGACGGCCGCAAGATGTCGGCAGGATCGATGGCGGACGACCCACCTTCGGACAAGTGATGACGATTGGAATGAAGAGATATTCTCTGCTCGGGCCGGCCTGCCTTTGGGCAGCGGTATCGATGCCGGTGTTGGGCCAGGTACAAGCCGAAGGCGGCGGCCAAGCTTTGGCGGCACTGGTTCATCTGCAGTCGAAATCAACCGCGGCCCCGCCACGCACCGCTGACGGCAAACCGGAACTGTCCGGGATCTGGGGGCCGGATGTGCATTTCATGTACGACATCTCGAGCGCCTTGAAACCCGGCGAAACGCTCCCGCTGCGGCCGGAGGCGCTCAAAGCACCCGGGAGCGCATGTCGAAGGACGATCCGGATGCCAATTGCCTGCCGAGTGGAGTGCCGCGCATGACTCCTTACCCTTGGAAGATCGTGCAGACTCCCGCGCTAATCCTGTTTCTATACGAAGGGAACATGCATAGCTACAGGCAGATTTTCATGGACGGGCGCGGTCATCCCAAGGACATGGACCCGACCTGGTTCGGCGACTCGATCGGAAAATGGGACGGAGACGCGCTGGTGGTGGACACGGTGGGCTTCAACGACAAAGCGTGGTTTGACGATGCGGCTCATCCTCACACCGAAAAACTGCATGTGACGGAGCGCTACCGGCGGGTAGACTTCGGGCATATGGATTTCGATGTCACGATCGACGATCCGGGTGCTTACACGCGGCCGTTTACACTGTACGGGCACTCGCATTTGTTGGAGCGCACGGAGATCATGGAATATGTTTGCGCGGAGAATCACCAGCAGGATTTAGTGCATATCGTTGGGAAGGACGCGCGGAAGTAACGGGCTGGGAATACTCAGGCGGGACTTTGCAGCTGGGCGCGCCGGCTTTTTAAAACTATGTCGACGCGCCCCCGGAACAGTATTCAACTCAATTAGATTTGCGAGTTCGGCGAATAAGGCCGAGTCCGCATAGTCCAATCCCGAGCAACGCGAGTGAAGCCGGCTCTGGAACCCCACTGGCAGTATTTCCAGGTCCACTGGTGATATCAGAGACGCTCAACTCGCCTTCGAGTGAGAAGAACGTGGATGCACCAGGCGCCAAATTGAGAAAAACGGTGGCGCTGGTCAAGCCTGAGTTAATGTTGCCGAAAGTTGCTCCCGCACTCTCGTAGTCCTTCGGATCGCTGCTTTGAAACGAGCCACCCGGGCACTGTGCCGCGGTCGGTCCCGGCGAAAAGGTGCCACTACATGCACCGTCAGCTTCGAACCCGAAGATTGTTTGGCCGCTCATCAACGGAATGGAAGTCACCGTGGATTTTGAGTTGTTGAGTACGCCGACTAAGGTGTCGTCCGAGCCGTCGTACGGGCCGTTGTTAGGTGGATTGGGATCCTGGGCTACGGTGGTGCTGCCGTCGGCATTGACGGTGATCAGGAACTCGCAACCTGTGTTAGCCCCTACCGCAGGGCATTGTGTGAACATTGGTGCAGCACTCGCATAAGTGCCAAACGCTACCATCATGCCCGCGAGAGCAAGGGTAAGCTTCATATCTCTCCTCCTTAAGTGAACTTTCAAATCTACGAGCCGTGGATTTCGAGATCGACGTGCCAGTAGAAGAATTCCTCGAAGACCTCCGACGAGAGAACCTAACTAAATCTTAAGGCGGGTGCAAAAGGGGAACAATTGGAAACAGTTCCAGTATGTGAGGTTAACCGGACGTTACAGGGACTGGCCTTCGAGCCAACGACGACCGCGAGAATACAGAGCTTCCACGTCAGGTCCTTTGAGGCCGGGCATATCTTTCTTGATGGGATAGCCAAGGCCCGATTGAAGATAAGCGAGGTGCCGGTAGCCCTCCGGGAATTGACTCAGCAATTTCAAATCGAGCGAAAGAGTTTTCGATGGATCCACGGGATCCAGGCGATCTTTTTCGTAAATTGGCTGGCGCAGAACGATACCCCAGCGTCCGGAACGCTGCTCGAAGAAGTCATAGAACCGGCCGGTGCAAACGACGTCGCACAGGACGTCGTGAACGGTGGCGCGCTGTGAGATGGTCATTTTGGTTTGCGCGATGGCGCGATCGCCGGCCAGGTCGATGGATATGCCGCCCAGAAAGTGGAGAATGCTGACTCCTCGATCAAAGCCTTCGCGGCTGACACGAATGAATTCGGCGGCGGGCCCCTGAAACCAGGTGGCCATCATGTAGCCATCGGGGTGCCACACGGTGCGGAAACGGTCCCAGTCGCCGGCATCGCGCCAGAGAACCCAATTCTCAATTACTTCGCGGATGGAAAGCTGATCGGACGTCAATGCTTGGTGGCGTCGAGGTGGCCGCGGTCCTTCTCGTTTTCCTCGCAGGAGTACATCATGATGACGGTATTCTGCTTTTTAAGCGGAAGAGTCACCGTAAACGGCTCCTTGTACATCTTCGGGTCTTCGAAGGTCACGCTCCACTTCATATTGTTGGAATCGAGCTTCTGGAACCGTTCCACCAGATGCAACTGGTCACTATGCTGGTGGCCGGCGGTGTCGAGCCAAGTCCGATCACCAATGCCCACAGTATCGACCACCAGCGTATCGCCCTCGTAATGGCCGATCGAGTCCCCAAACCAACGGAACGGCTCGACGTCAGCCGGATGCGCACGGCCATCGGTGTAGATCAGACGGTAGGTGTGCTGGTATTCGAACAGGATCACAGCCAAGCCCGGCGACTGCACAATCTGAAACGGCATGGGCGCCTGGATTCCACGAGCCGGACCTACGGGCAGGCAGTAGGAAGCAGGATCGTCGGCATGCACTACATTCTTGAATCGTTCGGCGCCGAGCTGGGTATAAGGAAGGTCGTGGCCCAGAGGCTTCATGAGATCGGGCGTGTAGGGGCCTTGCCAGACGCCGCTCATGTCTGGAATGGATGACGAAACAGAAGTTTTTTCGGGCTTTGCGGCGAAAGACTGAGCCGCCAGGGCACCGGCCGCCAGCAATGCAGCGAACATCAATTTATGCATATCAGCTCATTTCGTCGGAGTGGCTTTGGGGCCGCCGTCATCAGCGGAGCCGGCGAATACTTTGCGGCCGTCAGGCAGGAGAACGTTGCGGGCGTTCGCGGTGGAGGAACCGTCTTTCGCCTTGAAGGCATCGATGGTAACCGGGTCGCCCGGCTTCAAGGTATCCTTGCGCCAGCCTAGCCGGTACAGCGTGTTGGGAGGCGCGCCTTCCACCGACCAATTAACGGTGTTGCCGCCGGCATCTTTCACGTCGACATAAAGATAAATGTGGGGATTGAGCCAATCCACTTTGGTAACCACGCCTTTGAGTGTGATGGGTTGGTTCACATCAAACTCGGCGGCGAAGGAGTGATGCGCGTAGACGGGCACGCAGATCGAAAACGACACCAGGGCAAGCAAAACACCGATGGACTTCGGGGTCACGATGTAGGTCCTCCTCTAAAAACCAGCTCTTTGCATGATGCTACGATGTTCGTGCGTGGGTGTCAATGGCCGGCGGCTGCGTACGGATCTGATGGATCGGCTGGGGCTCAGTCATCCGATCATCCTGGCGCCCATGGGCGGTGCAACCACGGTGGACCTGGCCGTCGAAGCGTGCGAAGCCGGCGCACTGGGGTTTTTGGCGAGCGCCTATCTGACGCCGGATCAGATTCGCGAAGAATCGCGCAAGTTGAAGGCCCGGACGAGGCGCCCCTTCGGGAATAATCTTTTCGCTCCTCAACCACCGCCTGAGGCGCCGTCAAATCCGGCGGCGGCGTTGGATCACATAGCGCGCTTCACCGCCGAACTCGGACTGTCCCGGCCCACGATGCCCGCGTTCACGGGCGATGGTTTCGAAGAGAAGCTCGCGGCAGTGATGGATGGCGGCGCGACGGTCTTCAGTTTTACCTTTGGTGTGTTGTCCACGGCTTCGATGCAACCGCTCAAAGCCCGCGGCGTATTCATCATGGGTACGGCAACGACGGTAGATGAGGCCATGGAGCTTGAAAAGTCGGGCGTCGATGCGGTTGTGGCGCAGGGCAGTGAAGCCGGGGCCCATCGCGGGACTTTCGGGCCGCCGTTCGAGGCCGCGATGATCGGGACCATGGCGCTGGTGCCGCAAGTGGTGGATGCGGTGAAAGTGCCCGTGGTGGCATCGGGTGGAATCATGGACGGGCGGGGCGTTGCCGCGGCTCTGGCTTTGGGCGCTAGCGCGGTTCAAATGGGCACCGCATTTCTCACTTGCAACGAAGCCGGAATCGCCGAGGCTTACAAAGAAGCGATCTTGAGCGCGCACGAGCAGGAAACGCGGGTGACGTGCGCATTCTCGGGCCGGCCAGCGCGCGGCATCGTGAACCGGTTCATGGAAGAGACCGACCGTGCCGCGGAAGCCGGTGCCATTCTGCCATACCCGCTGCAGAATATGCTGACGCGTCCAATGCGGAATGCGGCGGCCAGCCAGCAACGCTCCGAGTATCTGTCGCTCTGGGCAGGCCAAGGAACCCGGTTGGCACGCCGGCTACCGGCCAAAGAACTGATCGCGCGGCTGGTAGAGGAAACCGACGCGGCGATCCAGCGGCTCACTGAAAAGTAACAGGTTTTGAATCGCTGCTGGCATCCGCAAAATACGCGAGATCGATGCCGGGAATGGTCACTTGTCGCGACAAAGGATGGGGGCCGATAAATATCACGCCGCGCGTTCCAGTCGGCTGCAACGCTGAAAGGATGAAGCCGGGTACTGTGAACGATCCTTTGCTGACATCTTCGCTGCAAAGGAAACCGGAAGGCTCATGATTGCTGCTATCGGAATAGCCGCCCAGCAGTACGTACCCCGGACTCGATCCGCCCGACCAAGTGATGGTGAGCGGTTGGCTGCGATCCACGGTAGAGACCGCGGATTTATTGGTCCACACAATGTTGCCGTTAATATTCAAAGCTATGTTGAACGCGCCGACGTCCTTGCCCCCCGTTCCAGCGAGCGTGTAGGCGCCAGGCGGAACATTCGGGCCTACAGGACTAGATCCGAATACGACCTGGTATTGACCTGTACTGGAGGGCGTTAACGTCCAGGATCCAATCTGGCCGGACAGCGCTAGCGAAGGCCCGGCATCGAACCCTTTACTGGAACTCCCACTGGAGCTTCCCGGCAGGCCGGAGAACAAATCCGGCACAATGCAGGTGCCCAGCGACGGAAACAGGCTGCCCATTGCCGATGCCAGAACACCGGCCGCGCTGTATTGGCCGAAGGCAGCGGCAGCTCCTTGTTGGGTGGAATTCAGCTGCGCCTGAACCTTGGCTCGGGCAGCGGGGTCGAGTGTCTTCCACGCCGAAGCATACTTCGCCATGGTCCGCACGACGGCGCGATGATTCTTCGCTTCGATGGCACGGAGCAGGGTAGCTGCGTCCTGTTCAGAAAAAGTGACGTGCAGCAGCTTGGATAGAGTGGCCGCGAGATATTGCCTTTGATTGAAACCGGCGTCACGAAGAAATGGCAGCGGACCGATGGCGATGGCTGCGGTTCTGATCGGCTGTCCGGCGGCAGCGCGGCTGTAGACGCTGGTCGGCACAGTCGGAGCGATGTCCGAACAAGCAGCGCCGTTGCTCGAAACAGCAATCGTCACGAAATTGCTGAGCGTTCCCCCACGGCGCACCGAGACCGGCAGATAACAGCCAGTGGCGCCCGCTGGAATTGTGAAAGTGATCTGGTCTACTCCGGAGCAGCAGCCCGACCGGCCGGCATAGATGACATTGGCAGATTGGTTTCCCACGAAAACATCGACGCCATCGAAATTGGGGAAGGTCGGAGGCAGCATATTGTCGGGGCTGCCGATGGGACCCAGTCCGGTTGCCCAGGCGGTAACAATATCGCCGGGCTTCGCGGTTGCGGTGAACGTCTTCACTGAATTGTCCAGCGCCGTAAAAACACCCGGCCCCAATCCGGAGCTGCTGAGTGTGTAGATGCCCGCGGATGCCGGCACGACGTTGATTGCGGCCGGATAAAGTGACGGCACGCCGTTGTAGGTCAGCATGAGCGTGGCTTGGCCGGTCGGCGTATTGGACGGTAGAATTGCGGCGGCTTGGCCGGCCACTGAATAGACCATTGGACAGTTCAAGGTCGTCGAGCCGATTGATACTGCTATCGCCGTTCCACCCAGTTGAGCAGGGAGGGGAAAAGTCTCAGCTTGAACGATTCGAGCCGGCCCGATATTCTGCCCGAACACGACGAACAGAGATCCCTGGGCAATGGCCTTTCGGTCATAGCTGGCCGAATTCAACGCCGAAAATAATAGTGGACTGTTGGGCTGCGCGCTGGTGGAAAGCGACAGAACAAATCCGCACATCAAGCCAGCCGCCGCAGTCTTGGCCGTCATTTTCTCGCCTCTTCTTGAAACAGATCTTGACTCCTTAGAACAGATTGCTCCGCCGTTCGGGCCCGCAGACTCTCCCGGAGAACTCGCGCGATTATGCGCGGATGCATGACGGCCTGCGGAGACACCAGCAGATTCCCGACCTTGTGAAACGCCAGCGCCACCTCCGGATCGCGGTGCGCCGCCTTGTGGAGCTTGGACATGTACCAGTTGATGAAGTTCACGGAGGCAGAGCGAGGCCCTATCGTTTCGGGGATGCGAAGGTCGCCGCCCACCACGATGTTCCAGGGATTATCAATAATCCTGGCAGCTTTCGGGAAGAACCGGCGGCCAAGATCACTCTGGCCTTGGATCATTGTTTCGTCCAAAGCCAGCGCTTCGAGCGCAGCCACCGACATTCCTTGCCCGTACATCGGATTGAAGCTGGAAATGGCGTCGCCAAAGACCAGGAATCCGTCGGGGAAGCGGTCGAGTTTTTCGTAGCGGCGGCGAACGCTGGCGGGGAATCGGGCTGAAACAGGCTCGCTGATTGGTTCTGCAAGGCGGACGACTTCATAGATGAACGGGGCAGGAAGACTTCGGGCGAACTCGATGAATCCCTCCAACTCAGTGGGCGCGTAGTTTCCAAAGTAGCTCACCAGCGTTACGGTCCAGCGATCGCCTTCCTGCGCCAGCATCACGCCTGCCCGCTTGGTTTCCGGCGTGGGCGTAATAACGGCCGCCCCGTCCCCTTTGAGATCGAGTGGGGAGCGGCGAAACAGCCGCGTCGTGTATCCCAAGGCGATCTCGACGCGTTCTTCGGAAGGTTTGGGATAGCCCATCGGTTCCAGCCATTCGGGACTGTGCGAACCGCGGCCGGTGGCGTCGATCACCAGATCGGCATCGATGGTTTCACCTTCCATTTGTATGCCTGTGACGCGCTTCTTGTCGCCGGTGGTTGCCAGACCTTTGACAGTGCACCCCTCGCGCGCCCGCACATTGGGAATTCGCAGCAGGTAGCGGCGAACTTTACCCTCAAGAAAAGGACGGCTCAGGAGCAAGCCGCCCAAGCCGCTGGTGAATTTGCAGAGGCACGCGCCCTCGAGGAACCAGCGCGAATCGCGAGCCAGGTCACCCTTTACCGCGCCGCCGTCGATGAATTCCTGCGAAATGCCTGGAAAAAGGCGTTCCACTACCTGTTTACCGCCCGCCAGAAGGCCATGGGTGTGATGACCCTGAGGGACGCCGCGGCGGTGCTGGCCCTCCGGAGGGAAGGTGTCGCGGTCGATCAAGGTCACCTGTTCGAAGTGATCCGCCAGGACGCGCGCGGCCAGCAGCCCTGCCATGCTCGCGCCGATCACGATGGCGTGATTGCGATCCTGATTATGCGGCATCGGCCTTCCTAGAGGTCCGACATCTTCAGCTTGGTATCGGCGTTTTTCCAGCCGGCGTCAAACTCTTTGCGGACAGCCGCGGCCTCGGCCGTTTTCTTCTCGGCTTGCAGGCATTCTGCCAGTCCATAGAGCGCGCGTGGATTCTTGGCATGCGCCTTCAGTTCGGTGCGGAACGCGGTCTCGGCATCGGCGTAGCGGCCGTCGGTGAACAAAACCGCGCCCAGTGATTCTCGGGGAGGCAAATACCAATCCGGAGGCTCGTTGTAATTAAGCTTGTCTTCGGCTTGTGCCGCTTTATTCAACAATTCCGCGGCACGCTTGTAATTACGTTGGCCGCGGGCGATATTCGCCTCCAGCATCGAAGCTGCTATGTCGAGCACGTTATGAGCGGAGTTGAATCCCAGCATGGCATCCGGAGGAAGAGCTTTCGTTTCCGCCAGCAGGGCATCTCGTTCGACCGCGGCTTTGTCCAGCCGCGCGAATCCCGTGTCGGCCATGCCCCGGCCAAAATGCCACAAGGCGTGCAGCAGGCGCAGATTCTTGTCGGGCTCCGGCAAAGTTGCCGCCTCTTCCCATTGGCGGAATCGAACCAAGACCAGTATCTTAGTCGGCAGAAACCATTCGGCCATGGGGGCCTCTTTGGCGAACGGCGTCATACTGGTGACCACTTTCGTCGCGATCCGATTGGCTTCGTCGAAGCGTCCCTCAAAGCAGCTCGAGATCGCCAGAAAATGCAGATTGTGGGTGTAATACATCACTGGATACATGCCGGTGACGTGATACTTGTTCACGTAACCCTGGTCGATGCCGACGGCCTGCTGGTTAGCGAGCGAAGACGCGTGATAGTCGCCAGTCCTTATATAAATGTGCGCGGGCATATGAACCAGATGTCCGGCGCCGGGGCACAGCGCGGTTAGCCGCTGGGCGCTCGGAAGCGCGCGCTCGGGATGCTGGGATGCTTCGACGGCGTGTATATAAAGATGATTGGCGCCAATCTGGTTTGGGTCGCGCTTCAGCACGCCTTCCAGTACATCCACGATCTCGGGCGTGCCTTCTTCCGGCTGTCCATCGTGTTTCCAAAGCTGCCAGGGGTGGACGTTCATGGCGGCGTCCGCGAACAGAACGGCGGCGTCCGAATCCGCCGGATTTTGGCGCATCACCTCGCGCATGGCCTGTGCATAATCGACGTTGAGCTTCTTCAGATCGGCCTTGGGATCAGCGGAGAAGCGCTTGACAATCGCGCGGATGAAAGCTTGCTCTCCCGGTTTGGCTAGCCGGCCAGCGAGAGGGCCTTCTGGCTGGCTTCATAAGCCGACTTCCGGCGACCCGCGTCGATGTCCTGATCGTTGTAGTTCGGCCCGACGGCCAGCGCGACACCCCACCAGGCCATGGCGCACTTCGGGTCGAGCGTAGCGGCGTAGCGGAACGATCTCGCAGCTTCGTCATAATTGAAGCCGTAGGCCAGCGTGAGGCCCTGGTCGAAATATCGCTGAGCCCGGGTTTGGAAGTGGTGATGGGGTGATGCAGGTGGCCAAGCCCATCGATCAGCGGCGCAGGCGCATTGTCCGGCGCTGCGGAAGGATGCGCGTGCTGCTGGCAAAATCCGGAAGCAGATACAAGAAGAACCGCGGCGTGGAGGCGCTTCAGCATTTCTTGATTGTAAGCAACTCCAGCTCGTCCAAGGTTCGGGGCCAGTCCTGGCGCAGCAGCCGCGATAGCCCGCGATCGGCCAATAGCTTTCCCCGGTCTGGCAGTTAGCGCAGTAGTTGGTCTCGTTGTCGGCGTAGCGTATGCGCTGGATTTTCTCGCCGCACCGGGGACAGGGCTGCTGATAGCGTCCATGCACCGCCATGCCCTCCCGGAACGCGGTGACCTTTTCGGGAAATTCGTCGCCGGATTCGCGGCGGAGAGTGTCGGCCCAGTGGGTGAGGGACCGACGGATAGCATCGTATAAGCGTGCGATTTGTTCCGCTTTGAGTTTCTGTGTCAACGCTACCGGCGAGAGTTGCGCTTCAAAGAGGATTTCGTCCGAATAGGCGTTGCCGATGCCGCTGAAAGAGCGTGGATCGGTGAGCGCGCGTTTGAGCGTGTGGTTGGAAGCCGTCAGGACTTCTGTGAATCTCGGGAGGCTGGCCTCGAGCACTTCCAGACCGCCAGGATCCATCGCGCGGAGTCCAGCTTCGCCTAAGACCACGTGCAGCGACGCGCGTTTCTTCGAGCCCGCTTCTGTCAGAACCAAGCTGCCGTTCGGAAAATCGAATGCCGCAAGGCCTCGCGGGCGCGAGACTTTGGCCCCACGAGGGCGCCAGTGCAGCCGCCCGGCGATCATCAGGTGCAGGACCAGCCACAGGTCGTCGTCCAGTCCGATTGCAATACGTTTGCCGATTCTACGGAACTGACGGACGGTCTTGCCATCCACGCGGCTTAGCGGCGGATCGACGGAGCGAAGCAGAAATGGACTGGCGAGCCGTACGTGTTCGAGCGGCTGGCCGAGGATGCGTTTTTCGAGAGCTTCAATGTATACGGTGATGTCGGGAAGTTCAGGCACTCCACCACAGCGTAGCTCACCGGGGAGGAAACAACAGTAACGTCAAAGCGGAACGACGTTAGTAAATGCTGCACTTACTGCAGCGTGAAACTTCCAATCGGCTGTGATCATTTCGCAGCCTTGGCGGAGAGCGAGGGCCAAGTAAAGACAATCGTACAGCGCCTGCCCGCTGGACAGCGCGAGCTTCAGGGCTTCGTCCATCAACTCGCGGTCGTCAACCAGAACCGGCGCATTAATCTTCAGCAACCGGTACGCTTCCTTCGCCCTGGTAGCGCTCATTTCGCCGCGCCGGACTCGTTTGCAAAATACGCTAGAGACCTCCAGAATTATAAGCGCCGGCGCGAAAAGCTTGATGCTCTCTGCCTGATAGTGGCGAAGCAGCCGCAGCGCAGCCGGTTGCGAAGGCTCGGGAAGGAACCATTTCACGACTACACTTGCGTCCACAACTGTTCCCGCCGCCATCAGCGATCATCCCGGTCACGGTCTTCTCGAATAAGAGGAGTGCTGTCGCGCATGGGAGGCAAAGATGCAATGAGACGCTCCAGGTCTTTATTCGACTGACGCATCTTTTCGAACTTCTCGCGCTCGCTCAAATCAGACTGCAAGATGTGAATCACTTGGGCATTCAGGCTTCGGCCTTGCAACCGGGCATACTTTTTCAGTTGCCGGTACACAGGATCCGGCAGCTTCTTAATCGTAAGATTCGCCATGACACCATTATGGTACCAGAATGGAACCATTTATGACGGCGCTTGCAGCCATTAGCGCAGGCGGCAACCCGCTGGCCTCTTCATGCGGGACAATAAGGAATGCGGCCACTCCGCGGCTCCTTCTGGGTGTTGGTGCTGTACGATGTGGCCGAGCAGATCCAGCTCGACAAGCTGTGCAGCTTGATCGGCGTCGAGCCGGTACGACCGCAGCCTAGCTTCAAACACCCCGCCCCCGAATATGTCCGCTTCGAGCGTCCCCCGGTGGTCGAGTATCCAGAGCCGGTCGTCACCGCCACCGGTGAGCGGTTCGAAGCCCAGATTAAATATTTCGATTATGGCGTAGTCAGCGTAGAGCTCAAACTTCAGTTCGAGGCCGATTGGGACGAACTAGTCCGGCTGTCGAATCGCTGGATTCTGGCGCCGGAGACCGAGCGGCTGACGGCCGAACTGCTGCGGGCGCACCTGCCGCGTGCCGCCGCGGCTCTGACCCAACCCTACGAATCGCACCTGAACGAAGACTATTACATCATCCAGATCCACGAAGCGGTGGATCATAAGGGCCAGCCTATGACGGCCGCGGCCATGCTGGAGACAAGAGGCGGCCAGGTGGCGCAGATCGTACGAGGCGACTCTATGCCGCTGTCGGAAGCCGAATGCCGGGAGATACTCCAAACCAGCCTGTCCTATTATCCGACCGACCTTTTGGTAGCCGGATGGGTGGCGGCGCTGGTCTATGACACGGTCGCCGGCGCCGAACCAACCATCCAGCTGCTCGAATACGCCAACACGCAATTGCTCGAATTTCGGCACTACGACGAGGTGCTCACGCGTGTGTTCAAGCAGGTTTACGACTCGCTCGAGCATCGCGGCACGCTGCGCCGTTGGAAGATGGCACGTGAAGCGGAGCGGCTAAACACGCTGCGCCTGGACATTATGGAACTGACCGAGCGCACCGATAACGCCATCAAGTTTCTGAGCGATATGTTCTACGCGCGTGCATATAAGGTTGCGGCTAGCCGCGTGGGCGTTACCGATTACCGCAACCTGGTGGAAGAGAAGCTGCGGACGGCCGGCGAGTTGTATGAGTTCATGACCAATGAGTTCCATCAGGCGCGGGCCTTTGTGTTGGAGTTGATGGTGGTGGCAATCCTGGTGATTGAGCTGATCCAGCTTTTTTGGGGACGGCACGGGTAAGTACAAGAAGGCCTTACGGTTGACGCCTAAAGATCGGCTCCGAATTGGCCGATATGTCCTCCGTGGGCGGCGTGTACGTTGAATCACGGCTGAAGTTCCTTCGACAGGCCCAGAACCCGGACGGTGGATGGAGTTACTTTCCAGGAAAGCAGTCCTGGTTTGAACCGACTACCTACGCCATGCTGGCGCTGCAGGGCACGGCGGGATCAGAGGTCTCGCTGGAACGGGCCTGGAAACTGGTACGCTCCTGGCAAACGTCGGACGGCAGTTCTCGACCGAACGGCGAAGTGCAGGGCGGCACCTGGGTAACGGCGCAGGCGGTGACTCTGGCGTGTGTGCGCGGCGTATATGACGATAAAGTCCGCAGTTCCGTGGATTGGCTGCTGCGCGTGGTGGGGGCCGAGTCGAGCGTGGCGATGCGGACCGCTGCGTTCTTTCATCTCCTTAAAACCAAGGCCGATGTCTCGCATCAGGGCTGGCCGTGGCGTGACGGAAATGCCTCCTGGGTGGAGCCTACCGTTCAGGCGCTGGTAGCGCTGAAGAAGGTCGCGAAGAACTATAAAAGCCCGGAGCTCGACCGGCGGGTAAGCGATGGCGAAGCTCTCATCCTCAGCCGGCGCTGCAGCGATGGCGGATGGAATTGCGGCAATCCCAACGTGCTCAACTACGATCTGCCTTCGTATCCCGAGACTACGGCGCTGGCATTGCTCGGGCTGCAAGGACGAAGCCGGGCGGAGTTGGACCAACCGCTGGCGCTGGCGGTCCGATATCGCGCTGAAACCAGATCGTCACTGGCCCGGGCCTGGCTGGTGATCGCGCTGCGCTGCCATGGCGGAGATCCGCAGCCGGCCGGCCAGGACGCGAGCGCCTCCAACGACATCATGCTTACCGCGCTCGAAGCGCTGGGACATGCGGACGGCAATTACCGGCTATTGCGAACGGGAGGCGCTGCATGACACGGCGCCAATTCATACCGCTGGCGGGAATCGCGGCCACCGCCGGGTACGCCAGCATCAAGTTTCAGAAGCCGCCCAAAGTGGCCGATGGGCCGCCCGGCAGCTCCGCGGTCGCGATTGTGCGCGCGAGGTCTTACTCGGAGGACCTTGTCAGCCACATGCTCCGGGGAGTGCAGGAGTGCGGTCTGGATGTTCGCGGCAAAAAGGTGCTGCTGAAGCCCAATCTGGTGGAGTTCGATTCAGCCACGGTGATCAATACCGACGCGTCCATCATTGCGGCCGCGGTGGAGCTGTTCCATCGTTTGGGCGCCTCCGAAGTAAAGATCGGCGAAGGGCCCGGGCATCGTCGCGACACGCTCGATCTGGCCGACGACGCAGGCTATCGCTCGGCCATTCCTAAGTTCGAAAGCATATTCACCGACTTGAACAGGGATGATGTCGCGGCCATCCACGGCTTTGCGGGGGAGCCGGATTTCTACTTCGGGAAAACGGTGCTGGCTGCAGATCTGATCGTCTCGCTCGCCAAGATGAAGACTCATCACTGGGCCGGAGCGACGCTCTCGATGAAGAATTTCTTCGGCCTGGTGCCCGGCTCTATTTATGGCTGGCCTAAGAACAAGTTGCATTACATCGGTATTCCGGAGTCCGTGGCGGAGCTGAACCGGACCTTCCGCAACACCTTCGCCATTGTCGACGGCGTGGTGGGGATGGAAGGCAACGGGCCCATCCAAGGCACGCCCAAACAGTCCGGTGTACTGGTGATGGGGAGCGACCTGGTGGCGGTGGACGCCACCTGCTGCCGCATCATGGGCATCGATCCGGAGAAGGTCGATTATCTGCGCATGACCGCCGACCTGGGGCATGTCCATCCGGAGCACATTGAGCAACGCGGCGAGACCATCGCGTCGGTGCAGTCGAACTTCGCGCTCATCGACGAATTCCAACATTTGCGGCTGGCGTAATGTTAGCGGCGCTGGAAAATCGCCTGCTGTGGGTGGCGCGGCACCAAGTTCTGGCGATAGTTCTGGTCGGCCTGATCTCGCTGGTGGGTCGCGCGCTGCTGCTCCCGGTGCTGCCGATTCCCAAGCCGGCTATCCAGGACGAATTCAGCTACCTGCTGGCGAGCGATACTTTCGCAGCCGGGAAACTGACGAACCCGACACCCCCGTTCGCCGAGCATTTCGAAACCCTGCAGGTGCTCCTGCATCCCACCTACGCATCCAAGTACCCGCCGCTCTCGGGCCTGATGATGGCGCTCGGCCAGCGAATCACGGGCCAGCCCTGGGTGGGAGTCTGGCTTGCTACCGGGATCTTGTGTGCCACTTTGTGCTGGGCGCTCCAGGGCTGGCTTCCGCCGGTTTGGGCTTTGGTAGGGAGCCTGGTGGCCCTGGCTCGGATCGGCATCGTGAGCTACTGGACCGAAAGCTATTGGGGAGGTAGCTGCGCGGCCATCGGAGGCGCGCTGGTGGTTGGCGCAGTACCTCGGCTCATGCGCCGGTCGCGGCCTGGCGCTGCAGTCGCTTTCGCTGCCGGACTTGCGATTCTGGCCAATACCCGGCCGTATGAAGGGTTGGTGCTGGCGACGGTCTGTTCAGCAGTGTTGGCTTTCGCAATGATTCGGCGGCGGGCGCCGGTCGGGAGATTGTTTCAGGCCGTCATTCTGCCGATGGTGCTGGTGTTGGTCCCGCTCTTGGGATGGATGGGCTATTACAACTATCGCGTTACGGGCAACGCCCTCGAAATACCGTACATGGCGCACGACAAGCAGTACGTCATGCATTCCCCTTTGTTGTGGCAGACCCATCTGAATACGGTGCCAGTCTATAGCAATGCCGTGCTTAAGGAATTCTGGACCGTGGCCGCGTCCAACGATAACCAATCCGCGCGGGACCATTGGCTGAAGGCCCACGCTTCCGATCTGATCACGCTGGGACACATCTTTCTGGGATGGCCGATCGTAGTGCTAATGATCGGATTTGCGGGCGCCCTGTGGCGTGACCCTGGGGCGCGATGTGCTCTGCTGCTGGCTGCGGGATTTTACGCCGGAGCGGCTTGGGATGCCCGCCTGTTCCCGCATTATGCGGCGCCTGCGACTGCGTTGATCTATATTCTGGCGGCCTCCTCGCTAAGGGCCGCCCGGAACGCGTGGCCAGGCACATTCGCCGAACGGCGCTATTTGACCTGGGCCGTCCTGGGACTCTTCGCATTGACTACGGGAATGGGGATGCTCACGCCTGAAAACAAATATTTGTTTGGGCCGATCGATTACCACGTGCAGGCCAAACACGCCTCGATCACGAAACGGCTGGAAGCGGAATCCGGCCGGCACCTGGTTCTGGTGCGTTATGGGAGCCGGCACGATATGTACGAAGAACTGGTCTTCAACCAGGCTGATATCGAGCGGTCACGTGTAATTTGGGCCCGTTCGCTCGGCCAGGACAAAGACAATCGGCTGATTGACCACTTTCCCGGCCGCCAGGTCTGGCGGCTGGAAGATGACGGGGATCTAAAGTTGACCTCGACCACTCAATTGGAAGCCCAGAGGCGGTAGGCTTGGAATTCTCATCGCGACAAATGCGGCGATGGTTCGGTCCGATGCCGGGCCGGGGCGAGGCCCGCGCCATGAGTCTGATGGCGATAGCGGCGGCCATCATAATATGCGCCATATCGCTAATTCGCGGATTCCATGGGCAGACTTTCATGGGGCGCCCGTTAGGCGGCGACTTCGTCGAGTTCTATGCCATCGGAACGATCCTCAACAATTTCGACGCATCCCGCATTTATGATTTGAAGCTGGCGGTCGATCTGCAACACTCCATCTTGCCGTCGATGGCTCAGACGCAGATACTGGTTTACGGGCATGCGCCGTACATCGCGCTGCTGTTCAAGCCTTTCGCGCTGCTTCCTTATCAATGGGCCTATGTGGCTTGGCTGGGGTTTTCGGCGGCGCTGTACTTAACGGGGATCACTGTTCTGTTCCGCGCCACCGGCATCCCGGCGCAACATCGCACCATCGGGTTTCTACTGGCAGTTTCCTTCATGCCGTTTATTTTCGAAACCTGGATCGGCGGCCAGCTCTCCGTGATCATGTTCTCTTTATGGGTCCTGTTCTTTTATTTCCGGCATAAGAACCGGCTATTGCTAGCCGGGCTCGCGTTGGGCCTGGGAATCTTTAAGCCCACGTTGGTTGCCCTCCCACTAGCGATGTTGATCATTGGGCGCCGATGGAGGATCCTACAGGGTTTCGCTGCCGGGGCTGCGTCTATGGCGGCGACTTTCTATTGAGTTGGTCGGTCTCAGCGGATGCCGCGCCTGGATCGATACGCTGCTGTTCAATGGCCGGATGGCGGCAGGGCCAGGGGAGGCTTGGCACCTCGCTAAATCGGTGGATATGAGTTCGTTCTTCCATCTGCTTCTGTTCAATGCCTCTCCTCTGACTGGGATCGTCGTAGCGGCCGCAGGCATTCTCGCTTTCGCGGTCCTGGCCCGCGCCTGGTGGCAGTCAAGCAGTGTGAGCCCAGTTCCGGCCTCGGAAGACTGGTTGTGGTCGGCGACTCTCGGTCTGACACTGGTCGTCAATTCTTATGCGCCCATTTACGATGCCATTCTGCTGGTTCCCGCCGCAGCCTTGGCAGCAGGCGCAATAACGAGTTATAGCCCGCGGGAGCGAGAATTGTTCCGGTTCTGGCTGCTGCTCCTCTATATGGCGGCTTGGATCACGCAGCCGATGGCTGAGTTCCTGCACTTGCAGGTATATACGGTGGTATTGGCAGGCTTTGCCGGATGGGCCCTCAAGATATTGCAAGGAACCGTATTATCAACAACGGCTTGGCGGCCGATAGGACTCTTAGACCGAGATGCTATATGCATGCCCAGTAAGAACGTACTACGCCCCAGAATCTAGAACCCATGGTAGCGGGGCGATTTTAGGGGCGTTCTAGGGGCAACCCCTGATTTAACGTACCGTCTTCAGATGATAATTTAACCATAGCGGTGGATTAAACCATCGCAGGGAGAGAGGAGAAAGCAAACAATGACACGGATCACCAATCTAGTCTGGAAGCTGAGAATCTGGAAGGACACTCGAGGACAGGACCTCATCGAGTACGCATTGATGGCCGGCTTCGTGGCAGTAGCCGCGGGCGCCATTATGCCGGGTGTTGCATCCAGCATCAGCACGATCTTCAGTAAGATCTCCAGCGTGATGACCGCTGCTGCATCGCAGAGCTAACCCCTTGTGGTGGGTAGGCGAGTGGACGACCCTCTTCCTCGCCTGCCCTCCTGAGGATTTTCTTGTTAGTGCGACAAAGCTCCGGCCTTTTCAGCTTGCTGCATTAGTGCCCTTAAGTTCCCCGCCTCATCGAATTCCATCTCTTCGGCTTCGCCCAATATTTCCAACATCGGATTTTTCCGGATTTCCGCCCGCAAATTCTCGCTCATTTTCAAGAAACCCAGCTCCATTGTGTTCTTGAGCCATCCATAGGTCACCTCCGACAGGTCCACTTTTCCGACAGTTGGCGCAATTCGCTCCAGGCACTCGCGGTCGCTCGCGAAGTGAATCGGAGTGCGGATGGCGGTGGGAGTGGAGGCGGTCAGCGAATTGATATGGGTCGGATTCCAGTCGATCTTCTGAAGCAGCCGGTCGTGGATCACCTCGGCCATTCCGACTCCAGCCGCATTGCCGTAGCTATTGGCGCTTAGATCCCGGACGAAAATCCGCTCGATGCGGGCTTCGTCGGGCCACGGGTTCGACTCGCCATGCACGCTACGATTCACCACTTTAGTGTCCATCCCGGCCCCGCTGATATCTTTGCCGATCTCGTCCAAAATCAGAATGTCGAACGGCAGCGGGATTCGGCCCATCCAGCTCTTGACCAGCGCCAGCAGCTGCTCTTCGGTGCGCTCCATGTCTTCCACCGGAACGGTGGTAAGTTGCGCGGTGTTGTGGTTGGCGTCCTCCAGAATCGCCAGGCCGCCCAGAATTTTTCCGGACTTCAGCACTTGCCGGCCGACGCTGCGGATCACATGTTCCAGGCCCAGCTTGTACGCGTAGGTGTGATAGCGCTGCGCGCCGGCGAACTTGCCGAGTCCGATGGCCATCATCTTGAACAGGCCGCTTTCGATCTTGCCCGAAAAATCGGTGTGCCATTTGACGCGGCCGATCAGCATTACGCCGTCGCTGTCGAAAGCATTGCGGTCCATGAAAGCCTCGATGCCGTCGGCGGTCTTGCCGAGGGAAACCACATCCAGCGCGCTCACGATCGGGCAGCCCATGGCGGCCTGGTGAATACCGTACTTGGCCAGTACTTCGGCTTGCCCCGCGGCAGTAGCCGCGCCATGACTTCCCATCGCCGGAAATATGAACGGCTGACAGCCCTGCGATTTCCAATAATTCACGACCGCGCCGGCAATGGTCGCGATGTTGGCGATGCCGCGGCTGCCGACGCCGATGGCCACGCGAGATCCGGGCTTCACGCGCGCTCCAAATCGGGCCGCGGCGAGCTGCCGTTCGACTTCGCCCGTGACGTCGGGAATGGCGCGATCCGGGAATTTTTGACGAACCGCGAGCAAGCGGGGAAAGTGCATGTTTTCAGGATACCCAACTCGCGCCGCGGCAGGCATGCTACGCTTTGCCGAAGACCCCAGCATGCTCGAATTGTTTATTTATCTGATCTCCGGGATCGGATACGGCTTTTACTTCGACCTGAATCCACTCGAAACTTTGCTGGTCGTGCTGGCGATCCTGGGCGTGTACCGGGGATGGTGGCCACGGGTTCCCATGGCGCCAGTTTGGCGGACATGGACGCGGCTGGCACATCGCAGAAAAACCGCTGTCGCTGCGGTTTTCCTATTCGCGCTAGTGGCGCGAGCGGTCCTGCTGCCTGTGCTGCCGCCGCCGAATCCCGTTGTAACCGACGAGTTCAGCCATCTGCTTCTGGCCGACACCCTGGCGCACGGACGATTGACCAATCCTACGCACCCGATGTGGGTGCATTTCGAGAGCATTCATATTATCCAGCAGCCGACTTATAACTCCGACTATTTTCCGGGCCAAGCCGCGGTACTCGCCTTGGGAAAGCGGATCGGCCATCCCTGGGTCGCGGTCTGGATATTAAGCGCCGCCATGTGCGCGGCACTGTGCTGGATGCTGCAGGCCTGGGTGCCTCCTGCCTGGGCGCTGTTCGGCGCCACGTTGGCGGTTTTTCGTTTCGGCATCGCGAGCTACTGGGTGAATGGCTATTACGGCGGTTGCCTGGCGGCGCTAGGGGGTGCGCTGGTTCTGGGCTCCTATCCGCGCCTATGCACATCCGGCCTCATTCGCAAACACAAGGTCACGGCCTCGTTCTTGTTGGGATTGGGAATGGCGATCATCGGGTATACGCGCCCCTTTGAAGGGCTGGCGGTGGCGGTTCCGGCGGCTGTGGGAATCGCACTGGCGATGCTGCGCAAGAAAACCCCACTATGGGTTGGCGTTCCCGCGACGGCTATAGTTCTGGCGGCTGTGTTGGGTCTATTGGTTTACTCTAAAGCGGTCACTGGCGATCCAATGCGGACGCCGTATGCGGTCAACCAAGCTACCTATGGCTGGCCCATGACGCTGCCCTGGTTCCATCCCCCCCAAGTGCAGTTCCGTCACGCGGAATTGCGCCGCTATTACGACTATGAAAAGGACGTGCACGATCGCAATTCGACTCCTTGGGATGAGCTGAAGAACAGCGCGCTCAAAGCTCAGGAGATCTGGCGGTTCTATTTCGGCCCGGCGCTTTCAATCGGTTTTATCATGCTTCCGTCGGTGTGGCGAAGCCGGCGGCTCAGGCTATTGTTGTTCGCCGCCGCACTCACGGTGCTGGCCGCGCTGGTCGAGACCGGGAGCTCTCCCCACTACGCCGCGGCCGGTACGGCGGCATTCCTGGCAGTGCTGGTGGAATGTTTTCGGGGGCTGCGGGGAAAACGGAGGCAGTTCGTATTCTTGGCCCCGGCGATAATGCTGTTGATTCTCGGTGTCCGTATAGGACTCGGCGCCATGCATCTGCCCTTCACTCAGCGCGTGAATTTTCAATCCTGGTGCTGCGTTAAGCCGGGAAATCCGAACAAGGCCCGGATTCTCGCAATACTGGAACGAACCAGCGGCCAGCACCTGGTGCTGGTGAAGCCCAAAACCGATCCCGACAACGTCTTCCAGTGGATCTACAACGATGCCGACATCGATGCTTCGAAAGTGGTGTGGGCGCGCGATATGGGCGTCGAAGCGAACCGCTCGCTGCTGGATTATTTTCGCGACCGCAACATATGGATAGTGGATCCGAACGTCGAGCCGGCGACCATCCTGCCGTATTCACCCCGGCGGTGACGCGGCGATTATGATATGAAAGAAACCAATATGTCTATGCAACAACTGGCGGGCGGTCTCTTTCTAGCGCTATTGATCGGAACCTGTCCGGCCTCGGCCCAGAACACCGACTTGGCGAAGGGGAAGCAGCTCTTCCTGGGTATGTGTTCGCGCTGTCACGGAGTGGAAGGCGGAGGCGGCGAAGGCCCGAATCTCAACCGGCCGGTGTTGAGCCGCGCGAAGGATGACGAGGCTCTGGCGGCTGTCATTCGAGATGGAATCCCGGATCGGGGAATGCCGAAGTTGCGGCGATTTACGGAGGCCGAACTGCACGCCATGGTCATCTATATTCGCTCGCTGAGTCAGAACACGGCGGCGGCAGTCACCGGAAATCCCGAGAAAGGCAATACCGTCTACCGGCGGTCAGGCTGCTCGTCGTGCCACATTATTGATGGAGCGGGCGGAAGTCTCGGGCCGGAACTCACCAGCATCGGTGCTCATCGCGCACCCGACTATCTCCGGCAGGCGATCGTCGATCCCGCCGCGACGCTGCCGCGTGGAGTAATGGCCTTCCCGGGCCATGGCTTCAACGAGTTTCTGCCGGTCCGTGTCGTCACTCGCGATGGACGCGAGGTGCGCGGCGTGCGATTGAACGAAGACTCCTTCACCATTCAAGTGAAGGACACCGCAAGCCAGCTCTATTCTTTCCGAAAGAGCGACCTGCAGGCGCTGGACAAAGAGGTTGGCAAGAGCATGATGCCCGAGTATAAAAGCAAGATCACCGGGGCTGACCTGGACGACTTAGTCGCCTATCTGTCCAGCCTGGGAGGTGCGAAATGATGTCACAACGATTCGGAATCCTGCTGGTCTTCGCGGCCCTGAGCGCCACTTATGCTCAGGTGCCCTATCAGCGTATCGCCGGCTCGGATAGTAATCCCGGAACGTGGGTGACTTACTCCGGCAATTACCAGGCGCAGCGTTACTCGCAGCTCGACCAGATCAACCGGCAGACCGTAACGCAACTGAAACCGACTTGGGTATATCAAATGCGGAACCCCGGGATCGTGGAAACGTCTCCCATCGTGTCCGACGGCATCATGTACATTACCGAGCCGCCCAGCACCGCGACCGCATTGGACCTGCACACCGGCCGGCCGCTGTGGACCTACACGCCCAACATTCCATCGGATGTCATCATCATCGGATCGCCCCCGGTGAATCGCGGCGTGGCCATCCTCGACAACACCATCTTCTTCGGAACAGTGAATTGTCATCTGATCGCGCTGGACGCAAAATCGGGAATCGTCCGCTGGGATGTTGCGGTGGATGACAACAAGAAAGGCTATTACGTCACAGGTGCGCCGCTGGCCATCGAAGGCAAGATAATCGTCGGCGTTTCCGGGGCCGAGACCGGCATTCGCGGTTTCTTGGACGCGTTCGACGCCAAGACCGGCAAGCGGGCCTGGCGCGTATGGACCGTGCCTGGAAAAGGCGATCCGGGTGTTGAATCCTGGGGCGGCACAAGCTTCCAGCACGGCGGAGGTTCCACCTGGGTGACGGGGTCCTACGATCCGGATTTGCACCTCGTTTATTGGGGCACTGGGAATCCAGCGCCGGATTGGAACGACGATACGCGGCCGGGCGACAATCTCTACACCTGTTCGCTTCTCGCTATCGATCCGGACACCGGAAAAATCAAGTGGCACTTCCAATTTACCCCGCACGATGTGCACGACTGGGATGCCACCGAAGTCCCGATCTTGTTCGATGCCGATATTAAGGGACGCCGGCGCAAAGTGGTCTCCATGGCGAATCGGAACGGCTTCTATTACGTGCTCGACCGGCAGACTGGCGAGTTTCTGGCGGGCGCGCCGTACGTGAAACAGACTTGGACGGATGGGTTGGATGCCAAGGGCCGCCCGTTCGCTCGACGCGACGCCGATCCAAAAGTGGAAGGGACGCTGGTCTATCCCGCGATTTCCGGAGGCGCCAACTGGTGGAGTCCCAGCTATAGTCCCAAGACCCATCTTTTTTACCAGAACACTCGCGAGATGGCCGGCATCTACTATAAAGGCGACGCGGAATACAAGGACGGCACTGCCTATGCGGGCGGTGGCGGGGAGACTAAGAACGGCGATGACGCTTACGGCGCGATCCGCGCGCTGGAGTCTACCAGCGGGAAATTGCGGTGGGAGTTCAAGCTGCTCTCACCTTCTTTGACGGGTCTGTTGTCCACTGCGGGCGGATTAGTTTTTGGCGGCGCTGAAGAGGGTAACTTCTTTGCGCTCGACTCCGAAACCGGCAAACCGCTTTGGGATTTACAGTTAGGCGCCGCGGTTCGTTCGCCCCCGGTCTCGTTCATGATTGATGGCAAACAGAAGATCGCAGTCTCCGCCGGCTCATCTCTGTTCGTTTTCGGAAATTAGGGACAGTACACTCAATCCCCTATTTTCGCGCCCTCCGATTATACCGATCCATTCTGAATGGCCACGATGCCACAAATGAGTCGAGCACTGATTGCGCCGTCTTTATCCGCAGGACTAGTGTCTGCCGCCGACGTCGAGCTGAATTCCCAAACCAATCCTATGGCACCATCAAGCACTGATCCAGCGGGATGCGGTGGGAGTGCAACCGCTTTGGGATTTACAGTTGGGCGCTGCGATTCGTTCGCCCCCAGTCTCGTTCATGATCGATGGAAAACAGCAGATCGCAGTCTCCGCCGGTTCATCGATGTTCGTTTTCGGAAATTAAGGGTTAGCAACAAGAGTCACCTCCGTCCGTAGCTCGAACCCCTAACAAGTGGGTCTTATGGCCTGGAGCTGGTGCGTCAAGCGGCTCAGGAATATCGCTGCTCGCAGCCGGATGGAGGTAGTAAGCCCGCCAATCGCAGCGGCCATTCTTTGGTCATCCACTTGCTCCATTAACCGGTGGAGGTTCCTATTATGTTTCAAGATCTCAGTCTGCGCGAAGATGTGGAGCGAGAACTGGGCTGGGAGCCGATAGTCCGCTCGGCCGAAATCGGCGTCGGGGTGAAGGACGGTGTAGTGACGCTAATGGGAACGGTTACCAGTTATAGCGCCAAGCTCGCCGCTGAGCATGCGGCGGGTCGTGTATGCGGCGTAAAAGCCATCAGTAGCCAATTGGAGGTTACGCCCGCGGGATTCGCCGAAAGGAGCGACGCCGACATCGCTTGGGCGGCCGCTAATGTCTTGGCCTGGAACACCTTGGTCCCGTTAGGCCGTGTCCGAGTGCAGGTCTCGCATGGCCACCTCACGCTTGAAGGATCCGTGGATTTGCGCTTTCAAATGACCGCCGCCCATGATGCAGTGGCGAATCTCGCGGGTGTGACCGGGCTAACGAATTTGATCGACGTGAGTCCCTTACACCCCGCCGAGGAGCTGAAGAGCGATATCGAGGCGGCTCTCAAACGGGAAGTGGAAGCAGTGGCGCGGCGCATAATCGTCGAAGTGGTTCATGACCGCGTCAAGCTGTGGGGTTGCGTGAACTCCTGGGCCGAGCGGGAAGGCGTGGAACAAGCGGCCTGGTTGGTTCCCGGTGTCCGTGAGGTCTCCAATCATGTCACGTTAGAGCGCGCGTTGGCGGCGACATCGGCGACTTGATGGGCGCGATCGAGTGCCTCCTGAAGGCGAATCCGCGCTGATTCAACGTCGCTAGCATCCCGCAATTCTGCCAAGTGCAGTGGCTCTTCGATGGAGATCGCGATGCGTCCGAAGGGCACTGGATTATGGGGCTGGTCCCACTTGTGTGGCTCAGCTATCGCCGGGCGGCACTCGGCGCCGATGGCCACCAGAGGAACATTCGCAGCTGCGGCCAAAACTAACGCTCCCGCGCGCGCGATGCATCGAGGACCGCCGCCGTCGGGAGTAATCACTGCGCACGACCCTTGCGCCACCGCGTTCGCCATCCGTGTTACGGCGGGCCAGCCGTGATGTTCCCAATCGCCGCGAATCACCTGCAATCCGAGCAGGCGGCACAGCACCGTCAGGGCATCGCCTCTCGGTTCGGTCGCGATCATGATCGTGATGGGTAGTCTTGGCTTAGACACCGCCAGGGCTGCCATCAACGAAGGAGCGCTGCCGTGCCAGATCGCCAGCACGCAGCGATCCGGAATGTCGGGCCATTTTCGCGCGCCCGCGGTTATTAAGCGAGTGGTTCGGCCCACCAGCCACGCATAAGTAAACATTGCCAGTCCTGACGCGGCGGCGCCCATCCAATGCAGAGGCGGAAGGTAGCGCCGGATCTTCAGTAACAACCGGTCCAGCGAGCGCGTGAAGGAATTCCGGCCCGCGGCCGGTGCGCTGAGGTGCGCAGGCGTGCCCCCTTGTCGTACCAACTCCGCCAGCCGCGTGATCTTCGGCGTCATTCCCTCTCACCACTGTATAATTGAATTAATTGCGCAGTTTGCATCACCTTCACTCCGCACGAGTCGGATTAGCCTTGAGCGGCGGCTCGGTACGAGGCTTGGCTCACATCGGGGTTTACAAAGTGCTAACCGAGGCTGGCATTCGCCCAGCCGTTATCGCCGGAGCTAGTGCCGGCAGTGTGATCGGCGCAGGCATCGCCGCCGGAATGAGCTGGCAGGATCTGACCGAGCTGGCGCGATCCTTGTTCTGGCCGAAACTCCTGCACGGAGACACACTTGAGAAATTCTGCGCGCGCCACCTGCCCCGGCGATTCTCGGATTTGCGGCTTCCGTTCGCGGCCATTGCGACCTCGCTACCGGACAAAAATGCCGTCTCCCTCACGTCCGGCTATCTCGCCTCTGCGATCAACGCCAGTTGCGCCATGCGGGTCGTTCGTGGTCGAGTCCACCGTAACGGACAGGTTTTGAAAGACGGCGGGATCGCGTGCGTCCTTCCAACCGCGGTCTGCCGCCAGATGGGCGCCGATTTCGTTATTGGGTCGGACGTGTGGGAGCTCAGTTCGATCCTGCGTGGGGTGGGTTTAGACGCGAGCCATCCCCAGGGGCATCGCTTGTATCCGGTGCACTATCGGACCTCGCTGCAGCACACCAACCTCTTGATTCATCCGCGCGTACCTTGGGCCGGTTATTGGCCGGGCGATTCGGGAATTGAGCACATGATCGCTGCTGGTGAGCGAGCCGCCCGCCAAGCACTCCAGTAGTTCACCGCCGACCGCAGTAAATACGCTATTGAGCTCCAGCGGCCGCCCTTCGCAGCGCCTCCACTCGCGGCGCGCGGCTTCTCGGGCTATCTAAACTGAAAGACCTCGCATCGCCCAGTTGCTCTCGCACATATTGCTCGGTCCGAGCCACGGCCTCTTGCAGCGCCTTGTCCTTTTTTACGAACGCCATCCAGGCGATCGAGTTGGTCGAGGTGTCGTACTCCCATAACCCCACTACTCGCCCACGGTCGAGAATCGCGTGACTCGGCAAGTCGGCCAGACCACCCAGCGGCTTAGTATCTTTATCGACGAAAACCTGGCGCTCGATGTCTTTCGGATCCAGCATTCCTTTCAAATCGCGGCGCAGCAGAGCCATGGAATCGAGACCTGCCACCAGAACGTAATGTGGGTCCTTCGGTGCTTTAAAAGCCTCCAGTTTCGCGCGATCATCAGGCAGCAGCAAAGAGTCGCCCCCCGGCTTTATCGGCTCCAGCTTGAGAGGTTCTACGGCAGCCTTAGCCGCCTTGACACCCAGGCCCGAGAACCATTGGAATTCGGCAATCGTAGCGGGACCGATCCAGGAAAAATATCGGCGCGCCAGTTGCGTGTAAGCTTCCTCCGCAGTCAGATTGAATCCCCGGAGCGGGTTCGGACGCCAGATCGCGTACTTGTACCGCTGCTGATCGAGGCGGCCATTGATCGGAATTCTCCGGATGTCACCGCTCTTTTGCAGCTTTCCAAGCGCGACGGGTAGAGTGGTGGTGAGCCCTTTCTTTTGCCCTTCGGGGCCGAGATTACGAACAGCCTTTGAAGTTGCGTCTCGCAAACCCTCCGGATCGAGCGGCCCCTTAGCCAAAGCCGCGATCACTGCGCCGCACAACCTGTCGACCTCCTTTTCTTTAACCCCAAGCTTTTCGGCGGTTTTCATCTCGTCGCTGAATCCATGGCCGACCGTCAGCCCCAGAGCGAAGTCGCTGGCGGGCAAGACGTATGTGCACCCCCGCGCACTCGGAAGTTCGTGAATCTCGAGCTTCGCGACGGAAGCGTCGACTTCCTCGCGGCTCAATCCCGCTCGCGAAAAAAGTGTCAGGTATGGGCCGGTGCCGCCCACCGATCTCGCCCAGCCGGTTCGGCCTAAAACTTCAGCAGCGGATTTGCCATCCAAACTGCCATCCAGGCCTTGGCGATGCGCATACCAGGCTCGAATCTTGGATTGATCCATAAGCAATGTTTGAATTCAGTCTACCGGAGTCTCGGAATTAGCGCCGGGCCGATTACGCGCCCATGGCTACCTGCGCAAGCTGGACTTTGTGAAAATGGCTGTTGGTAGAGCATGCCGGTGAAACATGTCCCCCTTCTCGTTTGGACGCTGGTCACATGCGCAGCCTGCCGGGCGCAGGAATATCTCCCCGCCATTCCGGTCGATCACGCGGCTATTCAGTATTCTCAAGGCGCCCTCGACGATCCGGTAACTCGTCTCGCCATGCAACTTCGAAGCGGAGCGGTCAAGCTCGAATCGCGCGGCGACGCCACGGGATATCTGGCGAGTCTGTTGGAACATCTCGGGATCAGAATCGACTCGCAGGCCCTGGTGTTTTCAAAGACCAGTTTCCAAGCGCCCAGCATCTCGCCTTCGAACCCGCGGGCGATCTATTTTTCCGACGACGCGGCGGTAGGGTATGTGCGCGGCGGCGAGGGCTTCGAAGTCGCTGGGATCGATGCCCGGCAAGGAGTGGTTTTCTATACCTTTAATGTCGGCCAATCCGGCGCGCCGTCTCTTACCCGTCGCGACGTGTGTTTGAAATGCCATCAGGGGCCGGCGACGCTCGGTGTGCCCGGTCTCTTTGTCGGCTCCGTGCTTCCCAACGCCTTGGGAATTCCGCAGCGCGAGGGCGCGATCATCACCGATCAGCGCACCGCATTTAAAGATCGTTGGGGAGGTTGGTATGTCAACGCTCAGCGCGGCGAACAACCCGATCGCGCCAACGCCGTGGCGTCGAATCCGGCCGAGCCCGATGTTCTCGATAACGTCGGCACCGAGAATCTGACCAATTTGATCGGAAGGTTCAACCCAGCCGGTTATCTGAGCGGAGTAAGTGACATAGTGGCGTTGATGACTTTCGAGCATCAGACCCAGATGATCAATTACTTCACGCGCGTCGGATGGGAAGGCCGGGTTATTCAACAGGATGCCAAGCCCGACGATTCGCTGCGCCGGCAGTTCGACCTCGATATCGAAGCACTGGTGGCTTATATGCTCTTCGCCGACGAAGTTCTCTTGAAGGAGCCAATCCAAGGAGTTTCGCCCTTCACCAGGACGTTCCCCCAGCGTGGCCCGCGCGATTCAAAAGGACGCTCGCTGCGGGACTTTGACCTTCAAAAGCGTCTGTTCCGTTACCCGCTGAGTTACTTGATCTATAGCCCGCAATTTGACGCGCTTACGGGCAACGTTCGCGAGCGTATTTACCAGCGGCTCTACGATGTCTTGAGCAGCCGGGATCGAGACCCGAAATTCGCGGGCATTTCGTCCGACGACCGGCGCGCGATTTTGGAAATTCTGCGCGACACCAAGCCCGGCCTGCCGGCTTACTGGCTTGCTAAGCCCCGTTCCTGAACCATCGCCGCTGTGTCATCGAGCGCCCGCGCGAACCGCTCGAACATCAGATCGATCTCTTCTTCTTTGATGATCAGCGGCGGGCAGAACGCGATCGTGTCACCCAGCGGGCGGATGATCAGACCATGCTCCTGAGCGCGCTTGGCAAGAAATCCACCTACGCCTGCCTTGGGATCGAATGGCGTCTTCGCGGCCTGGTTAGCCACCAGTTCAATTGCGCCGATCAACCCGATACCACGCGCCTCCCCCACCAGTGGATGATTCTGGAATTTCCGCAGCCACCCCTGCATGCGCGGCGCAATCTTGCGTACATGTGAAATCAGGTCCCGCTCTTCGTAAATTTTCAATGTCTCGAGCGCCACCGCCGAAGTCACCGGGTGGCCGCTGTAAGTAAAGCCATGCGCAAAAACACCGATCTTTTCCGACTGCTTGACTAACGCGTCGTAGACAGTCTCGGAAACCATGACTGCCCCGATCGGAAGATAGCTGGCCGACAACGCCTTCGCGCAGGAAACCATATCGGGCTTGAGATCGTAAGTGGTGCTTCCCCACATATTGCCGGTCCGTCCAAACCCGCAGATCACTTCATCGGCAATCAACAATACATCGTATTTTCTTAAAACCGCCTGCACCTTTTCCCAATAAGTGGCCGGCGGTAGAATCACGCCCCCCGCACCCATGATCGGTTCGCCGATCATCGCCGCAACTGTCTCCGGGCCTTCGCTTAGAATGCGCTGCTCCAGCGAGTACGCCATGCGGCTCG
Source organism: Bryobacterales bacterium (assembly GCA_963769205.1). Taxonomy (GTDB): domain Bacteria; phylum Acidobacteriota; class Terriglobia; order Bryobacterales; family Bryobacteraceae; genus Palsa-89. Next base: position 521,215 of record CAVYKR010000011.1, on the reverse strand, counting down.
CGAACGCCTCTTCGGTCTCACCAGGCTGCCCGAAACGATAGTAGTGCGGGCAGTCGACATGCAGGATGTTGGCGATCGGCAGATCGAAGTCGCGATGATTATTCGGCAAGCCCGTGAGGCTGGCGCTCGCGACAGTCACGCCATGATACGCCTTGGCGCGGCTGATAATTTTCTTCTTTTGCGGGCGGCCGAGCGCGTTGTTGTAGTACCAGACCAGCTTCACCACTGTGTCATTGGCTTCGGATCCCGAATTCACGAAAAAGACTTTGGCCATCGGGACCGGGGCAATGCTCAGCAATTTCTCCGCCAGCTCGATGCCGACGTCATGCGCTTTGTGAGCGAAGGTGTGATAGAAGGGCAGCTTGAGCATCTGCTGATACGCGACCTCGGCCAGACGTCGCTCGGAAAAACCGAGGCTTGCGCACCACAGCCCCGCCAGTCCCTCCAGATAACTCTTGCCGTTCTCGTCGCGGACAAAAACCCCATCACCTTCCGTGATGACCATGGGTCCTTCTGTCTCATGCAGCTTCAGGTTCGTGTAAGGGTGAATGGACGTCGCGATATCGCGTCGTGCCGATTTGCTCGCGGCGAGCGTGGCTGTCGATGTGGATCCGTCTGGCATATTCGACCATTGTGCTTCATTTCAATGCCCTGCGTCCCACGCTTGTGAATCCAGAGGCGCATTCCGAATGGAAAATTTCCGAATGTAAATTTCCGTTGACAGTCCATCGTAATTCGGGATATACTTCTTCAACCTTTGATCGTTGCGCTTGTGTTTTTAAGCACCTCATTCTAAGTGTCGAGTGAGGGCGGGGAGTATTAATTTGAACGACCTCGTCGTTGTTCCGGGCTTCAAAGCCTGTACGCTGTTTCGAGGTAGACGCCCAAGCCGCCGCTCTTTCCGAAATTCTCTTACAGCATTTATTTTTTTCGGCATGACCGATGTCAGGCCGTAACTAGAGTTGTCTGAGTTTTCTAACTGATAGTTGGGAGAGGGTGTTTCCACAAAATGTTTTCCACTTCTATAGCCCAGAAGCTGGGCCGTTTGTCGGCCCGAGTGTACTCGTACGCCGTCCTAGCGGCGCTTCTCGCCGGGATTAGTCCCGCGCAATCGACGTTCGGCGAGTTCGTCGGAACAGTCAAAGATCCATCGGGCGCCGTAGTCGCCGGCTGTACCGTAACCGTTAAGAATCTCGGCACGGGGGCGACACGAACCGCGACCACGGATTCGAACGGCGATTATACGGTGGTCAATCTCGAACCTGGAAATTACGAGATGACCATGGAGACGACCGGTTTCCAAAAAGTTACCCGCGCCAATCTCCAACTTCTGTCCAGGCAAACGGTTCGCGTCGACGGCGCGATGACGTTGGCCTCGCAGGCTCAAGCAGTGGAAGTAAATGTGCAGGCTGAGGCGCCCATCAACACCGAAGTCTCGAATATCGCCGAAACCAAACTTGGTCGTGAGTTGATCGATCTTCCTGTGGCGCTCGGCTCGCGCGCCGCGGGTTCTACCAGCGCGTTCGCTACTCTGACCACGCAGCCCGGGGTGGAGACCGATAACAGCGGCAATATTTCAGTCGCGGGCGCGAACATCGACATGCTCTCCATGAGCATCGACGGTGTTAGTACCATGAGTCCGCGCAACAGCGCGCCGATGGCCGAGCTCTTTCCCTCGTTTGACGGCATCGCCGAAATTCGCGTGAGTGAAGTCAATAACACCGCCGAATATGGCGGCATCAGCGATGTCACCACTATCTCCAAAGGCGGCAGCAACCAGTATCATGGCGGCGTTTTCGAAAACCACCAGAACTCTGCCTTCGCTGCTCGCAATACATTCAGCGCGACGGTGCCGAAGTTGATCATGAACGATTTTGGAGCCTTCCTGGGCGGTCCGATCTCCATTCCCAAGCTCTACAGTGGCAAGGACAAGACCTTCTTCTTCGCGGATTTTGAAGCGCTCCGCTTGCCGTTTCAACAGGTTTTGGTGGAAAACGTGCCCTCGCTCGCGTTGCGGAGTGGTGACCTCTCCGTATATCCCGGCACCGTTGCAGATCTCAACGGCACGCCATACCCCAACAAACAAATTCCAATGAGCGCCATCAGCCCAGTCTCCCTGGGCGTTCATAAAGTATTTGTTCCCACTGCCCAATACCGGCGCCCCCAACTCAATCGTCAACAACTACGTGACGAACTTCCCGACCCCGATCAGTAGCGATCAAGGCGACGTTCGGGTGGATCAGAACATCACATCCAAACAGTCGGCCTTTGCCCGCTTTACCTACAAGGAGCGGCAAAATCAACTTCTGCCGTGCAACTGCACCTCCAATAACCTGAATGGGACGGCTCTCGGTGGCGCGGTTCAGATCCCACAGCATTATTGGAGCCTTACCGGTGCGCATAACTAGGTCATCAGGTCCGCATCTGGTAAACGAGTTTCGAGCCGGCTGGACCGGTCTCCATCAAATTCTAAGCTATGGAATCGCGGGCGGCTCGATCGAAAGTGAATTGGGCCTGACGCCTTACATCGTGCAGAGCCAGGCTTCTCTGCAAGATGTCAGTACAACGCCCAACATCCGGATTGCTGGCTTCCAACGCACGGGCGGCGTTGGCTCGAATATCCAGCAGACCCAAACCTATCAGTTCCTGGACAACGTCACCTGGACGTCAAGGGAAGCACACTGTCAAAGTTCGGCGCGGACTATCGCTACTTGACAGCCTTATACACGTCAGTGTTCGATACCCTGTGGCTCGGTCGTTATAACTTCACGAGTTCGGTGATCGGCTCCACGATCGGAAATCCGTACGCCGCCTTCCTGCAGGGAGTTCCGAGCAGCGACACCATCGCCACTGTCACCAATCCGGATACGAATGCTTACGGCAGCGCCTACGCCATTCTATGCCCAGGATGACTGGAAGGTAACGCCGCGCCTTACCATCAACTTCGGTCTGCGATATGAATACCACCCCATGTTTCAGGACCACAACGACAACGTGGCGGCATTTCTGCCCGGGCTATTACACTGGCACGGATGGGTCCATCGTGCACGGGGCCGTCGCTGTCCCCAATGAAAGCCTGAAGCTGGTGAACCCGGGATTTGCCGGATCGATCCTGCCAACGCCGATTTTGACTGCCAGTCAGGCCGGTATCCCCAATAGTTTGCGGTATTCGCAGAAGACCGATTTCGCTCCGCGCATCGGCTTTGCGTGGCGCGTCACCGGTCCGATGGTAAGACTGTGATCCGCGGCGGTTATGGAAAATTCATCGATGCGCCGCTCGGTTACCTGATTCTCTCCTCCTGGGCCGTGGAGGCCAGCGACGTGGCAACGTTTACCAACTCCATCAAGAGCGGGAAGGCCAGTACACGTTCCCTTACCCTTTCCCTTCGAATCTCGCCCAGCCGGGCACGCAAGATTTCGATCTGTCGTATGCGCTCCACTACAAAGACCCATACGTCCAGCAGTGGAACCTGACCATTGAGCGCGATCTCGGTTTTCAGACCGGTCTGCGTATCTCCTACGATGGCAGCCACGGCAACGATCTTGTCTGTGACCACCAATCCCGATCAGGTGCCGGCGAATACCATTGGATTTGCCAAGGCCAGTGCCAGCTCTCCGTACCCGATCTGGGATTCGCTGGTGAATGTGGAGAACGGCGGGCCGGAGCAACTACGAATCTTTCACTGTTTCGGTCAACAAGCGAATGTCCAAGGGCCTGCAGTTCCAATTCAGCTATAACCACGCCAAGAACCTTTCCAACGCCGGCGGTTGCAATCCAACCTCCTTCGTGGGCGAGGGCGGTGGACAAACCAGCGACTATTACAATCCCAATCTCGATTACGGACGAGTGCCTTTCACCCGCAATCACCGTGTCATCGCGAACTTCCTGTATGAAACGTCGAGCCACGGCAGCAACCGGATCGTCAATCAAGTGCTCGGCGGATGGGAAGTGGCCGGCCGGCTTCTGTTCCAGACTGGACCGTACCTGACGGTGACTGCGCCCGGGACTGATCCTTCGGGAACCAATTTCGACAACTCGTTTGACGGAGGCGATCCGCGCGCTGACATCGTGAAGGGTGCTCCGGTTTACCCCACCAATAAGAGCATCAATAACTGGGTCAACCCGAATGCCTTCGCTCTTCCGCCGGACAACATCGGCCGCTTCGGTAATTCAGGCGGTTGGATCAGTTGTCGGGCCGGGAACGCAAGAGGTTTCGCTTTCGATTTATCGGAGCTTCAAGTATAAGGAGCGGTATGCTCTGCGCATTGGCGCCTCGGCGGCGAATCTCTTCAATCACCCCAACTATGGCGTGCCCAATCTGTCTCTCGGTACCGCCGCATTCGGCACCATCAACAGCTTGCAAACCGCCGAGGACACCGGGCCGCGCGCGATCCAGCTCGGCGGGCGAATTACTTTTTGACCGCAAAGTGGTATAAAACAGTGTAATGGCCAAGGAGAGTGTGATGACAAAGGTCGGTCTCTGCTGCGCCATCGCGGCTTTGTTTGCGACGCTTCCGGTGCAGGCGCAGCGAAATGGCAATCAGGCGCCGAGACCTGCGGCGGTCGAAGAAAAACCTGAAGAAGGTATCCCGGTCACCGATCCGCTGGTGATCGCAAAGTGTGGAACCTGCCACACCAAGGATGACAAGGGCAATCTATCGCGCATCTCCTGGGAACGCACCACCCCGGAGGGTTGGGAAGAAGCCATCAAACGGATGGTGCGACTCAATGGTCTGACCATCTCGCCCGTCGAAGCGCGTTCGGTTGTGAAATACCTCAGTACCTATCACGGCCTTGCACCGGAAGAAGCGAAAGCCGTGATGTACATGCCGGAGCATCGGATTCAAGACGAACCGGTTCCGACTCCTGCTGTCCAGACCACTTGCATGGGCTGTCATCCGCTCGGCCGAGGGCTTTCTTGGCGGCGCTCGAAAGAGGATTGGAAGCTCCTCACCAACATGCACGTCTTCTTGTATGCGCAGGCCGACGTGGCTTTTCGCAGTGGATTTTTCGGAGGCGGCGGCAATGCTGCTTTGATCGCGGGCGCTCCCGGCGATGCTCCTCCACTGGTAGATCAAAGCATCGACTATTTAGCTAAGAGTGCTCCCCTGCACACTCCCGAGTGGGCTTCCTGGCGAGCCCGCATGCGCGCGCCCAAAATCGCCGGCCGCTGGCTCGTTACTGCCGACATCCCCGGCCGGGGCAAGTTTTATGGCGAGATGGTTATGGAGCCTGGCGCGGCCGATGACGAATTCCAGACTCGGGTCAAGCTACAGTCCGCGAAGGATGGCTCTACGATCTCTCGCTCTGGTCAGGGGTTGGTTTACGCCGGATATTCCTGGCGCGGGCGATCGAAAGGATCCACCGCCGCCGGATCGCAGCCCGACGATATAAACAAGGAAATGCGCGAGGCCATGTGGATTTCGCCCGATCAACTTTCGGCCCAAGGCCGCTGGTTCTTTGGTGAATATCAGGAGTTCGGCGCCGACGTAAAGATGGTACGGGCTTCGGCGGATCCAACGCTGATCGGCGTTGATCGGACCATGTTCAAGATCGGCTCGCAGGCTAATCGCATCCGCCTGATTGGAGATAATCTACCCGCACAAGTCAATCCGGCTGATATCGATCTCGGTTCCGGTCTTAGCGTAAAACGTATCGTCTCGCATACTCCGGGCGAAGTCGTCGCTGAAGTCGATGTAGCCGCCAATGCCGTGCCCGGCAAGCGCGATGTATCCTTCCGCCGGTCGGTGCTGGAGAATGCTGTGGCCGTCTATGATCGGGTCGACTATGTCAAAGTGCTGCCCGAAACTGCGCTGGCGCGTCTGGGCAGCGATGTTCATCCCAAGGGTTACCAGCAGTTTTACGCAGTCGCATATCAGCGCGGAGCGGATGACAAATCGCATACCGCCGATGATGTCGAGCTCGGCCCTATTGATGTAACCTGGTCCGTTGAAGAGTATCTTTCTGTATACGGCGATGACGACAAGGACTTCGTGGGAACTCTCAGTCCGACCGGTCTGTTTACGCCCGCGCTGGATGGACCGAATCCCAAGCGCAAGTTCAGCCGCAACAACTACGGCGACGTGTGGGTGGTCGCGACCGCCAAGAACGAAAAGGATAAGGAAGGCAAGCTGCTGGCCGGCCGGTCTTATCTGGTGGTCACCGTCCCCATGTACATTCACTGGGATCAGCCGGAGGTCACCAAGTGATCGCGACCGAGACGCGTAGTTTTCGCTTGGGCGAGTTTCATTCTTTTTCTGCGCGAAACCGGCGCTTTCTCTACCTGGTTCCGGCCGGAGCCATCTTCGAGCTGGACGCTGTTGCGGAACTGGTGATCAATCGGTTGAATGAAGGCGAGGCTTCTGAAGAACAGTTAGTTTCCGCTCTCGCGGCTCAAGGCTTTCCCGCTGGCGACGCGCAAGAGTTGATCGAGGAGCTGCGCCAAACCCGCGTCATCGTATCCGAGAATCTTGCGCCGGAACCGATGCAAGAAGCACCCGCGGATTTTCCGTTACAGACATTGGTTCTGAATCTGACGAACCAGTGCAACCTCTCCTGCCAGTATTGTTACGAGTTCGGCGAGGACAAGGTCGCCACGCCCGAAGGCAAGCCGAAATTCATGGACTATGAAACGGCCCAGGCCTCGGTAGATTTTCTACTGGAGCAATCGGCCGGCCGCAAAACCGTCCACATCACGTTTTTCGGCGGCGAGACCTTGATGAATTTTCCGCTGTTGAAGCAGGTCGTCACCTACGCGCATGATCGGGCCGCGGAACAAGGCCGCTCCATTGATTTCAGTCTCACTACGAACGCTACGCTGCTGACGCCCGCCATAATCGAATTTCTCTCCGAGAATCGCATTGGTGTTACCGTCAGCATGGACGGGCCGCCGGAGCTGCATGACAAGCTCCGGGTCTTCGCGAACGGACGCGGCAGCTACGATATCATCGCGCCCCGGGTGCGGGCCTTGATCCAGAATCATCGCACTCGCCCGATAACCGCGCGCGTCACTCTCACCAAAGGCGTCACCGACGTTGTTAAGATTTTCCGGCACCTGAAGAACGATCTTGGCTTTCACGAGGTTGGATTCGCGCCTGTGACAACCTCGCCCGACCGGCTGTACGCGATCAACGAGCGTGGCATGGACGACGTACTCGCTCAGTTTCATGTGCTGGCTGACGAGTATCTCGAATTTGCTCTGCGCGGCGAAATGCACGGCTTCTCGAATGTCAGCGATACCCTTTCGGAGCTGTGCCAGGGCGTTAATAAATCGCATCCCTGCGGCGCGGCCCTCGGCCTGGTAGGAGTTGGGCCATCCGGCGACATCGCGCCCTGCCATCGCTTCGTCGATTCGGACACACACGCGCTCGGCCACATTTCCACCGGGATCGATCGCGAAAAACAGAAAGATTTCCTCCAACGCGGCCACATCAATTCAAAGTATGATTGCCATACCTGCTGGGCGCGCCCATTGTGCGCCGGCGGATGTCATCATGAAGCTTACGTACGCTATGGCGACACCGGTCATCCGAATCTGCATTACTGCGATTGGATCCGCGACTGGACCGATACCTGTTTACAAATTTACGGCGCGATCAGCGCGCACAATCCTGAGTTTCTCAGAGTTTTTGCCGAAAGGAAGGCAATCTCATGAAGCACCTTCGACCTCTTAATCAGAAAGCCAGTCGCATCGCTGACCGCGTCGTGCAACCGAATGGCGACGACGTAGTCGCGCTGCAGAATGCCGCGCCGCCACCGCCCAAGCCGCATATCCCGATGGGCTGCTCTCTATCCTTCTCGCCCGGCTGGGAAGTGGATTCGGCAGGAGGCACCGCGGGACTTTGCCAGCCAGTGGAGCGCGACATTTATGACTGCTATGTCACCTGCTTCTGGCCCGCGCAAGTTCCCGATCACCTCAATAACTATCCGGATTGGGCCAGTAAGTGCGCTGCCGCGACCAAAGACTGGCGCAATCTAGATTTAGTTTTTCCATAGCCCTTTATGAAGACACTGCTTTCCTTATTCGCGCTGACCTGTGCCGCCCAGGGCGCCATCATATACATGGGCGCGTATCCCGACTCCGTCATCGTGTTCGATGAAGGGAAGGGACAGATTGTCGAAAAGATCCCGCTCGTCACCGGCTTGCCCACCAGCATGCGGCTGTCGCTCGATCGCAAAAAGATCTACGTCACCACCAACGATCACAGCGGCCTGGAAGTGATCGACGTTGCCACGCGCAAAGTGACCAATCATTTTGTGCTCAACACGCCTACCAAGCGCTACCGCTTCAATGGCGGTGTCCCCGACCCGGATGGCAAGCTCTTCTACACCGTCACCACGGAGATGAACAAGCTGAACGATCGCTACGAGATCGGCAAGCTCAAGTACACCGTGATCGATCTGGCGCAACAGAAGGTCGTAAAAACGGCGGACATCGCAAAAGAGGATGAGAACGCCAATGCCGGCTATTACGGCCGCGCAGCGTTTGAAATTTCGCCGGACGGAAAATATCTATATCAATTCCGCGACAAAGTCGTGATCCTCAACGCCGACGACTTCAAGGTAATAGACCGCATCGATCTAGCGAAACCCGATTTTTCCGACATGGAAAATGTCGGATTCGGCGGCCTGCTCGATTCGATCGGCGAGCCCGGCCAGCACATTTCACTCTTTAACGCCGCTGATCCGGTCGTGCATAACCGCATGTTCGGTGTTGCCCGTTTTGACTTGAGCACCCGGCATGTAGACTTCACTCCCATCGGTCCGTCGCCCGCCGGAATGGCCGGGCTGCAGGTCGCGCCGGATAAAAAGAACGCTTACACCGTCATTACCACTGGCGCCCTGGGCAATAAGCGTTGCGAGTTCTGGGCGTTCGATTTGGGAAAGAATAGTGTTACTCAGACCATGGAAGTTCCTTGCCGGTCGCGCTTCAGCTTTGGGATGGCCGGCGACGGCAGGAAGCTGTACCTTTACGGCGCAGGCTACGAGATCGAAGTCTACGATGCCTCGACGCTGAAGTACGAACGCACCTGGGACTTGAATAACGACATCACCGGCGCCGGCATGATCGTGCTGCCAGCGGGATCCTGATCCAGGATTTTACTTGCTGCCGGTCAGCGCGAGCGCTGCGCAGCCGGCTGCGGCGTCGCTCTGGAAATCAGATGAGCAAGCCCAATGAATCCCGCGATCTCGGAATGGACCGGCCGATCGCCCGCCGCGATTTTATCAACGGCGTAGGCGTGGGTCTAGGCGCTTTTCTGGCTCCCATTGCCGGCGCTCAAGCGGCGCCCGAAGCTTACCCTCCGCTACGCAGCGGCATGCGCGGCAGCCATGAGGGCTCCTTCGAAGTCGCTCACAATTTACGCGACCAAAAACTATGGGATCTCTCCGGGGCAGTTAATACGCGGGAGACTTACGACCTGATTGTGGTGGGCGCCGGAATGAGCGGCTTGGCCGCGGCACACTATTTCCAAAAGAGCCTGGGCCGGACCGCCAGCGTTCTGATTCTGGATAACCACGATGATTTCGGCGGCCACGCCAAACGGAACGAATTCCAATATAAGGGCCGCACGCTGGCGCTGAACGGCGGCACGCTCAACATCGAGTCGCCGAATTTCTACAACGCGCCCGCCAAGCAGCTTCTGGCGGACGTTGGCATCGATCTGGAACGCTACGAAAAATCGAACGCCGCCAACAGTGGGCTTTACCGGTCGCTGAATCTCGGAGGCGCGTATTTCTTCGACAAGGAAACTTGGGGCTCCGATCGCCTGGTGCCGACGGGCGCTAGAGGCGGGGGAGGCGGCGCTCCGATGTCGGCCGAGTTCCTGGAAAAGACGCCCCTGTCGGCAAAGGCTCGCGAAGATGTTCTCAGGCTCTACGATCCCAAGCAGCCGGATTACATGCCCGGGCTTTCCTCCGCTGAGAAAAAGGCGCGGCTGGCCAAGATCAGCTACGACGATTTCCTGCTGAATGTCGCGAAGGTGGACAAACAGGCTTTGTGGTTCTTTCACACCCGCACGCACGGTCTGTTTTGCATGGGCGCGGATGCGGTTCCGGCGCTGTACTGCTGGAACATGAACTATCCGGGCTTCGCCGGAATGAATCTGGAGCCGACTTCCGAGGACGTGCTAGCCGACCTTCCGGGGGGCCAGCACGGCAGGCAGAAGCAATCCAGGCTGGGCGGCGGCGCGGTCCATTTTCCGGATGGCAACGCCACCATCGCGCGCCTGCTGGTCCGCCGTTTGATTCCCGAAGCTGTGCCGGGAACGACGATGGAAGATTCCGGAGCGGCACGGGTCAATTACTTGATGCTTGACCGGGCGTGGCAATCCGCTAAGATTCGACTCAGCAGCACGGTGGTCAATGTACGCCATGAGGGCGGTCTCCAAAATCCCACGGGCGTCGTGGTCAGCTACGTCAAAGACAGCAAGGCTTATCAGGTGCGCGGCGGTGCTTGCGTGATGGCTTGCTGGAATATGTTTATTCCTTATCTGGCGCCGGAACTGCCTGCCAAACAGAAAGAGGCGCTGGCTTACGGCATCAAAGGGCCGCTGGTTTATACCAGTGTCGCCATTCGGAACTGGAGAGCTTTCGAAAAGCTGGGTATCAACAATGTCAATACGCCCACGATGTATCACTCCAGCGTATCGCTGGCGGAAGCGGCCAGCCTGGGCGACCTGAAGCATGCCGAGTCGCCCGCGGATCCGATTGTTCTTCATCTGGTGCGCGCTCCATGCGCTCCGGGCAAGCCGAAGAACGATCAGTTCCGGATGGGTCGCGCGGATTTGCTCAGCACGCCGTTCGAGGTATTCGAGCGCAAGATTCGCGATCAGCTTGCGCGGATTTTGAGTTCGGGCGGATTCGATCCCGCGCAGGACATAATCGCCATCACGGTGAACCGGTGGCCGCACGGCTACGCTTTCACCTATAACAGCCTGTACGATCCGATGGAGTGGGCATTCACGTCGACCAATACCCGGCCGTGCGTAACCGCGCGCCAGCCGTTCGGCTTGATCACCATTGCCAACTCCGATGCCGCTGCAAGCCCGCACACCGACGCGGCATTCCTGGAGGCGCACCGCGCCGTCGGCGAAGTTCTGGAGCAGCGCGGGATGCCACTGCTCAGCCCGCACAAAGGGGTATCGTAAATCGATGCTGCCGAGTGCTTCGGCGCAAACCAACAGCAAACCGAGCGAGGATCTGACTCGTAGTCTTGGACTGTTTGATTCCACCATGATTGTGGCCGGTTCTATGATCGGGACTGGCATTTTCATTGTGTCGGCGGATATGGCGCGTGGACTCGGAAGTCCTGGGTGGCTGCTGGTCGCGTGGGTGATCACCGGCGTGCTGACCATCGCCGCGGCGTTGTCTTACGGCGAACTGGCCGCGATGATGCCACGCGCCGGAGGGCAATACGTCTACCTGCGCGAAGCGCTCTCGCCGTTGTGGGGATTTCTGTATGGCTGGACGCTGTTTTTGGTCATCCAGACCGGCACGATCGCCGCGGTGGGGATCGGATTTGCGCGGTACCTGGGGATTCTGTGGCCGCCGGTTTCTGAAACCAGCTATCTCATTCCGCCCATCCATATCAGTTCCCAGTACGCCATTTCGCTTTCCGTCACGCAACTGGTAGGGCTGTTGGTGATCGCGTTTCTGACTTGGACGAACACGCGCGGCATCCGCTGGGGGAAGCGCATCCAGAATGTGTTTACAGTGGCGAAGCTCGGCTCGCTGCTGGGCGTGATTTTTCTGGGCATCGTGGTGGGTTGGAATTTGGAAGCGGTGCGAGCGCATTTCGCGGATGCCTGGACTCCGCGCGGCAATTCGCCGATCGCGCCCGGGCTTTCGGCCGGCACAGCTTTCGGACTGCTGGTGGCGCTGTGCGTGGCGCAGGTTGGATCGCTGTTCTCGGCCGATGCATGGAACAACATCACGTTCACCGCCGGAGAAGTGCGCGAGCCGCGCCGCAACGTACCCCTCTCGCTGGCATTCGGAACGGTGATTGTCATCGGGCTGTTCCTGCTGGCGAATGTCGCGTATCTGGTGGTGCTGCCGCTCGATCAGATCCAACACGCGCCTTCCGATCGCGTGGCGGGCGCGATGCTGGAGGCGCTCTTCCCACGAGTTGGCGCGGGCCTGATGGCTACCGCGATTATGATTTCGGCGTTCGGATGTATGAACGGCATGATTCTGGCGGGCGCGCGCGCGTACTATGCAATGGCTCGCGATGGGCTGTTTTTTCGCCGGGCGGCCGGAGTGAATCGTGCGCATGTCCCGGGAGCGGCGCTGGTGATGCAAGGCGCATGGGCCGCCGTTCTGGTGTTGCTGCGGACTTATGATCCGGCCACGGGAGCGTACGGCAATCTCTATAGCGACCTGCTCAACTATGTGATTTCGGCGGCGCTGATCTTCTACATTCTGACGATCGGCGGGGTCTTCCTGCTGCGGCGCCGGCTTCCGGATGCCGAGCGGCCCTATCGAGCGTTTGGGTATCCGGTTGTTCCAGCGCTCTATATTGGCGGCGCGGTCGTAATCCTGGTCCTGCTGTTCTGGTATCGCGCATCGACGACCGTTCCGGGTTTGGTGATCGTGCTGCTCGGCGTGCCGGTGTACGCGGCGTTCAAGCGCTGGTCCAGGAGTTGAAATATGACCATGAAGTGCAGTTGGAAGCGGATTGCGGGTCTGGCGAGCATGTGCCTGTTGGGTGTGGCGGCAGCCCGCAGCCAGCCTCCGCAAAAAACGCTGATGGCCGAGGACGTGTTTAAGAACGTCCAGGTGCTGAAGGGCATTCCGGTGAATCAGTTCATGGAGACGATGAGTTTCTTTTCGGCTTCGCTGGGTTACAACTGCACGAATTGCCATGTCGCCGATAGTCTCCAAAACTGGGAGAAGTACGCCGAAGATGTTCCGGCAAAGAAGATGGCCCGCGTGATGGTGGTGATGGTGAACACGATCAACAAGAGTAATTTCGGCGGTCGTGGAGCGGTGAGCTGTTACTCCTGCCATCGTGGAGCGGGACGGCCCAAAGTCATTCCGAGTCTGGCGGAGCAATACGGGACTCCGCCGCCCGAAGATCCGAATGAAATCGAAGTTGCGGCGCAACCTCCGGCGGGGCCGTCGGCCGATCAGATTCTCGATAAGTACATCCAGGCGCTGGGCGGGGCGGAGAAGCTGGCCGCCCTCACCAGTTTTGTTGCGAAGGGGACTTACGGGGGATGGGACACGGATTTTCAAAAGGTGCCGGTGGAGATTTTTGCGAAAGCTCCGGGGCAGCGTACGACCATCGCGCATACCCGTCTGGGAGACAGCACCACGGTGTACGACGGGCGCGCGGGTTGGATTGCGGGAGCCGACAAACCCGTGCCGGTGCTGGCAGTGCCGGCGGGCGAGGATCTGGACGGCATTAAGCTGGAAGCGGACTTGTCTTTTCCGGGCCGGATCAAGCAGGCTCTGGGGCGATGGCGGGTGGGCTTTCCCGAGACGTCGATCGAGGACCACGAGGTGGATGTCGTGCAGGGAACGACGGCGAGCGGGTCGCGCGTGAAGCTGTTTTTCGACAAAAAGTCGGGCCTGCTGGTGCGGCTGGTGCGCTATACCGCGACGGTGGTGGGGACGGTGCCGACGCAGATCGACTATTCCGACTACCAGCAGGTGGCAGGGGTCCAGATGCCCTTTCATTGGACAGTGACCTGGACGAGCGGGCAATCGACGACGGAGCTCAGCGGAGTGGAAGGGAATGTTGCGATCGACACGGCGAAGTTCGGGAAGCCGGCCATGCCGGTTGCGCCGAAGCCGTAGACGGATTGGTGGGTTCGTTTTGTAATTTCAGGTGCGAAGTTTGCCAATCGGTGGGTTCGTTTTGTAATTTCACATGGGGGTCGAGTTTGACGAAATCTCGGCACTTGGTTAGGCACTGGCATAGTGGCACGCTCATCCGAGTGTAGCGGCCGGAGTCAAGGAAATAGGGCGATTTTAGCGCGAACTCGTTGATTTATTTAGGGCGGGAGGGTTGTGACTGTTGCCGGCCTCCACAACTGGGTTCGAGCAGTAGACTATTGTTAAGGGTGAACGTGAGATCCCTTGTCAGCAAGATCTGGCGCTTTGGCGGAACGCTGTTGCTGGTTGCGCTTGCAGCAGAGTCTTGTGTGATCTCGCATGTCAGGACGCTTTGGGCGAAGAAGCGAGGATCGGAATCCAGCCTATTCGCGTTCGAGCAAAACGGGCGGATTGGATTTATCGACCCGACCGGTAAAATCATCATCAAGCCAACAATTGTCGCTCGTCTTGAAGATGTGGGCGATTTCTCGAACGGTCTCGCTCGTGTCGAACATAAGGGATATGTTGACCAGACCGGGCGGTGGGTCATCAAGCAAGACTTCTGGTGGGCGTATGACTTCTCAGATGGCTTAGCGCAAGTGGCTGTCGATGATCCAACCGAAAAATACAAGAAGCTTGGCTTCGTTCTCGATACGAGCGGAAAAGTGATAACGCGAGTCCGCGCACACAGCATTGGCGAGTTCTCTGAAGGACTTGCGTCGTACGTTGCGCAGGGCAAGCCAGGTATTCGGAAATTTGAGCCCGGTAATTTTGTTTACCGGGACTATCCTGGGCTTCAAGGATTCATTGATCGAACCGGGAATATTGTGATCAAGCCGCAGTTTGCAGAGGTCGGGCCGTTCATTGGTGGCCTCGCGCGGGCCGTGTTGGACGGTTATTGCTTCGTTGCCACGCGGGACGGTGGCCGGGAGGGGACACCCACCACGGGGGTTCCTGGCGACTGTGGCGGAGCGCCCGCGGATGCGGTATCTCCTTGTAAGGTCGGGTTTATCAGTACCGCAGGCGATTTCATGATCGAACCACGCTTTGAGGCGGCGCAAGACTTCCAAGACGAAATGGCGGCTGTAAGGGTAGATGGTCTTTGGGGATTCATTGACACCAATGGGGCCCTGGTTATCCCTCCTGCGTTTCAGCAAGTGCAGTCGTTTCGAGAAGGACTTGCGGCAGTGAAGCTAAACGGCAGCTGGGGGTTCATCGACGGATCCGGCCGCTTGATGATTTCGCCGCGCTTTGAAGGGGTAGAAGCGTTCTCGGACTCGCTCGCGATCGCCCATGTTGGCGGGCGGTCGTTCTACATAGACCGAGGCGGCCGCACTGTTATCGCCGGACCGTTTCTGGAAGCAACTCCGTTTGTCCACGGGTTGGCCGCCGTGTTGCTGACAGAGAAGCACGTTGCGTACATCGATCACACTGGCAAGACAGTGTTTAGTTATTTTCGGCGGTGGGAGTAAAAGGTATCAACCTGGAGGCCTTTTTAGTGATATGTTGACACGATGCGAGGTGCTGGCGGTTTCGGCGGGCACGCTGATCTCGACCTACCGCTGTGGATAGTCGCCAAAAACCGGGTTACCGACCTTTCGAAATGATGCATCGTACCATCTGAAACGATAACGAATGAAACCCGTCGAACAGCAATCGCCTTGCCGTTTTTCCGGGTCATTCACTTCCAATAGTAGATCGCCCCTATCGATTTGAACCTTGGTTAAACCTTGATCGGCCCGCGACCCGCTTTCGAGCCAGGCGATCACTCGCGGTTTCCCAGACTCTACAGTAAGAATGTAGAGGTATTGCCACGTGGCTGTTCCGCCTGTGTGATATGTCATCTCAACGACCGCGGTCTCGTGGGGAATTCCCAAGAACTTACCGTATTGAATCGTATCCAGCGCCAGCAGCGGGCATTTACCCGGTAAACCGTGGCAACCGTCGGAATCGAAGACGTAGCGACCATTTTTCAAAGTCACCTTGGCACGCTCAGGAAGGGTCATCCAGCGGAGCCTGTTCGGTACCGATACCAAGAAATTTTTGGAGAAGGGATAAGAAAAATCGCGGAAATCAGCTTGCCGGACGGAACTCATAACTTGGCCTGAGCATACGGCGGTAACTAAACTGGCAATTAGACCGCCAAGCGTGATTCTCATACCTCTGCATTGTAGCCGTCTCGTTAGAACTGGCGATCACGCGTTGACTTGGAGGGGCTCGGGAACTATACTTTTTCTTACTTAAGGCATGATCTACAACAAGTTGACACGACGCGAGGTGCTGGCGGTTTCGGCGGGCGCGCTGATCTCAAGCCGGGCGGGGTTTGCCAAGGCGGCGCAACCGGAGACGGCGGTGAACTTTGATATCCCGGCGGGCGCATGCGACTGCCACACGCATATCTTCGGCGATCCGGCGAAATTTCCGCTATTTTCCGGGCGCGTCTATACGCCTGAAACGGCCTCGCCCGAGGAAATGTCGGCGCTGCATCGGGCGCTACACGTACAGCGCGTGGTGATCGTGACTCCTAGCATTTACGGGACGGATAATTCGGCGTCACTGTACGGCATCAAGGCACGGGGCGATACGGCTCGGGGTATCGCGGTGATCGACGATAAGACCCCAGAAAGCGCTTTGGATGCGATGAATCGAGCCGGATTTCGAGGCATTCGGATCAACTTGGCTACCGTAGGATCGAGCGATGCGGGGTTGGGACGGAGACGTTTCCAAGAGTCGGTGGACCGAGCTAAGAATCGCAACTGGCATATCCAGATGTACGTGGGTCTGGGGGTGATACCGGGCATTAAAGATTTGGTGCAGGCATCGCCGGTGCCGGTGGTGTTCGATCACTTCGGCGGCGCCGAGGCCGCTAAAGGATTGCAGCAGCCGGGTTTCGCGGATTTAGTGGAACTGTTACGGTCGGGCAAGGCATATGTGAAGATTTCGGGAGCGTATCGCGCTTCGACCCAAGCTCCGGATTATCCGGATGTCGCGCCGTTCGCCAAGGCGTTGATCGCAGCCAACCCGGATCGCATATTGTGGGGAACGGACTGGCCGCATCCAAACTCGACTACGCCCGAAGGGCATCCGAAGACGGAAGTGACGCCGCTGTTTCAGATCGATGATGGACTCCTGCTGAATCAGCTTGCGAAGTGGGCGCCCGATGCGGGGGTTCGGAAAAAGATCCTGGTAGATAATCCGGCGAGGTTGTATGGCTTTTGAGAAGCGTGGGAGAATGGCTTCTTATGCGAAAGTTAGCTTTAGTTCTAATGATTGCCGTGGCTGGAAGAGCCGCGGATGTGCATCCGTCGTGGGCGTTCCTGGTTCCTGACAAGGAGCAGCCTAAGATCAACGAGAGCGAGGAGCCTCGGCACCTTGCGGGAAGTACGAAGGCCTACACGCCGGCGCAGATCGACGATCTTTCCAACCCCCCGGAGTGGTTTCCTGATGAGCATGGCCCGCTGCCGGCCATCGTGCAGCATGGCAAAGGCCCGGCGCTGGCTTGCGGCGCGTGCCACCTCTACTCTGGACATGGGCATCCGGAATCCGCCGATATAGTAGGTCTTCCGCTGGAGTATCTCATCCGCACCATGAACGATTTCAAGACTGGGGCGCGCATCGATACGGCGCGAATGAATACGATCGCCAAAGCTATGTCTGACGAGGAGATCAAGGCCGCCAGCGAGTGGGCGGCGTCGCTCAAACAGGGGCCGTGGGTAAAAGTGGTGGAAAGCAGCAGCGTGCCGAAGAATTATGTCAGCGCGAAAGGACGGATGCGGCTGCCGATGCCGGATGGAGGGATGGAACCGCTGGGCAATCGCATAATCGAACTGCCGCAGGATGCTTTCCGGGCCACGAGCCGCGACCCGCATTCCGGGTTTATGGCCTACGTGCCGGTGGGGAGCATTGCAAAGGGTGAAGCCCTGGTGAAGACGGGCGGCGGCGGGAAAACCATAGCTTGCGGGGTCTGTCATGGCGACAAACTGCAGGGCTTGGCGGATGTCCCAAGACTGGCGGGGCTGCATCCGGTATATCTGGTGCGGCAGTTGTGCAATTTTCAGAGCGGTGCCAGTAATGGAGCGTCGGCCGCGCTCATGAAGAAAGTGGTCGCGAACATGACCGAAGACGATATGATCGCGATCGCAGCGTACGCGGCTGCGCAGGGACAGTAGCGAAAGGCAGGCTTATAAAGCCTGCCCCTCAATTAGAACTGCAGCTTGAACCCGAGTTGGATGGAGCGGGCGGCGCCGCTGCCTACTTCGGGATTCGAGATCTGTACGTCGGGCGTGGTCCTCGCGCTTCCCAATAACGGATTACTGCGGCTGGCAGGATTGCCGTTGACAGCAGGCGTATATTGCGTCTTGTTGAGGATGTTGAACACCTCGAAGCGGAACTGACCGCCGAAGCGCTCTGAGAACTTCACATCCTTCGTCAGCGATGCATCCATGAGTTTGAGCCCAATGCCGCGGAACAGGTCGCGCGATCCGGTTCCATAGGATCCGATGGCGGGCGACAGCAGCATGGACGAACCCACTGCATAACAACCGTACTTAGCAAGAGCGCTGGAGTAGGTATAGCCCGGATACTGCGGCGTGCGGCCGGAATCTAAAGTGGCGGCCTGAGAAACGCACGCAGGGTTGCTGGTACCGGAGAAGTAAGGGACGTTAGCATACCCCAGACCGCTAAATGCCGAGGGGTTGCCGTAGAAATTCCAGCCATCCACTTTTCCGCCAACGCCGCTGATATCGTCAGTTGGATCGACCACACTCCAGGGCAGAGCGCTTTGCACGTTGATAATGGAATTGATCTTCCAGCCGCCCAACAGATTGGCGAAAGTCTTCTTTTCCGGCAGAGCATAGCTTACGGAAGCGGTCATGCGATGGCGAACATCGTCGGGGCTGCTGGCATAATCAGAGTGGACATTGAAGAGGTTGGAGGGAAGGCCCGCACCGTTCCAATCGCCGGCGGCTTCGTCCAAAGCGTGCGCCCAGGTATAGCCGACCAGATAGGAGAGGCCATGCCAGGGCCGCTGGGTCAATGTGACCTGCAATCCGTTGTAGTTGCTGAAGTCCTGGTTGGAGATCATGTTGATGTTCGACAAATATGGAAACTTGCCGAAGTAAGGCCGGTTGAGGTTCTCGCAATTGGCGCTGGCCGCTGCGGCAGCGGTCAGCAACGCCGCTGGAGTATAGGGAGTATTGCACGATGCTCCGGTTAACCAGCCTGAACCGGGAGCGGGCGCGTTGACGTCATTCAGCCCCACCAGCCCAGTGCCATGGCTTCCCACATAGGCCACTTGCAACGACATATTGTTTGTGATGGAATGCTGCAGGCTTAAATTCCAGGCAGGCGCGTAAGGCCTGCGGAGGTTAGGATTGACGGCTGTAATGGCGCAAGGCTTGTTCGCTCCGGCGGGTGTGGTGTTGAGCGGGGAATCGCAGCGGACTGTACTGGCGCTCGGCAACACGGGGCCGGCGATGCTCCAATTTACTCCCGATGTGAACTGAACTGACGCGGTCGTAATATTGCCAGGACCCTGGACACCGCCGAGCAGAGCGCCGGTGGGGATGGCGTTTACGCCAATGGCCGAGACTCCCTGCTGAGACACGAAGACGTTGAACCCTTCGAGAACGTAGATGATGCTGCTGCCTCCGCGCACCACCCATTTGCCCTTGCCACCGATGTCCCAGGCAAAACCGAGACGCGGCGAGTAGTCGTTAGTGCGCCTCCACAAAGAGTTCAGGCCCTGTCCAACTTGTACCAAGCCGGTTGGCGCCGCGGGATTAAAATTCCCCAGCTGGTTGTTGGCGTCTTTGATGGGCGTTACGGTCTCGTAGCGCAGCCCATAGTTTACGGTGAAGGTGTTGGTGATCCGCCAGTCATCCTGAACGAATCCAGCCCAGGCAAACTCTGTAAGGGAGCGAGCCGGCTGGCCCACGAGTACGGATGGCGGGCTGGCGGCGTTTACGGTTCCTGTAAGAAATGTGGTGAGGTTTGTAAAGGTGAAGTTACCGCGCGCGCCGGAGTAAGTACCGCCAGTGTAGGAAAGACGACGGCCTTCGGCGCCGAACTTAAGGGAATGGCGGCCGCGAATGTAGGTTAGGTTGTCGACGACCTGCTGGGTCCAGTCCGGACCTTGGATCTTGGGGAAGGTGCTGCAGCAGCCGGTGGCGCTGAAGCCGGTGATAGTGATTACGGGGAAGCCGCAATTGGCGGGCAAACCGGCGCCGGTGAGGTTTGCGTTGGTATTCATGTTGGCGAGGTAGCCGTAGTCAGGATGGCCGGTAGAGCCACAATCACCGGGGTAACTAAGCTGGTTTTCGCGGTTGAATCCGCCGCGCAGCTCATTGACCATACTGGAGGTGGGCACCCAGGTCCAGTGCGCTCCCATCACCATCGATTTGGCGTGGGTAAAGGTGTCCCAGTAATCCTGAGCGGCGGCGTTATTCTGCGGCCCCAAGCCTTCGTAATTCCCGACAAAGTATTCACCGGAGATGGTGTGCTTGGCATTTATGTGGTAGTCGATTTTAGAGAGACCGTTTTGGAGTTTCGCGGTGCCGACCGGCGCGACGGAATAAGATACGGTGTTGCGATCCTGAAAAACGCCGGTATTGGCGGAGTCCTTGGCGCAATTTCCAGGGCCGTTATAGACCAGGCCGGCCATCTTGAGGCTGAGATCCTTGGGCGGAGTTCCGGCTGGCAGGGCATTACAGGCATCCAGAACGCTCTGGGCAGTGTTGCCGATGGCAGCGCGAGTGGGCAAGGTCAGAGATCCGGATGGGGCGCCGATGGTGTTGAGCTGGCCCTCGTACCCCAGCATGAAGAACAGCTTATTGCGGATGATCGGACCGCCGGCAGTGGCGCCGAAATCTTCAATTTCCGTCTGCTGCTTGGGCGTGCCGGTTTGGATGAAGGGATTGCGCGCGTCCAATGCATCGCTGCGTCCGAACGCATAAGCGGTGCCATGCAGGTTGTTGTCGCCGGAGCGTAAGCCCACATTAACGATGGCTCCAGGCTTCCAGCCGTACTCCGCTTTAGGGACCTGTTGAGTATTGAACTCCTGGATGGCATCGATGGGAACGATGGAGGTGGCGTCGCCGAAAATTGGTGTAGCGTTCACCACGCTTTGCGAGGAGAAGCCCTCGACTGTATCCATGCCGTTGAGAATATATACGTTATGCTCGCGGCGCATTCCGTTGGAGCTAAGGCTCCACTTACCGCTGCCAGGCGCAAGGTAAGTGCCGGGGCGCAGTTCGAGAAGTTTTTGGAAATTGCGGCCCTGCACCGGCAGATCCAAGATCAATTGATTGCTCATGGTACCGCCCAACACCGCATTGCTACTGTCCACCAGGGGAGCTTCGGCGGTAATGGTGACGGTGGTGGTAGTGTCGCCGGGCTGGAGCGTCAGGTCGATACGAATGTCCTTGGCGACCTCGACTTCGATGTTCCGGCGCTCGATATTCTTAAAGCCCATGGCCGAGGCGCGTACGATATAGTTACCCGCGATCAGATTGGGCGCCAGGTATTCGCCTGCATCGTTGGTAGTTAGAGTTCGAGTGGTACCACGGTCGGCATCGGTGATGGTAACGGTGGTGTTTGGCACGACGGCGCCGGATTGATCATAAACGCTGCCAAGAATACGGCCGGTGTCGGTTTGCGCGAAAAGCGCGGAAGACAGGAGAAAAAGCGCTAACGTCGCACTTGGAATCCCTATAGGCCTCAGGACATTCTTCAAGGAATGCATACAGCCCCCCTAATGGGTGAAACGTTAACACAGACGGTGCAGGTGGGTCAAGGCGCAAGTATAGTGCGGTATACTGGCACCTTCCGTTATTATCGGGACCTGAAGGGAGAAAAAATATGACTAAGCAAACACGGTTCGTTCTTACAGGACTGTTTTTATCAGGGGCGGCGATCGCACTTACTAACCGCGAGGCGGCTGCTCAGAATCTGGACAAGTTCGCGATCTCGGGCGCCGCGGCAAAAAAGGCGATGACCAGAGAGATCTCAGCGGATACGGCTGCCAAGATCACTCAGGCGTGCCTGGATTTCGC
Source organism: Bryobacterales bacterium (assembly GCA_963769205.1). Classification (GTDB taxonomy): domain Bacteria; phylum Acidobacteriota; class Terriglobia; order Bryobacterales; family Bryobacteraceae; genus Palsa-89. The sequence goes on along the minus strand of CAVYKR010000011.1, from coordinate 499,348 downwards.
GAAAGAGCATAACATTGCGGTGACGGTTTTCATTCTCAACCCGACGGGGCAGATTGTGCATGCGCATCGGATGGACGGTCAAGTTCCGATCAATGTCGAGACGGCGGAGCTGAAAGCCAAGAGCGTTCTCTATACCCGGGATTCGACGCATGCGCGGGCCAACATGGTGGCCGGGAATGTAGCGCTGCAGATGCGCTGGGCACCCCTGGGAGTATTCCCGACTTCGGGCGGCTTGCCAATCATGGTAGACGATCAGATGATCGGGGCGATCGGCGTAGGCGGATCGAACATGGATGAGGAATGCGCGTACGATGCGCTGACCAAGGTGGTTGGAGCGCAACCACCGCTGGCGCCGGCGACTCCGGCGGGTGGGCGCGGAGGACCGGGGCGGTAAACGTCGGCGGGCGGAGTACTAGAGGCTCAGTGCTTCGCCCGATATCCTTAGCGGCTTGAATGGACGAAGTCTCAGAGTAAGGATTCGTCCATGCTCATCCACCAAGCTGTTTGCTGTACCGTGTTTCTCTTCGGGTCGATCGTACTGGCCCAACCGATCAAGTCGTGGAGCAGTTACGAAGATTATTGCCACGATAATCCCCACGCTATGACGTGTCACGACGGCAAGCCGATCGACATGTCGGAAGCGGTCAAACAGTACGAGTATCATCCGAAGCCGCAGGAGTTGACAGTGCAGGCTCCGGCGACGGGAGGTCCGGCGCGGACAACTCCCCGCGTGACAACGGTGAGCCCGCGTCCGCCTCGCGCACGTGTGGGAGCGAGCCCGTCGATGATCCAGGTGGGTGAATTGGACTGGCGATTTGCACATCCGCATCCGGACCTGCTCATCGGCATGGACTTCGAGGGCCTGCTAGGGTCGGATTTGATGCGGACCTTGCTGCGGGATTGGGCAGGGAAGTTGGGCGCCACGCCGAAGGAGCAGGATCAGATGCTGGCGGGTTTGGGCGATTCGAAGCGGCTATTGATATCGATCTTCAACAAGGATGTGTTGGCCATGATGGTGGGTAATGTCGGGAGCCTGCCGGATGGCGGGCTGCCTGGCGGACTGCGGTTTACGCGTCTCTCTACAGATACGGTGTTGATGGGATCGGAGGGAGGCTCGTTTGGAGCGCTGACGCGGTTGAAGCTGCCACCCGCGCCGAACGCGCAGCAGGATGAACCGAAATTGATGGCCCGGACGTACGATTTTTGGATTTGGGGCCGGCCCGACCGATTGGCCGGCGCCGGACGGGGAACCGGCGGGAATTCGCCCATCACGAAAATGAAGATGGGTCTTACTCTCCGGGACGGCTTCAACTTTCAGATGATTCTGGACACGCCCGATGCCACATCGGCGGCGCGGCTGATGGAGGGAATGCAGAAGACCTCTCCACGCGGCATGCAAGGAGCCGTGGAAGGCAACTCCGTGCGCTATGCAATGGCGCTGGATCGCGACGCAGCACTACAGAGATTCGCGGGCTTCATGACGGATTCAGTGGGCAAACAATTTGCGCCGCTGATCGCGGCTGCGCGGCAGATGTCCGCACGTCAATCTGTTACCCCGCGGCCCGCCGGGAAGATTATCATCGATGGATTAGACGATGGACCGAAGGAAGTCCCGGTGCCGCAAAGGCAGTAGGGCTATTTGCCTGCCAGGACCGGGGTTTTGCGGCGCGATTTCGGAACCGAGGGCGCGGCGGCCGGAGAGTCGTCCATCGGCAGGCTGAAGCGGCGGATTCCGTCGTAAGAATAGAGAGCGCCGGCCACTGCACCGGCCGTTGGTACGAGGCCGATTTCGCCGGCCCCTTTGGCACCGTAGCCTCCCACTTCGTCGGGGACTTCTATGAGGATGACATCGACGCGAGGAGTGTCCTTAGCTTTCAGGATGCCGCAGTCACGAAGCAAGAGAGAGTCGGGCCGGGCGCCGGTGCTGGTGAAGTTTTCTGAAAGTGCGTAGCCCAAGCCCATGTGAACGCCGCCCTCGACTTGTCCGGCGCAGGCTTTGGGGTTGATGGCGCGGCCGACATCATGAGCCGCGACCACGCGGTCGATCCGGCCGTCTTCGCCAAGGATTACGACCTGCGTGGCATAGCTGAAAGTCATGTGCGTGGTCGGATTGGTCAGCGCTTCGGGAGTGCCGGGTCGGGTGGTGAAGTTGCAGATGTAGTCGCCAGTGTATTCGCGGCCGGCTAGCTGCTCGAGCGTAGACTGCTTGAGATCGGCGGCGAGTTGACTGGCAGCGCGTTGGGCGGCGGCGCAACTAAGCGTGGTGGCGCGTGAAGCCCAGGTTTCGCCGCACTTGGCGCCGAGATCTTTATCCCAACACACGGTCATGATTTCGGGTGGAAGGCCGGTCTCTTCACACACGGCTTGCCGCATGGTAGTGAAAACGCCTTGGCCCATTTCGGTGTAACCAGTCATGACTTCCAGCCGGCCGCCTGCAAGCACCCGAATCATGGCATGGCCGCTGTCTATGGTGCCATTACCGATGCCGGTGCTCTTGATGCCGCAGCCGATGCCCGCGTATTTCGCGCTCTTGTAGATCTCCTTGACGGCCTCAAGACTCTTGCGGATGCCGGCCGCGCTGGGCCGCATGATCTGGCCGGTGGCGAAGGCATCGCCGGGATTCAATATGTTTCGCTCGCGAATATCCCAGCCATCAACGCCAACCTTTTTAGCCAGAATATCCAGGATGCCTTCCATGGCGAAGTGAGCCTGATTGGTGCCGAAGCCGCGCATGGCGCCGCTGGTGGGGTTATTGGTGAAGACGGCCTTGGATTCGATATCCACGTTGGGCACGCGGTAAGGTCCGCAGGAATGGCATGCGGCGCGAAGCAGACATTTGCCGCCGGTGCCCGCATACCCACCGGTATCGCCAACGATTCGTACGCGCGCGGCCTGCAAGCGGCCATCGGCATCTGCGCCTACGGTGTACTGCAGCGTCATCGGATGGCGCTTGGGATGCAGCTGCGCGGATTGCTTGCGTGTGAGAACCGTTTTTACGGGAGCTGCAAGCAAGTGGGCAGCCAGCGCTGTCTGGGCCTGGATGGAGAGTTCTTCTTTCGCGCCGAAGGCTCCGCCGCTGGCGGCCAGCTCGACTTCCACTTCCTCGGGCGCCAGGTTCAAAACTTTCGCGATTTGAGCCTTGTCGAAAGTTGAGCCTTGGCTTTGCGAGTAAACTTTGACGCCTTTTCCCTGGGGCAGCGCGAGGCAGGCCTCAGGCTCGAGAAATGCGGGATCGACCGGCTGAGTCTGGAAAGTCTGCTCGACGATATGAACTGAAGAAGCCAGCCCGGCATCCACATCGCCACGGGAAAACGCCGTGGTTTCGAGCAGGTTGGGATGTACGTGAAGATTGCCGGGAGCATGCACCTGCGGCGCGCCGGGCTGGAGCGCGTAGAAAGGATCCGTTACCGGCTCCAATACTTCGTAATCGATCTTCACTTTTTCGGCAGCCTGACGTGCGTGGAAGGCGGTGTCCGCGACGACCAGCGCGAATATGTCACCGACGCAGCAGGTGGTTTCGCCTACGGCGACAAAGATGGGCAGATCGGGAATGGCCAGGCCGGTGCCGCGCTGGCCGGGGACATCGGGCGCTGTGAGAATTCTTTGGACGCCCGGCATAGCAAGCGCTTCGGCGGTAGCGATTCCTAGAATCTTGGCGCGCGGATGTTCGCTCAGGACGACTGCGCCATGCAGCATTCCGGGAACGCGCATGTCATCGACGAACGGCTTTTCGCCCAGGGCCTGATCCAGGCCGAGATAGCGCGAAATGGATTGGCCGATTCCGTTCTTGTGACCATTCGCTTCCGTGGTTCGGCTCAATCCGAATTCCTCGCCGAAGTAAGAATGGCGGCGCGGCTCCGGGCGCGGAAGCTGTTTGCCATCGTTCCACATTTCGCCGGCAGTTTGAACAGCGTCAATGATGCGGGCGTAGCCGGTACAGCGGCACAGATGACTATCGAGGGCTTTGGCGACCACCTCGCGATCGCCGGTGCGGTCGTTACGCAATAAAGATGACGAGCGGACTAAGATGCCGGGGATGCAAAAGCCGCACTGAATGCCGCCTTCGTGCACGAACGCTTCACCCAAAACACGGCGCATTTCCTCCGGCATGCCCTCCAGCGTGACGACGTCCCGGCCTTCCATATGTTCGGGTTTGCGCAGGCAAGCGAGCACGGGCTGGCCATCTACCAGGATCGCGCAGCAGCCACACGCGCCTTCCGGAGCGCAGCCGTTTTTTGGAGAGAGGATGTCGCACTGCTCGCGCAACACCTCAAGGAAATGCATTCCGGATTCATAAGTGACAGAAATCACTTGTCCGTTTAGAGTAAAGTTGACCTTCGGCATGGTAGCCGCACCGCTCCTCCGACTAACCCTAATGTTAGCAAACGTACTGATTTTGAGACAAGATTACGCGCGTTTAGCGGGTCTTGGCCACACTTGCCGTGCTCATCGGACCGATGTTTTCGTACCACTTGATGTTGTGCGTGGCGCCGCCAATCATGATGATATCGGGGCGTCCGTCGCCGTTGATATCGGCGACCTGGCAACCGGAGGCGGACATGGCCATGTGATCGAGCTCTTCGTGATGCCAATTCGTACCGGATTCGTCGGCCGAATAAAACACATGGGAGGTGGAGATTTTGCCCCGGGCGCGGTCGCCAGCTACGATCTCGTCGCGGCCGTCGCCATTGAAGTCGCCCACGCAAACCTCATGACCTTCGGTGAGCTGGTCATAAATAACTTTACGATTCCAGCCGCCCTTGCCATCTTCGGTGTATACGACAACTTCATTGCCATGCCAGGGCTCAACCGTAGCGAGAATGCGGTGCTTACCTAGGTGGGCGATTTTCACGTCGCTGGCGCCGAGCCGAGGCGCTTCTTCGGAATCGTGACCTTTGACAATCACTTTCTTGTTCCACTTCAGGTTGTCGCCTTTGCCGGAAGCTGAATACATAACCACGCCTTCGAAACTGGCGACGAGCAGTTGCTCCTGCTTTCCTTTGCCGGTCCAGTTGACGACGCGAATGCGATGGGTGATGCCGCTCAGATCGTCGGTGATGGTCTGGCGCTTCCACTCAGTCGCCCCAGTGGCCCAGTCCTTGGGCACACGGTAGAAGAACAGCGGTGTATTGCCCTCGTATTTGGGCGCGGCGTTGCTGCCGCCGACCAGGGGGGCATTGATCAGCTCCTTATGACCGTCGCCATCGACGTCGGCCCAGGCGATGTGGTGCGAGGTTGGGAAGGCGTCTAGTTTCGTGGATTTCCAGGGCTCGCGCGGATCGCCCACGTGCGAAAGAAGCCAAACCAGACCGGGGCTCTTAGCCTGCTGCATGGCGAAGCCGCTCTCCAGCGCGATCTCGGGGATGCCGTCGCCATCGATGTCATAAGCCGCGAGATTCACCTGACCCAGCGTGTCCTTCATGATCACGTGAGGCTGCCATCCGGGATTCTCATACCAGGTGAGATCGGGAAGCTGCTGGCTAATGCCGATGACGTCAGGCTTACCGTCTTTGTTGATGTCGGTAACGATGACCGCGTACCCGCCCTTGGCATTGGCCTCAATGACGTGGTCCTTAAATTGGACGATTTGCTGGCCGGCGGCAAAGCCGGCAGCGGTGACGAGCAGCAACAGGGTTCGACGCATAATATGTCTATCATACTTTAATCCCGATGAGCCAGATACCCAGCAGGAAAGGGCCTGCCGACATTGGTCCGGCGCCGGCAATCCGATGGGCGGCGAAAATAACTAGCCACCTGCGGAGGGAAGCGCCGACAGCATACGGCGGAGCGCATTTTCAATCCTGGCAGTCTCCCTGGTAACCTGCGCTCGATCTTTCAAGCGAATTGCTTCTGCCAAACCAGGCAACGGCTGCCCGTCGTATAGCGAATAAATATTCCAGCCATAAATAACGTGCCGATACCAGCGCTCGGCGGGAGTGCCGCTTTCATCGAGAAGGGTTTGCTCCAAGCGGGCCAAGCGGTCGTTAAGCGAAGCACGCACGGCGTCGGGCCAGCGGCCGGTTTCGATTCCGGAATCGATGCTTCGTTCGAGCGCGGCGGCGCGGCTTTCGATTTCGGACGCCAGGGCCCGGGCTCTTTCCAAGTCGAGTTTTACGACTTCATTGCCATCTTCATCGCGGGCCCACGTCCGGGCATCATCGAGAAACTCGCCGATTTTGCGGGCGTAATGCGAGTAGCGGAAGGGTAGAACGGCCGAGTCGGCCAAGCGCATCACGGCCACGCCGAAGACTTGTGTAAGGGTGCGGGCCACTTTGAAGCCGGGGTCGCTGAAATGCTCGACAAAGAAGCGAGAGTCGTAGTTGGAGTGATAAGGGCCGTAGCTTCCATCGAAATCGAACTGGACCGACAAAGTCGGGAGGCCAAGGTAGTCCTGAAAAGCCACGAAATCGGCGCCGCTTCCGAGTGCTGCCAGTTCGATTTCGTAGCCCTTCGGTCCCTTGCGGCGGCGCTCCGCCGGCTGTTTCTGCCAGGATGTGGCGCGCCACTCATCGTAGACGCTGCCGTGTGCATCGACGCCGGGCACATCCTTGGCAACCTGGACCAGAAAGTCGCGCAGCGAAGGCGTACCGCCCCCGAAGAAATGGCCACGCATGAACAAGTCGGTATTGATGTAAGCAACAGCTTTCTCGCGCAGTTCGCGCTCGAAGGCCTCGGCGTATTCAGTGGACCCGACCAGTCCCGGTTCTTCGGCATCCCAGAAGGCGAAGACGATGGAACGGTCGGGCTTCCAACCCTGCTTCCCTAATGCCGCGAGGGCTCGCGCGGTTTCATAGACAGCGGACGTGCCGCTTCCAGGGTCCATTCCGCCGAAGGTCCAGGCGTCGTGATGGGTGGCGAGGATCACCCAACGGTCTGGATTGCGCCCCGGCAGCCGCGCGATGATATCGCGAATGGGCCGCCTCCGCTGGTCCATCTGAACATCCATTTTGACGACGACGGGACCGGCCCCAAGGCGGTAGGTGAAGGGCAGGGCGCCCTGGAAACCGGCCGGCACGGCGGGGCCGCGCAATGGCTGAAGGATCCTCGCTGCTTCTCTGGAAGAGAGAACAATCGCGGGAATGCGGGGAAGAGTCGGCGCAGCGGACGGATCCATTATAGCAGAATCGGCACGCGCTCCTGCACCAGGCGAAAGCGGATCGCCATGCCAGAACCAACTATATTTCCCATTGCCGCGCTGAGCCTGAAAATCGGCGCGCCAAGGGCCTTCCGGCCAGACCAGACCCTTGGCAAATCCATCATCGGCCGGTTCGCTATAAATGATAATTGCGGCTGCTCCGCGCTGTTGTGCGGTGTGAATCTTGACCGCACGGTGGCTTTTAGCGTAGCGCGCCACAACGATCTTGCCGCGCACGTCCACTCCAGCGGCGGCGACTTTGTCATAGTCGGGCGGGAGTCCGTAGTTGACGTACACAACGGGCGCTTGAACCACGCCCGATCCGGAGTAGGCGACGAAGGCCGGTCCCAGTTCCGGATTGCGCGAGTCCGGATCAAGCGGATCGGCCGGCTCCATCACGCTCAAGGGTTCCCGGGATGGTTCGATCAGTTCGACGTTGATGGATTTGGGAGTGGAAAGCAGCACGTCGAACTCGTGAACCTCGGTCTCAAGTCCGGCGTTCTGAAGCGCCTTGCGAATCGTTTCAGCAACGGCCATCGATGCCGGCGAGCCGGCCATGTGCGGGCGCCTGGTGACTTCGCGGTGCAGATTCGAAATCGATTCGATGGAGAGATTTTTCGCGAAGGCGGCTTCCGAGCTGCGTTCTTGGATAAGAGCCGCGCTGGAAAAACCGAGCACCGGCTGGGAAGCTGCTTCGACAGCGGCCGGCGAATGCCATCGCGAGCAGCCGGTGGCGAAGATCATCACTACTGCGATTGAGTATCGAATCGAATGATTCTACCGTAAGAGGCAGCCGGCTAACCGAAATACCGAAAGCTCTTCCAGAACTCGGGCCAGCTTCCGCGCAGGTGGCGGCACACGAAAATATCAGGATGACTGCGCGTCTCTTCGTTTAAAATACCGAAGCGATTCCAGGTGTGGCCCGCCACTTCACAGCCGGCGAACTTGTTCTCCAGAAAGCCGCGTGACAGCCCAACGACAATTAACGTTTCCGGCGGCGGATCGCCATACCCGCGCTGCCAGAAGGAGTTGATGCCGCTGATGGCGGGAGGCAATCCGTAACGCGGCCCATAGAGATTGATCGCTCCGGCCTCGCCATAATTGGCGCCTAAGATGCCCAACTGCGTGCGATCCTCCGGGGGCAGGGAATCACGAATCTTCGCGACTGTGTCGACCAGTTCCGGCCAGCCGATCTCCTCACGGAAATCTTCGTTGATCTTGACGGCAAAATTCCACCAGCTGGAATTAACGGGGGAAATCGGCAACATGACAGCCGCGGCCACTAGTATATCGGCGGTGAGAGCAGCCCAGACCAACGCTCGTACTGCAGCAGGGCGGCGGAGCGACGGCAGCCATTGTTCGAACCGCATGGCGCCGGCGGCATACAGCATCGGATATGCAGCTGCCAGGTAATAGGCGCGCCCCTGAGCGATGACAAACAAAACCAGCGGGACGACATACATCCAACCCAAGGCACGAAAGCGGCGGCCAGCGGGTGAAAACAAGTAATAAAGCAATCCAGCAACCCATAGCGGCAAGGCCATGGAGGTCAACTCTAGCTGCTCGGGCAGAAAATATTTCGCGCGGCCGATCGCAACATCGCGCGTATGGATATGGCGAAGAAAATCCAGCGAGACGAATCCGTGCTGCGCCTGCCAGATGAAATTTGGAAGAAAAATCAACAGAGCCACGCCGACGCCGAGCCACAACCATTTGCTCGCCAGATAACGGCGCGCATCGGTCAGCAATATTCCGGCGGTGAGGCCCGCGACCAGGAACACCATGGTGTACTTCGCGAGCATTCCCAACCCGATCGCGCTTCCGATGGCGATCCACCAGCGCGGATCATCCGATTTGAGCAATCGCAGGACAAAGTACGCGGTCAGCACCCAGAACAAGCAGTCGAAGGAGACATACTGCATCAGCGCGCCGCCTCCTATGCAGAAGGGAAGAGCAGCAGCGGCTGCGATCGACTGAGCAGTGCGTTGACCGCCCAATTCCCGCGCCATCAAACCGGTTAGAACCAAGGCCGCCGCTTGGGCCAGCGCAGCGAAGAATCGAAATCCTGCGAGCGACGTGCCGAATAATATCAACGATAGGCGCCCGAAGAACGGCGTGACCGGGGGATAGGCTACGTAGCCCCAAGCCAAATGACGAGCGTCGTCGAGCGTCGCTAATTCGTCGCGCTGAAATCCATAGCGGCTACCGGTGAGCGCATGCACGATCACCGTGCCGAGCGCCATGTAAAGCAGGAGGGCTGTATCACTCGACCAGATGGAGCGCCGGTTCACGTGTGATCGAGAATAATCTTGAGGCGGCGATCCGCGCCATCCTCCACCATTGCGAGCGCGGTTTCAAGCTCACTGAGCGCCATGTGGTGGGTTACCAAGGGCTCCAAGCGAACTGCGCCGGTTGCCACCAGATCGATCATAAGCGGAAAGTCTTCAGAAGTCGCGGCGCGATTGTTGATCAGCGTGAGCTCTTTGAAATAGAGATCGTAGAACGGCAGAGCACCTTCTTTTGCGCTCATTATGCCGAAGAGGATGATACGGCCGCCGAAACGAACCATGCGGATGGAGTCGGCTAGCGCGGCCATTACGCCAGTGCATTCAATGACGACGTCCGGGCCGCGGCCATCAGTGGCATCGAGAACCTTTTGGATCGCGTCGGGGCCGGCTGTGATAGTGAGATCGGCGCCTAATTGTTTCGCAAGGTCGTTCTTGAATGCGCTGCGGCTGATGCCGATGACCGTCGCTGCGCCGCGGGCCTTGGCCAGCTGCACATGCAATTGACCTGAAACGCCCAGGCCGATCACGGCGACCGATTGCCCTTCCAATGACGAGGTCATCCGCTGAGCATGCAGACAAGTGGTGGCGACCTGGATGAGCGGCGCGGTGCGGCTGTCGATGGAATCGGGCAACCGGAATACTTGACTGGCCGGGACGGCGGCGTACTCGGCAAACCCGCCGTCGGTTTCGCGGCCGATCAATCCGCCGGCGGGGCACAGGTTGGTTTGGCCGATGCGGCAGTGGAAGCAAGTGCCGCAAGAAAGGACGGGATCGATGATGACGCGGTCGCCTTTTTGAACGCCCGGAGGCGGGGAGCCAGCGACTAGTTCGCCAATCATTTCGTGCCCCATGATTAGCGGATATTTCGCCGGGATTGCACCGGTGTAGATTTTAAGATCGGTTCCGCACAGGCCACTGTTAGTGATCCGCACCAGGACATGACCGGGTGGGGCCTCGGGGCGCGTGACTTGATCGAGCGCCAGATGGCTGGGCGCTCTCAGGACCATGGCTTTCATTCGATGGCGGGTCTGAGTAACCGGCGCTACTTTCTAGCCTAACTGCTTCAGCGATCGGCCGAAGTAAAAGGCGCGTGGAGTAGACTCATCCCATCCGACGTTGCAGTGCGCGACCGACCATTTTTCGACCTTGCGCGGTTCGAGCACAGGCTTTCCGAGTGCCGGGCAAGAGAGGCAATAACTGCCTTCGTGCGTTCCGATCCAGATCAAATTCCGATCGAATTCGACGAAGCAGTTTTCGGTGGATCCGCGCCACCAGCTTTCGTAGTTGTTGATCTCGCCCTCGTGCGGCGGGACGAAGTAGGCGACTTCTTTGGGCGCGGCGGGGTTGGAGATATCGAATACCCGGACGCCGGCATTGAACCAGGCGGCCGCAAAGATCTCGGGCTTGGAGATGCCGGGCGCGAGCCAGCATTGCGAGTTGTGCGAACCGAAGCGGCCGCGAGCCAGGCAGAAATCGTTGTACGGTGCGTCGGGCGGAGCTTGCGGCTTGGGGAACAATCCGACGATTTTCGGATTACGCGGGTCCTTCACGTCGATCATGTAGGGCGTGTGGTAAACCTCGCGGCAATCGGCTTCGAGAGCTTCATGCAGTCCGATCATCATATTCTGGAGCCGCGGATGGGCAGTGTCGGCCAGGACAGGATAACACGGTGTGGAAGGGAATGGTGCCGAGGGCGTTGAACTCGTATTGGACATGCCCGATGGGCTTGGGATGGGCGATGTCGCTAAGGTCCAGGACATACATTCCGAATGCGCCGAAGCCGCCGTAGCCAAGGTTTCCACCGTCTTCGACGCGCTTGGGGACGGTGAGTGCGCCGTGATTGCCGGTCCAGGAACTCTGGTCACCGGCGAAGATGTATTTCTTGTATTCCGCTTCTTCTCCAAGCCGTTGCCCAGGAACCCACCAGCGCGAGATTTCCTTGACGTGCGAGGGGTCGGACATGTCGACGATCATGACGGCGTTGCTGTAAGGCCGCTGGTGATTTTCCATGCGGAGCTGCTCGTCCCAACCGCAATCGAGGTAGGCGTACTTGCCGCCATCGTAAAAGTTATGGTGAGTGCCGTTGCCCTTAACGCCAGTACTATATTCCTGGAGCAGCTCCGGTTTTTCCGGATTGGTGATGTCGTAGTTGCGAATGCCGCGCAGTCCTTTGAAGTTGACCGATTTGTCGCGTAGCTCCTTGTCGTATTGGCCGTGCGGAAATTCCGGAGTCGCGGAAGTAAGCGGGGCCGCCGCGGTACACATCATGATCCACTTCTTAAGCTGGGTGTTGTAGACCACGGCGCCGAATCCGCGGGTAAGGCCCTTGTTCATCACGACCGGCTTTCGCGGGTCGGTGACATCCAGGAAGCCGCCGTTGGCCGGCAGCAGCCTCTGTTTGCCGCGGGCCCACATGGCCATGAGAGGCTCGCCGCCGCTAATGGTTGAGCCAGGTACGCTGGCGACGATCTCCATGTTATGGATGTACTGTTTGCGATCGAGATAATCGAGCGCGCCCAGAGCCAGTCGAAATGGCGGGGTGCCGCCATCGGGCGTAAGTCCGCTAACCTGGGCGCGTGCTCCGACGGCACCTGCCAGCCCTGCACTGGCCATGCCCAGTAAAGATCGGCGGCTCAATCCTGAATTGCTCTTAGAGTCTGAATCCTTCATGCATCACCTCCGTAATAAAGATCCTATGCAGGCAGAGCCTTGCCCCGGGTCTCCGCGCCCAGTGGCAGGAGCAAGAGCGCCACGACGAAAACGAGTGCAGTGAGAGCCACTGGAGTGCCGAGTGTCTGAAAATGGCGTATGCCTGCGCCGACCAGAAAAGTTAAGCCAGCACCGGCAAAACGTCCGATGTTGGTCGTAAAAGCGAAGGCGCTGACGCGGCATTCGGTTGGATACTGTTCGGGTATCCAGAATGAGTACACCACGAAATTGGCGCCGCCCAATCCCAGAAAGAAAGTGCAAACCATGAACCAGCTTAGAGCGCCGGAAGGCAGATAGAACACATAGCCGAAAGCGAGCCAGAGGAAGATCAGCATCAGCGCGAAAAATATTCCGAGCGTGGTTCTGCGATCCAGCCTTTTCGCGAGCCAGGGCGTTATCAGAGCTCCGAGGATGGTGGCAATTCCGAGAATGGCGGTCGAATAAGACGCGAGCCGAGCGCCTTCCATGGTGGTCTTGCCGGCGCGATCCGCAAGATAAGTTATGGCCGATGGAACATAGACCGAGCCGGCCCATAGGCCGACGATTGATGCGATCAGGTAAATGGAGTTAAGGATGGTGCGGCGGCGATACTGATCCGAAAACAGTTCGAAGAACGAACGGTGCATTTTAAGTTTCTCGCCGAGCTGCGCCCGCTTGTCTCTCCATTTTTCCGGCTCATGAACGCGGTTGAACAGAAATCCGACGAACAGCGCCGGTGCTCCGCCTACGACGAACATCCATCTCCATCCAAACTGACTGCCGATGAAATAGTTGGCTGCCGCGGCGACCACGAAGCCGACGTAGTAGCCGGTATGCATCAGGCATCCGCCCCAGGTGCGGCGGGTTTCAGGCCAGGACTCAGAGATGAGCGAGGCGCCGATGGACCATTCTCCGCCGATGCCAACGCCTGCCAGGAATCGGAAGAGGGCCAGTGACCAGATGCCTTGCGACAGGGCGGCCATGAAGGTGAAAACCGAAAACCAAAGCACGGTGAACATCAGCGTGCGAGCGCGTCCGAAGCGATCGGCGATCGGGCCCCAGACCATCGCCAAGCCCCATCCGACCATGAAAAGGGCGAACAGGAGGCCGCCGTAGTAGCCAATGTTGGCCTGCGTAGCGGCAATTCCGGATTTGGGCAAAACGTCGCGCATGGCCGGCACCAGGACCAATGAGAAAATGAAGCCGTCCATGCCGTCCAATAACCAGCCGCCCCAGGCTGCGAAAAAAGCGCGTTTCTGATCGCCGGTCAAACGGGGACTGGCTGTGGAAGTTTCTACTGCGGGTTCAGACATCGAAGTCCTCAAGTATACACTTTTCGAACTGTCACCGAGATGAAAGGAGCTCGATTGTCAGCCGCTGATCTTGATCAGCTTCGTTCCATTTTGCCAAGTGATCTGGTGGAACAGCTCGGCCGATGTAAGTTGCTTCAATGCGGTGAGCGTCTCGCGCGCAACGCACTTACCTGCTATCAGGGGCTGCTTGGAGGCTTGTCCAGCGCCATGACCATCGCGGCAACTGCAATCGCATCCGAACATCAGTTTAGAGCGATGGCGTTCGATAAATTTCGCGGCGAAATCGGGATCGCGCGCCAGAAAGTTGCGGCCTGAGTTAGCCGAGAAGTCGCCATAAAAGTTGGGGAACTCGCTCAACATGCTGTCCGATACGCCGCCGGGCTTGATCTTGCCGGTAGGATAATTTACGCCGTCGGGAACGTCGGCGCTGGCGTTGGCCCAGAAGGCGTCGCCGTGTCCGATAAATATCGTCTTCGGGTTGGCCTTCACGACCGCCGGAAAGCGGATGATACCGCTATTCCAGACGCCCTCGCCTTCGAACTGCGGGAAATCGGCGAAATGGATCAGCACCGGCACGTTCATCTCCGCCGCGAGCGAATAGGCGGCCTGCATCTCGGGGCCATCGCAGGCAACATGGGACTTTAGTTCGCCTAGTCCGATCGCGCCGGCCATCAGGTTCTTGCGAAGGATTCCGATGGCATCGGGCTTGGTCATATCCGTTCCGGTAAACCAGACAAAACGCCCGGGGTTTTTCGCCACAACGGACTGGGAGTGTTCGGCCACAGCCGATCCGGTCAGCAGGACTGCTTTTGTCACGCCCGAGCCGTTGATGTGGTTGAGTTCTCCGCCGTCCTCGCGGCGGGGATGAAGATGGATATCGAGAACGGGCCCGCCCCACTCGTAGCCGGTCTGCGCATCCGCACGCGAGAGCATAGCACCCGCCGCTGTTCCCAGGAATTGGCGCCGATTGAACATACGCATATGATTATAAGAGGTGTTGATGAGACGCGGTTATATCGTAGTGCTTGTAGCGATCGGTGCGGCGTGGGTCGCGGACGCTCAGAAGAAGACTCCGCCCGCAGCGAGGGTTCAGCCGTTGGTTTTGACGGATGCCATCCCGCTGGAAGGTATCAAAGGACGCTTCGACCACTTTGGATTCGGCCGAGGGCGCGTTTTTGCCGCGGCGCTGGGCAGCAATTCCGTTGTGGTGGTCAACGTCGGAGCCAGAACACTGGAGCGTACCATCAGCGACATCCCAGACCCTCAGGGCGTAGTGTATTCTCCGGAAACCAATAAGTTATTTGTGGCCAGCGGGTCGGCAGCCAAGGTTTATATCTACGAGGGAGCTTCGTACGGCTTGATTGCAACAGTCGATTTTCCAGGCGGCGCCGACAACCTGCGGTATGACTCAGCGACTAAGCGGGTGTATGTCGGTTGCGGCGATGATGAAAAGAGCGGAGCGATCGCGACGATTGACGCCACCACTAACAAACGTCTGGAAGAGGAATACAAGCTGGGTGGGGAGCCGGAGTCGTTCCAACTGGAAAAATCGGGGCCGAATATCTACGTGAATGTGCCGGACTTAAAACAGATTGTGGTTATTAATCGCGCGACTAAGGCCATCTCACATTGGGCTCTAAGCGGGATGGCGAGTAACTTCCCCATGGCGCTTGATGAAGCCGATCATCGCGTCTTTGTTGGAACTCATCAGCCCGCCCGGCTGGCGGTTTACGATACGACTTCAGGCCGCCTGGTGACCTCTTTACCCGCGGTCCAGGGCACGGACGATCTGTATTACGACGCCGATCGCCGGCGAATCTATATGCCCGGGTCGGAGGGCTTCGTTTATGCTTTTCAGATGATCGATCCCGACCACTACCAGCTACTTGCCAAGGTTCCAACCTCGGTCGGCGCGGGGACTGCCGGGTATTTCGGTAAGCAGGGCAAGGGGTTTGAACGGTTTTATCTCGCGGTGCCCGCGCGCGGCAGCCAGCCCGCCGAGATGAGAATCTACACGGTACAGGACTGATCTGGACGTCAGAGACCTTACGCTCCGCGTTGACAGGCCAAAGATGGCAATGTTATATATTGGGTCGAGCGTCTACAAACTATCCCGCCGCATGCTGGTGCGTGACGGTTCGGCTGAATCCCGCGGTTTGGATGCTCTCTGGGAGTATGGAATGAAAAACAGATTGATGCTGTTAACTTTGGCTGCTAGTGTCCTTTTCATCCCGAGCCTGGTGCTAGCGCACCATGGACAGGCGGCGTACGATGTGACGCAATCAGTCACGATCAAGGGAACCGTAAGTAACTTCAAGTTCACTAATCCGCATTGCATAGTAAGTCTGGGTGTTAAAGATGACAAGGGACAAAAGCAAGAATGGCAAGGCGAACTTACCAGCCCAAACCACTTAGTGAGGGCGGGATGGACCGCGCAGACCTTTAAGCCCGGCGACGAAGTTACGCTCACAGGCTTTCGCGCCAAGACAGGCGCCAATTCGATGTGGATAACTAAGGTCGTGCTGGGTAACGGCGAGGAGATGAAGACCGGCGGCGGGAACTAACCTCGGCGGTGATCTGATATGCGAAATCGATGGATGGGATCGATCCTGTTGATGGCGGCTGCAGTAGTCGCTGCACCGCTCGTTCTTTGTGCTCAAGAGTCAGCGGCCGCTAAGACCCAGGCTTCCACGCCTGACCTTTCCGGCGTGTGGAACAAAAAGAACATGCCCGGCGCCCGATACGGCGGATACACCTTTAGCGCCGATGAGCCCTCGATGACGCCGTGGGCACAGGAAAGGTTCAAGGCTAACAAGCCGTCGTTTGGGCCTCGTAGCGTGGAAGATTCCAACGATCCGGTCAATCCAACGACCGTGAGCGCGACGGGCTGTTTCCCTCCCGGCGTACCGCGCGTATATCTGCATCCCTTTCCGATGGAAATCGTCCAAAGCCCCAGCCGTGTGTTGATGATTTTCGAGTTCGATCACTACATCCGCCAAATCTGGACCGATGGACGTCCCCACGATACGACCCTGGGTCCGACGTGGTTTGGCGATTCGATCGGGCACTGGGAGGGCGATACGCTGGTGGTGGACACGATCGGCTTTAACGACAAGACCTGGGCCGACCGTGGAGGTCATCCGCATAGTGAAGATCTCCATGTCGTCGAGCGCATGCGCCGCGTGGACGCGAAGACTTTGCAGATCGACGTTAACATCGAAGATCCGAAGGCATATACCAAGCCGTGGGGCGGCCGGATGATGTTTGACTTACGCCCGACCTGGCATATTTCGGAAATGGTCTGCGAAGACAACGTCAATTTCGACGATTTTCTGAAGAACGAAAAGCCAAAAAAGTAACTGGGCAATTAGCGACGCGCCGGGAGATCCGAGCATCGCGCGGAATACTCGGCAACTATGCTTCCGTAACCAGATGCTTGGCTGCCCAGTCCGGTAGAATCGCAGGCCGTCTCTCTCTCGGGCCGCCGGCGTTGGAAGCCTGCGTATGCCCAGTCCCTTCGATCATCTCACGCTTGGACTTGACAGCAGCTTTATAGAGCCGCAGCGATCCTTGCGGGTCCATGATCCTGTCATCCCGGCTGTAGCCGATTAACATCGGGCACTCGATCCGGTCCGCTTTTCCTTCCAGCGTATATTCCGCGAGTTTTCTACGGGCATCCTTCAGATCCTCAGCGCCGACGATCCAGCGCACGCGTTCCTGAATCGGTGGATAGTAATCGAACAGGTCCTGCAGCAAATTGAATGATCCACTGCTCATGAGAGCGGCTTTGATGCGCTTCTCTCCACTCGCGGCTCTGGGAACGCCGTAGCCACCCATGCTGATGCCCTGCATGCCGATTCTATTGGCGTCAACATCCGGCCGGGTTTCCAGATAATCGATCATGGCCTTCGCGATTCTTTCGGTGTCGGGCGGCAGATGAAGATTCTTGAGCCGCAGCGAACCTGCCTGACCGGGGAAATCGACCGCCAGATAAGCCATCCCCCGCGCTGCGTATCCACCAGCGTTGAGGATAGTCGACTCGCACATCGTATCGGCGCCTTGGAATGCGATCAAAGTCGGGAAGCGTCTGCCGGCAGGGCCGCCGGGCTTTCTGAAATATCCGTCCAGCGTTTTTCCTTCCCAGGGAATCTGTACGCGCTCGAAGGGCGGTCGGACTAACTGCCAAGCCTTATCGAAAGTCTCCCGCATTTTCTTGTAAGAAGGAAGCATGCGCGGCTCGCTGACAGGCTGCGGCCAGCAGGCTTCGCGATAGAAGTTGGAGGCTCGTAAGTAATATTCGTTGGCGGTGACCTTGCGGCCTTCAGCGGCTAGCTTCTCGGCCTCTTCTTCATTCTTCTCGGCTACGCGAGTCCACTCCACGATCCAAGAATCCAGATTGAATGGCTTCATCCGCTGGGCCACTTCGAGTTGATCGGGATCGCTGGTGTAAATGGTCGCGGTGAGCCGGATTTCCAACTGCCCGCCGCCGGGCAGCCCTTTTCCTGGGAAAAGCTCTTCTTCCGCGCGTCCACCCACGGCTCCCATCTTGCCGCCTTCCGGGCCGGCATCTTGCGCCAGGGCCGCAAAGGGAGCAATGCCCGCGGAAGTCAGCCCCGCTTTAACCAAACCTCTTCTGCTCACATTCAACAGGGAATCCATGGCTTCAACCTCCTCTATCTCTACGACACGCTCACGCTTCTCCAGGAATTGTAACAGGTCGTCATCGCTCGCGCCGTCACCTTGTGTTTCTTGCTTAGTTACCAGCGCGGATGTTATGATACCCGTCACTGACTTATCGCCGGATGAGGTCGAGCGTGTTACCACAGCAATAATTTCCGGCGGTCTTTTTCGAAGGAGAAGTTATGCGTAGATCGGCCATAGTACTTCTAGCAATTTCTGCTGTTTTCGCACTGGGGTTTCTGATTGGGAATAAGGTGTCGTCGGTTCAGGCGCAGGGAAAACCGGGCCTCGGTTTTGCTGCGATACCGGGCGTAGTCGGCGGTCAAGATGCATTTGGTCCATACGAGGTGGTGAAGGACTGGCCCAAGGACATCAGCACCCTTCCCGGAAATGAAAAGTGGACCTGGGGCGCGGGGCAGAGCGTTTACGCCGAGAATCCCGAATCGCATTTTTCTGCTGTTCCGCGGCGAACTGCCCAACATCAAGAGGCCCGAGACCAAACTGATTCCCGAGTTCGGACCGAGCCTGTCATTTCCGATCGGCCGGCTGCCCTGGCGCGACGCAACCGTTGCGGCGCTGCCCGGAGCAGGCGGAAGCGGCCAGGATCCGGACGACGGGCCCAAGCTATGGAAGGGCACCGCTGGGCGTGGACGCCAAGTGGGAACATTGCCTGACGGTGGTGGACGCCAACGGCAACATCATCGAGCAATGGACGCAGTGGGACAAGATCTTCAAGCGGCCGCATTTCGTTACCATCAATCCTTACGATCCGGAGAAGCACGTCTGGGTGGTGGACGATCACATGCACGCCATCTACAAATTCACCCACGATGGAAAACAGCTGGTGCAGACCATCGGCACGCCGACCGTAAAGGGCGCCGATGGCACGCACTTCAACCGGCCGACATTCCTGAACTGGCTGCCGGACAGCACGCTGTTCGTCGCGGACGGATACAACGGCACGCGCGTCGCGAAGTTCGACAAGGACGGAAAATTCCTGCTGGACTGGGGCATGAAGGGCACGCCTCCGAATGACAAGCGGCCCGACTACATGAACAACGTCCACGGCATGGCGCTCGACCCGCAGACGCGGCACGTTTTTGTGAACGACCGCGCCAATCATCGCATTCAGGTGTTCGACGAGAACGGAAAATTCCTCTACGACTTCAGCATGGGTCAGGAGCCGTCGGACATCCACCTGATCTACATCGGAGCCGACCGCGGCCTGTGGGCTTTTGATCGCGGGACTTCCAAGATGCTGAAGTACGATCTGGAAGGACACTTCCTCTATTCCTTTGGCACCTGGGGAGATTTCCCCGGCGGCTTCTGGGGAGTTCACGGATTCAGCGTCGATCAGGACGGGAATTTCTACGTCGCCGAAGTGGACAACGGGCGCGTGCAAAAGTTCAGGCCGCGGGCGGGTGTGAACCCCGCGTTCTTAGTTAGCAAGCCGGTCTATGCAGCGTGGAAGTAGAGCGCCGTGGGGATACATCTTGCTTAGAACAGCATTGACTTTCAAAGCGTTAGGTGTTATACACACTTAAGATCACGTTTTCAGGTTTGCAGTCCAATCGTCCGACTACGACTAATCTAGGAGGTTTCCCCATGTTGGGTTCTCGACGCTTCGGCGCGCGCGTAAATTGTTATCTGAGTCTTAAGCGAGCTGGTCTCGCTCTAGGAGCATGTTTCCTGCTGCTTCTGGCTGCTTCCCCGCTCTTCTCTCAGGGCAGTTCGGCGCGGATTGCGGGAAGCATCACCGATCAAAGCGGCGCTTCAATTCCCAACGCCACAGTGACGATTCAGGACGTTGATCGCGGCAATGCTCGAACCCTCAACACGGATTCGGCGGGAGAATACAACGCTCCGAATCTGCTTCCGGGAAATTACAAGCTCCACGTGGAGTTCCAAGGCTTCATGACCCTGGAGCGCCAGAACATCAAGCTAGAGGTCGGCCAGGACATTCGTGTCGATCTCTCACTGCAGCCCGGCGAGCAGCGCCAGGTGGTTACAGTGCAGGCCGAAGTTCCGCTCATTGAAACCAACAACGCCGAACTGGGCGGAACGATCCCCAACCAAGTTATCAACGACCTGCCGCTGAACGGACGAAACTTCGAGAACCTCATTGACCTGCGTCCGGGCGTGTCAAAATATCCCGGCAACTCCGGGTGGACGAACAGCACCAACGGTGGGCGGCCGCACGACAACTACTTCATGGTGGACGGCATCAACAGCAACGATCCCTGGATGGCGCAGAGCATGATGAATGCCGTGATGGCGGCGGGCGATGCAGGAACCATTCTCCCGATCGACGCGATCGATGAATTCAAGACCCAACAGAACCCCAGCGCGGAGTATGGCTGGAAGCCGGGCGCGGTAGTAAACGTGGGAATCAAGTCGGGCAGCAATGCATTGCACGGCACGGCCTACGCTTATGGCCGTGATGGCTCCTGGGACGCATTGAATTATTGGACGACGCCTGGAAGTCCCGTCGCAGACCGTTGAACTGGAGCAGTTCGGCGGCAGCATGGGCGGGCCGATCAAAAAGGACAAGCTCTTCTTTTTCGGCAATTTCGAGGAGCAGCAGTATAGCGTGGGCAACCCGGTTCAGCACGACGTTCCGATTACATCCCCGAGCAGTACGTCGTCCCAGAGCTTGGTCGGCGCCTGCAACGCCGCCCGAACCGCCGGAACGCTTACCGCCTTGAGCGCCCAATTGGCCGGATTGAGCACCAGCTGCGCGCCGTTATCGAACTTCCCGGGTCTTTTCCCTGTCAACAACGGAACGACCACCACGATCAATACGTCGCTCGCGAGCGTTAACAAGATCGACTCCGGACTGGTCAAGGTCGACTATCGCCTGAACGCCAAGAACTCATTCAGCGGCATGTATTTCATCAGTCCCGGCAGCAGGACTGCTAGTGGATAATCCGACCCTTCAAATTGCTGAGCCATGGCTGACTAATCAATATGCGCGCTCTCAGGTCGGATCAGGGAGCTGGACCTGGGTGCCGAGTTCCACGGTAGTGAATTCGCTTCGCGTGGGTTACTCCCACTATTTCCAAGTCTTCGCCAGCGCGGATGCAACGCAGAATCCCGCGAACTACAACTACAATGGAAGCACTTACCACCTCTACACGGGACAGACGAACCCGGCTTACTATGGGCTCCCGGCCATCACGTTTCAAGGCGGCTACAGCTTCCAATTAGGGGCCAGTTGGCCAAAAACAGTAGGACCAAATGGGGTTTACCAGTTCACCGATAGCGTTTCCATCCTGCGCGGGAAGCACGCCCTGACATTGGGCGGGGAGGTGCTCGTGATGCAGAGCACGAACAACGTTACCGCCAATACCAAAGGTCCGATGCGATTCTCGAACCTGACCAACTTCTTCAGCGGCAACATGAACCGAGCGTTATACACCGCGGGTGATTTGCTGCGGCATCTGCAAAACGAAGCTTATGGCTTCTTCGCTCAGGATGACTGGCGTATCACCCGGCGGCTGACCATTAACGCTGGGATTGCGCTACGAGCTGAACACGGTTTTCAACGAAAAAAACAATCTGATCGGCAACTTCGATCCGACCCAAGGCCTGGTTCAGGCCGGAAAACAGGTTGGTTCCGTCTTTAATGGCGATCACAATAACTTCGCCCCTCGCCTGGGCTTAGCTTGGGATGTTTTCGGAAACGGCAAAACGGTGGTTCGCGCCGGAGCCGGCATTTACTTCGAGCAGTACAGCTACGACTCGTTCATGGCCATCGGCAATCTGCTTGGTTTGCGGACTGTGCCCACGGGCGTCGCTCTCTACACCAACGGCAACAAGACACCGACCACCGCCGGCGGCACCATTAACGTCGGCCAAATCACCTTTACGGGCGCCGCGCTTGGGTCGGCCACAACTCCTGGAACGATCAAGTACAACTACGCTAATAACAGCGCCAGCAACCCCATCTACAATGCTTCTCCTGCTTGCGGCGATGGCTCGGTGACATTGGCCTCTGGTCTGACCCCGCAGCCCTGCGTTACGCTCGGTGCGGATCGCAATATTCGCACACCTTATGTTAGTAAGTGGAATCTGGATGTCCAGCGAGCTATCACGAATAACTTATCCATTGACGTAGCCTATGTGGGCAACCACGCTACCAAGCTGATCGGAATATCGGACTTGAACCAGCCGCAGTTAGTGAATGGATTCAGCCCGGGCTGGGGGAACCCAGCGGATCCCAACAGTCCTGCCGGGCAATGCCTCGCCAGTGCCAAGACCGGCTATGACAATTGCAATCCCGACAGCGGCGCGGAGCAGGCGGCCCGCCCCTTTAACGCCAAGTTCCCCTATCTGAGTTACATTTACTGGCTAAACAACAGTAACTTCTCCAATTACAATGGTCTCCAGGTATCTCTAACCCAACGGACCTGGCATGGCATTTCGTACGTAATGGGCTACACCTATGCTCATGCGCTGTCGCAATCTCCCGACAACTGGAGTTTCCTGTCGCCGATCAACAGCAACAATCAAAGGTCGATCTATGGAAGCAGCGTGTTCGATCTCCGGCATCGGTTCACTTACTCATTTACATATCAGATCCCGGGCATCAAGTCGCCGGGGCAGATTCTGCAGGGCTGGTCGCTCAATTCCATCGTATCGCTTGCAAAGCGCGCTGCCCTGGGGTGTAAACGATCTCTCAACCGATTTCAGTGGAACCGGCGAAATCAATAATTCGACCTCGAATGGGGAACAATGGGATTTCTACGGAAATCCCTCCGACTTTAAGACCACCAAGGCCTTCATCAACACCAACGACGGACAGGGCGGTATTCCTTATTATCCCGGGACCAGCAATTCGGCATGTCTGGCGAAGGCCACCGCCATGGGGCAATTGGCGGTGGCTTCTCTGGCGAACCTGGGCTGTTACGCAGTGGGCAATTCGATGCTGATTCCGCCTGCATTTGGAAGTTATGGGACCACGGGTCCTAATGTTTTCCGCGAGCTTCCCGTACTTCAATGTGGATTTTTCGGTCACAAAGACCTGGACGTTGCGTGAACGCTTCAAGGCCCAGTTCCGCGCCGAGTTCTTCAACGTTCTTAACCATCCCAATATCTCCAATCACTTTGGTGGACCTGGCGGCGACAATACCTATACCGATCCTTCCGGCGATGCGGGCGTATTGTTCGGCTTTCGGCCCCAAACGCCGGACGTGACCAGTTCGAACACCGTGCTCGGCTCGGGCGGACCGCGCGCAATCCAATTAGGATTGAAGATTATCTTCTGATCACGGCGTCGCTCGTGATCCGCCGGCTCTTGCTGTTCGCCCTGCTCCCAGCTTGGCTGGGAGCACAAGGCGGATACCATGCGATCAAGAAGATCCCGATTCCCGGCGATTACGGCTGGGATTATCTGACGGCCGACAGTGAAGGCCGTCGGCTGTATGTTTCGCATGATCGCGAAGTGGTCGTGCTCGATCTCGATTCCTTGCAGATTGTCGGGAAAATTCCCGGCCAGGATGTTCACGGAATCGCGATCGCCAGGGACCTGGGCCGCGGGTACATCAGTTGCAGCGATCCTGGATCTGTCGTCATTTTCGATCTGAAAACGCTCGCCGTGTTCGACAGAGTGCCCGTCGGCGCAGATCCAAACGCCATTTTCTTCGACCAGAAAACGCAACGGGTGTATACAGCCGACCGCGGCAGTAAGCGTGTCACCGCGATCGATGCGAAGACGGGCAAAATCGCAGCCACGAGCGATGACTTAGGCGGCCGAACAGAGCACGCTGCCTCTGACGAGGACGGTCACATCTTCTTAAATATGCAGGATCGCCACACGCTCTTGAAACTGGATTCGAAATCGCTGAAGGTCCTGAATACGTGGCCGCTGGCGCCATGCGAGCAACCCAGCAGTATGGATATGGACCGCGCCCATGAACGTGTATTCATCGGGTGCCGCAGCGGTGTCATGACCGTAATAGAGGGAAACACCGGTCGGATCGTCTCTACGCAGCCGATCGGGAAGGGCGTGGACGCTA
Organism: Bryobacterales bacterium; assembly: GCA_963769205.1. GTDB lineage: Bacteria > Acidobacteriota > Terriglobia > Bryobacterales > Bryobacteraceae > Palsa-89. Next base: position 475,227 of record CAVYKR010000011.1, on the reverse strand, counting down.
CTGAATTCGACGCTACCAGGGGCCTGGTCTATTTCTCGAGCGGAGACGGAACCATGGCCGTGTTCCGCGAGGAAACGCCCGACAACTTTACTCTGGTCGAAAGCGTGAAGACACAAGCCGGCGCCCGGACCATGGCCGTCGATCGCAAGACCGGCAATGTATTCTTGTCCGTCGCAGAGTTCGGTCCGCGCCCGGATCCGACGTCTGCCAATCCTCGGCCCAGACCCCCGATGATCCCCGGCACCTTTGCGGTGTTAGTTCTCAGGCCGGCTCACTGAAACTGCACGAAGATCGATTCGGCGGAGTGATACTGGAACACCGATGGGATTGGCGGAGTGCCGTCGTTCAGCCCCACCGTGAACATCGCGGCAGTACCTGGTTTCCTTGCGATCGAGAGCGTGAGTGATCCAGTCGCGGGCTGGAATGACGCCAGCAACCCTGCCGGTATAGTTGCCTGTCCGGCCATTGCGGGAACCCGGCAGAACACAACTTGCGCAGGATTGAACCATTCCGACGGAACCTGGCTGTAAAGTTGCACGTTTACAAAATCTGCGCCCGAGTAAGTCGTGGAATCCCAGGTGATATTCATATCCTGGGTGTGGTCGACCGTTGTTAGTTGATCGAAGTTAGTGACTCGGATTGGGTTCGGGATCGTCAACAACGCCGTGAACGGAAGAACATTCGAGTTGCCTGGAGCGCTGGCATGCCATTGGCCCGCGGAAAAGAATGGTGCCGGCAGCTGGTCTGGGGTGTTGACCGCGGGTCCGGCTGGTACCGAGGCGCTATAAAACGACGGCATTCCAGCGAGGGTGAGTTGTTTGCCGTCTGGACCCTGAATGTTCACTTGATCGCCCATGCTCAACGCATTGAAGTCCCCGATCAAGAACGCAGCCACTGGACCGCCGGTAAGTGTGCATCCCATCAGATAATCGTCTGCAAACAGGGGCTGGCTGATTATGGAAAGGGTACCGGCGTTGTAAGTGAGGACGTTAGAGGTCGCGGACTCCATGCGGGCGTAGCCGTTTGCAGGGTTAAGCGGCGAGACGGCCGGCGGCCCGATCGTGCTGAACAGGTCGATCTGCCCTACATACACTTGTCCGCCGCCATCGAGCTGGGCTAGCTCGTCCGCAGTCAGACCGAAGGGATGCGCGCACGGCCCGTCGTCATGAGAAAGCGACAGGGTCACGAGATTACTGACCGAATTTCCGATTGCCACGTTCACCGCCACGTAGCAGCCTTGCGGAATGGACGGATCGTCGGGCACTTGAAAATTGATTTGATCTAGTCCAGCGAATCCGGGAGCGGGGCCGGCATAGGTCACCGGAAAGGCATGGCCACCCAGTAGAACCGTGACTTGATCCGCGGTGGCGGTCCCCAACCCGGTTCCCCACAATATTACGTAATCCTGCGGATGTGCCGGATGAGTCAGGTTATTTGGTTGAAGCCCGTTGCCGGTAGCATTCTCGGCTAAGGCCGCCTCGCCCGAGCCGGCTGAATACAGGCCGAAGCTCGAGGGTACGATGTTGATGCCTTGAGTAGCGCTCGACCCGTTGTAACTCAGAGTGACGCTAGCTGGCCCGAGTTGCGTGTCGGACGGGATCAGAACGATCACCGACGAAGGATCCTGGAAGCCCCGAATCGGCAAAGAGAAAGAACCGTTAAGTTGCGCGGAAACGGTGGCCGGATCGATGGGTGTCACAGGACCGCCTTGGGGAATCAACTGCAGCCGGACGAGCGAGCCTGCTGCGATATCTCCCGTGAAGAGACTGGCGGCGTTCTCGACCTGAAGCAGTTGACCAAATGCGCCAGCGCAGATCAGTGGAACGATCGCTGACGTCAATCGAAATGACATACAGGTGCTGCGCGAGTTACCAACCGCCATTGATAGCTTGGGTTTGCGCAAAGGCGAACTGGAATACGAACGTCGAGAAAATTAGAGCGGTAAAGAGTCTCTTACCCATGATTCCTCCCGGAGGGCGAGTCTCCGGAACGGATCCGGAAGCTCGAAAAGCCTTATTGTTGGTTACTGTATCATATAATTCAAGGCCCAGGGGACTATGCTTCAACGGAATCCCACTGGAACACTCATGATCAGACGCAATACTCACCGAGTTCAATGGATTTTCCCGATTTTGTTTCTCGCGGGGCTATATGTCGGCTTGAGCCGCGCGCAACAGCCGACCCCGAATATCGACGCCCAGGCCATCTCGCCGGATCGGGGCGCTGCCGGCATGTCACGTTTACTCCGCTCGCTCCAAACACGCGCCAGCCTTATGTTATTCACGGCCCATCCTGACGACGAAGACGGCGGCATGCTGGCCTATGAGATTCGCGGACTCGGCGCGCGCGGCGGACTGATGACGTTGAACCGCGGCGAAGGCGGCCAGAACGTGATGGCCATGGATCTTTACGATGCCCTCGGTCTGGTCCGCACGCAAGAGTTGCTGATGGCCGACCGTTACATGGGCGTCGATCAGTTCTTCTCGCGCGTGGTCGACTACGGCTTCTCGAAGACGCGCGAAGAGGCGCTCGAGAAGTGGGACCACGAGCGTGTTCTTTCGGACTCCGTTCGCGTTTTGCGGATGTTTCGCCCCTTGGTTGTGACGTCGGTGTTCGCCGGAGCGGCCACTGACGGCCATGGCAATCACCAGGTAGCCGGACAAATGGCGCAAGAAGCCTATGTCGCCGCCGCCGATCCAAACCGGTTTCCGGAGCAGATTCGCGAAGGTCTGCGTCCCTGGGCGCCGCTGAAAGTATATGCGCGCGTGCCTTTCTTCGAAGAGACCAAAGAAGGCATGTACGATTACGCCATCGACAAGTATGTGCCGGTAAAATTCTTTGACTATGTAAATCAGATTCCGTCAAATACGCGGCCACCGGTCACGGTGGAGATTCCCGAAGGTCTGCCCGAGCCCGCGGCAGGTCTGACGTATCTGCAGATCGCGCGGGAAGGCCTCGGTTTCCAAAGGTCACAGAACGGCGGCGGGGCCATTCCACAAGCTGCGCCCGTGAACAGCGCATATCATCGCTACGCGTCGAGAGTGCCGGCAGCCGAGCATGAGACATCCTTTTTCGACGGAATAGACGTGACTCTGGGCGGCATAGCAACTCTCGCCAAGGGCGACACTCAATTCTTGAAGGACGGCCTCAACCAGGTTGCTCGGCTCTCCGCAGATGCCTTGAAACAATACGTGGCCGATCGGCCGGTGACAATTGCGCCGATTCTCGCCGACGGGCTGAAGGCCACACGCGCATTGCGCGAACAAGTACGAAACAGCCAGTTACCGGAGCCGGGCAAGAGCGATGTGGAGTTCGAGCTGCGCGCAAAAGAACAACAATTTGAGAAGGCTCTGGCTGCTGCGCTCGAGATTTCGTTTCAGACCACCGTTGCCTCCGAAGAGGGCGGAAGAGGCCGAGGCGGACGGGGAGGACGAGGTCCGGTTGTAGCAGAAGCGGCGCCGCCCGCCGGAGCGGCCGGAGTTCCACCGGCGTCATCTGGTACCACGCCCCCGGCTCCTCCTCAAGGCCGTGGACCTTTTGGCGGACGAGGAAACGGACCTACGTTTACGATCGCGATCCCTGGCCAATCCTTTGCTGTAGAGGCGGAGATCTACAACCAGAGCCCTGAAAATCTGACTGTTGAGAGCGTCGACGTGCAATCGTCCGACGGAAAAAACTGGAGCATTCGTCCCACCGGCGCAGTGGAGCATGAAGTGGCGCCAGGTAAAGAAGTGCAATGGAAGTTCGCAGTCGCCGCGCCGGCGGACGCATCGTTTACTCGTCCATATTTCACTCGCCCGAACGAGGAGCAGCCCTACTATAACCTTATTGACGAGCGCTACCGCAATCTCCCGCTGGCGCCGTATCCGCTGGCCACTCGAGCGCGCATCGTATACCATGGCGTGCCGTTTGAAGTGCAGCAGGTGGTGCAGACCAACGAGCGAATCCCCGGAATCGGGATGGTTCAGAATCCGCTGCTGGTGGCTCCGCCGATCTCTGTCACCGTTTCTCCATCTGCTGGCGCGGTTCCCATGACATCCAAATCCTTCGCGTTCTCCTGCACCGTTCATAGCAATGTAAAAGGTCCGGCGGAGGGCGTTCTTCGGCTGGAGTTGCCGCGGGGATGGCGATCCGAACCCGGCAGAAGCGCCGTTCTCTCTGGCGCGGGACGGCGAAGATCAAACCATCACATTCTCGATTTCTCCTGACCTTGTCAAGCCGGCTGAGTATGAGATCACGGCCATCGCGCAATATGGCGGGCATTCGTACCGCGAGGGCTATCGCTTGACTGGATATTCCGGCGTGCGGCCATATCCGTTTTATCGCGCGGCAACTTATCGCGCGGTCGGCGTGGATGTGAAGACGGCGGCGGGCTTGCATCTTGGGATTTCTGCCAGGCACCGGCGATGACGTGCCGAAAGCGCTCGATGATCTTGGTCAGAACGTTCGCATCCTGGCGAATAGTGATCTCACGCGCGGCAACCTTGGTGAATACGACGCGATCATCCTGGGCACGCGAGCCTACGCCGCTCGCACCGATCTAAAGGCCGCCAACGGCCGCTTGATCGAGTATGTGAAGAACGGCGGCGTTCTCATCGTTCAATACAACTTGCAGGAATTCGATCGCAACTACGGACCGTATCCATTCACGCTCGGGCCAGAATCCGCAGAAGGTGGTCGACGAGAATTCGGAGGTGACGTTGCTTGAACCGGCAAGTCCGGCGTTCACTTGGCCCAATCGGATCACCGAGGCCGACTTCAAGGGTTGGGTGGAGGAGCGTGGGCACGGTTTTCTGCAGAGCTGGGATGAGCACTATCAGCCTCTGATAGAGACTCATGATCCGGAGCAAGATCCGCAGAAGGGAGGCCTCTGCTGGCTCGCTTCGGGAAAGGTTTCTACATTTACGATGCGCTGGCCCTCTACCGCCAGTTGCCATCGGGCGTGCCTGGCGCCTATCGTATCCTGGCGAACCTGGTAAGTCTTGGCAAGAACCCCGCTTTCGACAGGACAACGCGCCGCACTTCCGGCGGCAAATGGGCGGAATGCGCGCGCAACAAGGTAGTTAGTGAATCCTGATTCGTTTCCAGCGCCGCTATACGCCGAGACCGTACTAGGCCCGAATTTCGAAGACGCCAAGCGATATTTTCTGGATGCCCTGCTCGAGATCCACTATGCCCACAGCCGAATGCTGGCGCACCAGGGCATCCTCAGCCACCCCGAAGAGCAGACGCTACGAGCGGCCCTCAATCATCTGGACCGCGAAGCCATCGGGCGAGCCCGCTACGACGGCTCGTGCGAGGATCTGTTCTTCTTCATCGAAAATCTGCTGGAGAGCGCATGCGGTGATCTGGCCGGCAAGATGCATACGGCGCGCAGCCGCAACGATATCGCCATCACTCTTTACCGCATGACGCTGCGCCGCGAACTCCTGGCTCTGGCGGAAGCAGTGGCCGATGTCCGGGCGGTGGTGCTGGATCTGGCCGGACGCCACGTCGAGACCGTCATGCCGGCCCACACCCACACGCAACCGGCTCAGCCCACTACGCTGGCGCACTACCTGCTTGGCCGCAGCGGAATTTCTGGCACGTGATTGTTGCCGCATTCAGGCGGCGTTCGGGCGCGTGAATCTCAACCCGCTCGGCGCCTGCGCCATCACCACTACCGGCTTTCCGATCGATCGCCAGATCAACCGCGCGATCTGCTCGGTTTCGAAGGCCTGGCCGAGAACTCTTACGGCGCCATTGCGTCCATCGATTACGTCACGGAATCGGCCGCCGCAGTAGCTGTTGCAATGGTCAATGCCGGGAAGTTCGTGCAGGATCTGCTGCTCTGGTCGACGCGTGAGTTCGGATTCCTGCGCTTGAGCGAGGCCTTCGTGCAATCCTCCAGCATCATGCCTCAGAAGCGCAACCCGGTGGCGCTCGAGCATACTCGCATCCTGGCCAGCCGTGCGCTCGGCGAGGCACAAGCCGTCTTGACGTGCGCGCACAACACACCCTTCGGCGATATCAACGACAGCGAAGACGATCTCCAACCGCTGGTATTCACGCTTTTCGCCGATGCCGTGCGCGCGTTGCGTCTACTGGCCGGCGTCCTGAAGAGCGCGGAGGTCGATTGCGAGCAATTGGCCTGCCGTGCCGCCGCCGATTTTATGACAGTCACGGAACTGGCCGACACCCTGGTTCGGCACGCCGGTATGAGCTTTCGCGAAGCTCATACACTGGTATCGAAGGCCGTCAAGGCTGCCGGCGAAGATGACAGCCCGCGCGCGATTGCTGCCGCGGTTCTCGCGCATAATCCGTCCGTTCCGCTTACCCAGTACGAAATCGAGCGGGCTCTCGACCCGCGAAACTTTGTCAATGTCCGGCGCGTCAGGGGCGGCCCAGCGCCCGAAGTCGTGACTGAGGCTCTATCTCGCGCGCACAACGAGCAGGCCGGCATCGCGCGCTGGATTCAGTCCAAGCAGGACCTCCTGACCGCAGCACGGCGGCGCAATCTGGGTAATTCTACTTAGTAAGTGTGATCGTCGTGTGAGTGCCGTTCGGAACCATGTCGATATTATGCGCCTTTACCACTAACTTAGTGGCCGCGTTCTCCTCCTGCTTGGTCACGACCTCTTTAAATTCGGGATCGTCGTGGGCCGCCTTAAGCCGCTTGTCGCGCTCCTCTTTCGACGGATAGCCTCGAATATAGATGAAGGTGTCGTCGGCGTTGATTCCGAGCTCCGGATCGCTTTCCACCGGGATCCAATAGCCGACGTTCGTGATTCCGTGCTTCGCGAATATCGCGGCCGTCCGGTCGGCGAAACGGGCCGCCAGCGCATCTCGTTTCCCCGGCTGAGCTTTATACACCCGCAGTTCGAAGAACCCGGCTGTCTTCTTTTCTTGAGCGTAACCCCACACCATGCCGGCTACGCCGAATGCCAATCCGACCACTGCTGCGATTTGCCACTTCAACATACGGCCTCCTTGATTGAACTTCGTCGACTTACAATCATTCCCTTCTCGCGTGACCTTCTACCAGCTCGATCCTCACCTTGTCCGGGCCCTCGATGAACGCGGATTTGAGCGCGCCTGCGAGAATCGCGTGCGGCTCCTCGATCACCTTGACGCCATCCTTGCGTAAGCGAGCCAGTAGCTCATCCAGGTTATCGCAGCTGAATGCAAAGTGATCGAGCGCGTGTCCTTTCGGTGATTCGAATTCCTTGCGCCCGCTCCATTCCGCCGGAAATAGCGCTTGAATGAACTCCACTGGGAAAATAGGAATGCTTACGTTGTCGATTACAAAACCGGACGAAGGCCCGACTTGAGTGCCGTTATAATAGCGGGGCTGCCGCGATGGAGGCGGAACTCGCCGGGCAAAGCCAAACTCCTTCTGATACCATTCACCGGCCGAAACCGGATCAGCGCTCAAAAGATGCACGTGGTCGTAATAATGGTGATTACTGGTGATATCTTCGATCAGCACGTTGTCAGGGCCAAACAGGTACATGTAAAATCGCAGGCCGGGTGCGACGGCGATCCCTTCCGCGAGATCCCTGTAGTGAGTTTCGAACCTCGATCCCATAGCGATAAAGCGATCGTAATCTGCTTTCGGATTTTCAGTGCCCCAGCCGATATGATAGAGCGCGGTTGTGATCTGCCAGGGCGGCGATTGATCCACTGGATTGAAGAAAATCCAAGATTTCCCAACCCACAGGGCATCCATGCCACCGAATTTCGCCTTCTCACTGTCGAAGTGCCGGGTGTACCACGTGATGGCCGCTTCCGGGTTGACTGCGTTCAGATGTACATGATGAAAGTGAACGAGCGGCTGCGGCTGATTTTGTGCCAGACATGAACCACGAACGAGTAGACCGATCCAAGCAACTGTGTACGAAATACCGCGCCGGATCGTGCTGTTCATACGCACTACTTCTTCGGATTCATCGGATACTTCGATGGTTCGTGGGGGCCGAACCCTAAACGCCCGCCTTCCCGGTCAAGATTGTTCTCGTCGCAGGCGAATTCCATGAGCTCCTGGCCGGCCGCCATGTGCGTGAACACTCTCTTGAACGTCCAAGGCTTGGTATAAAACTTCGGATCTTCCACTGTGACTTCGTGCGCCAGGTGATCCCAATCGGGGCGCGACCAGTGTTCCACCACATGCATGGCATCGCTGTGAGGATGTGCGTCGTCATCAATCCAGCTGAGCTTGTCTTTAAAACCGACGGAGTCGATCACCAGCGTGTCTCCGTCCCACTTGCCAACCGCGTTGCCGAAGAACGACGGTTCGATATCTTTGGGATGGTCGCGCCCATCCAATGGAATTGAGCGCCAGGTGGTCATCAACTCGTAAAGAAACGCCACGCGATTCGAAGTCTGAACAATTTCGAACGGTACGCCGCTGATGCTGGCACGCGGGATCCCGGCAAACAGGCACAGGCCCTCGGGATTCATGCTCTGGGTCATGTTGTATTTGTAGGCCGCTTCTCCGGCCGGCGAAAGCGGCGGACCTCCCACGCTGGCGAACATGTTGCGCAGCAGGGGCCCCTCCCAGAATCCGGACAAATCGGGTTTACCGTCCGGCGTGCGCGGCGCGGGCTTTGCAGATGACCCCGGTTTGGCGGTTTTCGCCTGGGCCGCGGCCGGCACGGACGCCCATGATAGCATCGCGATGCCGCCGGCGGCGACGAATGCAGCAGTGAATTTGTTTCTCACATTTAGCCTCCCTGCATTTGACTCTCGTTCCTAATTATTCTATCCTCGCTCACAGAAGGACATGTGGATGAGACGTTCCATCGCTCGGTTGATTGCAACCCTGGCTTTACTGGCCGTACCGATACTGGCCCACCATTCTTTCTCGGCCGAATTCGACGGCAGCAAGGCAATCACGCTCGAAGGCGTTGTCACCAGAATCGACTGGGCGAATCCTCACGTCTATTTTTTCATCGACGTGAAGGATAGCAATGGCGTCACCGCGAACTGGGGATGTGAGACCAGCGGGCCCAACCAGTTGATCCGGCAGGGCTGGCGGCGGAATTCGATGAAGATCGGCGACAAGGTGACGGTGCGAGGTTATCTTGCCCGCGATGCTTCGAAAACCGCGGATGCCAGGGAGGTCACGCTGGCCGACGGCCGCAAGATTTTCTCCGGAACGCCCGACGACGGCGGGCCGAAATATTAGTAATCGCACCCCGATCCTTCTTCAGACGGCTTTTGGTATCGTATCTGGAGTGCCGCAAGGAGGCCCCTTGAAACTACTTTCACTCGTTGCATTGTTAGGCTTCACCGCGTGCGTGTATGCCCAGGAGGCAGCCGTGCCGGAGATTCCATTCGACTCAGTTCCTAATTTGTTGAAGCTCCCAGCCGATCTCAGTATTTATGTCGGCGAAGCTTCGGGCGTCGCGGTCAATTCGAAGAAGCACATCTTCGTTTATTCCCGCGGCAACTCCACCGGACCCGCTTACGCTGCCACCGCGTCGCAAATCCTGGAGTTCGGCCCGGATGGCAAATATATCCGTGAGATCGGCCGCAATCTCTACGCCTGGTCATTTGCGCACACCGTGCGCGTGGACAAGGACGACAATATTTGGGCCGTCGACAAAGGCTCGGATATGATCATCAAGTTCAATCCGGAAGGGCGGGTCACCATGGTCTTTGGCCGCAAGAAGGAAGCCTCCGATGAAGGCGCCGAGGCTTGGAAGCACCCCCGGCCTCCGCTTCCTGCGACAGACGGGCAGTTCCGTCAACCCACCGACGTGACGTGGGACCCGCAGGGCAACGCATACATCAGCGACGGCTATATTAACTCGCGCGTCGCCAAGTACGACAAGAATGGCGACTGGGTGAAGCAGTGGGGCAGTTTTGGAAGCGCGCAGGGCCAGTTCAACACGCCCCACAGCATCGCCGCCGATGCCAAGGGAAATATTTACGTCGCCGATCGAGGCAATCGCCGCATCCAGGTGTTCGATCCGGACGGAACTTTCCTGCGAGAGATCAAGATTAATGTGCCCGTGCCGCCGGTAGTGCACATGTGGATGGGTAACCCGCCCAATCCAAATGCGCCTGCCGGGAATGCCACTATGGCATCCGGCGCTCCCTGGGCGATCTGCATCACGCCCGGTCCGACGCAGTATATTTACAGTTCCGATGCCTATCCAGGCCGCATTTATAAGCTAACCCTGGATGGCCAGGTGCTCGGAACCATCGGCAGCATGGGCCGGCAGATGAAGCAGTTCGGCTGGATTCACGAAATGGCGTGCCCCGCTGAAAACGAGCTCTACGTCGCGGAAATATTGAACTGGCGAGTTCAGAAGCTGCTTTTGCATCCTACGAAAGCCAGCACCTCGACCAATTAACGGCACCCGCTGCCCTTTCGCGCCGCCGCATATAAGCCTATTCATCGCCGAATTTCGCGGTAATTAGCCCCCATTGACACTGGTCAATTCTTGAAATAGAATTCCCCCCAGTTCATTTTCGGGTGAATGGAGGGCGACGCCATGACCACGAAGTCGGCCACTTATTTCCTGGTGGCTTTCGGTATCCTTTCCCTGTTCTCGTCGATAGCCTCGGCGCAGAGCACCATCGCGGGTGTAGCGAAAGATAGTTCTGGCGCCGTCATGGCGGGCGTCAGGGTGGAAGCCGCCAGCGACGCCTTGATCGAACGATCCCGCAGCGTCACCACCAATAGCGAAGGGCGCTATTCCATTGTCGACGTGCGGCCGGGCACTTATACCGTGACCTTCACCATTGAAGGCTTCACTCCGGTTAAAGAGCAAGTGGAGGTGCCCGCCAATGTGACTGTGCCTGTCGATGCCGACCTGAAGCCTGGGTCCGTCGGACAGACCGTCGAAGTCCAAGCTTTGGTGGCGACCGTCGACGTCCAAAACGTGGCCCATCCCGAAGTGCTGACCCGCGCTGACATGGATGCACTTCCCACCGCGCGGAACATGCAGTCGATAGGTTCTTATGTGCCCAGCGTCCATCTGAATACTCCGGATGTTGCCGGCTCCATGCAGGTGCAACAGACCTATATGGCGGCGCATGGCATGCATTCTAAGAACGACACCTATCTCCTGGACGGCATGCTGATCAACACGACTCAAACTGACGGCCAGATCCAAACCTACGTGGACAACGAGATTATTTCCGAGGCGACCTATCAGACCAGCAACGTTACCGCGGAGGTCTCCGCCGGTGGCGTCTATACGAACATGATTCCGAAGGACGGCGGCAACAGCCTCCACGGCGATCTGTTCCTGGGCTACGTGAACTCTGCCTTTGTGGGGTCGAATGTGGATGCGCCACTGGTGGCTCGCGGTGTAGCCGGCCAGTCGGCCGTGAGCGAGATTCAGGACTTCGACGGCTCCGTTGGCGGCCCCATCAAGAGAGACAAACTGTGGTTCCTCGTGACCGGCCGCAAACAGCTTACCAATCTTCAGTCGCCCGGGTCTTTTCTCCCCGATGGCAGCCCGGGAATTGAATATTCGCATATTTACACCGGAACTGTCCGTCTAACGTACCAGGCGAATTCGAAGAATAAGTTTGCCGCCATGTGGCAGCGCGACTGGAAGACTATTCAGGACGACATCGTTTCCGGCGCCGGCGGGTATAACGATACCAACCCACTGGTTTCCTCTAACCATCGTGCTCCCGTGATGTATTACATTCTCCAGACCAGATGGACTTCCATCCCGACCCCTAAGCTCATCTTCCAAGCCGGATTCTCTTTCGATAAGCTCGACTATTTCGTTGCAAACCAGCCCGGCATTCTACAGACGCCCTTCACGCCTTCGTGGTATGCCAACACCACCCAGTTGGATCTCACCAAGCTGACGCGCAGCATCGCGGGCGGACAGAATAGCTTTTACAAATTCGACCGCTATGTATGGAACGCCTCGGGCGCTTACATTACCGGCTCGCACCAGATCAAATTCGGAATTCAGGATAGCTTCGGGCCGGCGTATCAGAACTTTCTCTTCAACGGCGACGGCATTGCGAACTTTACCAGTGGAGTCCCGCTCAACTTTACTGCTGAGAACTCGCCGGCCTACGAGAAGTTCTACCTCAAGCACGACCTTGGCCTCTACGCCATGGACACCTGGACCTTCAAACGCGTCGCCATCACCGCCGGCGTCCGCTGGGAGTATTTGTCCAACCTCATCAATCCACAGACTGCTCCCGCCGGCCGTTTTGTGCCGGCCCGCAGCTTCGGCAAGATAGATTGCGACACCATCAAGGGCATGTCATGTTTCAAGGATTGGGCGCCCCGCCTCGGCCTGGTCTATGACGTATTCGGGAATCACAAGACCGCCGTGAAAGCCGGGATCGGCAAATACAATATCCCCCTGGTCCAGGCGAATCTGCAAAATTTCAATCCCATGTTTCTAACCAGCGAGACGCTGCCCTGGAACGGCGGCAGTACGGCCTGCGCTCCGGCATGTTTCCCCACTGGCGGTTTCGCAGCGCCAGGCACCACTGCTGCGGCCGGTGGACTTGGTCCCAATCCAAATCCAAATTTCGGGCTCCTCAATAACATCAACCTCGATCCCAACTTCCATCGGGAATACAACTGGCAGTACAACGCCGGTGTCCAGCGTGAGATCATGCGGGGCGTGACGCTCAACTTCAACTGGAACCATACGTCCGACTATCAACAAATTCTGCTGACCAACTATGCTGTTCCGCCGTCGGCCTGGACTCCCCAATCGATCTTCAACCCCTTCGATGGGACGCCCATCACGGTGTACAACCTGCAGCCTCAATTCTTTGGGCTTACTCCGGTTCTCCACGAAACCAATTCTCCTCAGAGCCTTCGCTCCAACACCTACAACGGCTTTGAGACTTTCGTCAACGCCCGGCTTCCGCGTGGGGCTTTCGCGTTCTTCGGCTGGACTCTCGAGCACCAGGTGGACCGGGAATGCGACCAGACCGCCGCCGGTAACGTCTTGAACGATCCGAACTCTCTTCGCTTCTGCGACTGGACTGGCAGCACGTACCAGGACCTCGGCAAGGTACCGGGCATACCGTACCGCAGCGAATTCCAGCTACAGACCAACGTGCCTCTGAAGTGGGGTTTTGAAGCCAACGCGTCGCTGCTTTCGCAGCCCGTGTATAGCACTAACTTCAACACGCAAATCGGATCCACTTACGCCCTGCTCAGCGTCTTCTCTGGCGCTCAAAGCGGCTTTAAGGAAGTCAACTGGAGTATCTCGCCCACCACTAAGTACCCGACCGACTGTAACTGCCCGAACCCCGGAGGACCGGTTGATCCCAACCTCAAACAGGGGTCCGAGCTTGTCCCCCTGATCGCGCCTGGCAGCCGCCTCACGCCTCGCCTGAATCAATTGGACGTGGGCTTCCGGAAGACTTTCCATATTCGCGAAAGATATACCATCATGGCCGAAGGTCAGATCTTCAACCTTCTGAACGTGAATACGGTCCTGACCGAGAGCTATACGCTCGGAACAACCATTAAGCCTTATGTCGCGGGCGGACCAGGCGGACAGCCTTCGGCGATCGAAGCTCCCCGCATGCTGCGGCTGAATTTACAGTTTAAGTTCTAGAGCCGGGTTTAGGCGGCGAAAAAAGCTTTACTGCCCTTTGGCCTGTTCCGGTGTACCGAACTTCGCGTCGGCGATCGGGACATTCACTTGCACGTCTTTGATCTCGATGGAATCGCGGCCGTCGAGCCAGGCAAAGGTCAGGCGATAAGGCATCTTGATTCCGTTGACGTCGCGATAATCCGAGTAGTCAATCTGGGTGGGAACGCGGCCAATAGGAGACCTGCTATATCGAAGCTCGCGGAGCAACAGGCCCGACTTTGCGTCGAAGTACAACGTGGCGACAACGCCGTTCGGACGATCACCCTGCACCACTTGCACATCGTGGCTACCCAACGTCAACTCCGGCTGCTGTGACGTCTGGCTGGATGGCCCCGGAAGATCCTCAATGGTGGTCGGCAAACTGACGCGCCAGTTCTTCAGGATTTGCTTGATTTGCCCTGGAAAAGCCAATTGCGCGTCCAGCCGGAAGCCGTCCAGATCGCCTCCACTTATCTGGTATTCCTTTAATACCGCGAGCGGTGTCTTGATCCACCCCGCGCGGCCGTTGAAAGTTCTGATGCTGTCTCCACGGTCCGGAGCATCCTTGAACTCGATGATGGTGGTGCGCTGCTCCGGAGCCTTCGCGAAAATCTGTACCTGGCCGCCGCCCCCGAACCCGCCGAAGCCCACGCTGGTTCCTTTTGCGACATAGCTGGTAAGGCCTGCCAGACGCTGCGCCCCGCCTACGGCCTGGATGTACTTGTCCAAAATCTGTTCAGCGGTAGGCTGTCCGGCAGCCTGCTGGAAGACGTCATCGCCCTCTAACGACGGGGTGCCGTACACGATGTCCATGGTTGGCGTCACGGCTGGTTTGTCCCGGCCCCGATGGCAGCTCCAGCAGGTCACCAGCTGGCGTCCTGTGAAGTTGTCTTTGTTGATGGTAGTTACCATCGTTACCATCCGGCGGGCGATCACTTTTCTCTGGGTATCCGCTGCCCAATCCACTCGGTCGGTCCCTGCGCCCGTATGACATTCCGAACAGTCAAAGCCCAGGGCAGCCGACATGACCCCCATGGTCCCCATGAAGTCGTCCACCGGAATTCCGCGCAGCACCTGGATGTTGTGGAAAGCCTCTTCGGCCAACTGCGGCTTTGCGGGCGGCGTCTGAGCGCTTGCCAATCCAGCGCCGGCGATCCATACGCCCGCCATACATCCGACCGCGAGGACGAGTCGCATCGACCAGAGATTCATGCCGTATCTAGCTAGGCTCATGTTGCGTAGTTGCCTTGTGACGCTATTATCCGGCGACGGATCAGAGCGCCCGCCGGATCGTGCGTTTCTAAGTAACGATCAGTTCACTTCTTCTCGGCGGGTTCGTCCGGAGCGCCAGTGCCAGTCGCGCCGATGAACAACTTCTGTCCATTCGGAAGCGTGATGTCTCTGCCGTTGGCCCGGTTCGATCCGTCTTTAGACTGGTATCCGTCGACGATTACTTTCGTTCCAACCGGTATGGTGTTTTTGGTGAAGCCGCGCCGCAATAAGACGTTGGGGCTGCCGGCCTCGAACATCCAGTTGGTCACGGTGCCATCCGAACCCTTAACGTCTACGTGAATCCAGGAATGCGGGTTGATCAATTCAACCTTCGTAACCTCGCCTTCGAAGTGGACCGGATGTTTGGCGTCAAACTCCGCGGCAAATGCGTGATGCGCCCAGGCCGGAACGCCTGCCAGAATAAGGCTTGCGCCGGCAACTGCAATAGCTAACTTAGTTCTCATTGAATTCTCTCCTTGACTTACTTCTTTTCTTTAGCGTTTTCCGCGGTCTTTTCAGCTAAGCGAGCGCCGCCGAGGATATCCGGCATCGCGTAATTCCCCTCATGACAAGCATATTCAAAGATCGGGCCACGGGTCGCCAGGAACGGATATTCCATCGTCCAAGGCTTGGTGAATGTCGTCGGATCATCGATCGTAACTTTGTAGAGGATCGTTCCCGGATCGACGCGCGTGAAACGCTCAACCACATGCAAGTTCTCTCCTGATCCTCTGAACCTGGTCTTATCCGTGAAATTAGTTGTATCGACTACTAGTGTATCGCCTTCCCAATGGCCAATGGAATCGCCCAGCCACTGGTGTACGTTCGATGGCAGGTGCGCGCGTCCGTCCATATGGATGTAGCGCACATCGTGCACCATCTCCACCAGGATCATGACGGTGTCGGCAGTTTGCACGATCTGATAGTTATTGTTGTACAACACCGGCAGCCCCGATGTGGAGCCGAACCCCATCAGACACCGCTCACCCAGCGGCCGGTCCTGCGGACGGTCGAAACGCTGCTGGAGAGCTTGCAGACGCCCCTCATTTCGCTTCTTTGCTTCAGGCGTTAACGCCGGAATCTTCCCGTCGGGTGGATCGATAATCAGGGACGTTCGCTTTACGCCGTCCACCCGGGCCAGTTCCGTGCCACGGTCAAAGAACAGCGCGTTATAGGCATGGTCGCGGTCCTGCTCGGCGTTCTCGCTGCGGCGATCCCCGTAAAGGTTATCGTTATTCTGCTTTTCGTATTTCGTCGCTTCTGTATCGGAGGCCGTCAGCTTGCCGTTGAATTGAGCGGGCCGCTCCATCGGAGTTACGGTGGCGTTTGTCCAGACTCCCTGCAAATCCGGGTGACCGTCCGATGTCCGCGGCACGGCGGCCTTCGTCTTGGCCGCGAGTCCCTGCGCCTGGGCGATAGGCGCCGGCATGCTCACGATGGCCAGAGCAATTGCGGATTCGAGAAGTCCACGCCTCATAAGGCTGCTGCCTTTACTTGTTCGGTTTCTTTTCGAACTGCCCGTACATCAGATCTTCCACAAACTCGACGCACTTGAATTCCAACAGCTGCGCGTTCTTTTCCACGTGCTTGTACAGCGGCATGCTGATCTTCCATGGCCGGGAATAAACTTTGGAATCCTCGATAGTGGCTTCGTAGTTCAGGATGTTTGGCGCGAGCGGCGTATAGCGCTCCACCACATGCAACGCATCGCTGTGGTAATCCCCAGCCCGGTCAAACCAGGTCCGCTCGTCCAGGCCGGTGACGTCCACCACCAGCGTGTCGCCTTCCCAATGCCCGTAGGACTGTCCCATCCAAGTGTCAATGGGCGCGGGACCAGGGTCCTTTAAGTAGATGTTGCGAAACGCGCTGTCATATTCATAAGCGATCGCTATATAGTTCTGGCTCTGGAAAATCTGAAATGGATAGGGCAGGTAGGTGGCGCGCGGTACGCCCGGCAGGTAGCATTTCACTTCCGGGTCGGCGTTCAAGCGGCTCTTATTGTTCTCCTGCTTCTTCGCCAAAGCTGCCGGCAGGTAGGGTATTTTGCCGCCTTCCACTACGCCGATGCCGCCGGGCTCGGCTCCTAGGGTTCCCATGGCGACCACTTGGCTGGCCTGCGCCGCGTGACCTTCAAGATCCCAATTGGCAGTGTTCATAGCTTGCCAGATGCCATTGAGGTCCGGATGCCCATCCGGTCCCCGCGGAGCCTTATACGCCCCGGTTTGACCAGTGGCCGACATCGCCCCCAGCAACAGCACGGCAATCCCAGTAGCCATAAAATCTCGAAACGTATTTCGCATCTGATCGATCCCTCCCAGCAGGATACACAGCGGGCCTGAAGGTACTCCCCAGATTGCCCTGATTGTGCCGATTTTGAGGTTACCTTCAACCAGTTTCGATTGTCAAGGTCCAAGCGGTGACCGGAACCGGCCGGGTAGCCTTCACTTCCCCGGCGCCCGCTTCCCCTGCGCAGCCGCCACCTGAACGCGAATCGTCTCCGGCGTTACCCTATCCACGACGATCCCTGGCGGCAGATCCAGCGACTCGGGCCGTAGCCGAAGCGTATGCCAACCCGCTTGTACGCCTCCCAGATTGAAGCTGCCGACCAGCCTTTCCAGGTTCACTGAATCCATAATCCACGGGCTTCCCCGGACTTGAATTTCCAGCGTGGCGGCGGATTGGCTAGAGACCACCATTCCCGGCGGCACATTACTGAATTCGATCGGCGCGCCAACGGTTCGAATCGTAGTGCCGGAAGCCAGAAAAGACATCCCCCAAATCACGCCAGCGAGACCCAAGGCGGCGAACTTGAGGCTCAAATTCGTCGCGAAAAGCCTGCGCAACCGGGTTCCAACACTCTCTTTTGCCGGGCTCAGCAACCCGTCGAGTGTCATCACGAAGTGCTCCCGGTCGGTGATGGGATAGATTCTTGGGCCATCCATTAGCGTCACTTCCGCGCGCTCTTCCGAGACAGCTACGACCAGCGCATCGCTCCGCTCCGCCAGACCGGCGGCTGCGCGGTGCCGCGTTCCATAGGCCACCGGCAGATCCTGCCGGCGCGTCAACGGTAGGACGACGTTAGCTCTCACGATTTTGTCGCCTTCAATGATCGCCGCACCGTCGTGGAGTGGGGAGAGTTTCTGGAATATTGCCTGCAGCACTTCAGATGAAATGTCGGCGCCCAGCGTTATGCCTCCTTCGAGCAGTTCGTTGATCGAATCCCGGCGTGTAATGACCAGCAGTGCGCCGAGGTGCAGTTGAGCCAGTCCGAAGGAGGCATTCGATATTGCTCGGCTGGTTTCACTGTGAACCACGGCCGGACGCGGCCACCGTTTCAAGGCGCTGTCGAGCCGCATGAAGGCGCGGCGAAGTTCAGGCTGAAAGACTAATAGCAGGACCAGGGTCGACAGGATCGCGGCCGCATCCAGCACCCAGCTCGTTACCACCAGATCCAGATGGCGCGCCAGCAGGGCCAGTGCGTGCAGCCCCACCACGCCCAATGCGATTCGCATCGCGCGAGCGGATCGCGCCCATCGGAGCAGCGCATAGAATGCCACCGCCAGGACCAGAAAATCGGCGACGATTTGCCAACGGAGCGCCACGCTTTAGTATGCGCAAAACCGCTTGTGAGTGGCGGCCGTTAGCGCTTGTCTTCGGGCGCGCCGGTCCCGGACGAGCCAATGAATAGCTTCCGCCCGTCGGGCAGCGTGACGTCGCGGCCGTTGGCGGTGTTCGATCCGTCTTTGGCCTGGTAGCCGTCCACGAAGACCTCGGTTCCAATCTTCAGTGAATCTTTCGTGAAACCGCGCCGGAACAGAGTATTCGGCGTACCCGCCTCGATCATCCAGCTGATGACCTTGCCGTCGGCGTCCTTCACATCGATATGCATCCAGGCGTGCGGATTAATCCACTCCATCTTCGTTACTACACCGCGCAGCTTCACCGGTCTCTTGGCGTCAAACTCAGCTCCGAAGGCATGATGCGGCCACGCCGGCAGCGCGCTCAAGAGCAGAACGGCCAACACGGCCCGCTGTGCGATCCATGCCGAATTTGGCATGGATTTAGTGTACTACCGGCGCTGCAACAGTGTTAGACTCCGATAATAAGTCGTCACTCTAAAGGAGACGCGATGCGGGCACTTGGATTCATTATGCTTTTGGTGGTTGGCGCGGCTACGGCGCAGGCCCCCTCATTTCAACCCGTTGGGACCATGAGTCAACTCATGATCTACGTCCTCTATCCCACCTCGGACGCTCTGTTTTATATCGAGCGCAATCCCCCTAAAACCGACGTGGAATGGAACGCTGTTCGAAATCAGGCGCTGACGCTGGCTGAGGCAGGGAATTTACTGATGATGCCCAACCGCGTTCGAGAAGGCGACTGGAACAAAGACGCCAAGATGCTGGTAGACGTCGGGACCACAGCATTCAAAGCCGCGATGGCCAAGGATATGGCCGGCATCACAGCGCTCAACGATCAGCTCAATGAAGCCTGCGTGGTCTGCCATGTGCAGTACCGGCCTGGCTACGGCAAGCGGCGATCGGCCCAATAACGGCCGCCGCCCTATTTCGACGCGAATCCCTCGGTCAGCTCGATGCGCGTTCCGATGGGATCCAGAATGTAAGCGATCTTCAGTCCGTCCAACTGCGGGACCACGCGATAGGTTGTATCGAAGGCCATGCCTTCGGCTTCCAACTTTTTGCAGAACGCTTCCAGATTCGTCACCTCGAACCCGATATGATCGAGCGAACGGCCTTTGGTGGGAGCAGCGGCCGAGTCGGCTTTGCGAAAATCCACCTCTCCGCCGGGGACCATGGCCGCCGCAAACTCGCCGCGCTTGCCGGCCTTGGCGCCGAAAGTCTTCACATACCAGGAGCGCACGGCTTCCGGGTCGGTGGCGTACTCATGAATGTGATGGAACGCGATCGGGACCTTTAAGTTCGCGTCTTCGGTGAACTCCACTCTCACGCCATCCGGAAATTGAGCGATCATCTGCTTGTTCTCCGGCCGATCCATCGTAAAGGTGACGTTCGAAGCCGTGAGCTTGGCCTTAACGTCCGCATAGTTCTTCACCAGGAAACCGAAGTGATTCACAGTCGATCCATCCGAGCCGCCGGTAGTTGGGTTGCGGGCCTTCGCCACCACGACAAGGATGCCGGGAAACTTCAAAAGCTCGAGCGTCCCCGAATGGGTCACTTGTCCGCCCAGGATATCGACCCAGAGCTTCTTTTGCGCATCCGGATCTGCGGCGTATAGGTGGACATGTCCCATCGTGATCCCGCTATCATTCGGCGGGACAAGTTGTGCGAAAAGGGAAACGGCCGAAGCCGCGAGCAGAATTAGCCAGCGCATAGGTGCAAGGTTATCACGGATGCCGCTTTGCAGCCACGGCCCGGCTAGACCATCGCTAAGCAGGCTAGAACCCGTCAACTCCGTCGTTAATTTCCAGTCGTCCCATACGCGACCGGTACCAGGTTGTATTCCTGATGGCCCGGAACAACTCAGCGGCCTCGGCTTCGGAAACACTAGGCGTCGTTGTGAGCATCTCGGCGAGCCGGGCCGACTCATCGAAAATTATTTGCCAGGCCGCCCAGCTCATCGGATTCGCGGGATCTGGTTCAAGCACATAGCGGCCCTGGGGGCCATTGCTCAATCGCCCATAAAACGACTGTGCGACGTAGGCCAGACTCTTCGATACCTCGACGTGTGTGATGATCGCCCGAAGGTCGAAGATAGCATGTGTGCACTCGTGAATTATTAGTCCGGGGTCCTGCGACTTCGGCGAGGTCGTTAAGCGGTGCGTAGCCGAGTTGTAGAATGCCTGATTATCTAGCCTGACGTCAGACTTTACCGTGATGCCGCCGCCCTCGATAGCTTTCACGACTCTTTGGTAGTCGGCAGGTGTAATGGAGATGCGGCCAACACTGAAGTTCATCCGCCCGACCACCGGCTCCCGCAGTATCGAAAGCACAAGGTTCCTGGCGTCCTTGTCAGCTCTTGAGGTCCCAGGCACTGATTCCATTGCTTTTGGCGAGGGAAACCCAACGGTCGACATTTTAAACCTCCTCTGGCCGGACTAGAGCTACTGTTGTGCTCTTGCCTCCCCAACCCGTCGCTGATGTTCGATATAACTATCCAGAAAGTCGAGCGCGGCCTTGTTGGGTATCGGCTTCACCTCAATAGTGTCCCCGAAGCCCATCAGCGTTTCATCTTTTGCCCGATAAGCCGGCCATTTCGGTAGGCCCTTGCCGTTTGGATCGCCGCTGGTCGCGAAATTCACCCAGTACGACGACATGGTATCGGCCAATTTACGATCCACATCCTGCCATGGCCGAGGCCCGCCGCCGGCGCTCACCGCGAATGGTGCGACCTCCAGGTTGCCGAACACGTATGCGATCTCAGATCCGTGGTAGGCACCCTTCGCCCGATTTTGGCCGGGAGGCACGCGGCTGAAGAAGTAAAGATACACTTTCGACTTGCCCGTTTTGGTTTGCATCCGTGCCCAGGTTCGCATCTCCCAACCGAAAACCTGATCGCGCATGCTGGCTGCCTGCGCCGCCCAAGCTTCCTCGTCGTTGGTGAAGGGATACAGTTTCAAAAAAGCATCGGCGTCCGCACCGTAACGCTTCGCCGCAGTCTCGCGGAACGTCGCCGCCTTCACCGTGGCCGGCGTGAACATGGTTCCTTCATCGGCGTTCGATCCAATCAGCAACGGCACGTCGTTCTGTTTGCCCTGAGAAAAAATCGTGTAGACGTCCTGGGGCAGCAGCCAACCATCGACGTTCGCCGCGGTTGCAAATCCAGTGGCCTTCTGCAGATCGTCGGCGGACTTCGAGCGCAGCGCGGCCAGTGAATCGGCGCCGATGGATTGGCCGAACTTCACGCCGGCCTGCTCCATGTCTGCCAGTTTACGAGCGGGAGCGAACTCGCCGCCGCTTTCGCCAATGGCCCGTTGAAACAGCCCGTGCGCGAGCGGAGTCGCCACCAGATAGTTAACGCTCCACGACCCCGCCGATTCTCCGAAAATCGTCACCCGCTTGGGGTCTCCGCCAAACGCCGCTATGTTCTTCTGCACCCACTCCAATGCCGCAATCTGGTCCAGCAGGCCGTAGTTACCCGAGGAGTTACGGTCGGACTCCTTGGTCAGCTCCGGGTTCGCGAAAAAACCAAACACGCCCAGCCGATAGTTGACCGTCACCAGCACCACGCCCTTCTTGGCCAATGCTTCGCCGTCGTAGAGCGAGCCCGCGCCGCCGGTCAGCGCGCCGCCATGAATCCACACCATCACCGGACGATGGTCTCTGGCCGATTTCGCGGCCGTGTAAACATTCAGATACAGGCAGTCTTCGCTCATCGGACGTTCGGCAGCGTTCGGCGGACGCCTTTGCATGCAGGTGTCGGAGAACTTGTCAGCGGTGCGCACTCCTTCCCAACGCAGCGCAACTTTCGGCGCACGCCAACGCAGTTCGCCCACTGGCGGAGCCGCAAAAGGAATGCCCTTGAACACGCGCACGTTGTCGTCTGAGCCCGCTACTCCTGAAACCAGCCCGTCCGCAATATGGACCGGCTCGGTAATCGCTGCGGACAGCGGCAGCAGAGCCGCAAATAGAGTAATCGCACGGAGAATACGCATACAAAAATGATAGCTGATCAATCGGTGCGTAACGCCGCGGCGGGGTCCAGACGAGTGCCGCGCCGCACCGGCAGGTAGGCCGCCAGCAGTGTCATCGCGAGGAAAAACAGCACCACCCCGGCATACATCCAGGGCGAGCCCTCCACAGCGGCGTTCGAAAGAGTTCGTAGAGTCCTTCTGGTCGCCAGTCCCAGGCCCACACCGCCGGCCAGTCCCGCCATTACCCAGAGGCTGGTACTTCCAAGAATGGTTCGGACGATGGCTCCGCTGCTCGGCGCCGAGCGCCATGCGGATCGCAATCTCACTGGTGCGCTGCGAGACCAGGCACGAAATCACGCTGAACATTCCAGCCGCCGCCATCGCCATCGCGAGTAGCGCGAAGGCGCCGATCAGGAAGGCATCGAAGCGCGGCTCGGTCACAGAGTCGGAAATCAGGTCGTCCATAGTCATGACGCCAAAGACGGCCTGATCGGAGTTCGAGGATTGGATCGCCGCCTTCACCATCTTCACCAGCTGCGCTGGAGGCAGCGCCGAGCGGATCACCAGATGGACATTCACCCATTCCAGTTGCAGCGACGATAGATAGAATTCGGGATACGGATCGGTTTGCAATCCCCGCGCGCGAACATTGCCCACCATCCCGATAATGGTGATTGGCTCCCCCGGCTCGTCCAACTGTTTTCCGAGGATGTCCCGGCCGTATCCAAAACGGCGCGCGAATTCTTCATTGACGACCGCCACCTTCACTCGCGGCCCGGCATCGTCTCTGCGAAACGTGCGGCCGGCCAGCAGTGGAATCCGCAGCGTACGGAAGTAATCCGGGCTGACCAGGTGATTCACCGACCAAACGACCTTGTTTTCACCGTTGGGCTCCTTGGCGCCGGCCAGCTCGGCATTGCCGATTCGCGCTGGATGCAGCGGCGGACCAGTCACCGTGGCGGCAGACTCGACTCCCGGAATGGCTTCGATCTTTTCCAGATACTGTTGAAACGCCAAGCCGGCTTTCGGATCGATCGAGTTCTGCGGTTGGGGCGAGGGGAGCTTCAGCCGCATCGCGAGCACATGTTGTGGATCAAAGCCCAGGGGTGCGGAAATCAGGGTCCACAGGTTCTGTACCACCAGCCCCGCTCCGCAGAGAAGGAAAACGGAAAGCGCCGCCTCAATCGCGATCATCGCATAACGCCAGCGATTTCCTTCGCCGCCGCTGGCGCGCGCATTCAGCGACGGCCCCAGCGTCCACTGGCTGCCCTTCACCGCGGGGATCGTCGCGAAGATGAGGGCCGAAAGTATGGAGATCCCTAGCGTGAACCCTACTGCCCGGGTATCCAGATGCGCGGATGCCAGGAGCGGACTGCGCACCGGAAGAACAGCCACCAGCAATCGCACGATCCAGCCGGATATCAGAATTCCTGCCAAGCCTCCGCATGCCGCCAGGACCAAGCCCTCCAAAAGAAACTGGCGGATCAAGCGCGGCCGGCCGGCGCCCAGCGCGGCACGAATCGCGATTTCTCGCCCCCGCCGCAATGAGCGCGCTAACAATAGCTGCGCCGTATTGGCACATGCGATCAGCAGTAATATGCCGGTGCCGCCCAGCAACAGCCACAACAGGGAGCGCTGCGTTCCCACGATGGCATCCCGAAGCGGAAGTATCACCAATCGAAAGCTGCTCGGTCTCGGAAACCCTTTAGGATGTTCGTGCGTAAGGATGTTTGCGATGCTGGTGAGCTCGGCTTCCGCGTGCGCCTGCGTGACACCATCCCGCCGACGAGCGAGCACGCGCACCGGAATGCCCCGGCCGCTTCCGCTGGCGTACATCGGATAGGCGTGCTCCAGCGGATACGAAACGTAGACGTCCACCGGCTCCGGTATGCGGAGCGTCGGGTAGTCGAAATGGAACTTCGGCGGGAGCACCCCGACCACCACTGCGGATTGTCCATCCAGGCGAAGAGTCCGCCCGATGGCCTCGGGGTCCGCGCCCAGCTTCGAGCGCCAGAATGCGTCGGTAAGGACCATCGCGGGAGTGCGTCCAGGCTGATTCTCCTCATCGAGAAGCGTACGCCCCAGCGATGCGTCAACGCCCAGCAGAGGAAAAAACGATGCCGTTACCCGCGCAGCGAAAACACGAACCGGCTCGCCCGGCCCCGCTAACTCCATATCTCGGTGCTCGGCAAATGCGATCTGGTCGAACAAGCGGCTGCGGGCGCGGATCTCGATGAACTCGGCGGTACTCGGAATCCACCCGTTGTTCTCCATTATGGTGACCAGCCGCCCGGCATCTCGATAGGGCAGGGGGTCCAGAAAGGCCGCTTTCAGTAGCGTGAATATTGCGGCATTCCCACCGATCCCCAATGCCAACACTAAGATAATGAGGGTCGAGACGCCCGCATCGCGCCTCAACAAAACGAACCCATGGCGGATATCCAACAGCATGAAGGCTCCTCGATGTACTAGTATACTAGTACATCATATCCACAATAGCGGTGCAAGACCTAACACAGCCAATCCCACCAACAGACACAGGCTTTGAATGCCGGTTGTTCGATCCGACAGTACGAATGCGTAGATCCCCTTCGCGAGGTTGTTGCTGGCGGCGGCAATCAAAATTCCGCCGGCGGCGACCTGCAAGGCTGCGCCGGATTGGGTCATGCCCAGGATGAACGGATCCACGTCCACCACCCCCATAATCGCTGCCAGGGAGTAGACTCCGGTCTTGCCCAGATTAGCGATCGCCCAGTGCGTAGCCACCAACATCGCCAGAAAAAGAGCTGCAAAAGTGAACGCGACGCGCAATTCCAGAGGGTTTTTCGGCTCATATTCGCGTCGAATTGTGCGCGTTTCGGAGTCTTTTCGGCGCGACCAGAGCCAGCCGATGCCGATGGCCAAGGCCGCCAGCCCGCCAAAGGAGGGCCCGAGCGCGACAAAGAGGCCTCGGTTGAACAGTCCCAGCAGCGCTGCCAGGCGCAGGTACATCATTCCGGAAGCGATCAAAGTGCAACCGGAGAAAAGATGCGGCTCATGCTCGCGGGCGGCTCTTCGCGCTAGAACCAGCGTGGTGACGGTGGACGAGTATGCGCCGCCCAAAATAGCCGCCAGGACGACACCGCTTCCTTTGGCAAGCCGGCCGATGACGTAACTGCCATAGGAAACCGCGCTCACGGCCACCACCACGAGCCAGGTTTTGAAGGGGTTGATCTGGAACGGGCCGAAATCCTGGTTCGGTAGGACAGGCAGGATCACGGCCGTCAGCAGCAGGAATTTGGTAAAGGTGAGTATCTCTTCGCCGGGGACTCGCTTGGTCAGGCTCTCCAGCGCGGTCTTCAGTTCCAGCAAGAATACGCCCGCGACGCTGAGCGTGGTAGCGATCCAATATTGTTCGTGGTACACCAGCGCGCCCACCAAATACGTGGCCAATCCGGACATCTCGGTGGTAACGCCCGCCGGAGTTGAGCCTTGCAACTTGTGCCAGTAAGACAGCACCAGAAAGCCGCCCACTACCGCGAAGCCCAATGTGACGGGCAGTAATTGATCGCCGGACAACAGCGCCAGCGCGTAGCCGATCAGTCCAATGAGCGGGAAAGTGCGCACGCCGCCGAAGGTGAACTGCTCGCCGTCACCTTTGTGCTCCTCACGCTCCAGTCCGATGAGGAAGGACAGAAACAGGACCAGCAGGATTTTTAGACCCTCCGGCGGCAGCCAGCGATAGAGTTCCATTCGATGTCCCGACCAAAAGCTTACGTTAAACTAGTGATTCGATGCGCGGCTGGAGGATTTGAACATGAAGTTTACCAACCTTGGAAAGACAGGAATCACGGTATCTCGCCTTTGCTTGGGATGCATGAGTTACGGCGGCGGAGAGATGCCCGCGTGGGCGCAGGGCACTCGCGGATGGCACGTCAATAAGGAGGACGCGCGCGAGCATTTTAAGATTGCGCTGGATGCGGGAATAAACTTTTTCGATACGGCCGATGTTTATTCCGCCGGCTTGAGCGAAGAGATCACAGGGCTGTACCTCAATGAGATGGCCAGCCGCGACGACATCATCCTGGCCACCAAGGTCCACGGTGTCATGGGAGCAGGCCCCAACCGGCGGGGCCTGAGCCGCAAGCATATTATCGAGGCTTGCGATAACTCACTTCGGCGCTTACAGATGGACTATATCGACCTGTATCAGATTCATCGCTGGGACCCCAAAACGCCGATCGAAGAGACGCTGGATGCTCTCGATTCGCTAGTTCGCGCCGGCAAGGTGCGATATTTGGGCGCCAGCAGCATGGCGGCGTGGCAGTTGTCCAAGGCGTTATACACGGCTAAAGAGAACCGCTGGCACCGGTTTGTCGCTATGCAAAACCATTACAACCTCGTTTATCGCGAAGACGAGCGCGAGATGATGCCACTATGCATGGATCAGGGATTGGCGATAATCCCCTGGAGTCCACTGGCCCGCGGTTTTTTGACGGGGACTCGCAAGCGCGATGGAGGCTCCACTGCGCGTTCCCAAACGGACGGCTTTGCCAAAGAGATGTATTACAGCGACGACGATTTCGCGGTGGTCGATGCAGTGGCCGAGGTCGCCAGCCGGCGGGGAGTTTCGCTGGCGCAGGTCGCCTGCGCGTGGGTTCTTCAGGCTCCGGGGGTGACCGCGCCGATCATCGGAGCCACCAAGCCGCATCATCTCAAGGAACTGATCGCCGCGGTGGATCTGAAACTGAGTGACGAAGAAAGCGCGGCGCTCGAAAAGCCCTATCGGCCGCACGGGGTTTTGGGCCATGCCCAGCCCAAGCCGAAGGCTATGCACGCCTAATCACTAGAATCTTTCCCAGGGTCGGGCCGTCTCCGTTCGCGAATCGTTTTAAGCAAAATTTAAGGTTGCATTGGTATGATCGACTGCTAATGGAACCCGCAGCACTACGTACCCCCGCTCAGGCGATCTTGGCCCTGGCCATGTCATTGCTGCCAGGCTTCGGCCAGACGCTGGACGACGCCACGGAAATCGGCCAGCAGCCCTTCGTACAACGCCAGGCCACGCCCAACGTCAACCAGGGTGCGCCACAGACCCTGACCTTGAAAGATGCATTGGATCTCGCGCAAAAGAACGATCCGACATTTCTGTCGGCGCTGAACGATGCCGCCATCGCCCAGGAGGATCGGGCGCAGGCGCGGGCGGCGGTGCTTCCCACGGTTGGCGCGCGATCGGAATACCTGGGGACACAGGGCAACGGAAAACTTGCTTCCGGAAGATTCGTCACAAACGACGGCGTCCACGTCTACCGGGACTGGGTTACGGTCCATCAGGATCTGTCACCCGGTACTTTTATGCGGACTGGCGTCAAGCGCGCGGATGCAGCCGTCGCGCTGGCCAAGGCGAAGGCGGAGGTCGCTCGCCGTGGATTGTCGGGCACCGTGGCCAAAGCTTATTACGGACTGGTGGCGGCGCAGCGCAAGTATGCCACCGCCCAGCAAGCTCTCGATCAGGCCCAGCGCTCGCTTCAGATCAGCCAGGATCTGGAACGCGGACGGGAGGTAGCGCACAGCGACGTGGTGAAGTCTCAACTCCAGTACGCCGCTCAACAGCAGGCCTTCCAGGAGGCCAAGCTGGCGATGGAAAGCGCGCGTCTGGATCTGGCGGTGCTGCTGTTCCGCGATTTCAATGAAAACTTCTCGGTTGTGGATGACCTGGATGTTGCGCCGGCTCTGCCACCGATGGCGGATGTCGAAGCCATGGCCGGGCGGGAGAATCCTATACTGGCTCAAGCGATGGCGGCGGTGCATGGCACCGAACTGGACATCGCTATCGCGCGCCAAGCCTTCCTGCCATCCATCACGCTCGACCCGGTTTATGGCATTGAAGCCAACGCTTTCGCGCTGCATAGCGCCGTCGCCGCGGCCAAGGAGCTGGGCCCCATGCCAAACCTCGGTTATTTTGTGACGGCGAGCCTGAACCTGCCGCTGTGGGATTGGGGCGTGCGGCGGAGCAAAGTTAAACAAGCGGAGTTGAAGCGCGAGCAGGCTAATCTGGATTTGAGCACGGCGCAGCGGACCTTGTTGAGAAATCTTCGCGGATTCTTTGCAGAGGCGCAAACGGCTCGCGAGCAGGTGGCCTTGCTGCGCCAGACAGTCGATCTGGCATCGGAAAGCCTGCGCCTGAACACGCTGCGGTACCAGGCTGGGGAGGCGACTATATTAGAACTGGTGGACGCCCAGACCACCCTGACCCAGGCACGGAATGCGTATGATGACGGTTTGGTGCGCTACCGCGTGGCGTTGGGAAATCTGCAGACCCTTACGGGGGTGTTTTAGATAATGCGGAAAAAAATATTACCAGTCGCCGGCCTTCTGCTGCTTCTCTTGGCTTGCGCGAAGAAAGAAGAGAAGGAAGCCGAAGCGCCCGCGCCAGTGCAGGTCACGGCGGTGACACAGAACACCATCCGGCGCACTATTGCCGGCGATGGCACGCTTTTTCCGCTGGACCAGGCCAACGTCATGCCCAAACTCACGGCGCCCGTGCAGAAGTTTTATGTAAATCGGGGCGACCATGTGAAAGCAGGCCAGCTTCTAGCGGTACTGGAAAATCGCGATCTGGTCGCGGCGGCAGCCGAGAGCAAAGGCGGAGTGGATCAGGCCGAATCAAATTTTCGCGCTACTCAAGGCGCGACCGTTCCTGAAGCCGTGATCAAAGCGCAAACCGATCTGGACGCCGCCCGCGAGGCGCGCGACGCAGCCAAGAAAGTGGTGGACAGCCGTCAACAGTTGTTTAAGGACGGAGCATTGGCGGGCAAGCTGGTGGACGATGCTCAAGTGGCCTACAGCCAGGCGAATAGCCAGTTCAAATCCGCGGATGAGCACTTGAAAGCTTTGCAGTCCGTCTCCACGGAGGAACAGATCAAGGGCGCGGCGGCACAGGTGCAGACGGCTAAGTCACATTACGATTCTCAGGAGGCTCAGGTCGCTTATTCGCGAATCGTCAGTCCGATCGGCGGAGTGATCTCCGATCGCCCACTGAACGCCGGAGAAATGGCCAATCCTGGCTCTCCCCTGATCAGTGTGATGGACATTTCGCACGTGATCGCGCGTATCAATGTTCCCGAGGCCGACGCCGCGGCGGTGAAGGTCGGCCAGCGTGTGGTCATCACGCAATCGGACAACGCCGAGGGTGTAGACGGGAAGGTGAAGGTGGTGAGCCCGGCAGCGGACGCCAACACCACGACTGTTCAAGTCTGGGTGGATATCCCCAATCCAGGCGAGCAACTGAAGCCGGGGACCAGCGTGCATGCGGTGATCGTCGCTGAAGAGTTCAAGGCTGCGACCGTGGTTCCCGCGGCCGCAATACTTCCGGGCGAAGAGGGAGGCACCGCGGCATTGACTGTCGGCTCCGACTCCACGGTGCGTAGGAAGACCGTCAAGCTGGGCGTGCGCGAAGGTAATCAGGTACAAATCCTGGCTGGCCTTACACCCGGAGAAGAGGTAGTGGTGGTCGGTGGATTAGGTCTCGACGATAAAGCCAAAGTGAAGGTCGTCACCACCGCGGTCGAAGAATCCGATGACGAGGACGAAGACAACGCTCCGCCCGAGCCGAAAGCCAAGGCCAACGATCAAAAGAAAGACGAGGCGAAGCCGAAGGGAAAATGAGCGAGCTTTCGACCATTCCGCCCATCGCTTCGGAGACCGAAACGCCGCACTGGACCGCGCGGCATGGCAAACCCATCATCTTCGTCATCCTGACGATGGTGGCCGTGGGCATTTATCTGGCGCTAACGATTCCCGTCTCGGTATTCCCGAGCACGGATTTTCCGCGCATTGTGGTGGCTGCGGATGCCGGAGTCTTTCCGATCGATCAAATGCTGGTCATGGTGACGAATCCCCTGGAACAGGCGGTCAACACTGTTCCCGGGCTCGACCATCTGTCATCCATTACCAGTCGCGGCACCGCCGAAATCGATCTGTTCTTTACCTGGAATGTGGACATGTTCCAAACTTTGGAACTGGTCAACGCCGCGCTGGCGCGGGTCCAGCAGACCTTGCCGGCCAACGCCAAAGTCACCGCCAATCGTTTGACGTTTGCGGCCTTCCCGATCATGGGCTACAGCTTGACCTCGGATAAGATCTCGCAGACCACGCTCTGGGAAGTGGCCAACTACGATCTCAAGCCGCGCATGAACCGCGCCACGGGAGTTTCGTCGGTAGTGGTGCAGGGCGGGCAAGTGCCGGAATTCAAGGTTCAGCCCGATCCCGCCAAGCTGATCCAGGCCGGCGTGACAATTCCCAACATCCTGGATGCGGTCAGCCGCAGCAATATGATCGATTCACCCGGGCTGATCGAAACCAATCACCAGCTGGCGCTGACGTTGATGAGCGGACAGGCACGAACCGTGGGCGACATCGGCAATATCATTATTAAGACCACGCCCGCCGGCGCGCCATTGCACATTAACGATGTGGCTACCGTGAGCGATTCGGTGATGCCGGTCTACACGGTCGTCACAGCCAATGGCAAGCCCGCGGTTCTGCTGAATGTTTATCGCCAACCCGACAGTAACACCGTCGAAGTGGCCAACGCGGTTCACGCGGAAATCGAGAATCTGAAGAAGGATCTGCCTCGCGGCATCGATCTGCAGCCCTTCTACGACCAGTCAGAACTGGTGAAGGACTCGATCAGCAGTGTTCGCGACGCCATTCTGCTGGGCTTGGTTCTGGCATCGCTAATCATGGTCCTGTTTTTACGCGACTGGGGGACATCGCTGGTTGCTGGTCTAGTAATTCCCGCCACCATCGGCGTGACGTTCATCACGCTGCGAATCATGGGCCAAAGCTTCAACCTGATGACGCTGGGCGGCCTGGCGGCGGCCGTGGGACTGGTGATCGACGATGCCATCGTCGTGGTGGAGAATATCGTGATGCATCGCGACGCCGGGCAATCGCGCGCCGAAGCGATTCGCAGTGCGATCCGCGAAATCCGCGTACCTTTGGTAGGGTCGACCATTACACCGATCGTGGTCTTCCTACCGCTGATTTCCATCACTGGCGTCACCGGCGTCTTCTTCCGGGCGCTGGCGGTGACCGTAGGAATGGCGCTGCTTACTTCGCTGGCGCTGGCGCTCACCTGGACTCCGACGCTGAGCCATTACTTCCTGCGCGACAAACGGCGCGATGCCGCGGCGGCGGCCAAGCACGATTCCGTGCCCGGCTGGCTGATGAACTCGTACGAACGAACTCTGCGCTTTGCGCTGGAACATCCGTTTGTGCTGGTGCTCTTCACTGTCGTTTTGATCGCTGGATCGTACTTCTGCTATAAGAACACCGGATCCGACCTGCTGCCCGCCATGGACGAAGGCGGCTTCATCGTGGACTACATCATGCCCGCCGGCGCATCCCTCCGGGAAACCAACCGGGTGATCAACCATGTCGAAAAGATCCTGCGCGATACCCCGGAAGTGGAAAGCACCGCGCGGCGGACCGGTCTGCAGCTTGGCCTAGCTGCCGTCACCGAAGCCAATACCGGTGATATCAGCGTCAAGTTAAAAAGTAAACGGAAGCGTACCGGCGATGAAGTGATCGCCGATGTACGAGGCAAGATTAAAGCCGCCGAGCCAACCTTGGACGTGGAATTCCCGCAGCTTTTGCAGGACATGATTGGCGATCTTACCAGCGCGCCTGAACCGGTGGTTATCAAGCTGTTTTCGCAGGAACCCGACCTGCTGCGCCGCTGGGCGCCGTTGGTAGCGGGAACCATCAAGAAGATCCCAGGCGTAGTGGATGTGGAAGACGGCATCGAAAATCACATCAGCGGGACGGCTCTCATGTTTAACGTGGATCCGGTCACTACCGCGCGCTCCGGATTTACGCCGCAGGAAGTGGAACTGGATGCGAGCGCGATGTTGCAAGGCGAACCGGCGCCACCCCCGGTGGTGCTCAACGACCGTTCGTATACCATTCGCGTGCAATTCCCTCCGGCGGTGCGGAAGACCGTGGACACCATGCGCAACACCCTGCTGGTCAGCGGGACCGGTAAGACCGCGACCATCGGATCGCTCGCAACCCTGACCGAGATTCCCGGCCAGACCGAAATCGTCCGCGAGAACCTGCAGCGCGACGTGGGCGTGACCGCGCGCTTCGAGAATATCAATCTCGGCGACGGGATGGCGAAGGTCCAAAAGGCCGTTGCCGACCTGAACATCCCTCCCACGATTCGCGTCGAATATGGCGGCCAGTACGCCGAACAGCAGAAATCCTTCAAAGACCTGGCTTTCGTTCTGGCGCTGGCGATCGTGCTGGTGTTCATGGTGCTGTTATTCGAATTTGGTAATTTCGGCGCGCCGATTGCGGTGCTGTCGTCGGCGCTGCTCTCCACCTGCGGGGTTTTCCTGGCGCTGCTGATCACCAGGACTACGTTCAACCTGTCGTCTTTCATGGGACTGATCATGGTGATCGGGATCGTCGCCAAGAACGGTATTCTGCTGCTCGATGCCGACCAGAAGTTTCGCGCGGAAGGTATTCCTGCTGAAGAAAGCATGATCCGCGCCGGTGAACGCCGCCTGCGCCCCATCATGATGACCGCGCTGGCCACCGTGGCCGGCATGTTTCCGCTGGCGCTCGCGATAGGCGCCGGCTCTCAAATGCTGCAACCTTTGGCCATTGCGGTGATCGGTGGAATCCTCGCCTCGATGGTCCTTTCCCTGGTGGTGACACCGGCCGTTCGTTTCTACATTGGCGGTCGAGATACAGTTTGACTCAACAAAGTTTGACAAAAAGGAGTAACACATGAAGAAGTTAGTAACCGTAGTTGTTGTGCTCGGGGCCGCATGCGCGGCCTTCGCTGCGGAAGGCTACAAGGTCCTCAACAAGATCAAGATTGGCGGCACCGGCGGCTGGGATTACGTGGCGGTCGACAGCGCCGCTCATCGGCTTTACGCTACTCACGGGACCATCGTCGAAGTGGTGGACACGGAATCGGGCAAACCGGTCGGTCAAATCACGCAGCTCCACGGAGTTCACGGCGTGGCGATCGATGCGGATCTCGGCAAGGGATTCATCAGCAATGGGCAATCCAACAGCGTCACGATCTTCGATCTGAAAACCCTCGCCAAAACCGGCGAGCCGCAGACCGGGATGAATCCGGATTCCATTTGTTACGAGCCCAAGACTAAGCGCATCTTTACCTTCAACGGCCGGTCCAATGATTCCACGGCCATCGATGCCAAGACCAACGAGATCGTTAAGACTTTCCCGGTCGGCCAAAAGCCGGAGTTCTGCGCCGTGGATGGCTCGGGAAACGTGTTCGTCAATCTTGAGGACACCAGCGAGATTGTCGAAATCGACGCCACCAAGCCGGCCGTCACCCGCCATATGTCGCTGGCACCATGCGAAGAACCCAGCGGACTGGCGATCGATGTAAAGAACAAGAAGCTGTTCTCGGTGTGCTCCAACAAGATGATGGCCGTGGTGGATATTCCGACGCTCAAAGTGATCGCCACACCGGCTATCGGACCGGGCCCCGATGCGGCGGCCTACGATCCAGGCACGGGTCTGGCCTTCAGCTCGAACGGCGGCGACGGAACGCTAAGTATCGTGAAAATGGTAAACGGTAAATACGATACCGTGGATACCGTGCAGACTGAGCGCGGCGCACGCACCATGACACTCGATCCCAAGACTCATAAGGTGTATTTGCTGGCCGCTGAATTCGGCCCTGCACCCGAGGCTCAGTCGGGCCAGAAGAAAGGCCGTCCGCCAATTCTGCCGGACAGCTTCCACGTTTTGGTGGTTGGCAAGTAAGTTAGTTAGAAACTGTATCCTAAACTCCGCTGGCTTTGCGTTATCAGAGCCGGCGGAGTTTATGCACGGCCGCATCTCCCTGTGTTATTCTCAGGCCACCGGCCATGGCTCAGTCCGCGTATGCTCCCCGACTAGCAATCCAAACTTCTTCAGTTCTGGACTCGCGCCGTCATTCGGCACTAGTTCGAATTACTCACTGGATCTTCACACTCAGTTTTTTTGGATTGGTGGTCAGCGGGTTTGCCATTATCCTGGCGCATCCGCATTTCTATTGGGGCGAAACGGGCGGCATCGGAACGCCTTCTCTCTTCGATCTCCCGCTTCCAACCATGCTGGGTGGGCCGTCCGGCTGGGGCCGCTCGCTGCACTTCGAATCGGCTTGGATCGCCGTCCTGGCGGGATTACTTTACTTAGTGTCCGGTATCCTGACGCAGCACTTTCGGAATCAACTCGTCCCAGCCCAGGCCGATCTTTCGTGGCGCTCCCTCCGCGCCAGCGTTGTGGATCATTTGCGCTTCGAGCGTCCTGTCGAAGAAGAATCCTATAACGTCCTTCAGAAGATCTCCTATCTGACCGTTATATTTTTGGTCTTCCCGCTATTAATCATCACGGGATTCGCTATGTCGCCGGCCATCACTTCGGTCTTTCCAGAGTTCGTCACCGTCTTTGGAGGCCACCAGACGGCCCGCACTCTGCACTTTTTCCTGGCGGACTTTCTCCTTCTTTTTCTTCTCGTCCACATCGCGATGGTGATCGTCGCCGGATTTTCCAGCCGCATGCGCGCCATGATCACTGGCCGCGCGGCCTCGAGAAAGGAGCCCTCATGAGCGATCCACTTTCCCGCCGCAGACTCATCACGCGCGGTTTAGCCCTGGGAGCAGGAGCCGCCGGCCTGGCTTATTCGGCGCGCCTGGCGTCCCGTTATGGACTTATCCCGCCCGACAGCGGCGGAATTTGGGGCGTCGGCGAAACTCTCACCTATGCCACGCAGAGGGTTCTGATGTCGCATCATTCGCTGGCCCGGGAATTTAGCCGGAGCGAAATCTCCAAAGTGATTCCGGTCAGCGGCGAGCCTCCAAAGACGGAGCCATTCGAGCGCCTGCTGGCCGGCGGCTTCGCCGATTGGCGGCTCAAAGTGGATGGCCTGGTCGCCCGCCCGTCGAGTTTTTCGATCGACGAACTCAAGCGCTTTCCTTCCAGCTCCCAGATCACGCACCAGGCTTGCGAAGAAGGCTGGTCTTTCATTGCTGAGTGGACCGGAGTTCAGCTTTCCACCGTTTTGAATTTCGTAGGAATCAGCCCGCAAGCCAAGTTCGTGGTTGTCTATCCGTTCGATGAGGCTTGGGACAGCCTGGATCTGCCCGACGCGTTTCATCCGCAGACGTATTTGACTTACGGCCTGAACGGGCAGGATCTCCCAACGCGCCATGGCGCCCCGCTGCGTCTGCGCGTCGCACGCCAGCTGGGCTACAAGAGCGTGAAATACCTCTCGCACATCACGGTCACGGATTCTCTCAAGAACATTGGCAAAGGCCTGGGGTCGTCATCTCCAGAGGCCGGCTACTCCTGGTTTGCGGGAATCTGAGGTGTTGCCACTCTCGCGCTGCCGAGCCTAATTGCTAACCGTGAACCCGGTGAATTGGACTCCGTCGATAAAGGTTTGAGCGAGTCCGGCCGCCACACCAGTGGCCGTGAACAACGTCGACGTTGCCGGCCCGCCCTGCCCATCCCCCGGCTGAAAGGAAAAGCCCGTGCCGGTGCCATTGGGAAGCGCCAACAGCATATAGTCGGGAATTGTGAAGGTTCCCGCGCTGGCAGGCGCTTCGCAGGTCACCATGGTGTTGTTGGTAGTGTCAGCGTAGCTCACCAGTTGCATTTCAACGTGGCCGGTCGAGCCATTTCCGTTCCAGGTAACGGTCAAGCCCTTGGATCGGGACACGGTCAAGTTCTTCGCGCTCAGCGGACTGGTAAGCGTGGGGAACGGCTGGATAGATATGTTAGCGGTGAAAGGGCCCACGTCCTTTCCTCCTGTGCCGGTGATCGTATAATCACCGGGTACCAAGAATGTCCCCGCCACGCTGAGCGATGGCATGTCGCCGTCTCCCGCGGTAACCGTCATGGTTCCGTTCGGACCTTTCACAGTGAAGCTGGAACCGCCGTCCAGCGGTACAAGATTTGCAAACACCGGATTACCCTTAATGTGATTGGCTATAGCGATACAAGCGCCCACCGGCAGGTTGTCCAGGTAGGACCCGGCGAATGGCTGTAGCGCCGGTGGTACGGTGAACGTAAGAAAGTTAAACTGCCCGAAGTCCTGGAATCCAGTTCCGGAATTGTTCAGAAAATGATCCAGCTCCACCTGACCGAGTGGAATGGTCCCGGTCAATTGCGCGATGTTCACCGACGACACTCCGGGAGTGACGAGAGCGCAGGTGCGGCTACCTTTGGCAACCGGCAGAACCGTGTTATTGCTAACCGTGCCGCTGTTCGTGGCGATCTGAACCACCAGCGGTACCGCGCAGCCTTGGGGGACGTTGTCCGGCACCGTGAAAACAATCTGGTCCTCCCCAATGCAGCAGCCCGACCGGCCTTGATAGAGCACCGTGGCTTGCACTCCGCCCAGCCACAGCTTCAACGGAATATTCGGCATGTTCTGGCCCAGGCCGGCGCCCGAGGCATCGCTTCCGCTGACCGGCCCCAATCCCGTCGCCCACAGGATCAGCGTGTCGCCGGGATTGGCCGCGCCGCAAGTAGTGCTTGGCCCTCCGCAGTTCGCCGCTTTGGTGGATGACACCAGACTGTAATCGGGGTAGGTGACGATTCCCGGTCCGGTGCCGGTCGAATTCACCGTGAAGATGCCCACATTGCTCGTTACCACGGTAATAGGGGCTGTTCCGCTAGTCTGGCCGTTGTAGGCGATCGTAAACGTTCCAGAGCCCGCCGGCGTGTCGGATGGCAGCAGCGCGGCAACTTGGCTCGCCGATGTGTAGTACATGAGCGCACTCTTGGTGGCGCCGCCAACTGTAACTGAAACCGACGTGCCGCTCAGGCTGGCGCCTTGGAACGGAACTGCAGCAAAGCTGATGTTATCGGGACCCAGGCCGCTGCCGTAGACGACAAAAATAGCGCCCTGCGCGATGGGAGCATTGGGAAGAGGCGGCACGATATTGCTGGCCGCGTTCACCACGCTCGCGATAGCCGGAGCCCCGGAGAGTTGCGGAATTGCCACGGATACCAGGCAGACGAAAGAAAATAATCGAGCGGTCCACAAGTGCATTTTGTGGATTATACACGATGCCGTTGGCTGCTTTGGCGATAGCTACTTCGCCGACGCCGCGGACCGGATAAATGAAGCCACATCTTCGTGGAACCGCTTGAGCACTCCCTCATTTACATAGACCATGTGACCCGCTTCGTAGTGGTGGTAGCTAATGTTCGCTTGCAGGCTATCGGGGATCGGCAGATGATGCATCTCGTAAATACCCTCAAAGAAGGGCGTGGCCAAGTCGTAGTATCCGCCGGCCAGCAGCACCTTCATTTTCGGATTGGCCTTCATGGCCGTGGCTAAGTCCGGCAGGACGTTCGTGCCATTAGCCGAGGACTGCGCGGGCGGTCCACCCGGAGCCTGATGCCGGAGGTCCCACTGAAGAAACGACGGGTCGCCCTCTAAATAAAGCGCCGGTTTATAAGTCTGATTTTCGCCGTACTTCAATTCTGTTCGCAGGTAGTGATTGATTGCGGTGGTATACGGAGACAAGAGCGCATTGCTTTGCGGATCGTATTCGGCCTCTTCGCTCAGACGGTTGTAATCCGGCCCCTGATAGCGGGCGTCCAGCCGTCCGGTGGTCATTCCTTCCGGATCCGCCAAAGTTTTCGAGAATGCACCGCCGCTTACGCGCAAGTTCGCCTTCAGCAAGTAGGCTACGGGCAAGCCGGTGTACTGGTGAAGCTTCTCGGCTACCGCCTGCTTCTTCGCCTCAGGGAGTTCCGATCCCTCCAGCAGCGCCGACATGTACTCGCCTAATGCGAATTTCTCTACGGTCTTCAGAAATGGCTCCAGCGCCGGAGGCTGTTGTGGCAGCTTGTGATGATAGAAGGCGCTGGCAGCGTAGGTGGGCAGAGCCAGGGCATAGGGTTGCTCGATGCCCGGATTCCAGCGCGGCCCATCTACAGAGTTGTCAAAACTCAAAATCGCCGACAACAACACAATACCGTTCAGGTCGACATTGTGAAGCATCGCGCTCAGCACCGCACTGCGGGGAGTTCCATAGCTTTCACCCAACAGAAACTTGGGGGAATTCCAGCGATCAAATTTCGTCAAAAACCGGCGAATAAAGCGCTCAAAAGCGTGCGCATCCTGATCGGTGCCCCAAAAGGCCTTCTCTTTGTCCTTGCCCATGATCCTGCTGAATCCGGTTCCAGGAGCGTCGATGAACACCAAGTCGCTCGCATCGAGCAAACTATATTCATTGTTCGTAATTTTGTAAGGCGCCGCCGTGTCGTGATGGGTGTCTGTGGTCACCACGCGGCGTGGTCCGAATGCCCCCATATGCAGCCACATCGTCGCCGATCCCGGGCCGCCGTTGTAGAGAAACGTCACGGGCCGCGTCTCAACCGGAGCACCCTTCTTGAAGTAGGCGGTATAGAAGATCCGCGACGTCGGCGGAGCTTCCTCGGGCTTCGACGGGTCCGGTAGCTTCTCGCCCGCATCCGGCAGAATCCTCCCGTCCAGGCCCAACATTGCATCTTGGGGATCCGTCGCGCCGACGGTGAGCGTTCCTGCTACGGCGCGATAGGCGATGGCCTGGCCACCTACGGTCACGCTGCCTTCGGTGGTGGAATCCGCTTGAGGAGGAGGCGCGGGAGGCGGAGGAGGCGCCGTAGTCAGCACCACTTTCGCTTCCGTCTTTTCTTTATCCTGTGCCTGGGCGCACAGCGCCATGCAAGCGCAACCCAGTACCGCACCGATAACGAACTGGCGCCAACCCCTATGCATCCGTCCCATCCTTTAACGTGAAGTTGTTAATTAATCGTACTTCAGTGATACCTATAGTAGATACAGGCTCCGCCTGTGCATGGCCTCTGTGGAGGAACGAATGAGTTATCGATGTTGGCTCTTCGCGATGCCCGCCCTGGTGGGGATCATAGGCTTAGCCTCAGCCCAGCTCGCAGCGCAAACCTCGACTGCGAAGAACTGGATCCCGCGACGCACGCCCGATGGGCAGCCGGACTTCGAAGGAACCTGGGCTACGGCTACGCTCACGCCACTGGAGCGCCCGCCGGAGTTCGCCGGCAAGGAATTCCTAACCGAGCAGGAAGCTGTGGAATACGTAAAACGCACGCTCGAAGAAAGCAACAGCGATCGCCGCGATGGTGGGGCTCAGGCCGACCTGCAGCGAAATTACAACGAAGCCTGGCGCGACCGCGGAACCACTGTCGTAGCCACACGCCGCACGTCGCTGATCGTGGATCCGCGGGACGGGAAGATTCCGCCGCTTACCCCTCAAGCGCAGCAGCAGCCAGCCGCCATGACCGGCGGGATCGGCCCGGAAGGCTTGCGGTTTCTTCCCGCCGCTCTTTCTGCTGCCAGGCCGCCGCGCGTTCCGAACGGCCCCCAGGATCTGCCTTTGCGGGTCCGCTGCATCTCCCGCGATCTGCCTATGATTCCCACGCCCAACAACAATTTCTTGCAGATCGTTCAAAGCCCGGGCTACGTGGCGATTTTCCAGGAGATGATGCACGAGGTCCGGATCATTCCGCTGGACGGGAGGCCGCACGTCGATTCAAATGTGCGGGGCCACATGGGAGATTCGCGCGGCCGTTGGGAGGGTGACACACTGGTGATCGACACGGCCAATTTTCTCGGCGCGGATAATGCTTACGGAGCCGATGAAGCCATGCATCTCACCGAGCGCCTGACGCGCACCGATCCTGACACCATCCTGTATCAATTTGCGGTCGACGATCCCAGTGCATTTACCAAGCCGTGGAGGGGAGAGATGTCGATGCGAAGAACCAATGAACCAGTGGAAGAGTACGCCTGCCACGAAGGGAACTATGCAATGGAGAGCATTCTCGCCGCTGCTAGAGCCGCGGAAAAGAAGGGCAAGGCCGCACCATGAAGGCGATGTATACTGCGTTCATGACCAACAGACGCAAACACGCAATGCGGCTGCTTTTTCTGTCAGGGCGAGTTGCGGCCGGGATCCTGGCAGTGTCCTTCGGCGCTGTAGCGCAGGAACAGGAACAAAAGCCGCTCGATGCGGCCGACATTGCCGATGGCATGAGACTCTATCAGCAAAAAGGCAACTGCCAGACGTGTCACGGCTGGGCCGGTGACGGCCGTAAGACCGATAGCCAAATGCCCGACGGCCCCAACTTGCGGGAGACCAAGCTCAACCGCGCCGGTCTGGTCCTGACCATCAAATGTGGGCGGCTCAACTCGCAAATGCCGGCCTTCGACAAATTTGCTTACAGCGGCGATGGGCGATGCTACGGAAAGAGCCAGGCCGACCTGAAATCGTACAAGACACGGATGCCTGACCCGCCGGCCACGCTGCAGCAGCGCGAGATCGAGCTGATTGCCGACTTTATGATCGCCAAGATTGTCGGAAAAGGCCCGATGAATCATGCCAAATGCGTCGATTTCTGGGGCTCGGAAGTGGACGTATGTAAGGAGTTCCCGAAATAAGATTCAGCGAAGATCAATTCAGATGAAGGGGTAGCGGGAATCCTGCTAGTCGTCGAATTTCACTGGGGCTGGTGCCTGGCAACGAGATCCGCGGTCTCGGCGATGACCGATAAGTCAGCTTCGCGCCCTTTGGCGCTTTTGACGCCTTTCGCTCGGACGGACATACTCTTTACTGAGGCAGACCAGTTATTTCATCTCAGACTGCAGCACTTCCGCCGCCTTCTCGATCTGCCGGTCGTGCCCGGCCAAGAAATCACCGGGTGTGTTGTCGACGAAGATGTCCGGCTGCACACCGTAGTTCTCCATATTGTCGCCGTGCGAGGTAAACACGGCCGAACCCGGCGTGCGGATGGTCGAACCATCCAGCAGCCCGAACGCGCCGGTGCCGATCACCGCGCCCATGGTAGGCGTTCCGATAATCTTGCCGAGTCCGAGCGTGCGGAAACCATCTGGGAACATCTCGGCATCGCTAGCGGAGCGCTCATTCTGCAACACTACCATCGGGCCAAAAAAGGCCTGGATCGGGCGTGGCACTTCGAGCGAGTCACGGCTGCGCGTGCGTTGGTACTCCTTGCGCTGACTCAGAACTTCGAGCAGCTCCTGATCGATTCCGCCGCCTCCGTTAAAGCGCTCGTCGATAATGAGCGCCTTCTTGCCGCGATTGTCAATGAGGTCCTCCTGAAATTTCTGAAGCGACGGCGGGTCCATGGCACGAATGTGTAGATAGCCAATCTGCCCGTTCGAAATCTTCGATACCATCTCTTTGCGTTTATCAACCCAGCGATCGTAGTCGAGGTTGGCCTGTATTTGGGGCGTGACTGGCTCGATGGTTACCGTCCATGCGCCGTCGGCCACTGGCTTCGAGTTCACCAGAAAATCGAACTTCTTCCCTGGAAGAACATTGAAGAGGTCCCAATAATTCGGATTGCTCTTCAGATCCTTGCCATTCACCGCCAGCACAAAGTCGCCCGGCGAGAGTTTGAGGTAATCATGATCGGCCGGTCCCTTGCGGTAGATGAAGCTGAGTTTGTAGTAGCCGGACGGGTCAGGATCCATGGTGAATCCGGGATAGCGGGTCTGGATGCGCTCGGGCGCAGCAGGTTCGCCGGGTAGACTACCGCCGCCCGTGATACCGGTATGCGAGGCGTTAAGCTCGCCGATCATTTCCATGATCAGGTTGTGAAGCTCCTCAGTGTCCGCGATGTTGGCGAGCATCGGCTCGTAGGTATCCTTGGCGGAGGCCCAGTTCGCGCCGTGCATCTTGGGATCGTAGAAACGATTCTTCATTACGCGCCAGGCTTCGTCGAAGACCTGTTTGCGCTCGGCTGGCCGGTCGATCAGCATGCGGACAGTGAACTCGACTCGGCGCGGCACGGGCGATAGGGTTGTGGCTGCGGCAGTGCCGGTTGCGGGTACGCCGCCGCGTCCGCCACGACCGCCGGAGACTGTGGTCACGCCCGCTCCTGCGTTATCTTCGGCTGGAGTCAGCGGTATCGCAATCGAATAGATCGATCCATTTTGCATGAAGTAGAGCGAGCGGCTATCGCGGGCCCATTGAGGTTCGGAGAAACCACCAGATCCGCCCGGAGCGCTGCCGCCACGCCCTGGTTCGGGTGTCGGCGAGTTCAGCCTGGTGAGCCGGGACCCGTCGTCGGAAATCGTATACAACGCGGGGCCGCCGCCTGCGGCCCCGTTCTCACCACCGGCCGGAGCGCCGCCAATCGCAGCTAACGCATACATGCGGCTGTCGGGCGCAGGCGCGACATTCAGGACGGCGCCGGGCATGTTCGTCAACTTCTTCACCCTGCGGTCGATGCCATCCCATTCGATCTTGACTTCGATTTTGGGCGCAGGACGCCGCGCCGGCTTCCGCGCCCGCTGCGGCCACCGTTTGCCTCGGCCAACGCTGCTTCCGCTTCGGCCTCAGTATCGACGTCGCGATTGTCCGGATTTTTGTCTACGCGCGTTAGCGACGATGGCTATAGAGCTGCGTAGTGCCGCGCGCAGTGGAAGCGATTCCAGGAACCGACAGCCCGCCGAGGGCCAGAAGCTTCTTTCCATCCGCGGTCCACTTCGCTCCGCTTGAAACCTGGAACTCGGTGGACGTGATCATGCGCTCGGCGCCCGAATCCAGATCCTTGATCCACACGTGCGACCGCAAGAGATCGTCCGGCTTCGAGTAGGAAATGAATTTGCCGTCGGGAGAGAACTGCGGCGAGGCGATGTTGCCGCCGTCGCTCGAAACCAGTAGGTCGGTGTTGCCTGTGTCGATGTCGACGCGGCGCAGCCTGTGGTCCGAACCTGACCACAGCATCGTCTTCGAGTCCGGAGCCCACGTGAGCGCAGTCTTGTCGCAATCCACATCGCTCAATCTCTTCTGCGTCTTACCCAACTCATCGCCTATCCAGACCTCCTGGCGCCCCGTGCGGTCCGAGACGTACGCGATCCATTTCCCATCGGGTGACCAGTGCGGCTCCTGCTCGCGCCAGGGCGTTTCCGAGACGCGCTGCGGTTCGCCGCGGTCCATCGCGATGGTGAAGATCTCTCCGTGTGCGGCGACGGCGGCGCGCTTGTTGGAGGGCGAAAGGTGAAACGATTCAGCCTGGCTGCTGATGGTCGCAAGCTCGACGTCGTTCTCCTTGGAATCGGACTTGATGTCGATGCGGATCTCGGTGCTCTGGCCGCTCGCAGTGTCCAGTTTCCAGAGACCGAAGTTGTCCTCGTACACGATGTTCCGGCCATCGGCCGAGATACTGGGAAAAAACAAATTGCCGTCGCCGTGATGAGTAACCTGCACCGGCGTTCCACCCTTGTCGGAGACCTTCCAGATGTTGTTGACGCTCTTCATGACCTCCGGCCCACCGTACTTGATGTTCTTCTCGTTAGGAAGGCGGTCGGCGACGAAGTAGATCTCACCGTTGCGGCCGTACATGGGCCAGAGATAGTTGCCTCTGTAATCGGGGTCTCCGAGCTTCGTAAAGGATTTCGAGGCGACGTCCATCACCCACAAATCGGCCGCGTATGCACCACGATAGTGCTTGCGCGACCAAACCGACGGATGTCGCATGAAGGCGAGCTTCGAGCCGTCTGGCGAATAGCTGCCCGAGTAACCCCAGTCAGTGGGCACCGGCTCCTCGAGGCCACCCTCTACCGAAACTTCGAATAGCGTCGCAATCGCGGGAAATGCGCCTTTGGCTCGCGTGGAACTAAAAATGATCTTCTT
This sequence comes from Bryobacterales bacterium, assembly GCA_963769205.1. Classification (GTDB taxonomy): domain Bacteria; phylum Acidobacteriota; class Terriglobia; order Bryobacterales; family Bryobacteraceae; genus Palsa-89. The sequence continues at coordinate 431,074 of CAVYKR010000011.1, read as the reverse complement.
GCCGTCGGGCGACCAGCCCACTACGTTGTCGTCCGCGCTGTGGAACGTTAGCTGGCGCGGCTTGCCGCCTGTGGACTGCACCACATACACGTCATAATTTCCCGCCCGGTTCGACGAGAATGCGATCATCGCGCCATCGGGTGAAAAGCGCGGAAATACCTCACGCGCCTTGTTGTCGGTGATTCGGGTGACGCCACTGCCGTCCTCGTTGGCGACCCAGATATCACCGAGGTAGCTGAAGGTGACCTTGCCTTTGGAATAAGAGGGATGCCGCAACATGTGCGAGTCGGCCAGGAGCAATGCGGGCGCAAACAGAATTGCGCCGGCCAGGAGCACTTTTCGCATGATTTTCCACCTCCCGAAGAGCGTAGCTTCGATTTTAGCTTGAACGATCAATGATAGCGGGAGGGAGGGCAGCTGCCGGTTTTGGTTGAATGCGCAAATAGACGGGCTGGAGTAGAGGGAAAACGGTGCTGAATCCGAACCTTGTTCGGTAAGGTGATGATTTCTTGAGCAGAGGGATGAGACCAAGAAAGAGCCCTTGAGGATTTCCTCCCGTTCTACTTGGGCAGATTCATCATCCAGAGGTTGAAGCTGACCTCGGACGTCGCGCCGATGGAGTGACCGGGCACGGCGCTCAGGAAGTCCCAGTTGCCTTGAGGGTGAATACGTCCAGGGAAATCGAAAACGCGGAAGGGAGGGTCCAAGGGGTGATCGTTCCAGTCGAGACGGAGAGCCATCAGCCCAGAGGAACCATAGGAGTTGATGACGTATCAACCAGGCCGCCATCCAGGGACCAAAACGCCTGACTCACGTTTGCCGGGGGCGGTGATTGTGATCCACTCCTGCTCGGGAACGCTAGTCGCGCCCCGGAACGGGGCCGACATGATGTCAGTTGCGCCAGGGCCTCAGCACCAGAGGATGTGCCCGAAGCCGTCAACCAGGCTAACCCCCATCAGTCGGCTACGACAATCGCGTAGGGAGAAACCGCTTTGCACCCGGGGGAAACTTTCAGTAGGGCGTAATTTGTCGCATATCTTCTGTTTCGGGCCTCCCTGCGTGGGGACCACGAAGCATCATAGGAAGTTGCGGCGTCGTACATGGTGTAAAACACTTCCGTTCCGCTTGCGTCGATCTGCGTCTATCTCTTAAAGTTGTCCGGTTCGTCCGCGGCCATTGCGCGCTCCTGGCCGGACGCCATGGCTGGTAAAAGACATCAACGCTGGCTGCATGGCCGGTACGAATAAAAGGTGTTTGTTTTCCCGTCTTGTCGATGACACAAAGCTGAAATCGGCCTTCTCGGAGGTCAGACCATCGAGAATGCGTCCGGTTGGGACGCAGTCATTTTGGATTTGGTCCTTCGGTTACCTGTACTAAGTCGTGTGGACGAATCCACTTGGAAAATGCGGCTTGAACCTGCCGCGGCGTGAGCTTAACGTACATATGTGCTGCCAAGACCGGTTCATCCAGCGGAAGTTCGTTTGTCGTGCGCGAGATCAGACCTTCCGCGATGCTTCCAACACTGGATTCTGAAAGGGGAATCTGCTGGAGCAGTACGACCTTGGCCAGATTCAGCCTCTCCTCGGGAACCATACTCGTCTGCATCTCCTTCAGATCGCGCTCGACGATCGCACGGGCGCGCGACACATTGCCAGGGTCACACCCGTAGTTGATAATGTATGAGGCCCCGGTTGGATCCGCTTCGAGCGTCGAGGAAACAGAGTATACAAGTCCGGTATTCTCCCGAAGATCGCGAGACAGCCGGCTCGCGTAGATTGCTCCACCCAACACTTGGCTTCCGAGATTCAAAGTGTAGTAGTCCGAGTTGGAACGGGTCACCGGCACCGTTTCCGCGAGAGTGACATCGGCTTGCACGCGGCTGGCGTTTGGCACTTCTGTGTTCGATGGCTGGTTAGTCGGCACCGGAGGCTGAAACATGCTGCGTTTCGTGCCATGAGATTTCCAGGTTCCGAAGTTATGTTCAATCACCGCGCGAGCCCGTGCGGGTGTGACGTTACCGATGACCACGATTGTAGTAAGGTCGGGTCGAAAAACGCGCTTGTAGTAATTGCGGACGTCGGCAAGGGATAGCGAGGAAACACTATCGGGCGTGGCGTGGCTCAGATCAGGATCGTTTTTCGGCTGCAGTGCCGATTGCAAGGCCTGTTGTGTAAGATAGGCGGGACTCTTAAGTTCTCCCTCCACGCTATCGGCAAACTGACGCTTGATGATTTTGAACGCGCTAGCGGGCAGAGCCGGATGTAATTCATTCTCGGCGAGCAGCGCAACGCCGCGATCGAAATCGTTGGCAAGCACTTCGAGTGAAAAATCCATGCCGGCGGACTCGTTGGCGCCGATGTTGTCCAGCGCTTTTTGAAACCCCACGCGATTCAACGATACAGTGCCATAGGAAAGCAGCTCATCGAGCACCTGATCGACACCTTCTTTACCATCGGAGATCTCCAGATCAGAATCACTTCCTATATAGCCGAAAACGCTGATCGTGTCGCTGATTGTCTCCGGCTGCACAATCAGCTTCAATCCATTCGACAGTGTTGTCATTTTCGGATGCACGGTCGAAACTGGGATAGAGAGCTGATTCACCTTTTGCGCCCAGGCAGGAAGCGGAACGGCCGCGTTCTCCGTGGCCGCAAAAGATTCGGATCCACCGAAAGTAGCCGATGAGATCGGCTGTCCGGAGGATTGTGGCGTCAAAATTGCGGAAATCGATTCCTCCGGATTCAGAAGGCGGCGCGCCATGTCGCGTACGTCTTCGAGCGTGACCTTCTGAATCGCCTCAATGTCGTCGCTGGGAGACTGCCGTCCTTCCAGCGCCAAGGCATCTGACCAAAGTAGAGCGAGGTCCGATATGGAATTCTTTTGGAACTCCGCGTCAGCGACCTCGTGCCGCTTTGCAGCGCTGACCAAATCCGCAGGGACTCCGTTCTTCGCAATTTCTTCAAGGATCCTCGCGAACTTGCCTGAGTAGCGTCACGCCATCCCCGCCGGCTGGAAACGAAGCCTGTGCGTAAGCCAAGCTCGCTTGGGGCAAGCTATCAAACGAAAACCGAGCGCTCAATGCTTTGCCTTGCGGCACGAGATTGCACAGGCTGCTGCGCTGGCTGCCGAGGACGTCGGCCAGAACTTGCGCGGCTGCGAAGTCGGGACTATTCGAGCCGGGCCAACGGAATGCAGTCACCGCAAGCCCGTATGACAGGTCTGTCGTCAGGTATAAAGTCTCAGGCTTCACCGGTGCAAGTTGGACCTGCGGACGCGCGGGTAGCGTCTTAGCTGGAATTGCGGCGAACAGATCTTTCACTTCGGCCATCGTCGTCGCAGGATCGACGTCACCGGCGATTACCAGAATCGCGTTGTTCGGCGCGTACCACGTCTCGTGGAATTTCTTGAGCATGGCTCCCGTGGTCGCATCGAAGGATGTCCGCGTGCCCAACGCATCGTGCTCGTAAGGACTTCCCCGAAACATCTTCGACAGCAGTTTTGTATAGAAAACGTACTCGGGATTTGAAAGATCGCCTGCGACCTCCTGCTCAATGGCGCCGCGCTCATGATCCCAAAGGGCGTCTGTAACGAGCAAGTTCCTCATTCGTATCGATTCGATATGCAGGGCCACGTCCAAGTCTTGCTTCGGTACCGTGAAAAAAAACTGCGTGACGGACTGCTGGGTGTCAGCGTTGAAGTCACCCCCCATTGCAGCGCCGATGTCGGCCAACTGATCGGTGGACAAGCCCGGGCTGCCGCGGAACATCATATGCTCAAGCGCATGAGCCGTGCCCGGGAATCCGGGTGGAGCTTCGTTCGATCCAACCAGGTAATTCACTACCGTAGTCACCACGGGGGCCAGGGAGCTGTGGACGATGACCACGCGAAGACCATTGTCCAGTGTGGCTCTCGACACATCTTGGGCCGACTTCGGAGCTCCTCGTCAGGGCGGGACCCAAGAAGACAAAGGCGATTAAACTAACGTGCAAAAACGTGTTCGGCGGCCGTCGAAGCCTTCCGAGCAACTTGGACACAAGACTTCTAGTGGCAATCATGCGCAGCGATGGTTCGGCTGAAGAATCAGAGAATAGAATGACCGGCCTAAAACTTCGATCTAACGGCTACAACTCCACCGAGTCCACCACGTCGTTGCAACCACGTGATAGAAGATAAAGCACTGCAGGGTTCTTAGCGGAATCGTGACCTTAAATAGCGTTGACGCAGGGGGCCGTAAGAAAGTGTACTCTTATCGGGATACGCCCACTTTTCATGGGCCATCAGCAGCGCGCGTCGCACCCGCAAGACTCGCGTTTTCAATCATCGCGACGAAGGCGAAACACTTACGTCTGTTCCGGATCGCTGCAGCACCTCCAATTTCCAGGGGCCTTGCTCGCAATTTACGCCAAAACGCCGCTGCAGCGCTTTCATGTCCTCATTATTGGCATCTAACGTTGACAATCAAGCGTAGGCTTCAATGCGCCTGCAGCTTTGGTGTGCTCTTGCAGTGCCCTATCAAGGCGCAACAACCTTCTATGTGGAATTGTCCCGCCAATGCATCTCACCACAACAGGAAGCATCATAACCAGCGTAGGATAGTGGCCTCGCCGGGCGCATTGCTACCGGAACAGAGGAGCCTAACCTAGTTAGGAGGCCGAATGAAAGCCTTAAAAACACTCATACTTCTTGGGACGGCATTGGCCGTCACGACTGCGATGGTGCCGCAAGCGTCATCGCAAACACCACCACCAGCGCAGCAACCGCCACCAGAGCAGCAACCGCCGCCACCGCCGCCCGCCGAGGAGCAACACAACACCCACCCGGTGGCGAAAGGTGCGGCAGCTGGTGCCGCATTTGGAGCCGCCGCGGGGGCCACTGGCGGGAGCGGGACGACTGTCGTACACACTGGCAGTGCGCATCGCTCCGGCAGTACGAATCGCTCGGGAATGCAATCACCAGGCCAAACCCCATAAAACCGGAAAGTCTAGGAGGTAGGCCGAATAAGACCTGAAGAACGGGCGCGCTCGAATCAGCAGAGGAACGCGCGCCCGACTGAGGAACAGCCTTCGGCTATTGCTCGATCGGCCGGTCAATTTTGGTGAATGCAGCGCTCGGAACGGCTCTGGCTATTCCTGGAGGTGTCCACAGCAGATCGGCAAAAGTGCTTGTGGCGTCGCGCTGGGGCACTACGCTTCCAAGTTTTTGATGACGATGTATTTCGGATTGTTTCCGCCGATATTGGGATTGGGACCGACTTCCATAACGGCCCTGCACGCACCCGCATCAGCACGATGCCCGAAGGTTTAGCTCCGTTCCCTGAGGCCAACTTCCCGGGTGGCGATCATCCGGCGCGGACGTTGCGTTTGTTGCCATCGTCTCGTGTATCCAGCCTCGCGTCTCGAACAACTTCCGTCTAGCGAGGCAGACCGGGCGTCCTTACATGTCACCCGGCCGTCAGTCGCTCCTGATTGGGATTCTATCGACGGAACTACGTTCGGCTATTTCAGATGGCAATATGTCCTCAACGATCAATAAGTTGCTGGTATCGAAAAGAAAGACGTATGGTCTTCGCCCCAACGTTCACGTTCTTCCATTTCGTGGATCATCCACTTCGCGACTTTCTCCGTTTGGCGAGCGGTCAAAATGGATGCGATCTGTTTGCGCGTCTGGATCCGAATGGTATGCTCTTGGGCGAATATTTTTGCAACCGAGAGATTGGGATTCCCGCGAGTCAGCGCAAGCTGCATAGTTTCATTTGCAATGATCCGCTCAACTTGCTCATGCTGCGCATGAGTTAGGTGCAACCGGTTGATCATCTCCAGTAGCCCAGTCTGAAGGTTTTCCAAAGTTGGAACCGGATTCCTCGCCGTGACAGGTTGTGCATAAGCGCCCGAGGCGAAAATTAGAAGACCTACAGCGGCAACAAGCGCGAGAATTAGTCTTTTGCGTACTCTCATAGAATTCACCTCCAATAGTGATGGTCTAGATTGGTTGGACGGAAGCCCCGAATCAGCCTCAGGTTCCAAGATGCGCGTGAGATGGGTTGAGCGCTATCTTTTAGCGGGCCAAAGAGTCTCACCGAACGTCAAGCAGAGAGGGACGACGTAACCTCAGATGAGTCCAGCAAGGGCCGCTGCTCGTGGAGGTGTAAACGGTCGGCTTGACAGGTGGAGTTTGCTGGTCATCGTCCCTCGCTTTATCGCTCGGCTAAGCGTCATAGCGACATCAAGCCGCCGGTCTCAACTGCTGATCATGCCGGCAACACCCGAGTGGCGCTCCGCGGGTGCCTTTCCCCTGGTAACGACACCTCTTTGGCCGGCAGCCAGCAATTGCTGGGCGTCGAGTCGGCCAAAGAGTTCGATCAGTTTCCCGATGACGCCCGTCCACCCCGTCTGATGGCTGGCCCCCAAGCCGGCGCCGTTGTCGCCATGGAAATATTCGTAGAACAGCAGGTAGTCTTTCCAGAGTGGATCGGTTTGAAATTTCTGCGTCCCCCCATAAACTGGCCGCCGGCCCGTGGCATCCCGCAAAAAGATCTTGGTCAGCCGGTCGGCGATCTCCCGTGCGACCTCGAAAAGATTCATAAAGTTGCCCGATCGGGTGGGACACTCAATTTGGAAATTGTCGCCGTAATATAAGTAAAAGCTCAGTAGTGCGCGGATCAGGAGAGCGTTCACCGGCATCCAGACCGGACCACGCCAATTGGAGTTGCCCCCGAACATTCCGGAGTCCGATTCGGCAGGAAGATAGTTTACTTTGTACTCCTTGCCTGCCGCTTTCAAGACAAAGGGATGCTCGGTATGGTAGCGTGACAAAGCGCGAATCCCGTAAGGGCTCACGAACTCGTTCTCGTCCAGCATCCGCCCCAGTATCCGGCGCAGTCGCTCAGGATTGACCAATGCAGCGATTCCGCGCCCCCCTACGCCATAGTATCCGGGTCCCGTCGGATGGATATTCTCAAGCAAATCGGGCCTCCGCCTCAAGTGATCCAACAAATCAGTGACGGCTTCCGGAACCCGCTCACGTTGCCAGGGCTCGATAATTGTCGTGGCGCAGAGGGGCAACAAGCCCACCACGGATCGGACCTTGAGGCGCGTTGCAGTGCCGTCGGGCAGGCGCAGAACGTCATAGTAGAATCCATCCTCCTCATCCCACATGCCGTTCGGCCCAACCCGATTCATCCCCCGGGCGATCCACAGGAAATGGTCCACAAACTTCGACGCCATGTCCATGTAGCTGGAGTCGTTCGCTGCCAACTCAATGGCGATCTCAAGCATGTTCTGACAGAACAAGGAGACCCAGGCTGTTCCGTCAGCTTGCTCCAAATGGCCGCCACCGGGCATGGGCGCACTGCGGTCAAAAACGCCGATGTTGTCAAGCCCAAGGAAGCCTCCCTCGAACACGTTCTGGCCCAGGCGGTCCTTGCGGTTCACCCACCAGGAGAAGTTCAACATTAGTTTGCGAAAGGAGCGCTTAAGGAACTCCAAGTCGCCCTGGCCGTGTAGCGCCTGTTCCGTTTTGTAGAGGAAAATGGTAGCCCACGCGTGTACCGGCGGATTCACATCGCTAAAGTTCCATTCGTACGCGGGGATCTGGCCGGTTGGATGCAGAAACGAATTTTGCAGCAGCAGGTCGAGCTGTTCTTTGGCGAAATCGACATCCACAGTCGAGAGCGCGATGGCATGAAAGGCTAGATCCCAAGCGGCGTACCACGGATATTCCCATTTGTCAGGCATCGATAAGATGTGATGGTTAACCATGTGGAACCACTCGCGGTTCCGCACGGTCTGGCCGTCCGTCCGAATCGGGTCGGCACCGTGCTCGCGGAGCCACTTCTCTACATCAAGTCCGAAATACTGTTTGGTCCACAGCATGCCGGCCAAAGCCTGGCGCATCACGCATGCAGAGTCTTCCCCGATGCCGCTGGGAGTGATGGACTTATAGAACTCGTCCGCATCCTGACGGCGAGCCTGGACGACGCCGGCAAATTGGCTCCCGAATGGGTCCCCGATGGTCGTAGGCGCTAGGTTGCTCATGCGTACCCAGACGGTCGCGGTTTTCCCGGCGCCGACGGTCAACTCATAATGCGCGGAGACCTTGGTGCCTCTCTGATGTGGGTTGAGAGCGGCTTGATTGCGCCACACCAAATAATTGTTGATGCCATCCTTGACATAAGGGCTGTCATTCGGAGTACCAAAGAGCCTCTCGTTGTTGGTCTCGTTCTCGGTAAATAGTAGGGGCACATCTCCCTCGCAGTAGAAGAAAACTTCGCCGAGATTTTCGTGGCAAGCCGCCACCGTGCGAACGCCGCTCGTCGCGTCGATTTCAGCCATAGTCGGTTTCAGTGCGTCGGGGATGCCTGTCCAAGTATTGCGGAACCAGAGAGTCGGCAGAATGTGGATCGTAGCTGCTTCGCGTCCACGATTGCAGACGCTGATCTGAATGAGGATATCGTCCGGATTGTTCTTGGCATATTCGACGAAGACGTCAAAGTAGCGGTCTGAGTCGAAGACGCCCGTGTCCATCAGTTCATATTCGTGATCGGCGCGCGTGCGGCCCCGGTTCGTCATAACCAGGTCACCATAGGGAAAAGCGGACTGGGGGTATTTGTACAAGTACTTCATGTATGAGTGGGTGGGGGTGTTGTCGAGGTAAAAGTAGTACTCCTTGACGTCCTCACCGTGATTGCCTTCGGTGTTGGTGAGACCGAACAGCCGTTCCTTCAGGATCGGGTCGCGGCCGTTCCACAGCGCGATGGCAAAACAGAGCATTTGTTGGTCGTCGCTGATGCCCGCAAGCCCGTCCTCGCCCCACCGATATGCCCGGGACCGTGCTTGGTCGTGAGTAAAGTAGTTCCAGGCATTGCCGTCGGTGCTATAGTCCTCCCGAACCGTACCCCACTGCCTCTCGCTCAGATATGGCCCCCACTTTTTCCACGGAACTCCAGCGGTCCGAAATTGCGCGAGCCTACTTGCTTCTGGATTGTTCTTCAAGAGACTCTCCTCATCGTCCGGCCATACGACTGAGGGCCGCTCCGCGCCCACGTATAAATCACAACCACTTAGGCACGATGTTGCTGACCGGTGAAAGACGGGGAATATTTTGCCACGTGTGCTGCTCTATCGTCGCTGCACTCGTGTCTTCAAGTCGAACGTAACCGCGAGTGTGAGCGTCTTGAATGGGACGCGATCAAGTAAGCCTCTTAGCCCAGCAATCACAAGGGAAGTCTAAGGACACGTACACACCGTAATGCGGTGAAGAATCTCGACGTTCGCAATGAGTGCAACGCCCGCAAAGGCGAACCATGCTGCACGGCACCGCAATTTCACGCACGATGATTGCATCCTGGGGCTGACCGTCTGCGGCTTTTGCCTGATAGGTTGTAAAAATTGCCCCAGGTGCTTTAACGACGCGACCGTGCATCGATCTGCTCGCTGTTTACCAAACTGCTGCGCCAGCCCCTTCCCACAACCCTGTGGGTACCAATGCTGAAGATCGCTCGTCTGGTCCGATCTGCAATCTCGGGCGGTTGATCATGATCGAAGTCTCCCCCCAGAACTAGCTCTGATCTCGGACACTTCATGACCGGCGCGCGACGTTTCCTGAAGGGGTTGCTACACCTCGCTTAGGGTTTTGAGCTGTCCTTTGCCCGCAAGGCTTGGGCTGATTGTTCGTGTCAGCGACTGAGTGACTCTTGATAAGTCCGCTGGCTAGGGCCCGAGTGACCGTCAATTGGTTCCACACCCCCCAATTTGGCTTCGGCGAGTGCCATGTCAATTGAAAAAAAGCTTGATGCAATTCCCGGCCTAGCTTTGCTCAAACAAATTTAAATAAATCTCTGAGTCGCAGCACGCATCTTGCATTAGTAGCCAGCTTGAAAGAGACGAGGTTGCCTTTAACTCGTCCACATTCCCATCATATGGATCGGCGCGACACGCAACACGAGCTTTGGCTTTCGATGCGGGCTGCATACAACAAGTACAGATATGCCTCAGAACTGGTGAAGGCCGCTGCTTCGAGCGTGCCGATACCGATCTCCCCCGGAGACGAAACCCCAAGAATGACCATATTGACGGTGGAACAGTGTTCCGCATTTGAAAACTACATTGAAGCCAGGTTGCAATATTCCGAGTTTGAGCGCGACCAGGATAGGTTTAGGACAGCGGGCTCCACAACTGTTCAGCGGGACCATCAAGCTGATGGACCGCGAGGAAAGAGGGTCCGGTTTCGCGGACCGCTCGTCGCTGTCAGTATCGCCCTCGTTAGCGTCATCGCCTTGAGCTTTTCGCTTATCACGCCCGAAATTAAGCCGCAAGATCCAATGCCAGCTTCGCTGGGTCAGGGTCGAAACGGCCTCCGGTCGGTGGCTAGGAAATCTGATGGCCGCAGTGTGCCGCCAACGTCAATGCCCCGGAACATCGTGGATCCTCCGCCTAGCCAGATAACAAGGAAGATCGCCAGAGAAGAGCAGCCCTCACGACTCCGCCCGCATAATCACGAGTTCACTCTGACGCCCTCTCGAAAGTTCAAGAAAGTCGGACCTATGAGTATCTCGCTCCGAGGCGTAGACTCTCGGCGACAGATTCTGGATTTGTTGGTCAAGCAGGAGGGTTCCAAGCCCGCAAAGATGCGTATCAGCGTGAAGAAGCCCGTCTGGGTCACGGCTGCTGGCGGCTCTCGGCGCATAGAGCTCGTAGCTACTCAAATCCAGAGGAATCGTGTGCATGTCTTCTTGAACGAAGTGAAGAACTACAAATCCGAGGATCAGTTCGAATCGCCGGCTGGGGCGATGCGGGGATTTCCTAGCGGGTTCTAGGATATAGGCAGGATCGCCCACGAAGGTAACAGCGTCCAAGGCCCAGCGAAATAAATGGGTTCATAAAGCGCGTTCAATGAACCAAGATGGCATCTCGGGCAACCTGCCTGCGCGCTCGCGGAGCGATGACCGGCGGCAAGGAGCCTTGGTAGATTCCACATAGAGAGTGCCGTAATCCTGCCTTCGCGGGGAGCGGCTCTCAGTTCCGGACGGATATCGATCTTTCTTTGTGGTGACCGAATCGCGTTTCTCCTGCTTCCTGAAAAAGACTCGCGGAGGTATAAAATGGCGAACTGTGAATCCCCGGTAAGGGGTCGGTTGGGGAGCCTCGGTATGGTTGTTTTGGTTGTACTCCTGCTCGGCGTATCCGCCTACAGCCTAGCCAGCCTGGTAAATGAGCGGCGACACACTCAGGAACTCACAGCCTCGAATGAGTTCCTGGTGGAGTCAGTGCGACACTTGCAAAACCAACTGCAATCGGTTTCGGAGAAACTGAGTTTCATTCCCGCGCAGTCCGCTGTCCCACTGCGGGCGCCCAGAGTCCAGGAACGGCTGCCGCTGCGGGCGACTGCCAGCCCGTCAAAGGCCGTTCGGACTGCCGACGATGCACGCTGGCGGCAAATGCAGATGAAACTCGCCGACCAGCAGAAGGAGATCAACACGACTCGCGACGAGACCAGCCGGGCACGCCAGGAACTGCAGAATGGCCTGAATTCGACCCGCGGTGAGCTGGACGGTTTCATTGCCAAGACTCATGACGAACTGGCCGTACTTCAGAAACGCGGAGAGCGCAATTACTACGAGTTTCAGATTGACAAGTCCAAGCAGTTTCACACGGAGGGGCCACTCAGCTTTTCGCTGCGAAAGGTGAACGTCAAACAGGGTTACTACGATCTCACTCTCGTAGTGGATGACCGGCAACTGGAAAAGAAGCACGTGAATCTTTATGAGCCGCTGATGTTCACCCTCTCCGACCGTCCGCAACCCGTCGAATTGGTAGTGAACCAAATCAACAAGAACCAAGCGAAGGGTTACGTCAGCGAGCCTAGGTACAAAAAATCGGAACTGGCTGCCGCGTCGCTTGGAACCACGCCCGCGATGAACGATGCCAAAGCCCTCCAGCGTCGATAAGCAACAGATTGGCCACGGCTTGTTCCTTTAGCAGCGGTGAATGTCCCTGAGTATCCGCTATGGTTATTAGCGTCAAACTGTCGGATAACCAGATTCGTTCAGAAATTGCCAATGGTTCAGCGTCCGTCTGCAAAACAGGCAGCTAACAGGAATGGATTTGTTGATTACGTGAATGACGCACGCTAATAGCAGGGGCCTTACGACCGTCGAGACGCTCGCGATCGGACGGCCATTTTTCACCGCATCGGTCTCTAGCGCCGTTCTGGGTGATTTCCAGAAACGATCCGCAAATGCAGTCGATTAGCCCTCAACATTCGCCGTTGCAGCTTACTCCGCGCGAACGGGAGATACTCCAGTTGCTGGCCGAAGGGCGCAGGGCGAAACAGGAATTTGATGGGGTGGTTACCCCCAGGGGGAGCTATGGGTGGATGGGTTTTGACGCACCAACAAGGGAGTCCCAGCGTGGGGGCCGTCCGAAATGGATTTTCGACATTTCTGGGAGGCATGACCGAGATTCTTGAGAACATCAGAAACGATGACGGCGGGTGTATACTTTAACCGAGCTGAGGAGTCCCAGGATTCCCAGATAATGATCACAACCGGAGGTCCAAACGAATGCCAGTGCACTCGTCGATCGGCCTAACTCTCCTTTGTGCCGTATCTGCCGTGGCAGGGCCGACGTTTACAAAAGATGTCGCCCCCATCTTTTATAAGAACTGTGTAAGTTGCCATCGTCCAGGAGAGATCACGCCGATGTCCTTGCTCGATTACCAGTCGGCACGGCCATGGGCGAAGGCGATTCGGGAAGCAGTCGCGACACGCAAGATGCCGCCCTGGTTTGCAGATCCCAGGTATGGTCATTTCTCCAATGACACCCGTTTGAAAGAGCAGGAGATTGAGACCATCAAAGCGTGGGTGGATGGAGGCGTCGCCCAGGGAAATCCAAAGGATCTGCCCGCACCCCCTGCGTTCGCCGAAGGATGGCGGTTGGGCAAACCTGATCTGGTGATCGATATCGGGCAGGACTTCCGCGTTCCGGCGGGTAAGGACTTGTACAAGGATTTTGCCGTTCCCACGAATTTCACAGAAGGCAAGTGGATTCGCGCGGCTCAGGTCATGCCGGGAAACCGCAGGTTGGTCCATCATGTTCATGTCTTCGTCGTCTCAGAAGGCGCGGAGGATGCGAAACAAGAGACCAAACCACCCGCGTTCAGTAGGGCACCCGCTCTGGGCGGGTTTGCCGAGATTGAAGACGGCTTGACACGTGTTCGTGATGATGCCCCGGTGATTGACGACGCCTGCGCAGCCAACGCTAACCTTCCGAATCTGAGCGGCTTTGAGGAAGGATCGCTTGCCACTATGCTGCCCGGCAAGCCACCGGACGATTTCGACGTCTTCGGTGACGGCAGCACCGCGAAATACATACCGGCCGGAGCCAAGCTGCGGTTTCAGATTCACTACGCCAAAGTCGATCAGGCCGATACTGACCGGACCAGTGTGGGGCTCTACCTGGTGACCAGGCCGCCGGAAAAGCCGTTAAGACGCGTGGATCTCCGGAATCGATTCTTTCTTATTCCCGCGGGTGCTCGAAATCACGAAGTGAAGCGGTGCTATGACGTAGAGCAGGACAAGTTGCTGGTCGCGATCACGCCGCATATGCACTACCGAGGCAAAGATGCGACCTATGAGTTGGTTCACACCAACGGCAAGCGCGAAATTCTCCTGGTGGTCCCGCGCTACGATTTCAACTGGCAGCTACAGTATCGCTTCGACAAGGCCGTCTTGATGGAGAAGGGTAGTCGGATGGAAGTTACGTTCCATTACGATAACAGTCCGAATAACCCGGCGAATCCGGAGCCGTCGAAAGCGATTCGCTGGGGAGACCGGAGCGAGGACGAGATGATGGTTACCTGGACCGAGACCATCAATGTTTCGCCGTCCGAATCTTCCTCCGGTGCATCCAAGTGACGGTGCGCTGACCAATCGGCGAAAGAGGTGGAAATGAACCGCCGATCATTTCTCGAACTTGGTCTGAAACTGAGTGGAGCCTCCGCGCTCCCTCTTCCCGCCCTCGCTTTTCAAGCCGAGAAGAGCAACTTGAAAATAACCGGGGTCCGCATCGTTCAGACGCGATCCAAACGTCCCCTTCCGAGCTATACTCCCGCGCCAGGCTCATGGTCGACCGGTGGCGTTGAAGTCGCGAATCCGATGTCGATTTACCCGGAGTATAAGGCAACGCGTTCGTTGTGGAACCCAGACCCGGGTAAGTTCGACGGATTCACAGTCGAGATCTCGACTGACAAGGGCGTGAAGGGATATGGGACTGGCGGCGCGGGCGGCGGCGCCGTCATTGAACAGCACCTGGTGAAGCTGCTGGTCGGACAAAACCCGTTCAACATCGAACGAATCTGGGATATCCTGTACCGGTCCACGATGCCCTACGGGCAGGCCGGCATTGCGATCAATGCCATCAGCGGAGTCGATCTTGCCTTGTGGGACCTGGTCGGCAAAGCGCTCTATGTTCCGGTTTACCAACTGCTCGGCGGCGACACCAAGGGTCGGATTCCCGCCTATTGCACCGGCAACGACATCGAGCAGCATTTGAAATTCGGCTACAAGCGATTGAAGCTCGCAATTCCGTATGGTCCAGCAGACGGCCGGGAGGGTCAGAAGAAGAATGTAGAGCTGGTAAAAAAGACGCGCGAATTGCTCGGGCCGGATGGCGACATCATGCTCGATTGCTACATGGCGTGGAACGAGCAATACACCATCGAGATGGCCGGCATGGTCGAGCCCTATCGCGTTTACTGGATGGAGGAGTGTCTGCAGCCGCGCGATTACGAAGGCTTCGGCCGGCTGCGCGCCGCGATCAAATCGACCCGCATCGCAACCGGCGAGCATGAGTATACGCGCTATGCTTTTCGCCAATTGCTGGACCATCGCGGCGCGGCCATCTGGCAGCCCGATGTCCACTGGTGCGGCGGTCTGACCGAGCTGCGCAGGATCGCCGCGCTTGCCGCTGCCTATGACATTCCGGTGATTCCGCACGCGGGCGGCGCGTTCGATTCGCATTCACTTCATTCTGGCCACGCCGAATAGCCCCTGGGCGGAAATGTTCATGCCGCCTCCAGGTGGGCCCGACGAGATATACCAGAGGTTTGAAGAAGACAATCACATCACGCGCGGACCCGAAGGCATTTATGCGCGTCCCTCCGATCGTCCTGGGTTAGGTTGGGATATCGAGGTTTCATAACGGACGCCGTTACACGATCGCCGCTGGGTTACTGAGTTCCCCGATCTGCGGAATCGAAATGGTCAACGATATCACCGGGCGCTAGCGCCGCTTCCTGAGTTGCGATGATGCCCGTGCCAGTCAAGAGGAGCGTGCCCGCGGGCGCTGGATTGCAGCGCAACAGATACTCGATCAGTGTGTCGATCGTGCGACCAAGCTTGTTGATTCCGACTGTCTCAGAGAACAGGGTCCGGCCCCCCCGGTCGATGCGACAGGTAATCTGCAACGCGCGTATATCGCCCAGCTCATCCGGCGTTACGAAAACCGGGCCGAACGCGCACGCTCCCTGGTAGATTTTCGATTGTGTCAGGTACAGGGGATTCTGGCGTTCGATATCCCAGGCCGAAACATCATTGGCGAGCGTGTATCCGAGGATTCGGCCCCGGCTCCCCAGCACCACGGCCAGTTCCGGCTCCGGGCGCGGTGAATCGTGAATCCGACCGGATGCCGATTGCCTCGCCCGGTCCCACGCACACCCGCGCCGTGCCTTTGAAGAAAACTTCCGGGCGTGCTCACGATACACGTGCGCGTAGAATCCCTCGCGAGTGCCGTGCTCGGCGTCGCGAAATGACGCGCTCGATTCGTAAGTGCAGCCGCAGCCCCACACCTCCGGCGGATGAATGGGGATCAACGGCGTCGCAGTGACGGCAGCCTTCGGTGCCAGCTCCTTCTCAGAGACTCCAGCGGCTTGCCCTCCTGCTCCGCGCGGCACAGCACCTCATAGAGTGAAGAGCCCGGAATCGGGCGCGCCTGCGTCGCCTTCGAAAATCGCCGCAGTCACGGCGCCATTCCAAATGATCTGGCCAAGTCGCATTTAGTATTTGAGATAAACGGTCTTGTAGTCGCAGTAGAATTCCATGGCCGCCGGCCCCTGCTCCTTGGGTCCGAAAGCTGGAGTCTTTTGTTCCGCCGAACGGAAGCTGATACTCGACGCCCGCGCTCGGAAGATTGACGGTCAGCAGGCCCGCTTCCGAGCGATGGATGAACTCGAACACGCGCGAGAGATTCGTTGTTTGAATGGACGCCGACAAGTCCGAACGGAATGTTGTTAGCGATGCCATGGCATCCTCAAAATCGCTGGCACGCATCACCGCCAGCACCGGACCGAAAATCTCTTCACGCGCGATCGTCATGCTCGCAGTGACGCCGGCGAAAATCGTGGGCTCGATGAAATAGCCCTTGTCGAATGCGCCGCCCGTCAGGCGATGGCCCCCAATGCGAGGGGCCCCGCATTCCTTCCTTCCGATCTCGATATATTTCAAATCGGTCTCGAGTTGCGCCTGGTCCACGGCCGGGCCGATGTCGATTCCAGCTTCCATTCCGTTGCCGACCTTCAGCTTGCGAGTCCGCTCCACCAAGGCCTCGACAAATTTGTCGTAGATCGAATCCTCGACGATCACACGGCTGGTTGCGGTGCATTTTTGTCCGGTCGAAAAGAACGCGGCATTTACGGTATTCTCGACGGCGGCGGTAAAATCGCAATCGCGCAGTACGATGGTCGGATTCTTTCCACCCATTTCTAACTGGATGCGAAGACGCCGAGCCGAGGCGCGCTGATGGAGCCACTGCCCGATCTCGCAGGAGCCGGTAAACGATACGGCTTTGAGTGGCCCCGCCTCCACCAGTGCGGCTCCCAGTTCACCTCCCGAGCCGGAGACGAAATTGACTACGCCCTTTGGAACGCCGGCCAGATGACAGGCTTCCACCAGGCGCCAGGCGCTCAACGGTGCGGCTGATGCGGGTTTCACCACTACCGTATTTCCGCAGATCAGCGCCGGCGCGAGCTTCCAGGCCGGAATCGCACTGGGGAAATTCCACGGGGTCACCAGGCCCACCACCGCCGATCGGTTTGCGGAGGGCAAACATTTGCACTCTCGCCCGCTCGGAGGGTGCGAGAATGCCGAAGAGGCGCGAGCCTTCGCCCGCAAAATACCGAAATATATTGATCGACCGGCGAACTTCACCCTTCGATTCGGGAAGTGTCTTGCCCTCCTCGCGGGTCATGTCGGCCGCGATTTCATCGAACCGGCTCTCCAGAATTTCTGCGACACGAAACAGGTAGTTGCCCCGCGCGGGCGCGGGTAGGTTCGACCAATCCCGCAGCGCTCCGATCGGCCGCTTCGGCCGCGGCTGCTACATCGGCCGGCCGGCCTCTCGAAAAACGTCCGACAATTTCGTCTGTATTCGCGGGATTGCGGTTGTCGAAGGTCTCACCGCCGGAAACCCACTCACCATTGATATAGTTTGCGAAAAGCGTCATTGCGTAGTAGTTTGGGTGATCAAAGGCTTGCCTGCATCGATCCGAGTGAACAGCAAGGCGGCCACCACCGAAAGTCCGGAAACTATCAGGAAGGGCAGATTCCATCCCGGAGTACTTTACGAGGTAACCGGTCAGAACCGAAGCCATCGCGCCGCCGGTGTTGCCGAATGTATTCATCAGCGCGGATACCGATCCGGCAGATTCTCCGCCAATATCGATCGTAATTGCCCACGATACTCCGACGGTCAGTTCCAATCCCAACATCGCCAGGCAGGAATAGAGAACGCTCCTGATGGAATCCGCCGTCAGGGATGCCAACACAATGCTCACCGCCGCCAACAGAAAACCGGTGAGGGCCACCACTCTACGCGCCATCTTGATGTCGAAGATCCGCCTGGCTAGAATGTCGGAAATCCAACCCCCACAAAGATCACCGACCGTGCCGGCGAGCAGCGGCAGACTCGCATAAAGGCCCATTTTCTGAAGGCTGAAACCGCGGTGGTCGCTGAGGTATTTGGGAAACCAGGTCAGGTAGACGCTGACATTGTAGGCATAGCAAAAATACATCGCGCAGATCATCCACATTTGTGGGCTGGAGAGGATTCGCCGCCACGGGACAGTTCGGTGAACAACCGATGCGCTACCGAGACCAGATTGAATCAGCTCGCGCTCGCCGGCATTCACTCGATGGTGCTCACCGGGGCTGTCGCGGTAATACCAGAACCAGACAATTGCCCACAGTAGTCCAACCATGCCGAAACAGACAAACGGAGCTCGCCATCCATAGCCGGCAATGATGAATGCGACGAGCGCCGGCGTGAGGGCAGCTCCCAGGCGTGAACCAGCGTGTGTAATGCCCTGCGAAAAACCGCGCTCGGCCGGCAGCATCCATCGAGACAATGAGCGGGTGGCGATTGGAAACGCTCCCGCCTCGCCCATTCCAAAAAGAAAGCGCACCGCAGCCATGGAGATTGCGTTCCAGGCTAGCGTGGTGGCGCTGGTGAATAGCGACCACCAGATCACGATGAGGGAAAGCGCGCGCCGCGGGCCGACCCGATCCCCAAACCAACCTCCGGGTATTTGAAACAGAGCATAGGCCCATTGAAACGATCCAAGAATCCACCCCATCGTGACAATCGAAAAACCGAATTCCTTCTGAATCGAAGGAACGGCGGTAGAGATGACCACGCGATCCATGTATGTGATTACGTAGGCAGCAACCGTCAGTGCGAGGATTACGTGACGGACGTGGGTTGGCCGAGACTCACCAGCTAACGGTGGCGTCGGTGCAATCCGTTGTTGTTTTGTTCCGGGGACCACGTTTGGATAACATATCACGAAACTTCATTGCAGCAACTTCCAGCACGCCAGATAAGCGAAGGACGTGCAGACGCGTCTATTTGGGCGTGAGTTTCAACAGCTTGCTTGTCAGGGGAGTACCGTACTGCATCGAGGGCGTGCCGCTATCGGTCAATACATAGACGGCGCCGTCGGGCCCGACGCGCACGTCCCGGATCCGGGCGTGCAAATCCGTCAGCAGCGGTTCTTCCGCCACGACCTTGTCGTTCACGATCGTGAGCCGATCCAGCATCATGCCGCGCAGGCCGCCGACGAAGACGCTGCCCTGCCACTGCGGAAACAGATTGCCGGTATAGAAAGCGAGGCCCGAGGGCGCGATCACCGGATCCCAGTAATACACCGGCTCCTCCATGCCTTCCTTGTGCGTGATGCCTTCGCCGATCGCGGTACCCGGATAGTCGATGCCGTGGACGATGACCGGCCATCCGTAATTCTTGCCCTTCTCGATGATGTTCAACTCGTCGCCGCCGCGAGGACCGTGCTCGGTCTCCCATAAGCGCCCGGTTTTCGGATCGAACGCCAGGCCTTCCTGGCTGCGCGTGCCATAGGCCCAGATCTCCGGCAGAACGCCCGGTTTTCCGAGGAACGGATTGTCGGGCGCCGGTGCGCCGTCGGCCGTGATGTGAATGATTTTGCCGAGATCGTTGTCCAATCGCTGCGCGACGTCCCACGGCGGCGAATCCGACCGGTCGCCGATCGGTCACGAACAGACTGCCATCCGGCGCAATCGCGATGCGGCCTCCGGTCTTGCCGCCAAGCCTCTTGGACGGCATCGCTGGCTGGGCTCGAAAGATGACTTTCGCGTCGGCTCAAGGCACACTTGGCTTCGTCCAGCCGGGCCCGCGCGACGTAAGTATTGCTGTTCGTGCCATCGACGTAATCGAAAAACGTGAAGAAGATCTGGTGGTTGGTCGCAAAATGCGGATCCAGCACCACGTCGAGCAGGCCAATGTCCTTTGCGGCGGGTGACGCCAGGTCGGCCACACCAGCCACGGGCTCCGAGAGCATGCCCTTGGTGTCCAGAATGCGTATGCTGCCGGGCAGCCTTTCGGTGAGGAGAATCTTTCCCGTCCGGCAGGAACGCGAGGCTCCACGGCGCGGGCAGATTGTCGATCAGCGTCGTAACCTGGAAGGGCGCCGACGCGTGATAGGGTGCGCGGGTCTGCTCGGGGAATGCGGGCTTGTCGTCGCTCTTTCTCCGGCGGACGGCTCTCGATCGGCTGACCTTCCACCGTCGCCGGCGCCGCTGGAGCGTTCGAGGCATTAGAACGTGGAGGGCTCCTGCGGTAGCTTGACCGATGGACGCAGTCTGCGCTCCGGACGCACTACGTGGCTGGAAACTGATCTGCCTGAGCGCCTCGCTTTGAGTGCTGAGCTCAGCGCTGCCGGTGGGGAACTCATTATTAGCGAGCATATACGCCAGAATGTCAGAGTATTTCTCGCCGGCTCAATGATCCCGGCCGCTCTACAGGCATCGATGCGCGAATGCTTTCGAAGAATTCATCGACCGAACGATTCTGCCATTTCGCCAGGAACGGGCCGCCGGTGAGCGCAGGCGTCTCCTGGCCACCGCTCAATCCGGCGCCATGGCAGCTGGCGCATTGTTCGGCGTATAAGCAGCTTTGCCGCGGTCGGCCTGTGCCTGCGTGTAGACGCCATCCTGAACGCTGCGCGGCGTTTGAGCGAAGGCAGGGAAGGCGAGGGCGAGGAGGATGAATATCAGCATACTTAAACCATTCTATTGCTAAGTTAACAATACTCAGTCGCGAGCTCGGGCGGTCTCGGTCCATCGGTTGACAGGCATTATCGGTACCGAAATTTCCGGATCGACGCGCGCCCGGCGCCTATTTCTTCACATACTTCTTGATGTCCTGCGGGCCCACTTCAGCCCCGTAGATATTGCCCTTCGCGTCGACAGCTACGCCTTCGGCTGCGCTCGTCCCAGTTGGCCTTTTCGACCGGATCAGGGATGAAAGCCGTCACCTTGCCGTCTTTCAGGCTGCCCATCCGGATGCCGCGCTTCCAGCCGTCGTGATTTCTGGAGACCGACTCCGATTCCGAATCCGCGGCATAGATGTTATCGTGCTTGTCGATGAAGAGTCCGCTTGGCCGGCTGAACTGCCGCATTTCGGAAATGAACTTGCCATCCTGGTCGAAGACCTGAATCCGGTTGTTATTCCGGTCGGCGACATAGAGACGTCCTTTTGAATCGAATGCCAGCGAGTGTGGCTGATCGAACTCACCAGGCCCGGTCCCGAGTTTTCCCCAACTCTTAATGAGTTTTCCGTCTTTGCTGAATTTGAACACGATATTGTTGCCCGCTCCGTGACCTTCGGAGATGAAAATATCGCCGTTCTTGGCGACAATTACATCGTTCGGTGCGTAGCAGCACTCCGGCTCGGCAGCCCCGCCGGGCTTACCTATCGTCATCAGCAATTTTCCGTCGCTGCTGAACTTGAACACCTGGTTGCCCTTGGTTGCGCCAGGCCGAGGACCGATTGGCCCGGACGGGGGAGCGCCGCGGCCTGCCCCACGACCGCGGCCACCCTCCGGCGGCGGCGCGTTGTCCTGGTAGTCCGTGATCCAAATGTTGTCATCTTTGTCGACATAAATGCCATGGGGTGCAATGAACATGCCGGCACCGAAGCTCTTCAGCACGTTGCCATCAGTGTCGAGCTTGAGAACCGTGTCGATATTTTTGATCTGGCCAGTAGCACGGTCAAGGCAACTGTTGGCGCCGCAGCGCTCCGCAATCCAAACGGATTTCCCGTCTCTATCGATGTCGACCGCGCTGGTCGATCCCATCTTTCTTCCATCCGGCAGCTTGGCCCAGTGCTCAATCGTTCGATACGGATTGGGCGCATCGTTGGTCGGCTGCGCATCAGAAGAGGCCGCGTACGTCCTCCACCCTGCAAATCCAGCCGCTATCATTGCCACTACCAAAGAACTGGTCATTCGACGTCCACCTGGCATCACTCATCCTCCCTCCAATAGAGACTCTCGCATTAGCGCCGGACAGTCAACCCGCACCTTCAGATCATGCCGCTGTGGAGGCACTCAACGAGAGTTCGACCCGGCCGACCTGTCGCTCTGATCATTGTAGGCGTAGAATTTAAGAACGCTAGTTTGCGCGGCGCGACAGTCTTTTCGCCGCAGAAAGGAAATGTTATGGAGAATATGAGCAAACGGGAATTTCTCACTGCCACTATGGGGGTCGGCATAGGCCTGGGTGCCGTCCGCAAAGCGTTCGCGCAGGATGGTTCCGCAGTTCCCACGCGGGCTGACCGTGGGGCCTCCGCAGAGAATCGCAAAGTTCCCTCGCGGATCGTGAAAACAACCAAGCTGTTTAAGAGCCCCGACGGATACCCGAACGCGATTGCCGTCACCAAAGAGGGCCTGTGGATTGGCGAGCAAAAAGAAACCGGGCAGGCGGCCGCTAATTATCACCTGCCGGAGCCGAAGGACCTGACCGAACACGCCTGGCTAGTGGACTGGAAAGGGAAAGTGCTGAAGACCGTGGCAACCCAGTCCCGCAACACCAGCGGCATGGCCGTGGGTGGCGGGTACGTTTGGATGGGCGCCAATGCAGCACCCGAAGGCGTTTTCCAGGTGGACATGAACTCGAAGCAAGTGAGCCACCGGCAGATTCCTCTCGGGCCGCCTGATAACGGAGGCGGCTGTCATGGCATCTTGTGGCAGGACGGCAAGCTCTGGATTGCATCACTGCGGCTGCGGGCAATCCTCCGTGTCGATCCGAACTCCTGGGAGCCGGAATTTATGATTCCGTTCTATCAATCTCCGGAGAAACCGCGGTATCACGCTATCGGCTGGGACAACGGTGCCATCTGGCAGATCATCGGCAACGATTGTAAGCACTATTCCGATTACCGTCCTGGGCTCGTCAAGTACGAGGCCGCAACCGGCCGCGTGTTGGAGACGGCGGATTTCGAGCCGAACTCCTGCGATCCCCACGGGCTTGCAATGCACGACGGTGCACTCGTCAGTTGCGATGCTGGCATCCATCCGAACTGGCCTGTGAACGACAGCCCGACGGCCGGCTGGATCTTCCGTATCGATTTCGTTTGAGGTCTCCGGGAAGCATTCGCTTTGTAGGCTAGAAGACCGAACGCGGCCCATCCCGCGAAGTGTCCCAACACGCGGGTCGGAATTCGTCCACGCGACCAGCATGACCGGAAAAAAAACTATTTGCACCATCCCGTCATCAATGTATAATCGTTCAGTACTGGTACAGCAGTTTTAGCGGTGAAGTAAAGGGGGATTCCATGTCCGGACTCTCGACCCCGCTGCAGGGGTCTCGATACACACGATACAATCGTGCCGTTAATTGGCGGCTCCCGTTGTGGGCCGTATTGACCCTCGCCCTGAGTCTGGCGGTCTGCTATCGGCCAGCCAACGCCCAAGTGGTCTTCGGCTCGATCGTTGGCAACGTTACCGACGCCAGCGGCGGGAGCCATTGTCGGCGCAACCGTCAAAATCACCCTGACACAGACGAACGATACTCGCGCTGCCGTCGACCAATGACGTCGGCGCCTACACAATCTCCACCGTGACACCGGGCACGTACCGGGTCGAGGTCACCCGGGAAGGATTCCGCACCTTTGTCGCCGCGGACATCCTGGTGAACCAGAATAACGTGGTTCGCGTCGATGCGCAGCTCCAGGTCGGCGCTATCACGGAGAGAGTCGAGGTCACCGCCACAGCCGCCGCGCTCCAGACGGAGCGCGCCGACGTCCACGCCGAGATTTCTACCGAAGCTCTGCAGGAACTGCCACAGCCGAACCGGACCTACGAGGGGCTGCTGGAGTTGGTTCCCGGCGTAGTGCCGCCCGGCGGGCAGCTCGCCGGCGGCACCAATAATCCTTCGAAAGGCATGAATCGTTCGCGTTCAACGGCATCGGGGACAACCGCGCCGACCGTCCGTATCGAGGGCATCAATGGCATCAATCCCTGGTCCAGGAGCTATCAGTCCTATGTGCCTTCGGTGGAGGCCATCCAGAACGTCAACGTCGCGACCAACGCCAACGATGCCGAACAGGGAATTGCCGGCGGCGCTTCCGTGAACGTGATGCTGAAGAGCGGCTCCAATGCGACCCACGGCGCAGCGTACGAGTACAACATGCGACTCCGCGTTTGAGGCCAATAACTTCTTCGCCAACGCGTCGGGGATGAACAAACCTCCTCACCTCGTAGACAACGACTCCGGCGGCTTTGTCGGGCGGCCACATTATCCGGAACAAGCTGTTCTACTTCGGCAGTTATGAAGGCGACTTCTCGCACTACGCCAATTCGGGGGTTCTCTCGCTTCCCCAATCCCGCGCAACTCGGCGGGCAATATGAGCGGTTCTCCGGCAATCCTATTTACGATCCTACGTACGGGCAACGCCAACGGCACGGGTAAAACGCCATTTCCGGGCAACATCATTCCGACGAGCCGGTTCGACCCGGTTACGCTGAAGATCATTCCGAACATCCCGGCAACCAATGTCGGCGGCCCGGCGGTCAGTCGCCAACAACTTCTACATCAACGATCCCAACGTCTATAACCTGCACAAGATCGACACCAAGCTGGACTACAACGTTACCAGCAAGCTGCGGTTGTCCGGACGCTGTGGCTACCAGCCGTATTACAACTTTCAGCAGCCGATTTACGGCGAGACTCTGGGCGGCAGTTCCGCGCTTCGCCAACGCCGGCGCCGGAAACTACCTGCAGCATGGCGCCGGGCTGGCGGTTTCCGGCTCCGGAAGTTACGTGGTAAGTCCGACGTTCGTTATCGACGCGACGTGGGGCAAAACAAGCTCGCACCAGTTGCTTTTTCCGAACCTGGCCAATACCAGGTACGGCTTGGACGTGCTGGGAATTCCCGGCACCAACAACGGCCCTCTGCCCTGGACTGGCGGCGTTCCGAACTTCGCCATCAGCAACTTCGTCACCATGGGCGCGTCGTATCCGGCGCTGGAATATATCCAGCCGATATACGAGTACGTGGCCAACGCGACCAAGATCAAGGGATCGCACACCATTCGTTTCGGCGCTCGACCTGCAGCTTCCAACACCCGCGTCACATTGAAGACCGGAACAACACGTTCACCTTTACCGGCGCCGCCACCATGCTGAACGGCGGCCCCGGGCGCGAACGCCTACAATGCCTTGAGCGACTTCCTGTTGGGTGACTTCTACGAAGGCACGAATTGGCTACAGGTTCTGCAGCCCTATCTGACGATGAGGACGTGGGAGTTCGCCGCTTACGTGCGCGATCAATGGCACGTGAGCCCGAAACTGACGGTGAACTACGGCGTTCGTTGGGAGTACTACCCTGTTCCCACCAGGGATGCGGTGATGAACCAGCCCTCCTCGGTAGCGCCGGGCGGTCTGGGCACCACCGGCAATGGCCTCTACTTTCTGAACATGCAGGCATGCCACGGTGTCGGTATGCGGCGCGGGCGGGATTCCGATCGACTGCGGCATCAACGTTTCGAACAAGGTTGTTCGCTCCCAGCATCGGGATCGCCTACCGGCCCACGGAGAAATTCGTGATCCGCGCGGGATATTCCCTGTCTCCGTACCAGGAGCATATGGGGATCGCGCAGATGCAAGCCTATCCCGGCGAGGTCCAACTCGACGAAATCGCCGTGAACCCGTATAGCCTATGTGGGTCAACTGCATACGGGTCTCCCGCAAATTCTCGCGGCGCCCGGGACCAACAGCGTTTACCCGATTCTCCCCAATACGGGCAACGTGACGGCGTGAACAGCAAGAAGAATTTCGTCCGCGGCTATTTCCAGTCCTACAACTTCACGGTGCAAAGAGAACTCCCGGGCAACTTGCTCGCGTCACTGGGTTATGTCGGGACGCATGCCGTTCACTTGCAGACTCGCGGTAAACCTGAATTACGGCCAGCTCGGCGGCGGCACTGCCAGCCAGCCTTTGGCCTTTATTCCCGATTACTCCACCGGCATTACCAGCCCTGCTGCCGTGGGGCGCCGATAAGTACAATTCGCTCCAGGCCACGCTCAACAAACGGTTTTCCAAGGGTCTGCATTTCCAGGCCGCCTACACGTATTCGAAGGACATCGCAGAGACCTACTCCAGCTGCTCGACCACTACTCTTTCGTTCTGATCCCTCAGTATATCAACCGGGATTACTACACCAGTACACTGGACCGCACGCACCATTTCGTCGTCAGCGCGGCCTATGAATTGCCGTTCGGCAAAGGCAAGCCGATGGTGACTCAGGGCGTCGGGGCCGCGGTCCTGGGTGGCTGGAGCCTGAACGGGATCTTCAATCACTATTCCGGGACCCCATTCACCGTTATCTCCAGCTGCGCTTCGTGCAATTGCCCCGGTAATTCGCAGCCGCCAACCTGATCAATGCCGAACGTGCCCGCACAGTGCGGCAGCGGCCTGAACGGGCAGTCGTACTTCAATCCGCCGGCCTATGCGCCGGTGACCGGGCCCGTTTTCGGAACCTCGGGCTTCGATCAACTTCGCGGGCCCGGGTAACACGAACCTGGATATGAGTATCTTCCGCACATTCAGGATCACCGAACGTTCAGCCTCCAGGCTCGCGCCGAGTCATTCAATCTATCGAATACACCGCACTTCGCCAACCCACTTCCGGCAACTTGAATATCTCGAACGTCGCAGTTCAATCCCGATGGGTCGGTGAAAAGTCTGAACGGGTTCGGCGCCGATCACCACGACGAATCCTTTGGGACGCCTGCTCGATCAGCGATACTTCCGGTTCGGATTCCGAGTGATATTCTGAGAATCTGACCGGGGATCCAAGCATCGGCCAGAATACTTCGCGGACGAGTCATTCGGATCATGGCTGGGTGGCCCTGGCGGGTAGCACTCTGGCTGCCTGCCCCAGCCCCTCCCGCGAACCGTTTCGTCGCCCCGAGTGCCTGCGCCGGTTGCCACGCCGAGATCGCTCGCAACTATCTACAGACGGGAATGGGACGGTCGTTCTTTCGTCCCTCGGCGGGCAATACGGTAGAGGATTATACCAGCAAAAACCAGTTTTATCACCCGGTCTCAGATACCCATTACTCGATGGACCAGCGTGGCGGCACTTATTACCAACGGCGCTGGCAAATTGGGTTCGACGGTAAAGAGACGAACGTTGAGGAACTCACCATCGACTATGTGCTAGGTTCCGGCAACCACGCCCGCTCCTATCTTCACCGCACAATGCGCGGCACCCTTATCGAGTTGCCGCTTGGCTGGTATGCGGAAAAGGGTGGTGGCTGGGGGATGAGCCCTGGCTTCGATTCGCGCCATCCAGCAACCCGGCGGCTGGTCCCTTACGAATGCGTTTTCTGCCACAACGGTTATCCTCAGACTCCCGGGAATGGGGCTCCCGGAGCTGAGCCGGTCTTCAGCGGCGACCTTCCGCAAGGCATCGACTGCCAGCGCTGTCATGGCCCCGGAGGCTCCCATGTCGCCGTCGCCGGCAGCCGAGGCGCCGACTCCTGACCAGATTCGCGCGACCATCGTGAATCCGGCCCGGCTGAGCGCCGAAGCTGCGATGGATCTATGCTCCAATGTCACCTGGAGACCACCAGCACGGCCTTTCCTGCCCTCGATCCGGCGCTTCAATCGCGGACCGTTTTCCTTCGTTCCGGGTGAACATCTGGCCGATTTCGAACTGTCCTTCGATCATGCGCCCGGCACCGGACACGACGACAAGTTTGAAATTGTCGGCAGTTCCGCCTACCGGCTCAGAAAATCCGTCTGTTTTCGCGAAAGTAAGGGAGCGCTGACCTGCGAGACCTGCCACGACCCGCATCGCGTCCCAAGCCCCGAAGGAGCCATCCGCCATTACTCTCAAGTGTGCCGCCAATGCCACACCGCTGCTTTTAGCGAGCTTGTCTCGAGAGGCGCGCATCCAAGGGCCGAAGATTGCGTCTCCTGTCACATGCCGAAGCGCAGGACCGAGGATGTAGTTCACGTGGTGATGACGGACCATCTGATCCAACGACGGCCGCCATCGCGCGACCTGCTGGCCGACCTCGCCGAACGCCATCCCACGGAGGCCGAGGAGTACCACGGAGAAGTGGTCCCCTATGATCCTCCGGCCGTTGCCCCGAAACGGTCCGGACGCCCTTTATCTAGCCTTGGCGCAAGTGTTGATGCAGAACAATTTGCGGGCCGGCGTTGTCGAACTGGACCGCCTGCTGGCCGCGCAACAACCGGCTGAAGCAGAGTGGTATATCCAACTCGGTAACAGCTGGCTTAGCAGTGGAGAGCCGCGTAAGGCATCCGCCGCATATGAACGCGCAATCCGCTTGAAACCGCGATCTGTGCAGGCGTTGCAAGCGCTGGCTCAGGCATTGCGCGCGTCCGGAGACACTACTCGCGCTAGTGAAGTGCTGGGGAGGGCCGTTCAGATCAACCCGTCCGAGGCGGCTCCCTGGTACCAGCTCGCCACCTTGGCGTCCGGATCAGGGCGGCTCAAGGAAGCATTGGAACTGCTGGAAAAGACCATCAAACTCGATTCGGATCTGCCCGGCGCCTACACGACCATGGCGGCTACTCGGGCTGCCGCAGGTCAATCGGGCGCCGCCCAAGACGCCTTGCGAGAAGCGCTCCGCATCGATCCGTACGATGCCGCCGCGTGGGATCTGGCTGGCCGGGCGCTGGCGGAAAAGGGTCAATTTCCCGAATCCCTCTACAATTTTCAAAAAGCCAACTATTACAGACCCAATTTCGCTCCATACTTGTATGAATACGGTGCGGCGCTATCTAGCGCAGGCGAGCTCGAGCGTGCTCAGGAAATGGCCGATGCCGCCTTGAAAGCCGACCCGGGCTTGGCAGAAGCGCACGTCCTACGCGGCCGTTTGTTAGTGCAAAAGCGGCAATTACCGGAAGCGGCGACAGAGTACCGAAAAGCCATCGGCCTGCGTCCCGATTTCGCGCGAATTCACTTGGATCTGGCGTCGGTTCTGGCCGCGGAGGGCGAAATGGAGCAAGCTGTTGAGCAATTGCGGGAAGCCTCCAAGAGCAACGACCCGGAAACGGCCCGCCTGGCTGTCGACGCGTTACAGCGGCTTGGGCGGCGTTAGCTGCTCTTGCGCCGATGGGCTCGGGATGAAGATAATGGACTTGATAATCTAACGTATTGCTTTGAAACCTCCTCTATGAGACACCAACATTGGCCGAAATCGGCATGGGCTGCAATATTACTGACTCCGGCGGTATGTTTCGCACAGGCAGGCACAAACCCTTTCGCCGGCAACGCTCAGGCGGCCGCGGATGGCCAAAAATTGTTTAGCGTCTCGTGTGCCCCCTGCCACGGCAGAAACGGCGAGGGCGCCCAGGGGCAAGCCGAGGGAATGCGCCCGCCAGATCTGACGCGCGGTGATTTCAAAGCGGGCAGACGGGACGAAGACCTGTTCCGAGTGATCTCGGACGGCGTCAGAGGAACCGAGATGCCATCCTTCAAATCTTTGGGGAGCGATCAGATTTGGCGGCTGATTACGTTTGTCCGAACCCTGTCAGCATGTCGCGCCCGTGCTGAACGGAAATCCGGCCTCCGGCGAAGCGTTGTTTTGGGGCAAAGGCAATTGCGGACGTTGCCATCAGATTGGATCGCGAGGGAATAGACTTGGCCCTGACTTGGCTCGCGGCAGTCGCCGCAGCAACGCTGGGAACCTGAAGACGGCCATTGTGGATCCGAACGATGACATCACCCCCGGATATGGCATCATCACGGTGGTTACTCGCGATAATCAAGAAGATCACAGGCCTCGAACGCTGGCTGGATAACTTCTCGGCACGCCTGGTGGATCAATCCGGAACGGAGCGGACCTTTTTGCGCGATGAGGTAACTTCAGTCACGCGTGAAATGCGCTCGACCATGCCCGATAACTACGGCAAGATCTTCAACGATGCGGAACTCAATGACCTGGTTGCATATATCGTGAAAACGCGAAGCGAGGCGAATTCCCAATGAGGAAAATCGGATGGATTCTGGTAGCGGTCTCGCTCGCGGCACAGGCGCAAGTGACGTCGGATGACTTGACGAAGGCGCAGCAGGATCCCAACTCCTGGCTCTCCTACGGCAAGAATTATTTCGGTTGGCGCTACAGCCCGCTGACGCAAATTACGACTAGCAATGTAGCGCAGCTCGCCCCGGCGTGGATACTTCCGACAGGCGTGCCCGGCAATAACGAGACCACGCCGCTGGTCGCCGGCGACATGATGTACCTCACCGGCCCGTCGAACAATGCCTGGGCCATCGACCTGTTGACCGGCAGGAAAGTCTGGAGCTATTCCGATTACGTTCCCTCGGGCTTGGGTTTATGCTGCGGGACGGTAAATCGCAGGCTTCGCCATGCTGGGCGACCGACTGTTCAAAGTGAATATCCAGTCCACGCTGGTGGCGCTCGAGGCCAAAACCGGCAAAGTGCTGTGGGAAACCACTATCGACGATTACAAGAAGGGCTATTCGAACACTGCCGCTCCTCTGATCGTCAAGGATATGGTGGTGGTCGGCACTGCCGGAGCCGAGTGGGGAATTCGCGGCTATATCGACGCGTATGACGCCGCCACCGGCAAGCGCCGCTGGCGCTTCTACACCGTTCCCACCGCGGGAGAGCCAGGCATCGAAACCTGGGGCGGCAACTCGTTTAAGACTGGTGGCGGCTCAACCTGGATCACCGGCACCTACGATCCCGAGTTGAATCTGATTTACTGGGGCATCGGCAACCCTGGCCCGGATATGGACGGCGATGTGCGGCCGGGTGACAATCTCTACACTTGCGCCATAGTCGCGATCGACGCCGACACCGGCAAGCTGAAATGGTATTTCCAGTTCACCCCGCACGATGTCCACGATTGGGATGCCGTGGCCGACCCCGTGCTGGTGGATGCGACGGTGGATGGAAAGAAGATCAAAGCCTTGGCGCAAGCCAATCGCAACGGGTTTTATTATCTGCTGGACCGCACCAACGGCAAGTACATTACGGCGAAGGCGTACACCAAAGTGAACTGGGCCGACGGAATCGGCTCGGACGGACGGCCGATCCTGATCGCCAACAAGGAGCCGACCCCTGAAGGCAATCTGGTGTGCCCCGGGCTCGGCGGCGGCCATAACTGGTCTGCCACCGCCTACAGCCCGCAAACCGGCCTGTATTATTTCGGATCCACCGACGGCTGCCAGATGTTCAACGTGCAAAAGCAGGAGTACGTCGAAGGAAAGCAGTATCAAGCTGGCGATGCCGTCGCTGTGCCGAAAGAGCCGACATCTGGGTCCGTCAACGCGGTCGACCCTGCGACAGGAACCGTCGAAGTGGAAACACGAACTGATGAGTAACCCCTCAGGTATGCTCGCCACCGCCGGCGGCCTGGTTTTCACGGGCGATTCTGATGGCTACATGATGGCGCTCGACGCGCGCACCGGAAAGGTCCTATGGCATTTCCAGACCGGCGCGCCGATTCGCGCGCCCGCAATCAGCTATACGTTCCG
This sequence comes from Bryobacterales bacterium, assembly GCA_963769205.1. Taxonomy (GTDB): domain Bacteria; phylum Acidobacteriota; class Terriglobia; order Bryobacterales; family Bryobacteraceae; genus Palsa-89. The sequence goes on along the minus strand of CAVYKR010000011.1, from coordinate 399,728 downwards.
CGGCAAGCAGTATATTGCGGTCGCAGCGGGCCCGAACATGCTGACTTTCAAGTTGCCCTGAGCTTACGCTATCCCGCGAATTTATCCGTCGCAGCGACCAGGGCGCGGCTGTTGGGCGGATCGAGAGCGCTGTGGCCACTGTCCGGAGTGATGATGAAGTCGGCTTCCGGCCAAGCACGGTGAAGCGCCCACGCACTTTCCATGGGGCAGACGACGTCGTAACGGCCCTGGACTATCACCCCGGGAATGCTGCGGATACGTGAGGCGTTGCACAGCAATTGGTCGTCGGTCTCGAAAAAACCCTTGTGGAAGAAGTAGTGGGCCTCAATACGTGCGAAGGCGAGGGCGAATTCATCCTCCTCGTAGTGGCCCGCGAAGGCGGGATCAGGTAGGAGCTTAGAGGTGGCGCCCTCCCAACCGCTCCAGATCTTCGCGGCGGCCAGCCGCACGGCGGAGTCATCGCTAGTGAGGCGGCGGTAGTAGGCGGAGAGCAGATCAGCCCGCTCTGCCTCCGGGATGTGGGCCAGGTACGGCTCCCAAGCGTCCGGATAGAGGACCGAGGCGCCACGTTGGTAGAACCAGTCGATTTCCTGTTTGCGGAGGAGGAAGATGCCGCGGAGGACGAGTTCTGTGACGCGATTGGGATGAGTTTGGGAATAGGCAAGCGCCAGAGTGGAGCCCCAGGAACCGCCGAATACCTGCCAGCGCTCAATGCCGAGATGGTCGCGAATTTTCTCGATATCGGCGACGAGGTCCCAAGTCGTGTTCGCTTCCAGAGACGCATAGGGCGTGCTCTTGCCACATCCGCGCTGGTCGAAATTCACGATGCGATACTTTTCGGGGTTAAAGAAGCGGCGCTGTTTGGGATCTGATCCACCGCCTGGCCCGCCGTGCAGAAAAATCACCGGCTTTCCGGTTGGTTTCCCGCTTTCCTCGAAGTAAATCTCGTGGACCGGTGAGACCTTCAGCTTACCCGTGTTATAGGGCTCGATGGGAGGGTAGAGCCAAGTGACGGAGTCCTTCATCGTTGAACTAGCGACGCTAACGAACCGAACACTGCAAGCAGCAATTTACTCGGGCAGTACGTGAAACAAGTGCAAATACGGACCAGTGCTGGGATTTGAGGCCAGCAGTTGTGCGTTCTGTTTTGCTCTCTGCTCGAGCACGGCCGCTCTTTCGTTCGGATCGGTGACATGTGACAATTTGCAATCGTACAAATTGTCTCCGAACTTCAGGCGCACATGCGGATCACGCATCACATTGCTAACCCAGCTCTTGCCTTGCGGAAAAGGCACTCCCGCCTGGAACATCGACGTTATGTATAGCTGGCCATTGTGAAGAATGTACCCTGTCGTGACCGAATGAGGAATCATGTACCAGGTACGCGTCTCCAGCTTGTCTGTCTTATATTGGGAGACAAACGACCAGTCGGTGACGGGAGTAGTTACCACGTTCCCACTAAGCCACAACCCAGGATAATTCCCGGGACCGGGCGTATTCCCAATCGGGCCAAATCCGGTGGCGCGCAGCACCACCAAGGTCAAAACCAAACAAACGACGATTGCTCCTACAACTTTCGCTAACGTCTTCATCTGAGCTCCTGAACGTAAAAGCCGAATTCCAGTCTAGCTTCCAGTAACTGAATTATTGTACACTCAACGGCGGGAACCCGCTCCCGTGCTGGTCCGCAACATCGTGCGGGAATCGTTAGGGAGGCGGCGGTATGAAGACGCTGTTGAAGGTTATTGGAGTAATCGTGATTGGCTTAGCGCTGCTGCTTGCCCTGCTAAGCATCACCGGCTTTGGGCCTCATGGAAATACGCCTGGTTTATGGATCAAAGGGGATCTTGTTAATACGCCGGTGGCAGACTGGTCGTTCACGGACAAGATTGAAACCGCGAATGTTCAGACCCGTACGTGGTATCTGCTTCCACACTCGGTAACCACATATTGCGTCTCCTACCAGGGGCAGCTCTATCTGACCTCGATCTATCGTGAGGGGCTGGTGTACCCGCACGGCAGGAGCTGGAACGAGGACGTAGCCCGCGACCCCCACGTGCGGATCAAACTTGGAAATCAATTGTACGATCGGACTTTGTCCCGTGTTACTGACGAGACTTTGAGGCAAGAGGTCCTCGCAGCCAAAAGGAAGAAATATCCTCAGCAAAAGATACCGGCGACTTCGACCGTAATTCTGTTTCACGTGCAGGATAATCAGGGACCAGCGTGAAGACCCTCGTGGAAGGTTGTTGGAGTAATCCTGATTGGCTTGGTGCTGCTGCTGGTCGTGGCGCGAATCACCGGCCTTGAACCTACCACGCGAAGACCCGGCTTATGGCTTAAAGGGGAGGTGGCCACGGCTCCGGTGACCGACTGGTCCTTCACTGACCAGATTCAAAACATCCAGATTCAAACCAACAGCTGGTATTTGCTTCCACATTCGGTGACGATCGATTGTGTCTCCTATAAGGGGAAGCTTTACCTGTTTTCCTCTTATGCCGCAGGCCTCACATATCCTCACGGCCGGAGATGGAACGAGGATGTTGCACGCGATCCCCACGTGCGTCTCAAAATAGGAGATAAATTGTACGATCGTACTTTGGCCCTGGCGACCGATCCGGCTGAGCAAGCAGCCGTCCATGAGGCAACATTCAAAAAATACCCCGATTTGAAGCTGCCGCCGGGCGGGACGATCGTTCTGTTGCGCGTATTGGATAATTAGGAGCATCTCCGCGCTCCGCATGTCCAGCTAGTTGAAGTTATGAGAATCGTCATCACCGGCGCCAATAGCGCCACCGGCCAAGCAATATTACGTTGCGCGCCGGGAGCCGGTGTACCCCCAAACGTGCTGCTAGCCGCGGTCCGCTCCGATCGCGCCGCCGATGAGATTCGGCCCCTGCTGGGCGAGGGCAGCAGCCTGGCTAAAGTTTCCTACGACGACCCCGGCAGTCTGGATGCGGCGTTTCGAGGAGCTTCTGCGATCATTCACCTGGCGGGAATTCTGGTCGAGAGTCCGGGTTCGACGTATGAACAAGCGAACGTTGTGCCCACTCGCAGGGTCGTAGAAGCCGCGCAGCGGGCGGCCGTGGAGAAGTTCGTATTGGTCAGTGCCACCGGGGCTGACGAGAAATCTTCCAACGGCTACTATCGCAGCAAGGGACAGGCAGAAGTTGTGGTGCGTACTTCCGGCCTGTGCTATACAATACTGCGTGCTCCTCTCCTGCTCGGGCCTGCAACCGAAGGCGCAGCAGCGCTTGCACGAAATGCGCGCGGTCCCAAAGCCAAGCTGATCGGCGGCGGGCGCCATTTTCAGCAGCCTCTCTATGTGGACGACTTAGCGCGCGCGGCCATTGCTGCCACCCAATCTTCGGTAGCGAGGAATCGCACTTTGGACCTGGTTGGCCCCGTTTCTTTGCCGGAGCGAGAGCTGGTTGAGCGAGCAGCTCGCTTGCTCGGACACGAATTGCGGATTAGTCTCGATCCCAAAGGCGCTGCTTTCGTTTGGCCTCGCCATTCGCAGGCGCGTCTCAGGCCCCGGATTTTCACCAGAAGTGGTCGAAGTGATCACGGCCAATACGCGTCTGGACTCCGAGCCCGCAGCGGGCGAATTGGGAATCCGCTTGACCGGCATCGATGAGATGATCAAGAAGAGCTTAGGTCAGGAGTGAAAAAATGACTCAGCCCAGCCAATCCACGGTAATGGCGCGCGACGCGGGCGCAAAAAAAGCCAAGCCTTGGCAGAAGCTCTTGCCGTTCCTGATCACGCTGGCCTGTTTCGCCTATCTCTACAACCGCCTCAACCACGCCGCCGTGGCCGAAGGCACCGGGCTGCTGACTTACCTGGCAAAAAGCTTTGAAAACGTGAACTGGCTGTATTGGCTGGCGCTCATGATTCCCTACTGCTGCCTTTATGTGATATTCGACAGCCTGATGATCTGGACCGTGGTCAACTGGTTCAACGCCAAGATACGCTACTCCGATATTTTGCCGATTCGCGCGAGCGCGTACATTCTCTCGCTGGTGAACGAGCAAGTCAGCAAGGGCGCCATTGCGGTTTATCTGAATCGCCGAGATGGAGTGCCGGGCTGGGAAGTCGGCTCCAGCATGCTGCTGGTCACCTTCTGCGAAATTTACAGCCTGATCCTGTGGGCGACCGTGGGCGTGTTGTTGCGTTGGAATAGTTTCCAGCCTGCGTTCCATGTCATTCCTTGGATCGCCTTGGGCGCCACCGTGTTCTTCACGCTTTTCTACCTGTTCTTTAGCGGAAGAATCGCACCGGGAGTTGCACTGCGCGACCGCCCCATCTTCCGGGCGCTGCGGATGGCAAAGGTGTGGCAATACGCCGTGGTGATAGCGTTGCGCGCGCCGCTGGTACTTGTAGGCGTGGTCGTCTATACTCTGGCTTTGAGACTTTTCGGAGGCACGATCAGTTTTGGAGAGATGCTGGGCATTTTGCCGGTGATATTCTTTGGTGCGGCTGCACCCGGACCGATGCACTCGGTTGCGATTCTTTTTTGGGTTTTGCTCTTTCCGGATCGGCCTGGCCAGATGACCGCCTTCGGCTTCGTCATGCACAACTTCTTCATCTTCTTTAACGCCGCCGTGGGCCTGCTATTTCTCCGGCGTGCGACTCGGGAGCTGTTCGGGTAAGCCTCGGAACATCAGGCGTTGGGCCATCGAAACCAGCGTGCTCAGGACCAATAACCAAACCAGTATTGTGAGCAACGGCTCGAGAAAGCGAAATCCAATTCGGATCAGGATGTCCATGATCGACGGGACGAAGTAAAGGATGCCATTATAGCGGCCTAGCTTACTTCCCCGGAGCTTGCTGTGGCGGTGAAGCCAGTAGGAATCGATAACGTATTGAGCAAAGGCCGCCGTGATTAGGCTAGGCAGGATCCAAGGGGAACGCTCCGCGCAGGGCTCCGGCAAACAAACCGGAAGTCACGAATAGAAAATCGGTCGTGTGATCGAAGGTGCCGCTCGCCGCGGTCACCGTTCCTCTTCGGCGTGCGATTGGACCGTCCAGGAGATCAGTGACCAACGCTACCACCCACGCGACTAATGCGAAAACCGCCGACAGCTCGTCTCCCTTGGCCATGAAAAACGCGAACGGAAGCACGAGAAGCAAGCGAAGAGCCGTCAGTGCATTAGCCATCGAATACATTATCAGACACACAGTGACCGGGATCGAACAGTTGAAGCGACGAGTGGCCCCGTGTTTCCAATTACTTAGCTAGGCAACCAAAGTGCTGCTCCCTCACCAGGTCGGAAGAGAAAGGAAAAAGAATATGCGAACAGTTTCACTTGGGGTTCTCCTTGCATGTCTCGCGTTTGGCCAGTTGGCCAACGGCGCACCAGCGTGCGGTGGGCACGGCGACCGCAACACGCTTCTGGTCACCGCTTCCTGGCTAGCGGATCACCTCAAGGATCCAAATCTGGTCGTGCTCGCTGTCGGCCCGGACGGCGACTACGAAAAAGGGCACATCCCTGGATCGCTATTCGTGAAATACATGGACACGCATCTCATGAAGAGCCCCGCTGGTCTTACGGTCGAGCTTCCTCCGATGCCGGAGCTGGCAGAGACTTTCGGAAAACTGGGTGTGACCAACGACTCGCATGTAATCCTCTATATGACCAACGCGTGGGTTTCGCAAACTACGCGCGTCTTCCTCACCCTGGATGCCATGGGGCTCGGCGACCATACGTCGATTCTGGATGGCGGTCTTCCCGTCTGGAGGAAGGAGGGACGCCCGGTCACAACCGATATTCCGTCGGTGAAGCGCGGCAAACTGGAGCCCTGCGCCCAAAATGATGTCATCGTGGACCTCAATTACATGAAATCCAACTTACGTCATCCGGGTGTGGACATTGTCGATGCGCGCATGGAGGCGCACCACTCAGGGGCCGAGGTGCCCAAAAACTCACGGGCCGGCCACATTCCAGGTGCGACCTCCCTACCGTTCGAGAAGCTCGTTGATGACAACAACAAACTGAAACCGGCGGAGGAGCTCAAGGCCATCTTGAACACGGCCGGTGTTAAGCCAGGCGACCGCGTGGTGTCTTACTGCTATATCGGACAACGCGCGACTATAATATACTTCGTCGCACGATACTTGGGCTATGACGCGCGGCTCTATGACGGCTCCTGGGAAGAATGGAATAAACACACTGAGCTGCCGACCGAAGTGTCGGCGACGAAGTAGTCAGTTTGAGGCCTTTCAGCTGTAAAAACTTCATAGGCCAAACACGTTGAGTTGCCCATCGCTCGGCACATAGACTTTGCCCTGGATAATGATGGGTTCAGTGAACGCGCCGCCGTTTGGGTTGTTCCATGGCCCGGCGGGCTGACTGAAAAGTGGAGGCTTCGTAAGATCGGTAGCATCGAACGCCACTAATTGCAGTGGATTGGATCTGGCAAGCGCCCAGACAATTCCTGTACCAGGTTTCTGTTGGTCTGATGAAACCACGGGCGTCGCGCCACCACTCTGATGACTCCCTGTTGTGGTAGGGTTCGTCATCGCATTGAGAGAAGGGAACGTCCTGGCGGACTGATTGGGTTTTGAGCCGATTAAAGACTGGGTTATGGAGTTGCCGCTGAAGACGAAAGCCATCAGGTGTCCTCCAGTGCCATCCGCTCCATTGCCGCAGTAATAAATTAATTGCTGCCCGCCGCTGTTAAAGTACGCGGGTCCGCCCCAAACACCGGGGCCGTCGCCTCCACTACCTACGCCCGGAGGGGCGGGAGGCGAGGGGTTGGGCGGTGATCCCGGGAGCGGCAACGTGGATAACGGGGTGCTGTTCATGTTTTCGCGGTTGAGCAGGTAGATCTGACCGTCCTTACCGCAGACGACCATGGTCTTTGGAAGCCCGGAGCCTGCCGGAGGATCAGGGAGTACCACAGGGCCCCCGGACCCGAAATCCCAGTCGAAGTCGTTCAACTCCGTCTGATTCGCCGGCGTGAAGAAATCTACGGGAACCGTCGGGGGCGGCACCGTGAAATTGCCGGGTAGCTTCAATGCCGAATCACTAAAATTTGCTGTTCCGTCGTAATCGCCGTTCCCGGTCATGAAGTAAACGAATCCCTGAGGATCGGCGGCCAAACCCATACCGCCTTGCCAGACGGATCCGCGGGAGCCGTTGGGTGTGGTACAGAATACCCCGACCTTTGCCAGGGTGGTTGCATCGTATACGAAAACCCAGCCGTACCAGCTTCCGCTTCCGTCGTTATGCGATCCGAAGCCGATGTAGATTAGCCCGTTCAGCAACAGCAGCGCCGGCCGATTCAATTGCTTATGCGGGTCAAATGGAACGCCGGCCGAGACCGTTGCGCTGGGGTAGGCAGCCTCCTCGATCAACACGGGACTGCCTGGCCGATCAGCGCCGGTGGCAATATCAATCGCGTAGAGGCGGTTATAAAAGGTGAATAGGCCACCCACGACGCCCATTGTCTTGGCTACAACCCACATCGTGTACGAGGCACAGTCAATGACAGGCGTGGACGTGATTCCAACGACTGGCGCGATGTTGCCGGAATAAGCCTGCGAGACCGGGACGGCCTGCTCGCCAGAAGGTATGAGCGACCGTTGCCACAGTGCCGGCTGCTGAGTGTCCGCGTCGAAGGCATATACCGTGTCATTTTCGGTGGCCATGTAGACCACGTTGTGAGCGCCCAGTCCCGGAATGTTGACGTGATGAGCATAGAGCGGTTGGGCGAACACGGTCGCGTCCAGGGTTTGCGTGATCAGAGGCTTCGTTTTCAACTTCGGCACGGTCGCGACATTGAGGGTAGTTTCATAAGGAAACCAGCCCGTTCGCGCGGTGTCGAAGTGTTGCGTGAGGTAGTAGAATCCAGCGGAACTGATGACGGTAGTTTCGGGTAGACCGAAAGCGGTTGTAATTCCACAGATGGTCTGGCGCGCTTTGACTTTATCTCCCACTTTCAATGGCCCGGATAGAACGGGCACTTCCGCGGTCGTAGCCGTGGCAATCGCGCTTCCTCTAAAAACTTTGTTTACATAGACATCCACGTGGGCGCCGGGAAGGACGCTGCCCACAGTGACGCTGCGCATGCAAGTTTCGACTGGAGACAAAACCAACGGAGGGGAGGGCTGCACCATCGGGTTGACCGGGACGTTCGGCGATTGCACTGTAAGACCACAGCCCTGTTCGACCGCGTAGATCTGGTCTGTCGCCAGCAGTAGGGGTGTAACACGCACGTCCATCTGAATGGCAGAAACGGCTTGAGGGCCTCCGATCTGGCCCCCGAGAATAGTGGACCAGATGGTTACAGTCGCGCCCAGGTGGAGACCAGTGACCTGCACCGCGGCCCCGCACTGATACAAAGGGCCGGTGACGGCGATGGGCGGGAGGTGAGAAGGTGTAGGATTGACCTTGACTTTGTTCGAACTCGAACTCCAATGACCGCATAGCTCCTGACGAGCCGTAATCTCAGTGCCGCCGGTGAGCGGAGGAACAGGAAAAGCGAAGCTGGATGCGGGAGCCGATCCGATACCCAAGCTGGTGGCATCTTGAAAAACCTCGACCGTTTGGCCGGGAGTCAAATGCGTAAGCCGGACAGTGACGCTTCCAGCGCATAACGGGTGGTCAACATGGGGAGGCTTGGGCGCCGGGGGATCCACTTTAATGGCGGGAGAAGCTTTACTACCGACCTCGCTGCATCCCGGCATGTTCTGGGTGGCCGAAACCTCTGATCCCTGCAGGAGCGGCGGGCATGGAAACCATAGAGTCGGCAAAAAGAAACAGCCCTGTTCGGTAAACCCTGGTGGAACGCCTGTTTCGGTTAACGTCACTTGCGCGCCGTCGATTACGTTGGTTACTTGAACGGCAACCTCACATGCCTGCAGCGGTCCGATTACTGTAGGCGGAGGTAGTTGGCGCCCAGGTGGAAGTGGATCGGCCGCCGGCAGCGGAGTAAGCGCCCCAGGAGAACCGCAGGCAGTCTGCCGCGCGGAGAGGACCTCATTAAGACCTGTAGGCGTGGACAAACCGACCTGCGCTGTACCATCGACGGCCGTTCCGGACCCGCGAGGGGAACCCCCCGCCGTTACTTCCACGGTCGCCCCCGGAAGCATTCCGTCGAGATATAGACACTGGCCGCATTGGTAGATGTGAGTTTCGCAGGTCACAGTTCCGATAACGGACCCGACCGCGACCGGGTTGTTCTGTACAATCACCGGCGCGGACGCCGGGCTCGTCATGCCGCTGGAGGTTTGCGTTGCGGTGACGGGGTGAGACGGGCCCGCCTTCAGCGTCACTGTTAAAGGGAAAATCTGATCGGCGGAGGTGGCGGAGCCACCTCCTACATTCGCACCATCTTGGAACACGTCAACCGTAGCGCCGATAAACTGACCCTGAATCCTGACTGACGAACTGCATACGGAAAGAGCACTGACCACTGGAGGAAGTAAAGGGGAAGGCATGGGAAGGCTCCTTTAATTGGGGCGTAAACGCCCGTTCGAGTTACCGTTGATTTATAGGTCGGGCTTTCGCTGCTAATTGCACGCTCAAGCACCACCCATTGACAAGGCACGTCCGGCAAGAATGCACAGATAACCGCCCACCGCGAATTCCAGCCAGCTTGGTACGAATCGCCTGACCCAGGCGCCCAAATACAGGCCCATACAGGACATCGCAGCGCTCATGAGGCCGATGATCAGAGCGGAAAGAAGCACCGGATAATGAATTGAGCTTATCCCTGCGCCCGCCAAGAGGTTGTCGAAGCTGAGCGCCACGGGCACGCCCACGATCATCCGGGGTTCATTTACAATCGAGCGCAAGTAATCCTGGCGAACGGCGCAGATGAGGACTCCGATTCCACACGCCAACATCATGAATGGTCCGATTCTTGCGGCTGCTCCGCTGGCCCATCGAAGCAAGAAATGACCCAAAGCTAGCCCCGCCAACGGGGCCATGCTCTCGCAGCCGGTGAACGCAATAGCGAGAAGATGTTTTCGCGCGCGATGAATCGGCAGAAAACCGATCGCCGAGCAGGTTTGCAGGTTATCGAGCCCCGCCAGGATACCAAAGAAGAAGACAGATCCAAGCATTCGATTCCCTCCGATAATGCTCTTGGGCTCCTCGGATTGTAGGTGTAATTTATCACAGTAGGAAGCAAAAAGTTTCTCCACCTTCACCGATACGGTGTCTGGCTACTTCGTCCTCGTGCTCGGAAGAAGTGTTAGTATTTGTCGGGAAGATGTTGCGTTTCTGGAGGTACGATGGTCCGACTGAAGTCGATGGGCGCTACTGGCCTACTCATGTGGTGCGCCATGGCCTCGCTACATGCCGATCCGGTTGGACAGGTACTGGTTTGCTACGCATGTCAGAACACCGGTGATGCTGCCATCGACGCCGCCTTAGCAGCGAATCCCGATGTCGCTTTTGACGGGATTCTGTTCGCGTTTAAGAATACGAGCAGCTTCGCGATCACGGGTGGCGTTTTGTCGGTGCGAGGCACGTCGCCCAGCGACTCCTTCGTTTTGCCTACTATTCCGGCGGGCGGGGAGTTTATATTGCTACCCGGGATAACCTCCGACGGCGCGAATCATCCTGCCGGCGGTTTGTTTGAACTTACCGGAGCAATGGACACCAGCGACGGTGGAGGCGGAGTGGACGATACTTCGATATTTCAGTTCACCGGAACCGCAAACGGGTCGCCGGTGACTTCCGTTACGGCCGGCACCAACCCTCCAGATGGCACGTTTACTCCGGGAGATCCAGGACTGATCATGCCTTGGCGAGATGGAGGCGGTGGAAGCACAAGTTTCGTCGGTGATGGTCCCGATGGGGATGGTGGATGCTCGAATTGTTACTTTGGATTGGTCGCGAGCCTCAGCACGTCGGCGGCGACCACGGGGGCGTCCGTCCAGGTCTCCCCTCTGCAACTAAGCTTTTCCGCCGTAGCCGGAGGCAGCGCGCCATCGCCGCAGCAGATCAACGTTGTACCGGCCCCCGGGGCTCAGATTCCTGCGACGTTCAAGGTTGTAGTAGACGCCGGCTCGGCAAATACCGCCGCGCCGCCCTGGCTTACCGTAAAGCCAGCCAATGCGAATGCGCCAGCTAGCCTCACCGCGATCGTCAGCCAAGGCTCGATGCCAGCTGGGACTTTCTCAGCGCGAGTGCGTGTCGTTGACTCGAACGGCACCCCTGTCGACGTTTCCGTGACGCTTACTTTGAAGTCCGCCCCCGCGCAACTGCAGGTGTCTCCGACCACACTCAGCTTCAACGGACGATCGCTGGCATCCGGCGTGTTGACGCAGACGCTGTCGGTGACTAATAGCGGCGGAAGTGGCCCACTTAGTTTTAGCACTCAAGTGCTCGGGGGGAGCTCCTGGATTACCAGCGTCTCACCAAAGTCCGGCTCCACTGCTCCCAATTCACCCGCGTTGGTTCAGGTTACTGTCAATTCGCAGGGTCTTGCGGCCGACTTCTATTCGGACACCATTCGCCTCACGTCTTCAGGAGGCAATATCGATGTACCCGTGTCCCTTTTCATCGCCAGCAGCGGCCCAATTCTAGCTCTCAACGTAACCGGCTTGCGATTCCAGGCACGGCAAGGTGGCGGATTCACCAATACTCGGGCAATACAGGTCCTGAATCCTGGCGATCCTGGTTCAACAGTGAACTGGTCAGCAACGTTCGTGAGCGGTGCGAACATGTTTTCGCTCAGCGCTTCCAACGGAACCGCAACCGGGTCGAATCCGGGGTCGCTTACGATTACGCCGACGGCCGCCGCGTTGCAATTGCCGCCGGGCGGTTACACTGCGCTGATTCGTATTTCTGACCCGCAATCGCTTAATTCGCCGCAGTACGTGTCGGCCGTGCTGGACTTACAGACCAGCACCGCTCAGGCGCTGCCAGATCCGTCGCCGGCGGGGTTGTTCTACCGTGTGACGGCTGGGGGAGCGCAGTCATCTGGCCAGATCGTGACTGTAAATACAAGCGCCGCGACCCCCACTTCCTTTCAGGTGGCAGCCACCACTTCAGACGGAAGCAATTGGCTCATCGTGAATCCGACGTCCGGTAGTTCAACCGGCCAGTCGGCAGGCACCTTTAACGTTTCTGTGAATCCTTCGGGTCTGGCGGCGGGGATCTATACTGGCGCAGTCAGTATTTCGATGTCGGGCGCTCTTCGCGCGGTGAACGTTATCGCAATTGTAGTACCGCCTGGTACTACGGCGGCCGAGCCGAGCGCTGAGTTCGCAGCTTCACCGCAGGCGGTGAGTTGCTCGCCGAGCAAACTCGCTTTGGTCGAGACAGGCCTGGTGAATAACTTCGCAACGCCGGCCAAGTGGCCCGCCACGCTGATCGTCCAACTCTATGACGATTGCGCCAACCCCGTATCGGGCGGAGCTGTTGTTGCGAGCTTCTCCAATGGCGACGCTCCCCTGTCGCTGCGCGGTGATGGGCAAAACGGAACCTATTCCGCTACTTGGCAACCCGGCGCGGTGACGTCTCAAATGGTAGTTACGTTCAGCGCGACCGCGGGAACGCTCCCAGCGGCGACCGCGCAGCTCAACGGTGGTGTCGGGTCGAATCAGACGCTGGTTCCCAGCCTCACGCTCAATGGAACGCTGAATAACCTGAATCCCGTTTTAGCCGCCCCGTTGGCGCCTGGGACGATCGCCCAAGTTTTTGGCAGCAGCCTGGCGTCAAGCAGCACTTCGCCTAACGTTCTCCCCGTTCCCACGCTGTTTAATGGCACCTTCGCACTGGTCGGCTCGTACCCAGCCCCGCTCTATTTTCTCAGTGACGGACAACTCAACATTCAGATTCCAGCCGAACTGGCCGCGCCGCAGCAATATCCAATCGTAGTGAGCGTCAACAACGTGCTCAGCGTGCCGAACACTATCAGCACCGTGGCAGCGGCTCCCGGAGTTTTATCGTACCTGGACGGAGCGGCTCCGACTGTTCAGGATGGCGCGCACACCATAGCACAGCACAACGCGGATTTCTCTTTAATCAATGCTGGCAGCCCCGCCAAGCCGGGAGAATACGTAATAGTCTATTTAGTCGGCATGGGCGCCACGAATCCAAGCGTGCCCTCGGGCGCTGCTGCTCCCAGCACCGAACCGTTGGCTCGAGTGGTGATCCAACCGACGGTCACCGTGGACGGCCAGGTAGCTAACGTGTACTATGCGGGCTTGACTCCCGGCTCGGCAGGTCTGTATCAGATCACCTTCCAAATGCCAGCCAGCTTGAGCTCCAACCAGGTAGATCTCCTGGTGACGCAAAATGGCCGATCCGCTAATCCCACCAAGCTTCCGGCCGCGCCATAAAAGTCGACTTGGTGGCCATGAATCAGCTCTACTTTCGCGGGTCGAAGCGGACTTCCACCTCGGTATCCACGCGAACTGAGTGGCCGCCCTTCACAGTGGGTTTATAACGGAACTGAGACCACGGCACGGTTTCGCATAGTTGTGCGCCGCTGTGGAGCTCCGCAATCTTGCCTTCTTCGTCGATGACGACTTTGCAGTTAGCTTTTCCGCCTGCGGGTTCCCAAAGCGGCGCGGTCAGGGCGCTGGGACCCTCGACCAGGAGAGCACGTTGTTTGTCCGCCGGAACGGAGACTTCCGGCGCTTCTTTCTCCTCGGCCGCGGTATCCTTCTTTTGTGTTGTCGAATCGGCAGTGGTGGTAACAGGCTGGATTTCGGTTACCAGGAACACGGGCCTGGCAGGATATCGTTTCACCTTGGCGCGCAGACTCGTGGAGTGCGAATCCGTCACATCAAAAGCCAGGCCAGGCCACGCCATTCTCACTACACGGTCACAGCTTGATTCGAGGGGATAGCCGTTCTTGCCCTGGTCGGGATCGCCAATCGCGTCAATAGCCTTTTGCGCATGAACGCCCTCGACAACATACTCGTGCCCGGCTTCAACCTGAAAGGGCTTGTTGAAGAAGAGACGATAGCGATTCAGGCCATTCACAAGGTAGACGGAAGGTCCACCCGCGTTCATAGCGGCGTCTGCGGCGGTCGATTCGGTGAGAAGAAGCTGGGCCTTTCCCTGGATTTTGTCCGGGGCGGCTTGCTTGGATGCTTTGGAGGACGTCTCACTGGAACAGCCGGCTAATCCGACAAGAGTAAGTACGAAGAAACTAAAAACATACGTCCTAAAGATCATGGTACCTGCCCTTCATTTTTCAAGATGTTTGTTATGAGTCTGACGTTAGCACGGGGCATGAGCTGTGACAACGGATAGTACCCGATACGAGCCGGCCAGCGCCCTTTGTATATCGGGCGGCGCAGACTCGCGTTAAGCTTAGAGACGGTTCCTGGACGCACATCCGCGCGAAAGGTGAAGCAGATGAAAAAAACAATCGTATGGTCAATCTTCCTGGCAGTGAGCTTCCTTAGCAGCACGACGCGTGCTCAATCCCGAGATGACATCGCTAAGCAGTTTGCAGGCATGTGGCGCTTAGTATCTAACCCGCAGCGTCTCGCTGACGGAACGACTAAAAGCTCAAACAATGTCGCCTATGTCGTTTTTGACACCGATGCGGGTCACATGTGCTACGTCAACATGAACCCGAATCGGCCCCGTTGGAAGTCGGAAGCCGCGCCGACGCCGGAAGAGAGGCTCTCCGCGATGATGGGCTTCGGGGCTTACTGCGCCACGGTCGAGATCCACGCGAAAGAGGGATTTATAGTGCGACAGTATGAGCTCCACAATAACCCCAACGCAGTCGGTAAGGCCACCAAGCGATGGTACACATTCGAGGGGGCCAATCGTATGTCATTGCGGATCGATTCTCAGGAACTCAACCCGCCCGTTGTTGAGAGTACTTTGATCTGGGAGCGAGTTGTGAAATAACTTCACGGCCGATGACGCGCTTGCCAGCCGGGGCGCAACACGCGATTCCACCACATGATCGCACCTGTGGCAAACATGGCTGCTGGGGCGAGCCCGAATACAGCCCAAATCGCCTTTGTGGTCTGGTCGCACAGGCCGGCGCCGTGGCAGGGGATCCCAATGCCGTTAATACGGCCGAAATGCAAGATCGCAACCCAATAAATCACTCGATCGCTGATGCGTATCCCGGCATTGGCGGCCGTTAGAGGCTCGACTCGGTCAGCGAGGTCCTGAAACAGATCGGGATTGGCGAGATAGATTCCGCTTACTGCAAATACCAGCGTGAATCCGAGGCTCCAGAAGCCGATTGTACTGTGCAGGTCCCAGATTAGGCGTTTAATTCCCACGCCGCGATGCAGTAACAAGCTACGATGCCATGTCTGGATGCCGGGCCACCAAATCACCAGACCTGTCGTAGCGAGCACGAGCACGGCGAGAGCGCCAAAGCCGTTCACTTTCCGGCCGGTTTCTCCGGCTAGCAGATTGTCGTGCAAATCAAGTAGTCTCGACACGAGCCGGATACCGGTTGGCACCGATTCGCCGACTTCGCTGCCAGTCCGAGGGTCGAATAGGCGCTTCTTGATCACATCGCTACGTCGTAGCCAGACATCGACCGCCTGATCGAGATCCGACGCCCGGCCGAGTTTCAGAACCCGGTAGTCTGGGTAAATGCGCTGGACGGCCTGCTTGAGCTGGTCGTCTGTTAGTCGTGGTCCTGAACCCTTCGACAAGATCGGTTCGGGCGTCGCTACTCTGTAAAGCTCGTTCCGATAGACAAGCACGCTTCCGGTCACGCTGATCATGAAAATATAAAGTCCGATGGCGATGCCGCTCCATAAGTGGACCTGAAAGAGCGCCCTTCGGAACCAGATCTTCTGCGGTTGCCTAAGCCAGCGTTGCCACACAGTCAACTGATTGTTCCCGGTCACTAGCGAGAGGCTACAATACGCGGCCAAACGTGTCAACGCCTTCGTGCCTTTAAGTAATTCCATTGAAAAGGTTTGCAATCTCGTATTCCCCGGGCTACAATACGCCACGTGAGACTGGCGAACCGATTACGATGTCAGCTGTCGTTTGGCCGAAGAACGCACCAAGCTATGCGAATTTCTGCGGTGTTGCTGCTTGCAGGCCTGACGTTTGCCGCTGCGCAAACAGGCGAACCAACGCACGCTCCGGTCGCGATGCAGTCTCCCGTACTGGATAAGAACTTCTATTTGCTCACGCTGCTCTGGCGAACTCCGGACGTAAATGCCCAAATCAAGGCTGATTCAAGGCTTAACCGGATTGCGGAAGAACGGCGGGCAGCGATGGACCAAGCGGCGA
The DNA here is from genome assembly GCA_963769205.1 of Bryobacterales bacterium. Classification (GTDB taxonomy): domain Bacteria; phylum Acidobacteriota; class Terriglobia; order Bryobacterales; family Bryobacteraceae; genus Palsa-89. The sequence goes on along the minus strand of CAVYKR010000011.1, from coordinate 383,531 downwards.
AATCGTGCGGTAGCGACCTCGATTGCAACACACAGGCGTTCCGGTGGAGCAATGAGCAGACGCTGGAAGCCGGCAAAGCGCTCGCCGAGTTGTACCGAACGTCACCGTTGGTTCGCGGATTGGTCGATGGACCTTTGCGCGCGAGCGGGATGTACGTTCTCTACCAGCAGTTAAGCGGGGAAGAGTTATTGAAACACGCGTGGGAGGATTGCGTGCACGGCATGAATCTTGCGATCGATGTTTATGGAATTGGGAAGGCGCCACGATATGCCGAGATTGACGCAATGACCTATGACCCGAAGACTGAGGCATATCATCAAGTGGTGCATGGCTTGGTATTGGTGCTGGAAGACGATCGCACCGCCCTTGATCTTTTTTTCACGCCGCCGCTACGTTTTTCATCTGAGCTGATGCTTCTGAATCACCGGGATGAAGCCGGCCGGTATGAACCCATGGAGTCAGGAGAGAATTCGGCGGCTTTTCGACGTGTCAAGACTGTGGAATGGGCTAAGTACCCTTATTCGGCAGTCGTGGTTCCAGGCAGTGGCAACGATCGGCCCGGCGTCAATCTTTCGCCTATGGGCAGGCTGCGCGATGAGCTTGCTGCGAAACGATTCCATGAGGGCAAAGCGCCGTTCCTCATTGTCTCCGGCGGCTTCGTCCATCCCATACGAACGGAATTCTCTGAAGCGATCGAGATGAAACACGATCTGATGACGCGCTTCGGCATTCCGGCGGACGCCATCATCGTCGATCCGCATGCGCGCCATACCACGACTAATATGCGCAATGCCGCTAGGCTGATATATCGCTACGGCATTCCATTTGACAAGGCGGCGCTGGTGACGACTGACCCTTGGCAGAGCGAGAACATTGGAAGCAGTGCTTTTGAGAAGCGCTGCATGGACGAACTTGGTTACGTGCCGCAAAAAATCTTGAACCGGATTTCGCTGTTCGATCTCGCTTTTTCGCCCGTCCTCGGTTCCCTGCAAGCCAATCCGTTGGAGCCACTAGATCCTTAGGCGGGGCCGAAATAACCAGCCGGAGAGTGCGCACATAACGGAAAGGGGAGATAATAATCCCGTGCGACCGAACCTCTATTCGCTCCTGATCCTCGCCGTAGGGTTAGTGATTCTAGTGGGATGCTCGCCCAAGCAATCCGCCACTGAGCGATCGTCTGGCGCTTCCTCCGAAACCGTGGCTTGGAGCCAGAACGGATGGTCCGACCCTGAGCGCGTGGAATACTACCATCTTCCTGAAGGTAGCGAGCTCGTGCCCTATACGCTGCTCGCCAACATAGTGAGTCTGAAGACGGGTAAGCCGTTTCTCCAGAATATGGAACGCTTCGGCTTCATCCCGGATGCCACCAGCACCGGCAACCCTCATGGGCTCCCGGTTGGCCTCACAACGGTCCACTCACGCGATCAGAGCCACACGGGCCTTGAAATGGTGGGGTTCAACTGCGCCGCGTGTCATGTCGCCGAGTTGGCCTATCAAGGGAAAAGACTGCGGATCGATGGAGCGCCGTCGCTCGTAGATCTACAGAGCTACCAATTGGAACTCAAGGATTCGCTCGACGCTGCGCTACGTGATCCAGCGAAGGCCGTCGCGCTGGTGATCGCCATCGATCATGATCAACACGCCGGTGACACTCCGACAGCCCAGGATGCTTCCGCTTACGGGTCAGATCCCGCCACGAAAAACGCAGGTGATATAGCTGCCAGCTCAACGGCAGACAAAGGGTTTCACAGCGTGTCATCGGGAGCGGCCGACGCCGCTGGCCCTACCGCCGCTCTGCAAGGCCCGACTTTTGCGATCCGTTTCCAACGCGACTTAGCGTTGTTGAAGGCGAGACTAGCGTATCTTAAATACGGAAAGTTGCTGGTGGGCGGTACGGAACCTGGGCCCGGCCGCGTCGACGCCTTTGGCGCCGCCCGCAATATTCTCTTCCCGAACGACGCTGTAAAGATGCAGTCTCCTGTTAGCTTTCCGTTCATCTGGGATGTTCCCGATACTACGCAACAGCGTTCCGGCACGGACACCGTCTGGATCCACTACGACGGCAACACGAACTCGATCCTAGAGCGCAATATCGGACAGGCGCTGGGGATGGGGGCGGTGTTCGACCCAAGAACCTATGAATCAACCCTGCGGATTGCGAACCTGCACCGGCTCGAAGTACTCACCCACAAGCTCCAGGCACCGAAGTGGCCAGCTGATATTCTCGGACCCCTCGACAAGGCGAAGGCAAGCAAAGGCGAGAAGATTTTCAGCGACACATGCCGCGACTGCCATCAGAATCGACTTTACTCGTTAACCGATGCGGGCACGGATCCACAAAGGGCCAATAGCTTCGGACAAGCCGTTGCCGGCGGCATACCATTCCCCAAAGCGATTCAACCGATTCTAGACGGCCTGAAGGCTCGCGCCTTCTCTGATGACGGAATTTCGGCCGCTGATCAGGCGACCATGGATGCCAACCCGGTGATCTGGCGGGCGACCGGCCAATACCTGGCGCGGCCTTTGACCGGAGTTTGGGCGACGGCGCCATACTTGCACAATGGATCGGTCCCGACGCTTTGGGACCTGCTACACCCCAGTCAGCGTCCCGCGAAGTTCATTATGGGAAATCGTGAATATGATCCGGCGAAGCTCGGCTACGCGAACACCGGAAACGGCTGGACGTTCGACACTTCCCAACCGGGGAATAGTAATAGCGGGCACGCCGGCGACAAGTACGGCACCAATTTGACGGAAGATCAGAAGGCGTCGCTGCTGGAGTATCTAAAGACTATCTGAGGGTTGGCAGCGGCCGTGGATTCCCTGTCAGCGTCACTTTTGTTTCTTTTCCTGATCCTTTACCGTCAGCCCGCCCGTGATTCCGTCTACCTGGTATCCGGTCTGGATCTTTCTTATTTTGCTGATTTCCGCCGGCGTAGCGGTCTTGGGGTCGACGTTGGCCGAAGCACATGTGAAGCCCCTCAAGGTGCATTCTGAAGTGGTGTGTTTAATTCCCCGCTGCTTCATCAGATCGCTCATTAGCTTTACAACGTCGCCGTGCATTATAACCGCGTTGTTAGGCACGAAGGTTCCCACGCCGATCGCATAATCGATTGGCATCAGAGGCTCGACGCTTGAACCGAAGGCGCCATCGTTTTTCTTGCCCAGATCATGAGCGGCCAAATCCGCGCCCTTATCGACAAGGTATTGAACGATTGCGATGTCCCCGAGGTTCGCAGCAGCCATGAGGGGCGTGATGCCGTAGCTATCGGCGGCGTTCACGTCTTCGCCAAGACCAATTAGCAGTTTCACCACCTCCAACCTTTCGGCGGGCGTTCTTTGTCTGTTATAGCCGTTAATGAATCCGGTGCCGCAAGCCGCCATTAACGGCGTCTCTTTGTCCGAAGACATAATGTGAGGATTCGCACCGTGAGCGAGTAGGAGTTTGACCAGCACGATGTCGCCCGAAAATGCAGCGCGCATCAATGCCGTTGCGTACACGATCCTCGGTGAACCCTCTCGCATGTGGGCTCTGGGCGTAGAGTTAATCAGAGCATTGGGATCGGCGCCGGCAACCAGAAGTCTCTTGATCAGGGGAAGGGGATCCGTTGTGACCATCCATGGAAAGTTAGGAGCAGTCTCCATGTTGCGGCGGTCGACCGCCCAGAAAAGGGGTGTAAACCGCTGGGCATCGGCTTGGTTCACATTTGCGCGGCTGTCTATCAGGAGTGATGCAACCTCGTAGCTGCCATTGAAAAGTGCAAGTCCCAAGGCGTCCTTGCCGTCGCCGCCGATAGCATTGACATTCGCCCCAGCCTTTACGAGAAGGCGTGCGGACTCAATTTCATCTTCACGCGCTGCAAACATTAGGGGCGTCAGCAAACCGCTGGCGAACTCCTCGATGCCCTGATTGGGCTTTGCGGCAACCGGCGTGGTTCCTTCGAAACCTCGTCCTGAGGCGGACGGCACAAAGTTCGATTTGGCGTTCACGTCAGCACCATGGTCGATGAGCAATTTCGCAACGTCGGAATGACGCTCAGAAACCGCCCACATGAGCGCGGTCGTACCGCCCCATTTCTCTTTCGCGTTCACCTCGGCTCCGTGATCCAGCAGTACTTTGACGGCGTCGACGTTACCTGTGCGGGAAGACATCATCATTGCCGTGTCGGCGAATTTCGTCAAAGCCCCATTCGGGTCGGCGCCCGCTAGAATCAACCGCTCGATGAGGGCGGCATTCCCGTTGATGGTGGCAAGCAGAAGGGGCGTTGCGCCCGCTTCGTTCGCGGCCCTCACATGGGCGCCGGCGCGTATCAGCAGGTCAGTCAATTCCAGGTCATTCGCCTCCACGGCCCAATGAAGCGCTGTGGTGCCGTCGATTTGAGACACATTCACGTCGGCCTTTTGTTCCAACAGGGCACGAACGGCCGATTTATTTCCGTGCATCGCGGCATCGGCTACTTCGCTACCGGCAGCTCCGGCGGGCAGCGCGGTAAGCGAAGCGATGACATAGCAGGCAATCATTCGATATATAGCGCTCATTTGCCTTGGTTCGTCCCCCAAACTCTGGTCAGCCACTCGACCAAACGTTCGAGTTCCTCGTCGGACAACTGGGCGCCTCTTTGTCGCATGTCCACAAGGGTGACTCGCCAGCCTTCTTCCGCTTCCCTAACGCTCTGCACGCGGTCGAGTCCGTGACAGCGTGTGCACGCCCGGTCCATCAGCCGCTTGGCCTCGGGATCGGAGAAGAAAGTAGTGATCTCAGGTGGAACATAAGTTCTCGGAAAGGGCTTTGTTCCAGGGCCGAATTTGGACACTAGCCAGTCCAGTATGATATTCCTGTCATTCTCTCCAAGATCAGCGTCGCCGGGCCTATGCTTATCTACGATCAGCTTCTGCCACGCAGTTCTGTCCTGAGCGTAGAAAGCATAGTCATCGATCCCGTGGCAGGACACGCAATTCTTGCGTATGACTTCCCATACAGCGCCGTCGGGCCGCTGCACCTTCGGCCGAGCGGGTCTGCCGCCTACTTGCCCAGCCAGGGGTACTGCCAGAATCGTCAGAAGAGCAACCGGCCATTTCATAAAGGACTACAGAAGAATCGGCTTTGTGCTGGAACCAAAAGTCTCTCTTTCGATCTCGAACTTATGGAGGATGCTGAGAAGCATGTTGGAGGTCCGCTCGGTGTTATCCGGAAATACGATATGACGATTCCCTTTGAAATTACCGTCCAGACCGCCCAGAAGAATGATGGGGACCTTCACATGGGCGTGGCGATGCGAGTTGCCCATGTTGCTTCCCTTGTAGATCAATATGTGGTCGAGCAGACTGCCTTCGCCATCGGGAATCTTGTTCAGCTTGTCGGCGAAATACGCCAGGTTTTGAACGTGATATCGGTTCATCTTCGCGTAATTAGCTACATTCTCAGGTTTGTCGCCGTGATGGGAACTTCCGTGCCAGGGACCGCTGAAACCGGATTCGGGGAAACTCGCGCCTGAGAGGTCCTTGCCCAGCATGTAAGTGGCAGAGCGTGTAAGATCCCCCTCGAAGGCCAGCGCAAGAAGGTCGTACATTAGCCGGTAATGGACATGCCTATTCTCAGGTAAGCCGAATGGAATCTCTTCCGACGGCTCTTTCACAGTTGATTCCATCGCAATGTTGATGCGGCGCTCAATTTCACGGATGTTCTCGAGGTACGTGTCGAGCCGGCTACGGTCACCCGCGCCGAGAGGTTTCTTAAAGAAAGCGATCTCCTGCATCACCGAATCGAGAATGCTGGCGCTCTGTTTTCTTCCCAGGCGCCGCTCTTCCGGACTCCCTCCGTCCCCGAACAGCCGCTCGAACGCCACTCGTGGGTTGACTTCCGTCGGAAGCGGTTGTGTGGGAGAACTCCAGGAAATGCAGTTTGTGTAGGCACAGCTGTAACCCCAATTGCAATTCCCAAAATTGCCGACATCCTCGACCCCGAGCTGGATGGATGACAATATCGTGTCCTGACCGTATCTTTTGGCGATCAATTGATCGATCGTCACCCCTAGGTACGGACTCACGGCGTTTCTCCGGGGCCGGGCGCCGGACAGTAAAACCGCCCCGCGCGCATGGTCGCCACCCGGCTCATCCGTGTTCGCCATGGCCTCGGGCATGTCCATTCCGGAAATCAAAGTCACGCGATTCCTGAAAGGCTCCAGAGGCTTGGTGATAAATGAGAAGTCGAAGTTGGCGCCTTCCTGCAGCGGGCTCCAGTATCCAGGCGCCGCGCCATGCGGATGCCAGATTCCCAGAAATCGTTTGACCGGGGCAGCGGCCGTCTTGTCCAACGGAGTCTGTGCGGGCACCATTGAATCGAGCAGGGGCAATCCCAGCGTGATGCCGGCACCTCGCAAGAATGTACGGCGAGGGACGAACTTCCTGGAGATAAACATTTACGTGGCCTCCTTCAAGTACCCAGTCAGTTGCCGGCTCTCTCTTCGACTTCTCTAGTTCTCATCTGAAACGGAGCGCTTTTGATAATGCCAATTAAGATCGACAGGAATCGGTCACTATCTTTGTCGGCGTCCCGCACGATGGAGCGGATCACCGGCATATCTTCATACTCGACTCCGCGGCCCAGGCTGAACGTCATCAGCTTCTCCGTGATTGTCCGGACGAACTGAGGGGAATACCTCAGAAGGGCCTGCCTTAGCTCGATAGGGCCGTTTACCTCAGTACCATCCCACAGCACCGCCGACGTATCCAGCGGGACGCCGCCATCGCCGCCTTGTTTGGTTCGCCAGGATGCATCCGCATCGAAATTTTCCAGTGCGAATCCGATCGGGTCCATGAGCTTGTGGCAACTGGCGCAAGGTTCCACCTTCCGATGCATGGTCATCTGCTCGCGAAGAGTCATGTTCTTATTGTCGCCTTTACTATCTTCAAGAGGCGGAACATTAGCAGGTGGCTCCGGGGGAGGAGTACCGAGAATATTTTCAAGCACCCACACGCCGCGCTTTACTGGCGAAGTTCGGAAGTTCTGCACCCACGTGAGTGAAAGAACGCTTCCTTGGCCGAGCAGTCCGCGGCGATACGCCAGATCGGGCCCCAGGCTCACGCGACGAAATTGTGATCCGTAAATATTGGGAATACCGTAATGCTTCGCCAACCGCTCGTTCAGAAAGGTGTAGTCAGCAGTCAACAGGTCAACGACGCTACGGTTTTCTTTAATTACGCTGTCCAAAAGCAGCTCTGTTTCGCGCCGGAAGCTTTTGCGTAACTCGTCGTCCCAATTCGGATAAAACACCCCGTCGGGCGAGGTAGCCTGCAGATTCCTTAGATACAACAGCTGGTCCCCGAAGTTCTCGACAAAAGCATCCGCCTTCGGGTCGGCCAGCATACGGCGGACTTGGCGCTCCAGCATCGGGGAAGCGTGGAGCTTATTATCACTGGCAACCCCGATCAGTTCGTCATCCGGAATGCTGCTCCAGATCAGGAAAGACAAGCGGGAAGCCAATTCGAGATCGGTAATGCGGTAGGGCTGGCCGGCAGTTATGTTTTTCGGCTCTCGCTCGGCTCGCACGAGAAACTGCGGGCTGGTCAGAATTCGCCGCAGCGCCAGTTCGATTCCATCCTGGAAAGTTCCCTCGCGACGCCCTTCCAGGTAAAAGCCCTGCACCCATTCCTGATCCGCCGCAGTGACTGGCCGCCGGTAGGCCCGCCGCATCAGCGTGGTCAGTATTTCCTTAGCACACCGACCTTCCTGGTCGGTACTCGACGGTTGGCAGGTGTAAACTCTGCGTATGCTCGGTGAATCTACAGGACGCGTCGCATGGAACGGTCCCTGGATTCTAAGGAGTCCGATGGCCGGATAGTATTGCAACTGCGGGATTGGATTGTCTTCGAGAGACTTTCTCTCGAATTGCCGAATTAGATCGAGACTGGGCCGGTAATTAGTGGCGAGGAAAGTGACTCCAACCATGTGCGAGCCGCCTTTCACCGGGACGGTAACATCGATGGACCCGTCGTGATCTGCCGCGTTAGCCGCAGTCAGTCCGACGCCTGTGTAATCGCGCATCTCGACAGTTTTGTTATCGATAAGAAACTCCAGCCGCTCGCCGGGAATGAATTTGCCGAGCACCGAAGTTTTGGACTGAGAACTTATACTCCCCATCCGCGGGGAAGCTGTGACGCACCGCCATCCCACCGCGCGTGCCGAAAGGCAGGCCCTCGATGTGCTGATTCTGGGAAGTATCTGCGGGGGCGATGTAGGCGGCCTCCGTGGGCGACCTCCAGAAACCAACTGCCATGCGGGCGATTCGCGTGGCCGCTGTCGTGTAGGCCTCCAGCAGGGTCGGAGAAATGGTCAGCGAACCCGCAACGTTGTCAAAGCCGCGGGCTGAGTCGTCGGCCGGCAAAAGCGTAGTGACATCGATCTGGAGATCCAGCAGGTCGCGAATGGCATTCCCATACTCGGTCCGGTTGAGGCGATGAAGTACGACTGAACCGGGGTTCGGGTGAGCCGCGGCTTTCTGATCGATTTGCCCTTCCAGCCAGTCACGGAGCTCTTCGTACTTAGCGAGCGGCGGGCGCGGCATACCGGGAGGAGGCATCATACCGGCGCGCAGCTTGCGAATGACCCTTTCCCACACTTCCGGGTGATCGCCGACGGCGTTGATATCTGCCCTTTGGAGCGAAAAGTTGTCGATTTTCGTTTTATCGTTGTGACAGGTTATACAGTACTGTTCAAGAAGCGCTCGTTCCGCCGACGGCGTGGGCGCCGCTTCTAAAGGCCCACAGTCCATTGCGCAGGCAATGGCCACGGCGGCCCAGCTCAGAGTTCGGTACATGGATGCTCCGGCCTGTCAGATCCTGCGGATGATCTTATCAGCTTTGCTGGCGCGTTGCGCCAGTAGCACCCCGGGCGGATGGGCGATCCTCGAAGTGTTCGTGTATATGGCTGTGCTCTTGGCGCTGTCTCTCAGTGCGTACAACAGCAGCCTTCGCTTGCGCAGCACTGAGGCTCGCATGCCTCGTGGCTTCTGAACTCATCGCGCATAGCGAGACCAACTGCTCCAGATCCTGCGTTTGGCAGGCAGGGCATTCCGGCGTTGGCGACGAATGTAGAACCAGATACTCGAACTCATATCCGCATTGCCGGCATTTGTATTCAAAGACTGGCATGAGTGAAGTTTACTAGATTGTTGGCACAGGTGATCCTCAAAAATCGACCTTTAATCCAACTTTGTAGAGTCGTGGGGGAAGAACTGTCTGTGGGTTGAGAAAAAGCGCCCCGGCGTTTACGCTATTGTTTTCTCCCGTAATCGTCGCGGCGTTCAAAGCATTGTAAATATCGAGCTTCGGGTCGAAGTTTCCAGCGTTCTTTGATAGTAAAGAGTCTAGACAAGCGAATGTCCCACAAATTCACGCTCGGCAGCCGCACAGATCCAGAAGGCGCCACATAAAGGTTTTGGCTGCTCTGCGTCAGTGTCATGCCCGCGGGGAGCGCGGCGGAGGTCACGGTGAATATCTGATTGAGGGGCGTGCCAGTTGCATGCTGGAAGTTGCTGCTCAGCTCGAGATGCCATGGCAGGTCGTAGGTCAGCGGCGATCTTGAGCTGAACCGGAGTGTCGTCGCTCACCAAGCCCAAGCCGGTTGAAGTTGTTGTTCGGGATTGTTCAAGTCGTCCAGACCGCCTTGGATATCGCCCCTCGTTGACGCCGCGATTCCGCCCGAGAGTCAGTCCGGCCAGCAGCATCCATTGCCGGGTCATCTGGCGTCGAGCGGTGAACTCGACTCCACGATAATCGATATTCAGCAGGCGAGAGTTCGTCACCTAGATAGTTTATCTGTCCCCGGGTCGACGGTATCTGGTTGTACACCACGAAAGGTGAGCCGGCAAATGGCGTTCCAGCGGGAAGAATGATCGTGACCGGACTGTAGTCTGAAGCTGGAACCGCAAGATTCTCGCGCCCTATGCCGTCGAATGTCGCGCGGTGCCATCCGCTCACCGAGACAATCACGTCGAAGGGCAGCTGTTGCTGAATGCCCAAGCTCTCCTCCAGGCTGTAAGGCCGCCGGATGTTCGGATCGAGCCGGATGTTTGTTGTAGGGAATCCGTTGAATGCGCTGAGATCGAGCTGGCTCAGCTGCGGGCCATTGGTAATGCAAGCCGGGCCGGCGCAATTCCACGGTACGGTCACGCCACTGCTGATGAACTGGAGCGGGTTCACGGCTTGCAGACAGGTTCGTTGCCATGCCCTGCATGTACTTGCTGAAGCTCCCGCGGATGACCGTCCTGCCGTGCCCGGTTACGTCATAGGAAAATCCGAGTCGTCGGCGTCCAGTTCTTGAAGTTGGGAACATCGTGATCTCCGGGTAGCTGCGCGCGCCGACAAAGGTTCCGGCGGCCGACGTCTGCGTCGGGAATCGTGCCCAGCATCCACTCCCAGCGCATACCCAGATTAAGCGTCAGACGCTGGAGTGATGCGCCAGGTGTCCATCGCATAGAAGGCCGTGGTGTTCTCAAGATTCTTCTGCAGATTGATGGGCGTGTTGTAGAGCGTCGCCGTGCTGGGGACACCGTTGATCAGATTGCCTTGCAAGTCGCCGTTGGCGGAGTAACGGTAATTGAAAAAGTCGTGGGTGTATTGCACGCCGAACCTGAAGTTGTGCTGCCCGCCCCAGACACTGGTCGCGTAGCTGGCGGAAGAATCCACGGCCATTCGCCCGGTGAAATTCATCGAGGCGCTGGCGGGAGCGTTGTATAGGACGGAGGCCGCCGTGTCCTGCACCGAGATGTCCTGGGCTGTCACCTCAGGTTCGTAACGCAACGGGAATCTGAGTTTCATCAGCGCGACGCCGGAATCGATCACCCATTTGCCGGAAGGCACATAGGTATGCTTGAAATGCGCGTCGTAGCCCAATTGGTTCTGCAGCACCGCGGTTTCGTCGGGTTGGAATGCCGGCGACGTGCCGCGGCGATGATAGCGATTCTTCTGGTTGCGGCTGTACATCCAGCTAAAGTGGTTCTTCGAGTTCGGCTGATAGCTGAACTTCGCCATTTCGTTAGCGATCCTGTTATCGTTCAGAGCCTGCGCTCCCGCTGGGGTTGAACCCGCCTGTGACCAGATTGTTCGTCGTCCACAGACGCCACGACGTGAACCACCAAAGCTTGTCCTTAACGATCGGCCCACCCACTTGGCCGTTGTAGTCGTAGGTTTCGGTGACCGGGTTGCCCAGTTTTTCGGGAAGGTCCCGTAGAGCCGCCGGGATGTTCAACATCAGCTGGTTGGCGAGAGTCGAATTGATGTTGTTCGATTGCATTCCCTGCGATGCGCCGTTGGCGAAGATCGTGCCGTGAATCTGGTTCCCGCCGTCCTTGGTGATCATGTTCATGTAAACGCCGCCTGTTGGCGACGTCGGCCGGTTGGGCGCCGATCACATAGTTGATCTCCTGGAACATTCCCGTGTCGTAGTACATGGCGGTATAACCACCGCCACCGCCCGGCCAGGTTACGTTCACGCCGTCGATCATGAACTTCTGGTCTGAGATATTCGAGCCGTGTACCGTCAGGGTCGCCGCCTGCGTGCTGGTAGAGCCCCCGACATCGTATGTAGCGGGAATAACGCCCGGCCACGGTGTTGCTGATCGACCAAGGAGCTCGGCCAGTCGGAATCCCTTCCATGACCGTTTGACCGGCTACAACCTGAGAGGTCACGTGCTCTGTATCGATTGTGGCGGCCAGTGCCCGAACCGTCACTTCCTGGGCTATATCACCGAGTTCGAGCTTGGCATCCAAAGTCACCTGAATTCCTGCATTGATTGCGATGCCTTCTTGGGCGAAAATCTTGAAGCCTGCTCTCGCGAACTTCACTGTGTAGGTTCCGGGCGGCAACTCGAGAAATCTATAGTAGCCGTTTCCGTCCGATCTGATTGTCGTGGCGCCCCCAATCAGCGCCGAGCCCGCCGCCGCCACATTTACGTCCCCCAGACTTGCTCCCGTCCCGTCCGTTACTCTGCCACCGATTGAGCCGGTCAAAACTTGGGCTGGAATCTGCTGCCAAAGCAATATCAGCAACCAGGCGATAGCGCTCGAAAGTACCCGTCTAATGCTCGCGACCTGATTCATACTCAAACCCCTCAGGAGCTGTCACTGGCTGATTTCAACGCCGTCTTTCACTGCGTTGAGGATGGCTGTATAGGCGAGCCCGTCCGCATAACGTGTTAAAAGGACGCCGAGCGCGGCGTCGTGTTCGGTGATGCGGTCGATGGTCCTGGCGATGCGTTTGCCGTCTAGTGCGATTACTGCCTCTTTCAGCTCCGCACGCAAGTCCTCAGCAAGTGCTTGCAGCGCTGGCGGCCGCAGTGCACTTGGTTCACTAACAACCTCCCACACAGGTTCGTCATAGACATATCTCACGCCGAGGTGCCGGGCGAGACAGTCAAAGATCTCTAAGGGTTGGTAAGGCTTGCGAACCAAGTCGTCCATCCCGGCGGCAATTACTCTCTCGCGTTCGGAGGTGAACGTGGACGCGGTGACGGCGACGATCTTGACGTCCTTGCCGCCATCTAATTCCCGAATACGTCGGGCCGCCTGTAGCCCGTCCATAACGGGCAGCCGGAGGTCCATCCAGATGAAATGCGGCCTCCAGACTTGAAACATCTCGACTCCTTGCTTGCCGTCCTCGGCCACGCGAACCAGGAATCCGGCATTCTGAAGCAGGCGTTCGAACAACATCCAGTTCTCAAGCTGGTCTTCAACAATGAGAATGCGAAACTCAGGTTGCCCTGGCTCCACTCCTACGATGCGTTCCCGATCTTCCAGCGGCGCTTTCCCCTCGTATTCAGGCGCGTACTTCGCGGGCAACGCGACAACAAACCGCGAACCCTTACCGGGTTCGCTATCGACTTGGATCGTCCCACCCATCAACTCGACAAACTGCTTTGCGATCGATAAGCCCAGTCCGGTCCCTTTTTGTCTGGCCGGTTTGCCTGCCTGAAAGAACGCATCAAAAATGTGCTTTAGATCCTCAGCCGCGATGCCGATGCCGGTATCCTCCACCTCGAATTTCAGTAGCAGGTGTTTAATATCATCGGCCGGCTCGGCACTCAAGTGTAAGGTGATGGATCCTTTTTCGGTGTACTTGGTAGCGTTGCCGAGCACGTTTATCAGGACTTGTCGCAGCCTAGCAGCATCGGTCTCGACATACCGGGGAAAGTCGGAAGAATGAACGACGCGGAGAGCCACGTTCTTTTCCTCTACACGCGCACGCATCATGTCGGCGACGTCGGTCACGACACGGCCCAGGTCGCACGGGCCGATCTCCACGACTTTGCGGCCAGCCTCTACTTTAGCCACGTCCAAGACGTCATCGATCAGAGCCAGCAAGTGTTCGCCGCTGCGATTAATAATGTCCAAGTCCTTACGCTGCTCTTCGGACACACCGTCCTGACGAAGCAGGTTGGAGAAGCCTAGAATGGCGTTCAACGGAGTGCGCAACTCGTGGCTCATATTAGCCAGGAACGAGCTCTTGGCTTGGCTGGCAGCCTGCGCCTGATCGCGCGCCTGCGCAAGTTCGGCCGTCCGCTGCTCAACAATCCTGCCGAGCCGCTCTTCCCGTCTTTCAAGAGCCTTCACGCGCAGCTTATGAGCTCCGAACAGCAATGCCAGACCAGTCAATATTCCGGCTGCCTTGATCCAAGGAGTCTGCCACCAAGGAGGAGTTATAGCGAGGCGGAAAACTGCACCTTTGCCTCCCCACACTCGTCCGTCGGTGGACGCCTGCGCGCGAAAGACGTATTCACCTGGCCGAATATCGGTATATCGCGCAAACCGGTGAGCGCTGTCAACCTCAGTCCACTGCTTCTCCAAGCCTTCCAGCTTGAACCGATAGCGGGTCTTGCGCGGCTTGGCGTAGCTCAGCGCGGCAAACTCGAACGAGAAGCCGTTCTGCTGATGGGACAACTTTAAAGAGTTAGTCTCCTGGTTCGATTGTGATACGGAGATCCGCCTGATCGTTGACCTGAAACTCCGTGATAACTACCGGGGGATCCGGCAGACGGGCAAGCACATCTCGGGGATAGAAGGAGTTAAAACCGGCCCTGCCACCGAAATACAGCCGGCCATCGCGGGCTCGATAACAGGCCCCTGAAGTGAATAGATTGCCCTGTAGCCCGTCGCTCCAATCGTAGTTGTAGAAACGGTTCTCTCTCAGGTTCAGCCTCGATATGCCGCGCTGAAATGTGCTGAGCCACACGTTTCCCAAGTCGTCCGGAACGGCGCACATCATCGCGTTCTCCGGCAGGCCATCCCTGGTCGTATAGCGCGTGGATTTGTAGGAGTTCGGGTCGAAGCGGAAAAGCCCCGACTGCGTGCCGAGCCAGAAGATACCCTCGGCGTCCTCATAGAAGGAATAAACCGCCGTCGTTTCCGAACTTGACCCTTGGGGAGGGCGGATCAGCGAAATCCGTTCGACTTTCCCCGTATTGTCAATCTTGCTCAAACCCTCGGGGTGGGTGCCGAACCAGAGGTTTCCGCTACGATCTTCATGGACAGCAAATCCTCCGCTGACCTCTGTTCGGGCGATACCTCCCGTTCGGCGGTCAAGCAGATGTAGACCTCCCAACCAGTCACCGACCCAAAACCTGTGCTTGCGATCCTCCAGTATCGATGCATACTCATGTCTGTCTAAGGAACCTCGGAGTTGGACATACTTGCCGGTGTCGCGGTCGAACTTACCTATGCCCTTGTAGGTCCCTACCCAAAACGTCCCCGAGTGGTCCTCATACATGGAGTAAACTTCGTCACTATCCAAGCTTTCGGGATCCCCAGGATTGTGTAGAAATTGAGTGAAGACACCGGACACTGGATTCAGCTTATTCAAGCCATGACCGCTAGTCGCAATCCAGATATTGCCGTTACTATCCTCGGAGAATCCCCTCACGGGTCCTCCGCTCAGGGAAGTAGGGTCATCCGGATTCTGAACAAACTTTCCGAATCTCGCCAATGCCGGTGAGTAGCGATCAAGTCCTCCTGATCGACGAAAGTTCACCCATACGTTTCCGTCTAGGTCGGGCAGCAACGCGCCCAAGCCGTCATCTCGCTCCGAGCCTGAGGGCGTGATGGCGTAGTGCCGTATTGTCGTTATACGCCCACTCTTGGGATCGAAGAGTTGCAATCCAGGCCACCCGCCGTAGAGCCACAGCACGCCGTTTGGGTCGGCGGACATATACCAGAAATTGGCCCTCGCGAATTGATCGAACACTCCCGTTCTGGGGTCAAAGCGCTCCAGTCCACCAGGAACATGAACCCAAAGCTTTCCCGTTTTATCTCCAACAACCGAGTTGAAAGCATATTCCGCTCGACTTGTGGCGTCCGCGTGCGTGTGCGGATAAGCCTTGAACTCGTTCCGTGCAGGATTAAAACGAACCAGGGCTCCGGGGGTCCCTAGCCACAGTGTTCCGGCCTCGTCCTGCGTTATCGTGTGGATACCGGTAGAGTTCGCTGTTGCGATGTCCGGACCAAGGCTGTATTTAACGAAGACTCCCGTGCGTGGGTCAAATCGGTATAGCGTGGATGCGGTCGTACCCAACCACAGGAAGCCATTTGCATCGTCGTGGAAAGCTGTGATCGTTTCAGGAGTCGGCGGAGCATGGCCAGGGTTGGGTAATTTTGACTGAACGAGCGCTCCGCTATCCGGGTCAAACTTGGCGAGGACCTGTGCGCCAATCCATAAAGTACCCGAGCGATCCTGGTATAAGAGTCCCGGCACAGTGACGGTGTGAAACATCCGCGTCGGGACGTCGGAATATCTGACTACCTCGTATCCGTCATACCGATTTAGTCCGTTTGTTGTGCTGAACCAGATAAACCCGCGACAGTCCTGAAGAATTTGAAAGACGTATTCGTCGGAGACGCCATCTGCGCCACTGAGGTGCTCGAACCGGATCCCTGAATGGATGCCATCAGGCGCTCTCTTGACTGGTCCCTCACTTGACCATGAACTGAGCGAGACAATTAGGGCCAGCAATGGCAGCATTGCAACTGTTCCCGGGCGGCGGATCTTCACCTTTGACCGAAACTTGATGGCGTCGCCGTAACTATAGATGTATTTTTTTTGAACGGTCCAGGGTTGTCGTGGACCGCGTCGGAAGTGGGACCTTAACAGCTATTCTGCGGTGCAAGGTATTGGGGAGGTCGTTATGGGTATCCCTGAAGCCTTGGCGTAGCGTGCTTCCACTCCGGAGGAAGAGCAAATCCCTCACGATTTGGCATTTTGACCTTCGGCAGACTCTGGGCGTCCATGACCTCGTCTTCCTTGATGACGTTGTTCTTGTACAGCAGGAAGGCAGTTATGGCGTACACCTCATTAGGAGTGAGCGTCCCCTCTTTGCCGATAGGCATGCCCCGATTGATGTAATCCCAAATCGTCGTAGCGAAAGGCGAGTGTACCGACATGGCGTTTGAATCGTTCACACATGGCGCAAGACAAGGAACCAAGGACTTCGCCTGAACGTCGTGGCTCGATATGAGCGTGGGAGCGTGGCCGCCGGATGAGCCTGTTGCACCGTGGCATGCCGCGCACCCCTTCTTTACATAGAGCGGGGCTCCTTCTTTGGCAGTCCCGTGCCCCGGCGGAAGTTCCTTTCCCGTCGGGCTGACAGCGATATCCCAAGCACGGATTTCCTCTGCGCTCGGGGCCCTGCCGACGCCGTAAGTGGGCGACTGTGTCCAGCCAAGCTGGCAAAGCCCAAGGGTGCCTGTAATGAAGAAGAGCTTACGAAAGCCCATTGTGAATGCTCCCATCGCTGGCGACGCGCCATGGTTGAACGGTATTGTCGGCCCCTCGGATTCGGACTTTATCCTGGGGTTCGTTCCAGTATTTCGCAACGTCGGCACGCGTGGGTTGAACGGTGCCCAGTTCGTCCGTGCAGCGCGACATGAGCATACACTCTTTGCCGTCCCAGCTCCAGTGGTAGCCGAATCGCGTATGCGCCATTGGATAGGCCGGTGTGCGAAGATCGGCCGTCTTCCAGGTCTGGCCGGCGTCGGTGGATATCTCCACGCCGCTTATGGCACCCGCACCGGACCAAGCCAAACCACTCACTTCGTAGAACCCTGGGCCTGACAATTGTTGCCCGCCGGAAGGATACGTTATGACCGATTTCGGTCCAATCTGGTGAGTCAATGCTGCCGCTTTCGGGTCTGGATTTATATGCCCGTAGTCGTCATAGGTCATGTAGTAACGATCGACGACCTTGATGCGCCGCAAGTATTTAATCTGATAGATACCCTCAAAGCCGGGAACCATGAGCCGCAGCGGAAAGCCTTGCTGTGGACGGATCGGCTCGCCGTTCATGGCATAGCAAACTATACAGTCGTCAATTGCCTTCGCGAGCGGGATGCTCGACGCGCCCTTGACTTCTTCCGCGCCTTCCGCCACGATCCAGGACGCCGCTTTTTGCACGCCGGCCTCCTTGAGCAGCAACGACAGCGGCACGCCGGTCCATTCGGCGCAACTCGTCAATCCGTGCGTTTCCTGAACGGTTTTGTGCGTCGGCCGGGCCCGGTTTCCGAGGCACTCGATGAAGTGAATGCGGGATACGTACGGCAGACGTTTGAGCTCTTCCATGGTGAAAACTAGCGGCCGGTCCACCATCCCGTGGATCATGAGACGATGCTCCCGGGGGTCGATGTCGGGAACAAAAGCGCCGCGATGTGTCGCCGTGTAGAAAAGCGAGGAAGGGGTGATGATCCCGACCGAATCCTGAAGCGGGGCCAAGACGTGAAACGTGAGGCCGAACTCATCCGGCGAATGCCTCTCGGCCACGGGCATCGCGTATTGAAGTGACGAACCGGGAGCGGTCGCCATAGGCGATCAGCTCGTCAATTTTTTTGGAGGGCGTCCCTTGCGTCTGGCCCTTCGCAAGTCGTGCGCCCCCTGCGCCCAGACCGGCCAATGCGGCGCCACCTTTTAGGAATCCCCTTCGATTAGGTTTTTTCGGATCCACTGAGCCTCTCCTTGAGGATTGAAGTTCCGGAATTGGCCTTTGGCCTTCCAGTCGTTGAAAGTATACGCCCATTTGAATCCGACAATTCCTCGACCGAGAGAATTCGAGCCCCCTATTGTCCTTTGCGGTGATGCTGAAACGGAGCATTCACCGCGGAATTGTGGTAGCGTGAGACACCAACTAGAGACAGTTGCCGTATGAGCGCGAACTCTTCTCCTGCGGTTGTGGATGACCCAGGAGATTCCAGAAAACAACAGATCCGTGCTGCGCAGGTTGACTGCTCTACAGCAATGTAAACGTGGGAGTCGTGGTCAACGTAGTCGCCGCGACGATCTTGGGCCGTCTTCAATGGGGCAGTCATTCCGCACATAAACATTTTGGGTTGGTGGCTTGGTACGCTTCTGGTGGCGGTAGGTCGATTCATTCTGGGACGGCGCTACATGGCGCGCCGCGACGTCGAGCCTGGAAGTCGAGAACCTGGGCCACTGCCTTTACCATTGGCGCAGGCTTGGCCGGAGCAGGTTGGGGCGCAGCCTGTATCTTGCTATACCCAGCAGACCATCTCGAGAGTCAAGTTTTTCTGGCCTTCATTCTGGGTGGAATGATGCTTGGAGCGGCCGCTGTGCTGGCGCCGCGTACCGGAGGCGTTCCTCGCATTCATGCTTCCAACTGGCGTCGCGCCGGTCGTGCGTCTCTTGGTGCAGGGGGATGAGGCCCACCTTGCCATGGGATTATTGGCCGGTCTCTTCGTTGTTGCCACGTTGATCACTACCAGAAGAATCCATCTCACGATCCTCTCAGCCTTGAACCTGAAGTTTGAAAACCAGGACCTTGTCGGGGATCTGCAGGTTGCAAAAAAGCCATGCTGACGCTCTGAATGAACAACTGGAAGTACGGGTCCAAGAACGCACGGCCGAATTGCAGCAGTCGACCGAACTGCTGAAGTAGCGCGATCATACAACGTGAACAGATGGAAGAAGAGTTGTTACGCGCGCGCAAGTTGGAATCGCTCGGAGTGTTGGCCGGCGGCATCGCGCACGACTTCAACAACTTTCTGACCGTGGTCCATGGCAACGTAGAAATGGCCAAGATCCTATTGGGCCGGAACCAGCAGGTTAGAACGATACTCGAACAAACTGAGCATGCCTGTCAAAAGGCAGCACTTCTATCCTCTCAGTTACTGACGTTCGCCAAAGGCGGAGACCCAGTCCGCCAGGTGATTTCCGTTCTGCGCTGCTGAAAGATGCGGTGGCTTTAGCACGGGCCGGTGCGCACACCACGATCGAATTGAGCATTTCCGAGGATCTCAGGTCTGCGGAGGTCGACCCTGGGCAGATCGGCCAAGTATTCCATAATATTTTGCTCAATGCACGGGAGGCAATGTCGGGAGGTGGAATCATCGAGGTTCACGCGGAGAATGTCGTCCTTGCAGGCACTCACGGAGGTGCCACTTACGTCCGGATTTCCGTACGGGACTTCGGGTATGGAATACCTGTCGATGTTCTTCCTCGGATATTCGACCCATACTTCACTACAAAGCCAAGCGGTCGCGGGTTAGGCTTGGCGACGGCCTATGCCATTATTGCCAAGCACGGCGGCAGTCTTTCCGCCGAATCGAGACCCGGGCACGGAACAGTATTCACGATCGATCTGCCCGCCTCACAAGATACTCCTGCACCGCGGGGCTCGATCGGCAGCAAGATACAAACGGGCACGGAGCGAATACTC
Organism: Bryobacterales bacterium; assembly: GCA_963769205.1. Taxonomy (GTDB): domain Bacteria; phylum Acidobacteriota; class Terriglobia; order Bryobacterales; family Bryobacteraceae; genus Palsa-89. The sequence continues at coordinate 363,822 of CAVYKR010000011.1, read as the reverse complement.
GTAATGGACGACGAAGAGGGTCTTCGGGCGTTGCTGAAGACCGCTTCTGGCGAGCCTCGGCTATGAAGTCCAGACCGCTCGGGACGGTGCGGAAGCCATCGCTCGGTGTGAAGCTGCAAGAGTATCCGGCCGCAGTTTTGATGTCGTGCTGTTAGATTTGACCGTGAGTGGAGGGATGGGTGGTATTGATGCGGTCCCACTACTGAGAGAGTTGGACCCTTCGATGAAGCTAATCGTCTCAAGCGGCTACTCAGATGCGACTGTTATGTCAAATTTCCGCAAGTATGGTTTTGACGCCGTGCTTCCGAAGCCCTGGAGCATAGTCGAAGTGAGCGAGGTCCTCCGGAGCGTAATCGCGTCGGATAACGGAGGTCGGCGGGCCCCTACTGCTGGGCCGGCAGCCGGAAGTCCACGTGACGATCGCGGTTGAGTCGGAAAGTGAGAGCCCGATCGATAGAATTAATGGGCGTTTGTCTCGCCGCGCCCTCTAAGGTGACAAAGTGCAGAGTATTCCCCGTAAACCAGTAAGCTTGTGCTGCGCAAATGTTGTCCTGACCTTTCAACGCGATCAGATAAACTATCTTTTCGCTTCCTTGCGTCGAAAAGTTTTCCCAATACTCGTGACTCTGCGCTCGTTCTGGTACGTCGTATACGGCAACTGGGGGCTCCGACTGATAAATGACAACCGGGGATGATGCTGAAGAGCCGTAATCATAATACGCCGAAGGATACGAATAGCCAGCATAAGGGTAACTGTAGTAGGGGTAGCCGTAACCCCACCCTGCGCCGTAGTAAGGCCAGTAATTCCCCGGATAATATCCGTAGCCGAAGAAAAAGCGGTTCCTCCCGTGGAATCCATAATTTCCACCGTGGGAGGCGCCGTACCCGCCGCGAAACCCATCGTACCCACCGCGAAACCCGGAGCCGGCAAAGCTACCGCCACGGAAGCCGCCTCCCATTCCCCCACGGAAGCCACCTCCCATTCCTCCTCGGAAGCCACCTCCCATTCCTCCTCGGAAACCGCCGCCTCCACCGTGCCCCCCGCCGCCGCGTTGAGCGATTGCGGGAATTGCCAGCAAGCTAGCAACGATGATGAAAAGCGCAAGTCTTCGCATATAGCTACCCGAGTCGCAGCCTCGCGCCGGGACGCTATGTCCCGGAGTAGCTGTGTTCGCCTCCTGTCACAGACTTTGATGCTGCGTAGCCCACCCAGCCGTAGTTTCGTGGCGAACCAATCGGCCCGTTAAGCTTCATAAGCAACTACGCGGCGGTGCGCTGCTCGCTCATGGCGCAGCCCGCGTGCCGGCAGTTGCAGGAGAGCTCAATGGTCTCTTTGGCATCTTCACAGTATTGGCTGCAGTATTTCGTGCCCTTGGCAACCAGGCAGTTGCACGCCGGATGTTCACATTTCTTCGTCTGTTCACGCATACGAAAGTCTCCGTTAAGACAGATCGCCCTCTTGAATTCCCGGCTCACGGAATTTCCAGAATTTATGCGACATACCTCCGTCCGACATCTTCGTCTTTGGGTATCGCGCGGATCTCGCCAACGACGCGCACTTACAGCACGAAAACTGGTGGTTCCTGCAAGCTCAGGATTTCACAGAACTTGTTTCTTCAGCCGTTCAGCCAAGCCATGCGTCTAAGTTATAGGCGTGCCGGGAAGCGTCAAAAGCCCCTGTACCGGTTTCCTCCGAACTGGCAGGAGCACCCGGCGCGCCACTTTCGCCAGCTCAGTTGCTTTGTTTTACTACTGCCGGTTGTACCTTATGCCTGCCTCCTGGGCCTTTTCAATAGCGATAACCATGGCCGGCACAATCGTGACGCCCGCCAGCACGTTCGCCCGCATCTCTTTTTCGATGTCCGGGGCCTTGCCTCTCCCCCTGGCTTCAAGCTCAAGAGACCAGCCATGAAGCGCGTTCGCGCATAGCAGAAACTTGGCTCCCATCTTCTGCAGATTCTCGATGCCGATCCCCTGCATGGCTTCGCCAAGCGCGGGAATAGCCGGCGATTCTATGCCCTGCATGAGCACGTGCAGATCGTTCTTCGTTGGGCGGGCGAAGACGTTCCGTATATACGGCTTCCTCGCCGCGTCCTTGAGCCCGGTGTATTCTCCAAGTCCGTACTTTTCCCACATGGCGTCATTGAACGCGAGCGGAATGCTAGCCTGAGGGCCCATGCCATAGAAGGTCCCAACGGCATCCACCTGCCCGGCCGGCGCCTGATAAACGGTTGCGTAGGTGTTTAAATAGTTCAGCACGTGCAACAAAGGCAGGCCATTCTTGTGCTGCGGGAAATCGAATAGACAGCGGTGCTTTCCCGTTAAGCCGCTTATCCAGTCGTCAGGCGACGTCTCTTGCGCGGAAGCCTTCCGCGTGATGGCAATCGGACCACTGGCAACAGCGGCGGCGAACATCCGTCGCAAGAAACCGCGACGATGTGTAGCTGAAATCATGACGCACCTCCTTGAACAACCCCCAGGGCGAGTTTATACGCTGAGAGCAAGATAGAGATCTCAGCGATTCTACCCTAATATCGGGTGGCTTGGGCAGGATCGTGCCCGGAAGATAAAACGGGCCGAGAACGGCCACGTTTACCGCTACAATTAACGACAGCAGTAAATTGTTATCGTTGAAATTCATCGTCTAGAAAGTGATTGCCTCTCAGTGCCCCATAAGTTAACGAACCTCCTTACACCTGTCCCCAGTGATATCGAAATCGCCCAGGCAGCGACGCCGATCCCCATTGACCAGATCGCCTCCGAGGCGGGCATTCTTCCTGAAGAATTGGAGCTCTACGGCAAGACCAAGGCCAAAGTGCACCTGTCCATTCGGGAGCGGCTCAAGAGACGTCCGCAACGGCAAGTACATCGTCGTGACCGCGATCACGCCCACTCCTCTGGGTGAAGGTAAAACGACCACCACCGTCGGGCTCAGCCAGGGATTGGGTGCGCATCTCGGCAAGAAGGTGTTCACCTGCATTCGCCAGCCCAGCCAAGGTCCCACGTTCGGAATCAAAGGCGGCGCGGCGGGCGGCGGCTACAGCCAGATCATCCCGATGGAGGAGTTCAACCTCCATCTGACGGGAGACATTCACGCCATCATCTGCCGCCAACAATCTGCTGGCAGCCGCAATCGATACCCGCTATTTTCACGAACAGCAGACGCCGGACGACGCAGTGCTGTTCGATCGCCTGTGCCCGCCTGGCAAGGACGGCAGCCGGCGCTTTTCTCCCGTGATGTTGCGACGGATGAAGAAGCTGGGAATCGACAAAACCAACCCCAACGACCTCACGCCGGAGGAGCAGAGCCGGTTCGCTCGCCTGGACATCGATCCGGACAGCATCACCTGGCGGCGCGTGCTGGACACCAACGACCGCATGCTGCGCCAGATCACCATCGGGCAGGGTCCCGAGGAGAAAGGGCTCACGCGCGTAACCGGCTTCGACATGGCCGTGGCCAGTGAGATCATGGCGATCCTCGCGCTGACCACGAGCCTGGAGGATATGCGGGAACGGCTGGGCCGCATGGTCATCGGCAGCAGCCGCGCCGGAGAGCCCATCACTGCCGACGACCTGGGAGTGAGCGGAGCGCTGACCGTCCTCATGAAGGACACGATCATGCCCAATCTGATGCAGACCATCGAGGGCACGCCGGCCTTCGTCCATGCCGGACCCTTCGCCAATATCGCGCACGGCAACTCGTCGATCGTGGCCGATCAGATCGCGCTCAAGCTGGTGGGACCCGATGGCTACGTGCTGACCGAAGCGGGATTCGGCGCCGACATGGGCATGGAAAAATTCTTGCAACATCAAGTGCCGCGTACAGCGGACTTGTCGCCCAATTGCGTGGTTCTGGTGGCCACCATCCGAGCCCTGAAGATGCATGGCGGCGGCCCCAAGGTGGTGGCCGGGAAACCGCTGGCTCACGCCTATACGCAGGAAGATCTGGAGCTGCTGGAGAAGGGTTGCAGCAATCTTGTCCGGATGATTGGGAACGCCCGTGCCTTCGGCATTCCCGTGGTGGTGGCGATCAACCGCTTCAAGGACGATACGAATGCCGAGATCGACCTGGTGCGGCGTGTCGCGATCGCGGCGGGCGCCGAAGACGCAGTGATGACCAATCATTGGGCCGAAGGCGGAGCGGGCGCAGTGAATCTGGCCAAGGCGGTGGTTGCGGCCTGCGAGAAGCCCAGCAATTTCCACTTCCTTTATCCGCTGGAAATGAGCATCAAGGACAAGATCGAGACCATCGTGCGCGAAATGTACGGCGGCGTCGGGCGTCGAGTATTCGCCGGAAGCCGAGAAGAAGATCGAATTGTACACCCGCCAGGGCTTCGACAAGCTGCCCATCTGCATGGCGAAGACGCACCTGAGCCTGAGCCACGACCCGAACCTGAAAGGCGCGCCCAGCGGCTTCATCGTGCCGGTGCGCGATATCCGCGCCAGCGTAGGCGCCGGATTCCTCTATCCGTTGCTCGGAACCATGAGCACCATGCCGGGTCTGTCCACTCGCCCGGGCTACTACGATGTCGATCTGGACACCGCGACCGGGCGGGTGATCGGGCTGTCCTGATTCGCAGACGGGTATCGGGGTTGGACATCCTTCCGAGACGTAGAGATTAGTCTCGGAAGTAGAAGTCGAAAGGTATTATTGTGGTGTGCTTTTCCATTCAAGGTCTGGATGCAGTTCCCGTAGCTGGCGGGCCATCGCGGGAGCCACCTTCGCAATCGGCCTACTTTCAACAAACGGAACTGCGCAGCCTTCAACCACCCGAACTCCCATGGCCGGATTGAAGAGTGCAAACTCGCCAGAACTTTTGAAGAAGCTTATGCAAGACCACGTCCGACAAATCGATCCCAGCCTTGACGAAACGACGATGTTTTCGTATGCTTTCGTCGATCTAAATGGCGACGGCAAAGATGAAGCGATTGTCTATCTTACGGGCCGCTCGTGGTGCGGGACGGGGGGATGCAATACATATGTCCTCACACGGGACGGGGAAAGCTACAGGTTCGTGGCCAGAGTTCCTGCAACCCGAACGCCGATACGGCGCATTAGACAAAATGAGCCATGGCTGGCACAGCATTACTACGGTCGTTAGGGAAGATGCCAGCCATATCTACGAAGGAGAACTTCGATTCAACGGGCAAAAGTATCCAGTCGGTGAGAGACCTCCAGCCAGACGACTTCCCGGAAGAATCGTAATCCCCGAAAATCCGCAACAGGTACCCCTGTTTCCCTGAACGGGCAGATACCGCTGTTCTACGTGTCCGGCTGTGCTGGGACCCGAAAGACAGCCTTTCTGGGAACGGACCGTCCCCATTAAAAGACATGGCAGTGTAGTCGCCTATGCCGAGCCCGGCGCCCCGCAGCTATCGTATACAATGAGTATTTTCGCAGTCCGAGAATTTCCACACAGGAGTCCTATGGGAACCGCTGTTGATACCGCTGCTGAGACCAAAACTGCCGCCACGCCAGAAATGGTTTCGAGCGGCCAGATCGTCGCCAAAATGCTGAAGCAGGAAGGCATCCGGCACATCTTCACCATTTCCGGCGGCCACATTGTCGATATCTATAACGGATGTATTGACGAGGGGATTGAGATCGTCGACGTACGCCACGAGCAGGTGGCGGCTCACGCGGCCGATGCCTACGCGCGCATTACTGGCCTCGGTTGCGCCGTGGTCACCGCAGGTCCTGGCACGACGGACGCGGTGACTGGAATGGCGAACGCGTTTCGCGCGGAGAGCCCGATGCTGCTGATCGGCGGCAATTCGGCGCTCAAACAATACCGCATGGGCGGGTTGCAGGAATTGCGTCATACCGAAATGATGACGCCCATCAGCAAATTTGCGTCGCTGGTGATGACGACTGAGCGTGTGGCGGAAATGATGGGTATCGCGCTGCGCGAGATGTACAACGGCGCGCCGGGGCCCGGGTACCTCGAGATCCCGCACGACATCATGGACGGAAAAGTCGAGGCCTCCAAGGTACGCTATCCGAAGAATTTCCGTGTGCGCGGCGCGGACGGCGGCGTGCCGGAATTCATTGGCGATCCCAAGATCGTGCAGCAGGTTGCCGACTTGATCGCGAACGCCGAGCGCCCAGTGGCATTGTTCGGCACGCAGGCTCGCACTTGCCGCGCGCATGACGCCATCGACCGCTTCGCGCGCCATTTCAACATCCCGATCTACGTCAATGGCTCGGCACGCGGCACGCTGCCGCGTAATCATTCCCACGCTTTCATGCCTTCGCGCAAGGCCGCGTTCGACAACGCCGACGTCATCCTGCTGGCCGGCACGCCACTCGATTTCCGCATGGGCTACGGCCGCCGCCTCAATCCCAAAGCGAAGATCGTGATCATGGACATGGATTACAAGAACGTCGGCAACAACCGCGACTTCGATTTCGGGCTGGTCGGCAATCTGCAAACCATCGTGAACGCCATGTGCGAGGCTTCGAGCGGCGATACCACGAAGAAACACGATCCTTTCCTCAAGATGCTGCGCGAGGACGAGGAAAAAAGCAAGAGCAAGAACGACAAGATCATCGCAGCGAATGAAGTGCCGATTCATCCCGTGCGCCTCTGTCACGAGATCAATGAGTTTCTCCAGGAAGATACGGTCTACATCGGCGACGGCGGCGACATCGTCACGTTCTCAGGTTCAATCGTGCGGCCGCATAAACCCGGCGGATGGATGGACCCGGGCCCGCTCGGCACGCTCGGTGTCGGCACCGGATTTGCCATGGCGTCCAAGCTCGCGCAGCCGGAACGCGACGTGGTGGTGCTTTACGGCGATTGCTCCTTTACGCTGACCGGCTTCGATTTCCTGACCATGGTGCATCGGAAGCTGCCGTTTGTCGGCATTATCGGAAACAACTCGTCGTGGAACCAGATTCGGTTTGGCCAGGAACGCAAGTACCCGGGCCGGGGCGACATTGGCAACATCGTGGGCGACGTGCGATTCGACCGGCTGGCGGAAGCGATGGGCGGTTTCGGCATCCGGGTGACCAAGCCCGAGGAAATCCGGCCCGCGCTCGAAAAGGCCCGCGACTCGGGCATGCCCGCGCTGGTCGACGTCGTGATCAACCGCGACGTCTATTCGTCGGGCACCTCGAACCAGACCATGTACAAGTAGTCCGCCGCTGCATTTTCCGCTGCGCAGTTAAAGGAGAGTAAAGATCGATGGAAGCACTGAAGGGAATCCGCATTCTCGACATGACGCACGTGCAGGCGGGGCCGACCTGCTCGCAACTGCTGGCATGGATGGGTGCGGATGTGATCAAGCTGGAATCGCCCATTGGCGACGCGACGCGCGGCCAGCTGCGGGACGTGCCGAATGCGGACAGCTTGTATTTCACGATGTTGAACTGTAATAAGCGCTCGATTACGGTCAACATGAAGTCGCCGGAAGGCAAGGCGGCATTCGTCGAGCTGCTGAAAAAGAGCGATATCCTCATGGAGAACTTTGGCCCCGGAGTACTCGACCGGCTCGGATTCTCCTGGGAAAAAGTCCACCAAATTAATCCCCGCATTGTCATGGGCTCGATCAAGGGCTTCGGTTCCTCTGGCCCGTATGCGGAATTCAAGGCATATGAAAACGTGGCGCAGGCGATGGGCGGAGCCATGAGCACTACGGGAATACCAGAAGGGCCGCCGTATGTCACTGGCGCACAGATCGGCGACTCGGGTACCGGCCTGCACCTGGCGATCGGGCTGCTCGCCGCGCTGCAACAGCGCAACCGCACGGGCCAGGGACAGTACGTCGAAGTGGCGATGATGGACGGCGTGATGAACCTGTGCCGGGTTAAGTTTCGCGATCACCAACGACTGACTCGCCAGGAGCTGGCGGAATATTCGGTGCCGACGAAAGGTTTGACTGCCACTCCGCGAGCCGGTAACGACTCGGGCGGCGGCCAGCTCGGATACGCCATTAAATGCAAGCCCGGCGGCCCCAACGATTATGTGTATATCGTGGTGCAGGAAGCGGTGTGGGAACCGCTCGCTAAACGGGTCGGGCCCGAAATAGGTTGTCCGGACCTGATAAACGACCCGCGTTTTGCCAAGATCTCCGACCGCCGCAAGAACCAGAACGAGATGTGGCCGTTGATTGATAAGTTCGCGTCGAATTACACCAAGCGCGAGTTCATGGGAATTATGAACGAGCTGGATGTACCCTGCGGCCCGATCATGTCTACTGACGATCTGGCAAACGACGAGCACGTGCGCGGCCGCGAGATGTGGGTGGAAGTCGATCATCCGCAGCGCGGCAAGTGGTACAACGTCGGCATGCCCATCAAGCTTTCTGCGTCTCACGCCGAAATCAAGCGATCACCATTACTGGGCGAGCATACCGACGAGATACTCAAAGAAGTGCTGGGCTGGAGCGATGCTCAGATTGCAGCCAGCAAACAGGCGGGCGCCTTTTCGATGCCGCCCAAAGTGAAGTAGGGCAGGAACGCCATGAAGATCGCGATTATCGGGCAGCAAGATTTCGGTAAAGCGGTGCTCGAAGCGTTTCTTGCTCGTGGCGACGATGTCGCGGCTGTTTTCTGCGCGCCTGAGAAGGAAGGTGCGCGGCCGGATGTGCTCCGCCTGGCGGCTCAGGAGAAAGGCCTGAAAGTCCATCAGTTCAAATCGCTAAAGGATCCGGAAGCCGCCCGGGCCATGCAGTCGGCCGGAGCCGATCTCGGGATCATGGCTTTCGTGCTGCAGTTTGTATCACAGGAATTTGCGACGATACCGAGACATGGCACGATCCAATACCATCCGTCACTGTTGCCAAAGTACCGCGGCCCAAGTTCGATCAACTGGCCGATCATTAAGGGTGATACGGAAACTGGGCTGACTATATTCCGCCCCTCGGACGGCCTGGACGAAGGCGCTGTAATTCTCCAGAAGGAGACGCCAATCGGCCCCGACGACACGCTAGGCAGCGTCTATTTCGATCGCCTGTTCCCGCTCGGTGTCAAAGCGATGCTGGAGGCTGCGGATCTCGTGCTGGCCGGTAAGCATACGGAGACCGTACAGGATGAATCCAGCGCGAGTTATGAGGGCTGGTGCCGCACGGCTGAGGCTAAGATCGACTGGGCCAAGCCAATTGATCACGTCTACAACCTGATTCGGGGATGCAATCCGGCGCCGGGGGCGTGGACCACTTTCAACGGTAAAAAGTTGCAGATCTTCGACAGCCGCAAGACGGTCTTCCGGCGTTTCGCCGACGTGCCGGGGAAGATCGGCGAAGTCACCGATGTAACCGCTCAGAGTTTCAAGATCACGGCTCAGGGTGGGCAGATCGAAGTGCTAAAAGCAAAATTCGAGGATGGTAAGAAAGCGAGCGGCGGCGAGATCGCGCAAGGAAGCGGTATCGGGCAGGGGACCACGCTCGCCAGTTGATTAAGTCTGCGGAATCATCGAAACGGCTCGGGTTGCCGTTCCGGCAGCAGGACGCCACCACCGAAACTCAGCCGCTCCGGCGGGGGTCCCCCCTTGGTTATCTTCACCGCGCAGTACTTGAACTCCGGAATCTTCCCAAAAGGATCAAGCACCGGGTTGGTCAGCATATTCGCCGCTGCCTCGTAGTAGCAAAAGGGGACGAACACGGATCCTCTCGGTGTACCATCGTCGGCGCGCGCGTAGAGTGAGATGCTGCCGCGTCGCGATTCGATCGTGATCGTTCCCGCCGGCTCGACGCCAAGCCTTTCGAGATCGAGCGGGTGTATAGACGCTACCGGCTCGGGCTCAATGGAATCGAGAGCCGACGAGCGACGCGTCATGGACCCTGTGTGCCAGTGTTCGAGCTGGCGGCCGGTGATGAGTACCATCGGGTACTCGGCGTCCGGCCGCTCCGCCGCGGAGATGAGGTCTGCTGGAACGAATTTACCGCGCCCCGATTCCGTCGGAAAGTTCTTAATGAATACTACCGGGTCTCCAGGATCACCCTCTTTCACGCACGGATAGGTGACCGACGACTCGCGCTCCAACCGCTCCCACGTGATGCCCGCGATCGAGTCCATGCATTTCCGCATTTCATTGAATACATCCCGCGGGTGGGAGTAATACCAATCGACGCCAATGCGGCGAGCCAGTTCGTTGAGAATCCAGAAGTCTTCCTTCGCCTCGCCGGGCGGCTCAATCGCCTTACGTCCCAGCTGCACCATGCGATCCGTATTCGTGACGGTTCCAACCTTCTCGGGCCACGCAGTGGCGGCCAGCACCACATCGGCGAGGTAGGCTGTTTCGGTGAGAAAGATGTCCTGCACAACCAGATGATCGAGAACCGCGAGTGCTTCGCGGGCGTGATCGACGTCGGGATCGGACATCGCGGGATTTTCTCCCATGATGTACATCCCGCGAATTTCATGCCTCTTTGCGGCGTTCATGATTTCGACGACAGTGAGACCCGGATCCGGATCGAGCCCGATGTGCCACAGCTTCTCAAACCGCTGCCGCGCTACGGGGGCGCCAACCCGCTGATAGTCGGGATAGAACATCGGGATAAGGCCCGCATCCGATGCGCCCTGCACGTTATTCTGCCCTCGCAGGGGGTGGAGTCCTGAGCCGGGTTTACCGATCTGACCGGTTGAGAGCGCCAGGGCGATGAGGCAGCGCGCGTTGTCGGTGCCGTGGACATGCTGGGAGATCCCCATGCCCCAAAAGATGATCGATGCCTTAGATGTTGCGTACAACCGGGCGACCTCACGGATGGTCTGCGCGTCAATGCCGCAGATGGGCGAAATCGCTTCCGGCGAGAACTTTACTACGTTCTCGGCGAGGGCTTCGTAACCGGAGGTGCGATCGCTGATGAAGGCTTTGTCGACGAGGCCCTCCTCAACGATTACGTTCAGCATCGCGTTGAGCAGGGCCACATCGGTGTCGGGGTTGAACTGGAGGTAGTAGGTGGCATGGCGGGCCAGATCGCTACGGCGCGGGTCGGCTAGGATCAGCTTTGCCCCCGACTTGACAGCGTTCTTGATCCAGGTCGCAGCAACCGGATGATTCCCGGTGGGGTTGGCGCCGATAAGGAAGATCACTTCGGCATTCTCAACGTCCCGCACCTGGTTCGACACGGCGCCCGAGTTGATACCTTCCATGAGCGCGGCGACGCTCGAGGCGTGGCACAGGCGCGTGCAGTGATCGACGTTGTTCGAACCGAAGCCGGTCCGCACCAGCTTCTGGAACAGATACGCCTCTTCATTTGTGCATTTGGCGGAGCCGAACCCGGCCAGTGATCGCTTACCGTATCTGTCGCGAGTGTCGCGAAATCCCTTAGCCGCAACCTCGAGGGCTTCTTCCCAAGTGGCCTCACGGAAGACATCCTGCCAGTTTTCGGGATCGAGCACGAAGGCTTTGGACTTCGGAACGCCAAGCTTGCGGATCAGAGGCTTCACGAGGCGATGCTTGTGCTGCACATAGTCGAACCCGTAACGCCCCTTCACGCACAGGCGGTTCGAATTCGCCGGACCATCTTTCCCCTGCACGTAGAGAATGATGTTGTCCTTGATGTTGTAAGTTAACTGGCATCCGACGCCGCAGTACGGACACACCGAATCGACCTGCTTGTCCGGAGCGATCTTACCAACATCCCGGGCGGGCATCAGGGCGCCGGTCGGACAGGCCTGAACACATTCGCCGCAGGCGACGCAAGTGGAATCGCCCATCGCATCATCGAGGTCGAACACGATCTTCGATTGTCCGGCCCGGAAGGCGTAGCCGATGACATCGTTGACCTGCACTTCTCGGCAGGCGCGCACACAGCGATTGCACTGGATGCAGGCGTCGAGGTGCACCGCCATCGCAGGATGCGAAAGGTCTTGGACCGGCTGCTGACGCGCGGCAAAACGCGGTTTGCCGATGGATAGCTTCTTCGCCCAGAGATCGAGCTCGGAGTTGAGCGTATAGGAAGTCTCGGCCACGTCGGACAGCAGTAACTCGATCGACATCTTCTGGCTGGTCAAGGCCCGCGCGTTATTGGTGATGACCTCCATCCCGTCCTTGGGGTAGCGGCAGCAGGCCGGCGCCAGTACTCGCTCACCTTTGATCTCCACCATACAGGTGCGGCAGTTTCCGTCCGGCCGCATGCCCTCCATGTAGCAAAGGCGTGGAATCTCAACGCCGTGCTGCTGTGCGGCTTCCAGGATTGTTTCATCGGAACGGCAGGCTATAGCTTTTCCGTTCAGGCTGAAGGAGACCGGCAGCGCCGTCGAAAGAGCAGCATTTTTTTCAAGGATGGCAGTGTCGTTATGCCGCATTACTCGACTTCCTGGTGAAAGTATTTCAAAACGGTGAGCACCGGATTTGGCGCGGCTTGGCCGAGCCCGCAGATCGACGCGTCCATCATGGCTTGCGACAGTTCCTGTAGCAACGGAGCGTCCCAACGCTTTTGCTCCATCAATTGGAGAGCCTTCAGAGTGCCGACACGGCACGGGGTGCATTGGCCACAGGACTCCTCAGAGAAGAACTTCATCAGATTCCGCGCAGCAGCGGATGCGCTGTCCTGGTTCGAAAGCACCACGATTGCTGCCGAGCCGATAAAGCAGCCATATTCGTTCAACGTGTCGAAGTCGAGCGGGACGTTGGCCTTGGATGCAGGCAGAATTCCACCCGACGCTCCGCCCGGAAGGTATCCGTATAGCTGGTGTCCGTCGAGCATGCCGCCGCAGTATTCGTCGATTAGGTCACGCAAGGTAATGCCCGCTGGTGCGAGATGCACGCCTGGCTTCTTAACGCGGCCGCTGACGGAGAACGACCGCATGCCTTTGCGCCCGTTGCGCCCCTGGCCAGCAAACCAGGCAGGGCCTTTCTCGATGATGTCACGCACCCAGTGCAGGGTCTCCATATTGTGCTCCAGGGTGGGGCGGCCAAACAGGCCGACCTGGGCTACGTATGGCGGGCGCAGACGCGGCTCCCCGCGCTTGCCTTCGATGGATTCGATCATGGAAGACTCTTCGCCGCAGATGTACGCTCCGGCGCCGCGCCGAAGGTGGATGGCCGGGATCTTACAGGGCGGGTTCGCCTGGAGCGCTGCAAGCTCACCTTCCAGGATCGCCCGGCAGCCGTGATACTCGTCTCGGAGGTAAATATAAATTCCTTCGATGCCGGCAGCCCAGGCTGCGATTAACGCACCCTCCAGAAATCGATGAGGATCGCGCTCCAAGTAGTAGCGGTCCTTGAATGTGCCGGGCTCGCCTTCGTCGATGTTGACCGCCAGGAGGCGCGGTTGGGGTTCAGCCGCCACCAGTTTCCATTTGCGGCCGGCCGGGAAGCCAGCGCCGCCGAGTCCTCGCAGGCCGGAGTCTTCCATCAACGCAATGATGTCGGCAGGCTTCTTTTGTCCGGCAATGCACGACGCGGCGAGCACGTATCCACCGGCAGCGCGATAGGCTGTGTAATCAATGTGGCCCGGTGTTACGGTGCCGGCATGCTGATTCGAGTCAGCGTCGGCTTCGCTGGGGTGGGTGATGTGACCACGTTCGACGGCTTGCTTTACACTTTCGGCGGTTGCGTGCGGGATTGGATTCTGGCCGACCACAGCGACCGGCGCGGTCTCGCAGCGGCCGACGCAGGGTGCGTGTAGGACGCGCACGTCGGGGCCGAGCAGCGCAGGCAATGTTACAAGCAACTCGTGCGATCCCGCCAGGTCGCAGGCAATTGAGTCGCAAACACGGACAGTAATTGCGGGTGGTGCAGATTCACCCTCTTTGACGATGTCGAAGTGATGGTAGAACGTCGCCACTTCGTAGACTTCCGCCATCGCCATCTTCATCTCAGCCGCCAACGCCACCAGGTGCCTGGCCGACAGGCAGCCGTAGAGGTCCTGAATCTTGTGTAGATGCTCTATCAGAAGATCGCGGCGCCGAGGTGCATTCCCGAGCAGGGTAGCAATATCCTCGCGCGCCTTCGGATCGACCCGGCGCCCTTTGGTCGACCGTACTCCGCCGCGGCCGCCACGCCGTTTGCTTTTATTGGTCGATTCGAGAGGAGATGAGGCCACGGAATTGCTGGTAGCACGGAATTCGTGTAATCACCATGATGCTATCATTTTTACGAGGCCGCTCGCTTTATGCATGTTGAGTTTCTTGGTGTTGCACGTCAGCGTGCGGGCATCTCGGAGTTGGAAGTACAGGCAGACACTTTAGGGCAATTGTTAGGGACGTTGGCGACGCAATTTCCACCACTTACAGACCTAATTGATGTGGACCGGCTGCACTCCTCGTTGGTTGCCAACCTGAACGGAAATCAGTTCGTGAGCGATCCTACAACATCCCTGGGCCAAGACGACTGCCTGCTCATCCTTTCAGCCGACGTAGGCGGATAACCAGATCGATGCCATTTGGCTATCATGGCGCCGCCCTTCGGATCGATGTTTCGACCGGTCAAGCTCAATACGTTCCGCTCTCCGAAAAGGTTCTACGCGACTTCATTGGTGGGAGCGGACTAGGCGTAAAGCTGCTGTTGGACGAAGGCGCAGCCCACGTAGATCCGCTCGCTCCCGAGTCACCTCTCGTTTTTGCTTTCAGCCCGCTCGTCGGTAGTCCCCTGACAACTTCAGCCAAGTTTGCAGTAGTTAGCAAGAGCCCTCTGACCGGCCGCATCAACGATTCGCTTGCCAGCAGCGGCTTTGCGATTGCGGGCAAGGGTTGCGGCTGCGACGCCATCGTCATCGTCGGACGCGCGGCGGAACTTTCCGTCCTCATTATCGATGGGCCTAGCGTTCGCCTCGAATCTGCTGCGGAGTATGTCGGAGCGACGTGCCAAGACACTGAGGCTAGGCTGAAAGCTCGTCTCGGCTCAGGTTATCGCGTGGCATCAATCGGGCCGGCGGGCGAGCACTTGGTTCGCTATGCCACCATCTCGCACGATGGTCGTCATGCCGGGCGGGGCGGGAGCGGAGCCGTGTTGGGCGCCAAGAACATAAAAGCGATAGCCTTGCGCGGAACGCAGCGTGCCGAGTGGGCGCACCCGGGCGAGCTCATTACAATCAGCAAGAGTCTTTCAAAACGCTCATTCGGTCCAGCAACGGCGAAGTACCGCGAGCTCGGCACAGCTACCAATCTGCTGACTTTTAACCGGTTCGGCGCGCTGCCGACGCGAAATTTTCAAAGCGGCGTGTTCCCTCAAGCTGCCAGCCTCTCACCCGAGGAACTGGGTACCACGCGTTCCAAAACGCGCGAAAGCTGCGTCAGTTGCACGATTGGGTGCGAACATATCTACTCGCTTGGTAAGAACGGCGGAGTGCGCGTAGAGTACGAAAGCCTGTTCGCACTGGGATCGTTATGCGGAGTGAGCGATGCCGACGCGGTGCTGCGTGCATCACAGCGATGCGACGAACTCGGCATTGACACGATTAGCACTGGAGGGACGATCGCGTTTGCGATGGAATGCGTGGAACGCGGATGGCTGGATGAACCGTGGCTGACTTTCGGAAGCGGCGACGCGTTGCTACGGGCGATCGATTTGATTGGGTCACGGCACAGCCTCGGCGACCTATTAGCGGAAGGCAGCCGTCGTGTGGCTCAGGCCGTCGGGCACAACAGCATCGCGTTCGCTCCGCAGGTCAAAGGCCTCGAAATCCCCGGCTACGAACCGAGAGCCTTACAGACAATGGCGCTGGGTTTTGCAGTAGGTGCACGGGGCGCGGACCACAATCGCAGCGGGGCATACGAAGTCGATTTCTCAGACAAGGTGGATCGCCGGCACGTGACGCTAGACGCCGTGCGGCATGCGATCGACACCGAGGACAAGGCCGCGCTCATGGACTCGCTGATCATTTGCAAGTTCCTGCGGGGCGTGTTCGACGATTTCCATTCCGAGGCCGCTGAAATGCTGCGAAGCGTCACCGGTTGGGACGTGAGCCCAGGCGAACTGCGCGAAACCGCCAGGCGCATCGTTTCCGCCAAGCGACAGTTCAATCTTCTCGCCGGGTGGACGCCGGCTGAAGACACGCTCCCTGAGCGATTCCTCAACACGCCTTTGCCCAACGATCCCGAGGCGTCGCTCAGCCGCGAACGGCTTGACGCCCTGGTTTCGGAATACCACCGCCAGCGTGGCTGGTAGCAGTTCCTCTATTTGGACGACAAGCCAGCGTCGGAGAGAGCTTCCAAGTAGTCATCCGGGGTATTGAGATTCCGAAGTGTGTGGAGTTGCGGATCCACCGAGACCATCTCCTCCGGCCTCACGCGTCGGGTGCGCATCTGATCGAATAAGAACGCGGGCCGAAGTCTATCCTTCGCCAGGAGTGATTCGACCTCGGGCAATATCTCGCGGCGATAGACCGCCGAGAGAGGGTGGGGAAATCCGTTGATTTCCATAACGGCAATGTCGTGATCGCCCAAAAGCTCGATCATCCGTTCGACAAAGGCGGGTACTAGCAGCGGTACGTCGCAGCTCGTTATGTACGCAATTCCGACGGAACCAGGCAGGGCTTTCAGGCCGGCTCGCAACCCTTCAAGCGGTCCTCGCTGCTCGCGCTCGTCTCGGGCGACCGTGACGTCATCCGGCAGCGCCGGCAGTGATTGCTCGCGCGCCGCAACTACCACGATGGGAGAGACAACGGCACCGAGCAGCCGTACCACGCGTTGCAGCATAGTCTCGGAACCAAAAGGCAGAGTTGCTTTGGGAACGCCCATTCGAGTCGACCTTCCACCACACAAGACGATGCCGCCCGCAGTCACTGCCTTACTCCGAGCGGTCTCATTCCCAGACGCGCCAAAGCTTCCTGCGTTGAGCCTTTCTGCAGGAGTGCCACAAAAGCGATAACTCCCGGGCGCTGTGCACGAGCTAGTGGCACGATAAAATCATACTGCTCCTCCTGGACTGGAAGGAATCCGAGTCCCGCGTTGCGAGCGATCGTATCGAGCGTCATTCCCCAGTCGGCGCGGCCTTGGACCACGGCGGCTGCTACGGCATTGTGATTGCGCGGCTGCACCGCATAGCCACGGGGTCGCGCACCTCCGAGCAGCCGATCAATCAGCGCGCGGGTGCCGCTCCCCTGATTTCGATTGACCATTACGCACGCAGGATCGTTCTGGGCCCGCGCGATGGCTTCGTTCGCCGTTCGCCCTTCGAAACGCGGGTCGCCGGAGCGGAAGACAATACCTTGCAGGCGGCCGTAACCAGCAACGAGCTGGAGCGCCGGAGTCAGGTAGGGCCGATTATATTCATTGCTCTTGGGATCAAGTAGATGGACGCCTGCAACATCGCATTCGCCGCGCTCGGCGGCATCCAAACCCGCCGTGCTGCCCACTGCCAGAAATTTCGAACGCACGCCCTGCCGCTCTAGTTCACCCAACAGGTAATCGAGGCCGATGCAGTGGCTGCCGATCACGACGAGATCTACCAGTTGCAGATTGCGTCCAAGCAGCTGGACCCGGACGGTCGTCCCGGCCTGAACAATCTCTTCGTGTCGGCCAATCGTGACGAAGCCGTCGGCTCGGCTGAATGTGGTCACGCTGCCGGAGCCCTGTCCCATTGGGAATGCCGTCAGCAATGTTTCCGACGCATCTACCCCATCGTTCGGCGCCGGGACCAAACCAACCAGCAGGTACTCAGTTCGGCCAATCTCACTATTGACCTTGACGGCGAGTCTGGCAGTTACGACTGCCGGCTCCTCCGTTCCGCGACCCGCCAGCACGCGAATCACCGGCGCCACGAACTCATGAAAGGTAAAGATGGCCGAAGTCGGAAAACCCGGAAGTACGACCACCGCGCGCCCCTTGGTTGCCGCGAGGCAAATCGGCTTGCCTGGCTTCAGCGCCACCCCATGCGCGACGATGCCAGGATCATCAAGTTCGGCGACCACGCGATAAGAAACATCGCCCGCGCCTTTACTCGTTCCGCCCGACAGAAGCACAATGTCGGCCGAATCCAGCGCACGATGCAGTTTTTCGCGCAAAATGGCGACGTCATCGTGCGAAATACCCAGTCGCAATGGCTCGCCGCCCAGTTCCCGCACGGCGTCGGCCAAGATCTGCGCGTTAGAGTCGTAGACCTTAGCGGGCTGCATCTGAACGCCCGGAGCAATAATCTCGTTGCCGGTTGACAGAATCGCGACGATCGGCTTTCGCCAGACTGTTACATTCGCAATGCCGATCGCGGCGAGCACTCCCGTGTCGCGGCTGGTCAAGAGCCGGCCTTGGCGAAGCACCGTCTCGCCGGCAGTGATGTCGGTTCCGGCAAACGATACTCCACTACCTGCTGTGACGGATCTGGCGATCCGGAGTTCGCTGCCACGTGCCTCCGCGTGCTCGACCATGACAACTGCATCGGCGCCCCGCGGTATCATCCCGCCGGTCGCTATCAGCACCGCCTTGCCGTTCTGAATTGCTGTCGTCGGGACGATGCCGGTGTGGATCTCTTCCGGGTCAAGCACAACGCAGCGCGGAACTTCCTCAGACGCGCCGAACGTGTCTTCCGCCACCACGGCGAATCCATCGACGTTCGACCGATCGAACGACGGTACGTCGACCGGCGATACGACATCAGCCGCAAGCGTGCGACCAAGAGCCGCGTCCAGTTGAACTATTTCCGTACCGAGCGGCGCCAGGTCAATCGCGGCTCGAAAGCGCCGTTCGGCTTCATCCCGGTCAAGCACCTGCAGAAACTGCTCCTGCTCAGGCATAGAGCCAGACCGTTACCTCGGCGCCGGCAGCGAAACCCTCGCTGTCGTCTCCAACTATTACGAAGCCGTCCGCGCGCGTGGTCGATGTCAACAGCGAGGCTCCGCCTACCGAGAGCGGCTCAATCAGATCGCCCGCCACCTTAACGCGGGCATAGTCCAGGCGGCCGATTGGTGAACTGATCTTGCGATTCAGCTTTAATCGCACCGCACGATATGGCCACTGTTTGCAGCGCCCCCCGAGTGCGCGAATCGCGCGACCCGCGAAAAAATCGTAGGCGCACAGGCTCGACACTGGATTGCCAGGAAGCAGGACGACGAGGTGGTTATTGATACGGCCAAGTCCCGTAGGGCTGCTTGGTCGCATTGCGATCCCGTGCACCGCAAGCTCGCCGTGTTGCGCAACAAGCATTGGCGCCAGATCCTCGATGCCCACGCTCGAACCGCCGGAGACGATGACAATGTCTGCGTCAGCCTGCAGAGCCTCGAGGATGGCGTCGTGATCGTCGCGAACCAAGCCCGGGAAGTCAACCAGACCTCCGTCGCGCTCGATGAGCGCTCGGAGCATCGGTCCATTGGCATCGGCAATATGGAAGCCACGTGGATGTGAGCCGGATGGCAGTAATTCGTTACCGGTTATGGCCAAACGTACGCGTGGCCGCCGAACGACGCGGACTTCTGCCTGGCCGATCGAACTTAGGACACCCAGATCCTGTGGACGTAAGACACGTCCCGGTTCAAGCAACACCGTGCCGCGGGCGATGTCCTCGCCTTGTCTTCCGAGATTCTTTCCGGGCGAGACGGCCGCCAGCGCACTGATGTAATGGGGGCTGTCGCCACCCGATTCCGCTTCCACCCACTCGGCGGGAAGCACTGCATCGGCGCCGTCCGGCATCGGCGCACCCGTCATCACCCGAACGGCTTCGCCGGTGGAGACGGAGCCATGGAATGGGCAGCCAGGCATGGAATTGCCGATGACTGTGAGCTGAAGCCTGCTATAAGCAGACGCGCCATCGGTGCTATCGGCGACCACCGCGTATCCGTCCATCGTTGCGCGATCAAAACCGGGTACGTCTACTCTACTGACGACTGACGCTGCCAGTACGCGACCGGCGGCCTGCTGCAAGGGCACGTCTTCAGCGGGAAGCGGCTGCAATTGCGCATCCAGCCATGCGAGCGCTGCCTCTATGGTGTGACGATGCGCAAAGCCGCGCATCCGCACATCGTCGGCCGCTAATCTCGTAGTTTCGTGCATCTGGGACCGGGCTCAAGTTCATGTTACACGTCCCGCTCGACGTTCGTTTTCGAGCGGCTCCTCCCAGATGCGCACACAGGCCGCTAGACTTGATCGAATAAGTTGTCCCGATTCAGCGGCCGCATTTGGCGTTCTAGATGCCAGCAACGTTTGCATGATCATCCTGAAGCGTTGGTTGAAATACAGCGCCGTCATCATATTGGTATCCGGTAGTCTGCTTGCACAGACATCGCCGCATGTGCAAACCTTTCCTCTCCGTGATGCGACCGGCCTGATAGCACCAAAGGTGAAGACGGAAGCGGTGAAATATCTGGGACGCGAATGTGTCCGGGTCACCGTGGAGGGGAAGGACCAGGCAGGTCTCGCGTTGCTGCCGCGAACTGACTTCCAGGATGGAGTGATCGAGGCGGATATCGCGCTGAAGACCACCACGCCGCCAGGTGTCCGATATCCGGGATTTGTCGGAATTGCTTTCCGCGCCAAACCCGACGCATCGCATTACGAGTTGTTCTACCTGAGGCCGGGGAACTCGGGAGCAGCGGATCAATCGATGCGCAACCACACGGTCCAGTACACGTCGGAGCCGGGCTTCGGATGGTATAGGCTACGCCGGGAATGGCCGTGGGTTTACGAGTCGCACGCGGAATTGGGGTTCGAGGTTTGGACAAAAATTCGAATTGAAGTGGCCGGCCGCTCTGCGAAGCTCTATCTAAACGAATCGGCCAACCCGAGTCTGGTGGTCGATGGCTTGAAGGGCGAGGATTTGCATGGCGCCGTCGGCCTATGGGGTTTCACCGACGAGGAGGCACATTTTTCCAATGTGCGAATTACGCCAGCCGTGCCGCAGGACCTGAAAGACGGATCCGAAGTCGCTGGTTCGTGGGAAATGCAGTATTCTAGCGACGCAGGCGGAATGCGCGCGTTAATGGAGTTGCACCGCGCCGGAAATGTGTTGACCGGAGCGTGGTCCGGGCCACTAGGGAAGGACCGCGCCATTACCGGCACTTGGCGGAACGGCTACGTCGAACTCTCTTTCGCCGGTGAGTGGCCAAAGGAGAGCCGGCAAGGTGCTCCGGGTGCGGTCAATGCATTCCTGGCGGGTTGGATCGACGGCGACTCAGGCAAGGGGCGTATGCGCGTCGAAGGAAGATCCGATGGCGCATGGGTAGCGAAGCGGAAAGAATAAGCGGCGAAGGGTCCGGGCTAACCTCTCAGACTCCGGGAACAGGAACCAGCAGGGCCTTTCCGATCACCGTCGTAAGGCCGTCTATCGTGTCCATGCGAATCCTGCCGGCGAACTCGGAGTCCTGCCAGAGACTCTCGGCAGTATTCCAGGCTTGCTCCCGAGCAGCAGCCAAATCCCATGCTGCTATCAGATCCTCCAAATGTGAAACCGCTGGAAGGGGATCACCCAGAAGACGAACATTCAGGGTTTTCTTGGCCGTATCGATAAGGCCTCCCATGGTTGCATTAAGCGTCGTGTAGTCGCTGTAATGCGGCGTTCCATGTTGTGGTACCGTGTTTGTGAACTTACAGGTGGCGACGATTGCCAATGGCAGGTCGCGGTTAATGTGGGCGTTCATACCGGCCAGAGCAAACTGGATGCGGGCGATCCGGTTCTGTCCCCGGCATGAAAACATGGCTTCCCAGCAACCGGGGCAAAGGGCGCCGGTCAGCGACTCGTAAAGAGCATTGAAATACAGTTTCGCGAACTGTACATCCAGTTGCGAGAGCCACCCGGGGTCGTTAAACCCTCCGGCGCCGGCGCGATTTTCCACGGCTTGCGTGACCTGAAGGTATAGCCAGTTGAACCATTTCAGGCCGTCGCCGTCAACGCACGTGATGTCGATAGTCTGTTGCAGTTCGAGAACGCCAGCGATGGACTGTAGGGGTACTTGTGCGGCGGCAGCAAGTTGCGCGTCGTAAGGAAACATTGCCTGCCATTATAGACCGCGAAATACGCAGGCCGGCGACTCGAATTCCTACCGCTTCACGAACTTCTTCACATTAGTCCCGTTCACCTCGCCCACGTAAATGGCGTCGTTGGAATCGACGGCCACCGCCGTCGGATTGCTGAGCCCTTCAATCTTCTCCAGCACCTTGCCATCTTTCGTGCTGGCGATCAGCAGGCAGATTGTTCTCGGTTCCATCGACGACGTAAATCAGGTCGCCTCTTGATGAATAAGCCCCACGGCGTGCCGAAGTTGGTCCACTGATTCAGAAACTTGCCGGCCTGGTCGAAAATCTGGATGCGGTTGTTCGAGCGATCGGCCACGTAGACGCGGCCCTTTGAATCGATCGCGATGCTGTGCGGCACGTTGAACTGCCCCGGATCGGTCCCTTTGCCGCCCCACCATTTGATGAACTTGCCATCCTTGGAAAATTTCACGACACGCGTATTGGGGCCTTCGCCGTCGGCTATGAAGATGTCGCCGTTCTTCGCCAACTGCCAGGTCGGCCATGCCGTTGAAGGTGTCCTGCGAGGTGTTGTCGCCGGTGACGCCTTTCTTGCCGAGCGTCATCAGCAGCTTTCCATCGGAGTTGAATTTGAACGCCTGCATGTCTCCGCGGTCGGTGACCCAGACATAGCCGGAAGGATCGACACGCAAGAAGTGCGTCGTCTTAAACATCCCCTGGCCCCACGCCCGAAGGAACTTTCCGTGACGGTCAAAGACCATGATCGGCATCGATTCGTTGCGATGCAACACGTAGACGTTGTCGTGCGAGTCAACGTCCACGCCGGTCGCCGCCCCCCACTTTGTGACGCCGGGCGGGAATTGGGCCCAGTTTTCGACCAGTTGATAATGACTTTCCGCCGCCCGCACTCCGCCGGTGTGGATAATGGCCGTGGTTCCAAACAGGACTGTACCTACGATGACAACTAAAAAGTTTTTGAACGCGCTGGCCACACTCTCTCCTTTATTGCGGCAACACCCTGGGCCTGCCGATCTGTGCTGTTCGATGGGCTACGCCTTTTGAGTACCCATCTTTATCTTGCGTGAAGATCTGGATCTCGTCCCCGGAAATTCGCCCTTCCACCGAAATGGTGGCTTCTTCATCAGCAAAATCGGGTGTGTGCTTTGTTATGAAGGAAATTCTGCCTTGGGTAATTTTGCCATCGAGGATGCCGCCCTCGCCCGTTGGATATACAACGGTGCCCAAAAGTTTATCGCCAACTACCTGAAACGTGAAGTATATCTCGTACTTCACCTCTCTCTTCTGGACGACTGCTCTCCAGTTACCGCTTATGTCAGCGTTATCAATGGCCTTAGGCGAATTCGCGGACGAAGTGCCATTGGTTCCGGGAACAGAATTTACAGGCGCTTGCACGAGGTCTCGTGGAATGTGAGACCTTTGCCAACTCCAGATTCCGATCCCGGCAGCCAATGCGACAACAGAAATCGAAGCCGCCAGAACGGGCCGTCGCCACTTGCGTGAGCGGCCAACGCGGCTGCCGGCGGGCCTCTTCAGGGCTTCAATCAAGTCACCCACGTCGCGAGTGAAATGAACGTCACTGAGTTCGAGTGCCTGGCGGCGCGACAGCAGTTCTAGCTGTTCGGGCAACTCTCGTTGAAGCGGCATCCTCGCACCGCCAACGAGAACTGGAATCACCTCCACATTCCGTTTGAGAGCTGTGGCGATCTCTACGCTCACGAAATCCCCAGGCTTTTTGAGGCGAACCTGGCCTTGCTCGTCCTTGATGGTGAGCCAGTTCTTACCGATCAGGGCCACCAAGGCATCACATGAACTAACCTTCTTTTCGATAGTGTCCACGAAGTCACTACCTGGCTCCAGGTCGGCGACATCCATAAAAACATGCTCGCGGCCAAAATTGGAGCTGATCTGATCGTATAACCGGCCTGCATATCCACTGCTATCCTCACGGCGATAGCTTATGAAGATGTCCGGCACAATGCGACTATTCTAGCCGAATCATGACGTTTCCTTTGTGTATAACTCGGCGGAACAGTCGCCGCCACACATCTAATGCGCGCTCTTTCCGTTGTCCGATTTGAGGCCGGCCAGCACCCCCACATTCTCCAGCCGTACTGCCTGTAGCGCGTTGGGATCGAGGTTCAAGAGCTCCAGAATCGTCGGCGCGATCTGGGTAGTGCTCACTGCCGCCCGGATGATACCCGGGTTGATCGCAGTACCGTTTGTAGAGCCGCCCACCACCATCAGCGGCACGTGGATCTCATTCTCGTTGAGGCCGCCATGCTCTGCTTGCACGGCTGGAAGAGCAGTGCTCAGCGTAGGCTCAAAATTTACTCCCAGGTTGGGAACGACGATGACATCCGGCGAAGCAGGATCCGACAGCGGGTCCGGGAACAATAATTTCAGCGACTCGCCGCTCAAGATCTGCCCAATGTTCAGAGCGGTCTCATTGGCTTTGGTTGTCAGAACCTCGGCCACGCCCAACGTATTAGCCTGGTTCGTTAGCCAAATCAACGCCGCAGTTTTCTCGGTTAGCTTCGCCACTGAGCTGGGCCCGTACCCACCCGCCGTGAGCGCCTGCTGGATCGCGCTGTTGGTATCGATGATGCGCTTACTGGGATCGAGCGACGACTCGCCGTGCTTGGCGGTAATGATGATGGCAGTAGTGAGCGTGAGACCCTGGTTGGCCAATTCCGTAACCATGCGCCCAATCGAGGCATCGGTATGCGCCAGCGCATCCGCCAAGGCAGAGTTGGGTGTTCCGAGGTCATCGGCGTAGCCGGCGCCGAGTGAGTCCTTCTTAGCGGCGTTGAGAGCCTGGAAATTCATGCCGAACAGCACCGGAACTCCCACGGTCGATGTACCGGTATGGTCTTTGCCATCGATTTCGTTGATCACGCTCTGCACCCTCAGATCGTCGAAGGCTTCTGTGTCGATAAGTGAAAGCAGCGCGTTGGCGCAGGTTCCCGTCGGTGGAGCCGGAGGAGGTGCGGTGTAATGCGGCTGGCAGTTGATTTCCGGTGTGTAGAGGTCGGCTACTCCTGTCCCGGATGGGCCGTTGAGGAAGTCATAAGATGGCCGCTTCTCCGAGTAAGCCGTTGGCCCAAGGGTCGATCTGATAACTTCGAAGACCGTGTTGAGTCGCATCATATTATGCGGAAGAACCGGAGTGCAGACGCCATTGACAATCTGCCGAGGCATCTTTGTAGGATCCACGCCACCAGTACCGTCGGGATTACGGTTGATGGCAAATTTCAGATCGATCACCGCACCGGGAGCTCCGCTACAGGTCACGTTCGTTGGGGCGAACCAAGAGCGGTTGTACGCATCATCGTAATACATGCCGCCAATAGCAGCAGACCCGCCCGTGAAGATGCCCACAGTCGCTGGAATCGAGTCCCCTGGCTTGGTGGTGCTGGCGTTCGTGTAGTTCACGCCGCGAGCGGACAAATTTGCAAGCGCCGAACCAGGATTGTTCTTTATCCACAACGCCATGTCTAGCGCATGCATCCCATCGATGCTGATTACCAGTACGCGGCGTATTTTGTGGTCGTCGGCGAAAATTGCCCTGTCGGATAACAGCGCAGCCGTCGTGTAGAACAACATAGATACAGCAATGTGTTTCGATCGCTTCATTTTTTGTCCTCTATCAGTTGAAGATGGATTCACGAACTTAGAATCGCGCGTACTTGTTGGTGCACAACTGGGGTCTTTTATCTCCAGCTTTAAAAGGCAAGTGGCGCGGCTGGTTCATATTGATTCCATCGGTACTGCAAGGCGAGGAGGAGATACTGTCGTGGCTGTATCAAAATAGCCTTTTCATACGAGCCAGGTACTAAGCATCGCGAATCTGCGGCGATGAGGCGATCCGGGCCGGTACGTTCTCTATCTTTGCCGGGCTAATGCTTCGTGAAGAGCTCGTTTGAGTTCGACCGAAGAGGTCCTGCGCTTTATAAGATAACTAATGGCCCCATGTCCTACAGTAAGATGTCGCGAAAGGGTACTTTCGTCCGAGGTGAGAATCACGACCGGAATCGCCATTTCGACGATCGTTGTAATCGGGAGATGGCTATTTGCGTTGCTCGCCTCCAGCATTCCAAAATCAAGTAGAACAACATCGATACCTGGTTGGGCAAGCCGGCTCAGCGCTTTCTGAAGATCGTCCGTCCATTCGACCTCGAATGGGCTCTCCTTGCCCTCCCTGACCTTTGCGCGCGTCAATTCGGCGGATTCCGGATCGTCTTCAACAAGGAGCACTCGAATTTCGGACCGTAAAATCTCCACGGGTTCGTCGGAAGTTGGTGCCATTGACATCACATCGGCACGCGGTCGGAAAGTCTTAGAAAAGCCGCAGAAACGGGCCGCTGATACGAATTCTCGAGCCTTACTTAACGTCCAAATGCCATCCGCGAACCGGATCCGGGCGTGGTAGCGGTGTAGGTCACCTCTTGTCCGGAGGTTGCTGCAAGGGCTCGCAGCGCCGAGTCGAAAACGCGATCAGATCCATCGTCCGGAATGAAGTTGTTGCCAGCAGGGTCATACAAAAAGCTCTTGATCCGCCCATTCTGGACTACCTGGACGACCAGGTCGCATTCCATCGCAGTTCCGCCCAGCGACTTTGAGATGAACGGTGCAGAGGCGCGTTGAATCAAGAGATCGATGCGTGGGCCGGCGGCACTGCTATTGTCGCTGGTCAAAGTGACCTGTTGCCCCACGACGGGCGCCAGGTCGCTGTCAAACGCCAGCAGGAACTGCTCCACATCGCGTCGCGTCATATCGGAATTGTTCTGCGGGAAGCCGACGGCCGAACTGGACCTGAATACTCGTGCGCTTAGGAACCTGAAAACAGTATCCGTGGATCCGTCTCCAAGGAATCCAAAACCACGAATTTGATCGCCGGTTACCCCGCTGTCAGGCGCGTCGTAAAAGTCCACGGACGGGGCGCCGAACATGCCCACCTTGGCATAGAGATTGCGCAAGTGCGGGATCTTGACGATCTCGGGGAGTGCCTCGAAGCTTTGGTTGCCTCCCGTGCCAAAGAATCCTTTCGACGGGTCGAGCATATGGCAACCGTTACAACTGAAAGATGTCTGACCGGCAATTTGCTCCAGGCCGGGCACTACCACGCCATCCGACGGGGCGGGGGCCGGTAAAAAAATCTCGCCCGCGCTGTTGCGGCGCCGTAAGCGAGTTGTCGAGGTTGCGGACTGGGTTGGGCGGCGGCAAAACTTGTAGCTGGAAATCGGCGAAGCTCTGCATATCGGCTTGTGATGGCTGGTCGGGACTGCCAACCAGACCCTGGAAGGCGACGATAAAGTTGAGGAAGGACAGATTAGAATCGAAAGCGGACGTGCCAAAATATCCGGTGGAACGATCGCCGCGCCAGTGCATCGCACCTGAGTTCCGCAGCCCTCGCAGAGTCTGAGTTGTAAAAGGGCCCTTCATCGGATGGAAGTCAGACGGTTTATCGCTGCCGTTGATCTTGGTGGGGACTCCCGTCTGCCCGAATGGTATGAGAAAAGACAGCAAGCCGCCAAAATTTATGGGTATCGGACTCTTGGTGACGGCATTGTCGGGATTTCCAAGATCCCACGCCAGGTCGTCCATGTCGCCAAATATATGGCAGCTTGCGCAGGTTGCTTCACCATTGCCCGAGAACCGGGTTGCGTCATATAACATCGGACGGCCTTGCAGTACTGAACTGGGTTCGGGATTTGGCAGCGCCAAAGCCAGGACTTCCTGATTGATGGTAAGGTCGATCACCTTCACTGCGTCGTCGAAGCGCGTCATCACATAAAGCAGGTTACGTGTTTCGTCCAAAGCGAGTCCGCTGACGCCTCCACCACTAACGGAAATGTAGTTCGCGCTCGCCGCCACTGGTTCGAAAGAATCATCTTCGAGCGAACCGGTATCGAACACGCCGACCTTGCTGGAGCCGAAAGCAGCCACATAGAGTGTCGTGCCATCGCTTGTGACCGCCATGTCAAGCGGCATAGACAAGCTGTAATTCTTGGCAGCCGGATCGAAGCCCGCGGATCCCGCGAGCTGGCTGTAATCGATATGTTTGTTGAGATGCCGAGGCGAAACGGTGGAACCCGAAATGACTGTAATCCGTGCTTCCGCCAGATGGCCCTGCACGGTGTGGCCGGCAAAAGTTCCAGGGCCTTCGAAGCGGACATTGTTAATGGAGTCGGTGTTTGAAACGTACAACGTTCCGCTTATTGGATTGGTGACCATGTTGAATAATGTCGTGCCAACATGCGCGAACGCGGCCGTCTGAGTCTGCCCATTCGCGTCGATTGCAAAGACGTCCGTGTCCGGCAAATTGAAGCGAACCGAGTTATCCCAGACGCGGTGTAACTCATCCTCCCAGTGGCCGGAGTCATTGTTGTACTTCACGATCAGGGCGACTTCCGGCGACGGCTCGCCGGCCGAGTCAGTAGCGGGTCCTGGATTACCGCCTGGGCTCATGCTTCCGTCCGGAAGGGTACACCCAGTGGCAGGTTGGAATCCGGTGCATATTCTGCCTTGAAGGATCGTGGTCGTCTGGTTACCGGTCTTGAAGCCCGCGACGTACACCGTATTTTTGTCCGGACTCACGGCCAATGCCCGGGGCGTATCGGTGAAGAAGCTCAGGATCTGGAGCGGCGTTCCACCAAGAGTCGTGTCAAGATTCGCGGGGTCAAACACCCAGACGTCCGCGCGCGGAACACCTGGAGTCGTCAGTTGCGGATCACCCGCGCCGGGGACCCCAGCGATGGATGAATCGCTGCGCTGCTGGCCGCGATGGGCCGTTGTGATGAAAGCGCGGATCGGGTCGCCGGCGAAGACAATGTCGCGCGGCTCATCACCCACAAGCAGCGTGCGGATCACATGCGGGGTGTCCACCAGGCTGACAATGCTCACGCTATCCGATAGATGATTAACCACCCACACTTCGGTGTTCGTTCGCGGTGCCACGGCCACAGGCTCCAGACCCACCGGTACACGATAACTGAATGCCGGTGTTCCAGAGCTAAGATCAAACACTTCAAGGGTCCCATTCGGCGTGTTTACTGCAAACAACGTTTGACCATTCGGAGACATGGCGAGCGGCCTTACCTGGCCGCTCTCAAACTCGACAAACGACGGTCTGGCGGATGACGCGGAAACAGATTCGCGCGCGACAAAGATACTGCTCGCCAAGCCCAGAAGCACGGCAGCGGCCACAACTAACCGTAGCCGTCCGTTTTTGGGCAGAGAGCAGAAGCGGGGGAACTTAAGCGTTTTCATGCGTCCATCAAATGTTGTCGAAGCTAATCGGAGTAGCCCGGGGCCTTCTTCTGCTTGCTGAAATTCGCAAGATCATGCTCGATCCATAGCTGCGCTCCGGTCTGCTTGATGAAAGCCTCGATCGCAGCCCGGCTCGCGAGCGATTGATCGCGGTTGAACTCAAAAGTCGGTGTTTTGTCGGTGTTGCGCTCTTCCTGATAATGATATAGATCTCCGGCCAGCACGATAGGCCCGGTATTTGCCAGCTTCACATACAACACCTGATGCCCAGGCGTGTGCCCGTAGGCAGCCTTGATGACCACGCTGCCATCGCCGAACACGTCGTAATCCTGGCCATCTAGGATCTTCGTCTTACTGTCCTTCAACTTCATGTATTGGGATCGCTGCGTAATCGCGGGGCCTTTGTCCGCGAACATTGCGTCGCGCTCCGATCGCTGGACCAGCCAGGTGGCGCCGGCAAAGTCATTAGCGTTCGCGGTGTGATCGGCGTGATAGTGCGACAGTCCGAGATAGGTTATGTCCTTCGCACTATGACCAACAGACGCTAGCTGGGACTTCAATGTCTTGCTGGCTGTAAACCTGCCTTGCGTGACAGGGCTGCCATCGGCTTTCAAATCGGCATCGGGAATCGCCCCGGTGTCCCACATCAAAGTGCCCTTCGGATGGACGATCAAATACGAGCACACCACCATATCCGCTGTCGCGATTTCTTCCCTCTTGAAATGGAATACAGTCGGATCCAGCCCCTGGATGACACCGTTATCGAAGATATAGACCCGGACGGATTTCGGCGGCGTTGGGCGAGTTTGCGTAAGGGCAAAGGGAACTAGCATCGCTATTGCAAGCACGGCTGTAGTCTTCGTCGCGAGGAGTTTGCTGGAGGGCATGGCCACAAGCATAACCGATCAAAGAGAGGATAGCGCCGCAGCATTCCTCTTGTAATAAAAATTCACTATGATAGTCACCATGCGATTCTCCCTGGTCCTGTTCACAATTTCTTCGGCGCTGGCACAGGATGCAGGGGCCACGCGCACCGATTGGCCGCACTATGGCGGTACACACTTCTCGTGGCGGTATAGCGCCTTGGATCAGATCAATGCCGCGAACGTCAAGGCGCTAACGCCCGCCTGGATGTTCCAGACGGGAGACTATGCAGAAAACCTGCAGGCCACGCCCATAGTGGTCAACGGCGTAATGTACCTGATCACTGCGCGGGCGCGTGTGTTCGCGCTGGATGCGGCGACAGGGCGCGAAATCTGGCGTTATCAATATCCCGAACCGCCGCGCAGTGTCCCCGGTTTTGTTGGAAATCGTGGAGTTGCGGTGGGCGATGGCAAGGTCTTCTTTGGCACCAAGGACAACTACATGGTTGCCTTGAGTCAAGACAACGGGCGTCTATTGTGGCGAGTCAACGCGGACGATGCGCGACAGTGTGGCTGCAACATCACCGCCGCCCCGCTGGTGGTCAAGGATAAGGTTATCGTGGGCGGCACCGGAGGTGACGGCGCCCATCGCGGTTACATCACCGCGTTCAATACCCGAAACGGGCGTTTGGCGTGGCGCTGGTATGTGATCCCAGGTCCTGGGGAAAAAGGGCATGAAACCTGGAAAGGCGACAGCTGGAGATTCGGCGGCGGCGCGCCTTGGCTGACAGGTTCCTATGATCCTGCGTTGAACCTGGTCTACTGGGGAACCGGCAACGCCGCGTCCGATTTTTATGATGGCGATCGAGTAGCTGCAGGAGCCGACAAGAGCAAGGATGTGAATCTCTACACCGCCAGCGTGGTGGCGCTGGACGCAGATACCGGAAAGCTCCGTTGGCATTATCAGGAAGTCCCCGATGACCTTTGGGATTACGATTCCGCGTACGAAGTCCTTCTAATCGACCGCGAGTTCCGGGGCCGTATGCGGCAGGCGCTGGTGCATATGAACAAGAGCGGATTGACGTCGGTACTCGATCGGGCCACGGGTGAGTTCCTGGGCGTATTCTCAGTTCCGGAATTACGTACCTGGATTTCTGGAATCACCGAAGATGGCAAACTCGTTGGCCGAAACGAACCACAGTTGGGTAAAACCATCTCCGTTTGCCCGAGCGCGGCTGGCGCGAAAAGCTGGAACTCCATGGCCTATTCCCCGCGCACTGGCTTTCTCTATGTGCCCGTCAATGAACTGTGTAACGACATCACACCGAACAACCGGGCGCCCGAAGAAGGACGGAATTACATGAATGGCGGAGTTTCCAGTGAAATTGCCCGCCGGACGCGCGACCTTCAGCCACGTGGACGCATGGGATCCGGTGACGGGCAAGCGTGCCTGGAGTGTGCCGTACCGGTTTGTGCTGCTGGCGTCGATGCTCGCCACCGCAGGCGACCTGGTGTTCACGGGAAACCCGGAAGGCGAATTTTTTGCACTCGACGCCAAGAGCGGCAACAAGCTATGGAGTTATCAAACCGGCGCCGGCAATCGCGGATCGGCGGTCTCGTATGCGGCGAATGGGCGGCAGTACATCGCTACGCCGACCGGGTGGCATGTTTCCGTGGTGGGAGCGATAGCTCAGTCTCTGTTTCCTGATCAGGACTGGCGGTTGGGTTCGACGTTGGTAGTATTCGCCCTGCCGGAGGGTTCGCGATGATCCGCGCTGCCCTTCCACTTCTGCTGACTGGCGCGGCGCTCGCTTGGAGCCAGGACCTTACGGCAGTGCTCCAGCAGGGCGAGCAGGTTTTTGCCAAGTCCTGCGCTACCGGATACTGCCATGGCGTCAAGGGCGGCCCGGGTGGCGCGCCGCGTCTGGTGGGTCGACACTTCGATCAGGCGTATATCAGTAACGTGGTCACGCGCGGCTTGCCGGATACGGGCATGCCGTCTTTCGCCTCCAGGTTATCAAGGCCGGATCTGGTGGCCGTTGTTGCGTATGTCGCGACGCTGAACGGCATCGCCAATCCCAACATCGGCGCGGGTGGCACGCCCGCTATGGTTTCCTCGAGACCCACATTGACCGGCGATGCCGCTCGCGGCGCGCGCCTGTTTATGGATGCCGTGCGTGGTTTTGGACGTTGCTCCACCTGCCATGAAGTAGGCGACATTGGGATGTCAGTGGCCGCTCCGATCGCGAAAGTTCCCGCTTCGGCCGCCGAGCTCAAAGCGCTAGCGACTCCCGCCGTAAAAACGGGAACGATGGATGGTGAATCCATGCCAGTGCTGGTGTTGAGCGAAGGTAAGCAGAATGTTGTGTTCTACGATCTGACCTCCGCTCCGCCGGTCCAGCGAAACGCTGAAGCTGGTTCGGTCAAGTTCACAGATCGCAGCAATTGGAGGCATTCTTCGGTGATCCAATCGTACGACGATTCTGAACTGGCCGCGATTCTGAGCTACTTGGGTGCCATGGTCAAACGATAGGGGGCCGATTGTGTGGGATTCTGACTTACATGCGATTCGTCCTCGTGTGCGCCTTCTCCGCCGCTGCCGTGCTGTTCGCCGGCGACGCTTACCCGCCACCGCGCTTCACTGATCCCGAGAGAATCCGGAAGCTCGACTCCGCGTTTCCGGAATCGACCAGATCTTTCGCCAGTACGCCGCTGAGAGGAAGATACCAGGCATGGTCTGGGGCATCGTGATTGATGGCCGGCTCGCGCATGTCGAATCCGTTGGCATCCGGGATCGTTCCTCCGACGC
The DNA here is from genome assembly GCA_963769205.1 of Bryobacterales bacterium. GTDB lineage: Bacteria > Acidobacteriota > Terriglobia > Bryobacterales > Bryobacteraceae > Palsa-89. Next base: position 331,070 of record CAVYKR010000011.1, on the reverse strand, counting down.
CCCCATCACGGCCGGCACGGCGTTTCGCATTGCTTCCATGACGAAGAGTTTCACCGCTCTCGCGATTCTGAAGCTGCGCGATGAAGGCAAGCTGTCGCTTGAAGACCCGGTCTCGAAGTGGCTTCCCGAATTCGCGCGCATGGAACTTCCGACGCGTGACACCGCGCCTCTCCGAGTCCGGCAACTTCTCAGCCACAGTGCCGGCTTTCCGGAGGACAATCCCTGGGGCGACCAGCAACTAAGCGCCAGCGACGCTGATCTCACTCAATGGCTAGCGCCGCGGGATTCCGTTTTCCACGCCTCCCGGCACACGCTACGAATACTCCAATTACGCCTTCGGCCTGCTGGGACGCATTGTGACCAGGGCATCCGGAATGCCCTACGAGAAGTATGTCAACGCCGAGATTCTCGCGAAGCTGCACATGGACGCATCCACTTTCGAGTTCTCAAAAGTGCCCGCCGGTAATCGCGCGGTAGGTTATCGCCTGCAACCGGACGGAGCCTACCTTGAGGAACCGCCTCTACCGCAGGGCGCTTTCGGTTCCGCGGGCGGACTGCTTACCACGGCCGCGGATCTCGGCAAATATGTCGCGTTTCACCTTTCGGCTTGGCCGGCGCGCGACGATGCGGAGACCGGCCCCGTTCGCCGCAGTTCAGTGCGCGAAATGAGCCACATGTGGACGCCCTCGAATCTGACGGCGGGGCGCTCCGGCGGCACGCTGCAGGCAGCCGAAACTGGCTACGGATACGGCCTGCGCATTGCCAGCGATTGCCGCTTCGAGCACATCGTCGGCCACGGCGGCGGCCTTCCCGGCTTTGGTTCCTACATGTCGTGGCTACCCGATTACGGTGTCGGCATGTTTGCCATGGCCACCCTGACCTATGTCGGCCCGTCCGAGCCGATCAGCCAGGCGTGGGATGCCCTGCTGAAAACCGGCGGCTTGCAGAAGCGCGAGTTGCCCGCTTCGCCGATGCTCTCCCAGATGCGCGACCACATCATCAATCTCTGGAAATCATGGGACGATGCGGAGGCGAAGCAGATCGCTGCCATGAACCTGTTTCTCGACGCTCCGTGGCGCAGCGCCGCGCGGAGATCCAGAAGCTGAAAGACGAGGTTGGTGAGTGCACCGCGGCCGGCCCCGTTATTCCGGAGAACTGGCTGCGCGGGCCAGTTCAACCTGACCTGCAGCGAAGGCACCGTCGGCGTCTTCTTCACGCTAGCGCCGACCAGCCACCCGCCGTACAGCATCTTGCCTTCCGCAAAATCGATTCCACCAGCATCCGGCTGGGTGCTCCAACTGGCCCGCCGGCTGGTGTTGCTTGCTCAGAGTAGGTCTTACGGATTACCGATCTGCTGGATGGTGTGCCGCCGCAGATACCAGCACGGCACGTAGCCGAAATGCGGCATCAGTGCGTCAACGCACGTTTGCATGATCGGAGTGCCAACCGAGTATTCGACCTGATTCCAGTGGTTCATCGCAGCGTACAAACGATCCACCTTCATCTGTTCCACAGGCCGCCCCTGGTAGCGTGCCCAGAAATCGTCGAGAGCATAGGCGAACACCGTGGTGCCCGCCAGCGCAACGCACCCCCACAGCAAGATGTTTCGTACAGTCCGCATGCGGATGCTACTCCATGTTAAAGCTAACCGGCCCCAGAGCCTACGAAGCGGCGGGGTGTATACTGTGGAAGCTTGCGTCGGGAAAGGGGGCTTATGCCAGGGATTTACGTTCTTTTCTCACTCCGGACGTTTGCATTCGCTCTAGCGTTCCTTGCGATACCGGTCGCGGCGCAGTGGACCAACTATCCCACGCCGGGCACGCCGCGAACCAAAGATGGAAAGCCAAACCTTTCGGCTCCTACTCCCAGAACGCCCGATGGCCGGCCGGATTTTTCGGGGATCTGGGAAGTGCCGACGCATAAATATCTCGAAAACCTCGCCTCCGATGGAATCGACGTGGCGATGCTGCCCTGGGCGTCCGCCCTATACCGGGAACGTCAGGAGAATCAGGGAAAGGATCGTCCCAGCGCGCGCTGCCTGCCCCATAGTGTGACGGATTTCGATGCGCATTTCACGCCCAAAAAGGTAATTCAGACTCCCGGGGTCCTCGTGCTCTTACTTGAGAGCTACCACTCCTTTCGTCAGATCTTCACCGACGGGCGACCCCTCCCACAGGATCGTGAACCAGCCTGGTTCGGGTACTCGGCGGGGAAATGGGAGGGCGATACTTTAGTGGCGAATACCGTCGGCGTCAACGAAAAGACTTGGTTGGACGATGCTGGACACCCCCATAGTGACGCCCTACAAATCCACGAACGATTTCGGCGCCGGGATTTCGGACACATGGAGGTGCAAGTCACAATCGATGATCCGAAAGCTTACACCAAGCCTTGGGCCGTTACGATCCCTTGGGATCTGTTGCCCGATACCGACCTGATGGATTGGGTTTGCGAGAACGAAAAGGATTTCCAACACCTGGTAGGCAAGTAGCCTTTTCAGTGCCGCTGTTCCACCTTTTGCTGCTCGGCCAGGATCGCTTTGAACATGGCCTCCTGCATGTCGGATTCAACGCGGCAACCGGAGGGATCGATGAAGGGATTCGGCGCGCCGGGTTTGAGCCTGGCGTACTTCTCCGCCATCCCGTATTCGGCGGGGTGGTCGCCTAGCGGGACGTCACAGGGCAGCGTGCGCACGACTGCGAAGGAGTGGTTGAATTCATCGATCACGGGGGGCGTCAGCACGGTGGGCGAGCGCAGGCTGGAATAGAAGACGACTTGATAGGTCTTGCCGGCTTCGGTTACAGGCATGGTCCAGGCTGTTGCACCGCGCGTGTGACCGGCCGTGAGATGCGCGGTGAGTGTTGCGTCACCGAGCGTAACCGTGTCGCCGTCATGGATGGTGCGGTCTACAGGATGCTCTTTGCCGCCGGGTTTCATGGCTTTGAGAGCGGGGACGTCCTCCGCCATCGAAATGACCTGCGCGCCGGTGAGTTCCTTCACCAGTGCGTCGCCTTCCATGTGATCGCCGTGAGCGTGATTGCCCAGGAGGATTTTAGTGTCGGAGAATTTGAAGCCGAGTTGTTCAATCGATTTCTGGATGGTGCGAACGTTGCGCTCGTAGGTGCTGTTTATGAGGATGTTGCCTTGCGGGGTGACGACCAGGAACGCGCTCAGAGTCTTGGTGCCGACGTAGTATACGTTGCCGACGATCTTGTGAGGCGGGAAGGCCGTGGTCTGGTCTTCGGGCGTGCCCATATTGCGGGCCAGGATCGAGCGGGGCGTGAAGGTTTTTCCTTGGGCGGTGACCGAGGGATGGTCCGGCGCGTTTTGGGCCAATGCGGCTGCCCCGACGAGAAACGCGAATAGCTTGTGCATAAATGCCGATGGTACCCTGTTTCTGGCCGCACCACATCTCTCCAAGGGAGTCGATAATGAATCGCCGGACGTTTCTTGCCGCTTCAACCGCCCTGCTCGCTCGCGGGGCGGACACTGACCCTGAAGCTTCCGTTCGCGCCCGTATCAAACCTCCCGAGTTCCCGAATCGCGACTTTGAAGTGACAAAGTACGGCGCCCGCGGCGATGGATCCATGCTCTGTACCGACGCGATCCACAAAGCAATCGCCGCATGTTCGGAAGCCGGTGGCGGCCGTGTCATCATTCCCTCCGGAGTGTTTCTCACCGGCGCAATTCACTTAAAGACCGGCGTCAATCTGCAGTTTCCGAAGGCGCAACGCTCCGCTTCAGCCGCGACCCGAAACATTACCTGCCGGCCGTCTATTCTCGTTGGGAAGGTACTGAGTGCATGAATTACTCGCCCTTTCTTTATGCCTTCGAGCAGAACAACATCGCGGTAACGGGCGGCGGGATCCTGGACGGCCAGGCCGATTGCGAGCATTGGTGGGGATGGAAGGGTAAAGCCGGCTGCGGATGGGAAAAAGGGCAGCCCAATCAGACGCAAGGACCGCGCCGCCCTGCAAAAGCTCGGAGAATCTTCTAGGCCGGTAAGCGATCGCATCTTCGGTGCAGGGCATTATTTACGGCCGCAATTCATCCAGCCCTATCGCTGCCAGAATGTTTTGATCGAAGGGTGACTATCCGCAATTCGCCGATGTGGGAGATTCATCCGGTGCTGTGCTGTAACGTTACCGTGCGAAATGTCAGCATCTATAGCCACGGACCGAACAACGACGGCTGCGATCCTGAATCGTGCACGCGACGTGCTGATTCAGAATTGCACTTTCGATACCGGCGACGATTGCATCGCCATCAAAGTCCGGGCGCAACGGCGATGGCCGCCGGTTGACGTTCCTTGCGAAAACCTCATAATCACTGATTGCACGATGAAAGACGGCCACGGCGGAGTGAGCATCGGCAGCGAGATTTCAGGCGGCGTACGCAATGTTTTCGTCAATAACTGCCGTATGAGCAGCCCGAATCTGGAACGCGCTTTGCGGATCAAAACCAATTCCTATCGCGGCGGCGTGATCGAAAACGTCTGGTTTCGCAAAGTCGCGATCGGGCAGGTCGCCGCAGACGCCGTTCAGATTGATTTTTCGTATGAGGAAGGCGAAGGCGGTCCGTTCCAACCCGTCGTTCGCAACATTTTCATCCGCGACGTGACTTGCGGAAAGAGCGACGATGCCCTTTCGCTGCGCGGCTACGCCTCATCGCCGATTCGCAACGTGCAGGTCACCGACTGCACCTTCGATCACGCTGCCAAGCCGAACGCGATCGAGCATGTCGAAGGCCTCGAAATGAAAAACGTCATCATCAACGGCAAGCCTGTCTAACCACCTCCCCACATGGAACCATGACCGGATATTTGGAGTGAGGGCCCCGGGATACTGTGATTTCATGCAAGCGGCTTGGTCAAGAACGCACCACGTATTCACTCTGGACGAGACCGCTGGCATATTGCCGCGTTCCGACGTGTTGCAAGACGATGTCCTTCGGAACTGCGCCAAAGAGCGGAATCCCGGCGCCGATGAGCACCGGAACGCGAGTGATAATGAGCCGCTGAATGAGCCCGGCCTGAAGAAAGCGCTGGATGGTGATTCCACCGTCCACGTAAATGTGCCGGATACCCCGAGCAGCGAGCTGCGACACGATTTCTGGGGGAGCCCCGGACATACGCTCCACCACAGCCCCGGCTGGGGCGTCTCCAAGTGGTCGCGTGCTGAGCACGAAAACCGGCTTTTCACCATAGGGCCATGTGCCAAAGCCGAGGACCGTCTCAAAACTATTGCGGCCCATCACTAACGCATCCACCGTAGCCATGAACTCATCGTAGCCGTGGGGTTCGCCTCCCCCGGGCGGCAGAAAATCGAGGTCACCATTCACTCGTGCGATGAACCCGTCGAGGCTGGTGCCAATGAACACGGTAGCTGTCACGGTTGGGGCACTCCCGTTGCCCGCCCATTAGCTTGCCAGAAAGCCTATCCGTTAGTCGGCCGCCTAGCCCCGGCTCTGATGGGAGAATAGGGAGCATGAGTTCCTGGCGTTATTCGAAACTGTACATCCCGGCAATCCTTGGAGTAGCTTCCGCTGTAGCACTGGCTCAATCTAAGGAACCCGACAAAGCCCATGCCGACCACATGGAGCATCACTTCGATCCCAAAGAGTCTGCCAAGAGCTTTGACGACCCGTCTCGCGATACCTGGCAGTTGCCGGATCGCGTAATCTCGGCCCTGAGCCTGAAGCGAGGACAAATTGTCGCCGACATCGGCGCTGGTACCGGCTACTTCTCGGTACGGTTGGCGAAATCCGAAGCCGCGCCTAAAGTTTACGCTGTGGACATCGAGCCACAGATGGTTAGCTATCTGCGGGAACGGGCCGCTAGGGAAGGATTGAACAATATAACAGCGATTCAAGCGGCCCCGATCAGCCCAATCTTCCGGAATCCGTGGACCTGGTCTTAATCGTAGATACCTATCACCACATCGGCGACCGTGAGGTGTACTTCCGTAAGCTGGCAAAATCGATCAAGCCGGGCGGCCGAGTGGCGATTATTGACTTTAAGCCGGATTCCCCCGAGGGGCCGCCGAAGGAATTTCGCTTTCCACTAGAAAAGTTCAAGTCCGAGATGGGCAAGGCTGGCTACAAGCTTGCCGAGCTGCATGACTTCCTGCCGCGCCAGCAGTTTCTTATTTTCGAAGTCGCAGGCCGCCCTTCAACAATATGACAAACTGAAGAAATGCGGCTGCGAGCTATTCTTGGTGTGCTCATTTCGTCCGCAGCAGGCGCCGCAACATTGCCTGTCGTGCTCTCTCGGAACGGCCCGGTGCGCTCGGAAACGATCGTGTTGAAGGGCCTGGATAAGGCGCACCAGTATAGTCTCCTTTATTCGGTTCGGGAATTGCATGCCTTCGAACCGAGCTCACGAATTGCTATCGAACTACGCCAGGGCCTAACGCTCCTTTCATCCAAAACCCTGCACGCCGGCGACCCCGATTATTACTTCCAGTTCCGTGTCGCGCATCCGGGCGACGCAGTCTTAGAGGTCCACCCTTATGGAGCCAAAGGTGATTATCGGCTGCAAGTGAACCGCTGGCCGTTATCGCCGCTGGTCAAGAGCAATCCCAATCATCGCTGGCAGGATGCGACCCAGATTCCACTCGGCCGGACGATCTTCGCCGCCGGAGATGACCAGGAGTACATCCCTCTTCCAGGTACATCGCGCAGCGCAGCCGCCACCGATCCTGCCGGATGGGATTGGTACAAATTTCAGTTCTCCGAGCGCGCTCCCAAATTAGTCTTCTTTCAGGTGGACCTGATGGAGCGCGATCAGATTCCGGTCAATGTGGCTCTTTACCGCATCGTGGATGGCCGCCCCAAAGAGTATTTCGAAGGAGAAGACCCGGTCACGCTGCCGCATGAAGTGCAGGCCCTGCCGGGAAATAAGTTTACTCCGCGGATATTAACCGAAAAGGGGACATATTACATCGCAGTTCGCGCCAATCACCCGGAATATAAGCTTCGAACGCGGTTATATGATCCACCGCCCTACCAGGATCCACGCCAGGCGGTACGCACGGCTCTGGACTATATTTTGGCCGCGGGCGACTCCTGGCACGCCAACACTCCCCGGCGTGGGGGAGTTTTGAACAGAGTATCGAGCGTGCACCAGGAAACATCGCTTTGTGTCGCTTGTCACGCCACGCATTTTCCTCTGCGCGCTCAACTGTATGCGACCCGCAACGGCTATCCGGTTGTGCAGCGCCAACAGCTACAATTTCTGACGGAGCGTTTCTACAACAATCCGCGGCCGTTTTACGGGTTCGAGGAACAGGGTGCGTCGTGGGCTAGAATGATATCGGCCCCGGCCAACGTCCTGGGCCGTATGTCGCATCTTACCGAAATTTTCGAGAACCAGGTCAGTCTGGAAAAGCGACCCGCTTATCACGACGCGATCGTTAAGTATTTGAACTTGTATTATGCCGGCCGCACCGAACTGCCGCCCGATGAGACGAACGGTAACACCCCGCTGGTAAGCGCTCACGAGGTAGCGTGGTACGCCTGGACCGCTACGCACGACGCTCGCATGGGTGAATTCATATCCCAGGGCGAGGTCAAAAATATGGTGGACCTCTGCTATCAGACCTTGGCTCTGGCGGATATCGATCGCGAGAAGTACAAAGATCAGATTGCCGGCAACGCTCGCCGGATCCTCTCACTGCAGCGCCCCGACGGTCAGTGGGCCATGCGTTTTGATCTCGCCCAGCCGGAAGTCGAGTTTCAAACCGGCCACGCGCTATGGGCCTTGCAGGCGGCCGGCACGCCGCTTACCAATCCACAGGTAAAGAGAGCTATCGAGTATCTCCTTCGGCGCCAGCAGTCCTTCGGCGGATGGATGGATCCTCTGCAATCGTATGAGAATTTTCGAACGCCTTTTCGCGAGACGCAGATGGCTGTGCTCGCGTTAAGTTCCTACTTTCCACAAGCCGGCCGGCACGTGGGATGGAACTCGCCGCCCATCACCGGATTATCCAATGATCCGGTCGAGCTGTTGCAGCAGCTCGATGACGTGTGGGACGCGCCGGCCAGCGAGGTGCAAGAGCAAATTGCGGCGGCAGCGCTATCCAACGATGCGCTGATTCGCCAAGCTGCGGTGGAGGCGTTGGGACGTCTTGGCGCCCCGCAGCGGTGCTACTCCGAATTGTTGGGCGATCCCAGCAAACTGGTCCAGCGGACGTCGGCCTGGGCCATGCGGCAGTCCTACAGCCGCCACGCCGATGCTCCGTCCAAGCCCTTGATAGAAGCGCTCCAATCGACCGACGATCGGGTTCGCTGGGGAGCGACGCGTGTATTTGCCGCACATTTCTCTGCTTTGGCAAAGCGGCCCGATATCGCACCAACGCTCTTGAAACTGGTCGATGATCCGGCGACGACGGTAAGAATGCAAGCCGTGAAGGGTCTATGGCAGCTGTGGTTCTGGACTCCTGAGAACGATGTCAAGAATCAGATTGAAAATGCACTGCTGGCCGCGATCGCCCAGCCTCAGCCCGCTTGGATAGCATCCAACTTGTCCGACGCGATCTACAATCTTGCCGATGAGAACATTCGCTATCTGTACAACAACTGGGTGCCTTTGCTCGCGCGGCCTGAGGATCGGGACCGCGCCATTGCCGGCCGGCTGGCCGTAGAGGATCGGCTCGCAGGAAAATTCGCGGCCGTGCTGGACTCGCCGTCTGACCAGCAGAAGAAGTTCCTGCTGCACTCCCTCACCGAGCCCCCGCAGCGCCGCGGCGATGTCTACGATTTGGAGTCTGATCTTGCCAGCGCCGCGCCGCCGGTATATAACCGCATCGGTAACGACATCGAGCAGATCGCCTTCTTTGGCCGCAGTGCCGAGCGATTCGCGAAATCCTTGCTACCTCTTTTGGACGCGCCCGATCCGGAAATGCGCGAGCTTGCGACCAAAGCATCGCTGCTGATCCGCGAGACACGTTTTGTGGACACGGATCGCCTGGCCGGGCCACGGGGCAATAACGTGCGGCTCATTGAAGCCAAGTTGGACAACATGCCCGAGGCCACTGAAATCGCGCGTCAGATGAAGCCCCCGCCGGTGGCAGCAACCACTGCCGATAGCGCGGCGGGCCGCGGTTCGGCGGCTAAACTGGATGAAACCTTCTTCCGTGCCTATGTCGAGCCGATCCTTCAAAAGCGCGGCGGGGACGGATACGCTTGCGTGCACTGCCATTCCACCCACACCTTATTTGACGGGACTTGGGCGACTGTGAAGAATGTTGTGGACACGGCCAATCCTGAGAACAGTTTGCTCCTCCGCAAGCCGACATCGAGCTCTGAGACCGAGGGCGTGGTGGGATCCAAGATTCTCCCGCATGGCGGCGGTACCCGATTTACAACCGATTCGCCGCAGTACGCCACCATTCTCGAGTGGATCAAGGGCGCGCACGCGCCATAGTGGAAATGTCTTTACTCTCCAGAACGTGCTTCGGCGCGCCATGCCGCACTGCTTCGATCATTGAACGGCCGATCTGTTCGGTGGTGAGAATGTAGGCCGGAAAAGCCCGCCGAAGCAGTGGAAGCACCGGTTTAGTCACTGAATAAATAATACGAATCGAAGCAGTCTTTGACTTCGCCCCGTACAACGGTTGAATTACACCAGGCCGAAACATGTAAGCGGCCTTAAACGGTAGGCGCAGTAGCGCATTCTCGGTTTTACCCTTGACCCGCGCCCACATGACGCGCCCTTGTTCTGAACTGTCCGTGCCCGCGCCCGAGATATAGATGAACGTCATCTCCGGATTGAGACGTGCTAGCGTTGCCCCCGCAGCCATCGCGATGTCATATGTGACCCGCTGGTAGTCGGCCTCCGTCATCCCTACTGAAGAGACTCCCAGACAGAAAAAGCACGCATCGAAACCGGAGAGTTCACTTTCAATCGATGAAAAGTTGCATAAATCCCGGTGCTCGACATCGCTTAATTTCGGGTGCTGCACACCTGTCGCGGTTCGTCCCACGGTCATCACCCGTTGTACATCCGGGTCCAGCAGGCATTCACGCAAAATCCCTTGGCCGACCATCCCGGTTGCTCCGAAAATAATTACGTTCATGCCTGTATGACATCTTCGCACCGATTAACTTCGCTGGCGCTAAAATCTAGCAATGCTTCGTCTCCTCATCTTTGGCATTCTTGCCCTGGGCAGCGCGCATGGTGCCGCTTGCGACCGGGCCTGCCTGAAGGCCGCGCTCGATCAATATCTCAATGCGGTCATCCAGCACAATCCTTCCGGAGCGCCTCTATCGGCGGGCTTCCGGCAGACCGAAAATGCAATGGCGAAGCGGCCCGGCACCGGCCTGTGGCAAAGCGCCCGGGCGATGGGCAAGTTGCAGCGCCTGTACTTCGATGCGGATAGCGGACAAGCGGGTTTCTTCGGAATTATCGACGAGTCGAACGGTTCTGTTATTGCTACTCTCCGGCTCAAGGTGGAGGAGCGCAAGATCACTGAGGCGGAGTGGGTGCTGTCGCGCAAAGGCGATCCGGGCATGGGTACGCAGGGCGGCGTTGAGGCGGATGCCGCGTTCCATAACTCAGATTTTCTGCTCGAGCATCCTCCAGCTGAGCGGATAGTTGCGAAAGGCAAAAGGCTCTCACGCTCCGATCTGATTGCCATCGCCAACAGTTACTTTGACGGGCTGTCGGCGCACGATGGGACGCTCATGATCGCTCATCCCGGTTGTGTGCGCATCGAGAATGGAGTCCTGACCACTCAGCGGCCAAGTCCGGCGGGCGGTTCCACCGACTGTACATCCAGCGGAGCGATGGCCAACATATTCGCTGTGACGGCGCGGCGCTACCCGATTGTCGACGAAGAGGCCGGCGTAGTGCTTGGGCTGGTAATCTTTGAGCGCAAGCCCGGCTTGCCCATGCGCCGCAATTTGTTAAGCGAGTGGTTCTACATCGAGCAGGGCAAGATCCGCTCCATCTATGCTTCCATGTTTTACCTCGAACAAGAGTTGCTAGCGCCGAACTGGCCGCCTTTCGACGGTAACTGGCCGGTGGCCCCGCTCGCCAAGTAGCCGCCTTGCTGTTGACCGGCGCTCCTGCCCATAATTAACTTCCATGGCTCTGCGCATCGGACTGTTCGCGATCGGACTCGATGCCTATTGGGAACAATTTGGAGGTCTCGAGCAACGCCTCACTCAGTATGCAAATCAAGTTGCCGAGCGGCTCCGGCGGCCGGGAGTGGAGGTTGTCAATTTAGGATTGATCGACAACCCTGAGAAGGCCGCGGACGCGGGTCATGCCTTTCGAAGAGCTGATATCGACCTGCTATTTCTCCACGTCACCACCTACGCGCTCTCCTCCACCGTTCTCCCGGTCGTGCGCCGCGCCAAGGTTCCCGTGATCATTCTGAATCTTTCTCCCGGAGCTGCGATCGACTACGCCTCGTTCAACGCCATCCCCGATCGCGGAAAGATGACCGGCGAGTGGCTGGCATATTGCCAGGCTTGCCCGGTGCCCGAAATCTCCAATGTATTCCGGCGATGCAATATCCCCTTCTTTCAGATAACGGGACTGCTTGAAAACGATCCGTGGGCCTGGGCGGAGATCGATGAATGGCTGGATGCCGCGCAAGTCGCCCACACGATGGAACACAATCGCCTGGGCGTCATGGGCCATTACTATGGCGGAATGCTGGATGTCTACTCCGATCTCACGTTACAGTGCGCTGCTTTCGGGGGACATGTCGAGATCGTGGAGGTTGACGAGTTGGCCGCATTGCGCGGTGAGGTCTCGGCCTTGGAGATTGAAAACCGGCGCGCCAGTTTTCTGCACGCTTTTGACATCCAGCCGGATTGCTCTGCCGAAGAGCTCGATCGCGCCGCGCGAACCTCGGTGGCGCTGGACCGTCTGGTGGAGCGGCATCATTTGGGGTCGCTGGCCTACTATTACTCGGGTACCGGTAATCCGGCCAACGAAGACGCCGTCAGCTCCATCATTCTTGGCACGAGTCTTCTGACTGCTCGCGGAATCCCGGTCGCAGGCGAATGCGAGGTGAAGAATACGCAGGCCATGAAGATCATGGATGCCTTCGGTGCCGGTGGCTCATTCACCGAGTTCTACGGCATCGACTTCGCCGACGACATCGTCCTGATGGGACACGATGGCCCCGGCCACTTAGCCATCGCCGCGGGAAGGATCAAAGTGCGGCCCCTGAAAGTTTTTCACGGCAAGGTGGGCCGCGGCCTTTCGGTTGAGATGTCGGTGCAGGACGGCCCGGTGACTCTGCTATCCATTGTCGAGAGGGCCGGCCGCTTGAAATTGTTGACCGCGCACGCTGATTCGGTGCCAGGCCCGATCCTGGAACTCGGCAACACCAACAGCCGCTATCGTTTCAGCCTGGGCGCGCGGCAGTTTTTCAACGCATGGACCGCCCAGGGCCCAGCGCATCACTGTGCCGTCGGCATCGGACACATTGCCTCCAAAATCGAGAAACTTGGCGCTCTTTTAGGGATTGAGACGGTGCGCGTTTGCTGATTCGGGGGTGGCTGGCGCCTTGTGATAGACTGATCGACAACCGCGAGCTAAGTTTGATACAAAAGCGCGCCGTTAAACTGCTTGCCTGATCCCTAGAAAGGTCGTTGGTAATATGAAAAAATTTCTTCCTTGCGCACTATTGATCGTTGGCTCCGGACTTATGCAGGGGGCCATTCTCGAATCGATCAGCTTGGATCTTTCGCCTCTGCATGCGGGCTCGACCCTGTCAGGTACGTTCACTCTGTCCGACTCGCCTACGATTGGGGATACGGCGCCCGTCCTGCTGTCGTTCAGCGATCCATCGAACTATTCGCCAACTTCACTAGCGGCGACGATTACGATCGAGGGCGGGACCCCCAGTGGTTTCGCGGTGGACTTCTCCGATCTTACGTTCACCAACCTAAGTGGTACCGTCACCCCCATAAATACAAGGGACGTCGATCTGATGCGGTTCGCCTTTGCTAATTGTGCGTCCTTTCCTTGCACCGCTTCCGGAGGCTTCCAAGACCGCAGCCCGGCTGTGTTTACGTCCACGTACACAATCGCCCCCGTCACAGTTCCCGAGCCCGGCTACGGTCTGCTATTCCCCCTGCTATTGATGGCCATTTTCTTTCGACGGCGATTCGTTCTGTCGGTCTAAAGTGAATCAATCCAGGTGGAAGACCTCTTCCAGCATCTCCAGTTGGCGATCGGCTGGCGCGCCCTTGCGGATCTTCGAAGAAATCCTTCATCTCCGTTTGCCAGCGCTCGTTAACCTCCTGCAGTGCCATGCCCGAAAGAGCCTGATCGAAGTCCGCGGTCTCAACATATCCAATGAGCAGCCCGTCTTCTCGCAGAAACAAAGAATAGTTGCTCCAGCCGGTCTGGCGTAGCGCATCCAACATCTCCGGCCACACGGCTTGGTGCCGCGCCTTGTATTCGTCCATTCGGTCTTTCTTAACTCGAAGCTGGAAACAGACGCGTTTGTGTTGAGCCATGTGGAACCCGTATTATCTTATGCTCTCGAAGCCGGTGGCTCAGACTTGCGCCACAATATGCCTATGGCTCGACAATTTCAACTGGTCGCTCCGCTGGCATTATTGGCGCTGGCTTGCCCGGCTGCAGCCGATACTTTGCAGGGCCGCTGGAAATTGCTGGCCGCGGAGGATCTTCGCGCCAACGGCGAGGTAGGACGGCTTCCCTGGGGCGCGCACCCGATCGGCTCGATTGTCGTCGCAGGCGGCTGGTGCTATGTGCAGATCATGTCGTCCGACACGCCGTCATTCGAGGCGGCACAGCCCATGGGAGACCAGATGAAAGCCAAGCTGTTGAGCTCGTACATCGCCTATTCAGGGCCCTGCACGATCGATGAAGCCGCCGGCAGCTTGACGTTGAAAGTTGAAGCGGCCTGGCGTCCCGACTATGTCGGAACCGAGCAGAAGCGATTCTTCCACTTCGAAAATGGCAAGCTGCTGTTCGGCCCTGCGCCAGGTACGGGCCGTTCGGGAACCGAAAGGCTTTCCCGGCGTCTCACCCTCGAACGCGTAGAATGAGCTGAACGAACCGGGAGTTAAGATCAAGGTATGCATCGCTTCCTGCTGCACAACGACGAAATCCTGGACGCGCACCAGAAGAGCCTGTCGGCCGGACAGGTTGGGCTGATGAATGGTTGGGGCGTGTTCAGCACTCTGCGGGTGCAGGAAGGAGTGCTCTTCGCGTTCGAGCGCCATTGGGAACGCATGCAGCGCGACGCAGCCCGGATGCATGTTCCATTTCCGGCGGACCGCGACTCGGTCAGAGCCCGGCTATCGCGCCTGGTGGAAGCCAATTCGGCCTGGAACTCCACTTTGCGCGTAGTAGTGCTGCGCAATCACGGCGGCCTTTTTGAGGGACCCGATATGGCGCGGAAGTTCGAGGTGATCGCATTTACCGCCGACCTTAATCCCTGGGGATCGAGCGTTCGGCTGGCCATCAAGCCGCATGGCCGGTACGCGCAAAACGAATTCGCCGGGACGAAGGTTCTTTCCTGGGCGCAGAACCTGACCTGGTACGAGGAAGCACATCAGCGGGGCTTGGATGAGATGATCCTGTTGAACGAGCGTGGAGAGGTGTCTGAATGCACGTCGGCGAATCTCTTCATCGCTCGCGGGAGCGAAGTCTTCACGCCGCCCCTTAATTCCGGCTGCCTGCCTGGCGTAACACGCGCGCTGCTGCTGGACGAGATCCGCGTGCCTGGAATTTCAGCCGCCGAAAAGACGCTGCTGCCCCGTGATCTGGAAAATTCCGATCAGGTGTTTATTACCTCCACTACGCGCGATTTCCTGCCCGTTTCGCACATCGAGGGGCTAAAAGTGCGCAGTGAGGGAAATATCGTGACCGCGTTGACCCGGGCGTTTGAAGATTATCGCGCGGCTTATGTGAAGCAGAACGCATCGCTCGCACGGCAGGCTCTCTAATTTCGGTTCGTCAGAAGAAATCGTGGGTCGATTCCGGCTCGGGTAGTTTGCCAAGTGAGTGACAGAGCGCAAGTTCGAGGCAGCGGAAGGTGCGGAAACCGTAGGATTTTTCTCATGGTGACTTTAGCTTGTTGTTGAGACCCTCGACAACTCCGCTGGAAAGCAGCTTCTGAGCGCGGAAATAGTTGAGGATCAGTTCGCGGTGCTGGCGGAGTGACCGGGCGATGTTCTTCATGGGCTCGATGCGCGAGCGCATCACTCGTATGGTCTTCAGGTTGTAACGGAGCAGATCGCACAACCGGAAGCGCTGTTCCGTCTTCAGATTCTCTTCGCGTTTGAGCAGCAGCCAGCGCGGCTTCTTCAGCACGGGCACGCCGCCCTCGCGCTATGCGCCGCGATTCTCCCACTCGGATTTCGTCCAGTGCCTTGTTCATTTTCGCCACGATGTGAAAACGATCGAGGATGTGAAGCGCCTCGGAGCATTTCTCGCGAATGACTTTTAGGTAGGGTTCCCACATGTCGGAGCAGACGAACACAATCTTCGAAGCCAGTTCGTCGCCGATGACGGTGAAAAATCCCCGAAAGGATTCGATGGTTCTTTCGCGGCCCACCCAAAGCAGGCGCGTGACGTCGAGATCGATCTGATAAAACCAGAGTCAAGTACTTGTGGCCTTTGGCATATTGGATCTCATCGACGCCGATCGCATCGATTTGGCCTAGCACCCGGTGCTCCAGCCCGAAAGTGACGACTTGTTCCACCGCGTCGAAGACCTTGTCCCAGGAGGTGCGAAAGGCCTCCGCCGTCTCTTTCCATGACAGTCGCCGCGCCCAACGGGCTAAGAAGAGCATGTAGGCTTTGGTCAGTGTGCGTTTGCCGTCGCCCCAGGGCACTTCTTCGACAGCCACAATGCCGCAGCGGCGACAGTTGACGCGCCTCATGGTGTGCAGAAGGAAGACGAGAAACCCCCACAGGGGAATGAAATCAAAGCGGCGTTCGGCGAGCTGGTCGTAAGCGGGCGCCGGCAAATGGCAGCGCGAGCAGACTGCGGCCGAACCCTCGCGCGGTCGCACGGCCACTTCGATACTCTTCTTGTCGGCACTGAAGTGGGCGTGCTCGGGCGGCGGCGAATCTCTATCATAAACCGCTCCAGACCCCTGAGCCGAGGGATCGATAAACGCTGGGCGACCAGGCGTTCTTTATCCGCGCACTTCTCACCGTCGTCGCGTTATCCGCTGGGGGTGTAACGGAGGTGAACAGGACTGCCGGTACGGTCATCGCTGCCTAAGCGGCATGTGAGAGAGTGGTGGCCTTGCTGATCAATTCCGTTTACTTCGCCGTGCCTTCAACAGACGAGGCGTGTTGATGGACGATCTTCCATCCATCGGAGAAACGTTTCCAGATAAACGTTCGCAGGCCAACACCAGTGGTGCTTGGTAGACGGAACGTTACCACGGCGATGTCGTCCGAAAGCTGATCGATTCGCATACCTTGCGGCTTCACGTCCAAATACGGAGGTGCTAGTTTTGTGGAGCGGCTTCGAAGATTTTCGAGCGCTTTCCGCCATCCTGCTTCAAGTTGAGAACCTTCGATCCGTTCTGGCATTGTTGGAGAGAACATCGTGGCGTTTGCATCGAAGAACCCAGATACAGTGCGCCAATCTAAGTTATTCAGAGCGGTTACAAACTCAGACATTGCTCGTTCAACACCTACGTCGGCTCCAAGAACGAAGCTGGCTGAGAACGCCGCTGTCAGAAATAACCGGAGCACTAGTCGCATAAGGACGATCATATCCCCAAACGCGGGCGGAGAGATCCCGAAGCAGGGACCCTAGGACTGCTGTCGCAAACCACAAGGGCCGGCTTCGTGCCGGGGCGCCGGCCGCCTAACATCGCCGGCCGGCCCCGGCGTGTCTGGATGGCAGGTGTCTGGAGCGAGCGTCCGCGGATCGCTCACGCGGCATCGCGCGTTGGCTCCCGATGCTGGACGGGTCTCGCTGAGCCTTTCCGGGGGGGGCGAAGTGGACGGCGTCGGACGGAAGCACGGCATCGAACCGTCTTGGAGATGGTCGCGCCGCCGCGCCCAACATGGCCAGGAGGGACCATTCCGGGAATTTTGTACGCTAAGGACTATCGGTAAAGCCACGGACATGCAAGCTCCAGGCCAGCATTTTCCTGCGCTACAATACCTTGAATTACTTATCCTCCGGGAGGGCCGCCGTGAGTTTGCTTCAGGTCCTGTTGCTTTCAGTAATTACCAGTCTTGCAACCGCCCAATCCTTCCCCCCGGTGATTCCGCGCGCCTGGGATGATCGCGAGGTCGCAACATTCGAAGTGCCTCTCGCGCAGCCGGATCGTTCACCGCACTATCTTTCAGCAGCCGAATATTACGCACTGGATGTGATGCCGATCTACCGCAGCTACCCAGTGTATGCGCCTGGCAGAGAGCCAGCCGGATATATGGAGAGCCTGAAGCAGAAGGATCCGGAGATTGTATTCGATCCGGCGAAACTGCGCTCTCAGGAAGATTGGATTCGAGCGGGCACAATCATTTTCCGCGCTGGTCGCTCGTATCCCGCCAACGGTGTTACGCGAGGCGCCAACGTTCTTCGTTCGCTTCAGGTCCCCGCTACCCGCGAAGGCATTGTCCCTTTCTTTCAATACGTGGTGCGGACGAAAGGTGTCGTCGAACTGGGCGTTGGCGCTTGCGTTAATTGCCACACTCGCGTGCTGCCCGACGGGACGGCTGTCGAGGGGGCCCAAGGGAACTTTCCGTGGGCGGGACGTGACGCCTGGACGGCCACCAACGACCAAAGGCCGGATCGCGATCAGAGCTGGTCGAATTTTGAGCGTAAGATGCATGGCGCACCCTGGGTCGAAAGGCCCGATGAGCTTTATGCCACGACGGTGGTCGAGCGGATTCGCCGCCTGCAAGCCACTCAGCCTGGCGTCATCGCGCGCGAAGGGACCAGCTCCGCATTTCCCGTGCATGTCCCTTCTCTGATTGGCATCAAGGATATCCGGTACCTGGATGCCACCGGCTTCACCCGGCACCGGTCCATCGCGGATCTCATGCGTTATGACATCGTAAATCAGGACTTCTTCGCTGGCGGCCTTCAGATAACTGCGCACTACGGCAACTTCCAGCCCACAACCCTCAAGCAACAACGCTACAGTGATGAACAGCTTTATGCCCTGGCCCTTTATTTGTACTCGTTGCGGCCACCTCCTAATCCGAACCCATTCGATGAAAATGCGCGACGTGGACAACGCGTTTTTGAGCAACAAGGCTGCCGATCCTGCCACACTCCACCGCTCTACACCAGTAACGGGCTAACTCCGGCTGTAGGATTTCGAATTCCAGAGCAGTTGCGGAAGACGGACGCGATTATCGATGTTAGCGTGGAAACGGACCCCTCGCTGGCGATGAGAACACGACGCGGGACTGGCTTCTATAAGGTTCCGTCCCTACGCGGCGTGTGGTACCGCAACGCGTTTGGTCATATGGGGCAGGCCGAAACGCTTGAAGAATGGTTCGATCCGGCGCGCCTGAACCCCGATTACGTTCCGAGCGGATTTCATCTGGCGCCGGGGCCGATCAAAGGTCACGAATTTGGCTTGAAGCTCTCGAAAGAAGATAGACGCGCGCTGATTGCGTTCCTGAAAACGCTCTAGCCCTTTAGATCCGAGGCCGGTTCTCCGTTTGGCAGTCTAGTAGCCGGCTCGCGGATGTGTTCATGAGTTGGGCAGCCGCCATCCGGTGGTTAAGTTGACGGAAAACGCCCGGCGATGAGAAGTGGTCGCCGCGGGATTGATCCTTCCTGACGGCGTAGCGTTTATCTAAAAACGTGCGGCGCGGTCTTTAGCGCACAAAATTCCCGGAATGGTCCCTCCTGGCCAACATGGGCGACGCTGAGTGGGCGCTTTATCGCGTGACCGAAACCAGTGGCCGGGGCATGCTTGCCGGGATTAGCGATATCGGTGACCCACAGATTTCTCCGACGAGGCCTAATTTCGAACGCGGACCCAGGCCCCATTTCCGCTGGGGTGTATAATCACACCGCACCTTAAAGAGGGGTGATTAGAATCATGCTCAAAAGCAAATTGTTGAAGGCAGCGACAACTGGGGTGACATTTGTCGTTGTTCTAGTACTGGGAATTTTGACTGTTCCTTCCCGCGGAAGGGCGGCCAATGACAACAATGGCGCCCAGGACGAAAAGCAAATGATTCAGACTGGTCTCACGGTCGCAGCAACCTTGGGGATTCAGCTGAATATGGCCGGCAAAGACCCCGACATGGTCGGGCTCGGAAGCTTCATGGTCAATGTTAGCGCCGATTGCAACGGGTGCCACACGGCGGACCCTTCCGTGCAATACCTGCCCGCGGGGAATCCTTACTTGCTAACACCCCCGAACGGCCCATTTGTGGGCGTAACAAAGAACAATCCGGCAACCTATCTGGGCGGCGGATCTGATTTCGGTGCGTTTCCAAGTCCGGGTGGCACGGTGCACATCATCTCCCGCAACCTGACCCCGGGCAAATCCGGGTTACCGGAAGGCGACCACACGCTCGCGCAGTTTATGCAGATCCTCAGGACAGGTATCGACCTGGACAAAGCCCACCCCAACTGCAGCCTTAGTACAAATCCCCCTATAACCACCAATTGCCTGCTTGGCCTGCCTCCGTTCAATCCTCCCGGCGTTCCCCCGTTCGACGGTACTAAGCTCCAGGTAATGCCCTGGGTGGCGTTTCAGAATATGACGGACCGCCAGATCACAGCTATATACACATACTTGAGCGCGATCCCGTGTCTCGAAGGTGGCCCGGGCGAAAAGCCTGGTCGATGCAACTAGAAGAGTAAGTCAGGTCCGTGTTGTGAGCGGCGTCGGAAGTTCCCCTGGCGCCGCCATCATCGGCAAAGAGATATGGCGGCTTGGTCGTAGTTGCCTGAACCCATTTGGCCCTCTGGGAAAATAGCGTGTTGCGCGATCCACTTGAAGGACTCCTCAAAGACCTCTTTGCTGTAAGGCTCGAAGACCAGGCGCTCGCCTGGCCCCCAACGACGCGTATCCATCTGGTCGTGAAAACGCTCGGGGAACTCTTTCTTGTAGAAATGCGTGTACAGTTCGGGGCGAAGGTCGATGTCCCGCTGGGCGCGGCGAAGAGCACGGAAGTATTTGCGGACATCTTCAGGGTCAGGGTCGCCAGTGAGCATGGATGCCATCATGAAAGTCGTGTCGATCACCTTGCGGAAACCCAGCTGCTCCATGAAGTAGTAGGGTCCGCTGAACAGTGACGCAGCCGGGATCTTCCGATCCACCAGCAGCTCCATGCGGTTGAACAGCAGGCCGTCTGCGAAGGAGAGCTGGATTTTGTCGAGCGGGATGTATTGCTCCAGCGCTTGAATGGTAGCGTAATGGCTGCCGGATTGAAAACCCACTGAGATGGGCACCCCGGCCAGATCGGCGGGATGCCGGACTGGGGATTCGGGCGGCACGAAGACACCAGCGGGCGAAACTGAATAGGCGTCGGCATAAAGCTTGCCGTGGCCGTTGGAGGCGGCCACGTTGACCGTCCAGTGGCAGGCACAGCTTACCGTCGTGGAGCGGCCCTGCTCGAAAGTCTGGTAAGCGCCGATCTTATCGCCGAGGTCATGCCGTTTGCCTTCTTTCGAGATCAGCTCGTCGCGAAATTCATAATCGAGGCCTTCGGCTGAGAAGTAGCCTTTCGCTTCGGCGACCCATTCCTGAAGGCGCATATGCGGTGCTATGACGAACTTTGCCATGGTTCTTCTATCATAGGTGGAATGTTAGAGTGGCACTAGATGACCTCTTGATTCTTTATGGAATGGTTTGATGACGAAGGCTTCTGGCGCGAGCTCTTCCCTTACATGTTCCCTGACGAGCGCCTGTTGGCGGCCCCTAAACAGGTAGATCAGATCCTTGCATTAAGTGGCTGCAGCCGGGGAGCTATGTTGGATCTGTGTTGCGGGCCGGGCCGGCATGCGGTCGAATTTGCGAAGCGCGGCCTGGAAGTTACTGGCGTGGACGCCTCCGGGTTTTTGTTGGACCACGCACGCCAGCGGGCGCGTGACGCCGGCGCTGCGGTGGAATGGGTGCAGGCCGATATGCGGAGCTTCCGGCGGCCGGCCGCCTTTGACCTGGTGTGCAATATCTTCACCTCATTCGGATATTTTGCGGATGAAACAGACGATCTGCAAGTATTGCGGAACGTCCGGGAAAGTCTTCGGGATCGCGGCGTCTTCGTCATTGACGTCATCAGCAAAGAACGGGTCGCGCGAAATTGGAAGGACTCGTTAGTGACGGAATTTCCTGACGGCGCTTTGCTTTTGCAGCGTCCGCAAGTTCGGCGGGATTGGACCCGTTTAGAGAACGAGTGGGTTCTAGTCAGGGATGGCCGCAGCCGCAGCTTCCGTTTCGAACACACCCTCTATTCCGGACGCGAGCTGAAAGACCGCCTGGTAGCGTGCGGTTTTGCCCAGGTGCAATTGTATGGAGACCTCGAAGGCGCACCCTACGGCGTGGATGCCGCCCGCTTGGTGGCAGTGGCGCGGACGGGGGCTGGGTGATCGGTTGAAGGGGTTTTGTATACTCAAAGTTCATCATATGCGCGCGAATATAGTTGTCACGCTAGTAGCATTGCTAGGGTCTGCTTTTGCTGCGGAGCTCCCGCGGAAGTCTCCGGACCTCATGGTCCAGCTCACGGACGGCAAGCAGTTGCGGGTCAGTGATTACCGGGGCAAGGTTTTGTGCCTGGTTTTCATTCTCACCACTTGACCACACTGCCAAAAAACCACTCAGGTCTTGAGTGGAATTGAAAAGGATCTGGGGTCCCAGGGGTTTACGGTGGTTGAGGCTGCGGTGAACGAGAACCCTGATGTACCCGGTTTCATTCGAACCTACAACCCCCCATTCCCGGTCGGCACCACGAGTGGGATGGGAGCCCTGGAGTACATGCAATGGCCTCCTACGCAGCGGCCGCTGGTTCCGTTAATGGCTTTTGTTGACCGGACGGGTATGATCCGCGCGCAATTTAGTGGAGTGGACGCCGACTTCTTCAACGATGACATGGATAAGCATATCCGCGAGCAAGTCGAAAAGCTGCTCAAGGAAGCTCCGCCGCGGACAACCAAATCCCCCAGCACCTCGAAATCAAAAAAGAGTACCGACCGCTAACGGATCTCTTTCAGCTTGATATTCCTGAACATGACCCAATTGAAGCGGTCGTGTAGCTGCAGGCCGATCGGTCCGGTCTTGGAACGGGCCGGATCACCGGGCGATTCAGCGACAACCTGGCCGTTAAGGCGTACGCGGATCATGTCGCGGCGCGATTCGATGTCGAGACTGTTCCAGTCATCCTCGTGCTGGAAGCCGGTCTTGGCCTGAACAAACAAGTAGACGCTGCCGGTTGGATATTTGTCCGCGCCTCCGTTCGCCAGAATCTGAATCTCATAGCCGATGTGTGACGGCGTGCGGCTGGAATCGTGATCGGGTCCAGGCAAGGCATACTTGGCGCGCGAGGTGTCTCGAATGGAAATGCCGCTGTTGCCGCCCGGGGGTATCAGGTATTCGGCGTGGAGGTCGAATTGATCGAAATTTGCATTTTTCGTATACAGCCAGGATTGTGGGCTGGCCCAAGCCTGGTATTGATCGCGTGTGAGGGGCCACTCTTTGAAGGGATTTTCGTGCGGGCGCGTGCCTAACAGGGAGCCGTCTTTGAGGACGGTCCAGGTGCTGTCGCCGCGGACTTCCCAGCCGTCCAGATTCTTGCCGTTGAAGAGGGAATGCCAATCCTCGGCAGGGAGGAGGGCGGCTGAAAGCAAGAGCAAGGCTGGAATTCGGCTCATGAAAATGATTATAGGACCTCCCAGCCCGGCGATTTGCCCACACGCACAATTGCTATCCTCACGGATGAATGGGTGCGAAGATCCTGGATGGGAAATGGGTGCGCGAGCAGATATTGGCGGATCTGCGGCCTCGAATCGAAAAGCTCACGGCGAACCATCGGCGGCCGGGCTTGGCGGTGATCCTGGTGGGGCACGATCCGGCGTCGGAGATCTACGTGAGAAATAAGATCAAGACCTGCCACGACCTGGGAATCTACAGCGAGAAGGTCACGCCGCCGGATACGATCTCAACTGAGGATCTTCTCGGGATTATTGAAGGCCTGAATCAACGTCAGGAAATTGATGGAATCCTGGTGCAGTCGCCTTTACCGAAGCAGGTGGACAAGCGCCGGATTCTGCTGGGCATGCAGCCGGACAAGGATGTCGACGGGTTTCATCCACTGAACGTCGGTTGCCTGGTGGCCGGCATTCCGGCTCCGCGGGCCTGCACACCTGCCGGGATAATGGAATTATTGCGCCGTTATGAGATTCCGGTCACAGGCAAGCACGCTGTAGTGGTGGGTCGCAGCGATATAGTCGGTAAGCCCATGGCATTGCTGCTGTTACATCAAAGCGCAACCGTGACAATCTGCCACTCCAAGACGTCTAATCTTGCAGAGGAATGTGGACGAGGAGATATCCTGGTAGCAGCGATCGGGTGTCCGGCGTATCTTACGCGCGAGTTCATCAAGCCCGGTGCCACCGTAATCGACGTCGGCCAGAATCGTGGGCCGGACGGCAAGGGGCTAGTGGGCGACGTAGAGGCGGAAGCGGCCAAAGAACTGGCTGGCGCCTACACTCCCGTGCCGGGAGGCGTTGGGCCGCTGACCATTGCGATGCTGATGGCTAACACGGTGGGTGCCGCCGAGCAGCACTTATGCTGCGCATAGGTTTGACGGGCGGTTTGGCCAGCGGCAAAACCTTCGTTGGACATGCCCTGGTGGAACTCGGCTGCCACCTGATCGAGGCCGATGAACTGGGACATCAAGTGTTGATGCCGGGCGCGGAGGCGTACGATCCGGTGGTTAACGAATTCGGAGATGAGATCCTGGACGAGGACCGCCATATCATACGGCGTAAGTTGGGCGCGTTGGTTTGGGACCAGCCTGAGCGGCTGGCGAAACTGAATGGTTTCGTTCATCCGGCTGTGATTGCACGGCAGCAGCGCATTATAGCCGAGATTACGCAAAGGGATCCGGCGGCCATCGTAGTTGTCGAAGCGGCAATTCTAGTTGAAACTGGTAGTTATAGGAGATTCGACCGGCTCATTGTCGTGGTCTGCACGTTCGAACAACAGGTGGAACGGGCCATGCGGCGCGGTGCGTATAGCAGGCAGGAGGTGCTGGCTCGGCTTAACCGCCAGTCGCCGCTCGAAGAAAAGGTGCGTGTGGCAGATTACGTGATTGATACCTCGGGCGCCAAGGAACAGACGCTCGAGCAAGTGAAGTCCGTGTACCGCTCGCTACGGAGTTTATCAGCATGAGATTGCGCGTTTTATTAATTACCGCTTTGTTGGTGGCAGGGTTTCTATACACCACTTCTAAGACGGATTGGGGGCGGCATCGGATATTTCAACCGATTTCGAACGCTACCGGGCCCATCTGGTCCGGTCCAAGTGCGGTTCGGGGCGCCGGACTCAGTTCCGATGAGATGAACAACATCGATATCTACAAGACGGCTCATCTGGCTACCGTGAACATCACGAGCACTGTATATCGCCGGACGATATTTTGGGAGGTTTATCCATCGAAGGATCAAGGCTCGGGATTTCTGATCAGCGACGACGGCAAGATCCTGACCAATAGTCACGTAGTGGCCAATGAGCAGCAGTTGGAGGTGACGTTGTCGGATCAGTCCCGCTACAAAGCGCGGTTGCTGAGCCGCGATCCAGCCAACGATGTCGCCTTGCTGCAGATCTCGCCGCGCAAGAAACTGCCGGTGCTGCGTTTGGGCGATTCCGATGCGTTGCAGGTGGGGCAGAAAGTGCTTGCGATCGGCAATCCGTTTGGGTTGGAAGGTACTTTGACCACCGGGGTGGTGAGTTCGCTCGGGCGCACTATTCGCGGCGAGAACGACCAGACGCTGGAAGGGTTGATTCAAACCGATGCCGCGATTAATCCGGGCAACAGCGGCGGGCCGCTGCTTGATTCGGCCGGAAACGTGGTAGCGATCAACACCGCGATCTACGGTCCGAACGGCGGCAATGTAGGAATCGGATTCGCTATGCCGGTCAATCGCGCGAAGTTGATGCTGGACGACTTCCAAGCCGGGAGGAAGCGGCCGCGTCTGGGCGTTTCCGTAGTCCCTGTAGCCGGCGATTATGCCGATGCGTTGAATCTTCCGAACCAGGGCGGATTGCTGGTTCAGGAAGTGGAATCGGGCTCGCCGGCCGCGCGCGCCGGGTTGCGCGGGGGCAAGGAAGACGTACAAATCGGCAATTCGCAGTTGAAGGTCGGAGGCGATCTGATCGTAGCGATCGATGGAAAACCGATCGAGCGGGAGGACGCGATCAGCCGGGCGCTGGCGCGCAAGAGGGCGGGCGACACGGTGGAGTTGACCATTTACCGCGCCGGGCGCACCATGAACATTCGGGTGAAACTGGGCGAAGAGGGCGCGATTTAGAGCGCTTGGAACGCGTAACGGAAGCTGGCCGCCGCAAGCGGATCGGACGGCAACCCGAAAATACTCTCGGCGATTTCATACTCGCGCGAGAGAGTGGTGTGGAAAAACGACGGATCATCAGTGTTAAGGACGACCGGAACGCCGGCGTCGTAGATCTGGCGTACTGGGTGATCCGGCAGCGAAGCAACTACACCGGTGCAGACGTTGCTTGATATGCAGATTTCCAGGGGAATGTTCGATTCGCGGAGCTTGGCGAGCAGCGTTGGGTCGCGCGCCGCCGCAATGCCGTGACCAATACGCTCCGCGCCGACAGCCAGTGCAGCCCATACCGATTCAGGACCGGTAGTTTCACCTGCGTGGCAAACCAAATGTAAGCCTCCGTCACGGGCATAAGCGAAGACGTCGCGAAACAACCCAGCCGGTCCCCGCGCCTCATCGCCGCCGAGGCCGAAAGCAATCACCCCGTCGCCACGGCGCTCCACCGAGAATTTGGCTACCGGCAGGGCTGGTTCCGGACCAAGATTGCGAACGGCGTCGAGAATCCAGAACGTTTTGACGGACGATCGCAGGGATTCGCGCCAGATGGCATTGTAAATAGCCGGCAAATCCTGCTTTTTCCAAAGGATCATCCCGGCTGAGAGGGTGATCTCGGCATAAGCGACATCTTGCGCCGCCAACCGTTCCAGCAAATGGCGCGTGGCGAGCGCGTAGTGCTCGGGCTTCTCGATCTTGCGATTGACCCAGATGTAGCCCTGAATGAATTCATCAAACGTTCGACAGGTGTAGTGCGCGGCGATTTCGTCGCGCGAGAGCGACGGATCGATGGCGAGCAGCGTCTCGGGTTCGATAGAGCCTTCCAGATGGACATGTAACTCTGCCTTTACGTACTTTGCACCAGGCACCTTGTAATAATAGCTGTGCATGACTGTGCAGGACATGGATGCGATAGTTAACGGCTCGCACGGCGACCCGTTTGGTGTGTTAGGGCCACATCGGACTGATGAGGGATGGGAAGTGCGGGCGTTTCTGCCACAGGCCATGGACGCAGCCGTCTGGGCGAATGGAGCCGAGCATGCGATGCGCAAGGTTCGGGCGGAGGGCTTCTTCATTGGAGAGCTGCCGAGCGATCCAGGGCGGTATAAACTACGACTCACGCTGTGGAATGGAAGCCACGCGGAGGTTGAAGATCCTTACCGTTTCGCTCCGCTGGTTTCCGAGTTCGATCTGCATTTGCATAGTGAGGGAACGCAGTACGAAAGCTATCGGACCATGGGGGCGCACCTGGTGGAATGCGATGGCGTGGCCGGTGTGCGTTTTGCGGTGTGGGCTCCCAACGCCGAGGTCATGAGCGTAGTAGGGGACT
Source organism: Bryobacterales bacterium (assembly GCA_963769205.1). Lineage (GTDB taxonomy): Bacteria > Acidobacteriota > Terriglobia > Bryobacterales > Bryobacteraceae > Palsa-89. Next base: position 304,241 of record CAVYKR010000011.1, on the reverse strand, counting down.
TCAACGATTGGGACGAGCGCCGTCACCCGATGCGGCTGCGCACGGCGGGGATCTGGGAGTTCTTCATGCCGGGGGCCGGGGCCGGGATGAATTACAAGTATTCAGTGCGTTCGCGCGTGCGAGGCTACCGGCAGCAGAAGGCCGATCCGTATGGATTCGCGACCGAAGACCCGCCTAAATCGGCATCCGTAGTATGCGATGTGGGGAGCTACGAGTGGGGCGACCAGGAATGGATGGAGTCACGCGCCCGAAAGGATCCTCTAAAAGAGCCGGTCTCCATCTACGAAGTTCACTTGGGCTCCTGGCTGCGGGGGCCGAACAATTCCTATCTCAGTTACTCGGAACTGGCGGACAAGCTGGTGGATTACGCCAAGAGAACTGGTTATACCCATTTGGAATTACTGCCGATCATGGAGCATCCATTCTCCGGCTCGTGGGGCTATCAGATAACCGGCTACTATGCGCCTACCGCGAGATTCGGAACGCCGCAGGAGTTCATGTACTTTGTCGACCGCTGCCACCGGGCTGGTATCGGGGTAATCGTGGATTGGGTACCTGGGCATTTTCCCAAAGACGCCCACGGCCTGGCCTACTTTGACGGGACAGCGCTCTACGAGCATGCCGATCCGCGAAAAGGCGAGCACCGCGAGTGGGGCACGCTGATTTTCAACTACGGGCGGAATGAGGTGCGCACGTTTCTGATCTCGAACGCACTGTTTTGGCTGAAGGTGTATCACATCGACGGGCTGCGCGTGGACGCGGTGGCATCCATGCTGTATCTGGATTACGCACGGAAGGCGGGCGAGTGGATTCCCAACATGTATGGGGGCAACGAGAATCTGGAAGCGGTCGATTTCTTGCGCCGCTTTAACGAACTGGCGCACCAGGTTCCGGGCGCCATGACGATTGCCGAGGAATCCACCTCTTTTGCGGGTGTTTCGCGGCCGGTTTATTTGAACGGCCTGGGCTTCACGATGAAGTGGAACATGGGCTGGATGCACGACATGCTGGATTACTTCGAAAAAGACCCGATCCATCGCAAATTTCATCACAATAACATCACTTTCAGCATGATCTACGCCTTCACGGAGAACTTCGTGCTGCCGATCTCGCACGATGAGGTGGTGCACGGGAAGCGGTCGCTATTGAGCAAGATGCCGGGCGATGTGTGGCAGAAGTTCGCCAATGTACGCGCGTTTCTGTCGTATATGTACGCACATCCCGGCAAGAAACTGCTGTTCATGGGCTCAGAGATTGGCAATTGGGAGGAATGGAACCATGACAAGGGTTTGCCGTGGGAGCTGTTGCATTTCGAATTTCACCGCAAGCTGCAAGTGTTTGTGCGCGAGTTAAACAAGCTGTATCAGGCGAACCGCGCGTTTTATGAAGTGGATTATCACTGGGGCGGCTTTGAGTGGGTGGATTTCCGGGACGTGGATGGGTCGACAATTTCGTTCATCCGCCGGCCGCAGGGAGGGCTCCCTTTCCTGCTGTTCGTCTGCAATTTCACGCCGGTTCCGCGGTGGAAGTTTCGGGTTGGCGTGCCGGATCCAGGTTGTTATCGGGAGGTTTTCAACTCCGACGCCGAGATGTTCGGCGGCAGCAACATGGGTAACGCAGGTAGCGTGATGTCGGAACCGGTCGCGTATAACAACCACTACCATAGCCTGTCGATAACGCTGCCGCCGCTGGCGGTCGCTATATTCGAGTCGCCGGGTTCTTAACGTGAGGCCATGAATGGTTGAGCGATTATTTGCTATTGGGTTGGCGTTTGCGGCGATGGTGGCGGCGCAAGATCCGGTACAGGTCAGCGGGGATTACAAGACTGAAATCGAGAACAACTGGGTTCGCGTCTTACGCGTGCAGCGAGGGCCGCATGCCAAAGCGCCGATGCATCAGTATCCCGCCTCTGTAGTGGTTTATCTGACCGATTACGATCAAAAAATCACAGGCTCCGACGGCAAAGCGCAAGAAGTTAAGCGAAAGGCCGGCGAAGTATCATTTGCCGAGGCGGCGAAGCATTCCGAGGAAAATCTTTCGGATCAGCCGCTGGAGGCCGTTGTCATCGAATTGAAGCCCAGGCCTGCCGATTTCAGGCCTCCGCCCATCACGCTAGACCCGGTCAAGCTGGATCCTGAACATCACCTCGTACCGTTGGAGAATAGCCGCGTACGGACACTCCGTACGATCTTAGAACCGCATCTGAAGAGTCCAATGCACGAGCATCCTCACTATGTGGTTGTATACTTGACCGAGCTTCACACGACCATGAAGCTAGGCGACGGAAAAGTGGTGGACAACCCCCGCAGGCCAGGCGAAATCGCCTGGCGTGACGCGCTGAAGCACCAAACCGAAAACATCGGTGATCGAACAGCGATCGAAGTTCAGGTAGAGCTGAAGTAACCGCCTCTCCTACGAGCGAAGGCGGCGTCGAGCGGCGCGTGTTGCGAGAGCGCCAGCGGCCAGCAAGATCAGCGAGAAAGTGCCTGGTTCCGGAGTGTTCGACGAAGTGGACAAGGCGCCGAATTGAAGGTCATCGACCTCTATACCGCCGCCATCATTGGCGATGAAGATAGAAGAGATTCCGGCCGGATCCGTGACGCCGAAAAAGCGGTAATTGGCGGTGTCACCATCGCCGCCTGTGGAGAAAAACTTCTGGGTCGGGTCGATGATGGTTCCGATGAGCGTATCGCTGGCGTCAAACGCCTTGAACGTTCGGTTGGGGCCGTCGCCATCCGTCCAAACGATACCGACGTCGGTAGGAAGCGTTCCGAGAACCGCAGCATTGAACGTGAAGGTGACTCCCGCAGCACCACTGCCGGAGAAGTAGGAATGGCCCAGAGCGCCTGGCCCTTCCACCGAGTCAACTTCGGATCCAGGTCCGACTACAGTTCCGCCGACCGCAACCACACCTGGCGCGGTAACAGATCCCGATTCGAACGTATCCAGATGAAAGTAGGTGAAGGGCAGGCCGTTGAACGGACTATCCGCAATTCCGAAATAGGGCAGAATGGGGCCGATCATACCGGCTTGGGCGCCGGATGAGAGCAAAGGTATCGCCACGGCACATGCCAAAGCGAATGAGGCGACACTTCGGGACGAAATGTGCGCAAAAAAGTTAAAACGCATGAGATGACCTCCGATTGGTCGTGAAACTGAGGACTACGTCAATCTAGTATACACGGCTCGATCGAGAAAATCGCTTCTTCGCATCATCCTACCGCGGACTGGTACTATGCGTAACGATGATGCGTTCCCTCCTGTTACTGATCACGACTGCGATGGCTCTGCCGGCGGCGGAGCATAAACTCAAGGTTTCGCCGGAAACCCTTGCGTGGGGATACTACTGGGCAGAGGCTAAACCAGTACTCACGGTGCAATCCGGCGATGTGGTCGAGATTCAGACCGTCTCCGGTAATCCGGATAACCTGGAGCGTGCAGGCCTGCCGCCGGAGCAAATTCAACCCGAGCTTCGCAAAATCTATGCTGAGGTGCCCAAAGAGAGCCGCGGGCCGGGAGGCCACTTACTAACCGGGCCGATCGCAATCGAAGGGGCGCGGGCAGGGGACGTGTTAGAAGTACGAATCCGCGAAATCCGGCTGGACGTTCCGTATGCGTACAACAGTATGGGTCGCGCCGGTTTTCTGGCTGATGTATTCGAGCAGGGACGGACCAAGATCATTCCGTTGGACCGGCAGCGCAACATCGGGCATTTTGGAGGAGGAATCGATATTCCGTTGAAGCCGTTCTTCGGGAGCATGGGCATCGCTCCGCCGGAAGCGGCGGGACGGGTGAATAGCGCGCCTCCTGGAATCCATGCAGGTAATCTTGACAACAAGGAGTTAGTAGCCGGCACGACGTTGTTCATTCCCGTGCATGCGGCGGGCGCGCTATTCGAAGTGGGCGATGGACACGCGGGCATGGGCAATGGCGAAGTAGACATCACAGCCATGGAGACATCGTTGACGGGGGTCTTCCAGTTCATCGTGCATCACGATATGCACTTGACCTGGCCGCGGGCCGAGACTCCGACACATTACATCACCATGGGGCTCGATCCGGATTTGACGCAAGCCGCCAGGATCTGCGCGCTCGAAACGATCGACTTTCTGGTAAACGAGAAGAAACTGAGCCGCGAGGACGCATACGCACTCACCAGCGTCGCAATTGATCTGGAGATTACGCAATTGGTGGACGGGACCAAAGGTGTGCACGCGATGATTCCGAAGAGTCTGTTTGCGGGCATTCAGAAATGATATACTCGCCCCAAATTAAGAAAGGAGCGATCTCCTTGAAATTCAAGCTTTCCCGTATCGCTATCGCCCTCTTTATGCTGATTGTCGCGGGATCTGTGTGGGCGCATCACTCACCCTCGGCTATCTTTGATATGTCCAGGAGGTTCACTCTGACGGGCACAGTGACGAAGGTCGATTGGATCAATCCGCACATCGTGGTTTTCATGGACGCGAAGGGCGCCAATGGGGCAGTCGAGAATTGGAAGTTCGAAAGCAATCCTCCGGCCTGGTTCCGGAGATTGGGTGTCGGCAGAGCGGATTTCGCGAAGGCGATTGGACAGCCCATCACCATTGAAGGAGTTCGCGCGCGGGACGGATCGCTTTACGGCTATCTTCAAAAGATTACGTTTCCGGACGGAAATTCACTGGAATTGATCAATCCGTCCGACAATAAGTGAGAGTTTGGGCCCTCTGACAAAGGAGAATGCCATGAAGCACAGTTTCTCGGGTGTAATCACCGCGGCGTTGATGTTCCCTGTTCTGGCCGCTGCCCAACCGGCGCGGTCGGCGGACCGGCATCCTGATCTGAGCGGCATCTGGGCATTTGCGATTGATCTGCCACCGGTCGCTTTGAAGAAGGAAGTCAACGGCAAGGTATTGATCGAGAAACTCGATCAGAGTTCGCGGAGGCCGGCGAAGACACCGGTAGCCGGCGAGCTGCCTTCCACTCCGGCGCCCGCTTACAAGCCTGAACTGCAAGCCAAGGTGAAGTATTTGGCGGAAAATGAGAGCAAGGTAGACCAGGTCTTCTATTGCGGAAAGCCGGGTGTGCCGCGTATCGGTTCTCCCCGCAAGATTGTTCAACTGCCGAACGAGATGATTTTCTTTTACGAAGACATTTCGGGCGATCCTTATCGCATCATTCCCATCGACGGCCGGGCCCATAGGGCCGACGCTAATCCGACTTACTACGGAGACTCGGTCGGCCATTGGGAAGGCGACAAGCTGGTGGTGGACGTGACCAACTTCGTGGAAGACACATGGTTCGGCGAAGAAGGATATTTTCACACAGCTGCCCTGCACGTGACCGAGCGTTTTTGGCGAAACGGGGAAAACCTGGTCTATCAGTTCACGGTGGATGATCCCGGGGTACTGACTGCGCCGTGGACGGCGCCGCCGCGCGTGGTGAAGCCGTCGACCGAGCCGTTGGAGGAATCACCCAGGTGCGTGGACGATGATGGCAAGCGGCTAACGAATACGGACCATCACGGGCAGCGGTAGCTAACGCGCGATCCAATCTATAGTCTTGGAGGCCAGGCGGTCAAAGGCACGGATCGCCATTTCGAGATGTTCTTCCCGCGTGTCTTCGATCTTGTTATGGCTGATGCCCCGGAGCGATTGCACGAACATCATTACGGTGGGAATGCCGGCTCTCGAAACTTCGGCTGCGTCATGCAGGGGGCCGGAGGGAAGACGATGCGCAACGCCGGCGACTTCTTTGACCGCCTGCTCGCATCGCTCGACCAAGGCAGGATGAAATTGAATGGGTTCGATGTTCCAGATGCGCGCCCAATCGACCGTGCATTTCTCTTCGCGGGCGAAGCGCTCACTGGCCTCGCGAGCCTCGCGATACATTGCGGCCAACACCTGGGTGTCGAGGTCGCGTTGATCGAGCATGGCTTCACAGCGCCCAACTACGGCGGTCACGATGCCTGGAAACGTTTTGACGCTGCCGATCGTGCACACGGCGTCGGGATGCCTGCCCGCAATCGGCCGGATTTCGAGGGCGAGCTTCGCAGCAGCGGCGAGCGCATCGTGCCGAGCCTGCATGGGTGTAGAACCAGAATGCGCCTCCTGGCCGTGGAACGTGATGGCGTGACGTTCGACTCCCTTGGTGCCAAGCACCACGCCTAGCGGAAGGCCGAGCGCTTCGAGCACCGGTCCCTGCTCAATGTGCAGTTCCAGATAAGCCGCCGCGTTCTTTTGCTCGTGCGTCGCGTCGCCAAAACGATCGATTTCGACGCCACAACGCCGCAGCGCATCTTCCAGCCGAATGCCGTCCTTGTCGGTTCGCTTGCGGTCAGCCTCGATCGACGTCGTTCCCGCAAAGGCGGAGGATCCCAGGAGACTGCGGCCGAAGCGCGCACCTTCTTCGTCGGCCCAATCGACCAGACGAACTGTCACAGGCGGCCGGCCAGAGAATTCGGCCGCAATACGGCGCAGGACTTCGAAACCGGTCAGAAATCCGAGGCAGCCATCCAGCCAGCCGCCGTTTGGTACGGAGTCAAGATGACTGCCCAGCAGAAGCGCTTTTTCAGAAGCGCCCGATAACGTGATCCAGCGATTGCCAGCCGCATCGAAGTGATGCTCGACCGGCAAGCTCGCAATTTTGATTCGAACCAGCAGCGGGCTTTTAGCCAGGTGTCGGTCCAGGCGACGCGTTGGGCGCCATTCTCGTCACCTGTGAGAGCGCGAAGTTCCTTGAGTTCCTGGATGGTTCGTTGGGGGTCGAGGAGCATTGAGTTAGTCCAGAATATATCAAGCTAACGGGTGGGCGCAGACGGCATTCCTTTATAGTTCCACCGCAGGGCGCGCTCGCCGAACGACTCGCCCAGGTAGACGTTGCCTTTCGAATCCGTGGCGATGCTGTGAATGTGGTAGAACTGCCCGGTGCCGTGTCCGCCGTGGCCGCCGAAGAAGCCGACCACTTCGAGCGTTTCGCGATTGAGGATCTGCACTTTCTTGTTGCTGCCATCCGGCACGTAGAGGAACTGCTGCTGTTTGTCGGCTGAGAAGGCGACATCGAACGCCGTGCCTTCGGGCGTGGATGTTTTGCGCTCGATGAATCCCTCTTTGACGAACTTGCCGTCCGGGCGTGAAGACCTGAATCCGGTTGTTGACGCGGTCCCCGACGTAGACCAGTCCGTCGTTCGAAATTCGGATGCCGTGCACTGTATTGAACTGCTGGCGGGCCCGGGCCTTCGATACGTCGCGTGCGCGGAACGCTGTCGTCGGGCTTGTTTCCGTAAGCTCCCCAGTGGCGCTTGTAAGCGCCGGTGTCGGCATCGAAGACGATGACGCGCCGGTTGCCGTAGCCATCCGCCACGAAGACTTCGTTGGTTTTCGGATACACGCAAATTCCCGCCGGCCGATTCAGGTTTTCGGTGTCGTTACTGCCGCCGGTTTTTCCGTGGTGGCCGATCTGGAGGAGAAACTTGCCGGACTTCGTGAACTTCAGGATGTTGGTGTCCTTTTCGGAGTTGCCGCCCACCCAGACGTTGTCTTTGTAGTCGACGAACATGCCGTGTTCGTTGTCGGGCCACTCGTAACCCTGGCCCGGGCCGCCCCATCCTTGAATGAAGTTGCCCGCCTGCATCGAATTCGATGACCGGCGGCGCGGGGATGCAGCAATCGGCTTGCGGGCGGGTTGAGCGCGGCGTATTTATCGTTGTTGTCCAAGGTTCGCGGGCGGCTGGTCACCCAGATGTGATCGTGCGAATCGACATAGATACCGGAGACCTGGCCGAGCATCCAGTTGTTGGGAAGCGGTTTCGGCCAGTAGGGATCGGGTTCGAAGCGTGGCACTCCGGCCTCGGCGGCGCGGGCATTCTGGAACGTTGTGGGGACTGTTAGCGCCACGGTAAGAGTGAGAGATGCGATACAGGCAAGAGACTTGATCTTCGTAGGCTTCATCCGCGATCTCCTTTTCGCTAACATTATATGGTCATGCGGACCATCCACCGACGTGAGTTTCTCACCCTGGCTGCCGCCGGCGGCTCAGCCATGCTGCTTCGATCGGCTAAAGGGGCAGGGGAGCGGCGGCTGGAGGGCATCTTTCCGATCATGCAAACGCCGTTCACCGATTCGGGGGCTCTTGACGTAGAGACGCTGGCGCATGAAGTGCAGTTCCTCGATCGGATCGGCGTGCAGGGTATGGTGTGGCCTCAGTTAGCCAGCGAATTTCAGCTGTTGAGCTACGACGAAAGGCTAGCCGGAGCCGAGGCGCTCGTTCGGGCCAACAAGATTTTGGATGCTAAGACGCGGCCAGCGGTAGTAATCGGAGTGCAGGCTTCCGACATCGGAGACTGCCGTGAAATATGCCAGGCATGCAGACAAGCTGGCTCCAGACGCTATCATTGCGATCCCGCTGAACGGCGGTAAGGACGATGCCAAGCAGATGGAATACTATGCGGCCATCGGCGAGGCATGCAGCCGGCCATTGATTGTGCAGTCTATCGGCCCGATGAGCGTCGACCTGGTCTTGAGAATGGCCAAGCAGATTCCTACGCTGCGGTACGTGAAGGACGAAGCGGGAGCCACGCTGCCTCGCTTGACGGAATACCGGAAACGCGGACAAATGCTGCAGGGCGTGTTCACGGGGAAGCATGGTCCAACACTCCTGGACGATTTGGCGCGCGGAGCCGTGGGCAACATGCCGGCCGCGGGCTTCGCTGATCTTTATGTAGCGGCGTGGCAAGACTGGACCAGCGGCAAACGCGATGAAGCCATGGATGTGTTCGCAAAAACGCTGCTGCTGATTGCCGATGCCCAGGCGTATGGAGTGGCTGGACAGAAATACATTCTCCAATTACGGGGCGTATTTTCAAACGCGAAATGCCGCGGCGATGCTGCTGTTCTTGACGAAGAAGGGAAAGAGGCGATCCGTCGCACAGTGGCGTACACGCAGCGGTGGTTTCGAAGCGGAGTTTAGCTGGTGTCTTTCCATGGCCTCAGTTCTTTCAGTAGTGGACCTGCGCAAACTGTACGGCGATGCGACGGCCGTGGACGGCATCTCTTTCGAGGTGGGCCGCAACGAGATCGTCGGATTGCTGGGTCCCAATGGAGCGGGGAAGACCGACGACCATCAACATGGTTCTGGGCGTGCTGGAGCCGACCACGGGCAGGATTCGGATCGAAGGCATTGATATCGCGCGAGCATCGCGGCAAGGCGCTGGAGTTCACGAACTTCGCCGCAGTATACGCGCCTCTGCCGGGGAATCTGACGGTTTATCAGAACCTGCGAATCTTCGGCCTGATGTATGCCGTGAAGCAGCTGAAAGGCCGCATCGAAGCGCTGCTCGATCAGTTCGATCTGCGAGAAGTTCCGAGACGTGAAGTGCGGCGTGCTCTCTTCGGGAGAGCAGACGCGCGTGGGGCTGGCCAAGGCGCTGATCAACGATCCGCAATTGCTGCTGCTGGATGAGCCGACGGCATCGCTGGATCCGGCAACGCGCGCGCGATATCCGCGCTCGACATCCGAGAGCACACCGCGCGCGGCACGGCAGGTGTGCTGTGGACCTCGCACAACATGTATGAAGTGGAGGAAGTCTGCGATCGCGTGCTGTTCCTCTCGCACGGGAAGATCCTGCTGGAAGGCGATCCGAAGACGTTGCCGCGCGAGCACGGCAAAGAGACGCTGGAGGAGTTATTCGTCACCGTGGCGCGCGAGCCGCTCACGCTGGAGCAGGTATAAGCAGATGAATTTCAACCGCATCGCGGCCATCATGCTGCGGCAGTTCTATTTGTATCGCGGCAGTCCGGCGCGCGTGGTCCCGCTGTTCGCGTGGGTCACGGTCGATATTGTGCTGTGGGGATTCATCACCCGGTATCTCAACACGCGTCACTTCGCTCCGGCTTCAATTTCGTGCCGGCGCTGCTGGGCGCGGTGCTGCTGTGGGATTTCTTCATCCGCGTGATGCAAGGCGTGACCACGGCTTTTTTCGAAGATGTCTGGTCGCGCAATTTCCTGAATTTCTTCGCGACGCCTCTTGTCGATCTCGGAATATATCGCCGGGCTGGTGCTCTCGGCCATCGCAACCAGCGCGGTAGGGTCTGGTAGTGATGCTGGTTTTGGCGAGCACGCTTTTCGGGCTTGTCGTTCCTGGCATACGGCGTGCTGCTGATCCCATTTCTTCTGGCACTTTTTCTGTTCGGCATCGCGCTGGGCATCTTCGCCTGCGGAATGGTGCTGCGGTTCGGGCCGGCTTCGGAATGGTTGATCTGGCCCATTCCGGCGCTTTTGTCGCCATTCGCCGCGGTCTTCTATCCTCGTCTCGACGCTGCCTGAGCTGGATGCGAGTGATCTCGCGGGCGCTGCCGCCGTCCTATGTGTTCGAGGGAATGCGGACGATCGTGTCCGGAAGAGTTGTTCTCGGAACGATGCTGGCGGCGAGCAACGTTCTTGCCATTGCATATATTCTGCTGGCATCTTGGTTCTTCATGCATATCTATCAGCAAGCCGTACGCACCGGGCTCATCGCACGCTATAGCGCGGAAAGTTTAAGCTGAGACTCGGTGGCAAACGGCTCGCGCTCACAATTCAAGTTCTGGATATCAGTAGCGACTGCTGCTGGCCACGATGGCCGGATTGCAGATCTGGTCGGCAGCCAAGGAGACCCAAGTTTGGGACGAGGCGTTCGAACTGGGATCCGGCTACAGCTACCTCAAGACGGGCAAGTTGCGCTTCAATCTGGAACAACCGCCTCTGGCGAAGGTGCTGGCAGCTTTACCACTGCTGTATCTTAATCCGAGTTTACCTACTGAAGACCCGAGTTGGATCAATAAGGACGACGTAGGATTCGGGATTCCGGTTCCTGTATCACAATCGCGTTCCCGCCGACTCGATGTTGATGGCGGCGCGAAGCAGTATCGTTCTGCTGACGGCCGCGCTGGGTCTTCTGATGGCGGCGTGGACCCGTCGCAGATTCGGTACAGGTCCGGCTCTCTTGGCGGTGGCGCTGCTGGCTTTCGATCCGAACATCCTGGCGCACGGCCACTATGCAACGACTGATCTGGGCGCGACGTTTTTCATTTTTGCCGCGTGCATCGCCTGGGATGTTTATCTTGGGCTCGAAGCGCAAACTTCATCTGTTGCTGGCGGGCATTCTGCTGGCTTTGCGATTGGAACGAAGTTTTCAGCGGTGATGCTGCTACCGGCTTTACGCCTTGCTGTACGCGATCCGGTGGTGGCAACAGAGGGACCGCTTTTCGCTCAAGCATTTCGCGGTTTCACTATTGGCGGTGGCGGTGATAGGGTATGCCGGCGTGGTTCTGTTCTATTTGCCGGAGGCCAAGTTTTTTGTGCCGTCGTGGGCCATGAAGAGGCCCGGTCCGCCGCTGACCACGGTTGTAAATTGCAAAAATCTAACCGGCGAGTTGCTCTGCGGGGTAGGCCGTGTGGCGTCGTTGCAAGCAAATTCGTTCTATCACGGATTTAGCAATTTCGCCGCACACAATGCGGGTGGCCATCCCAGCTATTTACTTGGCCAGTACTCTTCAAGTGGCTGGTGGTATTACTTTCCCGTGGTCTTCTTAGTGAAGACTCCTACGGCGGATCTGGCGCTTTTCGGCTTTTTTCTGGCCAGTGGGTTAGTGGTACTTTTCAGAAGAGGAGCTCGCGCAAAGTTACGGCACATGGGAACTTCCTGGGCAACAATTCTGGTGCCTGGCGGGCTGTACTTCGCCTTGAGCATGACGTCACGCATTGACCTCGGTGTGCGCCATCTACTGCCGTTTTACCCATTTTTCTTTATTGCGGTTGCCGCGGGCTTCTTCGCGCTGGTCAGATCAGCGTGGCCGCGCTGGACCGGCCCCCTGTTGATCGGTGTACTGGCGTTGTTAGCGGCCGAGTCGCTGTGGGCTGGGCCGGATTATCTGTCGTTCTTCAACCTACTAAGCGGCGGTACATGGCACGGCCCGCACTATCTTCTGGATTCTAATATCGACTGGGGCGAGGATGTCAAGAAATTGAGAATTTATATGAACAAGCTCACCCCGCGCGGGCAATATTGCCTTGAATACTTTGGAGCCGCGGAGCCAAACTATTACGGTATTGAGAATCCCGGGTATGTGGCCAGGACAAATCAACCTGTGGAGCGGCAGAACATGGATTGCATGGTGGCTATCAGTGCGACGTTGCTCTATGACCTTTATGAGGCGCCAGAGTCGTTTACCTGGCTGCGCGCCCGTAAACCGGTGGGCAGAGTGGGCGGCATCTGGATCTTCGATGTGCGGAAGCCTCACGATTGATTGTCTGCTGAACCAGGCCTACATCGAACGATCGGCAGGCATTCAGAGCCGTCGGCCTGTCAACATAGGATTGGAACAGTGTTGTGAAGAAATATGACGCGATCATCGTAGGCGGCGGCCATAATGGCTTGGTCGCGGCCGCTTATCTGGCGCGCGCCGGGCGCAAAGTGCTGGTGCTCGAACGGCGCGAGATGGTGGGCGGCTGCGCGGTCACCGAAGAGATCTGGCCGGGATATCGCGTTTCTACGGCGTCATATCTAACCAGTTTGCTGCAGGAGCGCATCATTCGCGAGCTCGACCTGCCGCGCTTCGGATACCAGGTGGACGCGAAGGATCCGGCGTTCTTTTCGGCGTTTCCCGACGGCCGCTATCTTTTCATGTGGCAGGACCGGGCGAAGACGTTGGCCGAGATCGCGAAGTTTTCCAAGCACGATGCCGAGGTCGTTTCCCGCTTATGAAGACCACCTGGAGCGGCTGTCGCAAGTGGTGGAAGGTCTGCTGCTTACCACGCCGCCGGAGTTTCCGCCGCAGAGGCCTGGGCGATTTCGTCGACTATTTGAAGCTGGCCGGAAAGCTACGCGGCCTCAGCCCGAGAGAAATGGTGGGGCTGGTCAAGATCTTCACCCAAAGCGCCGTGGAATTTCTGGATGAATGGTTCGAGTCCGATCCAATCAAGGTAACGCTTGCCACGGATGGCGTGATCGGAGCGAACGGGGGCCACGGTCGCCCGGTACGGCGTATATTTTGCTCCATCACGTAATGGGCAGCGTGGGGGGCCATCGCGGGCTTGTGGGGTTTCGTGCGCGGCGGGATGGGCGCAGTTTCGAACGCCATCGCCGATTCGGCGCGCAGCCACGGCGCCGAGATCCGCACCAATGCGCGAGTGGAGACGATCCTGGTGGAGAATGGCCGCGCGCGCGGGGTGGCTGATGGAGGGCGGGGAAGAGATCCTGGCACCGGTGGTGGCGAGCAATCTCACGCCGCATGAAACTTTCCTGCATTTAATAGATCCTCGCGAACTCGCGCCGGATTTTCTGGATGCTATCCGCAAGTACCGCAGCGAAGGCACGTCGTGCAAAATCAATCTGGCGCTGAGCGGCCTGCCAAATTTCAAGGCACTGCCGGGCGACAACGGGCCGCAGCATCGCGCGACCATGCACATTTGTCCCTCGATCGGAGTACGTCGAACGCGCCTGGGATGACGCCAAGTATGGGAGGCCATCGCAATCGCCGCTGCTGGAACTGACGGTGCCCACGCTGTACGATCCGTCGCTGGCGCCGCCGGGCAAGCACATCATGGGCATTTTCATTCAGTACGCGCCCTACACGCTGCGCGACTCGCACTGGGACGAACTACGCGAGCCGTTCGCCTATCGCGTGCTGGAAATAATTGAAGAGTACGCGCCGGGGTTCCGGGAGCTGGTGATCGAGAAACAGGTGCTCACGCCGCTCGATCTGGAGCAGCGCTTCGGACTGACAGGCGGCAACATTTTCCACGGCGAGATGAGCCTGGATCAGATGTTTGTTATGCGGCCCGTGGCTGGTTGCGCGCGCTACCGGACGCCAATTCGCGGCCTGTATCTATGCGGGTCGGGAACGCATCCGGGTGGAGGCGTGATGGGCGCGCCGGGGCACAACGCCGCACGGGAGATACTCAAAGACTGAGAGCCGTCGGATGGGTCGGCTGGTACAGTCCGATCTGGCCACCGCTGGGCAGTTGGATGGTGGTCCGCATCCCCCAACGCTCTTTGGCGACTGGTGTGCAACTAACCTGTTTGTCTTCGAGCGATTTCATGAGTGACTGCAAATCATCGCACATGAGGTAGAACTGCGCAGGAAGTAGTTGCTGGCCTGGCTCGAATTCGCCATCGGCGGGATGCAGAGCGGCTTCGGCAGGAGGAAGCTTGAAAATCAGCCACCCACCTCCGGCATCTATCGCGCGAAACTGTAAAACGTCGCGAAAGAACGACCTATCCGCGTCGGGATCCTTGCTGTAAAGGAGAACATGGGCGCCAGTGATCATGGGGCAAGTTTATCCCAGAATGCTCATTGACGAGTCGAGGCTGGGAACCTAGATATCGGCTGGGCCTTCGAGGCTGCGCCACAAATACCAGGTTGCGACCGAGCAGTAAGGGCGCCAGCGTAGCGGCAATTTCCTCGATATGCTTGGGAAGAGGAAGTTCGGTCAATCCGTAAGCTTTACGGATGGCCATCCGGACGCCGAGGTCACCGGTCGGAAGCACGTTGGGACGCTGTAGCGCGAACATCAGGAACATATGAGCCGTCCAGACGCCGATGCCTTTGACCTGGGTCAAATGCTCTATGACCTGGTTATCGGGCATATTCGGCAAGGCTTCGAACTTTAGCGCGCCGCGGGCAGTCTTGCGGGCCAGGTCACGAATATAAGCTGTCTTTTGCTTCGACAATCCGGCCTTGCGCATCCGGGCCGGCGTTAGCTTAAGGATAGCTGCGGGACTAAGTTTCCCGCCCGGCACCAACGCGCTGAGGCGGCCGAAGATGACGGCGGCTACCCGTCCACTCAGCTGCTGATAGACAATAGATCTAACGAGTGTTTCGAAGTTCGGTTCGCGATACTGGATCCCATACCGGCCGACGCGCTCGATGACGGATGACAGAACGGGATCTGACTTCTTCAGGTGAAGTATGGCTTTGCGCATTGCAACGAGACGCCGAAACGGCGCATCTACCAATATAAGCTGTATGCGATCGATATCGATTCTACTTGTGTCCGCGATGCTGTTGGCGCCGGGCGTGCCGGTAACGTGGGCGCAGGATGAGCCTACGATCAAGGTCGAAGTACAGCTTGTTAACATCCTATTTAACGTAAGGGACAAGCGTGGGGGCCTGATCGGAAATCTCAACAAGGACGACTTTACGATCTTCGAGGACGGCAAGCAGCAGGACGTTAAGTACTTCAATCGCGAAACCGATCTGCCGCTAACGATAGGGCTGCTGATCGATGTCAGTGCCAGCCAGGGCAATCTGATCGAGATCGAAAGAAATGCCGCGTATCAGTTCTTCGGCTCCGTGCTGCGGAAACAGGACCTAGCATTCCTTATCAGCTTCGGCTCGGACGCCGAGCTTTTGCAAGACTACACCAACTCCGCGACGCTGCTGCGCAAGGGGCTGGAAGGGCTACAGGTGAACTCGGATGTGGGCGGGCTACACCCCGGGCCGGTGCCGACAATCTCGCAGCCGCGCGGAACAATTTTGTATGACGCGGTGTATCTGGCTGCCAGCGATCAGCTCAAGGGACAGGTGGGGCGCAAGGTTCTAGTGCTGATCACCGACGGCGAGGATCAGGGGAGCCGCTACAAAATCGCGCAGGCGATCGAGGCGGCACAGAGGGCGGATGCAATCGTTTATGGATTTTATTATGTGGATCGGGCGTTCTACTATGGCCACGGTCTAGTGTTTGGAGGCGTAAGCGATTCTGAGCTGCGGCGCATGGCTGAAGAGACCGGCGGCCACGTCTTCCATGTCGATCGCAAGATGACGCTGCAAGAGGCATTCAGCGAGCTCCAAAACGAGATGCGCAGCCAATACGCGCTGGGCTATACCTCCAGCAACCCCAACAAAGACGGCACCTTCCGTAAAATCGAAATCAAGACCAACAACAAAGACTGGAAAGTACAGGCCCGCAAAGGCTATTACGCGAGCAAGTAAACAGGCCGGAATCAAGCGTGCCGCAAACGTTCGAGATCCGGCAGGCAACAATCGATGATTCCGAGATCATCATCGAGCATCGCCACGCGATGTTCCTGGAGATGGGCTATCGCGACCAGGCAGTTCTGGCAGCGATGACGACGGCTTTTCGCCCCTGGCTACTCAGGAAAATGACTGAGGGCGAATATTTGGCTTGGCTCGCCGTTGGTGCGGACGGGTCGGTGGCCGCCGGCTTGGGTTTGTGGCTGATGGACTGGCCGCCGCACATGGTGGGCCCGGGTTCGAGGCGCGGAAATATCCTGAACGTTTATACGAATCCAGATAGCCGGAGGCAGGGGTTGGCGCGGCGGCTGATGGATGGGGCGCTGGAGTGGTGCAGAGCCAATCGAATTCGCGCCGTAATCCTACATTCGAGCAATGACGGCCGGCCCTTGTACGAGAAGCTGGGCTTCCGGCCGACCAATGAAATGCGGATTATGATTGACGGCGAATGACGATCCCTCGGGTTGCACGCTATGCAGCGTCGTGGAAAATGATTCCCAGGGTGTATCTTTCCCCCGAAAGTAGCGGGCTGACGCCGTGGCGGAAGTTGGTGCGATAGTAGCCGCGCGAACCTTTGACTGGCCGGTATCGCGTTGTGATCACCACCGCTTCGCCTTGTTCGAGGCAGATGGCATGTCCGACCGATTGGGCGCGGGGCTGCTGCTCCACCAACAAAAGTTCGCCTCCCGTGAACTCTTCGCCGGGCTGGCTTAAACCGATGACTACCTGGAAGGGAAAGAAGATCTCACCGTAGAGATCCTGGTGGAGGCAATTAAAATCGCCCGTTCCGTAACGAAGCACGAGCGGCGTGGGACGCTGCTGATCGGCGGCGTGGCAGTTCTCCAGGAAGTCTTCCAGCAGGGGCGGATATTCTCGCGGCAGACCCAGTGCCTGCATCCATTCGCCGGCGGTTTCGACTAATCCGCTGTAAAGTTCGCGGCGGAGCTTCTCCACCAGATCCGGAAGGGGATAAGCGAAGTACTGATACTCGCCACGGCCAAAGCGATAGCGCGCCATATCGATCCTGCTGCGGAACAGATCAGCGTTCGCGTACAGTGATCGCACCTGTTTACATTGGCGAGGGCGGAGTACGGCCCCCAGCCGGCCATAGCCGCGCGCCCAGAGGCTACTCAATGCGTCCTTCCAAGGGAGCTGTTCTGCCATTCAGCTTTCGAGTATCGCGGATTGCGGGCCAGGATTCTATCCGAATCTTGCGGCTATTGAATCGGGCTACTTCTTGTTGAAATAGGTCTCGCGAGCCTGGAGGTACAGCTCCACGGCTCTTTCGAGCGGCGGCATGGGCTCAACCCCACAGCGTTCCATCTTCGCGTTGGATAGCGCGGAGTACTTAGGCCGGCGGGCTGCTGTGCGGTACTCTCGCTCATTGGTAGGCTGCAATTCCGGGCTTAGCCCGGCGACGCGAAAGATCATGGCCGCGAATTCGAACCAGGAGATCGGCGTACCGCCTCCAATGTGAAAAAGGCCATTTTGCTTGCGCTCGACCAGGTCAGCTGCGCGAGCCGCGAGGAGAGGCGCGTAGGTTGGAGATGCGACGTGATCTTCCACGACCCGAATGGGACGGCTGGAAGTTGCGAGCCGCAGCATGGTCTCGATGAAGTTGCCACGCGCGGTTCGTAGTCCGCCGGGCCCGAACACTCCACAGGTCCGGATCACCAGGGGCTGCTCCAGATAAGCCTGAGCATACAATTCGCCGGCCAGTTTCGAGACGCCATAAGCTCCCAAAGGCCGCGGGCGATCGTCCTCAGTGTAGGCACGGCCGGCAGTACCACCGAAAACATAGTCGGTAGAGAAGTGCACCAATTGTGTATCCAGTTGGCGACAGGCCATCGCCAGATTACGCACCGCCAGACCGTTTGCGATGAAGGCAGGCAGCGGTTCCTTTTCGGCCACATCCACTTGATTGTAGGCGGCGGAGTTGAGTACGATCTCAGGATCGGCTTGCGCTAGAACGTGCTCGACACGGGCAGGATCAGCAATGTCTACGCTCGTGCGCTCGAAGCCCTCCACTGAGTAGCCACGCTGGGTGAATTCACGTACCAACTCGACGCCGAGCTGTCCTCCGCTTCCGAAGACAACAACCTTTCGCTTATTCACTTATGGCTTAGGATAGCGGAAACCCGGAGAGCTTCGCCGCTACCAGTTGATTCGCTGTGGGAAGTATTCAGACACCAGATCGTCATAATACGGCCGAAGTTCGGAGAGCTTGGGACGCTCGGTACCCTTCGAATAAAGATCGTAAGGATTGAAACGGCGCACCCAACCAAACATCTCGCGATCATGGTCGTTCATCAAATGTTCGTAAGCGCCTTCGCGATGGCCCGGATAGAAAGAGTGATAGCGGATCATGTACTGGGCAGGTTCCGGAAGGTAATCCTTGACGACGTGGTACAGGTATTCGTCGTGTCCCCAGGAGAGCTCGACATTGTCCATTCCGCAATTTTCGGAGTAGATGCCACACTTAGTCTGATAGGCGGGAACCTTTGCGTCGGGATTGTCGCAGAAGAACTCCGGGAAAACAATCTTGTCAGAATAGGCGCAGCCGACGGGAAACGTATCGCCAACAACGGCCCACTGCGGCTCACCGTAAAGACACAGCACCTTGCCTAAATCGTGTATGAAGCCGGCCAGCACGAACCAACGTGGATGGCCGTCCCGGCGGATTGCTTCGGCGGTCTGGAGATTGTGCTCTATTTGCGTGAGGTCGGTATCGGGATCACTGTCATCGACTAGCGTGTTCAGGTACTCCATCGCCTCCCAGATGCTCATCTGACTCTTTTGCCTGGTCAGGTATTGCTGCTTCTTTTGGCGCACGAAGTCGAGAGTTTGATGGGTGTGGTTCAGCCGATAGAATTCCCGTACGACGGGTGGCGTGGAGTCGTTATACTGGCGGAATTCTTCCATGGACTTGTTCGGGTGGTAGCGTTCCTGGACGAAGTCGTCCCACTGTTCAAGGCTTTCGAGAGGACCCATATAAACTAGAGTAACTCAGTCGTTGGATGGCCTCTGGCGCCGGTAGTTAGCGAAAAACCGGTAAGTCCAGACCGGTACGTACCAGAGTTGCTCGTGCCATACAGCAATGCTAAGCTTGGACCCTACGTCAGGAGGCAGGCAATCATGCGCTATTTGCTAGCGAGCGCCGCCACTATACTCATCATCGCCGGGGGGCGGACCCTTACTGCTCAATCCGTAGCGGCGGGCTCAAAAACGGCGGGCGACCATCCGGTCCTGATGGTCCGCCATATCATCGGGTTGGAAAATATCAGCTCGCAGAAGAGCGGCCGGTTGACCCTTGAGAATGGGACCATGCAATTCAAAGGCGGCAAGGACGCCGCGCAGGTGCCGATCAAGTCCATCGACGCCATCTTTGTGGGAACTGAGGTCACACAATCGGGCGGTAAGGTGGGCAGGGTCGTGAAGACGGCTTCTATGGCGGCGCCGTATGAGAGCGGTAAAGTCCTGAGCCTCTTGATGCGGACGAAGGTGGACATACTTACGATCTCATATCGCGATACCGGCGGAGCTTTGCACGCTGCAATCTTCGCGCTTCCGATCGGGCAAGCGACGGACGTGCGCACGCAACTGGTCGCGGCCGGGGCGCGAGAGGGTGATCCGGCCGGACATGAGTTGAAGGAGAGGACGGAGCGATGAAGCGGGGTGATATCTTGGGGACTTTCGGGCTTTTGGCTTGGTTGATTCCGGTACTCGCCACGGGCCAACCGGCGGCGCCATCCCAGAGCAATACAAAACCGGCGAAACTTTCCGCTTCAGCTATTCAAATCGAGCCGATCGAAGCTGGAGACATCTTCATCCCAGCGGAATTTCGGTTCGCTATCTACGAGCGACTGATTGAGCGGGTTCGCCAGGAAGGTACTTTTCAAAAGGTATTTCGCAGCGGCGATCATGAAGCAGCCAACGTTTCCGATTTGGTCATGTTGCGGACCAAGGTGGGAAAGTTCAAGGAAGGCAGTCAATTGAAGCGCGAATTGACAACTGTGACCGGTGGTACGACGGTGGATGTTACCACTACGGTGGCTACTCGCGACGGCCGTGTGCTACTGGAGTCGGATTTATCAGGCAAGGTACGTTTCTTCGGCGAAAACCTGGGCGTAACAAACGATTTGGCGAAGCGGATTGCCAAGCTGCTGCGAGAGAGGTTTTAGTATTGCTGGTATTGTTTCTGACGGCCGGTTGGCGCGTCTATATTTCCCAGCGCCAGAGATTTGCGCCTACCGTATAACCAGCGCCAACCGCGGCGAATAAAACTAAATCGCCCTTCTTCACTTTTCCAGACTCCAGAGCGTCGCGCGTCGCGAGGGGAATTGTGGCGGCGGTGGTATTGCCGTAGTGGTCGATGTTGATCATGACCTTATCGCAGCTAATTCCCAGCCGCTCGGCCGCCGCGGTTATGATGCGGCGATTCGCCTGGTGCGGAATGAGAACCGCGATATCGGCAGCGGTGAGCGAGTTTTTTTGCAACAGGTTGCTGGCGGCTTCGTGCATCTTCCGCACGGCATACTTGAAGACTTGTGCACCGTCCTGCTTCACAAAATGCATCCGATTCTCGACTGTCTCCGCGGTGGCCGGCATGCGGCTCCCGCCGGCGGGCTGTTTCAAATAATCACCGCCGGAACCGTCGATCTCATTGAGGAAGTCGATGAAGCCGACCTCTCCGTCTGCGGTGGGTTCAATCAGCATGGCCCCGGCGCCGTCGCCGAAGAGGATGCAGGTAGAGCGATCGGTGTAGTCTATGATGCGCGACATAGTATCGGCCCCGATCACCAGCACCTTCTTGTGCGATCCCGCGGAAATGAGATGCGCCGCGGTGGTGAGACCGTAGATGAACCCTGAGCAGGCCGCGACCAAGTCGAAGCCCCAGGCCCGCTTGGCTCCAATACGATCCTGGACCAGGCAGGCGGTGCAGGGGAACAGCATGTCGGGTGTGACCGTGCAAAGGATAATTGCATCCAGCTCGCGCGCGTCTATACCGCGATGCTCCAGCGCGATGCGGGCAGCCTCAACAGCCATGTCGGAGGTGGCCATTTCGGGCGGCGCAATGTGGCGTTCTACGATACCGGTGCGTTCGACGATCCACTGGTGGCTGGTCTCAACCATCCGTTCCAGGTCCTGGTTGGTCAAGACGCCAGGAGGAGTGTAACAGCCCAGGGCAGTAATCTTGGCCTTGTAGTTAGTCGTCTTGGACAATAGATTCCCCAACTCAATAAGATACCAAGGATAGATACACGGCCCTCCGTGCCCGGACAGCCCGTTCGAGGCAGGCGTCTGGATTTACAAAGAGTTTACGAATGGCCTCGGTTTCCTGGGAATATTCTGGAATACAATGAATCAACCTCAGGAGGCCAAGACATGTTTGTACGCAAGAATTCTGTTCTCTACGCCAGCGCATTTGCCCTGGCTCTAATCACGCTGCCAGCGTTTGCCGCAACGAATTTTGTTCAAGTGAATCTCGTAGCCGATGTGGCCGGCGTGGCGGCGGTAACAGATCCCAATCTGGTTGGATCGTGGGGCATATCAGAATCGGCCACCAGTCCTTTTTGGGTGTCCAATGCAGGAAATGGCACTTCGACCCTGTATACCGTTACGGAAGCTGCTCCCGCCGTGCCCGTGGTAAGTGCCACGGTCGCCATCATTCCGCCCTCAGCTAAGAACAAGGGAAAAACTGGTCTGCCGAGCGGGCAGGTCAATAACGCTTATGGCGCCGGGAATTTCGAAGTAGCAACCGGGCATCCGGCATCCTTTATGTTTGCCACGCTGGACGGCACAATTTCGGGCTGGTACGGTGGCGTCCCCAACAACACGGCGATCGTTTTTGTTGACCACAGTGCCAATGGGGCGGTCTACACTGGACTTGCCATTGGAGTAAGCAGCATCGGTCCGACGCTGTATGCCGCGAACTTCTCCAACGGAACCATCGACACCTTCGATCACACGCTCAAGCAAGTGACGCTGCCCGGCGGGTTCCAGGATTCGGATCTTCCGGCATCGTATTTTCCGTCCAACATCCAGCGCTTTGGCCGCAAACTGTATGTCACTTACAATTTGTCGGATAGCCTCGGCAGTCTTTCATTTAACGGCCCTGGCACCGGATTAATAGATGTCTTCGACCTCAACGGGAACCTGCTCCAGCGGCTGGTTCCGAACAATCCTCACTTGAACCTGCCATTCGGTCTGGCCGTGACCGGAGCAAACTTCGGGGCATTCAGCTATGCCTTGATCGTCGGCAATTTCGGCGACGGAACGATCGTTGCTTTTGACCTGGACTCGGGCAATTATCTGGGAACGATGCAGGACGGTCACGGCAACAACCTTTCCATCGATGGCCTGTGGGGCCTGCAATGGGGCAACGGCGGAAACGGCGGCGATCCGGGCACATTGTATTTTGCAGCAGCGCCGTCCGGCGGACAGCACGGTTTGTTCGGCTCATTGAAGCCAGCTTCAGATTCGACGCTTCAATAGGCGAAGTTGCGCGGCAGCAGAATTGCGGGGCATCGGGCTGACGATTCGCCCGCGGCCGGCTGCGCAGCCTTGGCCAAACAAGTGGCCGCCCGCGAGCAGCGTCTGCATATTCTTGTGAATAACGCAGGAGCGGCTTGCGGCGGCTCGATTGCCGAATATATCGAGGCCGGATGGGACAAGATATTCGACACGAATGTTAGGTCGGTCTTCTTTTTCAAGCGGGAGCTGCTGCCGCTACTTTTCGATAGTTCCACCAATTGTCCAGATGGCCGGAATGGCCGCGGTTAGCTCGGGCGAGTTGGGCATCATCACCGAAATACGGTCGCCTGGGCGGGCATCATATTCCCGGAGGAGCCGTGCCAGGCAGCCTGCCGCTCGATGTTAGCCGTGGGCCATTTTGCCGGGAGTAGTACGATAGTGAACCGCGCGTGCTTCAGTGACAGCAGTGGGATCTAACTCACCCAGGCCGGAAGCATGCAGGGTGAAGGCTCGCCATTATCGCGCAATCGATTTGACTTGAAGATATTCTTCTAGGCCATACAGACCCATCTCGCGACCAAGTCCGGAGTGCTTGTAGCCACCGAAGGGCGCCAACGGATTGTACTTGCCGCCATTCACATCTACCTGTCCCGTTCGCATGCGACGCGCTACACGCATGGCTCGCTCCGGATCACCAGACCAAACGCCGCCCGCAAGCCCGTAGATGGTGTCGTTGGCGATACGGATGGCTTCGTCCTCGGTATCGTAGGGCAGGACGGACAGCACCGGCCCGAATATCTCTTCTTGCGCAATCGTCATCTTCGACTTTACTTCCGCGAAGATAGTTGGCTCGATATAGTAGCCCTTTGGAAAGGCAGCGGGACGTCCGCCACCCAGCACCACGCGCGCGCCTTCCTGTTTGCCTTTGGCGATGTAGCCTTCCACACGTTCGCGCTGCGTGGCCGAAATCAGCGGACCGAGACGGCTGGAACTGTCCATCGGATCGCCCAGCTTCAGACTCCCAATGGCCTGCGAGGCCAGATCCAGAGCTTCCTGCTGACGGCTGCGAGGCACGATCATCCGAGTCCACGCCGAACAGGTCTGGCCGGAATTGAGCATGGCGTTGCGCGCGCCGGCTGGAATGGCTTTCTCGAAAGGCGCGTCCTCCAAGACAATAAACGCTGATTTGCCGCCCAATTCCAAAGTGACTTTCTTGATGGAGTCGGCGGCGAGCGCACCGACCCTTCGCCCCGCGCGTACGGAGCCGGTGAAACTGATCATGTCTATCAAAGGATGTGCCGCAATAGCTTCGCCGACGACGGGACCATAGCCGGTAACGATGTTGAGGATACCTGCCGGCAGCGAAATAGCTTCGCACGCCTCCGCCAAGATAAACGCGTTCAGAGGTGCCACTTCGCTGGGTTTCAACACGACGGTGCAACCAGCCGCGAGCGCGGGTGCAACTTTTGCCATGATCTGGTGCAACGGATAGTTCCAGGGTGTAATCGCGCCCACCACGCCAAACGGTTCACGGACTACGATCGAATTGCCGACCTCCTGCTCGAGTTTGGCTTCGGTGATCATTTGGGCAAAGCTGTTTGTGATTATCACCGGAAGCCCGGCCTGGATGCTGGTGGCCATGGAGAGCGGAGAACCTACCTCTTGCGCGATGGTTTTGGCGATCTGCTCGGTGCGTTCCTTTAGGGCGTTGGCGAGCTTGCGCAGCCACTCCGCGCGTTCTTGAACAGTGGTGTCGCTCCAGCCGCTATCGAACGCGGTGCGCGCGGCGCGAACGGCGTAATCCACGTCCTCCGCGGTGCCTTCCGGAACAGAGCCGATCACATCTTCGGTGGATGCCGAGAGGACATTAATCGATCCCGTCCCGGCCTGCGGCTTCCACGAGCCGTTGATGTATAGGTTGCGATGAGTATTGGCGGCTGTCTGTGCGCTAGTCATGGTCCTGACTTGGATTATAGGCGTTCTCGAGTCGATGGAATCGTCCTTAGGCGCGCCAGCCAGGTTGTGATACAGGTCCCCGACCTGCCAATATCATGTACATGCCTCTCCGTTCGAATTTCTGGCTACTCTTTGCGCTTCCTCTTGCGGTCTGTGCCCAGCCGTCGATCGTCAATCTCTGGCCCGATCCGGCCAAAACAGCTCCGGCCACGGAGACCAAGGAAATATGGACCGAGCGCGGCAAGAATGGCGTCGTTGACCGCGGCGTCACGTTTGTCAGTACACCCGACATGACTGTCTATCTCCCGCTGAAAGAGAAAAACACAGGGGTCGGCATTCTGCTGTGCCCGGGCGGAGGCTACGAACATCTGGCCATCGATAAGGAAGGTCACGATGTTGCGAAATGGCTAAACTCAATCGGCATCGCAGGGTTTGTGCTGAAGTACCGGCTGCCTCGCGCGAAAGGCATGGGATACACGATGGAGGCGCCGCTCCAAGATGCTCAGCGGGCACTGCGCATCCTGCGCACTCGGGCGGGCGAATGGGGTCTTGATGCCGGCCGCATCGGCATGATGGGCTTCTCAGCCGGTGGCGACCTGGTGGCGCGCGCGGGAATGAGCTGGGATAAAGGACAAAGCGCGGCGGCCGATCCGGTCGAACGAGCCAGCTGCCGACCAGATTTTCTTATCCTGGCTTATCCGGCCCTACCAAAGGAACTTCATGTGACTGCCGATACGCCACCTGCATTTTTGGTCCAGGCCAGTAACGACCCGACGGTCTCTCCGGAAAACAGCGCCCGCTTTTATCTGGCTCTGCTCCAGGCGAAGGTGCCCGCCGAACTGCATATCTATCTCAAGGGAGGCCACGGGTTCGGCATGGTGCAAAGCGGCTTGCCTACCGCCAGTTGGCCGCTGCGTCTCGAAGATTGGATGCGGGAGCAAGGCATCCTGCAAAAGTAATAGCGGCGAGCGGCACGACTTGATATCGTTGGGAGTATACATGCATCCCAGCCATAAGATGGGCCTGTTTTTCTGCGCGACTGTGGTCGCGTTGGCCGCTACTCCCGATGGCGGCGATCTGTACGCCAAGCACTGCGCGTCGTGCCATGAAGTGATCGCGCTCGCCGCCCAGAATCGTGCATTGCTGAGAAGTCTGACTCCGGAGTTCATTGTTCGCGCTCTCGCGAACGGGACCATGCACGTCCAGGGCGCGCGTCTTGCGGCCGCCGACCGCGCAGCTATTGCGGAATACGTAACAGCCAAGCCCCTGCACGCCGTCGATACCGGAGCCGGTCATTGCGCCGCCGAACCATCGAAAGAGTTTTCGGGATCGCAATGGAACGGCTGGGGCGCGGGTCTCGACAATAGCAGGTTTCAACCGGCTGCCGCGGCGGGCCTGGCGGCCGAGCAAATTCCCAGCCTGAAATTAAAATGGGCTTTTGGATACCCCGATAGTTACTCAGCGTTCGCTCAGCCGATTGTAGCCGGCGGCCGCGTGTTCGTCGGCAGCGCCCTCGGAATAGTCTACTCGCTCGATAGCGCGAGCGGATGCACGTACTGGAGCTTCGATGCCGGGGCCGGCGTGCGCACAGCCGTTACCATTGGTCCGGGCAACGTGGCTTACTTCGGAGACTTGCGAGCCAATGCTTATGCTCTGGATGCCGTCACAGGTAAGCTGCTGTGGAAAACCACCATCGATGATCACGCGTTGTCTCGTATCACCGGGTCACCGGCCCTCTACGAAGGTAAGCTCTATGTTCCCGTGGCTTCGCGAAGCGAGTGGCTGGCGGCCGACAATCATTATGAATGCTGCACGTTCCGCGGCAGCGTTGTAGCTCTGGACGCCAAGACGGGCAAGCAGATTTGGAAAACCTACACGATCGCGGACCGTCCCAGGCCCACCCGGAAAACCAAGAACGGTACCCAGCTCTGGGGACCCTCGGGCGGGGGCGTATGGGGCTCGCCGACCATCGACACCAAGCGCAACGTCCTTTACATCGCGACCGGCGATAACTATTCGGAGCCGGCCACGCCGATGACCGACGCAATTGTGGCTCTCGCGCTCGATACCGGCAAAGTTGTCTGGGCGCGCCAGATCACCAGTGGAGATGTGTTTAATGGAGGGTGCGGCCAGCGGGACACGAGTCTTTGTCCTGAAAAGCCCGGCCCGGATTTCGATTTTGGATCGGCGACGATCCTTCGCACATTATCGAACGGCAAGCGTCTGCTCATCGCCGGTCAGAAGTCGGGAGTGCTGCACGCCCTCGATCCGGATGACCAGGGTAAGATCGTCTGGCAGCGAAAGCTCGGCCAGGGAAGTATTCTCGGCGGCATCCAGTGGGGGCCTGCAGCGGATCCCGAGACCGCTTACGCCGCCATATCGGATATCGGTTTCGTGCCGGGTTCGGAGGGCTTGCAGCCCGACCCGAAGACAGGTGGCGGACTCTTCGCTATTCAACTCGCCACCGGAGAGAAGCTCTGGAGCGCGCTTCCGGAAGAGTGCCATACACCGCGCTGCAGTCCGGCCCAATCGGCGGCCGTGACGACAATTCCGGGCGTGGTTTTCTCCGGATCGGTGGATGGCCACTTTCGGGCGTATTCGAGCAAGGATGGCAAAATCATTTGGGATTACGATACCGTCCGCGACTTTGAAACCGTAAACCAGATCCCGGCCCGCGGCGGATCGCTGGATGGTCCAGGAGCGGCTGTCGCGGGAGGAATGCTGTTCGTCAACTCCGGATATGGTTATTTCTTCGGCATGCCTGGGAACGTGCTGCTTGCGTTCGGTTTGGAATAAATGGCGATGACACCCTTTCAAGCCCTGCTGATTAAACAGAATGACGGCAAGTTCGATGCCTCCTTCCAGAAACTACAGCCTGAGGCTTTGCCCGCCGGCGAGGTGCTGATCCGCGTCGCATATTCGAGCCTGAATTATAAAGATGGCCTCGCGGTCACCGGCAAGCCGGGCGTAATTCGGAAATATCCGATGGTCCCGGGCGTGGATTTGGCAGGTACGGTGCAAGAATCCTCGTCCGCCAGTTTCAAGCCTGGGGACAAAGTGGTAGTGACAGGTTGCGGAACGTCAGAGACGCTGTGGGGCGGCTACTCGCAATATGCTCGACTCGACGCCGAGTTCGTCGTGCCTCTGCCTGCCGGGTTCAATTTGCAGCAGGCCATGGGTATCGGTACGGCCGGCTTCACGGCGATGCAAAGCGTCATGGCACTGGAAGACCATGGAGTCAAACCCGGCGGCAGGGAAGTAGTGGTGACCGGCGCAGCCGGAGGCGTGGGCAGCGTCGCCATCGCGATCCTGGGAAAGTTGGGCTATAAAGCGGTGGCCTCCAGTGGACGCGCTGAACTGCACGACTATCTGCGAGGGCTAGGGGCGTGCGAGATCATCGATCGCAATGTGCTGGCTGCGCCGTCCAAGCGTCCGCTCGACTCAGAACGCTGGGCCGCCGGTATAGACAATGTCGGCGGTGATACTTTGGCGGGATTGCTCCGATCGGTCGTGATCGGTGGTAGTGTAGCCTCCTGCGGTTTGGCGGGCGGTGCTGCTCTGAATACCAGCGTTTTCCCGTTCATCCTGCGCGGTGTCAATCTACTAGGGATTGACTCAGTTCGCGTGCCTAACCAGCGACGCCGCGAGATCTGGGCGCGCCTGGTGCGCGACCTTCCAACGAACTTGCTCGATAGCCTGATCCAGGTGAAGCCGCTAGCGGAGGTGTTTCAGCTCGGCGAGCAAATTCTGGCCGGGAAGACTCGTGGCAGAACGGTCATCGACGTAAATGCCTGACGATTTCGTTCCGGACAGTCCCGTTGGGGTTGCGGAAAGCGCAGCCCCGGCGTCGTGGACACGCGGCTGCCGACACCGACGCCTTATCCCAGCTTAGACCGCGGAGCCCACGTAAACTCCAATGAAGTCGCCGCCCATCGCTGCGTCGGCCTGCCGAGATCCGAATAAAGCGAACCGAAGGACCGATCCGTGTAAAGGTGGCGGATGCCCGCTCGAAATCGCATCCAAATCTCGAACAGCCGGTCACATCCCTGGGCCACGCCGTTTGAATATCTGCCTCGGCGGCGAGGTAACGGTTCAGGCGAAAGGCAAATTCGACTGAAAAGCCCGCGCCCGGATCGACCCGAGAGACTTTGCCGCCGGCCAAGGGTGACAGCGCCGTAGCTGCGAGCGTGAATTAACTACTTGCGCCTCGGGACACAGCATCCAGGGATTTCTTGGGCCGTCCCACTTCCGCGACCGGCTGGGTGGATGGCCGGGTACTAAACCAGTGCGCCAGGTTCTCGTCGGTGGCACGGCGGCGGCTCATTATCCACCGGCGGCTGCGCAGAGTTCGGGGCAGGCAAGTTGCCAATCGCCAGAATGCGGGAAGGGACTGTTGTTCCAGCAGCAAGGCCCCCCCGAACACCAGCAAGTCACGCGCGATCATCTGACGCCAGAATCGCCGAAATACACCGCTGGTCATGTTCTTGGTTCGCATCAAGAACCGATTTTTTACCGAGTGCATGTTTACGATCGCCGGCACCTCCCGCCGATTGCCGGGACCCACGCTACGCACGTGATAGCCGACTGCGGCCGGTGTATAAAGGCAGCGCCAACCGAGCAACTGGGCCCGCCAAGCTACGTCGGCGTCCTCGCGATAGGCGAAGAAATCGGGATCGAAGAAATTGCCGTCTTCGGAAATGTCTGCAATCATCTCTCGGCGGTAAAGCGCAGCTGCGGCACTTGCTCCGAATACATATTCCATCTTGCGGAAGCGGCCATCGTCGGGCTGATGCCACCCGCGGTCAAAATGACGCATCGCTTCGGTGAAATAAATCCCAGCAGTATCGATAAGCGGATCGGCGAGCAGTTTCAGATCCTTGCCGATGGCGAGCAGGCGTCCACAAACTGTTCCTGCCTTTTCATCGATCTCACCCGCCTCCACCAATTGCCCGATCACTCCCGGCAACAGCACAACGTCCGGATTTAAAACCAGAACCCAATCGCCGCGGCTGCTGGCAATCGCCTGGTTTTGCGCCGCGGCGAAACCCATGTTCCTGTCGTTGTATGCCACTCGGATACGATCTTCGAACCGTGAAAGGAAGCCGCGTGTGCCATCCATGGATCCGTTGTCGACGACGACAATCTCGAGCGGACGGTAATTCTGCTCGAAAATCGACTTTAGGCAAGCATCCAGATATGGCCGGCTGTTGTAGGTGACGATGGTGATCGAGACCGATGTAGCCATGGAAGAGAAGCTGTTCGACACTACAAAGAGTCTGGACCGGTCATTTTCAACTACATCCGCGTTGGCAATAACTTAGATTTATTTTCGAACCGGTGTAGTTGGAACCCGGGGCTAGAGGATCTTAGAGGTTAGAACTTATAGTCTCATAGGAAGTGATGTCGTCGTATCCGCTGGGTGAAGAGCTTGCGGGTGTTATCCAGAAGCGTCGAGCCGCCATGACGTTGCAGGATCAAGTGGCTCGGTTGTTTGAAGAGACACGCGACGACGTTTTTCGATATTTGCTGAATCTGGGGCTATATCCACCCCAAGCACAGGAAGCGACACAGGAGGTATTTTTACGGTTATACACCGCTCTCAAGAAGGGCGACGATATTCAAAATCCGAAGGGCTGGATTTTCCGGGTGGCCCACAATTTAGGACTAAGAATACGAGCCCGCGCAGAGCTCTCAGAAACCCTTCGATCCGGATCTGGAATCACGGCTAGCGGGTTCGGCGGTGGATCCGGAACAGAACTTGCTCGAGCTGGAGAAAACACTGCGCTTCCACCAGGCTGTGGAGAGGCTCTCGGAACAACAACGCCGCTGCCTGCTGCTTCGGCTGGAAGGCCTGCGATATCCGGAAATCGGTTCGGTATTGGGAATCAGCCCTTCAGCGGTTGGCGAATTTCTGCGGCGAGCCATCTCACGGCTAAAGAAGGATGAACTATGAAGGGGTCCTCACTTACTCTCCACCCCGAAGAAGAGCAGTTGCTGCGTTATCTCGACGGTGAATTGGCGGCCCATGCGTCCAGGCGAAGTCCGCTCCCATTTGGAAGCCTGCTGGCAGTGCCGCGCGGCGCTGGAGGAATTGCAAAACGTCGTCAGCCAATGCGTGCACTACAGAAAAAATGTATTGCAGCGCCATCTTCCTGCTCCACCGGCTCCGTGGGTCGATATCTATCATCAATTCGATGACATCGATGCGTCCGCGGAGCCGGCTTTCTTTGATCGCATCGCATCGCTATTGAAATCGCCGTTTGACACTGCCGCAAAGAAATGGGCGGTTGCCGCCGCAACGGTGCTGGTCCTATTTGGGCTTTTCTATCGCTATCATCAGACGCCCGCTGTTCACGCTTCCGAATTGCTGCGCCAAGCAATAGTCGCCGCGAACACACATCCCAGTCAGCCTCGGCGTATTCAAATTCGGACGCGAGATCGCCGGCTTACGCGCGCAGCTGTCGCCCCGCGGAAAACGGCGCTCAATTCGCCCGACGCTGTAGCGTTAAACTCCCTCGAGGCGATGTTTGAGCGCGCAAACTACAGTTGGGACGATCCGCTGAGCGCCCGCTCGTTCCAGGACTGGCGTAATCAGACTGTCCGGGAAGCGTGACCAAGTGAGTGAAGAGCATCAGGCCTATCGAATCGAGACCAGTACGGCGGCATCGGAATTGAGACAGGCTACCTTGACGCTGCGCAGGTCGGATCTGCGGCCGGTCGAAGAACGTCTGGAGTTTTCGAATCAGGAATGGGTCGAGATCACGGAGTCCCGGCGAAGATACCATCACCTGTTAACCCGGTCAAGCGCTGGCTCCGGATAGTAGTCGCGCTGCTGGCAACCCGAGCGCCCCGTCAAAAGGAGCAACCCACGCCTAGCGGCGCCCCCGGCTGCGGCCAGCGCGGCCGATGAACTGCAGGTTATAGCCGCTTGCACGACCTGGGCGCCGACTTGGGCGATCCGGTGGAGGTGTCCCGCTCTCAAGAGCGAAGTCCTGGTTAGCGGCGTCGGCATCGTACCGGCGCGCCAGCAGGAAATCAAGGGCGCCCTCGCTTCGAAACCTCACGTGGTTATTCGCTTCTCCGACTCGCCGCCGGCTAAAGTGCCGGATCAGCCAATCGCTCCAAACGACACCCCAGCCGCTGGAGATGCACGGCAGCTGCAGACTCGGCTGGCCGAACAACTGGGTGGGCGCGCCAATCTGGAGCAGCTCGCCGCCCAGATTCTAGACTCCAGCGAATCGCTGATGGCTAGCGGCTTATGCGTTACGCCGCCTGGCCGAACAATTTCCGTTCGACGGCTGAGCAGGAGCTGACCGCCGGCGATCGACAATTGCTCCAACGGCTGCGCGCCGAACATTCCGCCGTGCTGCGCCGAGCGTGTCACTGAAATCGATCGTGACTTGCGGCCGATCATCGCCACCGTAAACGGCGACACCAGTACCGTCCCATATAATGGCAACGCATCTGAGCCTTGGCAACCCGCTACCGAGGAGCTGTTCCAATCGGCTCGCCGTCTGGATAAGCTATTGGGAGTGATGTTCGGCGCGGCACCAAGTGAAATACCAGCCGGGCAGGTACCTGCCCAATTGAAGACTAGCCTGGCGGAATTGCGGGCCAGGTTGGATATTTACGAGCGGAGCAATAAGTGATCCCGCCCCGCCCGCTGGCCGTGATATTGATTTGCCTGGCTAGCGGCGGGGTATTGCGGGCTCAGCAGTACTCTCACATTTCAGGCGTTATCGTGGACGCTTCGACCGCTTCGGTGCCCGACGCTATGGTGAGCGTCGTGAACGAAGATACAGGTTTTCATCACGCCGCGCTATCCAAACCTGATGGCCGTTACTTGATCTCCTCGCTGCAACCGGGGGTCTACAAGATTACGGTCCGCAAGCTTGGATTCCGGACCATGGTTCGTTTCGGAATACGAGTAAATGAAACACAGCCTGCGCGAGTGGATTTCAAATTGGTGGTCGGGAGCCTGCAGGAGACGATAACGGTGGAAGGCTCGCCGCAGTTGCTGAACAGCGAGGATGCCGCGGTCGGCACCCTGGTTGGCAAGGAGCAGATTGAGCGGCTCCCCTTGAATGGAGGAGCATTACTCGGCCTCTTGGAGTTAACTCCGGGCCTAATCGTAACGCCGGCAACTCGCGGCGAAGCCGGGCAGTTTACGGTCAATGGCCAGCGTCCCAACACCAATTATTTCGCCGTGGACGGTGTCAGCGCCAATTCTGGCGTGAGCGGGGGCGGGACTGCGGCGGAGGCCACCGGGGGCGCGCTACCCGGGATGACGGCGTTTGGAAGCCTGGACGGCTTGGTCTCCATCGGGGCACTTCAGGAAATGCGCACCCAGACTTCCACCACCGGGGCGGAGTTCGGCAGGTTGCCGGGCGCCCAAATTTCTCTCACCAGCCGATCGGGATCGAACGAACTGCATGGATCGCTAGCCGATAGTTTTCGAAACGACGCGCTCGATGCCAATGATTGGTTCGCCAACCAGCACGGCGACGGGCGTGCTCGGCTTCGCTTTCAGGATTTTTCGGCTGCTCTGGGCGGGCCACTCTGGCGCGATCATACATTCTTTTTTGTCTCCTATGAAGGCCTGCGCATGCAGCAGCCCTACGTATGGAACGTCCCAGTACCGTCGCTA
This sequence comes from Bryobacterales bacterium, assembly GCA_963769205.1. Classification (GTDB taxonomy): domain Bacteria; phylum Acidobacteriota; class Terriglobia; order Bryobacterales; family Bryobacteraceae; genus Palsa-89. The sequence continues at coordinate 271,172 of CAVYKR010000011.1, read as the reverse complement.
GCTTCGAGAATCGGCTCACTAGCTTGGGCGGAGCCACTCCTTAATATGTTTCCTGCCCCAAACGGGCCCGATCTGGGAAAGGGACTGGCGGAGTGGACCGGAGGACTCAGTCGGCCGGCCCGATTCGACTCCGGCTCATTACGCCTAGATCATGCCTTCAGCTCCCGGCTCACCGGTTTTGCCCGATACAGTGAGACTCCATCGTCTACCGAATACGGCAGCGATCCAGTGAACTCGCTGGACATCAGGTCTCGTTCGATCACGGGAGGTCTGACTTTGCGCGCTCAACCTGCCTTGGTGTTCGATTTGCGCTTGAATGCCTCCAGCGCAGTTGTGACTTCGGTCTGGCAGCAACAAGGTGCAACCTTGCCCGACTGTTCGATCGCGCCCACGCTCGAATTCTTCAACACTCCAGGTACGTGTACCTATTTAGTGCGCTTCTCCATCGCGGGCGTGGGAGAAGTGGTCTCGGGGTCAGAGGGCCGGCGCAGTCAGTCGCAATATCAGATATCGCCGTCCGCGAGTTGGAACAAAGGAGGGCACTCCTTCCGGTTCGGCGTCGACTACCGCCGCTTAGCGCCCATTCGCCATGATGCTACCGGCACCCTCAGTATTATCGCGGATACTGTTCCGGATCTGGCCAATAGCAGCAACTTCTGGCATGCGACCTCCCCGCAACAGTACACATCCGCAATAGTGAGTGAAATATCCGCTTTTGCGGAAGATAAATGGCGCGTGACGCCCCGGTTTACCGTATCCTACGGCCTGCGTTGGGAGATTAGTCCCGCGCCCGTGCTGCAAGGCGCCACCAGCTATGATCCTGCCACCGGTCAGTCTCAGGATGTTCGCCGGCCGACGTGGCCATCCACATTTACAAATTTTGCGCCTCGCGTGGGTATCGCTTATCAAGTGTCCGCGAGTGGGCGGACCGTTATACGTGCTGGGATGGGATTCTACTTCGATTCCAGTCTCAGCTTGGCGACCGATCTGGTAAATGACGGGCCCTTGAATGTGTCGAATTTCCAGAGCCCGCGAAATGGCTTTATCAGCGCTCAATTGATCTTCGGTTTCATGCCCCGGCTTCGCTTGCCGTTGGTGAAACAGTGGAACGCTTCGATTGAACACGCCTTCGACCGTAATAATCTCGTGACCGCCGGCTACGTCGGATCTTTCGGCGAGAATCTAATCCGCCGCGAAATCGGCGGCCCAGGGAGCACGAACTCCTCTTTGCTTGCGCTCGGAACGAATCACGGCCAGTCTGAGTACCACAGCCTCCAGGCGCAATATCGCCGCCGGCTGGCTTCTGGCTTGCAGGCTCTCCTCTCGTACTCCTGGTCCCATTCCATCGACAACAGTTCCACCGACGCCGGTCTTTACTGGGCAGGCTCCGGGATGCGCCTCGGACAGGACCGTGGCTCCTCCGATTTTGACGTCCGCCATGCATTCACCGCGGGCGTCAGTTACGACGTTCCGGCCGGGACGCGCTCGCCTTTTGCAAGGAATTGGGCGGTGGATGGGCTATTCCGCGCCCGCACCGGATTTCCGATCAATGTTTTGAGTGCGGAGCAGTTCATGGGCGTGAGCTTTGAGAACGTATTCCGGCCCGCTCTAGTGCCCGGCCAGCCGGTCTGGATTACGGACCCTTCGACCCCCGGTGGCCGCCGGATCAACCCCGGTGCTTTTCTGGCCGCTCCCGGCTCCGTTCAAGGCGATCTGGGGCGCAACGCACTCACCGGATTCGGAATGTCGCAGTTGGATCTGGCGGTCCACCGGGACTTCGCCGTTGGAGAAAAACGATCTTTACAGCTTCGAATTGAAGCCTTTAACGCGCTAAATCATGCCAACTTTGCCGATCCGACCCGCTTTCTGACCAGTCCACTGTTTGGCCAATCCAGCTCCCTGCTCAATTTGATGCTGGGCGCCGGAAGTCCAGGCAGTGGCTTGGCGCCGGTCTTTCAATCGGGAGGACCCAGGATCCTGCAAGCGACGGTGCGCTTCCGGTTTTGAAGCTATCCTGCCCTTACACGGGCCAATCGTGCTCCGGCCCCCTATTCGATCGACCGACCGGTCATTCGGTTAGGAATAAACCTCCCTTTCTCAAGAGGTTTCGTACTAGTCCTTCACCTCCAAACTGGAAACTCCCCTTGACAGCGACTGCATCTTAGGACAAAATTGACCAATTGCTCTCGTCAGGGCCAAAGGAAAGGGTGTCGAACAATGTTACGAGTAACTTCTGCGTTGATGTTGCTTGCCGCGCTCGCATGTATGGTTGTGCTGGCTCAAGCGCCAACCGGGATCATTACGGGTACGCTTACCGACGAATCCGGAGCTGTGATCCCGAACGCGACCATCACGATCACCAATAAAGCCACCGGTGTTGCAGCCCGTACCGCAACCACCGATGCCCAGGGTTATTACAGCGCTCCGGCGCTGCCCGCCGGTGATTACGAGGTCCGCGCGGAGGTTTCCGGGTTTCGCACCGTACAGCGCGACGCTACCGTGTTAGCCGGTAGCACGACGACTGTGAATATGCCCATGACCCTGGGCGCCACCAAGGAAGTAGTGACGGTGGAAGCCGCCACGTCCCAGATCAACTACGAAACGCACAAGATCGAGGGCGTCATCTCGCGCAGCACCATTCAGGACCTGCCGTCTGAACGGCCGCAGCTACATGCAACTGGCGACGCTCGAACCTGGCGTGCACGATCTCCTCGGGAACAGTCGCGCAGTTCAATGCCCTGTTCACCGTCAGCGTTCTGGGCGGCGGCAACCGGACGGCAGTCACCATCGACGGCGGCAACGTCTCCGACAACATCGACGTCGGCGGCGGCATGTCCTCCATGAACTTCTCGCAGGAAACGGTGCAGGAATTCCAGCTTTCGGAAGTCAATTTCGATCTCGCGACTCCGATTTCCGCCGGCGGCGCGATCAACGTCGTGACCCGCTCCGGCAGCAACGATTGGCATGGCAGCGGCTACTTCTTCTACCGCGATCACAATATGGCCGCTTATCCCAACCTGCAGCGCATTCCTGCAGTCCCAGATCCGTTCTTTGTGCGCCGCAATCCGGGCGCTTCCCTCGGCGGCCCGATCATGAAGGACAAGCTGTTCTTCTTTTTCAACTACGAGTTTCTGAACCAGGTGCAGGCCCTGAGCATTCAAAGCACCGACCCTGCTTTCGCGCTGCTGCAGAACACTTACGGAAGCCCGTATGACAGCAAGCAGATCAGCCTGCGCCTCGATTACCACCTCAACTGCGAAAGAACAACCTGTTCTTGCGCTACTCGCACGATGGCAACGCGGGCTTCGGCCAGTCGCTGGAATTCGGCGATCCATCCAACTGGCCGCACAACACCAATTGGGCCGATCAAAGCATCATCGGCCTCACCAGTTCGCTGACGCCTACCATCGTCAACGATCTGCGCTTCCAGTACAACTACTGGAACAACCACAACCTCCGGCGGTTGCGTCGGACTGCTCGGCGCCCTGCGTGGCCGGCAGCCTGCCGAACGTGTTCTACTTCGTTGGCTCGAATCAGCCGGCCATCGGTCCAAACTTCAATGCTCCGCAAGGCACGCAACACGCGCCGGTTCGAGCTGGTCGAAACGCTGAGCTGGCAAAAGGGATCCCACCGGCTCAAGTTCGGCGGCGACCTCAATCCCACCAAGTCCGCCGGCCTGTGGGGATTCTGCACGCCGATGTGCGTCGGCGCCTTCTCACCGACCTTCATCAGAGCCGCGCTGTCTGCTGCACTGGGCCCAGCCACCTTCAAGCTCTGTTCCCGACGCTTCCCACCCAGCTCAAGACTGACGCGGATGTTCTGAATCTGCCGGTTTTCAATCTCAACAGCAGCATCTTCAGCGGCGTCGGAGTGGGCGGCGTTTCCCTGCCCGGCGGCCTACGACTACGATCAGAACAAGAATTACGACCAGTACCGGGCGTACTTCCAGGATGTCTGGAAGATCCGACCCAACCTCACAGTCAATTACGGGCTGGCATGGAATGCGCAGACCGGCTTCTACAATTCCGATCTGCCCAAGCCGGCGCTCCTGGCGCCGATTCTCGGAACCGGCTCGAACAATCTGGGACCGACGGTGAACAACACCAAGGAATTCCAGCCGGCGCTTGGCTTCGCCTGGAGCCCGGGAAAGAACCAAAAGTGGGTGATCCGCGGCGGCGCCGGCATTTATTGGGACAGCACGCCGGGATATTACAAGCTGCGCGAAGCTTCCGTGGAACGGACCCCCCGGCAGCGCCCGGAGTACGCTGGCCGCCAGCGCGTTCACCAACATCTATCCCGGCATTTTCAACTTCAGCCTGGGTGGAGTTCCAATCGCCGTGGGCCAGTCTCTGCCGCTCAGCCACCTGACAAACATGACGGTCGGGCAGTTCGTCAATCTGGTGAATCAGGAGCTTCCGAGCGTCGCAGCTATTTTGGCGCCGCCCAACCCCCCGCGCAGCGGCGCTTTCCCGTATCCGAACCTGGCTTACTCCAAGCAGGGCGTCGAGATCTATCCCACCCATTTCCCGCTGGCGCGCAGCTATCAGACTTCGATCGGCATTCAGCACGATCTCGGGCACGGCATGGTTATAACCGCGGACTGGGCGCGTCGCCAGGGCGAAAATGTCAGCCTCGGCGAAGTTGACCAGAATCTGTTCACCCGCTACTTGGGATCGCCGACTCCGGTTCCGGTGGTCCCGCTTTGCGCCAAGAGTCCCGACTTCGACCCGACGCATATGTGCTCTACCGGCACCATCACGTTTTGGACGGATCAAGGCCGCGCCGTATATGACGGTTTGCTGGTGAAAGTCAGCAAGCGTTTCTCGAATCGCTACCAATTCCTGGCCTCATACGCGTATCAGAAAGCCTTGGATGAAACGGTGTGGGATAACCTGCATTGGATGTCCGGCTACGGCGAGTATCTGCCGCACCACAATCTGCAGATTTCGGGCACTGCCGACCTGCCGTGGGGCTTTACGCTGTCGCTCAATTCCTCGTTCATCAGCCGGACTCCGCAGACCGCCATGGTGCCGAGCCTGGATCTTCCTGGCACAGCGCCGTCGGGCAGCAACGAGCCGCTTCCCGGCCTGGGTTTTGGCTGCCTTGCGGCCGGATGCGGAAAGGACCAGTTAGCAGCCGCGGTTGCCGCCTACAATACGAACGTAGTCGGCACGAAAAACGCCCAAGGCCAGGCCATTACCTCCCCGCTGGTTGTGCCGCCCGACTATCAGTTTGGCGATCCAACCATAACGCAGGACTTCCGCCTAACCAAGACGTTCACTTACAAAGAGAGATATAAGTTCAGTATCCTCGGTGAGGTGTTCAACGCCTTCAATATTTCCAATCTTTCTTATCCGAGCGCTGCATGGACTCTGGATACGAAGAGTGCTAACCCGGCTACGCAGACCTATGCGTTCGGCCAGCCGACCCAGCGCGTCAACCAGACATTCGGTTCGGCCGGGCCCCGCGCCTTCCAGGTCGGCGCGCGGTTCAGCTTCTAAGATACGGCCCCATCGCTTTTTCGGTGCTGCGGATGCTCTCGGTCCGCAGCACCGCATTCAACGCCATCTCGTGAAAGTCGCCGAGCACGTCCTGCGCCGCTAGGTCTCCGTCCCGGCGATACCAGCGGGAGATCCATAAAATCATGCCAAACAGGCTGAAGGTAGCCACCGTGGGGTTAACGTTGCGGAGTTTCCCTTCGGCCCCGAGTTGCTCCAGCGTCTGCCTGACCAGCTCAAAATAAGCGCGCTTGCGATTCCGGATAGTGCGTTGATGCGCGGGCGTCAATGCCGCCATCTCTTCCAAGAGAATGGTGACCGCACCACCCACTTCCAGAATTCTCTTCGCATGCCGGTCGATGATCGTATGCAGCCGCTCTTCGGCATCAGTAACCGCACGTGCCGGAGCTACCACGTCCTCATCCACCATGTCCATTGCGAAGTTCATGATCTCGAAGAGAAGTTGCTCTTTTCCACGAATGTAGTGGTAGATCCCGGCCTTGGTTAGTCCTACCGCGTCCGCGATATCGTTCATCGACGTAGCCGCATAGCCTTTCCGGCACATCACTTCTGCAGCCACCCTGTAAATATGATCGGCGCGGTCTTCTTTGCGCCAGATTGGTATCGCCTTCTTGGTTTTGGATTGCTTTTGCAGAACTCACCTATGCTAAGTCAGAAGCCAATCATCCCAGCGTATAACAGTTTAAAGCTACTAACAAATATAGGTCTTGGATGCCCAACTCGACCGAACAGCCGGTTAACCCACCCGGCAGTCGGAAGTAAAAAAAAGATTCAAGCAACGTGGCGCGTGTCAGATGATTGCATGGATGCGCTCTTCGATCTCGGCTCTGAGTTCTTCTTCGGTCCGCTCGAAACGTCTCCTGACAGGCTCGGGTAACGTTTCAAGAATGTCACTCATATTCATGTCAGCTCGCGGTGAGACCAGCCCATATCCCAAGGCATCGGCTATCCGGCAGGCAACATGGATGACCCTGAGAAGGTCGACCTCGGCCCCCTCACAGGGATCATGGTGCCGCCCTGCGACGATGCGGAACTGTTCCGGCAACTCCCAGCTTTCCGCCAGGAGCCGCCCGGCCTCGGCATGATCCAATCCAAACTGCTCTCGCTCGAAGTCGAGAAAATCTACACAGCGGCCAGTGGCTTCCCGGATCGCATGCGCGTAGCGCGTCGGATATGCAACGATTAGCCCCAAACGACCGATATCATGGAGAATCCCAGCCGTGAAAGCGACCTTGGCGACGGCTTCGCAGGAAGTCGCGATTTCCGTCGCCAGAATTGCCGTGGCCATGGAATGTTGCCAGCAACTCTGTAACTCAACATTGGTGCGCGTTCCCCGGGCGAATGTAGCCGTCGCACACATGGCCGTAATCTGGCGCGTTCGCTCGAAGCCCAGAAGTGCCACCGCCTGGCGCATGTCGCTGACTTGCCGGCCAAGTCCGAAAACTGCTGAATTGATGCAGCGGAGCATCCGGGCGCTTAATGTAGCGTCGCTTTTGATCAGTTCCGCGACCTCTGCGACCTCCACATCCGGGCTAGAGAGCACTGTCAACAGACGGGCAGCCACAGGTGGAAAGGGCGGGACTTTCAGCAGCCCGGGCGGAATAGCGGGATTACACGTGTTCATGTACGTTAAGAAACATTGTCAAAGAACTAATCGAGCGCTCGTCGCTTTTTCATTACGTCTTCAACTATAGATCGCAGGCTGGTTCAACACACTAGCGGAAAACAGCAGCCTCCACACCCGGCCACGTCGTCCCCTGTTTAACGGGACATTCTGTCTCATTTCCAAAACGTACCGAATCATAATTCGTTGATTTTGTTGGATCCGGGCGTTGGTCCGGCGCGTGCAACATACCGGATACAGACTACGAAATAAGAAGTGGTGGTTCTAAGGTACTAAAGTGAGCCAAATGAAACGCCGATCACTAGAGGAACGGGAAAAGCAAGGACGCTGGATCTCGTCGCATACCGGGGAGGTTGCGATGTTATCGGAACGAACTACTGGTTCGTGCATGGTGGTGGTACGCTTCGCGCGTGTAGCCGCGGTGCTGATCTTTGCTCCCGCGTTTCTCCTAGGCGTCACGGGCACTACCACTCAGACGCTGTCCGCGCAAATCGATGCGATTGGCAAGGTCTCCGTGCCATCGAGCTTGACACTAACAGGCTCAGGCACGACCTTCGTTGCGTATTCAGGCAACTTACTTGTCAGTTACCGAGCCCGTAGTACCGCGTCCACTGGGAGCGGATCTCTTACGCTTCGGGCCACTGCTGATTTCAGTCCAGCCGGAGGGCCTTCCATCGCGAGCGGACAGCTTACTTACACGTGCAGCGCTGCCTCACTGGGCGTTGCCTGTTCAGGGTCACAAACCGCCTCGACAGTGTCGCAGACGGGTGTAGTGACGCTGGGCGCCGGTGTTTGTACGGGGGGTGGCGGATCGTGTAGTTCCGTCAATCCCAATACCGTACAAGACACGTTCACGCTATCGGATAATCCCGCGTTTAAGACGGGAACATATTCAGCAACACTGACCTTCACGATCAGCGCTATTTAGGAGAAACCATGAAACGTCAACATATATTTGCTCTTGCGGCGGCGCTCGTTGCGACCCCTGCTTGTTTTGCGCAGTTCGCTGCCACCGGCACCACTACGCTCTCCGTAACAGTCAGTGCCGAAGCCGCGTTGCAGGTTACCACTTCAACCACCACGTTAGCCGCTATCGGCACAATTTTTAATCCCTACACCGGTACTACGAACCTGACTTATAAGATTCGTACAACGCAGTCCACTGGAACCGGCACCGTGACACTGAAGGTCACCTCCGATTTCAGCCCGGCCAATGGTCCTTCAGTCGCGACGCCGCCCACGGCAGGCGATGCGTTGACTTATACATGCACCGGCGCCGCGCCTGCTACGGCCTGCAGCGGATCGCAAACCGCCAGCACATCAGCCTCTACCAGCGTTGCCACGTTCGGAGCCGGAGCCAGTTCCGCCAATGCTGGAAACTCGGCATCCACCGTCTGGTCTTTGACTAACGATCCTGTCTATCACACCGGCGCATACTCTGCGACCGTAACTTATACGATCAGCGCCACATGAACTTCTGGTCCAAGCTGATGTCTTTCCTGGTCCTGACTGGAGGAACTATGCAGATACTCTCCGCCCAACCGAAGCCACGCGTTGTAGTTCCGGCGAACAGGATCCTGCCGATGGCCAGCACAACGATGAGCGCGGTTACAGCAACTCCAGGAACTATCAGCTTCACGGCCACCGATCCGGATCTGGGGACGGTCGCGGGAAACACTTCAGCAACCGTCAGTTGGACGACCAGCAGCGGCTTGGCATCCAACACCTGGAACTTGAAGGTGCGTGCGGCCGCTGCGTCTTTCACCAGTTGCGGGACCGTTCCAAGATCGGCCATCAAGGTAACTTGTAGCGGCGTGACCGGGGGAAACGCTGGTAGTTGTGGCGGAGCCGTTACGCTATCAGGCGCCGGTCAAATAATCGCCAGCGGAAAAGAATCCAACAGCACCAACGCGCCGTATTCGGTGACTCTTAGTTTCTCTCTAGCGGATAGCTGGAGCTTTATCGCGAATTCATCATGTACACTTACACTCACATATTCAGTTACCGCGCCCTGATAATCGCCTTACTGGTAGCTTTCGCGCCAGTCCTTCCGGCCCAGGTCGGGCTGGGTCTCAGCCCCATGCGGCTCGAGATGAAACTGAAGCCCGGCTTGGATCAATCCGGCGTGTTGACGTTGAGTAGCGATTCCGGCGACAAGGTTCGCGTTCGCGCCGAAGCACTGGATTTCTGGATTGATCAGGCCCAGACGCCGCAATTCGAATCCACTCTGCCCGCCGAAGCCCGTTTTTCCTGTCGTAACTGGGTCAGTGTTAACCCGGTTGAGACGGAGGTCGCGCCCTTCAAGCAGGTGAATATCCGCTACACGGTACGCGTGCCCGCGAACATTGAAGCCCCTCGCGGATTTCATTGCGCAATAGGATTCACGACGCTGCCCACTGAGGCTGAAGCGGGAGGAACAGGAATCAAGACCGCCGTACGAGTCGTCTCCGCATTCTACGTAGTTATTGGAAATCCGGGTATCGAGGGCGAGTTCAAAGAATTGAAGCTGATCCATAGCACGGAAGGAGACAAACCGCATTGGGTGGGTGAAGTAGTGATTGAGAATCATTGCCTGACGCATTTTCGACCGGTCGGAGAGCTCTCGTTGCTGGACAGCGAAGGCAAAACTCTGGAGTCGGTAGCACTCACGCCATTACCGGCGCTACCCCAGCGCCAACAACGCTACATTGTGCCATTCACTACCGACCTGGCCCCCGGCACCTACACCTTGCGGGCCCGGGTCGATTTTGGGGCCAACGTCATCGAAGAGGGAACTGCAGTGGTCCACGCTGAACAATAGGTGACCTGATGTTCCCAAGACTGCCATGTTCAAGCCCTTAACAATCGGGTGCTGGACGATTGCCTTGCTGGCAGCAGGCGTAACGTTCGCGGGTGCTGCTGACTCGGAACCCGGCGGTCAAGGCGAGATTGCATTCCAAGGCTATTATCTCGGCACGGACTCCAGTCCTTTGACCGACATTACCGGCGTGGCGGCGAGTTTTCGCAGCTTTTTTCCAAACCTCGGACTTCTGAGCGGCAATATCGAGACCTATGGCGGGCAAGGCCAGTTCCGCACGGGCGACAACTACCTGGATCTCAGCGGAGCCACCTGGTACGGGTATCGCTGGCGGGTCACCGGCGGTGACTTTCGCGTGCCCATCGCTCAACTGCCTTTTCCATTCACCAACATTTTTCTTCCCGAACTTGCCGCGGAAGGCGTGAAGATCGAAGCTGCCAGCGCGGCCAGACGCTACACGTTGTTCTATGGAGTGGAAACGCTGGTAGCCGGTCCACGCGTTCCATTCCGCATTCGTGTCCCCCAAAATGTTCTGGGGGCTTCCATGGTCCAAAAGCTCGGCGAAAAATTGGAGATCGGTGTCCGCGCAATCCATTTGTCTACCGGCCCCAATGCGTTGGGTTTAGACGCGCCGTCGGGTAACCTTTTTGCGCCCGGTCAGGACTTCGAGTCCAGCAGTATTCTCTCAGCCAGCGTCCTCTATAAGCTTTCCTCGCAGTTGCAGTTTTACGGAGAGGCGGACGCTTCGGCAACCAGCGGTTCGGTGGCTTTTCCGAATGCGCGCCGCAGCCCCTTTTCATTTACGGCGGGGCCAGTCTGGAAGACGCGTAAGGTAACGGTTAAAGCGAATTATATCCGTGAATCTGCATCCTATCTCCCTGTGGCCGGATATTTCCTGGGCGATCGCGCCGGACCTTATGTGGAAGCCGCTTACCAGCCGATTGAGGCTATTGAACTGTTCGGCTCGGTGAGCCAGTATCGCAACAATATCGACAATTCCGCCGACCTGCCGACCTATCGCAGCAATTCGACGTCCGCCGGCGTCTCCTTTGCGCTGCCCTACCGCTTCAGCCTCAGCGGGCAGTTGTCCACCATCAATTACTCAGTTCAGCAACCGGATGTAGGCTTGTCGACGTCGCATAACCAGCAAATCATCGGGACACTCGGTCGCCCGCTTCGTAACCATAATTTACTGCTCTCTTATCGGGACTTGGATATAACAACCGATGGAAAATATCAACGCCAGCAGTCTGTAGAGATTGGAGATGTGGTCCAGTTCAAGCGCATGTCTGTGGGAGGTGCAGTACGCGATCAGCGCCTAGTGGCCGATCAGTCCAAGGACACGATCTTCGTACGCGGGAGCGCTCAAACGCAGTATAAACGGCTCTCGGCGTACGCTTATGTAGAGCACGGCGATGATCTTGCCAATCGCACTGTTTTTCTGACGAACACGTTTAATACCACGGTCCTCGGAGGCGCGGTGCGCGTAACCAAACAGTGGAATGTACAGTTCGAGGCATCGCGAAGCTTGCTCAACATCGACCTCAATCCCGAGAATATTTTCCTGCTTCAGAATCAGGGAGCGTTTGTTACCAACGCTATTGCCGGTTTGAATCAGTGGACCGCCTATTTTCGGGTGAGCAAGAGCCTGCGCTGGGGCCACGGGCTTCCCAATGGCGACCTTGACCGATACACCGCCTCTCAGTTGCCCATCATCGGAAGCATCGAAGGAACGGTTCGCGAGCAGCACCTGGACGGAAGCGATCCCGCTAGAGGAGTGCCTGTGGTGCTGGATGATGGCACTCTGGCGACGACCAACGAAGTCGGGCAATTTCGCTTTTCCCGCGTCGCCGAAGGCCGTCATACCGTGTCGCTCGCCGTGAATCAACTACCGGCCGACTATGATCCTGGTACAACGCCAACTGCCACCATCGAGGTGAAGGCGCGGCGTGTGGCCAGCGCGGAGTTGAACGTTACTCCTCTGGTCTTCTTTTCCGGGAAAATCGTGGGGCCGGACGGAACGGCGCTGGATGGCGTGATCGTGAAAATCCTGTCCACCGAGCGCTACACCACTCCAACCCCGGAAGGGCGGTTCGCATTTTACAACCTGCGCGAAGGCGAGTACGATGTGGTGATCGATCCCAAGAGCCTGCCCGAGTTTGGCGTACTGGACCGGATAACGGCCCACGTCTCACTCGCCAGCGGCATCCCCGCGGATGAGTTGACATTTCGCCTGTCAGTGCAAAAGCCGGAAAAACCCATCCATCGGGGTTTCGAAAAACAACAGTAAACTTCCGTCTCGCGGCGCTATAATGGCGGGATTATCCTCTGCTGACGGATCGGAGAAAACGTGCGATCGATCTTAGTGGTTCTTCTGGCGGCGATAGCCGCTGCCCTGATGATGGCCGCCACGCCGGCCGACGAAGAGGTTTCAGCTATCGGCCAGAAATGGCTCTCCCTCCTGGATGATCAAAAATATCAGGAGAGCTGGAGTCAGGCCAGCGCTATGTTCCGCAGCGAGGTGACTGAGGAGCAATGGCTGGCCGCCTTGAAGCGCTCTCGCGATCCGCTGGGTTCATTCGTTTCACGCACAACTGCCCGCGTGGATTTTACTAAGTCTCTGCGCGGGGCTCCGGATGGGGATTATGCCATCATCCACTTCACCACCTCTTTCAAGAATAAGAGTGATGTGACCGAGCGGCTCACATTGGTGAAGGACAATGGGAAATGGCAAATGTCCGCGTATGCCATCCACTGACCACCACCCGGTCTAGCTTGACACTTCCCTCCAACGGTGATTGAAGGTATCATGTTTGGTACCGACGAAATATGAAACTTCTGTTGGCGTCCCTTCTGGCTTTACCTCTATTGGCGCAAGCTCCTCCGTCCACCGAGTCTTCAGCGGCTAAGCCGGCACCCGAAGAGGGTATCCCGGTCACTGATCAACTGGTCGTCAGCAAGTGCGGCACCTGCCACACGAAAGACGAAAAGGGAAATCTCCTGCGCATTTCCTGGGAACGGGCCACGCCCGAAGGGTGGGAGGAAGCCATAAAGCGGATGGTGCGCCTGCAAGGCGTCCGACTCACTCCAGTGGAAGCGCGCTCCATCCTTAAATATCTCAGCACCTACCATGGCCTGGCGCCCGAGGAGTCCAAGCCGGTTATGTACGTTGCCGAGCACCGCATTCAGGACGAAACCAATATCCCAACTGACAATGTCCGTGGCGCCTGCTCCTATTGCCATGCTTTCGCTCGGCCTCTCTCGTGGCGGCGTTCGCAAGAGGATTGGCGGCTGCTCACCAACTTTCACGTAGCGCTTTACCCGCAAGCCGACGAAGCCTTTCGCCTGGGAATGAATGCCGGTGGGTTCGATGATGAGCGCCATCACATCGATCCGGCCGCCCCATTACCAGTCGACGACGCGATCGCGTATCTTGGCAAGAACGCCCCGCTTCATACTCCGGAGTGGGCCGCCTGGCAAGCTCGCATGCGCGCTCCAAAACTGGCCGGACGCTGGCTGGTTTCTGCGTACATACCGGGCCGTGGACAGTTTTATGGCGAAATGCAGGTGGAGCCAAATAGCAACGCGGCTGACGAATTCAGCACTCGCGTGAAACTGCAATCCGCTAAGGACGGTTCCACCATCACGCGTGCCGGTAGCAGCCTGGTGTACGCCGGCTATGCCTGGCGCGGACGGTCTAAGGGAACACAAACGACCAGCGCCGGCCCCGACGATCTGAATAGCGAGATGCGCGAAGTCATGTCGGTCTCCACCGACCAATCGCAAGCCGATGGCCGCTGGTTCTGGGGCGATTACCAGGAGTTTGGATTCGATGTCAAGTTGCAGCGCTCTTCGTCGGAGCCGACGCTTCTAGGCGTCGACCATCCCGGGCTTAAAGCTGGCTCGCAAGGCACCCACATCCGTCTCATCGGAGATAATCTTTCCGCGCAAGTTGCCCCCGCCGATCTCGACTTCGGCTCCGGAGTAACGGTCCGCCGGATCGTTTCCCATAGCGCTACTGAAGTGGTCGCGGAAGTGGACGTTGCCCCTGCCGCAGTTTCCGGTAGAAGGGACGTCGCGCTGCGGCGCGCGGTGCTCCCGAACGGCGTCGCGGTCTACGATCGCATCGATTATATTAAGGTGATGCCTGGGTCGGCGCTGGCGCGTCTTGGTAGCGAAACCCATCCCAAGGGTTACCAACAGTTTGAAGCCATCGCTTACCAGCGCGGCAGAGATGGAAAGCTGCACACCGCCGATGACGTCGAGCTGGGTCCGATCGACGCCACATTTTCGGTGGAGGAGTTTTATTCGGCCTACGGCGACGACGACAAGAACTTCGTTGGTACGCTGAGTCCGAGCGGTCTGTTCACGCCAGCCTCAGATGGTCCTAACCCTAAGCGGAAATTCAGCCGCAACAATTATGGCGACGTTTGGGTGGTCGCCACCGCCAAAAACGAGAAAGGTCCCGGACGGGAAACCTCTGGTCGGCAAGTCGTACCTGGTGGTCACCGTACCCACTTATATGAGATGGGATCAGCCCGAGGTGGGCCAGTGACAACTCCAGTGCCGTCCGCGTCGAGAGAAAGGGACGCGCTGGTTTTTCGACTAGGCGAATTTCACTCTTTTGAAGCTGCCGGAACTCGCTTCCTCTATCTTGTTCCGGCTGGGGCCATATTCCAGGTGGATGATTCCGTCGCAAAGGTGATCAGCCGCTTGAGCGCCGGAGAGGCGCCTTACGGTCCGCTGATCGAGGAGTTGGTTTCGAGCGGACTTGCAGCCTCCGACGCTCAGGAACTGATTGCGGAACTCTACCACTCTCAAGTCATCGTCTCCGGGCATTCCACGCCAGAGCCGGCCACTAATCCGCCCGCCGACTTTCCCATCCAGACGCTGGTGCTGAATCTCACCAACCAGTGCAACCTGTCGTGCCAATATTGCTATGAATTCGGCGCCGACAAGGTGGCCACCCCCGAGGGCAAGCCGAAGTTCATGGATCTGGCGACTGCCCAGGCCTCGGTTGATTTCCTGCTCCAACAATCGGCCGGTCGGCGGTCGATCCACATCACTTTTTTCGGCGGCGAGACCTTGATGAATTTCCCGCTGCTCAAGCAGGTGGTCGCCTATGCCAACGATCGTGCCAAAGAGCAAGAACGGCATATCGACTTCAGCCTTACGACTAATGCGACCTTGCTGACGCCCGCTATTATCGAGTTTCTCTCCGACAACCGCATCGGCGTCACCGTGAGCATGGACGGGCCGAAGGAAATGCACGATGCTCTTCGAGTTTTTGCCAACGGCAAGGGCAGCTATGACATCATCGAGCCGAAGGTGCGCGCTCTGATCCAAAACCACCGCACCCGACCCATCACCGCTCGGGTCACGCTCACTTCCGGTGTCACAGATGTGGTCCGGATTTTCCGCCATTTAAAACAGGATCTGGGTTTTCACGAAGTCGGCTTCGCGCCGGTAACCACTTCGCCGAATCAGCTTTACGCCATCAACCAAAAGGGCATGGACGGGGTGCTGGAACAGTTCCACGTCCTGGCGAATGAATACCTCGAGTATGCAATGCGCGGCGAAGCGCACGGATTCTCGAACGTCAGCGATACGCTGGCCGAGCTATGCCAGGGTGTGAACAAATCGCATCCCTGTGGAGCGGGGCTGGGATTGGTAGGTGTCGGGCCGTCGGGAGATATCGCGCCTTGCCACCGCTTCGTCGATTCCGACGCGCATGCCCTGGGACACATCTCCACCGGCATCAATCGCGAGAAGCAGGCTGACTTCCTGCGTCGCGGCCATATTGATTCCAAGTACGATTGCCACACCTGTTGGGCGCGCCCGTTGTGCGCCGGAGGCTGTCATCACGAGGCGTTCGTACGCTACGGCGACACCGGACATCCCAATCTTCACTATTGTGATTGGATCAGGGATTGGACCAATACTTGTCTCGAGATTTATGGCGCCATCGCAGCCAAGAATCCGGAATTTTTACAGCAGTTCGCTGAAAGGAAGGCATCCTCATGAGACACATGCGACCTCTAAATAAGAAGGCTGAGCGCATCGATAACTACGTCGCTTCACGCACCGGCGACGTCGTCGCGTTGCAAAATCCTCAGGCGCCTCCGCCGCGCCCGCACGTTCCGATGGCATGTTCGCTGATGTTTACGCCCGGCTGGGAAGTGGATGCCGCCGGTGGAACGGCCGGCCTGTGCCAACCCGTCGAGCGCGATATCTACGACTGTTTTGTGAGCTGTTACTGGCCGGCGCAAGTTCCCGATCATCTCAACAACTCGCCTGACTGGGCAAGCAAGTGCGCCGCCGCGACGAAGGACTGGCGGAATCTCGATCTGATTTTTCCATAAATCTAACTCATGTCACGCTTACTACTTCTACTCGCAGCAGCTTCCACCGCGCTACTGAACGCCGGCACTCTCTGGCTGCCGGCCTATCCCGCATCCGTCATTGTGTTCGATGAGGCGAAGGGTCAGATCGTCGATCGTATCCCGTTGACTACGGGGACGCCCATGTCGATTCGACAGACGCCGGACCATAAGAAGGTCTATGTAACTACCATCGATCACAACGGCATCGAAGTAATCGACGTCGCCACTCGCAAGGTGACCAACCACTTCGTGCTTAACACGCCGACCAAGCAGTACCGTTTCTGGAACGGAACTCCGGATCCACAGGGCAAGCTGTTTTTCACCATCACCAAGGAAATCGACAAATATATCGAGCACTACGAGGTCGGAAGGCCGAAGTATACGGTGATTGATCTGGAGCAGCAGAAGATTGTTAAGACCGTGGACATGCCCAAAGAGGATCAGTCCGCCAACGACATCGATTTTGGACGCGCTCCTCTGGAACTTTCCCCGGATGGCAAGTACTTATACCAGTTCGGTGACAAGATCACGATCATGCAGGCCGATGACTTCAAGGTGCTCGACCGCATTGAACTCTCCAAACCGACTTTTCCCGGCGTCGAGATGGAGAACGTACGCTTCGGCGGCGACCTGGATTTGATCAACGATGCCGGCCAGCATTTCGCCGTGTTCGTTTCTTCCGATCCAATCGTTCACAATCACGTATTCGGGTTGGCCCGTTTCGATCTGAGCAACCGGCAAGTGGACTTTAATCCGATCGGCCCTGCGCCGGCCGGCATGGCAGGCATCGAAGTAACGCCCGACCGCAAGGCGGCCTACACGGTCGTGTCTACCGGAATTCACGGCACCAAGCGCTGCGAGTTCTGGGCTTTCGATCTGACCAGTGATCAAATTACGCAACGGGCGGAGGTCCCCTGCCGCACGCGCTTCACTCTGGGAATTTCGGCCGACGGCAAGAAGCTTTACATTTACGGCGCTGGCTTCGATATCGAAGTCTATGATGCCGCGACGCTGAAGTACGAAAAGACCTGGGACCTGAATAACGACGTAACGTACGCTGGAATCGTCGTAATCCCGTAGACGACTACGCTAACGCCTCAAGAGTCCGCCTGCGGTTTTCTCAAAGGCCAACTGGAAGTGGATTGCCAATCACAATGAGCAATGCTATTTCGCGGGCGATACAATAAGCTAATCTGCGTTTTTGAAGAGATCTTTCAAGGCAGAAGGAGGTGTGTATGCCTGACCAGGAATCTCAGCGCTTGCTTGCCAGAAGACAGTTCATCAAGGGCATCATCGCCGGGGGAGCCGTAGCGGCATCGGCCAGTTATCTGTTTCGCGAAGCAGCCTGGGCGGCGCCGGCGGCCGGCTCGGTGGAGCGGTTGGTGACGTTGAACGTAAACGGGCAAATGCGCCGCGTGGACGTGTTGAAGCAGGAAAGTCTGGCGATGACGCTGCGTTATAAGCTGGGGCTCACTGGAACCAAACTGGGCTGCGACCGAGCGGAGTGCGGCGCCTGCACGGTCCTGATTGACGACGTCCCGCGCTATTCGTGCTCCGTTCTCACCCACACCGTCCGGCAGCAGAAAGTGACCACCATCGAGGGGTTGGCTGGACCTGGCGGCCAACTTCATCCGGTGCAACAAGCTGTGGTCGATGAACAGGGCTTCCAGTGTGCATTCTGCATGTCGGGCTTTATCATGGCGACGGTAGGTTACTTGAAAACCAATCCGAAACCGAGCCGCGCTGAACTGGCGCAGGGCATTTCGGGCAATCTATGCCGCTGCTGCGACTACAACAAAATTCTTCGATCCATGCTGCGGGCCGCCCAGTCAATGGAGAGCGTGTAATATGTCTACTGCCAAAGATTCGAAGTACAAGCTGATCGGGCACGATTATCAGACCCCGGACATCCTGGCCAAAGTTCTGGGCCAGTCCAAGTATTCCGAGGACTTTCGGGCGGACGGAATGCTCTTCGCCAAGCTGGCACTGAGTCCGCTGCCGCATGCGCGCATACGGCACCTCGATGCTTCTAAGGCGCTCGCGATGCCGGGCGTAGTTGCCATTCTCACGGCCGACGAAGTGCCCAAGGCGGCGCCGGGGCCGGAGGATCCCACTCCCATCGGGCGCCCGGAACTGGCTCTGACCAACGAGCCCGTGTATGCCGGTGAGCCGATTTTCGCTATCGCGGCAGTTGACGAGTGGACTGCGGCCGAAGCGATCGAAAAGGTTCAGGTGGATTTCGAGCCGCTGCCCTTTGTCATCGATCCGCTGGATAGCTTGCGGCCAGGCGGCCGGAATGCCCGCGCCGATGGGAACGTCTTCTATCAGAACTCGAAAATCAAGACCATCAAGTGGACCGGCAAGGACTTCGAAGAAGTAGCCAAGGGTCGGCTGCCGTGGGGCGCTGAAGCGGGCGACGAAGTCTCCTTCGGCGATCTCGCGGCGGCTTTCAAAGCAGCCGACTATGTCATGGACGAGACACTGTTCCAGCAGTCCACCAGCCATGCCCCGCTTGAGCCGCGCTCCGCCATGGCGTATTGGCAGAACGGAAAGCTCTACCTTTACGGATCCACGCAGAGTCTGGCGCAGACCGTGGCTGCCGTGGCGCGCTGGGTCGGAATACCCGAATCGCAGGTGAATTTCGTAGGCGAATACTGCGGCGGCGGATTTGGAGGCAAGATCACCGGCTCGCAAATCATGGCCGTCCCGGCGCTCCTTTCCAAAAAGACCAGCCGCCCCGTAATGATGCGGATTTCGCGGGAAGAAGAATCGTTCATTGGACGCGTTCGGCCCGGTTTCCAGGCCCGCGCCAAGCTAGGCTTCCGCAAAGACGGCCGCATGACCGCCATGGATCTGTTGATCATCGAAGACGCCGGCCCTTACACGCAGCAGGGCGACGCGCAGATTGCATCCATGGTGCGCATCCCTGCTGTATCAGCCACAGGCGGTTCGGCTGCGGGCACTTTCGGTGGCGACTAATACAGCTCCACGCACATCGCAGCGGTGTCCGGGAGGTTTGCAAGCCGTGGCCATGTTCGAGCCGCTGATGGACAAGGCGGCAGCCCAGCTAGGGGTCGACCGCGTGCAGATCCGCAAGATCAACGCACCCGTCGACAACTCGCCCTGGGGTTTCCCTGAAAAGAAAGGACAGCCGCAAGATACTGTGACCAGCGCCAAGGTGCGCGAAGTGCTGGACAGCGGTGCGGAGCTGTTCAAATGGGATGAGCGAAAGAAGCGTAGTGGCCAGCGCAGCGGTACTAAGGTGCGAGGTGTATCGGTGGCGATGGGCGCCTTCTTTTCGGGTAGCAATGGGTTTGACGGTCTGCTGGTGATCAAACCCGACGGAAAGTTGTACGTGCACCAGGGCATCGGGAATCTGGGAACCCACTCGGTTTCCGATACTGCGCGCGTGGCGGCTGAGGCGCTGGGAATGCCGTGGGATCAGGTAGTCGTGGTCTGGGGCAGTACGGCCAAGAGCGTACCGTGGAGTTCCACGCAGGATGGCAGCCAGACCACTCACGCACACAGCCGGGCCAATCACGCGGCCGCGCTGACGCCAAGGCTAAGCTTCAGGAGATCGCCGCTAAGAAACTCGGTGGCCATCCCGAGCAGTATGAAGTGGGCAACGGGCGGGTCTATTCCCGTGGGAATCCCGGCGGCGGCATGACGCTGGCGAAAGCGGCCGAATACGCGATCCAGTTAGGCGGTAAATACGACGGGCACGAGGCGCCTAAGCAAGTAAACGCGATGACCAAAGCCTCCACGGCAGCGCTGGCCGGGCAAGGTTTGGTCGGCGTTGCCAAAGACGAGTTTCCCCATAAAGGCACCACGTTTTCGTTTGTGGCTGGATTCGCCGAAGTAGAAGTGGACGTCGAGACCGGAAAATACGTGGTGGTGGACTACCTGGCCGTCGGCGATGTAGGCACTGTAATGCACCCTCGCGCGCTGGGCGCCCAGTTGCATGGCGGCGCTATTCAAGGCCTGGGTCACGTCCGCTCTCAGAGCCTGATTTACGATCCGCAATATGGGCAAGCGGTAGCTCGCCGCTTTCATCACACCAAGCCGCCCACCATACTCGACATTCCGCTGGACATGCAGTGGGATGCCGTAAACCTCCCCGACCCGCAGACGCCCGTAGGAGCTAAAGGCGTCGGGGAAGTGGCCGTATCAGCCGGAGCAGCGGCAATTTTCTGCGCCCTGGCCGACGCTGTGGGCCATGACTATTTGCGGCGTACGCCGATTCACCCCGGGATGATCCTGACCTCGCTCGAGACCAAGAGCATGACTCATCATCCGCTCAAAGCCTACATCTAGGAGGTCCTCGGCCCTATTTGTCGGCCTTCACCCAAAAGATGTCATAAGTTCGATCGAAAGTTACGAACAGGACGCACGGACCTTTGGACTGGCAGGAGAATTGATGTTTAGCCTTGCCTGGCATCATCGCAAATCCACCTGGACCGAGCGAGGCCGCGGCCATGCCCGCCATTTCAGTCAGAACATTCCCCTGGGATACGATCAACTGTTCTTCTGCCGTATGGTAGTGCCACTTGACGATGCAGTTGGGCGGAGCCTTCAAGATGAATGTGGAGGGCCCGGTAGAAGGATTTCCGTTTTCCAATGCCGACGAGAGGCACTTTACATCGTCATCGGGAGCGAATTTGACCTGGGTGAGCGGCCTGACGCCACCTTTGTCCATAGACTGAGCGCCGGCCAATCCAGCTGCGAAAAACGCAGCCGCGAGCCAGTACATTCCCGCCGTCACTGACGAGCCTTCTGCTGATCGGCGTTGTAAGCCTTCCAGGATTGATCGATCACATACGCATGGATCGCCTCGGATTCCTGCGCCGTCATCTTTCTCATCACAATCGGAAAGCCTGGCGGGTTACCAAAACCTGGCATACCGTTCTTCTGGTGGCTTCCCCCCAGGACTGTGGCATCCCACAGCCGATGAGACTCGGTGGGCAAGTACCGTAGATCGGGGATTGCGCCATCTTCGGTAAACGCGCCGCTTCCGTCAGCGCCGGGCCCATGACAATCGAAACAGATGTGTTTACTGAACAGAGCCGCGCCCATTTGAACGGTTTCCTTGCTGAAGGTTTGATCGGGCGGCCGCGGAACTGGAGGGATCCTGGCGTTAATCACTGGAAAGGGTGTCTTCGCTCCCAGTTTGAAAGCCAGCAGGCGAGCCGGTCCCCTCTTGGCTTCGGGCGTCGCCATGGAACTGCCCTGGCTGAACAGTCTTGAGCCTGAGCCCCATCCCACGGGAACCAGAATATACTGCTGGCCTTGGACTGCAAAGCTGACAGGCACGGAGTGAATAGCCGATCCGGTCTTGATGGACCAGACCTTGTGCCCGGCGTCGGCGGAGTAGGCCGCAAATTCACCGGTGCCTTCGCCCTGAAATACGAGATTGCCGGCCGTTGACAGCACGGCGCTATTGGTGGCGATCGGTTCCTCTACCGTCCAGCGGACAGATTGCTGTGCCGGATCCCAGGCCACCAGCTTCCCCTCTTGCGGAAACTCTCCCGGTGCCAAGGCGCGTTCCTTGGGATCATGCAGCGGAAGATATACCAGCCCGGTGAGCGGGCTGTAGCTCATGGGCCACCAGTTATGTCCGCCGCTTGGCCTGCGGCGGCCGGTTGCGGGCGGGGGTATTTCTACTGCTCGTCCGGTCTTCAGGTCAACGGAGCTGGCCCAATTCACCTTAGCCACGGGCTTGGCTTCCAGGAGTTGCCCGGTTTTCACGTCGAGCACGTAGACAAAGCCGTTTTTCGGCGCCGTTATTGCCACCCGTCGCTTCGCGCCACCAATGCTCGCCTCGGCGATCAGGATGTGCATGTTTTCCGTGTGTAAGTCCGGTGCGCTGGTCTGGTAATGCCAGGCATACTCGCCCGTAGCCGCCTTCACTGCGATCACGCTCCCGGAAAAGAGCCTGTCGCCGCCCACTTTCCGATCCGCCTTGTCTCCAAAAAGCGATTCCGGTTCAGCCCCGGCCGTACCGAAAATCACGAATCCGGTAAGTGGATCATAAGTAATTGGGTCCCAAACATCGCCGCCCCCCACTTCCCACCATGCATCTCCCGACCACGTCTTCGCGGCCATTTCGAGCGCTTTGGAATCGAACCCATTGGCTGGATTCCCGGGAACAGTCCAGAAGCGCCAGGCTTCCTTGCCGGTGGAGGCGTCGAACGCTACCAACGATCCCCTGACGCCCGTATCTGAGCCGTTGTAGCCGATGAACACTTTCCCGCCGCCGGCGTGCGGGGCTCCCGTGATTCCGGTTTGGGCTCCATCGCAGACGGGCGATTCCCAGACTTTTTCTCCACTCGCGGCATCGATGGCCACCAGACGGCAATCGCCGGTACCGACATACACTTTTCCAGCCCAAACCGCCAATCCGCGGTTACTATGGGCTGCCCACGAGTTACGCATTCTGTCCAGCCGCACTTTAGGGTCGAACTTCCACAACACCTTTCCGGAAAGAGCGTCCACGGCATAGACTCGCGACTGCGGGGCGCTCACGTAGATGATGCCATCGACGACGATTGGCTCGGTTGCCAGGCCCATGGCGCTCTCGATATCGGTAGCCCAAGCCAGTCCGAGGGTGGCGATGTTCTTGTCGGTAATCTGCTTCAGGGGGCTGAAATGCTGTTCGTCGAAAGTACGTCCGCCCACCAGCCAGTTGTTGCCTTCCGATGCTTCGGCAATAACTCTGGCCTCGGTTACATTGCCGGGCTTGGTGGGTGTATCCGCCCAGGAACGAATGACAACAGCGCCGGTGATGCAAAAACAGCCGGCCGCCACGACAAGCAGATGCGACGCTTTCATAGCTGTCTATTCTCTCAGATAAGGGCAGCCGGCAGCCTGCCGGCGACAATTCAGAAGGTCAAGCGACCGGTCAACTGGATCTGCCGTGGGCCCGCACCTTCGGCGGCCTGCAGTGCCGTGATCTGACCAAATCCTGCTGGCACTGAGGCGTTCAGGTTGCTTGGCGGCGCGTAGTTCGGATGATTGAAGACGTTGGAGACTTGTGCGCCAAACTCCAGACGCACGGATTCCGTCAGCGGGATTCGCTTGAGTAGCGACAAGGAAACCGCCTTGGTGGATGGGCCTTGGACAGCGCCCTGAAGCGAGTCGCCGAATCGGCCGATGTTGTCGCCCGGATCAGTGAAGGCTCCCGGATTGATCCATTGATCCAAAGACTGCCCCTGATAGGGATTGACGCCTTTGACCGTATCCGCCCGTCCGCCCGTGGCGAACAACAAGTTGTAGCCAGTTCCGGAGGGATCGTTGAATGTTGATACTGTCAGGAACGGTCCGCTTTGGAAAAGCGCGACGCCACTGAGGACGAACCCGCCGACAATTTTGTTAAAGACAGGATTCAGGCTGTTCAGGAAGTATTTGCCCTTGCCAAACGGCAGCTCGTATAAAAAAGTCGCTAGAAAACGATTCCGACGAGAAAACGGTGTATTTCCGTAGTCCAGGCCCGGGTTATAAGGATTGCTGAGCTGGTTGCCGAACTCATTTGCAAAAACCTGGGCGCTCGAATAAGCTGCGCCAATCGTGTTCGTCAAGTTCCGCGTGTATGTATAGCTGGCCTCAAATTGGAGGCTGGTGGTGCGCTTGTGGACCGATATGGTGCCAGCCTGGTAGTTCCCAAAACCGTCGCTGCTCGCAGTCTGAAAGAACAACAACTGCGGGAAAGGAATCTGAGCTTGAATCGAGGGATCGTCGATTCCGAGGGTGTTCGGACGGACCTGATTGTAATTAATGAGGGTTGGAACATTGTACGAGTGATTTCCATCGTACGAAAGCCGTGCTCCTACTCCCTTTCCGAGATCCCGCTCAAGCGTAAGATTCCACTCCTCGACAATCGGATCCTTGAATTTAATGATGGACGCCAAATCGAAGTAATACGAACCCGGCTGCGCGATATTCGAAGGGAAGGAATATGGAAGTTTATATTGGGGCTTCCCATTGACTAAGTTATCGTTCGTGAACGTCGAGACATCGCTGGACCCAACCGACCACCCATTAATAGCGCTACCGGTGAGAAGTGATTCAATAAACCTTCCGTATCCGCCCCGAAGAACTGTCTTGTTATTCCCGCCCAGGCGATAGGCAAATCCAATGCGGGGCGCGAAATCCCGCTTTGAGGACTCCCGCAGGCCTGCTGGAACCCCGACCTTGGATGCAAGAATGAGCGGAGTCCCCGCGAGTGACTCTACGAATTGTGGGTTGATGTTTGCAAAAGCGGCCTGATTGGGGAGGATCACCGCACCGTTGATAGTCTGGCCGTTTACGCTGCTGGTGTAGTTGGGGTACCAATTGACGACATTGTTGTTCTTGTCTTGGAAGGCGGGATGATACTCCCAACGCAAGCCAAAGTTAATGGTAAGTGACTGCGAGACCTTCCAATCATCTTGCCCGAAGAAAGCGTAATGCTTGGAATAGGCGTCGGTGGCGGGGTTAACAACCGTTGCGGTCGTCGTCTGATCAGGATAGCCCAACAGAAAGGAGGCAAAAGGAACGGCAGCTCCATTACCTAGGAGCGAAGTGACCGCTGCACTGGCCCCGTTGAATTGATATGACCCCATGCGGAAGTCCGCAAATACATTCGTGAAGAGCGAGCTCAGATAACGGAAGTCCCCGCCGAACTTCATGGTGTGTTTCTGTTTGGTCCAGGTGAGCGCATCCAGTACCTGATATGTGCCCTCACTGGGGTTAGTGTCGACGGTGTCGCCCGGGTGGGTTCCGAGAAATCCGGCCAGGTTGATCGTCGGAGCTGCGAAGCCTGGGGGCACAGGCCCCGGCAGGTTGGTCAAACCCAAAATACTAGCCGCGTCTTGAGCGGAAAGGCCAGAGCTATAGCCCCTGCGAATCGTGCTGAATCCACCACGCAACTCGTTGACAATCGACGGGGAGACGATCCAGTTGTAGGCTGCCGCAAAAGCGTTGTAGATTTCCGGCCTGGAGGTGCCGCCCGGCGCCGGGGAACCCGGCCCTCCCGATGAATCTTTGGGATAATTCGTTACGCGGCGATTCTTATAGGTGTATCGTACATACACTAAATGCTTCGAGCTGATGTTCTCATCGACGCGTCCATCGACTTGCGCGCTATTGATTGGAGTTTGATAGGTTGCCAGATAGTTGTTCGCGATTGCTCCCGGCGGACCGTAGTTCGGTAAAGGATAGAAGAGGTTCAGCAGCTTTTGAGCGAAGGGGTCAAGCTGGTCCTTCGGGATGATATTGCCCGTGTAACCGGTCAATGGATCTGAATATGCGGAAAGGTCTCCGTTTCGCATCGCCTGGGTGGGCACGCTCAAAATAGTAGTCAGCGACTTGGGCAGTCGGAGTATCTCGCCGCTGGTGAAGAAGAAGGTCTTATTGCGCCCGTTGTACAGCTTCGGGATCATAACCGGACCTCCCACGAACCCACCGAAGTTATTCAGCTTGACGGGTGTGACTTCATGACTGAAGGTGTCGCTGGCATTGAAGGCGGTGTTCTGGACGTTTTCGAATAGGCCGCCGTGGAAGTTGTTTGTTCCTGACTTGGAAACGGTGGTAATATCAGCGACGCCGCCATACTCTGCTGGATTCAGAGTTTCGCTGATCTTAATCTCCTCGATCGCGTTGAAAGAGGGGAATAGTTCGGCGAGCGCTCCTAAAGTACCAGGACCGACTGAGCTGATCCCGTCGATGGTGAGGGACTGCTGGGAGGGCAGCGCTCCGCCGACCACAATGTTGTTGTTACTGTCTGTCTGCACGCCCGGTTGCGCAGTTAGCGTCGAAAAGGCGCTGGTGGAGCCTTGCGATCGGGTGTAGATGGCGACCGGAAGATCCGTCAACTCTAATGAGCCCTTCGATTCAGAGACATTGGATGAATCCGTCTGCACGGTGGCAATAGCCTCGACTGTCACTGTGGCGGCTTGCGTAGCCACCTGCAGGTCGATGTCGATGTGTTTACTCTCCCGGGCGCCTAAATCGAACGCCTGGTATTCCGTCCTCTGAAAACCGGTTGCTTCTACCGTGAGCCTGTAGTTTCCAACGTCGATGTTGTTGAACTGGTAGACCCCGTTCGAACCGGAGACCGCGGAACGGACGGCATTTGTCCCGGTATTGGCCAGTGTTATCTTCGCTTGCGGAACGACGCTGCCGGACGGGTCCTTCACGGTTCCGAGCACCGTGCCGAAGGTTGACTGGCCATAGGTCACCCCGCAGAAAGTTGCTGAGCACAGGAGCGCGAGCGCTATGCTCGGTGCAAAGCGCGCCCAGCGTCCAGATAAGTCCCAAGACACTACTCGCTTAGATAAGCTCGTATTCATGGATCCTCCTTTAGATTGGGGGTTCTACAAGGTTCTTTGTAGTTTACGGCGGGAGCAACAAAATGTCAACGAAAACGACACGAAAATGACATACCCAACGCCGGCTGCCGTTTCAGGCTACTTTCGAATAGTAATCGCTGCGGCGGGATCCTGGTACACGACGCGTCCTGCGAAAATAGTCATTTCGCACTTGAGATTCTTGATGTCCTGCGCCGGCATGCTGTACAGGTCGTGGTCCCAGATCGCGATATCGGCGTCCTTGCCTGGCTCCAGCGTTCCGATCTTGTCTTCAAGAAATAACTGCCGAGCCGCCCATGCGGTGTAAGAGCGTAGCGCAGCGTGTACGTCGATGGCTTCGGCTGTGCCAAAAGGATGCGCTCCATACACGCCTTTTAACGTTTCACGCTGCAGCGATGCCCAGAGTCCATAACGCGCGGCGTAAGGCGTTACGAAATAATCTGATCCTCCCGCCCATTGGACTCCTTTGGCGAGCCAGGTCTTAAAGGGTTCCAGTCGCTGGGAGCGCTGCGGACCGAAATTGCCCGCGTACGTATCCCCGATCCACCACATGAATGGGGCTTGCGCCTCGGGGTAACCGGCGTCGTACATCTTCTGCAGCGACGCCATTTCATTGATCGCGTGATCGGTGGGAATATTACAGTGAATGATGCTATGCCGCAATCCGCGCGTTGGCTTCTCCTTCAGCACTTCGGCGTAGGTATCCACCACCCAGTCAATCGCGCGGTCTCCGATCGCGTGCGTGCCGACGTGAACGCCGGCCTGATGGAACAGACGAACCTGCTGGCGATAAATTTTGGGATCGGTCGCCGGATAGCCCACGTTCCCACTGTCGATATCGGTAGAGTTCTTGTTCCACGCCTGGTGCATCCAGGCCGTACGAGCCCCCCCGCTGCCATCCATGAAAATCTTCGCGCCCCCCGAAAGCAATACACCATCACCCAGCGAGCCAGGCGGCTTTGGCAGGGCGGAAATCTGGCCCAACGCCTGCCGTGCGGATTCCAGCGTATGGCCAGCGTCCCAAAGGACGAAGATCCTCTCGTTCAGCTTGTTCTGGCGCAAGAGGTCGCGATATGCGTCCCAGGTGGGCTGCGTGAGGGCCGCGTCCTTCACGGCAGTCATGCCCTCGCGATGCAGTCCATCGATGGTGTGGAGAATTCCCCGCTGCCATTGCTCCGGTGTAGTAGCAGGAATGAGATTGACGACAAGGTCCTTCGCCGATTCTTTCAACACCCCCGTGGGCCGGCCTTGGGCGTCGCGATCGATAGTGCCCGCGGGCGGATCCGTCGTGGAGGCGCTAATATGCGCCAGTTTCAGAGCATAACTATTGGCGACGCCGTAGTGGCCGGTGGTGTGCATTAACCACACCGGATTGTTGGGTGTGATCGCGTCCAGATCGGATGCTAAAAGGTAACGCCGCTCTGCCAGCTTGCCTTCGTCCCATCCAGCTCCCACCAGCCATTCCCCGGGCTTCAGCGTAGCTGCCTTTTCGCGGACTTTGGCCACCGCGTCGCTCACCCGTTGCACGTCGCTCAGCACGACATGATATACCTCATCCACGCCGCCGTCGGCGAAATGGCCGTGGGTGTCGATCAATCCCGGGGTAGCGGTGAGCCCGTGCATATCGATGACGCGCGTAGCGGGATTGGCTAGTCGCTGGATATCCGCGCTGGTCCCCACCGCGACAATCTTGCTCTTTGAAATCGCGATAGCCTCGACGACAGAGTCCTTCGCGTCGACGGTAAGGATCTTACCGTTTATCAGAATCAGATCCGGAGTTTGTGCCTGCGCCATTCCCGCCCAAGCGAATAGAATCCAGCGGATTACCGATTTGCGGCTCATGACCAACCATCATAAAGGAACCGGTCAGGAGTATCGAACGAACCTTAGTGAGGACTCGTTGATGCAGTAGCGCAGATAGGATGGCTCTGGGCCATCCGTGAACAGGTGTCCCAGATGAGCGTCGCAGCGCTTGCACACTACCTCCACTCGCTCTAGAAACAGGCTCACATCCCTGTTGGTCTGAATATTCTCGTCGGCGACAGCTGCGGAGAAACTCGGCCAGCCCGTCCCGGAATCGTATTTTGCATCCGAGTTGAACAACGCATTGCCGCAGCAAATGCACCGGAACAATCCGCGCTCGTGCAGTTGGTAGTAACTGCCTGTGAAAGCCGTGTCCGTGCCTTGCCGGCGCGTCACATAGAATTGCTCGGCATCGAGCAATTTCCGCCACTCGGCATCCGACTGAGTGAGCTTTTGTACGGTAACCGGTGCTAATCTCGCGCCATTATCCGTAAAAGGCACAATCACTACTTCTGTATTTGATCCATGGGCCGAAACGCTCCCTTCCGAGCGGCTGCCTTTGCGGGACGAGATCGCAACTAAACCGGCAAACGCGAAGGGCGTGATCAAAAGAGCGCGACGCCGTGTGATCTGTTCTTTGAGCGCCTGTAACACTAATCTAATTGTCCCACGCCGGACGTGTTCAAGCGATCAGGGGAGCGGCCTTGGGTTGCTGACTTGTGAGTTCCTGAACATGCTCTATTGCCTCCGCGAGGCTAGTCGACAAGCGATGCGGCTGAGTTCGTTCGAAACGAGCCTTGGCTTTCTGCTTATCGCCGTTGAATCCCCACACGCCCACAACTATTTTGAGTTTCGGAAACCGTTCCCGTATCTGTTTGCACATCACCCGCGCCGGCGCGAACGCGTAGGGTGGCAACGCCGATATACAGACTACATCGCTCGGCTTGGCGTCAATCGCTGCCAGCCATTCATTTGGAGACGACCCGGCGCTTGAAAAGGACAGCACCGCGAACCCCTTCTGTTCCAGCAGCTGCGCCAGCATTGACGCCGTAACTTCATCGGCTTGGTCGTGCGCCGCCAGACAAACAACCCTCCCGCTAAAATGCAGAGCGTTTTCCAGTACCGGCTCGTCCTCGGTCTCTTCCTCCGATGCGGTTTCCACCGGTTCATATTCGGAAAACTCGGCGATCAGCTCGTTGACGCTCAAGAAGAGAAACTCTTCCCTGGCGGCGTCAATTGCTCCCTTGTGCCGATCCTGTTCAGCCATGCTCAAGGCCGGGATCAGTACCGAGTCATACAGCTCGATCAAAGGTCGTACCTTCATGAACTGTTCTACTATCGTATGCGCTTCCGATTGGTCCATCGCGAGTAGCCGCTGGTAAATCTGTGCTTCCGGTGCCAGCACAGGCTCGTCGCCCAGCAAGATGTGCAGGAATGACAGTTGTGGCACGTAGCGTCCCAGAACTACGACGCAGACCGTCAGCGGAGTAGATAGGATCAGCCCGGCGGGCCCCCATAAAATGGTCCAGAAGACGGCGGTCACAAGTAGGGCCAGGGACGAAATTCCCACGTGGGCGCCGTACAGCCATGGTTCGACGAAGTTTCCGATGATCAACTCCAGGCTCGCCACCAGAAGGAACACCAGCAGCGGCCTCAGCCATCCATCGAAAACGGCTAGAGAAAGCGCTATCGGAAGCGTCGCAGCTACAAACGTTCCTACGTACGGTACAATCCGCAGCATCCCGGCGAGCGCTCCCCACAACGCAGGATTAGGCACGCCAGCCAGGTATAGACCAATGCCGAACAGAGTTCCAAAGCCGGCGTTGACCAGGAACTGCAACAGCATATATCGGCTGACGCGCGTTGCCGCATCGTCCAGCGCTTGCGTCATGAGGTTCAACTGGCCCAGCCCGACCAGCCGCAGAAGGCGGTTCCTCAGATCTTCTCGCTGCAGTAGCATGAAGATCGTAAAAATGACGACGATACCGGCCAGCCCCAGGGGCCCAAGTATCGGCATGCCCAAATCCCGTAGCTCTGCCCATCCGCTGGTGGGCGCCTCCACCATTCGCACCGTCAGTGGAGCCGCGGGTAATTGAGGCCCCGGCTGTTTAAGATTTCGTCGCGCTGGAGGCGAGCCCGCTGGAGACGTCACGTCCGGGCCCGTGACTTCGCGCACGATCTCCTTCATGCTCTCAGCGGCTTGGCCTAGTTGCCCCTTAACCGGGGTGTGAAGAGCCTCTATCTTGGCGCGAATATTCTCGCGGTAAAGAGGCAGCTGGGTGACGACATCCACTAACTGGTTCCCGATAACCCAGCCAATGCCGCCGGTCACAGCGAACGAAACCAGGACTGCCAACAGAACCGACACCGCGCGTCCGATGCGCAGCCTTTCGAGAAAAGCCACTGCCGGCGTCAACAGGAACGTCAGAATTAGTGCAAATGCGATAGGGATGAAGATCGCGCGCGCAAAATACAGCGTCGCGATCGTCCCCAATAGGAGAATGGCCCCCACATCGCCCCGAAGCTTCGGCCGCGTAGCCGGCCCGGTTACGGTGACTAGAGGGCGCTGCCCCAAAATCTAAACCGCCCGCCGGCCGCTCACCAGGTTGATCACGACGACTACTAACGCTACCACCAGCAGTAAATGGATCAGGTTCCCTCCAATGCTAAGGCTGAAACCCAGCAGCCACAGAATCAGGAACAAAACGACGATTGTCCAAAGCATATTTTCCTTCTGTGTCCAGAACTGGACACGTCTCAATGTTGAAATTTGACGGCCTGAGTAAGCAGACCAAACTGGTGCGCGGTCAAGCTAGTTCGACGAGCTCGCCTTTTGCCCTTTGACTTGCAGCTCGTTCACTACCTGGTGCACGTTTAGAACCGCGGCAGCGACTTCTTCAGCGCGCGCCCGTTTGGATTGAGAATCTACCTCGCCAGTCAGGGTGACGACGTGATTCTTAACGGCATATTTTACGTTCTCGTGCAGTCTGTCCCTGATGAGTGCCGCATCCAGGTTATTCTTGATACCCTTGTCCAGGTCTGAATTCACCTTTTCAGCTTCACTCTCGATCCCCGGTGGAACCACTGCAATCTGATTCGAGACAACCTGGGTTCCCGCGATGGACTTGGCAACGGATTCAGCGTGTGATTTGTCATTCTCGCTGGCCACGTGCCCGCCCAGCGTGACAACTCCTTGGTCCCGGTCCTGACTCGCGGAGACATCTTTGAAGCCGGCCTGATCGAGCGATGTTCGGATCTGGCTGGAAACATCAGCTGATTTCGTCGATGTTGTTGAGCACCCCGCCAGGGTTCCCATGACCACAACCGCCAGGAAGGACCAACACGGTTTGAGCGTTTTCATATTTTCCTCTGACATGGCTATGTGCAGGGCAACGGCCTAACGCCTCGACAGCAGTTTTGGTCCGCTTCGTGCACACTATCTTTTAGGAGGATAATTCCCAGAATATGTCTACTCGTTATAACGATGGCTCGCATTATGAGAACCACCAGCGCGCCGCAGAATTGGAGGACGGCGCCGCCCATGCTCATCGTGTTGCCGAGCAGCAGGGAAAACAGGATCACCTCACCGATACCGAGCTTTCACGACAGGCGCTGGAGCACTCCCGGTCCGCTCTGCAAAATAAGGAAGCGCCGACGGTTGGCCATGGCGTCGCTGCCTTCGGTCACAATGAAATCGCGGTTCTGGCGTATGAACTCTGGCACGCCAGAGGCTGCCCCTACGGTTCACCGGAAGAAGATTGGTACCGCGCTGCTGAAACCTTGCGTTCCCGGGCTCATTCCCACTGATCCTGGGCGATTAAAGACCTGACCATACCCGGTCGGATGACCATATATGGTTACCGGCTAGCGCCTTCACCCGGAGGCCCAAACCGCTTCTGCTCTAGGGGATGCAAGTCTCACCGGCCCGGCGTTGAACGGCTACAAGCGTGCCCCTCTTCCATCGTCTAAAGACGAAAGAGGACAATTCTTATGAAAATGAACTTAAAGCGATACGTCGGGGCTCTAGCCTTAGCTGTGGGCGTCAGTGTCGGTGCCGGCTCGGTTCAGGCTGTGGCGGCTCCATTCCAGGAACATGATGGCGGCCACGAGCAGGATTATTCGAAAAACAAGAACTACCAACAAGGTATGCGTGAGGGTCACACTGACCAGGTGCATAACCGGGACCACAGCAAGAAAAGACACTTCAAGAAAGACGACGACCAGAAGGCCTACGAAGCTGGCTACCAGAAGGGTCACGTAAATTCGAGGAATTAATCACCCTCCACCGCCAACGAAGGCTGCACACCTCTAGGCCAGGCACCCTTCGTTTGCGAACCGGTAGCTCCCGCGTTAATGCAACACCTGCCCTGGGATCGGCGTCAAACATGCTGAGAGAGATAGGCCTCAGGCGCTGAGGTTGCAGGTACCACGCCCTAGGAAGAGAATGAAAACAAGCTCGTAGGCGAAATCAGGCCCCAGCAGCACACCGCCGAAGCTTATGCCCGATAGCCCAAGGACGCCGACACAGTCGCCCGAAACCGACGAGCAACTCGCCGTCTCATCTCCAACCCCACAGGTCACTTCCGCCCCGCCGGAACGCGCCCGGCCGAGAAATACAAAGCCTTCCCGCAAGGGCTGGCTCATCTGGCTAGCCATTCTCCTCGTCGCAGGCGTGGCCGCTTATTATCTCTGGCCGAAAATCACAAGTTCAGGTTCAGTCGGCCCGGCGCCTGCCAGAGGCCGCGGGGCGGGCGGTGGCGGGCCAATACCGGTGGTCGCTACTCGATCGCGCAAAGGCGATATCGGTGTATATTTTACCGGCCTTGGCGCTGTGACGCCCATTTATACCGTGACCGTGAAGAGCCGCGTCGACGGCCAGTTGATGAGCATTCAGTACAAGGAAGGCGATCTGGTTCATCAGGGCGACCTGCTGGTGGAGATCGATCCGCGGCCTTACGAGGTCCAGCTGACGCAAGCCCAGGGTCAACTGATCAAGGATCAGGCCACGCTGGATAACGCGCGCATCGATCTCCAGCGTTACCAGACGCTAGTGGCCCAGCAGGCTATTCCGGAACAGCAGTTTGCGACCCAGGAAGCGACCGTCACGCAAGACGAGGGAATCGTAAAAACCGATCAGGGCCAGATCGACAGCGCCAACCTCAATATCACTTACAGCCATATCACGGCTCCCATCACCGGCCGCATTGGCCTGCGCCTGGTCGATCCCGGAAACATCGTTCACGCCAGCGATGCGAATGGGCTGCTGGTCATCACACAAATTCAACCGATCAGCGTGATCTTTACGATTGCCGAAGATCAGCTTCCGGTCGTCGTCCAGAAGATGAGCGCCGGGCAGCGCTTGGTCGCCTACGCCTATAGCCGGGACATGAATACCAAGCTTGCGACCGGGTCGCTGACGACGCTCGACAATGAGATCGATCCGACCACCGGCACGCTCAAGCTGAGAGCGACGTTCGATAACAAGGACAGTTCCCTGTTTCCCAATCAGTTCGTCAACGTGCGATTGCTGGTACAGGAAAAGCACGGCGTAACCCTGGTGCCAACGGCCGCGGTTCAGCGCAACTCCCAAGCCACCTATGTCTACGTCGTGAAGCCGGATTCAACCGTGACCGTCCGTCCGATCACCATCGGCACCACGGAAGGCGATGACTCCGAAGTCACCTCGGGACTGACACCGGGAGAAGTCGTGGTCATGACCGGCGTCGACAAGCTTCAGGAAGGAACCAAGGTCAACGCTCAGATTCCCTCCGACAAGTCGCCTGCCGGTTCATCCGCAAATCCTTCGCTCCCCGCCGCCATCCCCGCGGCCAGGAAGGGCGCCAAGGCCGCCAAGAAAAGTTAGATGAACCCGTCCCGGATCTTCATTCTCCGGCCGGTGGCCACCACGATGCTGATGGTCGGCATCCTGCTGGCGGGCGCGGTCGGGTACACGCAGCTGCCGGTTTCGGCGTTGCCGGAAGTGGATTATCCGATCATTCAGGTCATCACGTTCTATCCCGGCGCCAGCCCGGACGTGATGGCGTCTTCGGTGACCGCGCCGCTCGAGCGCCAGTTCGGACAGGTGCCCGGACTCCAGCAGATGACCTCCACCAGCTCCGACGGCAGCTCGGTGATCACCCTGCAATTCAACCTCAGCCTGAGCATCGATGTGGCCGAACAGGAAGTGCAGCAATCGATCAATGCTTCGGGAACGTATCTCCCCGCCGACCTGCCGGCTCCTCCGATCTACAGCAAGACCAATCCGGCCGATACGCCCGATCCTGACGCTGGCGCTGACCTCGACGGATCTTCCGCTGTCGAAGGTTGAGGATCTCGCCGACACCAGGCTGGCGCCGAAGATCTCGCAGTTGCCGGGCGTCGGTCTGGTCAGCATCAGCGGCGGACAGAAGCCCGCCGTCCGGATTCAAGCGAATCCCACGGCGATGGCCTCCTACGGCCTCAATCTGGAGGATCTGCGCACCGCCATCGTCGCCGCCAACGTCAATCAGGCCAAGGGAAACTTCGACGGAGCGCATC
The DNA here is from genome assembly GCA_963769205.1 of Bryobacterales bacterium. Lineage (GTDB taxonomy): Bacteria > Acidobacteriota > Terriglobia > Bryobacterales > Bryobacteraceae > Palsa-89. The sequence goes on along the minus strand of CAVYKR010000011.1, from coordinate 236,166 downwards.
AGGCCTACCAGATCGGAGCCAACGACCAGTTGCTCTCCAGCAGCGATTACGCCCCGCTCATCATCGCGTACAAGAACGGCGCCCCGGTCAAGCTGACCGACGTTGCCACCGTCATCGACGACACCGAGAACGTCCGCCAGGCCGCCTGGATGAACGAGACTCCCGCGGTCATCCTGAACATTCAGCGGCAGCCCGGCGCGAACATCATCTCCGTGGTCGACCGCATCAAACAACTGCTGCCGCAGCTCACGTCGTCGCTGCCCGCATCCATCCACGTCAGCATCCTGACCGACCGGACCACCACCATTCGCGCCTCCGTGAGCGACGTGCAGTTCGAGCTGATGCTGACGGTGGCGCTGGTGGTGATGGTCATGTTCCTGTTCCTGCGCAACATTGCCGCGACCATCATTCCCGGCATCGCCGTTCCGCTGTCGCTGGTCGCCACTTTCGGAGTGATGTATCTGCTCGGCTACAGCCTGAACAACCTGACTTTGATGGCCTTGACGATTTCGACCGGCTTCGTGGTGGACGATGCGATCGTGATGATCGAGAACATCACCCGCTACATCGAAGCGGGCGAGACTGCCCTGCGAGGCCGCGCTCAAAGGCTCCGCGCAAATCGGCTTCACCATCGTCTCGCTGACCGTCTCGCTGATTGCCGTTCTCATCCCTTTGTTATTCATGGGCGACATCGTCGGCCGCCTGTTTCGTGAATTTGCCGTCACGCTGAGCGTCACCATCCTGGCCTCGGCCGTGGTTTCGCTCACGCTGACTCCGATGATGTGCTCCAAGCTGTCTGAAGCACACGCCCGAGGAGAGCCAGGGACGCTTTTATCGCGCCTCGGAGCGCGCCTTCAATGCGGTCATCGCCTTCTACGGCAGGACGTTGAGGTGGGTGCTGGGCTGGCAGGTCGCGACGCTGCTGGTCGCGGCCGCGACTCTCGGCTTTGACCATCTTCCTGTTCTTCGATCATTCCCAAAGGATTCTTCCCCATTCAGGATACCGGCGTCATCCAGGGCGTCTCCGAAGCGGCCCAGTCCGTGTCCTTTCCGGAAATGGCCAGCCAGCAGCAGCAGTTGACCAAGATCATTCTGCAGGATCCGGCCGTCGACAATCTGTCCTCCTTCATCGGAATCGACGGGACCAACACCACCTTGAATAGCGGGCGCATTCTGATCAACCTGAAACCGCTCGCCGCGCGCAAGATCAGCGCCAGCGACGTGATTCGCCGCTTGCAGCCGGAGCTGGCGAAGGTGCCCGGGCATCACGCTGTTCATGCAGCCGGTTCAGGATCTCTCGGTCGAAGACCGGGTGAGCCGCACCCAATTCCAGTACACGCTGAAGATCCCAACGTGGACGAGTTGAATACCTTCGCGCCGCAGATGCTCGCCAGGCTGCAGAAGCTGCCGGAGCTGAGCGATGTGGCCAGCGATCAGCAAGTCCTCGGTCTGCGGGCGAAGCTGGTGTTCGATCGCAACACCGCCGCGCGCTTCGGCATCACCACGTCGGCCATCGACCAGACGCTGTACGACGCCTACGGCCAGCGGGAGGTGTCGACCATGTTTACGCAGTTGAACCAATATCACGTGGTGCTGGAAGTGAAGCCGGGGTTCGAGAAGAATCCTTCCGACCTGAGCGATCTGTTTATCCGGACCGGCGCGCCGGCTTCCGGCGCTCCCGTCGATTCGAATCCTCCTCGGCATTTCCGAATGGCGGCCAGATCCCGCTCAACACCTTCTCTCACGTGGAGACCACCACCGTTCCCATCACGGTGAACCACCAGGGCCAGTTTCCCGTGGTCACGCTCTCTTTCAATCTGGCTCCGGGCGCCTCCCTGGGTGACGCCGTCAAGGCCGTGAACAAAGTGCAGGACGAAATGGGCATGCCGCCGAGCATTCAGGCCGCCTATCAGGGCACGGCCGAGGCGTTCCAGGCATCGTTGGCCAACGAGCCGGTGCTGATTGCCGCGGCGCTGATTACGGTCTATCTGGTCCTGGGCATCCTGTATGAAAGCTACATCCATCCGCTGACGATTCTGTCCGCGCTGCCTTCCGCGGGCGTCGGCGCGTTGCTGGCGCTCATCGTCTTGCGGCAGGATTTCAGCGTGATCGCGCTGATCGGCATCGTCCTGCTGATCGGCATCGTGAAAAAGAACGCCATCATGATGATCGATTTCGCTCTCGCGGCGGAGCGCAAGGAGGGCATGAAGCCGGAAGATGCCATCTATCAGGCCTGCCTTCTGCGCTTCCGTCCGATCATGATGACCACCATGGCGGCGCTGCTGGGCGCGGTGCCGCTGGCCCTCGGCTCCGGCAGCGGCTCGGAGCTGCGCCGGCCTTTGGGAATTACGATTATCGGCGGCCTGCTGATCAGCCAACTGCTGACGCTGTACACCACGCCGGTGATCTACATCTGGTTCGATCGGCTGGCCGCGCGATTCTCGCGGAAACGAGCGCGTCAGGCAGACGTCCCGGCCGACGGCGAACCGCGTTCCGGCGAGGTAATCGATGAATATCTCCGAGCCCTTCATCCGCAAGCCCGTCGCCACCACGCTCCTGGTGGTCGCGATCACGCTGGCCGGCGCCGCGGCCTACCGGCTGCTCCCGGTGTCGCCGCTGCCGCAAGTGGAGTTTCCGACCATCTCCGTGAGCGCCGGCTTGCCCGGGGCCAGCCCGGAGACCATGGCCTCCTCCGTGGCGACGCCGCTCGAGCGCCAATTCGGACGCATTGCGGCGGTCACCGAGATGACCTCGTCGAGCGCCCTCGGATCCACCAGCATCACGCTGCAATTCGATCTGGACCGGGACATCGACGCCGCCGCGCGCGACGTGCAGGCCGCCATCAACGCCGCCCGCGGCTATCTGCCGTCCAATCTTCCCAACAATCCTTCGTACCGGAAAGTGAATCCGGCCGACTCGCCGATCTTCATGCTGGCCCTCACCTCGCCCGTCCTCACCAGGGGCCAGATGTACGACGCCGCCTCGACGATCATGGCGCAGAAGCTGTCGCAGGTGAGCGGCGTGGGACAGGTGACCGTGGGAGGAAGCTCGCTTCCCAGCGTTCGGATCGAACTGAATCCGACGGCTCTGAACAAGTACGGCATCGGCCTGGAGCAGGTCCGGACCGCGTTGAGCGGCGCGAACGCCAACACGCCCAAGGGACATTTTTCGGACGGCCTGCGCATGTGGGAAGTGGGCGCCAACGATCAGATCTTCAAGGCCAGCGACTATGAGCCGCTGGTGGTGGCGTACCGCAACGGATCGGCCGTGCGCATCTCCGATATCGGCCTAGGCGCAGGATTCCGTGGAAGACCTTCGCAATTCCGGCTACGCGAACGGCAAGCCGTCCGTTCTGGTCATCATCTTCCGCCAGCCCGGCGCGAACATCATCGATACGGTGGATCGCATCCGGGCCGTCCTTCCGCAGATTCAAGGCCTCGATTCCGCATTCGATCGACGTGAAGGTGGCCATGGATCAGACCGTCACCATCCGCGCGTCCGTGCACGACACGCGAGAGGACGCTGATCATCTCCGTGCTCCTGGTGATTCTGGTCGTTTTCGTTTTCTTGAGAAACGGGCGGACCACCTTCATTCCCAGCGTCGCTGTTCCGGTGTCGCTGGTCGGAACCTTCGGCGTGATGTATCTGCTGGGCTACAGCCTGGACAATCTTTCGCTGATGGCGCTGACCATCTCGACCGGTTTTGTGGTCGACGACGCGATTGTCGTGATCGAGAACATCACGCGCTATCTGGAACAGGGCATGCGTCCTTTCGAAGCCGCGCTGAAAGGCGCGCAGGAAGTCGGCTCTACCGTATTCACCATCAGCGTTTCCCTGATTGCGGTGTTCATTCCGCTGCTATCTGATGGGAGGCATCGTGGGCCGCCTGTTTCGCGAATTCGCGGTGACGCTCTCGGTTGCCATCGCGGTCTCGATGGTGGTTTCGCTTACCGCGACTCCCATGATGTGCGCGCATCTGCTGAAAGAGCAGACCTCTCATGGCTGGATGTACCGGACCAGCGAGCGGGCGTTCGACTGGGCTGGTGAATCTGTACGGGAGGACCCTGTCCGTCGCGCTTCGTTTTCGAGCGATTACGCTGCTGGTCTTGCTGGCCACGATCGGGCTGAACGTTTATCTGTTCATTCGCGTGCCCAAAGGATTTTTCCCGCAGCAGGATAACGGACGCATCCAGGGGTCGATTCTGGCCGACCAGGACACCTCGTTTCAAGCCATGGACAAGATCATGCTGCCGATGATCAATATTGTCGCCGCCGATCCGGCCGTTGACACCGTGAACGGATTCACGGGCGGCAGCACCTTCAACACGGCGCGGCTGTTCATCTCGCTGAAGCCGCTGGCCGAGCGGAAAATCTCAGCCGACCTTATCATTGCGCGGCTGCGGCCTAAGTTGGCCAGGGTGCCTGGCGCCACGCTGTTCCTGCAAGCCGCGCAGGATCTGCGCGTCGGCGGCCGGCAGAGCAACGCGCAATATCAATTCACCATGCAGGGCGACAACCTGGACGATCTCAATAAGTTTGCCCCTATGATGGTGGAACAGTTGAAGACTGTTCCCCTCATTACCGACGTGAGCAGCGACCAGCAAAACCGCGGCCTGCAAGCCTTGATTCAGTACGATCGCGCTACTGCGGCGCGGTTCGGCATCACGCCGCAACTGATCGACAACACGCTCTACGACGCGTTCGGCCAGCGGCCGGTATCCACCATGTATACACCGCTGAATCAATACCACGTGGTGATGGAGGCCGCGCCGGAGTTCTGGCAGAATCCCCTGTTCCTGAGCCAGATCTATGTGGATTCGCCCACCGGACAACAGGTTCCGTTGAGCGCTTTCGCCAAGTTCGCGCCCAACACCGCGCCGCTGACCGTGACGCACCAGGGTCTCTTTCCCGCAGTGACGATTTCCTTCAATCTGAAGCCCGGCGTGGCGCTGGGCGATGCCGTGAATGCCACCAATGCGGCAGCCGCAAAGATCGGGCTTCCGCCCACCATCCAGACCGAATTTGCCGGCACCGCACAGGCCTACCAGGCATCGCTCGCCAGCGAGCCTATCCTGATTACGGCGGCGCTGGTGACCGTTTACATCATCCTGGCGATGCTGTACGAGAGCTACGTCCATCCCATCACGATCATTTCCAGCCTGCCGGCCGCCAGCGTCGGCGCGCTGCTGGCGCTGCTCCTCACCCACAACGACCTCAGTATCATCGCCATCATCGGCATCATCCTGCTGATCGGCATCGTGAAGAAGAACGCCATCATGATGATCGACTTCGCTCTGGCGGCGGAGCGGAACGAAGGCAAGAACTCGTACGACTCCATCGTCGAAGCATGCATGTTGCGCTTCCGCCCGATCCTGATGACCACGATGGCGGCGCTCCTTGGCGCCTTGCCGCTCGCGCTCGGAACCGGCACCGGATCCGAGCTTCGCCGTCCGTTGGGAATTACCATCATCGGAGGGCTGATTATGAGCCAACTGCTGACCTTGTATACGACGCCGGTGGTCTACCTTTACTTTGATAGCCTCCGCCAGCGGTGGGACGGCAGACGCAGCCGAAGACTCGCCGAGGCTGAGCCGATTGGATATCGGGCATGACAACCAACAGGCGGCCCGTGACAAACGCGATGATCTTGCTGCTTTGCTCGGAGCCGCTCATTCGCGCCGTTATGGAAGAAGCGCTACAAAATGCCGGTTATGTAGTTCGTGCGACCGGCGACCTCGGCACAGCCGTGGACATGCTCGCTGCCAGCAAGGTCGATCTGCTGATTACCTATCCGTATCTCGAAAGCATGGCTGGGCATCAAGCCGCCAAGTACCTGCGTGGACGAAACCAGCAGATGGGTGTCCTCGTAATAGCCGGCCTCTTGCAGGATGATCGGCTTCAGTATCGTGCGATCCTTGAGAATTTCGAGGTATTTCCTCCGCCCTTTACAACCGATCAATTGATTGAAAGGGTTGAGGAGGTCCTGCAGACGTCCGCTTCCCGCGGCGCTCGAAAAGCGGCTGGCGCCCCGCGCCAGGAATAAAGTCCGTATAATACTCGCAGAAGGCAGCCAGCCCAGGGAGGTGCTATGGTTCGGCATCGTGGCTCCAGCCTGTTGTTTACGCTGATCGCTCTCGGACTGGCGATCGGTAGCCGCCCGGCGCATGGGCAGACGATCTCCTTTCTCCGCCCTCTAAGTGGTGCCGCCTTCGGCCCTCTAAGTGATGGCGTCCTAGCCGGTGCTGGCGCCCTAGCGGCGGACGCCTCCGGCGTCTACGTGGTCGGGGCCAAAGGATTAGCCAAGTACGACTCCCACGGTAACGAGTTGTGGACCCGCGCATTCGGAGCAGGAGAGCAGATTTGGGGCCCGGCGGCCGACGGCGCCGGCGTCTACGTGGTCGGGAGGATACTATAACCCGCCCAATCCACAAGTGGTATTTGTGCGCAGGTACGATGCCGGCGGCAACGAGTTGTGGACTCTCCAGACCGACCTGTTCTCGTTCCCAACGGCGGCTGATGCCAGCGGCCTTTATGTGGCCGGAGCGGTGTCTGGGGCGACGGTCACCACTCCATATGTGCGCAAGTACGACGCCAGCGGCGCAGAGCAATGGACCCGCCCGTTCGGGGCGCCGATACCTGGGGCTTTCACGGGTCTGGCTCTGGCTTTAGATGCCACGGGCCTCTATGTGGTCGGGGGAAACGACTCGTCGACTACCATGCGCAAATACGACGCTAGTGGGAATGAGCTGTGGAGTCGCCCATTCCTGCCATCCGTCAACCCCGGCCTGCGTGTCGTCGGCGCCATGACGGCGGATAACACCGGTGTGTACTTGGTAACCCCCGGCCCGGACTACTTCTTGCGCAAGTACGACGCCAGCGGCAATGAGCTTTGGGCCCGCCCAGTCGGCGCTACCGCCAGAGCCCTGGCTGCGGATGCCACGGGCATTTACGTGGTCGGCGGAGGGAGCGGCTTGCCAGGGCAGTGCAGGTCGGGTTTAAACGGCGACGCCTTTGCGCGGAAGTACGACCCCGATGGCACAGAGCTGTGGACGCGCGAAAGTTTCAGCGCATCCTACTCCTCCTCTTCCCAGGCAAGGGGCGTGGCGGTGGATGACACCGGGGTCTACGTGGTTGGGCAGGGAAACTTCGACGCTCCCAACACCGGCGAAGGCTTTCTCGCGAAATTCGAGAAAACGGCGGCGGTGGTCACCGATTCAAGGCCCCGCATCTTGCCGGACTGCGTGGTAAACGCGGCCAGTTACGTGGGCGGCGGTGTGGCCCCCGGCGAGATCGTGACCATCTTCGGTGCGGCGATGGGGCCCTCGGAAACGGTCCCGCTGAGCCTGACCGCCGACCGGAGGCTCGATACTACGCTGGCGGGCGCCCGCATCCTGTTCAACGGCGCGCCGGCTCCGCTGCTGTATGTATCGGACACGCAGAGCAGCGCGATCGTTCCCTACGCCGTGGCTGGACAGCCCTCAGTGGACGTTCAGGTCGAGTACCAGGGCGTGCTGTCCGACGTGGTGACGGTACCGGTGCTGCCGTCTCGTCCAGGGATTTTCAGTCTGGATGGCTCCGGCCAGGGCCTGCTCGCGATTCTAAATGAGGACGGAAGCGTCAACTCCCCGTCGAATCCTGCCGCCAGGGGCTCGATTGTTACCATTTATGCCACTGGAGGAGGCGAGCGAGACCCGGCTGTCGCCGACGGCCAGATCCTCAGCGACGTTCTGCCCAGGATCAGTTTGCCGATTTCTTTAACGTTTGATAACGGTGACCAGGTTAGCGGGACTTCAGCCGTGGGCGAGGTGCTGTACGCCGGAGGGTCATCCGGCTCGGTCGCCGGCTTGCTGCAACTGAACGTGAGAGTGCCTCCGGATGCGCTGGCCGGCAATGCGGTTGCCTTCGGGTTAATAATTGGTCGCGATAGGGTGCCTGGTCCCCTGACGATTGCGCTGCGCTAGGCAGCAGCGGCTGTACGAATAAACGAACGGGCCGGCGTCTATAGCCAATATTCCCAATGCCGCGTCGTCACCACATAGGCGCATAGGCAAGCGTTGGTAACCGCGTGCATTAGAATGCAGTCTCCCAGGCTCCGCGTTCTTACCATCCACCAGTTGTAAATCACTCCCGTGATTAATCCCACGTCCCAGTAGGGCCCGTGCTCGGAAGCGAACAGGACCGCGGTTACCCAGAATGCCATGGGTGCATAGGCGCCCAGCTTTATCTGCTCGAATTTCGGGGAGATCAGCCATCGCATCAGCCACGCCCGCCAAAAAAGCTCTTCAATGATCGGCACCAGGATCACGGCGCGTATAATGCGCATCCATAAGACTAGCGGCGCCATGATGAGCTGCTCTGGCACGGGCTTGCCCATGTGGCCGAGGATGTCATTCTGGAATAGCCAGTGCTGCCGGTAACCGGGAAACAATATATCCGGACCGACCCAGATTGCAAAGACGGCCACGCCCAGGAGGATCGATCCCAGGCCATGCGGGATTCGAAGATCGATGACCTGCCGTGAAAATCCGAACAGGATTATCGACAGCAGGATTACCCGCGCTGGGTAATCGATGCTGGGCGGAAGTGAAGCAAAGTTCTGAATTGCCAGAAAAGCCATGAAACTGGCAAACGGAAGTACATAGGGAAGGCTCGGCCAGCGCCCTGCAAGTGTGGCTTTCACTCTGTTGTTCCAGCAGATCGGCGTTAGCCGACTTTAGCCATCAGTTCTTTGATCTTGCCCTGTTCCCGATCGTTTGGTTTGTTTCTCAGGGCGGTCTGCAGTTCCTTCTTGGCCTCCGGCCGGTCGCCCTTCTGGTAAAGGGCTAGCGCCAGGTGTAGATGGAATGTAGGATTGTTGGGCGTCTTGCTCACCAGATCGCGCAGCATACGCAAGCTGTCATCGGTAAGATTTTTGTGGATGTAGATCAGCGCCAGCGTATCGATGACGTTGGGATCGTTGGGGCGCTTCTGCTGGGCTCGTTGAGCATACGCCAAAGCCTGATCCAGATCGATGCCGCTGTCAGCCTTGATGTACGCCAGGTTGTTTAACGCCTCCACGTTATCCGGCTGCAGCTTGATCACTTCTTCATAAGTCCTTCGCGCCTCTTCATCGCGGCCGGTCCGGTTGTATAGCAGGGCCAGTTCCAGCACCGGCAGGTAATTGGACGGTTCCACCTCTCTGCCTTTCTTGAATGCTTCGATCGCGCCATTAATATCGTTGCCATTCCCCTTGGCCTCGCCCATCCGAACATAAAGATCTGCAACTTTGGGATTCTTGTCAATCAGCATCTGGTATTGATTCGCGCTTTCGACGAATTTCCCCGCCCGGAAATAGATCTTTGCTAATGACAGCCTGTAATCGGCGCGATCCGGTGCTTGCTTGAGCTGGGTCTGGGCGATCTGGATCGCTTCGTCCCACTGGCTCTGGGCCACTTTGCTTTCCATTACCCCTGGCAGCCCCCGCGGATCGTTCGCCTGTAGCAGCGCCTGGAACGCGGCTTCGGCTTGCTTATAGTTCTTCTGGAAAAACTCCAATTGGCCCAGCTGGAACACCACGTCGTTTGATTTCGGATACAACTTCAATTCGGCGGCGATCTCGTCTCGAGCTTTTTGAATCTCGCCCAACCGCATGAGAGCGTTGGTACGCATCAATAGGGCGGCCAGGTTGGTCGGATCAGTTTTTATAATGTCCTCGGCCGTCTGCAGCGCTGCGGAATTATCTCCACGCGCTAATTGCAACTCGCCCAATGCTACTTTAGCGGGTGTATACCGCGGTTCAAACTTGATGGCCTCCTGAAAGTGTATTCGGGCCTGGTCGAGATTCTGGCTGTCGCTAGGAGCCATATAGGCTCGGGCGAGATTGTAGTGCAGCGTCGCGTTCTTGGGCGACTTTGCAACCAGCGGCTGTAATTCATTGATTACCGTTTTAATCTGCTTCTTATCGCCAGTCTGCAAAAGCAAGGAGGCGTGCATCGCGAGCACATCTGAATCTTTGGGGTCCTGTTTCAACAGGGCGTCAACAATCTTAGCGGCTTCGTCGTGCTTGCCTTCCGTGCCGAGTACTTCCACCATGCGCTTCTGGTAGGTCCGCTTATTCTTGCCGTCCTCCTTCTGCCCCAGATCATATTGCGCCAGGGCGTCATTCAGATCGCGGATTCGCAGATAAAAATCACCGGCCTCAAGATGCCCGTCGGGGTAAGTCTTCTTGTCGGAGGTCAGTCGCGCCAGCGTTGCGGTCATTTCCGGTTGCCGCTTGGTCATGTAGTAGTGCAGCGCCAGTTGAAGTACATACGGCCCTTGTGTCGGATTGTTCTCGACCTTCTTTTTCAACAGCTCTTCACCTTGCTCGGGATGATTGTTACGGACATAGTAGTAATACAGCGCGTCATACATGGGGCCGTAAGTCTTCTGCTTCTCGATCAGCTGCTTGGCGTATTTTTCGCCGGCGTCATTTTGCCGATCCGCAAATAACGCCTGCACCAGTGACAGAACCATCTCCGGTTGGTCCGGCTTGATCTGGTTGGCTGCTTCGAATTTCGAGATCGCGGTTTTCACATCCTTATCTATCAGGGCGAGATAACCCGCAATGCGCAAGCCGTCATAAGACTTGGGATCTTTCTTGAGTAGCTGCTGATCCAGTTCCTTCACGTCCGACAGGAGCTGCCGATACGACTGTCCGTTCGTAACATAAAAGAGCAGTTCGAGATCGGCCAGTTTGACCACCGCATCCGTATTGGAGGGGTCGAGTTCGCGCGCGCGGCTAAAGGCCCGAACTGCTTCGGCAGGGACGCCTAACTGCATGTTAGTCAGGCCGAGCCGGTACCATGCTTCGCCATAACGCGCATCCTTACTAAGTGCCCGTCGATACATAATCGAGGCTTCTTTGTACTTGCCGCGGTTAAAATATTTGTTTCCATTGTCGACGTACTTCCTGCTGGCCGCTTTCGGATCGGTATTGCAGGCCGCAAGCAAGAAGAGTAATGGAATTACCAACAGTAAGGGAACGCGCTTCGTAGACATGCTATCTACACACTAAAACACTAACGACCCGGTTGCAATGTAACAGGAGTTGCAAAACCATCGTTTCGGGCAGAACGCTGGTACCAGGACCTTCGGTTATTGTCACTTCAAAGCAGCCAGCAAAGTTCCGGTTTGTCGCAACAAGGACAGCCTGGCTTTCTCGACGCCGTGCTGAGCGTCGTAGAAAGCAATCCATTTTTCCTGCTCGTTGAGACGCGCGTCATCCACCTGCTGCTCCGTAGATCGGCCTTCGCTGAGCTGTGCCAGCAGCACCGAGACCTGCTCTCGCGTATAATCCAGATCCAGCCGGGCCACGTTTTGCGCGGCTTCGGCCTTGTGAAGGTCCTGATAGCTCTTTTGGGTGTCCAGTTGAATGCGGTTGCGGGTCTGGTTCATTTGGGTCCGCAACTCCAGTATGTCCAGCTGCGCTTGCGAGGCCAGACCCTTGGAAGCCGTCCCGATCAGTAGCGGAATGGTGATCGCGACGCCCAGTTCACCGTTGTTTCGCTGCACATGGTTGAAAAAGTCCTGGTAGTTGCTCTTCGCGAACAACGCATACTGGGCCACCAGATCGACCACCGGGAGCCGGGTTGCCTGGTACTCATGAACTTCGAATCCCTTGGCCTGAAGCTGGGATTCCAGGCGCCGCAGTTCCTTGCTGTTTTCGAATGCCTCCGCCAGCGCCGCCTGTTCGGTGGACGGTACCTCGGTGGCGGCGCGCTCCTCGTCTACCGGCTGTACGCGATCGCCCGCTGGATACCCCAGAACTACGGCTAACGACGCCTCGGCATATTCCACGTCACCGGTGGCAGCGTCATAACGCTGGCGCGCCCTCGCCAAATCGGCCGCCAGACGCTTGTTTTCGATAGGAAGCGCGCGGCCCTCGTCCACCCGCAGCTTCACCGCCTGGCTGACTCGCTCCAGGCTTTCGGTCTCGGGCTTCAAGGACTGTACATTTCGCATGATTTGCTGAACATCCAGGAATAGCGAGGCCGTCTGATAGGCGATTTCGTCGCTCCTCGATTGCGTGGATATGGCCGCCGTCCGAGCGTTTTCCCGCACCCGGGCCAGTTCATAGCTCTTGGGCCGGTTGAAAAGGGCCATATCCGTGCGCGCCTGGATGATGGACGGTGCCGAGCCCTCAATGCTGCTCGGATACCCCCATACCTTGGCTAACCCGCTGCCGGCGTATAGTTTCGGAACGAAGGGGTCCTTGGCGATGCGCACGCTCTCCTGCGCCTTTTGTTCGTCCAGACGCGCCAGCGCCAAGTCCGGATTTTCCTTCAAAGCAATCTCCACCGCCTGCCGCAGCGTGAGCGGGTGGTCGGCGGCGAAGGCGGCGGCTGAGAAAAGAAGCACAAAAGTTTGTCTAAACACCTCTCCAGAGTACCTCGATGCAACAACTTACGAGGCGTGGAGTCTCACTAGAGACGGAGGAGGAGGCAAAAAGACGTGACAAATACGATGTTTTCGAGGCGCGCAGCGGCCAAAACGCTGCTTTTTGGAGCAATTTCGGGTACGGTTTTATCCGTTTTCGGCCAGGAGTACGGGCGGGCGAGGGACTTGGTGGCGCGCGCGCAGGACGATTTGCGGCGGGCTGCCGATTTCACAGCCACTAAGCAGAAGGAGCGGGATCGCTACCGGGAGGTACAACGAAAGCTGTCGGAATTCGACCGCGACCTGAGCCGGGGGCATTTCGACAAAGGCAAGCTGGACGGGGCTATTGACGAGCTAAAAGACGTTATGAAGGGCAACACCCTGGAATCGCACGATCGCGATGCGCTGGCAGCGGACCTGTCGGATCTGCGGACATTGAAAGACGTCCGCTAGCAAACTACCACATCTTGCCTTCGGGCATCCAACTGCGGGACAGGTAGTCGACGAAGAACTGTCCCAGCAGCAGGATCAACCAAAAGAACCCTGCGCCGGCGAACAGTTTCGTGAGAGGGCTGTCGGCCTTGACGTTCATGAAGAACAAGATGACCAACATCATCTTGAAGAATGCGATCAGCAGAGCGACGACGATGTTCCACGCGCCCAGTTCGATCTGAGCGACGTAGTAGGTGACGAACGTCATGACCGTCAAAATCGCCCAGATGGTGACGTAGGTTCGAACAGAAGGAATGGAGTGCATACAGTTATATGAGTTTCTTGGTGCGTCCAATCAAGTAGAGGAGCGGGAACAGGAAAATCCAGACGATGTCGACGAAGTGCCAATACAGGCCGCTGATTTCAACTGGCGTGAAGTATTGCGGGCTGAACGTTCCCTTGCGCGCCATGATCGAATATCGTGGTCATGAGGCCCACGCCAACCACCATGTGCAGGGCGTGGAAACCGGTCATGAAGAAGTAGAAGCAAAACATGATTTGGGCCTGCGACGTGTCGAACTTGTGGGGCTTCGCTATAGTCCCAATGCCCGCCGATGAGCGGGACTTTCATGTCCACCCAATGCTCGTGATACTCGAATCCCTTGATGACCAAGAATGCCAGTCCGAAGATCATGGTGAGGATGAGAAAGAGCTGGAGCGCCTTCTGCTGCACCGATGCGAGCAGAACGGACGGCCAGAGCCATGGTCAAGCTGCTGACGATCAGGACGGCCGTGTTCATGGCGCCGAACAACGGGTTCATGTATTGGCTGGTGCTGGCGAACGCCCCCGGATACATGGCGCGATATACAGTATAGGCGCCGAACATGCCGCCGAAGAACATGATTTCCGTGAGCAGGAACACCCACATTCCGAGCGTGGCGGAGTCGAACTGCTGCTCCATGTCGTCGAAATGATGCCGAAGATGCGGCGAATGCTCCGCGTGTTCTGCAACCGCGCCGTGCGTGTCAGCCAACGTGCGTCCTCCTTTTGATGTGCTGCATAAGCGTATGCTTCTTCGGTCACGATCGGAGTCTGTCTCGAAATTGAAAGTGGGCGGCGGCGAAGTCGTCTGCCATTCCAGTCCGTTGGCGCGCCACGGATTGTTGCCGGCCTTGGGGCCGTATTTCAGCGACCACAAGAAATAAATTAGCGGAATAATGTAGCCCAGGCCGAGGACGGAAGCGCCGGCGGTGGACATCACGTTCAGTACCTGAAACTCGGGCGCATAGGCGTGATAGCGGCGCGGCTGGCCCAGATAGCCGGAGATGAACTGCGGGAAGAACGTCAGGTTGAATCCAGCGAATACCAGCAAGCGGCGAATTTGCGCCCAGCCTTCCGGATACAATCGCCCGGTTATCTTCGGCCACCAGAAATGCATGCCGCCCAGGTAGGCGAGCACCATGCCTCCCACCATGACGTAGTGGAAGTGGGCCACGACGAAGTAGGTGTCGGTCACGTGGACATCCACGCCCAGAGTTGCCAGGAACAGGCCGGTCAAGCCGCCGATAGTGAACAGGCCGATGAAACCGAACGCGTACAGCATGGGCGTGTCGAAACTGATCGATCCACGGAACATGGTGGCGGTCCAGTTGAAGACTTTGATGGCCGAGGGAACCGCGACCAGGAAGCTCAGCAGCGAGAAATACAGGCTGGCGTACATCGACATTCCGGTGACGAACATATGATGGCCCCATACCAGGAAGCCGATGATGGCGATGCCCAGGCTGGAGCCGGCGATGAAGGGATAACCGAAGATGCCCTTGCGCGAGAAACAGGTCACCAGTTCGCTGATCACGCCCATGCCCGGCAGAATCATGATGTAAACGGCCGGGATGCGAATAGAACCAGAACATGTGCTGGAACAGGATCGGATCGCCGCCGATGGCGGGATCGAAAATGCCGATGTGGAAGGCCCGCTCCAGGCCCACCAGCGCCAGCGTGATCGCGACCACCGGCGTGCCGAGAACCTGGATCAGCGAAGTGGCGTAGTTGGCCCACACGAACAACGGCAGCCGGCCCCAGGTCATGCCGGGCGCGCGCATTTTGTGCACCGTGACGATGAAGTTCAGCCCGGTCAGGATGGACGAGAATCCGGCGATGAACACGCCGACCGCGGCGGTGATGACGAACGTGTTCGAATACGTGCTGCTGAAAGGCGTGTAGAACGTCCAGCCGGTGTCCACGCCGCCCAGAACGATGGCGGCCAGAGCGAAGGCCGCGCCAGCGATGTAAATGTACCAGCTCAACAGATTGATACGCGGAAAGGCCAAGTCCTTGGCGCCGATCATCATCGGCACGAAGAAATTTCCAAGCGTGGCTGGGATGGATGGTATCAGGAAGAAGAACACCATCACGATGCCGTGCATGGTGAAGAACTTGTTGTAGGTATCGGAATTCACCAGGTCGCCCTGCGGGGTCAGCAATTCGACACGGATCAGGCTGGCGAAGATCCCGCCGATGAAGAACATCACGGTGATCGAGATGATGTAGAGCACGGCGATGCGTTTATGGTCTTTGGTGAAGAGCCACGACTTCCAGCCGTATTCCTGGTTCAGGTAATTGGGGGTTTCCACCGCCCGTGGATCTTGTAAAACAGTACTCATTTTTTTCCACCCGTGTTTGGGTTTTCAGTTGTCGCCGCTCCGCCCGGGGCAGCGCCGGATCGTTCGGATACCGGCGGGGCTCCCTGTGATCGCCAGAGACTTAACGTACACGATCAATTGCAGCAATTGTTCTTCGGTTATCTGGCCCTGGAAGGTCGGCATGACATCAGTCCGGTAGCCTGCCACGAGCCTGGCGTTGGGGTTCAGAATCGACTCGCGGATATAGGCGTCGTCAGCCAGGACGGTCTGGCCGTCTGCAACTGGATGCGCGAGCCATAAACTCCGCGCAAGATTGGGCCAGCGGCCCTGCTGATCGAGTTGATGGCAGGTGGCGCAACCCAATTGGCCGAACAGCCTTTCGCCCTGCTGCGCCATGGTCCCTTCCGACTCCGCCGCCGGCCAGCCAGTTCTCATAGTCGTTCTCGGTCATCACGGTGACCCATCCGACCATGCCGGAATGTTCGGTGCCGCAGTATTCGGCGCAGAAAAGGTGGTACCGGCCAGGTTTCGTGGGAGTGAACCACATAATGTCGTAGCGGCCGGGAACGACGTCGTGCTTCACGCGGAAAGCCGGAATGAAGAAACTGTGGATCACATCTTCGGAAGCGAGAGTGACCTTGATCGGCCGGTTGATGGGGACGTGCAGCTCGTTTATTTCGCGCTGGCCCTCGGGATACTGAATCTTCCACATCCATTGCTTGCCGACGGCATAGATATCCATGGCGTCGGGCGGGGGACTGGCGTTGGCGAAAAAGATCTGAGCGCCCCACCAGAAGAAGGTCAACATTACCAGGAAAGGCAGGACCGACCAGGCGATCTCCAGTTTCAAAGAGCCGTGGATGGGCGGTGGAATCTCATGCTCGGAGCGGCGCCGGTACTTCATCGCGAAGAAGAACACCGCCCCAAATATCAGCGCCGTCATGACTACCGACACAACTGTGAGGTAGAAATAGAGGTAATCGACGGTACTCGCGATGGCGGAGGCAGCTTCGGGAAACAGGGGTAACTGCATTGCTTAAGCCGGCCTCCTGGGTTCAGCATCAGTACCGCGGCGCATCAAAAAGAACACCAGAGCTCCCAGCCCGAGCACGGTAGCCGAGCCAAGCACTTTGGTCACATTCTGAATAATCGGTCCATACTTACCGGTCATCGGATCGTAGTGGAAACAGAACAGCAAGACCTCGTCGGCCAGCGATCCGATTTTGTGCTCGGAGGCTTCCACCAGGCCCAGGCGAAAATCCCGGGGCTTATAATCGATTCCGTAATAATAACGTGCGATCTTTCCTTCCGGCGTCAGGACCATGATGCCGCTGGCGTGCGCGTATTGTTTGGTGATCGGATCGTACTTATAGTGGAAGCCGGCTGTGTCGGCCAACTTCTTGATCGCCTGTTCCTCGCCAGTTAGAAAGTGCCAGCCTTGTGCGGCGCCCTGCGCGCTTGTATTTTTCGACGTAGTTGGCCTTCTTAGCGGCCGCCAATTGCCAAGTCTCCTTGGGATTGAAACTGACGGTTACGACGTCGAAATCGGAACCTAAGTTGAGCGTGATCTGCTCCATGCTGTGTGTCAGGCCGTTCAATACCATGTCACAGAGCATGGGGCATTCGTAATAGACCAGCGCGAGCACCACCGGCTTCTCGCGGAAATACTGGCCCAAACGTACAGATTGACCAGCCTCATCTTTGAACATCAGATCCAGTGGGATCTGGGCATTGAGATTCTGATCGATTCCTACGCCACGGACCATAGCGGGCAGGCCATACTGCTGGGCGAGAGCAGGCGCAGCGAGAGCCGCCGCCAAAAGGAATCCTACAATCCAACTTCGGTTACTTCGCATTGCTATTTCCTTGTTGCGATTGCCGAGGCGATGCTGGGGCATTTCGGCCAGCGGTGATGTCGTCCATATAATTGTGGGACGGCAGGCCTTTCTGCGCCACCATATCTATGGCCTTATCCACCGGGACTCGCACTGTGCCTGCATTCTCATCTACCCAGGCATAAGTGCTGAGGACGTGATCCTCCAACGTCCGTAGATTCTGCAATTGTAAGTACGGCTTCTCTTCCACGCGCGGCTCCGGGGGCAGCGGAGGCTGGACGTAGGTGGCCTGCGGCGGGAGATAGGTGTTGTGGAAGTACTGGAAAATTCCAATTACCAGAAGGCAAACCATGAATGTGCCGATCAGGAGCGTGATTAGCGACACCACGATGAAACGAACATTGACTTCGCGCTGCTCGTGGCCCGCGCCATTGGGGCTGGGTGCTACGGGATGTTCTACGGGGTGTTCCATGTCAGTGTCCATGCACATGCACGCGGGCGAGAGAATAAGTGTCCCGCGGATCGTTGGCCGGTAATAAGGGCCGGGCCTTAAGATGTCGGATAAAGAAAGCGATCCAGATTCCGCCCAAGCCGAGCAAGGCAGCGATATCGGTCCAATAAATCTCTAATCCATGCTGGCGGAAGGCCGGCTCGATGATCCAGAAGACGTCCACCACGCGCACGAGAATCATCCACATAGCCAAAACCCGCAGCCGCTCCGGATGCTTCTTAACAAAGCGCATCAACAGCAGGAAGAAGGGAACGCAGAAATGGAAGATGGCGATAAACCACGCCACATAGCCCCAGCCACCACTGAAGCGGCGAACGTACCAGGGAATTTCATCGGGAAGATTTTCGGCCCAGATGATCAGGAACTGCGCAAAAGACATGTAGGCCCAAAGCATGGTGAAGGCCAGCAACAGATTACCAAGATCGTGATAATGCTGGCGCTGCAAGAAACCAGCAAACGGCTCGTATTTGGAGAGGATCACCAGGATGGCGATCAAGAAGGAGAACGTAAGCATGACTTCGCCGACAGTGAACATCCAGCCATAGATGGTCGAATACCAGTTGGGCTCGAGTGACATGATCCAGTCGATGAAGGCGTAAGTGGTGGTGAGGACGAAAATCAGCAGGGCCGGAGCGCTGGCGCCCTTGATGCGCCGGAAGAGCGCAGGATCCCCGGTGCGGTCATGCTCGTTGGCCATGCTAAGAATCCGGAAGCCGAAGAAGAACCAGATCAGGAAGTAAAAAATGGTTCTGGCGATAAAGAACGGCACGTTCATGTACGCGGCTTTATGACCGACCGCGAAATCATGAGCGCGGACATCGGCATGGGTCCAGGAATAAAGCGTGCCCATCCCGAAAAATATCGGAATCACGAACAGAGCGATCAGCGGCAGCGTTTGCAATCCGGACTCCACGAAGCGCCGGACGCAGACGCCCCAGTTGCCGCCTACGACATTGTGCAGGAAGAACACGCCCAGGCAACCGAGGGCCAGACCGCTCCAGAAGATATAAGCGAACAGATAAGACTGCCAGAAATGGGCGGCGTCCAGGAACAGACCTAAGACGCTGGCGGCCAAAGCGACGACGCCGACCACCAGCGAATTGCGCTGGATGCGGTCCATCCGCGGAAGTAGAGTTTCGCTGGGCGTCATCGTACGGCTCCTGGATTGGGTTGGCCCGGCTGCGCAGGTGGCGTATCGCCTTGCGACAGGCCGTTCGGGGCGGGCTCGAGTTTCAGGTTCTGCCGCTGGTCGGCCGGCACATCGCTCAACCTGGCTGATTCACTAGCCTGCAAAACGCGGATGTAGGCGACGATCCGCCAACGGTCGTCCGGTTCGACGCGGGAAGCATAACTCGGCATGGCTCCGAAGCCGTTGGTCATGACGTCGAAGAAATGACCCACGGGCGCTTTCATGAGCTTCTCGCTGTAATAGGACGCCGCTTGGCGAAAGCCGCGCAAAACCACCATGCCGTTGCCGTCGCCCAAACGGCCGTGGCAGGGCGTGCAATAAATATTGAAGCGAGCCTGACCGCGCTCGATGTCGGCGCGGGTAATGGGGATGGGAAACTGATCAATATCCTCGCCATCGAATTTTCCGGTGTAGCGGGCGGTATCGAGGCGTAAATGGCCCCGGGCCACGGTTCCTTCCACCTCCGGGCGCTCGGAGCGATGGTCGGCGAAAAACGCGCTAGCGGCCAGCGGTTTGTAGCGCGGCTGGTTATGCATGTCATCGCGGCAACCCGTCAAGGCGAGCAACAGCAGGGGGGCAGCAGAGATGGCGATATTATTTTTCAACTTCGGCCACCTCTTCCGGGTTGAGCTCCTCGAGGAACTGCCGGGTCTGGATGAGATCGAATTTCGGATCATCGGCCTCGATGCAAAGGAAGAATCGGTCCACCGATGCGCGTTGAGAAAAAGATGCCACGTTGAAAACGGGATGATACGGCATGGGCAGCTTGTTCATGGCAAACATCCCGAGAACGGCGCTGAGAGCCGCCAGCAGGACGGTGCATTCGAATGTGATGGGGATAAATGCCGGCCAGCTATCGAAGGGCCGGCCGCCGACGTTGTGCGGATAAGCGATTACAGCAATCCACCATAGCAATGAAAACCCACCAATGCAGCCTGCTAATCCGCCTGCCAGAACAACCGCCGAGACCCAATGGCGGGTGAAGCCGATGGCTTCCGCCAGACCCTCGATCGGCATGGGAGAGTAGGCGTCCATATTGCGATAACCCGCGGCGTAGGCACGGTTAGCAGCCGCGACTAACTGCTCAGGCTGTTCAAACTGCGCCATTAGGCCGTGGATACCGTGCCGATCCCAAAACGTTTCGTTCATATCAGTCCCCGTGAGCCGGTTTCGGCGAATCCTCCAATATGTGCGGCGCAAGATGATGCAGCACCTCACGCACCTCGAAGATCGAGATTGACGGCAGCGTGCGCACGAAGAGAATCATCAGCGTGAGGAAGAAGCCGATGGTGCCAAGCAAGACCGCCCAGTCCCATTGGGTCGGATAATACATTCCCCAGGAGGAAGGCAGGAAATCGCGGTGCAAGCTGGTGATGACGATGATGAACCGCTCCAGCCACATGCCGATGTTCACCACAATCGAAACAAAGAATAGGCGCGGGATATTTTGCCGTACCCGTCGCGACCATAGCGATTGCGGGATCAGGATATTGCACAGAATCAAAGCCCAAAAGAAAGGCCAATAAGGGCCAGTAGCGCGGTTATGATACATAAACAATTCATGCGGATTGCCGCTGTACCACGACATGAAGGCTTCCATCATGTAGCCGTATCCGACAATCAGACCGGTGCCAAGCATCAACTTGGCCATGGCATCCAGGTGGCGGGTGGTGATCAGATCTTCGAGATGGAACCACTTGCGCGTGGGAATTGCGAGAGTTATCACCATCGCGAAGCCGGAATAAATGGCGCCGGCGACGAAGTAGGGCGGGAAGATGGTGGTATGCCAGCCGGGCAGAAGGCTAATCGCGAAGTCGAAACTCACGACGGTGTGAACTGAGACCACTAGCGGCGTCGCCAAACCGCCTAAGAGCAGGTAGGCCATCTGGTAACGCGACCAGTGCTTGGCCGACCCTCGCCAGCCCATGCTGAGCATGCCGAATACGACCCTTTGCCACTGCTGCTTGGCCCGGTCCCGCATGGTGGCCATGTCGGGGACCAAGCCTACAAACCAGAACAGGAGCGAGACAGTAAGATAGGTGGTCACCGCGAACACGTCCCATACCAGCGGACTTCGGGGCTGCGGCCAGATCCACATGGAACTGGGGTAGGGAATCAGCCAATAGCCCAGCCAGGGGCGGCCCATGTGCAGAATGGGGAACATGCCTGCCTGCGCGACGGCGAACAGCGTCATGGCCTCCGAAAAGCGGTTAATCGAAGTGCGCCAGTCCTGTTTCAGGAGCAGCAAAATGGCCGAAATCAGGGTTCCGGCGTGGCCGATACCGATCCACCATACGAAATTTACAATTGCATATCCCCAGGCGACAGGAATGACGATGCCCCACACGCCGACGCCCTTGTAAAGCAGCCACGCTGACGCCACCAGGAGACCCTGCATCAGGGTGAAGGCGATCAACAGGCTAATCCACCACTGAGGCGGCGTCTTTTCGACGGGCATCAGGACGGTGTTGGCGATCTTGTCCGTGACCGTTGCGTAATCGAACCCCGGAGCGATAATCTTATCCGGGCCAGGGTCGATCGCTCTTTGATCTAATTCTTCCGTCTTCAAGCTCTAGCCTTTCTCGATGTCCGGGTTCGGATTTCGCAGCCTCCCGAGATACGTTGTTCGGGGCCGCACATTCAGATCTTCCAGCAAACTATAATTCCGGGCTTGCGCTTTGAGCTGCGCCACCTGGCTTTTGGGGTCGTTGATATCGCCGAACGCGATGGCCTTGGTAGGGCAGGCCTGGACGCACGCGGGAACAATCTCGCCGTCGGCGATGCGGCGGTTTTCCTTTTCGGATTGGATCTTGGCGGCATTAATGCGTTGAACGCAGTAGGTGCACTTTTCCATGACACCGCGGCTACGCACCGTCACATTCGGATTGCGAAGCGGATAAAGGCTCTGGGTGTCCCAATCGGAGTACAGCAAGAAGTTGAACCGGCGGACTTTATAGGGGCAGTTATTGGAGCAATAGCGCGTCCCTACGCAGCGGTTGTACACCATCTGATTGATGCCGTCGCCGCTATGGACCGTGGCCGCGACCGGACACACCAGCTCGCAAGGAGCATTTTCGCATTGCATACAAGGCACGGGTTGATAATAGAGCTCCGGATTGTCCCAGTTGCCTTTGAAATAGCGATCGACGCGAATCCAGTGCATGTTTCGCCCGCGCGCTACTTCGATCTTGCCTACCACCGCTATGTTGTTTTCCGACTGGCAAGCGGTGACACAGGAGCTGCATCCGACGCAAGTGTTCAAGTCGATGGTCATGCCCCATTTGTAACCCTGATACCGATAATCGGGATACAAGGTCAAATACTGAGGCAGGGCCTGCTGGCCTTCTTTCATATCCGCGAATTGCGGATTCTTCTTGTATTCGTCGAGGGTAGTGACGCGAACCGGCTCGTCCACTTCCATGGTCTGAGTATGCTGCGTGGTGGCGAAGGTGTGATGGCCGCTGATCTTAGCGAGATCCAGGCCATAGCCGCCGTTAGGCTCGCCTGAGGAGCGGAGCAGGTAGGCGTTGAATCCAATTTCATTTCCGACCTGACCAGCGCGCGTCCGGCCGAATCCCAAATGCACGGTTACGCTGTCGTTGGCGTGCCCTGGCATGATCCACACTGGACCCGTGACGGTTCGGCCCTGGTACCGCAGTTCCACCAGATCCTCGGTGTTGAGGTTGTGCTGAGTGGCCGTGGTGGGGCTGATCCACACCGCGTTGTCCCAGGTCATCTTGTTCTGGGGCTTGGGCAGCTCCTGCAGCCAGCCATTGTTGGCAAACGATCCGTCCCAGATAGCTGGATCGGGCCGGAACAGAATCTCAAGCCCTTGCGCTGTTTGAGCCGGCGCTGCCCCAGGCGCTTTAGCCGCTACGCTGAGGGCTGGCCGCGCGGTATTGGCAACGACGCCGTCATGCAGCGATTTCTGCCAGAACCTTTCGAAACTCGGGCCGCTGGCCTGCTTCTGCCAGTACTCCTGAACGGCGTCGTGAGAGGTCTTATCGGGCTGCCCTGCCAGGGTCGCGATCACTTCGTAGGCGCTCTTGCCGCCATAAAGAGGAGCGATGAGCGGCTGCGCGAAACTGACAGTTCCGTCAAAGCCGCGGACATCACCCCAGGACTCGAGGTAATGCGCTTCCGGCACGTGCCAGACGCACTGCGCGGCTGTTTCATCGTAGAAAAGTCCGAGGTAAGCCCGCCAAGCGACCTTCTTCAGAGCCTCGGTGAACTTCAAATCAACGGGCGTGTTGTAGACCGGGTTGCCGCCCAAAATGAGCAGCGAGCTGACCTTCCCGGCGTTCATGTCGCCGACCAGTTCCTGCAAAGATGCTGTTTGATCGATCGGATTGCCTTCAATCGGCTCGGTGTAGGTCACCGTCTTGCCGGCATTGCCGAGGGCCTGGTTCATGGCATGCGCGAGCGCATGGACATAGGCAGGCTGATGTTCACCAGCCACCACCACACAAGCGCCCTTGTGGGCTTGCAAATCGGTCGCAATGGCAGCGACTTCCTTGTATTTTCCGCCAGCTTGCGCACCGCCGACGCCTAGAGCCGCAGCTAACTCGCCGGCCCAGGCTGCAACTTCACCGCCTCGCAGCACGAACCGATGATCGGCCATGCCGCCGGTCGGGGAGGGGGCGGGCTCAACGACATACAACCGGTTCATGGTGGTTTGGCCGGCCGGCTTGCCTTGCGCCTGCACTTGCGGCGGCAGAACCACCGGGCCGCGATTCTGGTCGGCATAACCGGCGGACTGATTCGGACGCGACGGTATCGGCCCTTCCTGGTAGCCTTCCTGCAAATCTTCCTTGGGCTGGGGGCTGTGGGTGACGTTGGTGAGGATGCGACGACGGTCGGCGAAGTCGCGCGCGTAGGCCAGATTGCCGGGGCCGCAGGAAAGAAAGTCGGCGTCCAGCGAAACGATCACGTCGGCCTGATCGAAGTGATAAATCGTGTTCACAGCCCGGCCAAACGACAGCATGGCTCCGCGATAGGTGTTATGCCGCCCGCAGGGCTCGTACTGATGCCACTTGGCGCCGGGAAGCTCTTTCAGAATCCCGTTAATTTGATCGGTCAGGGTGGGCGACGTCACGGTTTCGGTAAGAAGCCTGAAACCGTCACCCTTCTTAACGGCCGCAACGGCTTTCACGGAGGCGAGAGCGGCCTGAAATGCAACCCAACTGCTGATCTGGTTATTTTGGGTAACGGCGCGCGCCCGGTCCGGATCGTAGAGCGTAAGAACCGAGGCCTGCTGGAAGTAGTCCGAAGAGCCCCGGCTGCCGGGATGATCGGGATTCCCGTCAATCTTGGTGGGACGTCCCAGATGGCTGGTGGCCAGCAACCCAGTCGCGACGCCGCCCATCTGCATCGCGGTGGCATAGTAGAGGGGCACGCCGGGGACAAAGTCCTCCGGCTGTCGGACATAAGGGACAATGGTTTCCTTGGGCTGTTTGGTGCAAGCCGTTACTCCCGCCAAGGCTAGCGAGGCGCCCATCAGTTTCAGGAAATTCCGGCGGTTGGCGGGTTCCAGCCAATCGGGCGTCCGGATGGCCATCTCATCTTCAAGGAAGGCCTTGAATTCGTCAGTTTCAGCGATCTCTTCCAGGCTCTTCCAGTAAAGCGGTCCCTGGGCTGATTCCAGCCGAGCCCGAATCTTGTCTAGATCAAGAGCGGGTTTTTCGTTCATCGGTGGCACGTGTAGCAGTCAGTCAAGCTTTGAATGTGATACTCCTGGACGAGCTTTTGGCCCAGCTCTTGTTGGTTCGCCGGCGGTTCATAGGCCATGTTGAAGACCTGGTCGCGCGGGCGCACATAGTTCTCGGGATTGCGATGACACTGGATGCACCAGTTCATGTAAAGCGTGTTCTCTTTGTACATCAGCGGCATCTGATCCACACGGCCGTGGCAGGTGTTGCAGCCGATGCCTTTGTTGATGTGAATACTGTGATTGAAGTATACAAAATCAGGAAGGTCGTGAATACGGGTCCACTCCAGCGATTCGCCGGTGCGAAAGCTGGCGCGCACGGGTTCCAGGATTTCAGCATTGGCCCAAATCTGCGAGTGGCAGCTCATGCAGATCTCGGTAGCTGGAATTCCGGCGAAGGATGATGTCTCCACCGACGTATGACAATAGCGGCAATCGATGCCGTCATCGCTTACGTGGTGTTTATGGCTGAAGGGGACGGGCTGATCCTTGACGACTTTAACGTCGGTGATGTAGTGCCCCCGGTCCATCGAATAGGCAAATGCGAGGAGCAGACCCGCTCCTAGACCGGCGCCAACAATGCTCAGGGTGGCGATTGAATTTACGCTGCGGTGGAAGATCTGGGCCATCCAGTTAGTCCTG
Source organism: Bryobacterales bacterium (assembly GCA_963769205.1). Taxonomy (GTDB): domain Bacteria; phylum Acidobacteriota; class Terriglobia; order Bryobacterales; family Bryobacteraceae; genus Palsa-89. The sequence goes on along the minus strand of CAVYKR010000011.1, from coordinate 210,811 downwards.
TATGACCCTCTATGCTAAATCAAATTGCAGCGGAATTGCAAAAAATATTATCTGGCAGGTTTGGATGTTAAGAAGATTACAAAAAAGTTATTGGGCGGCACGCCTCCGAAACGGCCGCCCCTGACCTAGCAAGGCCAATTGCTAGTTCACGCCGCGAAACGTTTGCCGACAGCGCGACGGGCGCGCAGCAAACGAATTCGAACTGCGGTCTCGGTCCAGCCATGGGCGCGGGCGATCTCCTGCACCTTATAGCCTTCCAGGTAATGGCGCTGGAGAACCATGCGATCGTTCTTCTTGCAGGTTTTCAAAATGCGCCGTACATCAATAGCGGCCAAGTTCACCTTAGGTGGTGTGGCGAGCTCGGGAAGCGTCTGCAAGAAAGGCTCGCGACGCATGCAACTCCGATGGATATTGAGCGCGATGCTGTTCATCCACGTCAGAACCATATTGGAATCGCGCAACTGACCAAGCCGTTCCCAGCCCTTCACCCAGGCAGCCTGCGCAGTTTCCTGCGCCGCATCATAGGTGAGTCCTCGCGAAACAAGGAAACGGACCGTCAGGTTGTAGCCTCTCTTATAAGCGCTGCCGTATTCTTCCCGGGTCATTTGTATTATTAACTCCACTCGCGAGAAGGGCAGTTTGCATGCCACCGTGGCCAGGGTGTGCGGAGTACTAAAACCAAGGAGCGCTAAGTCTAACGCAATGTTACCGTAACGCCCGGTTGCGCTAACTATTTGTCAGCACTGAACCTAGTAATCTACCCTAGCTTTGGTTCGGCAAGATTTTCAGGTCGAAGCAAAAATTTCATGATTTCGGTTCCGCGACGGGTGCTTAAGATTGATCAGATTTTGGACCGGAAGGTTTCATGGACTGATGCAAATCTGCCGAATCTAGTGAAAGCAACTTGATAGAATCGATGGAGACGTCCCTTTGAAACTGGCGCTGGATTCTACGAAAGCCACTCACGAGGTTCTTAACCAGCCTCCGCCTCTGGTGGATTACAATCTGTTCACAGGCGACCGGATTCTGGCCGCCGCACTGGAACGCGAGGGAGCCGGTTGGGCTAAGCCGCAGGTCAAGGAATTCGGACGCCTGGCGGGCACCGAAGAGAGCATCCGGTGGGGCTTTCAGGCCAACGAGAATCCGCCGGTCCTCCGCTCGCACGATCGGTTCGGCCATCGGCTGGATGAAGTGGAATTCCATCCCGCCTGGCACGATCTGATGCGTTTGTCGATCGGGCATGGCCTGGCGAGTCTCCCCTGGCGCGAACCGCAGAGCGGGGCCCATGTGGCGCGAGCGGCTCTGATGCTGGTGGCCTCCCAAACGGAGGCCGGGCACACTTGTCCGGTTTCGATGACCTATTCCTCGGTTCCGGCGCTTCGCAAGCAACCGGATCTGGCGCGCGAATGGGAGCGGCATATCCTTTCCGGAAAGTACGATGCGAGTTTCCGGCCGGTGACCGAGAAATCAGGCGCGCTGATCGGCATGGCCATGACGGAGAAGCAGGGCGGCTCCGATGTGCGGGCGAATATCACTTTGGCGGAGAACATCGAGGGCACGCAATCACGCTCCGAATATCTGATTACCGGCCACAAGTGGTTTTGTTCGGCGCCTATGTGCGACGCGTTCCTGGTACTGGCCCAGGCGCTTAAGGGGCTGACCTGTTTTCTGCTGCCGCGCTGGACTCCCGATGGGGAGTGCAACCGATTTCACATCCAGAGGCTCAAGCACAAGCTGGGCAATCGTTCGAACGCGTCCTGCGAGGTGGAATTTAACGGGGCTTGGGCGCGGCGCATTGGCGAAGAAGGGCGCGGCGTGGCCACGATCATAGAAATGGTCCAGCACACCCGGCTGGATTGCGTCATCGGCTCGGCCGCTTTGATGCGGCAAGCACTGGTGCAAGGCATTCATCATGCGCGGCATCGACAGGCTTTTGGCCGGCTGTTGATCGCGCAGCCGCTGATGCAGAATGTTCTGGCGGATCTATGCCTGGAGTCGGAAGCGGCAACGGTATTGATGATGCGGTTGGCCAGGTCGTTCGATGCGCGTGAGCGCGACGCGGCCGAGCACGGTTTTGCCCGCCTGGGAACCGCCGTCGCAAAATACTGGATCTCGAAGCGTGCGCCATCGCAGGTGAATGAAGCGATGGAGTGCCTGGGCGGCAACGGCTACGTAGAAGAATCGATACTTCCGCGGCTGTATCGCGAAGCTCCGCTGAATTCGATTTGGGAAGGCTCCGGCAATGTGATTTGCCTGGACATCCTGCGGGCGGTCAAGAAAGAGCCGGATGCGGCAGCCAGTGTGGGCGATGAGATCCGGCTGGCGCGCGGGGCCGATCGCCGTTTCGATGCTTTCACGGATCGTCTGGAGAAGGACCTGATTGAGGCTGCTACGGAACTGGAAGCGCGCAGACTGGCGGAGCGTCTGGCGCTGGCGTTACAAGCCTCGCTCTTGATCCGGCACACTATTCCAGAGGTCGCCGATGCGTTTTGCGCCACGCGGCTGGCCAACGAGGGTGGCCGGGGGTATGGTACTCTGCCCGCGAATGTCAATTTTCGGGCGATTATCGAGCGAGCTTATCCGGGTTGATGGCCGGGCGTTCGAAAATGAATCGCCATGTGGTCCTCGTCGACATAGGCTTCGCCCACCTTCAGCGCATGCCGCTCGTGGCCGAAGACCTGGAAGCCCGCGGACGCATAAAGTCTTTTTGCCGCCGCTTGATTATGGCCGACCGTAAGCGTTACCTGTTCCAAACCGGGTTGCGCTTTAGCGCGTTGCAACACAGCCCGCAATAGTTGTCGAGCGATGCCTTTCCCGCGGTGGTCCTTTTTGATGTACACGCCCCAAATCCGGCCTTTATGGGAGCCTTTACGATTCTGCTGGCGCGCGAAGCCGACGGTGCCCACCAGTTGCCCATCGGCAAAAGCTCCGAACACGAAGTTTTGCGAATTCGGCGCATTGAGGCGCGCGGCGAAGGCTTCGACGGTGGTTTCGCGGTGTTCCTCGGCCGATGCACCAAAGGCCAGCGGTTCGGTCTCGAGCGCCTCTAGGCGGAACTGCCAAAAGGCTTCGGCATCGTGTGCGTCCAGAGGGCGAATTTCGACCGGCATCTCGCGCCAGTGTAGCTCAGCAGCCGTGGGAATATTGGCGGCCGTGTTGGCCATACAGACGGCGCGCGCCCAATCGCCGGAGCCGCCGGACACGAGCGAGCAGAAGCGGGTGTTGGCAGAGGCCACCGAGCATGCTCTGGATCACGAGAAAGATCTACCCAACTTCATCTGCACGCAGACGACGCGCCGGTTTGAGGATTTCAACGGCAAGAGCGGCTGGCGGCCCATCGACATCATCGTCGAGCGGCTCACTTACTTCGAACATCTGGAAAACTACAAAGTCATCGAGCTGAATGGCGTGCCGGCCAGCATTCCGCATGAGCAACTGACCGGCGCTTCGTCCTCGGGCGAATTTGGGTCTGTGCTGAAATCAATCTTCTCGGCTGACACACAAACTGAGTTTGCCTGGCAGAACTGGTTCACGCTACGCGGGCGAAAGATGCACGTGTATTCCTATCGCGTACCAGTTTCCAAATCCAACTATCACATTAAGGTGCCGGAAAGAAAGCTGGATCTGGTGACCGGATATCACGGACTCATTTTCATTGATGCTCAGCGACGCCTGGTGCACCGCATTACGCTTCATCCGGACAGCGTTCCACCGTCTTTCCCGATTCAGGATGTCAGCCTGGCGCTGGATTACGAATACAGCCGGATCGGGGACGTCGATTACCTGCTGCCGCTCCAATTTGAGCTTCGTTCCCGGGAGGGAGCGCTGCTGGTGAAGAACGACGTGGACTACGACAACTACCGCAAGTTCACGGCGGATTCAAACATTACCTTCGGAAGATAGCGGGGATCTCGGGGCGTCCTAAATGAAAGCGGTGGTCTTGACGCCCGAAATGTCGAAACGTTTGCGGCAGCGCATGTTCTTGCACATCACTTTGTCATCTAGCAAGACCATATAGCTGGCGGCCTTCTTGAACTTGGCACGATCACGCTCGTCGGCATTGCCGGGCAGGCGATCCACCTTCGTCCGGACCAGCCAGCGCAATTCATAACTTTCCGCGCCGCGGCAGAAGGGACAGTTCAAGGTGGCGGGTTTCGTAGTCTGCGATTCTTTGTAAAATGCTCGCTCGTCCATGGTCTTTCCTTTATGCGACTGCCAGCGCCGATTGCGCTTTCACGAAACTCGCATCCAGCAGCCGCGCGAATTCGTCCACATCCGTTTTGCTGATGTTCAGCGGCGGCGATATTCGCAGCACGTTGCCAAAGAAACCGCCCTTCCCCACCAGCAGCTTGTTTTCGCGGGTCGCCTCCATCAGGGCCGGCATGAGAGCGGTGGCGGGCTTCTTGGTCTCGCGGTCTTCCACCAATTCGACGGCCTGCAGCAGCCCCATACCGCGCACGTCGCCGATGATGGGATGCTTATCTTTCAGCTCGTTCAGCTTATTGCGCAAGTAGGCCCCCACCTCGGCGGCATTGATGGAGAGCTTGTGATCCTCGATGAAATCGATCACGGCTTTGGCGGCCGTGGTGGTGACTGGATTACCGCCGAACGTCGAGATGGTGGCGCCCTTCACCGAATCGGCGATTTCAGGCCGTGCGATCGTCAGGCCGATGGGCGAGCCGTTGCCGAGACCCTTAGCGCTGGTGATGATGTCAGGTTGCACGCCCCACTGCTCGATTCCGAACCACTTTCCGCCGGTCCGGCCCCAGCCGGTCTGAACTTCGTCGCTGATGAAAAGTCCGCCATACTTTTTAACGATGTCGGCGACGATCGGGAAGTATTCTTTCGGTGGAGTGACGAATCCGGCCACGCCCTGGATGGGCTCCGCAATGAATCCGGCAATCCTTCCGGAGGTGGTGGTGCGGATTACTTCTTCGACATCCTGAGCGCATTTCACGCCACAGGACGGGTACGAAAGGCCGTAGGGACAGCGATAACAATAGGCATTCACGGCGTGTACAATACCGGCCTGAGTGACCGGCCCGAGCCGCCAATTCGATTGGCCGGTAAGAGCCATCGCCATCGACGAGCGGCCATGGTACGCATAGCGCAATCCGACAATTTCCGTCGATCCGGTGTAGCAGCGCGCGGTCAGGATGGCGGTCTCGTTCGCCTCGGTGCCGCTGTTAGTGAAGAACGATTTCGTCAACTTTTGACCCGGGGTAATTTGCGCCAGCTTCTTGGCGAGCGCCGCCTGCGGTTCGGTGGCGAACACGGTGGAGACATGCTGTAACCGATCCATTTGCGCATGGACTTTGCGATTCACTTCGTCGTTGCAATGGCCGACGCTGATGGTAACAATGCCGCCGAAGAAGTCGAGATACTGATTGCCGTCCGCATCCCAGACGTATTGGTCTTTGCCCTTAGCGATTACCAGCGGTTCTTTGTAGTAATGAAAAACGGAAGGATAAAGATAGTCACGATGAGCAAGCAGGATCTCTTCTTTGGTCATGCTTGATAATAATACGCCCACCCGATCCTGCCGTGGGGAGGGCGCATTAACGCAGGCCTTGCGCCAGGTCTCGCTGGCATCTTGATATTTACCACTATCATCGAATGATGAAGATCGCGCTGGACGCGACTCCCCTGACCACTTCGAGCGGCGGCTCCCGGCGCTACACCGAAGAGCTGAGTCTTGCGCTAGCCGCCAGTTTCCCGGAAGACGAATTTTGGCTGCTATCCGATCAGCCTTTCGAGGGCCCCAGGAACGCGCCACGGAACTTAAAAAGCGGCCTTGGACCAAGAAATCTGTTGGCGCGGCGATGGTGGCTATGGGGGCTTCAGGGCGAGATGTCGCGGCTGGGAATCGATGTCTTCCACGGAACCGATTTCTGCAGTTCCGTATCTGCCCATTCGTCCCAGCGTGATGACGTTTCATGATCTGTCGCCGTGGATCAATTCCTCCTGGCACGCCGAAGCGGACCGCGTGCGCAGCCGGACTCCCATGTTGCTGAGGTTGGGCCTGGCGAGCATGGTGATCACGCATTCCGAAGCGGTGAGAAAACAGGCCATCGAGCGTTTTCATTTGCAAGCGGGGCGCGTAGTGGCGGTGCCCCTGGCGGCCGCGAGACATTTTCGTCCTGTCACCCGCGACGCGAGCCGACCCACCCTACTTCCTGTATGTCGGCACTCTCGAGCCCCGAAAAAACGTCAGTCTCTTGCTCGAAGTCTGGCGTGAGGTGCGTAAGAAGCATCCCATCGACCTGGTTCTGGCCGGGCGACGCCGCGCGGATTTTCCTGAGATTTCGCCTGAGCCAGGCCTGCACCTGCTGGGGTTCACGCCTGAGGAAGAGCTGCCCGCTGCTTTATTCAAACGCTCAGGCCTGTCTTGTATCCGTCTTACTATGAAGGGTTCGGATTGCCTGTTCTGGAAGCAATGCAGTGCGGCGCGGCGATGATCGCGTCCAATGATCCGGCAATTTCCGAAGTTGCCGGCCGACGCGGCAATCTTGCTGGATCCTCGCGATCGGCAGGTGTGGATACAAACATTGGAATCATTGCTGGCGAATCCTCACCAACTCCAGCTAATACGAGAAAGGGCGCTGGTTCGAGCGGCCCAATTTTCGTGGACGAAAACCGCCCAGCTCACTAGAGAGGTTTATGGACAGGCCGCAGAGCGCTTCCGGAAAAAAGCCTGAGGCACTTTTCTTGTCGCCGGAACCGCCATACCCGCTGGTTGGGGGTGGAGCCCTGCGCTCGGCGTCGCTGCTGGAGTATCTGGCGCGCCGCTACGCCGTGCATGCCGTAGTATTTCGCCAGGCCGGTGAAGCCCATCCAAGCTTGGCAATTCCACCCGGCCGAGTGGACCGGCTGGACGTGATCGATCTGCCTCGTCATTCCAAACGATTTGCAGCGCGGGCGGTGCGGAATGCATGGCGGCTCGCGCGGGACCGGCCGCCTCTGGTGGATCGTTTTTCCGGAGCTGGGTACCGGCTCGAAAAGCTACTAACCGGCCGACACTATGAAATCGCGATCATCGAGCATTTTTGGTGCGCTCCCTATGTCGAACAGGTAAGGCCGCATTCACTGAGCGTGGTGCTCGATCTACATAACATCGAGTCAGAATGGCATCAGCAGCATGGCGGCTTCCGAGACGGCATTTCGGGCCTGGGCGTTGAGACGATTTGCTGCGGCATCCGTGGCGTTGGAACGCAGCTGGCTGCCCAAGTTCGATGCCATTCTGGCAACTTCAACTTCCGACCGCGAAATCGCGCGACGACTCGCCCCCGGCGCGAACGTCGTGGCTTACCCGAATGCGCTGCCGGAGATCCCGCTACCGCGCCGCCTGGAACAACAGGCGATCGCCTTCAGCGGTAATCTCGAGTATCCACCTAATATTTCAGCGGTCCGATTTTTTCGCGACAACATTTGGCCCATCCTCGAAGCGCGCTGGCCTGAATTGAAGTGGAAAATCGTCGGCAAGAATCCGGACGCGATTCGTCCCTTGGTGGCCGGCCAACCGCGGATTGAAGTGACAGGATTTGTTAAAGATGCAGTGGCTGTCCTGGCAGAGTGCCAGATTGCCGTAATTCCTTTGCTCGCCGGAAGCGGTACACGCGTCAAAATCTTGGAGGCCTGGGCGGCAGGGACACCCGTGGTATCCACCACTCTGGGCGCTGAAGGACTCGATTGCGCCCATGAGACAAATCTCTTGCTGGCTGATGAACCGCAATCCTTTGCCAGCGCTGTTTCCAGGTTGCTCACTCGCCCGAAGATCGATTGCGAATCGGATCGGCGGGCCGCCGGGTCTTTGAAGAGCGATATACGTGGCCGGCGGCGTGGAGATCTTTGGATCCTATTTTCGAAACGACAACTTCTCTGGCCTTGGAAACAGTCTCCCGTAGAACAAGCGTCTAACCGGCGGAACCGTGACGAGTCTGGCAAGGGAAAACACTCTATACTGGAGAAGGCAAATGCGCTTTTCGGTAGACGCTCACGCGATCGGCCAGCATCTTACAGGGAACGAAACATACGTTCGCAATCTACTGCATTGTTTCGCCAGCCCTGGATCACGAAGCCGATTTCATTACCTATTTTCGCGGCCAGATCCGTTCAAGCCGACGTGCCCGATCGCTTTTTCAAGCACCAGTGGCCGTGAATCCATTTATCCGGCTGGGGTTCGATATTCCACGCAAGCTGCGTCAAGACCGCCCCAAGCTTCTTGCATGTGCAGTATACCGCGCCGATGTTCTGCTCGACACCCATCGTGGTGAGCGTGCATGACGTCAGTTTCCTGGAGCATCCCGACTACTTCACTCCTTTTCGGGCACTTCAGCTGCGGTGCACGGTAAGTCGGACGGTACGGTCCGCCGCGCGCGTGATTACGACCGAGTGAATTCTCGAAGCGGAGCATTCTGGCGCTTACCGGCTGGATGAAGAGAAAATCGTCGTTCTTCCCAATGGCGTAGCGCCCGCCTTTCGGCCCGATGGCTCGAGAATTGGCGCAGCGATCAGTGCAGGCATCATCTCGGCACTGCGCGCTCCTTATATCCTCACGGTAGGCGATCTGCAGCCTCGCAAGAATCACCTGCGGCTGATTCGAGCTTTCGAGAAATTAATACACGGCGCATCCGCAGTTGCCCCATCAACTTGTGGTTGTGGGCAAAGAAAACTGGCATGCCTCCACGGTCCTCTCGCAGCAGCCAAGCGATCCAGCCTTTCCGCTCGAATTCACTTCACGGGCTTTGTGTCCGACGAGGACTTGCGCCAGCTATACGGAGGCTGCGATTTGTTTGTTTATCCGTCGTTGTATGAAGGTTTCGGATTGCCGATCCTGGAAGCCATGGCGTGCGGCCGCGCAGTGGCCTGCTCGAACACGTCCGCCATGCCCGAAGTGGCCGATTCCGCCGCGCTTCTATTCGATCCGCATTCGGACCGGCGAGATCGCGCTGGCGCATGCGCGACCTGCTGCTGAATCCGGAACTTGCGGCATGCGCATGGAACGCCTGGGCATGCAACGCGCCGCCATGTTTAGCTGGGAGAACACCGCCGGCAAGACTCTGGATCTGTATTATGCCGTCGCTGGAGAAACAAATCGGACGCTGGCACCGGCGAAGAGAACGATCTCGGCCGGACCTTATGCATGAATTATCCTCAAAGACGTAATCCGCCCCCGCGTTGATGCCTGTGGCGCGGCGATCGCCGGAGCGGCGCCGGCCGCTGCGCCCGTCTTCGAGAATGAACAACTCCGCTACAACATCAATTGGCCGAGCGGCCTCAGCCTGGGCGAAGCGCAACTGCGCGCTACCATGTTCCAAACCGGCGCCCGACGCGGCAGGCCGGTTGCATCTTCAAGTTCATTCTCGATGCCGGAGTCCCAGGCTTCTCTGTTTCCGATCGCTATCGTTCGGAAGCATCGCCGGAATTCTGCTCCGGCGAATTTCTACGCACCACCAAGCACGGGTCCAAGAAGATCGATGAAAAAATTACCTTCGACCAGCAGCACGGAACAGCCACGCCGCGAGACGCGGTGGGAGGCAAGACCGAGCTGAAGATCTCCGCCTCGCCTGCGCACGCGACGCGCTGGACGTTTCTGTATTACGTGCGGCGCGAGCTGAGCCAGGGCCGCATTCCGCCCACCCAAACCGTGTTCCTGGGAGCGCAATACGATATCCGCGTGGAGTTCGTGCGGCACGCAGAACATTCCGCGTGGCCGACAAACGCGGTGGAAGCGGACCGCGTAACCGCATCGGCGAAGGGCCCGCCGTCCGACATCAGCTTCGAAGTGTTCTTCCTGAAGGATCGCAGCGCGCACCCCCGCTCTGGTGCGCGTTCCGCTGGCGCTGGGCACGTTCTCGATGGAGCTGGTGCAGATAAATTTGCGCTCTTCGCGATCATCTGTGCCAATTCAGCTCGCTTTCTTTTCTCCCCTGCCGCCCGCCCGGAGCGGTATCGCCGATTACTCCGCGGCTTTGCTGGACGAACTCGGCAAGCTCGTGGAGCGTGGAAATTTTTCTTCCAAGCCCGCCCGTTTCGATCCAGGCCGCTTCGACGTCGCGCTCTATCAGATCGGCAACAATGCCGATCACGATTTCTGTTACGAGACCGCGCTCGAGCATCCCGGCGTGGTCGGTGATCCACGAAGCCAACCTGCATCATCTGATCGCCGACCTCACCATCAAACGCGGCGACTGGGATGCCTACATGCGCGCCGTCGCCGCAGGAGGCGACCAGGCCGCGCTCGAATATGCCCAGCGCGTGCGGGCGCTCGAAGTCGGACCGGACTATGATGGTTTGCCGATGCTGCGCCGTCTGCTGAGCCGCTCGAAAGCCGCCATTGTGCACAGTGCGCATGGTGGAATCGGAACTTGCGGAGCGCCGGCTTCGATGGGCCGGTTGCGAGAATTCCGCATGGCGCCTGGATCCCGGAAGCCAACCGCACGGACTTCCGTCACCGCCTAGGACTGGACGAGACCACGCCGCTTATCGGCATCTTCGGGTTTCTGAAACCGTACAAACGCATCGCCGAATCTCTTGCGCGCGTTCCGCCGGCTGGTGCGCGTGGAACCGAAAGCCAAGCTGATTTTGGTGGGCGAGCCGCATCCCGAGTTCGCCGCTCGAGTCTCTCATTCATTCGCTCGACCTGGCGGCCACATGTTCGGGTGCTCGGTTATCATGCCCATTCGACGATTTCGTAGGGTATCTGGCCGCGTGCGACATCGTTCTGAACCTGCGCTATCCAACAGTGGGAGAAAATTCGGGAACGCTCATGCGCGCGCTGGGGTTGGGCAAGGCCGTGATTGTCTCCGAGGTCGGATCGTTCTGCGAATTGCCTCCGATACATCTGTCTAAAAGCGCCGGTGGACCAGAGCGAAGAAGATCACTTGTTCGAGTACTTGAATCTGCTGGTGAGCCGCTCCGATTTCGCTCGCACTGGGCGCAAGAGCGCGGGAATGGGTGGAGACGGAATGCGCCTGGCCCAAGGTGCGCGAAAAATACGCCGAGTTTCTGGAGCAAATCGCTAACGCGGCATAAGATCGCCCCAACGGCCTCGCCACGTCGGTAGCACGAGCCGTCGCCCGACCCGGCCGCGCCGAGCCGCCGCCCGTGACAGTTGCAGCCGGAATATATTCGTCTCCTGGGCGCCCGACCCAGCCGCGCGAAGAGCTATGTCGAAACGCATCTGACCCGCTTGGAAAAAACGCTGGCGATCACGCCGCCAGGCGAACCCGGCGATCGCATTCTCGAAATGGGCGCATATCTGCAAATCACCCCGGCCCTGAAAAGCGCGGCTGGGATATGGCGAAGTTCGAGGCTGCTATTTCGGACCGGCCGGCCGCATCGAGCACCGGACGAGCGACGTCGAGCGAAGGCGAACAATTTACGCTGCGACATCGAACTGTTCGACGCGGAGCAAGACCGATTCCCCTATGACGACGAGTACTTCTCCACCGTCCTGTGCTGCGAGCTGCATCGAGCATCTTACCGCCGATCCGATGCACATGCTGGCCGAAATCAACCGGATTCTGAAAACTGGGCGGGCATCTGGTGCTCACGACGCCAAACCTGGCGTCTCTGCGCGCCATCTACGCCATCCTGGAAGGCTATCATCCGGGTTTCTTCCAGGCCTACATTCGTCCGCGTGCGGATGGGCGAGGAACCGGAGGCGCGGCACAATCGCGAATACACGCCGCGGAAGTCGCGCTGCTGCTGCGTCGATTCCGGCTTCGAAGTCACGCTGCTCGATACCGGCGCGTTCCGCGACGAGCCCAAACCGGAAGCACGCAGTGGGTGAAACATTTGCTGGCGCGCTATCGAGCTTTCGCAGGACCTGCGCGGCGATGGAATCTACGCGGTGGGCCGTAAGACAAGTCCGGTGCGCGAGCGCCATCCGGCATGGCTGTATCAATGAGCAGCGCGCTATACCGCGATGCCCTGGTTCAAGCACAGCGGGCTCAGCGCTGCGAATGCACGTATCGCTGGAAAACTGCTCCGGCGAAACCTGGAAGCCGGAGAACGTTTTCGCTCGGCTGGCAATTCTTCGATCCCGAAACAATCGCTTCATTCTGGAAGGCGAATGGACTTCCGCTGCCACGCGAGATGTGACGCCGGGTGAAACGGCGGCGTTTGATATTTCGATTGCCTTTCCTCGCCGGAGGCCGGCGGATACCATGATTTATGTTTCGCCCATCCAACAACCGGGAGGCTGGGCGTACTGTACGCGGCGCAGCCTTTCCTGCGGATTGCGCCGAGACTCGCGGCCGGCCAGGTTCATGTGCTGGATCATGAAATCACCACCACGCGCAAGCTGCGATGGCGCCAGCTCCGGCAGTGCGTTGCCGGGATTTCTTCTCAGGACCGTTGGCGCACGATGGAGAGAACCGCCGGCTGATTCGGCTCCATGGCGCGGCGCGACATCCTGGCGCGCTATCGGGGCTCTTTCGGCGACGTGTTCTGGACCGTTCTCGAATCCGCTATTGTTGATGAGCCACTTACTTCTTCGTGTTCGGCGTGGTGTTGCGAACTCGCTTTGGCCCCGATCAGAGCTCGACTGGCTTCGCGCTTTATTTTCTGGCGGGAATGCTCCCCTGGCTGGCTTTTCAGAGCCGGCGGGCCGCGCGCCGTTCGTGATTCTGGAACACCGCAATTTCGTTAAGAAGCTGATCTTTCCGCTGGACACGCTGCCAGTGAACCAAGTAGTGGCGGGACTGGTGACGGAGTTGTTCGGCACGGTAATGTTCATCGCCGCGTTGCTTCTCATTCGAGGCGCGGTTCCCGCTGTCGGTGGTTTGGCTGCCCGTATTGCTTGTCCCACAACTGCTTTTCACGCTGGGCGTTTGCTGGTTCCTCGCGGCCTTGGGCGTTTTCGTACGCGACCTGGGCCAGATCATGGGATTCGTCCTGACGCTATGGTTTTTCATCACGCCCATCTGCTATCCGGAGGCGAGCCTGTCGACTTCGCCCGCAGGCGCATTTGCGCTCTTGCGGAAAAACCCGTTCTATGTCCTGGTGCGTGGATATCGAGCGATATTCCTGGAAAGCCATGCCCCGGAATTGCTGCCGCTCATCAAGCTGTGGGTGCTGGCCGGGGCCGTGTTCTTGCTCGGCTACGCCTGGTTTTATAAGCTGCGGAAAAATTTCGCGGACGTAATTTAAGCGGAAACCGGCGGCACCGGAGCCGTGCTATCAGCAGCATCTTCGTCCGAATCGTTGGCGGGCCGTGTTTTGGCCACGAGATTAGCCGCTCGGAGCAAGGAATCGAAGGTGCCCGCATCCGTCCACCAGCCATCCAGGTACGCATGGGTCATGGAGCCTTCCCGGATGTAGGCATTGTTGACGTCGGTGATTTCCAGCTCTCCGCGGCCCGACGGCACTAGCTCCCGCACTTTTTCAAACACTGTGCCGTCGTACATGTAGATTCCGGTGACAGCATAATTCGATCTCGGTTTCTTGGGCTTCTCTTCGATGCCCACGATGTGACCGCCGCGAAGCTCGGCTACACCGAAACGTTCGGCGTCAGTGACTTCTTTGAGCAGGATCTTGGCGCCGCTCTTCTGTTTCTTGAAATCGTCCACCGCTTCGCGGATATTTCCTTCGATGATGTTATCGCCCAGGATCACGCAGATTTTGTCGCCATCGGCAAAATGTTCAGCTAGTCCTAGTGCATCGGCGATGCCGCCCTCGCCTTCCTGGTAGGTATAGTCGATGTGTTTGAGCCCAAATTCGCGGCCATTGGCGAGCAGCCGCAGAAAATCGCCGGAATTGCGTCCCCCAGTAACCAAAAGAATTTCTCGAATTCCAGCATCCACCAGCGTCTGGATAGGATAAAAAATCATGGGCTTGTCGTAAATCGGGAGCAGGTGCTTGTTGGTGATTTTGGTTAGGGGAAACAGACGGCTGCCCGTGCCGCCGGCTAGAACGACGCCTTTCATGAAGACTCCTGTGCCGTAACTCGAAGCATAAGCTACATCATAACAACGGGCGAGGCGTGCATGATACAATCGATCCGCCATGCAGCTTTATGAATGGGACCAAGTCAAGAAAGAGCAGATGAATCCACTGTTCACGCGTCAGGTGATTCATGGGAAAACAATGACCGTGGCGCGCCTCGATATTCGAAAAGGCTGTTCAGTGCCGGAGCATAGTCATCACAACGAGCAAATCTCGATGATCGAGCAAGGCTCCATGCGGTTTGTTCTGGCGGGGACGGAAAAGATTGTGAAAGCCGGGGAAGTCCTGCAAATTCCTCCGAATGTTCCGCACAGCGCCGAGGCGCTGGAGGATTGTATCGCCGTCGATTTGTTTTCGCCGCCTCGAGAAGACTGGATTCGCGGAGACGACGCCTACTTGCGGAAATAGATTTTCCAGTGAGCATCACTGCCGATCAGGAGCGCGGCTTCTACGACAGCGTCTATGCGCGGCATCGTGAGCCTCCCCGATAGTGCTCTCGTCTGTAATCGCCAGACGCTCGCAGCCGATCTGGCTAACCCAGCCCGATCGATTTATGAGCGCAGACGCCTTTACGGCACCGTGTTGAAAGTTCTGCTGGCGGAATCGGTAAGCGGCCAACGCGTTCTCGACTATGGTTGTGGGACCGGCGATTGGGGCTTGATGCTGGCGGGCGAGGGAGCGAATGTAACTCTGCTGGATCTCTCTCCTGTTGCAGTTGATTTGGCCTTGCGGCGGGCTGCAGTAAGCGGAGTTGGGACTCGCGTCCAGGGCATTGCCAGGGATGCCAGCGATCTAAGCTGCTTTCGCGATGCAGAGTTCGATTTAATTTATGCGAGCGCGGCGGTTCATCATACGCTCAAATATCCGCATGCGCTGGACGAGTTGCTGCGCGTGCTGCGGCCCGGCGGGAAACTCATCCTGGCGGAGACCTATGGCAACAATCGGCTTCTGAACTCCCTACGCCGCCTGCGCTGGAAATTCAGCCGGCAGCCCGACGAAGCCGGCGAAGAAATACTTTTCGGCGACGCGCACATCGATCTGCTCCGCTCGAAGCTCCAGGAAGTTACGTTGATCCCGTTAAGCCTGCTGGCGATGGCCAAGCGGTTTTTTCGAGGCAGATTTACCACAAAAGCAGTACGCTGGATGGTCGGATCGCTTGAACTCGCCGACACTGCGCTTCTGAAAATGTGCCGGCCCCTGCGCCGCTATTGTGGGGAAATCGTTGTAATAGCCCGCAAATGATCGTATCCATGTGTTGAGATTTGTTTCCCTTGAAAAGTGATTGCTCCGGGCTTGCCTTTCACAATCGTTCCAATCGCGATCCCGGGGACGCGCACTCCTCGCGGCGCGGTATAAACCAATTCGTAATCTTCGCCATCGTGCAGCGCTTGTCCTATGGTGGCGCCTTGGAGCAGCGGAATCGTGTCGAGAGCGGCGGCGACACCGGACGCCACGCACAGCCGGTGTAGATCGAGCGCCAGGCCGTCGCTAATATCCATGCACGCTGTGGCCTTGCCGGCGAGCTTGCGGCCTGCTTCCAGCCGGGGCACGATGACGCTCTTGTGGCGCCAGCCTCCAAGCGGGCCGGATACGTAGAGAACGTCACCTTGGCGCGCGCCCGATCGCCGCAGCGCTCCTCCTTTGGCGACGACGCCGCACACCATCACATCGCAAACAAATTGTCGGGCGTGCGAAATGTCTCCGCCGGCAAGCGACGCCTTGGCTTGGCGCAACATCTTGTGGATCCCGCGATACAGCCCATTTATCCAGCGCTGGTCCGTCCAGGGCGCGAGGGCGATTGAAACCAGGACATAGAGCGGCCTGCCACCCATCGCAGCAATGTCGCTAAGGCTGCGTGCCACGGCCCGGTATCCGATCTGCTCCGCCGTCGATTTGCGGGTGAAGTGCACGCCTTCGATGCTGAGGTCGGTGGTGAACAAGAGGTCTGCGTGGGAGGGCGCCGCGATTACCGCGCAGTCGTCTCCGATCAGCGGAGCAAGGCGGCGAAGTTTGTTGACGATCGCGTCCTCAGTCACAACGCGATGGGTGACGACGCTATGGCCGCAACCAGGCCCGACGGCAGCTCTTCGCCGAAAACTTTGCCAAGATCTTCGTCCGCTTCGCCCTCCAGCGCCGGAATCAGCGCTTCTGGGATTTTACGGCGCACCAGATCAACCGTGGCAGGAGCAAGATCGCGGGTGGAATCGCCCGTGCGTCTTGCGATCGCGACCAGAGCATCCTGGGAGTTCGCGATTTTGAGCAGGGCCTCCACCCAGCGTGTCGCAACCGGCGCAGGCAGCACTTGATTGATGGGGCCATAGAAGAGCTTACGCGCGCCGATCCGTGAAAGACACCACAGACTTGTATCCACCATTTCGCCTCTTTTGACCTGAGCGATCAGCCCGTCGCCGAGCTGCGTCTTGGTTTGAAGAGGCAACAATTCCAGGCTGGAGGCAGTGCGCCACATTTCGCGCCAGAGGCTGTTGTTGACGCGCGTCCGTTTGGCGCCGCGCGGCAATAGGACCGGCGACAGCCGCTGGAAGATATCCACTTGCTGATTCTTGTTCAGCCCGCCGGCCAGCCGGCCCCAGAAAATCCACCAATCGATCTCGTTCTGAATCTGATTGCCAAATTGAAGACCGGCCGCATAAATTCGCCGAGCCTGCTCGATACGGTAATCGTCCCCTGGAAAACCGAAGCCTGGCCTCAGGCAAAAGCCGCACAGGTTGAGCCAGCGCAGTTCCAATGCGGGAGACTTACGGCGGCCCTCGGAGAGATCCAGCAGGCGGTCTGCCAGGCGGCGGATTGAGCTAAGCGGCCAGGAATTTCGTCCCAGCGCGAGGGTCTGCTCGAGTTTTCCGGGGAGATCCTCGGGCGCCAGCGTTCCGTGACGAAAGGTGGCATTGAGAAGAGCTTCGGCCTGGGCCAGGGCCTCTTCACTGACTACGGCTGCCGGCCTGCCTGCCGCGGCGGTGGCAGTTTTACGAAGTTCGAACTGCAGCCGCCAACGATGTTCACTGATCTTCGAATCGGCCCAAACCTCCAATGTTCCTACTTCGGTCAGGTGCGCGCGCAGCTTCACCGGAACCAGCCGTTCGCCCGATTTGCCAAAGCGGATTACTGCATTGAGCGGCGCGTGCAGATGAAGGTCGCTGGTCTCGGCGGGCCCAAGCGTCTGTCCCGGCGGATCGTCGACGCGGCTCAGCGAGCTGTACAGCCGAAACGACACGGGCTTGTTCGCCACCAGGTGCAGATCCTGGCTGTCGAGTTCCAGTGTGCGTCCTTCTTCGGTGCCGCGTGGTACTAGGCAAACCGCTTCGTGGTCGCCAACGCCGACGTAATATGCGCGTGGAAGACCGCCGCGAACCAGCAGACCTGCGCCAGTGGCCTTGACGTATGAGTAATAAGCGGCGCCCACCGCAACGGCGAGATCGAGGTCGCGATTCTCCAGCACCAACGGCCGGCTTCCGTACCAGCGCTCCAGCACGTCGGCCACTCGCTGCTGGCAGATATCTGGAATGAAGAAACCGCCGTTGAAGAGGATCGCGTCCGGCCGAGCGCCTTCGTTGGCACTCAGGAAAGCAGCCAGGTGCCGGGTGATAGCCGGATCGGAAACATAGGGAAGGCCCAGTTCCCGAAAGAGACTACGTTTTTCTTCGGCTGGTTTTTCGTCGATCTCGCAGAAAGGCAGAAAGCCATCCAGGGTAAGTTCGAGAGCCTCCTCGCGTAGAATCTCGGTTTTGAGCGTACCGCCCACCAATGACGATCCCGCTCCTAGCACGGTGATCTCGACACTCTTGAGGTTCGGGTCGGCCAGCAGCCGTTCTTTAGCAGCCGCGCATTGTCGGCGGAGTCCGCTGCGCTGACGGATGGAGAGCTGCGTGTTTAGCTTGGCTTCAACCAGCCAGGCCAGCGTAAGATCCAGATTATCGCCGCCTAGCAGCAAATGCTTTCCGACCGCGGTGCGCGTGAATTCGATCCGGTCGCCATCGCGATGCACACGGATCAGCGTAAAGTCGCTGGTGCCGCCGCCGACGTCGCACACCAGCACCAGTTGATTGTCGAAAAGGCTCTTCTGGGATTGCGCCAGATGATTAGCGATCCAGGAATAAAAGGCTGCCGCAGGTTCTTCCACCAGCGTCAGCTTTTCCATGCCGGCATCGCGCGCCGCTTGCACCGTCAACTCGCGCGCTTCTTCATCGAAGGAAGCCGGTACAGTCAGAACAATATCCTGATTTGCCAGCGGATCGTTGGGGTGGTGCCCGTTCCAGGCATCCCGAATATGCGCCAGCACCGCCGAAGAAACCTCAACTGGCGAAAGAATGCGCCCGCCTTCCTGGGCATCCCAGGGCAGGATCTTAGCCATGCGATCCACCTCGGGATTGGAAAGCCATGACTTGGCGGAGTGGACCGACTTAGTGGGAACCAGTGCGCCCTGCTCACGGGCGTAAGTTCCAACATAGGTTTGATCGCCCAGAAAGAGAAACGATGGTAAGGTACGGCGCGATTCCACCTGGCCTGGGGCAACGTACTGCGGGATCTGCAGCACTTTGATTTCCGGATAATCCGGCAGCTCGCCCTGTACCGGTTCGATGTAGGCGAGAGCCGAGTTGGTGGTGCCCAGATCGATGCCGATATTCATTCGGCGGCTACTCGACTTCTACCTCCGCCGGAGCGATCACGGTCACGCTCTGAGCTCGGCGGAGTCGGTGGCAGGTCGATCTTTTCGGCGCGCCAGCCTTTGTGCCGCAGAATGCCGCCCGGGGCCTTGCCGCTGACGGGCACATTGCCCAGCAGCTTAATGGTGGCCGGATCGTTGGTCTCCAGTTTCGTGAAGCTCCCCTCCACCGCATCGATTACTGGCGCCAGGCGCAAGTAGCGATTCAACGAGTCGCGGCACTGGTCGTGCAAGGTCCGCACCGCGGCGCCCACTTGGTCGTCAGAATAGGCCGAGATATCCTCCATCACGAAATCAATCAGCCGCGAATCGCGCTGGAGCAGGCCCAGGATCTGCAGTGCGCCGTCCGATGGACGCGCTTGAGGAGCAGGCTTGGGCGCGGGTGTTGGTGATTTCACCTGCGTGAATCCGAACTCCTGAGCAATATCACCCGGAAGTTTTCCGGTGAACAGGATTGCGAAAAAACTACGAAAAGCGAGTACGATCCTACTCAAAGTGTTCCTCTAAGCTATAGGATACACTGGCCGTGGCGAGCGCCCTGCCAGAGTGGACGCTGGCTTGCAGGTATTTTGCTGATGCGGCGCACTTTTCGAGATCGCCAGGATGCCGGCGTCCATCTGGCCGCTGAGCTGGCGTCTTATGCCAACGATCGAACGGCTCTTGTGCTCGGCCTGCCTCGAGGAGGAGTTCCGGTTGCTTACGAAGTAGCTCGGTCCCTGCAGGCCCCTTTGGATGTCTTCGTGGTGCGGAAGTTGGGTGTGCCGGGCCACCAGGAACTGGCCATGGGAGCCATCGCAAGCGGAGGCGTCCGGGTTGTCAATCGCGACGTGGTGGAGTCACTGCAGATCTCCACGCCTGTTCTGGATGCCGTTGCCGTGTACGAACAAGCCGAGTTGGAGAGGCAGCAGCGCGCCTACCGCGGCGACGTTCCTTTTCCCGATTTGGCCGGGCGGGCGGTAATTGTTGTGGACGACGGACTGGCGACCGGCTCCACCATGCGGGCGGCGGTGCGCGCACTCCGGCAAAGCGGTCCGGCGCGCATTGTCGTGGCGGTACCAGTGGGTGCGGCCGAGACTTGTCGAAGCCTGCGTGAGGAGGCCGATGAAGTGGTCTGCGCTGTGGCGCCGCAGGATTTTCACGCTGTCAGCCTGTGGTATGACGAGTTCCCTCAGATTACCGATCTGGAAGTCCGAAGTTTGCTGGAAGCCGCCGCGGCCCGCGACGCTCCGGCACGTTGACACCTGCACGGAAGGAGAACGCAGTATGAACGATTCGAAAAGTTCGTATGGAAGCGCCGGTCTGGCAATCGAGCACGTGCCGGTCACTATGACCGTGGATTCGATTCATCTGGAAGGCGACTTGAGCGTACCCACCGCGGCAAAGGGCTCGGTGTTGTTCGCGCACGGCAGCGGCAGTTCGCGTCACAGTCCTCGGAATCGCTACGTAGCCGATGTGTTCAATGAAGGAGGCCTGGCAACGCTGCTGATTGATCTGCTGACCGCAGATGAGCAGGAAGTGGATCTGCAGATGGCGCATCTTCGCTTTGACATTCCCTTCCTGGCACGCCGTCTGGAGGCGATAACGAAATGGCTTTCAAGCCATCCCGAAGTCGGCAATCTAAAGCTGGGTCATTTCGGTGCGAGCACTGGCGCGGCCGCGGCCTTGACTGCTGCCGCCCGACTACCACAACTGGTGAGCGCCGTCGTGTCGCGCGGTGGCAGACCGGATCTCGCTGGAGCCGCCCTTGGAAAGGTAGAAGCCCCAACGCTGCTGATTGTCGGAGGCGCGGACCCCGTGGTGTTGGACTTGAACCGCAAGGCCATCGCCCAGTTGCATTGCGAGAAAGAGCTGAAGATCATCCCAGGTGCTGGCCACCTTTTCGAAGAACCGGGAGCGCTCAAGAAAGTCGCCGCGTTGGCGCGCGACTGGTTCCTCGAAAAGCTCCCTAGAGCTCCTTCGGTCCACGCACGATAGTGGAATCTTTCAGTTTGGCCAGTTCCCGCCTGGCGATTACAGCCCAGGAGCTGTTCGGATCAAGCTTCAAGTAAAGTCTCCAATGCCCCATGGCCTTCAGGGGCTGGCCGGTGGATTGGTATAGCAGCGCAACATTGTAGTGCGCATCGGCGTAATTGGATTGAAAGCGAATTGCCGAAAGGTAGTGTGTCAGCGCCTCGGACCGCTCGCCTTTCTCATCGTACAGATTGCCCAAATTGAAATAGGCCAGCGCGTAATGGGGATCCACTTCCAGGGCCTTGCGGTAATGCTGCTCAGCTTCGCGCCAGTTGCGTGCGTTGAAGTAAACCGTGCCAAGGTTAACCAGAGCTCCGGCGGAAGTGGGATCAATCTCAGCCGCGTTCCGATAGGCTTCGATGATCTCCTCCATCGGTGCTCCGGTCTGCTCCAGTTCCAGCCCTTTTTCGAACCACTGTTCAGCCTCGAGCCGCAACTTGTGTTTGTGGGCTCCGGGGTTCCCTCGGGCGGCGTGGCCTGGAAACGACAGTAGCTTGCTGATCTCAGCCTCGTCGAAATCCAGCAGTAATTGCCCGGAAAGAGGCTCCATTTGCTGACCGGCGAACTGCACATGGATCTTTTTCCTCGCGAATAAATCTTCAGCTCGGTGAGTGGATTATGAACATCCCGCAGTCGTGCGCGCAATGCGTCTAGCGCTTTGCGGATCTGCGTCGCCGGAATCTTGCTCTGGCGCAGTCCGATAAGGGTCCGCAGCGCCAGCATATCCGAGAACGTGAAAGAACCGCTGGCTGAAACGAATTTCTGCCGTTCCCAGCTGCGCAGTTGGCGCTCAGAAACGTCGAGTAACCGGCGTACCTCCTCGCGCGAATAGGCCTGCTTAGTTGCGGGAGCCGGCACGGTGAAAGTGTAACAAGGCCAGCGGGAGAATGGCGAGTTGACGAACGTGAGTAACTATTCGAACAACTCCGATACCGGCACGCTGATCGCCGGATCTTTTGTTTCTAGGACACCGGACTTAGCCTCGAACATGCCTTCCGGAGTGACGACGTACCCTTTCCGATTCCGTGGGTTAATGATCCACACGTACGGGACGCCCAAACCCAAATAGTCGTCGATTTTCTGCTGCATGTATTGCATGGTGTCGTCTTTGGATAGAATTTCGATGCAGAGGTGCGGTGGGCTAGTAAAGATCTCTCCCTGTTCCTGGATTGCTTTTATTACGGTCACATCGGGGATTCGGAAGCGCGTCGAGCTTATCTGGACGCGTTGCTCCGGGAAGACCGCGATTCCCAACTGCTTGGACTGATTGCCAAGACAAAGAATCAGATTTCGCTGGATGATACTGTGCGTCTTCTCGCCCAAGTTTCGCTCCACGACCTCGCCATCGACATATTCGCGATCCGGATCATAACTGGTCTGGAGGTACTCTTCCACTGAAGTCAGAGTGGCGGTCGTTCCCATAGCTTCAGGTTACTCGATTCGAACTCCCGAATGCCGATTTCACCAGTTCCAGCGCGTCCTGGGTGCTCTGTATCCTGGACTCCAACTGGGCATCCTCGGCCATCTCCAGCATCCGCGCGAAATCCGGGCCGGGCGCGTAGCCGGCCTCGATTAAGTCGCGGCCTGTGAGCAGTCGCGGCGGGCGCAATTCATCCGGGGGTGACTGCTGCGAGCTTGGATTTCGCAAACTCGTAGTTCTCCAGATTTCCGTGACTGGCCGAACAGTCCAGCCGGTGCAGTTCCAGGTGCTCCTCGAACCGTTCCATGCGGAGCATCCGTTTAAGCTTGCTCTCGCGCATCTCGTGGACGTGTCCGAAGCGCATATGATTCGCTACCAGCGCGATCACCTGTTCGATCTCGGCATTTGAGAACTGCAGCCGCGTGAGGATTTCGCGGGCGATTTTCTCGCCCAGTTCCACGTGCCCATCGAAGCGGATGCGGTCGGCGACACGGAAGGTGCCCGGCTTGCCCACATCGTGCAGCAGGACGCCCAGAGCCAGCGTAGCGGTTGGAGACTTAAGGCCCTCCAGCATGAGCAGCGTGTGCGTCCAAACATCGCCTTCCGGATGAAACTCGGGCGGCTGCTCAACGCCTTTCATGGCTGCCACTTCAGGGAGGACATCGCCGAGCAATCCGGAAGCATCCAGCAGCTCGAAGCCGCGGCGCGCAGCCGCCTTCGGTGAGGATCCGGACCAATTCGTCGCGAATACGTTCCGGCGACACGCGCGCAATCCGATGGTGAAGTTTGCGGATCGCGGCCATGGTCGCAGGCTCGATTTCAAATCCCAAGCGCGCCGCGAAACGGACGGCACGCAGCATGCGGAGGTGGTCCTCCTCGAAGCGCTGCTCCGGATCGCCGATCGCGCGGATCATGTGATGGCTCAAGTCAGTCAGGCCGCCGACGTAATCCACCACATGGGATTTCAACGCATCCGCGGAGTTCGTGAGCGCAGGCTGCCAGCAGCAGGGCATTGATGGTGAAATCGCGGCGCAATACGTCTTGTTTCGCGATCTGTCTCGAAGCTCACTTCCGTTGGATGCCGGCCGTCCTGCGTAGGAATGATCGCTGCGAAAGGTCGCGACCTCGACGCCGTCCACCAGGACCACGCCGAATTGTGCGCCCACCAAGTGCGCCTTCGGAAACATCTCAATCAGCTGGTTCGGGCGTCGCATCGGTCGCGATGTCGTAGTCCTGCGGCTCGCGCCCCAGAACCAGATCGCGAACGCAGCCGCCCACCAGCCAGGCTTGGAACCCGCGCGCGCTGAAGTTCCTCGGCAATTCGAATGGCCGTGCTGAGCCCCATGTGATCATCGTAGGATATAACTTGTGTCCCCAGCGCGAAATGAGGCGCGCCCGAGTAGAATGGAAATAGCCTGGTCGATGTCAAGCGGACGTAAGTAAACCCGCCACGACCACGGCCAAAGTCGTGGTGGCGACCACCGTAGCTCTGTCCTTCATCAGCTTCTGGCGTGGCGCATCCATCGTCCTATCCGATCTGGCTTCCTCCGCCTATTACGCCGGCGGCATCGCCGAGACCGCCATTGGACCCGCGGCGCCCTGGTTCGTTCTGGGCGTGATGCTGTTCAGCTTCGCGGTGCGATCCGTGTACATGGAAAGCTGCAGCATGTTCGTGCGCGGCGGCGTGTACATCGTGGTGAAAGACAGCATGGGTCCATTCATGGCGCGGCTGTCGGTTTCGTCGCTGGTGTTCGACTACATCCTCACCGGACCTATCAGCGTCGTCAGCGCCGGCCAGTACTCTGGGACACCTGCTGGACGAAATCGCCAGAATGCTGGGACAGTCGTTCCCCTTCAACGTGAATTATTTCGCGGCGTTCTTTGCCGTGCTCGTGACCATGTACTTCTGGTGGATGAACATCAAGGGCATTCACGAATCGAGCGGCAAGGCGCTGCGGATCATGCAGATCACCACCGTCATGGTGGTCGCGTTCGTGATCTGGTGTCCGCTGACTATTTTGCTGCGCGGTAACATTCACGCTGCCCGCCCGCGCCGCTGCCGCGCAATCTGCAGTTCAGCCCGGAAGCGCTGGGATGGTTCAAAGGAACCGTCTGGCCCACCATTCCGCTGATCGCGCTGATTATCGCGTTCGGACATTCGCTGCTTTCCATGAGCGGATTTGAAACGCTGGCGCAGGTCTATCGCGAGATCGCTTATCCCAAGATGAAAAATCTGCGGATCACCGCGAACATCGTCTGCTGGTACGCGGTGATCTGCACCGGCGTGATCACGGTGTTCGCCAGTATGATCATCAGCCCGGCGGACATTCGCAACCTGTACGCCGACAACCTGCTGGGCGGTCTGGCGATGCGCCTGGCCGGGCCGGAGCTGTTGAAGCTTGCTTTCCACATCTTTGTGGTGATCGTGGGCATTCTGATTCTTTCGGGCGCCGTCAATACCTCGATGATCGGGGCCAATGGCGTTCTGAACCGCGTGGCCGAAGACGGCGTGCTGCTGGATTGGTTTCGCAAACCGCACAAGCGCTTCGGAACCACGTACCGGATCATCAACCTGATCACGCTGCTGCAAATGATCACCATCATTGCCAGCCGCGGCGACATGTATCTGCTGGGCGAGGCTTATGCCTTTGGCGTGGTATGGAGTTTCTTCCTGAAGTCGCTGGGCGTGCTGGCGCTGCGCTATCAGCGGCACGATCAGGAATACAAATTCCCGTTCAATCTGCGCATCGGCGGCGTGGAGATTCCGGTCGGGTTGGGACTGACTACGCTGATCCTCGGCTTCGTGGCCATCGCCAATCTGTTCTCCAAACAGATCGCGACGATTTATGGCGTGGCGTTCACTCTGGTCCTTTTCATCGTCTTCACGATCTCCGAGCGGGTCAACGAGCGCAAGAGACGTCTGCAGCACCTGGACAAGAAGCCGCTCGAAGAATTCAACCTCGAGCATCAACCCCAGGTGAACGCCACATCTCTGCATGCGCGTCCCGGCTGCGTGCTGGTGGCCGTTCGCGATTACCACAACATGGAGCACCTGCGGAAGGTTCTGCAAAAAACCAATCTGCGGCGGCACGACATCGTGGTGATGACGGTTCGAACCATTTCGACCGGCGCAGGCGAATACGATCTGTCCGACGATCAGATCTTTAGCGACTACGAAAGAGAGCTGTTCAGCTCACGTGGTGGAGATCGCGGAGAAGGAAGGCAAGCCGGTGGAGCTGCTGGTGGTTCCGGCCGTCAACCCCTTCGACGCGATGGTGCAATCCGCGGCCAAGCTGCAAGGTCTCGCGGCTGGTGACCGGCGTTTCCGCTCGCATGCCGTCCGAGGAACTGGCGCGGCGGATCGGCCTTGGCGTGGGAAAGCCTGCCGGAACCGCGCCATGCGTTTTCGCTCGAAATTATCAGCCCGGACCGGCCGTCCATCTACGTCAACCTGGGACCGCATCCGCCGCGGCTTGTGGCCGGAAGATGTCGACCGCCTGCATGAGCTGTGGCTGCGGTTGAGCGACGCGGAAGGCGTGGGCGCCAAGCTGCATCACCGCGATATTGTGGGGGTGGCGCTGCGGCGGCTGGAGCGGGACCTGACTGTGGGCGATCGTGATCAAGTGCTAACCGATCTGAAAGACGAGTTGCGGAAGAGTTAGTCCGCTCGCCGATTACACCGTCTTGAGCGCCAGGATGCGCAGACGCCGGTAGTCCAGTGTCCAGACTCCATCGCGATATCGTTCCGGCCGCAGCAGAGCGACCACCTCGCGGATCTTGGCGGCCTCCTCGGCGGGCTGGCCTTTGAAAAAACTGCCGCAGAACATCCGCAGCCAGTCTTCCATGCCGTTCTCGCCTTCCAGTGGCGTCAGCCGGTCGAACAGACTCCGCGTGACGTACCTCCAGGCCGTGCCGCTCCAGCAGCCGCGGCATACTCGCCGATGCTCGGATAATACCAGGGACAGCGCGCATCCGCTCCGGTCCCAGTGCTTGGGTCAATGCGCTGAGGACCGAACGCGATGTTGCCTTTTCCGCCGAACTCGGCCACGAATCGTCCGCCGGGCTGTAACGCCCGTGCAATCGACTCCGCTGCCGCGTCAGCCTGCTTCACCCAGTGCAGTGCGGCGTTGGAGAAAACTGCATCAAAGGTTCGGTCAGAGTGGAAGCTGGCAGCGTCTCCGAGCATGAACGAAAGGCCCGGATAATTTTGCCGCGCCTGGCCGATCATTTTCGCCGAATTGTCTAGACCGACCACCTGCGCGCCCTGTTTCGCGATTTCCGCTGTCAGCTGGCCGGTGCCGCAACCGAGATCTAGAATCCGCTCGCCGGATTGCGGCTGCCAACAGTTCCACGACACCCGCGCCAAGACGCCAAACGAAGGAGTGTTTGCCTTCGTATTGCTCCGCGTCCCAGGAAGTGCTCACGCCTTTTTCGTGCGTGCCTTGGTTTTCTTCCCCGGCGCCAGCCTCCGTTTCGGGGGCGGGTTCTTCGGCGGCGACCGCCGGGGTTGAATTTACGGACGACAACACTTCGTTGAAGAGCTCTTGCTTCTTCAGGTCTTTCTTGGAGGGCGGAGCTTGCTCGTGGCGATAATCATGATCGTGGTAGCAGGTTCGGCAGCGAACTTTGGCGGGCTCGCCTTCACCAGAGAAACGATGGCGTGGTTGGTGATCCTGCGGCACTTTATGCAGTGATCGTCGATAATATCCCCTAAGCGGTGAGTCTGACATAGGAAAATCGGGGTTCCCGCGCTGAGTATATCAAAGTTGGAATGACAAAAACCCGGCCAGCGCCGCGCCCAGCATTATCCATAGCGTATCGACGCGAGTCAGCTAATCAGCAAGAAGCTTACCAATACAACCGCCCAGGTCAGGGGGCCCGTAATAGCGTCGCGAGCCAGCGGCGCCGCTGCGGCAGCCATGAGTCCCGCACCGGCCAGTAGCACTGTGCGCGCCACCGATCTTACACGCCGATGTTCTGCCCGCTTGCCCAGGAAGCGCAGCATCGGAAGAATCAGAAAGGCGGGCGTGATCATCGCCAGCCATCCAGCGCAGGCGCCCGGAATGCCCGCTACCAGGTAGCCCACGCTGACCACATAAATACCCAATGGCCCTGGACCTAGACGCCCGGCTGCCACCGCGGTATTCAGTTGCCGGTCCGTGAGGAGGTGGTAATGCAATACGAAATCGTTCCGGATCATTGGCAGCGATGCCAAGCCGCTAAACGAAGTCAGTGTGGCCTTGAGCAGCAGCAGATAGAGAACGACGACGTTCACTGCCGCACCCAGAAGAAGCCGGTAACCGCTGCGATTGCGATGACCTGCAACGGCGACAAGCCGGCCACACGAAACAGCACAAACGCTCCGGAGGCGATCAACACCGGCGATAGCCAGGTTCGTTTGGTACATTGCCTCCGCACCAGCAGCGCAGCGGCGCCGATCATCGTTCCTACGGCGGCGGCGATCATGGCGCCAAAGATGGCTCGTGCCGCCGGGTAGTCCACCCCCAACTCCCAGGCCCGGGTTAACCAGATCACAAGGATCGATGGCGGAATTGTTAGGGCCAGCACGGCCGTGATCGCGCCCAGGACGCCCAACAGATACCATCCCGCCGCGGCGCAAAATGCCAGCACGTTGGTTCCCGGCGTCAGTCGCGCAAGCCCGAAGAGATCGCGAACTGGTCCGGGCTCAACCAGTCACGTTTGTAGAACTCGCGTTGCAGAATTGCGATGGTCGGGTCGCCTCCGCCGAAAGCGGTCGCGCCTACGCGCAAGAACAGCCGGGCTGTTTCGAGGAGTCGAGGTCGGGACATCGCAGCTGATGTAGCAGGTCTCCCTCCCTGGACTCCAACTTTCTTCTCACGGTACAACCAACCGGTGCTGGCCACGCACTTGCTCTGCAACAGAGGGGATTTATGAAACTTATTACGGGAGCATTGCTACTAGGCGCAGCGTTAACGGTCGGCGGCTGCGGGAATCAACGAACCAAGGCGCCAGACGTTGCAGATAGCATCCACACATCGCTCGACAACGCGCGCTTCAAGGATGTCAGCGTGAAACAGGATCGGGACAAAGGGGTGGTCACTCTGAAAGGCACAGTGCCCTCCGAAGCGGAGAAGATGCGGGCCGAATCTATGGCTAGGGCGCAGGCTGGAGGCGAGGTGGTGGCAAACGAAATCGCGGTTGTGCCGCCGAACAACGAGAGCGCCGCGAAAACGGTGAACAGCGATATCGACAAAGCCATCGATAAGAATCTCGATGCCGCACTGGTCCAGAATCGGCTGAACAAGGATGTAAAATATTCAGTCAACAATGGCGTCGTCACGCTAAAAGGCAACGTGGATTCGCAAGCCGCCCGATCATTGGCGGGAAGCGTTGCGGCGCGTGTACCTAACGTGTCGCAAGTCGTGAACGAACTGGAAGTTCACCACAACAAAGCGACTTCCTCGCGGTAATCGCGACTTAATGGCCAAACTCGTCGTCTTTGCCCTTATCGCGGTTGCAACACTCTCGGCCCGAGTGCCTTCTACATTCCCAGGCGACAGCTTATTCTGTGAGTGGAACAACCGCGACCGGGGCGTTACTGCGCGTGGTACGCTAGCCGCCGACCCGTCGATATTACAGGCGGGCACGCAGTCCGCATCACTGGAGCTGGCCGCTATTCAGGCGTGTACTTGGTCGAGGATACCGGACCTCGAATCCGGGCAGGCACGTCGATATCTACATGCCTTCTCGGTTGGAAGCGAGACGGTTCGGAAGCGCCGCGTGAAGCTTAGTGTTTTGCGAAAGTGAGTCAGTCTTACCGCACCGCATCTCCGGCCGCCGCCGAGGTCTTCTTGGTCCACTCGCCCGATCCATTCGAGAAACGTGTTGTACCACAGCACGGTGTTCTGCGGCTTCAGGACCCAGTGGCCTTCGTCGGGAAACACCAGCAGCTTGGATGGCACCTTCTGCAGTTGCAGCGCGGTGAAAAGCTGCAGGCCCTGCGTGTAGGGCACGCGGAAATCCTGCTCGCCGTGGATCACCAGCGTCGGCGTGTGGAAATCCTTCACGAAATAACTGGGCGACCATTTCGCGTACGATTCCGGATTGTCCCAGGGCGTGCCGTTGAACTCCCACAGCGGGAACCACAGCTCCTCGGTGGCGCCGAACTCGCTGCGCAGATCGTAGACGCCGGCGTGCGACACCAAGCGCCTTGAAGCGCTGCGTATGGCCGAGCATCCAGTCGATCATGTAGCCGCCATAGGAGCCGCCGGCCGCCGCCATGCGATCCGCGTCGGCATAGGGCAGCGCCGCCACGTGATCCACCACCGCCATGATGTCGTCGAACGGCTTTGCCGCCCCAATCGTCCTTGATGTCTTCGGTGAATTTCTGGCCGTAGCCGGTGGATCCGCGCGGATTCGGCATCACCACCAGATATCCGGCCGACGCGAACACCTGCGCGTTCCAGCGATAGGTCCAGCTCTCGCCCCACTCGCCTTCCGGGCCGCCGTGGATCAGGAACAGAACCGGATATTTCTGATTCGGCTGGAAATTCGGCGGCTTCACCACGAAGCTCTGGACGCGCGTCTTGTCGGCGCTATCCACCCAGAAATCCTCCAGCGGCGTGAGCGTCGTATTGCGCCAGCAGCGCGTCGTTCAGATGCGTGAGCGCGACGGGCGCGCCGCCGGCTGAAGCGGCGCGATAAATCTCGGTGGGCGCCGATCCGCTTTGCGCCGGTGTAGATCATGGTCTTGCCGTCGGCGGTGAACTGCATGTCGTCCAGCGTGCTGGCGCCGCTGACGATCACGCGGGTGGCTCCGCCGCTGGCCGGAATCAT
This sequence comes from Bryobacterales bacterium, assembly GCA_963769205.1. Classification (GTDB taxonomy): domain Bacteria; phylum Acidobacteriota; class Terriglobia; order Bryobacterales; family Bryobacteraceae; genus Palsa-89. The sequence goes on along the minus strand of CAVYKR010000011.1, from coordinate 180,935 downwards.
CTCGATGCTCTGCCGCCCGCGATCCTCCACGGTGAAGAACAGAGCGTTGGAATCGGGCGACCAGGTGAAGCTTTCCACCGAGCGGTCCAGCGTCTCGGTGAGCGACGTTCACCTTGCCGGTGGCGCGCTCCAGCACCATCAGCCGCCAGCGATCGCTTTCATATCCGGCGCGCGCCTGGCTGCGATAGGCCAGCCACTTGCCGTCGGGCGAATACTGCGGGCTCGCATCGGCGCCGGGATTGAGTGTGATCTTCTTCGGACTCGCCGCCGGCGATCGGGACCACGAACAGGTCCGAGTTGGTGCTGGTGGCGGGCACCGGGTCGGCGTTCATGGCATAGCAGACTTCTTTCGAATCGGGCGAGATGGCGTAGTCGTCCGGGCCGCCGAGCGAAAACGGCGGAACGTCGCGATCGCCCGGGCGTCAGGTCCTTCACCGGACCGCCGTCCGACGTCCACCACCATCAGATGCGAGCGCCGCTTGGTCTGCCATTCGGTCCAGTGGCGGATACAGCAGCGTGGTGTAGCTGCGCGCCTTCACCTTGCTGTTCTTCTCGGCATCCAGGCGGCTTTTGCAGGCGTCGTCGGCGACAATCGGGAAAGACATCGCTGGTGAACACCAGCTTCTTGCCGTCGGGCGAAAACAGCACGCCGCCGGCTTCGGTGGAGAGATTGGTGATCTGGCGCGCGTTGGATCCGTCCGCGTTCATGATCCAGACCTGCGCCGAGCCGCCGCGATCCGAGATGAAGGCGATCTGCTTGGAATCGGGCGACCATCGCGGGCCGCTCGTTGTCGGTGCCCTGGGTCGTGATCTGCCGCGGCAGGCCGCCGCTCGTCGGCACCAGGTAGATCTGCTTCGGCTTGGTGTTCTGCGCGAGATCGACGGTCTGGACGGTGAACGCGACGGTCTTGCCGTCGGGCGAAAGCTGCGGCTCGCCGATCCGCGCGATCTTCAGCAGCGCCTGCACGTCGAAGGGCTGCTTCTGCGCCGCTCCGGCTGCAGCAAGCATCAACGCCAAGCCTACGGTTCGCACCAGTAGCATATGTCTCGATTGTAAGCCAGTGGCAGCAGGTCAGAGGGCCGATTGGGTTACAAAGCGAGCTTCCCCTGGTAGCTCATGTCGCTCAAGCGAAACTTGTGCTCGAATTTGACTCCTTCGAGTTCGAAAGCAAACACGACCTCTTTGTCGTCAGCGGAGATTTCCTTACTCCTGGGGAACAGGAATCGGATCTCGCTGGCCCCGTTCGGCCCTTCAAACTGCACATCTTCCGCATAGATCGGGCTCTTTCCCCGGGGAACCAGCCGAGCCGCGTCCAAAAAACGAGAGCGCAGTGCGTCATTGTTCTTCGAGTCGGGCTTCACGTCGCGATCACGATCCTGGTCGTTCGAATCGGACGAATCGACGTTTCGGCTGCTGCTGCGCCGGTTCGGCATACGGAATCCGACCACGGTGATGATGTAATCCTTTTGGCTTGCATCCGCCAGCGCCTTGGTTTCTTCGGCGGACAAGCTTCTCTGGCGAACCAGCGCCTCCTGGACCGGAGCAGCGCTCTGCCATCGAATGGTGAGGTTCATGGAGGGATTTGGATATCCTCCGCCTCCGCTTGGGTATCCTCCGCCGCCACCGTTCGGGTAGCTTCCGCCACCAGGGGGGTAACCGCCGCCGGGAGGATAGCCGCCGCCTCCAGGATAGCCACCACCGCCTCCAGGATAGCCGCCACCTCGCGGATAGCCGCCGCCTGGAAATCCGATGCCTCCGCCTCCCATCCCGCCGCCTTGTCCGCCACGGCGACCACGTTGTTGTTGCCCGGCCCCTTCCGGCGCCACAGTCTTGTCCTTTGCCCACGGCGAGTCGGTAAGAACTTTGGTCACTTCCTCGCTGGTCCACTGCGAAGAGTCCTTTGTTTTCCAGGCGTCGGCCGCAAAGAGCGCCAACGCGCTCGCAGCCGCAACGATAGTAAATCGCTCAACTTTTCTCTGCATCTTGTTTGGGCAGACGCCCTTAACCGCTATAGCGTTACCGGAAACGCCGGTATGCTACCGTCGAAGTTTGTGAAATTTTGTAATGTCAGCCAGGTCTGCAGCCCTAAGTATGTGCATTTTCCGTTAACCTGGGTGACAGTTGGCACGTCCTAAACATCACTCGCTTTAAAAATGAAAATAAGCTTGTTTCTTCCTCTCGCGTCCCTGACTGCTATCGCGCTCTTCGGCGCCACGCTCCCGGACGCTGCCCAAATACTGGTAGCATCGCCTCTTCGGTTCGAGCCTGGTCCAGGAATCGGCTCGAACGAGTTCATTGCTCGCGGTACTCGTTCAAGATTCGTCTTCGACGGCAATGGCGCGAAAGTTCAAGCCGGTGGCAAGACCCTGCGCCTGGACTTTGCCGGCGCCGATCCCCGTGCCAGCGTGGAAGGTCTGGATAGGCTGCGTTCTACAACCGGCATTTTCATTGGCAAAGATCCTTCGAAATGGCGGAAGGGTGTTCCGAACTATGGCCGGCTTCAGGTCCGCGGACTTTATCGCGGCGTCGACCTTATCTACTATGGCAATGCGGGCCAGTTGGAATATGACCTCCTGATCAAACCCGGCGCGGACCCGCGCCAGATCCGGCTCGCATTTCACGGCAGCCATCCTACCCTCGATCGCGATGGCAACCTGAATGCAGCGTTTACCTTGAAACGCCCGGTTGCTTACCAGATCTCCCCCAGTGGTTCGCGAATCGAAGTTGCCAGCCGTTTCCGCAGGAATGCCGACGGATCGTACGGATTCGCTCTTGGCCGTTATGACCGTGACCGTGAACTGGTGATCGACCCGGTAGTTACCTTAGCGCAATATATCGGCGGGTCCTCGCAGGACATCGGCTATGCCATCGGCCACGACGCGCAAGGTTTTGTCTACGTTGCTGGCACCACCTATTCGAGCGACTTCCCCACCGCCGGCGCCGCGGCGGGAAACACTCCGCCTGGTGGCGAAGATCTTTTCATCGCCAAAATCGATCCCACGGCCGCGCCGGCAGCGCAGATCATTTACGCCGGTTTCATTGGCGGCAGCGGTAACGATTCATTGGGTGGGATGACCGTCGATTCACGCGGTTTTGTCTATTTGACGGGCACCACGGCATCCTCTGACTTTCCGACTGTGAACGCCTCGCAAACCGCTTTGAACGGCACCAGCGACGGATTTGTCATGAAGCTTGACCTGTTCGAGGTCCCACTTTACTCCACCTATTTAGGTGGCAGTGGTGTCGACAATGCCAACGCTATTGCGGTGGATTCCCAAGGTAGGATGTGGGTAACCGGGGGCACCCAGTCCACTGACTTCCCCATCGTCAATGGCTTTCAGGCCGCGGCCGGAAGCCAGGATGCATTTGTGTCGGGTATCGATCCCACCCAATCCGGCTCCGGCTCGCTTTTCTACTCCACTTACCTCGGCGGCACCTGGTGGGATACCGGACGTGGAATTGCCGCTGCATCGGACGGAACCATTTGGGTCGTAGGCGGCACGTATTCGTATAACTTTCCCGTCGCCGGCTCTAGCTTTAACTCTAACTATGGCTCCGGTGGCGACGCGTTCGTCTCGCAGATCAATACCACTCCCGGAGGCAGCCATCTGGCTTACTCTACATTTCTTGGCGGCAGCGATCTGGAAGAAGCGCGCAACGTCATCCTGGATGCGCATGGCCGGGTAATCGTAAGCGGTTATACTTTATCGCAAAACTTTCCCGTAACCGGCGATGCTTTGCAAGGGCAATATGGTGGCAACACCGACGTCTTCGTAAGCATTCTCAATCCTGCTACTTCCACCGGGCAGCTAGTCTATTCCACCTATTTTGGCGGAAGCAATGCCGACGTGCCGTTCGATCTCAAACTGGATGGGAATGGGAGCCTCTACGTGGCGGGTCTCACCACGTCGAACGGTTTGCCGGCCACCGCGAACGCCCTGCAAGCTGCTTACGACAACACGATGGACGCCTTCGCTCTCAAGTTCAATCCATCGACGCCGGGGGCCGCGGGGATCAGTTTTTTCACTTACCTCGGCAGCGATGGGCTCCAAATCGCCTACGGAATCGATTTTGACGCCAATAACAATATCTATTTGACCGGTTATACAAGTGGTCCGATCTTCGACGCCCTCGGTGGGCCGGGCAAGGGCACCAGCGCCGGGAATCCAGATGCGTTCGTGATAGGATTCAGCACCCAGGCCTTGGTTACATCTACTGCAACAACAGATTCGACGTCTTCGATGTCTGCCCTCCGATAGAAACCGTGATCGGCTGAAGGCCCGGTGCCAAGCCCGTGGGAACGGTAGCATTAATCTGGTAAAGTCCCGGGAATCCTGGCGCCAAACCACAGAACGAGCTGGTCGCATTCTGGCCGCCGATGGTTACCGAAGGCGTCGACTTGCAGGTCGACAAGGGCGACGAAGGCGCCGGCTCACCGCTAGCCGGTGGATTGTTCACCGGCCCTAAACCGTTGAGGTAAAACTGGACGGTCTGCCCTCGCTTGGCTGGGTTAGCGGCGCTAATCGGGAGATTGTTAGAATCCAGCGCGGCCACATTCCCGCTGTTTTCGAAGAACGCTGGCGAGTAGTCGGAAAGCTGCAAGGTGACGACCGGACCGTAGGAGAAATCGATCGTCACCTTTACCTGTGCCGAGCCTTGGCCATGCAATTCCCACGGCACCTGCAGATTTATCTGCCCAGGAGAGACATAGATCAGGCGGCCGGGGGCACTGACGTTGCCCGCATCGAAGCTCACCATTGCGTAATCGATCGCAAGCGGAAGAATCGTGGTGGTGGCAAAATCGGTGAGATCGCTAAGGGTGCTTCCAAAGATCGAGATATAGGAACCTGGCGCCACCGGCCTCCCCATTTCGAAGCTCGCGCCATTCAGGATGCCATTCGCCGCGATGGTAGGCACGGCGCGAGCGGAGCCCGTGAAATCCCACGAAAGGCCGCCGGAGTTCGGCCCGGTTGCACTGGCGGTGAAGTCATAGTTCCCGGGCACGGACCCCAGTATTGGGACCGCCTTGGCAATCCCATACGCATCGGTTTCGGACTCAGCGCTCGCGAAGCTTCCGCCGCTATCGGCAGTGAAACTCACCGGAGCGCCCGCTACCGGCACTCCGGACGAATCGATCAGCTTAATCGCGATCGTTCCATCTGGAATCTGTTGTCCGACGGTCCCGTCAAAGCCATCGCCGCTAAGGGGAATGAGGTTGTTGACGGCTCCGCTGCCGGCCAGGAATAGATAAGGAACGCGCAAAGCAGCCCCGGAGCCTTGAATCGTAATCGCCCCGTAGTAGATCCCCGGCTTAGGCGCCGCCCCGCTGATGGTCAGTGCCACACTTCCTGAAGCGCCAGCGGCCAAGGCGAGCGTCGGCTTATCGAGCGTAAGACTGGCCCCGGTAGCTGAGTTGGTTGACGCCACTGCGAGCGATAAATTCACCTGGCCCTTGCCGGTGTTTGTAAGCTGGATCGATTGGCTGACCGGCACTGACTTCACCACACCGAACGAAACGGACGCCGGATTGGCAGTGAGGGTAGTCTGAAGCGCCGTACCAGCATCCAGTTTCCCGCCTCCCAGCGCTGGAATACTCACCTGCTCACCCGAGTCGTCGCTCGTAACAGTTTGGGCGCCGGTATTTACCAACGCGGATTTGATCTGCGCCGGCGTGAAACTCGGATGAGCCTGCTTGACCAATGCAGCTGCCCCGGACACCAAAGGTGTCGAAAAGCTGGTTCCCCCCGCCGAGGCATATCGATTTGAGCTGTACACATTTCCCAGCGGATCGTAACTTTCCGCCGCCATGTATATCTCCTGCCCAGTGGCCACCAGATCCGGCTTGAGAGCGTTGTTGCCCGCCGACGGACCCAGGGAGGAAAAACCGGCGAGCTGATCAAAGACAGGAGTGCTCTGTTCGAAGGCCGACCCATCTATATAAACGGTGTGGCCGGGATTCGAGTCGATGAACGACTTCAGCGCCACGCCATCATTATTGGAGATCATAATGGCGGTAATTGTTGCCGGGCTCACGTTCGGTGAGACTAGCGAAGTCTGATCAGCCATATAGAAGATGATGCCCGTAGCGCCTGCATTCTGAGCGTTGGCGGCTTTCACCGAGAAGTCGCAGGTGCCGCGTTCGACCAAAGCGAAGGCTCCAGTCAGCGATCCTGCAGGCAGCGCGCTGCAAGCCAAGCCGTCATCGCCGAGCTTCGTAATGTCCACCAACGGACTGGCTACTGCGCCGATCGGATTGTTCCCGGTTCCAAATGAGCCTACTAACCGTTGCAAGTTCGCAGGTACGCCCGATCCCGGCACTTCCACTCCTTCGGTTAAGAAGTGCGAGTTCGTGGTGGCGCCCACTGCGATTGCCGACGGTGCATCGCCAGGGCTCGAAATGGTATTCAGGGTAGGCGCTGAGAAGCCTGTGTCGCCCTCGTTTCCAGCCGCTATTACCACTACCATCCCGGCCTTCACTGCGCTCTCCACTACCGGCGGAATCAGGTCGCATGGCACTCCAGCGGAATTTCCACAAGCCGCACCCGTGTCCAGCGGCCCAGTGAACGCGGGACTGCCCAACGACAGCGACGCGATATCCATATGGTCGTTCAGCGCATCTTCCAGCGCCATAATGATCACGTCATCGGTGGCGCTGCTATTGACTGTGGGAGATCCGAAAATTTTGTAATTTCCAAGATACGCCTTGGGGGCCATGCCGCTGATAGTCAGACCCGCAGGCCCGGTGTTTGAAACGGCGGCGGCGCATGAGGCTGTTGCGGTCCCATGCCCGGAACGATCACGCGCGGAATAATCGTCGGGCCGGGAATCGGCGGCTGGATTATTCGAATCGCTTCCAGCGGCCAGCTGGCGAACATAGCTGCGCGCCACAATTACCTTGTTGCTGGTGTACGCGCAGTCCGATCCACTGCAGATCGGATAGCCTGCGGGCATGGGGAGCGAGCTGTCCTGAAATGCAGGATGGGTCTGATCGATTCCGGTATCGATAATTGCGATCTTTATCCCCGCGCCGGCCGCCTGTGCCCCGCCCAGCGCGTTCCATGCTGCCGGACCGTTCAACAGCTGTGTCGCCCGGTTTAGATTGAGATGGTAGCGGCGCAGCGGGACCACGCCCTGCACGCCTGGAAGGCTCTTGAGCTCATCTACCCGTGCTGGCGGCGCGGCCACGAAGATGGCATTGGAAAGCGTGCTAACCGACCCTGTGACGGTAATGTGTCGCGCTACAAGAACATCGCGAAGACTCTGTTGCCTGGCTTCGATCTGCTGCCGGTAGCTTCGTCCGGCGGGCGCCTCGGCGGCCTCGCGGGTTGCAAATCGCGCCGAAACCGGAGGGTCTTCCAAGATGAGAGCATAACGGTTGGCTACGCTCTGTGCGCAAATCGCCGTCGCCCCGGTGACCGCCAATATAATGAGCGCATTGCGTTTGAAAAAGAGCATGCTGATTCCTCGATGAATGCCAACAACACTACTCTTTAGATCGTCCCCCTAAGCGCAAGACCTTAGGGCGAACTTAGGATAGGTGTTGTTAACTGGGTCGCGGGCTCTCAGCGTACCGCATTTACTCCGGTTCGCAGACTTGCTTTCAATGCCTCCAGTTTTTCGGAGGCCGCCTGCTTCACCTTCGCGATATTCTGTTCCTTGATCTTCTCATACCCGCGGATCTGATCGGGCAGCGCTGCGATTTCCAGCGCCAGCGGCAGGTTTTCAGCCGTCAAATTCGAATCACCTGCTCTATCAGTTCGCGATACCACGGGATCATCGAGCGCTCCAGCCGGCGATGAGCGGCATAGCCAAAAATATCCAGCGGCGTCCCGCGCAGCCCCTTGAACCGCTTTAATACCAGCAGTGGAGTGCGGAACCACGAGCCCAGCTTCAGCTTCTTGTGGACTCCAAAACTTCGCAGCAAAGGAGGATGCAGGTTGTATGAGATCGATTCGGCCGATGACCACATCTCCAGCGTCTGGCGCTCAAACTCCGGCTTGGTCAACAATCGCGCGACTTCATACTCGTCTTTGTAAGCCATCAGCTTGTACAAGTACTTCGCCACCACCCCACGCAGCTGCGGCTCACTAATCTTCTCCAGAAAATCCACGTACGATTGCGCGTAGGCGGCGTTCTGGTACTCCCTCAATTCGGCCACTCGATCGAGCGACGGCCTAATCGTTGTCTCCGACGCCAGAAAGCTTTCCACCCAGGCGGCATCTTCGTAGTACTTGCGGCCCCAGGAGAACGCCTGCATGTTTCTTTCGATATCCACGCCATTCAGTTCTATGGCCTGCTCCATGGCTGGAAGCGAAATCGGGATCAATCCACCCTGATACGCGACGCCCGTCAGGAAGATATTGACGGCCATGTGGCTGCCGAACAGCGCTTCCGCCAGACGGTTGCCGTCCACGAAAATATTGCGGCCGCGATTGGTGACCGAATTCACGAGATCAACCATCTTCTCCGGTCCGCCGAAGGGCGAGCGATTGCGAATGGTGTCGATAGTGGGAACTACATCTGTGTTCACCACCGCGATGGTGTGCCCGGCGCGGGCCGTGCTTATATTATTCTGATGCGCCACTCCTAGCAGATCGAAGCCGAGAATCAGATCCGCATTAGCGGCGTTCACCTTGGCGGGCGCTTCGATAGGCCGTTCGCTTAGCAGGAGATGCGAGACCACCGCCCCGCCCTTCTGTGCGGTTCCGGTCTGGTCCAGCGTCGCGACACATAACCCATCGATCCACGCCGCTGTAGCGAGCAGCGCATTGATGGTCACAACGCCGGTTCCGCCGATGCCGGGTCCGATAATGCGGTAGCCGTCGCCCGCCTTAGCCATTTGGCGCGGCGCAGGAGCCTCGGCCACAGGCAGCTTGGGCAGCGTCCTCTTCTTCAGACCGGTGCCGGGTTTGATTTGAACCGATACGAAGGATGGGCAATCGCCCAGCGCGCAGGAATAATCCTTATTGCAAGAAGACTGATGAATTTTGATCTTCTGGCCCAGTTCCGTCATCACCGGCAGCAGGCTCATGCAGTTAGCCTGCTTCACGCAATCGCCGCAGCCTTCGCAAACTTCTTCGTTGATCACCAGCCGCATAACCGGTTCGGCCAGCAGCCCCCGCGACCGCTTACGGCGCTTCTCAGCCGCGCATTCCTGGTCATAGATGATCACGCTGACGCCGGGAATCTGCTCCATCTCGCGTAACGTTCGCGGCAGCTCATCACGAGACCGCAGTTCGGCGTTCGAAGCCAGGTCGGCGGCATCGCCATATTTCTCGACATCCTCGGCCAGCACCACTGTCTTGCGCACGCCTTCGGCCGCCAGCTTATGCGTCAGGTCCGGTATCGGTAGCGCGCCCACCGCGATCTGCCCGCCCGTCATGGAGACGTGACCGTTGTACAGGATCTTATAAGTGATGTTGACTTTGGCCGCCACGCACGCCTCGATCGCCAGATATCCGGAGTGAAACAGCGTGCCGTCGCCGATGTTCTGAAAGATATGCGGGTGATTGACGAAAGGCGTCATCCCAATCCACGGCGCGCCCTCGCCGCCCATCTGCGTCAGGAACGAGATGTTGCGATTGGGGTCATTCAGCCGCATCGCCATGGTGTGGCATCCGATCCCGCCGCCGGCGATCTGCCCATCCAACAGCAGCGTGGATCGATTGTGAGGGCAGCCGGAACAGAACGCCGCCGGTCGCGCGCCTACCGCCTTCGGCGCGGCGAGTGTTAAAGGGGCCGCTGCAGCCAGCCCGTCGTGGCGCCAGATCCAGCACTTCGCACAGAACCTTAGCCATCTTGTCCGGATCCAGCTCGCCGGTGGGCGGCGAAGTGCGATTTACCGAATACAGCCGGACGCGTCGGAAGGTCGTAGAGAATCTCGCGAAGCTGCATCTCCAGAAAGCTGCGCTTCTCTTCCACCACCAGCATAGTCTCCAGCCCGTCGTGCGAAATCCTTCACGAATTCGGGCTCTAAAGGGAAAGGCATTCCGACTTTCCCGATGCGAACTCCGTCGTGCACGCCCAAATCGCGCAATGCCTGCATCAAATCGTAATATGTTTTCCCGGTGCTGAGGACGCCGATGCGCGAATTCGCTCCGTTATGGCGATTCACGCGGTTCAAGCGTGCGAACTGGCGGGCCGCCTCCAGACGCCGATGGTTGACCTCATGCTCCAGCGCCAGCGTGATGGGTGGAACCAGCCTTGGATCGCTGTACTTCTGGTAGCCTTCCGGCCAGCGAATGACGGGCCGATCGGGATCGACATCCACGGTGCCGCCGCCGTCGCATACGTCAGTGACCATCTTCATCCCCACCCACGCTCCGGAGAAACGCGACAGGGAAATCGCCAGCAATCCGTAATCGATCACATCCTGCGTGTTGCCTGGGTAGAGGAAAGGGATGCCTACGTTGAAGAGGCTGAACTCGCTTTGATTAGGAATCGTTGAGCTTTTAGAAATCGGATCGTCGCCGCAGAGCACCAGTGCGGCGCAGTTCGGTCCCGTGCCGGCCAGGTTGGCGTGGCGAAAGATGTCGCCGCTTCGATCGACACCTGGACCTTTTCCGTACCAGATCCCGACCACGCCGTCCACTTTGCTTTTCCCGATCACTCCGTAAATCTGGCTGCCCATCACCGCCGTTGCCGCCAGGTCCTCATTCACGGCCGGCCGGAAATGGATGTTGTGCTCCGATAGCAGTTTCCCGGCCCGCGCCAGAGCCATATCATAGCCGCCCAGGGGAGAGCCTTCGTAGCCCGAAATGAACCCACCGGTGTTGAGCCCAGCCCTGCGATCGCGCCGCATCTGATCGATTGGTAGCCGTACCAATGCCTGGATGCCGGTCAGATACACGCGGCCTTGCTCGAGCGTAAATTTGTCGGTCAGCTTCATAGCGCCTGCATTATCCGATTCATGCTAGCATGCGCTACAGGCCATCGTTTTGGAAAGGAGTATTTTCTATGCGTAACCTGACAACGTCGTCAGCGTTTTTGGCCCTGGCGCTTTTTGCCTATCCCGTCAAAGCGCAAGAGCATCCCAACCTCGCCGGTACCTGGCAGTTCGATTCCTCCAAAAGCGAGCAGACAAATAGCAAGGTCGCCAATGCAACTTGGGTGATTGAGGAAGGCGATAATTCCATTCATATCACCGAGACCGAAACCGGAAACAACAAGAAGGTGGAGCTGAAGTGTTCGACCGATGGCAAGGATTGCAACATCGCCGGAGCCAAGGCGAAAGCTTCTTTCTGGTACAACGGCCTCACTCTGGTGGAGGTGGAGACGCGCGGCGACCACGTCAATCGCTACCGGATGAAGCTGTCCGATGACGCCAAGGCTCTGACGGTAGAGGTGAGTTCCATCGTCCCCCGGATCGACAAGCCGGATGTGTTGGTTTTTCAGAAGCAATAAGGGGCGGGGAAGCAGGTCCTGCGCTAGTTTTCCACCGTGAAGTAACGACTGCCGATCCCATCGCCGCGGCCCTGGTTGTCATACACGACCCAACTCATGGTATGCACCCCGTTGGTCAGTTTGGTGGTGTCGAGGTAGAAAAATCCGACTGCGCCGTTGCTGTTTGCCAAGCCCGGGAAAAACGTCGCGATATCCGAACGGTATTGATTGTAGGTCGGATGTCCCACTGCCACGTTATCCACCATCACCGTGATCGTAGATCCGTCCATTGGAATGTTGTACCCACTCTGCGTGAGAGCCCACCCGAAGTTCACATAAGCGTTGCCCCCAATCGTGGCGCCTTGCGCGGGCGAGTCGATTGTCCCGAATGGTTTGGAGGCTTGCGCATTGTCCACCGTGACCGTGCGGGTGCCCAAATCGAATGTGCCGCCGGATTTATTCACAGCGATCGCGTGCAGCCGGTAGGTTCCATTTCCAGGCCCAGCCGCCACGCCCGAATTAGGCAGGAAATTGGTTAGCAGCATGTAGCCCCAACCGGCGCGATAATTCAATGGCGCGTTGGGAAACGACGCCGGGATGTCGGTCCGGGCGCCATCGACGAACGTCGCATCGCCTATGAAAGCCAGCCCATTCGGCGCGGTAGCTTCGTTTCCGATCGGTTCCCGCCAGATACCGACACTCGTTACTTCAATGCTGTCGAGTGCCCAGCCAGTCACTGGAATCGATCCCGCAATCCCAGCGGTGTTATTGGCCGGCGTATCAAAACTTCCATACGGATTACCGGGTGTGGCGCTCGCCACATTCACTTGAACCTGCCCGGACGCACTGACCGCCGGCGCTGAAACGGTCACTGCTCCACTCGAGCCGGCCGTCGCGGTAATCTGCAACACTGCATTGCCGGTCCCGGAAGCTGGAGAAACCGTGATATTCGGCTGATTGGAGGATGCTGTCCAACTAACGCCGCTCGTTCCGTTGAAGGCTAATGCGACGGTTTGCGTGCCGGTGACCAGCGAGCCGCTGTAGCCGAAATTCAGAGCCGTCCGGCTTAACGTCAAGACTCCGCTAGACGCGCCTCCGTTCACGGCTGCCGAGTTCGGATCCAGCATCAGCGAAGATTCATCAACGGCTTCGAAATCCGTGCCCTGCAATTGCCCCAATTCGTGTAGCTGATTGTTGTCCCAGCGGTCATCCGGCGCGCCCGAGACGTACCAGGCCGATCCATTGTCGGCCAATATCATCCCGAACTGCTGCAACGCCCGCAGCACGACTTGGGTTTGTGGAGAAAAGGTCGCAATGTTGAAACTCGCCTTGAGGCGGAATCGCACGCCCATAGGTGGATAGTTCGTGTCCGTGATGCTGGAAGCCTGGTGCCGCGCGGGCCACACGAAAGCCTTCTGAGTCTGTGGGGCGGTGAAGCGAAGGGCGTGCTTAATAGCGCCCGCCGCAACTTCGTCGTAGCGTGCCAGACCGGGAAAGATCGGAAGACCGGCCGCGTCGGCAGAAGTCCAAGTCGACGGCCGCAGATTGTTCGCAGTTAAGTCAAAAACCGCGCCGGAACCTGCCGTCCAGGTCCCGTTCAGTTGCGGATAAGCCGCGTATAGCTCGTAAAGGACGCAGGCGGTCTGATCGATCACCAGCACATGCCGGTCGCCCGTGCTCCCGCTTCCGCCTTCGATAGGCGCGTTCGATGGGACCGGATATGGGCCTGGATCGCTCTCGCTCGCATATTGAAACGTGATGCCGACCTTAGGCTGCGATCCGGGCACCGTGATGTACGGAATCCCGATAGGTGCGCCGTTATAGAGACCCGCTCCAAAATCCGCATGGCCGGTCCGTGTCGCCCCGATAGAATTTACGTAGGCAGCCGAGTTCGCATGCACGGGAAGAGCGTCGATGCGCGCGTTCCAGACATTATTCGCTGGGAAGACTGGGCAACTTCCGATGGTTTGCGCTGCTGCCGGAATAATTACAGCTAGGCAAAGTAGCGCTATCGATCCCCGAGTCATCCTCAATAAGCTTAGGGCACAACTCAGTAAATTGCGCTACGCAGAATCCCCGAGTGCTACAAACATTCTTGCCTGTGGTTATCGTTGGGTCTGCTGGTAACCTGCCGGAATCGCGAACACTGAGTCCGGAATCGGGTTGGCTGAGAAATCACTCGATTCCATGGTGGTCTCGAACAAGGAGCCGCCCTGCGACCCCCCGGTCATCCGCTTGAGCGTCTCTTCCATCTGAGGGGGAAGCTTGCCTTGCCGTTTCATTTCCTCAAGCTGGGCTCGAGCCTGCTCCGTGGCCTTCTGCATTTGTGCTATTTGCGCATCGTTGCCTGCCCCGCCCATCTTAATGACTTGCAGAACCGGCACCCCTTTCAAGTCCGCCATTTTGCGCTGCACCTCAGCCATGGCATTCCTCATACTCTGATTACCGCGCCCGCCGTCGGCCGCCAGCGCGGACCACGGAAACCTGCCTGCGTTCCTCTGGTAGAAAGACCGCAGTTCCTGGCCGCCGGGAACATCGGGCGAGATCCAGATATCCATTTCCATGTGCATCTTCATGCCGGCTTGCCGCCCTGCAACGTTGTCCACGTCCATTGACAGAACAATCTCGCTTGCATTAAATCCATTGACGGTCTTACGCTGCCCGGTCTCTTTGACATCGACCTTCACCTCCAGACCGCTCTGACCCGCCGCCGCGCCGATATCGCTGAACTTGGTTACCGAATAATTCTTCTGGTTGTTGTCAATGTTCGTGATGGTCTGCGCGTCGAAGTCCAGAATCATGGCCGTGGACCCACTGTCCCTTTTCATCTTCTGGCCTTTCAGATAGGTCTTCGTGACACGGTTGCTTCCAGGGGCTGCCGCGGCCATGCCGCTTGACGATTTCATGGTCATGTCGTAGCTGAAATCCGCCTGCGCTGTCAGCCCGCCGAACAAAGTCAAAAACAAAACACACGTAACTTTCATTACTGATGATGGCTCCCTCATTGTTAGTTTACTTGCCCAATCCAGGATCGTTCTATGGATTGAGCTTGGCCGCGAGCCGCGGCCCCTTCCGGGCGTTCCGCTCTGCTACCAGCCGGTTGAACTCGGCGTCATCCAGATAGACCATGTCCAACCACACCTGCACCATGTCGTCCACGCTTCGCTCCCCGAAGCCGGCCCACATGTTGGGATCGGGATTACGCGGATTCGCCGACGTATTGTCGTGAATGCCGATCATGTGCAATACGGTTCCGGCAGGCAACAGCGGAGCGACATCATCGGCATAGATGTAGTTGATGTGCCAGTTGAAATTGAAATGATCGACCGAGCTGAGAATGGTAGTGGTGTTGTTCAGATTGATCGCTTCCACGGTCATGCCGCGGCCGCGCATATGCATGTGCGGCTGGAACGCGTCGATGCGCGCGTTCTTCGTCAGACGATAGTAGCCATCCGTCCGCACTACGCTGTTAGGCGGGATTTCGAGTTCATCGTTCGGTATGTTTCGGATCGCAATGGACCGGACCTGATATTTGGGCATCTCGCCCTTCGGATAAAACTTGAAAGCGATGGTAGTTTTGTTGTGCTGCGCCGAGCCGACCGCGAAATAGTGCATATCGAAACGCAGCCGCGTTCCCTTCTTTAGCAGACCGGCCCGTGTTGTCCGCGAAAATATCGCCGTATTTCCCGACCGCGAATTCGTGCAGCTGGACGCCCCCCTCAGGCGTTCCTTCCGGCGCATCCGGCTCGATGGCGTAAACCACCGCATGGTGCACGATCTTCGGATTGCTGGGCTTGATCTCCATCGCCTTGATCCAGCGATCTTCGGTTAGCTTTACTTCGCCGAACTGATCCAGCCACCAATCCGGGCCGTTGGGGTACATGGTGAAGTCTTGATCTGTTGTCACTAGCAGATCGGGCGTGCCGATGAACCACTGCTTTGTCGGATGAAAAGGTGGGTGCCGGCGGCATGTCGGCGGGATTGCCCTGCGGCGCGCCATTGTCCACCCAGCGCGCGATGGTGGCGATCTCGTCGTCGCTCAACGAGCGGTCATTCTTGTATTGACGTATGCCCACTGTTTTGTCGAGGTGCCAGGGTGGCATGTCGCGGCGCACCACGCGCTCTTTGATCGAACGCGCCCAGGGCCGAGCTTCGGAATAGGTCATCAGCGACATCGGCGCCGACGTGCCCTCGTGATGACAGGACTGGCAGCTCTTTTGAAAAATGGGAGCCACGTCCTTGCTGAAGGTCACCTGATGCGCGCCCTCCGTCCTGCCATTTTCAGCCGCATACGCGACCACTAGCGTCATCAATGAACCACACAGAAGACTACCGCTGAGCCTTAACATCGCTGCCTCCCTTGACACTCACCTTCACTTCGACATTCGTCCAACAGCAGTGATACCCGAAATTCCCAGCCAACTCGCCGGAACCGTCATCTACAACAACCTGCAAGACGTACTCGCCGGGCTCGCTGAAACTTGCAGTGGTTGCTGCCCGGCCATCCACGATTTTTGCGCTGGCCGGATCGAACAACACAGTGCCCGGCCCCCGGTACTTGCCCCACATGGCCGTCATCCCGACCGGCTTTCCCGCGCGCGCCGGCAAACCATCATCGGTCGCCGACACCGTGAGCGTGAGGGGATTGGCCGCCGCAACGGCCGGGGCCGCTGGATCGACATGCACCACCGGTGGCGTGTTCGAATCCACTCGCTCGCTGTTTCCACCGCGGGTGGTCCGCAAACGGTCGATCATCCACACCGGCTTCAAAGTGCCCACCACCTGCTGCGTCTGCCCGTGCGCCGCCAAGGTCCACACCAGCTGCTGTTCGCCAAAATCCTTAGGCACGACCACCTTGAACGCGTCCTTGTGGCGCCGGATCAGGAAGTGGGTTGGCTGTCCGCGGTCGCCGCCCGGTTCGAAGCGATTGTCGGCTCCAATGGGTATATCGAGCTCTTCCTCGTAATTCCGATTCATGTAACCGAACCACATGTTGAACGAACCGTCCGGATTGACGTCGTAGCCTTCATACACCGGCGAGACGCCTTGTCCGGTCCAGTGGCGCAGTTGCACTAGTTGTCCGCTAGCCGGCGTGAGCATGGCGAGCAACGCGATGGTCCCGGTCAACTTAGTAGCAATCCAGGTGGACGGCATCGGCATGCTAGTGCCCATTCTAGATCCGGTAACGGTTTGGAGCAATGGGGCAAAGGGACAAACCTAGGGAAACTACTTATGTCAGTGCGCGTCTATTCGAGTGGGTACTGTATGAAACGAGCTTTACTGGCATCCTTCGCCGCGTTCCTGTTGACGAGTTGCTCGCCCTCCGATCAAGAACACGCTAACCAACGGGCGCATGAGGCAGGCCGCGAAATGCAGCGCGAAGCCGAACACGCATCCGAGCAGCTGAAGCACGGGGTCGAAGAACTCGATCGTAAGGCCGGCCCGAAGCTCGACCAAGCCGGGCGCGAAATAAAGGAAGAGAGCCATCGCGCAGCTGAAAAAGTAAAAGAGCGAGCCGATCGTATACAGGGCTCTGATCAACCTGAACGCAAGCCCTAAGCGTTTGGGGAAACTAGCTGGCGATTCGTCCTTCTTCGGGTTGTAGCAGGAAGTCCAACACCACTTGGTGGCTCGTTTCGGGCTGATCGGTCATATAAATATGACTGGCGTGCGGTAACATCACTAGCTTTGATCCTGCGATCGACTCAGCGATGAGTCTTCCGTTGCCGGCCGGGACCAACCGATCGGTCTCGCCATGGATCACCAGCGTCGGCGCTTTTATCTGTGCTAGCCGGCTATAGGATTCCCAAGCCAGAATGCCCTGCAACTGATTCGCGTAAGCCTCAGGCTTGGGATAAGTCACGCGTCGAATGGCTAGATCTTCGTCGATCCGCGCCCGCGGCGTATCGGTATCATAAATATAGGGCACGGCTGCCTCGGTCCCCTCTTCCATGGTCATGTTGCCGCGCATGAGCAGGACCTGATTTACTTCCGGCTCAGCACGCACGGCTTTAGGCCCTCCGCACGCCGTACAGCCGAGGATGAGTTTGCGGACTCGGTGCGGATACTGTAGGGCGAACTCCTGGGCGATCATGCCACCCATCGAAACCCCATACACATCGGCGCTTTCCACGCCCGCGGCATCCAGCACAGCGGCGGCGTCGGCGGCCATGGTCTTGATCGGATAGGGTCCCGGCGGCACATCGCTCTGCCCCACACCGCGGTTGTCCAATAAGATGGTGCGGAAATACTTCGAGACCAGCGGCGTGGTCCGATGCCACATCTTATGCGAATAGCCCAGCCCCATGATCAGAAGCAGGGGCGGGCCGCTCCCAGTCTCTTCCCAGTAAATGCGAACCCCGTTATTAGTGGCGAATGGCATATCCTAACTGTACTGTAAACAACGGCGCTAACACGGTCGATAGAGAAGTTAGGTCGCAGAGTACTACCGATATGAATCTAAACAACCGTCTGTTATTTCCAGGCATTCTTTTTCTTTGCAATATCGCGTCGGGGGTCGCTTGCTTTCTCGCCGGCGACTGGAGGCGTGGCGTCTATTGGATGGCCTCCTCGGCTTGCATCGCGAGTGTGAGCTTGTAAACGCTGCAGGATCAGAGATTGCCGAGGCTTTGACGGGCCTTGGACTGGTCGCCAAAGATGCCGGGCATATCTCCAGCGTATTTTAGGAATAGTTCGTAATTCTGCTTGGCTTCCACGCGTTTTCCCTCCTGCTGTAGAACCGCCCCGCGAAGGTACAAATAGCGTGGGAATATCAGGTCCGCGAAGAGTGGTTCACCGGAAGAAAGCGGGATGGGCGAGCGGTCCAGAAGTTGTTGAGCGTCCTTCGCGCGGCCACTCTCGACATAGGCCCATGCCAGTAAAGTTCGAACCTGCGAGTCCGCGGCCGGATTGGTTTCGCGATACACGCCCTCCAGCAACGGCACTGCTTCAGCGAACTTCCTTTCGAAAAGGAGAGCATAGGCATCAGCGACGCGTGAGCCGGAACTTGGGGCGGGCATCGCAGCTAGAAAACGGCACACCGCGCTGAGGTTTCGAAGGCGGGGGCTGCGGGCACTCGGAACTGCTTGCGCCGCCAACTGCGCCGCTGCCTTGGAATCGCCGGTCTCCAGCTTCCAAATCGAAAGCTGACAAAGAGCCAGAGCTTGTCCCTCGCCCTGCAGCGCTGGCACCAGTTTTTCGAGCCTGTCCACGGCCGCTTTACGCCGGCCTGTCAAAAACTCCCACTGAGCTTGCTGGTAGCCGGCCAACGCGCCTTGTGAATGCTGGAGCAGCCCCAGGTACCGGTTAAAGATGGCATCCGCCGCCGGAAGATCGCCGAGCATGAGCCGCGCCTGAGCCGCCTTTATCAATTCACCGCCAGCGAACTCGGCGGCGTTCTTTTCATGCGCCTGCAGGAAATACTTCTCGGCGCCCGAATAGTCGCCAAGGTAGAAGCTGACTTCGCCCAAAGAATCGAGTGGATTCGCTTCTTGCGGTGGAAGCAACTGCCGGTAATGCTCCAGCGCGCGCCTGGCGCCGGCCAGGTTCTGAGCATAGGAATAAGCGTAGCCAAGCTGATTCCAAGCCTGGGCATCTTCGGGATCAAGCCGCGTCACAGTTTCGTAATTGCGAACTGCATCCGGGAATTTCTTCTGAACAGACAACTGGTCGGCCAATTCGCGGACCACTTGCGAATCGGCTGGAGTCAGCCGCGCCAGCCGCTCCAAGGCAGTGACTCGCGCGGCGGAATCGTTGCCTACGGTGGTGGCCAGGTATTCCAGGCGAGCCTGGTCTATCGGGTCCGAGTGTGCGTTCATCGCGGTCCCGAGCACTTGCCGCGCCTGATCGCGATCACCGCTCTCAAGCAGCAGCCTGCCCGAGGCCATGGCCGCCGCGGCGAATCCCGGATCCTTGGCCCTCGCAGATTCGAAGCCGCGCAATCCGCCGGCAACATCCGATTTGCTCATTGCCGCGCCGTAATCCTCGAACGCGGCCGCATTGCTGGTGGAAAAAGAACGCGCAGCAGGGTTAAGACGCTTGGCCAGTTGGTTGACCAAAGGCAGGGGTCCGGCCCCTAGCGGGCCATCCAGAGCGAAGCTGGCAACCGTCGTCGTCTTTCGGGGGTCGAATAAGGTCACGCGGAACTCCAGCCGACCGTTCCGGGCGACAAAATATCCCTGCAATATTCGAGAGGCCCGAATGGACTCCGCGACTGCCAGGGACTCCACTGGCTGAGCGTAAACATTCGATGCGCCCGCCAAGTCATAGACCAGCGCGGTCGACACCGCACGCCCGGTCCAATCCAAGCTGGAATCGGCGCTGAGATTCTCGAGAGGCAGAATCGCCAGCCGCTCCACCGGCCCCGCGTCTCTACGGGCGCAGGCTACCAGGCCGAGAGTCAGGAAAGCAGTGAGTAAAAGGGGAAGGCGCAGGGGCCTATAAAACACGCGGCTCCAGGACCAGAAGCTGCTTGAACTCCGGAAGCTCCTGAAGGGCGGCAAAAGCTGGATCCTCCTGGATCTTCTTGCGATCTTTGAAGCCTTCCTCGAGCGCCTTGCGGATGTAGAGCAGCGCACGGTCGTTCTGCCCCTTCTTGGCATAGCCCTGCGCCAGGAAATAGTGGAATTTGGCGCGTTCTTCTACGCTGCGCTCCTGCAGCAGCACGCCCTGAGTGCTGTGATTTTCGAAAACATCCGGATCGAGCGCCATGGCCTGCTGCCAGGATTCTTCCGCGCGCTTGTATTCCTTGCGGGCGAAATAGCCCATGCCCAGATTGCTCCAGATGGAGGCGGATTTGGGATTGATGCGAAGAGCCTTCCTATACTCTCCTATCGCTCTCCTATAGCTCTTGCGGGCATAATAGACCGTTCCTAGATTATTAATAGCCTCGGAGTAGTCCCGATTCACCTTGACTGCGAGATGGTAATACCTTTCGGCCGGACCCAGTTCGAGCATCTGGTGATATGCAATACCGGTTTTATTCAGCAGAACGGCTGAGTCTTTGGGCCCTTCTTTGTACGCTTCGGCGGCTTCCCGGTACATCTTACGGGCCATCAATATGTCACCGCGCATCTCGGCTGTGATGACAGGTTTGGGCGCCTGCGGCGGCGTGGTGGTCTGCCCAGGCTTGGGCTCATCGCGAAAACCGCTAGACGGCGGGCTGGAGTGCGAAGGAGCCGCAGTAGGAACCTGGGCCATCGCCAGACTTATCGGAAGAATCCAGAGTATGGAAACCATCATCGGCCTCCTTCGGGGAACTATCGGCTGCGTCGCGTAATACATTAGACGCCTAACTTCCGGAACAGTACTTTAATCTAGCCTACCAGTTTCAAACCAAACCTGCGGCACGGCGCATTCGAAAAAACGAAGCCAATGCCGGGCAACGCCGGTTTCTGCGCCGAGGTTAATGGAAGGCATACCTTGTGATACCATGCGTGACCGGGGCGCGACGCGGTAGATGTTCGGAAGTTGATGATAGTGAAGCGCAGAAATAACGGATTCACGCGTGACCGCGGCGCGGGCTTTCGTAGGAGTGTGACCATGCAAGAGTCAAAGCCGCGGGTGGGAGAATCCATGACGGGCCGCCGTGATTTCATCAGGCTGGGCGTCGGCGCCGCTGCCGCGATCAGTATGCTGAATGGCGTAAAGGCGTCGGCGCAGCCTGCTTCGCAGCCTGTTCCTTGGTGGGCAGCGCGACCCGGGAAGGGCGGAGTGGGTAAGCCGGAGTCGATCGACATGCACGCGCATTGGTCCCCGGAACCATACAACCGGGCCTTGGCCGCTTTGGGACAGCCGGTCGCCAATCCCTTTCCTCTTGATTATGATCTCGACAAGCGGCGGCAATGGATGGACGACCATGGCGACCTGATGCATTGCCTGACCCTCTCGGGCGGTATGCCATGGCAGAGAACCTCAGCGCAGGAAGGCGCGCATCTGGCGGAAGTTATTAATGACGCGGGCATTCAAGTCCACCAGAAATACCCCGACCGCTTTGTTATTGGCGCGGAACTGCCGATCCGCGACCCGGAACTCGCCTTGAAAGAGCTGAACCGTGTCGCCGGACAGCCGGGCGTGCGGGCCGTCCACCTCCCGGATTCGATCGAAAGGCGCGATTATATCTTTGACCCGAGCTTTGCTCCCGTTCTTGCGCGCATTCAAGAACTGAATTATCCGATCATCTTTCATCAGATGGACGGAGTTGCGAACCTTTTCGGCGGCCCGAGGACAGTCGGGCCACCCAACCTCGCCGCCGGGATCGACGCCCCGATCGAACACACCTTCCTGGCAAGCAAGTTCATCTATACCGGGGCGCTCGACAAGTATCCAAACCTTCAAATTGTCTTGCCGCATGCCGGCGGGGCTTTTCCCTATCTGGCTGGACGCGTCGAGCACTTCCTCTATCACATGAATGATCGAAGTACCTCGATTCAACGCCCCTTTCGCGACTATTTGCGCCGATTCCACTATGATTACTTGATCTACTATCCGGAAGCGCTACGTTTTCTCATAGGCTTGGTGGGATCGGACCGCATCGTGGTCGGAACGGACAACTTCGCCGCGAAGGACGTCGAATACCCGTCGGCAGTCCTGGATCAATTTAACCTTCCCTCCGCCGACCGCGAGCGGATCTTGAAGGGAAACGCGATGAGGCTCCTGCACCTATAGAAAGATGCGGAAAGGCGGGGTGAGAGGGGGACCGAGTCGCCTGCGCCCGAGTTTCGTGAAGTGTTTCCACTGCGCTCACCCAACGCAGTGAAGCTGGCGCGCTGGACTTCTAGGCTCTTTGCGGCCACTAACCACTCGGCGTCAATTAAGCGGCACGGCACCGGATGTAGGTGCTGGACACGACAAAATTTGCAGCGATGTACTTCCATGACGAAGGCAGACACCACTTCCGCAGCGGCACCTCAAACCTGCGACGCATAGTCTGTGAGCGGTCGATCTGAAACTGGCTCGTGAGGAGTCCGGAAAACTCAAGCGCCGTGTAGTGATGGGGGTGCGTCCGGTCGGCCCAATACAGAGGGCGCAGCCACGCCGGAAAGGTGTGAATCATGAACAGCGCGGTGCCACGCGGACGCAATACGCGTGCGATTTCGGCGATCGCTGAGGCGGGGTCGCGCATATGGTCGAGCGCGTTGAAGCAGACGACCAAGTCGATCGATTCGGACGACAGTGGAATGGATTCGCCGAGCGCCGACAAAGAGAGCTGAGGAGGGCCCAGGTCGGGTTTATGTTCATATTGCGTGAGGAGCGGATCCAGGCGAATCCGCTCGGCAGCCTGATCGGCGAAGTGAATCAGGCCGAACGGGCCACATCCGACGTCGAGCATCCGGAGCCCTCGGAAACTTGCCCATGTTGCTCCAAAATGCCCGATTTCTTCTTGCCAATACTTCACCAAGTCTAATCCGGCATAAGGCGCGAGTGTCTCCCACCGCTCCCAGAACGCGAGTTCCAAGCGCTGTGCTTTAAGCCAGCGAGATTCACTCACGCCCCGAGCGGGCGCTGGTCTTGGGCGGGCCGCACCCGGCCCGGTGTTACTAAGCCTGGCTTGGCCCAACCACCGCGGACTGACCGTCGAGGAATGCATAGTTAGTTGTGGACGGCCAGGCTGACCGGGTTAGCTGAAACACCGCCCTGCGAAACGTCTAGCGGAAGATCACCATTTGGAGCGCCAGTCGGCACCTGGAAGTTGATCTGGTACAGTCCGACCGAGCCTGGCGTTAGACCTGCAAAGAAGACAACCGCGCTGGCGCCGTTGACGGTTAGAGTGGGCGCCACTTGTACCTGGGCCAGGGGTTCTACCGGCGATGCGGCGCCGCCGGCGACTGGAACATCGGTCGCGCCCAAACCCACCAGGTAGAGAATTACAACCTCGCCGGGATTAGCTGGAAAAGCCGTCGTGATCAAACTGCCATCGGCATGTGTGGCTATGGCGGCACCTGACGCCAGGGCAGCTACACCCGGTGAGACGGCGGCGATCTGAACGCTATTCGGTGTCGAGATACCGCCGGCCGCGCTGATAGAGATTTGATACTCGAATCCGGGCTGCAGCTCCGAAGGAACTTGGGCGTTAATCTGGCCGGGACTCACATAGAAAAGCGGCGCCGCAATACCGCCGATCGTCACAGACGTGCCCCCAAGCGTCACGGGGATTGGAGCGGCTTCGGCTTGTACGGTCGAAGAGGCGAGATTAGTTCCATATATCTGGACGATCGCGCCCGGCGCGAGCGCGCCGCCCACCAGAGGGTTGAAGGCGTTCGTAAAGCCCGATCCCAGAATGGGGAACTGGCTTGGCGTAACTTGTCCTGTGACAATGTTCGACCCTGTAGGCAAACCAGCAATGGACGCCGACGAAGTCACTGTGACCTGGGCGAACACATCGCGAGGAGTCCAAGTAGCCGTGTACAGGCCCGCGATGGTGCTGACGGGTGTCAACTGGAGCAGCGGATCGCCGTTGGAGAACATTGCAACCACCTGAGCGTTGCTGACGAACGTACCGCAGTCGTCGACCAGGTACACCAAAAGCGGCACCGGCAGACCGGCCGGACTTGCGAAATTATTCACCAGACCTGTTTGAGTACCTACCAAATTCGCCGCGGAACAAGTTGATGCTGCAAGAGGCACGCTGTTCGCGGGGCTGCTCCACGACGAGCCGGCCGAAGCGGCCGGCGGAATAATCAACGTGATGTTCACGGTCCGCACCGAAGCACTCGAAAACGCGTAGCTGACCCCGCCGCGGTAGACACCAGGCGCAAGGCCAGTGGAGTTGATGGAAATCATAGAGGTGCCGGGTGAACCTGCCGAGGCGGCGCCCGTTGAAGGACTCACAGAGAGCCATGTCTTTCCATCGTCCGCCGCAGCCGAAGCCTGGTAATTAAGAGGCGATGCAGAACTGGCAAACACCTGAACCGTTTGCGGAGTCGCGGCGCTGCCAGAGATAAAGAGCAGACCAGCGGTCGATAAGACCGGCGCTACAGACTGAGATGTGGCAGTGACATTGAGCGCCAGCAGGAAGTCTTGCGGCGAGTCGACAGCGTCGGTCGAAACGACGCGAATCGAGCCGTAATATGTGCCGGGCGCGAGAGAGGCGACGGTGGCAGCGTCGAGAGAATAGCCGACCGAGCCCGGCGCGGCCGGAGCGGCTGTGCCGGTTCCGCTGGTCACCGCGAGCCACTGAGCTCCCGGCAGAACAGTAGTGTTGTAGGCGGCGCTGGCGCCTCCGGTTACCGTAACTTCAAATGTCCCAGTCCCGCTGCCGAGCACGCCGCCGGCGGGCAGGGAGTACTGCGTACCGGAAGGTCCCAGCGTGATCGTGACAGTGCTTGAGATCAGCAGCGTAACCGCCAGCGTGTCTGAGCCTGCCGAGGAATTTATAGTCACGGTGGAGCGATAGTAGCCCGGAGCAAGACCAGCTGGATTCGCTGTAATCGTCATCGGGACGGCAGGGCCGGATACGAGCGTGGCCGGGAGATTGGAAACGGACAGCCAACTGTCTGCTGCTGAGGCTGAGGTTACGGTGATCGATCCACCTCCGACGTTTTGAACACCTACGGTTTCCGATTGCGCCGCTGTTGAGGCGCCCCCTGTGCTAAACGAAACCAAGCCAGTGGTGAGAGAAAGCTGCGGTGCCGGAGCATTGATCGATAGGGTAACGGCGATGGTCTGCGCATTGCCCGCGCACGGGCTGGGTGCGATGCAGGTGACGATGACAGAGGTGGAATTGGTGCCGACGGGAAGAGCCAGAGCCGATTGGTCCAGCGCCAGGGTCAGGCTTCCCGGCGTCGTAAGTCCGGCGTTGACGTCGAGCCATTGAACTGCGGGAGACACGGTAACCGAATACTGGAGGAGTTGCTGAACAACACTCGACCGAATGGTGATGCTTGTGGGGGTCGGCGTTGCGCCCGAGCCTGCGGTTAGCGAGAACCCCGCCGTGCTTTCAGAGATGATGAGGACGGCTTGCGCTGAAAGAATCGAGATCGACATCACACTGGAGGCGGAGCTTCCAGAGGCATCAGTAACGGTGATGGTGAAGCTGAAATTGCCCGCCTGGTCCGGAGTCCCGCTTAATTGTGGGGCAGAGAAAGTTAGTCCGTCCGGCAGGTTCCCGCTTGTAACGGCAAATGTGTACGGCGCTGTGCCTCCTGTAGCAGCTAGAATTTGCAGCGGATACTGCGCTCCCACCACACCGCGAGGAAATGAAGATTGCGAACCGAGGCTCAGCAGCATCGGTAGCGTTACGGTGTTCGACGGATTGGCGGCGGGACCTGTGCCCGACCCGTTCGTCGCGGTTACGGTAAAGGTGTACGCCGTTCCGTTATTCAGTCCGGTCACTGTTATCGGGCTCGATGAACCGGTAGCGGTCGCACCGCCCGGATTGGCGGTCACCGTGTAGCTGGTGATGGCGGAATTGCTGCTCGATGCGGGGGGAGTGAACGATACAGTGGCCTGGCTGTTGCCGGGGGTAGCCTGAACTTGTTGAGGCGCTCCCGGCACGCCCGTATTGGGAGTGACACTGTTCGATGCCGTGGATGCCGTTCCCGTTCCCGCGCTGTTGGTGGCGCTCACGGTGAACGTATATGCAGTGCCGTTGGTGAGTCCAGTGACTGTAATTGGACTAGACGATCCAGTACCCGAGAGACCTCCCGGAGCCGAAGTGACCGTGTAGTTGCTGATCGGCGCACCGCCATTATTCGCCGGAGCAGTGAAGTTCACCGTCGCGCCACTGTTGCCGGGCGTAGCGCTACCCATGGAAGGCGCTCCAGGCAGAGTGACCTGTGCCGTCGGGGTCACAGCGTTCGATGAAGCGGACGAATCTCCCGAGCCGACTCTATTTGTCGCGGTCACGCTGAACGTGTATGCGGCGCCGTTGATGAGTCCAACGACTGTGATTGGACTGGACGAACCGGTGGCGGTACTGCTTCCCGGATTCGAAGTAACGGTGTAGATGATGATCGAGGCACCGCCATTGTTTAGCGGGGCTATGAAGCTTACGATTGCACTCCCGTAACCGGCCGCCGCGCTCACGCCGGTTGGCGGATCGGGAAGCCCAACCAAAGCCACGCTGTTAGAGGAGCCGGATGCAGTTCCGGTGCCGGCGATATTGGTCGCCGTTACGGTGAACGTGTACGCCACGCCGTTTGTGAGTCCGACTGTGATGGGGCTGGACGAGCCTGTCGCCGTGATGCTGCCCGGATGAGCGGTAACTGTATAGCTTGTAACCGCAGATCCACCATTACTCGCGGGTGGGGTGAAGGGAACACTCGCGCTGCCATTTGTGGCGGTTACATTACCAACGGTTGGGGCACCAGGGACGGTCGCCGCAGTTACGCTGTTTGATGAAGAGGATGCCGATCCAGTACCGTCGATGTTGGTGGCAGTCACTGTGAATGTGTAGGCCGTGCCATTGTTGAGTCCGTTGACCGTGATAGGGCTGGAGGAGCCGGTGCCCGTGAAGCCGCCCGGGCTTGAAGTGACCGTGTAGCTGATAATCGGCAACCCGCCAGTGCTGACGGATGGCGTGAAGCTAACCGCAGCGCTCGCGTTTCCTGGCGTGGCGGATCCAATGGTGGGCGCACCGGGTAAAGTTCCCGCACTCACGCTGTTCGACGCGGCCGATGCCGATCCCCTGCCGATGGCGTTGGTGGCGGTCACTGTGAATGTGTATGCCGTTCCGTTGCTGAGCCCGCTGACCGTGATGGGGCTGGCGGAGCCAGTGCCCGTGAAGTTGCCGGGATTTGAAGTGACGGTATAACTGGTGATCGTCGATCCACCATTACTTCCGGGCGCGGTAAATGCAATGGACGCGCTTGCGTTTCCTGCCGCCGCAGTGCCAATGGCCGGCGCCCCCGGCACGGTTACCGGAGTGACGCTGTTGGAAACTCCCGAAGCTGAGCCTGTTCCCGCAGCGTTGGTCGCCGTCACTGTGAATGTGTAGGCCGTGCCATTGGTTAGTCCGCTGACAGTGATGGGGCTGGCGGAGCCAGTGCCTGTGAAGCTGCCGGGATTTGAGGTAACGGTATAGCTGGTGATCGTTGATCCACCATTACTCTCCGGCGCGGTGAACGCAACAAACGCGCTGGCGTTTCCTAGCGTCGCAGTGCCTATTGTAGGAGCACCCGGCACCATTGCCGGGATGACGCTGTTGGATGCCGCCGAGGCAGCTCCCGTGCCGACGGCGTTGGTCGCGGTCATGGTGAAAGAGTATGGCGTGCCATTGCTGAGTCCGCTGACCGTGATGGGGCTGGCGGAGCCAGTGCCCGTGAAGTTGCCGGGGTTTGAAGTGACGGTATAGCTGGTGATCGCCGCCCCGCCATTACTTCCAGGCGCGATAAACGTAACGGACGCGCTGACGTTTCCTCGGGTCGCAGTACCTATCGTGGGCGCACCTGGCACAGTTACTGGAGTGACGCTGTTGGATGCTCCTGAAGCTGAGCCTGTTCCTACTGCGTTGGTCGCCGTCACTGTGAATGTGTAGGCCGTGCCATTGGCTAGTCCGGTGACCGTGATGGGACTGGAGGAGCCGGTGCCCGTGAAGTTGCCAGGATTTGAAGTGACTGTATAGCTGGTGATCGCCGATCCGCCATTGTTTCCGGGCGCATAAAACGCAACGGAAGCGCTAGCGTTTTCTGACGTCGCAGGAGCTTGCAAGCAAAAGAATGCGAGGCCAAGCTGGTGGCAAAACGTAGGCGCACCCGGCACCATCGCCGGGGTGACGCTATTGGATGCCCCCGAAGCCGCTCCCGTGCCGGCACTGTTGGTGGCGGTGATGGTGAAAGAGTATGGCGTGCCATTGCTGAGTCCGGTGACCGTGATGGGGCTGGCGGAGCCAGTGCCCGTGAAGTTGCCGGGGTTTGAAGTGACGGTGTAGCTGGTGATCGTCGATCCGCCATTACTCCCGGGCGCGGTAAACATAACGGACGCGCTTGCGTTCTCCGGTGCCGCAGTACCAATGGCTGGCGCCCCCGGCACAGTTATCGGGGTCACGCTGTTGGAGGTCCCCGAAGCCGATCCGGTCCCGATGCTGTTGGTCGCGGTCACAGTGAAAGAGTAGAGCGTGCCATTGGTTAGTCCGTTGACCGTGATGGGGCTGGTGGACCCAGTGCCCGTGAAGTTGCCGGGAGTGGAGGTGACCGTATAGCTGGTGATCGTTGATCCGCCATTGCTCCCGGGCGCGGTGAACGTCACGGACGCGCTGGCGTTTCCGAATGTCGCGGTTCCAATCGTCGGCGCCCCGGGCACCATTGCCGGGGTGACGCTATTGGATGCCCCCGAAGCCGATCCGGTGCCGACGCCATTCGTCGCGGTCACTGTGAATGTGTACGGAGTGCCGTTACTGAGCCCACTGACGGTGATGGGGCTGGCGGAGCTAGTGCCCGTGAAGTTGCCGGGGTTTGAAGTGACGGTGTAGCTGGTGATGGTCAATCCGCCATTGCTTCCGGGCGCGGTGAACGTAACAGACGCGCTTGCGTTTTCCGGCGTCGCAGTGCCAATGGCTGGAGCCCCCGGCACCGTTACCGGGGTGACGCTGTTGGATGTCACCGAAGCCGATCCGGTCCCGATGCTGTTGGTCGCCGTTACGGTGAATGAATATGGCGTTCCATTGCTGAGTCCGCTGACCGTGATGGGGCTGGCGGAGCCAGTGCCCGTGAAGTTGCCGGGATTGGAGGTGACGACATAGCTGGTGATCGTTGACCCGCCATTGCTCCCGGGCGCGGTGAATGTAACGGACGCGCTGGCGTTTCCCAGCGTCGCAGTGCCTATTGTAGGAGCACCCGGCACCGTTGCTGGAGTGACGCTGTTCGACGCCCCCGAAGCCGCTCCGGTGCCGACGGTGTTGGTCGCCGTTACGGTGAATGTGTAGGGAGTGCCATTGGTGAGCCCAGGGATTGTAATGGGACTCGAAGAGCCGGTACCGGTGAAGCTGCCGGGATTTGAAGTGACGGTATAGCTGGTAATAGTCGATCCGCCATTACTTCCGGGCGCGGTGAAGGTAACAGAGGCGCTTGCGTTTCCTAGCGTCGCAGTGCCGATTGTAGGAGCACCTGGCACCGTCGGACCGGTAATGGTAAGGCTGGCCGTTCCGCTTGAGGCTAGATTTACAAAGTCCCCCGCATAGCTTGCCCCCACTCCGGTAGGGTAGGTTCCCACGGCGATTCCCACCAGCGAGACCCCGGCGAGTGTCGCGGTACCGCTGATATCGGCTGTGGCGCTCCCAACGGAAGTGGAGTTAACCGTGAATGCAATCGTAGCGAAGCTCAAGGCGCTGCCAGACCTTGTGAGCCTTGCCGACAAGGATGTGGTGCTATTAGGCAGGGCACTCACACTGCTTACCGTGAGCACTGTAGGCGTTATGGCTAATGCAAAGTAAAGCGTCGGCGGCCCCAGGCCAATCGCCAACCCGGATTCTCCCTGCCGGATCCTCAGATCAAACGTTGCCGTGTCCGCTGAGCCCTCCACGTTTGCCGCAACAGAGAACTCCCCCCATCCCTTCGCCGCAACACAGTTTGCGCGCGCTAATCCGTTGGCGTCGGTGGTTGCCAGGATCGAAGTCGCGGCGCCGCCGAAGTCGCAGCCGGGTCCGCTGGCAGGTCCGGCGAACCCGACCCTGGCATTCGAAATAGGATTGCCGTTTGCACCTCTAACCAAAACCGTCAAAGGCGTGGCGAAGCCTTCATGCAAAAAAGCGTTCTGGTGCGCACCGGCGACGGTGGTCACATGGGAGGCCATCTCGCCAGCGCTTGCAATTCCCGCAGACCAAATAGCCAAGACCAGCAGTACCAATGAGGGCATTGTTCGCATTAGTCCTCAGATCGTGTGTGTCCGCTGGTCCCGATATATCTCTCATGGGTTACAGAATCAGAGTCTGGGATCAGAATTCACGTCAATTGTTGCACCTCTCCCGGAGAACAATCTCTCGCAACCGTACTACTGTTTAGTTCAGCGTGGTTGAATTACCAGCATGTCTCGCGAGAAAAGAGGCAGTATCTCCAATGGACCACTCGCGGCTGGACGAACTTCGGTTCGAAAATCCGGGGCGCAACCCACGTCGCAACAATGGTGGGGCCCGTTCGCATGGCCGGCCGCGATTGCGCTATTAGTACTGCTTGCTTATTCCAATTCGCTGACATCCAGCTTCCACCTGGATGACTACCTCTTTCTGACCGACGGTTATATTACCGGTCCCGGGTTTGGGTGGGGATTGTTCAGGTTAGAGCAAACCCGGCCACTGACCTACCTTACATTTCATTGGAATTATCTGGCGAGTGGGCAGGACCCGTTGTCCTATCACTGGACGAACCTCATTCTGCACGCGGGAAATTCGATTCTGCTTCTGGCAATAGCGCGCAAATATTTATCACCTTTTGTAGCCGTGTTCGTAGCCGTGTTGTTTGCCGTGCATCCCCTCCAAACGGAGGCTGTCACTTATGTATTTTCGCGCTCCACTCTTCTCAGTACACACTTCGTGCTCTGGTCGCTGTGGTTTTATACACGCGAAAAGTATTTAGGCAGCGCCTTGATGTTCGGCGTTTCGCTGCTGGCGAAAGAGGAAACGGTGGCCCTTCCCGCGGTTTTCTTGATGCTGGATTTGTTCCAGCGCCGCCGCCCCAAGACCCTCTTCTATGCAGCGCTGGCGGGTTTTGCTACGCTCGCCGCGGGGCGGCTCTTCTATCTGATCCACACTTCCCTCTACGCGCCCGGGATCGGCCGCGTGAAGGGGATCTCCACCGGCACTTACCTGTTGACACAGGTACGGGTCATTTGGATTTACCTTCGGCTGGTTGTAGCTCCGTTTGATTTGAATCTCAATCGCGACGTCGCTCTTTCAACCGGCATGCTCTCACCGTGGGCCACACTGCCTGCCTTGGTCGCGCTTGCAGCCTTGCTGGGGGGGCTTTTGGTAATGCTTCTGGTTCGCGCCGGCAGACCGTGGCGATTTGCCGCATTGTGGGGCCTTGGCTACTTCATCCTCATCGCACCTAGTTCGAGCGTCATAGCCCTGGCCGATGTCGTGTTTGAACATCGGACATATCTTCCGATGGTTTCCCTGGTGATCGGAATCGGCGTTTTGATGGAATGCCTCCCGCGACGGAGCCTCGCCATCGCTTGCATAATCGTGGTCCCTTTGATGCTCGCCGGAACGATTTTGCGCAACACCGATTGGCGTGACGAAAAGACCCTGTGGACGAGAACCGCGCGACAGTCGCCACGCAGTGCAAGAAGCTGGCAGGCTCTTGGACAGGCGTTCGCGGGAGACGACGCAGGCAAGGCCCGCGAGTATTTTGTCCGGGGTTTGCAGCTCGATCCTGACAGCCCGGAGCTACACACTGACTACGGCGACATGCTAATTGCCGCAGGGCAACCTAAAGAAGCCCTCAAACACTTCCAGCGCGCTTTGGTTTTTACCACGAAACCAGCCGACCAATGGAGCAATATCGGCGCGGCCTACTATGATCTGCACGACGCGGTGAATTCCATGTCCAGCTACTTGAAGGCACTCCAGATTGATCCCTGCAACTACAACGCACGCCGGAACCTAGTGCTTCTTTATGCCGGCCTCAATGAACCCCAGACTGCCTACAAAGCCGGTGAAGTTCCGCTGACGTGCCGTATGACTTCCGGACGGGCGGCCGAGCTGGAAGGGTACCGGCAGAGGGTGGGACGCCAGTGACAATCAGAAGCCGGACCGTGCACCGAAGAGAGACGGTTCGATCCGTCGCTAATTGACAGATGACTGGTCGTCGCCGCACGGAGCGAGCGTGGCAGAGTATAGACGACGATCGCGTACGGCAGAAGCTCATTCCGGAGAGGGTGCGAAGCCGGCCGCGTGATTTCCCTCCGGGGCGATCTGGGACGATTTGGGGGGTATTCTAGGACGATGATGAATCGGCGCCAGTTTGTTCGTGCGGCTACGGCCGCTGCGACAGTTATCCGCATTCCGAAGTTGGCTGCGGCGGTAAAGAAGTACGACCTGATCATAAAGGGAGGGCGCGTTATCGATCCGGCGCGCAAGCTGGACGCGATCCAGGATGTTGGAATAGCCTCTGGGCGTATCGCCGCGATCGAGCCCAACATGGCGGCCGAAGCCCCGGAAACTATCGATGCGCGCGGCAAGTTGGTGGTTCCCGGGCTCATTGACATCCATACTCATGTCGGGCGTGTGAAGGACGGACCGGAGCTGTGCCTGGCCGATGGCGTGACGGGACTGATCGACGCTGGATCGCAGGGCGCGGATCGCATCGACGAGATCATTGCGGTCGCCAAGTCGGCGCCGCAACAGTGCCGGGTTCTGATCAACATCGGGCGCGCCGGTATCCTGCCGGAAGGCGACACTATGGACGTCAATCGCGCCGATGTCGCCCGCGCCCGCGAAGCGATCGGGCGCAACCGCGAGATGATCGCCGGGGTCAAGGCGCGGTTGTCACGGGAGGTGGCGGGCCCGAATGATTTCGAGGTGCTGCGGCGTGCGCAGGAGGTGGCTTCGTCGTTCCATCTGCCGGTGATGATCCACATGGGTCAGACAGTGTCGCCGCTGCCCAAGCTGCTCGCGCTTCTCAAACGTGGCGACGTCGTGACCCACATGTTCGCGCCGCCGCCGAACAGCATCATCGACGACAACGGGCACATCCTGCCGGAGGTAATGGCTGCCCGTCATCGCGGCGTATGGTTCGACCTTGGCAATGGGCGCACGGGTCATCTGCGGTGGGACATGGCCGAACGCATACTTCAGGCGAGCTTCCTTCCAGACACCTTCTCGACCGACTGGACTCCGGAAGGCCGCACCTCCCAGGTCATCGATTTTCCGAACGTGATGTCGAAGTTCCTGATGCTGGGCATGCCGCTGGATCAGGTGGTGGCACGCGCAACCGTGAATGCGTCCCATGTCTTTCCCCTTTTCCGCGACCGGGGTACCGTGAAAGTTGGAGCACCGGCCGACGTCGCGGTGCTCGAACTAAGGGAAGGGACCTTCGAATTCGACGATAACTTTGGCAATAAGCGGACTGGCCGGCAGAGGCTTTTTCCAAGCGCGACGGTGCTAGCCGGCAAACGGGTCGCAAGCCGCACTTAGAAGCTGGTTCAACCGACGGTGCCCGTAGGCGCAATTACCGGAAAATGCCGCGGAGTCTTTGAAAGAAACCCTTGCGCTTAGGCTGCTGGTCGGCTGCGGGCGGCTGTGGCGCCGAGTCGGGCGCAGATGGAGGAAGCCCCTGCGCGGCCCGCTGCTGCAACGGATAAACGTTTTGCCCGGGGACCGCCGCGGGCTGCTCGTCTCGCCTCTGCACCGGCTGCTGGGTCTCCCAACTGGCGACCTGTGTTCCGCCTCCCCCATGCAGGTGGCACAACTCCACCGGCTGAGTGCCTTCGACAAAGTATTCCGTCCGAATTTTGGGACAAGCCGCAGTCGCGAGCTGGCCGGACTGCGGATCGATCTGCACACTCACCACGCCCGCCGGGGCCTTGAAATCCGTCACGTTCCGATACTCACGGTGCTGGTAGGCCCGCTTCATGAATTCCGCCCAAACCGGCAGAGCGGAGTGCGCGCCTTCGAGGTTCAGTTCGCGATTATCGTCGAACCCGACCCACACGATGCAGATCAGCTTCGACGAAAAGCCCGCAAACCAGCCATCATGCGAGGTGCCGGTCTTGCCGGCCACCGGAAAATTGATGCCTCTGGCCCAGATTGCGGCGCCGGTGCCGCTGCGGACCACTTCCTGGAGAAGCTGGTCCATCAAAAACGCTACCCGAGGATCGAGCACGGCACGGTGTTCCGGCTTGCCCTCGAACATATTGGAACCATGGTCGCTGGTGATACCCGAGATGAAGTAGGGCTTGGAATAAATGCCGTGATTGGCGTAGATGGTGTATCCGCCGGCGATCTCGAGCGGCGTGACTTCATAGGCGCCTAACGCGACCGCCGGAGTGGGCTGAATGTCCAGGTTCAGGCCGGCCCGCCGGGCCAGATCCACCACCGCGGCATATCCGGTCTGCTCGGCCAGTTTCACAGTGGCGACGTTCAGAGAGTGCGCCAGCGCGTCGCGCATCGATACCGTGCCGTAGAATTTGTGCTCGAAATTGCTCGGCTCATAGGGCTTGCCGTCGAACCAAAAAGTGGTCGGTTCGTCGTTGATCATGGTGGCCGGCGTAAGGAGCAGGCTGCCGCCGGAGAGTGCCGTGTTCAATGCGGCCGCATAGACAAATGGTTTGAACGACGATCCGGGCTGGCGCTTCGCCAGAATGTGATTGAGCTGGCTCATCCCATAGTTGCGGCCACCCACCAGGGCGCGGACTTCACCGGTTTCCGGGTCGAGCGCGATGAGAGCGCATTGCGGATCGGGATAGCTGGGATCGCGCTTTTTCCGATGTTTAATCAGCCTGTCAGCCTCTTCCATCCCTATCCGCACCGCCTCGGCGGCGTCGCGCTGCAGATTCATGTCGATGGTCGTATAGACGCGATAGGTATTGGTCTGGAATTTATAGTCGGCGAATTTATCCTGCAGACTGTCATTCACCAGGTCTACGAAATAGGGAGCGTCGGTGGACTCCATGCTGCCCTGTTTGGCCAGCACCATGGGAGTCGCCACGGAGCGCTCAAACTCCTCGTCACTGATGTACTTGTTGTCGTGCATCAGCTTCAGGACCACGTTGCGCCGCTGTTTGGCGCGCTCGGGCCAGCGGAAGGGGTTGGTGAAGCTGGGCTGTTGAATGAGTCCGGCTAAGGTGGCGGCTTCCGGAACCGTCAGGCGGGTGACGTCGGTGCCGAAGTACACCTGCGCCGCTTCACCAAATCCCCGGATGCCAAAGCTTCCTCGATTGCCCAGCGGCACTTGATTGGCGTAATACTCGAAGATCTGTTCCTTGGAGAGCTTCTGTTCGAGGTGCATGGTGATGAGCACCTCGGGAATCTTGCGCTTCCAGGTTTTGTCGTTGTCCAGCCACAGAATGCGGGAGAGTTGCTGGCTTAAGGTCGAGGCTCCTTGGGCGTAGCGCTGCTGACGGACATCCACCCAGGCGGCTTTGATAATGCGAATCGGGTCGAAGCCGGAATGCTGAAAGAATCGCTTATCCTCGGCCGAAACCACCGCGTGGACCAGCACGGGCGGGATATCTTCGTATCGAACCAGGCGGCGCTTCTCGCGCGTCTTGTCAAATAGATTCGAAATGAGCTCCGGTTCCAGGGTGTATTCAGTACGCTCGGTATTGTCGGCCAGTGAGATGATCTGAGCAACTTTTGGCCCGCGGAACTTGACCACGCCTTCGTCGCGTTTGAAGTAAGAGTCCGGGCCAGGATAGATGTCGATCTCATCCGCCTTGATGGTGTAATACCCCATGCGATTGTTACGGGATTCGTTGTAACCGCTGCGGCGAAGCTCGGTGGCCAGTTCCTGTGGACTGGCGAGATCGCCTACGCCTACCGTGCGGGGGGCGGCAAACAACATGGAGGTGTTGGCATAGGGTCCGGCGGTCAGTTTTACTTCGATCAAGCGCGAGTATTTGGCGTAATAATAGGTGAAAACGGCCAACGCGGTGGTGATAGTCAGAGCTACAACCGCTAGGAGGGTCTTGCCGGCGGGGTGAAGGAAAAAACGGACCGCAGAGGCTTTCTTTGGGACCTGAACTTTTACAGCCACGTTAGTACTATCATCGCATGGCTCCAGTCAGGGGCGCTGCCCCTATCCGGTGAGCAAATAAACGGCGAAGGTCCCGAGCCAGTGGGCACCCTCATAGCGCTGGCTGGTTACGGCCGCTAGACCAACGCGGGCGTGCTCTTCGACAGTCTTCTGAAGCGACGGGATCCGCCGGTCGCCTGGAGGCAGAGATCTAATCATGCCGTTCAACATCCAGGCCCGGCTTAGATTCAGGCCGTCGAGGTGCCCGAGCTTGCCATCGGTTGGATCCAAAGAGTGTGCCGGTTTCAGCCAAACAGCGCCGTCGCGCGGGATCGAAGGAAGAAACGCATCCAGCCACGATGAGAATTCAGGGCCATTGAGGATCCGCCGGACCAGGTCGGCTTCGGCCAGACATGGGGATAGAAAATCCTCGCCCGAAGGCTCGTAGGCCAGCGGTCCATCGCGGTCCTGTAAGTAAAACCGACGGATCGTGGTATCGAGCAGCTGGTTGAATTCTGGGCGGCCGGCGGCGCGGGCAAAATCGAGGATCAAGGCAAGACTGAAAGCGCTCTGGCTATGCTCGCCCGATCGCACTGGGTGAGATAGTTTTGGAAGCCAGGTTTCTAAGCGGTACACCGCGGCGTCGACGGCCGGCTGTAATGCCGAGGACCATTGCCGGGCAGCGGGGTCGTTCCAATTGGCCAGTTCTGCCGCCAGTTGCAATAGCCATGCCAGGCCGTAGGGCCGCTCGAAACTGGCGCGTACGTCGGACTGCATGTATTCGGCTTCGCGCTTGAGGTTTTCGATGGTAAGGCTTTGGGTGAGGGCGCGGCGTGCTGGTCCGGCGAATGGGACTTCGGGGAACAGCCGCGCCAGGCGCGCCAACATCCAGTGGGCATGAACGGCGGAGTGCCAGTCAAAGCAGCCGTAGAAGGCCGGAGTCAGCTCCCGCGGCGGGCGCGCGTCCTGATCGGAAGTGAGGATGTGGTGGCCGGTCTTATTGGGATATTCGCGGTGAATGCAAGCCAGCGCCAGATTGGCGAATCGTTCGGCCGTAGCGGCGTCGAGAGTCAAGTCTGGCTCAGTTGAAGCGGACCGACCGCAGCACGTCTTCAAAGGACGGCTGAATCTCGTCGAATAGGCTTTGGGGCGCGATAAAGACCACGTAGAACAGGCCCTCGGGGCGAGCGACCGTAGCCAGTATGTCCTTTTCCTGCTCGCCGCGATAGGGCGATTGGGAATTGAGGGTGCTCAGCAAAGCCGGTTGTCCGGCGACTTCTATACGTCGGGCCTCCCGGCCGATTCGCAAGTCGGGATTGTTTTGCTTCAGCCGGCGAATGAGCTCCTGGGTATCACGGCTTAGTTCGACGGCCCCCGATTGCGGCGAATAGTAGTCCACCTCCAGACCATATCCGACCAAGGCTCGTCCTCCGGGCGCTTCGATCACGCCGTCGGATGGCGCGATGGTGACGGCATTGGCTCTCCGGTCGCCCGACACCTGCCAGTTAACCGGATATTGGAGCGAAAATGACTGGCCGCGATACCAACGGAGCTGGCTGCTGGGCCTTTCCTTGGGGATCGTCGCAATCGCGGGCGGCAGGGCGTCGACGGAATCTTCGCGAACTTTGGCGGGCGCAGGCAGGCGATGCACGACCTCTTTGATATGCGCGAATTGCCCGGTCTCATCCAGCACATAGGATCGCCGAGGGATTTGGCGTACTTCGTCTTCGATCGCCGCCACGCGGTTGCCGGGATCAGGATGGTCGGACAAGAACTGCTCGAGCGAACCTTGTCCGCCGCTCTTGGTTTCCAATTTTTCGAAGAATCGGCCAAGTTCGACGGGATTGTAGCCGGCGTCGGCCATAATCTCGGTGCCGTTGTAATCGGCCTGCTCCTCGTCGGTGCGTGAGAACTTCAAAAGGACCGAGTTCGCGCCCAGTCCAAGGCCGATTTGCGTAAGCTGACCCAGGATACTGTGGCCAGCCAGCGCCCCCGCCAGCAGAAGGGGAAGCTGCACCAGGTTCTGAGCCGTGAGCTGCTTGGTTCCGTGCCGTAAAACGACGTGCGACATCTCATGCGCGATCACGCCGGCCAGTTGGGCTTCGTTATCGGCTGCTTCAATTGATCCGGTATTGACGAAAATCGGACCGCCGGGAAGGGAGAAGGCGTTGATCTTTTTGTCGGCAACAGCGTGGATGGTGAAAGGAAAGATCTCGCCTCGCGACCCCTCGCGGCTGAGAGTGCGGGAGTAGGTGGATCGCTCCAGCTTTGCCAGCAATACGTTGAGGTACGCGTCCACATCCCGATTACGCACGACGGTCTTTTGCTTTTGGAGCTCGACCGACGCTTCCTTGCCAAGCTGTATATCCTGCTGGACGGTGAAGAGGTTGAAGCCGGGGCGCAATTCTCGTAGTTGGGCCGGCGCGAGGGAAGGGGCCAGGATCGCCGCGACGACCAACCAGGAGGAGGTGCGCATGATTTTCAGATGCTCATTGAAGCGGTCGTGTTTCGCAGTTTTGGAACGTGACCGTTATGGCGTTGTTGCTGCTGAAGGGCTGGTCGGCGTATTGAAGCTCATGCACAGTGACGCGCTCGTATTCGACTGACGATAGAGAAATCATGCCGCTAACGTTCACCATCCGTCTCAGTTCTTTGCCGCGCATGGAAGCAGGCACCAAATCCGCCAGGAAATCATACATTCGCCGCTTCATCTGGTCGGCATTAGAAACATTCTCGGTAGTCGGCATCAGGGCTGGAACTTCAATTTTGCAGACTTGGCTGGCAGACCCGTAGTCCACGATCAAGTCGAATCCTGCCGGCATACGAAACGTTTCTCGATTCAGCGGCGCGCCATATTTTGCACGGAGAGAATAGGTATCGAGCTGCGCGACGGCGGGCATGGCGCAGGCCCAACCGAGAAGAGTGAATAAACAAAAAGATCGTTTAAAACTCATGATTCAGGATACACGTCCAACAGACCTGCCAGTCAGTCGACGTTATAATTGCTGTATGTTGAAGCCCACCGAAAAAATCTGGCACAACGGCCGCTTTATCGCCTGGGAAGATGCCAAGATTCACGTTCTTTCTCACGTCACCAGTTACGGCAGCTCGGTTTTCGAGGGTGTCCGTTGCTACGATACTCCCGCCGGTCCCGCTATTTTCCGGGTGCGCGATCACCTTCGCCGCTTGTTCGATTCGGCCAAGATTTATCGTATTGAAGTCAAGCCGACCATGGAACAACTGGCAGACGCCATGATTGAGCTGGTCAAGGTGAATCATCTGCAATCCTGCTATTTCCGGCCGATCGTGCTGCGAGGCTACGGCGACGTCGGCGTGCTTCCGGGCAATAATCCCACAGAAGTCTACATTGCCTGCTGGGAATGGGGGAAATATCTGGGCGAAGAGGCTCTGGCGCAAGGTGTAGACGTATGCGTGTCCAGTTGGACGCGCATCGCGCCCAACACGCTGCCGGCCCTGGCGAAGGCGGGCGCCAATTACATGAACTCGCAACTGATCCGCATGGAGGCGCAGAGCAACGGGTATGCCGAGGGCATCGCTCTGGACAGCGCAGGTTATGTAAGCGAAGGGCTCCGGCGAAAACATTTTTGTCGTGCGCGACGGCAAGATTCTCACCCCGCCGCTAGGCGCGTCCGTACTGCCGGGTATCACTCGCGACACGGTAATGCAGTTGGCCGAATCGATGAAAATTCCACTGGTCGAGACTTTGGTCCCGCGTGAGATGCTGTACATTGCCGATGAGGTGTTTTTCTCCGGAACGGCAGCCGAGATTACTCCTATCCGCTCGGTCGATCGCATCGTGGTGGGCAAAGGTTCGCGCGGCCCGGTGACCGAGAAAATGCAGAAGGCCTTCTTCGATATCGTGAACGGAAAGGTATCCGACCGCTTTGGATGGCTGACGCCCATCACCAAAAATGAACCCGTGACCGTTTGACGGCCACGGGTAACCATAGAGCCCTTTCGGAGGAGTGAAAGAACCGGGGGAACGATCCGCAAGTGCGATTCCGACGGCCACCTCCCCCGAGATTAACCGATAGAACCGCACTCGCAGGGGATCATGCATTCTGTTTTAGCAGGGGCATCGAAGAAGCGCCAGACTTATTTGCACTTGTTTGACCTCTTTTCAACAGGTTTTATCCATCCACTGCGCCTTAGAGTTAGCGGCCTCGTGTTGTGGGAAACTTGTGCATAAACCGGCGGTGGCATGAAATGTAACGGCATTGATGTTGCGACGGGCGAGCGAAGTGAGGTTTCTTTCGCCGAATACATCACCGGCGTCGATCCGCTTTTATCCGAACAAGGTGATCCTGCCTACCTTGCGCCGGGCTGGATCGATCTTCAGGTGAATGGCTTTGCGGGCGTCGATTACAACGACGGATCGACCCGGCATGAAGAGATTGCAGGATCTATCCGCGCCATGTTCCGCACCGGCGTGACGCGCTTCTTTCCCACCGTGATTACCGGATCGCCGGAGGGCATGTTGAGCGCGCTTCGCAACCTCGCGGGTGCCAGGGAGGCGCTACCCGAGGGCCACGCTATGGAAGCCTTTCACGTGGAGGGTCCCTATATCTCAGCTGAAGACGGCCCGCGCGGAGCACATCCAGCGGCATGGGTGAGGCCGCCGGATCTGAATGAGTTTCACCGCTTCCAGGACGCCGCGGGCGGAAACATTCGTCTGATTACGCTATCGCCCGAGTGGCCGCAGGCGCCCCGCTTCATCGAGGCCGTGGTTCAGGAGGGTGTGGTGGCCAGCATCGGGCACTGCTGGGGCATCAGCCGGCGAGATCGCAGCCGCGGTCAGCGCGGGCGCAACGCTTTCGACGCACCTCGGAAACGGGGCCCACGCGGTGCTGCCTCGCCACCCGAATTATATTTGGGATCAGCTCGCCGAAGATCGGCTGGCAGCCAGCTTTATCGTCGATGGAATCCACCTGGCCCGGTCATTTTTGAAGACAGCGTTGCGCGCCAAGGGATTGGAGCGCGCCCTTTTGGTCACTGACGCGGTCATGCCGGCCGGCTGCGCTCCCGGACATTACAAGTTGGGGGAAGTAGCGGTAGAGTTGCATTCGGACGGCAGCGTCCGGCTGCGAGGGGGAAGCCGTCTGGCGGGTTCCGCACTGAAAATGGATTGCGCCATTCAGAACGTCATGCAATTGGCGGGCGTGGGTCTTCGGGAGGCGGTGGCGATGGCCACGCGCAACCCGGCCCGAATAGGACGAATCGCCTCTCGCCAAAGGGGATTGAACACCGGAGAGCGAGCCGACCTGGTGCGTTTCCGTTACCACGAAACGCGCAAAGAGATTCAGGTCATCGAAACATACTTTGGCGGCCGCCAGGTTTATTCCGCGGGGACTGCCGACTCCACCGCCTCATAAAGCTGGTCAGGCAAAAAAGGCTTAGTGACGAAGCCGTCCATTCCTGCCTGATAGCAGCGCTCCTGATCATCTTTCATGGCGTGCGCGGTCAGGGCCAGGATGGGAATATGGCCGCCGGTATTCTGCTCACGCCGGCGAATCGCTTCCGTGGCCTTCCATCCATCCATCTCCGGCATTTGTACATCCATCAAAACCAGGTCGAACGTGCTCCCTCGGAGCGCTTCCACGGCTTCGCGGCCGGTGCCGACGGTGGTGATGCTATGCCCTCGCTTTTCAAGCAGCCGCCTAGCCAGCTTTTGGTTCATGAGATTATCATCTGCCAGCAGAATCGAAAGATGTCGCAGGCATGCGGCGGCATCCTGATCGGCGGGGTGTCCGGAAGCGCCCACCAAACCTAAGGCCCGCAGGACCGAATCTTTTAGGTCGGCTCGCGAAACAGGCTTGGTGACATGGCACTGAATATCGAGCGAGCGGCAGCGTGGAATATCACTGGGCAGATTGGAAGAGCCCAGCATCATAATCACCGGCAGCCTCAATGCGGGATCGTTCAGCATTGCCGCCGCCAAGGTGAACCCATCCATCCCGGGCATCCCTGCATCCACGATGGCCAGCTCGAAAGGCTTTTGTGCCTGCCTCGCTGTCCGCAACAGTTCGAGCGCTTGCGGCCCCGATTCGGCAACTTCAGCTTCGATCCTCTGAGCGGTGAGCATGTCGCGGAGTACGCGGCTGTTGGTCCGATTGTCATCGACCGCTAACACTCGCAATCTCTTGGGGATCTCCAGACGCGCCGGCTTGGCTTCGGCCCACTCCGCACTGGAGCGTCGGAGTTGAGCGGTGAAGTGGAACCGGCTTCCCCGGCCGAGCTCGCTTTCCACACGAATATTACCTCCCATTAACTTGGCCAACTTGGAAGCGATGGCCAAGCCCAGTCCGGTACCTCCGAAATTTCGCGTCATCGATCCGTCGGCCTGAACGAAGGCATCGAAGATCGAGCGCTGCTTGTCGGCCGCGATACCCGGTCCGCTGTCTTCGACCACGAAATGCAGCTCCAAATCTCCCGGGTTCATTCTTGAACTGGTTACTTGAACGAATACTTCGCCGTGTTCGGTGAACTTAATCGCGTTCCCGATCAGATTCACAAGCACTTGTCGTAACCGGTTGCTATCGCCTATGACTAGATTGGGGACCTCGGGGTGGAACTCCAGTACGAGTTCAAGGTTCTTCTGATGGGCCCGCAGCGCGAGTCCCCGCACCGTTTGTTCTACGAATTCGCCCAAGTCGAAAGGTTCAGCATTAAGGTCCATCTTGCCGGCTTCGATTTTGGAGAAATCCAGCACATCATTAATAACCGACATTAGCGACTGGGCCGACTCCATGGCGCCTTCGATGTACTCCCGTTGGACGAGACTGAGCTGGGTACTCAGGGCCAGCTCGGTCATCCCGATCACGCCATTCATGGGAGTACGAATCTCGTGGCTCATATTAGCTACAAACTCACTCTTCAGCCGGCTGGCTTCCTGGGCTTGGTCAACCAAAGTGAGCAGTTCCCGGCGAGAAGTGTCCACTCGCGCCACCATGTCGTTGAAGGCCGCGCTCAGGTGATTTACTTCATTCCAGGCACCCAGGGGAGCGCGCTGGGTTAGATCCCCTTTAGCCACCCGCTGGGTGAACTGGATCAGCTGGGTCAGGGGGAGAAGGAGATGCCATAACTGCACATACTGGACCACTAGGATCGCGCATAAAGCCCAAGCGGCCGCCAGCAGTACGCCCCGGGTGGCTCCCGCAAAGAGAGCCCGCTCTTTTTCCATCGACAGGCCCATCCTTATGGCGCCAAGCTGCTTAACTTGCCGGTGAGCGCCTTCCCAATCCAGCAAGCCAGTCGCGCCAGCCTCGGTTACACAACGCGTCACTTCGATATGCTCCGGCAGGCCGTCCCGCTTCTCTTCTATTTGGGTGCAGGTGTGCGCGCTTGCCG
Source organism: Bryobacterales bacterium (assembly GCA_963769205.1). Lineage (GTDB taxonomy): Bacteria > Acidobacteriota > Terriglobia > Bryobacterales > Bryobacteraceae > Palsa-89. The sequence continues at coordinate 137,579 of CAVYKR010000011.1, read as the reverse complement.
GTAGGGCGCTGGCCTGGGCGGCGGCCCAGCGTCCGGCGGCAGCCAGCCGATGGCCGGTTTCATCGGTGATGATGACAAACAAGACGTCCTCGCTGATCGCGCCCGATTTTGCCACGCGCTGCAACTCATCGCGATCGCCGATCAGGAGCGGGAACGCGCTTTGGCTGGCCAAAAACTCCGCCGAGGCTTCAGCGCGGAGCTCCAGTTGCCGCCGAAGTCCGGTGTTCTGATTCCAGAGGATCAACGATGTGACGCTGACGGTCGCGCCCAGCATTACCAGGACGTTAGCCAAGGAAGCCTGCATCAGCAAGCTTCGCCGGCGGCCGGGCTTGCTTTTGACCCCTGATTTCACCCCATCACCGCCCGATAGGGGGGCTCGAGCAAAGGACGGAGATCGAGGTGAGATACAAATTGCCCCACACTCTGCTCATCGGCCCGGTAATGTGGAATTCGAGCTATCGAGCGGAAGTTCGGAACTTAACTTGGGGCGTTCAATCGAGACCTAGCCGGCGGCATCTAAATTCAAGACCGCTATATACTTGAGGCTGCGATAGAGCTGCTTGTAATCGAGCCCGAAGCCCACCACAAAACGATCCGGAATTTCAAAGCAACGATGTTCCACCGGCACCTGCACAATGCGGCGGGAAGTACGATCGAGGAGCGTGCATAAAGCCAGCGAGTTGGGTCCCCGTCCGGCCAGGTTCTGAAGCAGGTAGCGGGCTGTGAATCCGGTGTCAACGATGTCCTCCACCAGCAGCACATCTTCGCCTTCAATACTGTCATCCAGATCCTTTTCGATCCGCACCATGCCGGGCGCTCCCCGCTTGTTGGCAAAGCTCGAAATGCCCAGAAAGTCGATCTTCACGGGCAGTTTCAGCTCACTTGCCAACGCGGTCAGGAAAAAGATGGAGCCTTTCAACACGCCGATCAGTTTCAACTCGCGCCCGGCGTATTTCGCCGAAATCTCCGTGGCCAGTTCGCGGATGCGCCTGGCAATCTGCTCTTCGGTGAACAGCACCCGCTCGATCACCGGGTCGCTCATCGGGCCAGCCGCTCCGGCAAACCATACTTGATAACCAGGTCCTGGATATCTTTTTGATAGAAAACCTGAATGTTTACATGCGGGTAGATGGTGCGCAGCAGCCTAATCTTCCGATTCTTCCTGGTCACGTGCACTTGCTTCATGGTGGTTAACTCGACATACAGGTCGAACTCCGGAAGGTAGAAGTCAGGAGTAAAGGCCTCGAGCACTTTACCGTCCTTGTCCCACTGCAAGGGGAAGCTCCGGGGCTCATAGTCCCAGGCGATCCTGTAAAAATCAAGTAAGTTGGCGAAAACCTCCTCGCTCGGATGCCCGAAATCTTTGTTCTTCAACGTCAGCCGATCGGGTGGCACGATGCCGTACCGTGCCAGTTTCAACCGCACCTGGAACTGCACTTGCGCTTCCGCAGCCAGGGACAGCACTCCAGCCGGAAGCAGTCCCTTGGCTTTTACGGCTGCCTCCAGCACGTCGGCCATTTGTTCCACCGTCATCGAATTGGCGTTCATTACCAGATCGAAGCTTTGGGGTCGCATGCCGGCGCGTCCGAAACGCCTCTTGAGAGCGGTGGTTTGGTCGGCTTCCAGGCGCTGCAACATTTCCTTGGCTTCTTGTCGTTCCAGGCTGCGATCCACCATCAGATTTCCCACCCGTCGAGTCTCGGGTGCCACTACATGTGTTCGCAGTACACCGGGAAGGTTATTGAACAACAGCTCCGATCCGGTGCTCGAAATGACCAGGTGATGTTCGGAACCAAGCTTGGCCAGGATGGAAGTCGCCAGATGTGGCCAGGCTTTGTCTGGAATGCCATTGCGCTCTCCGAATTCGGAAGCGATCATTTCTACTAATCTTGATTCAGTTACCAACTCGCAACCGAACCGCTGGGTTGCGATGCGGGCCAATTCTTCGTGACGGCAGGCGATTTCGCCGGAGATACAGATGAATGCCATCATGTAGAATCGTAGCGCAGGCGTAAGTGAAAATCGTATGGCCTAGGCCGGAGAATCCAAAAGGGCTACAGGATTCATTGCATTCCTCCGATATTGCGGAGGTGACCAGGACTGTCTAAGTGTTAGTTGCGTTACATTAGTACTGCTTGACCCTTGACTCAGTGTGTTATAAAGTCAGAGAGCTTGTAGGAAATCCAATCACAAGGACAACGATGACCCCAAGTCACCGCTCCTGGTTAATAGCAGCAATCGCCATACTACCGCTAGCATTACTCCTCTCGGGTTGCATTTCCGGCAAACCTCAGGCGTTTCGGCTATCGTTCCTGCCTTCGACGCCGGTTCCGACGGAGCTTGCGTTTGAGGAACCGCCTCAACTTCCGACCGGATTCTATTCAAACGACACGCCGGATTTGATCCAGCACGCCCTCACCACCATGCCCCATCCTCCCGAGGTGGATGGCCTCATTGTGAGGGCTGAGGACCGTTTGGAAGCAGGCAGAAAGTTATACCAGCAAGGAGACTTAGCTGGTGCGCGCCGGGAATTCGATGCTGCCGTGGATATTTTGCTATCGCCCCCGGAGAGTGTCCCGGATCGGCAGAAATTGGAGCGTCGGCTGGACCAGATGGTGGACCGGATATACCACTATGACCTGGACCGTCTTGGCTCTGGTGAAACCCAGCAGGAAGTGGTTTACGACAAGCCTCCGCTGGGTGGCATTCTCGAAATGACGTTTCCTACCGATCCCAACCTGAGACCTAAGGTTAAAGAGGAGATCGGCGCTACGGTTTCTCAGTTGCCATTGGAAGAGAACGACGCAGTATTAAGCTATATTCACTACTTCTCCACAGATCGTGGCCGCAAGACCTTGATGGCCGGTCTAAGGCACGCAGGTCGTTATCGCGCGCTAATACAGCGCATCCTGGACGATGAAGGCGTACCTCAAGAGTTGATCTATCTGGCGCAAGTTGAATCCGGCTTTCTCCCGCGGGCTCGATCCTACAAGAAGGCTGTGGGGATGTGGCAGTTCGTTCAATTCCGGGGACGCGAATACGGGTTGAATCAAACTGCTATTACTGACGATCGGATGGATCCTGAACGGGCTACTCGTGCCGCAGCACGGCATCTGCGCGATTTATATGCGACCTTCGGGGATTGGTACCTGGCGATGGCAGCTTACAACTGTGGTCCGGGCTGTGTAGATCACGCCGTACAGCGAACCGGATTTGCTGATTTTTGGGAGCTGAGAGATCGCAACGCGCTGCCCCGCGACACCAAGAATTACGTGCCGCTTATCCTGGCGATCACGATCATGGCGAAAAACCCGAAGGACTACGGTCTGGAGGAGGTGGAATTCGATCCGCCGGTGGAGTACGACACGATCTCGGTGGATTCCGTCACCAGCTTGAGTCTAGTTGCAGATGTTACCGAGCGCCCCGTAACTGAGATCCAGGAGTTGAATCCGGCCTTGATGAAGCCGGTAGCGCCGGCCGGGTATCAATTGCGAATTCCGAAGGGCGCGTCAGCATCGGTTCTGATGGCGCTGGATATTATTCCGGCCGAGCATCGATCCAACTGGCGCCTTCACCGCGTGACTACTGGTGAAACGTTGGCGGAAATCGCCAAGCACTATGCGACCCCAATGGCTGCGATCTCGACCGCCAATCAAGGCATGAACGCCCCGCCTGAGGCGGGCGACTTCCTGGTTATTCCTGCCGGTTACCGGGTAGAGCATAGCGCCGCTGCGCGCACCAAGGCCACGGCTCATCGCAAGACATCGCGTCCGGTGGCTCAAACGCACCGGCGAGTGGCTGCAGCGGCGAGCCCTAAAACGCCCGCCAGTACGTACAAAACGGTCAGCCTCACCGTGGAACATCCCGCTCCGTCAAACTGACTGCGCGGTTCGATTCGAGAGCGCCAAAAAGTCAGCAGATGGCTCTTGCCTTCCGATGAAAACGAGTTATTCTAGGGTGTGGTTAGCCTGACAGGAGGCCTGAATAATGTTTGACACCTTCCGCTTCGCCGCAGATGATGACATGGACGATTTCGGGTATGAGGAAGAGCACCTGGACGTTCAATCCGAAGTCGGCGAATATGGACCAGAGGACGAAGACGAGGACGAATTAACCAAACCGCACCATCCCCCGATGCCGGAGCCCGCTCACGCAGTTCCGTCGTCAACGCCGCCCACCGGTGCGCCTGCTGGCGAGGCGCCCCCACAAAAGAAGCCGGTGAAGAAGGCCGCGAAGTCAGCGCCTGCTAAAGCGGCGCCCGCTAAGGCGGCTCCCGCAAAGGTGGCGCCAGCCAAGGCGGCTCCTGCAAAGGCGGCTCCTGCAAAGAAAGCCGCGCCCGCTAAGAAGGCGGCAGCGAAGAAACCTGCTAAAAAAGCCGCGGTGAAAAAGGCGGCTCCTAAGAAAGTGGCGAAGAAAGCCCCAGCTAAGAAAGCCAAGAAGATGGCCCCTAAGCCTACCGCCAAGAAGTCAGCCGGCAAGAAGGCTGCACGCAAGAAGTAGCGTTCACTTCGGGCAGGAACAGGGAGTCGCCCGGCCTGCCCGAAGTGGCCCCAATTCCCGTCTACTTCGGCTTGTCGATCACCTGCCGGCAACGTTCGAATAACTGAAGCAAGGCGTCGGCGTACTCTTCCGGTGTTTTCACGGTTTTCCCTGTGAAACCGGCGCCGCCTACGCCTTTCCCATAGCCGGTTGTCACGGCAATGAATTTCATCATTTCCAGGGCGACTTCGTCGGCGCTGCGACCCGGATGGGAACTGCTGGAGGGTGTAGAAGTTTCCTCGGCCATAAGTATTCATCCTAGCGAACATCTTCTGCCCGGTCACGCTGCCACCTCCCGGGCGCTCACCGGTAGAATGGAATCTTTGCATCTTAGCGATGCCCATCAATGCCACACGCCTGATCCGGAAAATGCGCGGCGGGGCGCAAGCGCACCTGCTAGAGTGCGACGACGGGCACTACTATGTGGTCAAATTCCTCAATAATCCGCAGCACCGCCGTATTCTCGTCAATGAATGGTTCGCTTCGGTCTTTCTGAATTACCTACAGATTTCCACCCCCGCGGTAGCGATCGTAAATCTGTCGAGCGATTTCCTGGCCGAGAATCCTGACATTCATATCCAGCTCGGATCGCGGCACCTCAAGGTCGAACCGGGCTGGCACTTCGGGTCGCGCTATCCGGGAGATCCTGCAAAAGTGATGGTCTACGACTTCATTCCAGACCTGCTGCTGGACAAAATCGCCAATCGTCCTGAATTTCTAGGCGTGCTGGCATTCGATAAGTGGATCGGCAACGCCGATGCTCGCCAAGCTATTTTCTTTCGGGCACGCTTGCAGCAATGGTCGCCATCGGGCGACGAGCCGCCGCGCCGCCTGGGCTTTGTGGCGCACATGATGGACCACGGCTACGTTTTTGACGGCCCTCACTGGAAATTTTCCGACTCACCCTTGCAGGGGCTCTATTTTCGGCCAAGTGTGTACCAGAGTGTTACCTCATATGATGATTTTCAGCCCTGGCTCGACCGGCTAGTACACTTTCCGGAAGACGTGGTGGATGAGGCACGCAAACAACTTCCACCAGCGTGGCTGGCCGAAGACGAGGCCTTGATGGACGCTCTGCTGGTGAGGCTGATGTCGCGCCGCAAGCGCATCCCGGATCTGATTCGCGAATCGCAGCGCGGGCGGATCAATCCATTTCCCGCCTGGAAATAAGTCGGGGTGGCGCGGTTCGTGGTACTAGCACTACCAAGATGCGCCCGGGATGCGCCGGTATGATAAGGTGTAGGGTTCAGGTGAAATCCAGTTCGTAGGGGAGGAATTTCCAATGGAAGCCCTTGGCATGGTGGAGACCAAAGGATTGGTGGGCGCGATCGAAGCGGCTGACGCGATGGTGAAGACCGCCAAAGTCACACTGCAGGGAAAGGAGTACATTGGCGCCGGCTACGTCACTGTCACCGTGCGAGGGGATGTTGGCGCGGTGAAGGCCGCCACGGATGCGGGAGCGGCTGCGGCGCGCCGCGTAGGCGAGCTGGTATCAGTTCACGTCATTCCCGCCCCACACTCGGAGATCGAATCCTCTTTGCCCGGAGCCAAGAAGGGCGACAAATCGTTAGGCTGATTGGGAACAGCCGGTAAATCGAATCTGAGCGCGGCTCTACTGCGCCGGTCGTTCGATGTGCTCCATGCTTAAAGACCCAGATCTCATCTCCCTTCAGGAGGTCCGCTCCAAGGTCGAGAATGCTTATGCCGCCTGGCAGAAGTATCGATCTTATTCTCAGGAACAAGTAGACGCGCTGGTCGAGCAGGTTGCATCCACGGCGCGGGCCAACGCGCGGCGGTTGGCGGAACTGGCGGTGGAAGAGACCGGCTATGGCAACGTGCGCGACAAGCTGGCCAAGAACCTGCTTGCATCGGACGTCCTTCCCCGGGCAATGCGCGGCTTGAAGACCATTGGCGTCCTGCGCGAGATTCCTGAGCAAAAGATGGTTGAGATCGGTGTTCCGATGGGCGTAGTCGCGGCCATTCTCCCCACCACCAACCCGACCTCGACCGCGATATACAAGACGCTCATTTCTCTCAAGGCCGGTAATGCGATTGTTTTGAGCCCGCATCCGCGCGCTAAAGTCTGCACCTGTGAAACAGCCACCATTCTGCAGCAGGCCGCGCTTAAAGCCGGCGCGCCGGAGGGATTGGTGGAGTGCGTTTTTAACTCGACGCTGGAAGGCACCAGCGCCCTGATGAAGCATCCGAGGACGGGCGTGATCCTCTCGACCGGCGGCAGCGGGATCGTCCGGGCGGCCTATTCGAGCGGTAAGCCGGCCTTCGGCGTCGGTCCCGGCAATGTCCCGGTACTGATCGACAAATCGGCGGACATCGCCGAAGCCGTGGGCAAGGTAGTGGACGGTAAGTCCTTCGATTTCGGAACGGTCTGTTCGAGCGAACAGGCGATCGTGGCCGAGCAGGGACTGCGGGAAGGCATCGTAGCGGCGTTGAAGGCTCGGCGGGCATTTATTTGTGACGCCCGCCAGACTGAAGCGCTGGCCAAGTTGTTGGTGACCTCCAATTTCGGAATCAACCCGGAGTGCGTTGGGCAATCGCCCGTGAAGATCGCAAAGATGGCGGGCTTCGATGTGCCCGCCGATACTTCCATCCTGGTGGTGGAGATTCAGGGCGTAGGAAAACAGCATCCTTTGTCAGCCGAGAAGCTGTCACCGGTGCTTTCGCTCTACTTTGTCGCGAATTTCGCCGCCGCACTCGAGGGTTGTGAAGCGATTCTCCGCTTCGGTGGACTTGGCCATACCTGCGTCATTCATGCTAAGGACGACGCTCGTATCCGGGAGTTCGCCGTGCGCATGCCGGCCTTCCGGGTTTTGGCAAATACTTCTTCGCCCCAGGGATCCACGGGAATTACCACCAACGTTTTCCCGGCCATGACGCTGGGCTGCGGTGCGGTGGCGGGCAATATCACCAGCGACAACATCGGTCCGCTGAATCTCATCAATATCAAAAGGCTGGCATACGTGGCACGTAAAGCGGAAGAGGCTTTTGAAACTCCGGAAATGTCGCAGGCTACTGGTCCTGTCGATCGCGAGAAGGTGGTCGCTGCGGTGGAGCGCTATCTGGCGAAGAGAGGCGTCGAGTCCACGCCCCCAATGACTTCTTCCGTGGTGGACCGTTTTCTAGCGGGAAAACGCGGCGCCGGTTCTCCCGCTCCTGTCCCGGCTGTTCCAACGGAGGCTCAACCGCCCGCGGCGCCGCCGCTGGAGATTTCAGACTTTGTGTGCGAAGACGACGTGCGCCGGGCGATTGCGCAATCAAAGAAGATCTATATCGGGCCGGGGACGATCGTCACTCCATCCGCACGCGATTTGGCGCTTCGAACCGATACGCTGGTTATGACCGAGCACGTCAAAGCGAAAAAGAAAGGCGCGTCGGAATGAAGGCGCGTGCCATGAAACCAAACCTGGACACACTTAAAACGGAGATCGAGCAGCATCTGGAAGAGTCCGGTCTGGCAGTGTTTTATGGCTATTCACGCGCGCTCGAATCGACGCCGGCGGTCTACTGGGACTGCGATCAGTACCCCGATTACAAGAAGTTCGTCCAGGCAGCCCGAATCGCGGCCGCGAAGGTGATTGTTTTTCACCAGCGTATGTTCATGTCAGAGCAGGTGGATGACGCGCTCGAACAACTGGCGGCCTGTAGTTTGGAGCGCGAGGAGTACCGCGAGTTCGAACAAAGGCTGATCAAGCTGCGCGCCTACGACGGGTTCGTTTGCGCGATCGAATTATCATTTGACTACCAAGGGCGGGTCTTCCTTTTTGACCTGCGCACGGAGTGGTACGACGAACTGACCGAGATCCTGGACGAGATTCAGGTCCTCACAGCCGACGGCGAGGACGATCCGACCATGGGCGGGTATTTCTCGAAGAACTAGCAAAAGTCTCTTTCTGCTCCCTTTTAACAGTCTGCGTTATCATTGACAATCCGAGCCTAGGATCGTCCAATGAACTCAAAAATCCCTCGATTTGCTCTCGGCGCCGCACTGACGTTTACGATCTTCGCGGCTACTGAGAGGGCCACCTATAACCCGGCGCTATGGTCGGGCATGAAGTATCGCATGATCGGGCCGGAGCGCGGCGGCCGTGTTACGACCGTGACCGGAGTTCCCGTCGCAGCCCTACACGTTTTATATGGGATCGACCGGCGGGGGTGTGTGGAAGACAACCGATGCCGGGCACGCCTGGGTGAACGTGTCGGACGGATTCTTCGCGGTAGCATCGATGGGCGCTGTGGAGGTTTCGCTATCCGATCCGAATATCGTGTATGCGGGCACGGGCTCATCCAAGATTCGCAGCAATGTGTCGATAGGGCGCGGTATTTACAAATCGACGGATGCCGGCAAAACCTGGACCTTCGCCGGGCTGCGCGACGCCGGCCAGATCTCGACGGTACGGATTCATCCCAGCAATCCAAACATCGTTTACGTCGCGGTTCTGGGGAATCCTTTTATCGCCAACAAGGAGCGCGGCGTATATCGCAGCAACGATGGCGGTAAGACCTGGAAGAATATCCTGTTCATTTCCGATACTGCTGGTGCGGCCGATCTGGAGCTACAGCCCGGCAATCCGAACGTTGTTTTCGCATCGATGTGGCATGGCCAGCGCAAACCTTGGACGATTATCAGCGGCGCGCGCGAGGGCGGAATTTATAAGAGCACGGACGGCGGCGATAACTGGACCAAGTTAGCGGGCGGTCTGCCCAATGACCTGTTTGGCCGCAGCAACGTTGCCATTTCGAACGCGATGCCGAATCGGATCTATGCGCTCATCGAGGCCAAACCAGGCTCGGGCTTATACCGGTCCGAAGACGCGGGCGCGACCTGGGCTCTGGTCAACGGCTCTGGTGCATTGATCACACGGCCGTTTTATTACGACACGCTGGGCGTCGATCCGAACAACGCGGATGTGGTCTGGGTAGGCGACGAAGGTTGGTTCAAAAGCACCGACGGCGGCAGGAATTTTCGCCGATCGCCTGTTCCGCACGGCGACAACCATGACGTTTGGATCAATCCTAAGAATTCGCTGTTCATGATCCAGGCCAATGATGGCGGCGCTAATGTCTCGCTGGATGGCGGCCAGACCTGGAGCACGCAATTGAACCAGCCGACGGCCGAGATCTATCAAGTAGCGCTCGACAATCAGTATCCGTATCGCGTTTATGGCGCGCAGCAGGACAACACTACCGTGATCGCGCCCAGCCTGCCGCTGGGCAATGGACAGGATTTTCGAGTCGGGCCGGGATGTGAAACGGGACCGATCATTCCCGACGCCGTGAACCCCGATCTGGTCTATGGGAGCTGCAAAGGTCAGTTCAGCCGCTTGAATCTCACCACTACCGATGAAGAGCGCTACTGGATCGGCGCGCAATCGCTGTACGGCAACGCGGGCAGCGAACTGACATACCGCTTCCAGCGCGTGTCGCCGATGGAGTTGTCACCGCACGATCCCAAGACCATCTACTACGGTTCGCAGTACTTGCATCGAACGCACGACGGCGGTGTGACCTGGGAGAGGATCAGTCCTGATCTCACCGCTCATCCGCCTGGAACTCAGGGCTCGAGCGGCGAGCCGATCACACGCGATGACACCGGCGAAGAGGTCTACAGCACGCTGTACTCGATCCGCGAGTCGCCCGTGCAAAAGGGTCTTGATCTGGACCGGTTCCAATGATGGGTTGGTATATGTAACGCGCGACGACGGAAAGAGCTGGGCCAATGTAACACCGGCGGTCTGGAACCGGGAGGCCGAGTGCAGAACATCGAACCGAGCCCGCATCGCGCCGGCACGGCCTACGTGGCTATTTACCGGTACCTTCTGGGCGATTTCGCGCCGTACATTTATCGAACCGACGACTTTGGCAAGAACTGGGTGCGCTTGACGGATGGGGCTAACGGTATCGCGAAGGACGAACCGACTCGAGTGGTGCGCGAAGATCCCGATCGGGCAGGGCTGCTGTACGCCGGCACCGAATTCGGAATTTACATCTCTTTTGACAACGGGACGCACTGGCAGCCATTCCAGTTGAACTTGCCGGTGACGCCGGTTACCGATATCAAGATCGCTCACAAAGACCTGGTTCTTTCGACACAAGGCCGTTCGTTTTGGATCTTGGATGACCTGACGCCGCTGCATCAGTTAAGCGACACAGTGGTTTCGGCGCAGGCGGCATTGTTCGAACCGCGGGATGCTGTGCGAACGCCGCAGCGGGGCGGGGGAGGACTGGGCGGACGCTCGGGAGTGCAGTATCCACTGCCCGGCGCGATGATCGACTATTACGTCGCAACCGCGCCATCCGCTGACATTACGCTGGAGGTGCTCGACGGCTCGGGCAATGTGATCAGGAAGTTCACTAGCGCTTCCGCCGGCGGCGAAGAACGGGCGATGGATGCCGATTCTGGTGGCGGGGATGACGAGGACGGCGGGTTCCGCATTCGAAGCGGACCGACCCGGCTCGAAAAAAGCGCTGGTATGCACCGCTTCACTTGGGACTTGCGCTATCCCGGGCCCTGGGTGAGCAATGCCCGGCCGGAAGCGGCCAACGGTCCGGTGGCCGCGCCAGGAAAATACGCGCTGCGGCTGACGGTCGGTTCATGGACGTCAACCCAACCTCTGACAGTGATCGAAGATCCGCGCGTCACGAAGACCGGGGTGACGACTACCGAGCTGCGCGAGCAATTCGATCACAATCTGCGCGTCCGCGACATGGTGAGCGAAGTGAACAAGGCCGTGGCACGGGTACGTTCGGCGCAGGCCAGCTTGCGTGACGCGGCTGGAGGCTCGGGCGATAAACTTACGAAGCTGAACGAACTGGCCTCGCACTTGATCACGCCCACCATCCGGTACAGCAAGCCTGAGTTGCAGTCGCACATCACGTATCTCTACAGCTTGACCAATGCGACGGATCAAAAAATCGGACGTGATGCGGTAGAGCGATATCAAGAACTGCGCAAGGAACTGGATGCGATGCAGGCCGCGCTGAACCAGATTCTAGGATCGGGGAACTAGGTTGACCCAGTTATGTGGAAAAATCGTCTAGCGCTAATCTTTACGATCGTTTCCAGCGCGGTCGGCGCGAATTTGACGGCGCCGGCGGATGCGCGTGCGAAGGTCGACAAAATCTTTGAGCGCTACAACCGCACGGACAGTCCGGGCTGTGTAGCCGGAGCGACGATCGACGGCGCCACTGTATTTTCGCGCGCTTACGGCATGGCAGATCTCGAACATGGCATCGCGCTCTCTCCCGAATCGATTCTGGAGCCCGGATCCATCGCCAAGCAGTTCACCGCCGCGGCCGTGCTTCTTCTGGTTCAACAGGGCAAGCTGTCCCTGGATGATCCGGTGCGTAAGTATATTCCGGAACTTCCCGATTATGGCGCTCCCATTACCATACGGCACCTGATCAACCATACCAGCGGACTGCGCGACTGGGGCAGCGTCGCCGCAATGGGCGGTTGGCCTCGCACTACACGCGAATACACCCATGCCCATGTACTGGATATTATTAGCCGTCAACGAGCGCTCAATTATCCGCCGGGCGCCGAGTATTCCTACACGAACACTGGGTACAACCTGGCCGCGATTCTAGTCAGCCGCGTGTCCGGGAAACCGTTCGCGGAATTCACGCGAGAGAATATCTTTGCGCCGCTGGGCATGACCTCAACTCAATGGCGTGATGACTTCCGGCGTATCGTACGCAATCGCGCAGTCGCTTATTCGGCTAGCGACAACACCTTCCGGCAAGACATGCCGTTTGAGGATGTCTTCGGCAACGGAGGATTACTCACTACCGTGGGCGACCTATTGCGTTGGAACACCAATTTTACAGATGCCAAAGTGGGCGGGCGCGCTTTCGTCGATTCGCAGCATCAGCAAGGGCGATTGACCGATGGCCGCACGATCGGCTACGCCGCGGGTTTGATGGTTCTGCACTGGAAGGGAGTGAACGAGGTTAGCCACAGCGGCAGCACCGCTGGATATCAAGGTTGGCTGGGGCGCTATCCGGAGCAGGGCCTTTCGGTCGCAGTGCTTTGCAACTTGGCGTCGGCTAACGCGACCCAGCTTGGGCATAAAGTGGCCGAAGTTTACCTGGGGAGCGTGATCCGGCAGCATGCAGGCGAGATCGCATCGCCGGCTCCGTCCACGCTAGCAGCGAAGCGGGGCCTGTACAGAAGCGCGCCAGATCATCAAACTCTTGCGATTGAGCTTCAGGAAGGCACGCTGCGCATCAATTATGGCGGCGTCCTGACTCCGGTTTCGGACAATGTGTTCAGCATTGGCGAAGATGGCCCTCGCGTCGAGTTCGATTCTACCGGGCATGGTCTTCGTATTAGTAACGAGTTGGATCAGGGTATCTACTACGAAAAGGTCGAGCGCTGGAATCCAACCATGGCTGAACTGGAAATGATGACCGGCGACTATACGAGCGACGAGGCCGAGGTGACTTTCCGGGTTGCACTCGAGAAAGATCATCTCGCCATTCACCGTCGTCCCGATACGACGATCGCGCTGACGCCCACCTATCGAGATGGGTTCGATTCCCCCATCGGCAGCGTCCGCTTCCTGCGCGATACCACGGGCCGTGTCACCGAGCTCAGCGTCGCAGAACAGCGCGTTTGGGACATGCGATTCCGAAGAGTGCGCTAACTTAGACTTTGACCTCTCCCCGAATTTCCCAGTGGCTCATCCCGGAAGTGGATGCGCAGCAGGTGCGGGAACTGGCAGCGAGTCTTCGCATCCAGCCGCTCACCGCCCGCGTGCTAATGGGCCGTGGACTAACCGAGACCGCTACTGCAAGTCGATTTCTGTCGCCATCCATCGAACATCTGCACGATCCGCTTCTGCTCACCGGCATGGATCAAGCCGTCAACCGCCTGCGCGCGGCCATCGCTGCCAAAGAGAAAATCCTGATTTACGGCGATTACGATGTGGATGGCACAGTTTCAGTCGTGATTCTGAAAAAGGCAATTGAACTGGCGGGCGGAGAAGCTAACTATCATGTACCGCATCGCCTTCGAGACGGCTATGGAATGCGGGCTGAAGTGATCGAGCGAGCCGCCGCGATGGGCGTTCGGTTGATCATCAGCGTAGATACGGGAATTCGTGCCACTGAAGTGGTACGCGGCGCCCACGAACTGGGGATCGATGTAATTGTCACCGATCATCATCTGCCCGAGGCCGAGCTTCCGCCCGCGCTCGCGGTCTTAAATCCGAATCGGCGGGACTGTCATTATCCCGATAAAAACCTGTGCGGCGCAGGAGTCGCGTTCAAGCTCGTGCAGGCGCTGCTCCGAACACTGGGATGGCCGGATGAAAAGCTGGCGCGGATGCTGAAGTCGTTTCTGAAGCTGGTGGCGGTAGCTACGGTGGCGGACGTGGTGCCGCTTCTGGGCGAGAATCGCATTATCGTGAAGTACGGGCTGGAAGGGCTGCATCGTGTCCATAATCCAGGCTTACGGGCTTTGCTGGAGGTCTCGGGAATGTCGGCAGGCCGCGCGCCCAACGCTCGCCAGGTCGCATTTCAGATCGCGCCGCGCATCAACGCAGCCGGCCGCATGGACGATGCCCAGAACGTCATAAAGATGTTCCTCACCGACGATCTGGAACAAGCCCGCTACTTGGCCGGTCAGCTTCACTCGCTCAATAAGGAGCGTCAAGAGACCGAGGCCGATATCGTGCGATTGGTGCTGGAGGAATGCTCCAAGGTTCCTGTCACCGAAGACCAGTTCGCGCTGGTTTTCACGGGCGCCAATTTTCATCGCGGCGTCGTGGGAATTGTGGCCAGCCGCCTGGTGGAACGATTTTGCCGTCCGGTATTCGTATTAAGCGATGAACAAGGCGAGGCCAGCGGCTCGGGCCGAAGTATCGCGCGATTTCATCTGCTGGATGCGCTGGAATCGATGCCTGACCTGTTCACCCGCTTTGGCGGCCACCGGCAAGCCGCGGGCGTCACGCTGCCATCCGAACAGGTGCCCGAATTTCGCCGGCTCTTGAACGCCTATGCGTCTCAGCGGCTCACCACCGCCGATTTCCGCCCGCAACTGTCGATTGATGCCCTGGTGGATTTGAAGGAGTTGACCACTGGGCCGGTGGTGGAAGAGATTTTTGCAATGGCGCCGTTCGGCTTCGGCAATCCAACGCCCTTATTAGCGATCCTGGACGCCGAGATAGCGGCAGCCCCCGTGGTTGTCAAGGAAAAGCATCTGCGCGTACATTTGCGGCAAAATGGGCGAAATCTGTTGTCGACGGCCTGGAATTTCGCGGAGCGGGCTGGAGAGTTTTCCGCTGGCGGGCGGACGGATGCGGCCTTTTCGCTCGAAGAAGACGCTTATGCGGCCAATCGCGGATGGGGCGGCTGGTCGGCGGTCCTGAAGGATATTCGACCTTCGCACGTGGCAGCAGCCTCGTCATCTTGATCTGCTTGGTCTTTCCCTGGCCTCGCGCTTCCGTGTATAATCGAAGCCAGTTTTTCGTACATCAATAATACTTTGGGAGGATTCATGCGGGTATTAGTGCGCGTATTTGTTGGAATGGCATTGTTGACTGCGGTAGCGCTGGCGCAGCGGGTGCCGGGCCGCTATATCGTAGAACTTGCCGGCGCTCCACTGGGATCCGCGGTACGGGCCGCGGGCAGAGCAGCGCTGAGCAATCGCGTAGCGGCTATTCGCACCGAACAGGCGCGCGTCACAGCACTCATAGAGCAGCGCAATGGCAGGATTTTATCTTCGACCGATAGCCTGATGAATGCGCTCATCGTGAAGATCGCCGATGCCGACGCCCAGTCGCTTTCACAGTTGCCAGGCGTAAAACAGGTCTATCCTGTGCACCAGTACAAGATGGAACTGGACCACGCACTCCCCATTCACCACGTTCCGCAGGGGTGGGCGCTGGTGGGCGGCAAGGATAAAGCCGGCGCTGGCGTAAAAATCGGCATACTCGACACAGGCGTCTCTCCCAATCATCCGGCCTTCCAGGATCCGACGCTGAAACTGCCGCCCGGATTCCCGCAGGCCTCTAAACCGGCTAATCTCGCTTTTACTAACAACAAGATCATCGTGGCGCGAAGTTATGAGGACATCTACCAGGAGACCGATCCCGATGACGCGCAAGATCGCATGGGACATGGCACCGAGACCGCGATGTGCGCCGCGGGAGTGACCAATACCGGCCCCTTCGCCACCATTACCGGCGTCGCGCCTAAAGCCTGGATCGGCGGCTACAAAATTGTTGCGGGCAACACCGGCAACGCCGATGGCGACGTCATCCTGAAGGCTATGGACGACGCTCTCGCCGACGGCATGGATGTGATCAACCTGAGCTTCGGATCGCCATTCGAATTCGAAGAAGCACCCGATTTTCTACCTGCGGTCGCAGTGGATCGGATGCGGCAGTTCGGCGTGGTGATGGTGGTTTCGGCCGGCAATAGCGGTCCGGGTCTGAATACGATGGGCGATTTTGCCTCCCAGGCTTCAGTGATCAGCGTGGGCGCGGTGCAAAACGACCGGGCATACAATGGCAGCGTTTCCATTGGCGGCGCGGCTCCGGTTCAGGCGTTTTCCAGTACCGGCCCGGTGCCCGGTCCGATTACCACTACTGCCTTTGATGTTTCCAGCGTCGATCCTACCGGACTGCTCTGTTCAGCTCCACTTCCGGCTGGCTCGGCTAGCGGCCAAATCGCTGTCATCATGCGCGGCACTTGTACATTCGAGCAAAAGGTAAACAACGCCGCAGCCGGCGGCGCAGTAGCTGTGATCATCTATGTAGTGCCTGGGCAGGCCGCCATTCACGCTTCCATTGGCGCAGCTACGCTGCCGACCGTCCTGCTTACTAATTCCGATGGCGTGGCGCTCCTGGCCGCGGTGAACGCTAACCCCTCCACGACAGTCACCGTTACGTTCGACGGCATTGCGTATCCCGAGGATCCGCGTGTTCTCGCGTCCTTCACCAGTAAAGGTCCGAATTACGATTACACGATCAAGCCCGACCTGGTTGCCATAGGCACCGATGTTTACATGGCCACGCAGAGCCTGGATCCGACCGGCCAACTCTATTCTCAGAGCGGTTATATCGTGGAAAATGGCACCAGTTTCGCATCCCCTCTCACCGCTGGCGCCGTGGCGGTAGTTCGTGGGGCGCGCCCCGGCCTCACCGTGGATCAGTATCGCTCTCTAATTATCAACTCGGCCGCTCCGCTCAATCGTCCGGATGGGCAGATTGAACGCGTGCAGCAAGCGGGCGTAGGTGTCATGAACCTGGAAAGTGCACTGCAAAGCACCATCGCCGCATATCCGACTTCGCTAACGTACTTTGTCGGCAGCGGTATCCTGGGCGGCGCGGCGACGGGAGATTTCGATCAGTTGACGCTAACCAATGTCGGCAAGACGGCTGATGTATTTCACATCTCCACCATTCCGTTTGATACCGCCCCAGGGTTACAGTTTTCGACAGCATCGGGGGACAACAATCCTTCTTCCACCTTGGACATTCCGATCAATGCGGGGCAATCGAAAACGATCTACGCCTATTGGTCGACTGATACACCGCTCCCGATCGGTGAATACCAGGGAGACATCCTGGTGGAAGCTTCCCAGGGAGACGCACTGGTGCCGTACTGGTATGGCGTTCCATCGCTGGTTCCACAAAGCGTTTTCCAGCTGAATCCGCCACCGGTGAGCGCCCCGGTATCAACGACCATCAGTCTATATGTGCGGGTGACGGATCTGGTTGGATATGCCATCACTGACAATGCCCATCTAGGGTTCCAATCGCTCGTGAACGCCGGTGGGGGAGCCATCGCGCTCTCGCCCACGGTGTTCTTCCCCAATATCCGGCTTATAACGATGCGGCTCGGCCGGAATGCCGGGAACAATACCTATACGTTTAGTTTCGGCTCCTTGCCGCCGATCCAAATCACGATTGCAGGCACAACCGGCAGTTAGCTGTTGGCGCCGGTAGCACGATTGCTACAATTGAAGAAATGCGTTTTATTTCTGCGATTTCCCTCACGCTCGCCGTGTCTTTGATCCAGGCTCAGCCGCCTGCCGCACAACCACCTCAGCCGCCGAAAGCACCGCAAATCCCGGTTCAACAGTTCAAGCTAGATAACGGGCTTCGCATTGTGATGTCGGAAGATCATTCGGCCCCCACGTACGCGATTGCCCTGACTTATAACGTCGGCTCACATAACGAGAAACCCGGCCGCACCGGCTTCGCGCATTTGTTCGAACACATGATGTTTCAGGGCTCCGGGCATGTCGGCAAGGGCGAACATATGATTCTGGTGGAAAACAACGGCGGATCGATGAACGGCACCACCACCGAGGATCGGACCAACTATTTCGAGGCGTTCGCCGCAAATCAATTGGATCTCGGTCTTTTTCTGGAGGCTGATCGCATGCGCTCCCTGGTAATCAGCCAGGCCAATCTGGACAACCAGCGGAACGCGGTGCAGGAAGAGCGGCGTCTGGGCCTGGATAATCAACCTTACGGCAAGACAGGCGAAGTGGTGCAAGAGCTGGTTTACGACAATTTTGCGAATAAGCACGACGTAATTGGGTCGATGGAGGACTTGAACGCGGCGACCGTGAAGGACGTTCAAGATTTCTTCCGGATTTATTACGCGCCTAACAATGCAGTCCTGACGTTAGTGGGTGACTTCCGGCCCGAGGAAGCGCTGGCTAAGATCAAAAAGTATTTTGGAGACATACCCGCGCAGTCCGCGCCGCCGATTCCCGATCTTTCAGAGCCTAAGCAAAACGGCGAGCGGCGCAAGACCATTGAAGACGCCTTCGCGCAGACTCCGCGCCTGGACATAGTTTTCAAGATTCCTCCGGGCAATACTGACGATTGGTACGCGGCTTACGTCCTGGCCAATTCACTGGGAAGTGGTCAAGCGTCGCGACTCTATCAGACCCTCGTCAAGGAGAAGGAACTGGCCGTCAACGTATTTACCGAAGTTGAGGACCACAGAGGTCCTTCCACCTTCGACATCGCGATTATGGCGCGCCCGGGTAAAGACTTGAAGGAATTGGAGAAAGCGGTGTATGCCGAAATTGACCGGCTAAAAACAGAGCCGATCGCCGATTGGGAATTGCAGAAAGTTCGCATGTCGGGCCGCCGCCAAAGCGCCCAGCGCCTGCAGAGTACTTTGTTTCGCGCCTATCTGATGGGGGAGATGACCGTCTTCTTTAATGACCCTAATCTGATCAATACGCGGTTCAGCAAGATTCAGAACGTGAACAAGGATGACATCCAGCGCGTGGCCAAGCTTTACTTGACTGAGGACAACCGCACCGTGGTCACAACCCTGCCCAAGCCCAAGCCTGAGGTGGCCGCAAAGGCCTCGAACTAGGAGTTTGAAATGAGAATCTGTATGCGTGCATGTTTGCCGCTGGCCCTGGGCGCCGTCGCCGGTTTCGCACAGCCCCAGCCTGAGGCCGGCTCCAAGAGCATCCCGCTCAGCAAAGTGGAGCGTAAGAATCAGGCGCCGGTCTCCTCCGAAATTCTGCGCGTTAAGCTTCCCAAGCCGGTCGAGTTGAAGCTGGATGACGGACTAACCGTTCTGGTGCTGGAGAATCACCGCCTTCCTACCGTCACCGTCCGCCTTTTGATTCAGGGTGCAGGCGCGCTGAACGATCCCGCTGATCTTCCCGGTCTCGCCAGTCTGACGGCTGCGATGCTCAAGGAAGGCACGACCACGCGCTCAAGTAAGCAGATCGCCGAAGACATCGAGCGGCTGGGCGCGACCATCGGGGTCAGCGCGCCCTTCGGCGGCGACACGGCCACGCTCACCGCGTCGGGCCTGAGCGACAACCTGGGTGAATGGATGAACCTTGCCGCGGATATTCTGTTGCATCCAACGTTCCCCGAAAGCGAACTGAACAAGATGAAGCAGCGCCTGCGGGTTCAACTGCAGCAGCAGCGTTCCTCGCCGATGTTCCTGGTGCAAGAGCGATTCAATCGCGCGGTGTATGGAGATCATCCGGCGGCGATCACATCCTCTACCGCGGAATCGATCGGGAAGATCACGCCGGAGCTGCTGGCAAAATGGTACAAGCAGCGTTATGTCCCACAGAACGCGATCCTCGCTATCGCGGGTGATGTTCGTCCGGCGGATCTGGCGCAACTGTTCAATGGCTTGCCGCCCTGGGAAGCCAGCGACAGCAAGGTGATAGCTCCTCAGCCCACCAAGGCCGCCAGCGGGCGCAGAATCTATGTCGTGGATCGGCCCGGCTCCGTGCAGACTGACATCTTCCTGGGAAATATCGCCGTTACGCGAACTGACCCGGATTACGTTCCGCTGGTAGTGATGGACAAAATCGTCGGCGGCGGCGCGTCGGCCCGGCTGTTTTTGAATCTCCGCGAGGAACATGGCTACACGTATGGCGCATACAGCATGCTGGTCGCGCGCAAGTACGCCGGTCCGTGGATTGCGGAAGCCAGCATGCGCACCGATGCCACCGGCGGAGCGATGACGGAATTCATGAACGAGGTAAATCGCATTCGTGACAAAGCGGTGCCCGAGTCGGAACTCGAGGAATCGAAACGCGCCATCGTGGCCGGCTTTGCGCTTTCCCTCGAGGATCCCAGCCAGCTTCTGGATTACGCGATTATTCAGAAGATCTATGGCCTTCCGGCGGATTATTGGGACACTTATCCGTCTAAAATCATGAGTGTTACCGCCGAGCAAGTACAGCGCGTCGCGAAACAATACGTTGTTCCCGATGCCCTACAGATCGTTGCGGTAGGC
The DNA here is from genome assembly GCA_963769205.1 of Bryobacterales bacterium. Taxonomy (GTDB): domain Bacteria; phylum Acidobacteriota; class Terriglobia; order Bryobacterales; family Bryobacteraceae; genus Palsa-89. The sequence goes on along the minus strand of CAVYKR010000011.1, from coordinate 117,275 downwards.
GACGCTTCTAAGATCAAGCCGGTGCTTGAAAAATACGGCACGGTGGAAGTTTACGACACGCAGGGGAAGAAAAGAACCGAGTAGCTGCACTAAACTCAAAGCGTGGACTACCGCATCGAGCACGACACGATGGGGGAAATGCGCGTTCCCACCGATGCCCTGTATGGCGCGCAAACGCAGCGGGCGGTCGAGAACTTTCCGATCAGCAGCCTGCGCTTTCCCCGCGCATTCATTCGCGCGCTGGGACTGATCAAGAGCGCGGCTGCGCGGGTGAACGCCAGGCTGGGCGAGTTGCCCGCGGACGTTGCGCGTCGCGATCGAGCAGGCCGCTGAAGACGTCGCCGCAGGCAAATACGACGATCAATTCGTCGTCGATATCTTCCAGACCGGCAGCGGCACCTCCACCAACATGAACGCCAACGAGGTGATCGGCCACTTGGCCGAGCGCGCATCCCAACGATCACGTGAATCGCGGGCAATCGAGCAACGACGTGATTCCATCGGCCATCCACATCGCGGCCGCGATGCTGGCTAACGAAGAGCTGCTGCCGGCGATGGCGAAGGCTTGCTGGCGTCGCTGCGCAAGAAGGCGCGAAGAGTTCAAGGACGTCATCAAAATCGGCCGCACGCATCTGCAGGATGCCGTGCCGATGCTGCTCGGCCAGGAGTTCAGCGGCTACGCGGCGCAGGTGGAGCAATGCATCGGACGCATCCGCGTGGCGCTGGAAGGGCATCCACGAACTGCCGCTTGGGTGGCACGGCCGTCGGCACCGGCCTGAACGCCATTCCTGGCTTCGCCGCCGCCGTCATCGCTGAAATTGGCGACCCGAACCGGCCTGCCGTTTCGCGAAGCCACCAACCATTTCGAAGCGCAGGCATCCAAGGACGCCGTCAGCTTCCTGAGCGGCGCGCTGAAGACTTACGCCGTCGCGCTGACCAAGATCGCCAACGACATTCGCTGGCTGGGATCGGGACCGCGCTGCGGACTGGGCGAACTGAAGCTGCCGGAGACGCAGCCTGGGTCGAGCATCATGCCCGGCAAAGTGAATCCGGTGATTGCCGAGAGCCTGCTGATGGCGTGCGCGCAGGTGATCGGATACGACGCAACGATTACTTGGTGCTGCGCCGCCGGCAATTTCGAGCTGAATGTGATGATGCCCGTGATGGCCTACGATCTGCTTCGAGTCGATCGAACTGCTCGCAGCGGCCTCGCGCAACTTCGACCGGCGATTGATCCAGGGCCTTGAGGCGGACGCCGAGCGAGCCTCCGGATACGTGGAACAATCGCTCGCCATGTGCACCGTGCTTGCTCCCGTGATCGGATACGAAAAGGCTGCGGCGATCGCCAAAGAGGCCTATCGCAGTGGGCGAACTGTCCGCGAAGTGGCGCGCGAAACGAGCGGCATTCCCGGAAAGCCGTCTAAACGAACTCCTCGACCCTGGAAGTCAAACCGGCGCATCTTAAGACCGGCTCAAGTGTAGTGACTGAGACTCAGCAGCACTTGCTGCGAGCGTACTTCCGGGCAAAATGCTGGTCGCAAAACCGCCGCCATTCTTCGCCGGAATGCGCCCGCCCCTGTACGCTCAAGTAGCGCTGGTAAGCGTTTTCATCGGCAATCTGCCGGAGCAATAGCCAGACGCCGCGAAAGAAGCTCTTCATAATTCCTCCGCTCGCAACCGCGACAGCACAAACGGCGCTTCTTCCACTCGGGATGGTTTAGAGCCGGCCAGTATCCCGTACCAGACCCGGATTGAGTCGGCCAGGATGACCGCTACCAGGATCATGAAGACCCCGCACACCAGGGCGTCCAGCCGATCGTTGAAAATCTGCGCTTGCGTTTCGGCGATTTTTGCCGCCGCAATTTTGCCGGCATCGAGCGCGCTCTGAAGCGCGGATGCATCGGCCAGGAATCCCAGGCGCGGCTGATCGGAAAAGATCTTCTGATAGCCGGCGGCGAAACACACGACCACCAGCCAAATCAGGGGAATGCCTGTGATCCACATATAGCGCGCCCGATGCATCTTTATAAAGATGGTCGTCGCCACGCACAGGGCGATCGCTGCCAGCAGTTGATTGGCGATACCGAACAGCGGCCACAGCGAGTTAATACCGCCCAAAGGGTCGCGCACACCCTGGTATAGAAAATAGCCCCACGCCAGCACGATTATGCGCGCTGGTCGTCATCACCCCAGGCATCGAGGTCAAACGCAAGCGTTTGCTGGTTTCGTGCCCCACCAGTTCCTCGAGCATGAAGCGTCCGACGCGCGTACCCGCCGCGATAATTGTCAAAATGAACAGCGCCTCGAACATGATCGCAAAGTGATACCAGAATCCGAGAATCCCCCGGCCGCCGCCGGTCCTCGCAAAAATGCGTGCCATGCCCAGGGCCAGCGAAGGCGCCCCGCCGGTGCGATAGTATAAGCTCTTCTCGCCGACGTCGTAGGCAAGTGAATCCATTTGAGCCGCTGAGACGGGAAAGCCCCAATTCGAGATCGTCGCGGTTGCAGCCGCGGGAGTAGCTCCCACCACGCCGGCCGGCGAGTTCACGGCGAAGAAGACGCCCGGCTGTAGCGAGCAGGCCGCGATTAGCGCCATGATTGCTACAAAGCCCTCCAACAGCATCGAGCCATAGCCCACCGGCCAGGCGTTCCATTCGCGCGCGATCATTTTCGGTGTCGTGCCGGATGAGATCAACGAATGAAAACCGGATACCGCGCCACACGCGATAGTGATAAATGCGAACGGAAAAACTTTGCCCGCGAAAATGGGACCGGTGCCGTCGGTGAAGCGCGTGAACGCTGGAAGCTCAAGCGTAGGGCGCACCAGAATGATTCCGATCGCGAGCATGAACACCACGCCAAGCTTGACAAAGGTGCTCAAATAATCCCGAGGCGCGAGAAACAACCAGACCGGCAGCACGCTCGCCAGAAATCCGTAAACGATGGTTGCCAAAGCCAGTCCCATTGCCGACCACGTGAACCACGGCGACAGTGTGGACGACTCGGCCACCGCTTGGCCGCCGAAGATGCTGGCTATCACCAGAACAAAGCCGATCACCGAGCATTCCAACACTCTGCCGGGCCGCCAATATCGCAAATAGATGCCCATGAAGAGCGCAACCGGCATCGTCGCAGCGATTGTGAAGGTGCCCCACGGGCTGCCCTTGAGCGCGTTGACCACCACCAGCGCCACAACGGCCAACAGGATGATCATGATCATCAACACCGTGATGAGAGCGATGAATCCGCCCGTCTTTCCGATCTCCTCGCGCGCCATTTGCCCTAGCGATTTGCCGTCGCGGCGCATGGAGCAAAACAAGATGACGAAATCCTGGACTGCTCCTCCCAGTACGGCTCCGACGATGATCCACAACGCGCCCGGCAGGTACCCGAACTGCGCTGCCAGCGTCGGTCCCACCAGCGGTCCCGGGCCTGCGATAGCGGCGAAGTGGTGCCCGAACAGAATCCATTTGTTGGTTGGTTCAAAATCCCGGCCGTCGCGCAGACGTTCGGCCGGCGTGGCACGCTTATCGTTCAACACCATCACCTTGGCGGCGATGTATTTCGCATAAAAGCGAAAGCCCACCAGGTAGGTGCAGACCGCGGCCAACACTAGCCACATGCTGTTCACCGCTTCACCGCGATCGATCGCGATTCCCGCTACGAAGAACGCAGCCGCGATCGAAATGAGTCCCCACGCGATGTGTCCGAAAATCTTCTTCATCGTCAGGATTGTATCAGGCTGCCGGAACGGCTGTGATTGGCGAATCGCCGGGATAATCAGCTAAGGCTTGCGCCGAAAGACCTTGCGCCGGATATCGGGCCAGAACTCAGGCAGGATGTTCGACAGCGCCGACGCCACCAAGCTGGTGCCCAAACGCGTCGCCACCACGCTTCCACTGACGCTGCTGTCCGGATAATAGGCGTTCGAGAGCGCGATGCCCATCGCCATTCCGAAAATACCGGAATAATTGAAGGTTGGCCGGCCGGCGTCTGTACGGGTAACCACCACGCGGCTTAGCGCGTAGCCGAAGCGAGGCCAAAACCGGTATTCCTGGCCTCTGCGGAAATATCTTGGATCTTCGTGCAGCAAGGATGCCAGGACTGCGTCACTAAAGAAATTCTGAGTGGTGACATCCGCCACCGCGGCCCCGAAGCGCTCGGCATAGGGCCCGGAGCCTTGGCCGTATTTGGGATGATCGTTGTCTGCTTGAGACAGGGCCGCGCCGGCAGCCGAGGATACCGCGATGAATGGATCGAATGTCTCTTTCGCGAAGAGCCCGAACTTCTGTTTAACGGTAAGGGGGACGATCTTCTTCTGAGGATCGGATACGGTCTGATAGTTCGGGATGACCCCGAAAATCCGGTCGTTCGCAGCTGCTGAGCTAGCCTGGGCGGCAGGATCGGTCACTTGGTCCGGTGGCGCTTGCGAAAACAACGGGTACGCCGATAGCAAGAGCAATCCCGTCAACCCACACTGCATCATTGCTATGACGAACAATAAGGGCCGCGAGTTACGCCGCGACAGGCGGTTCTTGTCGGACCACTGCCCGGTTCGGCGAACACTTTCCGGCAAGATCCCAACGCCACGGTGACGATCCAGTCCATTTCGGAACAAACCTATCGTCTTTCCTACCTGACGGATACGCCACGCGTACTCCGCCTGGGGCTGCCCTACTTTCCAGGATTGGAAGCGGCAGTGGATGGAAAACGCTGCGCCATGCTTCGAGCCGATCACGCCCTGACAGCTATCGTTGTACCTCCCGGCGACCACCAGTTGGATCTGCGCTTTCACTCCACCTATTTCAGAACCGGAGCTGCGTTGAGTGGTTGCGGTGTTCTGCTTCTAGTCGCGTTCGGCCTGCTGGGCCGAAAATCGGGCGCACAATTACAAGGCCGAGGCTCTCCGGGCGGAGTCGGTAAACAGCTGGTCGGGAAGCAGGGTGTAGATCAGCACCGCCGAGAGCGGATGCATCAATCCGGATAGCAGAAATACCGGCGCGTAGGTGAAGTGGGTAACCAGATAACCGGTCCCGAGGCTTGCCAGCATGCCGCCCACAGCGCCGCCCGATCCTGAGAATCCGCTGACTGTGCCCACTTCGTGCCCCGGGAACAGATCAGTCGGTACGGTCTGCAGATTTGCGGTCCACAGCCCGTGCCCCAAGGTTATGGAGCAGGTTGCCGCTATGGCAAGCGCGGCCGTCGGTACGAAAGGCGCCAGCATTGCCACCGGCATGACGACGGCGCCTAACGCCATCCCGAACTTTCTCGCGCGGGCCAGCGTCCAGCCGGCGCGCATCATTCTTCCCGATAGCCAGCCGCCGAAAATATAGCCGACTCCTCCGAATACAAACGGCACCCACGAGTATTTGCCGACCATCGCGAGGTCGAAGCCGCGCTCTTTCCTGAGATATTCGGGAAGCCAGAAGATAACGAAGTAGATAACCGGATCGGTGAAGAATCGCGCCACGATAAGAGTCCAGCAGCCTCGCGCCCGCACCAGCGACTGCCACCGGACGCGTTCAGCCGAAGCAGGCCGCGACTCTTCCGGCGGCGGCAGCAGCGGCTTCAGCGCGGCGTACTCTTTTGGCCGGAGCCAGCGATTCAACTGCGGAGGCTGATAAAGAACCAGCCACGCGGCCAACCACAGAAAGCCCACCAGTCCGGTGAAAACGAACGCATATCGCCAACCGTAGCGGATCGTCAGCAGTGCGACCGTTATCGGCGCCAGTAACGAGCCGAGCGAAGTGCCGGCGTTGAAGATCCCCATGCCGAGCGCGCGTTGAGATGCAGGAAACCATTCGGTGACCGTCTTCGATGCGGCCGGCCAGGCTCCCGGTTCGGTTAACCCCAGCAGGAACCGGCAAGCTCCCAGGCTCCATTTCCCGACCGCAAAGCCATGCAAAAGCTGCGCGATCGACCATCCGGCGGCAAATAGCGCAAAACCGCGGCGCGTGCCCAGCCGGTCCAGAATGTAGCCTGAGCCGGCGTACATGATCGCGTAGGCCAGAAAGAAGAACGTCAGGATGTACGAATAGTCCTGTTCGGTGAGCGTAAACTCATGCCGGATGTCCACTGAGACCACACCGATGGCCAGCCGATCCAGGTAGTTGATCGTGGTGGAGAGGCATAGCAGGAAAGCGATCACCCACCGCAGCCTCGGGATTTTCATCAAATACGAGTGTACCTGCGAATCTCGATCGCGTGGCCGGTGGACGGATCCACCGAGACGATGGTGGCGTGCAGCTCGCCGCCGGTCTTGGCGCTCTCCAGACGAATCGGCATCCCGGTAAGGAAGCGGCGCAGTCGCCAGGTTCTTCTCCGAGCCGATCACGGAATCGTATGGCCCAGTCATCCCCACGTCGGTTTGATACGCCGTTCCGCCGGAGAGAATGCGCTCGTCGGCGGTGGGGACATGAGTGTGGGTTCCGAGCACAGCCGACACGCGCCCATTCAAATGCCAGCCCATGGCCTCTTTCTCGCTGGTGAGCTCGGCGTGAAAATCGACCAGCCGGACTTTGACCTTGGGGTCCAGAGATTGCAAAATCTCTCGGCTTTTCGAAAGGGGCAGTCGGTTCGCCGGCATATGCACGCGGCCCTGCAAATTGATGACAGCGACTTCGGTGCCGTCGCGGGCTTTGGTGGCAATCCAGCCCTGTCCGGGCAGCTCCGCCGGATAATTCGCGGGCCGCAGCAGCCGGGCTCGCGCCCTAGATAATCGAAGATTTCCTTCTTGTCCCAAATGTGATTGCCGGAGGTCAGCACGTCCATGCCCATAGAAAAAAGCTCTTGCGCGATCAGCGGAGTGATGCCGAAGCCGCCGGCCGAATTCTCGGCATTCGCAATGGCCAGCTGGATCTTTTCGGTGGAAATAATCTCTTGCAGGTAGGCGGGCGACTAGACCGCGCCCGGGCGAGGCGAAAATGTCGCCGATGAATAGAATATTCATGAATGCCCGAGGGCTAGGTGAGGAAAGAGGAGCGTACCCACCAGCGGATCGGCCCCGTCCTTGACCCCAGATCTCAACAGGGGCGGAGCCCCCCGAGCGTCTTTAGGCTTCTCCATGGCGGCTTCTAGACCACCGGAGCTTGCACACCAACGCATAAACCGAGTCGGACCCCAAGACAATTGACTGTCGGATCAATTATAGGAAACCGACCGCCAGACTGGCCAGAAACGCTCCTGGGACAAGGATACCAGAGTTCCGTGCCAGGAACCAGAATTCCGTGGTTCTAAGCCTCTTTCCACCACGTACTACGGAATTTCCCGATCCTTCAGCGGCCTTTTAAGCAGTCCGCGATGTCCTTTTCGCTGACCGCGCCCTCTCGAATCACCTTCCAATAGGGTTCAGTGATATCGACAGTGGTGGCCCCTTGCCCGGTGCACGTGCCGCCGTCCAGGACCAGATCCACGCGGCCATCCATGGTGCCGAACACCTCGATACCGCTGCGGCAAGTGGGCTGCCCGGAAAGGTTGGCGCTGGTTGCGATGAGGGGCTGATCCAGCCAGTCGAGAAGCGCTTGGGCCACGCTGGAACGGGACTGCCGTACCGCCAGACGTCCGGTGTTGCCGGTTACCTTGAGGGGTACCTTGGCCGAGGCCGGAATAATGATGGTGAGGGGACCGGGCCAGAAATGCCGCGCCAGCAAGTGGAAGCGCATGGACAACTCGCTGGCCAGTTCTTCGGCCATGAAGGTTCCGCTGATGAGCAAGGGCAGGGAACGGTTGATCTCACGCCCTTTGGCGGCAAACACGCGGCCCACCGCATTCAGATTTAGTGGATCGGCCACCAGCATGTACAACGCCTCGGTCGGAATGGCGATCACGTCGCCCCGGCGCACGTGTGCCGCTGCACGCTCGATCGCCTCCGGCAGTGGTTGGTCCGGATTTATCTCGATGAGGTCAGTCGCCAAGTTAATCCCGTGATCCGATCGCTTCCGCCACCTCGATCGCCATGGAATAGCGGCCAAAAGGAGCGCTTAGCTGTACGCCCGCGACCAATTGTCGCACCCGCGCAACCATCTCCTGCGCGATAGCCACGCCTTCCTTCCGCGCTTTCTCCGCATTGTCTACGTGACGCATCCGTTCCATGAAATGCTCCGGAACCGGGACGCGTAGTTCGTTGACCATAAATTCCGCGTTGCGGTAGCTGGTGAGCGGCCAGATGCCGCAAATTACCGGCAATTTGAGGTGCTCCATGCGCTGCAAGAACTTTTCCAGCAGATCCAGATCGAATACCGGCTGCGTCACGATATACTCGGCGCCCGCCTGCGCCTTCCACTCCAGCCGCCGGATTTCTTCGTCCAGGTTCAATGCTCCCGGATTGGCGCCCACTCCGATGAGCAGCGCGGTCTGGGACCCGGTCGGATTCCCGCCGATATCGAGTCCGTGATTGAGATTGTTGACGATGTTGGTCAACCCGATCGCATCCACATCGAACACGGCCGTGGCGTCCGGGTAAGTACCCATGCGCGGCGGGTCGCCAGTAATGCAGATCAGGTTCCGAACTCCGACGGCATGCGCGCCCAGCAGTTCCGACTGGATGCCCAGAATATTTCGGTCCCGGCAGCAGAAATGCAGCACTGCCTCGATTTTGGCCTCGCGCTGGATCAACTGGCATGTCACCTGTGCGCTCAACCGGGCGCTGGCCCGCGGGCCGTCCGGCACGTTGATGCAGTCAATACCCTGGGCCGCGCACTGCCGGGCGCCTTCGATTTCCTTGGACGCATCCACTCCGCGCGGCGGTAGAATCTCTACGAAAGCAACGAACTTGGCCGCCGCCAGCTTGGCCCCCAGCTTGCTTTTGTCGGCTACGGGAACTTTGGTCAGCGCCTTGGCTTTTGCAATCGGTTCTTCGACGGTGACGCTCAGCTTTCTGGGTTTGAGGCTGGAGCGAGTGCGCCTCGGCTCGAATCAGTTTGATGTGATCCGCTGTTGTCCCGCAACATCCGCCGACGATCTTGACCCCGGCCCACAACATTCGCCGCGCGTACTGCGCCATGTACTCGGGTGAGCACAGGTACATCTTGCGCCCTTCCACCACAGCCGGCAATCCGGCGTTGGGCATGGCGCTCATCGGTTTTTGGGAATACTGCATCATCCGCTCGATGGTTTCGAGCGTGGCTTTGGGTCCGACCGAGCAATTCAGGCCAATCACGTCGGCCGGCCATTCATTCAGCCTGCGCGTGAAAATCTCGGGAGTGGCGCCCCCGGGCATGTCTCCGTGATCGTCGATCGTCACTTGCGCGACGATAACCATTTCAGGTCCGGCCACCTCGCGCGCCGCCAGGATGGCTTCCCGAATCTCGCTGAGATCGGAGAAAGTTTCGAGAATCAACAGGTCTACGCCGGCTTCCACCAGGGCCTGCGTCTGTTCGCGAAAAACCTCGCGCGCTTCGGCGAACGAAACCGAGCCCAGCGGTTCGATTCTTACGCCTAGCGGCCCGATAGCGCCCGCGACATACGCGGCATCGCCGGCGGCCTCGCGCGCCAGTCGAACGCCGGAGTGATTGATCTCTTGCAGCTTTTCGGCCAGCCCAAAGGCGGCCAGGCGCATTCGATTGGCCCCAAAGGTATTGGCCTCCAGAATTTCGGCTCCGGCCTTGACATACTGCTTATGGACATCCCTGACTAAGTCAGGCGAGGAGACATTTAGCTCGTCAAAACAGCGGTTGATGAACACGCCCCGGGCATACAACTCGGTCCCCATGGCGCCGTCGGCGACTAGCGCGCGCGTGAAGAGGTGCTCACGAAAGGCCTGCGGCTTGCGGCGGCTCTTGGGGGGTGAAGTCGCAGTCATTGGAGGTAAAATTGGCGACCCGGATCATCATCGCTCGATAGGCTTGCGCGCGCCTTGCCGGGTAAGAATTAAGGTACACGCTCAGTGTACCGCATTGGGATGAATACGAACAATGGTACGCGCGTCCTCAGTAAACCATCAATTCCACTTGCGACCCGGCGCCACAGCCCAGGATTTTCGCGGCAGAACCCTGGTTTGTAGCCACTTCCAGATAGCCCGAGCTTCCCACGATGACGAAGAGTTCTCCCGCCGAACACTCTGTAAATGTAAGGGCCAGGCGTGTGATCGGTTGCCGTCCGGCGAGCAAGCGGAAGGGGCGAACCGGAAGATTCGGAAAATCATCGAGATGCAGGTTCGTGATCAGATTGCCGAAGCGATCCACTTTGAGCACGGAACCGGTCCAGGCGCTTTTGCCGGTTTGCGTGGGAAGGTGGAAGGTGAGCTGGAGGTAATCGTCGATGAGTTTGCCGAAGCGCGCCGGCGGTATACCTGCGGCCAGATGCGCGGCCACAGGCGCAAAGACGTCGCGTCCATGAAACGTCCGGCTAACCGGATGGAGAAAGTAGCGATCGTTCGTAACATGCCTGACCTTGGGTTTTTCGTGCGCGAAGACGATTGACAGTACGCCGTTGTCTGGTGCAATAAAGAATTGTCCGGCCATCTCCGCCAGTAACGGCCTGCGCGTGGAACCGACGCCCGGATCGACCACGACTATATGGATGGTGCGTTTGGGGAAATAGGGATAGGCTTGCGCGATAGTGAAAGCGCCGTCGGAGATCTCGTAGGCTTGCACTTCATGGGTGATGTCGACGATCTGGGCTGCCGGCTGGATGCCCAGGATCACGCCTTTCATAGTGCCGGCGAAATGGTCGGTGGTTCCGAAGTCCGTGGTAAGGGTGATGAGCGGTTTTGGCATAGCGGGCGCGGCGCGCGGCAGGCGAGCCTGCCGGATGTTAGCGCAGCCGGGGAAGGAAAATCAACGGCAGGGTCTTTTATTTTGCTGCGCTACGCTCTCCAGCAAGATACTGGACCCGGCAAGCAAAACGTGCAACGTGAAATGGATTTGGGCTCGGTCGAAACACGAAACCTTGTGCGCTCACGTAGATCTGGTAATCATCTTCCGATACGTCTTCAAATATGAATCGGCCTGTTGCGTCGGTGGTAGTCGTGCGTACGCCATCGGCAGATTCGAGTTCAACCGTTGCTCCAACGATGGGGTTTGAGGGCGGATTGCCCATTAGAATGGCCCGAGCTCATCGTCACTCGTCGTGTATCCGGCAACCCATGCTTTTACGGTGCCCGATTTCACGCTGTGCAGGTATTCCAAATCGGCAGCGGCAGCAGCCGCGGACGCGGTCCGGATACAGATGCTGGTTGTCATTCGACCCGTTTCCGGATCCTTGTGGTCATGCCTGAACCGATGAGGCAGCGTGTTGACCCGCGCCGGATCCGATAAGGACGCAGCAAGCCACGTCTGCCGTTCACGACAACTGTCTCAGCGTGAGAACTGCTGATAACTTTGCGACCGTCCACCAGGCGTATGGTTTGGGCCGGTACTGACCGGCTGGCCATCCATGGAAAAGTTGCTGGTCTTGACCCTCAATTAGCGGTCAGTTTCAGTCTATCGCTTCGGTGTTTCGCTGCTTCTAAAGATGGCGAACGTTTTGTCAGGTCCGGGTGATCCAAGTCGGGCATGCGCCCGTGTTTCATGTAGTAGCCGCCGAAATTCCTTTGGCGTCATCTGTCGCGCCGCTCGGAATCGCCGATTGAAGTTCGACAAATTGGAAAATCCGGCGTCCGTTGCAATCATGCTGATTGGCCGGTCTGTTTCCACCAGCCACATGCAAGCCCGTCCGATCCGCAACCGGCCCAGGTAGTCGCGTCATGTTCTGACCCAGGTGACGCACGAACAGCCGGTGAAGGGATCGTTCCGACATGTTCCCCGCTGCACACAGATCCCGCATCCGAATCGGCTCCGCGAACCGCTCATGCAACAGATCCAAGATTCGTTTCAGCTGAGCCGACTCATCCACTGTGATCCGGGCTGCCTTCTGCGGTGTTGCCAGCGGAACTGCTTCCATCTCAGCCAGGTCAGTAAGAACATCCAGCGCGGTTCGAAGCCGGTCGCGCGACGAATTCGAAAGCAGCCCCGGCAAGCGCGACTCCATCATCTCTCCCGCCGAGGTCGGAAAACTCAGACCGCCAGTTGCTCGCTTCAGCAACTTGCGAAGGGAAGAATACTCCGGGCACGCATCTGCAATCTGCAGCGCCCATGGCTCGGTAAACCAGACAACGATGGCTACGTGCGGGCTTGACTCATCGATGGCCGTGGTGGATGCCCAGGTGTGCGGCATCCCGGGCGGCACCAGCACCAAGTCGTGAGAATCGTAGGCACCGATATGGTCTGCAATGAAGCGCAATCCGCGGCTGTTCAGCGTCAGCGTCAACTCGCATTCCGGATGGTGATGCCACTCAAACGGAATCTCCGGAATCCGGCGGTTGAGCACGCGAATCGAGCAGCCTTTGGGGATGGTGACGTGTTCGAATTGAGGTTTCATCATCCACCTGCTACTGTCTTTCGGACACGATCAACCATCATATTGTCCGGATAATATCATTTCTTGACTTATCCCGCGTAGTTCACGCTCTTCGCACTGCATAAGATCAATAGATAAATGTGAGGCATGGCTATCTCATTGGTTCGAAGACCCACGGCCATTGTGACCGGCGCCCTTCGCGGTATTGGGAGGGCCTGCGCAGTGGCGTTATCGAAATCGGGGTTCAACGTTCTCTTGAACGACATAGCCATGGATGATCAGGCCGCACTAGCGGAGCAGCTTGTCGCCGAGATCGGCGAGTCAGGCGCCGAGAGTATTCTTTTCAGTGGCGATATCGCCGATCTCGACCAGCACAAAAAGCTTATTGAGACCGCATCGGGGCGCTGGGGCAGGATCGATTGTCTGGTGAATAATGCCGGTGTCGGTGTTGCTAAACGTGGCGATCTCCTGGACGTCACTAGCGAAAGCTTTGATCGCTGCTTCCGAGTGAACACGAAGGCAGTGTTCTTCCTGAGTCAAGCGGTCGCCCGGCACATGTTGGAACAAGGCGAAATCGGAGGACAACATCGCAGCATCATCAATATTACTTCGAGCAATGCCGTTGCTGTATCGATCAGCCGAGGTGAGTACTGCGTTTCCAAGTGTGCATCGAGCATGACCACGCGGCTATTTGGAGTCAGGCTGGCAGGCGAAGGAATTGGGGTTTATGAAGTGCGGCCGGGAATTATAGATACGGATATGACTCGCCCAGTGAGGGACAAGTACGATGCGCTGATCGCGGACATTGTGCCTGCTCAACGATGGGGTTTTCCCGCGGATGTTGCGACGACGGTTCGCTCCATGGCCGAAGGACGTTTGACTTTTACCGTCGGTCAGGCAGTGACCGTTGATGGCGGTCTTACCATTCCGAGGTTTTAGGCGAGACAGTGCTTTAGGAGGCAGCATGGAATCAGAAGTCATCTTTTTACGGAAAGAACAGGGAGCGGCCGTTTACGGCGAGATCATTCTGAATCGTCCTGAAAAGGGAAATGCGCTGAATCGGCAGATGCTGGAACAGCTGGACTCCATCGTTTCGCAAATCGAATCCGATCGCGAGTTGAGAGCCGTTGTGATCCGCGCCCGGGGGCGTTTCTTCTGTACAGGTGGTGACATCGACGCCTGGGGTTCTCTTTCCCCGAATGACATGGGCCGTGATTGGATTCTGTACGGCATCCAGGTATTTGGACGGCTGGCCGCGCTGCCCCAGCCGGTGATAGCCGCCGTTTCAGGTCACGCTCTTGGTGGCGGGCTGGAGCTGGCTTTGGCAGCTGATCTTCGTATCGCCGTTCAGTCAGCCAAGTTCGGCTCGCCGGAAGTAACTCTCGGGATGATCTGCGGATGGATGGGTATCCGCCGTCTGGCCGAAACCATCGGCGTGGCACGCGCCCGTCACCTGACGCTATTAGGCGCGCCAATCGTGGCTGCACAAGCGCTCGATTGGGGCTTGATCACCGCGTTGGCTGAAGATGCTGATGATCTGGAGCGACAGTTGAACGGCTGGCTAGAAATCCTGAGCGCGAACGGGCCCGTAGCGATTGGCGCTGACGAAAGGCATGCTTTCCAGCATGCACGCAGACCTTCGTCAACACCATGCCAGCGCCGCCGCTCAGGCCCTCTCTACCGAGGATTGCGCGGAAGGATTGCTCGCTTTTCGAGAAAAACGCAAGCCTGTTTATCGGAACCGGTGAAAACAACATGAGCATGATGGAGTTTTTGGACGCCCGATGCGCCGCGGGTCTGGTGAATGACGGCGACACTGTCGCCATCAGCGGCAACGGCGCTGGAATGATTTCGGCGGAAGCGATTCTTGCCGCACTGGAGCAGCGCTTTCTCGAGACGGGACATCCCTGCGATCTTACGCTGGTCCATTCGCTTGGCTTGGGCGATCGCGATACACTTGGAACCAATCGCTTTGCTCACGAGGGCATGCTGCGCAAGGTGATCGCGGCGCATTTCACCTGGTCTCCAAAGATTCAGCAACTCATTCGCGACGAGAAGATTGATGCCTATTGCTTCCCTGGCGGTGTGGTTCAACATCTGTTGCGCGAGATCGGCGCTGGAAGGCCCGGGTTGTTTACCCATTCAGGTTTGGGAACTTTTGTCGATCCTCGTCACGATGGTGGACGATGCAATGCTCGCAGCCGGGAAGAACTCGTGGAGGTCATGCAGATCGACGGACGCGAGATTCTTCGGTACAAGCCATTCAAAGTCGATGTTGCCATCATCCGAGGAACTTACGCGGACACGCGCGGCAACATCAGCCCCGAAGAAGAGCCAATCGACATGGACATTCACACCATTGCTTTGGCAGCCCACAATAGCGGCGGTCGCGTTCTTGCCCAGGTTCGGCAAATTGTGGAAGCCGGAACTTTGCATCCGCGCTTCGTGAGAGTGCCCGGTATTCTTGTCGACGCTATCGTGCAGGACTCCGCCCAGCAACAGTTCTATGGGCTCGGCTACGATCCCAGCATCTGCGGCGCACGCCGAGCTCACTTGCCGAAGGCAACCGTCGCCCTCCCAGATAAATTGGAGCGGCGTATTATTGCCCGGCGTGCGGCGCTCGAACTTCGAAATGGCGCGTCTCTAAATTTCGGATTTGGCATTCCGGGGGGTATCTTCGGAGTGATTGCGGAACAGAGCAATTCTGACGACCTTTGGATGAGTGTGGAGCAGGGAGTTCATAACGGGCGAATGCTCGATGACGCGCTTTTCGGGGCAGCCGCCAATCCCGAGGTAATTCTTCCCTCGATTGAACAGTTCGATTACTACAGTGGCGGCGGAATCGATATCACATTTCTCGGGATGGGAGAAACCGATCGGCTTGGAAATGTGAACGTCTCACATCTTGCGGGAAATCTGATCGGCCCGGGCGGCTTCATGGAAATCGCTCAGAATGCGAAGAAGGTCGTTTTCTGCGGAACATTCGACGCGCAAGGCTCCAAGGTGTCGTGGTCGCATGGACGGCTCATCGTCGTCCAGCCCGGCAAGATTCACAAATTCGTCAATGACGTAGAGCGCATCACGTTTTCCGGAGATTTCGCTAGAAAGCTTGGCCAAGAAGTACTGTATATCACCGAGCGAGCCGTGTTCCGTCTTAGCGTCCGAAGGACTCGAACTGATCGAAGTTGCGCCGGGCATGGAGATTGATCGAGACGTGCTGCCGTACATGGAATTTCGGCCTCGCATTTCGGCTGTCGGAACGATGCCCTTGAGTGTCTTCGAATAACTCTTTTTCGGCTACGCCTTGCGTTGTTCCCAGATCTTGTCGGCTGCCCGTAATGCAAGCGCTCCGATCGTCGAGGTCGGATTCACAGCGGCAGAGGTTGTGAACGAGCTCCCGTCGACCACGTATAGGTTGGGCACATCGTGGGCCCGATGGGATGCGTTTACAACCGACTTGCGCGGATCCGTGCCCATGCGCGCCGTTCCCATCAGATGGTACGCCGGCGTGACCAGGCCGCTGTCCAGAATGTCTATCGCACCCGCCGCCTGCAGGGCTTGGCGCGACATATTCCCACCGTGTTCCAACATTTTGAGACTGTTCTCGCTGTAGCCGTACACGACACGGGGCGCCGGAATACCGCTCGTATCCTTCAGATTGGGATCAATCTCGACGCGATTGTGTTCTTCCGGCAGGTCTTCGCCCATCACGGTCACTCGGATTAGGTGAGGGAAACGCTGCCGCATCGCCTTGTGATGATCTTGGCCCCAGGCAACAGGATGGCCCGAGAAACTGCCCCACGCCTGATGAAGAGGACCAAATGAGCGTTCTAAGAGCAGTGTGTAACCTCGAATAAAGCCACGGCGCAGATCTGTTTCATAGAACTGCTGGCTCATGGCAGGAATGCCAAACGGCCCTAAATGGCCATCCATAGGCGCTTCGAAGACTCCCTCCAAGGTTCGAAATGGGTGGGTCATGAAGTTCTTGCCCACCAGCCCCGATGAATTCGCTAATCCATTCGGAAACAAGTTTGACTTGGAATTGAGGAGCAGACGCGGCGTGCCGATCCCGTTGCAACATACGATAATCACCTTCGCCGGTTGCTCATGCAATTTGCCCTCGCGATCGTAGTAAATCGCAGACTTCGCACGTCCGGTCTGATCAACGGTGATCTCACGCACGCGCGACCATGGCTTCAAGAGTGCGCCTTTGCGGATCGCGGCGCGCATATGAGTGACATCCGTGGATGCCTTCGATCCGATGGGACAGCCGAACATACACTTTCCATGCAAACTGCATGCCGGCCTTCCGTTGTAGTCACTCGAGATGATGGCGTTGTCCGATGGCCACCAATGCCATCCCAGCTTATTAAAGCCCTTGCCAATGGTTTCACCGAGGACTCCAATTGGAATAACGGGAGTCGGCCGTGGCGATCGCGGCGGATTGGCTGGGTCTCCATTCAGGCCGGAGACGCCCCAATCCAAATCGCTCCTGTCATAGTATGGCTTCAATTCCTCGTAAGAGATCGGCCAATCGTCGGCGACACCGTCCAGCGTGCGCGTTCTGAAGTCTGAAGGGTGCATGCGCGGAAAATGTCCGGCCCAGTGGTGTGTGCTTCCGCCCACTGCGTTGAACATCAAGACGGCAGGCGGGTTTGCGCCGGTCTCCGTGACCGGATAATCCTCCCAGCGCCTGCGAATGTTGGGGCTGAAATGAAAAGCTCCACGCCGGAGTTGAGTTTCCCAATTAGGACGGTTGGAGGGATAATCGGTGGGTTTGATCCACCCGCCCTGTTCCAGGCACATCACCTTGGCACCTAAGTCGGTCAACCGTTTTGTAATTACCGCACCGGCCGCACCGGAGCCAATTACGAGGATGTCGATTTCGTTGTTCGGCACTGGCTATGCGTCCCTGTAGAGGCTGGACATGTTGCGGACCTTTTCCAATAGAGACTCGTCGAACGGCTTCAGATGAGGGCCCAGATGATCGGTCGGATAGAGTTCGTATCCAATTCGTTTCCAAATGGCCGGTTGCGTGTAATACGACTCGTAGATATAAGCTCTCAGCGCATCAAAAACAGCCGGAACTGTGTTCTCCATGTCCTTTAGAACGGCAATCTGATCGTTCTTTTCGAGCTGGCTGAAGGCCTTTGCAAATGAGCGCTCGCTGAAAGCGTCGGCCACAGTCAGGCCTTTTCCGATATCGGCCGCAGCATCTTTTTCCTGCACCATCAGGCTCTGCAGATAACGCAGTCCCCCGGCTTCACTCGCAGAGGGCATTCCGTCGGACGCCGGAATCAGGAGATCCATGACGGTTCTCAAGGTGCTTTGTACGCCCTGTGCCAATGCCTGAGCCGCAGGCTGAATCGCGCTAATCAGAACTGGTGTTGCCGCGCCAGCGCCCAAGAAAGTGCGGCGAGTTGGAGTCTTATCTTCCGGCACGTTTATCGCGGCCTCCGTGATTGATGTTGCATCGAGAACGCTCGTCGCTCGATCCCCACTTTCGGAACGACGCGTAGAGATACTCGGCATGAGACGAGTCTAAATTGAGGCCACGTCATGAGCTTTCCTTATAAGGCCAAAGACCGATACTATTCAGTCAAAAACGGCCCCGAAGAAGAAGTGCGCGATGGACAATCCAATTGCTAGTCATCTATGTTCGTTGCCGCGCGCCACGCACTCCGCTTCTCATGCTTCTCACTTGGGTAGGGTCTTGCCGTACTTAGGCAAAATAACGTCCTGGGTGAACTTGTCATCATCCCTCATCGCCTGTACGATGCCCTTGATATCCGCCGCCTTAATCGTGGCTTCGATCATCGCCACTCCTTCCTTGGCCCACTGTGCGCGCTCTGCGGCTGTAATCGGTTTGGCCAAGCCGCCGTGCTCCCCCGGATCGCCGAAATACGCTCCGATGGCGCCGCTGCCTGGCCCAAGCGATTGCAGCTTGTTCAAGCTGGGATCCATCGGGTGCTCCGGCATCACCTGCGTAACGTTCAAAGGAATATCCTCCAACCGGCCGACAATCGAATAAGCTCCGAAGAACACCTTGTTGTGATCGGCTTTCACCTTGTTCATCAGGCCGCCCAGTTCGATATAGAGAATCGGGTCCTTGGTTTCGTCGAAGAACTCGCGAATCAGGGGGCTAAGAGTCTGGGGCGAGGGACCATGCGCGGTCAGATAGATCTGCCGGCGGAAACCTTGGCGCAGCAAGGAACGAGCGATCGCCTTCAGGTACGCCAGACCTTCAGAAGGCGTAACGTAGACAGTGCCCTTCCCTACAACCGTGCCGCCCGGAAAAAAGTAGGCCATATACGGAAATACCAGTCCATCGGTTTCCTCCGCCATTTTCTGAGCGAAAGCCAGCGGGCTTACGTATTCACAATCTTCGGGCAAGCCGCCGTGAACCTCCACATTGCCCACGGGAATGAAAATGATATCGTTACGACCTAGGTACGTCTCCACCTCTGTATTCGTGAGGCTGGGGAGAGAGCGGGTTCGCATGGGAGGAGTTCCTTGGCCCCAAGATGAGGTCGAAGAAAGCGTCAAGGCTGTGAGGCACCAGGCTAAGCTTACGAGTGTTCTGGACATGCATGTCTCCTTTACGGCAATCCATTTGAGTCTAGATTGGCCGTCACGTCATGGCTCTCGCGATGAGGCCAAAAACCGATACTATTCAGTCAAATACGCCCCGGAGTGGAAGCGCTGAACCTCCAGATCTATCAACGAATGCCTGGTAGATCGTCAGCTTGCAGCCCCAGTGGACAACTGTAGGGCTGGCCAGCTTTCTACCAGCCGCCGCATCGGCTCGAAATTACGCTTCATCCGATCCACGCCCATAGACAGGTTAGCGAGGACGGGACTAAATTGACCGCAGAGTGAGGGGGCATTGAAAAACCCTGCGTCATGGCGAGCACAGGAGCTAATGCGCGTCTGCTGGAAGACCTAGCACGCGGGTTGGCGGGTCACGCACTTGCACGCGTAAATGGCATGTACTGAAAAGAGTGCCGCAACAACGACCAAAGTCGGCTTAGACAGCAAATGCTATTGTCACCAGCGGGGCGTTAAAGAGGCAGGTCCCTTGCCGAGCCTGCCTCGATGTAACTAGCCCAGGTAAATTACGTGCGCGTAAACCCCGGTCCGGGAGTTGTAGGCGAGATAGAAGCCCGGATCGTCAGGATCTTCATAGATCACGATCGGATCGGCATTCCAGAGCCAGTCAGCTACGTAGGGGTAGTCGTCGGGCGCGATGCTAAAGTAAGCGCCTCGGAACCAGAAGCGGGATGGACCGCCGCCCTCGAGCCGAAATACATGGCCAGGACCGAAACCCAACGTAAAGCGTCCATGTTCCCAGGGATGGTCCAGATGGTAGCGCCCCTCGTTGCGGACCATATCGTGGCCCACCCACTCGCCATTGTTGTGCACGTGGGGCGCATTGGGATGTCCCTCTTGGTCGCGAAAATTTGGCTGGCGCCCGGCGCGCTGATCAGGAGCTTGCCGCTGTTCGGGTGGCCGTTGCTGTTGGATGGGAGCTTGCTGGGCTTGCCGCTGTTCGGGAGCCCGCTGCGGTGGAGCCGCTTGCCGTGCAGCCGGAGCTGGACCGCGGGGTGGAATATATCCACCGCCGACGTGGCTTTGATTCCCCTTGTCGCCCCCGCGGTCGCCACCGCCTCGCTGCTGCCCCCCCGGTCGCGTTCCTGCGCAACGCTCGGAATTGCAAGACTCACCGAGAGCAACGCCAGAAGTACTATGTTTTTCTTCATCTGTGCCTCCATCTGGTTAGACGCACGCGACGGACGGATTATCTCAGTATTAAGTGACTGTAATTACTCTACATGTCGCTTAGAGCAGCCACCAGCGCGCCACGCGCCGTGGAATGCATAGGACTAGGGGCCAGCCGGACTTCAGAGATGGCCACCGGCAGCTCCGTATCGCGCATGATCTTCTCAAAGCGGTCGCGGAAGCCAGGCGCCATTGCACTGCCTCCGCTCAATACCAGCGGGATCGGGCGGTTGAGCTTGGGCATGTTCTGAACGCTGGCGAAAGTGTCCTTGAGCGCCGCTACCAGGGCCTGCATCATGTCTTCGTAATAGATGGCCAACGAGTCATAGATCTTATTAGCGAAATGGCCATTGAAGTGGAAGGACTCTTCTTTGATGGTGCGGATGCGGGTCGCCGGCTCCCCTCGTATCTCTGCCACGCTGGAATCGATGAAATCGCCGCCTTTAGGGATGCTGAAGCTGAACACCGGCACCGAAAGATAGGCCAGGCACACGTTGCACAGCCCGCCGCCGCAGCTGATGCCGATCCCGGTGTAATTGGAGCTCTCCATCTCGCCATAAACCACCGCCAGGCCTTCGGAAATGCTGCGTGCGTCATAGCCCATCTTGGTGAACATGCTCTTGAGCTCGACTTCGTGTTCGTTCACTTCTTCCCCGCAGCCTACTGGAGCCGCCGGAATGCTGAAGCACAGCTTCTTTCCTTCGCCCACATCCTCGCCTGTAAGCAGCGTCACTAATATGCCGGACGAGCGCCGATCCTTCGGTCTCTTCCTTGTTGAGGACGCCGCGCAGCATGGGCCGGCGCGTCTCCTTGTGAAAAAGATTGGCGAACCTTTCGGACTCGTCGCCGTAGACAACGATCTCGGCATCTTGCACCAAATGCGGAATGCGCTCCTTCTTGAGAACGCCCTGTGTCAGCTTTGAAAAGGGAATAGTGACGAAGGCGTTCAATTGCGTTCGCAAACTGGATGTCTTTGTCTTTGCGCCGGGCGGTGACGATGCGGCTGGTGCCAACGTCAAGCCCTATCGCGGAAATTACCTGTGTGTTGGTAGTTGTCATATTAGTTGTTCTCCTGAACGGCGCTTTTCGCGTGTAGCGCCGCAATCGCGTCCTTGTATCTGGTCTGTAGTAGCTGGCGGTAACGGTGCTCGGTAAGGTTGTGATCCATGGCTTCGGCCCGGACTTGGTCTTCTGCGGCCTCCAAACCTTTTGCCAGGGGCGAATCGCGGGCGTCCTCCAGCAATGCTGTAGCTGAGAAGCCGAACAAGGTCACGCTCGGGAGCGGCCGAGCATAGTTATTGGTTAACCCGAGATCCTCGAACGGCAGATTAGCCGCCCAGTCGGTGTGGTAGCCGGCGCTCCGGCCGGCCGGGTAAATCGAGACCTGGGCGTGCGTGACGCAATTAGCGGCCGGAATGCCATAGCGGGCGCGTAGCATTTCAGTCAGCGTGCGTGCCGCGTGCACCTGCGCCGCATTTACGGGCAGCTCGCCTTCCTTGGGCTGGCTGCGTGCTTCAAAAGCCACGCCGAAGAAACTCTGGTTGAGGTTCACATAAATCCAGGTTTCATCCGCCCAAATGGAATTCCCGGCGTGATTGGCGTAATCGGCCTCGGCGGTGATACGGAACACGCGGCCGAAACGATCGATTACGAAATGGTAGGAGTGGTTGCGGGAGACATATTCGAGCAATCCTTCGCCTTCTCGCTTTAACATGCGGTTCTGGCCCTCTTCGAAGGGCGCCAGGTGGCTTTCGGTGGTGTGGAAGACGATCCCGGCCGGCTCGGTGCGCCGTTCGCCGGTCCACCGTTCTATCTGAGCGTGGTGGAAGGCCACATAGGAGCGCGGTTCGGTAGAGACCTGATAGCGATTCTCGACTCTCAATCCGTTGCTGTACAGGTCAAACTGGCGGTTTGCCTCCACTTGCCAGACACGCGGGGGGGACGTAGCGGCGACGACGCTTTTGGTGACGACGGGTGAGACTATTTGGATCCGCGGGGTTGCCGGGGCAGAAGCCAGAACAAAGGGCAACGCCAGGCCCAGTGAGCGGCGGCAGGCTGGAACCAGCCCGATTCCGGCCAAGGCCAGGCCGAGCGTGGTCACCACCGGCATGCGGGTTAGAGTACGCCACGCATCGCTGCGGTTGGAGGGGCCAGAACCGAGCTTACGCTGTAGAAACTGCAGGCGTTGGGCGGGGTCCGAGAACGACCGCGCGCGCCATTCCACCAGCCGCACTAGCATACCTCGGATCATCAAAGAAACTGCTCCTGCCGATGAGTAGTGGCAACGCAGGCCTCTCGTTCTCACGAAAATAAAGTGAGAGCTTGATGGCTATCTCAACACTAAGTTTCGATTTTGTAATGTGAACGCATTATGCCCAACCTCGAAAAGGAGGGTTTAGATGTTCAAGAAGATGCTGCAAGTTTCTTCTGCGCTAGGCCGCGGACCGGTTAGCGAAGAAGAGCCCAATGCCGCTCCCGCGGCGCTGTCCTCCCCAATGTTTAGCGATCGGGACCGGATTGAACCTCCGAAGCCGATCACCGCGAAGCTGCCATCCTTCGACGATATTTACCGCAAATCGCCGTGCAAATCGGCCACCATCACCGCCGAGTACACCATCTTGAAGGTGGCGGATATGGTGAGCGGCGACGATCTTCACGGCTTATCGCCCGCGGCTCGGCACAGCGCTCTGATGATGGCGCTCAAGGCGGCGGGGGTCGCCGTAGAGGACATGCTGCAGGATGCGGTGCAAAGGCAGCGCGTTTTGAACGAGACCGAAGAGGCCCAGTTCCATCGTCTACAGGAATTTGAAGGCTCAAAACAACGCGAAAATGAGCGATTGTCGAACGAAATGGAGACAATTTGCAGCCAATACCGCACGCGAATCGCGGCTGGCGTCGAAGAAATGGAACGGGAGCGGGACGCATTTCGGGACTGGCAGGAGCGTAAAGGGCGGGAGCAGCGGCGTATCGCGGAAGCCGCGGCTGCCTGCGTTTCTGACGACGCGGCGTCGTCCAGTAATGCCAGTGTGACCCATTTGCTCGAAAAGGGCGTGGCGCGCCTCCGAGAATCGGCTTAATCGTTTCTGGCCCCTCAGCAGCCTCTGCCTGATTTGGCTATCATGACGCCAATCATGCGGAAAAGCTGTAAGTGTCTCTCCTCCCTCCACCGAGGCATCGCCTTGGTCCTGCTGGTTTTGACCCCTACGTTCGCTGGAACATACAAGTTTGGCGCCATCTGGGATGGCGACAAGGTCTGGAAAGACGCATGCATTTCCACCGAGGGTGACCGGATTCAGAGCATCGGGCCCTGTACCGGTGCAATTGTCGACCTTTCCCGATTCACGGCGATTCCGGGTCTGATCGACGCTCACACCCACATGACTTACGTTCTGGATAATCCTGTCAGCCAGGCCGGCCGCGGTGAGGCCGTGGTTTTCCTTTCTCAGGCAAATGCACGGAAAACGCTGGAAACCGGCGTCACGACGGTGCGCAATCTGGGCGCGGCCGATTACGCCGACATCGCGATGCGTGATCTGATCAATCACGGCCTGATGGCCGGCCCGCGTATGTTCGTCTCCGGTTACGGGTTGACTATCAGTCGTAGCCGTACCAAGACGCCCGGCACTGCTGACGGAGCTGCGGAGGTACTGCGGGTGGTCCGCGAGCAGGTGGGCGCCGGCGCGGACTGGGTGAAAATGTTCGGCTCGACGGGATCGGGCCGCGACGTCACGGGATTTGAAACCTTCACCTTCGACGAAATGAAGGCGGCGGTGGACGCGGCGCACGCCTTAGGCAAGCGAATCGCAATTCACTCTTATGGACCGGATGGCGCGCGCGACGCCGTTCGAGCCGGCGCCGATTCACTGGAGCACGCCACCGATATGGACGACGCGACCATCGCCGAGATGGTCCGGCGCAAAACCTTCTATGTCCCCACCATCGATCACAACCGCTATTACGCCGACAACTACAAGAAGCTGAACTATCCCGTCGAGGCGGTGGCCGATCTGAACTCCTACATCCAGCGCAACCTTGACACTGCGCGCAAGGCGTTTCGCGCCGGCGTCCGGTTCGCGATGGGATCAGACGCGGTATACACGATGTTCGGCGAGAACACGCGTGAGCTCGAATGGTTCATGAAGGCTGGAATGACTACCGAGCAGGCCCTTCGAACCGCGACCACCAACGGCGCCGAGCTTCTCAATATGGAGAAGAGCCTGGGCGCGATCAGGCCCGGGTACTTCGCCGACATCGTCGCGGTGGAAGGTAATCCGCTCGAAGACATCGAAGCGGTGGTTCAGAGGGTCCGCTGGGTGATGAAGGGCGGGGAAGTGTTGGTGGATAAGACCAATGAGAAACCGAAGCAGGTTTCGACCGATCAGCATTAGTACTTTCCCGGTAAATTTAACGGGTCCAATCAGCGCGGCGGGGTGATATACTAGACCGTTCTTGAGTAAGGTTCCGATGCGCCTCGCCACTGTTGCCTGTTGGTGCGTGCCCCTACTATCGGTGGCCTGGAGCGACGATCTCGTGAATATCATCCCGCGCGGCCGCGGGCTGGCTGCAAAGGTTTCTGAAGAGTATCCACGCGCCGACCTGCGGGTGGACGTGCCTCTGGTTCTGATCCCCGTGCACGTGACTACTCCGTCGGGCACTTCCGTCCCCGGTCTCAAGAAAGAGACTTTCCAGATATTCGAAGACAACGTCGAGCAGAAGATCGCGCACTTCTCCAACGAAGACGCTCCGCTGTCGATCGGCCTGCTGTTTGATGCCAGCGGCAGCATGGAGAACAAGATAAAAAAATCGTGGGAAGCGGCAGCGGAGTTTTTCAAGACCTCAAATTCCGATGACGAGTTCTTCCTGGTGCAGTTCAGCGATCGCCCCAAGCTCCTGCTTCCGTTTACGCAGGATGCTGACCAGGTCTATAACCGCATCGCCCGGGTGAAGCCGTTTGGACGAACAGCGCTATTGGACGCCATCGGCGTGGGACTGTCGGAGATGAAGAAAGCGCGCTATTTCCGGAAGGCCATGGTCATTGTCTCCGACGGCGGCGACAATCGAAGCCGGTTTACACGTAGCGAGATCAAGAACGCGCTGCTCGAATCGGACGTGCAAATCTACGCCATGGGAATTTTTGACATGGATCCTTCCCATCGGCAGCCGGCCGAGGAACGCAATGGGCCGGTCCTGCTGAATGAACTCGCCGACGATACCGGAGGACGGCACATCGCAGTCGCCAGACTGGAGGATCTTCCGGCGGTCTGCGCGCGCATCGGCAAGGAGCTTCGGGATCAATACATTCTGGGCTACTACCCCACCAACGAAACACGGGACGGAAAGCATCGTTCCGTTAAGGTGAGCGTTACGCCGCCAGATGATATGCCCAAGCTGAAAGCTTCTTATCGGCGCGGCTATCAGGCTCCCATTCAGTAAGCTCACAAGTTGAGCTGATCTTCTGCTTCCGGATCATCGATAGGGAACGGCAGCAGTACTTCCGGATCTAGAAAGCACAAAAAGCCGGGGGGAAGCGTGTCGGTGGCATCGTCAATATTGGTGGTTCCAACCGCGCCGTGGGAGCCGATCAGGGAAAGGGCGGTGTCCGGCCACTCCTCGCGGGCGCGGTCTAGCGCGTTGGTAAAGGAAGTCAGGTCACGATGTTCGAGGCGCGAGGCCATGGGAGCATGCGGAGGCCGGGGTGGATCCGTTGTAATTCCCAAATGCTGATGGTGGGCGCTGCGAATGGCTTCCGCGATCTTGGGGAGTGCTTCAGGCGTCATAATCTCTCTCAAGGCCAGAGTACGGCCCTCGATGGCGCGAGAAACGCAGCGTGACTCGTAAGCGATTGACAGGGAACCAAACAAAAATTCCCTGGTGGAGTGACTGGAGAAAACGCGGACTAGAGGGATTTGCTCGCTTGCGCCAACATCTGATAATGCTGCCCAGCTAGCGTCACTATTTGATCGGCTTGCTCCGGCAGATTTTTCCTGAGCCACAATAGCATGCTTTCCGCGGCCGGCATCACTGTCCGGGCGGGTTGATAGTTGGCTTTTATTAGAACCCGCAGGGAGTCCGCCTTCGGTCCCAGGATCTCATTCATGGAGCGATTGAGAGCGAGTTCGAGCGTCCCGTCGGGTTGCGAAGGCACGAGATGGGTATGGTTACAGAGCACACCATCGAGATTGGCGAGGTCAAACTCTTTTCCGAAAATATCAATTGCGTAAGCACAGTATAGACTGAAGGAGGACTGCTCCAGCAGCCTGTTCCAGAGCTGCTCCAGGTGGATGGCGGCTGCAAATTGCCGCGCCTTCCATAGAACACCCACCATTTCACCGTAAGCACGCAAGCCCTCAGCGCCAGCTCGGGTGACGACTTGCAGCTGGGCGGCACAGATGACCTGCTCGAAGCCGGGCCAGTCCGGCTGACCGGCGATCATGAACTGCGCCAGCGTCTCGCGAGCGTCCCAGAAAACGAGCTGCCGGCTTCCGACCAACGCAGGCAGATCGGCGCCCAAATGACTCAATTGCCCGGAAAACAGGGCCCGATGCTCGGGCGTTGCGATTACCAGCACTCCCTCGCCACGCCGTAAGCCTTCCCAAAGGTAACGCCCTACGTTCCGGGTGAGGGCTGCTTCGTCGGCATCATAAAGCTGCACGAAGTGGCTGCGCGAATCAGTCTGGTCTAGAAGTTTTTCCCACGGCGACATTTTTCTCGTCAATCCAAATTATACGTTGCTGGTCGGATCTATTCTGGTTTTTTCCTGACTGCAATCGTCGCATGGGATAAAATCAAGGAACCCGATGCCCGCCTCTCCCGAGCCGCAGGCGAATGAGACCGGTTGGCTGGCGGATTTTCTGTTTACTGGTGGCGCGTTTGAGGCTGGCCTGGCGATGTTCGCCGATCCAACCGGCCGGATCACTCGATTTTCACGAGATCAGACGGATTTGGCGCGGGCTGAGCGGCTGCCGAACCGGGCCATTCTGCCGGGGCTGGTGAATGTCCACTCCCATGCCTTTCAGCGCTTGATCCGAGGCCGAACGGAGCATCGAACGGCGGCGCACCGCGATACATTCTGGACCTGGCGGGAGAGCATGTATGATGCCGCCGGCAGGCTAACGCCGGAAGCGATGTACCATGCCGCCCGTATGGCGTTCCTCGAAATGGCGCTCTCGGGGATCACCACCGTGGGCGAGTTTCACTACCTGCACCATGGCCCCGGAGGCACGCCTTACGCGGATCGCAATCTGCTGGCAGAGCAGGTGCTACGGGCGGCCAAAGACATTGGAGTGCGGATCGCGCTGCTGCGAACCGCCTATGTGAGAGCAGGCTGGCAAAAACCTGCCGATCCGGGGCAGGCCCGGTTCATTACGCCCTGCGCGCCAGACTTTCTCGCCGATACCGAGGCTCTCCGGGCGACGATTACGCGGGATTGGCGCCCAGGCTGGGCTTGGATCGGCATTGCTCCGCACAGCGTCCGGGCCGTGCCGCTCGATTATCTACGCGAGGTCGCGAATTTCGCGCGCGTCAACGATCTGCCGCTGCATATGCACGTGGCCGAGCAACCAGCCGAGGTGGAGGCGTGTGTGGCCGAGTATGGGCGGCGACCGGTGGAGCTGCTTCAGGACCATGGCATTCTGGATTCGCGCTTTACGGCGATCCACGCCATCCATATAACCGACGGCGAGATCGCGTACCTGGCCGGCGCTGGGTCGAGAGTCTGCGCTTGTCCCACCACAGAGCGGAACCTGGGAGACGGGATATCGCCGGCCGACAAGCTGATGAGCGCGGGCGTCGGAATCTGCCTCGGCTCGGACAGCAACGTCCAGATCGATTCACTGGAGGACGCGCGCTCGCTCGAATACCATCTGCGAATGAGGGAATTGGAGCGGGTGGTGTTGGCCCCGGATTGTTCTCGCGATGGGCTGGCGAAACGTCTGTTCGAGTGCGCGACCGAAACAGGCGCGCGAAGCCTGGCGGCACCCGGAGGCAAGTTAGAACCGGGGCGGCCGGCGGACTTTTTCACGGTCGATTTGAATGACCCCTCGATAGCCGGCGCCGGCGCGAGTTCGCTCTTGAATCACATTGTATTCTCAGCCGAGCGCACTGCCATCCGCGAAGTGTCGGTGGGAGGCAAGTTCGTAATCCGCGAGCGGCGGCATCGCCTTCAGGACGAGATCCTGGGGAATTTCAATGCAGTGCAGAAGGGCCTGTGGGGACCGGCCCAATGAAGCCGGAAATCGAGATTCTGCTTGACCTCGTGTCCATTCCGTCGGTTTCTTCGATGAGCAATCAACCGATGATCGACTACGTGACGAGGCGGTTGGACTCGAACGCCTGGAAGATCAAGCTCTATCCGTATCGCGATGGGGCGGGGATACCAAAAAACAATCTGGTGGCTATCACAAATTGTCGGCGC
This sequence comes from Bryobacterales bacterium, assembly GCA_963769205.1. Taxonomy (GTDB): domain Bacteria; phylum Acidobacteriota; class Terriglobia; order Bryobacterales; family Bryobacteraceae; genus Palsa-89. Next base: position 88,747 of record CAVYKR010000011.1, on the reverse strand, counting down.
GCCTCACGGCCTGAACTGGCCTTGGTTTGTCATACCGACACCGTTCCGTTCGATCCGGCTTGGAAGGAGGCGGTGAGCCCGCGCGTTCGGAACGGTAAGCTCTACGGCCGGGGGAGCTGCGACGTCAAGGGATTTCTGGCGTGCGTCCTGGCCAGTCTCTCTAAACTGGACATCGGCCGTCTATCGAGACCATTAGCTTTGGTGCTGACCGCCGATGAAGAAGTTGGCTGCGTCGGGGCGAAGCATTTGAAAAGCAGGAAAGCGGTCCACGCTCGGTATACAATCATCGGCGAGCCGACTGGTTTGCGGCCGGTCCGCGCGGGCAAGGGCTACGCATTAGGCCAGATTGTGGTGCGCGGGAAGGAAGCTCACAGCGCGTTTCCGGGTGAGGGGCGCTCGGCGATTTATGATGCCGCCCGAGTGATCGCGAGCCTGGAGCGAATCGCGAAAAAGCTAGCCGCTCGCAAAAACCGCAGCTTCGATCCGCCGTTTACCACTCTGAACGTCGGATTGATCGAGGGCGGCTCTGCCAAGAATATCGTTCCCGGGGTGTGCAGGATTACGGTGGAGTGGCGGCCGATTCCGGGGCAGGATCCGCAGTGGGCGGCGGAGCTGATCCGGGAAGAACTCGAACGCTTAGCGCGCGCGCACGCCGGTCTAGACGCGCGACTCGAAGTGCAGCGCCTGGACGCGCCCTTCCATCCCGCGGCTACTGATCATCTCGCAACACTGCTTGGGTCGCTGACCGAACGCCGGCCGGCAACGGTATCGTTCGGCACCGAGGCAACTCATTTTGGCTCGTTAACAGCGGAGGCGGTTGTATTCGGACCTGGCAATATGAGCGTGGCTCACAAGACTGGAGAATTCGTGCCGACGTCGGAGTTGAGTGCATGCACGCTGCACCTGGACACCATAATCCAGAAGCTGTGCGCAAAATAGTCACAATATTGTCGTGCCGGTGATATCGGGGAGTAATTGCGATATGCGACAAACAGAATACGCATGTTCATCGAACGCCGGTCCTCGGTGCGTTACCCGCTCATACTGACGGCCCACTATCAGACCCTCCGGAAAAGATCGAAAGACCGAGGAATTGGACGCACGGTTGACATCAGCAGCCGCGGCATTTTGATTGTTTCCGCACATAACATCAACGTGGGAGCCCAGCTATCGGTGGCGGTCGAGTGGCCGGCGCTCCTGGATGGGTCAATCGAGCTTTTGCTGGTCGCGACGGGCGAGGTAGTACGGGCCCAACAGTCAAACTTTGCCGTCGAGATGGCCCGCTACGAGTTCCGCACAACCAAAAGAAAGTTCAAAGCGGCCGCTGCCGGCGCCGGTTAGTCGCCCGCCACGGCAACGGGCGCTTCGGAAAGGGCGGGTGTACCGACTGCCGCCGCCAGATTCTGGGTGCCTGAGTGGTCGACTTGACGGTCAGCCACCACCGGAGCGATGGCCGGACACAAAGGCGCAAGTAACAACAATTCTTCGGCGGAAAATGCATCTTTGGCGGAGCGATACAGGGCCAGAACGCCAGCCACGCGTCCGGCATCTTCGAGCGGTAACGCCAGTGCGGAGGAAAGTGCGGGAGAAGCCGTGTGGCCGGCCACGTAGCCGGGTTCGACCGTGGGGTTGCCGTTCAAGATCGGTTTACCGACATCAGCCACCCATCCGATCAGGCCTTCACCGAGCTTGACGGACAGTGATCCAAGCAGCCGGTGATCATCGCCGCTGACAAACTTGGGCTGGACCATCCCTCCGCCCGACACGTAGAACGCGATCGCATCGTAAGGCACCAGAGCTTTCAAGCGAAGCGCGGCTACGGCCAAAGCTTCCTCGGAGCGAAGCGAGCCAAGGCCGGAGGCAGAGCGGTCGAACGACCAGGTTTCGTTCGCGCTTGCTGCCCGGGCGCGAGCCACCGGGTGCATTTGAGCCGGGCTTTCTTTTTCAGGCGCCTCGACCGCGAAACCAGCTGCAGGCGCGGCGCCGCGTGTAATCTTGATGTCCTTGGAAAGGGCCGGGCGGCGGATCCACGCGGGTTGCCTTAGCGCGGGCTTCCAACTCCTGATAGCGTGCCTCGAGGGCGCGAACCACATCCGGATCAAAGGCTGTACCGGCCTCGGAAGCTACTTTCCCCATGGCTTCATCCAGCGGCAGCGCACGCCGGTATTGGCGGTCGGAGGCCAAGGCGTCCAGGCAATCGACAGCCGCGAGAATGCGTGCGCCGATGGGAATCTCCGTACCTTTCAGCCCATGGGGATAACCGCTGCCGTCCCATTTTTCGTGATGCGCGCGAACGATCGGGACTACCGGGTAAGGGAACTCGACGCGCTCCAGAATCTCGGCGCCGACCACGGGGTGGATCTTCATCTTTTCGAATTCGGCGCGGGTCAGCTTGCCGGGCTTGGAGATGATGTGTTCGGGCACGGCTAATTTCCCGATGTCATGCAGCACCGCAGCGGCGCGAAGAGCGTCCAGCTCCGTTTCGGTGAGCCCCAGATCTTTTCCGATTTCCATCGCGTAGAGCTGGACCCTCTGAAGGTGGTCGTGCGTGGTGTGATCTTTGGCGTCGATCGCAAGCGCCAGGGCTTCAATGGTGCGCAGATGCAGGCTGTTCATCTCCACGACATGCTTGTTTTCACGCTCCACCTGCGTCATATGAGTCCGGTTGGAGCGATGAACCAGGTAGACCAGCGGCAAGCAGATGATGGGCAGCTCCCATTGAATGGAGCGCGGCATGGTCCCGATCAACCAAGCCATGGACGAGCCAACCACGTAATAAGGAAGCAGCCATCGACAACCGGACCATACCGAGAAAACACTCTTTTTCTCACTGAGTCCGATCACGCCGGCGATGGGAAAGCTATTGGCGAAGTAATAGCTTAGAGCTAACAATCCCAGGCTGGCTGGTTCCGGAAGATGGGAGTGCGCATATTCGTAGAGCCGCGCCGTGACGTAGACCGCGGTGGCGAGGCTACAGACGTTGAACATGACCTGGATAGGCTTCGGGCGGTTTTTGGGGCGCCAGGTGCATTGCACGAAAATCGAAACGACGCCGAGCGCGAGCGCCTCCGGAAGGCTCAAGTTTACGATGCCTACCAGGATGAAGAGCGCATTAACTGAGATCGTGCCGGTGACCCCGGGCAAGCGAACCTTGAGAACAGAAGCAAGTAACGTTGCCCCAAGGAACGAGAGGAACCGCAGATGATCGTGCGACTGCCAGTTGACCAACGCCCAGAAAATAATGGCGGAGCCGATTGCGATATGCGCCAGGAGATGGATATAGGCAAAGCTATCGCGCACGCCGGGCAGGACACGATTCTCTCGCATGCGGGCGATCCTTTGCCTCTCCCGCCTACTTCTCGCCCTGGGTGGAAGTGCCCCACGCTACGCTACTGCCCCAGGCCACGCTGCTACCGGAGGGCGTAGTGGTTCCCCACGCTACGCTGCTGCCCCAGGCAACACTAGTGCCCCAAGCAACGGAGCTATCCCAAATTGCCGGACCCGCGGAGCTGCTCTGGAGAACGGTGGTTCCCCAGGCGATTGAGCTGTTCCAGGTTGGACTGCTGAACCAGATTAGAGATGGACTGGCGACGACGTAGGCCATCTGCTGGAGTGCGCTGTAAGTAACTTGCGGCGATGCGGCCGAACCATAGGCCCGATCGTAATTTTGGAGAGCGCCTTCGATATCCACATATCCCGCTCCGACGGTGAACATATCGTAAGTGCTGGGATAGGCGATGCCGGTAGCCGGATCCACCGCCACGCTGGTAAGCGGGAACTTTTTGTTGGCGGTCTTCATGATCCGGGCTTTGATCGTATCCGGATTCAAGGTCGGGTCTTTCTGGAGCATGAGAGCAACCGCGCCTGAAACGACCGGGGTCGCCATGCTGGTGCCGCTCAACTGGAAGTAGGCCGGCGAGTTCCCATAGGTGGAAGTCGTGTAATACGACGGAGGGGTGACATTGGCCGGAAAATCGTTGGCGAGCGTCGATCCGGGAGCGAGTAGCGAGACCACCAGGTTGCCGGGCGCCACCACATCGGGCTTCGCGGTGAGATCGATATAAGTGGGGCCTTTGGAGCTATAGCTGGCGATCAAGTCGTCGCTGGTGCTCATGGTAGCCTCGGTCTTCATCGCGCCGACCGTGATGACATGCGGGTTGTTGCCGGGCGCCAGGATGGTGGCGTAGCCGTTGCGTCCGAGATTGCCGGCCGCGACGACTACCACGATACCGGCGTTCCAGGCGGCATCCACAGCCTGGCACAGCGGGTCCTTCGAGCAGCTTTCCCAAACCGGCCGGCCGAGAGAAAGATTGATAACGCGAATGTTGTACTGGTTCTTGAGTTGCACGGCTTTTTGGATCGCCGCAATCACCACGCTGTCGCTGCTGACGCCATTCTGATCGAGCACGCGGAGGTCAAGCAAATTGGCATTGGGCGCGATGCCCTTCAGCAGGCGGAACGAGCCCGGCTTCGAGGACGAACTGCCGTTGCCGCCCACAATGCCGGCGACGTGCGTACCGTGACCGAAATCGTCATACTTCGATCCGCCGATGAAGCTCTGCCGGTAGACCACGCGCGATCCCCAGCCCGAGCGCGAGTTCAAGTCGGGGTGAGAATAAATCCCGCTGTCGATGATCGCCACGCCCACTCCGCTGCCATCCAAATTGGAGCTCCATGCATAGGGAGCGTTGACGGCCGCGGCGGTGTAGTCGAGCGATCCCGCGACGGTCCTGTCGAGCGAAATGTAATTAACATTCGACTGATTTGAAAGCGTGACCACGTTGCCGGCGCTCAGCGTCATCGCGACGATGTTGAGCAGGGAGAAGACTACCTTCACCACGCCGTCGACTACGCCCACCAGGGTACAGACCAGTCCGCCTAAACCCAGCAGTCCGCCGCCGCTGCAGGTTTGCTGCGGCGCCGAGTTGTACTGAACAATTACGTTGACATTGTTGGACGGATTCGACAGCAGCGGCAGCAGGTCGGGTGAGATTTTGGAATTGTCCGCCGACAGGAGGCCGGCTGCCAGCACAGCGACAACGGCAAATCGTGAGAGCCTTCTGAAGGCCACAGAAATAGCTTGCATGGTACACCCAGTGAGGCAACTCACTTACCATATGGGTGATATGGCTCAACTATTGCAGTTAAAGCAGTTACGAGTTAAGGGCCTTAGGAGCCAATGTGCCAAGTTGTCTCATTGAATGACAGGCTGGCAGTGTGGGCGTGGGACTTTTTGTGGAGGTCCAGACCAGCTTAGCTGGACCTACCGATTACTCGGTGGACAGCTTTTCTTTGGGGATCGGCTTCGGTATTGGAATGCGGGGCATCATCTGTTCGCGTACAGCGGTGTGGTAGACAAAAGTGGCCATTATCGCCGCCCCTTGCATCAGGTCGCCGGGTTGCACGCGATCGTAAACATCCATATTGGAATGATGTGTCCGGGTGTTGTATTCCATCGGATCTTGCATGAAGCCGAAGCCGGGGAGTCCGATGTAATCGAAGGATGTATGGTCTGTACCGCCGGGTGGCCGGGCTGTGAGGGCCGTGACGCCAGCTACAGTGGTTGCCCCCAAATCGTGAAAAGGCTTCAGCCAAGCCTCGAAGATGGGCTTGACCTGGAGGTTTCCCATGGCGCCGATGCCGCGGAATCGACCGGTGCCGGTGTCGTCGTTGTAGTACGCGTCCAGCTTGTAGTACTCAGGTTTAGGCTGCATGGTTTCGCGATCGGCGAAGTGCTGCTTAACGTACGCTTTCGACCCGAGCAGTCCTTCCTCCTCGCCGCTCCACAGCGCGATTCGGACGGTGCGATCCATTTGCAGGTTCAGCGCTTTGAGAATGCGCACCGCTTCGATGGCGACCGAGGATCCAGTGGCGTTGTCGGTGGCGCCGGTTCCACCATGCCAGGAATCGAGGTGCGCGCCCAGCATCACGATCTCGTCTTTCTTGCGCCCGCCTTCGATTTCACCGACTACGTTGAAGGAATCGGTGGGCGAATCAAGGAACTGGGCTTTGATGTCGAACTCCAGCTTGACCGGGATCTTGTGGTCCAGCAGGCGCATGACACGGTTGTAATGCTCCGGCGTCACCGCGACCATAGGAGGTGGAACCGGATCATTCATATCGCGCGATCCACCCGCGGATGCGAATACAGTACCGCCGTCGCCGTTATAGCCATATTGCAGAACCACCAGGGCGCCCTCGTCCTTGAGGTACTTGCTTACCTTTTTGCGGAATTGGGCCTGCCTCTCACGTTCTTCAGGCGTCGCCGGAGGGGCTGCAGTGGGGGGTCGAAATGGATTAGACAAGCGCGAGGGATCGGGTGATGTAGCCCGGGTCTCGAGTTCCAGGTTAGTCAGCCGGTGCCCCAGGGGCTCCAGGATCATGGTCAACTGCTTGGCCGGCATCGACAGCACGATTTTCCCCTTGAGCTTGCCGTGGAATTTTTCGAGATCGGCATCGTTGTTGAGGGGCGCATAGATGGCCTCGCCCTGGACAGCGCCGTCGGTGGAGGGGGTCCAGGCCATCGGGAAACCGATGAGCGGCTGATACTGCGGCTCGATCATGTGGCCGGCATAGTGCGTGTAGGTCCAGCCGCGGCCGAAGGGGCCCCATGATTCTTCGTGCACATTGGTAAGCCCGTACTCCTGGAGCCGCTTCACTACCCAATCGCCCGCGGCTTTGTAGCCGGGTGAGTTAGTGAGCCTGGGGCCGTAAACATCCGTCAGATAAAATTCGTGGTCCATGACCTTTGAGTTTTCGAAGGCTTCGGCTTTTATCCGTTGCACCACCGAAAGGTCGACCGGCTCCTGAGAATAGATCAGGCCGGGGCAGAACAAAACTGCTCCGGCGAGTCCGAGAAGCAAGCGCTGAAATCTCATCATTGGGTCGGCTCCGTGCCTTTAGCGATTAAAACACAACCGGATGCGGCCGGCAGGCGAGCTCGGTAGGCATGGCGGTTGGCGAAGCAACGTGGTATGCTCCGCTGTATGATCGCCAAGTTCTCCCTTGCAATGCTTATCGCCATCGCCCCAGCAGCCATGGCGCAATCTTTGGCGGGCCGTTGGAATGCTACGGTGCAGGTCTCTGGCTTAGACATTCCTTTCCGTTTCGAATTGTCCGGTGACGGCGCGAACGTCAAAGGATCATTCTTCAATGGCGATGAGCGCATCACATCGACCAGCGGTAAGTTTGATAACGGGTCCCTGGTTTTGAAATGGGACGACCATGCATCTAAGCTGGAAGCCACATTGCATGACGGCGTTCTGGAAGGCAAGTACGTGCGCGCGGGGAGAGACGAAAAGAGCGCCTATCCTTTTTCCGCCAAGCGCTACTCCGCTCCACCCGCCGTTAAAGGCGAGGTGCCTTCGATTGCGGGCATGTGGGTGATCCCTACCGATAGCCCCAAAGGCGAGAAAGCGTGGCGATTCATCGTGCGGCAAACCGGTGCTGAAGTCTCTGCCGCTGTGCTGCGTATTGACGGCGATACCGGCGCGCTCACCGGCACATATAAGGATGGCAAGTTCGTACTTAGCCACTTCGACTCAGCCCGTCCGATGGTGCTGGAAGTCACGCCTCAAAAGGACGGCACGCTCGAACTGCTCGAGAACACGAAGACGCAGCGAACCGCCGTTCGTTGGGAGGTCGCCCACGCCAAAGGGATGGCCGAGCCGACCGATCCGATGAAGCATACCAGCGTAAAAGACCCGAACGAGCCGTTCCAGTTTCGCTTTCCGGATTTAAACGGCCGCCCGGTGAGCAACGCCGACGCGAAGTTCCGCGGCAAGGTGGTGCTGGTGAATATTACCGGTAGCTGGTGCCCGAACTGCCACGACGAAGCGCCGTTCCTGGCCGAACTCTATAAGAAATACCGCGATCAAGGGCTCGAAATCGTGGCGCTGTCGTTTGAAGAAGCGGATCAGCTGAAGGATCTCCCGCGGCTGCGCGCGTTCATCAAGCGCTACGGCATCGACTATACGGTCCTGGTTGGCGGAGAGCCGAGCGAGGCTAAGGACAAGCTCACGCAGGCCGTGAACTGGAACTCCTGGCCGACCACGTTCTTCATCGGTCGCGATGGCTTGGTCCGGGGCGTGCATGCGGGCTTCCCGAGCTCAGCGTCGGGCGAGCTGTTTCGCCAGGCGAAGGACGAGTTCACCGCCGAAGTACAGCATTTGCTGCGGGAGAATCAGCGGACGTCGCGATAGAGTTCACAGGATTATTCGCCGCACCCAAATAATCGGCTGCCGTCGCGGCGGTCTGTGCCAGATGGCGTAGTTGTGCTAAACTTTTCAATGGATTTGTAAGCTCGGATCCCTCCGCGGGTTCCCCGTTTTGTCCTCTTTCTCAAGCGGCTTGATTGCTAGGATCATGGTAGGAGGCGATTTCGAGTTTTGGACAGGTGGGTGAGTGGTTAAAGCCAACAGACTGTAAATCTGTCCCTCCTTGCGAGGTACGAAGGTTCGAATCCTTCCCTGTCCACCAGAGAAGTTTTTGGCCGTTGTAGCTCAGTTGGTAGAGCGCGTCCTTGGTAAGGACGAGGTCACCAGTTCAATCCTGGTCAACGGCTCCAGATCTCTCGGTTGCCTCGCAGGCGACGGCAACCGGGCCCAACAAGAATCAAGGAAACTGAATATGGCCAAGGAAAAATTTGATCGCAGCAAGCCGCACGTGAACATCGGGACGATCGGGCACATCGATCACGGCAAGACGACGCTGACGGCGGCCATCACGAAAGTGCTGGCCAAGCACAATCCCAAGGTGAAGTTCCGTTCGTTCGATTCGATCGACAACGCGCCGGAAGAAAAGGCGCGCGGAATCACGATCGCGGTGGCGCACATCGAGTACGAGACGGCCAACCGGCACTACGCGCACGTGGATTGCCCGGGCCACGCCGACTACATCAAGAACATGATCACCGGCGCGGCGCAGATGGATGGCGCGATTCTGGTGGTCGCGGCCACCGACGGGCCGATGCCGCAGACGCGCGAGCACGTGCTGCTGGCCCGCCAGGTGGGCGTGCCGTGCATCGTGGTGGCGTTGAACAAAGTGGACATGGTGGACGATCCGGAGCTGCTCGAGCTGGTGGAGCTGGAAGTGCGCGAGCTGCTGTCGAAGTACCAGTTTCCGGGCGACGATCTGCCGGTGGTGCGGGTGAGCGCGCTGGGAGCGTTGAACGGCGAAGAGAAGTGGGAAAAGACGGTGGAAGAGCTGATGGCGAAGGTGGACGAGTATGTTCCGCTGCCGGCGCGCGACATCGACAAGCCGTTCCTGATGCCGATCGAAGATATTTTCTCGATTCAGGGCCGCGGCACGGTGGTGACGGGCCGTATCGAGAAGGGGATCTGCAAGGTCGGCGAGGAAATGGAGATCGTGGGCTTCCGCGACACGCGCAAGACGGTGGTGACCGGCGTGGAAATGTTCAAGAAGCTGCTGGACGAAGGGCGGGCGGGCGACAACGTCGGGCTGCTGCTGCGCGGCATTGAAAAGGACGACGTGGAGCGCGGGCAGGTGATCGCCAAGCCGGGGTCGATCACGCCGCACAAGAAGTTCAAGGGCGAAATTTACGTGTTGAGCAAGGATGAAGGCGGGCGGCACACGCCGTTCTTCAAGGGCTACCGGCCGCAGTTTTACTTCCGGACCACGGACGTGACGGGAGTGACGGAGTTGCCGGAAGGGACCGAGATGGTGATGCCGGGCGACAACGTGGGGCTGGTGATGGAGCTGATCACGCCGGTGGCCATGGACAAGGGCTTGCGGTTCGCGATCCGCGAAGGCGGCCGCACCGTGGGCGCGGGAACGGTGACCGAGATTTTGGAATAGGAACAGACCGATGCGGGAAATCATTACGTTTCAGTGCACCGAGTGCAAGCGCAAGAACTACAGCAAAACCAAGAACAAGAAGACCAGACCGAACGGCTGGAATTGAAGAAATTCTGCGCGTTTTGCCGCAAGCATCAGGTGCATCGAGAAATCAAGTAAACTGGAATGTGGTGGTAGGCGGTAGGCTGGCGAATCAGGTTGTTCGGGCCTTCTACGTCCCACTACCTACGGTCCATTAGGGGCATAGGCTAACGGTAAACCAGCGGTCTCCAAAACCGCCTTTGGGGGTTCGAATCCCTCTGCCCCTGCCAGTACAGCAGGAAGTGACTGAAGGAAGCAAGAACAATGGCGACAGCACAAATGCAAGAGGGCGACGTCGGAGTAATTTCATCCAACGGGCCTCCGGTTGGCCAGTCCAGATGAAGAACTATTTCGAAGACCTGCAGACGGAGATGCGCCGTGTCACCTGGCCGTCCTGGAAGCAGGTGCGCGCCACCACGCTGGTGGTGATCGTCGGCCGTGTTCGCGTTTGCAGCGTACTTCTTTGTCGTGGACGACGATAGTGGACAGCGTGATTCAGCAAGCTCTTCAACTACGTTTTCCCGACTAGGCGAGAAGGACAAATGGCCGAGGACGAAATTATTTCAACCGAAGAGACCGAAGGCGAAGACGGCCACGAGGCCGAGCCGTGGAGCCTGAATCGAGCGACGTCCAGGAGGAGAGTAGAGGAGTCGGAAGTTGCGGCCGAGTCGCCGCCGAAAGCTGCTAGCTGCCGAGCCGCGCCTGCCTCCGGCGAACCGCGCCGCCGACGCCGACGGTCGACGAGAACAAGAACTGGTACATCATCCACACCTACTCCGGGTTCGAGCAAAAGGTGGCGGATTCGCTGCGTGCCGCGCTCAAGCTTTCGGTTTTGCGGACAAGATCGGGCAGATTCTGATTCCGACCGAAGAAGTGGTGGAACTGCGCGCCGGCAAGAAGGTCACCAGCAAGCGCCTGCTGTATCCCGGCTACGTGCTGGTTCAGATGGAGATGAACGATCAGCTCTGGCACGAGGTGAAGAACACGCCGCGCGTCACCGGCTTCGTCGGCGGCGGAAATAGCCCGGTGCCGCTGACAGCCGATGAAGTGAACTCGATTCTCTATCGCCAGGCGACGTCGGCCGAACGGCCGCGCCCGAAGATGACTTTCGAAAAGAACGAGACAGTGAAAATCATCGACGGGCCGTTCGCGAATTTCTCGGGCAAAGTGGACGAGATCAATCCCGAGCGCAACACGCTGCGGGTTATGGTCACGATCTTCGGCCGCTCGACGCCGGTAGAGTTGGATTTTCTTCAGGTAAGTAAGGATTAAGGTCAAACATGGCAAAGAAAGTTACTGCGCAGGTAAAGCTGCAAATTCCGGCGGGCAAGGCCACGCCGGCGCCCCCGGTCGGCACCGCTTTGGGCCCGCAGGGCGTGAACATCATGGAGTTCTGCAAGGCGTTCAACGCCAAGACGTCCGCCAAGGATCAGGAAGGCCTCATTATTCCGGTCGTGATCACGATTTTTAGCGATCGTTCGTTCACTTTTATCACAAAAACGCCGCCCGTTCCGGTGCTGATCAAGCGGGCTGTGAACCTGGCTAAGGGCTCCGCCGAGCCGAACAAAAACAAGGTCGGCAAGATCACCGAGAAACAAGTCGAAGAGATCGCCAAGATCAAGATGCCGGATCTGAACTGCTTCGACCTGGGCGCCGCAGTCCGCAGCGTCAAGGGAACCGCCCGCAGCATGGGCGTGGATGTAGTCTAAGGCTCGGTAGACAAACTAGAACCTGTTCTGCTAGAGTGATATCAGCGCCAAACGCTAGAAATCCAAACTCAGTGGGAGGCAGGGACTCGCTTCTGGTGTGTCATCTGCCGTCTGCACCAATGAGGATAAATGCGAAAACAGGGTAAGAAGTATCAAGCCGCCGCGAAACAAGTAGAAGCCCGCCCCTACAATCTGAACGACGCGGTTCCACTCCTTCAGAAGGTCAAGTTCACCAAGTTCGACGAGACCGTCGAGCTGCATCTGCGGCTGGGTGTCGATCCCAAGCATGCTGACCAGATGGTCCGCGGCACCATCGTGCTGCCGCATGGACTCGGCAAATCGAAGAAGGTTCTAGTCATCGCTTCCGGCGACAAACAGCGCGAGGCACAAGAAGCCGGCGCCGATTTCGTGGGTGGCGAAGACATGGTCACCAAGATCCAGACCGAAAACTGGACCGATTTCGATGCCGTGGTAGCGACGCCCGACATGATGCGGTCGGTCGGAAAACTCGGCAAAGTGCTCGGCCCGCGCGGCCTGATGCCGAATCCCAAGACCGGCACCGTGACCATGGACATCACTCAGGCGGTGAAGGAAGTCAAGGCCGGCAAAGTGGAGTTTCGCGTAGATAAAACCGGCGTGATCCATGTTCCGGTAGGCAAAGTAAGTTTTGCCACCAATGCCTTGCTGGAGAACGCGTCCAGCCTGATTCAGGCAGTGGTGAGAGCCAAGCCCGCAGCGGCCAAAGGCAAGTACGTCAAGAGCGTGACCATCTGCTCGACCATGGGTCCAGGAATTCATCTGGACGTGACTTCGTATAACGCCAAGCAGATCTGAGGGTGAACCATCATGAAGAAGAAATCGGATAAAGAGAAAGACCTGGAAGCGCTCAAGAAGGATTTCGAGAAGGCGCAGAACATCTTTGTCACCGGATTTGAGAAGCTCACCGTGCAACAGGATTACGAGCTGCGCAAGACAGTTCGCGGCGCGGGCGGCAATTACAAGGTCATAAAGAATAATCTGGCGGAGAAGGCTTCTGAGGGTACGCCTGCCGAAGAGTTGATGCGCAATCTGGCCGGCATGACTTCGCTGGCCTATACGGCCAAGGATGCCGTGGCGCTGGCCAAGGCGCTGACCGGTTATGCGAAAGCCAATCCGACCTTTACTTTTAAGGCCGGCATGGTGGAAGGCCGGGTGATCGACGTAAAGTCGATTCAGGCGCTGGCGACTCTGCCGTCGCGAGAAGAGATTCTGTCCAAGGTTTTATTTTTGATTCAGGCATCGGCGCAGCGGTTGGTCACGGCCCTTAGCGGCGTAGGACGCAATCTCGCTGTGGTTATCGACCAGGGAGTCAAGGAAAGCAAGTTCTCACAATAAGGGAGTAGAAAGAAAAGACAATGGCGGACATCAACGCAATAGCGGAACAAATTCAAGGGTTGTCGCTGCTCGAGGCGGCCCAACTCGTCAAGGTCCTGGAAGAGAGGCTCGGTGTCTCGGCCGCGGCGGCTTCGGTCGCTGCAGCGCCGGCGGGTGGCGGGGCTGCTGCTGCTCCGGCGGTCGAAGAGAAGACCGAGTTCAACGTGATTCTGGTTGCTCCGGGCTCCAATAAGATCAACGTGATCAAGGCTGTTCGCGAAGTGACCAGTCTGGGCCTGAAGGAAGCCAAGGATTTGGTGGATGGCGCGCCCAAACCGATCAAGGAAGGCGTGAATAAGGAAGAGGCCGAGGCCATCAAGAAGAAATTTACCGATGCCGGGGCGACTGTAGAAGTCAAATAATCCCGGTTAGGTTGCGGGCGGTGAGTGTTGGGTTAAGTCCTTACGCTCGAATTACTTATAGTACTACTGCCCGCCGCCCATTCCCTACCCCCGCAGGCCGATTTGACGAAGTCGACTCGGTCTGCTAAAGTGAAATAGATACTGGCCGGAGACCGACCCGGATTCTTGCTCTTGTGAACCAAACATCCTGCGGATTTGGTGTGCCGTTTTTCAAAACGTGCACTGGGCTATGCCATGCGCTTTTTTGCCACGCCCGGCGTGTATGGCTTCGGTTTCCCGGCTCTGGATTTCTGAAATTATCCCGCGGCGTCCGCTTCTCTCCCTTCAATCTGGTCCGCAACCCGGGCCGCTACGGCGTTTACGCCGGATGAAACGGGGAGGGGGACGCCAGCGGCGTTTATATTCTTCGATTGAGTTGCGAGCCCATCGGCCGTAGGAGCGAAAATGGAAAATCTGGCAAACGGCGCAACGCGCGAGCGAGTGGATTTCTCTCGAATCAAGACCTCGATCCCGATTCCCAATCTGATCGAAGTCCAAAAGAAATCGTACGAACGGTTTTTGCAGATGGATCTTCTTCCGAACGAGCGGGAAGACACCGGACTGCAGAGCGTGTTCAATTCGGTCTTTCCCATCTCCGATTTTCGGGGGTTGAGCCAGCTCGAGTTTGTGGATTACGCGATAGGAAACTGGGAGTGCAAGTGCGGCAACCTCAAAGGACTGCACCACCTGCGTTCCACCTGCCGTAACCCAGCCTGCGGCGCTACTATCCGAACCGATCCGTTTCATGTCGGCGACGTGCTGTGCCACCGCTGCGGAACATTTAACAAGAATATTGTGACGTTCTGCAACCGCTGCGGCGACCCGGTCGGTCTGCAGCTGAAGTACGACGTGGCCGAGTGCGAGGAGCGCGGCATGACCTACGCCGCTCCACTCAAAGTCACCATTCGTCTAACGGTTTTCGACAAGGACCCGGAAACCGGCGTCAAGACGGTCCGCGACATCAAGGAACAAGAGGTCTTCTTCGGCGAAATTCCGCTGATGACGGAGAACGGCACGTTCATCATCAACGGTACTGAGCGCGTCATTGTTTCCCAGTTGCACCGCTCGCCCGGCGTGTTTTTTGAGCGCGTCCCGGCGCAAGGCTATTTCCTCGGCAAGATTATTCCCTATCGCGGCAGTTGGGTGGAGTTCGAGTACGACAACAAGAACCTGCTCTATGTCCGCATCGACCGCAAGCGGAAATTTTACGGCACCGTCTTTCTGCGGGCGCTAGGCCTCAAAACCGACGCCGAAATCCTGCGGGCGTTTTACAACGTCAGCGAAGTGGTAATCAAGGACAAGAAGCTGTTCTGGAAGGTTTCCGAGAGCCTGGTAGGGCTCAAGCTCTCCAAGGCGATCGGTACCAAGAACGAAACCATTGTTACCCAGGGCCGCAAGATCACCAAGTCCCTCTACGACGCGATTCTCAAGGCCAAGATCGACCAGGTGGAAATTGACCGCACCGATCTGCAGAGCGCTTTCATCGCCGCCGACGTGGTCGACATGTCCACCGGCGAAGTGCTGGCGGAAGCCAACCAGGAACTCCTCAACATCGACAGGTTGATGGATAACGGCATTGCTTCGTTCGAAGTTTTCTTCCCCGACCGGGACGATGCCGGCAACGTGATATCGGTCACGCTTCGGAAAGATCCGGTAAAGAGCCAGAACGACGCGCTGCTGGAAATCTACCGCAAGCTGCGTCCCGGCGATCCGCCCACGCTGGACACTGCTACCCAGTTGTTCCAGGGCATGTTCTTCGACCCGCGCAAGTACGATTTCTCGCGCGTGGGCCGCATGAAGTTCAACATCAAGCTGTACGACAAGATCGATGTATCTCCGCTCGATAAGCGCACTCTCGATCAGCGAGACTTCATCGACACCATCAAGTACCTGCTGAAGCTGCGGCGCGGAATCGGCGCGGTGGACGATATTGACCACCTAGGCAACCGGCGCGTGCGAGCCGTAGGCGAACTGCTCGAGAACCAGTTCCGCATCGGCCTGGTCCGCATGGAGCGGGCCATCAAAGAGAAGATGTCGGTCTACCAGGAAATGTCGACCGCCATGCCGCACGATCTGGTGAACGCCAAGCCGGTGATGGCGGCCATCCGCGAATTTTTCGGCTCCAGCCAGCTTTCACAATTCATGGACCAGACCAATCCGCTGTCGGAGATCACGCATAAAAGGCGTCTTTCCGCTCTTGGACCAGGCGGTCTCTCGCGCGAACGCGCCGGATTCGAAGTTCGCGACGTGCATCCGACCCATTACGGACGAATCTGTCCGATTGAGACTCCGGAAGGCCCTAATATCGGTCTGATTTCTTCGTTATCCTGCTTTGCCCGCATCAACGAGTATGGGTTCATCGAGAGCCCGTACCGCCGGGTGCTCAAGGGCAGCGTGGTGGACGAAGTCAAGGTTCTGAATCCCGGCGACAGCTCTTACAAAGTCAGTGACGTTCTGACCCGCTCCGAATTGGACAAGGCCAATCGCGAACTGGGCGCCAAGAAACAGCCTATCGAGAACGAAGCCCATTGCGACTATCTGTCGGCGTGGGAGGAAGACAAGTACACCATCGCTCAGGCCAACGTCGCGCTCGATGAAAAGGGCCACATCGTCAACGACCTGGTGAACGCCCGCCAGGCCGGCAATTTCGTCCTGAAGCATCGCGACGAAATCGAATACATGGACGTCAGTCCGAAACAGCTTGTCTCGGTGGCGGCCAGCTTGATCCCATTTCTTGAAAACGACGACGCCAACCGCGCCCTGATGGGTTCGAACATGCAGCGCCAGGCCGTTCCATTGCTGCGCGCTGAGACTCCTTATGTAGGTACCGGCATGGAGCACGTTACGGCGCGCGACTCCGGCGCCGTGGTCATCTGCAAACGCTCCGGCATTGTTGATTCGGTCGACTCCGAGCGCATCATCGTACGCGTGGAAGGCGGCGGCGCCCATGAAGGCCAGCTTTCGCGCGAAGTGGGCGCGGATATTTATCAGCTCACCAAGTTCAAGCGCTCCAACCAGAACACCTGCATCAGCCAGAAACCGATTGTCCACCAGGGCCAACGGGTGAAGAAGGGTGATGTGCTGGCCGACGGTCCCTGCACCGACATGGGCGAACTTGCGCTCGGCCGGAACGTGCTCGTGGCATTCATGCCGTGGCGCGGGTATAACTTTGAAGACGCCATCGTGGTGTCTGAGAAGCTGGTCAAGGAAGACTACTACACCTCGATCCATATTGAAGAATTCGAGATCGAAGCTCGCGACACCAAGCTCGGCCCCGAAGAAATTACGCGGGACATCCCAAACATCGCCGAAGCGTTCCTTCGGAATCTGGACGAGAGCGGCATCATCCGCATCGGAGCAACGGTCAAGCCTGGCGACATCCTGGTCGGCAAAGTGACGCCCAAGGGTGAAACGCAACTGACTCCGGAAGAGAAGCTGCTGCGAGCGATCTTCGGTGAAAAGGCCGGCGACGTCAAAGATGCGTCGCTCTACTGCCCGCCCGGCATCGAGGGTACGGTGGTGGATTGCAAGGTTTTCTCCCGCAAGGGCGCGGACCTGGACGAGCGGTCCAAAGCGATTCTCGAAACCCAGGTGGAGCGGCTGCACCGCAACCTGGAAGACGAGAAGCGTATTCTCAACGACGAGCGCGCCAAGCGCCTCACCGATCTGCTGGAAAACAAGGAAGTCCTGGCAGATCTGCACGACGAAAAGACCAATAAGAAGCTGCTATCGAAGGGTGTGGGCCTCACTCGCGACCTGATCGAGAAGTTGCGCGCCCGCGACCTGAAGCGCATCAAGCTACCCAATAAAGACGTCCGTCTCAACGAACAGATCGACGAAATCGAAGAGATGACTTCGCGGCAGATTGCCGTGCTCGAAAAGATCACCGATGAAAAGATCGCCAAGCTCCGCAAAGGCGACGAATTGCCGCCGGGCGTGATCAAGCTGGTGAAATGCTACATCGCCATGAAGCGCAAGCTTTCCGTGGGCGACAAGATGGCCGGCCGCCACGGCAACAAGGGTGTGATCGCGCGCATCGTTCCTGAAGAGGACATGCCGTATCTGCCCGATGGTACGCCGGTTGAGATCGTGTTGAATCCGCTGGGCGTTCCATCGCGTATGAACGTCGGTCAGATTCTCGAAACTCACCTGGGCTGGGCGGCGCATGCTCTGGGGCTGCACTTCGCCACGCCGGTATTCGATGGAGCCAGCGAGAAAGACATCAAGGCTCAGCTCAAGGCCGCGGAACTGCCGAGCTCCGGCAAGGTCCAGCTTTGGGATGGCATTTCGGGACAAGCTTTCGAACAGCCGGTGACTGTGGGCTACATCTACATGCTCAAGCTATCGCATCTGGTGGACGACAAGATCCATGCCCGGTCCATCGGGCCCTACTCGCTCATTACGCAGCAGCCTCTGGGCGGCAAGGCCCAGTTCGGCGGCCAGCGCTTCGGAGAAATGGAAGTCTGGGCGCTGGAAGCTTATGGCGCGGCCTACGTTCTGCAAGAACTGCTGACTGCCAAGTCTGACGACGTTTACGGGCGCGCCAAGATTTACGAAGCAATTGTGAAAGGGGAAGCGGCCGCCGAGCCCGGCGTGCCTGAATCCTTTAACGTTCTGATCCGCGAGCTGCAATCGCTGTGTCTGGACGTCGAATTAATGAAGAAGCCGCGGGAAATCGCCGACACCGCCTTAGCGGCCGACTAAAGGAGAAATAATGTACCGATCCTCTCCCTACGATAGAGCAAACCTGATCGCTGACTTCGATTCCATCCGCATCAGTCTCGCCTCGCCGGAAAAGATTCGAAGCTGGTCGCATGGTGAAGTCACCAAGCCGGAAACGATCAACTACCGGACCTTCAAGCCGGAGCGCGATGGCCTGTTCTGCGCCCGGATTTTCGGTCCCATCGCCGACTGGGAGTGCTTATGCGGCAAGTACAAGCGCATGAAGCACCGCGGCGTGATTTGCGACAAGTGCGGCGTCGAAGTGACGCTATCACGCGTGCGCCGCGAGCGCCTGGGTCATATCGAGCTGGCCAGCCCTTGCTCGCATGTCTGGTTCTTCAAAGGCCTCCCCAGCCGCATCGGTTACCTGCTCGACATCACGCTCCGTGAACTGGAGCGCGTTCTCTATTTCGAAGCTTTCGTAGTTGTGGATCCCGGTGAAGTGGCCGAGCTGAAGCGCGGCGAAGTTATTACCGACGAGCGCAAGCGCCAACTGGACCAGGAATTCGCCGGAAAATTCGTCGCCATGATGGGCGCCGAGGGCATTAAAGAGCTTCTCAAGCGGGTCGACATTGAAGGTCTAAGCCTCGAAATCCGCGAGAAGATGAAGACCGAAGTATCGCAGCAGAAGAAGCTCAAGTTCGCCAAGCGGCTGCGCGTGGTGGAGAGCTTCCGCAAATCCGGCAACAAGCCGGAGTGGATGATCCTGGACGTCATCCCTGTGATTCCGCCCGAGCTTCGCCCGCTGGTGCCACTGGATGGCGGCCGCTTCGCCACTTCCGATTTGAACGACCTGTACCGGCGCGTGATCAACCGCAACAACCGGTTGAAGAAGCTGATCGAGCTGCACGCTCCCGACGTTATTGTTCGTAACGAAAAGCGCATGCTGCAGGAAGCCGTGGACGCGCTATTCGACAACGGCCGCCGTGGACGCGTTCTGCGCGGCGCCAACAATCGCCCGCTCAAATCGCTCTCCGACACGCTCAAAGGCAAGCAGGGCCGATTCCGTCAAAACCTGCTCGGCAAACGCGTCGACTATTCCGGCCGTTCGGTCATTGTGGTCGGTCCAGAGTTGAAGCTGCATCAGTGCGGTCTGCCGAAGAAGATGGCGCTGGAGCTGTTCAAGCCTTTCATCTATCACCGGCTCGAGCAGCGCGGCCATTGCACCACCATCAAGCAGGCCAAGGAATTAGTGGAACAGCAGGATCCCGTGGTTTGGGACATTCTGGAAGAAGTAATTAAGGATCATCCGATCCTTCTCGAACCGCGCCCCGACGCTGCACCGGCTGGGCATTCAGGCCTTCGAGCCAGTGCTGGTGGAAGGCAAGGCGATCAAGCTGCATCCGCTCACCTGCACGGCGTTCAACGCCGATTTCGACGGCGACCAGATGGCCGTCCACATTCCGTTATCTCCGGAAGCGCAGATCGAGGCTTCCACGCTGATGCTGTCTTCGAACAACATCCTGTCGCCCGCGCACGGCGCGCCCATCGCGGTTCCGACGCAGGATATGGTACTCGGTCTGTATTATCTGACCAAAGCCCGTCCCGGGACCAAGGGGGAAGGCCGCACCTTCGCTTCCACCGACGACGTCCTGATCGCGCTCGAAATGGGTGAAGTGGAAACGCTCTCGCCTATCAAGCTGCGCTACACCGGCAAAGTGATCGACTTGAATAAGGCGTTCGACAACCAGAACGTCATCCACACCGAGCCGATCGAGTTCAACAAACAGTACATGGACACCACGGTGGGCCGGGTGATCCTGAACGACGTGCTGCCGGACGAAATGCCCTTCATCAACGGCCTGCTGAAGAAGAAGGGTCTCACTCAACTGGTGCAGTACTGCTACCTGAAGTTCGGCTTGATCATTACCGTCCAGATGCTGGACGAGGTGAAGAAGCTCGGCTTCCTGTACGCCACGCGCGCCGGTATTTCCATCGGCATCGACGACATGGTGGTGCCGGACGAAAAGGCCAAGCTGGTGAAGAACGCCGAAAAGGCGGTCATCGAAGTCCAGGCGCAGTATCAGGAAGGCGCCATCACGCAAGGCGAGCGCTACAACAAGATCATCGAAATCTGGTCGAAAGTCACCGAACGTGTCTCGGACGAAATGTTCAAGAGCATGGAAGAGGACGATCGTACCGGACGCTATCTCAATCCGATTTACATCATGGCCGACTCCGGAGCGCGCGGATCGAAACAGCAGATCCGCCAGCTTTCGGGAATGCGCGGTCTGATGGCCAAGCCGTCGGGCGAGATCATCGAGCAGCCTATTACCGCCAACTTCCGCGAAGGGTTGGACGTGTTGCAGTACTTCATTTCGACGCACGGCGCCCGCAAGGGTCTGGCCGACACCGCGTTGAAGACGGCCGACTCCGGCTATCTAACCCGCCGGCTGTGCGATGTGGCGCAGGATGTGATCGTCACTGAAGATGATTGCGGTACCGGCGATGGCATCTACGTCGAGCCGATCATCGAATCGGGCGAAATCATCGAGCCGTTGCGCGACCGCATCGTCGGCCGCGTGGCTCTCGAAGACCAGTTCGATTACGAAGGCAACCTGATCGTGGGTCTCAATCAGGAGATCACCGAAGAGCTGGCTGCGGCGATCCAGGCGGCCGGTATCGAGCGCGTTAAGATCCGCTCGGTGCTGACCTGCGAATCGAAACGCGGCGTCTGCCAACTTTGCTACGGGCGCAACCTTGCAACCGGGCGAATGGTGGAGCGCGGCGAAGCAGTCGGTATCATTTCCGCGCAATCCATCGGCGAGCCTGGAACGCAGCTTACGATGCGAACGTTCCACGTCGGCGGCACGGCCACTGGTTCGAGCGAGCAGTCCAAACAGGACGCGAAATCGGATGGTTTCGTGAAGTTCCTGGGCGTCACGACCGTTAAGAACGCCAAGGGCGAGCTGATCGCCATGAACCGCAATGGCATCCTGGCCATCATCGACGAGAAGGGCCGCGAAAAAGAGCGGTACCCGGTGGTGTATGGCGCCAAGGTGCTGTTTGGCGACGGCGCTAAGGTTAAGACCAACGACATCCTGCTCGAGTGGGATCCTTACACGTTCTCGATTTTGACCGAGGTCAGTGGCAAAGTCCACTTCAAAGATCTCGGCGAGGGCGTCACGCTGCAGGAGCAGGTAGACGAAATCACTGGCATGTCGCAGTGGGTGGTTACCGAGGCGCTCGACGAAAAGCGTATTCCGACTGTTATTGTCCGCCCTGAAGGCGGCTCGCGCTCGGAAGAAAAGCGCTACCTCATGCCGACGCATGCTCACTTAATGGTCAACCACGATGACCTGGTCCACGCCGGCGACGTACTTGCCAAGATTCCGCGTGCGACCACCAAGACCAAAGACATCACCGGCGGTCTGCCCCGCGTGGTGGAACTGTTCGAGGCGCGCAAGCCGCGCGAGACAGCCATCATCGCAGAGATCAACGGCGTCGTGAAATACGGCGAAGTTGCCAAGGGTATGCGTAAGATCGCCATTACGGCCGACGACGGGGAGCAGAAGGAATACTCGATCCCGCGCGGCGTCCACATCAACGTTCAGGAAGGCGAGCGCGTAAAGGCCGGCGATCCATTGATGGACGGCCCGCGCAATCCGCACGACATCCTGGCCGTGCTCGGCGAAAAGGAACTGCAGAAATACCTGGTGAACGAAATCCAGGAAGTCTATCGTCTGCAGGGCGTCAATATCAACGACAAACACCTGGAAGTTATCTCTCGTCAGATGATGCGCTGGGTAAAGGTGGACGATATTGGCGACACCGAGTTCCTTCCCGAAGAAGTAGTCGACAAGTTCAAGTTCCGGGAAGAGAACAATCGTGTAGCGGAAGCGGGCGGGCGTCCGGCCACCGGTAAGCCGGTGCTGTTGGGCATCACCAAGGCGTCGCTCTCCACCGATTCGTTCATCTCGGCGGCGTCCTTCCAGGAGACCACGCGCGTACTGACCGAAGCCGCCATCAACGGCAAGGTTGACTATCTGCGCGGCCTGAAGGAGAACGTCATCATGGGACGGTTGATTCCGGCCGGAACCGGCATGGAATACTACCGGGGTGTAAAGATCGCGGGCGAAGACGTGGTGGAAGAAGAGCCCATCGCGGAAGAAATTTCGCTCACCGGCGATCTGGGCGGATACGAAGACGAAGCCCGCACGGTCTATGCCGGGGGCCTGACCGAAGAGCCCCTGGCCGAGTAGCACATCGCTAAACCCTTTGTTTTTAAGAGCCGGACCCCCATGCGGGCCCGGCTTTTTCTTTGACTCGCCGTCACCACTGATTTGGTGTTACACTGGTTCTGTGTTAAAAAATGTGACCATCACATTGGACTCGGAACTTGCACATTGGGCCCGAAAGAAGGCCGCTGAGGAAGACATTTCTGTATCAAAACTCCTCGCCCGGATGCTCGAACGCGAGATGCGAGCATCGGATAGTTATTGGCGCGCTTTCGAAGATTGGAAGAAGCGCGATCGCAACTTCGGAGTCGGGCTAGATGCCTCGAAGCGCTTCACCCGGGATGAGGCGCATGAACGGTGATCTCTACTTTGTCGACACGAATGTAATCCTTTATTCTTACGACGAGGTTCATCAATTCAAACGCGACCGGGCGGAGGCGTGGCTCGAGTGGCTTTGGCAAAACACTTCCGGCAGTTTGAGCTGGCAGGTAATTCAAGAATTCTATTGGAATGCGATTCGAAAGTTCGGCATGCAACCGGCTATCATTCGGTCCCACGTCAGGATGTTCAAGGAATGGAATCCTCCCGACGTGACTATAGGATTGATTGAGCGAGCTTGGTTTTGGACCGATGAAGCTGGGATCTCGTTCTGGGATTCGATGATCGTGGCGGCGGCGGAACGAACCAGGTGCAGATGGTTGCTGAGCGAGGATTTTCAGACCGGACGCGAGTTCGGCGCGATGACCGTTCTGAATCCGTTCGAAACAGGTCCTGGTTAGCCGCGCCCCTTCAGGTTTTTTTCGAACAAATCCAAAATCCGTTTATACTCGTCCGCCCAACTCCACGGCTGCAGGAATCCATGATTCTCTACCGGATACACGGCCAGCGACCAGTTCTCCTTGCGCAGTTCGATCAGCCGCTCGACCAGCTGGGCGGTGTCCTGGAAATGTACATTCGTGTCCGCCATGCCGTGGCAGATCAATAGCGCGCCTTTCAATCCCTGTGCGAAGTATATCGGAGACGACTGCCGATAGGCCTCCGCGTCCTGCTGCGGCAAATTCAAAATGTTGGACGTGTAAGGATGATTGTAATTGGCCCAGTCCGTGACCGGCCGCAGCGCCGCGCCGGCCGCGAACACGTCTGGCTGTGTAAACATGGCCATCAGCGTAATGAATCCGCCGTAGCTGCCGCCATAAACACCGATGCGCTTCGGATCCACGCCTTGTTGGGTCACCAGCCACCGCGCGGCGTCTACGTTATCGTCCAGATCCTTCGCTCCCATATGCCGGTAAATTCCGGTCCGCCAATCGCGGCCATATCCCGCTGATCCGCGATAATCGACATCGATCACGACGTAACCGCGCTCCATCAGTAAATGATGGAACAGGTACTCGTGCTCGTAGGCTCGAGGACCACCATCGATGCACGTTCTGCAAGTAGCCGGCGCCGTGCACGAACACGACAGCCGGGCCGCCGGACCGGAAATTCGCAGGCTTAAAGAGCCGCGCCCGCAACGTTGCGCCATCGCGGGCGGCAAAGGTTACCACCGGAACATCCAGCCACGGATATTGCCAAAAATCCGTTGCCGGGGAAGAAGTAAGCTTCTTTGCCGCCACGCCGGTTCGAGCCTCCTGCACGTAAAGCTCGGGCGGCTTGTTGGTGTATGAATAGATGTCGGCGAACCATCGGTCGTCCGGCGACGGAACGCAATTGTGGCCTCCGGGCAGGGAAGTGAGTCTGGTCCGCGCCCCTCCCTCCGCGCTCATTTCGTAGACGTTGTGTTCGCCGGGATCGGCTTCGCTGGTGGTCAGAAAAAAGCGGCTCTTGTCCTTCGATAGCGCGACGCCCTCCACTTCCCACTTACCCGATGTCAGCGCTTTCGGCTCGCCACCCTCAAAGGGCGCGACGTATAAGTGTGAATAGCCGGAGCGCTCGGACTGGAAGTAGATGTCACGATCATTCTTCATCCAGCCCAGCGTATTCGATCCGGGACCATCCAGCCAGGCATCGTCATGATCATGGGCCACCTCGCGAGTCTTCCCGGTCGCTTCGTCCAGTGCCAGAATCCAGCGGTCCTTGTTGTCGGCAGCTCGCGCCAGCAGCACCGCCTTGGTTCCATCCTCCGACCACACCGGCTGCGACAACTGCACATCCCGAACCGCGTCCGCAGCGCCGCCCAGTTGTTTCTGCCCGTGCTCCACCCACTTCACTTCGCCAGTTTCGACACTCAGGATCGCCAGCTTCGCCTGGCTCTGGTTGTCGCCAACCTTGTCCCGCGATGGAATCTCTTCTGTATATCCGGATTCAGTGACGTAATTGGGAATGACTGTAGTTCTTGGCGTCCTTGCCGGCTTCCCGGACGCCCGCGATGACATATTTTTCGTCGGGCGTAAGCCGCAGCGACGCGATGGTCTGGCCGGCCGTGAAGTTGAATGGCTTTATCGGATTCTCGCGCTTCCTCCGGGCCTCGTCTTCTTCGCGTTTGGCCGCCCGATCGCGGATCACCTCCAACAGCTCTTTCTCTTGCTTCTTAAGAAACTCCTGGCTATCGGTACCCTTTTTCTCCTCTGAGCCGGTGGCGCCCCGGTCACTTGCGGCGGCCAGTCGAATGTTCGTCAATTCTTCCAGCACGCCGGAATCGAGCGACATTACGTATAGATTATTGGCCCGTGTGAACGCCACACGACGGCCATCGTGAGTGAAATGCGGATCGGTCTCAGCGTCGGCCGTCTTGGTGAGCTGGCGCGTCTGGCCGCTCGCCGCATCGTAAAGGAAGATATCCCCGTCGCGAGAATAAACCGTGCGTTTCTTATCCGCCGTGGTTGCGCCGCCGGCCGGAGGCGCGAGTTTCGCTTCTGCTTCCGAGAGCTTCCGCAACAGGGAGCCGTCCCGGTTCACGATGTACGTATCGGGATCCTTAAGTACCGGATCGCTGGCTTGCTTCCACTGAAAATAGAGCTGCTCGCCATCGCCGGACCAACGGACTTGCGAGGGCTCATAGCCATAAAGGCCCGGCCCGCGCATGATATTGTCGACAGTAAGCGCGAAATTTCCGGCTGGCGTGGCGTGAAATGCAAAGAGAACCGCTAGGAGCGGAAGCGTCGATTTCCTCATCGATCACCATGCTACCGCAAGCTGCGATTTACCGGCTTACGTTGAGCGGACCGCTCCAAGCTCAGCTACTCCGCCGTCCACGGCGATCGTTTCACCCGTAATGGATTTCGCTTCCACCGCCAGATGCAACGCCAGAGCGGCAATCTCTTCCACGGTGGCCAGGCGCTTCAGGGGCGTCATCGCCTCGCCGTCGTCGAAAGCCGAGGAGGGCCAGTCCGCGAAACGCGTACGAACGAATCCCGGAGCGATGGCATTCACTCGAATGGCGGGAGCCAGAGCGCGCGCTAGAGATTTGGTCATGGTGATCATGGCGCCCTTCGAAGCGGCATAGGCCATGGAACTGCCTAATCCCGTTATACCCGCCACCGAGGCGATGTTCACGATAGCCGCGCCCTCTTGCTTCTGAAGGAGCGGGACCGCGGCTCGCACGCAGTAGAATGCGCCCCGCAAATTGGTGTCGAAGGTCCGGTTCCAGACTTCGTCTGTCAGATCCTCGAGCCGGTCGTGAGGAATACGTGTACTCCATCCGGCGTTGTTTATCAGAATATCCAGGCGGCCGAATTCGCGCGCGATCTGTTCCATCATGGCCCGGACCTCGCGGTCATCAGAAACGCTAGCGCCGATGGCGATCGCCTCTCCTCCAGCGGCCCGCACGTCGCGAACCACTTCCTCGGCGGCATCTCGCGACCGGCTATAATTGACCACGACCTTTAGGCCTGCACGGCCGAACGCTTCGGCGATACCACGTCCGATCCCAGTTCCGGCGCCTGTAACCAGCGCAACACGATCCTGTAGTTTCATCTACCAGCCTGCAGTTTCATCTACAAAATGATAGCGCAGGTACGGTTCACTTTCGGACAAAATGCAGAGTGGCTTCGGATTGCTGGCCTTGCGTGGAGTTCTCTTTGATAGCTAACGTCATGTGCCGGCCATCGCTCGAAAGAGTATACGTCCAGTGACCCTGAACCTGGTCCTCCTTCGCCATTGCGGTCCACTCGGTCTCCATTTGATTTCCGTTTATGGTGGTTTTCGAACCCATTTGAAAGGGACCGATCTGATTTTGCTGGACGTCCCCCCTGGTACTTAAATGCAATTGGTGGTCATTACGCCCAGATAAACCAGCGGAACGACGCCATTGTCCGGCTCCTTAAAGGTCGATTCAATCGTGATGCCGGAGTTATCCTGTTTGATCCGCTGCTCCAGATTGTTGGGAGCGTCGCCCGGCCGCTCCTCGCTGCGGTCCAAAACCCATCTTCCCGAGAAACCCTCGTCTCTGGCATTAACTGCGCTGACGCCAAACACAAAAACCCATACAAACAAAACACTTAAAACTACCCTGAATTTCAAGATATTTCTCCTCAGCAGTGTGACGAGGATTAAGGGCCAAGTATTTCACCCAGTATTTCCATGGCGCCCGCTGCCGCCGGCGAATCGCTGCGCGCCACGTTGAGTTTCCCCGGTTTCGACGATCTGCATTCCGCGACGGAACTCATTGTGAATGGCATCATCCCAGCCTAGCGACCATTGTTCATATGCGGATAGACGATCGGAGCGCATGCAGGTTTGTGGCAATCGCGCCAGTTCTTTAGCCAGTTCAATCGCGGTGGCCAGCGCATATCCGGGTTCGACAAGGCGATTGGCCAACCCCATCCGCAGGGCTTCTTCGCCCGATACGCCGCGTCCGGTTAGAATCAGGTCCAAGGCGTGGCTGTGGCCAATGAGGCGCGGGAGCCGGATCGTACCCAGGTCCACGAGCGGTACGCCGAATCGCCGGCAATACACGCCGAACACAGCATCCCGCGCAGCCACCCGAAGATCGCACCAAAGCGCCAGTTCCAGCCCTCCGGCGACCGCGTAGCCTTCCACCGCGGCGATTACCGGTTTCGAAAGGAGCATACGCGTAGGGCCCATCGGTCCGTCGCCCTCTGCCGACATTTTGTTTCCCTGGCCGGCAGCAATCGCTTTCAGATCCGCCCCAGCACAAAATGTTCCGCCTGAACCAGTAAGTACGGCGACGTTGAGGCGTCTGTCGGCGTCGAAAGCGCGGAAGGCATCGGCAAGTTCGCCGGCAGCGGGGCGATCGACGGCGTTGCGCGCTTCCGGCCGGTTGATAGTTACAACCAGAATGTCGCCTTGTTGTTGAACTAGGACAGAATTCAAGCGAATTAGTCGCCCGAGACGCGCCGCGGGCTGCTATAGGAGAACCATGGCGCTACCGCCGTCATGAAGCGCTGCGCACTCCAACGGCTGCGCAGAACCGACAGGCCCAGCATAGCGGCCACCAGTATCACAGCATAGATACCGCATTCCAGGTTGTTGAGGTTCTCTTTCCAAGCCCCGAACCAGCGGCCGTAAACGAGTTCAATATGTACCCAGTAGACCAGCAACGACGTGGTTCCGAGTTGGCGGATCCAACTGAAGGATGCACCCACCGCGAACTCCGTCCAGACGTACGCGAGCGCAATGATGACCATCACCACCCGAGCTTGATCACAATCAAGCCAGGACTGTCGAGCCAGAATTCCGACTTGGGGTAGAGCGAATACGACATGTTTGAAAAGTATTGTCCGGCTACTATCAGGGCCAAGCCGCCCAAGGCGCCCCACTGCATCACGCGATTCATTTGATCGGCTTGTACGATCCGGAGGAGACTCCCGATGCTGAGGCCGAAGGCGATAAAGGCAGCCCATGGGAAGAACGCGAAATACTGATAACTGGGCACAAAATACGCCGAAACACCCGCTGGCAGCCAGCTCCAATTCATAGCGGAGACCAGTGGAGCTGCGGTCGCTATCGCGATTCCCAATCCAGCGCACAATCGAACCCGGTCGGCGGTGGTGAAGATCGCCATCACCGACATCAGCCCGATCGCCAGACCCATACAGTTGAGAATGTCGACTTTGAACAGTGCCGTCCAGGGACTCTGTGGGTACCCGAACAGCCAAAGCTGGAGCCGGAACAAGAACGCCAATGAAAACAGGTAGCCCGCTCGCCGAATCGAAAATTTCCAGCGGGATAACGCATCATAGCCTTGCTCTTCGCGGCGGTCCATCAAGAACGCCAGCGTGATCCCGGTGAGCACCAGAAAAATTGCCGGACCGATGCCCCCAAAGAACTGTGACAGCATGAAGGGCCCGTCAGTTCGCAAATCCGTTCTATTGAATGAATGAAAGACATGACCCTGCAGCATGATTACGACGGCAAGGCCGCGCGACCAGTCCAGGAACGTCAAACGGCCGCTGGCGTCGCGATTATTCTTGGCACGGGTCTTGCTTCGCTCGATTGTTGCAGTGGCGGTCACTTGCCTGGATGCTCCGTTTTAACCCCGGGAGGGAGTTTGAGTTTCAATGCTTCTGGCTGTAGCGGCGGATTTATCTTGAGGTCGCCATAAGTCATGGTGCGCGAGTCGCCCGACGGTTCAGTAATTTTCTCGCGCAAAGGGTAAGGATCGCCGTGATCGGGAATCCAGAGCTCCACTTTCTTCACATACTCGCGTGCCTCGCCGGACTTCGGAATCAACTCCAAGTGGATGGCTTGAGCACCCGGTGTTCCTTTAACCGCCTCAGTGCCCTGGAGGGTCATGTTGTAATCTCTAGCAAGTTCACTGCCGGAGGTGCCAAATCCGATCATGAGAAACTTGTCCAATTGCTCGCCATGCTTTTCTAAATCATAAACTTGCAGAGTATTTATTTTCGGAAAATAGATCTGAACGCTGCGTTTCTCGAAGGTGACGGAGCGTTGGTTGGGCGCGGTAAAATTGATCAGACCCTGCACTTCGCCGGGTGCGACTTTTTTCATTAAGACCGCGCCGGTTTCCGTCGTATTTTCATCAATTACCTCAGTATGGGTAAGGTAGGTGACCGTGGCGGTCATGGACTGAAATCGGCCCGCAGCGCTATCCAGACGTTGCAGCAATTCTGGGTTCACGGGCGCGGCAGCCAACGTGAAGGCAAACAGAGAGAGAGTGAAAGCAACCAATCGCATCATTAATAAGAACGAATTACTAGCGGCGTAAGGCGGCTATGGCGCCGTGAAGGCCATGTAACCCTTAGTTTCCTTTTCGGAATCGATAATCGGCTCCAGCCGAACCACGTTGTAGTTCTTTCCGGTGCGCGCCTTGAGCAGGCTGTCGACCCGCGCCACACGTTCTCCTTCCGGAGCACTTGCAAGCAGGTCTGAGTCCACCCAAAAGGCGTCGGGACGGATCATGACGATATTGCTGGCTCGAGGTTGATCCCGGAACCAATCTCGAGGTGTCAGAAAGATGAAGGCCAGGATCAGCCCTACCATTAAATCGTACTGCCAGCCGGCGCGAGGATAGTCCCAGAAAAGAAAGCGTTTAGCGCCGCTGAGGGGGCTATCCATACATTACCAGTCTAACAGCTTGCGGGGGCTTGGATTATTTGTACTTTCGCAATACTGCGAGCACGCGCCCTTGCACCTGGACGTTGGCTGCCTCGACGATGATAGGCTGCATCGAAGAATTAGCAGGTTGCAGTCGAATGCGATCATCGGGATCGTGATAGATGCGTTTGAGAGTGGTCTCGCGGCCATCTACCAAGGCGACAACGATCTCGCCATCCTTGGCCTGCTGGGTTTTCTCGACCAGGACATAATCGCCGCTGAGGATGTGATCTTCGATCATCGACTCGCCGGTGACCTGGAGCGCAAAGGCATCGCCTTTGCCCGCAAAATCGGCGAACTGCAAGGTGTCCTGGCCTTCGATCGCCTCTACCGGTGAACCTGCTGCGATTCTGCCGGCGAGCGGTACTTCCATGGCGCGCGTGGTCTGCCGGCTACGACGCCGTTCCTGCGTGTACTTGGCCGAGACCTCCAGGGACCGGCTTTGATTGAACAATCGGCGGAGGTAGTTTCGGGATTCCAGCGCCTGAATATGTTTATGAACGGTGGCCAGTGAGGCAAGTTTCAGACCCTGAGCCAGTTCTTCATAGCTGGGGCTGTAGCCGTTTTCTTCGACGAAATCGGCAATAAAATCGAGGACATCCTTTTGTCGCTTAGTAAGCGCCATGGGTTCAATTATAGGCGAAGAAAAGGGGAAAATCAAGAGGTGAAGTGCGAATGCGAGCTTATTACCGCGGGTTCCGATGGAAGACCCAAAGGAAGACGGTCAGCCCAACGCTCGCCAACACATAGATAATCGATCTGAAAAGCATCACAGCCGGCAGGAGGTCACGCAGAACACCCTGTACGACGTTGATAAAGTCAGTGATCGCGAGAACCGTCAGCAGGATCATTCCTATCAGTGCCAGGAACGCCGCGCTCTTGAGGTTCATCCTCGTAGTATAATCCCGGCCATGCGGCAGACGATCAACCGGCGTGGATTCATGGGAAGCCTGGCGGCAGTTGCGGCCACCAGATTCATCGAACCCGCATATTCGGCGCCATTGCCAGCGCGCGGCGAATTGATTGTTCGAAATGGTTACATCATGACAATGGACCCGGAGCTGGGAGATATTTCGGGTGGCGATCTTCACATCAAGAACGGCGAGATTGTGGCGGCCGGCAAAGCCATCACGGCTCCCGGCGCGACGGTTCTGGATGGGCGCCGTATGATCGTCCTACCCGGCTTGGTCGAGACGCACTGGCACATGTGGAATACGCTGCTGCGGAGCTTCGGTGGTGAAAAACCGGATCAAGGATACTTCCCGACGGCCGCCGCATATGGCCAACTCATGACACCCGAAGATATGTATCGTGGCACTCGCCTGGCCGCAGCGGAGGCCCTCAATTGCGGGATGACCACGGTGCATGACTACTGCCACAATCTCCGCAGCCGCGCGCACGCGGACGCCGATGTTCGCGCTTTAGGAGAGTCCGGACTTCGTGCGCGTTGGTCCTATGGATGGCCGCAAGGCCTGCCGGATACGCAAGTCTGCAACCTGGATGACCTTCGGGCGCTGCATAAAGATTGGGCCAGCTTCTCGAACGATGGACTCATTTCTCTTGGGTTCGCGTGGCGAGGCATGTTTCGCAACAGCCCTTTGCCGCGTGAGGTCTATCGTTCCGAGTTTGAGATGGCGCGGCGCTTGGGTCTTCCAATTTCACTCCACGTCGGGAGCAGAGAGGACGCCACAGGGCAGATCGAAGCGCTGGCGAAAGAGAATCTGCTCGGCAAGGACGTTCAAGCCATTCACGCACTCTCGGCATCTCCGGCGGAAATTCAAATGTTAGCCAAGGCTGGGTCGCAGGTAAGCGTCTCGCCCGGCACGGAGCTGCGCATCGGTTACGGCTTCACGAAAATAGCAGAATTCCTGGATGCCGGCGTTCCTCTGGGCGTGTCGGTGGACACAACCGTGCTTTCAGGCGATGCGAATCTATTTGGCATCCTGAAGATGGCTCGCAACATTGAAAATGCCAGGGCTCACGACGAATTTAAAATGTCCGCCCGCCGCGCCCTGGAACTCGGCACCATCGCGGGGGCGCGTTCGCTCGCGATTGATGACCGCGTCGGATCGCTGAAGCCCGGGAAACGCGCCGATGTAATCATGATCTCGGCCGACCGACTGAATATGGGCGTTTTTACCGACGCGGCGCACATGGTCATCGAATCCACTCAGCCTGAAAATGTCGATACCGTTATCGTGGACGGACGAATTCTAAAGCGCGGAGGAAAACTGACAGGGCTGGACGCAGCTCAGGTGGTAACTGAAGCCGCGGCATCATTCGACGCGCTGCGAAAGCGCGCGCACCTGCGATGATTCTCAAGCCAGAGCGTTGAGGAGCTTGTCGATGTCGTGCTGATCGTTGAAAATCGATGGTGAAATGCGAAGCTGGTGTTCCGTTACTTTGGCGGTCACATTCGCTTTCTTGAGCTTGGCCGTGGTCACTTCCGGATTCTTAACGACGAATGTAACTATCGGCGTCGGACTCTCAGCCGGTGTCATTGACGAGTAGCCCAACGACGGCATTTCCTTTTGCAAACGGTCGGTGAGAGGCTTTACGTGCGCTCGAATATTTTCCACTCCCAACTTATGGATGTTCTGGAGCGAAACGGAAAGCGCGGCCGTGACGCAATTAGCGATGGTGCCCAGTTCGTAGTGGCCGGCGGCATCGGGCAAGCGCTCGTAGGTCCAAGGCGATGGGTTGGGTGGGTCGCCTGGGAACATGTGATATTCGAAATTCTGAAACTGTCTCCAGCCGTATTGCGTAGACTTCACGACTTTGCCCTGCAGATCTTCGCGCACGTATAGAAATCCCAGGCCCATATCGCCCATCAGCCACTTATAAGATCCACAGGCTGCGCAGTCCACGCCGGAGCCGCGCACGTCGACCGGAATGCAGCCGGCAGCCTGGATAATGTCAGCGTAAGCAAAAGCTCCGTGAGCATGCGCCAGATCGCTCACCGCTTTGAGGTCATGCTTGAAACCGTTGACGTACGAGACCAGCGAGACCGCGACCAGCCGTGTTTTTCGATCGACTAACTTTTCCAGATCCCGCATTTCGATGCGCCCATCGCGGGGCATTGCGACGCGCAGCTCCACACCCTGCTTTTCGAGCTCTCGATATAGGTACAGCGATCCTTCGAAGTGCAATGCGTCAATGACCACATTAACGCCGGTTTTCGGCAAACCGAGGCCTCCGGCCACGATACTCTCGCCAGCCATAGTGCTTTGCACGAATGCGATTTCGGAGGGCTTGGCATTGATCAGCTTGGCAAACTGCTCCTTGGCCTCCCGGGCTCCGGTGAGCCGGGCGAACAATTCCGGAACGGGCACGCTACCGTCGGCATCCTGACCGGCGATCTTGCCGGTGTTCTTGAAATCGACATAGGCCTTGACGGCGTGCGCCGAGGCAGCCGGCATAGGGTGCCAGCCCGCGCAGTTGAGATAGGTTTGGGTTTCAGCGATCGGAAAATCGGTCCGGGTCAGGATGCCCGAAACATTCTTGCCGCGCGCGGCGGCAGGCGCCAATTTCGCAGTGGCCGCGAAGAGTCCGGCTTGCGTCAGCATGTCGCGACGGTTGAGTTTCATTCGACCCTCCTGGCTGAAGGCGGGGTATCCGCCGCAGACTCCAGTCTTCAACAATATACTCCAGTCGTGTACTACACTGAGCGAAGCGGGGGAAACAACATGGGCGAGATTACCAGGAGAGGACTTGTCAAAGCAGCGGCTTTAGCGCCCTTGGCCCGGCCATCAAGGTCCGCCGCGCAACCTGCGGCCGGGGCGGAACATTTCGATTTTGTAGTCGCCGGCGCTGGACACAATAGCCTGATCTGCTCGGCCTATCTCGCCAAAGCTGGTTATAAAGTTCTGGTCCTGGAGGGTCGCCCGACAATCGGCGGCGGCTGCAAAACGGCCGAAGTCTGTCTTCCGGGATTCAAAGAAGATCTCTGCTCTTCGGTACACAGCGGCCTACAATCGAATCCTTTGCTCCGCAATAATGAGCTTAATCTGCGGGATTACGGGCTCGAATATATAGATCCCGACCCGGTAATGCACATTCCTTTTGTGGATGGCGCATCCATTACGGTTTGGCGCGACCTGGATCGAACCTGCGAGACGATCGCGAGAATCTCTAAGAAAGACGCAGAGACTTTCCGCCGCCTGGTGCCCGAATTCAAGAACAATGCGCAGAACGCAGCAGCCGATCGTGGCGCCGGCCGGCGGCCAGGCGTCTGGCAGAGACTTTCCGCCATGTCGGGGTACGATGCCGCGCGCGTGCTGTTTGAGAGCGACCACATGCGCGCCGCGTGTCTGTCGTGCGGCCATTTTGGCGGCGTTCCCGGCGGCGATTTTGGCACCGGCGGCCAAGCATTCTCTTTGATGGGCCAAGTGCTGAGCGGGCGGCCCATCGCAAGAGGCGGCTCGGGAATGCTGAGCGTCGCTCTGGGACGCTATTTGGAGGCCCATAACGGCCTCATCCTGACGAACAAGCCGGTGGCGCGCCTGGTGATCGAGAATGGCAAGTGCGCCGGCGTCGAATGCATGGATGGCAGTCGATATCGAGCGGAGAAGGCGGTGGTGTCGACAATTCACGTGAAGCATCTTGTGGACATGGCGCCACGTGAGCTATGGGGCGATGAGTTCACCAGGAATCTGGCGGTGTTTCAACCGGAGCACGCCATGTTTTCGTTCCACTTCGCCACCTCTGATCCGCCCAGATATCCGCTCCCGGGCGGCGGAACAATCTCGACTGTGGAGGCGTCGCTCATGGAACATCCGGAAAGTGTTCTGATGCTGAATTCCTACAACGCGCGCGGCGAAGTGAACGTCGAGGATATTCCGCTGCAGATCGTCAGCCCGTCAGTGGGCGATGCTTCGCGAGCGCCGGCTGGGCACCATACAGTGAAGATCGAGGGCACTATGCCCTATGCGCTGAAGGAAGGGCCCCAACATTGGGACAACATCAAGGATCAGGTCGCCGAGAAAATCTTCGCGCGGCTGCGGCGCGTATCTCCGAATCTTACGCCCGACAAAATCCTGGCGAAATTTCTGGAGAGTCCACTGGACATCGAGCGCATGAATCCTGCCATGTGGCGGGGAAGCGCGCATCACGGTGATCGCCGGCTGCCGCAATTCGCAGCTTACAAGATGCCGATTTCGGGTCTCTATCAGACTGGCGCCTGTACGGCCCCAGGCGGGTCGATCACGGGGATGCCGGGGCGCAATACGGCAGCGGTCCTCTTAAAAGATATGGGGACGAGCATTGAAGAGGTCGTGAACAAAACCGTGAGCGAGAAGGGTTGATGAAGAGTCTAGTGTTACTGCTGGCGGCGTTGGTCGTCGCCGCCGGACAATCACAACCGCCCGCTCGCCAGGAGGTTCCCGATAATATTGCCCCACACGAGGCGCCGGCGCAACCGCTGCCCTACAGTCACAAGACTCATGTAGCGCTAGGCCTGGAGTGCCGGCGGTGCCACACGAATCCAGATCCTGGGAATCAGATGACGTTTCCGGCGACGACGATTTGTATGAGCTGCCACAGCACGATCGCCAAAGACAAACCGGCTATTGTGAAACTGGCCGAAATCGCGCGAGCCGGCCAACCAATCCCATGGCAGCGCGTTTATCAAGTCACACCCGGCGTGACCTGGACGCACCGCAAGCATCTGGCGGCCGGGATGCAATGCGCTATGTGCCATGGCCAAGTGGCGCAAATGGATGCTATGGCGACAGAGCACCAGCGTAACCAGCATGGCGAGCTGCATCAGTTGCCACGAATCGCATAAAGCGAGCACGGCCTGCCAGACCTGCCACGCGTGGCCGCAGAGCTAGCGAAATTCAAAAGCAGTGTACGACAATAAGCTATGCACGTTCCTAAGAAGCGACCACTAACCATCCTGCAGCAGGCCGGTTTTGTCGCTATTTTTACCGCCGGATTCATGACCGCGCAGCCGTTTAAGGCGACGAAAAGCCCTAGTGGCGCACCTTCCGCGACGATCCCGACCTTTTCCACCAGCGACCTTTCGCGCACCGGCATTTTCTACGCCGGCGGCAAATACGTCGGCGAGCCCGGCAAGGAAGTGATGGGCGGCTCCGCCTACGTCGAGGTGTGGGTGCCGAAGCAGATCAAGCATCCCTATCCCGATCATCTATATTCACGGCGCCGGACAAACCGCGACGGATTGGCAGCAAACTCCCGACGGCCGTCCGGGCTGGGCCTACTATTTCGCCAAGCAGGGCTATGTGCAGTATATGGTGGATTCGCCCGCGCGCGGCCGCTCGCCATACGTGCCCGATCACGACGGCAACCTGACCATCCGCACCGCGGCGAATCTGGAGGCGACTTTTACCGCTTCCGCAAAGAAGGGCGATTTCCCGCGCGCGCATCTGCACAACCAATTTCCCGGCACGGGTCTGATGGGCGATCCGATCTTCGACGATTTCGCCAAAACGCAGGTCCAGTTTCTCGGCCGGCGGCGGTCCCGGCTTCGCAAGATGAGCTGAGCCGCGAGCGTTCGTCGCATTGCTGGACACGATCAAGACCCCGGTGATCATCCTCTCCCACTCGCAAGGCGGCACGGCGGGATGGCTGATCGCCGACGCGCGCCCGAATCAAGTGAAGGCCATCGTCACCGTCGAGCCCGCCGCCCCGCCGATCAAAGGCGTCGATACGGCGAAGCTCGCCTACAACACGGGGGGCGGAGGCGGCGGTTGAGTTGGGGAGTGACGTCCAGCCCGATCACTTACGATCCGCCGATCAAGTCGCCATCCGAACTGCAAGTCGCGCTGGAAGAGAAATCCGATATTCCCGGCGACGTGGTTCCCTGCTACGTGCAAAAGGAGCCCGCCCACAAGCTGGTTAATCTTGAAAAGATTCCGGTAGTGTACCTGTCCGCCGAAGGCGGCTATCACCGCGAGTTCGATCACTGCCTGGCGAAATGGCTCAATCAGGCCGGGCGTGAAGACGCAGTTCGTGCGCATGGAAGACGTGGGCCTCCACGGCAACGGCCACGAAATGATGCTCGAGAAGAACAGCGACGAAATCGCCAAGTTCATCGGCGGCTGGATGGACAAGAACGTCCCGCAGAAGGACAAGCCGAGCATGGCGATGCCGCCGTCGTCGATCCCCACGTTCTCCACCGACAACATCGCCCGCCAAGGATTCTTCTACGCCGGCGGCAAGTACGTCGGCGAACCTGGCAAAGAAATCATGGGCGACACGATGTACACGGAAGTGTGGGTGCCGAAGCAGCCGACGCATCCCTACCCGGTCGTGTTCTTCCACGGCAACGGCCAAACCGGAGCGGTGTGGCGGCAGACGCCGGACGGCCGCCCGGGCTGGGCCTACTATCTGATGGAGCAAGGCTACACCGTTTACATGGTCGATTATCCGGCGCGCGGCCGCTCGCCCTACGTGCCGGGCGTCGACGGCAAGCTCGGGATCCGCACGGCTCTCAACTCTCGCAGATCTGGACCGGGCCCGTACTCTCGGGCGGCAACTTTCCCGCGCATGAAGCTGTACACGCAATGGCCCAGCGATTCGCCGAAGAAGGGCACGATGGGCGATCCTGTGTTCGACAACTTCGCCAAGGGACAAATGCAGTTCGTGAACAATCAGGCCGAGGTGGCCATTCCCGCCGGCGTTGCGCTGCTCGACAAAATCGGCAAGCCGATGATCCTGCTCACGCATTCGCAAGGCGGCGGCATCGGCTTCAATGTCGCCGATGAGCGTCCCAACCTGATCGCCGGCATGGTCGCGATCGAGCCGGGCGGCCCGCAGATCGGCAACGTGGATACCGCCAAGGTGGCCTACACGCGCGTCAATCCGGACTCGTGGGGTCTCACTCCGATGCCCATGAAGTACGATCCGCCGTTCGCCAGCCCGTCCGATATCAAAGTGCATCTGGAACCCTCGGAGCGGCCCGGCGACGAAGTCGGCTGCTACATGCAGGATGAGCCGGTGCACAAGCTGGTCAGCTATCAGAACATGCACATCCTCTCGATCTCCGCCGAAGGAACGTATCACCGCGTGTTCGACGTCTGCATCCCGAAGTGGCTCAATCAAGCCGGCGCGAAAGACGACTTCGTGCGCCTGGAGGACGTCGGCATCCACGGCAACATGCACGAGATGTTCCTGGACCGCAACAGCGACGAAGTGATCAAGTTCATCGACGGCTGGGTCGGCAAGAACATCAGGTAGAATGTGAGACGGCGACGCCGACGCCAATGAAGGGACTTGCGAAATGGTTTCATATTCCCACGTTGACAGTATTCAAATCGTAAACACCCTCACGTCCAAGAACGGCACTACAATAGTCACCGTTGTTCGCGAGGGGTTTGAGAAGGACGTCATCAAGGTGCTCGATTCCATCTGGGGAAGCCAGACTGGAGGAGCAGTTCTGCGCACGATCAATTCTATGCCGGGTGATATTTACATCGTGCCCAGGCCAGGAAACCCAGATGAAGCCCCGAATGCGGACGCCAGCGGAACCGGTCTCAGATCCGACGTTCCATTTGAGCCGGATGCATGGCCGGATCACCCGAACACGCTAAGTAACACTGAAGTGCTGCTGCACGAACTCGTCCATAGTGTGAGGGAGCTCAGCGGAAAACTGAATCAGATCCCCACCAACGATGCCTACGAGGACATCGAGGAGTATTACGCAATTGCTGTCGCTAACGTCTATCGCAGCGAACTCCACCGCGTTGGTCTTCGGGGCGGCCATCACTCCGAGAGCCTTCCGCCCAAGCAACGCGACGATGCGGCGGTTTTTCTGAGCACCGGCGAAAATCGCAAGCGTCTGGCGAAACTTCAGAGCGAAAACGGAGATCTTTTCAAGGCAGTCAGCGATGTGACGAACGCCAAGTGGAATCCTTTTCGGTTGATTACATATCCTGGAAAGCGCTAGCGCGCTATAAAGTGCGTCGAGGCTCAAGGCATCCGTGATGCGGTGTAGGCGGCGATCGCCAACATGTCGTCTTCGGTGAGCTTGCTGACCACCGGCTTCATCAGCTCAGTCCACACGCCCTTGCGCGCGCCCTGCTGCATATCGAACATCTGGCGCACTGTATAACTGGGCGATCGTCCGGCGATTCCCGGCACCGGGCCCATGCCCTTCAGATCCGCACCATGGCACACCGCGCACGCCGTGGTTTTGCCCGCGCCGGTATTGACCAGCGCCTCGCCCTTTTTGATGCTGCCGACGGGCACGTAGGCGAAGAATCCCGACCGAGCGTCGCGCAATAGCTCTGTGCCTTCGGTATTCTCCGGGGTTTCGATGATGCGATCTCCCAGCGGTTCTTTTTCGCCGCCTTCCTGGGTGAGAAACATGCCGCCGGCGATGCGAGTCTTCGGAACCATCTTCGGTTTCCACGACCTTGATCCAAGGCGTCCACTTCATGGAACCGTAGTATTCGGCAGCGGCCTTGATCTCTTCATCGGTCATTCCCTTGGCGATGGCGATCATGACGTTGGTATTGGCCTTGCGCGGCTCGGCACTCTTCCGGTCGCCGTTTCGAAAATCCAGCATTTGCTGAATGAAATAGGCGTTTGGCAAGCCCGCTACGCCGGCGTTCTCTGGCCGCCCTTTGCCATTCGGGTAATGGCACAAACCGCATGCCCGTACGTCCGGTCTACGGCCATGCGAGACGACGTCCGGCATCGGCGGATGGTCGTTGGGATACCAGTCGGCCGGGCCGAAGGCGTCCCGGATCTGTGGAACCGTAAACGCTCCGGTGCTGCCGGGGAGGTGCTTCACGCTGGCGTCAGGTGCGGGCGCCGGGGCAGGAGCAGGCGCAGCCACTGGAGTCCCCGACGTTCCAGGCGGGAAGCCATAAGCCCATCCCGGAGGTCCCTCGGCTGCCGATAATAGCCCCGGGCCGAAAATCCCAACTGAGGCAAGCGTCATAGCCCCGAATAGCATCTTCATACAGTCTCCTTGTGCGCAGGGCCATACGTCTGCCCTTCCGTCTAGATTACTACTGCGCGAGCCGGAACTCCTACGGCGGCCGGGCGAAGACGGTTGATCCAATAGGCCCAGGCTACGATCAACGAGAAAAAAATCAGGCCAGAAATTCCCGCGCGCGCCGGATCAGGATCCATGCCGGAGGTGATGTTGCCGTACCAGGCGACCGTGCAGAAGACAGACTCCGATACAAAACCCATACGTACCCGCGCGTTTCTTCGGGCGTGTGGCACGAACATAGATGATGATGGCTAATAGCCAGAAACCTCCTTCAACGATCAAGGTGGTCGGGACGGAATTCCAAAGACCTAATCCAAATGCCTGAGGGACTGCTGGCGCGAGCCCCATATCCGGCCTGTGGCTCACGAAATCGAGCAGCCAGTGGCTGAGAACGGCTGCGAATAGTAGCCATGTGCCGGGCGCATAACGCCGAACCACGAAATAGGATCCAGCGAAGATACCAGCCCAGATCGCGTCCATCAGCAGACTGTGGCTGTAGGGCATGTCGGCAAGCACGCGATTCACGGCGACTCCGGGCTGGACCCGCATCTTTTCGACAGCAGCGACCAGGAGAGGAAATGCGAGCAGGTCGGCCAGCAAGGCGGCCAACATCCAGGTGCCTAGCGAGATCTGGGGCTCAATCCGCTTGCAGGCTAGGCCGACTGCCAGGTGTCCGACGAACATTTGTATTTTTCGCGCAGCAGCCGGAGGTTCTCGCGAGCCTGGGCGCTCCTGGTAGGAATAAGCTCGGGCTCCTTCGAAGCCATGATGGGCGATGGCGTGCACGATCCGCTGCACGAGCAGTTCCGTGCTCCGCTGGGCTTCCAACACCTCTGTTGGCAATGCGCTCCTGGGCGATTCAACCAGTGCGTCGCCATAGTAGGCTTCCCAAGGAACGCCCGGTGGCCGCATTATAAGACGGTCCGGCAGCGATCGGCCGCGCAACGAGCGATCCGTGGCGAGCTTCGCGATCCATTCCGCGCAGACGCCCTTCATAACGCCCATCAGTTCCTTCAGCGCGAAACGGAGGTAAGCGGATAGCCCCTGTGCGCGGCAATCCCTGGCCGATTTCTCAAAGGCCGTCAACATTTCAGACGTAAATGATGCTCGAAAGTCCCGGGGATAAAGCCTCAGCAACATTTCGTGGCCTCGTCGCATGTTCGCTCACGCTTCTCGCATGCGAAGACGCGCCGTTCCCGCTCGCGTCAGCTGTCGCATGCGTTCTAACTCAAGCTGCAGTTGTTTGCGCCCGATGGCCGTTAGCCGATAGGCCTGTTTCTCCCGGGCCGTATCCTCTTGGTCAAATCGTTCGATCCAACGCTCTTCCAGGAGCCGCCGCAGAGCCCCATAGAGGGTGCCAGTACTTAGCCGGACACGCCCCTTGCTGAGAATCTCGATGTCTTTCATCAGAGCATAGCCATGGCGAGGTTTATCAGCCAGGCTCATGAGGATTAACAGCACCGGCTCAGTGAGCGGTTTAGCGTCTTCGACGTCACGTTGTTCTATGACATGTCGCACAACGACATATTACACCGCGGAAGGATGGTTGTCAATAAGTTATCTCCAGTCTTGCCGCAACGCCGGACGATCCTGCTCCTGCCCGCGGAGATAGACCTTCGCGATCTTCCTGGTGTTGGCGATGTCGTCCAGGGGGTTGGCGTCGAGCACAATAAAGTCGGCGGACTTTCCGGCGTCGAGCGTCCCATGATCCTTTAGGCGAAGGAAATCGGCGGAAGTAACCGTGGCCGCCGTAAGGGCCTGAGCGGTTGTCACACCGGCATCGACCATCAACTGCAGCTCGCGATGATCGGTATAGGCATAGAAATGATCGCGTACGGCTCCCGCATCGGTGCCGAAGCCGATTCTTGCGCCAGCGGCATTGAGCTTCGCGAGACTGCGCTGCATATCGCGATAAGTCTTTCGCGCCCGCTCGACGGCTTCGCCAGATCGATTCCGGTAGGACGCCTTAACACGGTCGATTACCGCGGCAGGCGCGACCTCGCTCAGCAATGCATCGTCCAACCACATCGGCGCTTCGGCGTGGGTTCCATTTTCGCTGATGGCAAGGTTCGGCATAACCAGGACGTTCTTTTGCTTGATGAGCGCGATCACTTCTTCGTCCATTTCGCGATCCCGGACCAGGTGGGCAAAGCCGTCGATCCCAGCACGCACCAGGTCCTTGGCATCGTCAAGGTAATAGACGTGGGCGATGACGCGCGTTCTGTGTTTATGCGCTTCGTCGATAACCGCGCGATACAGAGCCGGGCTTAGTTTGCTCACCGTGCCGTTGCGATCGTCCACCCAGATCTTGACGATGTCCACCTTTTTGGCGATTTGCTCGCGTACTGCCCGGCGCGCCTCATCTTCGGTAGTGACGCCGTAAGCG
Organism: Bryobacterales bacterium; assembly: GCA_963769205.1. Lineage (GTDB taxonomy): Bacteria > Acidobacteriota > Terriglobia > Bryobacterales > Bryobacteraceae > Palsa-89. The sequence continues at coordinate 46,559 of CAVYKR010000011.1, read as the reverse complement.
GAAGGCTTCAACTCCGGTGTTCCAGGCCCGGCGTTCGGCGCTGCGATCCCACGGCCCGCGGTGCGATACAACGCGCCACCCAGTTTGCCGGCCGATTGCTCGGCACGCATTTCGAACGGCAGGTCGCCGAGATCGGTTCCGAGAGACATAACCGCGGCAACCCCACAATAAGTGTATCGATTGAGCTGATCTATCACGTTTTCGCGCGTGAAGTTACCGACTGAGTAGACCAGATCCTTCTGGTAGCCAAGGTGCACGTGGGCGTCGATCAATGCTGGGATTACGGTCTTGCCGCTGAGATCCATCCGCACCGCTCCGGCAGGCGGGTGAACGGCTCCTTTCTTGCCAACTTTGACAATGCGTCCGTTTTCAACCAGGAAAGCCGCGTTTTCGATGGGAGGCCTGCGAGCGTCGACGATCAAGCGTGCGCCTTCAAACAGCACCGCGGGAGCGGACGCGGCGAAGTTCGCGGATGAACAGACGCATACCAGGGCCAGGATGGAATTTCGGTGAGGCACTGTATCAGCTTATAAAACGCGGCAATCGGGCACCACCCGCCGTCTACCTTTTAGAATGGTCTTGAATGGTGGAAAATATAAGGCCGGGCGTGTCTGCCCGCAACGCCCGCGTTGTACTCTTTGATTTCGACGGTACTCTGTCTTTGATCCGCTCAGGCTGGATGAACGTGATGGTCCCTATGATGGTGGAGATCCTGGCCGATCTAAAAACCGGCGAGACCGATGAGCAGTTGCGTGTCCGTGGTCGAAGATTTCGTTTGGCGGCTCACTGGCAAAGAGACGATCTATCAGATGATCGCGTTAACCGAAGCCATCGAAGCTCGTGGCGGCAGGCCGCTGGGGCCTCTAGTTTATAAACAGATGTACCTTGATCGTCTCTGGGTGAAAATCGAGAGCCGAGTGGAGGCGCTGCGGAAAGGGCATGCGGATCCGGAGCAGTATCTGGTGCCGGGGGCACGCGAGCTTCTGGAAGAATTGAAACGTCGCGAGCTCACGATGTACCTGGCCAGCGGCACTGACGAGATTTATATGAAGGAAGAAGCGCGGCTGCTGGGCGTCTCCGGATATTTTGGAGGCGGTGTCTATGGTGCGCTGGACGACTACAAAAGTTTCTCGAAAGCGATTCTTATCCAGCGCATTCTTTCTTCAGCTGAGTTCAGCGGCCAGCAAATTCTGGTGTTCGGCGACGGCTACGTTGAGATCGAAGAAGTGAAGAACGTGGGCGGTGTGGCGGTTGGCGTTGCCAGCGAGGAGCCGGCTTGCATGCGGGTGGATGAATGGAAGCGCAAGCGGCTGATCGGGGTGGGAGCCGATTATATCGTCCCCAATTTCCTGTGCCGCGAAGAGCTGTTCTCGTCGCTGTTTTCCGCATAATGCCGTCCAAATACCCAGTGTTCGACCGTTCGCGCCTTCGCGTGAAACCGCTTGCGGAGCGCGTCCACGATCTTCACCTGGACCACTGGCTGGCCCTGGCCGATCCAACGCCCGGCTTCAGCCACCCGGATCTTGCCACGGTTGCTCGCCGTCTGAAGTCGGCCCGATCCAATAACGCGGCGCGAGTTCTCATGATGGGGGCCCATGTTATTCGCGCCGGAGTAAATCGCCATATCATCGATTTGATGGAGCGGGGCCTGATCGACCACATAGCGATGAACGGCGCGGGGCCTATACACGACTTTGAACTGGCGCGGATAGGCGCAACCACGGAAAGCGTCGCACGCTACATCCGCACCGGTGAGTTCGGCTTGTGGCGCGAGACTGGCGAATTGAACGATTGGGCTTCGGAAGCGGATGGTCTTTCACTGGGACTGGGCGAAAACATCGGACGCAGGATCATTGAGAGCAACTTCCCTCACCGCGACCTGAGTATTCTTGGCGCCGCTCACCGGCTTGCGGTTCCGGCCACAGTACACGCCGGCATCGGCTATGACATTCTGCATGAGCATCCAAACTGCGACGGCGGGGCTTATGGAGCTACCAGCTATCGCGATTTCCTGATTTTTGCGCACACGCTGGAACGCCTCGAGGAGGGCGTTGTGCTGAGTTTTGGTTCGGCCACAATGGCGCCCGAAGTCTTCTTGAAAGCGCTAGCCATGGTACGGAATGTCGCCCATCAGCACCGGCGAACCATAAATCACTTCACTGCCGGAGTATTCGATCTTGCACCGATTTCGGGCGATTACCACCAGGAACTCGGACCCTGTGATCCGGGATATTTCTTCCGCCCACACAAAACCATGCTGGTTCGCACCGTCGCTGACGGAGGCGAGAGCTTCTACTTTCAAGGCGATCATCGCGCCACCTTGCCCGCTCTGCGCCGCGCGCTTTTAGAAAGTGATTGAATGAAAGCCGCAGAAATTCTCGGCGAGTTTCCTCGCAAATCAGCCCTCGTAGTCGGCGACATTTGCCTGGACCGCTGGTGTACTTACGATCCGGCTTCAGCGGAGGCTTCACGCGAAACCGGAATCCCGAGAATCGGTGTCGTGGCGACCGAGGTCACGCCGGGCGCGGGTGGGACAATCGCCAGCAATCTTGTCGCGCTGGGTGTCGGGCGCGTGGCAGTGTTAGGTGCGCTGGGCGAAGATGGACATGGTTATGAATTGCGGCACGCCCTCGAATCAAAGGGCATTTCAAGCGAGTTGCTCATTGGCTCAGATGAACTCTCGACCTTCACGTACACCAAACTGATCAACTGTATCACGGGCGTTGAAGATCAGCCGCGCGTCGATTTCATCAATACGCGTCCCTTGCCGGAGGCTATCGAGCGTCAGATGGTCGCCGCTTTGCGCGACAATACCCAGGCCTTTGACGTGATCTTCATCTCTGACCAAGCTGAGACGGAGCATGGGGGTGTAGTCACAATGGCCGTGCGGGAAATGCTGGCGAAAATCGCTCCAGGAAGAGTGATAGTAGCTGATTCTCGTAGACGAGCCGCGGAATTCCGTAACGTAATCCTCAAACCGAACGCGCAGGAAGCCGCGTGCGCCTCGACATCGCTTTTTGGCTGCGTTGACTATCAACGGCTTCGCAAGCACACCTGCGCGCCGCTTTTATTCGTCACACAAGGTCCCAAGGGAGTGGTTGTGATCGAAGACGGCCGTGAGACTCAGGTTCCGGCTCGATCGCCACAAGAGCCCGTCGATATTTGTGGCGCCGGCGACAGCTTTGCGGCCGGGGTCGGCATGGCTTTGGCGGTGAACGGATTGGCGGTCGAAGCGGCGATGTTCGGCAATTTGGTCGCATCCGTCACGATTCTGAAGCCAGGCACCGGCACTGCGAGCCCGGCTGAAGTCAAAGCCGCGGCGGACGAATGATCACTCTAGCGATTGACATCGGCGGGACCAAGTTGACGATGGCGAGTTTTGACGGCAGTCGCATAGTGGAGCGCGAGTCGCGAGTCACGGATCGCGCAGGTGGCCGGGAATGGATGATTGATCAGATCGTATCGATTGCCGCGATTTGGAATACACGCTACGGTGTCGATCGCTGTGGGATCGGCTTCGGGGGTCCGGTCGAGTTCGATAAACAACGGGTCGCATTATCGACGCACGTTGGAGGGTGGAGTGATTTCGATCTTCCGGCGGAGCTCCAAAAATCGCTGGGCGTTCTTCCAGTCATGGACAACGATGCCAATGTCGGGGCGCTGGGTGAAGCCTGCTACGGCGGGGGCCGCGGCTATAGGCCCCTGTTTTACATGACGCTTTCGACCGGTATCGGCGGAGGCATCATTGCCAGCGGCGAGACCCTCTATCGCGGGGCCGATTCCTATGCCGGCGAAATCGGACATTTGACGATACGGCCAGACGGCCCCGAGTGCCTGTGCGGATCGAGGGGTTGCTTCGAGCGAATGTGTTGCGGACTGTGGCTGGAGCGCGATTACGGCCGACCCGCCAGCGAACTGTTTCGAGATCCGGCTTTCGTTCAGCGTTACGTGGTGGATCTGGCCCTGGGACTCAAAGCTGCCATTATGCTGCTCAATCCGGCTCGAATCATCATTGGAGGCGGAATCAGCAAGGCGGGCGATGCGCTGTTCGTACCGTTGCGCTCTGAAATGCGGCGGCAAATAACCACTTGGTCGCGCGCGCGTGTTGACGTCGTTCCAGCGGTCCTTGGCGATGACAGTGTCCTCTACGGAGCGTTAGTCCTAGCAGAGGGCGAGACCAAATGATACCCGCGTTTTATCCGATCTTGGATACTGGTTGTGGACTCGCGGCCCTCACCGCGGCCGAAGCAATCCTGGAAGCGGGTGCCCGCATCTTGCAGTACCGCCACAAAGGCATATTTTCGCGGGAGGTCTTCGAGGAAGCCGGGCAAATAGCTGCCCTCTGCGGCAACTCCGGCGCGCTTTTCGTAATGAACGACCGCGCGGACATCGCCATGCTACTTGACGCCGCATTGCACCTGGGCCAGGACGATCTCCCGCCCGCCGACGCTCGCAGGATAATGCCATCTGATCGAGTGATAGGTTTCTCGACCCATAGTACCGATCAACTCCGGGCAGGGGACCGCGAACCCATCGATTACTTAGCAATTGGACCTATCTTTGCGACAGCGTCGAAAGAGAACCCGGACCCCACCGTAGGGATCGAGCGGCTGCGGAAGCTCCGGCCCTTAACGCAAAAGCCACTGGTCGCCATCGGCGGAATTACACGAAAAACCGCAGCGGCCGTATTTGAGGCCGGCGCTGATTCCGTCGCGATCATTGGCGATCTCTATCCCCAGCCGCTCACAAGAGCCTCGCTTCGCCAGCGCGCCGAGGAGTGGCTATCTCGTTGCGCAGATCATGAAGCGAGTCCTCTGCTTTGAGGTTAAGTGGAAGTGCGTTTTGCGGTGACCTCCTGCGGCCCGCGGCCCGCTTCGATGGTCAACTTCATTTCATCACCGGACACCACGCCATTGTACTTGATGGTGATTTTGTTGTCGCGGAATTCGCGGACCACAGTGAACGAGACGTTGTTACCGTCCACCTTGCCATCCGAAATCTGGACGTCGCCGCCGCGACCTCCGGTCAGAGTGCCGGACAGACTGGAGCCATCCTGCTTCAGGTTCAAAGTCTGAGTCATCGGCCCGTTCCGGCCTTGCGTCTCAAAGCTCCATTTTCCGGTGGCATCGGCCGCGTACACAACCACCGCCAGGGCACAGGAAAGTAATGCTAAACGAAACTTCATGTTTTCTCCTTATTCGGGATTCTTCATCCCCACGAGAGAGATGATTCCTGACCAGCTAGTACGGTTACGGTGCCAGATGTAAAGAAGAGTAAGCTAGCTTGACTTCTAGCCGTGATGTTCATGCTCGTGCTGATGGGTTACGAGGATGGAGCAGGGCGTGTCACATTTGGTGTGCTCGAACTGGATGGTGGTGTGATGGATTTCGAATTTGCAAAGTACATCGTTGATGCGCTGCAGGATGGCGTTGCTCTCCGAAGGCGGCATGTCTTCGATCAGCACGTGACAGCTCAACGCGTGGGCGCTCGAACCCAGGCTCCAGATGTGCAGATCGTGAACGTCGATCACGCCGTCGATCTGCCGCATGGCGCCGGTGACCTGGCTCAGTTCCATGCCGCGCGGCAGGCCTTCGAGCAGCACATTGAGCGATTCCTGAATGATGTCCCAGGCGGTCCAGATGATGAGAACGCCGATCAGCACCGACAGCACCGGGTCGATCACATCGCAAGCCCGGTGAAATGAATCGCGATCGCGCCCGCGATGATTCCAACCGAACTGACCGCATCGCCCAACATGTGCACGAACGCGGCGCGAATATTCAGATCGTGATCTTTCTCGCGATGCAGGCCCCACATGATGCCGCCGTTGAGCGCCAGGCCAGCCACCGCGACCCACAGCATGGTCCATTCTTCGATGTGCCGGGGATGAAGGAACCGCTGCCAGGCCTCATAGAAAATGAAGACGGCGATGCCAACCAGCGTGAGCGCATTGACGAATGCGGTCAGAACTCCGGCGCGATGATAGCCGTAGGTCTTGACGCTGTCGGCAGGCTTGGACTGCATGTACACGCCGATGGCCGCCAGCACCAGCGCCAGCGCATCGGTGAAATTGTGGCCGGCGTCGGAAACCAGCGCCAAGCTGCCGGCACGAAACCCGGCGATCACTTCGACGACGACGAACAAAATCGTGGCCAAAAACGACCATTTCAGAATCTCGCCCGGTCCGTGATGATGGCCGTGGTGATGCACATTGATCCCTTAACCTATTTTAACAATGGACGCGGATAGGAGTCTAAAAGCGGGTGACTTCGGTGAAGTTGAAATCCCGACCTTCATGGCCGGCACCACCATGTCGAACGCCTCTTCGCCGGATGCGCGCACGGAGGGCGAAAGCGCTTCCACGTTGTTCAGCAATTCGATGATGCCCTGGTTGAAGCGGAAATTCCGCAGGCCCGCGACTCACGCGGCCGTTTTCGATCAGGAACGTTCCGTCGCGCGTCATGCCGGTCATGATTTTCTCGTAGGGATCCACTTCGCGGATGTACCACAGCCGCGTGACCAGAACGCCGCGCTCGGTGGAGGCGATCATTTCATCGACCGATGTGGAGCCGCCCGCGATCACGATATTCAGCGGCGCTTCGCCGACTTCGTTGGGCAGCGGAAAGCCGTGGCCGGTGGGCTCGACCCCCGCACGCTGCGCGCTGGATCGCGAATAGGCCAGTTCGCGCGGAACGCCGGCGTCCACCAGCGTCAATTTGCGGCGCGGCACGCCCTCGCCATCGAAAGGGACGCCGGCCTGGAGCGGATGCGCGACATCGTCGGAGATGTGGATGTTCTCGCCGAACAGCTTCTTGCCCAACCGATCGGTGAGGAAGCTGCGGCTGATCGTGCGACGGCGGTGGCGCTGAAATCGCCGAACATTTGGCCCACCAGATCGAGGACGGCGGCCGGCTCCAGGATCACGGTGTATCGGCCGGGCGGCGATCTCCGTGGGATCGCCCGACAGGCGCGCCTTTTCGCAGGCGCCGCTGCGCCAGCGCCACCGGATCGATGGCACTACATGAGATACCGCCGAAGCCTTGGCCCAGCCGGAACTATCGCCGGCCATGGCGGTGATCGAAAACTGCGCCATGCGTTTCCGCTGTGCCAGCCGGCGACGCCGCGCGAATTGAAGATCGCTTCCACGCTTTGGCCGGTGGAGTAAATGCCGGCCGCGGTTTGTCCCGCGCCCTCCACCATCCGGATGGCTTCGCCAACCGTTCGCGCCGCGATCCGCCGGCGTGGCGCTGGGCCGTGGCGGCATCGAAGCGCTTGGTTTCAGAAATCGCCGAGGGCTCGTTGCAGCGGCAGCAGATCCGGATCGGGCGCGGCGGACCGTGCCAGCGCGAGCGCCTGCTCCACGGCGCCGCGAATGGAATCCGGATCGAAGCGGTTGGTGGTGGCGCGCGCGGTCTTCTGATCCAGCGCCACGCGAACCGAAAGCCATTGCGTCCTGCTCGGCGACGTTCTGATGGATGGTGTTGTTGGCGAAACGCGTGAGGGCGTCGCAATGCGCGCCGAACAGCGCCTCGACGTCGGAGACCCCGAGCGATTTGGCGGCCTGCTGCACGGCGCCGAACAGCTCGCGGCATTCGCTCGATACGACAGGATCGCGCGCCGAGGCTCATCCGCCATACGCGGCTCCGACTCTTGATGTTGTGGAAGCGCGAGGGGCTGGCGCCATGGCCGGTGCCGATCACTTGCTCGGGCTGGCCCTTGCCGCAATTCGGAACGCCCCACAGCACCCAATGATCGCGATTGGCGACGGCGGCGCAGGAATTCCAAAACTCGGTGGTGATGCCGCTGTAGGTCGGATTCTTGAGCATGCGAACGCGCTTGCCGTCTCGAATCTCCCAGGCGATCTCGCAGCCGAACTGGAAGTTGTAGCGCTTGTCGTCGATGGACCAGCTCCGGTTGGTCTCCATGTAAATGGCGTGGCTCACGCCGGCGAAAACTTCGTCGAGCGTTTGCTCGCCGGGCAGCAGGCTGACGTTGGTCATGCGGATGAGCGGCAGCCGCGCCCAACTGGTGGCGCGCATGGTGCCGTTGGAACGCGTCTGGCCGATGGCGGCGGCGGTTTCGCGCGAGGTCATGTATCCGACGAATTGGCCGTCGCGAATGATGTCGGCCGATTGCGCGGGAACGCCTTCGTCATCGAAAGCGAACGTGCCCATGCCGGGGCCGTGCTCGATGCGAGCGTCGCAAACCGCGTTGACCAGTTCCGAGCCGTAGCGCAGGTGATTCAATTTGTCGAGCGTGAGAAAGCTCATGCCCGCGTAGTTGGCCTCCGAACCGAGCACGCGATCGAGCTCGATGGGATGGCCGATGGATTCGTGCACCTGCAGTCCGAGCTGGCTGCCATCCAGGATCAGATCGAAGCGGCCTTCGGGGCATTGATCGGCCGAGTGCAACGCCACGGCCTCCTCGGCCACGCGCGGCGCGTGCTCCAGCAATGCCAGTTCGTGGATCAACTCATAGCCCTTGAGCTGATGCTGGCCGCCGAAGGAATTCGGATAAGAGCGCTTCTGGATCTCATCTTCGCTGAAACTGAGGCTTCAAATCCGGCGCCGCTGGAGGTGCGGGTCTGATCGATGACGCTGCCGATGGAAGAGACGAAGATCTGGCGGCTGCGATGGAAGATCATCGAAGTTTGCGCCAGCGTGACGCCGGAATTGCGGCGCAGCTCGTCGTCGACCGCCAGTAAGCAGCGAGAGCTGTTCTTCGACGCTGACCGAAAAAGGATCGATGCGGCAGGGCGAGACCCAGGTGGCTTCGTGCTTGTTCTCGGGCGCGAGCGCGACATCGTGTTTCTTGGCGAGTGCGCTGGAGCGGGCGATGTCGACGGCCAGCGCGCGGCGGCTTCCACGCCGGCTGCGCAAGATCGTCGGTGGCGGCGAAACCCCAGCAGCCATCGGCCAGCACGCGGATTCCAATGCCGACCGATTCGTCGCTCGATACCTGGCCGGGCTTGCCGTTCTTAGTGGAAAGCTCGCGGTCGCGGCTTTCGATGACGCGGACGTCGGCGTAAGTGACGCCCGTCGCGAGGGCCAAGTCGAGCGCTTCAAGCGCAAGCTGCTTCATGAATACAGGATACGTGGTCAAAAGCGCGCGCATTCTCCCATGCCGCGATCCCACTCATATAATCGCTCTTCGTCGATTATTTCAACGGCAGCTTGCCGGCCGGATCCGGCCCGATGATAAGGTACGTGATGTCGCCTTCAAGATTGCTCCACCAATGCGGCAGCCGTCCGGGGATAATCACCACATCGCCTTTCACCATCCGTCGACTCACTCCACCCTCGATGCGCTTGCCCTTGAGACGGTTCTTAACAGCTGGGTCCCGCCAGGTGTCCACCAGCGTTCCTCCAGTAACTAGCGTCCCAGCGCCGTCCAGCATCTGGTAGACCTCCGTAACAGTCGTCTCATGCAGAATGGCTTCCGGCATCGACGCTTTGGGCTGGTAGACACCGTAAACGCCCACTCGGTACCCGCCGACATCCACTACGCGAATTGGCCGGTCGCTGACTTATCCATGCGGCAGCGCCTTCAGGAAGGCCTGGATATCGGCTGCAGTCACGTCGGAGGCTGGGTTGGGCGTCTGTGCCGCGGTTGAAAAACTGTTTGTGATCGGTATTATGACGATACCTTACGGACGTCCATTGCCGCCTTGCGCTCTTAACGCCAGTCCAGTTTCAACTCGGTTGTTTTGTGGCCGGGTGACATTTTTCGACGATGGTGTGGTGCTCGACGAACTGCTCCAGCACCATGGACAAAAATCGGCCGGTGATTCGATCGGCGTCCTGCTAAAGCGGTAGCGTCGAAGGCCCTCCACAGCGAGCATTTCGAGCGGGGCCCACCCGAAGGGCGCGTCCCACTGACTGCCACTGGGTTGGTGCTCGTCTCGAGGCCCCCGGCATGTTCGAACAGCTTCAGATTCGACTCCACGCGAGCCGCTTGCTCGGGAGTGGCGATGCCCGCCCACAGCGGGTAAAACGCGGTTAGAAACCGATAGCGGCGGATCTTCCTGGCGGTGAAGTTGTAGTCATAGTAAAGGCCATCCCCGGGGCCCCACATGAGGCGGTTTATCTTTTCTTTCCGCTCTTCGGCTAGCTTGCGCCAGGTCGCGGCGTCGGATTTGTGGCCCAGAATCGCCATGATGTCGGTGCTGTCGCGCTCCATTACGTACAGCAGCGAATTCAGGCACACCGGGTTGTAATGGATGATGTCGACGTTGAACGGTGGAAGCGATTGGATGGATCGAAGCCGGACTCGCGCATGGATCGGTCGCTTTTGTAAAAAAGCGGCGTGAGCTGGCCAGTCTTCTGGTCGTAATACTGACTGAGATCGCAATCGAGGACCGTGGAAGCGCGATAGCACTCCTTCACCAACTAATAGTGTGTGCGGCCTTTCTTGGTCGCGTTCGGGACTGGGCTCACCGCCACCGAGTTGAGCCAATACAGCAGTCGGCCGCGCTAAGAACAAGCGCCGGGATGAGAATCGTCTCCATCTGTATAATCGGGGCACGTTCATAAACATGCCCCGCTTGAGGTTCCCCTGTCGCCAGACGTAGTGTCTGAATGGCCGTTAATGAAAGGCATTCGACGTCATTCTTTGTCTCCGACGATCTGTTCACGTCAACACTCCCCATAGAATGCTTTCATTAGCGGATACTATCCGGCGCACAATTGCAGCGATCCCAGCGCGCTCTAGATAAGATTGCCTTGCCGGCGAGATTAACCCTGCATTTTGATAGGCTGTATACCGGACTTGTGGCGGCGATCCGAGCGACTCTTTACCGGATCGCTGCGGGCGACCGATTGGGGCCAGTGATTCGACGTGGGAGGTATTGGTGAATCGTTCAATGAAAGGAACTTTGGGACGGTATTTGGGCGGACTCAACCGCCGCGACCTCTTCCGTCGAGGATCGGCATTGGCAACGGCGTCGGCATTTCTCCGAAAATCGGCGTCAGCCGCACCGCCAGCGGTGAGCGCAGGTAAACTGCAGCTCGGCGTCACGGACATTTATAAATCTCTTGGTGTTCGGCCGATCATCAACTGTCGCGGTACTTTCACGGTCCTCAGCGGGTCGTTGGAGCTGGATGAGGTGAGGGCGGCTGTAGACTCCGCCGGGCAACATCATGTCGTCTTGGATGAGCTGATGGAAGGGGTCGCCAGGCGCCTGGCAGAGATTACGGGCGCCGAGTGGGCGTTGGTATCGGCCGGCTGCGCAGCCGGCATGGCCCACGTCACCGCCGCCTGCGTCACTGGTGGCAATCCGGACCTGCATGTGCGCATTCCGGAGCTCACTGGCTTCGCCAAGGACGAGGTGGTGATTCCCAAAGGTTCTCGCAATCAATATGATCAGGCCATTCGTTCTGTGGGCGTTCGGATAATTGAAGTAGCCAACACAAAGGAATACGAAGCTGCGCTAGGTCCAAAAGTTGCCATGGTGTACATCATGACGGGTGACCGCATGGAGAATGGTCCACTTACCTACGACAATGTCTACGGCCTCGCCAAAGAAAAAAACATTCCTATCTTCACAGACGCTGCGGCGGAGATGCTAACCATCCCAAATATTTATCTCCAGCGGGGCTCTACATTCGTGGGCTACAGCGGCGGAAAGTGCCTGCGTGGACCGCAGTGTTCCGGCTTGGTGTTGGGCCGCAAAGACCTGTTACAGGCGGCTTGGGTATGTAGCGCACCACATCATGGCCACGGCCGAACAATGAAGATCGGCAAAGAAGAGATGCTGGGACTGCTTGCCGCTGTCGAAATGTGGGCGCAGCGCGACCATAAGAAAGAAGATGCGATGTGGACGCAGTGGATGCAGACTATAGCCGCGCGCGTCACGAAAATCGATGGCGTCGCGGCCACGATCCGCGAACCGAGGGGTCTCAACAACCATAGTCCAGGACTGTCTATCCATTGGAATCCTGCCAAGCTGGGGATCACGGGCGAGCAGGTGACGAATATCCTGTGGACCACCGAGCCGCGCGTGGCGCTAGGCGGTGGCGGGACGGGGGGACAGCCGTGACACTACCCGCCAGAGTGGAATTTCGATAACGGCATACATGATGAGGCCAGAAGACGTAACGATTGTCGCGGACAGAATTTTTGAGGTCCTTTCAGCCAAACGCCCGCAGTGGCAGCCGGAGATCGCCAAGACACCGGCCAGCGACATTACTGGGCGCTGGGATGTGCAGATCCAGTTCGCCGCTGGGAGATCAGATCACGTTCTCTTCGTAAAGCAACAAGGTAGTCAACTCGTTGGCACACATCAGGGCGATTTCACGCCGCGCGACTTTACCGGTACGATTTCCGCCGACGATGTACTAATCTCGAGCAGCGTTGGCGAGGTTCACGGTGCGGCTTTGTCGTACCGCTTCACGGGGAAGCTGACAGGTGACTCCATGTCCGGCACGCTCGATATGGGTGAGTATCTTGGCGCCAGGTGGACTGCGAAGAGGCATGCCTTTGGCTGAAGGGAGGGCCGAGGGAGATTAAACGCGAGGAGATCACCGCATTAGGACTGTTGCCGGGCGGCGACATCGACCGTCTGGGCGTGTGTCTTCAGCAAAGCAATACCGCCGCAAATTGCGAGCAAAGGAATCTGCTTCATAAGATGGCTGAGTTTATTGCCGAGAGGGCTCACATGACTTCAGCAATGGCGGCGGCAGCGCTCACTTGGCTGAGCCACGCTGGCCTACCTGCAAATCACCGAATTGCTCCTCGCGAGCGTACAATTCTCGCAGCGCCAGGGCATTGTTATTGTGCGGCTCTGAGCTGGCCTGGAACCTGCCATGAAGAGAATACTTATCCTGATCGCTCTGGCAAGCGTGCTCGGCGCACAGCCCCGCTGCGATCTGCTGCTGTAAGGGGGGACACGTCATGATGCGAAGAACAACTTTCGCGGACTCTACGTCATACCGGGACTCGTGGATATCCATGTTCATGTCTACGCTGGCATCGGTGAGTTTGGTTCTTATGCCTGAGACAACAGCCTGTATCCCGATGATTTTACGCTTCGTAATTTCGGAAGATTTCAAGCAGCGGATTATCGATCGATCGACTACCCGCGTGCTTTCGTTCTTAAATATCGTCGGTCTGTGGGCTGCCTCCGCAACCTTGGCTTGTCGTCCGGTTCAGGGCTAGGAACTGCCCCAGATCCGTGTTGCCGCGACAATCGCGCGTTCAATCTTCTTGGCAGCTTTGACGCGGGTAGATGGTGTAGTAGGCTGCAATTTGCGCCATAGTTTGATCGTTCGCCCACTTAAGTTAGGGTGGCGTTCGTTCTGAATTCCATAGTGTGCCGCGCTCTTGTTCTGCCCAAGCGCAGCCCTCTTGCGGGGGTGCCTGTTTCAACTCCCACTTAGCGCACTGCGGGATTTTCCGTGCTCTGGAAGTTCATGTGGGACACTGAAATAGGCGCGGTGTCTATTGACGCCGAAACCGCACGAGGGACGGTTCCAGGACTTGAACTTCAGGATGCGTGTTCGGCCGAGTCATCCATTTGGAAAGCGCTTTAGCCGCGCACGATTCCGAGCAGATGTGCTCGTACCCCGGCGCATCCGCTTGCGCATCGTCCCAGCATTGCAGCGTGAACTTGTCGCGGTCCGGTGCGCGCACCCACCAGTGATTGCTCTCGTCCTTTAGGTTTGAACAATGGTCGCATCGGTACGAGTGGATTTTCATCCTTGTTCTCTTCTGAGTCTAGGCTCTTGTGTTCTAGATCTACTGTGCGCCAGTCCTTCTCTTGTCGATGGAGTCTATCGTGGAATGGTCGGTTTGTGAAGGCCGCGTCCCGCGATCCAAGGTTCGCTTTGCTGGCATCGAGGGAACTGTGCAGGGCACTGCACAGTGAACCAAGATGCAGTCAGCTTTCACAAACTTTGGTGAAACAGCCTTCTTCCTGAGCATTTGCTATAAAACGCTACTGCCTTTCGGAGCGGTGCTCATGCAAAGTGTAAAAACAACAGACTGACATTTCGCCAGCACTAGTCCACGCAGATGATGCTTGCCGGGCAGACTTGGGGGCAAAAAAAGAAGCACAATGTAGGTCTTCGCAATCCTAACCACCAACTAAGGTTTAACTCGACAAGCAGTGGGTCGGGCTAAGGTGACGATGGGTCTGAGGTGGTGCATCTCCGCACACTTTCCTCTGGGCTATCAGAGGACACAGCGCCAAGCCGCTCTACCATCTTCTTTGACATGTCCAAACTTTAAGATGGGCCGGATGTTTCAAAGTTTGAAAACTTCGGGGATAAAATGACGCGTTCATGTCGCCACGGAGGAAACCAACAGGCAGCGGCTACTCGATGGCTACTTGGCGGACTAACTCGAAGTCGGTCAACATCTTGCCCGTTCCTAACACGACACTCGCCAGAGGTTCTTCTGCGATGGAAACCGGCAACCCTGTCTCTTCACGGATGCGCTTATCTAAATTCTTCAACAACGAGCCGCCCCCCGTCAGAACGATGCCGCGATCGCAGATGTCGGCACTGAGTTCTGGTGGAGTGCGTTCTAGGGCGACACGGATAGCCTTCAGGATGGAATTCACGCACTCCGACAGGGCTTTCCTGATCTCGCTGTCGTTGAGTATCCGGGTCCTCGGCACACCTTCGATCAAGTTCCGGCCTTTTACTTCCATAGTCAGAGCCTCGTCCAGGGGGTAGGCCGACCCGATCTGGATCTTGATCGCCTCTGCGGTGCACTCTCCGACCAGCAGGTTATACTCGCTCTTGAGGTACTGCATGATGGCTTCGTCCATCTGATTTCCGGCGACGCGCGAGGAGCAGGCATAGACGATGCCGGATAGCGAGATGACAGCCACCTCGGTCGTGCCACCGCCAATATCCACCACCATATTCCCGGAGGGCTCGTTGACTGGCATGCCGGCGCCGTTCGCCGCCATTATTGACTGTTCCACTAGATGCACCTCGCTGGCTTTGGCGCGATAGGCAGAATCAATGACCGCCCGTTTCTCGACCTGTGTGATTTCACTTGGCACGCCGATGACAATACGCGGATGAACCATCACCTTGCGGCCATGAGCCTTGAGGATGAAGTAGTTAAGCATGCACTCGGTGACTTTGAAGTCGGCGATCACGCCGTCCTTCATGGGTCGGATGGCTACGATATTTCCTGGTGTTCGGCCCAGCATGTCTTTGGCTTGCTTGCCGACCGCTTCCACTTCGCCGGTGGTCTGATTAATCGCCACAATGGAGGGCTCATTGACAACAATACCTTTGCCTTTGGCATAGACCAACGTATTGGCGGTCCCGAGGTCAATCGCGAGATCAGCGGAGAATAAGCTAAGTGGCGAGCGGAATTTCATGCAAGAATTCCATCGAGTAGGTCGACGCCCGGCCAGCGGGGCCAAGCAAGTCCTCTGTTTAATAGTGATGGTGCTTCTGTTAGCAGGATTCTTAAATTTGGCTGTCATGTTCCGCAGTCTCCAAGTCGCGTAGCCGATGTGCGGGCAAGTGGCGCCAACTGCCCGTTTCTTTTCGAACATCTCCCGCCGTCCTTCCGCTTCGAGCAGGCCCCGACAATAAAGAAATAGCCGGGCCATTCGAAGGTGAAACCCGGCCCTTGAATCTCGGCCCTGGCCCAGTTGTTTTATTGCGGTACGTCGAGCGCCGTCGACGGTAGACGACCCAATCTTGAGACAAAGCTTCTTCGAAGCAATGACACTGATGAAGCCCTGACCGAGCGCGCCCGCCACTTAAAGACCTTCGTCAGAGCGAGCCCACAATCATTCTTTGTGCCTTTCGTTGGTATCTTCGACACTCGTTGTCGGTGCGCGATGTCGAAGAGCTCTAGGAGGCGCGCGGCCTAGAAGCCGGTCACACGACGGTGTGGCGTTGGGTGAAGTGTTATGGCCCGGAACTGGAACAGCGGATGCGGCCGCATCTCAAGCCCACAAACAAATCATGGGTGTTGGCGAGATCTACCTTAAGGTCAACGGGCGCTGGTGTTATCTGTATCGGGCCATCGATTCAGCCGCCGCTACGAACGATTTCCTGTGGCCCGCGTTCCGAGACGCTGATGCCGCCAAACGACTGTTTCGCAAGGCGTTGGGCGGTCGAACGCATCCACAGCGTCGCGCCACACGTTTGGCTCCCATCTACACTCGGCGATACCCGCTATTAAGAGGAAGAGACTCTCCGCCGTCGCTGCCGCACCGGCGAGTGCAGTGCTTGAACAACATTATTGAGCAAGACATCGACTCAAGCGACGAGTGAACGCCCAGCAGGGATTCCGCGAGTTCCAGGCGGCGCGACGAACGATTCAGGGTTATAAAGCGATCCACATGATGCGAAAGGGACAGGTTCGATGGGCGGGCGGGAAGGATGTTCGGCGTCAGAGCCAGGTCATCAACAAGCTGTTGGGACTGGCCGCCTGAGACCCCGGCAGCTACCCTCGCTGCGCCAGCTCATACCGGCAGGTTGAAGGTTGCAACACTACCAGTAAGGTGCTCAGCCGGGCCTTTCGCGGCAAGTTAGTGGCTGGTTTGAAGCTGCTCTTCCGTCGCAAAAACTCGGCTTCCATAGAAATCTCGAAGATCTGAGCCAACCGATCCCGTTTCATGCCTTTCTGCGTCCGTTGAAGCCAAGCCACCATTCGGCGTACCAGAACACGTACTCCAGTGACTGGTTGGGAAGGGTTGAAGGTGAAATTTCGTAAATCCGACCGATCCGCGGGGGCATCTAAGCATGCCTTGAAGCGGATTGTGGCTCTATGAGGAGGGAAGAGGGCGACGGTCGGTGGTGTCTCCGTCACGCGCGCCTACGGTTGACCGCCACGCCTAGTTCCAGTCGTATCAATCGAGCCGGCGAAGATTGGTGCTGAAATTCTTTTTACTTTTCGGTATCGCGGTTACGCTATGCGCGTCGGCGGCCGCACAACCAACATTTCATAGGGAGCCCGGAAACACTGATACCTACGACAGCTACAGATACAAATCGATTGGGTTCCAGAACCTTGTGGTACAGGTGGCAGACGCACCCCCAGTGCGTTACGGAGTGCGGCAATTCGCTGCTCTCCGCATAATGGTACTGAATGAGGATACGGTGCGTCGCGTCGAATTCGCTTCAGATCGGATTTCCTGTGACTGTGGCGGCAGACGGACGCTTTCAGCGTTGCCTTTCAGGAAGGTCACCCTTCCGAGCCCGCAAATATTCGCCGGAAACACTGTCTTTCCGCGTACCAGCTACAAGGGGATCGTGCTGTTCGATGGAACTTGTAGAGTCAGGGACACGCGCCTCGTTACGATTCGCCTCGGCAACGTAACCTTCCACTATCTGTTATAGGCGACTCGCGGCAATTCGCCGGCGGCGCAATTGAGTGACTCCGTGGGAGAACAAATTATGAAGATCCCAACGACGATGATGACCGAATCGGTTCCGGCCAGAAACGCAGTAGCTGGCTCGCAGTCTTGGCTTCCAACAATCGTCATCGCAATGGCCCAGATTCCCGAATCGCCGCCGATATTGCGAATTAGCGCGCGCTTACCTCCTCGGCTCCAGGTTTTCACCTTCGGCGCAGTCAGCCCAGATCCCGCTTTGCCGGGTCAAATGTCAGTAACGGGCGTGTTGCGTCAAGTTGACGGCGGCCAGCTAACTTCCCGGGTGCGCGTCATCCTTCCTCGGTCAGCTCAGTTACTCCCATGGTCCGAGCGATGAGCAACTCCTTGCCAGGCAGCAGCGCAGTTTCCGCTCTCTCATTGTTTATGGCGTGGGAAGCAAACACATCCGGACACGCCTTCTGATATTCGTGCATTTGGCCCTGATGAAGCGCACTCGATCAGCCACAGACGTCGTAGAACCGCTGACGTCTCGACTTGAGCGAAAATATAACAATCGGTTCTTGCAAATATTCGGTTGTGCATGTCTGATGGTGCCGTTGCCGAGTCGAGGCGCCATGGATCTCATCAAAACGCAGTTGATCGAGTCAGTGTTCGCCGGAGGCGGCGAGATGGGCGCGAGGATGCGCGCGCTCGACTGGTCTGCAACGGCTTTAGGCCCATTGGAGCAGTGGCCGCAATCGCTCCGAGCCTGCGTTCGCGTCATGCTGGGCTCCGGATATCCAATGCTCGTTTGCTGGGGACCCGCCTACACGATGCTGTACAACGACCCATATCGACCACTGATCGGAACGAAGCACCCGGCAGCGTTAGGCTGCACCAATACGCGAGGTGCTTCCCGAGACCTGGGATTTCCTCGGGCCACGGTTCGACAGAGTTATGGCAGACGGCCAGGAGGCCAGCCATCTCACCGGCCAGATGTTCACGGTCTACCGTAACAACTACCTCGAAGAGTGCTATTTCTCCTTTTCGTACAGCCCGATTCGGGACGACAACGGCGGCGTGGGCGGCGTATTCACCACGGTCCTGGAGATGACGGAACGGGTGATCGAAGATCGGCGCAGGCAGGTGCTCCGTGATCTGGCGTCGCGAATGGCTGAAGCACGACATGAGGAGGAAGTTTGGCGCGTCAGCGCGGAAACCCTCGGCCAACATCGACAGACGCGTCCCGTTCGCATTTCTATATGAGTATCGGCCGGTCGAGCGCCAGGCTCGTCTGGCGAGCGTCAGCGCGGAAATCGGCGACGACTTGCATCCGGCGGTCATCGACTGCAACAGCGAGAGCATCTGGCGATTCCACACCGCACTGTCGGAGGATTGCCTCGTGGTGAAACTGGGTCAGCGCGCATCACTTTCAGGGCGCGTGGGTATCCATCCCTGGCTGGCCGTCGCCTGCGCAAGAAAGCCACGGTTCTGCCAATCCGCTTGCGCGAGCATAGTGAGGCGGCGGCGTTCCTGGTGCTGGGAATCCATCCTGGCCGCGCGTTTGACGACACTTATCGCGAATTCGTTCGCCGGATCGCGGAACAAATCGCCATCGGGTTGGCCAGCGCTCGCGCGCATGAGCAGGAGCGTCAGGCGCGCGGAGGCTTTGGCCGAGATCGATCGCGCCAAGACTGCGTTTTTCAGCAATGTCAGCCACGAGTTCCGCACTCCCCTTGCCCTGATGCTGGGTCCACTTGAGGAAGTGCTGCCGGAAGCCCGCGAGCGGCTCAGTCCGGAACGTCACGAGCAGTTGGTCACGGTCCGCCGAAATGCGGTCAGGTTGCTCAAGCTCGTCAACACGCTTCTGGATTTTTCGCGGATCGAGGCCGGGCGCGTACAGGCGGTCTATGAACCGACGGACCTCAGCGGGGTCACTGCGGAAATCGCGAGCGTGTTCCGTTCAGCGATGGAGAACGCCGGTCTTGCAGTTTTCGGTGGAATGCCCGCCAATCGGCGAACCCGTGTACGTCGACCGCGACATGTGGGAGAAGGTGGTCTCGAATCTTCTGTCCAATGCGTTCAAGTTTACCTTCGAGGGCTCCGTGACGGTCACGTTGAAGTCGATGGAAGCGCTGTCCAATTGCAGGTCCGCGATACCGGAGTGGGGATTCCCGAGGAGCACCGCGAGCGGGTTTTCGAACGCTTTCATCGGATCGAGGGCACTCATGCCCGGACGTTCGAAGGCACAGGGATTGGCCTGGCCTTCGTGCAGGAACTGGTCAGACTCCATGGCGGCGACGTGCGAGTGGAGAGCGCACTGGGTCAGGGCAGTACGTTCACGGTGACGATTCCTCTCGGCACGGCGCACTTGCCGCCGGAGCGCATTCAGGCGGCACGGTCGATTGCCTCGCCTGGAGTTATGGCCGGAGTTACAGCCGACTGTGTACGCCGAGGAGGCGCAGGGGTGGTTGCCGGACGAGTGGAGTCCGGTCGACGTAACGGTGCTTCCCAAGTCGGCATCTTGACGCCGTTGCCGCAGCCAGAACCGGCGGCGCGACCGCGAACTAATCGTCGTGGCCGACGACAACGCCGATATGCGCAAATACCTCAGGCACCTGCTGGACGGCCAATATGAGGTGCATACCGTCTCGGATGGCCGTCAGGCGCTGGAGACCACACGACTCCTGCGCCCAGCCCTGCTACTGGCCGATGTCATGATGCCGCAGCTGGATGGATTCGGCTTGCTGCGAGCCGTACGTGATGACGCGGCTCTCGGCCGGCACACCCATCATCCTGCTCTCCGCGCGCGCGGGCGAAGAGTCGCGACTCGAAGGATTGCAGGCCGGAGCGGACGATTATCTCGTGAAGCCGTTTACGGCGCGTGAGCTGATGGCGCGCGTGGAGGTGCACCTCAAGCTGGCCAAGCTTCGTCGCGAGACTGCGGAGCGAGAAGAGCGGCTGCGGATGGAAGCGGAACTCGAACGCCAGAGGCTGAACGCGAGCCAGGAATTGTTACTCGAGACTACCCGCCATTATCATGAACTCCAGGAGCGCGAAGCCGAGATCCGGGCGCTCAAGGATCGACTCCATCGGGAAAACCTGGCGTTGCGGGACGAAGTGGACCGCGCATCCATGTTTGAGGAAATTGTCGGTTCCTCGAAGACGCTGCAGACTGTTCTTTCTCGGGTTGGCAAGGTAGCTCCCACAGACTCCACCGTGTCTGATCTCAGGCGAGACGGGCACGGGCAAGGAACTGATCGCCCGCGCCGTCCACAAGCGATCTCAGAGATCTGGCCGCGCCTTCGTCAGTGTGAACTGCGCTGCACTGGCGCCGGGACTGATCTCCTCGGAATTGTTCGGTCATGAGAAGGGATCCTTCACCGGAGCGATGCAGCGGCGCCTCGGGCGCTTTGAACTGGCGGATGGCGGCACCATCTTCCTTGATGAAGTAGGTGACCTTCCGCCCGACACGCAGGTCGCACTCTTGAGGGTCCTGCAGGAGCGGGAATTCGAGCGAGTCGGGGGTACGCAACCGATCCATGTCGATGTTCGCGTCATCGCCGCCACGCATCGGGACTTGAGAACCGCCATAGCGGACGGAAGGTTCCGCGAAGACCTCTACTATCGCCTCAACGTATTCCCCATCGAAATGCCACCGCTTCGAGAACGTAAAGATGACATTTTGATGTTGGTCGAGTACTTCGTCCAGCGCTACGCCAAGAAGGCTGGAAAAAATATCCGCACAATCGAAAAGAAGACCTTGGAGCGGTTGCAGGCGTACGACTGGCCGGGCAATATTCGCGAGTTGCAGAATGTCATCGAAAGGTCGGTGATCCTGAGTTCAGGTGACGTCTTTGCCGTCGACGATGTATGGCTCTCCAACGAATCGTCTCAGGTGACCTCGCGCGTTGCAACGCCGGCGGCGCCGAGAGATCCGAAATGAGCGAGAGCCGCGGACTGAGCGAGAGATTATTGAGGCCGCGCTGGCCGCAAGCCGAGGCCGTGTCTCCGGGCCGTCCGGAGCTGCCGCCAAGCTTCAGATTCCGCCCTCGACGCTGGAACACAAGATCAGAGCCCTGAAGATTCGCAAGAGCCAATTCAAGTTCGGCTAAAGTCTCACCAGAATCACCACATTCGCCAGATTCACCATATTCGCAACCGCGCAAACGCATCTATCTATTTCATTTTTCAATGAGTTGTGCGTGGCTCCCGATTGCCCTTAGAGAGGTGTACCCCAAGAACGGGGAAATCAACTTCAAAGGAGCAAGACACCATGACCCAAACCACTGCCACCCAACGACAGGCACCGACCAGGCCTCTGACAAGACCGCCATTCGCCCATTCCATGTGAATGTTCCGGAAACCGAACTGACCGAATTGCGCAGGCGCATCAACGCGACAAAGTTTCCTGAACGGGAGACGGTTACCGATGCGACGCAAGGAGTACAGCTCGCGACGATGCAGGCGCTGGCGCGCTATTGGGCGACAGAGTATGACTGGCGCAAGATCGAGGCAAAACTGAACGCCCTGCCGCAGTTCATCACCGAGATCGATGGACTGGACATTCATTTCATTCACGTCCGTTCCAAACACGAAAATGCGCTTGCCGCTGATCGTTACGCACGGATGGCCCGGCTCGATCACCGAACAGATGAAGATCATCGATCCGCTGACCAATCCCACCGCACACGGCGGAAATGCATCCGACGCGTTCGATGTCGTGATTCCGTCGATGCCCGGCTACGGTTTTTCCGGCAAGCCGGCCACGACCGGCTGGGACCCGGCCCACATTGCGCGTGCCTGGACCGTGCTGATGAAGCGCCTCGGCTACACGAAATTCGTGGCGCAGGGCGGCGACTGGGGCGCAGTCATCACCGAGCTGATGGGCGTGCAGGCGCCTCCGGAATTGCTGGGCATTCACACCAACATGGCGAACGTGATTCCACCCGATATCGACGAGCTGGCCTTCTCCGGCAAGCCGGCGCCGGCGAATCTCTCGGCCGACGAGAAGCTCGCTTACGACCGGCTGAGCTCCGTCTATGCGAAGGGCATCGGCTACGCCTTCCAGATGGGTTTGCGGCCACAGACGCTGTACGGAATCGCGGATTCACCCGTCGGCCTGGCGGCTTATTTCCTCGATCACGACGCGCGCAGTTACGAAATGATCGCACGTGTCTTCGCCGGAGGGACCGAAGGCCTGACGCGCGACGATGTTCTCGATAACATCACGCTCACCTGGTTGACGAATACGGCGATCTCCGGGGCTCGTCTCTACTGGGAGAACAAGGGCGCATCGTTCTTCGCCGTCAAAGGCGTCGTTGTCCCGACCGCCGTTAGCGTGTTCCCGGACGAACTCTTTCCTGCTCCGAAGAGCTGGGCGGAGCGGGCGTATCCCAAACTGATCCATTACAACAAGCTCCCCAAGGGCGGCCACTTTGCGGCCTGGGAACAGCCGAAGCTCTTTTCAGAAGAGGTTCGCGCGGGCTTCCAGATCGCTGCGGTAGGGTTCTTCGCAAGCGCAAAGGGTGCGGCGTGCACCACCAGACCAGTCAGCAACTGTTTCGCGCCGCACTCCGTTTTGCGCGAGTTCCTTAGAAGAGAGGAGAAAATGCGCCATGCCTGACCCTTCGCAGTTCAACATCGACCGCACCTATCCGGGCCGGTGGACGATCACCTTCAGCAACCCGCCGATCAACATTTTTGTTCCCACAACGATCGTCGAATTGGGAGCGCTGATGACCGACCTCGAGGCGGACCCGTCCGTGAAGGTCGTAGTGTTCCAGTCGGCGAATCCCGATTTTTTCATCGCCCATCTCGACGTAGCCAAGGCAGCTGAACGGCCAGAGGTGCTGGGCCTTTGGCGCGATTTTGTGCTGCGCCTCTCGTCCGCGCCAGTCGTGAGCATCGCCAAGATTCGCGGCCGCACGCGCGGCATCGGTAACGAGTTCGTGCTGGCCTGCGACATGCGCTTCGCCAGCCGGCAAAGCGCCCTGTTCGGCCAACCCGAGGTCGGCGTCGGACTGGTCCCGGGCGGCGGAGCGCTGGAATGGCTCCCGCGTTTGGTCGGCCGCTCGCGGGCACTTGAGATCGTGCTCAGCGCCGACGATTTCGATGCGGATATCGCCGAGCGCTATGGCTGGGTGAACCGCACGCTGGACGATGACGACCTCGACTCGTTCGTCGATACGCTCGTCCGGCGTCTGGCTTCGTTCGACCGTGAAACGCTAGGCGCGGCGAAGGCCCAGGTCAATCGGTTCGGGATGCCGACAGCTGCCGAGCTTCAGTCGAGTAACGACATGATCTTCCCACTGCTGGCCTTGCCAGATGCGCAGGCGCGCCGTCCCAAGGCTCCGTGGTATCGGTTACGGCGTTCGGAGCGACTTCGAATTGAACTTCGGCCGGTACCTCCCTTCGTTCGGGCGGGCGGACGACGATGACACGGATAAGCGCCCCTGGGCGATTGAAAGGCCATGTTCACAAGCCTGAGCGGGGTCCTGGCATTCTGCCGACAGGATCATATGCGGCTGACGACAATTCCAATCTGAATGATTAAAGGAGAGTGAAAATGGAAGACAATACCTTAGTCAAGTCGAGTTTCTCCTCAACGATCAACGCCCCGATTGAGAAGGTCGACATTCCGTCCTAGTGCTTTACGGTGCCCGAGTCGAAATATTAGTCGTGCTCGCCGGCTCATTGCTCCGCTGGTGCAACTACGTCACCCGACGGCCGCCGCATGTCGATCAATGTCGAGATGCTAGGCGGAAGTCTGATGGTGCAACACTACGTCGAGGAGTCGCACGACCGGATCACCTGAGACTGGTTTCCACGTCAGACGTATTCACGCCCACGGGCCGCACGAAAATAGGCGTGATCTGGGACCTGGCGGTCAGAAAGATCGACGACAAAACGTGCGAGTTTACCAATACGGTTCAAAGCTGTGCCACGCCGGAATTGTTGGACTTCCTCGGCAAGCAGGGAATACCGTTGGACGTCTTCCGGGGTGCGCGTAAACCGATTTCAGAGGCTCACAACCGGCAGGAGACGCCGATGTTCGCAAAAAGCATCGAACGTCATGCATTGCGGCAAGATTGAGATTGACCGGAGGAAACATGCCACAACTCACCTATGAGAAGGAGATCACCGGGCTTGTCGTGATCGATCCGTATAACGACTTCATTTCCGAAGGCGGCAAAATCTGGGATCGAATAAAGGGCGTTGCCGAAGGTAACCAGTGTGTTCCTCATATGATGCAGATTCTTGAAGCGGCGCGAAAAACCGGTATCCGGGTTTTCTATGCGATGCATCGGCGATATCGTCCTGGCGACTACGAGACCTGGAAGTACATTGCACCGATTCAGAAGGCAGCATGGTCGCGGAAGTCGTTCGAATACGGTACATGGGGCGGCGAGATCCGCGCCGGGTTCGAACCTCATGCGGGCGATGTCGTGGCCGCGGAGCATTGGTGTTCCAGTGGTTTCGCCAACACGGATCTGGACCTGCAGCTCAAGAAACACGGCATTCACGAACTCATCGTCATGGGACTGATCGCGCACACCTGTGTGGAGGCCACCGTTCGCTATGCCGCCGAGCTCGGCTATGAGGTCACGGTGGTGAAAGACGCGACCGCGAGCTACTCCGACGAGCACATGCACGCCGCGCTCGAAGTCAACTTCCCAAACTACGCCAGTGCCCTTGTGGCGACCGATTGAAATCGTTGGTGCCATCGATTCCCCCGCCGTGGAAGTTGCCGCGGGGTCCTGATTTCTGAGACGTCGAAATGTGAATCGCTGCACGGAAGTGGTGAGGTCACTTCGACGGTTGTCGCCAAACCGACGAGTGAGACCAATGTCGGAACCCTTCGTCGACCAGCTCACTGCAGAACGAATCAGTCGGCCGGTATCTTGCTTTCGTCTCGCCCAACTAATCCGGGCCTTGGCGTAGTCTGGCCGTGCGACTCGGTACGATGGCGAACTCGAAGTCAGTCTTCGTGCTGCTCTTGGTGGTCTCATCGAACAGTTCGATTGTGGCGACGTAGTCGCCCGGAACTTCACCGAGAATGATGCGGTTCTCAACGACGCCCTTCGCCACGCCAGAGGTGGAAGACGTGTCCGCCACTAGAAGCGGTTCGGTGAACAACGAGACCCAATATCGCTGATAGTCGGTGGCGAACACGATATTCTGTTGACGGTTGATTCCAGGTGGGTCATCAAATGCGCGGGTCACGACGCCCAAAGGTTTTTCGGTTGAAGCCAGCGTTTCCGCCGAACCCGGCAGTCGCCTGAGGCGGAGCGTCATGCGCAGTTTGGGAGCCGTAGAGCCGGTCCCTTTCAGGAACAGGAAGAGGCTGTCGCCGGCATGGTAGACCAATTCCTTTGCCGGCGGATGACGTGACATTGTCTGGACGGCAGCATCGACTGCTGCATCGAATTCCTTGACCAACCCGTGCAACTTCCGCTCGAGATCTTGGAACCGTTCGCGCTGGGGGTCTTCGGCAGGGTAGACAGCAAGGGCCTGCTTCAGGGCATCCGCAGCCGATCCGTTGCTTGTCTTGTGGTCACGACGGACACCCTTGGCATGCAGCTCATTGAACGTCTTGACAAAAAGTATGTCCCGCTTTTGCGCCAATTCGATTCTGCGCTGGCGCTCTGCGGGAGAGATAGACCGGGCGTGCTCGAGTGTTGCCAGTTCACTCGATTCCGCCATGAGGGGTTCACGGAACGCCTCAAATTCCCGGACCACGGTATTGAGTTTCTCGACGACCGGCGCCAGCGACGTGTCGAAAAGGAAAGACTCCAATTGGAACGGTGGCGGAGGTGCCAGCGCAAGTCCCTGCCGTCTCATGCCGTCGAAACCAAAGGCGTCTTTTGGACGAGCAGCCGTCTGCGTACCGAAGAGGACATCGAGAAATTCATGCGCCATGAACGGGTACGTTCCGACGTAGGCCAGCTCATGCGATCCTCCGAACGTCTCCTGCCGGCAAGCTTGAATGAAAGCCTGAACTTTGTCGCTGGCGGTGAGGGTGTCCTTGAGCCGAAGATCTTCCAGCGAGGTGAAGCGTTGCACAAACAAATAATATTCGCACCCGGAGTTCAGGCTGTCGCAGTATGTCCATTCAATCACCTCGGGAGCTCCGTTCCACTTTGGCTGCCCGTCAGCGCCGCGGCATTCCGGTGGCAAGACAGCGCCGGCGAGATCCTGATCCGTGGGTCGGTATGCAAAACCGCCGTAGCTGCTTTGGCGCGCGGGTAGTCCTCTTTTCTTACAGACTGCATACAAGTCAAAGTCCGCCCGGTAATCTTGGCAACCGGTCTCGTCGGCGTTGCGCTCTGCTTTCTGGATTTCGCTCTTGTTGATCGAAGACCCTAAGGGTGCGTCCTTTCCGCCATCCCCCGTGCAGCCAGCATCAGGGCCATGAGGATGAATGGGGATGTTAACCTCGCGCCCGGACCGAATTAGTAAGAGGGCGGGGTAGTTTCTTTTGCATCGCGACGCTCAAGAGTTTCTGACTCGGCAGGTATCGGTGGGGCGCAAAACTTGGGGTTTATGTACGGTCCTAGAAGAACGGCCTCGGTGCCAGGCTGCACTCACCTGAACGGTGGCCGGTCCCTTGGCGGTCCCTGCCGGCACTTGAAAATTCACCTGGTAGCCGTCGACCGCCTCCTGGAAATCCGACCGCCGCCAACACCGGAGTCGAATCCCCATTCTCAGTTACCTGGGCCGGAGAATGGCTACGGCCAGCGGGGCAGATGGAAAGGGCTGGCCGGGATCAATCCCGGGAAATGTTGGGCCGAGCCCGTTTGCAAACAGACGTAGAATTTCATCGGAGGACGCCGGCTTCGACGCACTGACGAGAGAGAAGTCGCTGGGGTGACCGACCGTGATCCCGATCTACGTACCGCAAGTTGTGACCGCTACAGACGGCCCCGCTGTCAGCACCCACCGAGATTTTCTTCTCCAGTTCCGCGCGTCGATTTATGGGTCCTCTGCCATCCATGCCGAGCGAAGGGCAACGGAGTTCCCTCCGTTGCCCACCTGTCCCCGTGCGCCGAGGAATGCTCCAGTACCGCCCACAATTGCCCAATTCCCGGTCGTTTGAGCTGGCCCGCCCGGGGGTGCCGGACCAGCGCTCAGCCCTAAAGCGATAATGGTTCTGACTGGCGTACCATCATTTCTTCAAGACCTCAAAAACTTGCCGGAAACAGTTCCAGGCCAGTGGCGAAGTCGCCGGGATAAATCAACTCGTACTTGAGCGAGCGCCACAGCCGTTCGATGAAAACGTTGTCGAGCGCGCGGCCGCGGCCATCCATGCTGATCGCGATGCCGCGGCTTTTGAGCGGAGCCAGGAAATCGGCCGAGGTGAACTGCGAGCCCTGATCGGAGTTCCAGATTTCGGGTTGGCCGAAACGGAACGCGGCGTTGAGCGCCGCCAGGCAGAAGCCGGTTTCCATCGTGTTGGAGAGTTCCCAACTGAGCACGAAGCGGCTGAACCAATCCATCACCGCGACCAGGTAGAGAAAGCCGCCACGCATCGGAATGTAAGTAATATCGGTGCTCCAGACGTGGTTGGGCCTTTCGATTGCCACGCCGCGCAGCAGGTATGGGTAGATCTGGTGGCCCGGCGCCGGACGGCTCAAGTTGGGTTTGGGATAGTGGGCTTCGATGCCCAGAATGCGCATCAGCCGTTGGATGCGTTTGCGATTCACGTCCAGTTCGACGGCCATTTTGCGGCTGCCGAAAAACGGGACGCTTCAGGTACAGCTGGTCGAGCTGGCGGAGCAGACGCAGGTTCTCCGCGCTCTCCGGCTGCGGCTGATAGTAGTAGGTCGAGCGCGGCACTCCCAGCAGTTCGCACTGCTGTTGGATGCTGAGGCGCGGATGCGTGGGATCGATCCATGGGCGTTTGTCTTCAGTCGATGAGGCCAGCTCTTTTTTTGAGAAAGTCCAACTCCACTTTCAGCTGGCCGATCTGTTTGTAGAGCTCGTCCTTCTCAGCGTCGGACTGCTGGCGCATCTGCTCGCGGCCGTTGCCGAAAATGTCGGGCAAACCGGCCAGCGCTTGTTTCTTCCAGCCTCCGACCTGGGTCGGATGGACGCCGAACATCTGCGCGATCTGGGCAGCCGTCTTGTGCGCCTTGATGGCCTCCACGGCCACCTTGGCTTTCAGGCTGGGTGGGTGACTCTTGCGGGTTTTAGGCATTGACTCTCCTTTATTTTCAATGCCGCCCACCATCTAAGAAAGGGTCGTTTTTCTGTCCAAAAAATGGGGTCCACTACAGTCGCATACCATCGATAGACTCGCTTCTGTTTGCCTTTGGCGTGTCGCGGTCACTTCCGGCACTCCGCACGGCCGGTGAAAATTCAGATACGGATTGAAGTGCTCCCGATAGAACTCGTCGAACGCTTCCGCATGCGCCGAGGCGATGTGGCCGTAACCCATGTGCTTGCGAATCACCCACCCGTTTTTGGTTTCGGCCAGCCCGTTGTCGTTGCTGTGGCGCGGCCGCGACTTGGTCTGCTCCACCAGCAGCTTGTTCAGCAACTCGGCCACCGTGTGGTTGATGAACTCGCTGCCGTTGTCGGAATGAAAGCCGCGAATGTGAAACGGAAACTGCTCCAGCATCGCTTCCAGCACCGGCATCAGCCAGGCTTCCGAGATCTGCGCGGTCGCGCCCACCACTTGCCATTGCGTCACCTCATCCACCGCATTGATGTGATACAAGACCCTTGACTCCGTCCAGATCTCCTTGATGCACCGTGTCCACGCGCAAGTATCCGGGCCGGCCTTGCGGGTCGGGCTTGCGCCGTTCTCCGATGGCCACCTGCGTGGGTCGGGTCGGCTGATAGGCCACCCGGCGTTGGCGGTACGTCCCGGCTCTTCCGCAGCCGGTACAACTGCGCCACCGAGAGCCGCGCCAGCCGTTGATACCGCGGCGTCGCGAAACTCGTGCAGCTCCCGCTGCAGAATCTTCTGCGTCGCCGGACCGCTGAGCGTTTCGTGCGCCTCGTCCACTTCGGCCAGCAGTTCGATGTCGGCGCCGGTGTAACGCTTGCGGAAACGATGTCGCCGATACGCTCGCGGCTTCACTTCGTCTGCCTTGCTGGTAGACACCGGATCAGCCGAGCCACCTGGGCCCGGCTCAATCCGGTCATCTTCGCCATGTACCGCCGCACCAGGCCCTTGCCGCTTCGCGCTTGAGGCGCCCGTAGTCCTGCTGGCGCAGGATCTGATTCACCCAGCCGTATAACTCCCCCCGGTCCTGGGCTTGGAATCGCACCTCCTCGCTGGCTTCCAAAAACGCCCGGATCTGCTCCAGGCTCAGTTTCTTTCCGTCTTCCATGCTGATGATCAATCCCCAGCATGCGGGTTCTTCCCTTCAGGCTCATCTTGTGTGAGAAACAAGCTCCCGCTTCAGGCTCATCTTGCATGAGACAAGACTGGCCGTTGACCGGCTGGCCATCGACAGCTACAATGTCGGCCAAAAGCGTCTCCACGAAGAAGTCATTTATACCGAACATGGCGAAAGGCGTCACATTGGGGTTGGTTCCACATTTCGTTGTATACGGGATATCAGCCAAGTAGATAGCCAAAGTTGTCGAGGTCAATTGCCAGAATTGTCGGCGGAGTGGCTTGCGCAAGGCCGGGTTGAGTGACCGCCAGGCACAGATCCCGTTAGGCACCCGAAAGTCCAGCCCGTTTAGTATCGGGCGGCATGGCCGCGCCTGGTCTCGGGCGGGCGGCAGTGCAGCAAGCCCAGAGGAGCGGCTGGTGCAATCGTTTCGGCTCTTCTTATTCAGTCCAGCGAGATGGACGCGGCCCTGCTGCCCGACGCAAGAACCGCGATCTGGCCGGAAGGCGGTCCCTGCTGCGTCAGCTTGTCGTAGACGGACCAGTGGTAACCTCGCGCGCCAGCCGAGCACGTAACCGCCCCCCGTTGATCTGAAACGACCGCACGGATGTTACCTTCAGCTCGAAAGTCGTGGTGAAGTAGCCTGTCGTTGAATCGTTGACTGCCTGGTGTCGAAGACGGCAGGTCTGAATCGCATTGCCGGAAAGCCGTTCCTTCGCGTCGCCGTGCTCAACTTGTGCCCACCACCGGCCACGACCTGGCCATGCCCTGCGATACACTCGTAATGTGCAAAAGGATGGCAGCCGGATGGACTTTATGCAAGTGGGCTGGAGGAGGTGTGTTCGGGACAAATCTAATGCAAGTCTTACGCAAACCGGCTCCATTCGACTCCATTGTGAAACGTGGATTACATCGAGACGCCGCGTAACCTGTTGATTCTCAGTTCGGGCGCGTAGCTCAGGTGGATAGAGCATCAGCCTTCTAAGCTGAGGGTCGCTGGTTCGAGTCCAGCCGCGCCTACCAGAAAAAAAAAGACTTATTTGGAAAGTCAGGGCGAGATCGAAACTTAGGAAAGTGCTGCAACTTTGATGGCGTCCCCGAGATTGGGCGAATGACGACTCCCACGTGACGTTCTTAGGTGGGCAGTTCGAAGAGCTTCTGGATGAACTGAATCTGACGTCGAACGTTAGTCCCGCCAACCCACCGGGCTTGCCCTTTCCGGATCATGTTCATCGCCTCATATCCTTGTAACGTTCGATTTGCTGCCTGGAACTCCCGAAATCCTTGCTTGGCGTTCACTCGGCGTTTGATCGCTCGATGGTCTTGTTCGAGGATATGGTTAAGGTACTGCACAGGTCGGTGCCGACAACGGCGGCGTAAAATCCATTCCTTCTTTATATCTGCGATGGCTGCGCCGTAGATGGGCGCCAGATCCGTGTTGATGACGCGAGGCTGCGGATGGGATTGATCACTCAGCGCTTTGCGGAACAGTCGTTTGGCCGCATCGGCGTCGCGCAACGCCGAAAGCAGGAAATCAATGGTGGCCCCGGCCGAATCGATGGCCCGATACAGGTAGCACCATCGGCCCTGCACGCGAACGTAGGTTTCGTCCACGCGCCAGGATTTGTTAGTCGGCTTGAGATGCTGCCGGATGCGCTGCTCCAGCTCTGGACCGTACCGCTGCACCCAGCGCCACACGGTCGTATGGTCGGCTTGCAGCCCGCGCTCGTCTAACAGCTCTTCGACGTCTCGCAGCGATAGCGAGTATCGCAAGTACCAGCGGACGGCGCAAAGAATAAGGACCGGCTCGGTGTGCCGCCATTTGAAGATTGCTGGTCGGGTTGCCATTTTGTGGTCCCTTCAGGCTACCAGCCCCCACTCCGGCCACTTGCAACACATCCCAGCGTTACGGCCCCGAGTTAGAGCAACGACTGCGCCGGCACCTGAAGCCGACCAACAAGACGTGGCGGGTCGATGAAACTTACCTTCGGGTAAAAGGCCGCTGGTGCTACCTGTACCGGGCGATCGATTCGGCCGGTGCCACCATCGATTTCCTATTGTCGGCACTGCGCGATGTCGATGCCGCCAAACGGCTGTTTCGCAGTGCGTGAGCGATCTATCTCATCCTCAACCCCGGGTCATCAATACGGATCTAGCACCGATCCACGGCTCGGCCATCGCAGACATAAAGAAGGAAGGGACGCTCCGTAGCCGGTGCCGACACCGACCCGTCCAGTATCTGAACAACATCATCGAGCAAAACCATCGCGCGATCAAACGTCGAGTGAACGCTAAGCAAGGGTTTCGTGAGTTCCAGGCTGCGCGACGAACAATTCAGGGGTATGAGGCGATGAACATAATTCGGAAGGGTCAAGTACGGTGGCTGACCGGGCATGACGTCCAGCGTCAGAATCGGTTCGTCAACGAACTCTTCGATGTGTCCGCCTAGGTTCCTGCGAACGACGTCTTTTCTTCGAACTCTTGTTCAGTTCCGAAACTTGCAACACTACCTAACGCTGCACCCATCGCCAGACCGTCGTATGATCGGCTTCCAGCCCACGTTCTTCCAGTAGCTCCTCCACATCCCGCAGCGACAGAGAATATCGAAGATACCAGCGGACCGCACAGAGAATGAGCGCTGGTTCTGTTTGCCGTCACTTGAAGATCGTCGGTCGCGTTGCCATTTTCACGATTCTTTCACGTTGTCAGCATAGGCCTGTGGAAGTTGCAACACATCCATCCAGCCTGGCACAAGCGTAAATGATCTCAGATCGTAGGTGGGCCTAGCGGGGCCGGCTGGCTCGATGCGAACGATCTTCGAACCATCGACGATAACCACCACGTTGCGTTGTACGCCGCCTTTGCCGTCGGATGAGCGTTCCGTATTGATCGCAACGGACTGCGCTGCGCACAAACTCGCGCAAGCCAATAAACACAATTTCATAAAGCTCGCAATCCGGTCGCCGCCGGGTCAGTGCGCCCGGCGAGCGGCGTTAGGGTTTCTGCGCCGCACACTCCGTCAGTTTCGCCCGCGCCATTGCGGACGTGGGTTTCGAGATTTCTGGCGACGTTGAATCGGGCAGCTGCTTGGCTTTCAAAGCGACTGGTCCTGCTACTTGGCAGGCCATCGGCTCGCGTCGGCCCAGGAATGCATTGAAGCCCTCGTGCAGGCAATGGATGCCAAAGGACGATTGGCGTTCGTCGGCGCTGGACCGGCCGGCGGAGCAGAGCCTATAATGCCGGCTGGAAGCTTTCTGCCGCCTATCTACGGGATCTACTCATTTCCGAGACGACTTTTCCATAGCTCCAGGCAGAATCGCCGCGCGACTCGTCTTGCTGGCGGCGGGCATTCCAATGATGCCCCGCGAGAGAAATGGAGCTGTGGCAAAGGCGTGCCACCCGAACCAGCATCCCTTCTTTGCTGCCTAGATTTCGGGTGCGATTTTAAAGCGCATCTTGTGTCAGTGAGTCTTACTCAGTAGTAATGCGAGGAATCGCTTCCCAAAAGGAGGACACAGATGAATCGTGCATTGATGGTCCTTAGAGGGAAATTAGCTATCCCGTTAATGGCAGTCGGCATGCTGTCCACAACAGCTTGCCCTCCCGAGCCCCACCACTATTGCTCTCAGAGTGGGCAGCTGGTGATTTGCCCGCCCCAGCCGCCCCACAAGAGGCCAAGGCCATACTCAGAACCGGAATTTTGACTGTTCGGTTGACGGATTTGATCTGAAGGAAGCCTAGCTTGTCCTTCCCCTATAAGAAAGGGACCAGTCCCGCCAATTGCTTTTAACCAGAATCGACTTTCGCCTCAATCGCCCTAATCGCCGCAGATTTGACTGGATGTTTCTCCGA
Source organism: Bryobacterales bacterium (assembly GCA_963769205.1). Lineage (GTDB taxonomy): Bacteria > Acidobacteriota > Terriglobia > Bryobacterales > Bryobacteraceae > Palsa-89. The sequence goes on along the minus strand of CAVYKR010000011.1, from coordinate 13,067 downwards.
ACCGGAGTGATAACTGTGACGACCGCAACCCGGTCAGGGAGAAGCCCAATGAACGAAATCGCAATCGATAAAGAGAACAGCAGCAAAGCCGCGCCCGAAGCGGAAGCCCAAGGCGCGTAGGCGTGTCCTTTTGTGTCCCGCTCCGTAGCGATGATCTTTAGTACCCGCGTCACATCTCCGAAAGTATCGATTACCTTGTAGACACTTCCAAATCCACCCTTGCCCAGCGGGCCCTCCACCAGGTACTTGCCCTTCAGCACAGTTCCGGGTACAAGTTTGTATAGTCGAGCGGTGGCGCCGCAGGCTCGGACGTGGAGGAAACGGAGTCGGCGACCACCGGCGAATAGAGGTTTTGAAAGGCGGCCAGCGCGTCAGCGGCTGAGGGTCTCTCTGCGGCACGAAACCGGCATAGGCTCTCGATCCAACCATCAAGGCCTCCTGGCAGGCCCGGCACAAGCGACGAGGCTCTCTCTGGAAACACTTGCATTGCTCTAAGTGCCTCGTCCAGGCTGGCGAAAGCAGTATTACCCGTATACAACTCGTAGATCGTCCCGTTCCTAAATCCTATTCAAGAATGTTGTACGAGTCAATAGTACAGACTTGCTGCGAACCCTGTATTTATTGGTGTTCCGTGAGTATGGGCCGTGAGTGTACCGATTACATTCGCGGTGCTTCCGTTGTAGCGATGCACATCACAATCGATGACGCGGCGTGCGGCAGACGGCGATGATCGGTTTGGAATTCACGCACGGGTCCCATGGGCTGATGGTACCGACGAAGGCGGGGGGTAGGTCGAATCATAACAGGATTCCTCGGGCACGGGCAGGGGCGCTAGCGCAGCGTGTAGCCGAAATGCGAAAACATGGCCCCGAAAAATTTATAAAACCAGAAACAGTCGACTCTGATCGATTGCGAATAGATGTGTCTACCGGCAGAAGTAATAACGACGTTAGGAAGGGCAGGCCGGATGGAGCAGTGAGGCTAGTCAGGCTTCGACCCCAAACTCCCGTTGGAGTTGATTCCCGACCGCTGCTGTCGTACCAAACTCGGCCCGAGCGATCTCGTCTCACGCCCCGGCTGATAACCCACGGTCTTCAGCACGTTGGGTGTGCTCCACGATATCGCGGATAAGGGCTAGAAGAGTATTACTGCCGTACTGTACGGTGACCAAACCCGGTCCTTGCAAATCAGCGGATGTTTCGACGATTGCTCCGACGGGAAGCGTAACGAAACGTTCCTTGTGAACTGTCAGAGAAACAGCCTGGAAAGGGGAAAGAACGCGAAACTGCATACAGACATGCTCCGATCAATATGCTTTCGGCAACGGTTCCATAGTATCCAAGCAGACGCGCCTGCACAAGTCGTCGCGAGTCTTCAGCTCATGCAGATTCCCCATGTCTGGCCGGCCCAGAGCCACGACATTGTGTTTCTCGAAGAGTGATCGACAACGCGATAAATCTGCATCGAGTCGCATTTGACGATCTCGCCGCCCATCGCCAGCGCAACTTGAATCGCGAGGTCACTCTTGCCCGACGCGGTGGGCCCCAGCACGATCGGCAGCGTGTTCATGTTTCTGGGCCGCGCGCGTTAGCAACCGATCTGCGAGGCACCACATTTATTTGTGAATCTTTAAGCCGCTCTCCGACGGCGCCCGAACGACAACATAGCACTCAGCCCCACACCAACCAACGCCGGTGTGAATGGTTCAGGCGTCGCGTTTACCGCTACCAGTTGGTCGGGGTTCAGGATAGTGGTCGATATATTGCTCGTTATCTGCACCAGTTCCCTGAATTGGAAGCCAGGTGCTTCGCCACTCGGATTCACCGAGATATTCTCAATCTGGAAAACAGTATGCCCGGTACCGGGAGGATTAAACGGTACACCCAAAAACTCAACCACGTTGTCTAGCCCGCGGATGCCGGCTGTCATGTTCACGCCGTCGGTTAGAATCCATCCGCCCGTGTTGAGTAGCGAAACATTCATGAAGGAAGTGATATTAATCTGAGGCACAGGATTGGGCGGCAGCACCGGTGTCCCGCCGGTACAATCCAGCGTGTAATCGCCGACCGTCCCAGAGACACTCGACGGATTGAAGACCGGCACCGAGAGGGCCCCGGCGTTGCAGGTAATCGTTGCAGCACTCGCCATCGGAGTCAGCGCCGTGAGCATCCAAAGGGCCAGCTTTAGCCTCATAGGCATTGATCGTAACACCTTCGGCCTCTTCCGACAATAACCGCTTCGTCGCTCGCGTACCAAGTGTCCGACCACGTCGTGGCCGCATCGGCGTAATGGCGACTCGCTCATGTGGATGATCCCGGCCGGGGGGAATGCCCGTTAGATCGTAGAAATTAGCGACTCCCGCTCGAAGCCTTGATAGGCTGAGAGCAAATTTTCTTTCGCGAGAAAAAGGAGAGTCGCTATGAAGAAACCATATCAGATTGAATCGCAGCGAGCGGTGAAGGAGCTCGAGGCAATGGCCGCGGATGGAAATCCGGCGGTGCAGATGGTGCTGCCGATGGCCGAGATGGTGGGCTGGTTGCGCCAAGGCGTGGGCGAATTAATTCGTCAAGCCGGGTTGCGGTTGATGGATCTGTTGATGCAGGAAGAAGTCCGGGAACTGGTCGGCGAGCGCAGCCAACGGCAGGCGGAAAGGAAGGCCAATCGTTGGGGTAGCGAGCGCGGCTATTGCGTGGTGATGGGGCAGAAGGTTCCGGTCGAGCGGCCGCGCGTGCGCAGCACCGATGACCAGGAAGTGCGCTTGGGCAGCTACGAGCTGTTCCATCGAGGCGAGCCGCTGACGGAAACGGTTTGGGAGAAGTTGATGCTCGGCCTGAGCACCAGGAAATACGGCCAAGCGGTGCGCGAGTTCACCGAAGCCTACGGCTTGGAGAAGAGCGCGGTCAGCGAGCACTTCATCGAAGCGAGCCGGGAAAAGTTGCAGGAGATGATGGAGCGGCGGCTGGACAAGACGCGGCTGTGCGCATTGCTGATTGATGCGACGCCATTCGAAGGGCAGCAGATGGTGGCCGCATTGGGAATCGCCAGGACGGGCGGAAAATGATCTTAGGCCTTCGGCAAGGCGCCACCGAAAATGCCACGGTAGTGGGGGAGTTGCTCGGCGACCTGGTCGACTCGCGGGCTCGATTTCACCGAGCCGAGACTCTATGTTCTGGATGGCGGCAAAGCACTGACTGCCGCAGTGAAAAAGCACGCCGGCGAGTCGGCGGCGATCCAGCGCTGCCAGGTCCATAAGCGCCGCAATGTGCTGGATCATCTGACCGACGAACAGAAACCGGCGGTAGCTCAAAAGGCTCCATGCGGCCTATGCTCTGGAAGATCACGCCGCCGCCAAGCAAGCGTTGAACGCACTCCATCGCGAACTGATGGACCTCAATCCCAGTGCGGCGCGGAGCTTGGGCGAAGGAATGGAGGAGACGTTGACCGTCCATCGGCTTCACGTTCCGATGCAACTGCGAAAAACGCTGGCCAGCACCAACGTCATCGAGTCGGCGTTCTCGATTGTGGAGCAGGTTTGCAAGAACGTGAAACGCTGGCATGGCGGCGACCAGCGAGAGCGCTGGGTCGGATCGGGACTCTTGGTTGCACAAAAACAGTTCCGAAAGGTCACCGGACACAAACAGATTCCGGCGCTCATCAGAGAATTAGAAGCGCTGGTGCCGTCGAAATCGGAAGTTGTCAAAAGAAGAAAGGCGTCGTAGAGTGGGTTGCACGGGAGCCGCTAGTTTCAACGGAGATTCGGGCATTTTCCGGCCGGGCGCGCGCTGGCCGATCGTGTGAGACAATGCCTCAGTGCCAAAGCTTGTCGAGCGCGCTGGTAAGCTGAGAACCAACGTAACTGTCACCGTGAACGGCAAGCCCTGGCGACTAGTCTCCGACCTTGCCGACTCCGGTCCGAGCGACCGCGATTTCACGGTCAGTCAAAGCGCTGATGGCCAGACCGTCGTGAAATTTGGCGATGACGTCCATGGCGCCCTGCCCCCTGCCGGAAGCGAGATCGCGGTTCGCTACAAAAGCGGTGGTGGCGCCGGCGGCAACACGGTCACGGTGACCATGGAAAGGAAGGCGAGTGACCCTGGTCCGGATCAAGCCCTCTGGATTGCCTTACGGAATCGAACTCACGCGATCTGGTTTGAGTTCTCTAGGGAAAATCGGCATTGAACCACTGGTCTTTCTTGGAACTACCTCAGCACAAACGTCAGCAATAATTCGATTTCACGTGGCGTCCTACGATCTTCTTCTGCGCGCGACCGAGTACTTGAAGGTGTCAATCAGCGAGATGGCGACTTTTCGTTCACCTGGATTATTTCCGAATGGACGGATAGTTCATTTTGTTTCCGTCTGTCATGCACACTCTCCCTTTTTAACGCGATTCAACTCACCGCTGAGCAGCGCTAGTAAAAGTTTCGCCTCACGAAGCGTTCCACCGGACACAAGAGGAGCGGTTGCTCTCACGCTGCGCGACAGGCCCTAATCTTTCCGATGCCATTAGTCGCGGATGAATCTCCATGCCCGGCGCCGGGCGAGAGTTTCAGGGCTGCTGAAATCGCAGCGTTTAGGGCTGGGCATTGTCAACTTGGGGATCGAACTGAAAGACCGACCCCATGAAGAACGCGCAGGTGTTTGCGTTCGCTTGCCACTCGTGGCGAACGTTTCGTCCGATGTCACTGCCGATCACGAATCAATACCCGAACGTAATCGCCGATTCGCTCGGCAAGTATTCGCGCCTTGACTGGTGGACCCCAGACGTGATGTTGGATCGGCGAGATCGATCGAATCGCGGGCGCGGTCAAGGCTACTCACCCTGACTTTCGATATCAGCCAATAGCCGAGCCGGAGGAAGTGGGCAATGGCGGGCGGGTCCAATGGGTATCGGGCCGCCCTGGTTAGGCGCCAGCATACGCGGGTACTGATTTCATCATTCCCGGACGGCCGGATCGCCGCCGTTTATCTGATCCTAAGTGACTATGGGAACCGTCGATCTTTCGTGTCCTCAAATGAATCGGCGCGGCCACGGTGTAGTTAACATTCCGGCGTTTCACAGAACTACTCCTTCAGACCTTAGTTGGACGTAAGGGCCTTTTCCGCTGGCTCTTCGTGAGAATGGGGATCACGTCCGCCGGTTTCAGGCTCAACTCGGTTACAACCATGTCGATCGCAAACCGCCGGTCGAGTTCAAAGACGATCATCATTCCGGTATCCCAGTCTGTGGAGCGGGATGGTTTCGGAAACTCCAAGATCTTGTGCGGTTTTCTCCGCCGTCGATTGTTTGCGTCGGTGGAGCGAGAGGAAGTGGTTTTGTCTGGCATTCCGACATGACTATACCTCTACTCGAGGCCTCTAAAGGCTCAGTACTGTGGCTCACTGCGGTGGTAGACCTTCTCTTTGAAAACTTCCGCTGATTCTGCTTGCTAATCCTGGGCGGCGGAGATGGGATGAGAAGGCCAGTCTATGATCGAAGTCTGTAGCTTCAAATCAGCGCACTCACCGGTGCAAAAAGGAGACTGGCCTTGAAAAAGAATAGCAAGACGATGCGCCCGCACAAAAACGCGACGCAAAAGACAGCAACGAGTCTGTCGACTCGGACAGTTGGCATAGACCTGGGTGACCAGACGAGCTATTACTGTATTCTCGACGAGCAGGGAGAGGTTGTTTCGGAGGGAACGGTACGAACGACCGAAGCAGGTTTCCGAGAGCAGTTCCGGCGTATGGCGCGCGCCAGAATTGTTCTTGAGACAGGGACTCATTCTCCATGGGTAAGCCGGTATTTGGAACGGCTCGGCCATGAGGTGCTGGTCGCGAACGCTCGCCAGGTGCGTATCATCTATGACAACGACCGGAAGACCGATAAGGTTGATGCGGGCACACTAGCGCGACTAGCACGCGTGGACAAGAGCCTACTCCATCCGATTCGACATCGTAGCGCGGAAGCCCAGGCCGACCTGGCCGTACTGCGTGCCCGCGATCTGTTGGTCGCTGTTCGTTCGACGCTAATCAACTGCGTTCGTGGCATGGTTAAGTCCGTGGGCGGCCGCCTGCCCAGTGCCTCGGGCGCATACTTCGCAACGAAAGTACGCGAGCAGGTGCCGGCGTGTATTAGCGGCGCGTTACTGCCCCTGTTAGATGAGATCGAGCAACTCACCGTCCGGATCCGTGAATACGACAAGCGGATCGACGAGCTAGCCAAAACAAAGTACCCCAAGACAGAGCTGATGCGACAGATTCCCGGCGTGGGCGTGGTTACCAGTTTGGCCTTTGCGCTGACCCTCGACGATCCGAACCGTTTTCACAAGAGCCGGGACGTGGGCAGCTACCTTGGCTTGCGGCCGAAGCAGAGCGATTCGGGCTCCAGCAAGCCACAACTATCCATCAGCAAAGCCGGCGACCATCTGGTGCGGCGACTGCTGGTCAATTGCGCTCAATATGTTCTGGGCCATTGGGGGCCGGATTGCGATCTCCGGCGTTGGGGACTAAGCCTGATGGCGCATGGTGGAAAGAATGCGAAGAAGCGAGCCGTGGTGGCCGTAGCCAGGAAACTGGCGGTGCTGATGCACAAGCTTTGGGTGACCGGTGAAGTATACGAACCTATGCGGCAGGCCAGTGAGGCGACGCAGACCCAAGCAGCACCGGCAGCATAAAAATAACCAAGCAGGAGGCGAGAACAACATAAACGATTCCAGCAGTTCCGTAGCTGAAGAGATTTTCGAAGACAACCGCCGCGTTCGGGCGACTGCGCATTCATCGCGAGTCTACCGGAGCAATTCGGACCGAAGGCCGAAGTCAGAGATTGCAGCGCCCAAACAAAAGGATCACATCATGCACCGGGCAGCAAACGACTGCTCATTTCCGAGTGCGAATGGAAGCGAGGCGACGTGGCGGCTGTCGACCGACAGAGCAACTGGCTGCAAAGAAAAGAACGGCAAGCCGGCAACGCCTTCTTGGTGCGATTGTGTCTGTGAGCTGAGCGGAAATGACAGAAATAGCCTGCGGCAACAAGGAATTTGATCCCCCTTTCCCGTTTCCCCCAAGGGCAAGCCGGGGCGGGGTAGGTTCCCCCCACGCCGGGAGCACGCTGCGCGCCAAGAAAAAGCGCTTGGCACGCATCGATGCCGCCGGCTCCCCCCTCAAGAGGGGCTGCCGCCCCCTTGTGAATCCCCTGCGAGCGCAGTGGTGCAGAGCCTGTAGCGGTCCGGAACAACCGCCCCGTTTCACAGAAAGAAGTCGGCGCCGAAAATCGACCGACGTTAGAGAATCATTTACACAAGAAAACTCGACACTATGCAAAAAAAAAGGAAAATCCGCCCACGGCGTCTTGACTTGACTGTGCCTTCTCATGGAAGCGATGAATGTCATCGACAGCCGGCTTCCCGCCGGTTGGATTTAAGAAAAGGACATGCATGCTAACGTTTACCATTGACCCAGACAACAACATCACCGCCTTCGCCTCCTCCCCAGACATTGGTGGGAGCGCTGAGGGAACAGAGACATTCAGCAGCGCCGAGGAGCTGGCCGACATGGCTGTGAAATGGCCGGGAGCACGATTGGTCGAGATCTGGAACAGCCTGCCGGGCGTGGAATCGGTCGACCGGTTCACCAGCCGGAAGGTGGCATTGACGCGGATCTGGAAGGCCATCCAGCACCTGCCCGGTGGTGGCGCAGACAGCCGCATGGTGGCAGCCAAGCAGGGTGGTGCGAAGAAGAAGGCCAGTCGCAAAGCACAGCCGGCTGTGCGCGAAAACAGCAATACGGCTCGGGCGATCGCGCTACTCCGACAGCCTACGGGAGCCAGCCTCAAGACCATCATGCGGGTAACTGGATGGCAGGCTCACAGTGTACGCGGGTTCATCAGCGGGCAGTTGGGCAAGAGGATGGGCCTGAGAGTGAATCCCTTCGAACGCGATGGAGAGCGAGTCTACGCGATCAAAAGCTAGAGTGACTAGCTCGTCGCTTGTTCCGTACCGGGCGGTAATCCGCCCGGCTTTCCAGCTTGCCGCCTCTATCCTCTCTCTATATATATGCGCTGCGCCGCGAGGGCCAACCGTGGTGAGCCTTTCCAGGCCGGGGGGTTGCTCAAACGATGCTCGGGCCGGCTCGCTCTCCCATTTGCGCACGCATCGGAAACTCGCGCGCTACCAGGTACCCAACGGCGTCGCTGGCGTGCGTTCGCATGGGATCCGACTCGTCCAATTCTGCAAGCGGGTTGCCGTGCGGATCAACCTTCCAGCATACTTGCTCCAAGTCCTTGATCAACTGCTTACACCTAGGATCGATCCACAGCCGACGCTGGCCGGCGTGGTTGCGAAGCATGGCGTTTACGCAATTAACCCGATCCTTTACCGGCGGATTGGCGCCGGGCACGCGCAAGCTGGCGTGGTAGCGGTCCGTGTAGCGGCCAAAGAAGTCCTTTCAAAATCTGCCAGTCGGTGCGCGAGGCCGACGTTCTGCGCTGCTCACCCGTCGCATCACCATAGATGTAAACATTGAAAGGTCGAGGTTGAAGTTGCATGAGCATCTCTTGGAAACCCTCGGGCGCATCCGGCGGCAGCGGCGGATCGAAAACCTCGGGGGCCGTGGTCCACGGCTTGGTCCGGCTGAGAAACTCCTCGCAGGCCGCCAGGGTATTGGAATCCGGAAGAATCAGCTCATCTAGGATGTGCAGTGTGCCACCGACCTTTTGCCTCAGTACTGAGCAAAGGGGATTCATGTTGAAGTCCAGCGACCACAACAGCGGCAGTTTGGGGTCCTAGCGGAGTGGCCGAACGTGGTGTGCGCGATCGAATGGATAATAAGCAATGCCGGTACCCTGGTTTTCAAAGCTGGCCTGAAACTCCTGGCGGTAGGTTCGCTCATCCAGCTCATGCGTAGCGCTTTGCAGTTCCTCGCGGGAGAGGTTGCCACCCTGTTCGGTGGTGAATTGGAAAGCCGCCCAGTGAGGCTTGTCCTCTGGCCTCATATAGGTCGAAAAAGTGATTGTGGCCGCGAGACGTGCCGATGAATAAAGCCCGGCCCTCCTTGTCGGCCAGCGCCGGGCGCAGCACTTCGGTCCAGGCTTCCTGGGCCATGGAAGCGTATTCATCCAGCACGATGAAATCTAAGCCGTCACCGCGGAGTGCGTCGTAGTTGTCGGCGCCGCGCAAGGAGATAGTGCCGCCCGTGATCAATTCAATCGTCAGATCGGTTTCGTTTGGTTGCCTGGCCCAGTACAGCTGGGTCATCTGCTTGAGCCCCTTCCAGGCCACGCGTTTCGCCTGTCTATACGTCGGCGCGACGTACCACGCCTTTGGGCCGGGCCCCCAGGCGGCCCGGACCAGCTCCGTTCAGTGCCAGAAAAGTCTTGCCAAACCGCCGACCGGCCACCAGCACACGAAAGCGTTCCGGGCAACGAAAGACCTTCCCTTGCGAGGGCTTGAGCCGGACCATAGGCGGCCTCCTTTTCGATTGCGTTTGGCAACTGTATTCCGGTCCACTTCGGCATTTTAATTTGGCCCACCCTAAGTCGTTGATTCTTTAGGTGAGGCGGTTTTTGGCCTCACCCAGGTTCTTTGTCGTTTATATAAGGACAGGAGTCGAAGCGGTGGGAATGTGGGAATCGCGGAGCGATTTCCAAGGGCGGTGGGAAGGGTGGAAAACCTGTCTTTGGTTTTCCAGGCTTTCCACGGACCGTCATTTCCACGGCTTTCCGCGGTTAGTTTGCTTTGGCTCCTTTCTTCAGTTTCTCGGCGGTTCGACGGAAACGATACGATTCCGTACCGGTCTCAAGAATGTGAGCCCGGTCGGTGATGCGATCCAGAAGCGCTTTGCAGAGTCGCGCGTTCGGGATCACCTGCGTCCATTCCGAGAATGGTAGATTCGTGGTGAGGACGACAGCTGCTTTCTCCGCCCGTTCGGCCACCACCTGAAACAGAAACTCGGCGCCGACCTCCGCTAAGGGCACATAGCCGACTTCATCAATGGCGATCAGATCGTATCGGCTCCAACGCGCCATCACTCTTCGCAGTTGCAGTTGGTGCTTGGCCTCGACCAGTTCGTTCACTAATCCAGCGGCCGTCGTGAAGCGGACCCGGCGCTTTTGTCGGCAGGCAGCCACGCAGAGACCGGTGAGTAAGTGTGTTTTGCCAGTACCACCCGAGCCAGAAACATAGTGCCCATGGTCCAGAGGTCATCAAGATTCATTACCCGTTTCACCCACTACACGGTCAGAGCCTGCGCGTGGAACGGCGGGCGAAGCTTCCCAAAGGTGAGTACATTTTCTGCGAGTTGCCTGACGGCACCATCGGCGGGTTCCCGTCGTGGATTGCCGACCCCACGAAGAGTCCCCACTTTACCGTTGGGCCTGCTCTGACCTCCGCGGCCGCACTCGCCGAACTTCGGAAATTGCTGGACAGCTTGCATTCGAACTCTCAACGCGGTAACGCATCACTGAAAGAGATGCGACGGGAGGGCACGAATGATACCAAGGAAAAAACCGGGAGAGACACAGATGAACCTTTTGTTTTGTGACAGCAAACCGATGATGTTACCTAACGACAAACAACGGGAGCTCGCAATCGCACTGGCCGACCTGCTGTTAAATGCGGCCACTGCACCGGCCGAGCCGGATTTGGGAGAGGACGCATGAATCCAAAAATATCGGCGGACCATTTGAAGCGGCGCGCCATCGTCTATATTCGTCAGTCATCGCCTGGACAGGTGATTCACAACCAGGAAAGCCAGCGCCGCCAATATGGCTTGGCTGACCACGCTCGCCAACTTGGCTTCCAGCAGGTCGAGATAATTGACGAGGATCTTGGACGCTCTGGGTCCGGCCATGTGGAGCGCCCTGGGTTCCAGCATCTGGTTGCGGAAGTCTGCACGGGAGAGGTGGGAGCCGTGCTTTGCATTGAGGCTTCCCGCCTGGCCCGTAACGGCCGTGACTGGCATCATCTCATCGAACTCTGCGGCTTGGTGCGCGCCATCGTGATCGATCCGGATGGCGTCTACGATCCGGGCATCCTCAATGATCGGCTCTTGCTGGGACTCAAAGGAACGATGAGCGAGTTCGAGCTGAACTTGCTGCGCCAACGATCATTGGAAGCGATTCGCCAGAAAGCACGCCGCGGGGAACTCCAGTTCCGATTGCCAGTCGGTTTTCGATGGGCTCCCAACGGCAAAGTCGAGATTGATCCCGACCGTCGTGTGCAAGAAGCAGTGCATCTAGTCTTCACCAAGATGGTGGAGTTGGGCAGCGCCCGTCAAGTCCTCCTGTGGTTTCGGGGTGAGAACACGAATCTGCCCGCGTTGGTTCTGGAGACGCCGGGGCATGACGTCGTCTGGAAACTGCCGGTCTACAACACGATCTGGCACATGCTCAGGAATCCGATGTACGCGGGTGCGTATGCCTTCGGCAAAACGGAGTCCCGAACCAAGGTCATCGCTGGACGAGCTCGCAAGAGCGAGGGGCATTTCAAGTCGCGCGATACATGGATGGTCTTGATTCGCGACCATCATCCCGGTTACATTTCTTGGGAGCAGTTCGAACGCAACCAGACGATGCTTTCCGATAACGCGCATATGAAATCGCGCATGGAACCGAAGGCCGGTCGTGGAGGCCGGAGTTTATTAGCCGGGCTGCTGCGCTGTCGGCGGTGTGGGAGGATGCTCCATGTAGCCTACAGCGGCACGCACGGAGAGGTGCCCCGGTATCATTGCCGCGGGGCGCAGATCAATCACGGAACGGACTGGTGCATCTCGTTCGGCGGATTGAAACCGGATCGAGCTGTCGCGGCAGAGATCCTCAAAGCGGTGGAAGGCAACGCCATCGAGGCAGCATTGGAAGTCGCGGCTCGTGCTGCTGAACAACAAAGCCAACGGCATCGCGCGCTGTCATTGGAACTGGAGCAAGCGCGTTATGAAGCGCGCCTTGCAGCTCGGCGATATGAAGCCGTCGATCCGGATAACCGCCTGGTCGCAGGGGAACTGGAGGCGCGTTGGAATGCCGCTCTCTCTACCGTAGGAGAGGTGGAACAGCGATTGCGCGACAACGAACTACCGGCCAATGCCAGTCGGATTCCCGATAAAGAGACGCTCTGCAGCTTGGCGCAAGACCTGCCTGCCGTGTGGAACTCGCCGGCAACAGACATGCGCCTGAAGCAGAGGATCGTCCGGATTCTGATCGAAGAGATCATCGCCGATGTGGATGACACCGCCAGTGAGATCGTGTTGCTGATTCACTGGACCGGAGGCCGGCACTCGGAGCTTCGCATGAAGAAGAACCTCACCGGCAGGCACAGCCGTTGCACAAATCTGGAAACGATAGAAGTCCTGCGCCGGATGTCCAGCCGGTTTCCTGATGACCAGATCGCTGCGACCCTAAATCGGCTGGGGCTGAAGACCGGAACAGGTAACACCTGGAATGAAGGCCGCGTCCGCTCGGTCCGTAGCTATCATGAGTTGCCCGTCTATAACGCTGCCCTAGTGCCACGTCAGACCGTCACCCTGGAGCAGGCTTCCGAGCGGCTGGGCATCAGCCACAAGGTCATACGCCGGCTGATCGAATCGAACAAAATACCGGCTACCCAAGTCGTGCCGTGGGCGCCCTGGGAGATTCCGATAGAGGCGATCGAGTCTGTGGATGTCTCGCAGGAAGTCGCCCGCGCCAAGCGCCGTCCACGGAACCTGGCTCGTCGGCCATCCATGCCGATGTTTGCTGAAATTCGGGAAGATACTGAGGTTGAAGTCGAAGGATGACGGTCCGTCGGCCTGAAACCGACTAATGAATGCCCTTAGATGTCAGTAACGTAGCAAGGAGGTGCAGAATGTCGCAGGATCGCATTCGCCGATGAACAGGACCGGTTCGGCACGTTCAATGTAGCCACCCTCGGCCAGATCACGCATCTTCGCCGCCGTGACGTGGGGCGATTGCGTGTAATCGAACTCTTCCAGCGTCTTTACCCGAGGCAGGTGGGCTTCCTTGATTCGCCGCTCGATGGTGTTGCGCTCCCTTTCTTCGATCTCGGCCAACAGTAATGCTTCCAAGTAGCCGATGTGACTCTTTTTCTCGCGAATCGCTT
>CAVYKR010000010.1:0-106209 GCA_963769205.1 Bryobacterales bacterium | reverse complement strand
GAATAGTAAGCCACGCCTTCGCCTGAACGCCTGGAACGGCGGCATCTGGATATGATCCGCCGCAGGCGCATAGAAGGCTTGATTCCCGCCATGTTGCACTCCGCACCAATCGCCCCGAAAAACGCCTCAGCGTGCGCGATACGCTCCGGCATCGGCTGTCCGCATCCGCTTTTGGCGTGTATCCGTCCACTTGGGCGGCATTGAACACGGAGTATCCACGGGTGAACAGCAGCGCGACTGATTTGGCGGATTCGCCATTCTTCGATTCGCTCGGAATCATTCGCGAACTTCCAGAACACTACCAGCGTGGCCTTCTCGCCCTTGCGGACTTGTGCCCCGCGTCCTGCCATTGCTGGTACGTGGCCCATTCGCCACGCTCGTAGCCTTTGGCTTGCGCAGCGGCCCACAGACACACCGTGTTGATGCCGCGATATGGCTTCTTGCTCGTTACGTTGATCGGTGAGAAGGCATAGTGGCCCGAGGTATGCCATGGCATACGCCAGTTCCCTACCCCTTGCTCGATTGAGTTGATGATTTGGGCCGTCACGCGCGCGTAAACGTCCCGTTTGTCGGTTGCGGTACTGTCAGAAGTAGACATCGTGAAACTCTAACCTTTCGCGTTGTTTAGGGGCCGTGCCAGGTTCCAGCCTGTCGCGGTCCCGTTTGCTCTAGTGTTCGATTCCTTTACTAATCGAACATCAGAACCATGCTCAGAATATACCTTACCCCCTAAGGTCGTCAAGTACAAAATTATAACCATACCCCCTTAGCTGTACTATTGAAGGCATGAGCATCAAGATCCCGAGTGAAGTGCGGGCTGCATGCGGAGATCACGCGTGAGTTCGGCAGTAGGGCGGTAAGGCGGCAGCTAAGCAACATGACACGGCGACAGCGTAAGGCACGCTCGAAGAAGGCAGCCGAGGCAGCCACGGCAGCCGCGAAGAGACGGAAGGCCGAACGTCTGGCACGGGAAGCCGTCAGCAAGAAGGCCACGCAAAAGAAGGGCTGAGCGAGAAGGCGCAGAGCCGGGCGCGCATTGTCCGGGGTCGGCCACCCCTATTAGTGCCCTTTGGCTCCGGACACGTAAAACTTTTTGGTCACTAAAAATTTCGAGCTTCGGTTTTATTTTTCCGTCGACGCTCAACTTCAACAAGCAAGGTTTAGAATGCGAAGCTAAGTTCATGACCGCTTCACCACCGGCACTGCCTCTGCTAAAGTTCGCCGCCCGATGCCTGCCCGGCGGCCTGGAAACTTTCATTGTTCTGGCCTCGCTGTCAGATGATGAGCGTGTTCGGACCGTCGCCGACCGCTGGAACTCGCTGCCGAGTGAGCTGAAGCGCATCGTAGAGATCGAGACGCTTTGCCACTCTGCCGGGATCGCTAGCGAAGTCGTTTTCGGGAAGGTTGCGGCTACGGCCTTTGAGCTGGGGATTGATACGTCCGGGCTGATCGGCCGCGCGATGCTTCCTGCGGACCCGGAGCAGTTCTACGGATTTGTTGACTTGTCGGCGCCGTTGGAGCGCAACTGGCGTGACGGCCTTCATTTCGGCGGGCGCCGGGGGCCAAGCAAACGCGCTGTTACGGGCCATCGAGTTGAATCGATCGAGGCGCATCAGGTCTGCGCTGCGATCACCCTCGCTCGCAAGAACTGGGGCCTTTCGCAGGATCAGTTCGCTGGCCTGTTCATGACTACGGTGCGGACGGTGCGGAGATGGGAAGCCCGGCAGTTCTCGCCGACCGATCATCAGCTGTGGTTTTTGCACATGTTTGTAGGCTATGTTGCGAGACACGGCCTGCGCAGGTTCCTCCGGCGCTTCGTGCGTGAGGAGCGACGATACGGCAAGCCAGGCCGGCCCACCACTTCGCGAAGCACCCAAGCTGCTGTTTAGCTCCGCTAGCCGAGCTGCTATTTAGCCGAGCTGGCCGGAGGTGCATCGCTGGAGCCCCTGACGGCCACGCGCTCGTGCACGGTCCATCCTCGTACTCGTAGGTCACTTGCCAAGTAACTGTGCCGTCTGAAGCCACGGGGCAGCAGCATCAGCCGCCGCTTGTACGGTGCGTCTCTTCCGCTCCTCCCGCTTTAGCACGCCAACCCACCATGTCCGGTGTATTGTGATTTTTCCGAAATAGCCTTCCCGTACCATGCGGTTGAACTCAGCTGCCATTCCGCGGGTATGCCGATACAGAAAGCCGCGGCCGGCACTGGATGTGTAGGTGCCGCCGTCCCAACTCCCGTACCAACTCCCGTACTCTTCCAGTGCGGGGCGCCATCCCAGGGCAATAATCTTGGCCCGCAGACGGGGATGCTCGCGCCGGGGACGTGTGGGTGTTGCTATACTCGACATGCTCTTGTCTCCTTTCGTCTAGACCTGCTCATCAAAGACTTTCTGGGCGAATCGAGATTCTTTTGTGGGGCAGTGCGCGGCGCGCGGCAAACGCGATGCGGCTGCCCTTCTTCCTGACGTGGCCGGTTTCTGCATTTCGGCTGTCCTCCTCAGACCATCTTCATTCGGGGGTGCAGCACACTTGGTCGGCTACGAGTCGCTGAACGGCCATATCACTCGATCGAGCGAGCGGACACATGTGAGCGGGCCGTCCGGGGTGACAGCTGTAGACAGCGATTTTGGACCGTTTTAGGTCGCTGTGGCACGTCAGCAACTCTCTATTGCCTTGATTTCGCGAGGCTTTACCATCTAAGGGTGACAGGGTGACACCTGTAGACAGCGATTTCATATATATAATCCTCGCGCGTACACGTACAAGAAAAGGTATGCAATTTGCCGTCACCCTGCTGTCACCTGTCACCCTCTCTCCTTTCGCAGTTGAATGCCTCTCCAAATTCTTACCTGTTTGCCTTTGATCTTCTTCCGATCCGGCGCGCATCCTAGCAGCCGGAGACGGTTGCTGAGCTGATTGCTGGTCAACACGGTTTCTTCGCCGTCCGCCCACTCCTTGTAAGCTGCTATCAGGTCGGCCGCCGGACAGAATGAGTCTGGAGTTAGAGTGCAGCAGCGTTCGATGAAACCCGGGAGCGGATCACTTCGCTTCTCCACTCGCCGACCGCATGCTCAACCTCAGGCGGAGAGCCCAGTCTACCTTCCAACTGCCAAACGCGACAACCGATCACTGCCCAGGTCAAAATCCCGGCTGCTTCTCCTTTCAGCGTTTCGATCAAGCTCTTATCCATCTCGTCATCTGGAATGGTGATGGTGAAGGGAACCGGCTTCAACCGGTTCCAGATCGCCTTGTCCGTGCCCGTGACCACCGGCCTGTGGTTTGCGTCGATAAATATCTTGAACGTCGGCTGGAACGTGATGGGGTTTTCATATTTCCGGCAGGTTTTCACCTGTCCCATTCCAGTCAGTTGTTTTATCTGCCCCTCTACCAACTTCGCTCCCTCTTCAGCCTCACTGGTCGTTACCAAGCGCGCACCCCGGAGATCCGAAAGATCGGCCAGGGTGTTGGAATTGGCTCCCTGTTGCGCACCTCGCCGTATTAATGAATCGATCATCAGTTGACCGCTGTACTCACCAAGTACATGGCGGATCACTTCCAGCAGCGTGGTTTTGCCGTTGTTGCCCTCACCGAAGAAGCAGAAAACGGCTTTCTCGCTGACTACGCCCGTTAGTGCATATCCAAATGCCCGTTGGATGAAGCTCATCACTTCTTCGTTGTCGTCGAAGATGCGCCGTAGGAATTTCTCGAACCGCGGACACTCGGCTGAAAAGTCGTACTCAATCGGGCACATTTTGGTGATTAAGTCTTCCTGCCGATGCTCGCGGAGTTCTCCGGTCTCCAGATCCACGGTTCCGTTCGGGCAGTTTAACAGCCAAGGGTTGGTGTCGAGTTCAGCTGTGCTGATCGAAATGCCCTGCTCGTATCTAGCGCATTCCAGCATGGCCCGAATCGACCCGCGCTTTCCGAGCATTTTGCAAATCCTTCGGCCTTCTCTCGTTCCTCCTTATCCCCGATGTCGGCGGCCTGGGCTCCGAACTCGCGAACAGTCGCTTTCGCCTTACGGTTGATACCTCCGTCACCGTCCACCTTCCACTGCCTGCCGTTCCAGACCAGCCACTTCTTCATCGGTGGGCAGTAGCGGATGTTGTGGCCAAACATTGCGACCAAGCGTTCGGCATTCCCAAGATCGGTGTGGGGATAGCGCACAGGTCTGGAATCTCGCGGCCAGGCGGACTAAGATAATCGCTCTCGGCAGTATGGGCGCGGGCTGGTTTGGTGGTGACAGTGCTGCCCATTTAAGAATGGCCTCGACAGTCTCGAGGCGCGCAGGGCGCGCTAGACTCTAGCCCAGCTACCGAGGCTCGCCGACGCCATCGAAGCGGCGCCCGTGCTGAGTGTTCCGGGAGATTGTCGGTGCGGAGGGACTGCGGATTTGGTATATATGGCATAGGCGTTTGCGTAAATTAACCGGCCTGCCCGCCTTAGTGAGAGGTTGGCAGGCCATTCTACATGTCGACGGCACACGCTGGCCTTTCTCACGGCTGCTTCAAATCGCTGACTCTCAGCTGCTCCGTCGTTTGGAACCTGTTCGGCCCCACTGAGATATGCCTGCAAGCTCGTATCAAGGATGATGATCCTTCGGCCGAGCCGGTGCGCTCGAAGGAACCCTTTTCGAATTTGGCTTAGCAGGAAGTTTCTGGAGACTCCGATTGCATCACAGTCCTCTGCAATGCTCCAGGCTTTCCGGATGGAAGGCTTCAAGTTGGTAACGCTTGTCTTAGCCATTTTGAAATCCCTCCCTCTTAAGCGCTCCGGGCCGGCACCGTTCCCCGATCGATGATCTGCTGAATCGTGCTCTCCCGAATTCTGACTGCGCGGCCAACTTTCACATACGGGATTTTTCTCGCCCAGACCCAAAATCGTAGGGTCGAGAGCTGCAGACCCAAGCGTTCGGCGGCTACCGGCAACGTATGTACTTGCTCAGCATTAGGCATCGTGTTTTACTCCTGAATACTTTCAGCAATGCTCACTCACTGTTGACATTGTAGGATGGCTTTGCTCTACTATCAAGGATGATGATTGTAGAGCACCTGATGACCGTTCCGAAATGGGCCAAGCGAATCTCAGCCGTCCAGGAGGGGGATCTGATCATCATCCGTGGCGAAGGTCGGCTGAGGGGAGTTGCCAGTAGAAGCGAAGTCCCTGTTGATCAGGATTTCATCCGGGAATACACGGAGTCCGCGAAGAGTTCGTGCGACAAGCGCACGGGCAAGAAGTCTCCGCACATCCAGTTCGCAAATTGCCGGACAGATCGGGAGTTGATCGATTTCGTTCGGCGGTATGGCCCAGTTTCCGCTTCGCAGGTATTCGAGGTCGCCGGAAACACAGGTGCCCTAACGGCTCGTCAGAGTCTTCCAGGACTTCAGCGTGATCACCTGATATTTGCCGGGGCTATGAAGCTTGTGGCGGCTTTCAATGCTGACCACCCGGAGGCTACTATGTGCGACGGCCTATCCGAGATCAGCAAGGGAGCGCGGCTGGATGGGCCAACTTCCGAGATATACATTGAAAAGGACTTCGAGGAGCGCCCGTGGTATGGCGGCAGACTCTGGCCGTTTGCTTCCTCCATCGCCGCAGAAAAGCGTGAAGGTGGCCGGCACCCAACGTCACTCGCATCCCTCGGAGACAAGAAGCTGTTGAAATACTCCCGAGCCGTGGTCTGTTCACTGCTGAACTGCTTTCCCCCGAGGCTCGTGCCCAGCGAAAAAAGCATGATGGAATTGCCTTCGTACAACAAAGCGGGAATACTGCCGGTTCTGTACTACATGATGCGGCTGGACTGCGAGCTGGAACGCATCCGAATTTGTGCTCGTGCGGAGTGCGGGCGCTTCTTTGCCATCGAGCGCGCCGGGCAACGATTCTGCGAGTCAGATTGTTCCAGGCTTCAACGGCAGCGAGAGTATTGGCGTACTCACGGGAAGAAGAAGCGCAAAGAACGGCGGTCCAACGTGCGCGGCACAGAAACGAGGGGATGAAACTCCATGGCGCTTTTTAAGTATCCCGGCAAGAAGACTTGGTGGTACGAATTCCACTTTGGCGGCCAAACAGTGCGCGAATCGGCCAAGACGCGCTCGAAGGAAATCGCGCGGCGCGCACAAGCCGCCCGCCGGCGCCAAATGGAAGAGGGCTTCCACGGCCTGAAGAAGCGCACTGTCCCCAAGCTGTTCAGCGTAGCTTCTGAGGAGTGGCTCGCACTGAAGAAACCGACGCTCGCGGACAGGAGTTACATGATCGAAAAGGCGAACCTGAAACACCTCCTTCCTGAACTCGGGCAACTGCTGATTACCGATATCGAGGGGAAGGATGTCAGCCGCTACCAGCAGCAGCGACTAAAGTCTGGTGCATCGCCCAAAACCGTCAATCTCGAAATCGGCACCTTGCGCGCGATCCTGCGTCGGAACCGGCTCTGGGCTGAGATCCAGCCGGACATTCGCATGCTGCCGACGCGCGACGATATCGGCCGCGCGGTCACGATCGAAGAAGAAACGAAGTTGCTGGAGGCTTGCGGAGAGAGTCGCTCCCGCTCCTTGCTGCCCGCTTTTACACTCGCACTCAACACGTGCATGCGGTACTCAGAGATTCGGCTGTTGCACTGGAATCAGATTGATCTCATCAATTGCACGATCACCGTGGGGAAGAGCAAGAGCGATGCGGGTACGGGGAGGGTAATTCCGCTGAACACTCGGGCAAAGGCAGTTTTGGAATTCTGGGCAAGCAACTTTCCCGGCCGCAAGCCCGCTCATTACGTGTTCCCCTCCGAGCGCTACGGCGCCGCTGGAGACGATTTCAAGGCGTGTGCCTACCAGACAGACCCGATGAGGCCGATTGGCCGTTGGAAGGAAGCGTGGGAAGCCGCGCGGGACCGTGCGAAGGTGCAGTGTCGCTTCCACGATCTCCGGCACACGGGCTGCACGCGCATGTTAGAAGCGGGGGCGCCCTTCCCATTGGTCGCAAGGATCATGGGGTGGAGTACGGCAACCACGGTCCGAATGGCAAAGCGCTACGGCCACATTGGACACGCTGCCCTGAGGAACGCTGTTGAGAGTATCTCGGCACCGAAGCCCGAACTAAAATCAACGAAGCCGGAAGAGCAAAAGCGGCCGGCCTCCTTTGACAATCCCTTTGACCTAAACTCAGAGAGCGATGGTAAGCCCTCTAACTGATTGATTGTTTTGGCTCCTCAGGTAGGACTCGAACCTACAACCCTTCGGTTAACAGCCGAATGCTCTACCATTGAGCTACTGAGGAGCAAGGCGGGAACTTCATCCACATTACATCAGACCACTCGCCGCGCTGTCAAATAGTTGCTGCTTGCTAAACTGGTATTCTCCCCATGGATTTGGAAAAAACATACGAGCCGCAGCGCTTCGAGTCCCACTGGGCTCAGCTGGTGGGTGGAGACCGGTATTTTCCACGCCGATCCGAAAGCCCCCGGACCGCGTTTTTCGCTCGCAGTCCCGCCGCCCAACGTCACCGGCTCGATGCACATCGGCCACATGCTCGAACATTCGGTGATCGATGCAGCCATTCGCTGGCGCCGCATGAGCGGCGACAACACGCTGTTCCTGCCGGGCGTGGATCACGCCGGCATCGCCACTCAGATGCTGGTGGAGCGCAGCCTGGCCGCCGAGGGCTTGACCCGCCAACAGCTCGGCCGCGAAGAGTTCGTGAAGCGCGTCTGGGCATGGAAGGAAAAGTACGGCAGCCGCATCACCGAGCAGATGAAGCGCATCGGCGATAGCTGCGACTGGAGCCGGGAACGGTTCACCCTCAGTCCGGAATTATCGCGCGCGGTCCTGGAAGCGTTCGTGCGGCTGTATGAGCGCGGCCTCATCTATCGCGGCACTTACATGGTGAACTGGTGCCCGCGCTGCCAGACCGCTCTTTCCGATCTGGAAACGAAGCACGAAGACACTCAGGGCACCCTCTGGCACATCCGCTATCCGCTCAAAGACGGCTCCCGAAGTCTAGTGGTCGCCACCACGCGTCCGGAAACGATGCTGGGCGACACCGCCGTCGCCGTCAATCCCAACGACCCGCGTTATGCCGACCTGGCGGGCACCACCGCCATGCTCCCGCTCATGAATCGCGAGATCCCCATCATCTTCGATGAACTTGCCGATCCGCAGTTCGGAACCGGTGTCGTGAAAGTGACTCCCGCGCACGATCCCAACGATCTGGAAGCCGGGAAACGCCACAATCTGCCGCACGTGAAAGTGATCGGCGAGGATGCCCGCATGACCGCCGCAGCCGGCGCATACGCGGGGCTCGATCGCTTCGCAGCCCGCAAACGCGTGGTGGCCGACCTTGAAAAACTTGGGCTCCTGGAAAAACTCGAGCCCCACGCTCTCGCCATCAGCAAATGCGACCGCTGCGGCACCATCGTCGAGCCGCTCGTCTCCACGCAGTGGTTCGTCAAGACTAAGCCGCTGGCCGCCAAAGTTCTCGATGCGGTGAACACCGGTCGCATCGTCTTCGTCCCCGAAAACTGGAACAAGACGTTCTTCAACTGGATGGAAAACATCCGCGACTGGTGCATTTCGCGGCAGCTCTGGTGGGGCCATCGCATTCCTGCCTGGCACTGCGCCGATTGCCGGAAGATCACGGTCGCCCGGGAAGCGCCCCAAGCCTGCGCTCATTGCGGATCGGCTCGCATCGAACAAGATCCGGACGTGCTCGACACCTGGTTCAGCTCCGGGCTGTGGCCATTTTCGACCCTGGGCTGGCCCGGACGATACGGAAGACCTTCGGACGTACTATCCGACGTCGCTGCTGATTACCGGCTACGACATTCTCTTCTTCTGGGCCGCTCGCATGATGATGCTCGGCCTGGAGCTAACTGATGATGTTCCGTTCCGTCAGGTCCATCTGCACACCTTGGTGCGCGACCCTGAGCGCCAGAAAATGTCCAAGACCAAGGGCAATGTCGTCGATCCGCTCGACATCATCGATAAATACGGCACCGACGCCGTGCGGCTGGCTCTGATGATGTCGGCCGCTCCCGGTACCGACATTACTTATAGCGAGGACCGTCTGAACTCGGCCCGCCAGTTCGGCAATAAGATGTGGAACGCCGCGCGGATGATCCTGATGAATCTGGAGGCGTCGGGAATTGAGCCGTCCATTCCTGAGCCCGGCCGCGCCGAGACGCTGGAGGATCGCTGGATCTTCAGCCGCCTCAACGCCACGGCGGAATCGGTGAACCGCGCGCTCGAGCAGCACCGTTATCACGAAGTGGCCGAGGAGTTGTGGCAGTTTTTCTGGCACGATTTCTGCGATTGGTACCTGGAGATCAAGAAGCTCCGTCAGTCGCCGAATTCCGGGTTGACCAACGACTGGCGTAATCTGCTGAATGTTTTTGGCGCCTACCTGCGGCTGCAGCATCCTCTCATGCCATTCATCACCGAGGAACTGTGGCACCGTTTCGGACAAACCCAGTCGATTGCGCTGGCCGCGTATCCGCAGGCCGGTCCAAGGGACGAACCGGCTGAACGAGAGATGGCACTCATGCAGGAGATGATAACGGCGGCCCGCCAACTGCGCGCCGACAACGGTGTTGATAAAAAGCTATTGCTGGCAGGCGTGTTGTATTGCCGCAATGGCGCCAAAAGCGTGGACCTGGGCGTAGTTGAAAAGCTCGCTAATGTGAAGCTTGATATCCGCAGCGAAGCCGCGCCGGCACTGCAGGGCGCGGTTCGTTCTACCCCGGATTTCGATCTGTCGCTGGAGCTTCCCGGCGGTGGATTCCGCAGCTCAGCGCGGCCGGCTGGCGAAAGAGATCGAGCAGCTGCAAAAGCTGATTGTCAACAACGACCGCCAGCTTGAAAACAAGAAGTTCCTCGACGGCGCGCCCCCCCATGTCGTGGAATCGCTCCGGGCCAAACGGGCTGAATACGTTGCGCAGCTCGAAAAGAGCCGCGCCGTTTTGCAAGATCTGCGATGACTCCGTTCCAGATCGTCGAGCGCGCGCTCGAAGAAGACATCGGCTCAGGCGATGTCACCACCAGCCTGTGCGTCCCCGAGGACCGCCCGGCGTCCGGCCGCTTCCTGGTCCGCGAACCCCTCGTTGTAGCCGGCGCCGAACTGTTGCCGCTGTTATACGACGACATTGATCTAAAATCCTCCAGACGGCACCTGCCTCGAAGCCGGGGATGAAATCGCGACAGTCCGCGGAGCTGCCCGGAATTTGCTCACTCGCGAGCGCGTGGCTCTTAATTTTCTACAGCATCTGAGCGGCATCGCCACCCAGGCGCGCAAGTATGTAGACGCAGTGGCCGGCACCGGCTGCCGGATCCTCGACACACGCAAAACCATTCCCGGCCTTCGGGAACTGGAGAAGTTGGCGGTTCGCGCGGGCGGCGCAACCAATCACCGCATGGGGCTGTTCGATGCGATATTGATCAAGAACAACCACATCACGGCCGCGGGCGGCGTTCGACGCCGCGCTCGAAGCCACCAGTAAGGCCAGCGTGCCGGTCCAGATCGAGGTCCGCACCCGCGCCGAGTTGGAAGAGGCCCTCGACTTCGGCGCCAAAAAACTGCTGCTCGACAACCTCAGCCCGGCTCAGGCTGAGGAATGGATCCGCTTGATCGGCGGCCGGGCGACGGTAGAGCTTTCTGGCGGCATCACCCTTGACACCGTGCGCGCCTATGCCGACACGGGTGCAGACTTCATCTCAGTCGGTGCTATTACCCACTCCGCGCGGGCGGTCGACATTCACTTCCAATTGGAGCTCGAATAACGATGACCTTCGACCTCCAATGGGTACGGTCGAGCTTGCCCGATCGCCGCATCGATTGGTATCCATCTATCCAATCCACCATGTTTGAGGCCAGCCGTTTGGCCGCGGCTGGATGCCCGTCCGGTGCCATAGTTGGCGCGGAACAACAGACCGCTGGCCAGGGGCGCTATGGCCGCGTCTGGCACTCCGAGCCCGAATCTGGCTTGTATGTCTCCATCGTTCTACGTCATCGCTTCAACCCCCGCACGCTGCCGCTGGTCACCCTGGCGTTGGGCCTGGCCACTAGCGAAGCGATCCGTCAGGTCACGGGTCTCACGTGCGATCTGCGCTGGCCCAATGATGTGCTGATCCAATCCCGGAAATGTGCGGGGATTCTCAGTCAGCTGGAAGGCTCCGCTATTATTGCCGGCATCGGCATCAACGTGAATCATTCCGCGTTCCCAGAAGACCTGGACGCCATCGCGACTTCACTCCGCCTGGAAAGCCAAAGCGTTCATTCACGCGAAAGGCTGCTGTTGGCGCTGGCAGCCACTGTGGACAGATTCTGCACGCTACTCCAGGACGCGGGTGGGGAACCTATACTGGCGATGTTCTCCCAAGCCTCGAGCTTCGTCTACGGCCGCCGCGTCTCGGTAGATCAAGGCCACGTGTCGCTCGAAGGCACCACCGCTGGTCTCGATCGTTCCGGATTTCTGATTCTCCAAGCTGACGACGGAACCAGAAATGTCATCCTGGCAGGAGGCGTGCGTCCATGCTCTTAGCGCTTGATGCGGGCAACAGCAACATCACGATCGGGGCGTTCGAGCAGCGTGAGTTGATCGGCCGCTGGCGGCTTCGCACTATCCACGAGCAAACCGCCGACGAATGGGGTGTGCTGATGCGCAACCTGTTTGCGTTGGCCTCGCTCGATCTGGCGCGGGTAGATGGCATCATCATCGCCAGTGTCGTACCCACTCTGGATGCGCCCCTCACCGGGATGGCGGAGCGTTACTTTCATACCACTCCTCTGTTCGTGACGCCCGACACCGACATTGGATTAAAGGTCCTCTACGACAATCCCCGTGAAGTAGGAGCCGATCGTGTCGTCAATGGCGTAGCGGCTTACCATCGCTACGGTGGACCCGCAGTGGTGGTCGACCTGGGAACTACCATCAATTTTGATGTCGTGTCGGCCAGCGCTGAATATTTGGGCGGCATGATTTGCCCCGGCATCGGCATGTCAATCAGCGGCTTGTTCGCAAAAACCGCGAGGCTGCCGATGGTCGATTTCAGGGAGCCGGCTCGCTTGATCGGCAAGAATACAGTGAACAGTATTCAGTCCGGTCTGTACTACGGGTTCGCGGGTCTGATCGACGGCATCGTCGAGCGTGTGATCGCCGAGCTCGGTCCCAAGACTACTGTGATCGCCACCGGAGGACAGGCCCGCCTGATCGCTCAGGTCTCGCGCACCGTGAAAGAGATCAACGAGGATTTGACGCTGGAAGGCCTGGAAATCATATGGCGCCGGAATCAGAAGAAGTAGCTTGGCCCTCCAACTACTTCAACTATTTCACTGAAATCGAGGAACATTTTCAAAAGGCCCGCGGCACCAGCTTGTTTCTCATGTCTCCGCTCGATTGGGCGTTGGTGGAATCCTGGAAGAATGCGGGCGTCCCTCTGGAAGCAGTCTTGCGCGGTATCGACCTCGCGTTCGAGAAGTGGCGCGCGGGCAAGAGCCGCATCCAAATGGTGAACTCGGTGGCCTATTGCTCGCAAGCGGTCCTGGCGGAGGCCCAGCTGCTGGCCGGAGTAGCGCGGCCGGCCGGGTCCAGGAGGCACGCGGCGGCGCCCTTCAGCCTCGAAGAACTCGAAAAATACCTCCGGGACAATGTTGCTGCTATAAGCAAGCAGCTGGGTTTTGAAGAAGTCGCTGCCGCGGTTGACCGCTTGGCTGTGGCCGCGGAAGCAATGTATGGCGATCTCGAGGATCTGGAGCGGCGTCTCACCTCGCTCGAAGACAAGATGGTGGCCATCGCCCGGATACGTCAAACCGACGATCAGCTTCTGGCGGCCCGAGTCGACTTGGACCGGGAGCTGCGCCCGTATCGCGGTAAGATGACCAGCGAGCAACTGGCGATGCTCGAAAAACAGTACCTCGAGCGGCGTCTGCTCGAGTCTTCCGGGCTGCCCCGATTAAGCCTGTTCTATCTCCGATAGTTTACGATTCAAGCCCGGCCCGCTCGGCCGATATGGCATTCATAGCGCACCTGCGCTTCTGACTTTTAGATTTGCACTGAGGAGGTCCGTGTCGGCAATGAGGTTCTGGAGCCACCTTCTAACTTGGCATTAGCGGAAGAGGTTGCCGGGCATTGGCCCCATCTTCCGGGGCTGGAGGCACAGATTCGCGAAACCGTGCAGGAGATGGAGACTCCGTGGTAGAAGTCTGCAACGGATTTGAAGGCATGGCTACGCGCGCGAGAGAGAGTGTGTCGAAGCAGCGGCGCATTTGGTTGGGTCTGGTCAAGGCTCCGGCATTGAAATGCTCCTTGCCAGCGCCCGCAACACTCTAGCCGAGTTGGGCCGTCAGGCCGAACGTGGCCACAAGATTTCCTCTCAGGTCATCAATCACATGAAGACCATGGAAACCTCTGCCGCAGTAATTGTTCGGGCTCTGGCGGAGATCGACCGCATTGCCTTGGGAAGTAAGCTCGTGGCGCTGAACGCCAAAGTGGAAGCCGCGCACTTTGGTGACGAAGGAGCGGCCTTCGGTGTCGTGGCCGATGAAATCTCCTCGCACGCGCGCCGCTCTGAGGAAATAACGGAAGGGATGGTGGGCGAGATGCAGCAACTCCGCGCAACCGTCGCCGAAACCTCTAAAGAACTGGAGGAAATGACTCGTATGAGCGTCGAAACGCTGGAATCCAGCCGCGTTGAGTTGGAACCGCTCGGTGAGTTGACGCGCACACACTCCGAAATGGAATCCACTTTGGCGTCTTCGGTGCGCCAAGGACATCAATTGGCGGACGAAATCTCGCGCTCCATCATGGTCCTATAGTTTCAAGATCGGGTCGCGCAGCGGTTGGGGCCATGTCGCCGATGAGTTGGCGGAAATGAGGAGGACCGTTCATCTGCCCCTCGAATTGCTGACCAGTGAAACACCGGTTTTGGGGGAGGAGCGCCGAAGCAAGTTGGGGAGCGGCTTGAAGCACGTTACACAATGCAGGCCGAACGTGCCGTGTACACCGATGTCGCTGATCTGGAGCCGCCTGCCGGCCCCGGCCCAGTCCGATCCGCGTATTGTAGAGCTCTCTTAACGGTTACAACCTTCGGCGTCACCCGTAATCCTGGCATCCAACTAGTGTTGATGACAAAGGGGACTTCCCCGTAAGCAGCACCTACCGATGAACTTGATGAACTTAGTGTCAAACGGCGCCGCCGTGGACCGGCCCCCCGGAAACCGCCGCCATTTACCTGGTTCCCCGAACTGAAGAAAACATCGTTGAACTAGCTCCAATTCCCGAGGACAAACCCGCTAAGCCGTGAAACACGGCGTAATCGCTGTACTAGCTCGTTTCTTTCCTGCCAGTGCGGATCTCGAAGAAAAGAGAGGCTTCCGCGCCTCAATCGTCGGTCGCACCATGCTTGGTTTCCCTGCTCAGTTTTTAGCGCGAAAAAACGTTTGGAGTGATTTCTTCTGGCTCATTTCGAAGAAGTTATGGTAGTATCTTGCCAGGGAAACCTTTTACAGTAAGAGAGCGTCCTTCGAAGTGGCGCCATATCCAGGTTCCCTATCCCTCCTCCGGCGACATTCCGAGTTGAGTTAGGCAGTCTGAAATGTGAAAGCATTTCGGGTTGCCGGCCGGTGAGCATCTTCCTCCGAGTGCTCACCGGTTTAAAAACCGCAGGCGCTTGTTAAGCTCCCCCCACGTCCGGTTATCGGATCGCAACGCGCTCGAAGGCAGCGATAATGGCGAACGGAAGATCGTACCGCCCCGTTTCGTCAATTCCGCACCAGGCCACTTCAGGCGCCTCCTCGGTGCTGCTGATGTCGTCGGCCTCGGCTGCGAGTTGGAAGATGAAATCATGGTGCAGGTGAAAAGGCTCGCCTTTTCGAGGCGGGATTCCGTGGACGTCCAAACCAGCCAGGCGCGCGCTGGCTCCAGGCGCGATGCGCACCGCCGTTTCCTCCACCGCTTCGCGCCGGGCAGCGTCCGGCAACCCTTGGTCGCTCTCTTCGACGTGGCCACCCGGCAGGAGCCATCGTCGCAACCGATGGTGATGGACCAGCAGAACGCGCTGGCCATCCGGATGGAGCACCAGGGCAGTGCAGGTGATATGGCCGGGATGAAACTGGTTGCGCGAGAAGGGAGCCTCCGTATTTTCGAGCAGCGCCAAGATCAGCTCGCGGCTTTTTTCTTCCTGGGGCGACGCGGTAAAATTCGCCGCCCAGTGTTGGGCTTCGTCGCGCGACGGCATGCTGCGCTAGAAATCAATTGCCGCCAGCACTTCCGAAGGTCGCTTATCGAAGGCGCGGCAAATCGCCAGCAGGCTCTCGACGCTCGGCAGGTTGGCGCCTCGTTCGATGGAACTGATCTGCGAGATGCTTAGCTTGGTTGCCGCGGCCAGATCCTTCAGCGACCAGTCCCGTTCCACGCGCAGCATCTTGATCTGATGGCCCAGCCGTTCGCGGAGCCGGTTCTGCGTTGCGCGGCCGAGTCCGAATTTCTCGATTGCATTCAGCAATGTCTGGCGAAGTTGCGCCAGCGAGAAGGGCTTGGATATATAGTCGAACACTTTCATTTTGAAAGTGGCGCGCATGTCCTCCAGCGATGGATATCCGGTGATGATGATCACGCACAGGCCCGGATAGGCGCTCTGCAATTGCTCCAGGACCTTGTCGCCTTTAAACTCACCCATCTTCATGTCCAGGAGAACGATGTCCGGAAGGCGCTGCTCGCAGGCCGCAAAAAGACCTGCCGGATGCGCGAAAGTCCTGATGACGTACAGCCCGTCATCTTTGAGCGCGTCCTCCAGGTAATTGCAAAAATCGAGATCGTCGTCCAGAATGGCCAGGTCCACCAGTCCGTTCGGGTTTTGAGTTTCGGGCGTCTGCTCGGCAACGGTCTTGATGCTCATGCGTGGCTCCCCGCTCGCCGCGGCTCGGAGACCGGCAAAGCGACTTCCAGGCACGCGCCCCCCTCGATGCGATTGGATGCTGCAATCGTGCCGCCGTGCTGATGAACAATGCCCTCGGCGACGGTCAAACCCAAACCGGTCCCATTGGCATCCAGGCGGCTGGATACGAAGGCTTCGAAAATATCGGGCAGAACGTCGGAAGGAATACCCGGCCCGTCGTCCTCCACGCTGACCGAGATCCAGGACTGCGCGTTCCGGTTTAGATGTCTCGAATTAACCGCAATCCGCCCCGAGGGCCGGATGGCATATAGCGCGTTGCGCAGCAGATTGACGAAGACCTGGATCAGGCGATCGGAATTTCCGGTTACCACATCATTCGCCCCCACCAGATTCTCGAAGTGCGCGCCCGCGGCCTTTTCGTCGATGGCAACCAAACTCCAGGCGTCATCTATTAAGTGCCGCAGCGGAACAGGTTCCAGGTGCTGCTTGCGGACCCGCGAGAAATCCACCAGGCTTTCGCTGATCTTGCGGATTCGTTGCGTCACCCGCAGCATGCGGGCCAGGCGCTCCAGAGTGGCGGCGTCGCACGTGGTTTCGGTGAGCTTCTCGATAGAACCCTGCAGCACCGTAAGCGGCGTATTCAATTCATGCGCCACACTGGCGCTCAATAGCCCCAGACTCACCAACCGGTCCTGCGCCTCGAGTCGCCGTAAAGCCTCCTCCAACTCATCCTCGCGCTTGCGCAGGTCCAGGATCGTCGCATTGCGTGAACGCATGATTTGACCGATCTCGTCGCCCAGGATCATCTGCTCGTCGATCATTTCCTGTTCGCGATTGCCATGCTGGGTGGCTTGGTCGGCGTTCAACATCAGCCGCAGCGGCCGGTATACATACAGCGGCATGATGGTCGTCTCTAGCGCCAGGACTGCGAGAATATATATCCCGCCCAGCACGATAAAGAAGTTGGTCTTGGCTTGCTCCGGTAAATAGGGGTAAAGCGCGAAGTACACGCCGACGGCGAGAATCGTAAAAAACAGGTTGTGCAGCACCATCAGCTTGGGCCGCACTTTGAGATCGCCGAATAGCTTGGCGACGCTTCCCGGAGTGCGCACCGGAACGGTGACTCCGATGGAGTTACTTAGAGGCAAGGCGGGTCGCTCCTATCAATATGATTCTTCCACAGGTGAGGCATACATGATACATGCCCCACCCATCGAAGAAGAATCCGGTGCCCGCCGGTGCGGTCCCGTTACTGTATTGCGGCCGTGATCGTCTGCGTCGTGTTTTTCCCGGCCCCGATGGTAATCACCACTGGCTGGTTGCCCGAGGCGAGTCCCGCTGGGACAATCGCGTTGATCTGAATGACACCGGAGACCAGCGTGGGCGCCTCCCCGGCATATTCAATCTGGGCTGGCTGGCCCCCGATTGTCACGTTAATAGGTGTTGCGGTCGGCTTCGGGAACGGCGCGACTCCAGGAGTCACCGAACCCGTCGCTACTGCCGGCACTAACTGACCTTCGCCCGTGCCGAAGATCTGTATGACGCTACCCGCCGCTGCCGGATGAGTGCTCCCGTTCACCGAATAGTCCTGATTGAGTATTGCGCCTTGCCCGTTGCCGCCTTGGCTGAGCGAGAAGATAGCGGGCTCGGTAGCTACGACATTGGCCTGCAGCGTTGCGGATGTCGACCCGCCGAACTGCACTACCACCATGGCGGTGGTCTGTCCCGCGATCTCGTAAGGAACGATCGCGTTGATCTGAAGCGCCGAAACGAACAGCAGAGGCGCGGCGACGCCGTTAAAGGTCACTGAGACGCCGCCCAGGCTGGTCGGCACCGTACCGTTGGGCGTCAAAGAGAACAAGATACCGCCGGCCGGCGATGCCGGTCCGATGTTGGTGCCGAAAAGACTGACGATCTCCCCGGGAGAAATCGGTCCGGACTGTAGACTGGCCGCATTCGTGATGGCCATGACTGCTGGCGGCGGTGCGGCTCCGACCGTTAGCGTGACATTGACAGTCTGGCTGGCAATGCCTGGCGAGGTTATCGTGACGGTTCCCGGGTAACTACCCTGCGGAAGCGTGGCGAGGATGGTCGAATTCACGCCCAGCGTAATGCTGGCCGGCGCTGTGCCGCTGGACGGCGTCACCGTAATGAAGTTGCCGCGATTTGCAATGCTGGCGGCAGGAGCAAACGTCGCGTTGAACGTAACGCTGCCCGTGCTGGTCACCTGGACGACCTGCGGCGCCGGAAGCGTTGCCGACCCGGAGGCGTATGTGAAGTTCACCGTAGTCGGCGTAACCGAAATGGTGGGCGCTGGGCCGACGCTGAGCATCACTGGAATGTACAGAGGACTGTTTCCGGCCCCCGGCACAAACACCGTAACTACGCCCTGGAATGCACCCTGCGGAAGTTGCGAGCCGTTGGCGTTTATAGTCACCACGTTCCCGGAAACCGACGCAGTGAGCCAGCCCGACCCATTGAGCATTGTGGTCTGCACGCCGATCGTGGTCCCCGCCGGCACGCCCGAGATCTGAACGGTTTGAGAAGCCGGCTGAGAGCCGGATTGTGTAAAGGTGACGCTGGCCGGACTCGCGCTGGCTGTCGTCGCGACGACTGTCAGGTTTACCGGAATGGTCTGCGCCGGAACGTTGGCCGCCGTGCTCGATACCGTGATGGATCCGGTGTAAGTTCCGGGTCCGAGATTCGACGGATCGATGGTTACCTTCAGATTGTTCGGCGTCTGGCCTGTGTTGGGAGTCACACCGAGCCAGGTCAACCCAACTGGGTTGGTGCTTGCAACCGCGGTGAATGGAAGCGACGTCGGATCGGTGCTGCTGACAGATATCGTCTGGCTTGTAGCCGCCGCTCCAACCAGGGCCGTTACGTTGATCGTGGACTGCCCCACATTTAGAAGGGCCGTATTGCTGACGTTCAGCGTCACTGGCACGACCACGGCCGTACTCGTGCCCGGAACGGACAGGGTTACGCTGCCGCTGCAGACTTGAGGTGTGAGGCTGGCGGTGTTCACCGCAACCACCACTTGGTTTTGCGTCTGAGGCGCCGGCGAGAACGTGTTCCCCGCGGCCGGCGAAGCGGACAGGAAGCCCGGGCAACTAGTAGTGCTCACTGCCACCTGGTAGGCCAGGGGTGCGCCCGTGCTGCTGGCAATTATGGTTTGGGGCGATGGCGTCGTCTGGCCGATTTCATAATTGAACGTCAGCGACTGCTGCGTCAAGGTCAGAGCCGGATTGCTGCCAACCACCAGCGTGACCGGGAAAGTTTGCGGGGAATTGCCTGCGCCCGCCGATGCTACGCTCACGGTTTCCGTGTAGGTCCCTGGACCAAGCGTCGCCAGGACCTGCGGATTCAGCGACAACGCTAAAGCCTGCGGTGTTGTGCCGGATGCCGGATTTACCTGCAGGAAGGCCGGTAATCCCGAAGCAGCCGAGGCAGTCGCCGTGAAATTCACACCGGGGGTCGAACTGGTGATCGACACGTTTTGCACGGCCGGTATGGTGCTGCTTCCAACCTGATATGTGAAGGTCGGCCCGATACTGGGAACTTGCAGGAGAGGATTCGTGCTGACCAAAAGCATTACGGAAATGGTCACACTGGGATTGGATGCACTTGGCGCGGAGATGGTAATGGTGCCGTTACACGATCCCGCGCTGAGACTGGACGTATTCACCTGCACACTCAAGGTGCTGGGCGTGGCTCCTGTTTGCGGCGATACCACGAGCCAGTTATTACCGCAGGTCGTAGTGGTGGCGGACGCTGTGAAGCTGACATTCGCGCCAGTGCTGCTGTTGATCGATAGGTTTTGTGGCAGCGGCTGGCTGGTTCCAATTTGATAGCCGAAGGACAGTTGGGTCTGGCTGACGGTTATGGCCGGCGTTCCGGCCACGGTAACGAGCACCGGCAGCGTGATCCCGTTTGATCCGGGCGCATTGATCGCGATCGCCGCGTTGAAGGTGCCTCCGCCTTGCAGTGCGGCCGGATTCACTGTCACCAGAAGTGTGCTGGGCAGGCTGCTGCCGGAGGAAGGCGCAACCGTAAGCCAACCTCCACCATTGCTGGTTATGGGCGTGGCTGTAAATGAGTTGATTGCGGAACTGCTGCTCGAGACCGTGACAGCCTGCGACGCAGGCACCGTACTGTTGGCCGCGAAATTAAAACTCAGCGAATTCGGGTTGGTTGAAAGCGGGCTGATCCCGCCGGTAGTGCTGGGATTGAACACCACCGGAACGGAAAGGAACCCTCCGGAAGTGCTGATATTGATGAATCCCACATCCGTGGTGGTGGGTGCCGGGGAACTGATCGACACCGCTAAAACGAGCGGGTTGGCGCCGTTAATAGTGCCGCTGGTGGGGCTCACCTGCAGCCAGTTTGTGTCGGAGAAGGCCGCTACCGTGACATTCGTTTGTCCGCTCGAAGACGTGATCTGCAGCGGTTGTGTCGGAGATGACGGGCCGTTAAATAGAAGCTGAGGCGGGTTGGCCGTCAGTGAGACACTTTGTGCGTGCGTTGCGCCGATGGAACACAGCAGGACCGGCGCCAGAACCGCGAGGCGGAGCAAAGACGTTTTTGTCGTTTTCACGATATTCTCCAGGCAAGTAGAAAGTTGTGGTTAGGGAGAGGACGCGGCAACAGGAGTCTCAAACGAGCAGCCTGCCACGGAATATAGACCGCGCTCCTTAGCGGGGCGTTTCATCCATTTATCGCGATTCTTCCAAAATCGTTACATGAAACATGTTAAATACCTTGCTTACTCCGCTTGGTACTCACCTGGTTACTCGTACTGGGAATTGGCCGCGCGTGGTTGTCCCCTGTTGCCATTACGCTTCCGTTCGGTTATCCCCGTTTGGCCGCCATTTTGTTCTGCGCCTATCGAATCCCGCCGGTCATCTCTGAAAAGTTGTTTGGTTTTGGTCGATAAGAACGCCATATGGATCATGGCCCTCATGGGTCGCTCGATGGAAGAGGCGACCTTGGTATTCAGGCGCATTGCCAGCGAGTGGCGGCGTGGTCCTCAGAACTGGCTGGCGCGCTGGGGCTGTCCCCCTCGGAACGGCGCTTGGTGGAACAGGCCGCGCTGTGGCATCACTTTTCGCAGGTCATCTTATCCGACACCAGCCGGCACCGTCTGGTCGAGGATCTGAAGTTAGAAGAAGTAGGACAAGCGCTGTTCCCCGAGCAAGTCGCGCAACTCTTGCAGGCCTTCTGGGGAAACCAGGCGGGCACCGATGCCTCTATGGTAAAGCTGGCAGCAGTGCTGGAGATGTGTGACGATTTCGATCAGTTCTTTGAGGCTGAGCCGCTCGCGGACTCTGAAGCGGCGGACCAATCCGTCAACCCTTCCGTAGAAACGCTTTTTTCCTATTTACAAGTCACCAGCCGCGCCGACGTCAGCCGCGTAATCGATCATCTGCCCGTGTTCCCGCGTGCCGCCCAGGAAGTCGTAAGGTGTGTTTCGAACCGGGAATTAAGCGTTCGCGAACTGGAAAAAGCAGCTTTGCTCGATCCCGTCATGTCGGGGCTCTTGATCCAGACCGCCAACTCCAGTTACTACAGTCCCCGCAGTTCCATCGGCACCGTCCGTCATGCCATCTCCTACATGGGAGTCGAAGCCACCAGAAAAGTCTTGCTGGCTGCCACTTTCCGCTCCAACTTCGCGTCCATGCGGATGCATCAGCTCTGGAATCATTCTCTCGATGTCGCCCAGAGCGCCGAACGGCTGGCTATGCACTCGGGTATGCCCCTGGATCCCTCCGAGGCCTTTCTGGCCGGCTTGGTCCACGATGTCGGGAGATTGGCCTTCTCCATCATGCCTGCTGCATTCCTGGAGCGCTTCTATCGTCTCACCGACCGGGGCTGCCCCGCCGTCGAAGTCGAGATCTGTCTCTCCGGACTCTGTCATGGTGAAGTGGGCGCTCAAACGGTGGCGCAATGGAAGTTTCCCCAAGATCTGGTCGAAGCGGTCCGCTGGCATCATCGCCCCGAACGCTCGCCGTCCACCATCGCATCTTTGCTGTACCTGGCTGAAGTCACCTGCGAATCGGAAGAGGATCTTCCGTCCGCTATCCGCATGCGGACGGCCTGCCGGCTAACCAGTATTGATCCCGAAGCGCTGGCGGACCTGGACGGCCAACAGCAGGGCTATCTGGAAACCTTGCGGTTCGCCGCGTAGGCTCGCTCCATCCAGCTACTCCCCGTTTTTTGGCACACTGGTATAAACGCACAGTCGTTGACCCCCAAGGGAGCCCTAAAGAATAAGTGTGGATCGTTAACATTGCCCTGAAACGGCCCTATACGTTCATCGTATTGGCGCTGTTGATCCTATTGGTCAGCCCGCTCGTGATCATGCGGACGCCCACCGATATTTTCCCCAACGTCAATATACCGGTGATTGCCGCCCTCTGGAACTACACCGGCTTGAGCGCCGAAGAAATGGAGGAGCGGATCGGTTCGCAGTACGAGCGCTCGCTCACCACCGCGGTCAATGACATTGAGCACATCGAATCGCAGACGGTGAACGGCCGCAGTATCACCAAGGTATTTTTCCACCCTGGCGCCAAAATCGACATGGCGATGGCGCAATTGACCGCCGTCGGCACCGCCAACGTCCGCCAGATGCCGCCGGGAACCACGCCGCCCTGCATGATCGTCTACAGCGCCTCCAGCGTTCCGATCATGCAATTGGCGCTATCTGGAACGAGGGCTTTCGGAGCAGCAGCTTTTCGACTATGCCACCAATGGCATTCGCACTCAGCTTGCCACCGTGGAGGGTGCGGCCATCCCCTGGCCCTACGGCGGAAAGCAGCGGCAGGTGATGGTCGATCTCCAGCCCGCTCTCTTGCAGTCCAAGGGTCTTTCGCCGGCCGACATCGTGAACGCCGTGAGCGCTCAGAACCTGGTCCTGCCCTCGGGCACATCCAAAATCGGGCAATTCGAATACGACGTCGGCCTCAACGCCAGCCCCAAAACGGTTCAGGAGCTCAACGATCTTCCCGTTAAGGCCGAGCGGAAACGCGACCATTTATGTTCACGATGTGGCTAACGTTCGGGATGGGTATTCGCCGCAAACCAACATCGTCCGCCGCGACGGCCAGCGCAGCGCCCTGCTGACGATCATGAAGATTGGCGCTGCTTCCACCCTCGACATTGTCCGGGATGTGCGCGCCATGCTCCCTCAGATTGCCGCCACGCTGCCGCCCGATCTCAAGATCGAGCAGATCGCCGATCAGTCCCTGTTTGTGCGCGCCGCAGTCAATGGCGTGGTTCGCGAAGCGATCATCGCGGCTTGTCTGACCGCCATAATGATTCTCCTGTTTCTAGGCAGCTGGCGCAGCACTATCATCATCGCGGTCTCGATTCCGCTTTCCATTCTCACTTCCATCTGTGTGTTGAGCGCTCTGGGCGAAACCATCAACATCATGACCCTGGGCGGCCTGGCGCTGGCCGTCGGAATTCTGGTGGACGACGCCACCGTCACCATCGAAAATATCGACCGCAATTTCGATCAGGGCAAAGATCTGCACACCGGCATTTTGGATGGCGCCGCGCAGATCGCCCTACCGGCGCTGGTCTCCACCTTGTGCATCTGCATCGTCTTTCTGCCGATGTTCTTCCTGACCGGCGTGGCCCGCTATCTATTTGTTCCGCTGGCTGAGGCCGTGGTGTTTGCCATGCTCGCCTCGTATGTTCTCTCGCGTACCCTGGTCCCGACGCTGGCGATGTATCTGCTCAAGGCCGGTGTTCATCAGCACGCTGAACCGCGCTCCTGGAACCTGGCGGCGACGGCTGCAACGGGGTTTCGAGCGCGCCTTTGAAGCGTCCCGGGCCGCTTATCTCCGGACCTTGGAAAGTTGTGTCCGTCGCCGGGCGCTTTTTCTTCCCGCATTTCTGATGGTCTGCGCCGCCGCCTTCCTGTTGCTCCCCTGGCTGGGTCAGGATTTCTTTCCCAGCACCGATGCCGGCCAGTTTAATCTACATTTCCGCGCCAAGACGGCACCCGAATCGAGGAAACCGCGCGGCTGGGCGACCTCGATCGAGACCGCCATGCGGCGCGCCATCCCCGCCTCCGAATTGTCCAGCATCATCGATAACATCGGGCTCCCCTACAGTTCCATCAATTTGGCCTACAGCAACTCGGCGCCGATCGGGACCATGGACGCCGATGTGCTCGTGTCCCTGAAGCCGGGGCATCGTCCCACCGACGAGTACGTTCATGAGCTTCGCAGGATTCTTCCGCGCGAGTTTCCCGGCGTGTCGTTCTATTTCCTTCCGTCCGACATCGTCAGCCAGATTCTGAACTTCGGTTTGCCGGCTCCGATTGACGTTCAAGTGTCCGGTCCCAACGTCGAAGCCAACCACGCCTTTGCCACAAATCTTTTGCGCCAGTTGCAAACCGTGCCCGGCGCCGTGGACCTTCGCGTTCACCAGCTCTTCGATCAGCCCCGCATCGAGATCGACGGTGGATCGTACCAAGGCGATGGAGAGCGGTTTTACCCAGTTGAATGTCGCCAATAGCCTGCTGGTCTCCTTGAGCGGCAGCTTTCAGACCACGCCGTCCTTCTGGCTCGATCCCAAGACTGGGGTTACTTATAGCGTAGTAACGCAGACCCCGCAGTATGACGTCACTTCTCTTGGCGATCTCGGAAATATTTCGATCTCTGGGTCCAATGCCAGGCGGCCCGGAAATCTTGAGCGACGTCGTTACCACCAGCCGCGCTCCCAGCATGGCCGTGGTCTCTCACTACAACCTGCAGCGCGCCATCGACATTTTTGGATCGGTTCAAGACCGGGATTTGGGAGGCGTGGCGCGCGATATCAATCGCATCGTGGACCAGAATCGCAAGAGCTTGCCGCGCGGATCCCAATTGTTTGTGCGCGGCCAGATCGAGACCATGCAAACTTCATTTCAAGGTTTACTGTCCGGCCTCGTGCTGGCTATCGTCCTGGTCTACCTGTTAATTGTGGTGAATTTCCAGTCGTGGCTGGATCCGTTCATCATTCTTACCTCGCTGCCCGCGGCGCTGGCCGGAATCATCGTCTTTCTATTCGTTTCCCGCACTACCCTCAGCGTCCCGGCTCTTATGGGCGCCATCATGAGCGTCGGTGTCGCCACGGCCAACAGTATTCTGGTGATCAGCTTCGCTAAGGAAGACCTGGCCCTGCATGGCGACCCCACTCGGGCCGCGCTCGAGGCCGGCTTCACGCGCTTCCGCCCCGTACTCATGACCGCCGGAGCCATGATCATCGGAATGATTCCGATGGCTTTAGGAATGGGCGAAGGTGGCGAGCAGAATGCGCCGCTCGGACGTGCTGTGATCGGAGGCTTGATATTCGCCACCATTGCGACGCTATTCTTTGTGCCCGCCGTGTTCAGCCTCTTGCACCGACGCAGCCAGGAGAACAATGTTAGATCGTGAACCGCCGCGCAGCCCGGCCAAAGTGATTGACGCGGAACCAGCCGTCCGGCTGCGTTCTCAGCCTCCCAAGCCCTCCAGTGGTGTGCGCGCGTTGAAAGCAGTGTTGCTGGTCGCGCTGGTGGTGTTGATCGCCGGCTGGGTCGTTTTTCGCGGTATCAGTTCCCGCATTCAGAGTGCAGCCGCGGTGAAAGACCAAACCTTGGCGCTGGCCGTGCCGACCGTAGCTGTCATCCATCCCCGGCCCGGAGCCCTCGCCGACGAAGTTGTGCTCCCCGGCAACATCCAGGCCTTCATGGATTCGCCCATCTATGCCAGAGCCAGCGGTTATTTGAAGCGCTGGTACGCCGATATCGGCGCGCGGGTAAAGAGCGGGCAGGTGCTGGCCGAAATCGATGCGCCCGAACTGGACCAGCAGGTCCGCCAGGCGCGGGCTGACGTCCAGCAATCCCAGGCGGCGCTCGATCAGGCACTCGCCAATTCCCAACAGGGCAAGGCCAATGAAGAACTCGCCAAAGTCACGGCCGACCGTTGGCGCAATCTCGCCGGCAAGGGCGTCGTCTCCCGTCAGGAAAACGACCAGTATCAGGCCCAGTACCAGGCTCAAGCCGCCAGTGTCCAGTCGTTGGAAAAGGCCATTGCGGCTGCTCGCAGCAGTATTGTGGCCTCGCAAGCCAATGTCGGGCGTCTGGAAGAAATGCAGCGCTACACCACCGTGCGTGCGCCCTTCGATGGTGTGATCACGGCCCGCAATACCGACGTCGGCGCGCTCATCAATGCCGGTGCTGGTACGCCCACGCAAGAGCTGTTTCATATCGCGTCCACCGCGAAGCTCCGCGTATACGTGAACGTTCCGCAGTCTTATTCACGCTCCGCCGTCCCCGGCCTCGCCGCGACACTCACGCTGGCCGAGTTCCCAGGCCGTCGCTTTCACGGTATGCTCGTTCGCAACGCCGAGTCGATTGATACCGGAACGCGCACGCTGCTTACCGAGGTGGATGTCGACAATGCCTCTGGCGAACTAAAGCCGGGAGCCTATGCCGAAGTCCACTTGGCCATCCCCGCCGCGGCCCGATCGTTGATCTTGCCCGTAAACGCCTTCCTTTTCCGCAGCGAAGGACTGCGCGTGGGTGTGGTGCGAGCGGGCGGCAAAGTGGAGCTGGTTCCTGTTATCGTCGGCAAGGATTACGGCACCGAGCTCGAGGTCGTCTCCGGCATCGACGCCAACGACCAGGTCATCTTGAATCCACCGGATTCGCTCACTTCCGGCGAAGTAGTGCATGTCGCGCCCGCCGAGCAGCCGGCCAAACGCTAGCGCGCCACCGCTTGAAAATATTCCGGCAAGTCCGGTTTCGTATCGCGCAAAATCTCGACGACGGCCTGGCGGTCGGCCAACGAAAGCCGGACGTACCGCGGGTCCTTTTCCTGTCCCGACAGCACCTGCCACATGCGCTTGTAAATCGCCTGCTTCGCTTCCGCTGGAAGTCCGTCGAAGGCCTCGGTATAAATCATGTAGCTGCACGGATAGCGCATGAGCCGCCGCTCCAGATCGAATTCGCGCAGAGACCGGCCTTTCTGATCGTGCGGGCCTAGCGCGGTGAATTTTTCGGCAAACCCCGATGAGCCCTCGATCTTGCCGCCCGGCGCCGCTTCATCGATGAACAGCAGATAGTCCACCAGTTCCTTGGAACCGTCCCGCAGCAGGCCCTCCATAAGATCGTGGTGATCGTACAGTGCAAAACGAGTCTCCCAGCCGACCCGCGTCAGCATATTGATCATTTGCACCTGGTGATCGAAGACCATCAGCGCCACGATGTCGCTATGCGGAGAAAGATAAGTGCCCGCCTCCAGCTTCACCTGCATCGATCCCATCGGAGGCTTTCCTTTGGCTGGCTCCTGAGTATCCGGAGCGGTGACCATGGCATTGCCCAGGTGTCGCATGGGAATCTGCTTGCCCGTCACATACCACCCTCCCCAGCGTTCTTCGAAAGGACTCCGCTGATCGGAAGTGTAGTCGCCGAACTGCCGCATCTGCCGTCCGTCGGGCGCCGTGAACACGCTGCGTATCTGCATCCCCGGCACGCCCAGGGTCGAATAAGATTCGTGGCAGACCAGACAGTCGTCGTGGCGCACGAATTCGGGCCGCTCCGCGGCTTTCTGATCCAGCGTATAAAAAATGACGCCTTGGCGCGCATCGTCCGCTATGACTTCGACAAATGGCTCGCCCGGCACCCAGCCGATAGCCACCTGGTCGTTGAAGAAAATCGTGCGAGGGTTGTGCGGATTGATCAGGTGCATCTCCAGACTGGTCTTCGAGAACACCACCATCTGCGATTCAATGGGAATATCCAGCGCGTTCAGAATGGACCGCAGATAGCCTTGCACGCCTTCGAACTTGAGCTGCACTTGTCCGCCCTGGATCTGGCGATTCAGTTTAGCCACCGCGTCGGTGGTCGGCCTGGTCGCGTATTCAATTGCGGGATGGTCCGGCGAAGCCAGCGAAGAGCCGCCTAATTCCGCGAGCAAGCCTATGGCGCCGGCCAAGATTCCCGTCACTAGCAAGGCAGTACGCTGCATGCTTGAAAATTTGCTTTCTGGAGAGTATCTTATCCTTTCTGGAGGCTTCAATTATGGCGAAGAGCATTGTCTTGGCTCGTCTGGCGCGAGGCATCGCGATGTTCATTTGGACGTCGCTGGCCCACGTCGTGCTCCCCGCGTGACAATCGGCGCCGCGGTTCGTCCCCTATAATGGGTTTTATCCAATGGGAGGATGCATGACCCGATTTCTGTTTACGCTGGCGCTGTCCGCCGGCGCCTCGATGATCTTCGGAGCCGACGCGCCGCAGGCCAGCATGGGCAAGGTTCTGGATGACCAGATCCGCTCAGCCGAGCGCGAAATTGTAGGGCTGGCGGAGGCCATGCCCGCCGACAAGTACAGCTTTCGCCCCACCGCCGGCGAATTCAAGAACGTCCGCTCTTTTTCGCAACAGATGACCCACATCGCCGCCACTCTCTACGGCATTTCCGCCGGCGCTCTGGGTGAGAAAAATCCCAGCGAGATGGGCCAGGATGAAAACGGCCCGGCTTCGATCGCCGACAAAGCTGCGGCCGTGAAATACCTGAAGGACGCCTTCGCCTACGCACATAGGGCGGCTTCGGCCATCTCAACCTCCAATGCCATGGACATGCTCCAATCGCCGTTTGGAAATGGCAAGACTACGCGGATCAATTTGGTGACTGAGCTGATGTGGCATAGCTTCGATCATTACGGCCAAGCGGTGGTCTACGCGCGCATGAACGGAATCGTTCCCCCTGCCAGCCGCGGACAATAGTTCAGGGCCG
The DNA here is from genome assembly GCA_963769205.1 of Bryobacterales bacterium. Taxonomy (GTDB): domain Bacteria; phylum Acidobacteriota; class Terriglobia; order Bryobacterales; family Bryobacteraceae; genus Palsa-89. The sequence goes on along the minus strand of CAVYKR010000010.1, from coordinate 77,564 downwards.
TGGCGAGCAAAGTACATCGATATCAGATCCGGACCACCTGGACCGGCAATACCGGCCGGGGAACCGCCGACTACCGCGCCTACCAGCGCAATCATGAGATCTTCGTCGAAGGCAAGAGCGCTCCCATCCTAGGATCGTCCGACGCCGCCTTCCGAGGCGACCCGGCGCGTTACAACCCCGAAGAGCTCCTCGTATCCTCCCTTTCGACCTGCCACATGCTGTGGATGCTGCACCTTTGCGCCGATGCCGGCATCACCATCACCGCCTATTCCGACCACGCCTCGGGCGTCATGGCAGAGCAGCCCGATGGATCGGGACGATTCACCGAAGTCACCTTGCATCCCGTGATGACTATAACCGACGCCGCCCGTATTCCGGAAGCCGAAGCGCTCCACGCCCGCGCGCATGCGCTGTGCTATATCGCAAATTCAGTCAACTTCCCGGTCCACTGCCCATCGCCGCTGGTGACTGCGGAATGTACCACCCGCAGCGCCACGCCCGCGGACGCCCCCTCCATGGCGCGTATTTATAACGAAGGCATCGAGGATCGCATCGCCACCTTCGAGACCCGGCTTCGATCCGCCGACGACATCCGCCAATGGTTCGACGGTGTCCATCCCATTGTCGTAGTGGAAGACCAGGGTAATGTGGTCGCATTTGCCGCCACTTCCCAATACCGGCCGCGGGAATGCTATGCCGGGATCGCTGAAACCTCCGTGTATGTGGCGCGCGCGTATCGTCGCAAAGGCGCCGGCAGCCTGGCGCTCAATGCCTTGATCCAGGCCGCCCGGGAGGCTGGATTCTGGAAGCTTCTTTCCCGCGTGTTTCCGGAGAATGTCGCCAGCCGCGGCCTGATCCGCGAGCTTGGCTTTCGCGAGGTCGGCACCTACGAAAAGCACGGAAAGCTCAACGGCGAGTGGCGCGACGTCGTGATTGTGGAGCGTCTCATCTGATAGGATTGTTTGTCTGGACGACAGTGCTTTCATTTTTTTGGGATAATTAATAAGTGAGTGACCGCAGCGCACTTACGGAGTTAGTCCGGCGAGGCCGGATGCGACAGGTGCGCCATCTCCTTTTCCACCAGGCCTCCTTCGCTGCCTCGTTGGGACTGGGCGGTGCCATTCTGCTCCTGATCCTGGGCACCCAGATTCTCAATTGGTATTGGCCGGTCCTTCTGTTTGTGATCAGTCTGGCCGCCGGAGCCTATCGCGCCCGCAACCAGGTTCTCTCGCGTTATCAAGTCGCGCAATCCATCGACCGGCAGCTTGGCTTTCACGATTCGTTGTCCACCGCAATTTTTTTCAGTGAGCATTCCGACCGCGCGGTTTCATCCCCCGATTTCATCGAGCAGCAAAAAGAAGCCGCTGAAGCACTGGCGCGTTCCGCCGACGTCCAGCACGGGCTGCCCTTCTTCACCCCCCGTACTCTCTACGTCAACGCCGCGCTGGCGGCGATTGTTTGCTCCATGTTCGGCGTCCGTTACGGCATCAACCACAATCTGGACCTTCGGCCGTCGCTGGTGCGCATCGGCTTCGATGGATTCCTGGGCCAGTCGCGCGACGTTGCCGATGCCAAACGCATCCGCGGTCAGCGGCCTTTCGAGCGGGACAATAAAGACAAGGGCACGGCCGCCGATCCTTGGGACGCGAAAGCCGACGATCCAAATGCCACTCCCGATGCAGCGTTGGATGCAGCCAATGAACCCGAGGTGAGCAATCCCGATGCTGCTCCCGACGGCGCTGCCAAGAGCAAGGCTACCGGCACCGAGCAGCCTCCGCCCGGGCAAGATCCGTTGGATTCCGCCGACAAAGGCGAAAATACGCAGGCTGGAACCGATTCCGGTGACTCCAATTCGCCCGAGGGTGGTTCCAAAAACGACAAGGAACAGTCCGGCATGAAGAATTCCGGGCAATCGGGCAGCGCCGGCGAAAACTCTAGCCTGAGCGAGAAGATGCGCGACGCACTCGCCAACTTGATGGCTAAGCTCAAACCTAACAAGAACGACGGCAAGCAGAGCAGCTCCCAGTCCCAAAGCGGATCGCAGTCCAGCCAGCAGAAGAGTCAGAGCCCCGAATCGAATTCGTCGCAATCCCAGAACAAGCAGCAGGCCGAGGGGGATGCCAGCGCTCAATCGCAGGGCGATCAGCAGTCCCAGAACGGCTCCCAGCAATCGGCGCAGGGCAAGAGCGAAGGCAAGAGTACGGATAAGCCCAATTCTCCCGATGGCAAGAGCGGCATCGGCAAACAGGATGGCGATAAGACCGCCCGCGAAGCTGCCGAGCTGGCCGCGATGGGCAAGATCAGCGAGATCATCGGCAAGCGCGCCCAGAACGTATCCGGCGAAGTGATGGTGGAAGTCGCCTCCGGCAAGCAGCAGTTGAAGACCCAATATTCGCAGCGCAATGCCGAGCATGCCGAAGCCGGAAGCGAAATCAATCGCGACGAAGTCCCCCTCGCCTATCAGCAATACGTGCAGCAGTATTTCGAAGAGATTCGGAAGATGCCCGCGTCGAAGTCCAAGCCCAAGGGCTCCGGAAACTAACTTCTCCTAATGCACGGCAAGGCTTTAAAGAGTTGCGCCGCGCGCAGTCCCAGATTCGTCAAGAACGCTTTTCTCTCGGCTGGCTTATCGTTAGTGATTCCCGCTATTGCCTCGGCGGCAGACCCTATGAAGATGTTCAAAAGCAAGGACTACGGTTATACGGTCCAGTATCCGGCCAACTGGTACAAGGGTTCAAAACGCCCGGATGATCCTTTAGACATCACGAGTTTCCCGCCTTCTGCGGCAGTACACGCTGTGTACATACCGCAAAGGGGCGCTGAGATCATGGTAGCTCCCGTGGCCGCTTTTCACCTCCGTGAGACGCCACAAACACTCGATGCTTGGATCACAACCGACACTGCCCATGAGAGCATCATTGCCAAGCGCACCTTTGAACTACGTGATGCTCGCGCGGGCATGAATCCTATCATCGAAGTACGAACGGACGAGGACGATCCGCCTCTGGAAGCATTAAGCTGGTACTTTGATTTTCACGGTCAGTTGTTCAAGGCGAGGCTCCTCTACTGGCAAGGAAACCGCAACTCAGATCAAGCTTGTTCGGACCTTGAAGAAGATTGTTCGCAGCCTGGCGCTGAGCGAATGAGCCCTACAGGCGCTACTTCTTCTCCTGCGCCCCCGCCACCGTCATCGCTAAATAATTCACCACCTTCGCTTCATCCCGCGCCACTTCATAATACGCCGCGCGCAGTAACTGATCCTTCCGGTTCAGCAGCGTCTCCCGGATATTCTGCTGCACCCGCGGATCAGCCAGCTCGCGCTGCCCCGCCGGTTCTTTGGAAAAAACCTTGAACACGCGATAGCCTTCCGAGGTGCGTACGATAGGCGTCATTTGGCCCGGCGACGCAGTTTGAATCGCCTTGCGAATCTCCGGGTTGGCTTTCTCCAGCGCAGATTCCGGCACGAAGCCCAGGTCCCCTCCGTTGGGCGCGTAGGTAGGGTCCTCGGAAAAATTCTGGGCCACCACGCCGAAATCCTCTCCTTGCCTCAGCCGGGCCAGCAGCATGTCCATCTTCTTGCGAGCCTGATCCTCGTTCTGCGCCTTGTCCCCTTTAAGATTCCGGACGTTGGGGTCGGGCGTGGGCGTCACCAGGATCTGCGCCACGTGCACCTGCGGCTCCGGAAAATTGAAGCTGCTCTTGTTGGAGGTATAGAAATCGCTCACGTCGTGGTCGGAAATGGAAATATGCGACGTGATCTCTTTGTTGAACAGCTTCTGGATGCTGAGATCCCGCTTGAGCTGCGCCTTGAAATCCTCCACTGACATCTTTCTCGACGCTAGCTGCTTCTGAAACTCCTCCTGCGTAAAAGGCGCCTTCAGCTCTGTGAACTTCGATTCGACATCCGCATCGGTCGCCATCAGCCCCAGCTTTTCGGCGCGCTGCAGCATGATCTCGTTGTCTACCAGCGTCCGCAGCACCTCTAGTTTCTGAATCATCATCTGATCGTCGCTAGGGTGCTCCGGCGAAGACATGAACTGCGTCTGATATTGTTTGTCCACGTCGGCGTACGTGATCACTCGGCCGTTCACCGTCGCCGCCACGTTTTCAGGCACCGCGCGCTTGCACCCGGAAATCGAAAATACCGTAATCGCGAGGAAGGCGGCGGGGAGAAGACGGAACATGTGGGTGATGCAACCATTCTAACGAATGCGACTGTTACCATGATGTCCGTGGGAAGATTACGCTGGTTTTGGGCCGCGAGCGCCGCCCTGTTGCTGGTTGTAACAGCTATCGGCGTACCGTCCGCCTCCAGCCAGCCCAGCAACGATTTCCGCTTCTCCATCCTGGGCGACCGCACCGGCGATGCCGAGCCGCAGGTCTATGAAAGCGTCTGGCGCGGCGCCGGCCTGCTGCATCCCGACTTCGTCGTCAATGTCGGCGATACCATTCAGGGCGGAAATGACGCCACCGCCGAGGCTGAATGGGCGGCGCTGCGGCCGCTCTGGAATCGTTATAAGCTTCCGCAATTCTTTACGCCCGGGAATCACGATATATGGTCGGTCATTTCACGCCGCATTTACGAGAAAGAGACCGGACATCCCGCCTTCTACGGATTTAATTTCCAGGACGCTCACTTTACTGTGCTCGATAATAGCCAGACTGAAAACCTGAGCGGCCAACAAATGGAGTTTCTGGAACAGGACCTCGCCCAGAACAAAAGCCGCGATCCTAAATTCGTTCTGTTCCACAAACCTTTCTGGCTGATCCCGGTGATGTTTCAGAGCAGTCAGTTTCCATTTCATCAACTCATCCGGCGCTATGGCGTCCGATACGTCATCAGCGGCCATGGGCATCAATTCGTCCGCGCGGTGCAGGATGGCATCGTCTATATCGAGGCCGGAAGTTCGGGTGGCAAACTGAAAGGCCAAGGCTTCGAGCAGGGCTGGTTCTTCGGTCAAATCCTTACACGCGTCCAGGGCTCCAAAGTAGAAATGACCGTGAAGGAAGTCGGGAGTCCGCTGGGAAAAGGCCGCACTTTTCCAGCCGAAGAATTAGGCGGCCGGCGCCCGTAAGAGCCCGCTCAAAGTTTTCGATCCGTTATATCCCCGTTATCGCTTTGTAAAACTGGCTTGCTAAATATATTTAGCGGCCAGCAGCCATCTAGCCGCCGCCGTCCGCAAATCCTACAAGTCGAGGTTTTCGTTTCAAATGTCGCCAGTCAGACACCGCGCCGCCCTGGGCGCTCTCGCACTCTTCGGTGCATTATTCGGTTCCAGCGCCAGCGCTTCTCCTGTTAAGACCGTTTTCGTGATCGCGATGGAGAATCACAACTGGACCCAGCCGGCCAACGAGTTCATCGGCAAGATCCAGCAGATCTATCAGAATCCCAACGCACCGTTCATTAACAGTCTGGTGAACGGAACTGCGTTTGCTGTCATCAATGGCTCGGTGGTAGACATCAGCGAGTCAGGTTTCTTACGCCACGGCCTACCACAACGTTCTGGCCACTCCCAGCGGAAACAATCCACATATTCATCCTTCGGAGCCCAACTATCTCTGGGCGGAAGCCGGTACCAACTTCGGCGTGTTGAATGACAACGACCCCTATACCGGTGGCACGAATCAGAACACCACTGAGCACTTGGCCGCTTTACTCACAGCGAGCCGGAAATACCTGGAGGTCCTATCAGGAAGACATTGATCTTACTCGCAACGGCGGCGGGCAGCTCACCAACGTCCCTCTGCCGCAGGATCTGTGGACCGTTCCGCTGACCAGTTTCTCGGGATTCTTTGCTCCCGGCACTGTCAACGCCTACAATGGCTCCAGCCAGTTCAACTACGCCGCCAAACACAATCCCATGGTCTTCTTCACCGATACCAACGGCGGCAACGATGCCACTCCCGCCAATCCGTTGTCCACGCACTACGCGCCGCTGCAGCAGTTGATCACCGATCTGGCGAATGACACCGTAGCCGATTACAACTGGATTACACCCGAACCAATACAACGATATGCATACGTCACTCAGCGGGGGCTACAAAGGGCTGACCGGCGATGCTGCCAATATCAAGCAGGGTGACGACTTCCTGAGTCAGATCGTGCCCGTCATCATGGCCTCCAACGCCTACAAGAACCATGGCGTGATCATCCTGTGGTGGGACGAAGCTGAATCGGACGGCGTCTCTGGCGACAACGCGTGACGACTTTAATCACACCGTAGGCGAGATCGTCATCTCACCGCATGCCCACAGCAACGTGAACGGTCTCCCTTATGCGAGCCCCGTGAATTTCACGCATTCCTCCGACTTGCGCACCATCCAGGAAATCTTCCGCGTTGGGCCAGTTCTAGGCGATGCCGCTAACGCTACCGATCTGTCCGACCTGTTCGAGCCTGGCGCCGTCCCACCCACTCCACCTACCGAGCACGGCTTCTCTACCTCGGCGAAACATTAGAGTTCGGCGGTGGGGTCTCTCGACCTGGTCCTGGGGCCCCATCGCTTATTGCGTCGCAACTACTTTCGATTCCACCTGGAACTTACGGTAGTTGCTCCATATCAATTCCTGTTCAAGGGCGATCTTCTTTACCAACCCCAGCCGTCCAGACCCACTCACGGATTCGCGCTTGGGCAGCCAGACTTCGTCGTTAACTCGGGTCTGTTCGAAAACCAATTTAGCGCCCGGATTTAGACGTGCGATGAACAAGCCGTACGATATCGTGTCAGTCGTTTCCGCCTCCAACCGCACCCACTGATACTCGGCTTTGTCGATCCAGATTTTACCCCGGATCTTGAGCAATGGCTTCGCATCCCGGCGCTTGGGTTGATATCCGGGCTTGGGCGTGGCTGAGATCACCCACGCGGCATGACCGTCCACTTGCTGCTCGCCCTCCAAATGGAAGTCGTACAGGTCGGTAACTTCCCGCAGGAAATCGCGGTCTTTCTGGCGCCGTGTTTCGTATTCAGTCACCCGGCGTTGTCTCTGTTCGGATGTCTCGTTCTGCAGCTTGGCGGTCAGCTTGTCAAGTTTGGCTTGCTCTTTCAGTTGCTCATCGGGTGCCAGCGGCTTACCGTCGCGCTCCAGCATACGCCGATGCGGCAGGCCATAAAGAACCAGCGTCTCCCAGGCCTCCGTCTTTTCCGATTTCACCGCACCGCTCGAATCCAGGTTCCGCTCGCTTTCATGCGCGATCCAGGTGTAATCCTTCATGCGCAGCCAGTTCGCCTGGTCCAGCTCCACCGATTTGCGGACGATCTCTCGCGCGTCCTGGGCATACGCTGGGAAGATCAAAACTGCCCCCAGCGCGAAGCCGAATAGCAGCCGCATATGCCTCATATGTGGAGAACGAAGGGGAATGTGTTTTGGTTGCATAAATGCCCTGGAACCTTTCCGCGCCCATCACATCAACAAAAAGGGTAATTTGCGTATGTCACGATCACGCATTCTCTTTTTTGTTGCGTTCTTAGCACCGCTCTTCGCCCAGAATACTCCGGTCCTAACCATCACGTCCGCAGCCGATTCAACTCTTGGTGTTGCTCCCCAATCGCTGGCCACCGCTACCGGCATGAACTTGGCCATGCAGTCGGCTGCGGCCGTGGCGACGCCTTGGCCCACTACGCTCGCCGGAGTCACCATCCAGGTAACCGACTCCGCTTCGGTGTCGCGCGCGGCCGGCCTCCTGTTTGTCTCTTCATCCCAGATAAACTTCGAGATCCCTGCCGGAACCGCCCCCGGTGCTGCCATGGTGCTGATCAACGACGGTACGTTCCAAACCTCGGCCCCCATTCAAATCCAAAACGTAGCGCCCGGGCTGTTCGAAATTAATTACCTTGGCGTCGCGGCGGCCACTGCGATCAGAGTTGTCCTTCCCACCAATTCTCAGGGGCCCGTCACAGTCTTTCAGTGTGTAGATACGCCGGGTAGCTGCCGCCTGGTTCCCATCGATCCGGGCGTGGATGCTACCGTCTACTTGTCGTTTTATGGAACCGGAATTAGTGGCCGATCCTCGCTCGCCAATGTAACTGTTACCATCGGCTCGGTGACAATTCCAGCCCTTTACGCCGGCCCGCAATCGCAGTTCCCGGGGCTCGATCAGGTGAATGTTCCGCTGCCTTTGTCGCTGCATGGAGCCGGCGTCGTGAATGTTACCGTCACAGTGGATGGCGTGACCTCGAACCCTGTCCAGATCGATATAGCCTGATCGCCTAAACCTGGGACCATTCCTGCCCGACGCGAGTAGTTACCACTCGCTGCGGACCGCTCCCAGCCGCTGCCACGAACCTCTCCACCGGTTCCAGAAAAGACTCGCGGCTCAGTTTAAACGTCTGGTGATGTATCGGCAACAGGAACTCGGCGCCGCAATCCGCGCCCATGCGCCAGGCCTGTTCCGGGTTGCAGTGCACATTGATCCACGGGTCGTACGCGCCGATCGGCATGATCGCCAGGTCCACCGGCCGCGCTCCCCGCACCGCGCGGAATGAATCTGTCATGGCCGTATCGCCGCCGAACACCACCCGATGCCGCCGCGTCTCGATCAAATAACCGTTGAAGCCCGCGATGCGTGTCGGTGCGAAACCGCGCGCCCCAATGATTCACACGGATACCCAGGATAGAGGCCGGTCCCACGCGCACCCGTTCGCCCCAACCCACTTCGTGAACGCTCTTGTAACGCTTCACCCGTAGTAAATCGCTGGTATTGGGAGCAGTCACCACGGTAGTGCCCGCGCGCTCCAGACTCCGCAGCGTAGGCCGATCAAAATGATCGAAGTGCGCGTGCGATAGCAGGATCAGATCGATGTGTGGAAGCTGGGCCTGCACCAGCGCTGGCGCCACCAGCCGCTTGATCCCTACCGTGACCGGCCCCATTCGCACCCCGCAGCGTTCGCCCAGCACCGGATCGGTGAGAATAGTGAACCCGTCGATCTTGAGAAGCACCGTGCTGTGGCCTAGCCATGCCGCATGCAAGCCCTGATCGGGCCATCGTTTGGGATGCGGCAGAAAAGGCGCCGCCGCCACCGGGCGCTTGCCTTCCCGGCGATACTGGCGAAAGAACTCGGGTGCCGCCCCACGCGCAAATCGCGCGGCTCCTGCTAATTGCACCATCCTTGCCGTACCAGCCAAGATATTTCCTTACCCGAGCCCTCACGTAGCCCACCTCAGACGGCCGTGCATCGGTGAGAGTTTCTGCGGGATAAATCTACTAACTCCAGTATGACACCCATAAGACTCGCGCTGCCGGCCTGCTGGCCTCCCTGCTTCTGGCTGCAGGCGGCAACAACGGCAGCCAGGCCGAGTACGTCGGCGGAACAATTTCCGCAATTCCAACCGGCTGTGGCGGCCGGGTGCAAGCCGTGGATGACGCAATTTTTCGTCTTCTATTCCGTAATGCCCGTTGGCGCGTTCCCTACGACAAGATCAATCTCATCGAGTACGGCCAGAAAGTGGATCGGCGGTACATCGCCGCGGTGCTCATTTCTCCGCTGTTCCTGCTGGCCAAGAAGCGCCAGCACTTTCTTACCGTCGGCTATTCCGACGAAGACAATCACCAGCAAGCCATGGTTTTCAAGGTCAGCAAGGACGACATTCGGCCATGCTGGTGAGCCTGGAAGCGCGCACCGGCCGCAAAGTGGAATTCCAGGACGACGACGCGCGCAAAAGCGGCAAGGGGTAAGCCATGCCTTGTTTTTTGCACCTGTCCTATTCTTCGCGCCGCTTCGACGATCCGGAGCCGACGACCACGCCCGAGGAAGAAGCCGCCGAGCAGCTTGCCAAAGTCCGCCGCATCTATATCGATATCCTGACCGGCGGCGACGCAGCGCTGAAGATTCGCGACCTGTTGATGACCAGTCTGCAAACTCCAAGCAGTTCATCATTACCGAAGACGAAGACAAAGCCGACGCGATGCTGAAGGGCCGGGCGACGACGACGTCTTCACCGATACCTTCCAGTCCTCGGAGGGCATCAACGCGCACAGCAGATCGGCAGCGGCGGCAGCGAGGGCACCGCAATTATGCCAGCAGCAGCAGCAATCGCAATATGGGTCACCATCGGCGAAAACGAGAGCCACCGCACCGAAGAGCGCAAGCATGAGGCCATCGCGACGGTCCGCCTGGTCAAAGATGGCGATGTCATCTGGTCCGCTACCGCGGAAAGCCTGGGCGGCAAATTCATGGGCGCCAGTGCTGATGTCGCCGACAAAATCGCGAAACGCTTGGTCGCCGACTATAAGGCCGCCAAAAAAACATCAGCCAAATAGCCGGCGTGCTTCGAGTCTTTCAGCTACCGCTGACCGCCCTGGAACCCTTCCCAAACATAAGCCGCAAAATTGCGCGTCTTCTGGAATCCCATCTGTTCATAAAGCTGGATGGCTTCCGTATTCGCCGCCGTGACCGTGAGCGTGGCCTTCCGGCAGCCGTGGCCGGCCAAGGATTCCAGCGCCCGCCGGATCAGCTCGTAACCTAACCCCGTTCCACGAACCGTCTTGGACACGCACACTTGCGTGATGTGTCCGACGTCGGCCTGCACCAGGCTGCTCAGGCACAACCCGCATAGCTTGCCGCCTTGGGCCTCCAGCGCCAGGAACGATGCCGGCTGGAAAAAGCTCCCACAACCCGGGTATTGGATGATATTCAGTAAGAACCGGCGCGCTCCCGCTGGCGAGCGGTACTGATCGTTGATCTCGCTGTCGATATGGCCCTGATAAGCCGTCGCGATCAGTGACGCGGCCTCGTCCTGTTTGCGCTCGTTCCAGCTATCAATTAATACCGGCTGCCGCAGCTTGCCTTGCGCCAGCGTCATGCCCGACGCAAGATCCAGCTCCATGAAGTTGCGCACATGCACTCGTAGATAGCGCTTCTCCGGTAGCGTCATTTGCGCAGCCGTGCGTAGCATCATCAATTGCGATTCGATCCGTTGCACGAAGGGCGTCCTGATCAGGCTGTTCACCACCGTCCCCAGTAACAGCTCTTCGTTTTCCACCGTCGCAAACTCCCGCATAACGTACAAATCGCCGATGAGCCCCTTCCGTTCTTCGGAAACGAAGTAGCAATAACCCACCGGACGTGCGTTCACCAGCAGCGAGAAGCCGTTAAGCGCCTGCATGTCCAGGAACCGTCTCACTAAACCGGCCGATGCACGGAAATCCCAGTCCAGCGTTTCCCGCCACGTCTCTGTCTCTTCGTCCAGCAGCGCATCCAGGTCGCCGGAGCGCAGATGTCGCAAATCGACCACGCGCGCCAGCGGCGAATCAGAAACAGCGGCCATATCGGTAGCCTACACCCAAATAGACGTTCTTCGCCGACTGCAGGGAACAGGTAGAATGAAAGTTCATGCAAGTCCTGCAGGCGGGCGATCATAAACTCCTATTGCTGGAGCTCGATCCCGACTTTGTTGCCAATATCGCGAAACAGGCCGGCTTTGAATACAAAATCGAGGACACCAAGCGCTCGCTTTGCCTGGATCTGCTGGCCGCCGATCGCCAAGCCCCCCTGCTCCTGTTCGATGCAGCCGACCCCGGTAACCTGGGCTGGTTTTCACGCTGCCAATTCTATGTCGATGGAAAGTCCGGCGCCGTCCTCCAAACCCCCATCTTTCTGGCCAACCAGCGCGACCGCTCCGGTCATACTCTTCCCCATTCCATCCGCCTCCAGATCACCAAGGAGCTTCCGGCCTCCTTCCGCCTGCCCGGAAAACAGCCCGTCAATGAGCAACTGGTATATGCCGTTCTCTACAATCTGCTAAACGCGCTCATGAACACCGGCGTGGGGGTCTGCGGCGGGCTCGCTGTCCGACCGCTGGCCGGCCGAACCGAGACCATCGGCACGCGTAACTGATAGCCCCACCGTCCCTTAATCGCACCACTATCCCGTTAACCCTGAGCGTAATAGTACGCCTTCCCTCGCCGTCCTGGTACGTTTGCGTCCCAAAAAGCGCCTGAAAGTACCTTGGCGCTCGTGAGGTTGTGTGGCATTCTCGATTCAGTCAGGACTGCTTCGGAGGAAGGTCCTGCTTTTATATCACCGGCTCGGTGCTTGTTTCCTTCTCCACCGTTTGTGCCGAGCCGGATTTCTTTCTCGCTCGATGTGTTTCAGTGCTTCAGCACTGAATTTAGTGAGCCCTGCCGATAACCTTCCAGATCGATCGTGACGTAATGGAAGCCTAGTGGCTTGAAGATCTCCACGAAAGCCTGCGCCATCGCCGGAGTCAAGGCCTTGGGAAGTTCCTCTTTCGCCACCTCGATACGCACCAGCTCGCCGTGGAAGCGCACCCGGAATTGGCGGAATCCGAGCGCTCGCAGCTCTTCTTCACCGCGTTCAACGATTTTCACGGTCGCCTCCGTCACCGGCGTCCCATAAGGAACGCGCGAGCTCAGACACGCCGCCGCCGGACGGTCCCAGGTGCTCAAGCCCGCCAATCGCGATAATTCCCGAATTTCCAGCTTCGTCAATCCCGCGTCCACCAGCGGAGCCTCGACACCGTGAAACTTAGCGGCTCGCTGTCCCGGTCGATAGTCGCCCAGATCGTCCACATTCACGCCGTAGATAATGTGCCCTACGCCGCGATCCTTCGCCACCGCTTCCAGACGCGTAAACAACTCGTCCTTGCAATGGAAGCAGCGATTCGGGTCGTTCTTGACGTAATCCGGATTCTCGAACTCCAGCGTTTCGATGTATTCGTGCCGGAAACCGCATTCTCGCGCGAAAGCCTCGGCGTCGCGCTTGTGCGATTCGGGAATAGATGCCGAATCCGCCGTGATCGCAACCGCGTTCTCGCCCAGCACCTGCCCGGCCACCCAAGCCAAATAGGCTGAATCCGTCCCGCCTGAATAGGCCACCAGCACGCGCTCCATCGAAGCCAGGATGGCGAATAGCTTCTCCTGCTTTTCCCCCAGCGCCGCGGGATCGAGCTTGGGCACGCTCAGATTGACGAGACTCGCCATACACCACCAGTATAACGGTCAACGCGGTGGACGCCCTCCGCAAACGCGCTACACAGGGAAATACCTGAGCTCCTTTCTGGAAAATGACCTTAATAACAATGCAAACTCTTGTACCGGCCTTCCCCCGATGATATTCTTTGCACAGATAAAAATACAGCACAGACGGTACACGGTTCCCAAAACTACCTTAATGACTTTTAGCCTAATCTTGGCCGGCGTTTCCGTGAGCTTGTTCATCTACTGGCTTCGCTATACCTGCCAGTTGATCCTGAGCGCCAAGTCAGCCCGGGATTACACTCGCGATGTCGCCGCCGCAAACCAGCTCCGCTTCCTTCAGGTGCAGCAGGATCTGGTTCAGGTGCGCGAGCGGGTCGATCTGGATACCCTGCACTCGAAACTGGAAAATGACTACCGCCTGCTGACCTATTTACTGGTTCACGGCCCCGCCTTCCAGGCCAATGGCGATCGGCTGGAACAGGCCATGCTCATGCTCAACTTCAGGCTCTTGAAGGCGTCTTACGCGCTGGCCTGCCCGCTCTCGGTGTCCATCGGCAAGCGCGCGCTCCACGAGATGACGCAAGTGGTCGGATATTTCGCCAATCGCATGGGTGAGCGCTCCGCCTACGCCGCCGCCTATCGATAGCCGCGCGCTGCGCTTCCGTCGAATTACAATACAGCGGTGACCTCTCATGAAGCCCGCTTTCGCGTGCGCTATGCCGAAACCGACCAGATGGGCGTCGTATATTACGCCAACTACCTGGTTTGGATGGAGCTGGGCCGCGCCGAATATTGCCGCTCTGCCGGAATCTGCTACAAGGACATGGAACTCCAGGACGGCATCCGCTTAGCCGTCGTCGATGCGCATTGCCGCTATCTTTCTCCGGCGCGTTATGACGACGAGATCGCCGTCCAGACCTGGGTGGCGCGCGCCAATCCCCGCATGGTCGAATTTCACTATCGGATCTGCGAATCAGACACGGCGCGCGAGTTGGCATCCGGCGAGACCAGGCACATTTTTCTCGGCTCGGATATGCGGCCCCTCAAGCTCCCGGAGAAGTACCGGCCGCTGTTCCAGGTCGCGTCTGCTACTGATTGAACTTGATGGTCGATTCGCCGGTGAACTTGTGATAGTTGCGGAAGTCGATCACGTTACGGTCGCACTCGTTTGAACCGCGCGCGCAGCTCAACACCTCCGCGTGCACCGGGAGCAAAAATTTTTCGGGCGTACCCAAAGTTATATAGTCGATAATCGACCGCTGTTTCGACAGAAATCACGAGGGAATTCCTCGGGAATATCCTTAGCCTGCATTTCAATGCGCAGCGCGTGGGCGCTCTGCTTGTCAATCCAGACCGAGCCCTTATAAGCGGGCAAGATGTACTGGCCAGGCACCCAGATCTTCCAGGAAGAGCGCTGCCGGGTAACCTGAAAGTCATAAACCGAAGCTGCGATGTGGGCGATAGTATCGTCCTGGGCGAACTTGAAAGCGGCATCTGTCCCCGGCGAGAACAGGTTTGCCAGGATGGTGCCGAACTCGCCGGTCGACCAGGCGCCCGATTCCTCCGGCGGCTTTTTCGTCGGCTTGCTGTTGATCATCAGGTTCCGGTAGCTCTCTTTGCCGTTCTCGTAAACTACGTCGGCTGAAACGATATCGATGACATTCCAGCTCGGGACCCGGGTTTCGCTGGCATAGCGGGTGGTCATCTCCTGGCATACGTAGTTGGGCAGTCCCTCCACGAAAGTGCCCGCCATCTCTCTGGCCTTCGCGATGAACGCCTGCCGCGGATTGACCGGAGGCAAAGGAGGTTCGCGCCGCACGCGGTTCCCGTGCCGCCGCCGGACGTGCGTCGGGTGCATCTGCGGCGTCATCGTCGCTCGTCCGTTTATTAGATGCATACTCGGCTGGCTTGCCGCGCTTCAGCTTCGGCGGCCTCCTCAGCTGTCCGGTTCTGATCCGGCCTCACCAGGATGGTAGGCGGCGGACCCGTCCGCTCTTCCTCCGGTTCCGCTGCCCCCACGCCTGCCGCTTGGCCGCTGGGGTCGATCTTCCGGGCCACTTCCGCGTTGGCTTTGATGCTCGTGGCCTGGAACACGCCGTCCGCATTCTGCGTCGCCTCGACATCCACCCCGTCGCCGGTCTTCATTCCAGCCGGTTTTGTGGTGGTCTCATTGAATCTGGATCGTCAAAATTCGCGTGTCGGTGGTTTCCAGGTCAAATGATTTATCGGTCAGTTCCCGGATAACGCCGCTGAAGTTGTGCGGCTGCGCGGCCGCCTGCTTCTGGTCCGTACTCTTCTGTGAGCCCCGCCGCGGCATCGGGATTCCCGAACCTCGGCTGCCTGGACCTTGGCCTGGCGGATATTGCCCCGGCGGATACTGGCCGGGTGGATACTGGCCCGGAAACTGAGCCGCCGCCAACGCGGCTAACCCCAACGCCAAAACCACTATTTTCATAGGGCCTCCTGCTAAAGACGAGACTGCCCGTCCACGAGGTTTCAACTATCCCTGGACTCTTTTTTCCTTGCCCACCCAGAACTTCTCCCGCAAGATCAGCTTGCGGATCTTTCCGGTCCCGGTCTTGGGAAGCGGTTCCTCGCTGAACTCTATCACCCGGGGCAGTTTGAATTTGCCCAGACGCAGCTTCAGGAACTCCAGTAATTGCTCGGAGGTCAGTGCCGAGCCTGGCTTGCGCACCACCACCGCCACTGGGACCTCGCCCCACTTCTCGTCCGGCGCCGCCACCACGGCGCACTCGAACACTTCCGGATGGGCGAAGATCGCTTTCTCTACCTCCAGCGAAGAAATGTTCTCGCCGCCGCTGATGATGATTTCTTTCTTGCGATCCACGATATGGATGAATCCGTCCTCGTCCCACACCGCCATATCGCCGGTATGGAACCACGGACCGGTCATTACCGACGCAGTCACGTCCGGCTCGCGGAAATAGCCTTCCATGATGTGATCGCCCGCGGCAATCACTTCGCCGATAGCCTGCATATCGCGGGAACATCATGCATTTCCGGGTCCACCACCCGCACCTGCACGCCCGGCACCGGCCATCCGGCCATCGAGCGCCGGCGATGCCGGTCGGCGTCCGATTTGTATTCCAAGCCCGGCTTGGGTCGCGCCGAAGTTAGCAGCGGCGAGGTTTCGGTCAATCCGTAGCCGCCGTATACGTCGCAATGGAACGCCTTCTCCATGCGATCCACCAGTTCAGGCGACGACGCCGCGCCGCCCAGCGTGATATTGCGCATGCTCGACAAGTTGTAATTGTCCGAGATCGGGCGCATTCAGCAGCGCATTGGCCATGGTCGGCACCAGGCTCATGTCGGTGGCGTGATGTTCCTGGATCAGCTTGAAAACCCCGGTCGGCTCGAAGCGCCGCACCATGATCTGCTTGAGCCCAGCATGGTCGAAGCCTGCGGACGTCCCCAGCCGTTGGCATGAAACAGCGGGATGGTGTGCAGATCCACCATCGTCTCGACGGTTCTTCGAAACAGGCTGGCCACCGCCAGTGCGTGCAGGTACAGCGTGCGGTGGCCCAGCATCACGCCTTTGGGCGTTCCCGTGCTTCCGCTGGTATAGAACAGCTCGGCGACGGCGTTTTCGTCGAAGCTGAAGATGTCCGCGCGCTCGGCGTGGCCCTTGTCGAGCAGTTCCTCGTAAGTCAGGTCCGCGATCGGGAACTTTGTCGTTGATCGTGACGAAGCGCTCGATCTCCCGGCAGGCCGGCTTCAGCTTCTCCACCAGCGGCACAAAATCGTTTTCAAACAGCAGCATCCGCGCGCCGGAATGGTTCAGGATGTTGATCAGCTCCAGCGGCGAGAGCCGCACGTTCAGCGGCATGACGATCGCCCGCGCCTGCACCACGCCGTAATAGCCTTCCAGCAGCTGGTGATTATTGAAGCTCAGATACGCGACGCGGTCGCCGTGCTGGATGCCTTCTTTGCTTAAGAGCCGTGGCCAGGCGTTCGGAGCGCTCGCCGAACTCGGCGTAGGTAAACTGCCGCTCTCCGGAAACGATTCCGATCTTCTTCCCGAACAGGTCCACGGCGCGATGTAGACACCGGATGGGCGTCAAAGGAACCAACATGCTCCCATCCTATCCAGAAATTAGGGACAGTACACTCAAACCCCGATTTCGGTGAAATCAGGGACGTGATAGGCGATGATCAGGTTCTTATGGGCCGTCGCCACGATCGCCTGGCGAATGCCGCTGCTTGCTTTGGGGTCGACGTCGGCGGTGAGATAAGCAGAGCTTCTTGATTGTTTCGATATTCCTGACGTCATCACCTTCCTGGTCGATCGGGGTTTCGAGGATAAAAGCTTTCTGGCGAAGCTTGGGATGGTTGAGGAGGCGCCGAAATCCTTCTATGCCAATATAGCCGCGTCCGATATGTTCGTGCCGGTCGACATGCGAATTGAGCTCGGTCTTGGAATCATTGGTGTGAATGACGTGGATGTTGTCGAAGCCCAGGAGCTGGTCGATTTGCGCGATGGTTTGCTTGAGTCCGGCAGCGGTGGAGAGGTCATAGCCGGAGGCAAGGCAGTGGCAGGTATCGAGGCAGAAGCCGATTTTTAGATCGGTGAGGTCGGCGGCGAACTGGCGCATGACGCTAAGTTCTTCGAAGTGGCTGCCCAGGGCGGCGCCCGAACCGGCGGTGTTTTCGAGCAGGACGGTTAATTTTCGGTGGTCGAGCCCGCGGGCGGCTTCGGCGAGGGATTGAACTACGGCGTAAATCCCTTGTTCCACCGAGTGGCCTTTGCAGTTGCCCGGATGGGCGACCAGGTATTCGGCGCCGATCAAAAGAGCACGTTCGATTTCGCCCCGGAAGGCGGCGGTGGATTGCGCGCGTAGCGTTGGGCTGCAGGAGGCGAGGTTGATGAGGTAGTTGTCATGGATAACCAGCGGATAAAGATCGTGCTTTTTGCGGGCGCGGTGGAGCAGCTTGACGGCGCTTTCGGCGGGGGACGAGGCGCGCCACATGCGCGGGCTGGCGGAGAAAATCTGGAAGGTATTGGCGCCAATGGCGGCTGCGGTGAGAGCTGCGTTTTCGAGCGATTTGGCGATGGAGGTGTGGGTACCGATGCGCAAGCTCGATGGTAGCAGTATACAACGTGTAACTCGTTGAAGAGGCGGGGCGTGTTGACATTTTGGGGGCGAAAATGACGCCAGAAGGAGGGGCTAGTGTCATGCGAGGTTGAGGACGATGGGAGCGTAGATAGTCCGTCAGGTACATCGCGATTGAAGAGTAACAGGGCCGCGTGAGGACGGTGCAGTTTGATAACGGTAAGAGATTGAAAACGGAAGGAGAATTAGGGAGGGTAGCGGCGTGACCCGCATTCCCGGCTTGGACGCCGGCATGAGGAAGGATGAAAACGGCAGCGATTCGCAACCATTCGCTTTGGACCTTTGGCTCAGATGGAAACGAACTGGCGTCTTGAGCCGCAACGACGGCGTACATCGACCGGCACGAGCCCATCGGACACGGCTATATTGGAATGGAAGGGTTTCGCCGACTCCTCAACCATCCGAAATTTCGCCAGAAAGCCTTTATCGTCGAGACACCGATCGATCAAGAAGGCGATGACGTGAGGAATATCGAAACGCTCAAAAAGCTATGCCGGAAAAGCAGTACGACCATCAGCAGATCGAATTGAAGTGGCAGGAGCGCTGGAATAACTCCACCCTCTTTCAGGCCGAGGAGAATTCCACCAAGCCCAAGTTCTACGTGCTTGAAATGCTGCCCTATCCGAGCGGCACGCTGCACATCGGCCACATCCGCAACTACACCATCGGCGACGCCCTGGCGCGCTACAAGCGCATGCGCGGCTTCAACGTGCTGCATCCCATGGGCTGGGATGCCTTTGGTCTGCCGGCCGAGAACGCCGCCATCGCCAACAAGCGCGATCCCTACGAGTGGACCATGTTCAACATCGAGAACATGAAGCGCCAGCACCGCCGCATGGGCTTCAGTTACGACTGGTCGCGTGAAGTCGCCACCTGCGATCCCGAATATTACCGCTGGAACCAGTGGTTCTTTCTGAAGATGCTCGAGCGCGGCCTGGCCTACCGCAAAAAGTCGCTGGTCAACTGGTGCTCAGAATGCGGCACCGTGCTCGCGAACGAGCAAGTGGTGGATGGCTGCTGCTGGCGTCACGAATCGTACGCCGGTGGAGCAGCGCGCCATCGAGCAATGGTTCCTCCGCATCACCGCAGTACGCCGACGAATTGCTCACCTCCATCAAAGATCTGGAAGACGGCTGGCCCGAGCGCGTGCTGATCATGCAGCGCAACTGGATCGGCCGCTCGGAAGGCGCGGAAATCGATTTTCATCTGGACAGCACCGGCGCGCCGATTCGCGTCTTCACCACGCGCGTCGATACCATCTACGGCGCCACCTGCGTGATTCTTGCGCCCGAACATCCGCTGGTCGCCGAGCTCGTCGAGCGTCGAGCTGAAGGCCCAAGTGAAGCACATGATCGATTCGCGCGCCGCCAAAGGCCCGGGCGACATCGAGAAGGAAGGCCTCTTCACCGGCAAGCTACGCCATCAATCCTTATAGCGGCGAGAAGCTCCCCATCTGGATCGGCAACTTCGTGCTGATGGGCTACGGCACCGGCGCCATCATGGCCGTTCCCGCGCACGACCAGCGCGACTTCGAGTTCTGCAAGCAATACGGCATCGCCATCCGCCCGGTTATCCGTCCCGTCGACGGCGCTCTGGCCGATGCCGCCACCATGAAAGAAGCGTTTCCCGACGATGGCATCGTCGAAAAGTCCGGCCCGTACTCCGGACTCCCCAGCGACGAAGCGCGCCGCGTCATGACCGCCAAAGCCGAAGCGGAAGGTTTCGGAAAAGCCGCCATCACATTTCGCATCAAGGATTGGGGCATCTCGCGCCAGCGCTATTGGGGCACGCCGATCCCCATGATTTATTGCCCGAAATGCGGCATCGTCCCGGTGCCCGAAAAAGATCTGCCGGTGGTGCTGCCGCTCAGTGTTCCCGATCACCGGCAAAGGCCGTTCGCCGCTCGAAAACGTTCCCGAGTTCATGAACGTCAAGTGTCCCGAATGCGGCGAGCCCGCGCGCCGCGAGAGCGACACCATGGACACCTTCGTCGATTCCTCCTGGTACTTCTATCGCTACTGCGATCCGCACAATTCCACCGCGCCGTTCGACTCCAAAAAGATCGCCTACTGGTTCCCCATCGATCAATACATCGGCGGCGTCGAGCACGCCATCCTGCACCTGATTTACTCGCGCTTCTGGACCAAGGTGATGCGCGACCTCGGGCTCATCATCGAATAACGAGCCCATTAAGCGCACATGTTCACGCAGGGCATGGTCATCAAAGACGGCGCGAAGATGTCGAAATCCAAAGGCAACGTCGTGAGCGCCGACGACATGATCGAACGCTTCGGCGCCGATACCGGCCGCCTGTTCGAACTGTTCGCCGCGCCGCCCGAAAAAGAAATGGACTGGACCGATGCCGGCGCCAACGGCGCATACGCTTTCCTTGGCCGCGTCTATCGCTTTGTCACCCGCAACGTCGGGCAAGGTCAGGCCGAGCCGGCCGCCGCCGACCGGCAAGCTCTGCGCAAACTTCATCAGACGCTCTGAAACTGATCACCGACGATTTCGAAAGCCGCTGGCATTTCAATACCTCCATCGCCGCCCTGATGGGCCTGATGAACGATCTCACCGATCTGGAGAAGCAGATCTCCGCGCCCGTGATGGCGGAAGTCATGGAGAAATTGACTCTGATGCTGGAGCCGTTCGCGCCTTATCTGGCCGAGGAATTGTGGGAGGAGCAGGGCAAGCCCGGTCCGGTCTTTCTATCATCCCTGGCCGGCCTACGATCCCGAGCTCGCGCGCGAAGAAGAAGCCGAGTCGTGATCCAAGTCAACGGCAAACTTGCGCGGGCGCGTCTATGTCGCGTTCGGAACGCCGCGCGAGGCGCTCGAAAAGCTCGCGCTTGACCGACACCAAGGTCCAATCGTTGTTGGATGGCAAGCAAGTCGTGAAAGTGATCGTCGTGC
The DNA here is from genome assembly GCA_963769205.1 of Bryobacterales bacterium. Taxonomy (GTDB): domain Bacteria; phylum Acidobacteriota; class Terriglobia; order Bryobacterales; family Bryobacteraceae; genus Palsa-89. Next base: position 56,585 of record CAVYKR010000010.1, on the reverse strand, counting down.
CCGACAAGCTGGTTAATATCGTCGTGAAGTAACGTTGAAAACCAAACAATGCGGCGGCGCCGCTGTAGCCCAACCGCCTGGGAGCGTGATCCAAGCGGCCGAAGCTCTGGGGATGCAGCACCGCCGTTTTGTAGCTATAGAATCGCCCGAGTTGGCTGTGCGCGTCTATAGCGAAATTAGCGTCGGAAGAAATACCGGCGCCTCCGTCACATCAGACGGAAAGTTACTTCCACCGTTGCTGTAGTGACTACTGGCCGGCCATCTTGGTAGCCCGGCCGGAATCTCCATTGGGAAACTGCTTCGATGGCTTTTTCATCGAGCCCCAGGCCGAGCATCTCCAGAATCCGCAGATTTCGAGGATGGCCGTCGGCGTCCACCTCGATTGCCAGTACTACCACGCCCTGATATTTCGCTTTGCGTGCCGCTTCAGAAAACTCGGGCTCCACTTTGTATATCAATTGAGGCGGCGTGATCTTGCGGCCGATACGTCCGCTCGTCGAGATTCCCGGCTTCCCGGAAGTCTGGTCACCGATTCCGCGACAACATCCTTTTTCTCCGATACCGTTGAAGCCATTGCTCCCCAGCCCGCCGATGATCAATCGGCTGGTGGGGTTGCCGACATCCGCGGGACCAACGTCAATTGTGGGTGTCTCAAAAGCCACCGTGACCGGCATGGGCAGCTTCGGATCAGGCATTGAAACCGGCGGGATGAATGTGCGATGCGCGGTTCGCGGCGGCGGCCCGTGTTTACGCGGGAGTGCGGTCTGATTGCTGCCGCCCGCCCGATGTGGTGCAAGTCCGGGGAGCGGTGGCGCAAGTCTGCGCAAAGGTGGAAAGACGAGAACTGTATGCGAAAGGGAGGTCGGCAAGTGTGGGGATCGCGTGGTCAACAGCAGCACAGCCAGCACCAGCGCCGCGTGGAGTCCAGCCGAGAATGCTTGTGCCTTGGCGGAGCGCATGCTCGGGATCGATGCAATTCACAAGCCAGCCCGCAAACGGAAGATTTTGAAAGCTGCGACAGACGCGCGTTGAAGTGCCCCGCGCCCACCTGTGAGATGCAATCACTACGGACACTCGCTCGATATCTGCATCCGCGCGGCCGTCTGCGCCAGTTCATCGCAGCGATTGTTGTCGGCGTGCGAGGCATGGCCCTTCGTCCATTCCCACTTCACTTTGATGCTGCGCTACCTGCTCGTCCAGCTCATGCCAGAGATCCTGGTTCGCAACCGGCTTCTTGCCGCCCGTGCGCCAGCCGTTCATTTTCCACTTGTGAATCCACTCCGTGATTCCATTCTTGACGTAATTGGAATCGGTCACGATCTCCACCTCGCAGGCTTCCTTCAAGGTCCGCAGCCCTTCGACCGCCGCCTTGAGTTCCATTCGATTGTTGGTGGTCTCTGGCTCCGAGCCGAAGATCTCGCGCTGTTTGCCGCCGTACCGCAGGATGCAGGCCCAACCGCCCGGGCCCGGATTGCCGATGCACGACCCGTCCGTGATCAGCTGAACCTTCTTTAACGGACCGTCGGTCTTCGCGCGTTTAGGCGGGGACGTCGCAGATCTCCCGCTGGAAAAAAGCATCTACCTGATCCAGAATTGTGGTCGCCTCAGTGGCCTGGTATATTTCCACGCGCAGCTTCGATCCGTTTCGGACGCCATGCGTGAAGTAAGTTGCAAATTGCTTCATCTTGCCGACCGCGTCGGGAGCGGCGCGATCGCACAGCATCGCATAGTACGTTCGCATGATATCGTAGCGCTGGCGCTCGGTCGGATGGTCGTAACTGCCGGTATCGAGGTACTGGCGGATCTGGCGGAAGATCCAGGGATTCGAAGAAGCCGTGCGGCCGATCATTACCGCATCACAGCCCGTTTCGTCCACCATTCGAACCGCGTCCTCGGGCGTTACGATGTCGCCGTTGCCGATCACCGGGATTCGGTCACCGCGGCCTTCACCTCTGCGATTCGGCTCCAATCCGCTTTGCCGCTATAGCCTTGCTCGCGCGTGCGTGGATGCAGTGCGACGGCCTGCAGCCCGCAATCTTCCGCCAGTTTCGCCATCTTCGACCGTCACCAGTTCGCGATCGTTCCAGCCCGCGCGAAATTTCATGGTCAGCGGAATCGAAATCGCCGCTCGCACCTTGCGCAGAATCTCCTCCACCAGGGGCAGGTCCCGCAGCAGACCCGACCCGCCGTTGCACTTCACCACCTTGTTAACCGGGCACCCGAAGTTGATATCCACGATGTCGAACCCGAAGTCCTCGCACGCCTTCGCCGCATCGGCCATCACCTGCGGATCGGAGCCAAACAGCTGCGCCGAGATGGGATGCTCTTCCGGCTCGAAATACAGGTAGCGGAAGGTTCGCGTCGGCTTCTTGGCTTTGAGCGAATGAATGACACCGTGCGAACTGGTGAACTCGGTCATGATCAGCCCGCAGCCGCCTTGGTTGCGGATCAGCCGGCGGAAGACGGTATCGGTAACGCCTGCCATGGGCGCCAGTACCGTAGCCGGCGAAATGCCGACCGGGCCAATCTGGAATTGGCTGGGAAATGCCAACCTGAAACCATTTTAACGGTTCGGGTTGCGAAACGTGGCGGACGACTGCAACGTTTAATATCTAGGTAGAGGTGTAGTGTGAACGTCAAGATCATGATCGCTTTCGCTGCGGGAGCCGTAATTGCGTCCGGAATCGTCTATGTGGCGGTAGCGCCTGATCAAGCGGCCCCTCCGGTAAGCGTGGCGGCAGTTCAGCCTAAAGGCGTGGAAACCACGCCTGCGGCGCAAATTGATCCGCCGCCACCGGTCATCCCGGCTCCAGTTGAGGTTCACAAGCCTTCCACGCCCGCGGCGGAAGAGCCCGTCGCCGCTCCGCCAGCCCCCGCTCCGGTACGTGAGAAACCTTCTCCGCTGCGCCCGCCCGCTCGTCTAGAGATCGCTGTGCGCCGAGCAGATCCGATAGTTGCGCGCCGCGCAGATCCGGTAATCGTGGCACGGTCTGAACCGCCCAAGGTCCAGCAGCCCACTCCGCCGCCAGCGCCCACGCCCGTTCCAGACCCTCCACTCCCTCCGGTGGCAGTCCCACCCGCGCTCGCTCCGCAGCCGGAAGCTCCCGCGCCTCCTTCTCAGGCGCCGCCAGTCCAGGTTCCTCAAACCAGAACCCCTAACACCGTAACGATCCAACCTGGCACCATTCTGGCGGTGAGGATCGGCGAAACCATTTCAGCGGTGCGTAATGAAGTTGGCGATGACTTTCTTGCTACGCTCGATCGGCCGCTGGTGATCGACGGATTCGTAATTGCCGAACGCGGCGCGCGGGTTGAAGGCCGGGTGGTGGAAGCACAGCGCCCCGGCCGGACGAACGGTTCATCCCATCTCGGCGTAGAAATCATCGAACTCGCCACGTCGGACGGCCAGCGCATCCGTGTCCGTACTGCGACCTTCAAAAAGGAGAACTCCAGTTTCGCTGGTAGCGATTGGGCCAACGTTGCGATGACGCGGGGCAAGGCCGCGGAGATCCCCGTCGACACCCGCATGAGTTTCCGGATCCAGGAGCCGATTAGGCTTACCGAGCGCCTGCAATAGGCATACAATTGGGGGATGGAAAGTTCCCGGCGAAGTTTCTTCCGTACCATCCCCGCGCTGGCGGCGCTGCCCGCTTCCTGGACGGCTTTCAGTACCGCGCTGAAAGCTGCGCCCACCGCGCCTGACGCCAACAATGAAAATTACTGGTCGCTGGTAAAGCGGCAATTTCCCCTCGAAGAAAATCTGATTTATTTGAACGCCGCTAACGTCTGCCCGGCCTCGCGGCCGGTGCTCGACCGCCACGCCGAGTTCATGCGCGATTTCCAATCCAATCCCTCCTTCCAGAACCGCGCAAAATACGAACCGCTGCACGAGCGGCTCCGCGAAAAGATCGCTGCTATGCTGCGCGTCTCGGCGGACGAGATCGCCCTGACCCGGAATACCAGCGAAGGAACCAATATCGTGGTCGAAGGCGTCGACCTCAAGCCCGGCGACGAAGTGATCATCTACGATCACAATCATCCTTCCAATAACGATTCCTGGAAGGTGCGGGCCAAGCGCGAGGGATTCACGGTGACCGTCCTGCCGGTCCGCGTGCCCGCGGCGAGCCGGGATGCGCTGATCTCGCAGGCCGAGAAGGCCATCACGCCGCGCACTAAGTTGATCTCGGTGACCCACGTAACCAGCACTACCGGCATCATGTACCCAGCCCGTGAAATCGCTGAAATCGCCCGGAAGCACCAAATCTGGATGCACCTCGATGGAGCGCAGAGTTTCGGTGCGCTGGACGTCAACCTGAAGGAGATCGGCTGCGACTCTTTCGCCACCAGCGCTCACAAATGGCTGATGGGCCCGCTTGAGAATGGAGTTTTGTTTGTCCGCGCCGATCGGCTTCCGCAGGTCTGGCCGTCAATCGTGACAGCGGGATGGTCGGATCATCTTAAAGGTGCGCGAAAACTGGAAGTCTTCGGCCAGCGCGATGATCCCAGGATGGTCGCCCTGGAATCGGCCATCGATTTCGCATCGCTCATTGGACCCGCCGCGGTGGAGGCGCGCATGCGCTCTCTATCCGGATACATGAAGCGTCAGCTCTCCGAAGTCGGCGGTGTGAAACTGAAGACTAACCTTGAGCCGGAGCTGTCCGGCGGCGTCATTAAGTGCGATATCACGCGGGTTCCGACCAAGCAGGCCTACGATGCTCTGTGGGACCATCATCGGATTTCGATCGCCATGACCGCGTCCGGGGATTCGCAGGGCTTGCGCTTCTCGCCGCACATCTACAACTCGCGCGACGAGATCGATCAAGCCGTCGCGGCGGTCAAAGCCTTGGCCGGCTAAGTTTCTGCCACGGAAGTGTGCCCCCGGCACCGAATTGTTGGTTGGCACGCGCCACTACGGACTCGATTTGAGCCTTCGCTTCGGCTGGCGTCAATGTCACTTTGCCGAGCTTCACCGCTCTGGTCCAGGCCTTCCAGCTCTGCACTTGCTTCTTGTGGAAGCCGCGTTCGGTGTGGACGCTGGCAGCCTGCGCCAATAGCCGGGTTTCAAGCTCGCGAACTGCGTCGCCGGACGCTTCGACTTTGCTCTGGCCATCTGTCTTTTTCAAAAGGGCTGTGGCCCCTTTCGAGAGACCATCCATCTGCCACGGCTCGCGCGCCGTTCCGATGGCCACGATGGCCGGCCAAAGCGGGCGGTGAATATAAGTCACCTTTCCCGAGATCAGTTTCGCCATCAGGACATCCGGATGATCGTGCAGCGCGCACGACAGGCCGTACATCTGCTTGGCCAGCGGATGGGCCCACCAGGATCGCCCGCCGACATCACCGACCACCAGACCACTCACGCTCGGAAACTTCGGGTCTGTACTGAGCAACAGATCATATTCCTGGAGACGCTCGAGAAGATCGTCGATTTTCATAGGTTGATCAGAAGCCGATGTCCTCTTTCACCTTCTCCATCCAGTTGTAGACGATGGGGCAGTATCCGGCGCGATCCAGGAACTCGCCACATGCGGCTGGCGATCGAGCCGGTGCCGCGCACCACGTGCGGAAAATTGGCGCAGTTCTGCGGACGCGCCTCGTAAACGCTGCACAGATTGCCTTTCAGAAAAACGCAGCCGGCCTCCGTCTTTTCAAGATCATGCTCGCCGGCTTCATCCTGCTGGGTAGAATCGCGCAGAAATTCCTCTTTGGTCACGCCGAGAAACTTGGCCAGCTTCTCGATGTCGCGCTCCGTGATGCCGACCTCGCTCACGCGGCAGCAATTCGCGCATTGCGTGCAATCGATCTGCGCCTCAATCTCCTCGCCGAAACGGCGCAGCCGGCGGTCCGAATGCCGGTGACTTTTCAAATAAGCGCGGAAACGGGCATTCTCCTCCCGTTTCTGCTGGCCGAGCCTGCGGATCTGGACCAGATCGGTGAGCATGCCTCTACAATCAATTATGTCCGCGATTCCCGACGAGTTCTACCGCATCCAGAAGCTGCCGCCTTACGTGTTCGCCGTCATCAACGAGATGAAGGCCAAGGCGCGCGCGGCGCAGATGGACGTGGTCGATCTCGGCATGGGCAATCCCGACGGCGCGACGCCCGAGCCGGTGGTGAAGAAGCTGATCGAAGCCGCACAGCAATCCGCGCAATCATCGCTACTCGATGTCGCGCGGTATCCCGCAATTGCGCGCTGGAGATCGTCAAGCACTACCGGGCACAGTATGACGTTGAGCTGGATCCGGAAACCGAAGCCATTGTCACCATCGGCGCCAAGGACGCGCTGGCGCATCTGCTGTTCGCCGTGATCGGGCCCGATGACGCGGTGGTTTCTCCGAATCCGGCTTACCCGATCCACCAATACGGCGTCATCATGGCGGAAGGCCACGCCTGCATGCTTCCGATGCCCGACCCGGCCGAGTTTCCTGAACGGTCTGGAGCATCTTGTATAAGACCTCGTCGCGCAAGCCGAAGATGATTCTGATTTCGTTTCCGCACAATCCGACCACACAGTGCGTGGACCTGCAATTCTTCCGCGACATTGTCGCGCTGGCCGCGCGGCACGGAACCATGATCGTGCATGATTTCGCATATGCCGATATTTGTTTCGACGGCTACGGCGCTCCCAGCATTCTCCAGGTAGAAGGCGCCAAGGAAATCGCGGTCGAGATTTATTCCATGTCGAAGAGCTTCAACATGGCGGGCTGGCGCGTGGGCTTCTGCCTGGGGAACCGAAAGCTGATCGGAGCGCTGGCGCGCATCAAGAGCTATCTCGATTACGGCATCTTCCAGCCCATTCAGATCGCCTCGATCATCGCGCTGCGCGAGTGCGCCAAAGAGACGAGGAAGATATGTTCCACCTATCAGAAGCGGCGCGATCTGCTGGTGAGCGGATTGAATCGCGCCGGCTGGCCGGTGGAGCTCGCCGCGAGGATCCATGTTCGTATGGGCGCCGATTCCCGAGCAATATCGCGCGCTAGGCTCGCTCGAATTTTCAAAGCTGCTCATGGAAAAGGCGCTGGTGGCGGTTTCGCCGGGCATCGGATTCGGACCGCTGGGCGAGGGCCACGTCCGCTTCGCGCTGGTCGAGAATGAGCATCGCATCAAGCAGGCCACCAAATCAATTCAGCAATTCCTGAAGAAATAAGTTATCGTGGCGGACCAAGGTAGGCGAAGGTCAGTAGTTGAAACAGATTGTCCTTGCCGGCCCCCTCCAGGTGAAACTGCACCGGCGCGTCTCCCGGCACAACAAAAGTGAAGGCGTTGTTCGTGGCGGGATCGATTGTTCGTTGAGCGAGAACGGCATGGTCTGTCACTTTGAGCAGATCGACTGTGAAATGGGCGTGAGGATCAGGTCGCATGAAGACCTTGGCGCTGTAATTTCCAGCCGGCAAATTGATGGCTGGGCCAAGCGTTCCTTTGTACGAATGTTCCGCGGTGATGTCCACGGTATAAAGCGGCTGCGGCGCTGCCGCAAGTGGCTGACGAGCCGTGTAGAGATAGAGCGGGTAACGATAGCTGGCCAGTTCCAATCCGGTCAGGCGCGTCGTACATAAAATGTGGTCTCCCGGGCGGGCGAGTTCTCGGATCTGGTCGGGAGTCTGAGCCATTCGAACATCGTAACGGCCGTAGGTCTCGAATTCAAACAGCCAGATGTCGTTAAAGCGGAAGCGCTGCTGCCAGTCGACGAAGAAAGGATCCAAGTGGCGCCGATCTATGGCGCTCTTCGTAATAAGCCATGCGGCCGCAGATGATGAGCCGGTCATCCGGATTGACGTGCTGTGTCGAAAGCCAGTATACGTAGGCGTCCACCTCCGTCTTACCGCGCGCGCTCAACTGGGCCATTTCTATGGTGCTGCTCGCGAAGGCACTGCTGTAAAAAATCAGAATGAAGGCGGCTAGCGATGCCTGTTTCCATCGAGACGGAAGAAGCGCGAACATAATTCCGCCGGTCACCAATCCAAAGGCCGTCACCACCATCAAATGGAATCTGGTAAAACTGTCCACGCTGATCCAGGCAAAAGAGCCGAGCAGGCTTGCCCATGGAATGTCCAGCGCTGGATTATAAGAGAACGCGTAATTGCTTACGAGCCAAAGAAGCACAAGCGGCGTAACCACGAACAAGACTTTCATCCGCTTGCCGGCGGCGTCCCAGGACTCGATTCCTTTTACGGCGAATATTGCCATGATGGGCAGCGAGTAAAAGACCAGCCGTTCTTTCAACCACCCGGTCAACCCAGCCTCAAGGAAACCGTGAATTGAAATTTGACAAGCCAAGGTGGCCGTCAATAGGACTGCGAGAGGGAAGCGCGTTCGCCCGTACTCTCTAAACCACAGCAGCAGTGGCACAGCAACGAATAGTCCGGGAGCAAGCAGAAAATCGCCGAGATAAGCGCCCAACAGGCCGACCGATAAATGATCCAGGCCGAGGTCCCCTACGGCGTGTCCGTACGTTCCAAGGGCTGTCGCATGGTGCGCATATTTGAAGGCCTGCCAGGCTATTTGCGCAGCGATCAGGACGGCAAAGATTCTGACCGAATGAAGCCAAAGCCGGTCTGGACCACGCCTCGAGATCGACAGAATGATCACGGTGATCAGGACGGCTGCCACGAAAGACCAGGCAGCCACCTTGGTGAGAATCATTGCTGAAAGCAATGCCGCAGCCATCCAATCGCGCTGAACCGTAGGCGTTTCCACCCAACGAGCCAGGACATAGAAGGCTGCCATGAATAGGGGATAACTGAGAGTCTCGGTCATGTACAGTCCGGCCCACAGCGTGTTCGGGAGCATAACAGCAGCCGCGGCGAGAACGTACGATATCGGTTTATTGAGATTGATATATCGCGCTAAAGCATAGGCTGGGAAAAGTGCGAGACAAATCGCGAAGCAACTGAACCACAAAGCTGAGAGCCGGGGATATGCGCCCCAGGAGTGTGCAAAGGCGAGAAAGAGCGGATACAGCGGCGGAGCCGTAGCGTGAAACTCGCCATGCGTAGTGAATCCATTGCCGAGCCGGAGATTCTCCGCGACGGAGAGATATTGAACTTCATCGGTCGACAGCAGGGAGGACACGGTCTGAGGCTTCAGGCAGGCGAAGTGGACACACGCGGCAACGACGTAAATCACTACGAGCCAGATAACCGTCGTTACTCTATGGATGCCCGATTTAGGCATGCCTCTCGAGCCGATTGACGTGGAAACGGCGAGAGGCGGCGCGGGCGTGAAGGTCGTAAAAGCCCTGATCAAAAAGAACGAACATAACTTCGCGAACTCCCGATTCCGTCTGCTCGAAATGTTGCGCTACGCTGTCGAGCGCGATCGCGGCAGCTTCCTCGGCCGGATAGCCGTAAGCGCCGGTGCTGATGGCCGGAAAGCTAACGGTTCGCGCGCCACGTTCCTCAGCCAGTTCCAGGCATTTGTGGTAGCAACTGGCTAATTGGGCGGGCTCGCCATGCCTTCCATCCCGATAAACAGGGCCGACGGCGTGGATCACATATTGTGCCGGTAGCGCTCCGGCTGTCGTTAGAACGGCGCTCCCGGTCGGACAGTCGCCGGAACTGGTTCGTATCTCATCGAGCTCGCGCATAATCGCAGACCCGCCGGCGCGATGGATGGCGCCGTCGACTCCGCCACCGCCGCGCAAGCCCGAATTAGCGGCGTTGACAATGGCGTCGACCCGGATCTTGGTGATGTCGCCTACTACCAGACGGAGCTTCTTTCCGTTCGGGAAATCAATCTCCATGCTCTATAGTAGGAGTTTGAACCGCATGGATGCAATGGTGCTATTTGATATCGACGGAACGCTGATCCGACGCGCCGGGCCACATCACCGGCAGGCACTGGTGGACGCGATCCGCCGGACGGTGTCGGTGGAGACCAGCACGGAAGGCGTGCCAGTGGCGGGTATGCTGGATCGCGACATCCTCACCACGATGATGACCCGGGCGGGAATGAAGCCAGGTGCGATCCGAAAGGCCATGCCGGCCGTGATCAAGCACGCCCAATCCATCTATGTCCGGACATCTCCCGACCTGGCCAGAAAAGTCTGCCCGGGCGTACGGCGAATGCTGGCAGGATTGCACAGACGCGGGGCAGTCATGGGATTGGTGACCGGAAACCTCACGCGCATCGGCTGGCGAAAGATGGAGCGCGCGGGCCTACGGCCCTATTTTCGCTTTGGCGCTTTTGCGGAACTGGCCAAGGATCGCGCGGGATTGGTGCGTTTTGCGATTCGGCACGCGCGGCGGGAAGGATGGATCGGCCGCGACTGTCAGATTTCGTTGATAGGCGATCATCCCAACGACGTTCGAGCGGCCAAGGCCAACGGAATCCGCGCAGTGGCGGTGGCAACGGGTTTGACCGCGCTGGAAGAACTGCAATCGCATTCGCCGGATATTATCGTTCCCGATCTACGTTCGCTGAGGCTGGAGATGCTGCTCTGATGGAAGCGCAGTCGCTGGCCGTAAAGCGCGCAGAGGTGGAGTTTCACAACTTCGCTTCTCTGGGCGAACCGGAGCGCGCTATCGCGCATTACGCCGAACAGAACGTGCGTCGAGGCGCGGTGATTCGAAATCATTTGCGGTTTATCGGCGAGATGACGCCTTTTCTCGAGATCGGCTCCAACGTCGGGCATACCAGCTATATGCTGGCCAACGAATTCGGCGCGAGTGGTTTTGCGCTGGATATTTCGGCCGACTCGCTGCGTTATGGCGCCGCGTTGAAGGATCGCTGGCGGCTTTCGCGCTCGCCAATTCGCGTAGCCGGCGATGCGGTGAATCTGCCGTTCGCCGACGGATCGCTCCGATTCGTGATGGCTTTTCAAATGCTGAGCCAGTTCATGAAGATGGAGAACGTTTTTCTGGAAGTGAAGCGAGTGCTGGCCCCGGGCGGCACGTTCCTCTTCGCCGAAGAGCCGCTGAAGCGCCTGCTTTCCCTGCGGCTGTATCGGTGCCCTTACTACAACACCATGAAGCCGTGGGAGCGCAAACTCTACGACTGGGGACTGCTTGGATATCTAGTGCGCGACGTGATCGGGGCGCGGCAGGAGGAGAGTTTCGGCATCCGGCAGAACCACACCATGGGGTTGAGCGACTGGCGCCACCTGATTAAAGAGCATTTTGTGGATGCGGAGTACGAGATTTTTGTGCCGGAACGCGGCTGGGGCGAGCGGGTGATGAAGCGCGCGGCGACGCGACTGGATCCGTATCGTTCTGAATGGAGAGCGGCGCACTTACTGGGCGGGACGCTGGCCGCGGTGTGCCGCAAAGGCGGGGAAGCGCCGCGGGTCCCATTTAACGAGTCGGAATTTCAGGCGCAGCTGCGATGCCCCGATTGTCATAACTCGCTCGATCGCGATGCGAGCGAGGCATTGCACTGCGGGCGGTGTAACTATCGGGCGGCGAATGAAGGCGGAGTTTATAACCTGCTTCCTTCAGCGGACCGTGCGGAGCTGTATCCTGGCGACCGCGCCGATGTCATCGACTTTTGCCTGCCCAGCCACGAGGAGCGGCTGCTGGGCGACTGGTATGAGCTGGAAGGAGTCTTCGGAAACAAATACCGGTGGATCGGCGAGCACGCGTCGGCGCATTTGCAGCGCATGAAGCCGGGCCCACAACGGTTGCGGATTCGCGGACACGCCAGCGAAGGACATCCGGTGGAGCTGTCCGCCAGCGCGAACGGCCACAAGGTTGGAGCCTGGAAACTGGACCGGCCTGGATTGTTCATCGTCGAGGCCGATTTGCCGGAAAGCGACGATTACCAGATCGATATTCAAGCTGGGCCGGCGTGGAGCGTTTCAACCGACGACCGGATTTTCACCGTGAACATCAGCATGATCCGGCTGGTGCCGCCCGAGTAACTCAGGGCAGAGCCAGTTTTCGAGCGAGCGATTGAAAGCGGGGCTCATTGTGAAGCACTTCGAAAGCCGGCTCGGTGCGGAGGAGCGGCATCTGGATGCTATGTTTTGAGTAGGCGGCCTCAAGTTTATCCAAGGCGCGATCATTTTGCCCGATCAAAACGTAATTCGCCGCTAAATTGAACGGATCGCCGGTCCCCAATTTCTCCGCCTCTTGCAGTTTGCGGGCTAACGCGGGATCGGGTGTAGCCTTCTTTTCATACAGCATAGCTCCGTTGTATGCACGCTTTTGCTTCTGCGAGCCCAGGCTCCAACTCGAGAGCGCGCCGCGCCTGACGAATCGCGTCATCGAAACGATGGGCCTGGAGAAGCAGCCAGCCCGCATCCATATTCACGCGGGCCGACAAAGGGTCCAACATGATCGCGCGGCGCAGTGAAGCCAGAGCTTGCTCGGTGCGGCCCATGGCAACCAGGAAGAATGCATAGTCGTGATAGGCCAGCGAGAAGCTGGAATTGAAAGCGACGGCCCGCTTGAAATGAACCTCCGCCAACGGCCAGTTCCACTCATACCAGAAGAACGCGTTGGCTAGGGCATTGTGCGCTTCCGCGTTCGCCGGGTTGATGGAGAGAGCTTTCTCGGCCTCGGCTCGCGCGCGAGGGAAGACATCCTGTGCCGGACTGCCGGACCGGCCCAAAGCGATCAGACTCTCAGCCAGGCCTGAATGGGCCTGATCAGATTTCGGATCGATACTCAGGGCGGTTTCGAAAAAGCCGATGCTACGCTCCAGATCCGGCCGACTCTCCTTGTGCTGCAAATATCGTCCGTTCAGGTAAGCCTGGTAGGCATCTTGGCTACGGGGGTAGATGGGCGGCGGTGACGGGGCACGACCTGCGAGCAGTTTTTCAGACACTGCTCCAATGATCCGACCCGCAGTCTCTTCCTGCATTCGAAACATTTCCGATTCGCCGCGTTCCGAGGTGCCGGCCCAGACCTGGGCCTGATCGGACACTTTAATTAAGCGTGCAGCTACACGAACCTGCCCGGCGCTCTTGCGAACCGTTCCCTCCACGACATAATCAACGCCAAGCTCGCGGCCAATTTGATCGATACCGTGGGGGGCCCGTTGGTATCGGATCACAGAACTCCGTCCGATGACTCCAAGACGGTCCGGATTCAGGCTACCGAACTGGCTGATGAGCTCTTCGGTGAGGCCGTCGGTGAAGAGATCCTCGCTGGAATCGCCACTCAAGTTCTCAAACGGCAGAGTCGCCAGCATAACGCGGTCTGATCGGCCGGCGGCGCGCCAGGCCAGATAGCCCACGCCCATGCTGCAGGAGGCCAATAACACAGCGGTGACGATCCAGAACCATCGCGCGCGCGGCGGGGTAACCGTGGATTTTACGGCGGGGAGGGCGCTAATCCGCTCCACCGGCGCGATAAACCGATAGCCACGCTTGGGGATGGTTTGGATATAACGCGGAGCATCGGAATCATCGTTGAGGGTGGCCCGGATCTGCGCGATACACACATTGAGATTCCGATCAAAGTCGACGAAGGTATCGTCGCCCCACAACTCACGCTGAATCTGCTCCCGGGTTACGACCTCGCCTGCATTTTCGGCCAGCAGCCGGAGCGCCTGCAGTTGTTGGGGCGACAACTTGAGCAGGACGCCATTGCGCCGCAGGTCATTCCCGCGCAAGTTCAGTTCGAAAGCTCCAAAGCGGAGAAGGAGCGCGCTGGTCTCGGCAGCCTGCACGGTTTCAGTATAGAGCCAGCCTGCCGCCAGAGACCGGCTGGGACGGTGTTGAGCGGGAGCCCGAACATTTACAACTCCCTCCAATCGATTGAGCTGTCAACAGTTGGCCGCAAACAAAAAATTAATACAAGATGTCTTGCGAGCTGTGACGGATTGCCGCAGATTGGAACGCATGACAAGCAGAAGAAACATACTTCAAGCAGCCGGCGCGGCGTTTATCACGGCGGAGGCCGGCGAATCCTCCCAAACCAAGAAGGCAATTCCGGACTCGGAGAAGTTCCGCCAGGCGGTGGCAATGGGCGACCTGCCGGGAGTCGTTTCCTGGCTGGATCGAGATCCCGCCTTGCTTTATGCCCGGGACGCGGCCGGGGTTTCGGTTTATATTTCGGCCTGTTTGAACGGCCACATGACGATTGCAGAGGAGCTGGTTCGTCGAGGGTTGGCGCTGGACGCGTTCGAGGCGGCCGTCAGCGGGAACAGCGCCCGTGCGACGGAACTCTCTAAAGACGACCCTGGCATCGCGCACCATCGTTTGCCTGACGGCCGGACGCCTCTGCATCTGGCAGCGCTGGGTGGCCAGCCGGGCATGGTCGTATTTTTTGCCATGCGGGGCGCCGATTTGAGTGCCGGCCCCGAGAGCCCGCTGCTGGCTGCCGTGGATCATGCGGATCATGCCAAGGCCACCGAAATGTCGCGATTCTTATTGATGAACGCTTCTGATCCCAATGCGCGCCGCAGCGACGGCAAGACCGCTCTGCATTTGGCATCCGCGCGCGGCTACGACGACCTAGTGGAAATGCTGATCCATAGAGGCGCGAATGTGGGGGCTCGCGACGCTGAGGGAAAAGCCCCGGCCCTGGGGAATGCTACCAGAATTGAGCGCGTAAATTTCGACCGGCGTTACACTCAGGACCTGCGGGGGAATTCGGTAACTCGTGAGGACACTTACGGAATCCCGCAGGAGCTGATCAATCAGTTTGTTTCGGTCGCCCACGTAAATTTCGAAAAGGTCAAGCAGCTTCATCAGCTCTGCCCGAAGCTACTGATGACGCGCGCTACCTGGGACGAACTGGCCATCGAAGCGGCGGCCCATATGGGCTTGGCCCCGTTGGCGCAATTCCTGGCCGACCTGGGCGCTCCGGTTTCCACCTGCACGGCGACACTGCTGGGCGCACAGGATCTGGTCAAGAGACTGGTGAAGGAAGACCGGGCGTGTCTGCGGGAACGGGGCGCACACGATATCGCGCTGCTAGCCTACACGGCCTTCGCGAATGAACGGGTAGAGATAGCGGAGTTTCTACTGGATGCCGGCGCGGACGTCCATAGCCGATCGCTCGGCCAGACTACGCTGCACATTGCCGCCGCAAAAGGGCACGTGGAGCTGGCTCAATTACTGTTGGATCGCGGCGCCGATGTGAATGCGACCGTAAAGATGCGAGGGGCGGACCAAACCGCGCTCTCGATCGCCGTCGAAGCCAAACAGAATAAAATGGCAGAGCTTCTCAGCGGGCGCGGGGGGCGCTCTTGAGGGACGGGTTCAATTGAAATTTCGCGAGCCTGCCGCCGGGTCCGACCGCCCAGCCAAACTGGCTCGACAGAAAGGCGGCGGCGTTGAACGCACCGGTATCGAAGGGTTTCCAACTTTGCCCGTCGTCGTTCGAAATATCAGAACCGCTGGTTCCGACAGCAATCCAGACCTGCTGATCCGGTACAAAAGCCACGGCGGACCGATAGCCGGTGGGGTGCGCCCCGGAGGGCTCCGTCCAAGTTTGGCCGCCATCGGAGGTCACAGCGATATTGCGGCGGCTGTCGGAAGGCTGAGTGTAATCACCGCCAACCGCAATTCCATGCCGGGAATCGGAGAAGGCGAGCGAAAATATTCCGGCGGCGGCCGCATCGTTCCGGAGTGGTGTTAGGGCAACGGTCCAGGACTTGCCGGCGTCGTGAGAGTGAAAGACACGGGCTCCCCCGGGGCCGCCGGTTGCAAACCAAGCTTCATCCCGTCCGCGAACGATGAGGCAAGTGTTACTGGCCGCAAACGCTCCCTCGTTTGGAAGCGCCGGCGGGGTGTGCTGCCGCAGCCAGTGCCGGCCGCCATCCCGGGTGGTCAGAATGACGAACTCGCCATTCACCGGATCGCCGAGCAGGATGCCGTGCCGTGCATTCCAAAAGGCCATGGCATCGAAAAAGCCCTGGGGATCAGGATTCGTGAGCTGGAGGGTCCAATGGGCGCCCGAATCGGCGGTATTGTAAATGCGCGATTTGTCGCCGGGGCCGCTCGCGAGCAGGAAGACCGTGCGGCCATCCACGGCGTGTACTCCGCGAAAATCGAGCGCATCTGCGCCGGGTACCGTGGCAGCGCGCCAGGTGACGCCGCCGTTGGAGGTTGACAGATAGGCGCCACCCGTTCCACTAGCCCAGACCACACGAGGGCCAGCCACGCTTAGACCTCGCAGGGACGCAGTGACGCCACTCGGTTGAGGGACCCAGGTTTGGGCTACTAGACAGTTTGCGAGGACGGCAGCGGCCAGCGTCGCACGAGGCCACACGGGCTAGGCCTGCGACTGGGCGGCTGCCCGGAAAGTGACGGAAGCGGCGCCAGTGGCGTCCGGATGAACGACCACGCGGTAGAGATTTTCGCCATGATTTTGAGGCTTGCCAGCCTTTCCGGAGCGGGCGGAGACCAGCGGAGGAGCCGCCGAATAGAGCCGCAGCGCGACGAACTCTTCACCGGGCGCGAAGCGGACAGAGACTTGCAATGAACCGTTATCGGAAAGCTGCTCAATGCGTTTCTTGCCGCAAGAGACGAACTTGCCGGCATCGCCGAGAAATGCGATTCCGGAGGGGCCGATGGGGGCGACGATGTAATGCGAGCCGTCATAGTCAACCATGTCGCTAAATGACGCGCCCGGCTGAACCAATGCTCCTGTATTTTGAAAGTAATCGTAGACATATGCCGAGTCCGTCACGCCCACCGATTGCAGTGAGAACGAGATTTGACTCAGAGCACCGGGGACTCTCCCATAGGCCAGCACGTAAGCGGTACGATGCCCGGCGTGATCGGTGTAAGTGGAGGCGACCATGGGCGCGGTGCTGCTTTGCGTGAAGGCCTGAAAGGTGGAGTCGAGCGGCGCGAGGGCGGCATCGGGCTTCACGATGACACCGTCAGTCCGGACGGCATGGCCAAGATTTATTTCATTGCCGGCGCCGAGCGGATCTCCGGACCCGACCGGACCTGCCATTAACGTGGCCACCAGCACATCTTTTTGGTTCACGCTCTTGAACGCGTCGGCAAAGGGCCACAATCCAACCGCGCTGGCAATCCGAGAATTGAACAGCAATTGATCCCAGCGCGCACGCATGAAGTTGTCATTACTGGTGCGGACCGCGACCACACTGTCGTACTTGGTGGACTGCATGATATGCGTCCAGAGGGGCATGCAATAAACGATCGACACGCCGGCCGCTCCCATCGCCGATGCCATGTTGTCGAGAAAAAGGTCCGGGTCGGTAAGATTGAAGTCCGTCACTGCCGGCCCGCATAACCAATCCTGCTCCAGCACCTGTACGCCACTTTTTGAGAGGTAGGCGGCGAAATCCTTCCAATACTGCGGATCGACAGCCACGAAGCCTGAGATCGTGTACTGGCTGCGGAAAGGGCTGCTGGTATCGATCCAGCGAGTGTGGGTGATAAGAGGCACCCCAAGAGATTGCTGAAACGCCGCCAGACCATTGGGGAAGATGGAAGGATCGGCCTCGAACGTATCCAACCCAAATCCGTTATTGGTCCAGGAAGGCGGAGAGCCTTTGGGGTAATGCCAGCTATCGAGTTCCAGAGAACCTATGGGCGCAGAGAGGCGGGCGAATTCCGACGGCAACTGGTTGAGGATGGGGACATACTGAGGTCCATCGAAAGGATGGTAGTAATACGCCGCGCCGGCGTCGGTCCAGTAGCTGAGCTGGTTGAGCAGCGGATTCGCATCGTTGGCGGGACGATTCTTGCCCGTAAGATCGGTAAGGGTGCGGCCCCAAGTTTCGAAGGCAGCATTGATGCCTGAGCCGAATGCCAGTATGGCGCGATGAGTGAAGCCGGCGGGCAGCGTACCGATGCGCGAGTCTATGGCGGCTTCCATTGCGCCATCGCCGGCAAAGTGCGTGACAGCCGTCATGAAGTTGGCCGCTGGGGACATCAGGAATGCGTTCGACTGCGAATCGTAGAGCAGCCAAGGGCTACGGGTGTTCAGCGAGTTGAACGTATAGCTCCAAAGACCGCCAAAGGTGAATGTAAACAGGTTCTGTGGAAAGGAAGTGAAATGCGGAAATCCCTGGGTATTGGGTGTGGCCTCGCCGTATTGGGTTGAGAACAGGACCGCAGCGCGCCCGTCATATAGACGGATGGCGCTGCTCTCGGAACCATAGGAGAATGCGATTTCCTGCCAGGAACCGATGGAATCGGCACCGCTGTTCAGCTTGACACTGTCCAGTGGAGCGCCAACCGACCCGGCGAAGATCCAGCCTGGGCTTTGAATCGCGACCTCATAACTTCCGCTGCTATAGACCGACGCCCGCAGCCCCATGTTCGAGGAGATCTGTTGCGTTGGGACAGAGTTATCAGTTGAGCCGCGCGAAACTGCCGGAAGCACCAAGGCGGCGGCGCCCTTTAGAGCTTCCCTCCGGTTAAACTTCGTAATACACCCCGCTACGACATCTTAGAAGCGATTTAGACAGAATACACTAGATCCCGCAGCCTACGGGGACTAAGTACTAAGCTTCGGTATCTAGAGTATAGTCGATGGACCTGAAGCAATCGCTGGGCCGAAGCGGAATTCCTTATAACTCTTCAAGCTGCGCGATTCTAGATTCCACTACTGCGGCGAAACCCTCTATTTCTCGCGCAGAGTACCCAGCGGCACGGAAGGCATCGCGGACCTGCTGCGGGGAAAGTTGTGCGAGAAGCTGGCCCAGCCACTTGGCGTCGGCCCGGGGGATGCGGCGGCCGATCCAACGCAATTGCAGCTTGTGGGCATACTCACGCGGGGTGAACAGAAAGAAGAGTGAAGGACGGCCGGGAGCCTGAAAATCGACGTACTCGGGTGTAGTCCTGGCGATGAAGCGGGCGTGCCGGTAGGCAGCCAGGTTGCCACGCGATCGGCTCAAGGGCCAAGTCAGGCGTCCAGGACCGAAGGTGGAACCGAGGTCGGTTACCATGTAGACACGTTCGGACTCCTCTTCATACATCGCGTTATTTTCGTCGGTTAAGTCCCAATCGCCTAGAAGCGCCATCAGCACGCGTAGTCCATTAAGCTCTCGTGTTCCGGTGAAAGGAGACTGGCTCCATTGCCAAATTCCGGCCTTCTCCTCGCCCTTGAGGTATCTCTTCAGGCGCACGTTGGGAACTGAACCGTCGGATGCCACGAACTTCCGGCCGCGGTGAAGATGAGCCGGGAGGCCCTGGACCTGGAGATTCGAGACAAAGTAGTCTTCGTTGGAAAAGTATCCGATGCCCCAGGTCAGACGGGATGCGACTGTTTCCGGCCGCGCCTCCGAGCCCATCTTGACCTTCCACTTCACGCCGTCTTCGTCGCGGACGAAGAATTTCGGGCTAGTCCCATCCAAATCTTCCTTAGTGAATGTGAACGTCCCATGGGGTTGGTGGTCTTTACCGCCTGGGCCATAGAACAGGTTCCGGGACGCAATGTCGGTAGGATTGCTCCACAGCACGGGATGGGCATTGGCGGTAATTTCTGCTGCCGGAGCTTCGCCTTTGTCTCCTTTTTTCGCAATGGCGGGTGAAACATAGGTCCAAGCGAATGTTGCAAGCAGCAGGACAAACCGCTGTGTAGTCTTAAACATACGGATTGTCACCTCCGACGAATCCTGGCACTGTTCCTGGAAGATGCAAGCAGCATGCCACGCCAGCCTCGGATTGTTTGGAACGCCAGAGCGCAGGCTTTCGTAGATAGATCCAAGAGGTGATAATGCGAACACTGGCTCGTCTTGTGCCCCTGCTGACGGCTTCGCTTCTTCTGGGCGGGTGCTTATATATAGGCGACTTCGAGGATTCAGAGAGCTACCGCGAGGACTTTCATTCGACCCATCCGCTGGAGCCGGGCGGAACTGTCTCGATAGAGACCTTCAACGGGTCGATTGAACTGCGGGGCTGGGAGCAGAACTCGGTGGAAGTGAATGGCACCAAGTCCGCGAGCTCGAAGGCCGGACTGGACGCGCTGAAGATCGACGTGAACGCGGCGGCCGGCTCGGTGCGAATTCGAGCGGTCCGGCCAACGGATTTTTACCGAAACGCGGGCGTTCGCTTTTCGATACGCGTGCCACGGAAGGCGCTGCTGGAACTTGTCTCCACTTCGAACGGTCGGATCCAGGTGGAAGACGTGGAGGGGCAGGCGAGATTGCACACCTCGAATGGCGGGGTGCGGGTCAGCAGAGTGAAAGGCGAAGTGGAAGCGCGAACGTCCAATGGAACGATCGAGGCCCAGGACATAGACGGCAACGTAAATCTGCATACGTCGAACGGGTCCATCCGGGCGGAAACCACGCACGGGTCGTTCGAGGGGACGACTTCGAATGGAAGCATCACAGCCCGGCTGAACGATCCGGCGGCGACCTGGCCGGTGCGGGCGGAATCATCGAACGGGCATATCGAGTTAACGGTGGATGCCAAACAGGTGCCGGAAGTTCGCGCGTCGACCAGCAATTCCTCGATTCTGCTGCGATTGCCTGCGTCAGCGAGCGCGCGGGTTCGGGCGGCGACGTCGCATAGCTCCATAACGTCGGACTTTGACGGTTTAGAGAGCGGCCAGGGGCGGCAGAGGCATTCCGAGCTGCATGGAACGATTGGGAGCGGGGGAGCGCTGATCGATTTAGTGAGCAGCAACGGATCGATCAGGATTTTGAAACTATAAACGTCTGCTGACATGAAAAACGTCGGCTTATATATTGCCGGGTTGGAAGTTCTGCGCTAAATTAGACGGAAGATCCTAAACCGACAATGCTACTGCAAGAACCGCCGAAAGCCGGCGGACGTTACGGCTTCGCATGTAAGGTCTGGATGGCCGTCGAACTTGAAAGAGTGCTTGGTGATCGGTACTATGCGTGGTTCTCAAGAGAGCTGAATCCCATTAACAACGGGGACTCCTCGAATCCAGTAGAGCTGTATAGGATGTTAGATCGCGCTGTCAAAACTAAGGACTGGAATCACCCAAAGGTTAAGGACCTCAGAGCCAAGCTGTTGGTCGTTATTGACCAGGAGATTTCGCCGAAGGATGTGCCGTTGGCTAGAAAACTCATCGACGAAATAGAACACTCGGGTATTGAGATGTTCCGGCCGCAGTTGTGGCGAATAAATTTAGAGAAAGTTCCGCAGTCTCGATGGGATACGACAGAGACGCAAGACGGTTGGGACGAGCAACTCGTAAAGGATCTGACTCAGAGTGAGTTCGAGGTGATCGTTGAATGACTCTCGGCACTCATTGTGCGCTGCGCGTAACGCAATCCCCGATCTCGCAAGTACTCTTTGAACTCTTCAAACTTGACGCCGCGTGTCTGTGCCGGATCCGACAATAGCCGTTCTGCCGTTTCGTAATCCCTGAGTAGTTCGCGGAATAAGTCGGAGTCTCCGATAACTGCCTGGAGTTGCGCCAAGGTCGCGCGAGCGCTTTCTTTCAGACTGTCTTCGCTGATCGTTCGAACATCGAGCCACTTGCTCTCACCACAAACGTTGTCGAAGCGCTTCCAAAGCGCCCGATAGAATCGTCCGAGGTGTTCGTACCGTTCTTCTACGGGCTGTGCTCGGGATGAACTGGCCATATAAGAAACCTCTACTTCTCATCGGTCGTGGCAACCTACGTCTTTACGTAGGGCCGATGGTGAAAGAGCAACTTAATATCCATTGGGCGATATCCTTTAGAATGTGTCAAATAGCTATTAACCACTGGTAAAATTACCATGATTGGTTTGGGCCAATGATCCAAACCGACCTCTTTTGGTTAGAACATGTAGAGCGGAGTCCCGGGGACGGGCGCTTTCTCTTCACCCGGCGCGCCGACTGGCTGCTCCTGGAGCTCGCCGCCGACGGGGCGGCAATAGATACCGTTGTCGCTTAGGTAAACCTCGAGATCGGATGGGCGAGGCAGCGTACCCTGGATCAGAGCTTCCGACAGCGGATCCTCGATGTATTTCTGGAGCGCGCGCCGCAGCGGACGTGCGCCGTAGCTGCGATCCACCAGCGTTTTCTCGAGTATGTAGCGCGCCGCATCCTCATTAACCCGGATCTTGATCTGCTTGGCCACCAGGTTAACGTTGATCTGCTCGACCAACAGGTTGATGATCTTCAGCAGGTCTTCGTCGACCAGAGAGGTGAACAGGATCACTTCATCCAGGCGGTTGAGGAACTCGGGATTGAACGCCTTCTTGACTTCGGCCATCACCTGGTCTTCCACCTTAGGCGGAATGCCGGTGGTGGACGGCGCGGAGAATCCAATCTGGGTTTTCCGGTCGAGGAAACGCGCGCCCAGGTTGGAGGTCATGATAATGATGGTGTTTTTGAAGTCGACGGTATTACCGAGACCGTCGGTGAGCTGGCCATCCTCGAAGACCTGCAACAAGATGTTGTAGACATCCGGGTGCGCCTTCTCGATTTCATCCAGCAGGATGATGGAATAGGGCGCGCGCTTGACGCGCTCGGTCAACTGGCCGCCTTCTTCGTAGCCGACGTAGCCGGGAGGCGAGCCGATCAGCTTCGAAACCGAGTGTTTCTCCATGAACTCGGACATATCGAAGCGGACCAGCGACTTTTCGCTGCCGAACAGGAACTCGGCCAAGGCGCGAGCGACCTCTGTCTTGCCAACGCCGGTCGGTCCCAGGAACAGGAAGCAGCCGGATGGCCGCTTGGGCGACTTCAAACCGGCGCGAGACCGGCGGATAGCGCGGGCCAGGGCCGAAATCGCTTTCTCCTGACTGATGATCGCGCTTATGCAGCTCTTCCTCGATTCGAATGAGCTTGCTGACTTCTTCTTCCTTGATCGCGGTCATGGGCACACCGGTCCAGCGTGCGACCACGTCTTCGATGTCGTCCTTGGTAACTACACCGGTGGAAGTATCGTCGAGGTTGTACTTTTCACGGAGCTGACGCAGGTTCTCGCGCTCTTTGCGTTCTTCATCGGAATAGAAGCGCGCTTTTTCGAACTCGTGATTCGCGATGGCATTCTCCATGCGATGCACGATGAACTTGATGCGCTTCTGGATGTCCGCTACTTCACCCGGCAGGGTGGTCTGGCGAAGTTTCACGCGCGCGCCGGCTTCGTCGATCAGATCGATGGCTTTGTCAGGCAGGAAGCGGTCGGGAATAAAGCGGGTGGATGTCAGGACGGCCGATTCGATGGCTTCATCGGTATAGGCGACAGCATGGAACTTCTCGTAGCGTTCCTTGATGCCGAACAGGATTCGAATGGCATCGCCTTCGTTGGGCGGCGGCACTTTGACGGCCTGAAAGCGACGCTCGAGCGACCGGTCCTTTTCGATGGATTTGCGATACTCGCCCGGCGTGGTAGCGCCGATGCACTGGATTTCGCCGCGCGATAAAGCGGGTTTAAGAATGTTAGCGGCGTCCAGCGATCCTTCCGCTGATCCGGCGCCGACCAGGGTATGAAGCTCATCGATAAAGATGATGGCGTTTTGATTCTCCATCAGCTCTTTCATGATGGTCTTCAGGCGCTCTTCAAACTGGCCGCGGTACTTGGTTCCGGCGACGATTAGAGAAAGGTCTAAAGCCAGGATGCGCTTATCGGAGAGGAACGAGGGAACGTCGCCATCGGCGATGCGCTGGGCCAACCCTTCCACGATCGCGGTTTTGCCGACGCCCGGCTCGCCAATCAGAACCGGATTGTTCTTGGTGCGCCGGCACAAGATCTGAACTACGCGCTCGAGTTCATAATCGCGGCCGATCAGAGGATCGAGCGAACCGTCCATGGCGGCCTGAGTAAGGTCGCGACTGAACTCGGCCAGCAGCGAGCTTTCCTTGGGGCGGTTGGAAGCAACTTTCTCCGAAGAAGACCGCTGGATTTCTTCGCGGACCTGCGACAGACGCAGCCCACGTTCGTGCAGGATTTCCGCCGCGAAGCATTTTTCTTCGCGCAGCAAACCCAGGAGCAAATGCTCGGTTCCGATGTGCTTGTGATTTAGGCGCTCGGCTTCTTCGGCGCCATAGGCCAGGACGCGCTTGCATTCATGGCTTAAGGGAAGATCGACCGAAGTGGAGACTTTCTCGCGGATCGTAGTGTGGGCTTCGATCTGCTTTCGAATGGATTCTATGGCAGCGTGCGAGCGCAGAAAGCGATTCGCCAGTGCCTTGTCTTCACGAAGAAGTCCTAAAAGAAGGTGTTCGGTCTCGATATAAGGACTACCGAACTGGCTAGCCTCATATCGCGCAAAGAAAATGACTCGACGCGCCTTCTCGGTATAACGTTCAAACATAATTACCGCCGTCTTTCCACATTATCGGTTGTTCCTGGTCCGGACGACAGTGTGGAAACCCATCGCCCGACCAGGGGGCCAGAACCCCTTTATTCAATTCAAGAATCCGGTCACACCGGCTAGCGAAGTTAAGATTGTGAGTAACGTAAATGGAGGTCAGCTTGTGGGAGCGGTGCAATTGTTGGAGCAGGGCAATGATCATCTCGCCCGTCCGGAAATCGAGGTTGCCGGTGGGTTCGTCAGCGAGCAAAACGCTAGGGTTGCCAACCAGAGCCCTGGCGAGAGCGACCCGTTGCTGCTCCCCTCCCGAAAGTTCTCCGGCGCGATGTGAGGCGCGATCTCGTAGGCCGACTTCATCTAACCTTTCCAGTGAAGCTGGCGTGGCTTCGGTTACACTAGCACCCCGAATCAGTAGCGGCATCATCACATTTTCGAGCGCTGTAAACTCCGGCAACAACGAGTGATTCTGCCAAACAAAGCCAATCTCCCGATTGCGAAACTCGGATAACTCGGCATCGGGAAGACCGAAGATGTTCTTTTGATCGAAGTATATCGTACCGTTGGAAGGTCTGTCCAGGCCTCCGAGGAGATACAAGAGAGTGCTTTTGCCGGTGCCGGACTCTCCGATCAGGGAAAGCTGCTCGCCGCGCGGCACTTCGAAGTTCAAATCCGAGAATACGACCAAGTCGGCCTCTCCGGATCGGAACTTCTTAGTAAGGTGGACGCCACGGATAACCGCAACGCCATCGTTTTCCATGCGCGTGGAGCCTCTCTGCTACTAGGCTAGCATTTGTAGGGCACCCAGTAGCTTGAACGCTACGCTGACGCGGCGCGCAGCACCGGTCAATTGGTAATGGTAATCGTCGCCGGAACGCTTGGGGACTCCACCCACCGTCACTACCACCGGCTGTGCGCCGACCGGGATCCCGTTGGGTACCTGGACGTTGATCTGGGTCACGCCCGCAAGCCCCGAAGGAATGCCGATGAAATCGATGACCGCGGTAACTCCGCCAATGGTCACGCTGGCGGGCTGCACGGGTTTTGGAAGATCTGGGAGCGGGGTGGACACCGCAGGAGCTGCCGCGTCCGAAATAGCCGGAGAAACAGCCCCGGCTCCGGTGATGTAGAACGCAATCTCCTGTCCACGCGCCGCGGCTGCAGTGGGAACCAGGGTGCCGGTCGAATCCGTGAAGATCCCGGGCGCCGCAGCGGACACCTGAAACGACTGCGTGGTCACCTGTCCGTTATTGTTAATGCTGAGCACTGCGGAGCTGTTAGCCGTGGTTTCATACGGAATCTGCACATTGAGCTGGCCGGGGGCGACGTAAAATAGGGGCGCGACGATTCCGTTGACCAGCACCGCGACGCCCCCGATTGAAAGCGGCAGCGGCAGGCTGGAGGCGCTCTGGACGGCAGGCGAGAGCTGGGAGCCGAACACGCTCAGAATCGAACCGGGCGCGAAGCTGGACTTGAAGCTGGCTCCATTCGCGACGCCGGTGATGGCCGGCTGTGCGCTAGAGCCGGAACCGGACGGTGCGACGTTCACGTTCACCGACACGCTAGCGGAGCCGTTGAAGGTCGCTGTAATCGTTCCACTGCCCGAAGGCAACTGCAAACCGTTGACCGCCAAAGTTGCGGTGGCTGAGCCCGCCGATCCGTTGAGGAGAGCTGATCCCAAAGAAGTACTGCCCATTGAGAACGAGACGGAGCCGGACGGAGTGGTCCCATCTGTCGAAGTGACCGTCGCCGTCAAATACATTACGGCGTTGGCGGCTACCGTGCTCAGATTGCTGAGCAGCGACAAATGTGTGGCCGGGGCCGGCGGCGTTATGTTCCCCCCGGTCCATCCAATGACCAGATTGTAGGCATCCACAGATCCTAGTCCGGTGGCCTGATCGTAGCCCGCGCCGGCGTTGAATCCGACCGGGGTGGTGGTGCAGTTCACGGCTCTGCGCGAACAGGGCACCGTAACAATGTTGTTGCCGGTTGTGACGTCGTGAAAGATAGAGGGGCTCGATTGTGCGAGAGCATACAGATTCGGATTGATGTTGCCAGCTCCGCCCGAGCCGAGCTGTTGGTTCAGGAGCGCGACCAGTCCGGCAAAGGCAGGGGTGGGCACCGACGTGCCTCCGTAAACCTGGCGGCTGCCGCCGGTGTAGACCAGATAGCCGTCATGATCGGCCGATGCGTTTAGCGACACGTCGGGCACGTGCCGGGCATTGTCGCCGGGGACGCCGGGACCAGTTTGCCAGGAAGGCTTTGAAAATAAAATGCTGGCGCCACCGCCGCTCGCCGACGGTGATCCATCTTGGGCGCTGTCATTCCACGTGGTCTCCGGGATGTAGGAAAGGGCCGATGCACCGTTAGAGTTGTTAGCGGCAGCCCAATATGTGCCCGCGCCTTCGAGCAGTTCCGTGCCGCCGACGCTGGTCACTTCTGGAAGACTGCCAGGGAGGTCAACGCTAAGCCCGGGGTTTTGCGAATCGGCACAATCGGCCGCGCCGTTATCACCCGCTGGGGCGAGCCAGGTGATTCCCTGTGCATTAGCTTGTTTGGCCCACTGTTGGAACGAGGCGATATCGGAACGCGCCGACTCCTGCTCGCAATTGCCATAGCTGACGCTGACCACCGGCGCAAGGTTCTGGTCGATGGCATACTGCACGGAGGTCATCACGTCGGTGGAATACACAAAGATGACGCCGGCGTTGCGCGCCACCGCGCCGGACCATTCCACATCCAGGTCCGACTCCGCCAGGTCGCCTGAACTGGAACTGCTACCGGGATTAGCCGAGCCCGGCACCAGCACCGTCTGCGGATCGTTGGCAGGCAGATTGAAGCTGGAGCGAAACTGCTGGATATCGGACAGACTGATCTGGATCTGCCCGGCGATAGCGATTTTCTGTCCGGCGCCATCGATTCCGGCGGTGTACAACGGAGCGATGTCGTAAATGGTAGCTACATCGTCGGGCGCGAGGTAGTGGGCATGGCTGGAACTGGAGGTGTATTCGGGTTGGGCATGGGAAGCGTGGAGCCGCGGCTTCATCCGGAAATTGTTGAGGCCCCGAATACTGTGCACAATCGAAGCAAATGCCGAGGGCACGGACGGCTCCGAAGCGTTGGCATAGTGCGTTTCACCATCGGCCAGGTAATTATGAATTTCGGTTTGAAAGGCGGGCTCGACTTGCGCCGCGGTTCCCGTGGCCGCGATCCAGTTCCGGCCGCGCGCCACCGAAAGCACCTGCAATCCCTGCTGCTCAAGCCACTGGGTGATCTGGCTGATATCGGCGTCGCTAGCACCGAAGCGCTGTCCATATTCTTCAGGCGTCAGCCAGCGGTGATAGTTCAGGGAGCCGGGCGTCTGCTGTTCAGCGAGAAGTTTTTGAAGGTCAGCCTGCTGGGCCGGTGTCGGCGCGAGCCTCAGCGTGATGTAGGATATGGCCAGCGAAGGCGCCACCCGACCCTGGTCATTGGCAGCCAAGGCATGGGGATGAATGTGACCCGTCAGAACCGTCCTAACCCGATTATCGATGGCTTGCGTAATGCGCCGGTTCTGCGCTAAAGCGCCGGCCGAACAGAGGATCGCCACGACCACGGTGAGGGTGCAAGGGTTAAGATATTTCGGGCGCATTCATTCCTTTCCAGGGACAAATAGACACGGTTAGACCTTGCTGTTTCCGCGCCAAAAGGATACTACCTTTGCGACGGCTATGTGACGCTTCACGTTTCCGCTGGATATGCGTGGCGCTCATTTCTCACAGTTAGATGCGAGCGCCTCTCACGGCAGCGCTCTGATTAGAATTTAGCGTTGTCTTCCTCAGCGCAGACCCCTCCGAGTGGCGAGCCAGCAACCCGCGCGGCCGTCGAGCGCTTCAACGAAGCGTTCAATCGGCATGACGCGGACGCTCTGAGCGTCTGTGCTGACCGACGATACGGTGTTCGAAGATACGTCACCCGCACCGGATGGGAAGCGAATCGAAGGGAAGACAGCGGTGGTGGCGTACTGGCGCACTTGGTTTGCGCGCAATCCCGACGCGCGATTCGAAGCCGAGGAAACAATCGTCAGCGCTGATCATGTGGTGGTGAGGTGGGTGTATCACAAGATGCGCAATGGACAGCCGTGGCATCTGCGGGGCGTGGACGTCTTTAAGGTGCGGGATGGGAAAGTCGCGGCGAAACTCGCCTATGTGAAAGGCTGAGGACCGGGTGATAGCGCACGACCCACTTATTTGACGGCGAAGACCCAGATCGCGCCACCCTCCGCTACCTCCGGGAACTTGCCGGGAAACTGAGTATTCAACCGCGCTTGAATGGATCGGGGGTCCATGCCCCAGCCTGACTCGACGGCGATGTACTGTTTGCCATCCACCATAAATGACGAGGCTGGCCCGATGATTCCGGAGTTAGTGGGAAATTCCCATAGCAGTTTTCCGGTTGAGGCGTCGAAGGCGTGGAACATCCGGTCATTGGTGCCGCCGATGAACACCAACCCGCCACCAGTGGCCAGCATGCCGGCGTAGTTCGCGGAATTGGCGTAAGTGTGTGTCCAAACCCGCTTGCCGGTGTCGACGTTCCAGGCCTGTACTTCGCCGATATGGTCGGCACCCTCGCGCAGCCATAAGACCGAAGTGACTCCGTTGAAATTATGCAGTGGCGTGTGTTCCATTTTTCGGGCTGTAAACGTGTCACACAGGTTTTCGTTAGCGGGGATATAAATCATGCGGGTCTTGGGACTGAAGGCGATCGGAGGCCAATTCTTGCCGCCCCAGTGGGAGGGACAGAAATCGACCGATTTTCCAGTCACGGGCTTGTGTGCGGGATCAATTTCGGGACGTCCGGTCTTGGCATCCAGACTTGTGAACACGTTTTGCTGTACGTAAGGCGCGCCGTCGATAAAGTGGATGGGGCCTTCGGTACGCTCCATAAACCAGATGTAGCCGTCTCGCGCCACGTCGATGAGACCTTTGATGGTCTTTCCTTTGCGTTGGTAGTCAACCAGGATCGGAGGCGACACTTCATCCCAGTCGAATGCCTCGTTCGGGACGTACTGGTGGTAACCCCGGATCTTCCCCGTAGTTACGTCGATCGCGATGGTTGATCCGGTGTATAAATTGTCGCCGTTGCGCTCGTCACCCATCCAAGGGCCGCCATTGCTGGTTCCCCAGAAGGTCAGTTTTGTTTCCGGGTCGTAATTTCCGGCGACCCAGGTGGAACCGCCACCGTTTTTCCACTGCTCGCCCCCGGCCGGCCAAGTCTCGCTGCCCGGTTCTCCAGGGGCCGGAATCGTAAATGCCCGCCATACCTCTTTACCGGTTTCGGCATCGAAAGCAGCGACGAAGCCGCGAATCCCTAGGTCGCCGCCCGAAGTGCCCATTAATACCTTGCCGTCGGCGACAAGGGGAGCCAGCGACATGTAGTAGCCCTGCTTGTTGTCCGCAACTTTTGTGGTCCACAGCTCTTTTCCCGTCCGGGCATCGAGCGCAACCAGAACGGCATCGCCGGCCGCAAAATATACTTTGTCGTTGTACAGGGCGACGCCACGGCTAGTGGGATGCGGCCAGATCACGTCTTCTGGCAACTGCCTCTTATACCGCCAGAGAACGATTCCGGTCTTTACGTCGATCGCCATCACCTGGCTTCCCGGAGTGGACACGAACATGGCCCCGTTGTTTACCACCGGGACGGCTTCGTGCCCGTTATTGACTCCGGTGGACACGACCCAAACGGGCTCGAGGCGCTGCACATTTTCCGGCGTTATCTGGGAGAGAGGGCTGTAGCCCCAGCCGTCGTAAGTGCGGCGACCCATCAACCAGTCCTCATCCCGAGGATGAAGCAAACGCTCGGTTGTCACGGGCGGATAGTTGTTGAGACTTGAAGGCACGGGGCCGGGAGGCGGGGCTTCGGCACGTTTGACGTCCTGAGCGAATTGGGGAGCCGCGCTCAAAAGCAACGCGATGAGCGAAGCCGTTCCATGAAGCCGATTTCCACTCTTCATATCCAGGTATTATCCTCTCTGGCCCAAGCCACGGTGTGGAAGACAGCTTATCTCATATAACCGCCTGAGGCTAGCGGCGCTCGGCCCGCAGGCGATCCACCAGCTGCTGCAAATCGGGATCAGGTCGGATGCGGAGCGCTGCTTCATATTCGGCAAGCGCCTCGGGCAGACGGCCTGTCCTAGCCAATGCGTCGCCCAGGTTAATGTGGGCTTTGGGGTGGTCAGGTTCCAGCTTGAGGGCTGCCTGGAATTCGGCAATCGCATCGGGAAGTCGGCCGGGCGTTTCCGCGAAGGCGTTTCCGAGATTGTTGTGGGCATCGGCGTAATCGGGCCGCAGCCGCAGCGCAGCTTGGAACTCAGCAATTGCGTCCGGCAACCGTCCGGGGGTTCTCGCCAGCGCCGTTCCAAGATTATTGTGCGCGTACACGTAATTCGGTTGGATTCGCAGGGCGGCCTGATACTCCGCGATGGCCTCCGGCAGGCGGCCCGGCATATGGGCTAGCACGTTTCCTAGACTGTAATGGGCTTCGATTAGATTCGGCGCGTAACGCAGCGCGGCTTGATACTCGGCAATCGCATCCGGCGTCCGGTTCGCGGTCAGGACGAAGGCGTTGCCCAGGTTGTAATGCGCTTCGGCATAATCCGGTCGAATCCGGAGGGCCGCTTCGAACTCGGTGATGGCCTGCGGTAACTCTCCAGGTATTTGCGCGAGCTCGGTAGCCAGGTTGTAGTGTGGCCGGGCGCTTTCCGGATAGGCGTTCACGGTGCTGGTCCACAAACTGCGCGCATCCTGCCAATCGACGTTGCGGGCATAAGTGCGGGCGGCGCAGAACAGGCACGCCAGGCCCAGCGCGACCCAGGCCGCCTGCGGGGCCAACCGCCACCTGACGGAGCTGCGCTGAGCCATTAGATGGATGGCCGCGACCACGCAGCCCGCCAAACCGATTGAAGGCAGATAGAGGAACCGCTCAGCCATGATGCTACCGATGATGACGATCAGATTAGAGGTGGGCAGCAGGGCCAGGAAAAAGAAACCCATGAAGAAGAGAAGCGGCTTTCCGGTCCGGCGCCAGCGGACCGCCAGCAAGAGGGCCAGGAGTGCGGCGGCCAGGCAAACCCCGAGCGCGATGAGCGTGGTGGCGTTCTGCCAGAAAGATGCCGAACCGCCAAACAACGGTATCGCGTTATAAGAATAATCCGCCGACAACTTAGCCGGCCACAGAAAGAGCCAAAGGAATTTGCCGATTACTTTAACGGCCGTGATGCGCGCCGTCCAGAAACCGGCGCTTACCATAGGATTCTCGGTAAATTCGATGCGCATATGCGTGTCGAGGCCGCCGCGCAGGTAGAAAAAAGCGGCTAGAGGAAGTGCTACAACAGCGTACGCATGCGCCCGGGTGCGCCACGTCGCACGGTCGGGACCAGATCAGGTCATACAGCAGCATCATGCCGGGCAGGACGATCCCGCTTTCCTTCGAAAAGAGACTGACGGTCTGAGCGACGCCCAGAGCTCCTAGCCACGCCCATCTGCGCCGCCCCGCAATGGACGCGGCTCTGGCGTAGCACAACAGGCCGGCCAACACTCCGAAGGCAGCCAACAAATCGGCCCGTCCCACAATATTCGTGACGGATTCGGTGAGCACCGGATGTAGTCCCCAAAGGGCGGCCAGCGCCAAAGCCAGTGAGGGCTGTTCAAAAATGAATATGCCGAGTGCATAGACCAGCGCAACATTGATGGCGTGCAGCGCGAAATTGACCCAGTGATAGCCGCCGGGACGCGTGCCATCGCCCAGAACGGCATAATTGACCAGATAAGAGAACGTAGTTACTGGCCGGTATAGTCCCGCGGCGGCGTTCACATACCAATAGGGTCCTTCCAGAATGGACTGGAAGTTGTGCGCAGTTGCCTCCCGAATACGGGGATCCTGCTCGATCACGGGGCCGCTGTCGAATATCAGGCCGGCTGTAAAGGAATTGGAGTAGGCGGCGAAGAGCAACGCCCAAAGCGCTACTATGCGCCAACAGTGTCGATAGCGATCGGATGCGCCCGGGGTTTGGGCGACCGGGCGCGCTGCTACTCGCGGCGTCCGCCGCTTCTCGATCTTGCCCACTACTAAAAGACTAGCTTGAGACTCAACTGCAGTTCCCGCATATCGATATTGTTCTGCAGAGCGGTGATCTTGCCGAAGCTCGCGCTGGTTACGGTCGAGTTCGGTTGATAGAAATTGGGATGGTTCAAAGTGTTGAATGCTTCGAAACGCAGCTGCAAAAAGATTCGCTCGGTGAAGTTAAAGTTCTTCTGGAGCGTGGAGTTGAGAACGTTGATTCCAGGCGCGGTGATAATGTTGCGCCCGGAGTTTCCGTAGGTGCCTTTAGGCTGGAGCGAAAAAGCAGCCGTGTTAAACCACTCGTTCGGCGACGGATTCGCGATTTGCCAGGATTGCCCAGGGACGACACTGGCGAGATCGTGCGTCTCACCCGTATTGGACTGGTCTACGCCGTCCGATATGCTGAACGGAAGTCCGGTCTGAAAAGTATAAATCGAACCGATCTGCCATCCACCAATCAAGGTGCTGGCAATACCGCGATTGAGGTAGGTATGGCCTTTGCCGATCGGCAAGTTGTAGAGCGCTGAGACTACGAAGCGATGGCGGGCGTCAAACGACGACCGTCCACGGTTTTCCTCCCTCCAGTCGGTGCCATCCTGCGGCGTTAGGACATTATCTCCGGCGATCGGGCGTGGACCGCTACTCTCGTCAATGGACTTGCCAAAGGTGTAGCCGACGAGAAAGGTGAGGCCTTTCGACAACCGTCGTGTCAGTTTGGCGGACAGGGCATTGTAGTTTGAGTTCGCGACGTTGGCCAAATATTGGATATTCCCGAACTCCGGGGCGGGACGCCGAGGGCCTACCGCCGCGGTTGCGCTCATATAGAGCGGCTCGTTGAAAGTAAGCAAAGCCTGGAGATGATGGCCTTCGGAGCCAAGATAGCCAACTTCCAAGACTGTATCCGAGGTTAACTGTTGTTGAACATTCAATTCGTACATTTCGACGTAGGAGGTCGCCCGATTGGGCTGGTTCGCCAGTCCCTGGGGCGTACTGATACAGACGTATGGCGGACTCGGCACTCCACAGGCGCCATTCGCACCGGCAGTGAAGGGATGTTCAAATGTAAGGTCGTGGGTTACGGGATTGGCCACATCCTGAACGTGAGCCGCGAGATTGGCGTTCATATCCCAGACGGTGTTGCCAATATCCTGGGCATAGAAGATTCCCCAGCCGGCGCGCAACGTAGTGTTCTTAAATGGACTCCAGGCGATACCCAGGCGAGGAGCAAAATTTTTATAATCCGGTTGGACGAGCCTGCTCCCCAGGCGGCCATCCTCAACCGCACAAATGGCAGGGTTGAAGCGCGCTAATGTGGGCGAAGGACTGTTGTAAATGTCTCCATTCCCGACGCGCACGAAACATGGATGTGCCCCGTTGTACGAGAAGGGGGTGGTGGTGTCTCCCTTAGTCGGACCATAAGCGCCAACCGGGGCCATGGGGAAATCTGACGGAATCGAAACGTTCACTTCTGTACCGCCCTTGTCGGTCCAGGGTGGAACATATTCGTAGCGCAGGCCGAGTGACACGGTCAGATTGGGCCGTACCTTCCAACTGTCATCGACGTAGTAGCCCTGAGAGGTTGCGCGGAACTGAGCGATTCCCAACGTAGCGGCGTCCTGAAGTTGACCGATGTATCCCAGCATGTAGTCGGCAAATTCATAGCCGGTGGCATTTCCATTTACAGTGAACTGACCACGCAGGTCTTGATTGCCGGCTTCGTTATACCTGTCGCGGCGGATCTCAGCGCCGAACTTGAAGGAATGCTTGCCATGGCTCCAGGCCAGGCTGTCGACCCACTGAAAGGTATGATCGTTGGTCACGAACGGGCCGCCTACCGGCGTTCCAAAACTGCTGAAAGTCGTGAAAGTAATATTGGGCGTACCCCAACCAACGGGCGGCGGAACAATGGCCCCGAAGCCGAGGACCTGGTTGCCGTTGAACTGGTTTTGAAGCTCGTTACCAAAGTTGTTATAGAAGCCGCTATAGCCAAATCGAAACTCGTTTACCAAGGTTGGCTTGATAATCCGGACGTTAGAAATCATCCCCTGCTGTACACCGACGGCAAGGAGCGTGCCGTTCTGATACAAAGCCGGGGTAACGTTATTCTCATTTTGAAAGTTATAACGTCCGAACCAGGTGGATTTTGAGTTCTCCACATAGTCAATCCTTGTCAGGAACAGGTCCTTGTTGGTTTGATCGGAGTCTATGGCCAGGTAATTGTTTTTCAAACCCGCGCCAGGGATATTGGGCAAAGGATAGAAAGCGAGCATCGCGAGCGCGGCCGAATCGAACCGCGTATTGGGGATGATGTTCCCTGCAAAGGGTTGGTTGGTGGTTGGGTCGGTAATCACTTTCCCCGGCAGAAGGGCCGAAAAGTCTCCAGTACGCATGGATTGGGGCGCCGTAGTGTAGACCGTCTGAGTCTGTTGCCGCAGCCGGAATCCCTCATAGTTAGCCATAAAAAATAGCTTGTCCTTGCCATTGAACAATTTTGGAATCCGGACCGGGCCGCCCAAGGTGAATCCAAACTGATTCCATTTGAAAGGCGAGGACACCGGCACGCTGGAGGTAAAGCCAAAGGGCCTAGCGTCGAAATCATTGTTGCGGATGAAATCGAATAGGACGCCGTGATATTGATTCGTGCCGCTGACAGTAGAGACATTGATCTGGGTGGATTCGCGTCCGAATTCAGCCGAATAGACGCCGGTCTGCACTTTGAATTCCTGCAAGGCGTCGATCGACGGCAGGAAAGAGTAGCTGCCATAGTTGACGTCGGTGTTGCTGACGCCATCCAGAGTGTAGTAATTCCACTCTTGTCTCTGGCCGCCCACCGCAATCTGCGCAACCGTGGAGCGATCACCTCCCTCGCGCGAGGCCGCCCCGTTTGTGCCGAAACCAGAAACGACGTTCGGGCTTAGAGAAATTAGCGCGGTGAAGTTACGCCCATTCAGAGGCAAATCGATGATGCGCTGATTGTCGATGACGGTACCCACGGTTGCGTTTTCTGTCGTGAGAAGCGGAGCGCCTCCGGTCACCTGCACTGCTTCGGTGAGAGAGCCGACCTTAAGCTGAAAGTCGAGCCGCGCCTCCTGCTGGACCTGAAGCTGCACGGCATTGCGGACCTCAGCTTGGAATCCCTGGGCCTCCACCTTTACGTCGTAGGTGCCCGGCAACAGCGCGGGGAACGCATAATTACCGCTCGAGTTCGTGGTGGCCGTGCGGGTTGCATTGGTTAGAGGATTGACTACGGTAACGGTGGCATTTACAACGATGCCGCCGCTCGAATCGGTCACGACGCCGGTGATAGACCCGAAGGTTTGTCCGAAGGATGGCTGCAGGAATGCCGGCCCCAAGAAAAGGACCAGAAGTCCGAATGGTCGAAGAAAAGACATGGTTGAAACCTCCACCGCTTGACGAGGAGCCCGAGCCGCATACGAAGACCCGGGTGTTTCCCAAACCTGCCAAAAAAGCTTAAGCAATGCTACAGCAAACCCGATTTACCTGCAAGCAAAAATTACGCTGAACAGGATTCCGGCAATGAAATAGCAGGAAATTAGCCCAAGAATCGTGCTGGTTTCGGTCCTCAAGCAGCGTGGCCCAAACGCCCCAGGCGAAACACATTAATAGCGCAATCGAACTCCTCGACGCCGGACAGCCCATCTATTTCGTCCGGGCGTTCATGGCGTAATTCTGACGCATGCCGAGACGCCGGGCGCTGTTCGGGCTTTCGTCGAAGCCGTACGCTTTCCCAACCGCGAGCAAGGAGTTGGGCCTGGAGGAGTGCCGGATGGCCTGGCGGGGAGTTCACGGGATTGCGACCGCGGGTAGGATGTGGAGAATTTCGGGCCGACGAATATTTACAGAAAGGCGACCCATGGCCGCTACGCTGGGAGTCCCATGTCTCTCGTTTGGGTAGAGCGGTCCTAGAGACATGGCTTTGTCGATGGGAATAAAGACCGGCGATCCACGCCTATCTGATAGGCTTCGGGCTCGATGCCGCAGAGATCGGCCGCAAATATACGAACCGAACTATACCGTACTAACAAGTTGGGGTTGCGTTCGTCATCGGCGAGGCGTATGCTTTTCCCATCTATGGAAAAGAGGGTGATTTGATGGCCACAGTAGTAAGTCTAGGTCGACGCGAAAATCAACTGCCCCTTGGTAAGCCGGCCCTGCCTGCCATGTTT
Source organism: Bryobacterales bacterium (assembly GCA_963769205.1). Lineage (GTDB taxonomy): Bacteria > Acidobacteriota > Terriglobia > Bryobacterales > Bryobacteraceae > Palsa-89. The sequence goes on along the minus strand of CAVYKR010000010.1, from coordinate 20,199 downwards.
CCGGGGCTGCTAGTCATTGTCCTAGGCCTGACTCTGATTCAATCTTCTTTCGCTCAAACGTTTGGAGAAATCACCGGCGTAGTGACAGATACGAGTGGGGCCGTCGTGGCGGGCGCCACCGTCACGGTTACGAATACGCAAACCAATGCAACGCGAACGGCTGTCACGAATAGCGTCGGGAACTACTCTTTTCCCGCGCTGCAGCCGGGCGTATATAGTGTCAAGGTCGAGATCCAGGGCTTTCAGCCCGAAATCCGCAGCGCTGTGGAGCTGCAGGTACAGCAAGTGGCACGTCTCGATTTTCAACTCAGCGTCGGCGCCGTCTCGACCGCCGTGGAGGTGACGGGAGGTGCGCCGCTTCTCGCCACGGAGAACGCGACTGTGGGCACCGTGATCGAGAACCAGCGCATCGTGGATTTACCGCTCAATGGTCGCAACTTCACGTCGCTGATAGCGCTGAGCCCCAACGTTACCTCCGGCTTTGCGGCCAGCGGCGGCGCCTCCACGCGCCAGGGCGGTGATCGCACCACTATCGCGCAGATCGCGGTCTCGGGTCAGCGGCAGGTCTATAACTACTACACGCTGGACGGAATCGTCAACACCGACCCCAACTTCAACACGTATACGTTCCTCCCATCCATTGACGCGATCCAGGAGTTCAAGGTTCAGACCGGCATTTATTCCGCCGAGTTCGGACACCAGGCTTCGCAAATCAACGTCTCTACCAAGAGCGGGACGAACCAATACCACGGCGCGCTGTTTGATTTCGTGCGGAACAACTATTTTGACGCGCGGCCGTTCGGCTTTACGTCCAGCGTCCCAGCGTCCGCGCCTTTCAAGTGGAATCAGTTTGGCTTCTATCTCGGCGGACCGGTCCAGATCCCCAAGTTATTCAACGGCAAGAACAGGCTGTTCTTCATGTCGAACTACGAGGGCTTCCGGCTTCGAAACCAGACTCAGACCGTTTATTCGCACACCACCGGCCGCGATGCGCAACGGAGATTTCTCGCAGATCCTGCCAAAGACCGTGATCACCGATCCCTTAAACAACAACGCGCCGTTCCCAGGAAACATGATCCCGAGCAATCGTTTCGACCACGCCGCAGTGGGGCTGCTGGCGTATTACCCTGTGCCCAATATTCCTGGAGCGGGGTTATCGAACAACTACCTGGCGCTGGATAATAACGTGTTGAACAAGGACCAGTTTACGCAGCGTATCGACTTCGTGGAAAACGAAAAGTCGACCTGGTTCGGCCGGTACAGTTTTCAGAACGAGAACGCCGTTTCACCGGCCCTCGATCAAAACGGCACGATCCTGGCGACCGGTGTACAGCAAGGGACGTTGTCCAACACTCGCATCATTTCTCCCAATGTAGTGAATGAGTTTCGTTTTGGCTACGCGGGTTTCTACAACAATTTTGGGAACGAACTGCAAAACCAGGTGGACGTAATCAAGAATCTGGGGATTGGCGTTTTTGATCCGCAGCCAGCGGCTTGGGGTATACCGGGGATCTCCATCACGAGCTTTAGCGGCTTTGGCACCAGCGTGCAGGGCCCCTGGATCATTAACGATCACAATTTTCAATGGTCCGACAACATATCCTGGACCCATGGCAGGCATTCGTTGAAGTTTGGCGCGGAGTTCATACGCGATCAATTTAACGAACTCGGAACGCAGGACGCGCGGGCAGCTTTGACCGTACAGAATCAGGCGACCGGCTATGGATTCGGGGATTACATGCTGGGATACCTGGAAGAAAATCAGGATGCCGCGGCATTAGCGGTGGGTCAGTATCGATCCTTGATTCAATCCTATTACGTGGACGACAACTGGAAACTGAAGCCCAACCTGACCATTGATGTAGGTTTGCGGTACGAATACAATCCGCCCTGGTCGATGAAAAACAACACGGAGGCAAACGTTTACGTCCCTCCGCAATTTCCGTTTAATCCTGCTGGGACTGGTCCCGCCAACTATTCCGGGCCGCCGCTTTGCATGGTCCGCGTCGGCCAAGGCGACATGTATGCGGGCGTTTTTACAGTTTTCAACCCTGCGATGTGCACCGCCCGGGATGGCCGCTTAGGCGGCCGATTGGTTAAGGCGGACTACAAGAATTTCGCTCCGCGCCTCGGCATCGCCTGGAGCCCGTCTCCGAAGTGGACCATCCGCACCGGCGCTGGAATTTTCTATGTGCAGGATACTGGAAACCCAGTCTTCGACATGGCTCGCAATCTCTTCGGGAATGTGCAAAATTTCACAAATATCGTAACGCACAACTTGACGTTCGAGAATCCGTTTAACACCGGGGGAACCAATCCATGCAACGTGCCGAGCCCGCCGTACACCTGCCTCAGCACGCCGCAAGGACTGGCGAACCAATATAACCGGCGAACCCCGTTATACCGGCCAGGTAGAGTTCAACGTTCAGCGGCAGCTGAGCGCGAATACGGTAGTGGAAGTCGGCTATCTCGGTTCGATGAGTCACTTCCTCCAGCGTTTCCTCACTTTGAACATGCCCGCAACGATGAGCCCCACCGCCACGGTGAATTCACGGGAACCGGATCCTTCATTCGGAAACATCCAGTATGTGGGCGGGGTCGTCAATGCGAACTACAACGCACTGACGGTCAAGGTGACGCGACGGCTGTCTCAGGGCCTCACGTTTCTGGTCGGATATACCTTCGCAAAGTCAATCGACGAGGGCAGCGGCATACGCAATGACAATACCGATCAGTTGAAGCCTCCCAACGGTACCTGCTTTACCTGCGAGCGCGGTTTGTCGTCGTTCGACGCTCGGAACCGGCTGGTCGTCTCCGCTCTTTACAACCTTCCGTTCGGCCGGGGGCAGAAGTTTCTGAACCGGGGTCTAGCCAGCACGCTTATTGGTGGTTGGCAGCTAAGCTCGATCTGGACCTTCTCAACCGGCTTTCCCAATGACATTCAAGCTGGAGTCGACCAGTCCAATACGGGCGAGGGCTACGATCGCCCGAACGCAGTCTATGGAGTATCCGAGAGTCTCCCAAATCCGACAACAGCCGAATGGTTTAACAGGGCGGCGTTCGCTCTTCAGCCAAAAGGTACATTTGGGAACCTTCCTCGCAACACCGTCACCGGCCCGCGCATCTTTACCGTCGATTCGGCATTGCTGAAAAACTTCAATTTCACGGAGAGGATCTATCTCCAAATGCGATTTGAGGCGTTCAACACCCTGAATCATCCTAACTTCAACGACCCCAATGACACTTTGACTGGAGCCACGTTCGGCCAGATCACCTCTACACGTACCGGGATCGACATGCGGGAGCTGCAGTTGAGTATGAAGCTGGTTTTCTGATCGGCCGCTACGAACGTCGCGAAGTTCCTCAGCACGGTGTTAGACTCAGCCGCATGGCCGTACTGGACTGGCTGCTCGATTCGGACCCCGCTATCCGCTGGCAGGTGTTGCGCGATCTCGCCAAGCGCCGGCTGAGGTCATCGCGGCGGAGCGCGCGTGGGTGGCCACCGAGGGCTGGGGCGCAAGACTGCTTGCGTTGCAGGGCGAAGACGGCCAGTGGGCGGGAGGCGCGTGCTTCCCGGCGCAGAGCTTCAACTGGCGCACTGAGAACCAGGGCCAGCCCTGGATCTCAACGCTGCCAACACTCCAATTGCTGTATGATTTCGGGATCGATCCGTGCTGTGACCGGGTGCGCCGTGCGGTGGCGCTGAGTCAGAGAACACTGCCGCTGGGAGCACGCCGGACAGCCGTTCTTCAGCGGCGAGGTCGAGCCTTGCATCAATGGCAGGACCGTCACATTGGGCACTTACTTTGGTCAGGATGTGGATGGCGTGGTCGCCCGCCTACTTGGTGAGCAGCTCGAGGACGGCGGGTGGAACTGCGAAGTAGAGAACGGCTCCGTCCGTTCGTCGTTCGCGACGACGATCAACGTCCTGGAAGGATTGTTGGCGCACGAGCGCGCAACCGGCGGCTCCGCGCAATCCATCGCGGCCCGGCGCCGGGGCGAGGAGTACCTCCTCGAACGAAAACTGGTCCGGCGTAAGAGCACCGGCGAAATCGTCAACCCAGCCTGGCTGCAATTCTCGTTTCCGACCCGCTGGCACTACGATGTGCTGCGTGCCCTCGAATACTTCCGCTCGGCCGGCGATGTGACGGACTCGCGCATGGGTGAAGCGATCGATTTGCTCCGATCCAAACAGCAGCCCGATGGCACCTGGCTGCTGGAGAACACGCATCCGGGCAAGGTCCACTTTGCGCTCGAGGACGGCGACAATCGGCCCAGCCGGTGGAACACGCTGCGGGCGCTACGAGTGCTCAAGTGGTGGGAGCAGTCCGCTACCTGAGCCGGCGCGAAAGTGTCCATCGAGAGAGATCGGATCATGTATAAATAATGCAGGTGTAATTGACGTCCAACACTGAAAGGAACGATATGCGCCCGCTTCACCGTTTTGCTGTCATTGCCATGCTGTTGATGCCATGGTCGATCCCCGCTCAAGAAACGCCACATCCTGCGGCCGCCGGCAGCCAGGGAGGTACGCCGACCGGAGAAGCGGCAGCCCGCTACGCCGCAGCGGATGTTCGCATCTTAACCGTAGGCATCATTTACAACGCTGGCTTAGTGGACCTTGCTGCCGCGTTCACAAAAGAGACAGGCAAGAAGGTGGCCGTGAATACCGTTATCATGGGCAGCGCCGTCAACGCGATCAAAACCGCCAACCCTCCTGCCGATGTCATAATGCTGCCCTTTGAACTGATGAGTTCGCTGTCCTTGGATGGCAATGTCGTGCCTGGCACCTATCTGCCTCTGGGCCGTTCGGAAATGGGCCTGGCAGTACGTGCGGGCGCACCCCACCCAGACATTTCGACTGTGGAAAAGTTAGCCGCCGCTCTGCGTAGCGCGAAGTTGGTGATGCGCTCGGATCCATCCCATGGCAGCATGGTGGCGAAGGTGATCGAAGACAAAGTGATCAAGCGACCAGAGTTCGCGGGTGTCAATAGCTTGGCCAGCACACAAGGAGAAGGCGGACAGGCGCTGGCACGCGGGCAAGGCGATATGGCACTGCAGGCCATTTGTGAAATTCTTCCTCACAAGGAGATCGAGGTTGTTGGCCCCTTACCGCGCGACTTGGGTGCGTGGATCGACATGTCCACGGCGGTCTCGGCGAGAACGATGCATCGCGATGACGCGATCGCCTTCGTCAAATATATCTTGCGACCTGAATCGAAGCCGATTTGGCAGGCGAAGGGGCTGGCACGGTTTGAATAACCGAGCGGGCTAAGCGACCTTGGGCCGCCACGATCAGGCCAGCAGGCCACCATGCCCAAGACAGGCAATCTCCCAGCCAGAAACACGATACCGGGCCAACATTGGGGGAAGCATCCAATCGACTACGTTCGGCTTAGCCGAACGGAAACAGCCCGGCGCTGACAGAATTGGAATTTCATCTTTATAGCCCAGGAGCAAGAGATTGCCGGGCTCTACCGGGGCCAGAAAACGCTCGAACCGGCAACCCGCTCGTAACATCGCACGCCCTACAACATCGCCTGGTCCGGCGGGCGCAGTGGTAGACGCAATCAGAACAGCGGTGGGCTTGGCGCGCAGCAGGTGTTGCAAGGATATTGTGACGGAAGACTCGTCTTCCAGCGATGCAAGCACAAAGGCGGCGGTGGTCCCCAATCGCTCCAATCGCTGGCGCATAATACTTTCGAACAACTGGCGGGCGCGTTCTCCACTTCCCGGGTCCGTATACAACACGGCCACCGACGGCGACCGGATGGGCCGAGCCTGCAGAATTGGCCCCCGTTCCTTAATGACCGCTATGACAGCCTTCAGTTGAGCGGTTGCAACACCGAAGGGAATGCTTTTGACTGTGGCTAACCGCTGGCCGGGCTTGGCATAAGCAAAATTCAGCATGGTGGCGATCACGACGCTGGCAGTACAATTGATCTGCTTCAGTAAGTCGTCGTCAACCAGAAGGCAACAGGCCTCCGTGGCGAATAGATTCGCTCTTCCTCCCGCCGCAAGACGAATCTCGAGCGATTCACAACCGATTTCGGTCGCGACTTGCATGACAGCCTCGTCCTCGCCAACTTCACCTTCTTCTAATTCCGTGACCCACACTTCGCGCATGCCTTCGCTCTCCAGCATGTGCGCATCTTCGTCGCTGATCACGTGACCCTTCGCCAGCAGTTTTTTTCCGCCCGCGCGAAACACCGTGGAGCAAAGTGCCCGGCCAGTCGCCGACTTCACAGCTACAGTCTGAGCCCGCATATTCCGCCGACCCCCTTCCTCGTCAAACTACGTGGCCACTATTTATCGGCAAATGGACGCTGGGTTGATGTTTTACAACAACCTGTGTTCACCCTACTGCGTTCACACCAATAGGTCGCATTCGGGTCCCACAAAATATAGCCGAAGAAACATAGTTAGAAAGAAATGTGAGTCTCGATCATAATATCGGTCTTTTCAGCAGTTTGGCGTGAGACAACACAACCTCGTTCCTTGAGCTACGTTATGATTAAAGACAAAAGTAGTGGTTGCGGAATCGAGTAAACGATGGATCGCATTCGCTGGTTATGCGGTTCTTTTATCCTCCTGCCTGGGGGATACGACATCGGAACAGATCTCGGAAGAGTGGCAGCGCGAGCCGACTGCAAGCGGCCGGTATGGCGGAAGGCTGATTACCGTCCAAAGAGCAGAGCCAAAGACATTTAATCCCCTTACTGCTTTCGATACACCTTCGCGCGAAGTCATCGGTCTCATGACCGGCGATCTGATTCATATCAATCGCTCTTCACTCGAAACGGAGTCTGCCCTCGCCAAGTCTTGGACGGTCTCGTCGGACGGGCTACGCTACTTACTGCGCTTGCGTCACGGAATACGTTTTTCCGACGGTCATCCGATGGACGCAGACGACGTGCTGTTCACGTTTCGTGCTTGTCTTGACGAACGGAGTGAGGCGCCGCAGCGCGACCTTCTGATAATCAAAGGGAAACCCATTAACGTCCGCAAAATCGACTCGTACACGGTAGAGTTTGAGCTCGCCGCACCCTATGCGGCCGCAGAGCGCTTGTTCGACAGCATTGCAATTCTTCCGCGCCACCTCCTGTTGAAGGCATATGAGGAAGGTAGACTGAGTCGTGCCTGGGGGCTCAACTCGCTACGGGGTGAGATCGCCGGTCTCGGGCCCTTTCGGCTGAAGGCTTACGTGCCAGGTCAGCGAGTGATTCTGGAACGCAATCCGTACTATTGGAAAGCAGACCGGGAAGGCCGCCGGTTACCGTTCCTGGACGAACTCGTATTCCTCTTCGTACCGAGCGAGGACGTGCAGATAGTCCAATTTCTTACTGGTACGACGCACATAATCAGTAGCCTTAGCGCTGAGAACTTCCTGGAACTCAAGAAGCGTGAACGGTCCGCTAATTTCCGAGCCTACGATTTGGGCCCCGGGTTCGAATATAACTTTTTGATGTTCAACATGAACGAACCCGGGCAACAGGCCGATCCCGTTGCACGGAGGAAGCAAGTCTGGTTCCGCGACTTGAATTTCCGTCGGGCCGTCTCTACTGCAATTGATCGCGAAGCAATTGTGCGTCTCGCTTACCGTGGTCTCGCCGAACCAATCTGGGGCAACGTGACCCAGGGAAATAAACTGTGGATAGATCCACATATCGCAAGAACCCAGTTCTCACCGGCGAACGCTCGCGCACTCCTCAAATCGGCATCCTTTTCCTGGAAGGACGACACATTGGTCGATGAGGATTCCATATGAATGGAATAATTTTCCTTAGCGTACGTTTTCGTTCCATTGGGCTTCATATCCCTTTTTCTGCGATGACCCCACGTACACAGCGCTTAACATTCGACTGCCTATACTGACTCTAGTATTTGGTCGATAACTATAGGTTTCCAAACACGACAGACCTCAGAGTCATTACATATCCTTCCTGAATTAATACCAATAAATTTTGTGTGATATCCTCCTCCAATAATAAATTTGCCATCACTTGTAGCAAAACCTCCAGAGAGACGTAAAAATACAGGTGCCCCAGAAAGTCCAGACCTACCTGTTGCGTTAACGTACAGCACGGGCATCTCATCAATATCAACACTTGGTTCAGAAGCAATAAAACCTGTAACCCAAATAGGTAGTACTCCTCCAGCTTTTTTGCCAAGTAAGAAGCCAACTATTGATACTGGCATTGCTGGAATGGGAATCATATCTACTAACGCCAACTTCATATCTAAATTATGAATCTGAATATGTCTTTGTTGACCCTCAAGATGAATTTTTTGATCAGTTTGAAGAGGCAGTAAAATTACATCAACCTCTCGCCCATTGGGATGTTCAATCCAATTTCTTTTTTTTTCGTTAATTTCATCTGATTCATAAAGTGGAACTTTTATTGAAAACCATTCTATGGTATTGTGATGAATGGAATTTAAAGGATACGATATCTTTAAAAAATTTGGCAAGCCACATTGTTTGTGCATTGAATCACGTGTCAAGGGATTAATCCCAGTTACAACATGCCAATTTGTAACTAAGTAATGTCTAAATTCTTTTTCAACTATAAACCCTGTTGCAGAACTTAATTTTGTTTCATTAAAATACGGCTCTATCAGGATACTGGTTAAACTTAATGGATCAAGCATCTTCACGCCTTAATTATACACATAAATGAGAGAAGAACCTATTTAAAGCAAAAAAATTCCGCAACGCGGGGGAGTGAAAAGGACACTCTTTAAGTTAGACTCAATCTCTGTCTGCGATCTATCCCCGCAAACGCGTGTAATTCTATCATTCAATCCCTAATAAAATCAATAGGGGTTCTGAGAAAGCTCTATAACATACATATTTTTCCAGAGCCTCCCAGCATAATCTAAATGCTAGAAATATACATTTCTCTTTTCGTTGACATCGCCCTGTCATTCGCCGCCTTCTCAAGCTTTTGATTGGTAGCAATCTCGACAACGCGTCCATGAAAGCATTCGTTGATTTTGGCCTTGTCCTGTAGCCCGTTTTCGATTGTGACTGTGCATGTCTTATCTAAGGCATAACTATACATTTTCTCGTCCACATGAACGGGTTTGTTGACTGCGCTGCTACAGCTCACAAGGGCATTTTTAATCTCGTTAAGATGATCTAAAGAAGGCAACTTTCCTGTTCTCGCATGGTGGAGCATGCCTTGAAAGGCAATACCTTCTACTATGGCCTTATGGCCAGAAAGGTTGGATGCTGTTTTGATCAGATTTTCTCTGCCATTCATAACCGCGCTCACTTCAGAAACGATGCGATTTTCAATGTCCCAGGGCTTCAGCTTAACGTCTTTTTCGAGTTCTGGACGCATTCTTTCATCCACGCGCCACAGAACTTCATTCAAGCGACTCAATTCTATAGAGTCTTTTCCGTTTTTTCCCTCTCTCTCCAATAATGCAGACAGTCGATCCATGCTCACAGCCTTTGGCTCTGCTCTGTGGAGGCAGTCTTTGAGGAATTGAGTCGTTTTACCTTGTGGAAGCGGATCGGCTATATCCCACTTTTGAGGAAACTCTTTAGAAAGCATGTTGGCATCAACGACATGAAGTGACTTAACTCCAACCTTCCTAAGGGATTCGCCAATCTCTGATGCAGCTTTAAAACCGGCCATATCGTTATCGGGCCATATGATAACATCACGCCCAGACAGGGCGCTCCAATCGACCTGTTTGGTGGCACCAGACCCCCCAAGCCATGAGATGGTCACTGCATGCTCAAATAGAGCCACTCCAGCATCTGCTGTCTTCTCTCCTTCAACGATAATCACAGGCTTGTCAGGATGTTCTTTGAGAAGATGCGAGTTGTAGATGGGACTTTTGCCTTTCTCAAATTGGAAGCGCTTGAGGCACCATTTTGGCTTATGAGAGGATTGGTGATAGCGTCCAAAACTGAGGGGAAGGACGATTTTTTTGCTTGGATTGCCTTTTTCCTGGAGTCGTAGTGTGTATTGGATGACGTTACCTTGGCTATCGTGATAGGGGTGCTGTGCGACCAAGGTATACTGAGTGTCCAGATGTTTGGAGATGTCGCGCAATGCGGGAATAGGCATGTTTTGTGGAGGGATGACGCTATTCCACTCCTGGGATTCGGATTTGTTAAAGGAGGCTATCGAATACTGCTTGGAAACGTAGCTAGTCCCTGGATCGTTTAGGAATTTATGAGCCCACTCCCTTGTATCGGCTTCGTTGAGACAAAGCTGTGTCTGGATAAGCTTAAGGATGCCTCCGCCTGTTTTATTCACAAAATCATAGAAACAGCCCAGCTCGTTGCCTTTGCAGACGACGGAGAAGGATCCGTTTGCGCCGAAACGAAGGCCTTTGGTGTCTCTTCCGGTTGGCCCCTCTGGAAACAGATGCTGAAGAAGTGGCTCAAGGTTGGCTTTTAGCTGTTCAATGAGGTTGCCTTTTGGAACAAGGGCACGCTCGTACCTTTCGGCTCTATCCATGAGAATTTCTAATGATCCTTTACTGAAAATCTCTTTTAGGTCTGATAAAACAATAGAACAATTAAGCTCATGCGCCTCCCTGTTTCTTTCTCCACAGGCAATTTGCCATTTTTCAAACGAAGGGGCACTTTTTTCCTGTGCGTTAGTACCTGCAATTTCCGATTTCACGATGCTGGAGAGCGTGAACGCTTGGTCGACTTTTTCAAAATAGGTTTGAAGCATCTTCTTCTGGTTTTCCGGAATGGCTTTCAATGGCTTGTTTGAGATTTTTTCTTGGACTGGACTTGGGTCGCTAGGCACTTGACACGGAGCGGGCTCCGTTGTTTGTGAAGCCAAAGTCAATTCAATCCTAGTGGGTTCTTTTTGGCTGATAGCAATCGCACTCCCTTGAATAGAGGGATTATCTGATAAGTCCGGATTGTAAAATTCTTTTGAGTCTCTTCTATCTTGGATCTTTTCGACAAATCCAGATACGTGAGCTTTTATTGCTCCCCATGCCCCTGAAATAACCGCCCTTGACTCGATCGATCATCTGATCGGATTTACTGAGAGCTTCGATTCTAGCCGCTTCTTCTTTAGAGCGCTTTTGCTGCTCTATTTCGGAAATGGTGGTGTAGTGAAGGGATGACTCTTTAATGGCCTCTCTCTTAGCCTGCAATTTGATGTCAGAGACGGATTTAGCATCCTCACGCGAGACAAAACAGTCAACGCTCCTCACGTGTCGTGTTAATCCAACATAGAACAGAGGTTTATTGATGTTCTTGCTATAGAGTACGTACGCTCTATCGACAGTGCGTCCCTGTGCTCTATAATATGTTGTGGCGTAGCCCAACTGATAGGCTGTGAATGTTCGTGGATCAAACGTCACTTCTCGCGGCTTTTCCTCCCCTTGAATTTTTAACACAAACTTTTCATCAGAGGCGCTGACCAAGATGCCTAATAGTCCATTGTTTACCTTTAACTCGCTATTGTTGTCCCTGAATTCGATAAGATCGCCCTCGCTGACTGTGATCTTCCCACGCGATGTTTGGCATGTATACTCCTTTGAACCGAGTTCTCCCCCATGCTTTCCTATAAAAGTGGACGATTTCATTCAGATGACGGACTTCAGTATTGCTGTGAGCAATGATCAACTGGGAGGCGTAAGGATGATGCGATCTGTCTGTGACCCATTTTTCTACAAGATTGATGATGGCTGTCTCTTTGTCATCCGCCCACTTAAATCCACCTGAAGCAGCGATCCCGTTAATGGCTTCACTCGAATTGCCGTTAGCTAGATTTTGGCTAATCTGACGATGATGCTCGGCTTTCTGCCTCTGCACGTCTTTTAAAAATTCGCAGTTTAGGTATCGCAGAACGTCTTAAACATTCCGCCTCTTTCAACTGAGGTCAGCTGGCCGAATTGCCTACAAAGATGATTTGCGCACTTCTTTTCTCCGCTTGCTTTAACAACTCCAAGAGGGGTCCATTACCTAGCTTTCCGGATTCATCGACGAACCAGATTTCTTTGTTCGAAATAATATCGTTTTTAGAATAATGATTGGTGAAAAGAAACTTATGTATATTAGAAACGTTCTTAAATCCCTTTTCCTCAAGGACTCTGACAGTTGCATTATCCGGGCCAAGGGCGCGTACTGTATAGCCGCTGCTCTCGTAAAGATTCTTAAGAGCCACAAGAAGATAGCTCTTTCCCTGTCCCTGCATGACCCTCAATACAAGACAGGGAGCTCTTAGAGATGGCAAAATCAAAGGCCACTTTCTGCTCGTGATTTAGACCTTGCTTAAAGCGTTCGAGCGGAACGGAGACACTGTATTTTAAAGCGGGACGCGACTGAATTCTATCGGCCAAACGCATAATCTTTTTCTCTTCTTCGACGATGGTGACCGTGCTGAATTTTTTAGGTAGCTCGCTTGATGTTTTTTTCACTTCCTCTTTTTGGTGGAGCTCTACAATCTCCTTGCAGTTCCAGAATGCTTGGCGTACATCGGGCAGTTCTTTTTCGGACAAGTGTTTGCGAAAATAGTTCTCAACATCCTCAACGGAAAAAACGCTTCTTGTGCTGGTCAATCTTTCCAAAACGCGTAATGGATTCTTAGAAAGCTCTTCATTCATTAGCTTTTTTTCCTCCTGCTTGTCTAAGCTGGCGTAGGCTTCTCTTCCGCGCATTCTTACGGGACCTAAGTGATCTTGAGGGATGACTCCCTCATAATCGACTCGCAAATTTAATCCCTTCTCCTCAAAGAAATCGTTCTGAATATGCGCCCAGACTTTCCCCCACTGGATTCCGTTGGAGGCAAAATGCGTGGCTCCGCGTAGGGATGGGACGAGGTCATTGATCTTGATAGAGCTGAAGGTTTTTCCTGTTATGTCAAATGTCCTTGAAGTGATAAAAAGATGGCAGTGCCAATTGTGGTCCACCTTTTCCAATTCGCCTGAGTTTTCCGAAAATCTTCCGTGTTTTTTATCCGGTGGATGGATTACAACATGAACGCCATAGCCCTTGCTGATGATGTGCGTATTGATGAATCGTTCAATCAAACAGATCTTATCTTCTAGAGAGATAGCTTTGTCATCAGGAAGCGCAAGGACGATCTCCAATCCAACTTGAGAATCCTTTCGCTTCTCAAATTTCTCCACGGCATTCCATAGCGTTTCTACATCTTTGAATGATGGGTCTACGTGATCAGGTAGATAGATGTTACTGAAGAGTGGCTTTTCAAGTTTCGCCCAGCTGTAGACTTCAGGAGCTTGAAACTTTGTGCCTTCGAACTCTAAAGTACACCTCTCAATATATGCGGCCTTGCAGACCGCATTTTTCCCTTTCGATCTCTTGATGAATTCCATTCTTGCAAACGCGATGGCCATATGGGAAACTCCGTGGGCTTTTTCTCACAAATTACGCCGTGGGCGTGAATTTGTCAATTGAGTATTTTTTTGCGAATTTCGTCGCGTGTTGGTACAACACATATTGCGTGGATCCTTTTAACTTTCTCTTATTCTTTGCCTTCTCCTCGTTTTTTTCTTTCTTTGTTTTTCTTGGGTGCCTGGCCGGTTTCGCGCGACCTGGGGGCCGAATGTTTGTTTGGAATTCGATGTCGCGGTGATGAGTGCGGTCTTGTGCTTTGCGTTGAACTTTATACAGTTATGTTGACAAGATTCTGCAAATTTAATAGCGTCCAGTTACAATATCTCAACTGACACAACAAGCGAGGTCTTAATGGAGAATTTAGAGAAACAGAAGCTAAAGTTAGAGAGCTCGAAGGAACGGATCAGGCAAAGAGAAAAGATGCTGAAGGAGAAAGAAAAGATGTCTGCTCAGGTTACAATCACAAACTTGGGTCAGCTCTTTGTGAAGACAAAGCTGTCGCATCTCGATAACGAAATTTTGTTTGGAGCGCTTCTGGAAATTGCCGAGAAATCTCATGACGAAAACGCGTTGCATCACTGGCGTAAAAATTCTCAGCAGCATGCTGATGCTACAAAGAACAGTCATGTTACAAATGGAGGATCTAGGGTCACCATTTCATTTAAGGCACAACCTACTCTTACAGCAGAGATCAAAGAAAAACTCAAGGAAATGAAGTTCAAATGGAACGAGTTCCGCGGAGAATATTATGGATTTGGCGACAGAGAGTCCTTGCAAAATCTGCTCGAAGATCATGAGTGCAGCATTGAGACAATAGAGACAATCGAATGAGCACTTTCCAACGATCCTTCTTCTTCATCTTCTTGATTTCAATAGTTGCAGTGGCTGCTCAATTGGTCTAGAAGTGTTCGCAAAAATTGAGCCTTGCTACTTTGCAAGGTTCAACGAATCTGCTATTTTTTTATCATGCTCTTCGCTGCCATCGGCATTATTTCATCACAGATGAAAAAAACGATGGCCATTCTTTTGCTCGTGCTTTCGTTTAGCAATCTTTCGATTGCCAGCTATCACCTTGGCGTTCAGCTTGGTGTTTTTACAGACGTCTGTGCTGTAATTCACCAGCAACGCTAGCCGACTTCAAGGGCATGCTGTTTCAAAAGCAACAAGCCCATCATCCTTGCTCCTCAATGGCTTGGATATTCGGACTGCCGATTGTCGCATGGAGTACCCTATCGTCCTTTACCTGCTTCGCCGTAATGGCAACGACACTCGGGCGAGAAAGCTACGTAAAACGTGCTTTATGATCCGCATTCTGTGATGGCACCGATTAGATATTCATCATTACACAGACTATGGGTCCGAAAAAACGACTATGAGTATAATTGTGAAGTCTGTTTACATTAGATTTAAATCCTTTCCATTGAGGTGTTAAATTATGAAATTCAATTTCTTTATAAGTTGTGTGTGTTCTTTGTTTTTTTCGATTTGTTTTTTGAATAATTTATTCAGTGTGCTTATAGTGTCCCTGTTCCGGCCTGTTGGCGGTCAGAATATTATGTTCACTGTGATTTTACGGACCTAGACACTGGAATGAACACTCCGGAGGAAAAGTAGAGTGCCGTGGTACAACTTATAGACATGGTTTCAATCCTATTGTTTTTCCTTTCACCGCAATAAAAGCTCATGGGAAGATTTTCTAAACGACAACAATACTTTTGATGAATGTTTTTTAGAAGACGCTTACGAATATCTTCAATATAAATGTCCATGCTTTGACCGCACTGTAGTATATAGCAATATTTCATCTATTAATTGGAAGAATAAAGGTGATTTAGAAATTCCTTTTATTGAAGGTTCTTGGTTTCACCCAACAGGTTGTGAGACAGGATTTTTTAGGTTATATGCTTTTCCAACAAGAGATAAAAAATCAACATATTACTTATGTATCACTATAAAATCATTTAATAACCACCCAAAACATGAAGAATGGTATGATCGTGTTTTTGATTTTATAAACAAAAGAAATGTAACTAGAATAAATAAAGATCAATGTGCTAGTTGATAAAAATTTGTTGTTGACGTAGAGACCCATGTCCAGCTTCGTTCTGCATCGTTCAAAACTTTCAGCGTCGCCTTGAAATAGTCCATACTGGAGGCCTTTGAAAACTACTCTTTGGATATCTTTTCAGGCTTAAAAGCTTTGTAAGCATTCTCTAAGCATTGACACAGGGCCTTGCCGAAGGCAAGATAACGGTAATTCCTCCATGAAGCCATAGCGCTCAATTCTTGCTCTGTGATGCCCTTAAGCATGAGGAAATCAGCGGTGGAGTACGAATCTTTTTTCTGACTCCACCGCTAGCTCTTGGAATAATTCTTCATGGTCTGATCTTGCTTTCATCACCTCCTCCTCTTTAGTATGGATATTCCCCCACAGAGCGGATGCTGCGGCTCGTGGAATAAGGACATCTGCTTTCGATACAACTCATCGTCCTCCGCCTGCGTTGTGGCTCTTTTCAAGCTCATTGCCAGCCGATTGTCGTATGGAGTACTTCGCCGTAATGGCAACGACACTGGGGAGAGAGGGCTGCGTGAAACGTCTTATAGTCCGAATTCTGTGAGGACTCCGATTAGACAAGCAACAAAAATCAATCCTATGAAACTTTGGTGTTTTTTTGTTGAAGTTGAAGAATCTATCATTTCATAAAGCCCTCATAATAAGTAGCCTTACCATTTTTAAAATTACACAATCCAGTTGATTTGGCCAAAAGTTGCATTTCAAATCTTTCTTGAGTAACGGGAACTTGGGTTTCAGCCAAGCTTTTAGCAGCAAAATAAATTTCTCTTACAAATACTTCTCTGAGCTTAATTGGTTTTCCAAAGAATTCTTTTTCGTCGCTTATATATGCGAAAAATAGTAGAGTTTTATGTTCTGCTGAGACGCAAAAGCAGGAATTCCTTGTCATAGCTTGAAGTTTAACAAGAGGAACGCTCACTTCTTCATCTGAAAAACATGATGGATTTATCATTAAAATTATATTTAACCTTTCCATGAAGGCGTCCATATAGGAGGTTTTGGTGTCAAACCATGATAAAAACATATTTTCTAATGCTTTATTTTTATCATCTTCAGAAGCATCACAACTAAAAAATGAAACAAGCATAAAGCAAAATGCCAAGCAGTATTTTTTCATATTTCCTAAAATTAATGTCTGCTAACAATCATAACAACGTTTGAAGACTCTTCTACTTGCCGACCGATTCCAAATAGGCGCTAATCACCTTACAGTTAAGATTATAGTTAAGATCTTGTCGCGTAGCTCCGTGTTCGACCAAGAACCTAACGATATCTAAGCCAACAGGATTATTTCCATAGTTTAGATGGTTGGCTGCTAAGTCTAGAGAATAGTCATTTATCTCTGCACCAGCGTTGATTAGAGAAACTAACTAAATATACCTGTAATTGAATATGGCGTAATTAAGCAAATTCCAACCATCGTATGCATAATTAAGATTTTCTTTGTTTTGAATTAAAATGTTGAATGTTTCCAATGATCCATATTTAACTGCAATCATTAATGGGTGGTGAAGAGATATGTAATATGATGCATAATCAGACATTGCACCAAGACTTATCATTTTTTTTACCAGTTCTATATTATTTGCCTTAATTGCTTCTGTTAATGCTGTTGTAGGGGAGTTGTCTTCAGTATGCCTATTTGGTACTTGCAAGCTTTGTGCATTAACATCTGCTCCATTTTCAATAAGCATAGTTACCGCATCCATGTCGCCCTTTTTTGCTGCATAGCACAACGGAGACAAGCCATCTTCGTTGTTCCCATATTTCACAAGAATATGCACAACATCAGCTAATGCTTCGTGTTTAGCCTCCAATGCTGCCAGCTTCTTTGACGCTCCGATAGCATCTTTTCTGTTTCTGCTGAGGTTGATGCATAGATTGGATGGTGGAGTGATAAAAAAAGTGCAGCCATGAGGCTAAGCACAGTTAGTTTATACATAATGCAATTCCAACTTAAATGTTTGTTAGGTGATTTTGATAAAACAAGTTGTAGCCATTGTAGATTAAATGACTTATATTCGCAAAACAAGACACATAATATGTGAACTTTTCGTTCAAAGTCTACCCTAAGTTCCTTGTGAACGCTTGCACTTCCGAATATACTCGCGCAATTGACGAACCTGCTGCGCATTTTTCAAGGGCATATTGTTTCAAAAACAACAACCCCCATGGTTGCTCATCGATTGCATGGTTTTTTGGGTTGCCAATTGTTGTGTGGGGCATGCTGACTTCTTTTGTGTGTT
Source organism: Bryobacterales bacterium (assembly GCA_963769205.1). Lineage (GTDB taxonomy): Bacteria > Acidobacteriota > Terriglobia > Bryobacterales > Bryobacteraceae > Palsa-89. The sequence continues at coordinate 2,531 of CAVYKR010000010.1, read as the reverse complement.
TTGCCACAACAGCAGCAACTTTAAGACGGATATTCTGGATACCAATTGCTGTATGAAGCATACGCTGCTTCATACAGCAATTGATTGAGCGTTCGTGCCCCCTTTTCAGTACTCCTTAAATGAGATTTAAGGAGTCTTTTTACCTAAAGCCTATTTTGGGCCATGTCGACCATGTCGAAGATGGTTCGGAGTGTGATGATCACCATGACAACCACCACCGCTCTGCAAAGCAATTGCAAGGATAGCGACAACAACAAGTCCCCCTAGAGCCCAGGATGGGCGAATGACACAGGAGCGTTCTTCAGTATTGTACTTATCTTCGGCAGCAGGGAGGGATGCGAAAGCGCCATGCAGGCAAGGAGTGTAAAAAAGAAACGGCGTGTTTTGTGCATAAATGATCCTTTTGTTAATGGGGTGCGTTTAATCGAAATAAAATGAGAAGTTTTGTTTTCTGAATTGGTTAAATGAACTGTTTGAATGTTACTTTAAAAGTATTTATTACCTAACTCTTCTACGAGGGCGTGCACCTGCCTTATCTCAGCATTCTTACAACCTCATTGTGCTTACCATACTCAGCAGCCATTCGCGCTGTAAAACCGTTTTTTTCGCAAGCATTCACGTCAGCGCCAGCTTTAATGAGCTCACATACAACTTCTTTATTTCCAAGGCGGGCGGATATTATAAGAGCTGTTACACCGCACTCATCACAGGCATTCACCTGAGCACCGGCTTTAATTAACTTTTGTATAACTTCCTTGTCATCCTTTCCTGCGGCATCCATGAGCACAGTCCAACCTTCTGAAGACCCAAGATTTACATCAGCACCGGCTTTAATTAGCTCATATATGATCTCCTTATGTCCAGAATATTCGGCAATCATAAGGGCTGTTTTTCCGTTTGTGTTACGAACATCTAAATTGGCACCGGCTTCAAGCAATGCCGGAACGATATTTTTATGTCCCATGGTAGCTGCTACCATGAGTGCTGTCGCGCCGGATGTGTTGCGAGAATTGACATCTGCTCCAGAGAGGATGAGCAGCTCGACAATTTCCTTATGTCCTTTGTATGCTGCAACCATCAGAAGCGAATTACCACCTTGATCACGAACGTCAATTTTAGCACCAGCTGCTATTAACGCTTTAACGATTTCGTGATGCCCCGTAGATGCTGCAATCGTAATAGCTGTTGCGCCTTTTTTATCGCGTGACTCTATACAAGCACCGGCCTTGATCAACAAATGTAGCATGTCCTTTTTGTTCATTCCTGCGGCAAACATGAGCGCTGTTTCCCCTTTTAGATTGCACACATTCAGGCCTGCTCCTGCTAGAATAATCTTCTGTACAATCTCTTCCGTGTCCCATATCTAAGGCAATCATAAGAGGTGTTGATCCCAGTTTATCGCGCGTGTTGACATCAGAGCCCGCTTGGATTAACACGTCTACAATTTTGTCATGTTCCAACATAACAGCATGTGCAAGCATGCAAAGACCCTCTTGGTCACAAGCATTCACATCAGCGCCAGATGTATTATTTCTTTTACTATCTCTGGATCTCCAAAATATATCGAGGATTGAAGAGGGGTCCAAAAATTTTGATCGCGAACATTGGCATTTGCTCCGCTCTTAATTAATTCTGTGACAATTTTCTTCCATCCATTAGCAGCAGCAAACATAAGTGCGGTCATCCCACCTGGTTCATTTGCATTGATATCAGCACCCGCCTTAATGAGATTCTGGACAATGTCTTCGTGTCCCTTGATTGCTGCAATCATGAGCAACGTTCTTCCTTTCTGATCTCGTGCATTGACGTCATAGCCGCTTTTGATAAACGTTTGAACAAGCGTTGCGTTTCCCTCACGAGCCGCCTCTACAATGGGATTGTTTTCTGTTTTTATATCCGTGGACAAAGCTGCGTAGATTGGAAGGGGACTGCACAAAAATAGAGATGACAAGAAAGAAATTGCGATAAATTGACGCATAAGTAACCTGTGCGTTGTTTGTTTTGTGATAAATTTTTTTTAACACAGCTGGTTCTGTGCCTGAATGGAAATTACACGATCTTGATTTTATTAACAATCAAACAACATAAAAAATAAGAATTAAAATTGTTTTATTGTTATTAATTAGTTTGTTAATTATGTAATACCTGTTGTTTTTTTTCCATCATCCTATGTGTGTATTTTACACGAATCCTTACCATCCACCGAGAAGCATACGCGACTCATTAAGCTATTGTTTCAGTGGTAAACCGTTTCCCTAAGTGGATGTGATTTGAATAGGTGCTACTTTCTGTGGACAATAGTGGTGGTGTCTTCCCATAATTTAACCCTTAAGTCGACTGGAAGCCCGTCCCGGTTCTCCTTCTTGCATTGCATGCAGCAGAGCACCCCTATTTCTTCTTCTAATGGCGCGCTGGTGAGTTTGTGACGAGCCGGGACATTTGTGTGTTTCGTGGCTATTTCGACGACATCACGTGGTAGATGGATTTTTATATGGAGATAGGTCTTGAAAAAACAGAGAGGATTGAAATCT
>CAVYKR010000009.1:0-36530 GCA_963769205.1 Bryobacterales bacterium | reverse complement strand
GCGAGTTGCTCGATAGGCCGGTCCACCGGTTTTGAACTATCTGAAGCGTGCCGATGCTGCCGGACTTTGCTGGCCACTGCCCGACGACTGGGACAATGAGCGGCTCGAACGAGCGCTGTTCGCCTATGGCCAGCACCAGCAACGGTCGCCGGAGATTAACTCTTCTCCATTTTCAATGCCGCCCTCTATCTAAGAAAAGCCCCTTTTTCTGTCCAGAAAGTTAGGACTACTTCAAGTAGCGGGTACTCCGCGCTGGCGCGACCTCGAATCATCGACTCATCGACGGCCACACGCTCTTCAACTGGCGGATCTAACCGGACCACGCTAGCGTTTACCACGCTGTAGCAGAGCAGCGCCTTGCGGCCCTTAGTAAGAGCGTCAATCTGGCCGATAGTAGGACATCTCGGAATGGAACGAACCGCCCAACGGGCTGTGCTGGAAGTTGCCGTAGCCCTGAACCACCGAGGTCACCGGACCGGGCGCGGTTCACCCTGGCGGCTGGCGCAGTTGGCGCGAATCTCCAAGCAAAGTACCACGGCACCTTTCCGCCCGGAGAGTGTCGCCAGCACCTCTACTTGGCTAGAGCCGCGAAAACCGCCCCGGCGAGCACCGCGTGTCCTACAAACGTGGGATGAACGTCGCAAGTGTCGCCCGTTTGCGGATTGAAACTGTTGCGAACTTGATGCGTAGCCCAGCAGCGCAGGTATCGCCGTTGAACGGAGCACTCACGAGAGCGAACGCCTTAAACGCATCAGCCACTTCGACATTAGGCGAGGCGGCTGCAACAGTGGCTATCGTGCTCGCCAGCGCGCCGAACCCAGCGGTCTGCAGCAGGTTTGTGTAGTTGAAGGCATAGTAGTTCACAAGAACGATTGGACCGCTATATCCAGTGCCACGAATACGAGCTATCGCCGTGCCAAGATTGGCCGCAAGTTGTGCCAGCGTGCCAGGTAAATTAGTAAGCTCGCATGTCGGATCGCCCTTACACGTGAGTTGCACATCAGCCAAGTCGTTTCCTCCAAGCTGAATCGTAACGATGTGCGTATTCGGATGGGATTTCAGGAATGCTGTGGCATAGTCGATTTGCGGGCCAGAGTAGGAAACGAACAGTGGTTTCTTCAGCCCGCTCAACGTTCGCCAGACCTGGCATCCGAACACCCCGTCAGCAGTTGTTCCTCCGAACAGAAACGTGCCGGTGGTTTCGAACGGGCACGAGGCATTTGTCAGGCTCTTCTGAGAGATTGCGGAGATGATTGAGGGATATTCGAAGTAATGAGAGAGATCAGGAGGTTGTACCAGTGGATTATAGCCGAACGGCAGCGAATCGCCGAGCGCCAGGTAACCGCCATTGTTGGATGCGGCATTGGGGCCGTCTTGGGCCATCGTTGGAGGGATAATCGATACCCAAGCAAGCAAATTCAAAAGTGCGAACATGAGAGTTTTGCGTGACATTGAATTGCCTTTCTCGAAATTCATTATTAAGCGCCAACGAAGCGTCAGATTTTGGCGCATAAGGTCCGAGTATATCAGTGCCCTTCTCGTCCAAGCACGATCGGCAATCTGACACCCATTTCGGAAGGCGCAGATCGATCGCAGCAGCGCTGAACCACCGAAAGTTCAGACGCACCGCGCGATCCCGCTTGGCGACGTGAGTGCTGGCCCGACTAACCACGTAGGGCGCAGTTGGGCCGGTGAATCGTCTGCAAGCCTAAGTTGAAGAGCACAGGTTGAAGCTTAGGCGAACTTTAGTGCATCTCTAGATGGGTGGGTAGACGCCGCTCATGGATTCCACTGACCCTTCACGCCTCTTACTTCCGATTCAACCTTCGGACCACGTACACGGTCCAGAGGATGCCCCCTTTACGCTCGTCGAGTACGGGGATTACGAGTGCCCCGACTGCGGACGTTTGTATGTGGTCCTTCGTGACCTGCAGAGTGATATCGCCTCCCGATTGAGGATTGTGTTCCGGCACTATCCTCTTTCCGGCATTCATCACCATGCGCAGCAGGCAGCGGAAGCGGCGGAGGCGGCGGGAGTTCAAGGCAAATTCTGGGAGATGCACGCGCTCCTTTTCGAGCGACAACAGGCCCTCCATACCAAAGATTTGATTCGCTACGCGGAAGAACTAACGTTAGATGTCGAGCGGTTCCGCAACGAGTTGAAGAACCAAACGCATAGCGAAAGAGTACGCGCCGATTTTCTTGCAGGGGTTCAGAACGGCGTGTACCGCACTCCAGGTCTGTTCCTGAATGGCGTCCGTTACGATAGTGAGTGGGACAGAGAATCGCTAGTGAGCCTACTGAAAACCTGAAAGGCAACCCTACCGTTTTCGGCCGTGCCGGCCGCTGAATCCGCTTACCGCATAGCCACGGCTAACAGCACGGCAAGGACCGCGGCTCCAATTATGAGCGGCGACAAACCAAGCGTCGGGAGCTATTCACCGGGCTGTATTGTCGCGCGCTCAAGCCGGTGCCAGGCAGGCCCACGCTCACATATCGCTGCCCGCGCGCCGTCACACCCGCGTGTGATCCTCGGCCGCCCACCGAGACTCCGCAACAATAGGCCGCCACTCGCTGGGTGCTTCGACATCGCGACGCGAGGGTGATATTTTGGAGTCGGCACCAATGAAAAAGAAGGTCGCGCTTATCGTTTTCGGTTCCCTGTTCGCGATTGTGGCGTTGGCTGCGGCGCTATTCTTCCTGAAAGGCCCGTTTGTCGGCTTTCCAGGGAGCCGTACCGCAGATGGCTCGCGTGCTGTTACCGATGGCGGCATCAAAGTTGCGGGCTGGATCGGAAATGTGGATGCCGCGGAACAAAAGGCCGGCATGAGCATCAGGGATGAGAAGCTCGCGCAGGAAGGCGATGCCCTCCACGCCACCACGGGTCCCGCCGCGACCTACTGGATGAACGATGCAAAGGCCTCCGGGGACTACACGGTGAAGGCTACATTGCATGAGCCGAAATATATGAACCTGAACACCCATCCGCATCCCTACGGAGTGTTCATCGGCGGCAATGACATGGGAACACCGGATCAGACCGGCCTCTATTGCGCCGCTTACGGAAACGGCAAGTTTGTCGTGCGGGATCGGACCGGGGCCGTTCAAGATGAACGGTTTTATCGGCGAGTCCAATGACGCTGTTCACAAGGCCGCTGGAAAGGGCCAGCCCGTCATTCAGGATGTCGCGCTCTCGGTTAAGGGCAGCAATGTCGAATGCTCCATCAACGGGACGGTGGTCGCCAGATATGACAAGGCGCTGCTCGTAACCGGCGGCGAGCTGAAATCCACCGACGGGACGTATGGTCTGCGTTTCGCGCACAACACGGATGTCATCGTAACCGGTTTGAAGATGACAAAGGAGTGATGTTCTCGGGCCACCGAATCATATTTGAAAGGAACTGGCCATGAAACAAATAGCCGGAACGCAAGAACGCCGCCGCCCCTGGCGCGTGGCCGAGGCGGCGGTTGGACGACGAGTTGCCTGAGCTATTTCCCGATCTTGTACGTCTTCGCCCGCTACGTTCTTGGACGACTCGATCCCCTCCCTTGCTGCCCAGTATGCTGATGAAGCCTCCGTAAGGTGTGCGGCTGCCAGACCTACGGCACAATCCTGACATCAATCTATATTTCTGGGCGTTGATGCTGGGCGACGATTTAAAGAAGGACCAACGCAAACCTCAAATGATCGTCAGTATAGATATTTCAGAAACGGAAGACGGGAGAGCCAGTTGCGCGTATCGCGGGTTTAAACCCATAAGACCTCTCGCACGAGGGGTTTGCAATTCTCTCACGCCTGACCGCTTTCTCATCCTAGCGCGCGGACGATTCAACGTGCGCTGCGTCCGGCCAGGTTACCGCGGCGCACGGCACTCAGTCGGTGCAGGTAAACGATAACCGGCAGTTGCAGTTCAGCCTGAGACTGTTGTTTTGATGCGGGAGCTGAGGGTGGGCGGGCTTGGCCGGGTCGGTTTTCGCGAATTCCAGGCTACGCGACGAACGATTCAGGGCTAGAGGAGGCGATGAACATAATTCGGAAGGGCCAAGTGAGGTGGCTGAGCGAGAACTGGTCAGAATCGGTTCATCAAGCGAACTCTTCGAGGACCGCATGGGTCTCCGGGGAACGACGCCTGATTTGTGGCCTCCTCTTCCGCTCCGAAACTTGCAACACTCTCCTATCGCGTCACCGGCTTCGATCAACTAGTGCTCCCGCGCCCCGGTCTTGGTGGGCATTTCTTTGCGAGTCTTATCGTTCGTACAGAGATAATCCCGATAAGCGCAAAGGTCAGCAAGTAAGTCTTTGAACTCAAGCAGAATTTTTCCCTTTTCTGCTTCGCCGACCAGCATGATAATGTAGTCGTCACGACCCGGACTCATGCTCAGCATGAACGGATACTGGCTTATCGGCTTCCCGCCGATATCTGAGTTCTTCACGTTCGGAGCATAGAACATATAGTGCGGCATGTTCATCGTCTTCGGTTCCGGCACGTTGGTATCGTCGACCGTACGAACGATTGGAGCGATCATGTAAGCGACTCCGACTCGGCTCGGATTTGGATATGCTGCGGTGCCAAATTTCTTAGTCACCTCCGCATGGACCCGCTTAGCGTCCATCCCTCGCGCCCTCAATTCGGCTGCCGTGAAATAATCCTGCATGAGTGTCTTCGAGCCCTCCGCATCGAAACAGACTGGCCAGAAGATATCGTCCCGGAACGGCCGGGTCGGGAACTGCCAATCGGACCGGACTACGATGCAGCTAAAGCCATTGGTCCCCCTGCGGCTTAAGTCGTATCCCATTTCCGGATCGAGCAGATATACGGCCGCGCCATCTCGCAAGTGGGGCGGAAGAGCACTCAACGCATAGCGGGATTCCAATGATTCAGGCATTCGCTCCAGCTTGGCTTTGGATCCGGCGCTTGAATCTTTCGATTTAGATTGTGCAGGACAAGTCGCGCCGACCAGCAAAGCTGTGATGGTGAGGGTCAATATAAATTTCATGGGTTTGACCCCATTGTTGTTCTAGCCCGGCTGTTTCCGCAAGGGATCCGCCTGGTTTTGTCAACTGGGGCAGCCAAGTTGAACCACAGCATCACTCGGCCCTCGCCGCCGCTCGATCCAATGGCGTTACCAGAGCACCCGCTCGGAGTTGCTCAGGTACTAGTACGACAAGAAGTTAGTCCCCTGAATTATCGGTTGCGAGTGGACCACAACCCTCTGTATACTCACCAAATCCGGGCAGGAAAACAATCTCGAGTGAAAGGTTTAACCTACTGTGAAGACTCTATTGCGGCAGTTGGCAGGACTCGGTTTATTACTGTTTATCCCGGTTGCCGGGTTTGCACAAAGCGGCCCGTCCGTCAACGGTACCTATGCGTTTCTCGCGAGCGCCAAGCAATACGATTCGTTCGGTGAAACCGGCGGCGCGATTCTCTCGGTTCTGAATTTCGATGGCGCGGGAAATGTTTCCGGAACCGCTGTCTTGAAAGGTCGCACAGGCGAGCCACGGGACGGCGACACCGGTACCGGAGCGGTCCAAGGAACCTACACCACCAACCCCGATGGCACCGGCACCGCCACGCTCAATTTCACCGATTTCCAGTTCTCTGTCAAACTCGCCATGGTGATCACCGACGGCGGCAATAGTATCGTCTTCTCCGATGGACCCGGCAGCACCGGTCCCACGTCATTGAATCCTGCCCTCCCGGGCTCACCCGACAGGGTGGCCGGAGCTGTGCCCGGCGGCTTCTTCCTGCAGAGTTTTCGTCCCGGAGCGCAGGCATCGGGCACGATTCCCTTGGCTCTGAATCGTACCTACAATGACGGCGTTGCCGTTTATTCGCTCGCGGGGCCTGCAACGGGCAGCGGCACGGTCAACTGTCCTGACGGAACATCCGGCAACTGGTCTGCGACCATCCCTTCCATAACAGCCGTAATGAAGAACACTTCGGGCAACTTCATCATGCCGGTCCTGACGTCGGCCTGCGGGGGCGACGACGCTACGAATTACTCCGGTCTCGCCAATCTTAATTTCACGCAGAACGGTATCAGCCTGGTGCTCCACTTAACTGGCTACTTCATCACTGGATCAGCGAGATCATCACCGGCGGCTCTCCCAACGGTTCCTACGGAATTCAACTCATCGGCGAGCCGTTCCCTACCGCCGGGGTCGAGATTATGACGTTCGATGGCTCGGGTGGGATCAAGACGTCCTTGCTCGGACCAGCCGGAACGACCAACTTCACCGGAACCTATACCACCAATTCCGACGGCAGTGGCACCATCACGCTGATCCCGGACTCGAACCCCTCTGCGGCCCCGGTGACGTTTGCGTACGTCGCCGCCGACGCCTCCACAATCTACGTGCTCCGAACCAGCGGCGGGGGCTCTGGCGGTGATGTGATCAGCGGCGTCGGCCATTTACAATAGCTCACGACTCGAACGCTTACGACGCGTGGCGACTAGACACCGGTCGAGCGTCTCGATGAAGAGGGAACGCGGCATTAGCCATTGCCTTCATGCGTTGAAAGACTTCGTATTTACTTGGGTAGTCCAGCAAATCAATTTACCGCACTGACACCGTTCACGATAATCAATTCGGGCTTCGGCTCCACCAGTGGTTCGCTGATCATCGGAGACTTCGGTGGTGACGGTGTTTGGACTTAGGATTCGAGTACACCTCGGTGCTCAGCGCGACAACGCCCGTAGGCGGGCTGTTCATTTCTTAGGGAAGTGGCTCAGCCAAATTCGGTCCCTTTACATCAACAGGGATAGTGGGGAGACGCCTCGGTTGCTCGTCGCGGAATAATGATGGGAAGAATGATCCGGTTCAATACGATCATTTGGTTGCGTTTTCGATTGACCTCAACACAGGTGTGAGGCAGTTTACCCGCGGACCTTATAGCGGTCGATGGCGATCCTCTGGCGGACATCTCGGGTCTGCAGCACGTGGTTCTTGTGATCAAAGGTGGGAAGCAGACTCGCATCAGAGTGACGGCCACAGTTTGCTATTGGCGAGGGCATTGCCCGGGGATGTATACGAGTCAGTCAAGCCAGTAAGCGGTTAGGTCCTGAATACGGCATCCGGAAGTTTGTTTTTGCCAACCGACTGGTTTGAGATCAGATTCAAGGTTATGACAGCGTGTCAAATTTCGGCGAAGCTGGTAGCTGACGGCAGAGCCAAGCGCTGGCAAGAATAAGGAAGAGATCATTTGGTCATTGCAGAGGGCGTGCCGAAGCAGCTGGATTTCGGCATCGCGCGGCTTCTCGAATAGGACGAGGACAGCAGGGCGGCCATTGTCCTATGCTGACGCCGGAGTGCGCCAGCCCGGAGCGGGCGCTGGGGAAGCCCGTGACGACCGTCAGCGAAATCTACTCACTCGGCGTTCTGCTGAATTGCCGTCAGCAGCCCCGCCTCAAGCGTGTCGTGATAGAGATTGTACGGCCGACCGGCCCTGACCGTATGCGCGTAGATGTAGGAAAGTTCGGTTTTTCTCCCGAGGACCTTGCACGCGACGGAATGCACGGCACCGAATTCACCGTCAGTGCCAGAGGGGATCGTGCATGGTATCTGCAGCCATTCGCCAATATCGCAGAATTTTCCGACGCGTTTCAAAACTTCCGCCGCAGGTCGGTTAACTGTGATTTCCAGAGGAATGGAGATGTAGGTCGGATTCGTCAGAGCATTTGCCGAGCACCCCGAGCGTCGGAGTCTGTGCCCGACGATAGGCGCCATGCAACGAACGCGAGCGCACCGCCAACGGCAGTCTTACGAAGCTGATTCCGCATCAATCCCTCCGAATGATTCGCCTTACGTTGCCACGACTCACATCTTCGCAGAGGCCTCCAGAACAGCAGCATGATTGCCCCGCCCGACCGCGGGGCTGAGAGCCCGCTGGATCGACGCCCCGTTAGCAGGGTACGAGATGCTGTTCCGAACTCGCGCCGCAACGAGTCCTTCGTGGTCCCGCCAGATTTGTTTGTAACGCTACCCCACTTTTCCACACTATAAAGCGGCAGATGAAAATCGTTTTGCTGCGGTTTCAGCAAATCGAAATACAGATAAGGAGGAGTTATGAAGTTAAATCAAATCTCACCGATGCCGTCCGTTCTCATTATGGTGGCACTTTCAGCACCATCATATGCATCCGAGTTGTACTCAATCGAATTCTCTTCGGGCACTGGATTCTACACAATGAACCAAGCCACCGGCGCCAAAACTCTCGTGGGAAATACAGGGATTACGTCAACCGGTGACCTCACCAGCGATGAGAAATCAACGATCTGGACGAATGACATGACCAATGACAACCTGCTGACGGTTAACCCCGCAACCGGTGCGATTACTAGCACCATCGGCATCAGGGCCGTGACCGGTGCGCCGATTCCGATCGTCTCATTGGCGTTTGATACTGTTACCGATGCCCTTTATGGCAACACTGCAGTTGGTTTCGGCGGTACTACGAATGACACTCTCTTTCGGATCGATCCGGTGACAGGGGACGCGACTTTGATCGGCACTATCGGATTCAACGAGGTTTATGCGCTCGGTTTCGATCAGTCGGGAACTCTCTTTGGAATTTCGCAGAGTCGCTCCGCGCTGCTCAAAATCAGCACCTCCACCGGCGCTGGATCGATGGTTGCGCCTGTCACGTTGGCTGCACCCTACGATCTCGCCTTCCGGCCGGAAGACAACAAAATGTTTGTTGCCGACAGCAACCCAGGGACGTTTTCGCTGTACACCATGGACCCAACAACTGGCGCTGCCACGCTGGTGGGACCCTATGGCGGGAGCGGAACAAACCTCGTTGGTCTTGCATTTCTCACTCCCGAGCCGGGGACCATCGGGCTTGTGCTGGTGGGTTTGGGGCTCCTCGGTCGGAAAGCACATTCCAGGCGGAAGAACTAAGACTCGAATGGTTGCCGGTCATTCGGCCGGTGCGGTCGGATCACGCCGGCGTGTGATCACGCCTGGCGTCTGTGATCGGGAAGAAGCTAACCGTTTCTGGAAAATCGGCATCCATCGAAAGAGACCAATCAAAAGCAGCAAGCAGGTCGGATAGTGGCAAGCCCTGTTACCGCTATCCGTTTCTTTGAGGCCGTGGGCGGTGCTAACAGTAACCATTACACTCAAGGGGGCCACGCTGCGGAATCCGGCAAGATGGTCCGAGAAGACACCGATGCAAGAGACGAAGCTTCCACGAGCGGCACCCTATTTGCGTCGTCTTGGGCGAAGGCTGGCGTTACGACACCCCCCGGCAGGTTGCCTGACGCCTGTCCGCCGGAACGCGGAGCCACTTCTGTGGAATTTTCTGATTTCTGTCTCCGACCAAACCGAGTCTCGGGTTAGACCAGATGACCATCCCGCTCCACCAGCATCGAGAAAAAATTCCCGCTTTCGTAACTAACGATGCCAATCAGACGCGTCATCTTTGTTTCGGCGGTCAGCCGCGAGTTCCACAGCGCTCCCCCAGAGCAACGCCATAACTTCCCTTCCTATCGTGACGTATTGGACCAAGCTTTCCGCACTCTAGCACCCAACTACGAAGTCATCGTGCAAGAGAATCTCGTTCAGGGTATGGAGGATCTTCTCGAGACCCTCGATAGCGAAGTGGCACGTAGCCTGGTCGTCATTCATTTGATCGGTAATATGGCGGGAGAAGAACCTCCGTCCGCCAGCGTGCGGAACTTACACATCCGGCATCCGGACTTTTTATTGTCGGAGCCGGAATTGAAAGATGCCCTGGTGGGCAGCAACCCCACGTATACGCAATGGGAGATCTACCTCGCCTTTCACCACCGCACCCATCGCCTGATTTTCGAAGCGCTTCCCGAGGCATCTCGGTCACCCTTCTACGCGCCCTCCGAGGTGGATCGGACCTCTCAGGAACACCATCGGCAAAGAATTTCGGCAACAGGAGCGCATCGTGGCCATGTTTCGAGCCAGGGTGATGTCGCCCGAAAGACCATGCGGTCTTTCCTGCATCGTCGGCTCGACCCCGACGTGGATGCCACCGAACCAACGGAAGAAGCCCTCACCGCTGCATGGGCAAACCGGGAAACGATCGTCCGCGAACTTGCGGACGCCATTCGGAAGCCCGATCCCCGCACCATGCCAGTCACCGACCCCGCCAACGTCGCCGCATTCGTCGGCGCGGTCCGCCTGTGTGCCGGGCGGTGGAATCTGAATCTTGCAACCGTTCTGAGTATTGCAGCTAGACATGAGGAGACTGTGCGAGCCGCAGCCGAATCTCACCCTTCGCCGGAAGCGCTGTACGAAAGCGCGTTCGCCGAACTAGCGCTCGGAGACTTGACAGCAGCGCAGCATATGGCTCGGCGGGCGGCCATGATCGCGCTGCAAGTCCGACAGGAACAACCGGAGGATGACAGCCACTACCGCGAAATCGCTGTCAATGCGCTACTGCTCGCGCATGATGCTTCGAAGCTGGCTCACGAAGATTCCGAAGCGTTGGCGGTTCTAAGGGAGGCTGCGGCTTTATTCGACAGAGAAACCGATTCTTTGCGTTGGGCGGGAGTAAACCAGCAACTCGCCGAGTTCCTAGTTGATCAAGCGCACTACAATGAAGCCTCTGAACTGATCGGGGACATTTTGAAGATTCGAGAAGAACTTGAGGGCGACAATCACCAAAACGTAGCCGATGTGTTGCTGCTTTCGGCGCGGGTGCTGTTCGCCCAAGCCAACTTCGCCAAATTGGAAAGCGTCGCCGAGCGTGCCGAGCGAATATATGGGGTCCAGGAGCCGCCCAACTTCTCAGGGATTGCGGATGCCCTGAGTCATCGAGTGGTTTCGTTAACCGAAGAGAGACGCTTCAGCGAAGGCGAGGTGTTGGCGAATCGCTCCTTGGATTTCACCGAACGTGCGTTTGGTTCAGTCCACCCTGACGTCGCTACGTCTCTCGCTAACCTGGCCGCTGTGCTGCAGCACATGAATAGGTTCGAAGAGGCCAAGCCACTACTATGGCGTGCACTCGCTATTCTCGAACAGGAGTATGGCGAAGAACATCCGCGCTTGGTTCCAGTACTCAATAACCTGGCTCAGTTGTTCCGGGCCACGGGTGTACTAGATGAAGCAGAGGTGCTCACGCGCCGTGCGCTAACTACCATCGAGGAGGCCCAAGGCCCCGAGCACGTCGATGCCGCGACTCTTCTCGACAATCTTGCAGATCTGCTCTTCAAAACCGGCCACCCCGATGATGCAGAAGCGTTGGTACGCCGGTCGATCGCCATTTTCGAGAACTCTTATGGTTTTGAGCACCCGCGCCTGGCTGAAGCTTTGATGCTTTTGGCGTGGTTCCTGCGGAATACTAATCGCCCCCAGGAATCGAAAATCCTCGTGGACCGGGCCTTGCTTATTCGTCTCAAGTTCGCTGCTCGAACCCCTTCGGCGACGGCCGACCTGAGCGGCGCGTTAAAAGCCTACGCCAATTTGTCATCCGAACTACATCAAGCCCCCGGCGAGATATTTGCCGGCCTCATGCGACTTTGTGCGGAGGCCAGCCTCGATCGTCAGACGACTGAACGACTTTTCCGCTCGCTGCTTGATGAGTCGATCGGTTCTGGCCTATGAAATCGGGTGGCATTGCATTCACGGATGCTTCACTGCGATTCGGACCCGGGTTTTTCATCCGATGATCCAAAAATTCCACAAGCGACTTGGCCGCGCCGGGCCGATGTTGGAATCAATGTGGCAGCCTCCGTACCTGCCGCGAAATCCCTTCTCACTTGCGATCGTGAGCTTTCGACAGGCATGCACAGATCAGAAGCAGTATCCCTGTGTCACCCAGTAGTGCCAGTCTTCGATGGCATGGCGATGATCACACGAGACGAGTTGTTGTATCCCGTCGCGCCGCCAGAACCTCAGCAACCGGTGACTGATCCTGCTGGAGAATCAGGACCTGGAACCGGCGCTCAGATCGCCGAAGGCGCGGCCTTGGTGGAGAAAGCCCTGTGTTCCCGCCGCTTCGGCCCATACACGCTGTAGGCTGTGATTGCGGCCGTTCATGCAGAGGCGGAATCGACCACTGCGACCGACTGGCGGCAGATTGTTGCGCTTTACGACCAATTGGTAAGCCTTCAGCCTGCGCCAGTTGTGCATCTAAACCGCGCCGTGGGAATTGCCATGCGTGATGGTCAAGAGGCCGGTCTGAAGCATATCGACGCGGTGTTGGAACATGGCGAATTAGCGAATTACTACGCGGCGCATTCAGCCCGCGCAGAGTTGTACCGCAGGCTAGGCAGGACCGCTGAGGCTCGGGCTTCTTATGGGAGGGCGCTGGCGCTGACCCAACAGGAACCGGAGCGGCAATTCCTGCAGGAACGGATTCGGCAGTTGAAATAAAAATTGGAGTGGCTGTCGATTTTCGGTCTCCCGAACGAGTATAGGACAAAGGAACGATGATCTACGGTTGAACAGGAAACGAGTCATCGGGAACAAACCACAGAAAACAAGGAGAAAAAGTCATGCCGCAATATCTGGTTGCTAATTACCTCCCCGACGACTTCGACCCGTCCGCCGTAACCGAAGCGATGATCGAGGAGATCCACGCGCTCAACCGCGAATTGATTGCTGCCGGCGTGAGGAAGTTCGCCTGCGCAATCTCCCCGGCCGGCAAGCAAAGACGCTGCGGAAGCAGCCCGACGGCAAGGTGCTCGTCACCGACGGACCGTACACCAAAACCAAGGAGCACATGGGCGGTTTCTGGATACTGGAAGCCGCCGATATGGACGAGGCACTCGCGTGGGCGCGCAAGGGTGCCATCTCCTGCGATGCGGGGGCCGAGCTGCGCGAGCTTCTTTTCTTCCCGGCTCCGGAACGAGGATCCGATACCAGTTATTCATTCCGACACTGTGCGACCGACTGCAAGGTGTCCGACGTTTCGTCTGCTCCGGTCGGGAGGCCTTGCTGTAACGCCGACGAGGCCGGTCCTCTTTCGATTGATGGAGGAGGATCAAGAGGAGTACGATCGACAATGGAGGAGTAGCCGTATGTTGCGTCGGGATTTCTTGAAGACTGCATCCCTGACGGTTGCAGGCGTTGCATCGATTTCGCAGGCAGCCGAATCGCGCATTCGTGCGCGTGTCGTCCTCGAACCATTCGATTATGACGGGGTTCAGCTTCGGCCCAGCCGATGGCTGAGCCAATTGCAGACCGCGAGGGAGTTCTATCTCCAGGTCTCCGACGATGACATTTTGCATGGCTGGCGTCTCGCAGCCGGTCTGCCTGCCCCCGGCAAGCCTCTGGGCGGATGGTGCGGGAAGAACAGCAGTACGGTGTTCGGCCAATGGCTGAGCGGGATGGCGCGCCTGTACCGGGCCACCAACGACGCGGCGATTCGAGAAAAAGCCGGGCGCCTGCTGACCGGGTGGGCGAAAACATTGAAGCCGGATGGCGACTGCGGCATGAACCACTACCCCTTTGAAAAACTGGTCTGCGGGCTGGTGGACATGCACGTCTATGGTGGACATTCGGACGCACTTCCGCTACTGGTGAAAGTGACATCTGTTGCATCGAAGAGACTCGGTCGCGAGAACATCGCCGCGGCGCCTTCGCCATCGGGTCTGCATTCGGGTAGGCCAGGCGAATGGTACACGCTTTCCGAGAACCTCTATCGAGCTTACATTGCGTCCGGGCACGAGCTGTTCAGAGAGTTTGGGGACGCCTGGCTGTATCCGGCTTATTGGAACAAGTTTGCAGAGACCTCGGCGCCGGGAAACGCTTGGGGCGTGCACGCCTACAGCCACGTGAACACGTTCAGTAGCGCGGCGATGGCCTATGCGGTTAGCGGTGAACCACAGTATTTGAAGATCCTGAAGAACGCGTACGATTTCCTGCAGCGGACGCAGTGCTATGCCACCGGCGGGTATGGGCCAGAGGAGCGGATTGTGCGCGCCGACGGATCTTTGGGCCGTTCCCTCGACCTGCGGATGGACAGCTTCGAGACGCCATGCGGCTCCTGGGCGGGTTTTAAGATGACACGCTACCTGATCGGATTCACGGGGGAGGCGCGGTATGGAGATTGGACCGAACGGCTGCTTTACAACGGTGTAGGCGCTGCGCTTTCCTTGGGTCCAGGCGGGAAGAACTTCTACTACTCTGATTATCGGCTGGCCGGCGCCATGAAGGTGTACGATGAGGGCACGTTCACGTGCTGTTCGGGTTCGCTACTCCAGGATTTGGCAGATTATCACAATATAATTTATTTCAAAGATCCGAATGCGCTTTACGTGAATCTATTCGTGTCCTCCGAGGTGATCTGGAAACGGCAGGGCGCGGCCATCAAAGTCGTGCAGGAGACGGACTATCCGGAGGCAGAAACATCGACACTCCGCATCGAATCGCAGAAATCGACAGTATTTCCGTTGAAGTTCCGTGTCCCAGCTTGGTCGCATGATGTTTCGGCAAGAGTGAATGGCGCGCCCGTAAATGTTGAGGCAAAGCCCGGCACCTGGGCGTCCATCGAGAGAACTTGGGCTTCGGGGGACACGGTTGAGATCACGATTCCGCTGCGCTTCCGGATGGAACCGGTGGACTTCCAGCATCCTACTCGCGTGGCGGTAGTTCGGGGACCGGCTGTTTACGTCCTCGACGCCGGGCGGCATGAGCCTGTGCCGGAGCTTCCGGACGACCTCAACGCGTGGCTCGGTCCAGCAGGTTCATCGGTCTCACCTTCGAGCCGAAAGGTGGAAAAAGGACCGGAGCTTTTCCGTATGCCGCCATTTCAAGATCCGAGCGGCCCGCGTAATCTGACGGCGCTCTGGCGTCCGTTCTATTCAACCGTGGAGGAC
Source organism: Bryobacterales bacterium (assembly GCA_963769205.1). GTDB lineage: Bacteria > Acidobacteriota > Terriglobia > Bryobacterales > Bryobacteraceae > Palsa-89. Next base: position 21,728 of record CAVYKR010000009.1, on the reverse strand, counting down.
TGGCGGTATCGCATGTACTTCGAAAAGAAAGATCTCCCGATGGTGCTCTAGTAGCCTGTCCCAGTGATACATACAGCATCGTCCGAGCGTCCTTATAGTGTGGCTGATAATCAAGGATTGCTGGAACTCAGCGAGGAACAACGTGACGAGTTGCGCAGCTGGGCGCAATCGCGAAGTCTCCCTGCCGGTTATGTGTTTCGCGCGCGCCTCATCTTAGCTCTCGCCGATGGGTTGACCTATCGCGAGATCGAACACAAGCTCGGTGCGAGTGCACCGACAGTGTCCAAGTGGAAGGTTCGATTCGAGGAGCATGGCACCGAAGGTTTGCAAGGGCGTCATCAGGGAAGCAAGCCACGCCGGGCGACACCGGCGGTGCAAGGGCGAGTGATCCGACGAGCGCAGCAGAAACCCTCGGACGGCAGCACGCATTGGTCGTGCCGCAAGCTGGCCGAAGAGCTGGGCGTGAGCAAATCCACGGTGCAGCGCATTCTGGCGCAAGCCAAACTGCGGCCGCACCGGCTGGAGAGCTACCTGGCCAGCAACGACCCGGAGTTTGAAAGCAAGGCCGCCGATGTCATCGGACTGTATCTGGACCCTCCCCAGCATGCGGCCGTATTCTGCGTGGACGAAAAGACGGCGATCCAGGCGCTGGACCGACTGGACCCGGTTCTACCCTTGTCGCCGGGCCGGGCAGAGCGCCACGGATTTGAATATTATCGTCACGGCACTCTCTCGCTGTACGCGGCCTTGAATGTGAAGACCGGAATGGTGGAGGGAAAAACAGCACGGCGGCACACCAGTGCGGAATTCATCGAATTCCTGAGCGGGTTGGTTAAGAAAGCGAAGTGGGCGCGCGAGATTCACATCGTGTTGGACAATCTTTCGGCGCACAAGACACCAGCCGTGGAACAATTCCTGGCGGAGCATCCCAAAGTGCGGTTCCACTTCACGCCCACCTACTCATCCTGGTTGAATCAGGTGGAGCTGTGGTTTGCCAAAATCGAGCGGGACGTGATTGCACGCGGGATCTTCACTTCAGTTGCAGATCTCCAGCGCAAGCTCATGAGATACATCCGAGCCTATGCCAAGCATGCTCGCCCGTTCCGCTGGACCTATACCGACGTGAAAAGACGGATTGTCACTAAGCGAATCACTGGGACGGCCCACTAGACGGCTTTGAGTCTCGCAATCGCATAGCGAAGCGATCAGAAGAACGATCTTCTCAATCGTCCTTCTCGAAGACGTGATCGTCAGCGGCGGTGAGTTTTATGATTGTCGCGCGATGAATCTGGAGGCCCTGAATTCCCATCCACGCCTGACACTTGTGAGGCGCACTCCCTCGTCGTTTGCACTATTTTCCGCCGGCCCGATTTCGGCACATCGCCCCAGCTCCAGGTTGTCCATGAAGCTCCTTTTTTGATACAAAGGTGGAACTCCAACAATGACGACGAACCGGTGCTTCTCTTCATACCTCCTGATGCTGTTGCTAGCCCTGGCCGCGGCTGCGCAACCCCCGCTTTTTGCCCAGGAAGAAGGCGGGCCAGGCCGGTGGCAGGCGCGCTCCATGGTCGAGACAAAGTTTGGGATTGTTGCCACCAGCCAGACCTTGGCTAGCGCCGCCGGCGCGCGAATTCTCGAAATGGGCGGTAACGCGATCGACGCCGCTATTGCTGCCAACGCCGTGCTTGGCGTAGTCGAACCGATGTCGGACGGCATTGGCGGCGACCTTTTTGCCATCGTCTACGAGGCCAAAACCGGCAAGTTGTACGGGCTCAACGCGAGCGGCTGGGCGCCTACCGGTCTAACCATCGAGGCCCTCGCCCGCCAGCCACATCGATAAGATGCCGATGCAGGGTATCTACTCGGTAACGGTTCCCGGCGCCGTGGCCGGTTGGGAGATGTTGCGGACCAGGTTCGGGACCATGCCACTCGATCGCATCCTCACGCCCGCCATCTACTACGCGGAAAATGGATTCCCTGTCACCGAGATCATTGGGGCCGGATGGCAGGGCTCGACCAAGAAGTTGTCGGCCACTAAGGCCTCGAAAGACACTTATCTGCCGGACGGCCGTGCACCCAAGGTCGGCGAGATATTCCGTAACCGCGATCTTGCGGGTTCGCTGCGCCTGATAGCAGCCCATGGCCGTGATGGTTTTTACAAAGGACCCACCGCGGAGGCGCTCATCCGCGAGGCCCAAGAAGACGGCGTCGAATGGACGCCCGCTGATCTGGCCGACTTCCATCCCGAGTGGGTGGAACCGATTTCGACCACCTACCGCGGCTGGACTGTGACGGAACTGCCACCCAACGGCCAAGGTATCGCGGCGCTTTCGATGCTCAACATCATGGAACGATTCCCGCTGGCCGAGTACGGGCACAACAGCGCTAAAGCGCTGCATGTGATGATCGAGGCGAAGAAACTTGCCTATTCCGATCTCCTAAAATACGTCGGCGATCCCAAATACAGCCAAGTGCCGGTGGCCAAGCTGCTTTCCAAAGAGGCCGCGTCGGCACGCTCCCAGTTGATCGATACCGCGCACGCGACCTGCTCGGTAACGCCTCAGAAGCTTGCGTGGGTGGCGCAACTGCCTGGGGCCGACACCATTTACATGTCGGCAATCGATCGCGATGGAAACATGGTTTCGCTGATTCAGAGTAACTTCGGCGGCTTCGGCTCCGGAGTTGTGGCCGCCGGAACCGGCTTCGCGCTACAGAACCGCGGTGGGCTGTTTTCGCTCGAACGCGGACATCCGAACGCGTTGAAGCCACACAAGCGTCCGCTGCACACCATTATTCCCGCGTTCCTGCAGAAAGGCGATACGAATATTGCATTCGGGATCATGGGAGGCTGGAACCAGTCTCAGGCTCACGCCCAATTTGTTTCCAATGTTGTGGATTTCGGGATGAACATTCAAGGAGCATTGGAAGCGGCCCGGTTCACCAAGGGCACGTTTGATGGTTGCGACCTGAATATGGAAACGCGCGTCTCGCCCGCCGTGATCAAGGAGCTCCAATCGATGGGGCACGTCATAAAGAGCGTAGGGCAGTATTCCGGAGGAATGGGCGGCGGACAGGCTGTGATGAGCATCGCCGGCGGTGTCCACTTCGGTGCATCGGACCCGCGCAAAGATGGAGCAGCGGTGCCGGAGAATCCTGAATTCAAAACCCAGTGACCATGAACATTCAGCGTGATCTCCTCTAAGCGCCGATTGTGGACAGCGTACCTCCCGCCTGCAGGAACGTGGACCCGTGTGGTGCCAAAGTGCCGACGTGATTGAGAGCCCACCCATCGCCGAAGAGATCGAACGATACCTCCTCACCGGCGAAAGCGATCCACTGTACTCGGCCTGGTCCGGCAGCTTCCTGGAGCGTGCGAACCGTGCCCACGATGACCTTCGTGGTGCACTGGTCCGCGCAGTCAGACGGCTGACTAAGGGATTGGCACACGAGCCGCTGCCCGAGACCGACACCGTCGCGCTCACGCGCGCGAAGGTCGAGCCGATGGTGCGCGGCTTGTTCCCGCGTGCCGAGCAGGACGCAGTGCTCGCAACGCTTGAGCAATCCGTCGTCTTCGTCACCAGTGCAAACATCGAGAGGCTCCTGCACGGTGCAGTTTCGACAGCTCGGCGTGGACGCTGGCGAACCTGTACCTCGCAAGCCTTGGCGCGGAGTTGCTTGCGAAGGACGCGCCCCGCCTTGTCGGGCTGAGCGAAGAAACCACCTGTTACGTCTCGCCGGAGTACTTCGCTGAGGACGACCCATTCGCCGACTTCATCGTCCACGAGGTGGCGCACATCTTCCACAACTGCAAGCGCGCCACCGTAGGCCTCCGTGAGACGCGAACGAAGCAGTGGTTGCTCGACATCGAGTACCGGAAGCGGGAGACCTTTGCGTACGCATGCGAAGCTTACGCGCGCGTGTTCGAGCGCGGGAAGCGCCCTGCCGAGCGACTGGCGCTGGCGGAGGAGTATCGGCCGCGCGGTGCGCATCTCGCGGAGGAACGCGTGGATGCCGGCGAGGTCGCCAGCATTGTCCGGGAGGCCGCGGCGGCTCCGAACGGCTGGAAGGTCATCCTCGCGCGGTGCGCGCCAACGCGCCGTAAAGAAGCCAATTCTGGCGCGGCATGAGGTAGCGCGCGCCTCGGGGCCAGCGCCGGACGCTTACTTCTCCGCTCCCGGCCCGTCGCAGTTGTCCGGAGAGTTTTAGATATGCTCTAATTCCACAGTAGAAGGATCTTCAACAGAGTTCGGCATCAGGACCCGCCGGACAATATGGAGGCTTCGACTGAACGGGATGGGGTTTATCCAGGTGAGCCGGAACAGAGAGTTCGGGGCCCTGAGGGCGAGATGGACAGACGCACGGCGTATCCCAATCGAAAGATCTCCGAGACGTTCCTGCACTTCGCAGCGCCCTTGCTTGATGATCTCCCCAGCGAGGCGCCTGAACACCGGCCCAGCAAGCATTAGAGGTGTCCTTCACAGCCTGGAACGCAGTGATCTTTGCGGACGTGCTCAACGACCAGAGACATCTCGACGAGATTCGACGCCTCACGGCCGACAAACCCGAGACGGCCCTGCCATGGAGCAAATGATCGCCACAAACGTGCGCTCTTTGCCGATGATGCCCGGACTGATTGGGACCTGGGACGTAACGCGGACGGAGGATGGCATCAATCTCCGCGCGGACGCGCGAGACCCGCACTCTGTACCGCGAGACCCTACGGGCCAACACTAGACGCTGTCAGCCCACGCGGCGCGAAATCACCTTTCACTCTTGACTCGGTGGTCTTAGGACGGCGCGTATTGGCTCCGCTATGTCTGGTATGGTGAGATCGTTTGAGCCGCTGTCACGGGTACCTATTACGAGCCCTAACCCTTCTTGAGATACTGCGCACGTTTGTGGGCAGCTTCCCTCAAATCAGTCTCGTCAGTGATGTTGTAGCGGTTGAACATTGACATCGTCTTGTGTCCAGAGAGTCGTTGGGCAACAACCGGAGATACTCCTCCACGTACAGTGTTGCGGACGGCACTTCGGCGGAGATCGTGAAATAGCAGACCTGGCAGTCCAGCCCGGATACAGGCGTTGTCCCACTGTTTTCGCATATGGTGATGCTTCAGTGGCTCTCCTTCCGGAGTTAAGAACACGCGCGCCTGATTCGGCCATTTCAGATCGTGTTCTGCTTTCAATGTCCGTAAACGATCCAGGAATTCCTCACCTTCATCCAGCGGTATATAGTGTCCGTCGTTATTCTTGGTTTCACTCGGCCACCGAATGAGTCCTGCCCTGCCGACTTCGAGCTCCACGTCCTCCCATTCGAGCCGGAACAATTCCCCTTTTCGATTGCCCGCGGTAAAAGCTGCGCTGGTGATGTCCTGGAGATGGGACGGCAACTCAGCCATCAGACGGGGAAACTGCTCTGGTGATATGAATCCCGTGCGAATGTTGTTCTCACCCAACTTCTTAATCGGTGGGATCTTTTCCACCAGCTGCGGCGTCCGTTCATACCCTAGCTGGAACCCGCGGCGCAGGATTGCGAGTTCGCGATTGATCGAAGCCGGCATTAGTTTATCCTGATCGGGTCTGCTCGACTTACGCAGCCGATTAGCGAAGCGCCAGCGTTTCCACCGCTCGATCTCATCGGTATTGAACTGATCCGCCAACATGTCTCCGAAGAAGGGTAGCAGGCCCGCACTGGTCAAGAAGTGTTCCTTGCGCCTCGCGATGGTGGTGTCGCAGCGGTCGAGTTCAGTCCGAACGGAGGTCTTCTCGCCGCACTTGCCTCATTCCGCGATTTATCCATCTGGGACATAACCGGTGGTAGTAATACGATTCGCGGAAATGATCCTTATGTGAGGAGGACCGCCTTGCGTCGGGACGGACGCTCCCTGGCGATTCTGGCGGGCGGCACGGTCAAGGTACTGAATGCAGGTTCCTCCCTGCCGGTTGCCCAGTTCTCTGTGGATCCCACAATCAACACGATGGCCCTCAGCCCTGATGGGAAGTATCTGGCGATCACCGATCCCAAGGGTTCCATTTCGGTCCGGACCCTCCCATCCGGCGGCGAAGTCACCCACATCGCTTTCAGATCACCAACAGATTTCTTGGCTCTTAGTGTTAGCGGGCGTTACTTGGTCTCAGCCGTCCGGTTTCCCTATCATCCTGAAGACGGTCAGGTCTGCATATGGGAGACTCAAACCAGCAAGCAGGTGGGATGCACTCATCACCCGGGCAATATGACGAGTGTCGCAATTCGTGACGACGAGCGATTTCTTCTGATTTCCGGGGACAAGTTCGCGCGATTGTGGAACATCCAAACTGGTACCGACGCTTGGCGTACACCAGTTTCCAACCAGGCGAGGTCGGTGTGCTTTGACGAGAAAGGCGAGAGCGTTGCCGTCCTTTCCAGCCTCGGTGAGTTCGTGATTCTGGACGAGGCCACGGGACATGAATCCCGGCGAGGCAAACTACCCATGGACGCACAAATCGTTTTCCGGGCCAACGGTGAGTATTTAGCCGCCGGAGCCTTCGGCCAAGTGATCAGAGTGTTCAACCTGGACGGGCAGGAACTTGCTCGCGTCGGGCAGCCTCAAGAAATTGAAAACGTAGCATTCAGCTCCGACGGCAGAATGATGGCTACCGCCAGTTACAGCGGCTTGCCGATAGTTCAGATGTGGCAAACCCATGACCTCATCGAGACGGCCTGCCGCAACCTCGACCGAAACTTGGCCCAGGAGGAGTGGGAAAAGTGTTTTGCCGGCGAGAGCTACAGGAAGACCTGCCCGAAGCGCTAATAGTATCTCCGGAGGCGAACTGTCGCGATGTAGTAACGGGCAGCGTGTCCCAAACGCCAGCAGTTGGTTTTGTTATCCAAAGCAGTGCGGTACTGCGTCAGCCTCGATGTGCAACGGCGAGAGAGCTGTCGATAAATCCCATAGCCCCACCCATGCGGCAGTTGATCGACGGCTAGAGCTGAGTCCAAAACCCGCCGTTGGCCTTTCCTCCGGCCACTAGGGAATGCTTCAACCACTGCAAGGCCCACTGCGCGCGCATCAATCCGCCCTGCGCATGGATGTCGAAAAGGATGCGCGGCGGAGCCGGAAGGCAATCTGCTGGACGACTATGTACGAGCGGGACGACTCGAACTCCTGCGCCGGGATGCTCGACGAAGGCGGCCGCCATACGTAACGACTACCCACCAACGTCAGCAGCACCGGACGCGACGTGGCCCGCAGGCAGCGTTCGAGCTCCTGCAAACAAATGCGGACAGTCTCTTGACCGCGCTGCGCCTCGTCGCTCACGCCCCATCGTAGATCGGCAACAAGAAAGCTAAAGCCGCACGTGGCGCCAAACTCGTGAATAAGGGGAACATATTCCTTCTAAGCGCTTCCCGCTCCGCCTGAAAGTCAGCGAAGGTCGGGCTGATAAACAGTCGGAAGACGTTGCTGATGTCTGGCATTTCAGCCTTCCACTCTCGGCCGGTAGGAATGCTTCACAACGCAATCGAATCGGACGCGGCGCTGTCGTACCTTAAAAAACAGCGGTCCAATGGTACTGACCGACGCAGAATATGCCAGGCGGTTAAATCTCCCATAGTGAGACTTCTGGCTCGCTTCGACTGACCGTCAATCAGTCGAGCGTTGGCGGCGCTGATCAGCAATAGGTCGAATCGCCCCGGCGCACCGCCTCTTCAATCATTTTTTCGCCTCGAATTCAAAGAGCGCGACATTCCCGATTCTGGACGGGAAGCTTTCTAAGCTGTGGTTGTTTCCCTTTCCGCCAGGTAATCGACGTAAGGGCCCTTGAAGTCTTCTATTTCGTGGTCCTCGAAATGCCAGATGCGAGTGGCCACTTCTTCCACAACATCGTGGTCGTGCGTGACCAGCAAGACGGTTCCGTCGTACTTCTGAAGAGCAATGTTCAGCGCGTTGATCGCTTCCAGATCCAAGTGGTTGGTCGGCTCGTCCAACAACAGGAAATTCGGTTTCTGGAGCATCAGGCGGCAGAAGATGAGACGTGCCGCTTCTCCGCCCGAAAGATTCTCGGTGCGCTTAGTCGCGTCCTCTCCGCTGAAGAGCATCTGGCCCAGGAGGCCGCGCAGTTCCTGCTGAGAAGCCATGGGGTCGAACTCGTGCAGCCATTCCAGCAGGGTGGCCCCAGGCTGAATGGATTCTTTGTGATCCTGCGAGAAATATCCTACAGCCACCTCATGACCCCACGTGACCACGCCGCCGTCGATAGGAAAATTCCGGTCCGGCGCATCCACGAATCCCGTTGCATTGCTGAGCAGTGACTTTAACAATGTGGTCTTACCCGCCCCGTTGCGGCCCAGCAGCGCGATTTTTTCGCCGCGCGCGATCGACGCGCTGAAATTCCGAATCACAGTCTGCGTGGTCGTAGGATTTCGAGAGCCCTTTCACTTCCAGGGGATGCCGTCCGGACGGACGCCTGTTTTCAAACCGGATATAGGGACGCTGGATGTTCGATTTCGCCAAGTTCCGAGGTTTGCAGCCGCTCGACCTCTTTCTTGCGAGAGGTGGTTTGCGCCGATCTGGTGCCCGCTGAGAACCTCGCGATGAACTCGTTCAACTGTGCGATCTTCTTTTCACGCTGGGCGTTGCCGGCTTCTACGCCTGCGCGAATCTGAGTCTTGGCCAGCACCATGTCGTCGTACGCGCCGGTATAGGTAATGATGCTCTGGTAGTCGATGTCGGCAGTATGCGTGCAGACTTCGTTTAGGAAATGCCGGTCGTGGGAGATGACGAGCAAGCACCCCGTCGTAAGCCAGCAGGTATTTCTGCAGCCAGTGGACCGAGTCGAGATCCAGGTTATTGGTAGGCTCGTCTAACAGCAGCACACTCGCGTTGCCGAACAGCGCTTGTGCCAACAGTACTCGCACCTTCTGGCCGCCTTGTAGCTCCGACATCTTGCGCTCATGCAGCGCTTCACCGATGTCCAGACCTTGGAGGAGGATGGCAGCATCAGTTTCCGCTGTATAGCCGCCTTGATCGCCAACAATTCCTTCGAGTTCGCCCACTCGCATGCCATCCTCGTCGGTCCACGTGTCCGGATGGGCGTAGAGCCTTTCGCGCTCTTGTAAAGCCTCCCACAGCGGCGCGTTTCCCACGATCACCGTATCCAGAACGCGGTACAGATCAAACGCGAATTGGTCCTGGCGCAGTACACCGACACTCTTCGGCCGGGTTACCGACCCTTTCGCGGGTTCAATTTCACCGGTCAGGATTCTCATGAACGTCGATTTTCCCGATCCATTTGGACCGGTAATTGCGTAGCGCCGTCCTGGCAGGAACGTGGTGGTTACGTCTTCAAAGAGAACACGTGCGCCGAAGCGCATGGAGATGTTGTTGACAGAGATCAAGATGGGAAGTAATTGCTCAGGGATTCGCGATCGAGCCGACTTCACGAACCGCGCTCAATGCGTGAGTCCATTATACCTCGTTGGTCCACTTCGGGGCTGACGGGCTAGCAGTGCAAAATGGTGGATGAATTCGCTCACGAATTGCACGGCGATTAGTTCTTCTCCCGATACTCTCTCCGCGCAGGGCTTGGTCGCATGGCCGCGCGGCCAAGCGATAGTAACGGCCCTGACTTGTGCCGACGCGCGGGCCAGATACGGCGTTGTAGGAGACAGGCGTGGTCGAGTCAGCGCTTTACTTCTTACAACGGGGGTCGGCAGACTGGATCGCAGCTATCTGCTGATCAGTGACAGGAATGGGCGCACAGCCATGTGTCTTTTCGCATACGAAATCAAATTTCGCCGCAGGCGAGTGGCAATCCAGACAGGGCTTTTTCAATGACGTATTGAGCACTTTGTCTCCTCGGCCCTGAATCATAGTGCCGTCCGCAGAGACCTTCAATGCAAAAAACTCCCAGCCGTTAGTGTTTGGAAAGGCTGCGCGATCATGCTTTACCATTGCCTCTGTCGGAATCAACTGCAAAACTGTGCCCGTAGGATATGCCTTATCGGGCACGCTGTCCTTAAATATTCGGATGGCTTCCCTGAGCTTTTCAGGATCGGGATTCTGAATCCGCGTGTTTCTTACTCTGGCAGGTCGAGGAGGCAGCCGAAGCTCCTTTCGGTTATCGCAAGATCATCAGCCGAAAGGGCTACGGCCAGAAACAGACACAAAACGAGTCGGACGACGCGGCACATAATTTCAGTTTAAGCTGCTCGGAAACAGGCTTGGGGGGAAGTGCGGAGAAGCCATCCACTCGATAGCTGTTGACAAATCCCCTTCGCGTTCACTACGGATTAGTGGTGCAATTGTGAGTTTTCGGTGAGCGTGCGCGAAACCGGTGAGTTCGGCTGGAAATTCAACAAGGGAGCCTCTCGCCACCGCACACACGGTGCCCACAGCAACCGCAAGGGACCTTCGGCACTGGGTCTAGTCGAGGCCCAATACTCGAATCGCTTTTGCCAGGTCTTCGTGAAAGGTCGGGGAATCGCTCTGTAGCGTCTGGTACTTCGAGACAATCGCACCGATTTCTTCGCGAAGGTCGGTCGCGTCGAGTCGAATGCCGAGAATCGGCTTACGAGATCGCTCCGCAAGCGAGATCTCCCGGGCGACATGGACTGAGGAGGCCGACGTCATGCTTACGAACAGCATCAGGAACTTCGCTTCGACAATTTTGCGTTCGAGGTAAGCCGACCACTCAGCCCCACCGGGGATCTCTTCGTCCCACCATATAGGAAAACCGAGTTGAGCAAGATCCCTGATGAAGAGCAGCATTAAGTCCTTCTCATCTCTCGCGTATGAAACGAAAATGTATGGACCGTCGCCTTCATAGGGTGTTGGCACCCACGAGCCAACTTCTCCCTTGTCGATGCTCTCCGGGCTCGGCGGATGGCTAACAGCCGTTTTTTCCCACGGATCGATCCACTGAAGGTCGGGCGCCGAACTGATGACTTCAGCAAGGCGGAGAAGGGACCTCTGCGGCTCGAAGAAATGACCAGCGGGCAGACACCTTTTCTGGTACCGATAGTAAGGCACGTACGGCACTTCCTGCTTCAGCGCAGGCGCCACAGTCTGGAGTACCTGAAAGCGCTTCTCCACAAGCAACCGCGCCTCGTGGATGAGTTGAAGTTCTACGTTTTCCACCATCATGGCAGCTGGTACGAGGCGCGGCTTCTCCCGTTGAGCCCAAAGTACGGTGCTCACGTTCTTAATCGTCTGCTCGACGCTCTCGGCATCGTATGAGAAACACGCCACGAGATTGTCGGATAAACGGCCGACGTTCATGAGCGCTTGCGTCATGATGGTTCCGGATGGAAGATCTACCAACACAAAATCATATTCCTTGGAGAATCTGGTGAAGAGTGCTTGCAACAAGCGCCTACCAAAAAGCTGGTCGAAGAATTCTGCCCAGCTGAAGTACCGGGCGCGAATATCGCTCGTCCTTGCCTGGCCTGCCAAAATCACATCGAAGTGCCCCGTGCCTCCAGAGTTGCAGCGCGTCCTTTCGATTTCGGCGGGCCGGACAGAGTACGCTTCTCTTCTCTCCCGGGGAAGGTGCCTGGCTGATTTCGCGTACTCCCACAGGTAATCGATCAGCCCGCGGTCCGCCTCTTTCCGCAGGAAAGGGCCGAAATACTTGTACAGCGTCGGCTTACCGAGATCCCAATCGACTGCTAAGACTCGCCGACCGTTGGAGGCAAGGACCCACGCGACGGTAGCCACCGCCATGGAGCGGCCGATCCCGTCCCGGTCTGAGTAGAAGGAAGTGATGCTACCCACTTTGCCAAGTTATCAAGTGCCTTGCCCGCATGCTTGAGAGTCCAGGCGCGTGTGGACCGCGTTCTCAGAGATCTGCAGACCTCAGCCGAACGCAGGGAGAAGCAAGCACGGAAAGGAAGTCCGTCACCTATGAACCCTCCCCGGAGCTGGTCGTTCCAGTTGACATTTGTTGTCCCGGAGTAAGAGTAAACCATGCGGTAATCCTCTTTTCGAACATCGTTGGAATTCCAACGGGATCGGTTTCGCGATCGCGGCCAGTCGATAACTGTTGGAAAGGCCTTCGCACCACTAAGGGCCCAGGAAGGCAGCTGGAGGACGTGTTGGAAGTCGGACGTATCGGGGACTGCAATACATCCCGTGAGGGTCACGTCCGGAGTGATCCCTCTCTGGCCGCCGTGCGTTGATGAGCTGCGATGCTCCACAAACACCCACTTCTCTTCAGAATCGGACAGTTGTGCTCGTCAGCGGTGGACTTTAGAATGCGCACACGCACGAGGATATCGTGCATTTGTCGATTAAAATGCCCTGAGGCGGCATTTCCACTAGAACCTGAAGCGAAAAGAGAGCTGAAGTCTTCTTGGCGGCAGGGCTGATATTGGTTTACCGAAAAACGGAGAACTGAGCACTCCGACGTAGCTCATATAGTTCACGTGGTTGAGGACGTTGAAGGCGTCCAGACCAAGCGTAACTGTCGGGCCCTTCTCTTTTTTAGCGCGAGCGAGAAAGAAGTCGCGCGACCAGCGCAGATCCAGGTCTGCATAACCGGGGCCTTGCAGGCTGTTGCGACGTACACCAGGGGGGCGGGCAGTCGCCATCCCGTCATTGTAATCATCGCGTCCTGTTGTCTCGTTGTATGGCATGGCGGAGTACAGAGAGAGCGCGATGCCGAGCTTGAAGTATTTCCCAGGAGTTGCCGTCCCGAGCAGATTGAAGCGGTGCCGTTGATCGAAGTCGGCACGAGACCACTCTCCGGAAAGATCGTAATTGTTCGCAGGGAAGCTATTGATTCCGCTGGTGCGACTCCCCCCGGTCGTGGTTCCACCGACGTTATTGTATGCGCGACCGAGAGTATACTGGACCATACCCACGAAGTACTGCGTGAGGTTCCCACGCAGACCCAACTCCAGCGATTGGCTTTCAAGATCGCCCGATGATTCGATTTGCCGCCAGACGCTAAGATTAGGATTAGGCCGGGCGATGTAAAAAGGCGGCGGTGGCGCGTTCACGTCGCGCGATCGAAATAGATGGACGCCACGCAGCCCCATATAGTTGACCGTGAGCGTCGTCGATTTCCCTAATTGCCGCTCGACGCCCGCGCCGTACTGGAGCACGTATGGAATCCGCACCGTAGGGCCCAATCGGACAACACTGGTCGGTCCAAGAGCGAACGGGTCTGGGTAGACAGGGTCATTGACCAGGTATTGCAGGAGTCTGGTACCGTCGTAACGAATGAGGTCGAAGATCGGTTGGGGGCCGGTCCGATCATAGAAGAATCCCGCCCCGCTGCGAATAACCGTCTTTCGGGAATTCCCGGGTGCATAGGCGAGAGACAGGCGAGGGGCGAAGTCGCCCTTGTCGCTGAAATAGTTTTGCCAGTCGTATCGTAAGCCGTACGAAATCTGAAGATTGGGAAGGATGCGATACTCATCCTGTACGAATCCGCCTAACACCTTCTCAAGAAAAACGACATGCCCGTTGCCTGACTGCTTTAGAAGCGAAAATGGGTGGTTCTGCTCAAGATCCTGTAACGAGGAAAAGGTATACGTTCCGGCTGTGTTGGTGTTGTCGTCCAAGCCGCGGCGGCTGAGATCTGGAATATTGATGCCGGTCCTGATTGTGTGCTTTTCGCCGGTCCACACTAAAATCTCATTCAAGGTGATGTGATTCTCCGTCTGTAGACGATCGCCTTGCGCACTACCACCGGTAAAAGCGCCCAGAACCACGATGCCTGGACCTGGATTGATGCTTTTCGTCGGTGTGTGCTGCCGGGCGGCATAGAAACGGAATTGATTGAACCACTTCTTGGTAATCGAGGCGCGGTGATTGAAGGTGAACAAGTCCTCGCGGTCTTCGAAATTCGTGCCGGCCTCCGGCAACGTGAGGGCGCCCACTCCTTGATTCTGGATGGTCCGGTCGGTGTACATGCCACGAATCGAAATGAGCTGGCCGTTGCCAAACTCATGATTCAAGCTGCCCCCGAGTTCTGTGTTCCGTTGAGGAGTCGGGACGCTTTCACGAATTTGTCCGGATGGTCCCAGGGCAAAAACGATGGCTTGCGCGTCCTCTTCCTCACGGTTTGCCGAAATCAGGAACGATGTTTTCTTGCTGCGACCCAGAGGGCCGGTCAGGTTACCTTCAAAAATGCGACGTTGCTCAGGCGGACGAACAAGAGCAAATGGTTCGCGTGCGTTCAGGTAGTTGTCGCGGAATAGGAAATTGAACGTGCCGTGGAACACCGATGAACCAGGTTTGGTGATGATCTCAATGCGGCCCTTGCCAGGACGAGGATACTCGGCTGAGTAGGGGTCCTGGTTGATCTTGACTTCTTGAATCGCGGACGCGGAGACACTAGCGCGGGTGGCTTCCACGCCGTCCACGATCAGAGTCACTCCGCTCGTCCCAACCGAAGCTGCGTCCAGGAACCGCGACATCGTTCCGATATAGTCTTGGTCGAAAATTGGCAAGTTGTCCAGGGATTGGCGGTTCATGGTGACCGTATCGAGATTGTCCGAGGTATTGGTGCTCACTTGCGTCAACTCAGCTCCAACAGTGACTTCCTGCTGCACGTCCGCAAGCGTCAAAACAATGGCTATGGGTTGGGGAGGTTCGGCGCCTACACGCACGGGGAGCAGAGCGGTCTTGAACCCTTCACGTTCGATACGGAGCTCGTAGATTCCAGACGCAACTCCTTCGAAGCGGAACCCTCCGTTTACGTCCGCGTTCGTAGACTGGGCATTTCCGTTGACTCTTGTCAGTGTCACTTTTGATCCAAAAACGCCGGCCCTATGAGGGTCGAGGACAGTTCCAGTAAGGAGGACCCCGGATGAGTCTTGAGCAAGTAGTGGCAACGAGAAGAGGCAGGTCGACAGAATGCGCGTTAGAACCCTCGCGAATATTGCCAGGTATCGTGACATGATCAGAACGTGAACCGGGCTCGTAGCTCCAGTCGTCGGTTGTTGCGGAACTTGTCGGTACCGGGCTTCGTGAAGATCTCAACCCGGCCATAGCCCCGCGTGTCGTACTCGGGCGAGAAAGGGTTCGAGTTGACGCAAATTTCACGAATAGACTCTTTGGGTAGAAGCTGGCCGCTGCTGAAGCCGTCAACGAAGAGCTGGCCACCATTCGGCCCCGCCGATGGCCCGGCCAGGGGCTGCAAGTCTGCCGCAAGATCGTCGGGGTCATCAGAAAGAGCTTGCGAGTCGTCGCCGTGCAGCGTAAGGGTAACCGCTTTATTGGTTGGATCCATGCTGACCGCAGGTCCGGCGTTTTCTGGTACCGTGGCTTGTTGCGAGGTCGAAGCGACCCTGAGCTGAAGGTTGATAGTTTGCACGCCTGCTCGCAATGAGATCCTTTGCGGCTGCGGAAGCGTCAATTCCGGTGCCGCCGCATGGACCGTGTTCGTTAGTCCACCAGGCCCTTTGAGGACGACATTGGCTTTCGAGACGACAGCTCCACTCTCATCGGCGACCACACCCTTCAATGTCGCAATCCGCGCCCATAGCGACTTCGCAAACGCCAACAGGATGGACAGGGCAAGCTTCTTCATTAGTCTTAGAAGACGGCGTCGCGTGGCACGCCTTCGTTACACTTTACGGGGCGAATCCGAGGATTCCGTGAGGGTCGGAAGAGACCGGTTTTGGCATGCTCGCCTGAAGCCTGGCTCTTCCAGGCTATTTGGCCTCATAGGTAACGTCGTCCGCTTTTGTCCAGATGCCAAGCTTACCTCCGCAAACATCCTAATCGTCCCAGTCAACGTCATTCTTGCCATCAAGTGCCACTGAAGTGATTGGGTCGAAATTAACCCTCAAGGTGTGCCACTGGTTGGAAGTCACCGTCCACTTCTTTTCTGTTCGGCGGCTGTTGATCGTGTGGCCGATGGTAACTCGTTTTCCAGAGCATTGGCGCGCCGATGTAGTAGTTTTCGAATCCTTCGCCTGCCAGATGAGGCTGCCGGCCTGATCTTCTTTTCGTGAGATTTGCTTGAAGTTCAGCTCCACGAATCCTTTTTTTGAGATTGGTGTCGTTTTAAGGCCCCGGATTGGTGGCCCGCCCAGATTGCTTCATCACGGTCCAACCAGGCGGCAGGAGTGCCGGGGGGTGGTTGTCACAATTCACCGTGTTGGCCAGCCCAACGCTGGCCACATCGTAGTTGCGATGGCACCTCAACCGAGCCCAGATGCATTTCAACGATCCATTTCGCTATGGACAGACCGAGTCCTGCCCCGCCTTGTTCGCGTGAACGAGCCTTCTCGGCCCGGAATCGATCCAAGATGTGCACGGGAGACGGCTTCGCAATTCCGATCCTTTTCCGACACCAGGGCGATCGCAAATCCGTTGTTCTTGCCCAGTTTGACTCTTATAGAGCCGCCTTCCGGCGTATACTTCACCGCGTTGTCCATTAGAACTAGCAAGGCTCGGCGCAGTGCGTCTCCGTCGGCTTGAATGAGAACTCGATCACGCGGCAAGCTCAACTCCATGATTTCGGACCAGTCTTTCGCCCCTGTTCGGCAGCCCCACGAATAACATTGCATGCGTCCACCGATACAAGTTCCAAGTTATGGGCTCACCAGCAGCGGCACGACACCGCTCGCGAATTGGTCGGCCGGTATCAACTACACGAAAGTGATCAGTGCGATTTAGTCAACGCAGCACGCGTAGGGGTGATTCGTCCCCGCTGGGGAGACACTCTGGGAAATGGCAAGACCGGCCCGCTGGCCCAGCAGTTGGGAATCTCCAATTTGGACGTCAACGATAGGAGCGAAGGGGCTTCCGGGATACGTGATCAGGGGCCTTCAAACGATTGGCCAAACGGCCCAGACTCCGGACGAAAAACCACACTACGTCGTATCAGGAAGAGGACACCCTGACGTGGGTGAAGGGCACTCATACACTAAAGTTCGGGGACGTTTATCCGTCATGATTTTAACGGGTTCTCGGCTATTTCACCGCGAGGTACCTGTGGTTGCGGGGTTTGCAATGCACCAAACGCGGTCGTCATTCCACGCCGGATTGAAGGTCCGCCGGACCGCAGCTTAAGTTTGCAAAGTGCAGCCGCGAGTGAAATAGTTTTACTAGTGGCCAACTGTCAGCCTTGAGTAACTGGACCAGGTCATCGCAGAAGTTGGTTCGCGTTTGAAATCACAAGTTGGCTATCTCAACAGCATTTCTGGACCTGCGGATCCCGCCATGACGCCAGCAAATTTTCGGAGAATTGCGCTGAGCTTGGAGGGCGTGGAAGACGTCTCCCACGCCAGGTTGCCCGCCTTTCGTGTGGGGGGCAGGAGATTTGCTTCGCCGGCCTCCCAAGCGCAGGGCTACGGGAACCTGACGCTTACTCCTGAGCATCAGGCGGCGTTCGTGGAGGAAGCGCCGGATTTTCTGCCCATCCAGGCGGGTTTGGAAGGATGGGATACACGCATATTCGCTTGGCTGCGGCGAGCGAGGACATACTAGAAAGGGGGCAGTCGATGACCAGTGCACCGGTCCGTAAATGGTCGTCCTGTCGCGGAAGTTGGAAGCCGGCCATTGAAGATCGCCACGTTCAACATCAACAACATTAACAAACGTCTGCATAATCTGATGGCGTGGCTCGAAACGACGCGGCCCGACGTCGTTTGCCTCCAGGAGCTCAAAGTAGAGCAGCGAGCATTTCCGGCAAGTGCCCTTCGTGACCTCGGCTATCGGGGAGTCTGGCTAGGGGAACGTTCCTGGAACGGCGTAGCGATCCTGGCGCGGGGAGTGCGACCCGGTGCTGACGCGATCCAGCTTGCCTGGGAATCCTGAGGATCACCAGGCACGCTATATCGAGGCGGCGGTAAATGGTGTGCTGATCACTTCCATCTATCTGCCGAACGGAAATCCACAGCCCGGTCCAAGGTTCGATTACAAATTGGCCTGGTTCGAGCGTTTAATCGAACACGGCGCCGAACTCATGATGGCCGGGGTGCCGGCCATCTTGGCCGGCGATTACAACGTCGTACCGACTGTGCAGGACATCTATCCAACGCGATCCCTCGATAACAACGCATTAATTCAGCCTCCGAGTCGGCAAGCCTATGCTCGGCTGCTAGCGCAGGGCTGGACGGACGCTCTGCGAGAACTGCAGCCCGAGGGGCCGCTTTGGACGTTCTGGGATTACGAGCGTAATCGGTGGCCTTTAGACAAGGGGATGCGGCTGGATCATTTTCTTCTCTCTCCCTCAGTGTGCGATCGACTCGTGGACGGGGGTGTAGATCGATGGGTTCGCGGGGAGGAAACCGCTAGCGACCACGCTCCCGCTTGGATAATGCTCGATCGTTAACTTGCAATGCGTTGTTCCGACACCAACCGGATACAAGGCTCCAGGCTCCGGCAACTAAATCTGACGCGCGGTATGAACGCCGGCGGTTGAATCGCGATGTCGCGATCAAAGTCTCTGCCGCGCAGTTCCGCAAACGCTGCGAGCGTGAAGCGCAGGCGATCACGGCGCCCAATCAATCCTCCAGATCTACGATGTCGGGCCGAATTACTTGGTCATGTAGTACATACACCAAGGGCATCAGCCTGAAGCCAGCCAAGATACTCCTCAACAAGCAGGGCAGCAAGGACGCAGGGAAAAGAGGAGCGGCGGCAGATGCCCGTTCGAGGAGCCCGATTAGCCAGCCAGACCTCGCAAACTCAATTATCATTGACTCCATGCGATCTTTGCTTTTCCTGCTCGCCCTCCCGGTGTACGCCCAAAACGGCACGGCCGATGGCGTCACGCGGGACGACTGGCCGCACTACGGCGGCACGCAGTTCTCCTGGCGCTACAGCGCGCTCGACCAGGTCAACACTTCGAACGTCAAGAATCTCCTGCCCGCCTGGATTTTTCAGACCGGCGATTACCCGAGAATCTCGGCCACGCCTATCGTGGCCGATGGCGTGATGTACCTGATCTCCGCCGCGCGCAGGTCTTCGCGCTCGACGCGGCCAAGGGACCTGATCTGGCAGTACATCTATCCGCCGCGCCCAGTCCCGGCACCAGGAACAGTGGCGTCGCCGTGAGCGACGGCAAAGTCTTCTTCGGCACCAAGGACAATTTCATGGTCGCGCTCGACCAGAAAACCGGCCAGGAGGTTTGGAAGGTCAGCGTCGACGATCCCAAGCAGTGCGGATGCAACATCATCTCCGCGCCGCTCTTCGTCAAGGACAAGGTCATCGTCGGGGCAACGGCGGCGATCAGGCGCATCGCGGCTATCTCACCGCCTTCTACACCAAGACCGGCCGCGTCGCGTGGCGCTGGTACGTCGTGCCCGCGCCGGGCGAAAAGGGCAACGAAACTGGAAAGGCGACAGTTGGCGCTTCGGCGGCGGCTCGCCCTGGCTCACCGGCTCCTTCGATCCCGATCTCAACCTGGTCTACTGGGGCACCGGCAACGCCGCGGCCGATTTCTACGATGCCGATCGCGTTGCCGCAGGCGCCACAAGTCCAGGGACGTGAACCTCTACACCGCCAGCGTGGTCGCGCTCGATGCCGACACCGGCAAGCTGCGCTGGCACTTTCAGGAAGTCCCCGACGACGTCTGGGACTTCGACTCCGCCTATGAAGTGCTGCTCATGGATCGCCAATCCGTGGCCAGATGCGAAACTGCTGGTCCACATGAACAAGAGCGGTCTGACCTTCGTTCTTGATCGCGCCACCGGCGAATATCTCAGCTCCTTCAACGTGCCCGAGCTCTACAACTGGATCACCGGCGTCACCGAAGACGGCACGCTGGGTGGGCCGCAATGAGCCCGTGGGCAAAACAAAGACTTTCTGTCCCAGCGCCGCGGCGCCAAGAGCTGGAACTCCATGGCTTTTTCGCCGCGCACCGGATACCTCTACACGCCCACGAACGAAATCTGCACCGACATCACTCCGAACGACACCAAGCCCACCGAGCCGCTTCTTCATGAATGGCGATTTCCCAGAAGCTGCCGCCCAACCGCACCACTTATAGCCACGTGGACGCCTGGGATCCGGTTACGGGCAAACGTATCTGGAGCTTGCCATACAAATTCTTTCTGCTTTCGTCCATCCTCGCGACGGCGGGCGATCTGGTGTTCACCGGCGATCCCGAAGGGAACTTCTTCGCGCTGGACGCGCGCAGCGGCAATAAGCTGTGGAGCTTCCAGACCGGCGCGGGGCACCGCGGCTCGTCGATCTCCTACTGGGTCAATGGACGGCAATACATCGCGGCGACCGACCGGTTGCCAGCAGACCGATGGTCGGAGCGCCGCATGCGGCTGTTTCCCGAGGCGAAAATGTTCAGGCAGGGTTCCACGCTGGTCGTCTTCGCGTTGCCGGAGGGATCAGCGATGAAGGAGGCGTTCTAACACGCTTGCTCTTGCTCGCGATCGCTGCGTTGCCTCGGTGCCGGAATTTCAGGACATCCTCAAGCAGGGTGAAAACGTATTCAGCAAATCCTGCGCTACCGGTTACTGCCACGGAGCGCGAGGCACGAACGGCGGGCGCCCCGCCCTGGCTGCGCGCGGATTCGATCAAGCTTTCATCAACAACACCGTCACGCGCGGCGTCCCCGCACGGCCATGCCGGCGTTCGCTGCGAGTTTGTCGTCGGCCGATTTGATCGCGGTCATCGCGTACGTCGCGTCGCTGGACGGCATCGCCAACCCGAACCTCGCAGCCGTCGGCGGCCGCCAGCAGCCCCGGAAGTCGCCCTCTCGCCCGATGCCTCTCGGGGCCGCCTGCTATTCTCGGACGCCGCGCGCGGCTTCGCCCGCTGCTCGACTTGTCACCAGGTCAACGGGATCGGAATTTCGGTCGCCGCGCCGATGGCGTAAATCCCCGCGAGCGCGATGGCGTTGCGTACGCTGGCGACGCCCCAAGTCTCCACCGCCATTGCGGGCGGAGAGACTATGCCCGCGCTCGTGCTAAGCAAGACCAGCCGCAACGTGATTCTCTACGACCTGACCACGCCCCCTCCGGTGCAGCGTACGCTTGAATCGCCGTCGGTGAACGGCGCCGAAGGCAGCACATGGCGGCACGCATCGGTGATCGGCTCCTACAACGACGCCGAGCTAGGATCGATTCTTATATACCTGCGCGAGCTGGCGAAGCCGTAAGGAGCATGGTTGAAGCGGGCTGGCAGGCGAGAAGGTCACTTTGGTGGAGTTTTCGGCTACGTCTTTATTGGGGTGCGAGGCCCACTCACTTCGCGGCCCGTTTGCGCTGGGGACTTCACAGGACGATGAACGCGCGTTTTGGCCGCCTGTTATTTTTGTGGCTGTTCATCCCATGCAGACGACGGCACGTTTCTTTGGAAAAAAGTGTCGTCCCAGCTACCTTCTCCACAATCCGGTCAACAAAAGCATCGCTGTATTGGCGTGCGGAAAACCGCGGCTTCCATGACAGCCTATCTTCGTCGGCGATATTGTAGACGCGGTTGACCACGTACCGCTGCCGCATGAGTGGCAGGCATCAAGCCTGCTCTGACATATTCCGTGCCGATTGCGTTGGCTTCTGCTTCCTCAGTAATTCTTGCGTTGATCGTGGGGGCTGATGGTGCGAGTTCACTCAGCTAATGTGCCTCAGCAAACTCGTGGCTATTTCCATTAGACCTTTGAAGCGGCTGACGGAGCCGGACAACTCTATGCCCTCTTCAGGGTCGTAGATGGGCGCGCCGGGAACAGATGGTCGCTGCGAGTTCCGCGAGAACTGCTCCGGGCGCGGGGAGGCTCGTTCGCTCCCTCTTTATATCAGTCCCTTGCTAGGCTAGGCTCAGAAGGGACTATTC
>CAVYKR010000008.1:0-80566 GCA_963769205.1 Bryobacterales bacterium | reverse complement strand
TTTACTGCATAGTAATGCACAGAAATGCACCGGTTTCGCACTACAAATTAAGATGCTCTACCAACTGAGCGACGCCAGCGTCACTTCATTCATCCCCTATTATCAATCTGCTGATTTCGCCTGCCGTACCATCTCTATGAAAACTGCTCGGGTATCTTCCGCATCCCTTACTTCGCGCGTGAAGGCCACGCGCCGCCCATGGATTCTGTCGCCCGATTTGAGCCGAAGATGGAAACCCAGCCGGTCCACCGACGTCATGGCAGCCTCGTCGACAATTTCTCCGCCAAACTGGCGCGCAATCAAACGAAGCGCGTCGGCGTGGTCGCTGTTCATGTGCCGGACAATCCCGGGCGCAGCCTGGGCTAGAGGGTCGGGTTGAGCGCTGGAATAGTCTTCGGCCGAAATCCAGCCCATCACGCCAAAGCCTCCGATGAAGTATACCGCCGACACCTGCAGCCGAAAATAGGCGAAGTCCGTGTAGCTCTGCCAGAACTTGGCGTTCTCGTACCGGGAGAGATAAAGGTCTCGCACGTCCTCCACGGGGACTGTCTTCGCCTCGCCCAAAAGCGTCAATCGGGCCGCCCCCAGGGGATCTCCAGAAACATCCGGCTGTGTAATCAGCAAGCTCGCGCGCGGATCCTGATGCAGGTTGTGAGTATGCATCGCCATGCTGCTGATGAAGAATATTGGGCGGCCAAGCTGGTCCGCCGCATACGGCATCATGGAGCCGAAAGGAAAGCCGGGAAATTTCTGCGAGTGCGTGGACAGGCTGCCGATCAGGCCCAGTGAAGCGAGCGTGCGCGCGCGTTCGGCTAGGGATGGTTCAGGGACGTCTGATGCGACGGGACCGGGGCCGGCGTGTTGTTGGGTGGGCACGATATGGTGGAGCGGGGTACGGGAATCGAACCCGTGTAAATCAGCTTGGAAGGCTGACGCCCGACCGCTAGGCCAACCCCGCGCATTGACTTCCGTTACCATCTTACGAAATACCGACGCCGATTTCAGCAGCGGATCATTTTCTGCCTAACCAACGGCGGAGAGCCCGAGCTGGACTGGTGATAGCTCGCCCGATGCGGAATGACGGCGACCGCATCATTCCCGAGATCAGCGACGAAAAATCAAGCTCCCGCTCGTACAAGAACTTGATTTGCATGTCACGCCTCGCCACCAATCCCCGGATCTCTTCCACGTCATCTTCGTTCAGTGTGTAGCCTGGCTGAATATGCCCGTCAAGCTGCCGTTGAACGTACACAGTTCCGTGCGAGACAGCTTGCTCTTCCTCCGGGCGCTGCTCGGTGTAAAGATATATTGCGATCGACCGGCGTGAGAGATGCTGCTTGTCGGCCGGAAGCTGGATGCGGCGGAACCCGTGCCAGGAATGCTCGTTGGTTTCAAAGATTACGGCCCGATTCGCCAGCGGGACCACCGTTTCGGCCTCCCGCGCTCCTTCGGCCGTCCACGGATCGCGAAGAAACTCCAGGCAGCCGCCCCATTCCTGCTCCCATTCCGGATTTAGGAATACGATCAAATTCAACCGCCGATGCCACTGCCGGCTGGGATGGTAATTAAAATCGACGTGCGGGTCGAGATCCTGTCTGTTCAGGTTCTCGTGCGTCCCACCGCCTATGTACTCCGGGTCGTACAGCAACTGGGGAATCCCTGTGATCCGGCTCATCAGTTCGAGAAACACGGGGTCCCGAATCATCTGATCGAACCGGACATAGGCTGGACCGATTCGAGCCGGATCGGAGACGACGGCTTTACGTCCCTTTTCGCCGCGCTCATTGACGGCCAACGCCGAATCGAAGGCCGGAAATTCCTTCATTAATTGCTGAGAGAACTCGGAGTTCAGAAAGTCGTCTATCACCACATGCCGAAAGGGGTTACTCGCCGCGAACTTGTGATGGAGGTCCGCCGACCTTTGGAGCAGGCTCGGGTCGAGGTTCAGGGCCATGAGTACCAGTCTATGTGATTGAAACGGATCATAGTTGACGAGGCGACCAAAATGGTCCATAATCAAGTAGGACCAATCCGGTCGGGATTCTAAAGATGCTGAAACTGACGAAAAAAGCGGACTACGGGCTAATCGCTCTAAAGCACCTCGCCGTGCACGGTCCTGCCAGCTCAAGTTCTAAGGAAATAGCAGAGACTTACGGCATTCCTTCGCCATTGCTCTCGAAAATCCTGCAGAAGTTGGTTAAGAACGGATTCTTACGCTCGGAGCAGGGGACTAATGGGGGCTACAAACTAGCCCGCGACGCTCGCGAGATCACAGCGCTGGACGTGATTCGCACCATCGACGGCCCCATCTTTCTGACCGCTTGTTTTACCGAGCACGGTTATTGCTGCCATACCGACAAGTGCATCGTCCGCGACCCTCTGCAAAAGGTACACGAAGGAATCCTACGGCTGTTGGCCAGCATCACGATTGCTGATATGTCGGCCGACACAGCCCAGTCGGATGGGAATCTGACAAAAGCGCCGGAGCGGCTCTACGGCCTGCCCGTGACTACGCCAGCTATATGAGGAACCAAAGTATGAAACTGCCGATCTACATGGACTATCACGCCACCACGCCGATGGACCCGCGCGTGTTCGATGCTATGAAGCCCTACTTCATGGAGACCTTCGGGAACTCCGCCAGCCGTAATCACAGCTTTGGATGGCAAGCGGAAGAGGCAGTGGAGAAGTCGCGCAAACAGATCGCCGATCTGATCGGTGCCACGCCTAAAGAGATCGTCTTTACCAGCGGCGCCACTGAGTCCAACAATCTGGCGTTGAAAGGCGTTGCGGAGATGTATGCCGAAAAGGGCAATCACATCATAACCGCTGCTACAGAACATAAGGCGACTCTGGACACCTGCAAGCGTCTCGAGAAGCATGGCATTCGCGTGACCTACTTACCCGTGCAAAGCAACGGTTTGGTAGATCTCGAAATGTTGAAGGATGCCATCACCGATAAAACTATTCTGGTGAGCATCATGTACGCCAACAACGAAATCGGCGTTTTGCAGAACATGGCCGAAATTGGAAAGATCGCCAAGGCCAAGGGCGTGCTGGTGCATAGCGATGCAACCCAAGCGGTCGGAAAAGTTCCGGTCAACGTGATCAAAGACAACATCGACCTGATGTCGATGAGCGGCCATAAAATCTACGGTCCCAAAGGCGTCGGTGCACTATATGTCCGGCGCAAGAGCCCCCGTGTACAGATAACCGCACAGATGGATGGTGGCGGCCATGAGCGCGGCATGCGATCCGGCACCTTGAACGTCCCGGGAATCGTTGGACTGGGCGAAGCTTGCGCCTTGTGCCAAGCGGAAATGCCGGAAGAATCCAGGCGGATGGCCTACTTAAGGGACAGGCTGCGTAGCAAGTTGGAAGCGCAACTGGACGAAGTCTACGTGAACGGCACCATGGAACATCGTGTGCCGAACAATTTGAACATCAGTTTCGCTTATGTTGAAGGGGAATCGCTGCTGATGGGTATCAATGATATCGCCGTTTCCAGCGGCTCGGCCTGCACTTCGGCGACCCTGGAACCCAGCTATGTGCTGAAGGCTCTGGGCGCCGGCGACGACCTGGCGCACTCTTCTATCCGTTTCGGGCTCGGCCGGTTTAATACGGAAGAGGAAGTCGATTACGTTGCTGACAAAGTGATTGACGTGGTGAAGAAACTCCGAGAACTTTCGCCGCTGTACGAGATGGCGAAAGAAGGTGTCGATTTGACGAAGGTCCAATGGGCCGCGCACTAACGAGGACAAAAATATGGCTTATTCGAATAAGGTTTTAGATCATTACAACAACCCCCGGAATGTCGGGTCTATGGATAAGAGCGACCCCAATGTCGGCACCGGCATGGTGGGAGCACCGGAATGCGGCGACGTTATGAAGCTGCAGGTCAAGGTGAATCCTGATACGGGCATTATTGAAGATGCCAAATTCAAGACCTTTGGATGCGGAAGTGCAATCGCCAGTTCATCGCTCGCCACGGAATGGTTGCGCGGCAAGACAGTGGACGAAGCGCTCCAAATCAAGAACACCGACATCGTAAATGAGCTTAGCCTTCCGCCGGTTAAGATCCACTGCTCGGTGTTGGCTGAGGATGCGATCAAGGCCGCCATCTCCGATTACAAGACCAAGACTGCCACCAAATCCGAAGCTGTGGCATCTAGTAAGTAGGTGTCGCAGACGTTTCGCCTGGGCTCAACTGTATGATCACTGTAACTCCGAAAGCCGTTGACAAGATCCGCGAACAATTCGCCAAGCATGGCGTGCAAGGCGGGTTGCGGCTTGGCGTGCTCGGTGGCGGGTGCTCCGGCCTCAGTTATCTTTTCAAGTTCGATGTGAAGCCGCGGTCTACCGACCAGGTGTTCGAATTCGAGGACGTAAAAGTTTTTGTGGATCCCAAGAGCATGGTCTATCTGGACGGCATGACGCTCGACTGGAAGGACTCTCTCATCCACTCCGGGTTTGAATTCGACAACCCGCACGCGAAGAAAAGCTGTGGCTGCGGAACGTCGTTTTCGGCGTGAGCAAGTGCTGGCAATGTGGCCGGGCGATGGAAGCACCGTTGTTCTGCGCAGAGTGTAACTCGCTCCAGCCCCCTCCGACGGATTATTACGATCTGCTAGGGTTCGAACGGAAATTGAAGATTTCTACCGCCCAACTTCAGCAGCGTTTTTACGAGCTGAGCCGGCGGCTGCATCCCGACCTCTTCATGCGCAAATCAGAGACCGAAAAGCAGTATTCCCTGGATGCGTCTTCCATCTTGAACGATGCCTACCGCACCCTGAAAGACCCTGTGAAACGCGCCCAATACCTGCTCAGCCAACAGGGATTCGAAATCGGGGAGCAGCGCTCCAAAGATGTGCCCCCGGAATTACTCGAGGAGGTCTTTGAGTTGAACATGGCGTTGGAGGAGATGCGCTCAGGTGATGATTCCGCCCGCCCACAACTGGAAGCAGCTGAGAGGACTTTCACTGGCATGCTGGCCGATGTCGACCAGCAGCTTGAATCGCTATTCGAGAAATATGATCAATCTTTCAGCCGTGACGTGCTCGCTGAAATACGTGGCGTCTTGAATCGCCGCAAGTATGTGCTGAATCTCGTGGATGAAGTTCACAAGACCTTATCCCCGGCAACCCAGCTCCCCGCCTGATATGGATATCGATTTTGGTACAACCGAACGCATAGTCGGCATCGACTTGGGCACCACCAATAGCCTGGTGGCCTTCATGGACCTCACCGGCCCCAAGATCATTCCTGGCGCCGACGGCGACAAGTTGGTCCCCAGCGTAGTGTCGATAAATCCCTCGGGCGAAATTGTAGTCGGCAATCCGGCGCGAGAACTGCTTCTCACCCAGCCTGAACGATCCGTCTATTCGGTCAAACGTTTGATGGGCCGTGGCCTGGACGACATCGCCGAAGAGCTGAAGCTGTTCCCTTTCCGTCTTGCTCCCGGAAGTGAGGCAGTGCTGCAACTCCAGTTGGGAGAACGCACTTACACTCCGCCGGAGATCTCGGCCTTCGTGCTGCGCCAGTTGAAGCAAAATGCTGAGGCGTTCTTCGGCTATCCGGTCCACAAGGCGGTTGTCACGGTTCCGGCCTATTTTAACGATGCCCAGCGTCAGGCGACCAAGGATGCCGGCCGAATCGCTGGTCTGGAAGTGCTGCGTCTGGTGAATGAGCCGACGGCTGCGTCCCTCGCCTATGGGCTCGACAAACGCGAAAACGGTATCATTGCGGTCTACGATTTGGGCGGCGGCACCTTCGATATCTCCATACTCAAGCTGCACGACGGCATCTTTGAAGTGCTGGCCACGAATGGAGACACGCATCTGGGCGGCGATGACATCGACAACCTGCTGCTCCGAATCGCGATTGAGGACGTACAGAGTGAATGGGGAGTCGACCTTTCGGGAGATTCTGAAGGCGTCCAGCGGCTTCGCCGCGCTGTTATCCAGGCCAAGGAAAAGCTCTCGTTTGTCCCTTACACCACTATCGATCTCGAATATCACGGAAAGAAGTACCAGCGCGAGATCCAACGCGAGTTATTCGAAAAGCTCATCACTCCTATCGTGGACCGAACGCTCGGCCCCTGCCGGGATTGCCTCAGGGATGCCGGGGTCAGTGTAGATCAGATCGATGAAGTAGTCATGGTGGGCGGCTCAACACGCATTCCGCTGGTTCGGTCGGCGGTGGAGAACCTGTTCCGCTCCGTGCCACACACCGAGCTGAATCCCGACGAAGTCGTGGCCTTGGGCGCCGCTGTTCAGGCCGGGATTCTATCCGGCGAAGTTGAGGACAAGCTGCTGCTGGACGTCACTCCGCTTTCACTTGGCATCGAGATCATGGGAGGCATCGTTTCCAAGCTGATTCATCGGAATTCGACCATTCCGGCCAGCGCTACTGAGCTTTTCACCACTGGCGTCGAGGGCCAGACCAATGTTCTGATCCACGTCCTCCAAGGTGAGCGCGAGCTGGTCAAAGACAACCGCAGTCTGGCCCGTTTTGATCTGAAGGACATTGATCCGATGGCGGCGGGAATGGCCCGCATCGAGGTTCGCTTCCTGATCGACGCCAACGGCATTTTGAACGTCACCGCCCGCGACTTGCGAACCGGCAAGGAGCAAAGCGTCGATGTCAAACCGTCTTATGGGTTGACCGACGAGCAGGTGGAGCAGATGATTCTCGAGTCGGTACAAAAGGCCGAAGAGGATTTTGCCGAACGACAAGTGCGGGAGCGGCGCCTGGAAGCCGACGCGGTAATGGCCGCGGTCCAAAAAGCCCGCCAGCACGATGCTTATTTCGAGCTCACGGACCAGGAGCGTGCCGCTATCGATAGGGCCTTCAACGAGTTGCTGGTGGTCTACCATCACGACAACCACCTTTTAATCGCTTCGAAGATCGCACAACTCGACCAGGCCACCATGAAGCTGGCCGAGAACATGATGAACTCCGCCGTCCGGGGAGCGTTGAAAGGGACGAAAATCGATGCCTAAACTCACCTGGGATCAACACGACGACATAGCGCTGGCGCTTTATGAGAAATTTCCGGACGTCGATCCAACCCACATCCGCTATACGGATTTGCACCAATGGATCACCGAGCTCGAAGACTTTAAAGACGATCCGAAGGCATCCACCGAAGGGAAACTGGAAGCGATCCAGATGGCCTGGTTAGAGGAATACCAGGACGGCCAAAGCTAGGCCGATTGCCGCTCCATTCGGCAACTTCAGTTGCTTAAGGAATGTTAGGCGAGGCGGGAGGGCCCTACTGCGGAGGTCACTTCGGCAGACGGTCCACGAAACCAATCAGACCATCCAGTTTGTCGGTGATCTCCGCTAACCTGACTGTGACATGCGCAAGGTTCTTTTCGGTCTGCTGCCTGAATTCGAGAAGGCTCTCGACCAGTCCGGCTTGGGTTTTCTGCACGTCAGACTGACGTCGCTGGATCTCGGCCATAACAACCGCGGTGTCCTGCAGGGACCGGATGGCCTCCTCGTAATTCATACAGTTAGTCTATCTGAAATGCCCTCAGCCCCTGTGGTAGACTAAGAAAGTCGCAGTCTAACCCAGGAAAAATTGAATGCCGAAGCTGAAGACACATAAGGGTGCGTCTAAACGGTTCAAGAAGACCGGGACGGGTAAAGTGGTACGTCACCACTCGTTTTCCCGCCATATTTTGACCTCTAAGCCGCGCTCGCGCAAGCGCAAGCTGAAACATGCCGTGGTGGCCGATCCGACCGATCAGGCCAAGCTGAAGCGCATGATACCGTATTAGCATTTACGCGCCGAGCGAATGGGTGCCCGCACGTACCTTTATCGCCGGCCCAATCACAACAGGAGTTGAAACGTGCCGAGAGTAAAACGAGGAATTAAACGACGAGCCTACCGCAAAAAGACGCTGGAAAGAGCGTCGGGCTTTTTTCTTACCAAGAGTAAACTGAATCGGGCCGCGCAAGAGGCTGTCGAGAAGGCGTTGCGTTATGGCTACGTCGGACGGCGGCGGAAGAAGCGCGATTTCCGGTCCCTGTGGATCATTCGCATCGGCGCTGCCTGCCGTGCGGCTGAAATCTCTTACAGTAAGTTTATCAGCGGACTAAAGAAGTCCGGCATAGACCTGAATCGTAAGATTCTGGCCGATATGGCCGCCAACGACGCGACAGCTTTTGCCGCGCTGGTCCAGACGGCGAAGGCCGCCCACGCAGGATCTTAACATGAGTCCAGCGCAACAGGAAATCGATCCATTAGCAAGTTTGGAAGAGCGCATTACGCGCGCGGCCGAGCTGGTAGCCAATTTGCGCGCCGAGAAGACCGACCTCCAGGCACAGCTGCGCTCAGCGCTCGAGGACCGCGACTCCTATCGCCAGGAACTCGATGAGTTGCGATCCGAGCGCAAACAGGTACGCACGCGGATCGAAAAGCTGCTCGGCCAAATGGATTTGCTTAGCACCACCTAGAGATGGCAAGCTAAAGCATGCCCAACACGGAACCGGTCCGTGTCACTATCTTCAATCAGAGCTATTCACTGGTGGCCAGTGAGGACCCAGGCAGAATCGAACAGCTCGCCCACAGGATCGATGACCTGATGTCCTCTATCGCGGCCCGTGGCGGAAATATAGACTCCACTCGCGCCGCAGTGCTCGCTTGCCTGCATCTGGCCGATCAACTGGATACGCTCGAGCAGGAATTATCCTCGCTGAAGCACAAAGTGGAGCATAAGGCCCGGGAATTCAGCGTGCTGCTGGACGAAGCCATCGGAACGGATGCCCGCTAGCCTGCCACCGCGCCATGCCTTAAAAGATTCTTTCCTGTTTTCGTAAGGTCCCGAATGTTCCAACGTTGGATATGGCAAACGCCACGCGATACTGCGAATCATCGCGGGTTCCGAAATTGAAGCGGCGGTACTCCACGCTGATCCCACAACAATCGGTGTTGTAAGTGATCTGCGTCGTAGCAAACTCCATGATGCCCCGTTTATAGTCGTAATATACGCTGACAGCCGCGTTCCACCCTTTGCGATTCTGATTGCCGATTCCAAACAGGCCCCGAACCTGGTCGGTGTTGGGCGCAACCACGGGATTCGTCCGCACTTCGTTGTGGCCCAACGAGATGAAATACTTGGAAAAGCGAACATCCGCTGAGAATGCGCTATTACTGACATGCCCGAGAAGCGGATCATAATCCACTCGCCACTCCAGCCCGATTTTCTGCTGAAAACGCAGCGCTGAAATCACCGGAGAATAGTTGCGTGGTCCATCCAGAAAGGCGAACCCATCCAGCTCTTCCGTGCTCTGCACCACGTTGCGCTGCCCTGCGACTACCGCGCCGCCAAACGTCGGATCGAAATAGCGGCTCTGCGACAGGTCCCAGCTCAGCACCTCGGTGACGTTGCCGTCTTTGTTCTTGACGAACAGGCGGTTGGTGATTGATAAAGTGACTTGGTTAGTGTCGGAGTACAGGTCGGTTTCATCGAAGCGGATAATGCGGTTGAAGTTATCCACGCCGCTGATGAAGCTGTACACAGCACGCGCCTCAATCACGTGCTTCACCTTTTCGCCACCCAGCCATTTTGGTGATTTGTAGATGCGCGCCAGCGCGGGCAGCATCAATTCCAGGCCGACCTCGCGGGCGCTCCGCAGCACATTCTGGCCGCTCACTTGGCCGTTCACAACACTGGAGCCGTAGCTGGTCTCTCGAACCGCGAAACTGGGCGACAGACTGAAGCCGGCGAAATGAAACGCCGTGGTGAGCCGCGGATATACGTCCAGCCGCGGCACGAACTGGCGGGTCTGAAAATCGGGCTCGGTGCGGTCTAGAAATCCGCCGCTGCTGTCGAGTGAAAACCACACGGGCAGGACACCGCCCACAATCTGCCGGTCGCGGCTCAAGAACTCCACTTCGGGCAGCTTGCGGATCACAATTTTATCGTCCGGCGTCACGCTTTGAAATTCCTCGTCGCGATCAGCCACTACATAGAAGCCGAATGTATCCCAATGTTTGGTTACAAAGCCCACCGAGTGCGATTCGGAAAAAATGGCTTCGTGGAACGATTGACTGAAGCTCTGCCGAAATAGGAAGGAGCTCAAGTAATTCAACTCCCCGCGGGCTTCCCAGCCGTTGCCCAGATTGGAGCGGCCATCCAGGGTAAACTGAAATCCTCCCTGCTTCTGGACTTGTCCGTTGCCCTCCGGAATGCCCTTATCGTTCACGCCGTAGAGATTGAATCCGATATCTGTGCCGGGTTTTACCTTCGCGCGAAAATCAACCGTGCTGGCCAACCCGCGCAGGCTGTAATACACGCCCCGATAAAGCAGGTCGTAGCTGCGATTGATCGCCCAATAGTAGCCTAGTCCAAAGAACTCGCCGAACAAGGAGCTGCGGCCCAGGCTAGGCTCCAGAAATCCGCTTTGGCGCGGAAGTTTCTTCAGCGATTTGTAATAAGTCGGCAGAAAAAACAAGGGCAGTCGCTTTATGTGAAAGACGGCGCGGTAGGCCATCGCGCGATCGCCCGGGATGATGTCGAACTTGGGGCCGGTAAGGCGCCACCAGGGCTTGGGAACTTTGCAGTCCGTAACGAAGCCCTCGTGCACGACGTAGCGGTCCTCCTTGCGCTCCGCCCATTTGCCCTCGAAATAGAAAGGATTGTTGGTTGTTAGCAGGCCGGGACGAGAAATGATCTTTGGAACGGAAGTCCCACGCAGGTCATAAAAGAGCCCCGTCTCGCTATTCACGTTGTACTTGCCGTGGTCGCAATTTAGTTTGGTCCCATCCAGAAAGTTCTCATAGCGAACGTTCCCTCGAAACTCCGCGTCGCCGGTGTCTTCGTCGTAATCTACCTCGTCGGCTTCCAGTTTCTTGTCGGTCATCTCCAGGCGCACGTTCCCGCGCAAATGGCGTAGCGACCCATCTACTTCCTGGGTAACCGAGCTGATGAAAACATCGTTGGGACCGGGTGCATTCGGGCGCTGCGTCTTTACTCGCTGGTTCGGATTGGCGGCAGTCGGAACAGCATCCGGCTGGCTCGCCGCAGGCGGCGCCGGCGGCACAAACGGTACCTGCGCTACCACCGGCGACCTCGTCAGAAACGCGGTCGCAAGTAAAAACCGAAGCCAGGAGGCCAAAGAAAGTTCGTGACATTTCACCCCAAATATGTTACGAAAGGAGGTAAGGTCGATTTTTCGACACGAGCTGGGGCCCACGAGTGGTAACGATAACGGCCTCAACCGAGAACCGTAACACGGATCGTTGGATCCCGCAAGCGCGGAGGATTGGTAAGCAGAATGGAATGTCGCTATTGTCAGGCTTCGAATGCCGAGGATGATCATCGTTGTCGCCGGTGCGGCCGTCGCCTGCGCTTGACACCGGTGTACACGACGTCAGCCGCGGTTCCGGCGTTGCTCCCTGAATTCATTGAAAACGAGTCGACCGATTCTGTCGCGGTTGTTGCAACCCAGCTTCCAGCGTCACCTCGCAAAGCCATCACCTATCAACCGTCGCTGTTTAGCGGCCGGGAGCTCCCCCGCGTAGTGCCTTTTGAATCGATCGCGCCTTCAGCTGCTCCTCCCCTACGGCAGCGCTCCTCCACCTCGCGCCGCGTCCGCAATCGCAAGGTAATTCCCGGTCAACAAAACCTCGAGTTCGCCCGCTCTAGCAAGCCGCCCGACGGCGTGATTTATTGCGACGCTCCTGTGGCTGTGCCGGCACACCGTGCCATGGCGGCAGCCCTGGACGGCAGCATGATTGTGATCGCCACCGCGCTCTTCGGAATTATTTTCTACCTGGCCGGCGGCCAAGTGATGCTGAATGCAAAAACCTGGCCGGTCCTGGTTGCAGTGGTTGGCGCATTTGTGGTCCTCTACGAGTTATTGTGGTGTCTGGCCGGCGGGGATACTGCCGGAATGCGCTGGGCGCGTCTCACGCTGGTCGATTTCGACGGTCAGAGACCACGTCGCAAACAGCGGCTTTATCGGCTCGCTTCCGGAATCCTGAGCCTCCTCGCAGCCGGCATCGGCCTCCTATGGGCGTTGGTGGACGAAGAAACGCTGACTTGGCACGACCATATGTCCAAGACTTTTCCGACGCCCTATTAAGCCCGGGCAGGTCCCTTCTACTGCCTTTCGAACACCATCTTTTGATCCAGTTCGCCCATCGCGGTGGTCAGGTGCTGATTTTGCGTGAGCGTCTTCCCATCGTCAGATAACAGCCAGGTCGTTTTTGCCGCCACATCGTTGTCCTGGAACTTCAACTTGACGTTCATGACCAGATTGCTGCCTTCCCATCCACCGATGCTCTTAACCTCTAAACCGCCTGGGTTATTGGTCATCTCTTTCCCATCGGTGGTGAGGTTGAGCGTGTACTCCTGCTTGCCCTGCGCGCCGTCCTGCGCCGTGCTGACCTTGAGAACAGGATCTTTGTGATCGATCACATCGGTGCGGCTGTCGGGACCCGGAATCGGGCCGAAGTCGCTCTTGGCGACGTTTAGCTTCCACGTCCCGCTGTAATTAGGCTTCGCCCCGCTCGCGGACATTGTAGCGGCAGCGGGCTTAGCTCCGGCGATCGCAGCGGCCCCGCCTTCCTGTTTTTCAAAAAGGAGCTTCTGGTCGGTTTCGCCCATGGGGCTTTCCAGGTGCACGTTTTCCGTCAATGTCTTCCCGTCGTCCGATAGCGCCCACGTGGTCTTGATCGAAACGTCGCTGCCCTGGAACTGAAGCTTTGAACTCACCACCAGGCTATTCGACGCCCACGTCGCCACGCTCTTCATCTCCATCCCGCCCGGGCTGTTGACCGACTCTTTGCCATCCGTGGTAATCGCGAGAGTATAGTTCTGCTGGCCTTGAGCGCCATCGTCGGAGACGCCATCTTTCAAATTGGGATCCTGGTGATCGATCACATCCGTCCGGCTGTTGGATGGCGGAAGTACACCAAAGTCGCTCTTCTCGATATTCAACTTCCAGGTTCCACTGAAGTTCGGCTTGCTCTGGGCGCTTAAGGAAGCCGCCAAAATAACGACAGCAATAGCTGTGAAAATTGCCTTGCGAAGCATGGTGATCTCCTGAAAACCGCGGATGAAACTTAGCTTAGCACGGTTGAACGAGACCGTCCCGGAACGCCAACCTAAGAGCAGGGCTCCAGGATTGCCGACATTGACCCCTTCGACTTTGGCATCCGCCAGTCAGCGCCAAAAGCATGTATTTGGTCCTGGCCGAATTCTGCTTGTTCCAGCTCGCACGTCAGGACCACTGTTCTCCCCGTATTGTCTACCTCGACGGCGTGATTCCAGGCGTCCTCGTCCGAGAAAGCAAACAGCTTCTGAAGCATCTCGACCACATACTCATAAGTGTGGTCGTTGTCGTCCAGCAGGACTACGTTGTAGAGAGGCGCCAGCCGGTCCTCAACCTTCTGCTTAGTTCCCGGAGTGGCGATGACGCTCGGCATGTCCTGTCTAACATCATAGAAAAAACGCTCCAGCAGTCTGGAATCCGATAGCCCAAGGGCGTCATCTCCCGAATGCCGGATGTTATCATCAAAGAAGAGAGGGGGGCGCAACGGATTCGACGGGATTGAATCGTTGTGGAAAGGCGTGCCGGGTTCCGAGCTCCCGTTAAACGATCGGAAAACTAGAACTGCCAATCAGCAGTTTGCTTACGCTGCTTAATTAATTAAGTAGCCGCTTCGGATGTTGGGCCTCGACGGCATCCAACGGGCGTCATCTTCGAGGATTGGGCTGAAGGCTTCTGCTCGGAGCCGTAGGCTGACGACAATCGGGCTAAGCCGTCGTTTTCTTGCCGGTTCTAATGCGGCGGCCGACAACTACCGAATCGGAAACGCACGTAGTTCTTTTCATAGCGGGCTTTCTCGGACGCGGGTTCAACTCCCGCCGCCTCCACCACTTTTGCCGTCGCTCTCGACCGAAACTCTGTCTTCTATGCCGGAATTGACAGTTCTCGATCTCGCCGGATTAGATCCGCGAGAGCACGGGAGAATTCATGGGCGCACCATGCGCTCGGAAATACGACATAACTACGCAACCTACTCGGCGCGCTTCGAGGCCGGCGGCGCTAAGCTACTTGAAGTCCTAGAGCAGAGCGACGCTTGGGCTGCCTTCATTGCCCGCGACAATCCCGAATATGCCGACGAAATGGCCGGTGTTGCAGCGGGTGCGGATCTTTCCTTGACCGAAATCGCCATGTTGAACGCGCGTTACGAACTGGCATATTGCGTTTTCGGCGCGGAGGCGCAAGCCCTGAACCAGCCTGCCACCACGGAGCAGGAAGGATGTACGTCGTTCGGGTTGCTTCCGGATATCACTGCTGGCGGCCATACTCTCATCGGTCAAAATTGGGACTGGTTGCAAGGGGTCCGAGGCTTTATCATGCGCGTTCAGCGCTCTTCCGAACCCGGGAAGAATAAGCCGGACTTCGTCGGTTTCACCGAGGCGGGAATCATCGGTTGCAAGATGGGCGTGAATGCCGCAGGCATCGGCCTATGTGTAAACGGCCTGGTGACCCAACGTGACGGAGCCAATGGTTTCCGTAAGCCCTTCCATGTTCGCTGCCGCGAGATCCTGGACGCTTGGACGTTTGACAAAGCTCTGCTGTCGGTCGTGCAGACGGACCGTTGCTGTTCGACCAACTTCCTGATCGGGCATGCCGACGGTGAGATCATCGATATCGAGGCGACACCGGATTACTGCGCCTATATTTACCCTGAACAGGGCTTGGTGACGCACGCCAACCATCTGGTGCGTGAGACACGCGTCTCTTCCCAGTTCGAGCGTATCGCTCCGCACTCCTTGTATCGCGCCAACCGGCTCGAGCGCTTGTTGCGCCGCGTCAGTGGAAAAATCGACATGGAAACGATTCAAACCGCGCTTTCCGACCACTTCAGCGCCCCGGCCTCCATCTGCCGCCATCCGGACCTCACCTTGCCTGAGGCAAAGCGAGTCATTTCCGTTGCCGCTGCGGTCATCGATCTCAACGCGCGCACGCTGTATGTGACCAACGGGCCGCCCTGTCAGTCGGCTTTCCAAGCCGTGAAGCTGCATGAAGCGGAGAAGGGAAGTTATGCAGCCGGTTAGTCCTTGGCCCAACGGGGCACAATGCGCGGTCATGTTCACTTTTGATTTTGACGCCGAGACGCTGTGGATTTCGCGCGATCCATCGAATTGGAAGCGGCCCGGCACGCTCTCGCAAGGTACCTTCGGCGCCAAGATCGGTGTGCCTAAGATTTTGGAATTGCTCCGTGACTATGGGCTGAAGGCCACTTTCTTTGTACCAGGCTGGACGGCGGAAAAATATCAGGACCGGATGGAAACCATACTGCGCGACAACCATGAAGTGGGCCACCACGGCTACCTGCACGAATGGATCGATCCAGATTTTCCCGAAAAGGAAAGAGAAGCGTTGGAAAAGGGCCTGGCAGCTCTGAAGGCAACCGTGGGAGTGCGCCCCGCCGGATATCGCTCTCCCGCCGGCGAGACCAGCGAAAACATGATCGGCTTGCTGACGGAATACAAATTTCTCTACGACAGCTCGCTGCAGGATGACATCCGCCCGTATCAGCTGCGGTTGGCCGGCGGACTACCTGGCCCCATCGAGTTGCCGTGGCACTGGAGCATTGACGATGCTCCCTATATGCTTTTCTCCTTGAAAAACCCGCGGCCGATCATGACCAACTCGCATGTGCTCGAGATCTGGCAGGAGGAGTTCAAGGAAATCTATCGCTCCGGGGGACTGTTCAACCTCGTAAATCATCCACAGGTTATCGGAAGGCCCTCCCGGCTCGCCTTGCTGCGGGAGTTTATTGATTTCACCAGGAGGTTTCCGAACGTCTGGTACGCCACGGGTCGAGAGGTCGCCGACGCCTGGATCCAATCCGGCGAGATCGAACGGCAAGAGTACATCAAGATCGGTTAATTTAGTTACGCGCTGTTCCTGGCTTCCAACAGCCGCAGGATCTCCTTCATGGAAGCATTCGATCCGGCGATCTGCTGCTCGCCGAAAATATGAGTCTCCAATTCCAGGCTGCCCTGAAAGTTATCCCGCTCTAGAGCGTTGAGCAGCGCTGGCCAATCCTGATGCTCCGGGTAATCCAGCAGGCTCTTGCCTTTAACGTGCACGTTCCAAATGCGATCCTTGGGCAGCGATTCGTAGCCATCCGGATAAGGCTTCTCGCCGAGCGGCAATGCGTTGAGCGAGTCCCAGTTGATCCCCACATTTTGTGGCAGCAACTTCAGTAACTTGGCCGTTTCCGCCGATGTGCCCGCGTTCTGCGTGGTCTCATTCTCGATCAACAGCTTAATGCCCTCTTTGTCGGCTATCAACGCCAGCTCACTGATGATCTCGGCGATGCGGGGAAAGATCGACTCCGGTTCGGCTATTCGCGTAAACGTGAAAATACGTACCAGCGGGCAGTCAAAAGCGTGGCTGGCCCGAATACCTTGATGCAGGTCTTCAATGCGGCTGTCAAACAAAGCCTGGTCTTTCGCCAGCCGTTTCTCGCGGGCGGCCGGATCTTCCGGCTTGCTTCGCTTGGGTTCGGTGCCCGGCAGATCGAACTTCAGAAACGGAGTATCGAGAAAGGCTATGCGGATACCGGCGTCTCGAAATTCCTTGGCCGTCTGGTCGAGGACGTCCGGAGCCAGCGAGTAGTACGGGATCTTCTCCGCGCCCAGTGCGGCCGGTATGTCCCGCAGCGAAAGGCATTGCAGCCCGTATCGGTGGGCGAAATCGATCGCGTCCCCGGGAGATCGCGAAATTTCGTCCGTGATCGCGCTGACGCGGGTACGATCGAGGCGTCGCGGAGAAGCTGCAGCGGAGACGGCCGCGCCTACTGTGGCGGCGAGGAACGAGCGGCGGTTCATAAGGTAACCCCCAAACAGTTGAAATTATACCCTGATTGCAGCCTCGAAATCGCGTTAACATCTTTGTGATAAGGCATTCATGAAAAAGGCATTTATAGTGTGCTTGCCCGCGCTTGTCATCGGCTTCGTCGGTCTCTCTATCACTGCGCAGGCGCCCTACCGCTCGTCGATCGTTCCCTCGGAAGTAGCCAATGAGCTATTCGCCAACCACGGCGCAGCGGCTTTGTGGCAGAGTCTCAAAAAACTTCATACTCGCGCCAGCCTCATCATGATCACCGCCCATCCGGATGATGAGGACGGAGGCACGCTCACTTACGAATCCCGCGGGCAGGGCGCCCGGGTCGCCTTGCTGACCCTGAATCGTGGCGAGGGCGGTGCCAATGTTATGTCGTCCGATTATTTCGACGCGCTAGGCCTGGTGCGGACTGAGGAGCTGTTGGCGGCCGACCGGTATTACGGCGTCGATCAGTATTGGACGCGTGTGGTCGATTACGGCTTCTCGAAAAACCTGGACGAGGCTCTAACGAAATGGACTCGTGACCGCGTGCTGTACGACGTGGTGCGCGTAGTGCGGATGGTCCGCCCCCTGGTTGTCACGTCCGTTTTCGTGGGCGGAGCGTCGGATGGTCATGGCAACCACCAGACCGCGGGATTGATGGCAAAAGAAGTGTACCGTCTCGCCGGAGATCCATCTGTGTTTCCGGACCAGATCAAGGCTGGTCTAAGGCCGTGGAATCCTTTGAAGGACTACGCCCGTGCGCCATTTTCGCGGCGCGCCAACCCAAGTCCGCTGTCCGTCAATGTCGAAATTCCAGTGGGTAATTACGATCCGTCTCTGGGTCTGAATTACCTGCAGTTTTCGCGCGCCGGACTGGGAAATCAGAAGTCGCAGAATGGCGGTACCGGTATACCCGCCGCCGGCCCCATGATGAGTGCCTATCATCGCTTCGATTCGCGTATTGCCGCCGAAGACAAAGAGCAATCGTTTTTCGACGGCATTGACACATCTCTGGCCGGCATCGCAAGCCTGGCGAAGCAGGGCGACACCACCTTCCTCGTTGACGGATTGAAACAGATCAATGCTGATGTGGAACGAGCGCTGGATCAATTCTCGTCCACGCAGCCGGAAAAGGTTGCGCCGTTCCTGGCTCAGGGCCTGAAAAACACTATCGCCCTGCTCGACCGTTTATCGCGGAGCAATCTAACCGAAGACGCCCGGTACGACATCGCGCACGAACTAAGTATCAAGCGGGTCCAATTTAACGATGCGTTAGCTGAAGCCCTCGGAATCGCCATGCTCGCCACCGT
This sequence comes from Bryobacterales bacterium, assembly GCA_963769205.1. GTDB lineage: Bacteria > Acidobacteriota > Terriglobia > Bryobacterales > Bryobacteraceae > Palsa-89. Next base: position 62,390 of record CAVYKR010000008.1, on the reverse strand, counting down.
CGCCCCCATGACTGACCCCGAACCTCGCTTATCGATGTTTATGGAAGAGCCCGACACCTTCCGTATTGCGACTCCGGGCCAGACCTTCGGAGTGAAGGTCAAGATCGTCAATCAGAGTTCCGTTCCCGTTGCCATAGGGCACCTGTCGCTCCAACCGGTCGAGTCGAAGTGGTGGTCCATCTCGCCGGCGAAGGAAGTCAGTGGGGCCCTGCCGCCCAATCAGTCGGCGACCGCCGTATTTCGAGCCACGGTGGCCGCCGCCGACTCTGGTTACACCCAGCCTTACTTCTCCCGCCCGAATATCGAACAGCCTTATTACGACATCCTCGACCAACGCTATCTGAATTTGCCTCGCTCGTCCTATCCACTGTCGGCGTCGGCTGAGCTGACTTATGACGGTGCTCCAATTCAAGTTGCCCAGGTGGTGCAAACGGTGCGGCGAGTAACGGGCTCCGGTCAGGTTCTGGAGCCGCTGGTCGTCGGTCCGGCTATATCCGTTGCAATTTCTCCGCGTGCCGGAATTGTCCCTCTCGATTCCAAGTCTTTCCCGGTGACGGCCGTTGTCCATAGCAACGTGCAAGGGCCGGCCAAAGGCTCTTTGCGACTGGAATTGCCATCGGGTTGGCGATCAACCCCGGAGTCCGCGGAGTTTTCCGCTGCCGGGGAGGGCGACGATCGTTCCGTAACTTTCCAGGTTACTCCCGGCAACCTGACTGAGAAATCATACACAATAACGGCGACGGCCACTTACTCGGGCAAGACTTATCGAGAAGGCTATCAGCTGACGGGTTACAACGGCCTCCGGCCCTATTTTCTGTATACTTCCTCCACTTACCGTACTTCTGGCGTCGACGTTAAAGTCGCCCCGGGCCTGAGAGTCGCCTATGTCATGGGTAGCGGTGATGACGTTCCGTCCTCTCTCGAGCATTTAGGAATCAAAGTGAGTTTTTTGACCGGTGCGGATCTGGCCTCGGGCGACCTCAGCAGGTACGATGTGATTCTTCTGGGAGTTCGTACCTATGCTGTACGGGATGACTTGCGAACATCCAATAATCGTCTGTTGGAGTATGTGAAAAACGGCGGCGTCGTCATCGTTGAATACAACACGCCTGAATACGACCACAATTACGGCCCGTATCCCTATGTGATGGGCAACAATCCGGAAGAAGTTACGGATGAGGCATCTAAGGTCGATATCTTGGCCCCAGCGAATCCAGTCTTCAACTGGCCGAACAAGATCACCGAAAAGGATTTCGGCGGCTGGGTCGAGGAGCGTGGCTCTAAATGGATGCAATCCTGGGACCCGCAATACCAAGCGCTTCTGTCGACGCAGGATCCCGGCCAACCTCCGCAGAAAGGTGGCTTGCTCTACGCCAAGTACGGAAAAGGTATCTACATTTACAACGCCTATGCGTTTTATCGTCAGTTGCCGGAGGGTGTGCCGGGCGCGTATCGTATTTTCGCGAATATGGTCAGTCTGGCGAAGAACCCCGCTAGGTAGCGGCGAATCTCAGCCGACTGCAATTGGCTTGGTCAAATAGCCCAGATGTTCGGGATCACTTTCGATCAGCGCTTGAAGAACCTCGCCGGCCGGCTCCCATTCGCCAACCGGTGGATAGAGCATCAGCGCCATTTGCGCTCGTTCCTGTGATCCTTCGACGGCCGCTCGGATCGTTGTCCGCTCGTAAGCTTTTACCGCCAGCACCAAGCCCTGGATCTCCTCCGGAAGTTCGCCCGCTGGCTGCGGAGCAATGCCGGCGCGGCTGGCGTGACATGGCACTTCAACCACATCATTGGCGTCAAGGTCGTCGATTGCTCCCTGATTTCGAACGTTGACGATAACCCGCCGTGGTGTGGGGCTGCTCAGCGCTTCCATGACTTCGAGTGCGATCCTGTGATAGCCCGTCGCACAGGCGAATGGATTTTCTTGAGTGTCCGAAACCGCCTCGAACGCGGAACCGGCATCCGTCTCCAGTTTCATGTAAGAACCGGAGCGCCGCTTCAAATAGTTCTCATAAGTTTCAAGTGCGCGAGCGGAATTTCCCGATTGAAGATCGGTCGACAACTCTGAAAATAGCGATTCATTCATGCGCGCGATCTCTTCCCCGCGAGTCGCCCGGGCTGTGCGCTGGTTTTTCACCCCGCGGCTTCGCGCGTAGTAGAAGAAGAGATACTCGGTGGGGATCAGCCCGAGGTTACGAATCAAAGCAGGGTTGAACAGATTGGTCGAGTAGAGGCTGCGAAGGATGTCATCGCTGGCGAGAATTCGACTGGTAACATCCTCGCCGTGCAATCGCACGCGCTTTACCCAGCCCAAATGATTCAGGCCCAGGTATTCACACTCGACCTCGGCGATGGGCGATTTCAAAGCCAATGCAATCCGGTGGAACAGCTCGGATGGCGTGTCACAAATCCCGACGACTCGGATACCGGTCTCGCTGGTCAGTGCTTGTGTGATTAGACCGGCTGGATTCGAAAAATTGATGAACCAGGCTCCCGGGCAGTATTGCTCCACCACTTTCGCCTGCTGTAGGATTACGGGAATGGTCCGGAGCGCCATGGCCAAGCCGCCCGGCCCCGTAGTTTCTTGACCGGGATAGCCGTGTTCGAGCGCGATCCGTTCGTCGCGGGCACGAGCAGCTATACCGCCCACCCTGATGCTATTCAAGATGAAAGATGCTCCATCGACCGCGCTGGCAAGATCTCGCACTATGCCGATCCGCAAGCCTCCGCCATGGCGCGCAACAATGGCTTCCCCGAGCTTGGCCATCAGCACAGCCCGGCTCAGGTCTGCGTCGTAAATGACCAATTCGTCGACGCCGATAGTTTTACGTGCTTCATTCAGGCCGTACACCAGCAGCGGTGAACGGACGCCTCCGCCGCCGATAAGGGCTACTTTGCCCACGAATGTATCTCCAATTCTTCGGGCCCTGGCAATGCCTGTAACGCTCCGGCTGCACGAGTCGAAAGCGCTCCGCATAGACACGCGATCTCCAGGCACCGCTGCGGCGGTTGGTGATCCAACAGTGCATGAATGAAGCCGCTATTGAACGCGTCTCCCGCACCGGTCGTGTCAACCGCTTCAACGTCAAAGCCCGGGCACGTGTACTTGACCCCAGCTTGAACCATCACTGCCCCCATCTTCCCCAGTTTAATCGCCACACAACCGGCGCCCTGCTGAATAAAGAAATCCAGCATGCGCGACGGATCGCTTGTGCCCCCGATCGCTTCAGCCTCGCGCTCGTTGGGAAGGAATACACTGGTGCGCCGGATTACCTCGAGATTGGATCGATCGCGTAGCCAGTCTTCATGCCAGCCGGTATCGAGAGTCACCGCGCAGCCCGCCCCGCGCAACTTTTCGAATACTGTGATGGCTGCCTCCCGCTGTGGCGCGAAGGCGAAATGAACGTGCCGGGCTTCCGCCAACCGATCGGAAACCGCGGGATCGCTCAAAACATGGTCTAGCGCCGCATTCACACCACGGTACGTAAAGAAGGCGCGTTCGTGGGGCGCGGACACAGAGACGGTGACTCCGGTTGGAAGTTCGCCGCGCAGCGTCTCGGACGTATCAACGCCGAAACCTTGAATTCGGTGGATCAACCAATCCCCATCCAGGCCGGCGATGGAAAATAAAGCTGACTTACGCCCCAGGCGCGCCAGCCCACAGGCGGTGTTTACGGCGCCGCCGCCAGCTTCGCGAACATAGTGCTGCGCGAATCCCTCTTCGCCTGGCTGGGGCCACTTCGAAAAACCGCTGAGCACGTGGTCGACAAAGCTATCGCCAAACAGCGCTACGTCCCAACGATGGTTCATGCCGGAACAAACGGCCACTCACCCCTACGGCGCGCCCTCCACAGATAGGAAAAGATTCCGACGGCCATCAACAGTAATCCCGCCAGAATGTAAACGATCCCACTCGCGACAAGAATAAATAGCCAGCCCAACAGCGCCACGATTGCCGGGATCGGATACAGCCACATCGAAAAAGGACGAGGGATATCAGGGCGCCATCTACGGATCAACACGACGGCGACACATTGGGCCATGAACTGAATCAGAATCTGTATGACTGTGAGCGCCTTTATCAGTTCCTCAAGGCTGAGCGCGCAAGCCGCGGCCGACGCAATTCCCAGGCTCACCAGCGAAAACGAAGGGAACTTGCCCTTGGGATGCAGACGGGCGAAGACTGAAAAGAACCTTCCTTCAATCGCTGCCGCATAGGGAACCCGGGAAAAGCCCAGGAGAATGGCGAATACCGAAGCCATCGCCGTCCACAGAATCAGCACCGTCACTAAGTTCGCAGCGCCTCGGCCGTAGAGCCGGTTCATAAAGTCCGACACGATGGCAGTGGATTTCATCGCATCGCGCCAAGGAATTACGTTGATGATAGAAACGTTCATCGCGAGATACAACACTGCTACTACGCCGATCGAAATCAAGATGGACCGGGGGATCGTTTTACCTGGATTCTTGACTTCGCCTCCAAATAGACAAACGTTGTAGTAACCGCCGTAGTCATACATGGCGATCAGCATCGCGCCCCCGAATCCTGCGAAAAACCTGGTCGAGAGATGAAATGCGCCAGGCGGAAAATCGGCGATGCGGCTCACCTGGAAATTCGTCAGGCCACCGAAGAGTATCCAAGCTGCCGTGCCCATCACTACGGCCCACATAGCGATGGATACCCGGCCAATCGATCGAATGTCGCGGTACAGCAAAAGCGTCATCAGCAGGCAGGTTCCAGCCGCTAGCAATTTCATTTGCCACGGCCCCAGCCATGGAACCAGAAATTTTGTGTATTGCGCGAATCCCACCGCGCCCGATGCAGTAGACAGCGGTGCGACGAAAACAGTGGACCACAAGAACAGGAAGCTCATGAGCCGCCCCAAGCCCTTCGGCCCGAAGGCCTGTTCTAAATACAGGTATGGTCCGCCCGCGCCTGGAAGCGCTGCGCCCAGCTCAGCCCAGACCAGCCCGTCGCAGACCGCGATGCCCGCTCCGGCAATCCAACCCAGCAGTGCTTGAGGTCCGCCCATGGCCGCAATGGCCAGAGGGATCGTCAGAAAAGGCCCCACGCCGATCATGTTCAGCATGTTTGCCGCGGTGGCTTCGAGCAGGCCGATGCCCCTCACCAGACTGGATTTTTGCTCGTCCATTAGTGCTCACCCTTCATGTTGAACGAGAATACACCGGCGTTCTGGCCGTGGGCGGCGTCTTGATGACTTTCTGACTGGATGCCGAATAGGCGATACTAACTCGTCAGCGCTCCGCCGTCGCTCCCGCTTTCACGGTAACTTTCACCTGAGCGCTCGACCAGCAACATTGGAATCCGCCGCCGCCCGCTCCCGACAAGTCGTTGGCCGTTATCTCCAGCACGTAATCTCCAGGCTCGCTGAAAGTCGCGGTGGTAGCTGCCTTCCCGGTGTAAGCTGTGTTTGGCGGCGCTTTGAACTCCAGTTTCTCCACCTTCGGCTTTTCGTTCGAGAATTTAACTTCGCCGGGTCCTCGGAACTTGTTCCACGTCACCATCACCGCCGGAATACTTTTTGCAAATGCCTGCAGCATGGGCGGAACGTTGGCGTCATCGGCAACCCACACTGTCAACGGGAGCGGATCTTGTATCGACGTCGTCAGCGTATTGCTGATACCTCGGGGAGGCCCCTGCAAAAACGGACCGCTGTCTTGAAAGCCGATAAAAGGTGGCGTGTTCTTGGTGGCATCAACAAAAGGTGAGATCACCCACAGCGGGTTGAGGCCCACCGGTACCGCCGTGGTCTTGCCATTGGAGACGATGGTCCAGGTGAGCTTGTTGTCCGGCCCAAAATCTTTCGGTACCGTAATGCTGAACACGCCCCACTGCCGGCCAGGTACGAAGTGAGTCGGTTGGCCTCGATCGGGGCCGCCCGGCTCAACCCGGTTGTTGGGCCCGATCGGAATGTCCAGCGCTTCTTTTTGATTTCGATTGTAGTAGCCAATGAGAATTACATTCCCGGCGCCCTTCGGGTCCGGATACCAGCCTTCGAATGCGGCCGTAATGGCTTGCCCGGCCGTGTGCGGAGGCTCCATCGATACTTGTGGCGTACCCTGTGCGAGCGCCGCGCCCGCGGACAGGATCGTGCTAATTACGCCTCGAAGCATCCTCCCATGCGCTTGCATTTGAATCAATTCGCCAGGCTGAACAATGACCGCGATTTCCGCGGATGCTTTGCCAGCCAATCTTTATAATCCTCATCGCTGATATAGGTCACATTCACCCAGGCGTGCGCCATTTCGTCGACTGTGCGGTCGCCCCATCCAACCCACTGGTTGGGATCAGGATTGGACGCTTTGGCGGTGGTGTTGTCGTGCCACGCGCTCACGTGAATAATCGTCCCCTTGGGCAGAACTGGCGCTGCATCCTCGGCGTAGATGTAGTTGTTCATCCAATTGAAGTTGAAATTGTTGCAGTAGCTCAGCGTTTGAACCGTGCCATCCGGCAGGACCGCTTCGAGTAGCATCGCCTTGCCTCGCAAATGCATATGTGGCTGGAAATTCTCGAGCCGTGCGGCTTGCTTCAGCACATGGTAGCCCTGCGTCTCAGCCACCGTGTTGGGTGGAATATCCAACGGGCTGCCGGCGTTTGAAGACGCTGCGTTGAACATCGTCAGGTAGGTCCGATACTTCGGCTTTTCGCCTTTAGGATAAAGATAAACGGCTAGTTCGACATGGTCCCGAATTTCGTCGCCCACCGCGTGCAGATGGATATCCCACCAAACCTTAGCGCCTGGTAAAAGCAATTTGCCGGTGTCGGGCCGATAGATATCGTATTGTTTCCCGATCGCCCATTCCATCAGAATGCCGCCTCCGGCCAGCGCCGTCAGAGGATCGTCGGAAACTGAGTTCTGAGTCTTCGGCTCATTCTGGAGCAGATATGCGATCGCGTGATGAGTGATCCTGCGGCCGCCCCGCGTTGCCGGACGCATCTCTACCGCGCGCACCCAGCGCTCTTCCGTGATCGGAATATCCGTCATCGGCCGCCACCATTGATCCTGATTCACCGCCGCCATGGTGTAAGGCTCCGACTTGAGCACCAGATCCGGCTGGCCGTACTGCTTGGCCAATTGCCATTCATCCTCATTTGGAAACTGTTTGGGCGGCGGCATGTCCTTGGGGTTTCCCATGGGCGCTCCGGCATCCACCCAGCGCGCGATCATCGCCACCTGCTCGTCGGTCAATGACCGGTCGTTCTGAAACTGCTGAATGCCCACCGTCTTGTCCAGGTGCCACGGCGGCATCTGATGCGTGACCACGCGCTCTTTGATCGATCGTGCCCAGGGCCGGGTCTCCTCGTACGTCACCAGCGACATCGGCGCCATCGAATCCTTGCGATGGCACGCTTCGCACTTCTCTTGAAAGATGGGGGCGATGTCTTTTGTAAATGTGATGGGTTTTCCGGCCGACTCACCGGTTTTCGCCGGCTCGGCAGCCATCGCCACTACTGAAACTGTTAAAACTGCGCCAAGCGCGAACTGGAATCTACGACGGATCATAGCTATCGCTCCTTGTGCCGGTGCCTTTACTTGAGTGTCGAAGAAAGCCCCAACGCTTGTCAAACCGTGGGCTGAGGTATGCCATCATTTGTTATCACTACTGTAGTCCAAAGGAGCTTGATCGTCATGGCTAAAATCATCGGAAAGTTCGCATTTTTTGCGGCCGGGGTCGTCGTTGGAGTCTTCCTGATGAGGCCCGGCAGCGCGCAGCAGAACCCCGGCCACGGGCTGCGGCTGAACCACGTCGGCATTTACGCCAAGGATTTCGACGAGTCTATGCGGTTCTATACGAAAATCATGGGTTTTCGCGAAGCCTTCTCTCTGAAGGATAAGGATGGAAATCCGGCCATCACCTACCTGCAGATCAGCCGCGATACGTTTCTTGAGCTGGCGCCGGCTAATGCGCAACGCCCCGCGGGACTCAGTCACGTAGGAATCTGGCCCGACGATCTGAATGCAACTGTGTTGGAGCTCCGGCAGCGCGGCGTCAAGGTTGATGACCCTCGCGTCACTTCGAGCAAGAGCAGTATCACCAGCGTCCTCGATCCGAATGGCGTCCGTCTCGAATTGCTCAATATTCTTCCCGATTCCTTACAGCGGAAAGCCATCGACTCTTGGAGGTAGGATTGGTCAAGGATATTTGCCGTGATAAAGAGATATTTGCTGTGAAAGAGAAAGGTGTGAAGGTGAAGGTTAAGCTCAAGATAATTCTCTTGATAGCTCTGGGTCTTCTGGCCGTTCCCCTGGCATTGGTCGCGCACCACGGCGCCGCCATCTATGACAACACCAAGCGGGTAACGCTGGAAGGTACCGTTACCGATTGGTCGTGGACCAACCCCCATTGCCTGCTGGAGTTCGATGTGAAAGATGACAAGGGAAATACCGTCCATTGGGTCACTGAAACCAGTAATCCTACTGATATGGTCAAACTCGGCTGGACCAAACGAATGTTCAAAACCGGCGACAGCGTGACCGTCACGGTCGTGCCCGCCAAGAATGGCCAACCCATCGGTGAAATTGCGCAGATCGTTATCAATGGCCAAACCTACAAGGGTATGGGGCCGGCTCTGGCCGCGCCCGGTCCGGCTGGCAAACCGTGAGACGGCTGCCGGAGTTTGCCATCCCCGCGCTGGCGCTGATCACGGCCTGGACGTTCTCCCCCGATGCGCTCGCGCAGCAAAAGGCCGCTCCCGCGCCGCGTCACGACATCTCTGGAACCTGGGATCCTGGCAATCGGGGAATTCAGGGTCGCGGCCCGCAGGCCATGCCGGCCGACGGAAGGCCCGAACACAGTCCCCCTTTTACTCCACTGGGTCTGCAGATGTTCATGCGGAACAAGCCGGCCAATGGACCGACCGAAGTCCCCGAGGCGCAGGTGAACGATCCGGTGCACAGCTGTGATCCTCAAGGATTCCCGCGCGAGAATCTCTTTGAGCTGAGGACCACCCAAATCCTTCAGACACCCGTGAAAGTGGTCGTATTGTACGAATATGACAAGGTCTGGCGCGTGATATGGACCGACGGGCGGGAACTTCCCAAGGATCCTGAGCCCAGATGGTACGGCTACTCGGTCGGAAAATGGAAGGACGATACCACGCTAGTCGTCGAAACCAACGGTACCGATGAACGAACTTGGCTCGATAACTCGGGGCGTCCACATAGCGAAGATCTCCGAGTAGAGGAACAGTTCCACCGCGTAGATCACGACATCCTGGAATTGTCGCTGACGATCAATGATCCGAAGGTCTATTCCAAACCTTGGGTGGCCCTCGACAAGTTTCGCTTCGACCTGCAGCCGGCTGATTTCGATGTCCGGGAAATGATCTGCTCCCCGTCAGAAACGGCGGAATACAACAAGAAACATGCGATTCCCGCCGCCGGTAGCTCCAAAGCGCGCTAAACGACCGATGTTATCCCGATGTCGCGGAAGCTGTGCCGGAACCCGCCGAAAAGTTCTGCTCGGCTTCCTCTGGGTTAGCGAAGCAAGGCAGCAAAGTGCCCACCTTTGTCAGATTGAACAACACTTGAACGCGTTCGCAGATGCCCGCGACGGCGAACTTGTGGCCTGTTCTCTGCGTGTGCGCCCAGTGCCCTAAGATTGCCCCTAAACCCGCCGAGTCGATGTACGGCACAGCGGTCAGGTCTATGATCGTGTTCCCGATATCCGGCTGACGAATTGCACTCTGGAAGTCGAACAGCGTCTGCAATGTCAGCGGGCCTTGTATGCGGAGAATCGTCGTATCTTTAGAAACCCCAGCCCTCCGAACAATCTCGATCTGTTCCATGAACCCAAATTCTACTACCCGAAAATTACAATCGCGTAACAATGGCCGCTACAACAATTCGAGAATCATGAATTGCTCGAATTTTCCGTCGGTGGTGACATACACGCTCAATCCCACAGTCTTTGTGGTGAACTGTGCGCGGTAGCTGCGATAGGTCATGCCGCCTCGCAAAGTTTCATTCGATCTCGTCACGGATTTTAGCGGTCCCAGACCAGCCAGCGAAGTGCGTATATCCCGCAGAGCTTCCGGCGTAAAATAGCTCCGCGCGTTCTCTGTCAGCTGGTCAGCCGCGATCTTGCCGCGCTCCAGGCCTTCCAGAACAGCGCGCACGCGCGCAGTATCCGTCGCCGACTCCGGAGGCTGGCTGGGAAGAAATACCAGTTGGGCGAGCTGATCCCCTAGCGGTCCGATAAGACTAATCCCGTCTTCATTCGACAGAATGATGACCGCGCCGTTGCGGGTCGGGAACATTTCATCGAGCGCCAGAAATCCCGACACTTCCCCTCCGTGCGACCACATCGGAATGCCCCGAAAATCGCGAACCGTCAGACCCAGTGCATAATGAGTCGCGTCGCCATTCTGCAGAGATACTTCCCGCGTGAACTGCTCGTAAGAGGCCGCCGACAGAATCTTGTGCTGAAGGAAGGCCACATCCCATTTGGCCAGATCGGGCGCAGTCATACATAGCTCACCCGCTCCGTCATACCAGCCTCTCGCTTCACGGCCCACGGGCCGCGGAGGACCTAGCGCGAACCGAGTGTACGCCGTGGCATCCGCCGCGCTGCGATCGTTGCAATCTCCCGCCGAAGCCATGCCCAGTGGATCAAGTATTTTTTCTCGCAGGTACGCCACCAATAGTTTGCCCGATGCCTTTTCGACGATTGATCCAGCCACCACATACCCCGTATTGCTGTACTGCCAGCGTGTGCCGGGATCGAAATTCAGCGGCTTCTTCGCCCATTTTTGAAGAATTGCCGCCGACGTCGTCGCCTTCGTCCATTCCGGGATCAGATAATCCTGCGGAGCGAAATCTTCATAACCGGCCGTATGCGAAAGCAGTTGCCGAATCGTGATTTGATTGGCCTGCGTCAGATCGGGAAGGAACTTTCCCACCTTGTCGTCGAGCGAAAGCCGTCCTTCTTCCTGAAGCAGTAGCAGCGCGGCGACCGTGAACTGCTTGCTGATGGATCCGACCGCGTAGCGCGTGCCGGGTTCGGCCGCGCGGTTGCTCGCCAGGTCGGCTTTGCCGAATGCCTTCGAGAAGGCCACCTTGCCATCCTGAATGATCACTACCGAGACGTTGGGCGCGCCGGTCTTCTTGAGCGCTTCCTCAATATCGCCCGAAGCCTTTTGCTCCCAGCCCGTCTGTGCGAGAGCGGGAATTGCCAGAAGCGTCCACCAACAACCAAGTTTCGAGTGATTCACAAACTCCAGTCTATACGTGACGGACCAGCCCACGAAAGCATACAATTGCGAGAGTGCCCAGCCCCACCGCTAAGTGCGGACCCCTCCATGGACTTCTTGTTCTCGACCTCACCAGGGCAGTCGCGGGGCCCTTCTGCACCATGCTGCTGGGCGATCTTGGCGCGCGAGTTATCAAGATCGAAGAGCCCCAGGGCGGCGATGAAACTCGACATTGGGGGCAAGCTTCCGAGGGTGGTGAAAGCGCTTATTTTCTTGCCCTGAATCGAAACAAGGAAAGTGTTGCGCTCGATCTCAAACAAGAAAGCGACCTCTCGGCGCTCCACAAGCTGGCACACGAAGCGGATGTCGTAGTTCAGAATTTCCGCCCCGGAGTCGTCGAGCGCCTGGGCCTTGACTTCGAAAGCCTGCGACTACGAAATGCCGGTTTGGTTTACGCTTCGATCTCCGGCTTTGGGCTCACCGGACCTTATAGCGAGCGGCCGGGATACGATCTGATCATGCAGGCCATGAGCGGGATGATGCTGGCCGGTTCGCGTCCGGGCGACGATCCCGTGCGTGCCTGTTTTCCGGTAGCCGATATTCTGGCTGGCCAGTTTGCCAGTCAGGGCATCCTGGCGGCCTTGTTCGAGCGGCAGAAGACCAGGCAGGGAACTCACGTTGAGGTTTCCTTGCTCGATTCTCTGCTGTCGGCGATGTCTTACCTCACCGCCTCCTGCCTCCTTACCGGCAAAAATCCTGAACCTCTCACCAGTGGGCACCCCAGCATCGTTCCCTACCAAGTGCTTCGCTGCCTGGATGCATGGATCGCAGTCGCGGTCCCCAACGATCGGATCTGGCGGCGTTTTTGCAAGGCCCTGAACAAGCCGGAATGGGCGGATGATCTTCGCTACGCCACCAATCAGAGCCGCATCCTAAATCGCGCCAGCCTGCTGGCCGAGCTCGAAGACGTCCTGTGCCGGCGTTCCTCCGCCGATTGGCAGAGGGTTCTGGAGGAGCATCACATTCCCAACGGGCCCCTGCTTTCAGTTGGTGAGATACTCCAGCATCCTCACGTAATCGCGCGGGATACCGTGATCACGGTGGATCATCCGAAGCTCGGGCCCATTCAGCTGATCGGCAGCCCCATGCGTTTCGTCGATCGGACTACTGTCTACCGGCCGCCGCCTGTGCTGGGTGAGCATACCAGCGTCGTTCTGGAAGAACTGCGGGACCCCGTGATCCCGCGTCCTAATCAGTAGTCTTGTCGGCCGGACTTCGGCGCTTTTCCTGGAACAGCAGCGGCGCGAACGCAGCCAGGTTCCGGCGCCACACCAGCCAGGTATGCGCTCCCGGCGTCTCAACGTCGGTATGCTTGATGTCCTTCGACGTCAGCCATTCGCGGAACTGCCGGTTGGGAGTGATCAGTCGATCCTCCGTGCCACACGCGATCCACAATAGGTGGAGCTGCGCCGTCGTGTTTGCATTCAGCGCCGGGAAGGTCGCGTTGTAATCTTCCGACGTTCCCCCCGCGCTGAACGATCCCACCCAGCCAAAACGGTCCATCGCGTTGAGACCTATATAAAGCGACTCCGCTCCTCCCATCGACAAACCCACGATCGCGCGCGAGTTCCGATCCTTCGTGACCTTGTATGCCTTCTCTACCTGTGGAATTACCTCGGTGAAAAGCGAGTCGCGGAACTTGTCGTAGTTGCGCGTGCGCAGCGCCGGATCGCGTAGTGTTGGCCCGCCGCGGGCTAAAACTTCTGGAGCGCCATATCCCAGCGGCATGACGATCAGCATCGGCTTGGCTTTCCCTCCGGCGATTAGATTGTCGAGAATGACATGCGCGCGCCCTACTGCCGTCCAACCGCTGGCGTCGTCACTGAAGCCATGCAGCAGGTACAGCACCGGATAGAGCTTCTTCGCGCTGGGATCATAACCCGGCGGAGTGTAGACGTAGTAATCCCGATCATCGCCCACCGCTGCCGACCGATAGAAGTGATGATGAACCTCCCCGCGCGGCACATCGTTTATCTCCCACGATAATGACGGCGGTCCCGGCACGTGCACGACGCTGGTTGTGTTGAGCAGGTTCGGCTTCATCCCTGCATTCGCGGGATCGATCAGCCCCACGCCATCAGCTATGAATGAGTAGCCATAAAGATCGGGCTCGAGAGGATCGGTCGTCAGCGTCCAAATGCCTTGCTCGTCTCTTTGCATCGGAACGCGGCCAGCGCCTTCACGCGCCAGAATGACCTCTTTGGCGTTCGGATCACGAAAGCGAAAAGTGACCGTCCTGTCGGCGTGAACCTCGGGAGAATCCACGGGAGGCGCGGGCGGCGGCTGGGCCATGGCACCTAAGACGGCACAAATGAAGGTCAGTAAGCGTGGCTTCATACCGCTCATCTTATACCCCTGCCAATCGCCGGCGCAGCAGCGGATTCAAGTGCATCGTCAGATCGTACACCGATGCGTTGCAGGCCGCTCCAACATCTTCCGGTCGCGAACCCTCTGTCCAGTCGAACACCGTAGCCACATCGCCGATTTTCACCAGCGGCTTATCGCCGATCTCGATGATCAGGTGGCTGGCGGAGATTGCCACCACCCGGAACAACCCGCTCCCAATTCGAACGCGTGCGCCCTTGTCGGCGCTCCGCGGCACTCCATCCGCGTGCCCCACCGGGAGCGTCGCCACCCAGGTATCCTGCTTTGCGCGATATACCCGCTCGTATCCGGCACTTTCGTTCTTCGCGAGCTGTTTAACATAGGCTACGCGTGTTCGCAGCGCCACCCCCGGGCGCAAATCCAAAACATGCTGAGTGCGAAACTGGGCTTCCGAATAAATTCCGAAAAGAGCCATCCCGGGCCGCACCATGTCGAGAAACGCGTCGGAATGTTGAAAAAGAGTGAAGCTGGAGGCCGCGTGTTTCCTTCCCAAATGCAGCCCTTCGGCTTCCAATGAGCCGCATAGTGCATTGAACCGGCGCAATTGCTCGCCATCGAATTCCGGGTCCTCGGCGAACGTCATCATCGTCCCCGCGATCTGCGCGCTCTTCCTCCCGCCCAGATCCTTAATCAACGCGGCCGCCTCGCGGTACGGAACGCCTTCGCGGCCCAGCCCCGTATCCACGCAAACGTGCAGCTCCACCGGCCGCTGAAGCTTTTTCGCGACACGATCCAAAACCGGGCCGATAGGCGTATACACCATCGGAAGAATATTCTTGGCGGCGGCATCCTCGAGATTTTTCTCGTCGAAAGGACCCATCAGCAAGACCGGCTTTTTGATCCCGCCCTCCCGCAGACGAACGGCCTCGTCCAGTTTCACCACCGCAAAACCCGCCACCTCCGTCATGGGATCGAAGATTCGGCCGACATTCGCGACCCCCAAGCCATATCCGTTATTCTTGATGACCGCCAGGATCGGCCGCCCACCCGCTCGGCGGCTCACTTCCCGTACATTGTGGCGCAGGTTTTCTGGATGCACTTCCACCCACGGATCAAATGAGGAGTCCGTTGGTTCAGCCGGCTCGGACCCGGGCAAAGCCGGACGCGCCACTGATAACGCAAGAGCAGTTTGCAGGCATCTTCGACGAGTCGTGTCCATGTTCGCCTCCCAGGCCACTACGTTACAATACGGGCTCATGAGGATGCCGTGGCTCAGAGCGTGCTGATCCGCGGCGAAGGCGTGGCGGCCTCCTGCTGTGCGCACCTGCTCTCTCGCGCCGGTCTCCACCCTTACGTCGAAGCTGCCGATCGGCCCAAAGTCCCCGCCATTATGCTCGGTGAAGCAACTCAAAAACTTGTGGCCGATGTCTTTGACCGGCCGGACTTATTTGACGATCTGCCCCGCATTAGCAAGCGCATCGTGGCTTGGGGCAAAAATTCCACGCCGATAGCAGTACCTCATTCCGCCGTAGTCGTCTCCGAAGAAGCTCTATTGGACCGGATCCAGTCCGGCCTTCCGCGGCCCAATCCGTCGCTCCGAGGTGAAGCTGCATGGACGATTTTCGCCTCTCGCCCGCTGCCCCGATCGTCAGAGGAGCGACATTTCGGCTCGCGCCTGGCCACCGCAGCGGCGGTGAAGCTCAAAATAGGTTCTGATCCGTCGGCCTGCTGGATCGAATCCCTCCAGCATGGATGGTTGTTCCTGCTTCCTGGCGAAGACCACGCCTGGCTCCTGTCTGTAGGAGACCTGGCGGAAACATTACTGGCCCAGAGCCGGCTGATCGCGGCTCAAATCACCGAAACTGGCGCGCCGCGCGGAACTTTCCCATCTCATCCCCGAATTGTCCAGCCCTTGTGCGAACCTGGCTGGTTGGCCTGCGGGACCGCCGCCCTCGGCTTCGATCCTCTCTGTGGCGATGGCACCGGACACGCCCTCCGCGAAGCCATCCTTGCATCCGCGGTCGTGCGCGCGGGAATCGATGGCGCCGATATCGACGCCTTAGTCGCTCATTACCGAACTCGGCTCCTGGCCGGCTTCAAACGCCACCTGGAAGCCTGCCGCCAGTTCTATCAGGCCGGCCACGGCGGCCCCTGGTGGGATCAAGAATTGAATTCACTGGATCAAGGATTAGATTGGTGCGCCCGGCGGCTCGAAAGCGCTCCCGCTTTCCGCTTTCGGTTGACCGGATTCGCACTGGAAGCGATCGATTAATGTCTAAGGAGATTCCATGCAGAAACTGATGCCAGGCCTGTTTGTTGTCCTGTTCGCCCTCTTCGCAGCCGAAACAAAACCCACCGCTGCCACCTATGTCACCAATTCCGATATCCAGGCCATCTTCAAACAAGCGCCTGAAAACGGCGTCTCTGATAAACAGATCCGTTCCGTCAGCGTCGGGAAAGTCAATGTCGCTGTCGCCGGCGTCTATCGATCTGCAATGGCCAACAATACCTCCATTGAGCACGACCGCGTGACCGAGGTCTACACCATCATCGAAGGCTCAGGGACCATGGTGACCGGCGGCAAAATGGCGAATCCCGAGCGTCTCAAGCCCGACGATCCTACCGTAAAGGTGCTGGTCGGTCCCAGCATGCGCGGCGGCGCGCTCGAAGGTGGCGAGAGCCGCAAGGTTGGCCCCGGCGACATGATCATCGTTCCGCCTGGAGTCCCACACTGGTTCAGCTCTATCGACGGTGCCATCCGCTACTCGGTCGTGCGCGTCGATCCAGACAAGCTGCTGCCGCCGAAATAGGGATATAATCGCGCTTTGCACGAAGTATCAGCAATTGTGGAGGTTTCCATGCTTATGCGTTGGGTTGCGCGTCCGGTTTCGATCGTTGCTCTATTTGCTTCATCCATTCTTCCAGTGGCTGCGCAGTCCGGAAAGAACGTCGAATGGTCGACCTATGGCGGCGATCTCGCCAACCGCCGCTATTCGCCGCTCGATCAAATCAACGCGGAAAACTTCAACAAGCTGGAAATAGCCTGGCGCTTCAAGACCGACAATCTAGGCCCCCGGCCTGAATTTCAGCTCGAGGCAACGCCGCTGATGATCCATGGCGTGATCTATTCCACCGCTGGAACCCGGCGATCCGTAATCGCGCTCGATGCCGCCACCGGTGAGCTGCTGTGGACCCATGGAGAGCATGAAGGCGCTCGCGGCGCCGCTGCTCCCCGGCAACTCTCAGGCCGCGGGCTCGCCTATTGGACCGACGGCAAAGAAGAACGAATTTTCTACGTCACGCCCGGCTACCGGCTCATCGCCCTCAATGCCAAGACCGGCGCGCCTTCAACCACCTTCGGCGATAACGGTGTCGTCGATCTGAAGCAGGATGACGACCAGGATATCGATCCCATCACCGGCGAAGTAGGGCTGCACGCTACTCCCATCGTCGCCAAGAATGTAGTGATCATCGGCGCCGCGCACAAATCCGGCGGCGTGCCGCATAGCCGCAACAACGTGAAAGGCTACGTTCGCGGATTCGATATCCATACCGGCAAGCGCCTCTGGATCTTCCACACCATACCCAAGCCCGGCGAGTACGGCGAAGATACCTGGTTGAACAATTCCGCATCCTACACCGGGAATGCCGGCGTCTGGGCTCAGATGTCCGTTGACGAGGAACTCGGCATGGCCTACCTGCCGGTCGAATTGCCGACGGGAGACTATTACGGCGGCCATCGCCCCGGCAATGGACTCTTTGGGGAAAGCATCGTCGCCGTCGATCTCCAGACCGGCCAGCGCAAATGGTATTACCAACTCGTTCACCACGGCCTCTGGGACATGGATATTCCGTGCGCCCCGATTCTCGTCGACGTCACCGTCAACGGCCGCACCATCAAGGCGCTCGCTCAGCCAACCAAGCAGTCCTTCCTATATGTATTCGATCGCGTTACCGGCAAGCCGATCTGGCCCATCGAGGAGCGCCCGGTTGCCAAGGGCGACGTTCCCGGCGAATGGTATTCGCCTACTCAGCCCTTCCCGACCAAGCCGCCGGCCTTTGATCGGCAAGGTATCTCCATCGATGACCTGATCGATTTCACGCCTGAGCTGCGCGCGGAAGCGGTCAAGTTTGTTTCGAAATACAAGATCGGTCCGCTATTTACGCCTCCGTCGGTCAGCAAGGCGGAAGGTCCCCTCGCCACGCTCGGAGCGCCGGGTGCGACTGGCGGCGCCAACTGGGCCGGCGGATCGTATGATCCCGACACGCACATGGTGTATGTTTACTCGCAGAGCATCATCGCCAACTTGGGCCTCGTCCCCCCGCCCGACCCCAAGATCTCGGACATGAACTTCATCCAGGGGAGCGCCATCGGTGGCGTCCGCAACACCGGAGGATCGGGTGCAGGCGCCGGTGCGGATGCCCCTCGGCCGCCGCGCAATCCATCCGGCGAAGGCGGCGGCGCGCCGCCGTTGTCGATTCAAGGCCTCCCCCTCCTGAAGCCGCCTTATGGCCGCATCACCGCCATCAATCTGGACAAGGGAGAAATCGCCTGGCAGATTGCGCACGGCGAGACGCCCGACAATATCCGCAATCATCCCGCCCTCAAAGGCCTGACTATTCCTCGCACCGGCCGCCCCGGCGTAATCGGAGTGCTGACCACCAAGACGCTGGTGATCGCCGGCGAGTCCGGCTTCTTCACTACGCCATCCGGCGTGCGCGGCGCGATGCTGCGCGCTTATGACAAGGCTACCGGTAAAGAAGTTGGTGCGGTTTACATGCCCGCGCCCCAAAGCGGCTCGCCGATGACTTACAGTCTCAACGGCAAACAGTATCTGGTGGTTGCCATCAGCGGTGCCGCTTACTCAGGCGAGTTGCTCGCCTTCCGTCTCCCCGACAAGGATTAGTTTCGTGGCTCTCGCCGCGATCCTGCTCCGGTTTCTTTTGGGGTACCTGTGCGGACTGCTGATCGGCCCTCTGCTCGGCCACTATTACTCAAAACCGGGCGACGTTTCAATCCGTGGCGGAATCGCTGGAGGCCTCGGCTCAGCCGGAGCTTTTATGCTTTTGACTTCCGTATGGATGGTCATCGATCTTGACCCTGCACACCATTTGGGCCAGCTTTGTAGCGTGCATTTTGGCAGTAGCCATCGTGGAATGGATTGGACGTCGTCCTCGTGCTGAGGATCACGAAGAGATTGACCCGGCAATCGTATGGCGATCAAGTGTGCGAAAGTCAGCAGCCTGGCTGTGGTTATGTCTCCCGGCAGCTGTCTATTCTTTATGGACACGTTTCGTCGGGCCACTCAACCTTGACGGTTGGCCTCGAAATTCAATTGGACTGGCGGTCTTTATCGGTTCCATCGCGTTTCTGGTTTCAGCCGCGCTTTCATTCCTCCGAAACAGTAAGTAGCGCTGCGCGTCGATTGGTGTTGGCCGTGCCCATTGCTCTATTCCGCCCCAAACGCCAGCAGCACATTCCCCGGTAACCCGCCAAAACGCGAATAACCCGAATTGACGAATATCATCCCTTTCACCACTACCGCCCCCGGGCCATCCAGTGCGCCGCCTTTTCCAGCGACGCCATTCACGGTCCGGTAGTCCCGCACCGTGTCGAAATCCCACAAGATCTTCCCGTCCTCGGCTGAGAACCCACGAATATGCCCATCCATTGACCCCGAAAATACGACTCCAGGAATCGCCGTCACCGCGCCCGATTGCGCCGGACTGCACCCCGGCGTCGTGCAAGGCTCCGGCATATAGCCCCAAGCTTTGCTGCCATCGCTCACACGCAGCGCCGTTAGGCCGCCGCCCTTAGCCGGATCCAACTGTCGACCCGCGGGAATGCCCTCCGCCGCCGGCCTGCGAGTGCCCCCGATGTCCGACACCGCGGCATAAACGTTCTGCCCATCACTCGCCATGCCCCATTGCACACCGCCAGTCGTGCCGCCCTTGCCGACCCGAACTTGCCATACGATTTCACCCATCTTGTCCGGATCGAATGCGTATACCATCCCGGACTTCTGTCCCGCCAGCAGCAAATCCCGGCCCTCGCCGGTCTTCACCAGCATCGCCGACGATCCGAAATCGAAGTCCGGGCCTCGCTCACTGGGTGAGACATCGCCTTCGGTCACTTGCTTCGACCACATGATTCGTCCTGTCCCCAGTTCCAGCGCCAGCAACGCGTCGCTCGTCAACGTCGCCGGCGCGGAGAAATTATCACCGGTCGTGACATATAAGAGGTTGCGTTTTAGATCCAACGTGGGTGCCGACCAGATGCTTGCTCCCGACGGCCCCAGTCCGGCCATGCCGTTTCGTTCCTTGCCGTTCTCGCGAGGCTCTGGAACCGTGTAAGTCTTCCACACCTGTTTCCCGTCCCGGATGCGTAGCGCCACCAGGCTGCCGCGAAACGTGCAGCATCTGTAGTCCGGATTTGACGAACGCGTCTCCTCCCAGGAAGCCACCGGAACATAGACCGTTCCGTTGTGCGCAACGGGCGCTCCGGTGAGTCGGGAGGTGTCGTGCTCCTCCACTTTCTTTTCCCATCGCAGCCGTCCTGTCTCCGCTTCCAGCGAATAGAACCAACCCGTCTGGTCGCCGAACAGCAGTGTGTGCCGCCGGCCGAGCGCAACTGCCAGGATCGCCGAGCGCACCGGACCGCGCGCCTGAAACTCCCACTGCAGGCAGCCTGTCTCCGCCCGAAGCGCATGTACCATCCCTGCCGCGCTGCCCACAAAAATTTGCCCGTCTATTACCGTCGGCTGCGCAAACGCCGTTACATCGCCTTCAAATCCGAACGCCCATTTCAACTTGAGGCGCCGTACCTGATCGATCGTCAGCCCCGTCGCAGCAGCGGATTGGTAGCGCGTATTGTCGAGCCCCGGGCTCCAACCGTTCCATGCGGACTCCGTGCGATCCGCGATCTTCACCTTCCGGTCGCTACAGAAAGCTTCTGGCGGCGGAGGCGTTTCCTTGCCGGCCGTTCCCAGATATCCTGCAACCGCTTCGCGCTCATCCCGGCTCAGTGGATACGCGATGCTCATCATTGCCCCAAAATCCAGCGAGCGCAGGATCCGCGTTGCCGTCATTTTCTTCAATGTCTCGCGGTGCGGTATACGTGGGTTAATCTGCTCATGACAAACTGCGCACCGTTTTCCGTAAACCAATTCGCCGGAAACTGTTGCGCCGGGGCACACGCGCCCGCCTAACAAACATAGAAATACCAGCTCCGGCAGGCGGCGTCCAATCCGAAAAACTTGCATCGTCCACGCACTCTATCACAGGCTCACGTTATTCTGCCTTCAAAGCTTCCACCGGATCCACCGCCGACGTTCGCAAGCCCGAGGGCGGCGAGCGATTCCCGCCTTGGAATTAGTCCACCTTACTCCACTAGATCATCTACCTGTAAGGGGTCATACGCTCGAAATTGAAATAGGTTCGCTATAATGGGTTTCAAAATATCGTTAACCATGAGACCTCGCAGCGGGTGAGGCATAAGCTGAACCCACTAGGGAGGCGTAGGGCTCCTCTCGAATAACCGTGTAGACCTTGGTTTACTTAGTACCCTATGAATCCGATTCTCATTCACACCGGTTGTGGGTCAAAATCAAGTTTGCTCATCAGTTCTTCAAGAGACGCCGCTTGAACTTTTGCAATTCCATTGGAGCTTTGATTGCATGCTCAGTTTTGCTCGCAGGATGTGCCCGCCAATCGGCTGAGTACACACCGCTCTATGGCCCCGCGCCCATTGAATCGAACACTGCTCGCCAATACTCGTTCGGAGTCCCGGCCATCCGTCATGTGCGATCGCTTTGGGATCGTTATGCGCAACTCATTGCTGTCCTAAATCGCGCCAGCGTCGGATTTACCTTGAAGATGGAGTCGGGTCAGACCCCCGATACCTACGACGCGAAACTGCGGGCCCGCGTCTTCGACTTTGCCATTGTGGACCCCTATCAGGTACTCCTGGCTGAAAACCTCGGCTACAAAGTCATCGCGCGCACCGGAAAATCCGATCGTATCAGCGGTGTCGTCGTCACTGCCAAGCAGGGTGATATCCATCGCCTGAGCGACCTTCGCGGCCGTAATATTGCCTTCACCAACACCACTGCGCTAGCCGGGACGCTGCTCAATCAATATGGCCTGCTGGAGAGCGGCTTGGATGTCCGCAAGCGCGCCCTTGTTCTCTATACCCATTCGCCTGAAACGTCGCTGCTAAATGTGGCCATAAAGCATGTCGATGCCGCCGCCGTATCCTTGGCCGATTGGGACGTCTTCCAGCACGATCATCCCGTGTCCGCCGGCCAGCTTACTGTCTTGTGGCGAAGCGACGATCTTTCCGGCCCGGCCGTAATGGCATCCGGCTCCGTTCCTCCTGCTCAAGTTCGAAATCTGCAGACCGCTCTGGTACAGCTTGGCTCTCAGGCCGATGGCCGGGAGGCTCTCTATCGTGCCGGCATTTCCGCCTTCGCTCCGGGTGACAGCGTCTCCTACGATGATGTCTGGGATTTTCTACAGCGCTACCAAAGAGCGCTCGGCCCACTGCCGGATAGGATGGTTGCCCGATGAAGGTCAAACTGTCCGGAAGCATGTTGAGGCCGACTATCCGGAAGGAGCTCATCCTCGGCGTTACCTCCGTCCATGCAGTTCTTATGCTGATCTTCATCGTCGGTTTGGTGACCAGGCAGCATTCCTTCTTGCTCGAGCGCGCACGCGACCGCACCCTTCACCAGGCGGAGCTGCTGGCCGCCAGCGCGGTGCCCCAACTTACCAGTAATGACCTCGCCGGCCTCTCTGAGGTAGTCGATTCTCTTACGCGCGATCCCACCGTTCGCTTCGCGATGTTAACCGACGTGCACGGGCTGATTCTCGGCCACACTGACCCGCGGCACGCTGGTGAATACCTGCGGGACGAACTCAGCCGGCGGCAGCTGGGCCAGCCTGGTCGCAGCGGTATTGTCTATCAGGGCCGGGATATGGTTGAGAGCGCCGCGCCGGTTGCCATCGAAAACAGCATACTGGGTTGGGCCTGGGTGGCCGCCGACCTGCGCGAGAACAATGAACAAATCGGTGCAGTTACTCGTGCCGGCATATTGAATGCCTGCCTGGCAGTAACCGCCGGAATGCTGTTCGCCCTGCTCCTCGCTGCCAGCATCACGCGTCAATTACGCTACTTGCTCGAAGGAGCAGACCGAATGGCGCACGATAATTTCGAGCAACCCGTTCCCCTCGTCAGTTTCAACGAAGTCGGAGTGTTAACCCGCGCCTTCAATCGGGCTATGCGCAAATTGCGAAGCGACCGGGTTGCCATCGAAAAGGCGCACGCCGAGCTGCAAGCCGCCAACCAGGCTATTCAACGCGCCAACGAAAATCTGCGCGAGTTTGCGCACGTCGCCTCTCACGATCTCCAGGAGCCCCTCCGTTCCGTGGCCGGCTTCAGCGAGTTGCTGCGCCGCAGATATAAAGGCAAGCTCGACGATCAGGCCGACGAGTTTATCGAGTTTATCAACTCCGGCACCGTCCGCATGCAGAATCTGATTCGCGCCCTGCTCGAGTACTCGCGCGCCACTGCGGCCGGCGCCGATCCCGTTCAGCCGGTTGACTCCGCCGCCGCCCTGCATATCGCTCTCGACAACCTGAATACCGCCATCCAGAGCACCGGCGCTGCCATCCAGGCGCAGGACCTCCCAACCGTAAAAGCCCACGAGATTGCGCTCGTGCAATTGTTCCAAAACCTGATCAGTAATGCCATTAAATATTCCAAAGACCAGCCTTTAATTCAAATCTCGGCCCAACGCGATCAAGCTTTTTGGAGATTTGCGATAGCCGACAATGGCATCGGAATCGATCCGCACCATCAGAAATTGATCTTCCACATATTCAAACGCGCGCACGGTGACGAATATCCTGGCTCCGGAATCGGCCTCGCCATCTGTAGCCGTATTGTCGAGCGCTACGGCGGCCGCATCTGGGTGGAAGGCGCCCCCGGGCAGGGCTCCACTTTCTTCTTTTCTCTCCCGGCGGCTCCAGAGTGAGCGACGAAATCGGCTCACAAAACAACCCTGTTTTCTCCCTTGACGAGCCTAAGTAGTTCCAACTAGTATTGAACGTGCTGTCGTTCGGCCTACCCGGATTACGTTACAAGGAGTGAGAACAATTTATGAATAGAAATTCGCTCGTATGGTTCGCCGCCGTAGGGGTGACCGCCTGCGTGTTTACTGCGGTTTCTATGAGCCTCTTGTCCGCAAGAGCATCCCGTCTATCCAGGGCGCGAGCCAATGCGATCGTTTTTGAGAAGGAGAAGCCCGAGAAAACAACCGCGGGCAGGAACGCGCAGGCCGCCATCGGCGCGAACGAGCAGCGGAGTCCCGATTCTTCGCCCAATGTTCAGGCCTACCTTCAGCGCGCTTATCCAGCCGCCGACATCACGATCGATTCCACCCTGGCCGCGCAGGCCGGCTGGGCATCTCTCAACGCGGCGGCGCATTCACCCGGAACTTGGCAGCTTATTGGTCCCAGTAAGGCCACCCAGCCGGGCGTCTTGGATGTACTTGGTGACGGAGCGCAATATGTTACGGCGGGCCGGGTCACCGCGATGGCTATTGCGCCGAACTGTTCGCCAGGTAAGTGTCCCGTTTACGTCGGAGCGGCCGGCGGCGGTATCTGGCGCGCCAAAGATGGACTTTCCGGTAGTCCCAGGTGGGAGTTCACGTCCGCTAACTTTGCTACTAACGCGATCGGCTCGCTGGTAGTCGATCCAACTGACCCAACCGGCTTGACGCTCTACGCCGGTACTGGTGAGCCGAACATCTCGGTTGACTCCGAAGCCGGCATGGGGATCTACAAATCCACGGACGGTGGTGATACCTGGACATTGCTCTTGGGCAGTATCACGCCTCCATCGAATTTCCAAGCGCGCGCCGTCGCCAGCCTGGCCATCACGCCCAGTGGCGCCATTCTCGCCGGTATCGCGCGCGCGGTCCGAGGCGTTAGTGCCACTGACGGCGGCCCGATATCGACTCCGCCTGGCGCGACGGTTCCGGCCGCGTTCGGCGTCTATAAGTCCTCCGATGGCGGCGCGACGTTCACCAACCTGACGCCCACCGCGTTCGGCTCGGTGCGTGGCGTGAATCAGGTTGCGGTCGATCCAAACAACGCGTCCATCTATTACGCGTCTTTCCTCGGCACGGGCGTTTGGCGTTCTTCGGACGCCGGCGCAACCTGGACGCAGATCAAGAATCCGCTGAACCCGCCCAACAATTCGAATAACACGGACCGGTCTCAATTCGCCTTATCCAACGACAAGGGCAGCACGCGTATATACGTCGGTATCGGAGCCTCCGGCGGCCCGCGGTCCCGCTTCTATCGAGCCGATAACGCTCAAACCGCAACCAACGCCAGCTTCACTGACATGACCACAGCCCAAAACATCGGCTACTGTGACCCGCAGTGCTGGTATGACAACGTCGTCAGCTCTCCAGCGGGTCAGCCCGACATCGTCTACCTGCTGGGCTCGTTCGACTATAGCCAGATTGGCGGCCCATCCAACGGCCGGGCGGTGCTGTTGTCTACCGACGGCGGAGCAACCTGGAGCGATCTGACCCAGGATAGCGGGCCGAACCACGCCAACGGCACTCACCCCGATCAACACGCCATTGTGCTTAACCCAAACAATCCTTTCCAGTATTGGGAGGGCTCCGACGGCGGCGTCGTGCGCTCGGATGGGAATTTCGGCGACGTATCCTCCAAGTGCGCCTCGCGCGGCTTGAGCCCCGCCAACACGACCTATTGTGAAAGCCTGCTCTCGCGGGTACCTCGACAGCTCAACAGTTTGAACGACGGCTTTTCTACGCTTCAGTTCCAGAGCTTCTCGGTTAGCTCCAAGCGTCCCAAGAACAACCTTCAGGGCGGAACTCAAGACAATGGAACCTGGCAGTACACCGGTTCATCGGTGGTCTGGGGTCAGGAGATTTACGGCGACGGTGGACAGTCCGGATTCAACTCCGCGGACGACTCGCTTCGCTTCAACACCTTCACCGGCCAGGAAAACGATGTGAATTTCCGGAACGGTGACCCGACCAGGTGGGTCGTCGCTGGTGGACCGATAATTAACAGCCCCGAGGGCTCTTACTTCTATCCTCCCCTTACAAGTGACCCCAACCCCGCCAGGGCTGGCACCATCTTTCAAGGATCGTTCAGTGTCTGGCGCACCCAGGACTGGGGCGGGTCCCAAGCTTTCCTTGAGGCCAACTGCCCCGAGTTCACGACTTCGGCCGCTAACCCGGCCTGCGGCGACTTCGTTCAGATCGGACCCTCGGGCGCGACCGATCTCACCTCAGCCGCATACGGTAGCCGCGCGGGCGGCGCCGTAGCGTGGATAACGCGCGCGCCGGAAAACACCGGTACGCTATGGGTTGCCACCGGTACCGGCCGCGTGTTCGTCTCCGACAATGCCGATGCGCCGGCTTCCGCGGTGACCTTCACTCGCATTGATAGTACGGCCGCCAATTCACCCGGTCGTTTCATCACCGGAATCTATGTCGATGCCGCCAAGCCGCATCATGCCTGGATTTCCTATTCGGGCTACAACGTTAATACACCGTCTCAGCCCGGTCACGTGTTCGAGGTGACCTGGAACGGCGGCGCTTCCTCGACTTGGGTGGATGTGAGCTTTAACTTGCCGGATCTTCCCATTACCTCCATCGTACGGGACGACGTTACTGGCGACCTATATTCTGCTAGTGATTTCGGTGTCATGCGGCTCCGTAGCGGCGCAACCGTCTGGACAGTCGCTGGTTCCGGCCTCCCGATGGTCGAGGTTCCGAACCTGACCATCATCCCCAGCGCCCGTCTGCTTTATGCTCCCACGCACGGCCGAAGTGGCTGGGTGCTGCAACTGCCGTAGCAGTCGCTAATGCTGAATTGAGGGGCCGTGCGTGACACACAGGCGGCCCTCAACCTGTCAGCGTCGGGCAGGTTTCCTATGCAGACCTTTTCCGTCACCGTTGATATTCAAGCGCCGCCGGATCGTGTGCTAGCGGTCTTGATCGATGTTGAACGCTGGCCCGATTGGACCTCCTCTGTGACCAGCGTCCAACGGCTCGATGGCGGCCGGTTCATTGTGGGAAGCAGAGCGCGCATTCGACAGCCAAAATTGCGGCCGGCGGTCTGGCAAGTCACTCAACTCGACCAGCGCAGCTTTACCTGGTCCACCCGCAGTCCCGGCCTTCAGGTTACAGGCCTCCACCAGATCGAAGAAAACGGAACCGGGAGTCGGGTCACGCTGTCAATCCAGTTCTCCGGCCTGCTCGCACCCCTGCTGGCCCGCATTTATGGTGGGCTGAATGAGCGTTATCTGGCCATCGAGGCCCAAGGCCTCAAAGCTCGCAGCGAAGGCACAAACTTGTCGTCGCCAGCCTTGACTTGACGTAAAATGGAGTGATAGAACTTCCTTAGTGAGGACCAACATGCTGCGTAACCTTGCAACTGCTTTGCGCTTCGGTGTATGTCTTGCGGCTCTTTGCGTGATACTACTGGCACACCACGGCACCGCCACTTCTTACGACAACACCAAGACCTTTACCACCCAGGCCACCGTCACCGAATTTCGTTACGCTAACCCGCACCCCCAACTTTATTTCGATGTTAAGGATGAGCAGGGCAATGTCGCGCATTGGAGCGGCGAAATCGCTCCCAATCCCGCTCAGTTGATCCAGGTGGGCTGGGGCCGCAAACGTTCCGAGGCCGCGCTGTCCCCTGGGACCGTCATTACCATCACCCTCTCACCGTCTCGCGTGGGCATGGATGCGCATGTCGGCCTGGTGCAGAAGATCGTGAACTCCGCCGGGGAAACTGTTCTTGGGACCATCGCGTTGAATCCCGGTGGCGGGGAGCCTGCCCCAAAGAAGTGATAAAACCCTTCATGAGTTTTGTCGGGCTGCTCCCTGGCGCGCTGCTGTTGTCTTCTGTTTTATTCGCCCAGGGAAGAGGCGGGCCGCCGCTCGCCCGCATTGCTCCCTCAGACAAGGCCTTTGATCCTCACGACCTGTCCGGCATCTGGACTCGCAACGGAACCCCCGGCGGCTATGGGGGCGGCGGCACCTGCGCCGATTGTGGTGATCGTGGCTTTGGCAACGATGTTCCCGCGCTCACGCCGCTCGGTCAGAAATTGTTCGACGCCAACAAGCCATCCTATGGACGGTTGCTCGGAAGCCCGGACGCCGCAGCGCACCCGGAAGAAGCTATCGGCCGCCGCCGCGCCGTTCCTCCCGCCAACGGGACCGACCCCTATCAATACTGCAATCCCGAAGGCGTAACACGCGCCTTGATTTATCCCGATCCTGTCGAGTTCATCCAGCTCCCCGATAGAATCTATCAGCACTTTGAATGGGGTTATGGGATTCGCACCATTTGGCTGGACGGCAGGAAACTGACTGACGATCCGGATTTTCTCAGATGGTGGGGATTCTCGACGGCCCATTGGGAAGGCAATGTACTAGTAGTTGAATCCAACGGGTTCGACCCGCGAACCTGGGTGGACCATTTCGGCTATCCGCATACTAACGAGATGCGCTTACAGGAACGTTACCACCGCACCAACTACAACACCGTGGAACTGTCCATGACAATCACGGACCCGCAGGTCTATACCAAGCCCTGGGTGAGCCAAACCAAAAAATTCCACCTTTTGACGAAGGACGGAATAAAGACGGTCGACGGCTGGACCGGGCTGCTTGAAGACGTCTGCGCTCCTGCCGATGAAGTCGATCAGTTCGATAAGCGAGTTCGCGATCCCGCGGGCGGGGTCACGCACAAATAGCGCACAATCGATACATGCTCCGTTTGATTACCGCAAGACTTGCAGTGTGTCTTCTCGTCGCGGCTTCGGCCGCCCTGGCTCAGGACGGAGCAGCGATCTTTCAATCCAAGTGCACGGTCTGTCATGCTGCGGGCGGCGCAACGCAAGCGCCTCTGCCGGACGCCCTGCGCCACATGACTCAGCAGGCCATCCTCACGGCCCTCGAGACCGGCAAGATGAAAGCGCAGGGCGCGACGCTGAGCGCCTCCGATCGCGAGGCCGTTGCCAAATACTTGGGTTCCTCTACCAGCGAAGTGATCCCTCGCTCGGCCTATTGCTCCACATCGGACGGCGCCGCCAGCGGGGGGCCCGTTTGGAATGGATGGGGCGTAGATCCCGCCAACAGCCGTTTTCAACCCGCACAAGCCGCGGGCCTCATTCGCGATCGCGTTCCGCAACTCAAGCTCAAATGGGCCTTCGGATTTCCCGGTGCGACCACCGCGTTCGCTACTCCCACGGTCGTCCGCGGGCAATCTCTTTGTGGGCAGCGCCGACGGTACCGTCTACTCGCTCAACTCTCAGACCGGCTGCATCCACTGGACCTATCAAGCCTCCGAAGGCGTCCGCACCGCCATCCTGATTTCGAGCAATGGCCAGACCGCTTATTTCGGAGATCTGCACGCCAACGCCTACGCGGTCGATGCCTCCACCGGTGCGCTTCGGTGGAAAGTGCACGTCGAAGAGCATCCCTATGCCACCATCACTGGCAGTCCCAAATTAGAAGCGGGACGGCTTTACGTTCCGGTCTCTGGCGGCGAGGAAGAAGTCTCGGCCGGTAATCCCGCCTTCGTCTGCTGCAAATTCCGAGGCAGCCTGGTCGCGCTCGACGCCGAAACCGGCAAACAAATCTGGAAAACGTACACGATTGCCGAACCTGCGAAGCTGATCGGGAAAACTCCAGCCGGCACGGAGCGCTGGGGCCCATCCGGCGTGTCGATTTGGATGTCGCCCACTCTCGACCTCGCAAAGCACGCGATCTACGTCGGCACCGGTGTGAACTTCACTGACCCGCCGACCAAGACCAGCGATGCTATCCTCGCCCTCGATATCGACTCCGGCCGCATCCTCTGGTCGCAGCAATTCATCCCTGACGATCGCTACAACTTCGGCTGCATGAGCGACAAGAAAGGCAACTGTCCCGAGAATCCCGGCAAGGATATGGATTTCGGCGCGCCTTCGATGTTGCGCTCGCTCGGCGGAGGACGGCGGGTCTTGATCGCCGGTCAAAAATCCGGAATGGTGCATGCGCTCGATCCTGACCACGAAGGTAAAGTCGTTTGGGAGACTCGAATCGGCCATGGGGGAGGGCAGGGCGGCGTTCTGTGGGGCGCTGCCTCGGACGATCGATTGGCCTACTTCTCGTTATCGGACTGGGATCCGACCAAGCCGGAATCCGGCGGCGGCGTCTTCGCGCTCGATCTCGCGACCGGCAAAAAAGCCTGGTCCACTCCAGCGCCCAAACCGGCGTGCCTCGGCGTCACCGGTTGCAGTGCCGCTCAACCAGGCGCCCCGACTGTAATTGCCGGTGCCGTCTTCGCCGGTTCGTTGGACGGACATCTGCGCGCTTACGATACCAAGTCCGGCGGTATTATCTGGGATATCGATACGCTGCATGAGTTCGAAACCGTCAACGGTATCAAGGCTCGCGGCGGCTCCATGAACGGAACCGGCCCGACCATCGCCGGCGGAATTGTTTACGTCAATTCCGGCTACTCCCGGATTCCTTCCATCCCGGGCAACGTGCTGCTCGCGTTCTCCGTCGACGGCAAATGACTATATTATGAATGAGGGATCTAGGGGGTATTGATGACGTTTTCGTCGAAACTGGTGATGTTGGCTGGTGCGGCCGCGTGGCTCGGGACAGCGTTGGCGCAGAGTCAGAAACCGCCCATGGCTGAGGACGTCTTCAAGAACATCCAAGTGCTGAAAGGGATTCCCGTCGATGAGTTCATGGGAACGATGGGCCTCTTCTCGGCTGCGCTGACCGTCTGCTGCGGCGACTGCCATACCGGCGCAGGAACTTCCAATCCGAAATGGGAGGACGACCCGCCACGCAAGCAGACTGCCCGCCGCATGGTGCGGATGGTGAACGCGATTAACAAGGAGAGCTTCGGTGGACGCCAGGTCGTTACGTGCTGGACTTGCCACCGCGGGACTCCCAACCCGGCTATCACGCCGTCCATCGACACCATCTACGCCTCTGAGCCTGTCATCGTCCCGCCGGATGTCCTGCCGACCGCGCAGGCCAACTCGGCCCCGCCCACCATCGATCAGATTTTTGACAAGTACATCCAGGCTCTCGGCGGCGCGGACCGGCTTTCGAAACTAACCAGCTACTCTGCAAAAGGCACCAGCCAGCTGTTTGGGGAAGCCCGGTCGGACACGTTTGAGGTCTATGCGAAAGCGCCCAACCAACTCGCCACCGTCGTTCACCAGCGTGAAGGCGATCTGGTAAAAACCTTCGATGGCCGTGACGCGTGGGTCTTATTGCCGCTCACGGTCGCTCCTGAATTTCCTCTGACGGGAGGCGCGCTGGAAGGCGCCAAACTCGACGCCCAGTTGGCCTTTCCGGATCGCCTGAAGCAGTTCTTCAACAATTGGCGCGTCAGTTATCCAACCACTCTGGACGGCCGCGACGTCAATGTCGTGCAAGCCACCGGCGCGTCGCGGATGATCGCCACATTCTATTTCGATAAGCAGACAGGCTTGCTGACACGAGTGATCCATTACGCCGCCTCGGCGGTCGGCCGCGTTCCGGTCCAATTCGATTACTCTGACTATCGGTCAGTTGCCGGAGTCATGCTGCCTTATAAATGGACCTACGGATGGTTGAGCGGCCGCGAGGAGTACACTCTCACGGACGTGCAGCCCAACGTCTCGATCGACGCCGGGAAGTTCAGCAAACCTGCTCCGGCAGCACGCTAGGCCGCGTCGATCATTTTTCAGGGGGCGCTGCCTCCGGGCAAGTCGGACAAAACCGATATGCCTGGTGACAACCGAAGCACGCCTGGTACAACGGTTCGCACGCTACGAACACCGCTTCTGGATCTTTGGATTGCGCCGCCTTGTGCGCCCCTTTTGCAGAATCCACCAGCGCTTGCACTCGCTTCTTCCAGTCGGCTGACTGTACCGGAACCGGCTTGCCGTTCTCGCGAAGGCGGCCGCGCATGAGAAGGAGATTACCCGACTCGGCCAGCACCGCCGCGCTGCTTTCGACATTGGCCCACTCCATGTCGTTCTTCGGAGCGGTGCGGGTCACGCCGAATACGACCTCAGAGTTCGGAAGCAGGATGCTCTGCATCACGTCGGCCAGCACTCCGAACGGCTTGTACGAAGAAGGCGCTTGCGCGGTAGCGGCGCCGGCCAGGGCCAATAGAACAACGAGCCGCATGTGCTAGTATTCCGGTCCGACGAACCCGATCAACCGGGAGGCGACGATGATCGTGAACCACAACAGCAGTGACAGGGCCGCAGAGCGTTTGGCGCCGAATGGCATCTCGTCCGATTTCGCCAGATCGCGATAAACGGCGGCGCGAAAAACCCAGGCGTTCAGCGCTACCAAAAGCAGCAGAACGGCTTTTACCAGAAACGCCCAGTTGCGGTATAGGCGCGTGGCGTCGGACATGAATAGCGCCAGGCCGCTTCCCACAACGACGACGAAGCCGAGCCACTTGAGAGGCATAAGCTGTCTGGAAAGTTCCGAAAACGCCGGCCGGCGCAGACGACCTAGGAGCCGCAGATCATCCACCACCACGGCTCCTCCGAACAATGCCATGCCGAGCAGATGTAGGAGCTGGGGAGTCGCGTAGCCCCAATAGGTTTCGCGCACCACGGTACCGATCCACGTTGCTTCGAGCGCCTGGCAAATCGACAATACAGACATTTTGTAAATGCTACTTCGCCACCGAATACATCAGGATTCCGATGGCCCGGCCGCCGAGCACCACGCAGCTCCACAAGAGCAGCGACATTGCGCCCGCGAAGCGCTGCAATCCCGGGCCTGCTGTACTGTCCTTCGCTCTTACTCGTCGATGCACCACCACGTCGAACAAAAGGACCAGGATGAGACAGGCCATCTTGAATCGGAATTCGTAGCTGTCGTAATAACGGTCGGCATCCGTAGAAAGCAGCAGCGGCCCGGTGAGCAGCATTGTCACCAATCCGGCCGTGGTCCAGGGCATGAGATCGGAAGCCAGCTCCCAAACCGGCATAGTCTGCAGGCGAAGGCCGAGTAGACGGAGATCCAGAATGACGGCGGTTCCGACCAGAAGGACTATCCCGATCATATGAATAACTTCGACGAGCGGAAACATCCACTCGGACGAATTCATGGCGTGGGCGATCGGCGTCTCGCCGTACCAGACGAATAAACGGAAGAGCATCAGGTTCTGGATTTGACCGCGGACAACTCGACCGGCTTTCCATGCGGCGTGTGCCGGTAGGCATCGGCCCAGGCCTCTTTACGGGCGAGCATTGCGCCGGGATCGGTTAAGCCCTTGGCGGCAACCAGCCGCTCGAGCGCTGCCAGCCAATGGTGATAATAACGGGAGCCATCGTCGGGTTCGCCGCGGTCTTTAGCGCCTTTGAGCTCAGTGGCGAGCGCCGCCGCCCATTCCTTCCAAGTGAAATGCCCTTCTTCAGAGAGCCGTACCGCTAGCGCGAAGGCTTGAGCCTCCCACGGCTCGGCGAATACCGGATCGGTCTCCGGAAGTGGATCAGGCATGGTCAAGATAGTCATCCCACATATCGATATAGACCGCGTCACGCGGAGACGCCTGCTCTCCCCAGAGCTCTTGCGCCGGGAAGCGAACCGAATAAACATGCTGCGGCTTTTCGCCGAGGAAATGCGCGTTGGTATCGGGGAACACGTAGGCACCATGGTCCAAATGAATGGTTCCGGTCTTGCCACGCGCATAGCGCGGAAGCCGCGTGTGACCGGTTGGATTGATATTGCGCGCGCGAACGCGCTGGCCCACTGTGAACCGTGACGGTCCAGTTACGTTGCGGCTCGCGGGACCGCCGCTGCGAAGCACGAACGGCACCTTCTCGGCCGTGAGCGCCGGAGTAGCCTTCGACGATCCCGGCGCTGGTTTGCCGCTGTCGAGCTCCGCCTGCGTAACCAGCCCGGTTTTGACCAACAGTTCTTGCAACCTTTGCGCCCACTTCTCGTAGTAGCTCATGCGCAGATAGTCCACGGGAGCGATGAGCTCAATCTGGTGGCGACCCGCGTCGATGTTCCATTTGCGCCACGCGGAGGCTGCGAGGTTCAACGCCAAAGACCGGCCTTCCCAGGGCGCGTGGAACACAGGCTCATTCTCTTCGTGATGGATGGGTCCCATGTCCTGCATGCCGCCCAGGTCGTGAATGCCGTTCATGCCTTTACCTTTCCCACGCCGACCATCGCGTCCCGCGTGACGAGCGCGGCGAGTTGTTCCTCGTTCAGATTCTCGGTGCCGGCCGGCCTTTCGGGCAACACCAGATAGCGCAGCTCGGCTGTGCTGTCCCAGACACGGACTTCGGTCTCCGCGGGAAGATCGACGCCGAACTCACGCAGCACGCCGCGCGGATCGATGACCGCACGCGAACGATAAGGGGCAGACTTGTACCAGACCGGCGGCAGGCCCAGCACCGACCAGGGATAGCAGGAGCACAAAGTGCAGACTACGAGATTATGCACTTGGGGCGTGTTCTCTACCACCACCATGTGCTCGCCCTGACGGCCGCCATAGCCAAGCTCGGCGATGGTGTTAGTAGCGTCGCTAAGCAGGCGTTGTTTATAGGCGGGATCGACCCAGGCGCGCGCCACCACTTGAGCGCCGTTGCGCGGGCCGACCTTGTGCTCATAGGTATCGATCAGCGCATCGAGCGCCGCGGGATCAACCAGACCTTTTTCCACCAGCAGCGACTCGAGCGCTTTGACACGTAGCGCGGGGTCGGAAGGAACGTCCTGGTGGTCATGATCGTGACTATGCTCGGGAGACATTCATGCCGATCATATCGCAAGATTCAACAAGGCAGCTGGAGTGTGGCTGACGATTTTATCGACGTCGTCGTTGGTGACGCCGACGCACTGGCGAATGGTTCCAACGGGATCGTCCTCGCCAAACGGATAGTCGGTGCCGAGGATAATCCGGCCGGCTCCGACGCGGCGAATCAGAGCTTCGAGCACGGTGGGGCTATAGACGCAGGAGTCGTAATAGAAGCAGCTCAAATAATCGGTGGGCAGCCGCTTGATGTTTTGCGCCGAGATTGGATGAGCAGTGACATTGCGATCCAGCCGGGCGGTGTAGTGAGGAAGATAGCCGCCGCCGTGCACGATAACTACTGTGACATCGGGGAACGCTTCGAAGATTCCTTCGTAGATAAGCGATGTCATCACCATGGTTTCTTCGATCGGCTGGCCTACGCCGTTCCACAGCGCGAATTTCTGAAAGCGTGGATCGGTGACACCGTGCGGATGAATCAGGACGGTGACTTTGTGATCGCGGACCGCCTCCCAGAAGGGGCGGAATTTCGGATCGCCCAGGTAGACGCCGCCAACGTTGGAGGAAACGTTCGCGATTTTCAACCCGAGGCGTGAGACGGCGTGGTCCAGTTCTGCCAGGGCGAGATTGATATCCTGCATCGGAAGCGTGAAGCTGCCGGTGAATCGGGTGGGATATTGCGCGACCCACTCGGCTATACGTTCATTGGCCCGTCGTTCCAACTCGGCTGCAAGTTTCGGCTCAGCCCACCAGGAACTCTGGACTACTGTGCTGGTGGAGATAACATTCCTGTCGATTCCTTTGCGATCCATGTCGGCGATTTGGATCGCCGGGTCTAGCATGCCGCCGAACAGATGCCACCCGGGCGAGTCCTTCTGAGGAAGCGGCATGGGGCGCGCGCCGAATCCAGTGGCGACACTGTGCCCGATACATTGCTTGAAGACCTCGGGCTCGATGACGTGGGCGTGGAAATCGATGACGGGAGGCACGCTAAAGTTTACAACCCAAACACGACCACCTGCGGTTGGCCCTTCGTCTCAAAAATGCTGGAATTGAGGCCGGCCGCGACAGCGACGCGCTGCTGAGTTCCGGCCTGGTAGGTGATCACACCGCCGCCGGCCGGCTGTTTGGTCGCGACGCGATGGAGGAGTTTTCCGGTGGCGGCATCGAAGGCTAAAAAATCGCCGTTGAGATCGGCGGTCAGTACCAGTCCGCTGGCGGTTGCGACTATGCCCGCAACCATCGGAGTGGCAGCCTGGTAACGCCAGCGAACGGCGCCAGAATCGGCATCGACCGCGACGAGCCAGCCGAGGTTGCGGGAATCTTTAATGCCAAAGCCGTCCACCGAGCCCAGGAATGCTTTGCCCGGTTCGTAGGTGGGCAGTTTGGTGTCCATCTTCAAAGTAGTGCAGCGGTCGATGCTGTTCACGTAAACCAGGTTGGTGGCGGACGAATACGCCGGGCCGTTCCAAGTCACACCGCCGGTAGTGCCGGGGCAAAAATGGGTGCCTTCGGCAGTGAGTGGCGCGTCGATATTCTCGATGGTGGTTACGGCCGTCTTCCAGGCGACCTTGCCGGCGGTGGTGTCGATCGAGTGCAGGAAGCCATCCTTGCCGGCGGCCATGGCGCGGCGCTGACCGGCTTTGGTGGTGATGAGAGCGGGCGTGGCGGCCTGGTCCCAGTCATGCACGTCGTGCGGAACGAGCTGATACCAAGTGCGGAGCGCGCCGGACTTGGCGTCGAGCACGACCACGGAGCCGCTATAAAGGTTAGCGCCGGGCCGATATTCGCCCGAGAAATCGGGACCTGGGTTGCCGGTTGGAATGTAGAGCGCGCCCGAAGCGGTGTCGAGGGAGAGACTGGTCCAGTTGGAACCGCCGCCTACGCGAGCGCCCTTCGGCCAGGAGTCCGCGCCGGGAGCATCGCCAGTGGGGATGAGCGCGAAGGTCCACAGAATCTTGCCGGTGTTAGCATCGAGCGCGGCGATCTCACACTGACAGGCTTGCTCGGCGCCGGATGTTCCGATGAACACCATTCCGTTCCAGGCGAGGGGCGATGCGGCAATGGTGGCATCGACGCCGTCGGGAGTTTTCAATTTAGTGGACCAGAGCTGCTCGCCGTTGGTGGTGCTATAGGCGATGATATTGCCGTCGCGGAAACCACGGAAGATGCGGTCTCCTAAGAGCGCGACGCCGCGGGTCGTGCCGACCAGACCATAGGGCCCACTGAGTTGATGCTTCACGCGCCACTTCAGCGCGCAGTTCGAGGCATCGACGGCGTAAGTAAATTCGAAGGTAGTGAAGTACAGGGTTCCGGCGACCGCGACGAGGCTACTCTCGAATTCCACCGCAGGCTCGGGAAGAACATAAGAGCAAACCTGATGAAGGTTCGCGACATTCTCCGGGCTTGATTTGCGTGAGCGGCGAGAAGCGCGTGGAAGCGTAGTCGCGGTTGTACATGGGCCAGTCGGAAATCGCCGGAGATTGCCAGGCGAAGGCTGCGCCGGAGACAAGCACCAGCGCGCAGGACAGACGGAGAAGCATGGCGGCTAGACCAGATCCGCGCTGTGGATCGGCAGCTTGCGGACGCGCCGGCCTGTTGCGGCGAAGACAGCGTTGGCGATGGCAGGAGCGATCCCGGGAGTGCCGGCTTCACCGATTCCACCCGGAGCTTCCGTGCTGGGCACGATGTGAACTTCGATCTGAGGCATTTCGTCCAGCCGGACGACGTCATACTTGTCGAAATTGGCCTGTTGGACGCGTCCGCGGTCGATCGTGATAGCGCCTTTGAGCGCGGCGGCCAGTCCGAAGACGATAGCGCCTTCGATCTGCTGCTGAACGATGGCGGGGTTGACTACGTGGCCGCAGTCGATGGCGCAGACGATGCGGTGGACTTTCAACTGTCCACGGTCGAGGGAGACTTCGGCGACCTGCGCGTTGAAGCTACCAATGTTGTTGATGGCGGCGACACCTTGGAATCGGCCCGTGGGCAGCGGCTTACCCCAGCCGGCTTTATCGGCAGCGAGATTTAAGACGCCGAGCAGGCGGGGCGTGCGGGCCAGAAGACGGCGCCGAAATTCAACGGGGTCCTTGCCGGAGGCTGCGGCCATTTCGTCAATAAAGCTCTCAATAAAAAATCCGTTCTGCGAGTGACCGACGGATCGCCAATAGCTCACAGGGACGTGCGTGTTGACGAGGTGATAATCGAACTGCAGGTTGGGGATGGAGTAGCGGAGGTCGTCAAAACCCTGGACGGCGGTTCGGGAAAGGCCATTTTCGGCGGTCGGGAAGGGCTGGCAGGCAATGTTGGCGGCGAAGGCGGTGGGCCAGCCATCGGGGTCGAGCGCGGCACGGAACTTGACGTAAGCGGCCGGGCGGTACCAATCGTGCTGCATATCGTCTTCGCGCGACCACGTAAGCTTGACTGGAACGCCGGTAATCTTCGCTATTTCGACCGTTTCGGCAACATAATCGACGCGCGCGCGGCGACCGAATCCACCGCCGGCGTAGAGGGTCTTGACCTTAACCTGGTCGGGCCGGAGACCGGCGACCTGGGCCGCGGCGTCGCGGGACGGGGTCTGCATCTGCGTGGAAGCCCAGATTTCGCAGCTATCGGGGCGAACGTGCGCGGTGCAGTTCATGGGCTCCATGGGCGCATGGGAGAGGAAGGGCGCCTCGTAGACGGCCTCTATTTTCTTCGGGGCGGCGGCGAGGGCGGCCGCGGCATCGCCTTCTTTCCGGGCGGTCACGCCAGGCTGCTGGACACGGTCGGCAAACAGCTTGCTGATGGTTGCACTGGTGACGACGGCGCCGGGACCTTCGTCCCATTTGATCTCGAGCACACGGCGGCCCTGCATGGCGGCCCAGGTGCTGTCGGCAATAACCGCGACGCCGCTGGGGACCTGGACGACGTCCTTGACGCCGGGGACGGCCTTGGCCTTGGACCCATCGAAACTGATCACTTTGCCGCCGAAGACCGGACAGCGTTCGATGACGGCATAGACCATGTCCGGAAGACGGGCGTCGATGCCGAACTGGGCGCGGCCGGTCACCTTGTCGCGGGTGTCGAGGCGCTTGACGGAGGTCCCGATCAGCTTGAACTGCTGGGGGTCCTTGAGCGGGACGTTCGCTGGAACTGGAAGAATCGAAGCATCTTGCACCAGATTTCCATAGCTGAGACGCGCATTTGTGGCACTCGAAAAAACGAACCCATTCTGGGTCTGACACTGGGATGGGTCGATGCCCCACTTCTGAGCGGCGGCCTGGATGAGCATGGCCCGGGCGGTCGCACCGGTCTTGCGCAGCGGGATCCAGAGAGTACGGATGCTCATGCTGCCGACGACACCTTGGAGAGGGCCATAGGAGGCAGGGTCTACCGGCGCAAATTCGGTGCGGACCTTCTGCCAGTCGCAATCGAGTTCGTCGGCTAGTAGCTGCGAGAGGGAAGTGACGGTGCCCTGGCCGAGCTCGGACTTGGAGATGAGAAATGTGACGGTGTCGTTTGGGGCGATGTGTATGTAGGCGCTGGGCTTGTTGGCGGGCGGGGGAGCGAACCCGACGCCGCCTCCGAACTGCTGGGCGGCCAGCTTTGTACGACTCGCAAAAACGAACCCAAGTGCGAGGCCTGCGCCCCCGGTTATGGTTTGGAAGAATGCCCGGCGGCTGACGTTGATGATGGCGGCGCGTGTGGTGGATGGCATCGAGGGTCCTCCCAACTGGGATCAAGGCGCTAGGGGATCAATCAAAGGATACACCCGGGGGAGGCAGGATGGACAGAAATGGCGAGTGCAACCTGGGTCACTGTTCGTCCTGGCAGGGATCGTCCAGCACCTCGGTATCGAGCTTTTTGTAGTAGCGGGTGTAGGTATATGGCTTCGAGAGCGCCTTGGGGTCGTCGGCTGTTATTTTATATTCGATGTAGTGACCGCCCAGAACGGGCCGGATGCGCTCGACCAGATGGAGAGCGTCGGTATGCTGGGCTCCTTCCTCATTCAGCCAGGTACGGTCGTTGAAACCGATGGTGTCGATCACGAGCGTGTCGCCTTCCCACTTGCCTATCGAATCGCCGAGCCAGGTGGGCTCCAGTTTCGCCGGATGCCCGCGCTTGAGGTAGATGGTGCGGGACATACCGTGCGACAGGTCTTCGAACAGGATCACGAGCATCCCGGTCACCGGCACCAGCTCAATCTTGGTCTGATCCTTGGCCATCATACGGAAGGGACCGACGGGCTGGCAGGCTTTCCAAGGATCCTTTTTCAGGTCGATCGACTTGGCTTGCTGGGCGGCCTGCGGCAGCAAACTGACGGCGGAGGGCGATCCGCTGTTCTTCAATCCGCCAGGAAGCGCGGCGCCATCGGGGACGGATTGATAGACGCCTTGAAGATCGGGCTGGGCCAGCAAGAGCGATGCGAAGAAGAGCGCGGCCAGCATTTTCATTTAACGATCCTGGAGCGGTCCAGTTGCTTCTTCAGGGCCTCATTGCGCCAGTGCTTCCAGGTGTCGGCGTCTTCATTGCAGACGTCTTCCGGCATTTCCGCGGTGTCGGGCTGCTTCTTGTAGTAGCGGTTGTAGGTGTAGGCGGTGGTGAGGGCGTGCTGATCCTCAACCGTGATATTGATCTCGAGGAGCGTATCGTTGGCGACGCGGCGGATCCGCTCGATCAGATGAGCTTCTTCGGTGTGAGGCTCCATGCCGCCGAACAACCAGGACTTGTCGTTGAACCCGGTGGTGTCGACCAACAGCGTGGCGCCATCCCAGCGGCCGATCGAATCGCCATTCCAGCTAGGGACGGGGTTCTTGGGATGCGGGCGGTTGAGATAAATCCGCCGGACGCCGGCGGTGTTGATGTCCCCGAAGACCATCACGATGCGGTCGCGTGTCTGCAGCCACTGGAAACGGCCGGCCATGCTGGGATAGCGGAAGATTCCATCCGGAAGGCAGACCTGGCCGGTGTCATCGGCCACGCCATCAGTCGCTTCCATGCGAGCCTTGGCCCACGGCTGCAAGTGAGGAATGATGAGCTTGTTCAATTCTTCGCCGGGTGCGTCCTGCTTGAAAGTGGTGCCGGCGAGATCTTTGCGATTGGCCATGGTGTAATAGCCGGTCCAATCGGTAACAGTTTGGGCTTGTACAAGCTGAGAGCCAATCCCTGTAAACAGGAGAACGGCGAGCGTGCCGAAAACCGTGTTGGTCATAATCCCTCGGTTTCGGCCATTCAGTCTATCACGGCCACACGGGCGAGATCGGCCTGTGTCGCAAGTCGAACTATGTCTCGCGCCGACGCCGGGCAGCCCCCAGCAATAGGAGCAGAGCGCCGCCACAGGTCAACAGAGAGGCTGGTTCCGGCACTTGTTGAATGTTGCCGAACAGACCATGGTCTTCCACCATGCCGGAGCCGGGAATGCCCGCGGTGAAGTACAACGAGTTGGCGCCGGCGCCGTTCGTGCCGTTTCCAAACGCGAGACCCCACAGGCCCTGGATATCGATCGGATTGTTGTTGGCGTCCCGGAGTGTGCCGAGGAAGGTTCCGTTGTTGGCGTCGAAAGCGTTGATCATACCGTCGCCGAAGTTGCCCACCAGCAGATCGTTTCCGAACGATCCAAAACCGGCTGGCGCGACAGCGAGCCCCCAGGGCGAATCGAGCGGTCCGCCGGAAATCAGCCGCTTTTGCAGAACGCCGTTGGTATTGAAAATATCGACGAAGCCATTGCCGAGGCCTGCTACGTCGTCGTGTTTGGCGGCGTCCTGTTTGGCATAGGTGACGTAAAGCAATCCCCCGATGTTTTGGATGTCGAACGGCGCGTAACCAGCAGGTATGTTGGGGTCGGCGAATCCGCCCGGCGCTGTAGTGGGCGCGAAGTTGGTATCGAAGACGTCGATACTTCCACTGTTGAAATTGGCCGCAAACAGCGTAGTGCCAACGCGCGCAAGTCCTTTGTAGACGGCGCCGGACGGGGAGTTGTCCACTTCAAGAGCGGCGCTCGAACCACCGCTCCATGCCGAGATGGTGCCGTCTTCGGTCGCGAAGATGAAGTGCGATCCGTCGAAGCCTGCATTTGTGAAGACGATACCGGTGGGGGCGGCAGGTGGTGTGCCACCCTTCGGAGGAGGAATGGTGACCTGGATCGGGTTTCCAGATGGAGCTGGCTGGCCGGCGCCGTTATAGACAGTGGACATTCCCGAATGGTTGTCGGCAACCCAGATTGGCGTGGTGGGACCGAAAGCAATTCCCCATGGATTAACAAGGTTAGTATCCCGGTTTTGGGCTACGCCAGGCAGGTCGGAAGTCAGGTTAGTCTCGAAAAACATGCTGGCGCAGAACAGTTGAGCAGGCGACAGAATCAATCCGCCAACAAGCATGCGAACGCAAGCGCGGTGAGTCATGGTGC
Source organism: Bryobacterales bacterium (assembly GCA_963769205.1). GTDB lineage: Bacteria > Acidobacteriota > Terriglobia > Bryobacterales > Bryobacteraceae > Palsa-89. The sequence goes on along the minus strand of CAVYKR010000008.1, from coordinate 20,559 downwards.
GAACCTCCGGTGAAGGGTAGACTCGCGGGCCGCGCGAAGGCTTGTAAAAAGATTGTGAAATTAACGGGGCAGTTCGAAGACCCACAGGGCGGCGCCGTGGTCGGGCGGGTTCTGGATCTCGGGGACGAGGGCCGGCCAAGTGACGGCATGAGCTCCGCCATTGCCGACGACGACGGCGATGTACTGCTTGCCATTCACGGTGTAGGTGATCGGGCAGGAACTGGGGACGTCGTTGAGCCGCATTTCCCAAAGCACTTTTCCATTCGAGTCATCATAGGCGCGGATGAAGCGGTCGAGCGAGCCGTTGAATACTATGCCGCCCGCTGTTGCAAGCGCTCCAGTGGTTTGCGGCGCGCGCTGGCGCTGGGTCCAGACGACCTCACGAGTCAGCAGGTTGATGGCTTCGAAGCGTCCATATTTTCCGTCGCTATCCGGGCGCGGCCGAATGGTGGAATTGAGACCGGAGGACAGAAAGGGACGCTTGCCTTCGGGCGTGGGAATCAACTCCATGCAAGATTCGACCAGAGGAACATAAAGAATCTTGGTGTCGGGATTGTAGGACGAAGGGATCCAGTTCTTGGCGCCGCCGGCGTGCGGGCAGACCAGGATCGGGTTGCTGCCTCCGCCGGGAACAACTTTGGGATTGATTGTTTTGGCGCCGGTCTTGGGATCGATGGCGGTGACGACGTTCTGAAGCCCGAGGTCAATGGAGAAATCATATTTGCCGGTGGCCGCGTCGACGGCGTCGAAGATGGCTTCCTTGCCGGCGGTCACGGCGACCGTGCGGGTGGTTCCGTTGATGGGCAGTTTGATCAATTGGCGTTCGAAGGCCCAATCGAGATCCCATTGATCGTTGGGCATGTGCTGGAAATACCAGACCAGTTTGCCGGTGTCGGGATTGAGGGCCACAGTGGAATCGGTGTAGAGCCCGTCATTAGTGATGCCGGGTTGCTTGGAGGGATGCAGCAGAGGACCGGTATCGTAAGTCTGGGCGATGCCGAAATAGGCGAGGTTGAGGGCGGGATAGTAGCTGCCGGCAGTCCAAACCGATCCGCCGTTGCGCTTTTCGAGCGGCAGGCCGTTCCAGCTTTCCCCCCCGGGCTCCCCGGGCCGCGCGATGGTATGAAAGCGCCAGGCCTCCTGGCCGGTAGCGGCATCGAGGGCGATGATGTAGTTTCCGCCGGGCGATGATCCGGTGACGCCTTGCATGACTTTAGCTTTGGCGACGAGCGGTCCGCCGGACACGCGATTTTGTTTGTAGTCGCCAATCTCGCGGTCCCAGACAACGCGGCCGGTCTTGATATCGAGCGCTACGAGGTGCGAATCGGAAGTGGGGACCAGGAGCGTACCAGCATAAATGGAGAGATTCCGTTTGACGTTGGGCCGGTTGGCTTCGGGAAGCTGCCGCGCATAGTGCCACAGCAAATCACCGGTGACGGCGTCGAGTGCTTGAACACGATCGCCAAAACTGTGGACGAAGATTACGCCATCGTGGACGAGAGGCGTGTTTTCGTTAGGGCCGTTGGGCAGCGACCAGGTCCAGGCCACGCGGAGTCCCGAGACATTGCCACGGTCGATCTGCTTGAGCGGGCTGAAGCCCAGGTCGTCGTAAGTCCGGCGCCAGGTGAGCCACTCGCCGTCGGGCGGATTCTGGAGCTGCGCATCCGTGACGGGAGTGAGTTTATCGAGCGGATTGGGCTTGGCGGGAGGGGGCGGAAGCGTGACGTTGGAGGACAGAGGCCCGCCGGGGCTAAGAGGAATCGGGGGGAGAGCGGGCGTGGATGGGGATTGGGGGAGGGCGGAGGACGCGACGAGGAAGGCGGCGCAGGCGAAGAGTCGCATAGTCGTGTTACTTGGTGTATTGGTTCAGGAAGTCGATGGTGCGGGCCCACGAGTCGGATGTAGCCGCGGGGTTTCCACCAACGTCCTGGTATTCGAGAAAGCCGTGCGTGCCATGCGGGTAGATGTGAGGCTCGAAAGTTTTTCCGAGCTTCTTCATGGCAGCGCTGGCCGGTTCTACGGTGGCGGTTACACGCGCGTCATCGTCGCCATAGAATCCGAGAACTGGTGCTTTGATGCGCGCCATGATGGCTTCGTCGGGCGGTGTGCCGTAGTAGACCACGGCAGCGTTGATGTCGGGAACCTCACCGGCGAAGCGGAAGCTGTAGCCGCCGCCCGCGCAGAATCCGACGGTGGCACTTTTTCCGTTGGTACGCGGAAGCTTCATACCGTATTCCCAAGCAGCCTTGTAGCGGCGCATGCCTTCGTCCTGCGTGAGGCGTCCGTTGGTGCGGAGAACGTCGTCGGGACCGGAGAAAGAATCGTAGTTGCCGCCATTGGGTCCGAGGCCGGAGAAAAGATCGGGAGCAACGGCGATAAAACCCTGGAGGGCCAACTGATCGGCTAAGGCACGCTGCCAATCGTCGAGGCCGGGGCCGTGCTGCATGACGATGACGACCGGGGCTTTGTCGTTGCCGTCGGGATATTCGATCCAGGTGTGGAGCTTGACGCTGCCTACCGGGATGTCAACGAACTCTTTGCGCAGTTTGGAATTCGCCAGGACGTTCTTGGCGGTGAAGATGCCGGCCGGAAGGTCGGAGGGTTTGCCGGTCGGATAGCCGCGGCCGCCAAAGGGACCGCCCTTCTTGTCGCCGGTGGTTTGCGCCATAGCCATCGCAATGTGCGCTGAATGGTCCTCGGGAACGTTGGGGTTCACGCCGATGACGGGATGGTTGCCGGTCTGATGGTTGAGGAGAGCGATGGCTTGCGGCCAGGCGAGTGGTTGTCTACCGTCGACTCGGACGTCGCCGGAGCCGGAGTCGAACCGGAGGTCGGCAGTTTTGCCGTTGGAGGCGGGGAGTGAAAGCGCGTATTTGCGAGCGGCGTCACGGTCTGCCCGCGACGAGACGTCGGGCACGACAGCGATGTAGCCTTGGGCGGCAACGTGATCGCCGACAGCGCGAATCCAGTCGCTGGCAGGGGAACTGTCGTCGCTGAGGAGCACGACCGGAGCGCGGTCCGAGCGTTCCGGATACACGATGAAAGCCCCAGCCGCCCATTCGCGGTGCCGATGAGTGGAGTTCAAGATCGCCTTCGCGTTCTTTTGGGTGGGCAACGGCGGAAGCTTCGCGGCGGTTGACTGGTTGCTGCGAAGAATGACGAACGCGGCCAGGATAGAAACCGCGACGATGGTTAACGAGAGCGAGCGGGTCTTCATCTTGTACCTCCATGAACCCGGACCACAGGCTCCCAGGCGGGTGTGGCATCCTCCCAGTTGTTATCCGTGAGAGGCCGTTGGCCGGAACCGTCGGCGTTCATGACGAACAGCTCGCCGTAGGGTTGCGGGGCATGTTCATAGAGCGGCGATTCATCTTTGAAACCGAGCCGCGAGCTGCTGAACAGCAGGTACTTGCCATCGGGCGACCAAGTGGTGTGGGCGTCGTTACCGGGAGCGTCGGTCAATTGCTTGAGATCGCTGCCATCGGGCCGCATCGAGAAAATATCGAACGCGTGATTGAAAGCGCGGGTGAAGGTGATGCGATCGCCCGAGGGCGACCAGGACGGGAAGTTGTCGTAATCGCTGGTGAGCGTCTTCACCGAGTTGTCTTCCAGATTCAAGATGCGCAGGCCGTGCTCGTCGCCCCAGACGCGGAAGACGATCCGTTTTCCGTCGGGCGACCAACTGGGAAAACCGCTGTTGGCGGGGCCATTGGTGAGGTCTTTGTGCTCCGAGCCGTCGGCGCGGACCATCATCAAGTGGGCGGGCTTGTTCTGGCGGGCGTTGAAGAACGATCCAAATCCGAACGCGATCCACTGGCCATCGGGCGACCAGCGTGGGCGACATAGTGGCGCCATTCTTTTCGTGGAAGATGCGCTGAGCGTGCGAACCATCGGCGTCCATAACCGATAGCGGAGCTTCGGCATTGCTCAAGCCGCCCTCAAATTCGGTGACTGCGAGGCGGCCGTCGCGAGAGAAAGTAGGGAAGACATCCGAATAGCGGAGCTCGAATTGCGGATCCTTGCCGAACAGGGGGGAGTTGTGGGCGCGGGCAGCATAACTGGTCTTCGTATAAATTACTTGCTTGCCGTCGGGCGACCAGGCTGGGTTGCGAATCAAGCCTGTGGGTCCGGGTTCGCCGGTAGTGTATGCGAGACCGGGATGGTCGCCGCCTTTGACAAGATACGCGACGCGGTCGGAGGTCAAGAACTGGGGGGCGACTTTGAGGCCGGGGCCGGAGGTGTGTTCGATTCTGGCGCCGGTGGCAACATCGATTGAAACGATCTGGGAGGGGGGAACGTCGGGGCCGCCGCCTCCGCGTCGAGCGTTGAAAGTTTGATCGACAGGCATTTCATAGAAGACAATGCGCTGGCCGTCGGCCGACCATTTGGGCGAGCCTGCAAACGTACCAGTGGGCGTGATGCGGCGCAGGTTCTTGCCATCGGGCTGGATGACATAGATACTGGCGGCCTGCACATGCTCCCAGCCTTTGGGATGAGCTTTGAATTCGGTGTTACGGTCGGACGAGAATGCGATCCACTTGCCGTCGGGCGACCAACTGGGATGGAAGTTACCGCGCGGGCCAAGGATCGGGGCGCTGGTGGACCCGGTGTTGGTGAGATTTCGAAGCTTTTTGGTTTTGAGATCGAGCAGCCAAATGTCGGTGGTACCGGAGCCTCGCGTGGAGACAAACGCGACGTGATTGCCGTCGGGCGAGAGGGACGCTTGATCGTCATACGCGGGATCGTCGGTGAGACGCTCGAGACCGGTGCCGTCGGGGTGCGCGCGATAAACGTCGGCCGATCCCGCGCGCTCGGAGGTGAAGACGATCCACTTTCCATCCGTGGAGAAAGAGGCATCGTAGTCAAAGCCCGAATTGGCGAACAGCTTGCGCTCACCGGAGCCGTCCGCGTTGGCGATAAACAGCTCGGCGGCGGAGGGACCAATGCGATTCAAATAAATCCTGTTGGCGGCGGACAAGGGCAGCAGAGCCGCGAACGCCAGGCAAACGAATTGTTTCATAAGGAGCTCCTTGCTACCGCGCCGTACAAGGCGTCGGATTCCAACCGGTGGCGTCGGCTTGCTTTTTGAAGTGAGTGCTGGTGATGAACGGCTGCGTGAGGTAAGCGGGATCTTCGACGATGGTTTCGACAATCAGCCAGGCGTCGCCATTGGGTTCGTTGACGCGGTCGTAGTATTCCGTGACCACGGCGTTGGCGCTATAGGGGACGCCGTTCTTACGAAGATATCCGGGTTTGATCTTGCTGGTTACGACTTTCAAGCCGCCACCGGTGTAGACACGACGGCCGCCGGGCTCGATGTCCCAGGAGGCGGCGGAAAGGCCCTGCCAATCGCCGCCTGGACCGGTCGCGGTCGGGCCAAAGTGGAACAGGCGAGTTTGCGTACCGCTGTCCTTTTCAATCTTCAGCGTGTTGTCGTCTTGCCAGGTGATGTGAACGCGGCCGGGAATGCGCATGATGAAGGGCGCGCCATAAGCTTTGCATTGATTGCCGGCGGCTTCGTCCGCGGCGGGGTTCCAGGTATCGGCGAGCTTCCGGCCTTCGGCATTCAACGGAACGCTGGTGTAATCGCCTTTGGCGGGAGTGACCATGCGGTAGAGCCAGTCTTCGGTGACGGCAGAGACCCAATAGCCGGTGAGGTCGACCGGCGCGGCTGCTTTCGGCGTCGCTGGAGTTTGCGCGGCAACTTGCGCGTAAAGGGCGGCCGAGGTCAGCGCCAAACAGAAATTCAATTTTAGGTTCATGGCTATTTCTTTTGGCTCAAGCTCTTGTAAACGGCTTCTACGAATCTATCGCTGGTTCCGATGCCTGATTTGGCACTGTAGCGGGCGTCGTAATCCTTGGTGAGGCCGGCGGCTTTTACCTGATCGAGCGTCATTCCTTTTTTGATGGAGGCTTGAATACGATCACGAATTATGGTGACCATGTCGCGAAACTCGAGCAGGTCGGGGGCATCGCAGATGCGCCCATGGCCGGGAATGATGTAGGTTCCGGCTTCGTCCTGATGGCCGGGAACAGCGAGCTCGAGAATGGTGTTCAAGGCATCGATTTCGCCCTGGATGCTGCCGCCTCGTTCGAGGTCGATAAAAGGGTAAGTCGTGGTGACGAAGATGTCGCCAGCGACTATCACATCAGAGCGCCGGAAGAAGACCAGGCTGTCGCCGTCGGTGTGGGCGTGGGGCTGGTGCATCATGATCACGGGCTCGTTGTTAAAGGACATGGCCTTTTGTCCAGAGATGTAAGTTTCCGTCGGCCAGTTGGCGGTGGGAACCGGAGGCTGGGAGCCGGATGGCGCGTTCATGCGCTGCAGAACATTATCCTGAGCGAAGAGCTGCGCCCCGACGGAGACGTCGACGAGATTGCCGGTCACATTGGCGCCAGTGAAAGTCGCGCCGGCCTTGCGGATAGCTTCGTTGCCGCCGGTGTGATCGGCATGGACGTGAGTGTTCAAGACATATTGAATCGGCTTGGTGGACAATTTGCGGATGGCGGCGAGAACTTTGTCGCTGGTGCCCGCGAGGCCGGTATCGACGACCAGGACGCCCTGGTCGCCAATTTGAACTGCTATGTTTCCACCAGCGCCGGTGATCAGGTAGACATTTCCCTGAACGGGAATGGTCTGGACTTCCTGCGCGCGGGCCGTGATTGCGAGACAGGAAAGGATGAGAACGACGGCTGTTAGCTTCATCGGATAACCCACGATTATTTCGCAGCCGATGCGGCGGGCGCGGTCTTGGGCAATTTGGATTGGTACTCGGGATACATGGTTTCGGCGCCACCTAGAGCGGCTTCCACTGGGATCTTAAAATGGTCGGCGAACTCGTGAAGGGCCGGGTTCTGGCCTGGAAGATAATGCGGGACCGCGCCGCGGGGGCGCTCGATTTCGACTACCGGTTCACAGGGGTAGAGCCAGACCTGGCCGGTCTGAACGCGGAGAACGAAGTCCTGACTTTTGACCAGCGGCTCGGTCAATGTGAGGGGGTCGGTTACGATGCTGACATGAATCATATGGTCGGCGTGTCGAATGAAATGCTCGACCAGCGTGGTCTGGTCGCTATGGCGCAATCCATTGCGGCGAATCCAGCCTTGCTTGAGGTGGGTGGTGTAGACGGTCAGGATATTTCCTTCCCACTTGCCGGTAGAAAAGCCCATCCAGGTGTGGGGCGCGGCGTCGGGAGGATGCGGGCGGCCATCCATCCAGATGGTACGGGTCTGCTCGTAGTTGTCGATGTATTGCTTGATGGCGACCAGTTTTTGGGAGACGGGGTCGCGCTCATCCCAGATCTTCACATTCAGCGGGCCGCGATAGATATAGGAGACGATGTGCACTTCGCACTGATGCTCGGGTACGGTGAAACGCGAGGCGTCCCAGGCTAGAGCGTACATGCGCGCGCCGTCGGTGATGGGGAGGCCGAGATAGTTCACCAGTTCAGGGCCGGGACCGCGCTCATGAGCATCCTCGTGGAATACGGGGCCCCAGTTTCCGGAGAGATCGACGCCGGCCTCGGGATAATAGCCGCCGGGCCCTTGCGCAAGCAGCAGGGTGGCTCCGAAGAACAGCACGGGTCCGAGATATTTGGCGACGCTCGACAAGGGACACTCCTTGGGAAGACTGAAGTTAAATCATTATACAAGACTGGCGTGGTGATACGATTCCGGCATCACTAACGGATCAGCCGGCGGCGCTGTAGCTTCCGCAACGTCAGATAGAATCCGATCGCGAAGATGAACGATATGAGCGGGAGTGAAATGAACCAGAAGCGGCCCATGAAGTATCTCGCGTCGTAATAGAACAAGATCCGCATGGCTTCGTCAAATACTACAATGCTTGCCGTTACTGAAATAAACCCGATCGCGACGGCAATCACGTAGGCCATTTCCGTGTTCCCTTTGCCGAACGTTACGGTCGATGACGGACTATTTGGAACTGGGCGAATCCAGCGCCGCGAGCGTGGGGCCGGGAGCGCTGGGGGGCAACAGACTCGGGCCGGAGCGCAGGAAAACCTTTTTAGGATCGGTCTTGGCATCGATAATCAGGCCCATGAAGCAGTTGCTCATCTCCTCCCAATTCTGAAGGCCCCAACGGACCTCTTTGGTGGGATCAGGATTGAACGGATTGTTGGGCGAATTATCAAAGTGGGAAATCGCGATCACGCGGGAGCCCTTGGGGAGTACGACGGGCTTAGCGAAATTGTAGCCGAGCTGCCAGTTGAAATCCCATTTCGCCTTGAGCAGCGTCTCGGCCTCGCCAGTCGGGTAGACGACGCGCACTTCAAAGTCCTTGCCGCGTACGTGCATATGGGGCTGCGCGTAGACCAATGTGGTTTCTTCTCCGACGGTGACTTCGCTCACGACTTCGGCATTGCCGTTGGCGGCCGGAATCACGAGGTTCATCGCCTGGGGTCCATAGGACATGTAGTAACGGGTTTTGTGTGGGCCTTTGGCGAGAACCAGGCCGACTTTGGTTTTTTCGTCCACGGCTTTTCCGACGGCGGTGTAGTGAATCTCGAAGACGATGTCGGAGCCCTTGGGGATGAACTTGGCGGAGTCGCCGAAAACGAAGGTCTGCGCTCCGAGGCCGGGATTATATTTGCCGATGACATCGATATAATCGGCGGGTTGCTTAGGCATCTCGGGCAGAGGATAGGAAACGCCGGGCTTCGCGCCGGCCATCCATTTGGAGCCGGGCGGCCGGACCCAAACCTCGCCGTGATGGACTACCTGCGTGTTTCCGGGACGCATTTCGGCGGCGGCGATCCAGGTATCCTCGGTGAACGTGTAGTTCACCAGCATGTACTGGTATTCGATGGTTCCGCTAGCCGGAACGTGGAATACATTTGGCATTTCGATAACGACGTCGGGCTTGAGGTTCCAGCCGTCCTGGAAAGCGATGGGCGCAGGCTGATCCTTCACGTCGCCCTCAGGCGCTCCATTGTCAGCCCAGGCAGCCAGCGTTTTGGTGTCAGCCTCGCTGAGGCGGCGGACATCGGAGAAGTGACCGTCGTATTTGGCGTCCATGAACCAAGGCGGCATCTTCTGAGTAACGACAGCCGCTTTCATGGCTTTAGCCCAAGGCCGCGCATCCTGATAAGTGATCAGCGACATGGGCGCCACTTCGCCGGGGCGATGGCAGTTTTGACAATTCTTCTGCAAGATGGGAAGAACGTCCTTGTTAAAGGTCACACTGGAGCCAGAATCCTTTGGCGCCGGGGCGGAAACTGCAACTACAGCCGTGAACAGAGCGGCAAGGCCGATGCGTCTCATGCGGTACCTCGTTCTGTTCATGCTATCAGATTCGCGGGATTCGGGCGCGGCTCAGATGCTATACTTTTCAGCAGTCTGAGGACTGACGAGGATACACGACTTTAAGGAGAGAAACAGCTATGTCGAGAAACATTTCTTTAGTGTTGCTAGCGATTGGAGCCGCTCTGGCGGTGGGCTACTGGTTTGGACGGACGACCACGGCGGCCGCGGCCGGAACCAACGGCAAAGTTTTTGAAATACGCACTTACACTGCGGAGCCGGGCAAGTTGGACGCGCTGCACAGCCGCTTCCGTGATCACACGCTTGAAATTTTCAAGAAACACGGGATGCACAGCGTAGGCTACTTTGCGCCGAGCGATGAGCCATTGTCGAAGAACACGCTGGTCTACATCTTGTCTTTCCCCAGTCGTGATGCTGCGAAAAAGTCGTGGGACGCATTCCGGATGGACCCCGAGTGGCAGAAGGTACAGAAAGAGTCGGAAGCCAACGGCAAGCTGGTAACGAAGGTGGATTCGGTTTTCGCGGAAGCGACCGATTATTCGCCGATGAAGTAGTGCGCGGGCCGGGGCCTACTGATTCGACTTATTGATTCAATAAGGGAATATTCTTGACCGGAGGCGGGTCGGGAATCGATTTCAAGTAGGCCCATACGTCCGTTAACTCGGCGTCCGACATGACCTTGGGACTGTAGGTCGGCATGGCGCTCACCGGCGGATGACGGACGATGGCGATAAACGCGACAGCCGGGATGGGGCGGGGAGCGAGTTTCGGCGCGACACCCCCGTGACCATCGTAGCCGTGACAAGAGTAGCAGCCATCCTTGAGGAAGACCTGTTTGCCCTTTTCGGCGCTGCCTAGTGTAGCTCGAGTGTCCGAGACTTGCGCCACTAATCCCGCCGAGAACATTGCGACGACCAGCAACAGCTTCATACGTTAGCGCCCCTGGGTTACTGTGTCGACCAAAACCGGCTCACCGCTCTTCACGATTTCGACCGCGCGCTTCAGCGCCGGCGCGATGTCATTAGGATTGGTGATGGGTCCGATGCCTTGCATGCCATAACCTTTCGCCATGGTTGCGTAATCGATGTTGGGCTCGATGAGCTTGGTGCCAATACCGGCGCGGGTGACATCGCGATTGGCGCGGGCGGCCATGGTAGTCACGAACATGACCTCCTGATGGTAGCCGCGATTGTTGTGCATGACGGTGAGCATCGGGATTTTGTGATGGACTGCGGTCCACAAGACGCCCGGGGCGTAGTTTAAATCGCCGTCGTTCTGGATATTGACGGTGAAGCGGCCGTACTTCCTGTTGGCGAGCGCAGCGCCTACCGCAGCCGGCGCGCCATATCCAACGCCCTCGCCGCCCGAGCCGCCGATGTACTGATAATGTTTATCGAAGTTCCACAGCCGCGACGGCCAGCGGCCGAAGAACATGTCGTTGCCTACCAAGGACCAGTCTTCATTCTTTATGTGCGGCCAGAGCTCCGCCGATACGCGGGCGGGGGTAAGGGGGCTGGAATCCCAACCGAGACTGGCTTGCTGGCGATTCTGTTCTTCCATGCGCTTGTGGGCTTCGGCCAGTTTCGCGCCGCGTTCCTGGAGAGCCCGCCTGCGATCGGAGGTGATCAGGCGCTTGCAGGCATCGATCAGCGCCGGCAGCGTCGCCTCACCGTCACCGGCGATGGCCATGTCGACTTCGTTGTAGCGCGCGAAATCCTGATAGTTCGATTTCTGGAAAAGTTCGAGCGAGGAGATGCTGATGAGCTTCGCGCCGTCTTTGGTGAGGATCTTGGGCGCATCCATACCAATGCGGTTGAGCGGAGATACCCGGTGAGTCAACATGTAAATGTCTTCGACTTCGAGGCACAGGATGACGTCCGCTTGGGCGATGTCACCGACTCCATACAGAGGATGGCGGGTGGGGAAGTTCATGCGATTGCGCTGGTCATTCACCGGCGCCTGCAGTGTTTCAGCCAGCTCCACGAGCAGCTTGATGCCATTGGGCGTGCGCGCCAGACGGCCGGCGACGATCACCGGATTCTCCGCATTGACGAGCTGCTTTGCGGCTTCCGCGATGGCGCCTGAATCGCCTTGCGGAGGAGTGGTGGTGGTCAGCTTGGGGATGCGCAGATTGCTTTCCTCGATGGGTTCTTCCTGCAGCTTGCCGTTGGCGACCAAGGCCACGGGCCCCATGGGCGGCGTCATGGCGATTTTGTAGGCGCGCACGAACGACTCGGCGAAGTGCTGCAGCGAACCGGGAGCGTCGTCCCACTTGGTGAAATCGCGAATGATAACGGCGGCGTCTTGCGCGGCATGGGTCCATTCGACGAAGCTACGGCGAGCGGTGGCATCCAATTCGTTGCCCAAAATGACAATGGCGGGTACACGGTCGCAAAAGGCGTTATAAATCGCCATGGAGGCGTGCTGCGTCCCGACGGTGCCATGCACCATGGACAGGATCGGCTTGCCTTCGATTTTGGCGTACCCGTGCGCCATGCCGACCGATGATTCCTCATGGCAGCAGGTGAGCAGTTCGGGTGACTTATTGCCGCCATAGTTGATGATGGATTCGTGCAGGGCGCGACAACTGGAGGCCGGGTTCGCGGTGGCGTACTCGATGCCCAGCGACTTGATGACGTCCAACATGAAGTCGGAGCCGGGGCGCTCATTGGTGAGCACTTCGACATGCGAAGAAGAGGTGGTCTCAGGAGTTGGTTCGGCAGGCTTCGCTGCCACCGGGACGGCAGTGCGAACTTGTGCCGCGAGCGGGACTTGGGCCGCCAGCGCCGCACTGGCCGCCGCGCCTTTCAAGAAACCGCGCCGGTCGACTGGATTCTTATCGGAAGTCGCCATGGAAATCTCCTCTCAGACTGTCGTGGCTGGGGCCTGCTGTCCAATATACACCGATATCAGAACAGTATTTTTGAATGTAGTTTGGCGGCCCTACCTGCTAAAGTAAGTGGTCATAATGAGCCAAAACATTATGAGCCAGAGATGGAGCCGACGGGAAGCGATCTGCCGCGCGGCGAGCGTTGGGTTGGGCGTTGCATCCTTCCTGAAAGGGCAATCGCAGGTACCGACCTGGAAGACCGAGATGCGGCAACTGGCCCCCAATGTTTTCGCATATGTGCAGGCGGGCGGTCCGGGCATGCTCAATCAAGGCGTATCGAATGCCGGGTTGATCGTCGGGGACGATCACGTGATGGCCATCGATTCGCTGGGCGCGCCGCTACAATCGAAGGCGTTCCTGGCGGCCATTCAGAAGACCGCACCTCGAAAGCCTATCCGGCGCGTGCTGATTACGCATCATCACGGCGACCATATCTGGGGTCTTCCGTTTTTCCCGCCCACGGAGATCATGTCGCATCCTTATTGCCGCGAGGCGATGCTGGCCACACCGATTCCAAACCCGGTATGGGAGAAGCGCGACGGTTGGGCGGAAGGGGGTGAGCCGCGAAAGATCGTGCCGCCATCGACCACCTTCAACGACAAGCTCACATATTATTACGGCAACATGCCGGTGGAGCTGATCTTCAGCGGTCCGGCTCACACCTGGGGCGACATCATGGTTTACCTGCCGCAGCAGAAGATTCTGTTCGCCGGAGATGTGGCGTTCTTCTACGTCGCGCCGTTTGCGCATAACGGGCACGTAACCAAGTGGATCGAAGCCGTAGATCGGATTCAGCGCATGGATGTGGACGTGATTGTGCCGGGCCACGGTCCAATTGGCGGCAAGAAAGAGCTGGCGGACATGGGGCAATATCTGGAACTGTTCAAGCGCGAGGCGCGGAAGCGTTTTGACGCTGGTCTGCGGCCAGGCCAGGCCGCCGCGCAGATCACTTTAGGTAAATACGACAACTGGATTGGTGCGCGGGACCGGCTGGTGATGAACACCGTTCGGCTGTATCACGAGTTCGATGGAACGCTTGTTCCGGACGCGGATACCGAGGGGATGCGCGTGGCGGGCGAGGAGTTCGACGCCATTAAGGCGAAAGCAGGCAAATAGGCGGTTCAGGCGCCGACGGCCACTTGCTCTTCACTCCGCTGGGAAAGAGCTTGGCGAAGTGCGACTGGATCGAGCTCATGCTCCCAGCGCGCGACCACCAGGGTGGCGACTCCGTTGCCGAGCATGTTGACCATGGCGCGGAACATGCTCATAAAGCGGTCGATGCCCAGGATCAAAGCCATGCCTGCGACGGGGATGGTGGGGATCACCATCAAGGTGCCGACCAGTGCGATAAACGCGGCGCCTTGCACTCCGCTGGCGCCTTTCGAGGTTAAGACGGCGACAGCGAGGATGGTTAGCTGCTGCGAAAGTGTCAATGGAATATTGGTAGCCTGAGCTACGAACATCGCGGCCAGGGTCATGTAAATGCTGCTGCCATCGGTATTGAAGGTGTAGCCGGTAGGCACCACCAGCCCAACCAGCGCTTGCGAGCAGCCCAGCCTCTCCAGCTTTTCCATCAAGGTAGGGAGCGCCGGCTCAGACGAACTGACGGCCAGAACGAGAATGATCTCTTCCTTGATATAGAGGAGGAACTTGAAGATGTTGAAACCGGCGAAGTACGCAATGGAGCCGAGCACGACCACGATGAAGAGAATGCAGGTGAGATAGAAAATGACGATCAGCTTGGCCAGGGGTCCGAGGGAAGCGATTCCGTAGCGGCCGATGGTGAAGGCCATGGCTCCAAAAGCGCCGATGGGCGCGAGCCGCATTACGATATTCACGACGCCGAAGACGGCCTGCGTGAGCGTGCCGAACAAATCGACGAGGGGCTGACAGCGCGGGCCGGCCATCGAAAGAGCGAATCCGAACAAGATGGCCACCAGCAGGACCTGCAGAATATCGCCCTTGGCAAAAGCATCCACGATGGTAGTGGGAATGATGTGCAGGATGAAATCGCCTATAGTTTGCGCTTTGGCTTGGCCGGCATAGCCGGCTACTGCTTTGGCATCGAGGGTGGCGGGATTGATATTGAGGCCGCTACCGGGATGGGTGGCGTTGGCGACGATCAGGCCGATGATAAGGGCAAGCGTGGAGACGACTTCGAAGTAGAGAAGCGCCTTGCCGCCGACTCGGCCGACCTTTTTCATGTCCTGCATTCCGGCAATGCCGGAGACCACGGTACAGAAGATGACGAAGGCGATGATCATCGTGATGAGGCGGATGAAACCATCGCCGAGCGGTTTCATGGCTTCGGCTTTGGCTGGGCTGAGGTAGCCAAAAACGATGGCGAGCGCCACTCCGACCATCACTTGAAACGAGAGGCCCGTGTAGAACGGCTTCTTCTTAGGGTTAGGGGAGCGGGAGTTCATCGGGTTGGGCCTCGTTTAATCCGTTTTGAAGTATATCAGGCCGAGCCTCACTTCGATGCAGTTGCGGGAGTTCGCGGATTGAAACCGATATCGATGACGGCATTCTTTCCGAATTCCACCTCTTGACCCCGGGCGACGATAGTCGAATACACCGTCCATCCCAATCCGTAGTATCCGAATGCGGTGCCGACGTACTTTGAGGTCTGGGACAGGAGCGAGCCCAATAAACCAAAACCGAGGCCGCCACCCAGAGTTCGTCCTGAAACGTTGCCGTTTTGGCCGCCTCCGGCGCTACCAATTCCACCGCCGCCGATTCCGCCGCCCTTGAAACGATCCCTATCGTTATCGCCAGCCTTCTGCGCAATCAATATGGCGATAGCGGCCTGGATAAAGCGGGTCTTCGATTCGGTTGTCTTCACGCCGCCTTCCGAATCCACTCTGACAGGAGCCTGGTCGCTTTCAGCGGCCTTGAGGATAGCCTGACTGCGGAAGCGAAGCACCTTTTGAGTCGCGACTTGGGTCTGGGGCGTCGGCGCGCTAACCGGTTCAGGATCCGGGAACTTCAATTGTGCGGCTTCGGCCGGAAGGTCAACATCCTGAAAATTGAACCGCAGTTTACCGGTGCGATGGAACCAGCGTGCTCTTTGAGCCATCACAACCGATCCGTTGAGGCGCGTACCCTCCGGCAGAATCAGCTTGTGATCCGGTGAAAACAGCGGCTCCGACACTACGGCTCCAACGACCTGTCCGGGTTTTGATGCGCTCGAATCCAGAGGTGTGATGAGCCTGGCGTGCACTAGGCTATCGGCGGCTGGCTGCGTACCCAATAAGAGCATCGAGCTGCGCGTTAGAGAGGCGGCGCCGAAATCGAGCGGATTGCGTAGTTCGGCGTCGAAGCGGGTTCCATTGCGCACGAATTGCGGGTGATATGGCAGCTTAGCCATCAAATAATCGGAAAGCCGCTCCATCTTATTCGGCGCACGAACAAGGTCAGGAATGCTCTTTACACGGTCGATTTGGGTAGTAATTTGATCGTGTATCATCTGCTTGCCGGTCCCGAGGACGCCGCTCGTATTGCTCTGGGGCTTCGGGTTTTTCTTCGAAGGGGGGCGGGGAGAATAGATGGAGTTAAGGCCGATATTTTCCTGTGTTTGGACAGCTATCTGCCGACCGTCGGGCAATTGCAGCGAAGTGAACTCGACTTGTGCGCGATGGAGGGGAGTGAAATCGCCGCCGAGGACGGCTTTGGTCCGTTCGAATTTAGAAACCGGCTCCAGCCGGCTGACATGGCCGAGCACCTGGGTACCTGGTGGAATTACCTGCCGATCGAATGCGTAAACACCTTCCAGGAGTTTAGCCTCGACAGGCGCACCAACCTTTTTCGGAATGCGCTTGGTCAAATAGACTCGAAGCGGAACGCTGGCGGGAACAGTCAGCGAGATGCTTTGCTGTGGCTCATTTTCAGTAGTTTGAGGCCGGGCCCAAGCAACAAAGACGAAGAAACAAATCGTCAGGCACATCACGTTCATGGGTCTAAAACAATAGCACAGGCGGATGCACTACGCACAAGGAGGCGCCCGTCGGGGGTAAGATGCCCGGGCACGGCATATTTCTTGTATTAGTTGTGATTTGCCACGAATCGGCGTGATTTCACAGCGGCGAATTGTTTGATAATCTGTTTTAACTATGCACAAGGTGTGCTTCTTATTGTTTGCCATGTGTATTTCGGCGTGGCCGGAATCTGCGGCCGCAATCCACGTAAGAAATGCGCTGGCGACGTTGCCGCGGAGCTTTGAGGCGGCGACTCCAGCCGAATATCTGTCGCGCGGGCGCGGCTATAACGTGGATCTGACAGCGACTGAAGTGAATATCTTGTCGTCCAGTAACAGGGCGGGTGCGCTTCGGATGAAGCTGGTCGGCGCGAATCGTCAGGCGAAGATCGAGCCTTTGGATCCCCTTCCGGCCAAGAGCAGCTATTTTATTGGCAGCGATCCATCGAAGTGGCGGACCGATATTCCGAACTATGGCGCGTGGCGGTGCGGGGTGTGTATCCGGGGATCGACCTGATTTTCTACGGCAATCAGCAAGAGTTGGAATATGACGTGGTGGTGGCAGCGGGCGCGGACCCGAGTCTCGTACGGTTGAAGTTCACTGGCGCGGATCGGCTTCGGAGAGAAGCCAACGGAGACGTGCTCGCGGGAGCCGGCGGAACGGAGATTCGGCAGCGCAAGCCGGTGGTCTATCAGATGGTGGACGGCCGGCGGCGAGAGTTGGAGGGTGGCTATGTGATCCGCGCTCACAACGAAGTGGCCTTTGAGGTGGCCCGCTACGATACGGCCAAGCCGTTGGTGATCGATCCGGTTCTGGTCTACTCGACCTATCTGGGCGGCAATGTCTACGACTTCGGATCGGGAATTGCGGTCGACTTTGCGGGCAACGCGTACATCACAGGCACCACGGCATCCAACAATTTTCCGTTGGCGGGGTCCTATCCGAGTAGCGGCCCATCTCTTGGCGACGTCTTCGTTACAAAGTTAAGCCCAAAAGGCGCGCTGGTTTATTCGCTGATCCTAAGCGGCGGCCTCTATGATTCCGGACTTGGTATCGCGGTTGACTCGAGCGGCAATGCTTACGTGACCGGCAGCACTCAGGGTGGATTTCCGATCGTCAATGCGCTGCAGCCTACTCCCGGGAGCGTCCCCAACGTTGGGCCCAACCCTTCGACTGGGAATAATGCCTTTGTAACGAAGATCAATCCGCAAGGGAGTGCGTTGGTGTACTCCACTTATCTGGGCGGAGCCAGCAATACCGCCGGTCGAGGGATTGCCGTGGATGCAAGCGGGAATGCGGTCGTGACGGGCTTTACAGGTGCCGGCTTTCCAACTTTCGATGCTCTGCAACCCACGTTCGGTGGAGGAGTTTATGACGCATTCGTGGCAAAGATCAACCCGCAGGGCAGTGGGTTCGTTTACTCCACGTATCTCGGTGGTAGCGGCACGGATCAGGCCTTTGGCGTGGCAGTCGACTCGAGCGGCAATGCTTATGTGACAGGAACGACGACCGGTGGCTTTCCTGCGGTTTTTGCCCTCCAAAGCAGTTACGGCGGCGGAGCCTCGGACGTTTTTGTTGCGAAGCTGAACTTTCAAGGGACGGCGCTGGTGTATTCCACCTATCTCGGCGGGAGTGGCGATGATCAGGGTTCAGGTGTCGCGGTGGATGGGAGCGGAAATGTCTACCTGACCGGAGCCACCACGGGAGCGTTTCCTCTGGCTGCTCCGCTGCAAAGCAATTACGGAGGCGGCCTGTATGATGCTTTTGTGAGCGAGGTCAATGCGCAAGGCACGGGCCTGGTGTACTCGACTTATCTCGGCGGCAGTGGAGCGGATTCGGGCAATGGCATCGCTGTGGATCCGGCCGGAAACGCTTATGTGACTGGGCACACAAGCGGCGCGACCGTATTCGGTGGAGGTTTTCCGGTCAAAAACGCCGTGCAGCCACAGGGCAGTAACGCCGCGTTCGTGGCAGAGATTGGCGCTCAGGGCACTAACTTGGTCTACTCGACTTGTTTGGGTGGAGGTGGCTCTGACAGTGGAGACAGTGGAACTGCGATCGCAGTGGACAGTGTCGGCACGGCTTATGTTACTGGAAATACCAACTCAGTCAGTTTTCCCACCTTAAATGCTTTTCAACCCCGCTATGGAACCGCCGGAGGATTCAGCAACGCCTTTGTGAGCGTGATATCAGGCGCGCCGGGTCCGGCCTTGCTATTCGGGTCTTTCGATACGCCGCTCAACAACACGAGCAACGTCGTTGGCGCCATCCCCGTTACTGGGTGGGCCCTGAGCACTTTTTTCGTTTCGAAAGTGGAGATTTATCGTGATCCGGTGGGTAATGAACCGAATGGTATGGTGTTTGTTGGAACTGCCACCTTTGTTCCGGGCTCGCGGCCCGATGTACAGGCTCGATACCCGAACTACGCATTCGCCAACTTCGCGGGTTGGGGGTATCAACTGCTTACTAATTTGTTCCCGAACCGTGGAAACGGCACGTTCCGGCTGCATACGATCGCGTACGATTCCGGTGGCAACGTGATTGAAATCGGCGCGCCTGGCAAGACTATTACGTGCACCAACGCCACGGCTACCAAGCCGTTTGGCACCATCGATACGCCGGGACCAGGTGCGACGGTCGCCGGCAACCAATATATTGACTTTGGATGGGCTCTTACGCCGGGAGCATCGTTTAGATTCCAGTAGATGGATCGACTATCACCGTAATGGTCGATGGCCTGCCGCTGGGACATCCGGCTTACAACCAATATCGTCCGGATATCGCCACTCTGTTTCCCAACTACACCAACTCGCAGGGCGCGGTGGGATTCTTCTCCTGGACTCGACCAGGCTGACAAATGGGATGCACGCGCTCAGTTGGCTGGTCTACGACGACCATAATCGGAGCGAAGGCATCGGCAGCCGGTACTTTACGTGGCTGAATGGGACAGAAAATGTTCCCGCGGTAACGAGCCGATCGAGCGCGACCGGCGCACATCTATTCTGTGGAGGTGGACGAACTCGACCGCATCGAAGTGGAGGTGGGCGCCACTAGCAGCGAAGAGCCTTTGCCAGTTGGATCAACTCTGAGGGGCGGCGTCTTTTATTGGCAGCTCGGGCCCGGATTCCTGGGCGAATACGAGTGGGTTCTGACGCGTCCGGATGGAGAGGAGTGCGTGCGAGTGTTGGTGCATCCGAAAAGTTATCCGCAAGTCAATCGATTTAAGCGATCCAGGCCTGCGGAGCTTCGAGCGCGCCCGCTAAGTCATTGAGGAACCCGCGGCCTGGGCGCCGTCGACCACGCGATGGTCGTTCGATAGTGTGATGGTCATCATCGGGCGGACGCCGGCGGCCTTCCACGGCCACGACACGATCGGCAATCCGGCCCACTGCGAGCACGGCGGCTTGCGGCGGAGTAATGATGGCGCTGAAAGCGTCGATGTTGAACATTCCAAGATTGCTGATGGTGAAGGTGGCACCGGTGATGTCGGGGGGATAAAGGCGTCCTGCGCGGGCACGATCCGTGAGGTCATGCCGCCTGACGGCGATATCGCTGAGACTGCCGGCGGCGGCGTTCGGGATCACTGCGCCGAGCCACGCCGTCCTTGACCGCGATCGCGATGCTGATGTTGACGTCGGGATTGAGACGGATGGCATCGCCGGTCCAGCTGGCGTTCATCTTAGGATGTTTCGCCAGAACTCGGGCCACCAGGGCGACTAGCAGATCGGTGTAAGTGACTCCGGCACCGTGCTGCTCCCCGGGCGGCAACCAGGCCAGTGGCGTTGACCTCGCGGACGAGGAAGAAGTGAGGGGTGGTGGTCCAGCTTTCGGGTGGTGCGCTCAGCCATCAGACGGGCGATTGTGCTGAGTGTTGTCGCGGGCTCGGGCTGAGTCGATTCGGCGGCGCGTTGAACATCTTCGCCGGTGATGACGCCGTCGGGTCCCCGTTCCGTGGAGGCTGCTGGGATCGACGCCGAGTTCTTTCGCCAGGCGCCTGGCTTTGGGCGAGACTTTCGGGCCGTCTGGCGAGGGAGCGGAGGCAGGCGGGCGAGGCAGTTTGCGTTGGGCGCGCTTGCTCTGTGATACCGCGGGCCGCGGGTGCGGCGGCGCCTGTGATTTCCGCGGCGGCTCGCCGGGAGCGACGATCCACGCGATGGTTTGTCCGACGGGCACTTCAGCGCCTTCAAAGGATGTCACGGCGGCGAGAATACCGTCCGCGGGAGCTTCGACTTCGAGCACAACTTTATCGGTTTCGATTTCAAGCAGCGGCTCGCCTTTGGTGACGGCGTCGCCTTCCTTTTTTCGCCAGGCGAGGAGCTTGCCGGTTTCCTGCGCCATTTCGAGCGCGGGCATTACAACGATCACATCCATCTCAGCTCGAGACTCCAGCCTTCTCCAATTGCGCGCTGG
>CAVYKR010000007.1:0-30296 GCA_963769205.1 Bryobacterales bacterium | reverse complement strand
CGAAGCGCTTCGCGCGTTCCACTTCATCGCTCTCCGGCGCCGTCGTGGCCATACGGTTCAATTCATAGGTAATCTCATTGAAACTGGCGCCCGTCACTGGATTGCGCACATCCGCGCGAGTGGCGAACACGCCCGCCTCGCGATTCAGAGTGAGGCGCGCGCCAGGTGAATACGTGTAGCCTTTATCCTCGCGGATATTGTTGACCAGCCTTGACCCGAACATGCCGCCGTAGAGCGCATTGCCGATGCGAGCAGCCGCGAAATCCGGCGCGGATCGATTAGGTCCCAGCGTACCCAGGTAGAGGGCGGTCTGTACCGAATTCGCGCGCGGCACATAGACGATCGCTTTTGAAACTACGGACGCGGGCTTGGTCGAATCAATGGGAGCGGCTTCAGCGCCGGACTTCCAAGCAGCGAAGTTGGCGCGAATGGCTGCCAGCATGGCCGGTTCGCCAAAATCACCCACGGCGACCAGCAAAGTGCGGTCCGGCCGGAAACGGCGGGCATATTCGGTCCGCAAGTCGGCGGCGCTAGTCTTGGTAATGGTTTCTTCGGTGGGCGAGGTGATCGCGTACGGATGCTGCCCGAACAGGGCATGATAAAGCGCGCGCCGGCCGAGAAAACTGGGATCAGCCTGGTTGGCCTGTAGCGCCGACGATAAGTTGCTCTTCGCGATGGATACTTCCTGATCCGCGAACGTGGCCTGCTGGACGACATCCGCGAGGATTTGCAGCGCGGTATCCGCTTTGGAGCTGAGCACGCTGGTCTCGATGAGAATAGAGTCCGGGGTGGCGTTGCCGGCCAAATCCCCGCCTGCCGCCTCCAGATCTTCCGCGACTTGCTTGGCGGAGCGGCTGCGAGTGCCTTGGGTGATGGTGGCAGCGATCAAATCGGCAAAGCCCGGGCGATCCTTTGGGTCGGCAGTATAGCCGCCGCGTATAGCCAGGGTGACTACGACCTTGGGAAAGCCGGTTTCCGGAACGAGCCATACGGTCAGGCCGTTGTCGAGTCTCACGGCGGTGACGTGCGGCGCCGCCAGCTGTTTCATAGCGCCATAAGGAGGAAGGTCCTTAGGCAGGGGCTGCTTGTCTGCGGCCAGGCCCGCGCAAGTCAGGCATAGGGCCGTTGCCGCCGCTCCAAATCCCATTCTCATTTTGGCGCTCCTTCCTTTGGCGCCGGCACGCGCCAGATGATCGTTCGACCAGTTTTGACCAGGTACTTCGCCGCAAACTTGCGGATGTCGTCAGCGGTCACACCGGCGATCTCGTCGGGAATAGAGCCGACCCGGTCCGCGTTGCCATCGAACAGCACCGCATGCGAGAGTGTGGACGCTCGCTGAATGGGAACCTCCAGCTGGTCGTACCAATCCGAGCGCATTTTTGCCTTAATCCGGTCGAGTTCGGCGTTGTCGGGACCGCGGCGCGTTAAATCAGCGATCACATCATCATAGGCCGCCAGCAGTGCTTCTTCTTCGGTCTTGGAGGGAGCCACTACAAAGGAGACCATGAGAGTCGGCCCGTTGTACTCGAAAGGATTCCCCAAAGGCCAATTCACGCCGCCATCCACCGACACCGCCTTCTGTTTCTCTTTCACCAGGTTCTGATACAGGCGGGAAGCTTGACCATTGTGGAGCAATTCACCGGCAACTGCGGCCACCACGGCGTCGCGCGATCGGCGCGGCGGCATCCGGTACCCGACGGCCAGCGCCGGAAGATTGGCCAGTTGGTCGGTCTGGACGGAGCGCCGCTCGGAGGTCTGTGTCTTTTCCTCGACGTTGGCCCGAGGGGGCGCGGCACGGGCGGGGACCGGGCCGAAATACTTCTCCACCTTGGCGAAAACCTCGGCCGGGTTCACGTCGCCTACGATAGCGAGTACGGCGTTGTTCGGCGAGTAATATTGGTTATAAAACTTCTCGACGTCTTCAATCCGCGCAGCGTCAAGATCCTTGAAATCCCCGTAAAAATTGTGAGAGTTGGGATAAGTGTCGAAGGCTTTGCCCGGCAGGTCAATGGCAAAAAACAACCCATAAGGCTGATTCAGCACATTTACGCGAACCTCCTCCTCCACCACTTTGCGCTGATTTTCCAGGTTCGCCGGCGAAAACTCCAGCGTCTTCATGCGGTCGGCTTCGATCCACAGGATCGGATCGAGGGCTGAGACCGGAGCAGTCTCGATGTACTCGGTGAAATCGTAACGTGTATCTCCGTTGTTGTTGCCCCCGCCGCCCTCGATCACCTTATCGAGCGTGCCCTTGGGCGCGATCGGCGTGCCTTCAAACATCATGTGTTCGAACAGGTGGGCGAATCCGGTACGACCTTCCGGCTCTAGCCGGAAGCCGATGCCATAGGACACGCAGATGCCGAAGGTAGGCGCGGAATGATCTTCCGAAACAACCACTTTCAACCCGTTGGGAAGCGTTTTCATGGCGACCGGCGGCTTCCAGGTTTGGGCTGACCCGGGAAGTCCGGCGATGCAGAGCGCGACGGCGAGGAAGAGGCGAATGCGGGACATTTCGGCCACGACCCTAGGCGTTTTGATTCCAGATGTCCAGGTGCCATTTCCACCGCCCGTCCTCCTGCCGCCAATAGACGACGTATTTCACTTCCATTTGCGCCGTGGGTTGCCCCTGCGGCTCAACGGTGAGCGTGGCTCGCCCGATTTCAACCAGCCCGTCACCGGCCGGGATCACATCGACGGACTCGAGTATCCCCGACTTCGCGTTAACAGACTGGATCAGATCAGACCAAAACTTCTTGATCGCTTCACGGCCGGAGATCATAAGCGCGCCGGGTGGAAGGATGCGCGCATCGGAGGTGTAAATCTGGTCGAGAGCGGCGAAGTTCCGATGGCCGAAAACCTCGGTATTGAAAAGGTTATTGGTGGCCGTCATGGCGAGCTTGACTTCGTCCAGTGCCGATTGTTTTGGAGAACTCATGGATTTGTTCTACCACAGCGCTTGGGGCACGCGGAGCCAGATGGGCAAGCACGCCCGTGCCACGGTAAGATCAGCAGAAGTGGCCAAGGTTGCGGCAAAGAGTAAAAAGCCGGTGAAGCGGCGTGTTCCGCGTAAGCGGCAGCCGAAGTCGGCTGGTCTCGAGCCGCGCGACTGCGCCACGGGTATCGCCCCTGAACTGGCTCCGGTCGTGCAGAGGGTGGAGCAGGAAGGCGGCGCGGTTCTGGCCGGCTATCGAGACCCGCTGGGTGGACATCCGCTGCTGATTGCGATTCTTCCGATCGATCGCGTTCAGCCCACGCCGTTCCAGCGCGATCTTTCCGAAGCTCATCATAAACGTCTGGCGGGCGTAATCGAAAAGACCGGGCGGTTTCTAGACCCCGTGATCGTGGTGCCTGCGCCCCAAGAGGGCTTTTGGACACCCAATGGTTATCATCGGCTGGAGGCCATGCGGCGGCTGGGGGCACGGTCGATTACCGCGCTGGTAGTGCCGGATCGCGAGATCGCGCGTCAGATCCTGGCGCTGAACACAGAAAAGGCGCATAACCTCAAGGAGAAGTCGCTGGAGGTAATTCGCATCTACAAGGGTCTACTGACGGAAGAGGGATCACATTCCGAATCTAGCTTCGCGTTTTACCTGGAAGATGCCTCGCTGGTCACGCTGGGTCTGGCTTATGAGACCAAGCGCGGCTTTGCCGGGGGCGCATACCATCCGGTGCTCCGAAGGGTGGAAGAGTTTTCCGACGAGCCGATCACCACCGCCATCAAAGCCCACGAGGAGCGCGCGCGCCTTTTGTTGGAACTGGAGGAAAAGGTGGCCGAGGCGATCGCCAAGCTGAAGGAGCGGGGATTGCAGAGCCCCTATTTGCGATCGTTCGTGGTGGCGCGCATCAACCCGCTGCGCTGGATCAAAGGCGATTTGCCCGAAGCGGAGAAGGTTCTGCAGACGATGCGGGACCGGGCGGCGCGATTCAACACCGAGAAAGTGAAGCAGCAGGACCTTTACGGCGCCTTCGGCGGCGCGCCGGAGGAAGAGTGAGCCGCTTTTGAATCCTGTGGGTGCTCGATGGTGAGGTACATCGGCCCCGCGCCCAGCACTGCGACCATCCACCAGGTGAAGCGGCCGGCGCGGTTGATCACGTTAAAGTTTAGTTCCTCCGCATCGGCGGCTTTGAATTCCACGGTCTTCTTGGCCCAGGTGTTGTCGAAACGGAGGCGATGCGAACCCGGGGGAATCTCACGGGTTATGCTCTGGCCGTAGAGCAGAGTGGCGAAGGACTCGCCATCCAGCTTGATAATCACCTGCCGCTGTTGCACGTCGGAGGGAGAAGTACGGCTGATGGTAAGGCGCGATGCCATACTCACCAATGTAGCTGGATTAATCTTTGCCGGCCCAAAAACAAACCGGCCTCCGTCAGTGACGAAAGCCGGCTTAATGCGCGTGATTTCTCCTGAGGCTTACTCAGTAATTTTGGCTACAGTGATGGTGTCGTCCTTCAGCTTGCCTGTAACGGTTACTTTCTTGCCGGCCATATCCACAACCTTGGCTTGATCGGCAATTTTGTAGATTTTTCCGTCCTCGGTGACGAGCACTGCGGGCGAACCGCCCTTAATGCACTTGTTGGCGCAATCAACGTTGCCCCTCATGGCGGGCTTCGAGGCGCAGCTCTGATCGATGATATAGCCGTTAAAATCGGCGGCCATTGCGCCGAAGGAGAACGTAGCGGCCAGCGCAAATAGCGTTAGTGATTTCTTCATGACTTCCTCCCTTTAGTTGAAAAAGTCGAACCTGCTTGACTATAGTTCATCGGGGGTGGTGGGCGCAACTGGGTACTATGCGGGTGTATGCCGGTATGGCGGGCCTGGTGGGCGCTGTTCCGATCATTCAACGGCCATTGATATACTGAACGACATTGCGGAAGCTATGAAAAAAGTGTCGTTGTTGCTCTGGTTTACGGCTGTATTGGCTATTCAGGGGCAGGTCAAGCCTGGAACTCAGACGTTCACGGTGGTTGAGGCGACCATCCCCGAGATGCGCGCCGCCATGGAGCAGAAACGCATCACCTCGCGCGAGTTGGTGACATCAGTACTTGATCCGGATCGCGACTTTACGAGCATAAGCTGCATGCCGCCATCACGGTCAATCCCAAACGCTCTCAAGGAAGCCGACGAGCTGGATCGCGAGCGGGCGCAGGGCAAAGTGCGCGGTCCGCTGCACGGCATCCCGATCGCGCTGAAGGACAACATCCACACCACCGAACATGCCGACCACCGGCGGCGCGCTGGCATTCGCCGGATTCATGCCGCCCTACGAAGCGACGCTGATGAAAAATCTGCGCGACGCCGGCGCGATCATCATCGCCAAGACCGGCTTGACCGAGCTTGCCAACTGGGTGGCCGGCGCGCCGACTCCGATGCCCGGCAACTACAACGCAGTGGGCGGATTCGGCATTCAACCCGTACGATCCGCGGCCCGATCCGCGCGAGGCGACCTTCGATGGCCGCCCGCGCTGCACCACCGGCGGATCCAGCTCCGGCATCGGGACCGCGGCGAGTTTCTGGGCCGGCAACGTCGGCTCGGATACCGGCGGCTCCATCATCAGCCCGTCGAATCAGAACATGCTGGTCGGCATCCGCCCGACCATCGGCCGCATCAGCCGCTACGGCGTGATTCCGATCACGGCCGATCACGATACCGCCGGTCCCATGGCCAGAACGCGTCACCGACGCGGCGATTATGCTCGGGCGTGCTGGAAAGCGCTGCGCCCGATCCGAACGACCCCGCCACTCGGAACTGCACGCCGCCGCCGGGCCGCGATTACACGAAATTTCTCAAGCGCGACGGACTCGAAGGGCGCGCGCATCGGCATCCCTCGCGCGTTTTACTACGACAGCGTCACGCCGCCCGGCGAACAAACAGCCGCGCGGCGGGCTCAATCCCGAGCAGGCCAAGGTGATGGCCGAGGCGATCGCGATTCTGAAGCAGCAGGGCGCGGTCATTGTCGATCCGGCCGACATCCCGAGCTTCGTCGACAAAGATCCGAAGAACAATTTCCTGCTGTGGGGCTATTGCTCCGGAGCGCGAACAGGCCAAGGGCAAGGACGAGAACTGCTCGGTGAATTTCAAGTACGGCATGAAGCGCGACTTCAACAAGTGGCTGGCGAGCCTGGGACCTTCCGCGCCCGTGAAGACGCTCACGGAGCTGCGCCAATGGAATCTGGCTCACGCCAAAGCCGGCGCGATCAAGTATCGGACAATCGCAGCCTCGATATTTCGGACGAAATGGATCTGGAGGCGGACCGCGCCCGCAATGAAGCCGATCGTCGCAAAGACAACGCTGCTCAGCCGCGACAACGGCATCGACGCAGTGCTGAAAGCGAATCGCTCTGGATGCGATACTGACGCCCGGCGGAAACGGCGCGGACCTGGCCGCGCGGGCCGGGCTATCCCGATCATCGTGGTCCCGTTCGGAATGGTTCCGAACGCTCCGCACGCCGCCGTTTCCCGGATG
Organism: Bryobacterales bacterium; assembly: GCA_963769205.1. Lineage (GTDB taxonomy): Bacteria > Acidobacteriota > Terriglobia > Bryobacterales > Bryobacteraceae > Palsa-89. The sequence continues at coordinate 23,831 of CAVYKR010000007.1, read as the reverse complement.
GATTCAACGCCAAGCCCGCGCCCGTTCGGGGTCGGCTTCACTGGCACGGCCTGCAGCGAGCCGCGGCTGATCGAGTTGGCTTACGCGTTCGAGCAGGCCACCAAGCGAAGGGTAGCTCCGGCATCGGCTCCGTGATCAGACATGGGGAGTGAAAAGGCGAGCGACACTGTCTATGAACTCGGAGGCACATTCGCTCTGAATGATTTCGTCCGATTCCAATACTTCCATTCGCTTCGTCGGACTTGGTGGTTCGTGATCATAGTTACGCTGGTTGTATTAGTAGCGGGTGTCCTGGCAGCTGTCCTTGCCCTGGTGTTTCACGACTCTAGAACAGCTACTTACGGAAGCCCGATTCTGTTGTTGTTCCTGATGTGGTTAGGGACCATCGTGGTGTTACCGCAAAGCGCTGCCAGAAAGCAGCTGAGAACTGGCGCGTCGCTTCGCGATCCGATCAATTACACTTTCTCCGCGCAAGGCATTCACTCCAAGAGCGCATTTTCGTCGGGCGAGACATCCTGGAAGGCCTTCTGGGAAGTATGTGAGACTAAGACGCTCTTCTGTCTCTACTTCACTTCGAGTTCTGCCCTGGTCTTGCCGAAGCGGTTTTTCAAGGACGAAGTCGAGCTGAGCGGTTGGCGCAGTCTGGTGGAAGAACAGATCGCACCCAAGAAGATAATTGAACCGGGTTTCGTTGGCCGCTGGACTTGAATGAATTTGGAATTCCGTGGCCGCCGCTGACTCTGTTTCAATGCTGGCCGAACCCCTCATCAGTGAAAACGGCCTTGCCGCCCACGACGGTCAGCAGCACCTTCATTTTTTCGATCCGCTTATCCGGGACCGTCAGGATGTCCTCGCCTAGCACTACGAAATCGGCCCACTTGCCGGGTTCGATGGAGCCTTTGGTCTTTTCTTCAAATGTCAGGTAAGCATTGTCGATGGTGCTTAGCCGCAGCGCTTCCGGACGCGTGATTTTTTGATCGGCGCCCAGCACGCCGCCGCTGATCGTATCGCGCGTAACGAAATGATAAATGGTCCATAGCGGCGGGTATGGCACCACGGAAGCATCGGTGCCCGCAGCCGCCCGGACGCCGTGGTCCAGATAAGCTCGCACCGGAGTGACCCAAGCCGCGCGCTTCGGCCCCCAATAGCGCACCAGGCTCGGACCGGCCAGATACAAATGATTCTGCACCGTCACCACCAGGCCCAGCGCCTGCATGCGCGCGAAATGCTCTTCTCGCGGCAGGAAGCCGTGCTCGATGGTCCAGCGCTTTTCGAGCGATGGAGCGCTCGGCATTGGCAGCTTCATAGCCGGCCAGCACTTCGTCGATCGCAGCGTCTCCAACCGCATGCGTACCGACACGCCACCCCAGCCGATTCAGCTCCTTCACGATCGCGGTGTAGCGATCAGCCGGGATCAATTGCAGGCCATGATACGTTCCGTGATTTCCGTAGGGCTCCTCGTACGGATCGCGCATCCAGCCGCCCTCGAATCCGCCGTCGGCCACCAGTTTCATGCCGCCCATCCGGAGCCACTCGTCGCCTTCATCCGGCTTGATACCGGAACTTTCGATGAACGCGCGCACGTTGGCGGCATCCGGGTTGGGCGGCGCCGAGAGCAGGACGTTCAGGCGCATGCTCAACTTCCCTCGCCTTTGCATTTCTTGCAGCAGCCGGTATTGGTCAACGCTGATGCCCGGATGGCGGACGCTGGTGAGGCCGGCGGCGTTCAGCTTGTGGTATTGCGCAACCCAGTTCTCGATTTGCTCTTCGCGCGTCAATTTGCTGGCAGGAAGAGTGACGAGCGTGCGCGCCTTGTCGATCAGCTCGCCGTTCGGTTCGCCATCCGGATAACGGCTGATCTGGCCGCCGTCTATAGCTTTGGTCGTTTTATCGATATGCCACTTAACGAGCGCGGCTGAATTCAGAATGTACTCATGGCCCCCGCGGATCAGGACCACGGGGTTGTTTGGAGAAACCGGGTCGAGATCGCGGCGTAACGGTAGACGCTGCTCGGTGAGCTGGGCCTCGTGCCAGTCGCCATTAGAAACGATGACTTCGCCGGGAGCCGTCGTCTTTACGCGCCGGCCGACGGCAGCCAGTATGTCCGCAAGCGCGCGCGCATTTGATAAGTCTACGCCCGGGCCGCCGCCGGCATTGTGCAGGTGCGTGTCTTCGAGGCCGGGGATAACCGTGCGGCCGTGCAGGTCAATGATACGAGTGCCGGTTCCCGCGAGCTTTTGGATGTCGGCGTTCCGGCCAACGGCATCGAACTTGCCGCCTGTGACGGCAAAAGCTTCGGCGACACTGAAGCGTGGATCGACAGTTACGATCTTGCCGTTAATATAGATCGCGTCCGGCGCAGCCCAGGCGGCGGCTGTGTAGAACACCAGAGCATGGAGCATCAACAGAGCTACTCGGCGCATTTCCAACTCAGGATAGTATTACTCGGTCACCGGCTGCTTGAAATCTCGCCCTGGTGGATATGGCCGGTTGTTCTGGTACTTGTGGCGGCGCAGCCGGGGATCGGTTGCTTAGGGTCTTTGCCCAACTGATTTATGTGGACGGTGAGGGGTTGCCAGCTATAGGTCCAGACGCCGCGCGTGCACAGCAAAAGTTCTCCACAGCGTCCTGCCCGCTGCGCCGTTTCACTATCCGAGTTGGCTTCTTCAGGCCAAAATCGTCCGAGATTGTGCGAATTGCAGGCCGGCTTCGCGGCTTCTTCGGCGGAGCCTGCACCGGCGCACAACATCAGAAAAACCACCCAGCGAACAGGCCATTGCAAAGGATTTTCCTCGCCTCCACTGGATCATAAGACCGCGGATCCTGAGAGACAATTGCTGTCAGTACCAGAACCAGAGCCCTTCAGTGCTATGACTTTGACCGTCGAATCGAGCGAGTGCGGTAAAATGGGAACAACACCAGGAGTGGGCGGCTAGCTCAGCTGGGAGAGCACGGCGTTCGCAACGCCGGGGTCGTGGGTTCGAATCCCATGCCGTCCACCAAAAAACCTTCCTACATATTTCTTGCGGACCGCTTTTCCGTTTGTGACAAATTTTGAACGGAGAAAACGCGGCTTTAAAGCAATGCACCTCCCGCCTCATTTAAGCTCCACCGTGTCGAAGTGTTGGCTATAAAAAACTGAGGAATTTATCTGGCGGCAGGCCGGGAGGATAAAAAGGCCCCTTCCAGTGTTTATAATGCCAGCCTGACGTACCAATGAAGATCGATCGCGATGGCTTGCTCTTTGCCAATATCTACTGGCCGGCCGCCTTCTTCTGCTCCGCCAGCCGCCCGTAGAAAACCTGCTCCTCCAGATCGATCTCCCGCTTGTAGCCGTCCGGATCGATGAACGGATTCGGACCCTTGCCCAGCTTGGGATATTTCTCGGCCAGGTTGTACATCCCGGGATGGGATCCCATCGGAACGTCGCAGGCCAGCGAGCGCAGGATCTTGAAGCTTCGGATATACTCGTCGGCGATCTCCGGCGCTTCCTTGTTGTTCACCAATTGATAATTGGGGTTCACGCCCACGCTGCCGACGATGACCACGTCGTAGACCTTGCCCCCTTCAGAAGTCTTCACCGTCCAGGTGGTGCAGCCGCGCGTGTGTCCAGGCGTAAGGTGGGCAATCAAAGTAGTATCGCCCAACTTGACGTCATCGCCGTCATGCAGCACGCGGTCGATCGGATGGGGCTTGTTGCCCGGAGTAATCTTGGCGAGTGCGGGAACGTCCTGCTCCATGGCCATCACCCGCGCGCCAGTCAATTCTTTGATCATCGCGTCGCCTTGCATGTGATCGGCGTGTGCGTGGCTGCCCAGCAGGATCTTGGTATCGCCGAATCGGAATCCCAACTTTTCCACCGAAGCGCGAATCACCGGCACCGTCTCCTCATAACAACTGTTGATGAGAATGTTTCCCTGCGGCGTGACAATCAGAAACGACGCCAGCGTCGGAGAGCCGACATAGTAGATGTTGCCGATGACCTTGTGCGGCGGAAATTGCTTGTTGGTCTGGTCCCTGGGCTCGGTGTTGCGCCGAAAAATATCGTCCGGCGTCATGACCTTTGCGGTTTGCGCGCAGAGCTGTACCGCCGTGACGCCGAGCACAGTACACAACAGCCAGCGAAATGCTCTCATCAGTTGGTCCTCTGATCGCCCGAGTCTACGCTAAATCTTCGGGACGAATGGGCAGCTTGCGGATACGTTTCCCGGTGGCGGCGAAAATGGCGTTGGTAACCGCCGGAACAACCGAAGGCGTGCTCGCCTCCCCGATTCCTCCCGGCTGGTTCTGGCTCGGAACGATATGCACTTCCACCACCGGCATCTCGTCGATGCGGAAGACGTCGTAGTTGTTGAAGTTCGTCTGTTCACGCGGCCCCGGTCGATCGTGATGGCGCCCTTAAGCGCCGCGCTCAATCCGTAGACGATGCCGCTCTGGATCTGCTGCTCCACGATGGCGGGGTTGATCACCTGCCCGCAATCCACCGCGCACACCACGCGATGCACTCTCACCTTGCCCTTGGTCACCGAAACCTCGGCCACCTGCGCGTTGAAGCTGCCGATGTTGTTCACCACCGCGACGCCTCGAAATCTTCCCGCGGGAAGCGGCTTGCCCCAACCGGCTTTGTCGGCCGCCAGTTCCAGCACCGCCAGATACCGCGGAGATTTAGCCAGCAGGCGCCGGCGGAACTCGACAGGATCCTTGCCGCCCGCGGCGGCCATCTCATCCACGAAACTCTCGGTGAAGAATGTGTTCTGCGAGTAACCCACCGATCGCCAGTAGGTCACCGGAATACCGACCTCAGGCGCGTGATATTCGATCTGCATATTGGGGATGCCGTATTGGATGTCCGATACGCCTTGAACGCCGGTGAGTCGACTCCGTTGCGCATGCCGCCGAACGGCGGGCAGGCTATGCGTGAGGTAAATGCCACCGGCCAACCCTCGGCATCCAGTCCGCCAGCGAACCGCGTGTAGGATGCGGGACGATAAGATCGTGCTGCATGTCGTCTTCGCGCGACCAGGTGAGTTTCACCGGCCCGCCGATAGCTTTGGCGATCTCGACCGCCTCGCCCACGAAATCGTCGCCGCCGCGCCGTCCGAATCCGCCGCCCAGGAAGAGCGTGTGGATCTTAACTTTCTGGGGCGGCAGGCCAGTGATCTTGACGGCAGTTCCATGCGCGGAAGTCTGGATCTGCGTCGAAGCCCAGACATCGCACCCGTCCGGACGAACATCGGCCGTGCAATTCATCGGCTCCATGGGGGCATGCGACAGGTACGGCGCTTCGTAAACCGCTTCGATCTTCTTTGCGGCGCCGGCCATTGCCCCGGCAGCGTCGCCCTGCGTTACGAGCCACAGCGCCGGGCTTCTCGGCCAGATCCATGAACAGTTTTGCGAATGCTGGCGCTGCTGGTGTTGGCGTTGGCGCCTTCGTCGAACTGCACCTGCAGCGCACGCCGGCCTTCCATCGCCGACCAGGTGTTGTCGGCCACCACTGCCACGCCGCTCGAAATCTGCACCACTTGCTTGACGCCCGGAACGGCCTTAGCCTTGGCCGCGTCGAAGCTGGCCACCTTTCCGCCGAACACCGGGCAGCGCGCCACCACGGCATACAGTCATTCCTGGACGTTCGCGTCGATGCCGAATACCGCCTGACCGGTAACCTTGGCCGGCGTATCCAGACGCTTCGGCGATGTTCCGATCAGATGGAACTGCTTCGGATCCTTGAGCGTAACTTTGGCGGGCACGGGCAGCTTCGCCGCGGCTTCCGCCAGGCTGCCGTAGCTAAGACGAGCGTTGGTCGCGGTGTTAACCACTGTCATTGTTCTGAGCGCGGCACTGCGATGTATCGACGCCCCACTTCTGAGCGGCGGCCTGCACCAGCATCTCGCGCGCCGAAGCGCCGGCCTTGCGCAGGGGCTCACAGGATGTTCGGATGCTCATGCTTCCGAAAGCGCCCTGCAGCGGGCCATAGGCCGGATCGACGCCCGCGAACTCGGTCCGGATCTTCTTCCAGTCGCACTCCAGCTCCTCGCCCAGCAGTTGCGAGAGCGACGTCACCACTCCTTGACCCATCTCGGATTTGTGGAGAAATAGTGTGACATTGTCGTCCGATGCCGATGTGGACGAATGCATTCAGCTTGGCGTCAGTGGGAGCGGTCTGGGCGCCCAGCTTGTTGCGCTCAGGAAGGTAGAAACCGAGCAGCAATCCGCCAGCGCCGGCCGCGCCGGCCTTCAGAAAACTACGGCGATCAACCTTTTGTGTGGCGGTTTTCATTCGGCGCCTCTTTCCGCAACGCCCGCCACAACGCCATTCTCAGCCCGGGTGGCCGGTTTGCCGTTCGCGGCGGCGTGGTACTTGGCGGCCAGATGAACCGCCCGGCGTATCGACTGATAGGTTCCGCAGCGGCAGATGTTGCCGCGCATAGCCTCATCGATATCGGCATCGGTAGGATTCGGAGTCTTGTTCAGCAGCGCAGCCGCCGTCATGATCTGGCCCGACTGGCAATAACCGCACTGCGGCACGTCTGCTTCGATCCAGGCCCGCTGCACCGGATGGCTGCTGTCGGCCGAAAGGCCTTCGATGGTGGTGATGTTCTTCCCGGCGACGCTCGAGATCGGCGTGACGCAGGACCGGATCGGCTGGCCGTTGATATGGACGGTGCAGGCGCCGCATAGCGCCATGCCGCAACCGAACTTGGTGCCGGTCATTCCGAGCGTGTCGCGCAAGACCCACAGCAGCGGCATTTGAGGGACAACGTCGACCGTTTGGGCCTTTCCGTTCAGTGAAAACTTGATGGCTGCCATTAGAGGGCCTCCTGTGATGTTCCTGTTCTGTCAGTATACAACCGAAACAGCATCGTCCAGCCGCCGAAATACTGTAATTTGGCCAATATATACGTGTCAAAACGTAAGCAGGTACGCAACTTTTACTCGCTCTGCGAGCCCGCCCTTTTTCTGAAGCCCTGTCGGATCATAAAGTTACTCACCTGCCGGTCGACTGGGCATTTTGGCAGGGCAGTTGCATCCTTGCCGAGAGCAGTTGCTATGGTTAAATAGAGAGATGGAAGGAGACCCCTTGGTATGACACTCCGCAATACGCCGGCCGTTAGCGCATTGGCCGTGCTGTCCGTTTTGGGCGTTGGCTGTGCGACTAAGAAGCACGTTCGCGAGGCCATCGCGCCGGTACAGAACCAAGTGAATCAGACTCAGACCCAAGTCGGTGACCTGCAGAAGCAGACTGCTGAACACAAACAGGCCATTGGCGATCTGGATCGACAGGTGGCGACGGCCGATGAAAAGGCAGTCGATGCCGGCAAGCGAGCAGCCGAAGCGGCTAACGCCGCGGCAAAAGCCAACAGTGCAGCTATGGAAGCTGGCCAGCGGGCAGATTCGGCAAATTCGCTAGCGCAACAGGCTCAACAGGGTGTGGCCAAATTGGACCAATCCCTGCAGAACCTTGACAATTACAAGCTAGCCACCACCCAGCAGGTTTATTTTGGCTTCAACAAGAGCTTGCTTGCGAAAGACGAGCAGGCCAAGTTGGACGAAGCCATTCAGAAGGTTGGTGGGATGAAGAACTTTATCATCGAAGTGGAAGGCTATGCCGACCGCAGTGGTGATAAGGGCTACAATCAGGAACTAAGCCGCAAGCGTGCGGACGCAGTGGTGCACTACCTGGCCGTGGAGCACAATATACCGCTGCGATCCATTCGTGAACTAGGCGTTGGCGCCGATTTTCCGGATGCCGACAACAAGACGCGGGCCGCCCGGAAAGAAAACCGGCGAGTGGACGTTAAGATCTACATGTTGGATCTGAGCGGACAGGCCTCAGCGGACTTGAACGCGCGGCCTCAGGCTCAGTAGTTCTAGTAGTCCTATATCTGGCGAGTTTTTAGGACCGGCGGCCTCATGTCGCCGGTCTTGTCTTTTCTCACCGCAAGCTCCCCGCTAGATCCTTCGCTAATACGTCCGCCCTCTCAGCCAGACTCCGCGCCGCCGACAAATTCGACTTTCTTGTTGTTTGCGCCTGTTGGATGAAACCTTGGATTTGAGCAACTACTCCCTGCTGTTCTCGCGTCAAGCGATGATTAGCGATCAATGCCAGACTGCTTTGTGTTCGGGCCAGGCTTTGATCGATCGCGGAATTGTACTGGCGCTCCTGATCGGGCGTTAGAATATCTCCCAGGCGCGGCGCTGGATTAACTGGGTGCGTGGGGTTAGCAGTTTCGCCCGTCCGCGGCGCCCGCCGTGTAGGCGACGCTTGAGGTGCAGGCGTTGTAGGCGCAGTCGCGGGAGGCGATGGTGACGGCGGCGGCTGAGTATTCTGGGCCGGTGGCGAAGGTGCCGCCGCGTTTGCAGGGGTAGCCGGAGCAGTAGTCTCAGCAGGTTCGGGTGCTACAGACGGTGCCGGTGTGGAAGGGACCGGCGCGGCCACATGTCTTTTATTGCAACCGGACTCGTATACGGCCAGCAGAAGGGTAAGCGATAGGGCCAGGAGAAGACGCAGCATGTAGTGCGGAGGGTTTGAATCAGGAACTGCCGGTGGCCGACGTGAGCGCTTCGCCTTGATAATCCATCATGCCGGGAAAACGCAGCCGGAACGTCGTTCCTTTTCCCTGCTCGCTGACAAAGTCGATTGTACCACTGTGCAATTGGACCACCCGGAAAGTTGTGGCCAAGCCGATTCCGGTTCCTTGCTCCTTCGTGGTGAAATACAGGTTGAAGATCCGGTCCTGAATCTCAGGGGCTATTCCAGGGCCCGCGTCCCGGATAGTCACGCGGCATTCGTTCCCGCTCCATTCGGTCTGAACGGTCAGTTGGCCGCCGCCTCGCATGGCTTCGATTCCATTGTTCACTACATTCAGAATGGCCTGCTGCAAAAGATCCGGATCGCCGTTGATCCAGAGTCTTCCGTTCAGAGCGCTCTGCATCTCGATCTTGCGGGCCTCGGTGTCCGCTGAAACCAGCGCCAGAACCTGTCCGACGACGCGATTAAGATCGATGGGCCGGGCTTGCAGGACGATCGGCTTATTAAAGTTCAGGAAGGTCTTGACGACGTTATCCAGCCGTTTGATCTCGCGCGCAATAACATCCAGTTCCGGTTCCTGAACTTCAAGCTTGTTCTTGAGCACTTCCAGGTGAAGAGCCATGGCATTCAGTGGATTCTTGATTTCATGCGCGACGCCGCTGGTGAGCCGGCTGATGGCCGCCAGCCGGGAGGAGATGCCCAGCTGTACCTCGAGTTGCCGACGGCTCTCTACATCGCGCAACGTAATCAAAGTTCCGATATTGTCCTGGCTGGAAGCTCTTCGTAAAATCTCCACTGTCACCAGCAAACGCGTAGCGCCGCCGGCCTCGGGCGGGATTGTCACGGCCTGATTATGAACCGATTCCCGGATTCGAACCGCATTCACGATGAGGTTACCAAGCACGGTGGATATCGGGAACAACTCTTCCAGACTCTGTCCGATCAATTGCTCCCGGCTCTTACCCAGCATGCGTTCGGCGGTCTCGCCGGCCATCATGAGCTTCCCGCTGTTGTCAAACAGCAGGACCGCTTCCTCCAGCCGCTCCAGGAGTTGTTCAACGTTACTGCGCATTTCAAGAGCATCCTGCTTAGCGCCGCGAAACTGTTGGCCCAGGAGACTTAGTTTCGATTGCACAGCGGCAAACTCGCTGGATTCGCGCGGCGCGGGAAGAGTAGAGGTATCGAACTGGCCGGTGCGGATCAGATCGATGCTGCGGCTGACGCGCTGGAGTGGATCGAGAACCACAGTCGGCAGCACCGTTCCAAGGAAAATTGAGATAAAGAGCGCCGAACCGAAGGTGAGCGCGAGAACACCCAACGCGGGTTCAACCGCGTTTTTCAGGAGAACGGATCGAATGACGACGGTGATATTGAAAAGGGGCTGCTTGAACGGCTCTACGCCCAGCGGCCGCGTGGTGGTGTAGTCCTCGCGACGCGTCAGCAGATCCCAGAGATTCACCACCCAGTTGCGGGCCTGCAGATCGCGGAAGTCCTGGGCGGGTTTCTGCCGTGGTGTGCACCAGATCCGGACTCGAAGCCGCCAGCACTTGGCCCTGTTCGTCGGTCACTAAAATAGCCACCACCAGATCCGCGTTGGCAAGCGTGCGCTTGAGCATCTCCGCGATGCTGGGATCGGTGCTGACTATCCGGGCCCAATTGGTTTTCCATTCCTGGAGCGTTGCGGGACGGGATCCGTGCGCGGTCGTCTCGCGATCCAGACGATCCACCAGATTTCCCTTCACCTCGTCCGCTACCAGGCCGGCACGCTCCGAGGCCGCGCGGAAGGTCATGCGCGTGAAATCGTAAAGGTACAGCGCCGACATTCCGATAACGACCAGGGTGACTAGCGCGACGATCGCGACTCGGAGCCGGGCTTTAAGAGACATTGACCTACTCAGATTCGCTCTTAGGCACTGGAACCGGCTTCTGCTTCAGCAGCTCCGTACTCCTTCAGTTTATTGAAAAGTGTCTTGAGACTGATCCCCAGGATCTCAGCCGCGCGTGTTTTGTTGTTCTTAGTGTGCTGCAGCGTGATTTGAATGAGAGCCTTCTCTGCTTCGCTGACGGTCGTGCCCACCGGAAGCCGCACGGCATCGGGCTCGATCATCTGCTGCGGCGGACGGGCGCCGGCGGCAATGCCGAAATCTCGGGGCAGATGATGAGCGGTGATCATGCCCTCCCCTGCCACGATCACAGCGCGTTCCAGAACATTGCGAAGTTCGCGAACATTCCCCGGCCAGGAATAGCGTTTGAATTGGTCCATTACATCCGGAGCCACATCCACCACCCGGGTCTCGTGCTTCTTGTTCAACATTTCGATCAGCGCTTCAGTAAGCAAAGGCAGATCGCCTTCCCGCTGCCGGAGAGCGGGCAATCCAATCTGGAACACGTTGAGCCGGTAATACAGATCTTCGCGAAGTTCGCCCTTGCGGAGCGCTTCCTCCAGCACTTTATTAGTGGAAGCGACGATCCGCACGTCCACTGCTATCTCGCTCTTTCCGCCCAGCCTGCGGACGAAAGAGTCCTCCAGCACGCGCAGCAGTTTGGCTTGCGTGCCGACCGGCATTTCCGCTAATTCGTCCAGCAGAAGAGTGCCGTGCTGGGCTAACTCGAAGCAACCAGCTCTGCGCTCCACCGCGCCGGTGAAGGCGCCTTTCTCGTGCCCGAATAACTCGCTCTCCATGAGAGTCTCCGGCAGAGCCGCGCAGTTAATCGCCACGAACGGCCCGTTTCGCCGCGGGCTAAGATGATGCACCGCGCGAGCCACCAGCTCCTTGCCTGTACCGCTCTCGCCCGTAACCAACACCGGCGCCTTAGAGGGGGCAACCTGCCGGACCAGCGAGAATACCTGTTGCATCGCCGAACAGGTGCCCACCATGTCCACCAGCACGCCCTGATACGACAACTGCCGCTGCAGGCGCTCGGTTTCCTCAGTGAGGCGGCTCTGCGTCGCGGCACGCTCCAGCAGCACCTTCAGCGCGCTGGGCTGAATCGGCTTTTCGAGAAACCAGAAAGCGCCCAGATCGTGCATGGTCTGCACCGCTGTCTCGATATTGCCGAAAGCCGTCAGCACGATGGTGGGCGGCATATTGCCTTGTGCGCCCAGCCGTTTCAGCAGCTCAAAGCCGTCCATACGCGGCATCATGAGATCGGAGACCAACACGTGGACCGGGATCTGGTTCAGCTTTTCCAGTGCTTCCTGGCCGTCCGCCGCGCTCTCCACGGCAAAGCCCCAGGACTGGATCATCTTCGCCAGTCCCGCTCGCTGATTCTCCTCGTCATCCGCGATTAGTACGCGCGTCTCTGGTGATGATGCGACATTACCCATTAATTGATTTCTTCCATCTATTACGATTGTATCTGTGTGCTGGAAGCAGCGTGGCCGGAGGTCGCCGGCACAGCGCCAAATGGAGGCGCGAGCGGCACGGCTTTCTCCTGCGGATCGGGTGCCAGGACCGGTGCCGCGAGCCATTTCTGAATGGACGGCAGGGCCGCGCGCGCGGCTTGTTCTCCCAACTGGATCAGCTTTTTCGCGCTGGCGAAAGAGTCCCATGCCATGTCTGCCACCGGAGGAGCGATAACGACGTTCGAATAGCGCCGCCAGCTGTTTTGAGTCCGCCCGCTCATGATCTGAAAAGCAGCGGCTCACCACCGACAGCATGTTGCCGTAATCGCCGACCCCATCCTGATTTGGGATCACGACTGAAATTACTCTGTCAGCTCCCATTTGCAGCAATGGCTCGGCCGGAACCTCCATGGCCACGAAGCCATCCACCAGCAGCCGCCCTTGATACCGGATCGGAAGAAATAGCCCGGGATAGGCGCAACTGGCGCGGATCGGCATCACCACGTCGCCTTTGCCGTGGAAAGTGACAGGCTGTCCGGAATTCAAATCCGTCGCGACGATCGCCGAGCGGCATCCTCATATCTTCAAAGCGATTGGCCTTCAGCAACCGCGTAAGGAATGTGATCATGCGATCGTTTCCCGCCAGTCCCATAAGGACTGAGCGTCCAACGCGCGATGTCGCGAAACTTCATCGACAGCGCGACCTGTTCGATCTCGTCCGAGGTTGCGCCGCTCGCTACCGCCGCTGCCACCATTGCGCCGGAGCTCACGCCCGCAATCGCGGAGATTGGAATTTTGTTCTGTTCGAGCACTCGCAGGACGCCGACGTGCGCGATGCCGCGCGCGAATCCTCCCCCGAGCGCCAGACCGATCCGTGCATCGGACGACCTCTTAGATCGCCCATTCCGCACCCAGTTTCTGGTGCTATTCCACCAAGCTGGTTGCTGGCTTCGTTTCGCGCCGTCCATACAGCTGACTCCCTCCGCACTGCCTCGCTCACGTATTATGTTTAATATACGTGGCCCTCTTACAATATCGAAGCATTTCACGTGCCAGATTAGTCAGCGCTGCTGCTCATGTTTGATTGTAATTTATATTACACCGTGCCAAGCGCAGCGCGATCTATGCTGGCGCGGCGGAAGTTAGACTCTCGTTAGACCGACTGAACGTCGTCGGCAACGTGCTAATGATCGCTGCCCATCCCGATGACGAGAACACTGCCTTACTAGCATATTTCGCGCGTGGATGTAAATTCGGACAGGATATCTCTCATTGACACGGGGCGAGGGCGGTCAGAACCTGATTGGCACCGAACAAGGCGACGAACTCGGGTATCCTGCGCACTCAGGAGTTGCTGGCGGCCCGCCGAATCGACGGCGCCGAGCAGTTTTTCACGCGCGCCATCGATTTTGGCTTCACTAAAACGCCCGCAGGAAGCCTTTGAGAAGTGGGGGCACGAAAAGATCCTGAGCGACGTAGTGTGGATCATCCGGCGTTTCCAGCCGGACGTGATTGTGCTGCGGTTCACCGGAACCAGCGCGCGATGGGCACGGCCAACATCAGGCCTCCGCCATCCTTGGCAAGGAAGCGTTTTCCGCCGCGGCCGATCCCAAGCGATTCCCGGAACAACTGCGTTGGGTTGAGCCCTGGCAAGCCAAGCGCCTGGTTTGGAACGCTTTCGCTTTTACCAAGGAGCAGGAAGCCGAACTGGCTAAGGTCAAGAACAAGATGATGGTGGATCCGGGCGAATATGACCCGGTGCTGGGACATTCCTATGCCGAGATCGCGGGCATGTCCCGCAGCCTGCATCGAAGCCAGGGAATGGGCGCGGCTGAACGGCCGGGATCGGCGAAGAACTACCTCGTCACGGTGGCGGGCGAGCCGGCGGCGAAAGGTCTCTTTGACGGGATCGATCTTACCTGGAACCGCGTCCCCGGCGGTGCGGCGGTTGGTAAGGTTCTTGCGGAAGCGGCCGCCAGTTTCGACGCCGAGCATCCGGACAAGATCGTGCCGCTTTTGCTCAAAGCGAAGAAGCTGCTGGCGGAATTGCACCATCCGTTGGTGGACATCAAACGACGCGAGTTGGACGACGCCATTGCATTATGTTCCGGACTCTGGCTCGACGCGACGGCCGACAAGTACGGCGTAGTGCCCGGTGGTGCGCTCAAGTTTGCCCTGACGGCGCTCAGCCGGCAGCGGATCGCCACCCAGGTGGAATCGGTTAACGTGGACGGTATCGCCGCAGCCGCTGCAAAGGATTGGGGATTCCAACCCTCTCCCATTTAACGAACCCAAGACGTTTTCCGCGGCAGTCACCATTCCGGGAACGCAGCCGTTCTCGCAACCCTATTGGCTGCGTGAGCCCAAGCAAGGTGAGACTTACACCGTGACCGATCAACTGCTGATCGGCTTACCCGAGAATCCGCCGCTGTTTCGGGCCCATTTTCATTTGCGAATCGAATCGCAGGATGTCGAAGAGGAGCGGCCCGTGCTCTTTCGCTACATCGAACGCGCGCAGGGTGAGCGAACCAGACCCGTGGTGGTGGAACCGCCTGTCGCATTGCAGTGGCCACAATCGCGCTTTGCTGTTTCCAACTGTGTCCGCGCGGAGTGTTGAGCTCCAGGTGAGGGCGAACGTGGCGGACGCAGCCGGAGAGGTTCGTGTTCAAGCGCCCGCGGGTTGGACCATCACGCCGGGGGCCCAAGAGTTCCGCTTAGCTGAGCGAGGACTGGAAGCCTCCCGTTCCTATCGGGTCACGCCGCCCGCGGGCGACAATCAGGCCGCGCTCGAAGCCAGTGCGACCGTCGGCGGCCGAACCTTTTCGGTAGGCATGGAGTCCATCAGCTATCCGCACATTCCCATGCAAGTACTGTTTCCGCCAGTTAAAACTCAGCTGGTGCGGGCCGACGTTCAGTTATTGGCGAAGACCGTCGGGTACGTGATGGGAGCGGGTGACGAGGTTCCCGAGGCGCTCCGGCAATTGGGCGCGGATGTGGTGCTGCTGAGTCCCAGTGATCTGGCGCATGGGAATCTGGAGCGCTTCGACGCCATCGTGACGGGCGTGCGTGCCTACAACACGCGTCCGGATCTGCGAGCCAACCAGGACCGGATCTTGAGTATGTGAAGAATGGCGGAACGCTGGTCGTGCAGTACAACTTTCCGGCGTTGGGTGGCCCAGCGGCCGGCCCAAATGCGGTGGATCCGAATCTGGCGCGCCTCGGCCCGTATCCGATTACCGAAGGCCGCGAGCGCGTGACCGTGGAAGATGCGCCCGTCCAATTGCCCAACCCGGCAACCCGCTTCTGCACAAACCCAACGAGATCACGCCGCGCGATTTCGAGGGCTGGATCCAGGAGCGCGGGCTGTATTTCGCATCCAAGTGGGATTCGCACTATCAGCCGCTGTTTGAAACTCACGACCCTGGAGAAAAGCCGCTGCTCGGCGGAACGCTGTACACGCGTTACGGCAAAGGCGCCTATGTGTTCACGGCGTTCTCCTGGTTCCGGGAATTGCCGGCCGGCGTCCCAGGCGCGTTCCGCATTTTTGCGAATCTGCTGAGCGCCGGAAAGACGCTGTGAGCGAGACTCCCGAAGAGCAGGCTCGCCGATGCCGTTGAGGAACCGCCGCCGTTCCTCGGTTCCTGGCGCAATGTCTACATTTTCGTGGTCTGCTACCTGGCGTTTGTCATCGCCGGCTTCTACTTTTTCTCGCGAGCTTACGCTCCATGAGGCCGCTCGACTGGGTGGTGATGTTCGCGTGGCTGGCGTTCATCGTCAGCTACGGGCTCTATCGCGGCCGCGGCAGCAACACCGTCAACAAATACCTGCTGGCCGGCAAATCGATGCCCTGGTACGCCATGGGGCTCTCGATCATGGCCACCCAGGCCAGCGCCATCACCTTCATCTCCACCACCGGCCAGAGCTACACCGACGGCATGCGGTTCGTGCAGTTCTATTTCGGGCTGCCGCTGGCCATGGTGATTCTTTGCGCCACCGCGGTTCCGATCTTTCACCGCGCCAATGTTTACACCGCGTACGAATATCTGGAACAGCGCTTCGACGCCAAGACGCGCGCGCTGGTGAGCGTGATTTTCCTGATCCAGCGCGGCCTGGCCGCGGGGCTGTCGCTCTACGCTCCGGCGGTGGTGCTGTCCGTCATCCTCGGATGGTCCGACCGGCTGACCACCGTGCTGATGGGCCTGCTGGTCATCACCTACACGTCGATCGGCGGCATCAAAGCCGTCACCTGGGCCGACGTCCAGCAGATGATGCTGATCTCTTGCGGGCTGGTGATGGCGCTGTTCATGGCGATCCATCTTCTGCCGGCCAGCGTTTCGTTCGCCGACGCCGTTTCGCTGGCGGGCGCGGCCGGAAGGCTCAACGCCGTGACGTTTCATTTCGATTGGAACGACCGCTACAACGTCTGGAGCGGACTCATCGGCGGAATGTTTCTGGCGCTGGCCTACTTCGGCTGCGACCAGTCCCAGGTGCAGCGCTATCTGACCGGAAAATCGATCGCGCAGAGCCGGCTCAGCCTGATCTTCAACGCCATGGCGAAGATCCCGATGCAGTTTTTCATTCTGTTCATCGGCGCGATGGTGTTCGTGTTCTTCATTTTCGAGCAGCCGCCGCTGCTGTTCCAGCCGGTGGAGTTGAAGCACGTGCGGAACGATCCGCGTTTCCCGGCGGTGGAGCAGCGCTACGACCAGGCCTTCGCGAAGCGCAAGAAGGCGGCCGAAGAATACCTGCAGGCCGACCACGGCGGCAACCAGGCGCGCGATACAGGCGACCATGGGCCGGTTTCAAAGCCGCGGAGCGGGACTTGAACGCTGCGCACGCCGCCGGCGAGCGACTGGTGGGCAAGGATTTCGACGACACCAACTACATTTTCCTTTCGTTCGTGACGCGCTATCTTCCGGCGGGCTTGGTGGGGCTGATCATCGCGGTGATCTTTTCGGCCGCGATGTCGTCCACCTCGGGCGAGATCAATTCGCTCGCGACCGTCACCGTGATCGACATCTACCGGCGGCACGTCAATCGCAATGCTCCGGATCATCACTATCTGATGGCGTCGCGCTTCGCCACGGTGTTCTGGGGCTTGTACGCGATCGGATTCGCGCAATATCGGAAGAAATTTCGGAGCGCTGATCGAGGCGGTGAACATCATCGGATCGCTGTTCTATGGCGGGCTGCTGGGCGTGTTCGTGCTGGCATTCTTCTTCAAGAGCGTGGGCGCGAACGGCGCGTTTTGCGGAGTGCTGGCCGGAGAAGCGGCGATCTTCGCGGCCAACCTCTTCACCAAGATTTCATTCCTTTGGTACAACGTGATCGGGTGCCTGGTGGTGGTCGTGGTAGGCGTGATCGTTTCACGAATCTTCGACCATGAGCGCAAGACCGGAGGCGGCGATTCCATGACCGAGCAGATTAAGACACTGTTCGGCAAAACCAATCAATACAGTTCTGTTCGGCCTGGCCCTCCTTTTCGCCGGCCTTGCGGTGCTAACGCTGCTGCCATTTTCGTCTCCGAAGAGAACGACCTCGGATATGTCTCGATGTGCCCCTTTGCGCCCTGGAGTACGCTGTCGCTGCTGCTGGTCGCGGGCTGATTTGGGCGGTCCGCCAATATTTGATCACTCGGGCGGAATGAAGCCTCGGCTTGGCGCGACTTCCAATAGGCCGTGTCTATTTTGCGATACTGCCTCTATGTCCAAACTTTATTCCAACCGTCGGGATTTCCTGCAGGCGCTGGTAGGCGGCGCGGCGGGTGTCTCATTCACATACTCCGCGTTCGGGCAAGCCGCGCAGGCGCCGCCGCCGATCAAAGCCACTAAGCTCACCGACGATCTGGCCGTGCTGATGGGCGATGGCGGCAACGTTGCAGTCGTGATCGCGCCTGATGGCTCTGATGATGATCGATGGCGGTCTTCCCAATCGCGCTGAAGACATGCTCAAGGCGGTGGAAGAAGTGGATTCTCACAAGGTCCGCATTCTGTTCAACACGCATTGGCATTTCGACCACGTGGGCTGTAATGAGGCGCTGGGAAAGAGCGGCGCAAAGATCATCGCGCATGAAAATGTGAAAAAGCGGCTCAGCGTGAAAGTTGACTCCGAGGCCCTCAATCGCTCTTTCGATCCTTTGAAGCCCGAGGGATCTGCCCGCCGAGACATTCACCAAAGGCGGCAAACTTACCTTTGGGAAGCAGAAGATCGACTACACGCATTTCGTGGATGGACACACCGACGGCGACGCGTATTTGTTCTTCCCCAAGGCCAACGTGCTGCATACCGGCGACCTGCTGTTCTCAGGTATGTATCCGGTGATCGACTATTCCGACCGGTGGATGGATCGGCGGTATGGCGTCGGCCTGCGATGTGATGCTCAAAGTGGGCGACGCCAAGACGCGCGTGATTCCTGGCCATGGCGCGATGGCGTCCAAAGATGATCTGAGGGCCAGCCGCGAAATGCTGCACACCGTTCACGAGCGGCTCGCTGCCATGGCTAAACAGGGTAAGACCGTCGACGAAGTGCTCGCGTCGGCGCCCACCAAGGATCTCGATGAGCAATGGGGCAAGGCACGTCCGGCCGCCGGCTTTGTTCGTCAAGCCTACAACAGCCTGTTGCATCGTAACCACGCGACTTAATCCCCGGATTGGCGCGGCTCGCCGCTAGCGAGTTTTTCGTTTTGCTTTAATTCGACGCCGCTTGTACTTCAAAGAGATCAAGCCCTTTGAGTAGGTCTTGTTTTCGACCAGCTCGAAATCGCGCTGTGGAAACCCGGACGGAAAAAGCGGGATGCCTTCACCCAACAATACTGGAACCACGCCCAGATAAAGTTCGTCCACTAAATCGGCTTTCAGGAAATCGCGCGCGATTTCGCCGCCGCCCATCAACCAGATATTCTTGCCGGGGCTCTTACGAATCTGGCCGACCAACACAGCCGGCGATTTGTTGGTGAACACTACCCCATCGCGCTCGCCCGGAGGCTTCGATCGGGACATCACATAGTATTTGTACGGCGACTTCGGGAGTGAACCTCCACTCATTCTTAACCCGTCGTCCAGCGTTTTCCGTCCCATAATGGCCGCGCCGATGCTGGCGAAGAATGGCGCCATCGAATAGTCCTTCGGCATGAAGAGAAAATCGACGTCGCCGTTCAGACGTGCAATGTAACCATCCAGACTCATACCGAGGCCGAGTACGACCCTGCGCATTACGATGAAGTGGGCAGCTTGAACGCCACCAGCTCGCCTGAATAATTGCCTCCGCCGATCGCGAGCACGATGTATTGTTCGCCATTGAGCATGTAAGTCATCGGCGATCCGCTCTGGGGCGCAGGTATGTACACGGCGCCCACCTCTTTGCCGGTGGCTTTGTCATAGGCGCGCAGCATCGCGCCGCGCACGCCCGATGGCGTCGTGAAGAAGCCCGCTTCACCGGCGATCACCAGGCTCTTGGTGGTCAAAACTCCAATTAAACCCGGGCGGCCCGTTCGCGGAATATTCAAACCTTTGAGAGCCGGATGGTTCTTGATGTTATCCGAAGTCTCGCCATGCGCGATCTGCCAGGTTATATCGCCTTTGTCCAGATTGATGGCCGTGATTCGCCCATAGGGCGGCTTCAAAAGCGGTAGGCCCTGCACAGTTAGCCCGCCGAAGCCGCCGCCACCGCGCCCGGCTGGTGCTGCACTGGCTGCCGGCGCACGTTCGGTGGGCGGAGGAGCACCCATCGCCCTCCGCGGCCGAGGCGGAACTCCCGCCATCCCATTGATGTAATCCATGTCCGAAATCTTTGGATCGCGCGGGCGGCACCAGTCCCAGCACAGCGATCGCGCTTTGCGAAAACACGTAAACGGTATGAGTCTCCGGATCATACGATCCACCCGGCCAATTCGTGCCGCCTTGCGCTCCCGGCGATACCAGCGTAGCCAGCGGACCATCGATCTTGCTTACCACCGGCGGCGTGAAGATCGGGCCGATCTTGTATTTCGAGACCAGCTTCAACGGCTTCCTCGCGAAGCTGCGGCGTGAAATTGATCAGGCTCTCAGGCAGAACGCCCTGATTGTCGTAAGCCGGCGGCTTGGTTGGAAAAGGCTGCGTCGGCGAATACCACTCGCCGGGCACGTCGCCTTTCGGTACCGGCCGCTCCTCCATCGGCCACACGGGCTGGCCGGTGACGCGATCGAAAACATAAAGGAAAGCCTGTTTGGTGGGCTGCGCCACCGCCTTGATGGCCCGTCCGTTGACATTGATGTCGCAAAGAATCGGCGCGTCCGGAATATCCATGTCCCACAGACCGTGGTGCACCAGTTGGTAGTGCCATTTGCGCTTGCCGGTCTGAAGATCCACCGCGACCAGGCTCTCCCCGAACAATCCGTTCCCCGGCCGATGTCCGCCATAATAATCACCGGTCGGCAATTCGACCGGCAAATAGACCAACCCCAGATCTTCGTCCACCGAGATCTGTCCCCACACTCCGGTGTTGCCGGTGTAGGACCACGAATCGTTCAGCCAGGTGTCGATGCCGAATTCGCCGGGTCTCGGAATAGTGTGGAAAATCCACAGGCGCTTGCCGGTGCGGACGTCGAATCCGCGGACGAACCCTTTGACGTTGCTCTTGCTGTTGGGTGCGCCGCCTTCCATGTGAGCGGCCCCGACGATCACGACATTCTTCGCGACGATCGGGGTGGAATGCAGCCCGACCTCGCCGGTGACCAGATCCATTTCCTGATCGTCATCCTGCTTCAGATCGACGATGCCCTTGTTGCCGAAACTCGCCACCGGCACGCCGGTCTTAGCGTCCAGAGCGACCAGCCGATAGCCGGGCGTGACGTACAGAATTCGCTCTTCTCTTGCCGTCGGTCCAATACGCGACGCCATGGCCCGAAAGTAGCCGGGGCGCGCTATCGCCGCGCTTGCCCTCATTCTCGCTGTGCATCCACAGCATCTCGCCGGTCTTGCCATCCAGCGCCACTACCGCCCGCCGCGTCCCGGCCGTCACGAAAAGAGTGCCATGCACAAACAGCGGTGTGCCTTCGTACTGAAATTCGGGCCGCGGACCGAGCGAGTCAGTCTTGAATCGCCAGGCTACTTCCAGCTTGTTGAAATTTCCGGCATTGATCTGATCCAGCGGCGCGTAGCGCGTGCTGCCGAGGTCGCCGCCATAGCTGCGCCACTCTCCGTTCTTGGTTCCCGTTTGCGCCCAGGCAGGCGAGATGGTCCAGGGTAAGCAGGCCGCGAGAGCCGCGAGCATCGCAAAACGACAGAGTCTTGGCATTACGTTCTTCATATCTTATCTACTTGTTCCTTTGAGGCGCTCACTTCTCCGAGATCTTGTTTCCGCCGATGTACACCGCATCGATCTTGCGCGTGTTCTTGATGTCGTCCAGCGGATTGGCGTTGAGCACCAGCAGATCGGCCGACTTTCCGGCTTCCAGCGTTCCCAGATCGGCGGCCCGTACAAACTTGGCCACGTTGGCTGTGGCCGCGACCAGCGTCTGCATGGGCGTGAGCCCAGCCTGCACCATGTATTCCAGTTCCAGGTGCTCGAAATATCCCTGGAAACGGCCTGTGGGGGCGCCTGTATCGGTGCCCATCACCACCGGCACGCCAGCATCGAATACCTTCTTCATATTCCGCAGCGCCACCGGCATGTGCTCCTTCTACCATTGACCGCCTTTATCGTTACGCATCTTTTCCTGGAAAGCCGGGTCTTGAACTTTAGCCAACTCGGCCCGGTCAACGTTCTTGAGCAGGAAAGGATCCTTCAGGAAAGGCGGATTTTCCCCATAAACAAAAGTGGACAGTTCGCGCGTAATCGTCGGGCAATAGACCGCGTTGTTCTTCTTGAGCAGCGCGATCGTTTCCGCGTCGATCTCCTGATCGCGCACGCTGTGGGCGATCATATTAGCGCCCAGCTTCAAGACTGCCTTGGCGTCGGACAGCGTGACAACGTGCACCGCCACCCGCATGCCTTTCTTGTGCGCCTCATCGAAGATCGCCGTGTATACTTCGGGCGTCATCTTGGTGCCCTTGCCAAGGTTATCGTCCAGCCGGAACTTCACGATATCGGTCTTCGCCGCGGCGACTAGATCCACGGCTTTGCGGGCATCCTCCGGGGTTTTGGAGACGACGATCGGTCCGGCGATAAACAAGTGCGCGTGGCCCGTACTGTGCTCGTTCCGAACCTGATCCCGAATCGCCAGCTCGTTGTCGCCGCCCAGGCTCATTACGCTGGTGATTCCAAAGCGGGCAAAGCGATCCAGTTGATCGGCGGAATAGAGGTGGCTATGCGCGCTGGCCAGCCCGGGAATAATGGTTTTGCCCGAAGCATCGATCCGTTGCGCGCCGGCGGGCGGCTTCACCGACGCGCCCACCGCTTCGACCCGGCCATTGCGGACCACCAGGGTCCCGTTCTCGATGGCCGTTTTACCTGTGCCATCGATGATGCGGGCGCCGACAAATGCTTTGACGGAGGCCGAACTGTCGTCCGTTGCCGAATATGCGGAGAGCGCCAGCCAACTGGCTGCCAACGCGATCGCAGAACCCAGGCCGATCGAATATTGCAGATTCTTTTTCATGCAGGTCCTTCCGCGGCCCTAAGCCGCCGCTCGAAAACATCCAATTTTAAACCCCCGGCTCGGTGAGCACAAGGGCACTCTGATCGTTCTCACAGGCCACTGGCCGTGTGGCCAAGCATATCACTCTGACACGCGGTCCGGGTGTATACTGAATGGCGCTGAGAATACTTTCTATGAAGAACACCAAGTCCACGCTGTTTTGTCTCGCTGCAAGTCTCTCTCTGGTTCTGGGCGTCGCCACCATCCTGGCTCAGACACCGGGCTATAAGCCAAAGCACATCAACCGGGCGATCGAGCTGCTGGAGCAGGGCCAGCCGATCTACTACACCGGCTCGCACTCCGGCACCACCGGGAGCTTCGAGCAGGGCAAGAAGGACGCCCAGACTTACGCCGACTACATCAGCTACGACATGGAGCACGCTCCTTTCGACGTCAAGGGCCTGGCGGAATACATGCGCGGGCTGGTGGCGGGCGGTCCCACCAAGAGCGGCCATCGCACGCCGGCGGTGATCGTCAACGTGCCGGTCAACGGCATCGATGAAGCCACCGTTCGCGCCAACGCCTGGATGTTCAACCAGGTGCTGGCCACCGGCGTCCACGGCGTCCTGCTGACCCATGCGGACGCTCCGGGCGCGGTGCGGGCGTTCGTCGAAGCCATCCGCCTGCCGATTCATAAGCAGGGCGTGGATCACGGGCTCAACGAAGGCCGCCGCGGCGCGCACGGGACTCCGACGGCGGCGCAGATCTGGGGAGTCTCGCAGCAGGAGTATCTGGACAAAGCCGACGCGTGGCCGCTGAATCCCAATGGCGAGCTGCTGCTGGGGCTGAAACTCGAAGACAAGTACGCGCTGGCCAACGCCGAAGAGAACCTGAAGGTGCCGGGCATCGCGTTCGCCGAGTGGGGTCCCGGGCGACATGGCGTTGTCGCTGGGCGTGCGCGGCTCCGGCAATGTGGCGGAAACCGATCCGCAAGATGATCGCCGCGCGCGCCAAGGTTCTCGCCGCCTGCAAAGCCAACCACATCTTCTTCCTGAACACCATGAATCCGAAAAACGTGATCGACATGATCAAGGAAGGCGTCATGGTCGGCCCGGCCAGCCAGGAAGCCGCCGAGATCGGCCGCAAGTACACCAAGCGGCAGATGCCCTGGTAATCTAAGCGGTCGTGTTGATGGCGGCCGGATGAGCCGCCTCGAAATGGCGATGGCTGGCTCTTGCTGCAGGATGTAGCCTAATTCGTCGATGCCTTCGAGCAAACAATGCTTGGAGAAGCCATCCACGGGGAATTCGATTGCGCGTCCCGAGGGCAGCGTCACGCTTTGCGCGGTCAGATCCACTTTCACCGTAATGTTCGGATCTCGAAAAAGCTCCGCCCGCT
>CAVYKR010000006.1:0-40464 GCA_963769205.1 Bryobacterales bacterium | reverse complement strand
GGCCAGGCCAGGCCGCCGCGCAGATCACTTTAGGTAAATACGACAACTGGATTGGTGCGCGGGACCGGCTGGTGATGAACACCGTTCGGCTGTATCACGAGTTCGATGGAACGCTTGTTCCGGACGCGGATACCGAGGGGATGCGCGTGGCGGGCGAGGAGTTCGACGCCATCAAGGCGAAAGCAGGCAAATAGGCGGTTCAGGCGCCGACGGCGACTCGCGCTTCGCTCTCGCCGCGAAAGATCTTCTGCGAAGCTCGACTCGGGTCCATCTCATTCTCCCAGCGCGCCACCACCACGTCGCCACGCCGTTGCCCACCATGTTGACCAGCGCGCGGAACATGCTCATGAAGCGATCGATGCCGAGAATCAGCGCCATGCCGGCCACCGGAATAGTGGGAATCACCATCATGGTGCCCACCAGCGCGATGAACGCGGCGCCTTGCACGCCGCTGGCGCCTTTCGACGTCAACACCGCCACCGCGAAGATGGTCAGCTGCTGCGACAAAGTCAGATGGGTGTTGGTGGCCTGCGCCACGAATAGCGCCGCCAGCGTCATGTAGATGCTGGTGCCGTCGGTGTTGAACGTGTAGCCGGTGGGCACCACCAGCCCCACCAGCGCCTGCGAGCAGCCGAGCCTCTCCATCTTTTCCATCAGTGTCGGCAACGCGGGTTCAGACGAACTGACCGCCAGCACCAGCAAAATCTCTTCCTTGATGTAAAAGAGGAATTTGAAAATGTTGAAGCCCGCGAAGTATGCCACCGCTCCCAGCACAATCAGCACGAAAGAATACAAGTGACGTAGAAAATTACGATCAGCTTGGCCAACGGCCCGAGCGACGCGATACCGTAGCGGCCGATGGTAAAGGCCATGGCGCCGAATGCGCCGATGGGCGCCAGGCGCATCAATATATTGATGACGCCGAATACCGCGTGCGTGAGCGCGCCGAACAGATCGACGATCATCTTGAAGCGCGGGCCGACCATGGAGAGCGCGAAACCGAACAGGATGGCCAGCAGCAGCACCTGCAGGATGTCGCCCTTGGCGAAAGCGTCCACCACCGTGGTCGGAATGATGTGCAGCAGGAAATCGGTGATGCTTTGCGCTTTGGCCTGGCCGGCGTATTCGGCCACGGCTTTGGGATCGAGCGTGGCGGGATTGATGTTGAATCCGCCGCCGGGCTGCACCACGTTGCCGACTACCAGGCCGATGATAAGCGCAAGGTGGAGACCACTTCGAAATAGAGCAGCGCCTTGCCGCCCACGCGGCCCACCTTCTTCATGTCCTGCATCCCGGCGATGCCCGAAACCACGGTGCAAAAGATCACCAGGGCGATGATCATCGTGATCAGGCGGATGAAGGCGTCGCCCAGCGGCTTCATGGCGTCGGCTTTGGCCGGGCTGATGTAGCCAAAAACGATGGCGAGCGCGACTCCGACCAGCACTTGAAACGAGAGGCCCGTGTAGAACGGCTTCTTCTTTGGGTTGGGGGAGCGGGAGTCCATCGTGTTGGGCCTCGGTTAATCCGTTTTGAAGTATATCAGGCCGAGCCTCACTTCGATGCAGTTGCTGGAGCGCGCGGATTGAATCCGATATCGAAGACGGCATTCTTTTCGAACTCCACCTCTGGACCCCGGGCGACGATAGTCGAATACACCGTCCATCCCAACCCGTAATATCCGAATGCGGCGCCGACGTACTTTGAGGTTTGGGAAAGGAGCGAGCCCAGCAAACCAAATCCGAGGCCGCCACCGAGAGTTCGGCCCGAAAACGTTGCCGTTTTGGCCGCCTCCGGGGCTACCAATCCACCGCCGCCGATTCCGCCGCCCTTGAAACGATCCCTTCGACATCGCCAGAATAACGAGCAATCAATAGGGCGACCGCGGCCTGGATAAAGCGGGTCTTCGATTTGGTCGTCTTCACGCCGCCTTCTGAATCCACTCTGACGGGAGTCTGGTCGCTTTCCGCGGCCTTGAGGATCGCCTGACTTCGGAAGCGAAGCACCTTTTGAGTCGCGACTTGGGTCTGGGGCGGGGCGGGCTAACCTGTTCAGGATCCGGGAACTTTAATTGCGCTGCTTCGGCGGGAAGATCGACATCCTGAAAATTGAAACGGAGCTTACCGGCGCGATGGAACAAACGCGCTTTTTGAGCGAAACAACCGCGCCGCTGAGGCGGGTACCCTCCGGCAGAATCAGCTTGTGGTCCGGTGAAAACAGCGGCTCGGATAATACGGCTGACGACCTGTCCGGGTTTTGATGCGTCGAATCCAGAGGCGTTATGAGCCGGGCGTGCACGATGCTATCGGGGGCGGGCTGCGAACCTAACAGAGCATCGAGCTGCGCGTTACAGAGGCGGAGCCGAAATCGAGGGATTGCGTAGCTCTGAGTCGAAGCGTGTTCCATTGCGCACGTATTGCGGGTGGTATGGCAGCTTAGCCATCAAATAATCGGAAAGCCGCTCCAGCTTTTTCGGCACTCGAACAATGTCAGGAATACTCTTTACACGGTCGATCTGGGTAGTTATTTGATCTTGGATCTTTTGCTTGCCGGTCCCGAGGACGCCGCTCGGATTGGTCTGGGGTTTTGGGGGTTTCTTGGAAGGGGGTTGGGGAGAATAGATGGAGTTAAGGCCCACATTTTCCTGGGTCTGGACTGTTATTTGCCGACCTCGGCCAACCGCAGCGAAGTGAACTCGACGTGCGCGATGGAGGGGAGTGAAATCGCCGCCGAGTACGGCTTTGGTCCGCTCGAATTTAGAAACCGGCTCCAACCGGCTGACATGGCCGAGCACCTGAGTACCGGGGGGAATTACCTGCGATCGAATGCGTATACGCCTTCGAGGAGTTTAGCCTCGACAGGCGCACCTATTTTTTTCGGAATGCGCTTGGTCAAATAGACCCGAAGCGGAACGCTGGCGGGAACCGCCAGCGAGACGCTTTGCTGTGGCTCATTTTCAGTAGTCTGAGGCTGGGCCCACGTAACAAAGACGAAAAAACAAACCGTCAGGGACTTCAAGTTCATGGGCCTAAGACAATAGCACAGGCGGATGCACTACCCACAAGGAGTCGCCCGTCGGGGGTAAGATGCCCAGGACTGGCATATTTCGCGTATTATTTGTGATTTGTCACGAATTGGCGCGACTTACAGTGGCGAATTGTTTGATAATCTGTTTTAACTATGCACAAGGTGTACTTCTGATTGTTTGCCATGTGTATTTCGGCGTGGCCGGAATCTGCGGCCGCAATCCACGTAAGAAATGCGCTGGCGACGTTGCCGCGGAGCTTTGAGGCGGCGACTCCAGCTGAATATCTGTCGCGCGGGCGTGGCTATAACGTGATCTGACAGCGACTGAAGTGACTATCTTGTCGTCCAGTAACAGGGCGGGCGCGCTTCGGATGAAGCTGGTAGGCGCGAATCGTCACGCGAAGATCGAGCCTCTGGATCCGCTTCCGGCCAAAAGCAGTTATTTTACCGGCAGCGATCCATCGAAGTGGCGGACCGATATTCCAACTATGGCCGCGTGGCGGTGCGGGGTGTGTATCCGGGGATCGACCTGATTTTCTACGGCAATCAGCAAGAGCTGGAATATGACGTGGTGGTGGCAGCGGGCGCGGACCCGGGTCGTGCGGTTGAAGTTCACTGGCGCGGATCGGCTTCGGAGAGAAGCCAACGGAGACGTGCTCGCGGGAGCAGGCGGAACGGAGATCGGCAGCGCAAGCCGGTGGTGTATCAGATGGTGGACGGCCGGCGGCGAGAGTTGGAGGGTGGCTATGTGATCCGCGCTCACAACGAAGTGGCCTTTGAGGTGGCCCGCTACGATACGGCCAAGCCGTTGGTGATCGATCCGGTTCTGGTTTATTCGACCTACCTGGGCGGCAATGTATACGACTTCGGATCGGGAATTGCGGTGGACTTTGCGGGCAACGCGTACATCACAGGCACCACGGCGTCAAACAATTTTCCGTTGGCGGGGTCCTATCCGAGTACCGGCCCATCTCTTGGCGACGTCTTCGTTACAAAGTTAAGCCCAAAAGGCGCGCTGGTCTATTCGCTGATCCTAAGCGGCGGCCTCTATGATTCCGGACTTGGTATCGCGGTTGACTCGAGCGGCAATGCTTACGTGACCGGCAGCACTCAGGGTGGATTTCCGATCGTGAATGCGCTGCAGCCTACTCCCGGGAGCGTCCCCAACCTTGGGCCCAACCCTTCGACTGGGAATAATGCTTTTGTAACGAAGATCAATCCGCAAGGGAGTGCGTTGGTGTACTCCACTTACCTGGGCGGAGCCAGCAATACCGCCGGTCGAGGAATTGCCGTGGATGCAAGCGGGAATGCGGTCGTGACGGGCTTTACAGGTGCCGGCTTTCCAACATTCGATGCTCTGCAACCCACGTTCGGTGGAGGAGTTTATGACGCATTCGTGGCAAAGATCAATCCACAGGGCAGTGGGTTCGTTTACTCCACGTATCTCGGTGGTAGCGGCACGGATCAGGCCTTTGGCGTAGCAGTCGACTCGAACGGCAATGCTTACGTGACAGGAACGACGACGGGTGGCTTTCCTACGCTTTTTGCCCTCCAAAGCAGTTACGGCGGCGGAGCCTCGGACGTTTTTGTTGCGAAGCTGAACTTTCAAGGGACGGCGCTGGTGTATTCCACCTATCTCGGCGGGACTGGCGATGATCAGGGTGCGGGTATTGCAGTGGATGGGAGCGGAAATGTCTACCTGACCGGAGCCACTACGGGAGCGTTTCCTCTGGCTGCTCCGCTGCAAAGCAGCTACGGAGGCGGCCTGTTTGATGCTTTTGTGAGCGAGGTCAATGCGCAGGGCACGGGCCTGGTGTACTCGACTTATCTCGGCGGCAGTGGAGCGGATTCGGGCAATGGCATCGCTGTGGATCCGGCCGGAAACGCTTATGTGACTGGGCACACAAGCGGCGCGACCGTATTCGGTGGAGGTTTTCCGGTCAAAAACGCCGTGCAGCCACAGGGCAGTAACGCCGCGTTCGTGGCAGAGATTGGCGCTCAGGGCACTAACTTGGTCTACTCGACTTGTTTGGGTGGAGGTGGCTCTGACAGTGGAGACAGTGGAACTGCGATCGCAGTGGACAGTGTCGGCACGGCTTATGTTACTGGAAATACCAACTCAGTCAGTTTTCCCACCTTAAATGCTTTTCAACCGCGCTATGGAACCGCCGGAGGATTCAGCAACGCGTTTGTGAGCGTGATATCAGGCGCGCCGGGTCCGGCCTTGCTATTCGGGTCTTTCGATACGCCGCTCAACAACACAAGCAACGTAATTGGCGCCATTCCCGTTACTGGGTGGGCCCTGAGCACTTTTTCCGTTTCGAAAGTGGAGATTTATCGTGATCCGGTGGGTAATGAACCGAATGGTATGGTGTTCGTTGGAACTGCCACCTTTGTTCCGGGCTCGCGGCCCGATGTACAGGCTCGATACCCGAACTACGCATTCGCCAACTTCGCGGGTTGGGGGTATCAACTGCTTACTAATTTGTTGCCGAACGGTGGAAACGGAACGTTCCGGCTGCATACGATCGCGTACGATTCGGGTGGCAACATCGTTGAACTCGGCGCGCCCGGCAAGACTATTACCTGCACCAACGCCACCGCTACCAAGCCGTTTGGCACCGTCGATACGCCAGGACCGGGTGCCACGGTGTCGGGCAACCAGTATGTCAACTTTGGCTGGGCTCTTACGCCGGGAGCGTCCTTCACGATTCCGACGGATGGGTCAACTATCACGGTGATGATCGATGGCGTGCCGTCGGGACATCCAGCTTACAACCAATATCGTTCGGATATCGCAACTCTGTTTCCCAACTACAACAACTCGCAGGGAGCGGTCGGATTCTTCTTCCTGGACTCGACCAAGCTAACGAATGGGATGCACACGATCAGTTGGGTGGTGTACGACGACCACAATCGGGGCGAAGGCATCGGCAGCCGCTACTTCACCTCGCTGAATGGGACAGAAAACGTACCCCCGGTTAACGAGCCGATCCAGCGCGACCGGCGCAGCATGTATTCTGTCGAGGTTGAGGAACTGGGCCGAATCGAGGTAGAGGTGGGCGCAACTGGCAGCGCAGGGCCTTTGCCGGTTGGATCAACACTGCGCGACGGCGTCTTTTACTGGCAGCTTGGTCCGGGATTCCTGGGCGAATACGAGTGGGTGCTGACGCGTCCGAATGGAGAGGAAGTTAGCGTGCGAGTGTTGGTGCATCCAAAAACTTATCCGCAAGTCAATCGATGAAGTTAACCGAGCCAGGACTGCGGGGCTTCGAGAGCGCCCGCTAAATCGTTGAGGAACGCAGCGGCCTGTACGCCATCGACGACGCGATGGTCGCTCGATAGTGTGATGGTCAGCATCGGGCGGACAACCGGCAGGCCTTGAACGGCCACGACGCGATCGGCAATGCGGCCCACAGCGAGCACGGCGGCTTGCGGCGGCGTAATGATGGCACTGAAAGCGTCGATGTTGAACATTCCAAGATTGCTGATGGTGAAGGTGGCACCGGTGATGTCGGGGGGATGAAGGCGTCCTGCGCGGGCACGATCCGTGAGGTCATGCCGCCTGACGGCGATATCGCTGAGACTGCCGGCGGCGGCGTTCGGGATCACTGCGCCGACCACGCCGTCCTTGACCGCGATCGCGATGCTGATGTTGACGTCGGGATTGAGACGGATGGCATCGCCGGTCCAGCTGGCGTTCATCTTAGGATGTTTCGCCAGAACTCGGGCCACCAGGGCGACTAGCAGATCGGTGTAAGTGACTCCGGCACCGTGCTGCTCCCGGGCGGCAACCAGGCCAGTGGCGTTGACCTCGCGGACGAGGAAGAAGTGAGGGGTGGTGGTCCAGCTTTGGGTGGTGCGCTCAGCCATCAGACGGGCGATTGTGCTGAGGCCAGGTTGCGAAGAAGTCGGCCGCGCGCTGGACATCTTCGCCGGTAATCACGCCGTCGGGCCCAGTGCCGTGCGATGCCGGCGAGATCTACGCCGAGTTCTTTCGCGAGCCGCCGGGCTTTGGGAGAGATTCTCGGGCCATCGGGTGCGGGAACTTCGGCAGCGGGCGAGGCAGTTTGTGTGGGGCGCGTTTGCTCTGTGATACCGCGGGCGGCGGGTGCGGCGGCGCCTGTGATTGCCGGCGGCTGCTCGCCGGGAGCGACGATCCACGCGATGGTTTGTCCGACGGGCACTTCAGCGCCTTCAAAGGATGTCACGGCGGCGAGAATGCCGTCCGCGGGAGCTTCGACTTCGAGCACAACTTTATCGGTTTCGATTTCAAGCAGCGGCTCGCCTTTGGTGACGGCGTCGCCTTCCTTTTTTCGCCAGGCGAGGAGCTTGCCGGTTTCCTGCGCCATTTCGAGCGCGGGCATTACGACGCTGATGGCCATCTCAGCTCGAGACTCCGGCCTTCTCCAATTGCGCGCTGGCTTCCACCATCTCGACCACGCGGCGGCTAGGCGGCGGGTCATGCTCGCGCTCAGTGGGTAGCGGGCCTTCGACGGTGTGATAGTGAGCTCCGGCAACCATCAGTTTCTCGGCTGGGAAACGCGTGATGACTTCGTGACCGGTTTCGGTGACCACGATCTCTTCCTCGATGCGCGCGGCGCTCCAGCCGTCCTTCGAAGGCCAGAATGTTTCGAGCGCGAAGACCATGCCGGGTTTGATCTCGTGCGAATGTTCGAGTGAAACCAGACGGCTGATCACCGGCTTTTCCCAGATGGCAAGCCCGATGCCGTGGCCGAACTGCAGAGCGAAGGCGGCTTCCTCGTTGGCGAATCCAAACTCCTGCGCTTTGGGCCAGACGGCGGCAATTTCGGCGGTGGTGCGGCCGGGACGGATCAGCGAGATCGAGGCATCCAGATATTCGCGGCAGCGTTTGTAAGCATCCACCAGTGCGTGCGAGCCGTAGCCGATCGTGAAGCAGCGGTAGTAGCAGGTGCGATAGCCCATGAAGGAGTGCAGGATGTCGTAGTAAACGGGGTCGCCCGGGCGCAGCACTCTATCGGAGAAGACGTGGGGATGCGGATTACAGCGCTCACCGGAGATGGCGTTGACGCCTTCGACATACTCGGAGCCCAGGTCGTAGAGAACCTTGTTGACGAGGCCAACCGCTTCGTTCTCGCGGAGGCCGGGCTTCATGGCGCGATAGAGCTCATCGTAGGCCGCGTCCACCATCATCGCGGAAGTGTTGAGCAGCGAAATCTCGTCTTGGGTTTTGATGACGCGGGCATCGGACATGAGCTGCTGGCCATCGACAACGGTGATGCCCTCGCGCTGCAGGGCGAACAGGATCGGCGGTTCGACGACGTCGATCCCGACCGGCTGTTTGTGGAGCCCGCGCTGTTCGAGTTCGATTTTGATCTTGCGGGCGACATCTTCGGCGCGGCCCATTTCAGGCGACATGGCACCGCGTAGCAGAGCGATACCGGGGCGCGAACGCTCGCCCAGCCAGGGGCAATAGATCTGATGGTGCCGGGCGGCGGAACCGAAGTCCCAAAGGATGGGCTCGTCGTTCTGGGGCAGTAGAGTGAAGCGGCTGATTTTATCCTGCGCCCAGGTTCCGATGTGCGTGGAGGTGATATAGCGCACGTTGTTCATGTCGAAGCAGAGCAGCGCGCCCATCTCCGATTTGGCCAGCAGCGCTTTGGCGCGCGCGAGACGCTCGCGGCGCAGGCGATCCATATCCACGCGCTGCTCCCAATCCACCGCCATGGTTCCGAAAGTCTTCAGTGCCACGATTAGTTCTCCAGTTGTCGATTATTTTGCGCCGCAAAGAGCGCGGGCTGCTTCGAACACCGATTTCTCGGTGGCGACGGTGACGTCTTCGAGCGGCGGCGAGAAAGGAATGGGAACATGCATGGCTCCCATGCGCTTCACGGGCGCTTCCAGATCGAAGAAGGCGCCTTGGGCAATTACCGATGCGAGCTCGGCGGTCACTCCGTAACGCTCGTAACCTTCGTCGATGACCATGGCCCGCGAAGTCTTCTTAACCGAATCGATGATGGTCTTTTCATCGAGCGGCCAGAGCGTGCGCGGATCGATGACCTCGGCAGAAATGCCGGCTTCTTCGAGCAAGCTGGCCGCGCCCAGCGCTACTTGCACCATACTGCTGGTGGCGACAATGGTGACGTCGTCGCCTATGCGTTTGATATCGGCGACGCCTAGCGGAATGGTGTACTCTTCGGTCGGGACCGGGCCCTTCAGCCGGTACATCATTTTGTCCTCGAAGAAGACGACCGGGTTCTCGTCGCGGATGGCGGTCTTCAAAAGCCCCTTGGCGTCGTAAGGCGTTGAGGGCATGATGACTTTCAGGCCGGGGATGTGGCAAAACCAGGCGTGCAGCGACTGCGAATGTTGCGCGGCGGAACGGCGGGTGGCGCCCAAGGTGGTCCGCATGACCATCGGAACTTTCCACTTGCCGCCCGACATGTAGTGGATCTTGGCGGCCTGATTCACCATTTGGTCCATAGTGAGCGTAATGAAATCGCCGAACATGATGTCGACCACGGGGCGCATGCCAGTCATAGCTGCTCCGACCGCCACCGCCGTGAAACCGGCTTCGGAAATTGGAGTATCGAGGATCCGATCCGAACCGAACTCGCTCACCAGGCCAGTGAGGACTTTGAAAGGATGGCCGGCTTCGGCGATATCTTCGCCGAGAATGAACACGCGGGAGTCGCGACGCAGTTCTTCAGCCAGCGCCTCGCGAATGGCTTCGCCCAAAGTTATTTCGCGGACGGCTGTAGCGACTTCAGGCATAGACATCCTGACCCACTTTGTCGATGTTGGGGTAAGGAGCGGCCAGTGCGAATTGCACGGCTTTGTCGATCTCGGCTTTCACCTCGGCGTGCACCTGATCGAGCGAGACGCGGTCGGCGAGATTCTGGGCTACAAGATGGTCGGCCAACAATTTTAGGGGATCGCGATCCGTCTTCCACTGCTGCTCTTCCTGCTTAGACCTGTAATATTCGCGGCTGACATCACCGACATGATGGCCCATATAGCGATAAGTGTTGACGACCAGGAGCGCGGGACCTTCGCCTTGGCGCGCGCGATCGATCAAGCGGGAGGCCGTGGCGTGAACCGCTCGAACGTCTTGTCCATCCACGCTTTCCGAAGGCACGCCGAACGCCGGGCCCCGCAGAAGGATGTCGCCGGCGGTGGTTTCCAGGTAGTGCGTGTACTCGTTGTACATATTGTTTTCGCAAACGTAAATGACCGGAAGTTTCCAGAGCGCGGCGAGGTTCATCACTTCGTAGAGCAGACCCTGGCCGAGTGCGCCTTCGCCGAAGAAACAGACCGAAACCTGGCCGGTGCCTAACCGCTTGGCCGAGAAAGCCGCGCCGGTGGCGATGCCGGTGCTGCCGCCGACGATCGCGTTTGCGCCGAGGTTCCCGGTATCGGGATCGGCAATGTGCATCGATCCGCCCTTACCTTTGCAGTAACCAGCTTCCTTGCCGAGGAGCTCGGCGAACATTCGATCGATAGATGCACCCTTCGCCAGGCAATGGCCATGACCACGATGGGTGCTCGTGATGTAGTCGTCGGGGCGTAGCGCCTCGCAGATGCCGACTGCGACCGCTTCCTCACCGATGTAGAGGTGCGCAAGACCGGGCATGAGGGCGCGGGTGTAAAGATCGTTGACCTGTTCCTCGAACAACCGAATCATAAGCATCCGGCGATACATGCGGAGCAGGAGCTCGGTGGCGGTAGTGGAGTCGGGCGCGGACGGGTGTACAGCGGTAGTCATTGAGATTCCTTCGACATCATAGCAGCGCCGGAGTCGAGAGGACTATTCACCCGACGGCAAGCTAAACGCGAGATATTCGCCCGAATAGGAGCCGCCGCTGACAGCGATCACGATGTACTGCTTGCCGTTCAACATGTAAGTCATCGGCGATCCACTTTGCGGCGCCGGCATCCAGACCGCGCCGACTTCCTGGCCGGTGGCTTTGTTGTAGGCTCGCAGCATGGCGCCGCGGGAGTGCGTCGCTGAAGTGGTGACCTGCGGATCGGCCGCGATTACGAGCGTCTTCGTGACCAGGACCCCAACATAGCCCGGTTGGCCGGTGCGCGGAATGTTCAGACCCTTGAGCGCGGGATGATTGCGGATGTAGTCGGGCGTTTCGCCGTGCGCGATCTGCCAGACGAAGTCACCAGTGTCCATGTTGATGGCTGTGATGCGGCCATAGGGCGGCTTCAGGAGCGGCAAACCTTGCGGGCTTAGGTTGAGGCCCCGGCCGACGCCGGCGGTGGTCGCGTTTGCGCCGGTTGCAAGCGCGGAATCGCCCGCTACTGGACGGCTGGGCGCGCGTGCGGCGGGGAGGGGCGCGTCGGCGCCGACATTTTCACCAGGGCCGGACACATAGTGTACGCCGGTGGTTGCGAATCCTTCCACGTAATCGAGATCGGAGAAGTCCTTGCCGGGAGAGGGAAGCAGCGCGACCGGGGGCATTGAAATAAAGGAAGGGATGTAGGCAATGTGCGTTTCCGGATCGTAGGAGAAACCGGGCCAATTCATTCCACCCGAGGATCGGAAGGACCCGATGGGTCCGCCGGTTTTGCTGACCACGGTGGGCGTGAAGACGGGGCCGAGTTTATACTGCGAAACGATCTTTAGCGCTTCGGCGTGAAGCTCGGGAGTGAAGTCGATCAAACCATCGATGGTGACGCCCTGATAGTCGAAAGCGGGCGGCTTGGTGGGGAAGGGCTGCGTGGGAGAATACCACTCGCCAGGCACGTCGCCCTTTTCCACGGGCCGCTCCTCGATCGGCCAGATGGGCTCGCCGGTCACGCGATCGAAGGCATACAGGAACGCCTGTTTGCTCGATTCGAGCACGGCTTTCACCGGGCGGCCGTTCACGGTGATGTCTGCCAGGATGGGCGCGGCGGCGATGTCCATGTTCCAGATGGAATGATGCACCAACTGGTAATGCCACTTGCGCTGGCCGGTCTTCAGATCGACGCAGACCAGGCTGTCGGCGAACAGATTGTTACCGGGGCGGTGGCCGCCGTAGAAATCCGAAGACGGCGTCTCCACCGGCAGATAGGCCAGGCCGAGCTCTTCATCGACGGCCATCTGCGACCAGACGCCGGTGTTGCCATTGACGGCCCAGGATTCTTTGCAGCCAGGTATCATTGCCGAATTCGCCGGGCCGCGGAATCGTATTGAACTGCCAAAGCTTCCTTCCGGTCTTGACGTCGAATGCCAGCACCATGCCCTTGGTGTTGTTGTGGGTCTTAGGCGTGCCGCCTTCGCGGAACGACGAGCCGACCAGAACGACACCGCTCTTAGTCACGGCAGGCGTAGCGTGGAGACCGATTTCGCCGTTGACCAGATCGATGGGCTGGCCGGTGCCGTAGACCGCGAACTGTCTTCATGTCGACCGCGCCGTTCTGGCCGAAGGATTGCACCAGCGCGCCGGTTTTGGCATCCAGGCAGACGAGCCGATAGCCCGGCGTCACGTAGAGAATCCGCTCTTGCGTTGCCGTCGGACCAGTACGACACACCTCGGCCGGAAAGCTGCCGGGGAGCAGCGGCTCCTCGCGCGCCTTCGTGCTCGCCATGTACCCACAGCAGTTCGCCGGTGGCTGCATCCAGCGCGATCACCGCACGGCGCGAGCCCGCAGTGGCGTAGAGGACGCCATTGACCATCAGCGGCGTGCCTTCCAGCTTGAATTCCGGACGGTTGCCGAGGTTGTCGGTCTTGAATCGCCAGGCGATCTCGAGTTTGTTGAAATTGGCGGCGTTGATCTGATCGAGCGGCGAGTAGCGAAAATTGCGGAGGTCGCCGGCATAGGATGGCCACTGTCCGTTGCCAACTCCGGATTGTGACCAAGCCAAGCCCGCGAATAGCGACACCAGGGCCGCCAGCGCTGGGGATACTCTTCGCGGCATTGCGCTAGAACGGGCTCTTGGCGGTCTTCGGCCAGACGACGCCCTGGTCCTTCTTAGTGACCGGCGCCAGGCCTTTGTAGACGAACTTCTGCACGCGCTGGCCGCGATAGGTCTCGGTGGTGATAGATGTTGCCCTTCGAATCGGTGGCGATGCTGTGCACGCCGTAGAATTCGCCGGGCTGGCGGCCGCCCTCGCCGAAACGTGGTCAGCACTTCGAGCGAGTCGCGGTCGAGGATGTGCACCCGGTCGTTTTCGCCGTCGGCCAGATAGATGTACTTCTGCTGCGGATCCTTCGAGAACGCGATGTCCCACGCCGAGCCGGAGCCCAGCGTGTTCTTTGTCGATGAACATTTCCTTGATGAAAGTGCCGTCCGGTTTGAAGACCTGGATGCGGTCGTTGACGCGGTCGCAGACGTACAGCAGGTTGTCGTGCGAGAGCTCGGCGCAATGCACGGGATTGCGGAACTGCTGCGGCGGCGGAGCGTTGGGATTGTAGCGGCCCATGATCGGCGTCGTCGGGCTTGTGGCCGTAGGCGCCCCAGTGGCGCTTGTATTTGCCGGTGTCGGCGTCGAACACGATCACGCGATGATTGCCGTAGCCGTCGGCGACGTACAGCTCGTTGGTCTTGGGATCGACGAATGTCTTGGCCGGCAGCCGCAGGTTTTCGATATCGTTGCTGCCCTTGCTGTGGCCGGGCTTGCCGATCTGCATCAGGAATTTTCCGTCCTGGGTGAACTTCAGGACCATGTTGTCGTTGAACGGCTGGACGCCGCCGACCTGGCCCTCGTTCGTAGCTGGATTCTGTCTTCGGCTGCGTGCCCGTGCCGTCCTTCGCGACCGCCGGCGGCGTGCGCCGCGGCCGTTGCCGCCGATCCAGACGTTGCCTTTGTAGTCGACCGTGATGCCGTGGTTCGAATCCGGCCAATCGTAGCCCTTGCCGGGGCCGCCCCAGTGGCCGATCAGGTTGCCCTGCCTGATCGAATTCGAGCACCGGCGGCGCGGGCGCGCAGCACTGCGCGGTCGGCGGATTGGTGGTGGCGTGCAGCTCGCCCGGCTTCGAGCGATCCGGCGCGATGGATGATCCAGATGTGATCCTTGCGCATCCACCGATACGCCGATGGTCTGGCCCATGATCCAGTGGTTGGGCAGCGGCTTGGGCCACATCGGATCCACTTCGAACCGCGGCGCCTGAGTTCCGCCGGCAGCGTGCACGACGGCCCGTTTCTGGAGCAGGGACGACCCGATTGCGAGCGCGATGAGCACTACGGCGAAGGTTACGCCGACATAGATTTTACGCTTCATGCTGGACACCCCCTTTTGGGATCTTAGCCACTATACACGATTCGATTTTCGGATGTAAGCTTCTAGATGCGGCAATTCTGAGAGGAGAAGCGTGTGAGAAAGATGATGCAGAGAGTAGCTCCGGCGATGGTGACGCTGATGTTCGTGCTTTTCGCACAGGATGTAAAGCCGACTTGCAACCACTGCTCGGCAACTTACATCCCAACCGATGAGTTTCAGGCGTATGTGAAGCGCGCAATGGCGAATGGGTTGGTCGATCAACAGGTTCGGTCGGTGGACATCGGCAAGAGCCAGATCGGTATTGGCGTCGTTTATCGCGGCAAGCTGGATTCCGCGGCGCCCAATTCGGTGGCCGAGCACGATCTGATCAGCGAGGTGTACCACATCATCGACGGGTCGGCGACTTTGGAGACCGGTCCCGACATCGTGGGCATGAAACGCCGGCCTTCGACTCTGCAGACTGTGCGCGAGTACAACGGCCCAGGAAATAACGGCAGCTCGATTACCGGCGGTGTGACTTATCACCTGAAGCCAGGCGACGTGATCGTAGTTCCGGCGGGAGTGGGACACCTATTCACCAAGATCGACGATCACATCACTTATCTGATGGTACGTATCGATCCGGACAAGGCCGTGCCGCTGAAAGATGAAGCCAAGTCGAAGGCATATTTGCAGAGCGATCCGAAGGCGAGTGCGCGGGATAAGTAGGATGTACCTCTAAAGGACCTTGACGTCGCGGCCATGGAAGCCGGATTGGGCGATGAGACGGCGCTCGCCGCCCGGCCAGATCGTCAGTTGCACGTCGGACTGGTCGCTACCCGGCTCCATCGAAAGCCAAGCGAGCGGGGCATCGGAAGTCGCGCGCCGGCCAGCCTCTTCAATGATTCGCCGCACATTCTCACGCGCATCCTCGCTGAGATAGGGCATCACGATGGAATGAAAGACGACGGTGGCGACGCCCGGGCGCGGGTCGGCAAGATGGGTCTGGAGCCACGGCACGGCGTCGGAACGGTCAACTGGCGCCGGAACGCGGCGCGCGATTTCGAGTACCTCGGTGAACTGCTGGAAACGGTCGATCTGATCGGGCCAAACGAAGGAGCGCAGGGCATAGCGGCTTTCGTCGAGAGTGGGATCAATCGGGTTCAGATCGCAGCCGCGGCGCTCGACGACGCGCACGGTGGCGGGCACGCCGAGGAAGGGGAAGTGGTCCCACCGCAGGTTCATACCGGCGCTCGATCCGATTTCAAGCAGTCGCAGGGGCAGGCCGGTGTGGCGTACGACTTCGAGGAATCCCGGCAGCAGCGCGCACGAGCGTCCAACCTCGTTGGTCTGCACACCAGGCGGCAGCGCTGCGCTTGGGACGGCTTCGAGGAAATGCGGCCAGAGTGCGTCCACATCGGGCTGCCCACCCATCGAAGGGTAGAAGCGCGCGGCTTCGGGCAACCGGCCCTCGAGCACCAGACGGTGGATCGCGGCGAGGAGTAGCAGGGGCGCGAGCATCCGCGAGCGTGTCGAATGAGGCTCGAGTGCAGCGAGGCAAGGGCCGCCGGCGCGCACGTCCTCGGCCATGCGTCCCAAGAGCGCTTCGTACATCGGCGATCCGAGCTTGACGGCCCACTCGGCCTGTTCCAGGCAACCCTGGGCGATTTCCTCGCGATCCATGTCCTCAGGATAGAGCAGGAACCAAACTCACGACGCGGCCTGCGCGGCCACCGGCGACGCCAAATTCCACGAGGCGATTCTGGCGCGCGAAAGCAGCAGCGTCGAAATCAGGCTGCATGCGGCCGCGGCCGATAACCATGCTCCGGGCATGGCGCGGTTGCCGGTGGCGTGAATCAAATAAGTGCAAATCGCGGGCGTAAAACCACCGAAAACGGCGGTGGCGAGACTGAAAGCCAGGGAAAATCCGGACGCGCGCACTTCACGCGGCATGATCTCGGTGATGAAGGGGACCATGGCGCCACTGCAACTGCCGAACATGCAGGAGAGCCAGAGCTCAACAACTAACAGCCGGGACAGGGAAGGCGCGCCGGCGAGCCAGGACAAAGCCGGGTAAGCGGTCAAGATGGTAAGCGTGGTGAAAACGATTAATAACGGCCTGCGCCCGACTTTGTCGGATAGCGAACCCATGATCGGAACCCAGACAAAATTCGACGCGCCGATGAACAGTGTGACCAGCAAACTCCCCGTGTTTGTGAGATGAAGCACGGATGTTCCGAAGGTCGGGGTGTAGGCGGTAATCATATAGAACGACACTGTGACGACGGTCGCCGTCATAGTGCCAAGGATTACCAACCGCCAGTTCGCTGCTACAGTGCGGACGATTTGAGTCATGGACGGCCGGTGCTTTCGCGACTGAAATTCCGCCGTCTCTTCGAGCGAACGACGAATCACGAAAACCAGGGGTATGATCAGGCAGCCTATCAGCAAAGGGATTCGCCAACCCCACCCCGCCATGTCATCTGTGGAGAGATTGACGCTGAGGATCAGGCCCAGGAGGGCCGCAAACATGACGGCGATCTGCTGGCTGGCGGACTGCCAGCTTACGTAGAAGCCTTTGTGCCCGGGTGTCGCGATCTCGGACAAATACACCGAAACGCCGCCCAGCTCGACACCGGCCGACAGACCTTGCAACAGACGGCCAACCAGCACCAGCAGCGGCGCCATTAATCCCAGGGTGACGTATCCGGGCGTGCAGGCGATCGAGAATGTCCCCACCGCCATCAGGCTTAGGGTCAACAGAAGGCCCTTTCGGCGGCCGTGATGATCGATATAGGCGCCGAGTACGATCGCGCCCAGAGGCCGCATCAAAAAACCTGCTCCGAAGGTAGCAAACGTCAACATGAGTGACGCGAACTGATTTTCACCCGGAAAGAATGTCCGGGCGATTGCGGCGGCATAGTAACCGAACACCTGGAAATCGTAGGCTTCCAGAAAGTTGCCGCTGGCGACGCGGATCACGGGCCAGAATTTAGATTCGGGCTGGGATTTATTGACCAGTTGGGGGCCGCCCTTTCACTTGCGATCGCTCTAGAGCGTAGCGCACCAACGCGGTCAGACGGTAGATGCCATGCACAAACTTGCCATAGGGCAGCATCACAAAGAGCGCCAGGACCGTGGCCAAGTGAATGGCCAGCAGGTAGGGCATCGTCGATGTGTCCCGCAATGCGAGCAGAACAAGTCCGGTGGCGCTGGTAAGGAAAAGTAAGGCGATAAAGGCAACATCCAGGCCATCCTGCTGGGGATCGCGGGTATGGGCGTCGGCGCGTTGTTTCAACCAGAAGAGGCCTGTTGGCCCAGCCAGCAATCCGATGCCTCCGATGGTGCCCAGCACAACCGGAAGACTGAAATAGTCATAGGGCGCACGCCAGCCAAACACGTAGTGATAGATCGCCGC
Organism: Bryobacterales bacterium; assembly: GCA_963769205.1. Classification (GTDB taxonomy): domain Bacteria; phylum Acidobacteriota; class Terriglobia; order Bryobacterales; family Bryobacteraceae; genus Palsa-89. The sequence continues at coordinate 22,844 of CAVYKR010000006.1, read as the reverse complement.
GACCGAGGTAGCCGCAAAACACAACAAGAATCCGTAGAAAGTGAGATGGTGGAACCACCAGCGGGCCAGCGACCCGCGCTCTTGCGGGTAAGTGCAGCCTTCTCCATCGCCATACAGGTAAGTGAGCCGGAAGCCGTTGCCGAGGGCTTGCTTGATCGCTGAAAAATCGAGCGAGCCTCGGCCCGCTTCCCTCCAGAACCGAATGCACCCCTGTATAAGAGCTGCCATTACGAATAGCGAGATAAAGCCAAAAACGGCGACCATCGTCGCATGCGATACCACCTGGTAGAACTGGGCCGGTCCTGCGGTCGAGTTGTTCACTGCCGCCAGCCAAATTGCCAGCGCGGCGACTAGCGCCAACGTAGCCGCTAAACCACTCCTTCTGAATAAAACTGCCAGCGGCGCGGGCCACGCGTAATGCTGATAAGAAAGCTTTCGAATTTCGGCCAGAGTCTTCGGCACATTTACGGCGAACTCGTGCGGCGGGGCGTACTGACAGGCGTAGAAACATTCGGCGCAGTTGTGGCAGAGATTGGCGAGGTAGTCGAGATCGGCGGGAGCAAAGGCGGTGCGGCGTTCCAGGGCAGGGAAGACGGCGCAATAACCTTCGCAGTACCGGCAGGAGTTGCAGATGGTGAAAATGCGCTGGCCTTCGAGCGCGGTTCCGCTTAATTTTTCAGCCGACAAAACGAGCTGCCTCCTGTCCGGCCAGCCGTCCAAAGACAGTGCCGATTACCATACCGAGTCCGCCGAGATAGCCTTGCCCCAAAATATTCCCAGCCATGATTTCTCCAGCGGCGAAGATATTGGGGACCGCGCTGCCATCGGACATCACGACCCGAGCCTGCGGATTTACCTTAACGCCGAGATAAGTGAAAGTGATTCCGGGGCTCAGAGGATACCCGAGAAACGGAGGGCTATCGATGGTCTGCGCCCAGTGCGATTTCTCGGGAGTAAGCCCACTAGTCCGGCAATCGTCCAAAAGCTCGTGATCGAACTTTCCCGGCTGGACCGCGCGGTTAAAGCGGTCGACCGTGCATGCCAACTGATCGGCAGGCAAACCCAAGTTCGCGGCGAGTTCCCGAATCGTGTTTCCACGAATTGCCGGAAATACCGAAGGCATGAATTTCCCGATGGCCTTGGAGTCGATGATCGAATACGCCGTCTGACCGGGCTGTTGCGCTACCAGCCGTCCCCAGATCGCGTAGCGCTTGGGCCAGAGGTCCTCGCCTTCGTCGTAGAAGCGCTCGCCTAGCCGGTTGACGACGATGCCTAGCGGCACGCAATCCAGACGGGTAACGATACCGCCGTCGAATTTGGGTGCGCGGGCGTCAATGGCTACCGCGTGACATTGCTTCGGATCGCCGACGGGTTCAACGCCATCGTCGAGCAGCAATCGAAGGAGCTTGCCCTGGTTGTACGGCGTACCCCGAATCAGGAAATTCTCGGCAGCTTCGCCCCAGGCTTCCTTCAGCCAGTCGAGATTAGCTTCAAAGCCACCGGTGGCGGCGATCAATGCCTTGGCGCGAATCTCCACCGGCTGATTTCGCAATAATACGGTCACACTTTCGAAGATGCCGGCGGAAATCTTCAGTCCAACCACTTCCGCGGAGTAAAAGATGCGAATACCCCGCCGTTCGGCAGCGTCGTAATAACTGTTCAGCAGGGCCTTCCCGCCTCCCAGAAAGAAGAGATTGGTGCGGCCGAGGTGCAGCGTTCCGCTGAGCGATGGTTGGAAACGCACGCCGTGACTTGACATCCAATGCATGCAGTTGGCAGATTCGCGGATCGCAATGCGGGCGAGCTCTGAGTTGGTCTGCCCTCCGGTCACACGCAAGAGGTCAGCGAAATATTCGTCTTCAGGGTAAGTATCGGAAAGAAACCGGGTCGGCGCGTCGTGGGCGCAGCGCAGATTTCGAGTATGGCGGCTATTTCCTCCGCGAAACTCCCGCGGGGCGCTCTCGAGAACAGCGACGCGCGCACCTAGCTCGGCCGCACTCAAAGCCGCGCACAATGCCGCATTCCCGCCACCCGCCACCAGGACGTCGAATAATGGAAACTCTTCGGTCACCTAGGCTAGTGCCGCTTTTTCCCCGCCGAGAAGAGATGCAAGTCGATCGCCTTGCCCATGGCCTCATAACCGGCGTCGTTGGGATGCAGATGATCGCCGGAATCGTAAAGCGGCAAGAACTTGCCTGGACTAGCAGGATCGCGAGTAGCCGCGTCAAAATCTATAACGCCGTCGTAGGCCTTGCCGGTTCGGATCCAGTTGTTGATCGCCTGGCGCTTGGCCTCGCCTTCGGGCGTATAATAAGCCGCGCCTTCGAAGGGCGTCAAAGTGGCGCCGAAGATTATCAGACCATGAGCATGCGCCCTCTCGATCATTTGTTGCTGGGCGGCAATAAGGTCGGCAGCGCTGGGCGTGCGGATTGGCGCGCGCATTACCGATGTCGTTGATTCCTTCCAGCACAACAACGTACATGGCGCCGGGCAGGGCCAGGACATCGCGATCGAACCGGGCGAGTGCGTTGATCCCAAAATTGGCGATGCTGTCGCTTAGCAGGCGATTGCCCCCAATACCGGTATTGAGTATTGCCAGCTTGGGCGCGCCAGGTTGGGCCAGCAGACGCTTGGCCAGATGATCCGGCCAGCGGTTATTGGTATTGGGTGTGGAACGCGCGCCGTCGGTGATGGAATCTCCGAACGTTACGATTGCGCCGGAGTCGACGGGCGCTGCGACCTCCACGCGCTCCAGCAAATACCAGGACGGAGTGGTGGTTAAGACCGGCAGGTCCGCCGAACCAGCGAAATTGCCAGTGGAAGAGAGGTAGTTGGTTTGCGACGCGCCGGCATGGGCGGTGAGAGGAGAAGTGACCGGCAGCATCTCATCGGGGAGATAAAGATCGATTGCGAGGTCTGCCATCGGCGCCACACTCTGGTCCAGCGGATCGCTCAGAATGCTGGCTCCTGCCGGAATGATCACTGATGGCCGTCCGCTGAAAGCCAGCGCCTTGCTGGAATTAGCTGTGATTTTGGCATCCTTGTCCCGAAGAGCGATGCTGGCTGCACCGATGGTCAGTGGTGCGGTTCCGAACTCATTGCCGAGAACGACGCGCACACGGCTGCCTCCGATGCTGACATGCACGATTTCGCGCAGGGTCTGATTATTGATACTGAGCGGGGGGGCGGGCGTTCCGGGCGCAGGCGTTGCCGGGGCCGCGGGTTGCTCGCCGGCGGCCGGCCTGGGAGCCTGGGGACGAGTCACCACCGCGGTTGCCCAGGTGCCGACCCAATGTTCGTTAGTTGCGGCCGAAAGAGTAAACACGGCGCTGAGCAGGATGGCAGCTAAGGATTTGAACATGCAGAAATGATACTACTGTTCTGGCGGCCACCTAAGGCGCGACCTAGTACTAATGGCGGGTACCAATGGCGGATACTTCGCCAACAGTCAAAATGCTAGATTTGAGACTGGGGAACGCCACCTTTCTCACCCATGAGCCGCTTTAAGAATTCTCCGAGGCCTTTCGCTGGTACCACTACGACCAATGTGGCTGATTCTTCTCGTCTGAACTTGTTTGCTCCCGCTCCGCTTCGTCCAGCTGTTCCGATATCGGCTCCGACCGATCCATTTTCCGAAGACGGGCCGCCGAACATGGTTGCGACCTTGGGCTTCGTTCTGTACTGCGCCTACTTGCTATCAGGTATCGCGAACGACTGGGCTATGAGGTTGATTGGCAACAAGGTCTATATTTCCAACATCACCCTGGTCCTGCTCCCGTTCGCCTGGCTCCTCAGCGGCAACGCTCTGCGCGGCTTGAAGCGGCCGGTGGGGCGATGGTGGGCAGGCTTTCTGGTGTGCTTGTTATTGGCTACGCCTTTCAGCGTGTGGAGGGGCGGCAGTGTGACGATGCTGTGGAACTACATCCCCCGGAGTTACCTCACATTCTTCTACATCTGCGCGTTTGCGACTTCCCTTCGGCGTTGCCGCACTTTGATGTACGTGAACATAGCGGGCGCTGCTGTGCTCTTGCTGACCTGCATTAAGTTTGGCGGTACGGGCAATGGTCCCGATGACGGCCGATTCGTCATTCCAGAGAGCCTGTTCTATCGGAATGCCAACGAACTGGGGCTTGCCCTTTTATTGGGAATAACGTCCTTTTTGTTCTTGATCTACCAACCGGCCATGACAGAAGCGCATTCTAGGAGCGGCTGGGATTGTGATTTCCATCATTTATGCATTGAAGACCGGGTCGCGCGGCTGTCTGCTGGCGGCGATAGCGATGTTCGGCCTGGTCTTCTTTTTCAGCAAAAACAAGTTGAAAACTGCCATATTTGCCGTGCCGATGATCGGCTTGGCGCTATTGATGTTACCGGGTGCGACCTTGCATCGGCTTTTACTTTTCGGAACTGATACAGGGGTAAGTCAAGCTCAAACCAGCGAAGACATAGCCGCTATCGACTCGCAACTTCAAAGGCGAGAATTATTGAAAAAGAGTGTGGCCTACACCTTCAGGCATCCTCTTCTTGGGGTGGGTCCGGATCAATTTGCTGTGGCTGTTTCCGGCGAAAATGCCAAAGCGGGGGCCCGCTCTGCGTGGCTCGGAACTCACAACAGCTACACTCAGGTGTCCAGTGAATGTGGAATTCCAGCTCTGATCTGTTACTGTGCAGTACTAATCTTTTGTCTTCGGTCCAACTGGCGCCTTCATCGCCAAACCCGGCTTAATCCTGCGTTGAAAGACGTAACGGCTATGAGTTTCTGCCTGATGTCGAGCGCACTCGTGTATGCCGTAAGTACATTCTTTTTCCACATAGGCTATAGCGGCGGACTTCCCATAATGGCGGGATTCAGCCTGGCGCTCCGGTTAGCCGCTGAGCCGCACCTCATCCGACGCGCTGCGCGGCTGTAAGGACTCGATACCGGGTCGGGCCTGCCTGGCAGGGCCATCTCCCGAACATATCAGCCTCTCGACCGGAAGCGGAGGATATACATGCGGGACAGCGTTTTTAAATAACTCCAACCAAACTTCAGCAGGCGCGCATGAGATCGGCCGGCACCGCGAGGCTTGTAATGAAAGGGCACTTCACGGATCACGCAGCCCTTTGCATAGAGTTCGATCAAGAGTTCTTCCAGGACGTCGAAATCTCTCGCGGCAGGCCGGACAGCCCGCAAAATGTCGCGCCTGTACAGCCGAAACCCGCTAGAGAGGTCGCGAAAGGGAAGGGCGAGCACCAAACCAAAAGTGCGATTCAGAATACCGCTCAGCGCCCGGCGCGAGAAGCTCATGTCGGCCATACCTCCAGGCACATAGCGCGACGCGATCAACATTTGGGCCTGGTTCCTGCGAGACCAGAGTTCCTGCACAAACTGGGCGGGATGCGAGAGGTCGGCATCCATGGTGACGATGAAGGGAGCAGTACTGGCATCGAAACCAGCGATGAGAGCGCCTCCATAGCCACGCTCTTTTTGCAAGACAACCCGCGCACCGAGACTGCCGGCCGCTTCTTGTGTTCCGTCGCTCGACCCGCCGTCCACCACGATCACTTCAGTTGTGATGCCCAGCCTGCCCGTAACCTCTTTGAGTTCCGGCAGCAGCAGTTCAAGATTGTCCCGTTCATTCCAGGCAGGAATCAAGATCGTAAGCTGCGGCGAAGCCCCCGGCGCATTGCACACATCCATCGATCTTACCCGAAACGCTGACCGGCAAGGATCGTCTCGACTTACAATTAGTATGAAAACGTCAACTTTTCAGCAGAAACTTCACGAGATGGGAGTGCTCTCGAGCACGAAATCGTATGAGCCTGGAGCGGCACGAAAAGCGTGTGGAAACGTGGGGATCCGTACTACTCGTGTTGTTTGTGATAGTCGCGGCTTACGTGAAGTGGGGCAAGCTGGATTCACTGCTCTGGCAGGATCCGGCGTGGTGGCTTAATGAGTTCGGGCGATACGCACGGGGAGAACTACCCTATCGGGACTTCTACTGGTCCTATGGGCCCTTGAGCGCCGACCTGTTCGCGTGGCCGATGCGGATCTTCGGCGAACGTTTTGCAGTGATTCAAACCGTCCAGGATCTTATTTCAGCAGTTATCGTCTTCCTGGTATACAAAATCGCCGCCCGCCTGATGCCGGCCCCGCTGCCAGCACTTACTACGATGTTGCTGGTCGCAGTCGGGATTACTGCTCAGACTTACTTTACGTTGTTTTCAATGATCGGCTATACTCCCGCCGCGCATGTCGCCGCACTCGGTCTGCTGTTGATGATGTGGGCCGTAATCGCATACGTAGATGATGGCCGACGCCGATCCTTGTGGATCTCATTAGGAGCGCTAGGCGCATGTTTGGGCAAGCAGGAGACCCTTCTTGCGGCGGTCTTCGTGTTCTTCGCTCTGGCGCTTTTCGATCGGCAACGATGGTCCGCTAATCATACCAATCGAACGTGGCTCAGCAGGTATCTTATTCTCGGCCTCAGTTGCTTTCTTCCGTCGCTGTTGGGCTACCTGGCGTGGGGCCAGGTCTCAGGATGGTCTAAGTTTCTTGCGTGTATGCAAGGTTTTGGACTTGCGACGCTATCCTGTCCATGGTGGCCAAATGGATACGGCGTCGTCGGAGCACTAACTGAGTTTGTAAAGGCAGCCATGGTATTGCTTTTGGGGTTTATATTGGTACCCCATTGGCGCACTCGCCTCGGGGGCCGTCACGTCGTGGTTGCCGTGGCGATGTTGGCCGGCATAGCGGCAGTAGTTGGTTTCAATTGGCGGATATTTTCCGATCTGCTGAACGGGCACGGCACGCTGACGCAACGGATTCGAAGGGACGCGGTCGAACTGCTGTCTACAAGTTCCTTTTTGAGGCCGGTCTTGTGGTGCGGATATGCTTATACCGTAGCTTTGCTCATACGCGTATTCAGAGCGCGCCGTATCGAGAAGCGGGAGTTTACCGACTTCCTTTTGATTGCAGTACCAGGCCTCATGAGTGCCCGGAGCTTGTTTGGCACGATCCTGGCGAACGAGTTGGAGGTGCCGGCAATCTCGTATTCATTTCTTCTGTTGATCGCACCTTACCTGTTGTACTCCGCTCTTGCTTCGAATCCTTGGGGTACTTCGAAAGGATCGCACTTTAATTGGCCAGCCGCCCGGTATACATCGGCAGTTCTAGTTGGCTATACGCTCGTAAGGTTGATCGGAGGATATGCTCCGCTGCTGTCGAATGCGACCTTCCCCATGGTAATGACGCCAGCTGGGCCGATTGGTCTGAAGATGAGTGCCACTGAAGCGCCAATCCTCGATTACGTCCTTGCAAACACCGCTCCTACGGACACGATTCTGGAACTCCCCTTTGGTGGAGGCATGAGTTTTGCAACAGGTCGTAGACAGCCCACTTACAGCACCCTTTTCATCCAGCTTCGGCCGCCGGAAGCGATCCAGGCGGAGGACTTGCGAAGGCTGACAGCACAGCCCCCGTCGATCGTGATAGCTCGCGACGAGCCGCACCTCGGGACGCTTTTCGGTGTGGAAGGTAGCGTAGGCTGTGTATTCCCGCGGTTTGTGTGGAAGAGCGATAAGGCCTCTTCTGATCCCAGCTACGTCTTTCCAATTGTGGACTATATTGAACGCAACTATAAAGTTGAGAGAAAAGTCGGGACCTGGATTATACTGCGTCCCGTTAGAAGATAAAGTACTGCATCGGACGTTCGTTATTTCGGCACGAGCAGCAGCTTGGAACCGACGATTTTCGCCACCCTGTAATTCTGCTGAACATAGTCGATGGCAGGGAAATCCTTGCCGGGCACCACGGAACTAGGCGGCGGAACCCAGACTAAATGCGGAAAAGCGCATGTGCACCCGTCCAGCCCGTAAAAGACCGCGTAGTTTGGCTCATTCTGGGCTATCACAACTTTGGGCGGCCGCGCCCGCAGCCTCGCCAGATCCTTTTCGAGTAAATCATCCGGCACCTTGAGCTGTTCGAATTGTCCGGTGAAGAGAGGGCTGAGCCGATGCGTGGCTACATTCATGCCCCCTCCGTAAGGAACGTCGAGAACGGTGTCGGTCGGACTGCTATTTTCCAGAACGAACCGATAGATCTCCGAATCAACGGCGTAGTTCGACAGCCGAATGTTCCCTGCTAATGTGTTCAGCTCCCGAAAGGGACGGTTAGACAATAAGCTGGGGTAACCGGCCCCAACGCGAAGAACGGCATAGAGCACGAACAAAGCGACCACCGCCGCGCCTCCGAGGCTGCGAATGCCCTTATCCAGGTCAGCGCCCGGCCCGGCGATGCCAAGAAAACGCCAGATCAAATACGGTGCCAGCAAGATGAAGAATGGATAGCAGATGGCCGGAACGGTAGTAGTCGGTCCAAGATGCCAGTTAAACCATCCTCGCGACGACATCGCCACGGGGCCGGTAAGAAGAACCAGGAGAATAATCGATCCTGGGTTCGGGAGGCGCGCGCCTGAGCGGATAAAGCGGAAGAACAGCCAAGACCAGACCAGGATGCTGGACCACATCACTGGAAGCAGCACGGCGTTGCTCCAGAGAGCGCTCGGAGCCGAATACCACAGCTTGTCCATAACCGGGCGGGATCCTGTTAATAGCGTCCAGTTGGTCTGGAAGAAGTAGACCGAATAAAGGCAAGCGCCCGCAAATCCAATTGCTAGCGCGTAATAATAAGCTCTTCGGAAGCGGAGGAAAAACTGACGTCTCCGTGTAAGCGAGAGAACCGACGCGACGAATGCCGCTTCGCCGAGAGATGCAGCAGCGCCAAAGGCCCCGAGTCCTGTGGGCCACCAGGGGCAAGCCGTGCGCGCCAAGCCATAGCCCGTGATGCCCAACTGCATGTTACCGAAGCCCGCGACTGTTCCCATCCAAAGGTACGCAATCAGGACCGGTAGTACGCAGGCCGCGGCGACCCTGGAATAATGCCAGAACCAATCCGCCGTCGTTTTTCCTCGAAACCAATAGTTACGGTCGACCGCCGCCAGAAGCCCAAGAGTACAAGAAGTTGCAAGCAGAGTCTCCGGTTTAGTGAATGCAGCGACAAAAGATCCGATAGCAAGGCTGAGCCAGGCCGGCAGGTTCAATTTGCCATTCCGAAGGTAGGACACTATCCCCACCAGCACCAACAAAAACCCGGCGGCTCCAATTTGCAGTGCCGGAATGTATGTAAGAAACGAAAACAAGCTGAAGAACATCAGGCTGGTGCTGCCGATCGCCATCAGGCACGCCATAACCGGCAAATGTAGAAAGCGGGGAAGGAGGGGACGAATGAATAGGTACCCAAGCAGGACCACAGCCAGAGACGCGAGATTCACGAAAACTTGCGCTACCGGGAACGCGACGCCGAATAACTTCATGGTCCAACCCAAAAGCAACACGGTCAGTGGCGGATAGGACCATAAGAAATCGCGGTATGGCATCTCACCGGCCGCCGCCCGTTGACCTTCGCCCAGCCAGAGGGCCGGGTCACCCCAGGCCAAGGTATCCAGTTTGAGCCATCGCAAGTAGGCAAATACACAACACAAGCACAAGATCACAGCCAGGTTTCGGACATCGGTTGCCGAGAAGCGCTGATCAGACACGTTCTCTATATCGGCTTGAAGCTCAACTTCGTACACGCAAGGCCCCTGTGTCGATTATGTCTTGAAATGCCAGACACGGTAAACCGATCGTCGTGGCTCATAATGGAACGAATGCCCCAGATCACGCTCCCGGAGTTGGGCGGGAAGCCAGCCAGGGAAGGAATCCTTCCTGTCATCAAATTGACAATAGGTATTTGGATTGTCCTGCTCGCAGGGAACATTCTTGCGGGAAACTGGATACGCAACGCCGATGATGCCGATTTCGGCGTGGAATCGACTCGAACCGCCGCCGCTATTTTGCATGACGGTCGTTTCAGCGACCCCTTCGAGGTGATGGCTACCGGGCCCAGCAGTCATGTCGCACCAGCTTATCCGGTGCTGTACGCCGGCGTAATTGCGGCATTCGGAGCCGGCAAAACGGCCTGGTGGGCAATCAGGGCTATCACGCTGGGCGCGTATGCGCTGCAGTTGGCGCTATTGCCGGGGCTGGTTGCGGAGCTGGGCATGGCCCGGCAGATCGGTGTTCTGGCTGCGGTGATTGGCTGTCTGGTACCAATTCCGGGGAGCTGTTACAAGTGGGAAGCGATTTTCTCCGGATTGATGCTGGTGATCCTGGCTTATTTGACTGTACGTTTGCGGCGCGCGCAAAATGTCATGCGGATTGGGACGAGCCTGGGAATCGGATGGGGCGTCGGATTTCTGTTTAGCCCCGCAATGCTGGCGGTGTTTTTGGCCTGGTTGGCGCTCATGTGGCTCTGGACACGACGCAAGCTACGCCCACGACTGGCGGCCCTGGTGATATGCCTGGCTGGTCTAATGGTCTTGCCCTGGATGATTCGCGATTACAAGGTTTTTCACGCGGTCATCTTTATTCGCGACAACTTCGGTACCGAGCTGGCCGTCTCGAACAACGATTGCGCTGCGCCATCGCTCCGCGAAAATCTTGATTGCACTTTACTGACGCATCCAAATCACAATGCCGGGCTGGCCCTCCGCATTCTGGAGGTGGGTGAGTACCAGTTCAATAGAGAGCAATCACGCAAAGCACAAACATGGATGAGGGAACACCCGGAGAGGTTCTTAAGCCTAACCGCGCGGCATTTTCTCCTGTTCTGGTTTCCCGCATTTGCGCCTGCCGAGAGCGCTATAGTGTTGCTGACCATGCTGGAGATATCCCTGATCACGGCTTTAACAATTCCGGGTTTGGTTTGGCTCTCTCGTAACAACCGGTTCGCGGCCTATTTGCTGGCCTCCGGCGCGGGCGCCTACTCGGTTGCGTATTATTTGGTTCAGATGGATTACCGCTACCGCTACCCGATCCTTTGGATTAGTTATATTGCAGCAGCGTTTTTGCTGAAAGCCTGCTGGGACCGGTTCCGGAATCCCAATACCGCCGTCTTACCGTGATAATTCGCGGAGTTAGCTGGTAAACGGCGCTATACTCCACCTAGAGTGGAGGCAGCGCGGCGTATCCCTGTCGGATTCCTGGGCGTGGCGAGCTGGGATTTCAAGCCCCTGCAAATCTGAGTGGCAAGTCCCTTCCCCCACTAGACACAACATCGTGTCACCGCCTTGCTAACCGAGTGACTGCCTTCCATCCGCAAACGTTCGGTTCAATTCAGGGGCGGGCCGTATACGTGCTGCGGAAGGTCACGGGCTAACTAGCCCTCGCGGCAATAGTCATTTTTCTTCTAGCGCGCTGTACTTGCCGGCTCAGTTCAGCCCGCTGGTATACATCCTGTATTCGTTACGCGGCCAAATTGCAAATGCAGCGAATCCGTTTCTTGGACCGGCTTATTGCGCTGGCAGCCTTCCTGCTCGGTGTACTGGTAGTCGTGTCGATAGCGCTCTCACTCATTCCGGCGAGATCGACCTGGTTGTGGGCGTTCCTGTTGGCTTGCTCCATAGGCGCCATGCGCACTGGGTACTCCAGTTTCGAGGTGACTTCCTCGGAATCTTCTTCGACTTGCTTGCGATCCGCTTATTGTTCGAGCAATTCCGGTGGATGCCAATTCTGGCAGGGTCTGTGCTGGATTGGCAACGCAGTTCACCTCTGTCGCGGCATTGGTCGCCGGGTCCTTGTGGTTGCTGGATCGCCGCCGACGCTTGCTTCAGGCATGCCCGGAATGTCAAAGTTTAGATAGAACGACCCATCGGGGGAAAACAAGTGGGGCACTTCGCCTGCGCCAAAGACAAATGAAAAAAGCTCTGATCACCGGTATCACCGGCCAGGATGGCTCCTTTCTGGCGGAATTACTTCTGGCCAAGGGATACCAGGTCCACGGCATCGTTCGGCGCGCTTCCACATTCAATACAGAACGGCTGGATTCAATTTACACCGATCCCCATGAACAGAACGCCCGGCTCTATCTTCATTACGGCGACGTGACCGACGGGTCCGGCCTCCGCCACGTGCTCGAAAGCGTGCAACCGGACGAGATTTACAATCTCGCGGCGCAGTCGCACGTGCGGGTTAGTTTTGACCAGCCGGAATACACCGCCGATGTCGTGGCCACCGGAACTCTGCGCTTACTCGACGCGGTTCGGGATTATACGTCCAACACGGGGCGGCAAGTCCGCATGTATCAAGCCGGCTCCTCGGAAATGTTTGGCGCCGCTCATCCGCCTCAAAGCGAAGCCACTCCGTTTTATCCGCGCAGCCCATATGCCGTAAGTAAAGTGGCCGGACATTGGTATCGCGTCAACTATCGCGAAGCATATGGCTTGTTCATCTGCAATGGCATTCTGTTCAATCACGAGTCTGAAAGGCGCGGCGAGACTTTCGTCACGCGCAAAATTACCCGCGCAATGGGCCGCATCAAGCTGGGGCTTCAGCATAAGCTATTTCTGGGTAATCTCGAAGCTAGGCGCGACTGGGGCTACGCCGGCGGACTACGTGGAAGCCATGTGGATGATGCTGCAAGCTTCCCAACCCGATGATTACGTTGTGGCCACCGGCCAAGCGTATTCTGTCGCCGATTTCCTGGACGAGGCGGCCCGCTGCTGCGGCTTGGACTGGAAGAAGTTCGTGGAGATCGACGCGCGCTATTTGCGCCCGACCGAAGTCGATCATTTGTTGGGCGACTCTTCGAAGATCAAGCAGAAACTCGGGTGGAAGCCCAAAGTCAGTTTCGAAAAGCTGGTGCGTTTGATGGTGGATCACGACCTCGATCTGGCTCGTCAAGAGCAAATCCTGCGCCAGGCCGGCCATAAAGTCATTTTGCGCGGGACTTCGCATGGATAAATCTCACATGGATGAATCTCACGTGGGTAAATGCGTAAATCAATGATGAATAAATCCGGCCGCATTTACGTGGCCGGCCACCATGGCCTGGTCGGATCAGCGATCTGCCGGCGGCTGAAGCGAGACGGCTACGCAAATCTTGTTCTACGGGATCGCAGCCAATTGGACCTCACCAACCAGGCTGCGGTCGAAAACTTCTTCGCTTCCGAAACGCCCGAATATGTATTCATGGCGGCGGCCAAAGTGGGAGGAATCCTCGCCAATAGCACTTATCCTGTCGATTTTCTGCGGGACAACCTGAGCATTGAGCTGAACGTGTTGGATGCCGCTTTTCGTCACGGCGTTAAGAAGCTGGAATCCCTGGGATCTTCTTGCATTTATCCCAAACTAGCGCCTCAGCCTATCAAGGAAGAGTATTTGCTTACCAGTGCGCTGGAGCCCACCAACGAATGGTATGCAGTCGCTAAGATCGCTGGTCTCAAGTTGGCACAGGCTTATCGGCAGCAGCATGGGTTCAACGCCATTAGCCTCATGCCCACGAATCTATATGGACCGGGCGATCATTTCGATCTCAAGACCTCCCACGTGTTGCCGGCCTTGATGCGCAAGGCCCACGAGGCTCGTGTCAATAATTCACCGGAGATGATCGTATGGGGCACCGGTACGCCGCGCCGCGAGTTCATGCACGTAGACGATCTGGCCGACGCTGCTCTGTTTCTGATGCTGCACTATGACGAACCCGACATAATCAACGTCGGCGTCGGCGCGGACCTCTCCATCCGCGAGCTTGCTGAGCTAGTGTGCCGAGTGGTTGGTTTCAACGGCCGCCTGGTTTTTGACGCCTCCAAACCGGACGGCACACCTCGTAAGCTGCTGGACGTCTCGCGGCTCGGGACGCTGGGCTGGCAGGCTCGCATCAGCCTTGAGGACGGCATCCGGGAGACCTATCAGTGGTTTCTTGCTCACCAGCAGGTGAGTGAGCCATTGGTCTCGAGCTAGCAGAATCGCCCGGGTGAGATCGGTCCTACCAGACCGGCAAACCCAGGGCCGCTTCGATCGCTTCCAGGACCATCGCGGGATTGTCGCTGCCATCCACGGCATGGAAATCCTTTTCGCGGTAGTACTCGATCAAGGGTGCGGTGGCCTCTTCGTAGCGCCTTAGACGTTCCTGAATCACTGTCTCGGTATCATCAACACGCCGCATGAGCGCCATGCCATCCTGGTCGCAGACTCCATCGTGTGCCGGGGGGCTATGCCGTAAATGGTAGATCTTTCCACAGGAAGGGCACTGCCTGCGTCCTGTGATGCGCTCCACCAAGACCTGATCCGGCACGTCGATCTGGATCACTGTGGGCTCTGGCATACTCAAAGACTCAAGCGTATCGTCCAGAAACATTGCCTGGGGAACCGTGCGCGGGTACCCATCCAGCAAGAACCCTTTTTCACAATGCGGATGACCGATCCAACCGGCCACCACCTGGTTCATCACGTCATCGGACACCAGCTCGCCCCGAGCCAGTGTCGCCTTGACAGCGCCGCCGAGCGACGTACCCGATTCGCATTCGGCTCGCAAAATGGCCCCAGTCGAAATAATTGGAATGTTTAGTAGCTCACTGAGGACTGCCGCCTGGGTACCCTTGCCGCAACCCGGCGGCCCAAATAGCACAATAATGCTTTCACCCAATCCCATTGTTACTAGTTAACAGGGAAACTCGGAAATCTCAAAATCGGAGGGTCCAGGATGGCCACTCGTCCGATTTGACCTAGTATCAACCCAAGGTAGTAAGCTGTAACTTACTACCGTTTAAGTACTAGTAGACATGTACGGGAACTAATGTCCAACTCGCTGACTACCTCCTTCGAGATCGATGACGATCTGCTTACCCGCTTACGGGAAGCAGTCGTGTTACGGCGAATCGAAAGTGGAATCGAATGGTTTCAGGCCCATCGCGAAGCCATACTCTCTCTTAGTCCGCATCAGAGGAATGCCGCCGCCTTCGTCGGTTACTTTTCCCAGTGGGTTGATATTGGTTATTGTGACGAGAGTATCGTCCGGGATTTACTCGACCGTTTTCCAAAAGAGACGCGCTCCACGCTTCCTCTGTGCGACTACATTCACCTGCGTCTGGCTGAAGGTATGGCCGCCTCAGCCGCCGAGGAGACCGGGGACGCGATCCGTCATTTTGATTTCATCATCTCCTTAGGGGAAGAGGTGGCCGACAAGCAACTGCTGGCTTTAGCGTACTTCTGGAAGGGACGCTGCCAGCGGAAGCTGGGCGAGTACCAGAGCGCTCTCAGCCACACCGTCAAAGGGCGGGAACTGGCGCTCGAACTCGGATACCGGCGCATGGCCGCTGTAATGCAGGTCCTCGAGAGCTGGCTTTGCTTTCAAAAGAAGGAACTGCCTCAGGCGTCCCGGCTCCTGGAAGAAGCCGAGGCAATCGTTGGGGAAACCGACGATTCTGTTACGCTCGGCAACATCCATTCCGGCTACGGCCGCATTGCCCAGGACGAAGGCCGCTATGATCGCGCGCTGGAGCATTTCGCAAATGCGATCGAATGGTATCGTAAGCGCGACCCTCGGCATCGAAACCTGGCGCGCTCGCTGGCCAACATGGCGTATGTGAAGCGATTAATTGCGGTTCGACAGGAAAGAGGCCTGGATACGGAACTGGCGCGGCGCCGAAAGCTGGCTGGACGTGAGGCGGTGGATGCCGGTCCGGCCAGCGTGCTACCCCGGCAGCGCATCGAACAACTGCGTGCCGAGGCGTCATCCAACCTCGCTCAGGCGGAAGACATCTACCGCTCGCTACATCATCATCGCGGGTTGGGAACGGTGCGAATAGAGCGTGGCCGCCTGTTTCTGGATCACGGCGACCTGGAACGCGCCGAGTTTGAAGCCGACCAGGCCTACCAGCTTGGCGCCGACAAGAAGGACTATATTTTGATGGCTCGCGCACGTCTGCTCGAAAGCACTATTGAAACCTCCAAATATGAAGAGGGTATTGATGACGATCCCGCCAGCCATGCCCAGCGGGCGCATGACTATGCCCAGGATGCGCTGGACTACGCCCAGCATACCGAAAACCACAAACTGCTGGCCCGTACTCATATCCGGCTCGGCCAGATCTTTTGCACCGACTTTTTCAACGACCCCGCCGGCGCCCAAGCCTGGTGCGATCGAGCCGGCGAATACTTACGTCCCGGCAACAACGATCTCTGGGCAGAATATCAAACGCTGAAGGCAAAACTGCTGCGGCGCGGCAGCGTGGACGCTCGGCTCAGGAAATGGTCACAAGGTTTGATCGAAGACCAGACCTTCCAGCAGATGACCGACGAGTTTGCCGATTTGATTGTGCCCAAAGTCTGGGAACGCGAGGGCCGTAAAGTTTCGCGAGTGGCCGCCAAACTGTCGATTTCGCCAAAGAAGGTTCGTCGCATCCTCACACGTCTGGGTTTAAAGGGCGATTGATTTTAATGGAAGACCGGAGCCTTCTCGATCAGCAGATGGCCTATTATCGCGCTCGGGCTCCGGAATATGACGAATGGTTCCTCAGGGAAAAGCGCTTTGATCGAGGGCCCGAGCATCGGCGCCAGTGGTTTGCCGAGGTGGAAGAGATTGAGAATGTGCTTCAAGCTACGGTCCAAGGTGCGGAGGTGCTGGAGCTAGCTTGTGGGACCGGCCTCTGGACCCGCCGTCTGGCCGAAAACAATCGGCGAGTTGTGGCGGTGGATGCATCGCCTGAAGTGATCGCGATTAATCGGACGCGGGTGGGCTCGGCCAACGTCGAATACACAATCGCCGATATATTCTCGTGGGAGCCGGCCACCAGCTTCGATGTTGTCTTTTTCTCGTTTTGGCTGTCGCACGTTCCTCCCGCGCGATTTGATCCGTTCTGGGCACTGGTTCGATCGGCGCTGCGCCCGGGCGGACAAGTATTCTTCATCGATAGCCTGCTGGAGCCAACGACTTCGGCACTTGACCATGGTCCGGTCGACCAATCCGGTGTAGTTCGAAGGAGGCTGAATGACGGTCAGGAGTTCGACGTTGTGAAGATTTTCTATCAACCGGACGAGCTAGAGCGGCGCCTGGCCGAGCTGGGCTGGCAGGGGTGGGTGCGTTCAACCCCCAGATTTTTCCTCTATGGCTCGGTCCGCTCGATTAACGGCCAGTAGCCTTCACGCGTCTTGGCTTGAAGCTCGGCTCTGTCCTTCACCACGACCCGGATAGCATGAAATCTTCCCGGCTCGCCTCCCTTGGGTTCGAAGCTGAGAATGTATTGGCGATGCACTTCTTCGCTGACTTGTTGAATGGCTTTTTCCAGAGCGTTTTTCTTCAGGAAATTCCGCGCGCGACCGCCGGTGGTTGTCGTGAACAGGCTGGAAAGATCTGGCCGGTGTAATCGCATTAATTCGCCGATTGCATAGATCGTATTGCCCGGTCCCAGATCGGCAGGTACCGGGGTATCGTCCGGGGCAGGGCACAGGGCGCACTTTTGTACTTTGATCCGCTCAGCTTCGGGCTTCAGATCCTCGGCAGCCTTCGGCTTCACTGTGAACGGTTCCAGCAGTGGCGAAAAGGTCAGCCAATAGACAACGGCATTCAGCCGCTGTATTTCCTCCATAACTTCCGCCAGCTTGGCTCTACTGGCGCGGTCACGCCTCTCGGCGATCATAAGAATTATCGGCCGGCGTCCGGGTGGACGCAGTTCCAGCATGAGCAGCGCCTGACGTATGGCATCCAGCATGTGCGCGTCGCTGCCTTCCTTGCGCAGCATGCGCAGCGAGTGAATCACGGAATCCGGGTTATTAGTGAACTCCTGGTGGATCTTCACATCGTCGCTGAACGAGATCACTGCGGTTTCTCCCCGGTCTGCGGCCAGCAACTCGGCGAAGAGAATGCCACTGCCACCCAATTTATCGATTACTGCTCCGGAATTGGAACTGGTCTGGACCGCGACGACTAGATCGATCGGATATGTGGTCCAATCCATCTGTATCGGCTGCGGCACATTGTTGTCGTAGAGAATCAGGTCCTGGGTCGTTAGCCCGTCAACATAATGGCCCTTGGAATCCGTGACAGTGGTTGGCGCGACCACCAATGGAACGGTGCTCTTGAACTGCGCCCAGCCGCCCGAAGTAAGTACGATGAAGGCGGCCGCAATTCGCATGGCCGAAAGGTTAGCAGCTTTAGGGCCAGCGTCTGCAAGAACCAGGAGCTACGCGCGCCTCTGCAGAAACTCAAGGAGTAATTTGGCGACTTCGTCATGTTGCTCCTGCTGCACCCAGTGCCCGGCTCCTTCCACCAGATGAAACCCGATCATCTTGGTGCAGGCAGTGGTCCTCATCCTATCGACGGCGCCAGGAGTCTGATAGACTCCCCAGTCGCTCTTGCCGGAGATGAAGCAGGACGGTACATCGATGGTGCGGCCGGAGAAGGTTAGGAGCTCGGCATTTAGTTTGGCATTCGCTCCGCGCCTATATCCATTCAAGGCGCCCTGGAACCCTGTTCTGCCGTACTCGGTAGCGTAGACGTCGACATCGTCCTCAGTAAGCCACTTGCACGCTGCGATCTCTGCCGCCGACGGCATGTGCTCTGCTGCCGTCTCACACATCCCTTTGTCCAAATCCATCACATAGTAGGTAGGCATCTTCGCCATTTCCTCGGCGGTCCGCGCCTTAAGAGGGAAGGGTTTGTTTTGCTTCCAGTCCGCGCTCTTGTAGTAATAGTAGGCTCGGAAAAACGCGTGGAGTCCCTGCGGGCAATTCCGCATGTTACTGTCAGCTTCGCGGGTGGTGTAATACCGCTGGTAATACTTTCGGGGGCGGGGTAACGACGCCAGTTGGTCATCAATGCTGGGACCTGCGGGAGGCACTTGGTGAGCGGCTTCGTTGGCGGTGTTAAAGGGCAGCGCCGGCGGCCCTGCAAACGGAGCGCTCATCATCGCCACCGAACGAAATACATCGGGACGGATGAGTGAACACCAGGCCGCGACTGGCGAGCCGGCATCGTGCCCGACGACCGCAGTGACGGAACGGTAGCCGAGAGCGGACACCAGCCCGACGGTGTCTCGGACCATGTTGAGAACGCTGAAAGGACTTAGGTCGGCGTCGTAGTCGCCATTCCAGCCCGTAGTGCGTCCATAGCCTCTCATGTCCGGTGCGATTACGTGATACCCCGCTGAGGCGAGCGGCGGCATCAGCTTCCTCCAACTGTAGGCCAGCTCGGGGAAACCGTGCAGCAGCAGGACGGAGGGCCGCTCCGTGCCGTCGAAGCCCGCCTCGAGCATGTGTACCTTCAGGCCATTATTATTGTCCACGAAGCGAGAGCGGATCCCCTCAGGTATCGTGCTCTGGCCGTATGCCACGCTTTGATTTGCTGCACGAGCGGGGGTTGTCATAACGGCGCCCGCCAGGCCGGCGGCGAGGCCCTCTATGTGTTGACGGCGAGTGAACGTATTCATAGCTTGGACTCCTAGCGCCACGCCGACCGGATCGGCTGGCCCATTAGCAAGGCTTTGTTAGCGCCGGCACGCGGCCGAAACTTCTGCGCTCGTCCGTTATTCACTTCGGCAATGTAGAAATTGCCCTCTTGATCCACGCTCATACCGTGTACGTTCCACATCGCGCCAGGCCACTGGCCGCCGCTTCCCCAGGAGTATAGAAAATTGCCCTGCAGGTCGTATTTTAAGATTTTAGAAGTTTCGTTGTCTGCAATCCACAGGTGCTTGTCGGCCGACAGAAACAATACCTGAGGCGTGGATGGTCCGCCGGTGCGGAACTGATCGAGGAACTTGCCGTTCTCATCGAACACCTCGATTCGAGCACTGGAGCGGTCCGTAACGTAGACGCGGCGTGTATCGGGGTCCACTTGCACACCGTGAACGGCGTCGAATGTTCCCGGCCGCGTGTCATTCGGCGGATTGCCTTTCTCGCCCCAGGTCATCAGAAACTTCCCGTTCTTGTCGAACTTGACCACTCGGGTGTTGGCATAGCCGTCAGAAACGTACATGGTGCTGTCGGGCAGCCAAGCCAGGAAAGTCGGCCGGTTGAAATGCTTGTCGTCGGTGCCGGGCTCTCCGGGGACTCCGAGCGTCTGCACCAACTGCTTTCCGTCGTGGCTGAACTTGTAGACCGCGTGCATACGGTCGTCCACCACCCATATGTGCTTTTCCGGATCGTAGGGGTTTATGGTGACCGAGTGCGGGCGGCGGAATTTGGAATCCCATTGAGTCCAGTCTTCAGTAATATTGCCGGCCGCGTCCACCACCAGCACGCAATGCTCCCAGCGCGCATCGACTCCCATCTTGCCCTTCCATCCGTTCCATCCGTCGCTTCCGGCATTCCCCGGGCTCGCCAATGGACCGACAGACGCGTTGCGGAAGGGCGCCTGCGACACCGGATAGGACAGGCTCGGTCCAAACTGGGGAATCGGAACTTCCATCGGTCTCTTGAGATTCGGCAGTTCGCCGCGCATCAGAATAAATACGCGGTCGGGGCTCTCCGCGAAGATGCCTTGCACGGCTCCCCAGGTCCAGTTTTCATGCCCCTTCAACTGCGATAGCGGCTTGGGCCAGTTCTCGACGATCTCGTAGGGGCCGGTCTGATCCTGGCCGCCCTTCTGGCCTGGGACTGCAGCAAATCCCGAGCTGCCGTCCTGCGCCGAGACGGTCAACGAAAAAAGAAAGCAAAGCCAAGTTTTGATAGTCATCCTTACCTATAGCGGATAGTGAAGCGTCAAGCCAAGCAGCGTCACCAGCAGAAAAACCACCGGCGTCAGCACAAAGAATACCACCAGTGTGTAGCCCATCACGTCGCGTGCGCTGAGGCGCAGCATCGCCAGCACCGGCAGCATCCAGAAGGGCTGTACCAGGTTCGCTAGAGCTTCACCGAGATCGTAGGTGGACACGATCCAACCCAGGTGCACCTTGAGCGAATGGGCAGCCTGCATGACATACGGCGCGAGAATCACCCATTTCGATCCGCCCGAGGGCACGAACACCCCGAGAATTGCTGAATAGAGCGCAACCACAGCCGGATATGTCGCATGGGTCGAGATTTTCACCAGTGCATCCGCCAACCGGTCGTTCAAGTGCGTGCCGGTGATGATGCCGGCTATTCCGGCATAGAAAGGGAACTGCAGAATCACGCCCCACACGGCCGGAGTCGCGATTCGCACGGCGTGCATGAGTCCCGCCGGAGTGCGATGCAGCAGAAAGCCCGTCAGTAGAAACGCGAGGTTGAGGATGTTGAGATTGATGGCGTTCAGGGGCTCGCCCGCAGCCAGAAAATAGCGAACTAAATATGCAAGGCCCAGACCAACGATGATCCAGGTTAGAAGCGGCGAATGCTCGAGCCACGCGCCGGGCGATGGGTTCCTGGCCGGGGGTGGTTCGATTTCGCGCTCTCCAAGATCGATGCCCAGATCGCTGGCGGTGCGTCCACATCCGGCCGGCGGCGTGGCCAGCCACATCACGAGAGTCACCACGATCATCTCGATCGCAATCGATACGAAGCTCTGCCACAGGAAAATGGTGTGACGGAATGGAATGATGCCGCCGGGAATCAGTCCACCGTGCGAAACGATGTCGCGGATCTGAGGCGGAATCGCGCCCGCCGTCGCCATTTGGAGCGCGGCTGAACTACTCAAGCCTTGCGCCCAAATGCTGCCTAGCCCCAGGAAGCTGGCGGCCCCGAGCGCGCGATAATCCACTCCCTTTACGCGCCGGGCGACCTCGCGGGAGAGCACGGCGCTGAATGCCAGGCTGAAGCCCCAGTTGAGCCAGGAGCTAGCCATGGCGAATAGCGCGACCAATGCCACAGCCGCGCGCGGCGAACCGGGCCATCCGGCTACTTGACGAATCAGGCGGCCTATGGGGGGCGAGGTCGCCAGCACCTGACCGGTGATTATGATCAACGCCATCTGCAGCGTGAACGGGATCAGGTCCCAGAAGCCGCGGCCCCAGGAGTCCATCACTTGTGGAAACGTCGCCGCGGTCCAATCCAGCCTGCGATCACAATCACCACTGTCGCCAGCAAGGCGAAGATGAACGCGTCCGGCACCCAGCGCTCGGTCCACCCGGTAAGCGCGGATGCCAGGCGTGCAACCGCTCCCGGTTGCTCGGTAGCTAAAGGCTGCATCTTTTCCGATCGAGGCCTATTGGAGCTTGCCTCTGCCCTCGACGCGCCAGGTCTGCTCCACTACGTCGCCGCGGATTCCATACACGTATTCATGGAGATTCATGGCCACGCAAATATGATTGGGGATGATCCGAAGGCGCTCCCCTACGCTGAAGCCACGTTCGGCTTTGCGAAGGTCTACAAAGCCGTGCTCCTCATTCATCTTTGTGAACACGGCCAGAGGAGCTTCGACAACGTGCCCAAAGCTCACATCGCTCCCCGCCGTCGGCCGGTCGGACGAAAAGGTCTTTGAGCCGCCGTCAACGATCATCTGTCCGGCTTTCGCGGTGGATACGACCGTGACCAGGATTGATGCCGCACATTCCTCCAATGTGCAGGCCCCGGCCAGAATCGTATTCCGGTCGTTAAAGATATACGTGCCCGGCCGCACTTCATTCATTCCAGGCATCCGGTGGGATTGAAACAATGTCGGCGTTGATCCCCCGCTGACCAGGCGTGGTGTAAACCCGGCGCGCCGCAAATCGCTCAAGATTCGTTCCAGCAGTTGCGCGACCTTTCTCAAGTCCTGCTGGCCCTCTTCATCGAGCGCCTTGATCTGACCTGGGTAAAACGCAATGCCTTCGAAGCGTAAGTTCGGCAACCGCCCGATGCTTTGGATCAATTCGATCAGCTCTTCAGGGCCACTCCGACACGGCCCAGCCCGACGTCTACCTCTGCAAGAACCCCTATCTCCACTCCGTGAATGCTAGCCGCACTGGAAACCTGCTGTGCGACCACCAAGCTGTCCAACGACATGCTGACAGTGGTTTGCTTGGCAATCTGCATTAAGCGATCGAGTTTTGCTGCGCCCACGGTTGGATAAGCAATCAGAAGATCCGACA
>CAVYKR010000005.1:0-187246 GCA_963769205.1 Bryobacterales bacterium | reverse complement strand
TTCGCGGGGACCGTGGTAAGTCAGACTGAGCATAACCACGCAACCGGTTCGCGAGGCGCTTAAACACCAATCTGCCCTTTGGTCCCATTGACCGCTGACGTTATTCGGAGTAAAAACTTAGTAGTTCTACTGAAAGTAGCAATTCTACTGAGAATAGTAAACCTACAGACAGTAGTAGAAGATTGGTAGAAGGTGACTCTATGCGAGTGACTTCGTTCCTGGTTTCCTTGCAGACAATTCTGGCGCCGTTCATCGCGTTCGGAGCGCCAGACTGCAGCAGTCTCCCCACTCAGGCTAGATCACACAACCCTTACTGCGTCGCTATGCCGGAGTATTGGGGCGTGTTTGAATACATTGGCTACTTTGCTCTGTTGTCAGTAGTTTTATGGGTGCTGGTCCGTGTGAGGGTTTTGCGACAGAACCAAAAAGCCTAGCTCGACAGCGGTCCAAGGAATCGTAGGCGTAGGTTACCGTCTCGCCAGGTGTTCTCAACTTACGCTATTCGGATGTCAGCTTCCCCCCGCGACAGCGAGCCATCGGCGGCTCTTGCGCGCAACACTTTTCGCTTCGGCGGTTGTGGTGTTCTGTCGGCGACGGCGCGAGGTTTACAGGTTTTGTCCAGAGCGCTAACCCGCCCGCGCTGAATGAACAGACTCCGATAATACGAATTAACAGAGCGGTTCCAGAATGCTTGGAGACCTTCAGCGGGATATATCAATCGCGTCCCTACGGACGTGAAAATAACTTCTAGATGGCCGACAAAATCGGGAGTTGTGGATCTTAACTTCGATCCTACTCCTCGACGAACAACGGCCGCTCGGCCAGCGCAGTACGAAAACCGAAGATGCCCAGCACCAGGACGACGGCAATCGTAAACAGAATTTCACCAACGTACCACACCGAGAAATCGGTTCCCAGCGGAAATGAGCCGATGAAGATGGAGATATACATCGCGACCACCATGGACAGTAGACCGAACCGCATGAGAGTGAACACCATCACTCCAAAGAAGACAATATTGACCGGCCAAGCAACGAGCGGACTCGGCTCGTTGGGCGCAATGATCCCGGCCAACGCGATGGTAATCACAGCCGCTGCCAGCCATTGCTTGCCGAGCAGCGTGCGCCCGAGGACAATGAGAAATAGAATGCCAAGCGCCTTGTAGAGCGCATCGTCGATCAAAAAGAGACCCTCACCCACCATGCTTCTGCCACCGACGAAAGCTTGAAGCCTCTGTGCGCTAACGACTGGAATCCCCAAAAAAGCATAGGACAGCGACCCGATTCCCTGAATCACTGCCAGGGCCAATCCCATGGCGGTTCCAACCTGGACATCCCTGCCCAGCAGCGGATCGCGGAAACCACCGGCCAACAATCGGCTCCATGAAATGATCGTCTGGGGCCACCTACGACGCACGAATGGCTCGAATGAGATATAAGTGACGGCAATTGTGACGCCACCAAAAAGTGCGCCCATTGCGGCCATGAAAAACAGATCCGTTTCTTTGACAGTTGCCACGTGTGCTCCGCCGATCAGCCAGGCGACCATGCCGATGGATGTAAAGAACAGCCCGAGCCGGATCGCTCCGCGTGTGTCGCCACGGCCGAGTCGTAAATTGTATCGAGCGAATGGAATGGATCCAAAAATGACAATCAGCTGGAGAACGGTGTAGACCATGTCGCCCGTTGGCTTCTGATCACCGCTGGCTTGGGCGGGAGTAGGCGGCTTCGACCACGGTCCGTACTGCGCAAAGTAAACAGGTTTGCCTTCAAAGGCCGCGGCCTCGACCCGGAGGGGAATTTCGGGCACTTCCGGATAACTACCCGACCACGCAGCCCGGACATCGGTAGCTACCGACGGCGCCCACCGAGGCTCTGTCGGCCGAAAGCGCGCCAAGTCGAGCCCCGCCGCCTGAAACAGAGCGCTCCAGGTAGGCGCCTGTTCTAAAGGCCTGTTCTCACTGAATACAGGAGGCACGGCCTCCAGAAATAACAGCCGTCCTTGTGGATCGAGCAACAACTTCCTCATACCGGGGACGTCGTTGGGAGGATCATTCTCCTCCACTCGAATGACGTTCGATATTTCACGCGGAGCTAGTGGGACCGGGCTCGACCGGTACCAGAACTGCAATACTGCCGGGCGGCCTTTCGCTAAACGCGGCCAGGGAGAACCTGGTAGTTGATGCAACAGATAAGTTAGGGGCGCGATCCGGTAGCCGAGACCATAGGCCTTTGAAGTTCCGTGTTCGGTGTAACCAAGCTGCCCCAGTAGATCCTGCGCCCTTCCGGACAGTTCTTCCGGGGATTGATCGAATGGGATCTTGGTTACAAGGTTAACTCTTTGATGGATAACCGCAAGCAGCGTAAGTCCGAAGATGACGCCTGCCAACCAGGACACCGCAAGGCGTGGCTTGAGCCCAGCGTTTTCGCCCGCAGCGGCGACCATTTCGGGGGAGGGCGTTTCTCCGGCGGCAAGGGCGGCAGCTAGCGGATCACCGCCAGGCAGCGCCCCAAGCACCGACAGCGCCGAAGGAGGACGGTTGCGGGGATCTGGCTCGAGGCAGCGAAGAATGACGTTCTCGACCACCGGATCGACGTCCTTGACGATGCTCCGAGGCGTAGGCGGCAGACCCTCTTCGGCCAACTGCATCATCTCAGCGGGCGTCGAGGCGTGGAACGGGCGCTTGCCAGTGAACATTTCGTAAAGTACAATTCCGAGCGCATAGATGTCGCTTTGCGCCGAGACCTCTTTGCCGGAGAGCTGCTCGGGTGCCATGTAACCCGGTGTGCCATTGCGAGCCTCCATGCCTTCGATCTGTCCCATGATGCCGGCGAGGCCGAAATCGGTGATCAGCACTTGGCCTCGACCATCGATCATGATGTTGGCTGGCTTAAGATCGCGATGCAAGACGCCTTTATCGTGAGCGGCTGCGAGACCGGCGCACAATTTGCGAGCTATCTCCAGGGCCTTATCCGGCGGGAGTCTTCCAATGCGCCGCAGGAGCGAGCGCAGATCTTCGCCATCGACATATTCCATCGAAAGGTAAGGAACGCCTTCCACCTCACCGATGTCATAAACGCGGCAGACATTGGCATGCCCGACCTGGCGCGCAATGCGGACTTCGTTGTGGAAGCGCACTAACGTTTTTGGATCGCGGGCGGTTTCCTCGGGCAGAAACTTGAGGGCGACCGGCTGGCCAAGCTTCAGATCTGTGGCGCGATATACCTCCCCCATCCCGCCCGCGCCCAGAAGACTGATGATTCGGTATCGATTGCCGAGAAGTGTGCCGGGTAGAAAGCGCCCTTCTTCAGAGGAGTCCGAACCAGGGCTGCTGGTTCGCTGTGCGGTTTTCGAACGCGCCGAACTTGAAACTTCGGTTGGGATCAGCGAGGCCGGTGATAGTCCTCTCAGTTGAGCCCCGCAGTAGCCGCAAAAGCGGGTCGTGTCAGGATTGACAGCGGAACACCGCCTACACGTTGGCATACCAGGCAATGTACCACTGCATCGGCATGTGCGGACGGCGATCTTGCTGCGCCCGATGTCACTGAAAGCCGTTTCTGCCCGAAGCAACGGCCTTTGCCAACGAATGAGTTTTGCCGAACGCCTCTCGTCCGCCTTCTTGTTGGCGCGATCCGCTTTTGGTCTGCTGGCCGTCTTCTAGGCCAGGCCGCCTTCTTGGCCCGACCCACCTTCTTCGCGGCCTTCGTCTTCTTGGCTTTTCGCTCGCGTTTCGTCGGCGCAGCCGCAGCCTCCGCCTTTCGTTATCGATTGCGTTTTCGCTCGTTGAATTTCTGCTTGGCCGCGTTTGCGGTCTTCACAGTGATCACACCGTTCGGGAGAACATCAAGTGGAATCTACGGGTGTTTAGGTCAATGAGACGAATGCCAGATTGGGACATGATGTTATCTCCGCGCACATGCGGTTGAGGTTCCGCCGAAGCATGCGTTCCTATTTCCAAGGGCTCCGCTTGGCAGTGCAACAGGCGAGGCCGGTGGCAGCGCATACCACCGCTGCTCGAACATCGGGGGAGCGAACGGATTCACCCCGTTAGCTAGTTGATTGGCGTTAAATGGATACAGTTGGAACGGCGGTGTCGGGTCGGCTAGCAACCCCGTCCCGGAGTTGATTCGTACGCCTAGCAGATCGAAAAAGAACTCATCGTCTTCTGCAAGTAGTGGCGTCAGCGTTAAGCGCTCCAGGTTGAGTTTGCCAGCGACGGTTCCTGCCGTCGGGGTGAGCACCAACTGCCGGAACTGTGCGTCTGTCATTGGGAACGGTAGCGTAAAATGCTGCTTCAAGTAGCTGTAAGTGTTTGAATCATCTGCCGGACCGCCGCCCGCGGGCGGGTTGTCGCCACCGAGCGCCACGAGGGCTTGGCCCAACTCCTGCTGAAGAGTTGCGAGAGTCTCGTCGCCCTTCGGGACTCCCGAATTAGTCGCATCTATGGCCTTTTGGTAACAGCCGCAGCTACTGCTGATCGGTTCATTGTCGCCGGGCTTGAGACGCGCCATGAGATCCATATCGCCCACCAGTGGATCGCCACCGACCAGCACTAGGCGAACGTCACGTTCTGTCGCATCGATCAGGCTGCGGTATGGTGAAGCCGGCACCCCTACTTTAGAGATTTGTTTGGGCTTGGTGATCACCAGCAAATCCGCTGACTTGCCCGGTTCGATCGAGCCGACCTGGTCCTGCCAGCGAACCGCTCTCGCAGGATTCCGAGTTACCATGTCCACGATCAGGCGGTCGAGCGCACGTTCCGCATCCTTCGCATCCCGGCCGGTTTTCCCTCTGGTAGAGAGTTCTGGCACCAGGTCTCGACTTGCTCCAAGTACGCGCTGATCCCGAAGCGCTATGTCAGCAACCTTTAGTTCGCCCAGCAGATTACGCGATCCACTGACACTCCAGTCTGTACCGAGGGAGACCAGGACTCCAGCCACCAGTGCCTCGTACACATCGGTGGTACGGCCGTACAGCAAAAGGTTTGAAAGCGGCGACCAGACCAGTTTCGCCCCGAGCCCATCGCCCGTGCGATCGTTGCGAATCGATTGAGCAGCCCGCATTTCGGCGAAGTCCTGAGGTTCGAGCGCTGTGCCGTGGACGATCACTGTCATATCGGTGAGCAAACCCTTGCTTTTTAGTGTGGTGAACTCGCTACGAGAGGAGAACGGATCACCTGGTCGCCGATCAGCGTCACGCACGCCCTCGGCCAGGTGGACGAGCCATGCGTCCACCTGACTGTTCTGCATACCAACGAGTAACCCAGAAAGCGAGCTTCCGGCCAATGTATCGATCGACGGCACGAAAGACCGGATGCGTTGTCGGCCGAAGTTTGCGCTCTCTGCGTTGCGGGCGAGAATCGCATCCGTCGCCGGCGACAGTAGCGCCCCCTGGTCTGAGGTCTCGCCGCCGACTAGCGCCTTGATCTTGGAATACTTCACCATTTCTACCTCTAGATTGAGGCCTTGAGCGGAGACCAACGCGATTTGTGGAGAGTCGACGAGCCGCCGGTACTCGGGTGGTGAGGTCTGTGAGACATTGTTCCACTGGTAACGGTTCGCATACGGCTCGGTGCCAAGTGGACGGCCAAGCATCGATTGCACATGGGATGACGGAGGCGGCCAAAGCCGCAGCATGTTGTAGGTCGGATGGTTGTGCAGGTTGATCATCCCCGGGTAAATGAGGGCAGACGGTCCGAGGTCGACAATCACGGCACTGCCGATCGGAGTTCCATCTGGTGGCCGCTCACCTGTCCAGACGGAGACGATACGATCGTTCCGCACCAGTACGCTGCCGTGCTCGAGTATATCGTGTTGGTCGTCCATCGTCACGATCGTGCCTCGGAGCACCAGCCCTCGCGAGGAATCGAAGGCTGGGAAAGACTGGGCGTCCGCGCGTTGCCGTTGCTGTATAGATCCCCAGAAAGCAATCGCGATAACGGTCACAAAAACACTTGGCTGGTTCCGTTTGGCCATCATGTGCTGTCCTTCTGGCAACCTTAGCATCTCAACTGCACGAAGTCGAGGAGTGCGGTCGCTTGTGTGTGGCACGTTGATTTCCGGCTAAAGACTGCGGCGCGACGTTCTACTTTCACGCTGTTGGCTGTCGAAAGCAAGACGCACGCGTTAGGCCAGGGAGGCAATTCGGCTGCCCTGAACCGGGTCGCGGCATGAAGTCTTGGCGGTTCGCTTCGTCGTATCCCTCCGGGAAAGCTGTCGACAATGGCTCACATCACAACCAAGTTGCATTTTCGCGATAGATATCGGGCGCCGGCCGAGCTTCCCCAAACAGAGTTTCCGGCGATTCTGTCCTCACCCACTTGATGCCCGGTTTTTTCTTGCCCTCACAGCCGGGTTAAGATGTCCTCATCACACGGAGAGGTGCGCATGTCCCGAATTGGCTGTTCGGCCCTCGCGATAGGGCTGGCTCTATTGCCTGCGCTTGCAGAGACACCTTCGATCGCCTGGGACCAGCAGAAGGCCGAGATTCTCCGCCATCATCGTTCGCTAATCCAGATCGACACCAGCAATCCGCCCGGAAATGAAACTAAGGTTGTCGAGTACATTAAAAAGGTGTTCGATGCCGAAGGTATCCCCACCCAGACGTTCGCTTTGGACGCGGCCCGCGGCAACATAGTGGCCCGGCTAAAGGGCAACGGCAGCAAACGGCCCGTGTTGATCCTGGCCCACACCGACGTGGTAGGCGTGCAGCGCGAAAAGTGGCCGATGGATCCATTCGGCGCGGTAATCAAGGATGGCTACATCTGGGGGCGCGGCAGCAACGACGATAAAGATAAACTGGCCGCCAATGTCATGGTCATGCTGCTGCTCAAACGCAACGCCGTGAAACTCGATCGCGACGTCATATTTCTGGCAGAGGCCGGCGAAGAGGCTACGCCTCACTGGGGCATCGACTTCATGGTGGGCCAGCACTTCGATCAGATTGACGCGGAATACGCCCTAACCGAAGGTGGCACGGCAACCCTGGAGAATGGGCGAGTCAGCGTAATACAGATAGGAACCACCGAGAAGGTGCCTCGCGGCGTTCGACTGGTGGTGAACGGAACATCGGGGCATGCTTCGGTTCCTCGGCTCGATAATGCCATCGTCCACCTTACGGCAGCGATGACGAACCTCGCCAAGTGGGAAACGCCAATGCGCTTGAATGACACCACGCGGGCGTACTTCGAACGCCTGGCCACGATCAGCAGCCCGGAAAACGCCGCCCGCTACAACGGTTTAATGGATGCCGCTCGCGCCCCTGCCATTCAGCGCTACCTGGCCGAGCACGATCCGGTACGCTACTCGATGTTGCGGACCTCGGTGGTACCGACAATTCTCAAGGCCGGTTTTCGTCAGAACGTGATTCCATCGGAGGCCGAAGCCACCGTGGATATTCGAGCCCTGCCGGACGAAGACATCACTAAGTTTTATGACGAGATGCGGCGGGTGCTGGCCGACCCCGCGATTCGTATCGAGCCGTTGCCGGAGGAGCGCCCGGGGGCACCTCCCTCGCGAATCGATACAGACATGTTTCACGTACTGGAGCAAGTGAGCAAGCGGATGTACCCTGGCGTGGTCGTCTTGCCCACGATGTCAACCGGCGCTTCAGACATGGCGCGCCTTCGCGCCCGCGGAGTTCAGTCCTATGGAATCGGGCCCGCAGTAACCGATACCGACCGCGTGAATTATGGCGCCCACAGCGATGTCGAGCGTCTTCCGGAAGCGTCCCTCTACAAATTCGTCGAGTTTACCTGGAACGCGGTCACCGGAATCGCCGCCAGCCGGTAGTGGGGCAGGAATCAGCGAAGCGAAACTGGCGGACTTGGATATGAGGCGAGGAATCATTCCCGTTTCACTTCTTCCAGAAACGGCTTCGGGAATAGCTACCGATATGGCCGGATAATGTTCCGTCCGTTAGGCGTCGTGAGCCTTGCTTTTCAACCTTCCCACAACTCCGTTTCTTGACCGCGTGCTCGAATGGGTGGTGGGAAGGGCTGTTCTCGCCAGGTATTCTTGCGACCAGCTGAATTTGTCTCTTCGCCGGCCTGCCCGACTAGATGTGAGCATAGCGCTCCCACAGTGCCGTAGCATTTGTGAATCCAATGAGTCTCGGCGAGGCGGAAGTCAGTCGCTTGTCCCCCTACTATGGATCAGATCGTTCAGCTATGGGCTGATACGTCTATTTGGTGCTACCAGAGGCATTGGTGCTACCCGAGGCACTGCCAACCACTTTCTTCGCGGTAAACTCTATCGGGACTGAATCCTCGCGCTGGTATGTAAACTGGATTTGATCGCCCGAAACCACCCCAAAGAACAACTCCTTTACCTCACGCAAATTCCCCTGCGCATCTTGGTGTTTCCAGCCGCCGATGTATTCGAAAGAGATCTTATCGCCGTCGATCTTGCCGTTGCTGACTCCATTCACAATCCCAGTTGGATGGCCGGGAGGTTCAAACAAACGGACGCTACCGAAGAGATGAGCGCCAACTGCTTTTAGTCTGAAATAGTACTGTTGAGGTGCTGGGCTGGAGAGATTCGGGTCGGAAAAGGCTTCGGAACGCCAATCTCCAGATATCGAATCTGGAGAAGCGGGTGGTGGGGCCAGTGTCTCGGCCGTTTCACGCTTGACCATTTTTTTCTGATCCACCGTTTCATTGTGGGTCGGTCGCAGCCATGACGATGCCAAATAAAAAGCAGAAGGTAGTGTCAGAATTCCGCACAATACTATAGCAACCTTGACCGATGCCGAAAATCGAGGCCGAAGTCCGCTTCTTACGACGGGTCTAATGGGTGTTTGATCGGTGTCGTTGACCCGTTCCGAGTTCGTGGAGGGCACTGGTGCGCTTGGTTCCAACGATTGCCCCAAGGCTGCGACGAGTCCCGTCAAGGCATGAGCATAGTCGGCCCTGAAATCGAGATACTGAACGCGCCGTATTCGCAAGGGAATTGAACAATCGCGATAGAGGACCGGCACAATTTGCTTTTCTTTCTCCAGGGCGAAGGAGATTTCATCCAGCACGTTAACGGAGCGCACCGACGCGGGAGACAGAATCACGACTAGGCATGTGCAGTTGAGTAAGGCGTCTTCGATTGCCCGATCCCAACGCTCACCTGGTGTGATGTTACGTTGGTCCAACCAAACGCGCGCCCCGGTTGCCTTCAAGTCTTCAGCCAAACGAAACGCAAACTCCCGATCATCACGGCTATAGCTGAAGAACGCTGTGGGCGGTTCGTAACTCATTACCGGTCTCGTGTCGCCAACCGAGAGCTTACAGACGTCGTCGATCTCATATTGTGCCACGTCGGATGGTCGGCCTCCACCATGAGGGGGACCACTAACAAGATCTTGTCGAGCTCATCAGCGCATGCCGCTCGTCGGCTCGCGAGGAAATCGCGAGCCCGGCGATCTGATCCGAGAAGAAAAGAGCCTCTATCAGCAATCGTGAAATGCTTTTGCTCGAATGCACGCAGCGAATGCTACCGACAATGATAGACATCGTTCCCGCACCAGAGTTCCTCTCAACTGCTTAGGTGGTTCCGTGCCCACAAATACGAGGCCCGAGCGGCGACAAAGGGCAGTGATGCCGTCAGTGACTAGTTACCTGAAGTAGCGGGATTGCTCGTTTTGACTTCGTCGGGCCTGTTGTTCAGCAACGTTGGATAGACCCAGCCAGCCGGTAACACCCGATCGGGATCAGGACGCACGCTAAGATATGTCACGTGATCTGTGATTTGGCTCCAGCCGTGGGCGACTCCGGTAGGGATGATGATAATATCGCCCGGCTGCACTTTGCGGCTGTAGGCACCCTTGCCGGCTATCCCGCTTCCGCTCGGGCCATTCATCACATTTGGAACACCAGTGCTTGGCTTCTTATTCTCGATAGCGCCGCCGGTTGTAAGGATGCCCGATCCTGACGTGATGATATAGGTTTCAGCCGTGTAGTCGTGATACAGCACGTGGATCGGATCGGAAGGTTTGTCATTGGTGGGCCCTCGATAGATGACGCCGACGCCCAAGTTGTACTTGCCCATATCGACTACACGAATCTGCTTGTCCCCACCGGGGTTGTTCTTTAAGAGCAGATCGATGTCGGCTTTGGTGATGTCGAAAGCATAGGCCGGAGGTGCGCCCGCCCCCTGTCCAGGGGCTAGCACCGGCGCGCCATTCTGTCCAAATACGCTAGCAGCCAAGGTGAGCAGGGCTGCGATTCCGACCGGACTAATCCTGTTCATGACTCTTCTCCTTTAACCGGGATTTCGTTGCTCCCGATTGCCAATCAGTATATGCCCAAACAAAGCTGCGTTGAGCAACGCCGGGACTGGTTGAAGAATCCACGACCGTTAATGTTGCACATCAGGCCGATTGGGGCCAACTCAGATGGGCCGTGTGCGTCTAATTGGTATGCATTCGCACGACGTCGTCGATTCGAACTGGCCTGATCGGGATTTCAATTTCACGACAAAGTACGCTGCTGACGAAAGGCAGGTCGCAAATCTGACGCAACCTGGCATGTCCGCCACTTCCGTTTCAACCGGATACCTACCCCGCGCTGTTAGTCACAAAATCGAGGGCGGCTTGTAACCAGAGCGATCGTACTGAGTATTCTACCGAGAAGTGCCGCGAACGATTTTGAGAACCGACGCGCCGATTCATCCGTATTTGAAAGGGAACCCTGAGCGTGAGGCATGGGTCACAGCAGCAAAAACACGATAAGGAAAAACGCATGACGGATCTACAGGAAGCGTTTCGACAACTCAAAAAGGCACCCGGATTCACCACGACTGCGGTGATCACGCTCGCCCTGGGAATCGGCGCAACAACAGCCATTTTTACCCTGGTGCATCAGGTGATGCTCAAATCTCTGCCGGTCACCAAGCCCGAAGAGCTCTGGCGGGTGGGCGACAAAGTCCGCTGCTGCAACTGGGGCGGTTATACGCAGGACAACGACGGTGATTTCGCACTCTTCTCCTGGGAAGCCTACAAGAATTTCCGCGAGCACACGCCCGAGTTCACTGATCTCGCCGCGCTACAGGCCGGAAATGCTGCGCTCGGTGTCCGCCGCGCCGGATCGCAGGCGCCTGTTGATACCCGCAACGGCGAATACGTCTCGGGGAATTTCTTCCGCACCCTCGGCGTCCAGCCCTGGATCGGCCGGCTCATGACTGATGCCGACGATCACGAAGGCGCCGCTCCCGTGGCCGTCATGAGCTATCACATCTGGACCGATAAGTATGGCTCGGATCCTTCGGTCGTTGGCGCCAGCTATCAGATCAACGGTCATCCGTTCACCGTGATCGGCGTGGCGCCGCCCGGTTTCTTCGGCGCCAAGCTTGCCGGCGGGGGCATGCCCGATATCTGGATTCCGGTCACCACCGAACCCCTGCTTGGCGGCGAAGCCCAGCGTCTCAAACGACCGAACGCGAACTGGCTCGACATCCTTGGCCGAGTGCGTCCCGGCGTTAATCCCAAAATGCTCGAAGCAAAGCTCAGAGTCGAGTTCCTGGACTGGCTCGCCAGCCACGTGCCCGATATGGAACCCTCGGAAAAACAGACGTGGCGCCAGCAGACGCTCCATCTCATTCCGGGAGGCGCCGGAGTCACCGCCATGCGCGATCGATACGAGCGCGGATTGAAGCTTCTGCTCATCGCGGCCGGATGTGTGCTCCTGGTAGCCTGTGGCAACCTCGCCAATCTCATGCTGGCCCGGGGATTAAAGGACCGCTCGCAAACCTCCCTGCGCGTCGCTCTCGGCGCCTCGCGCGGCCGCCTGGTGCGAAAGGCGCTGGTCGGGTCCACGCTGCTCGCCATCATCGGCGGGATTCTCGGAATCGGTGTGGCATACGCCGGCAGCAAACTGATCCTCTATCTTGCTTTCTATACCAGCGGCGGACCCGCCAACTACGTCCCTGTCAACGCCTCGCCGTCCGGGCCCGTTTTGCTATTTACGTTCGTCATCTCGGTTCTGACTGGCATCCTTTTCGGGATCGCCCCTGCCTGGATGACTTCGCACGTCGATCCTGCCGAAGCTCTGCGCGGAAGCAACCGTTCCGTCCGCGGCGGCGGCTCCATCGCGCAGAAGTCGCTGGTCATCGCACAAGCCGCTATGTCGCTCGTATTGCTCTCGGCCGCCGCACTCCTGGGACAGAGCCTGCGCAATCTTGAGCATCAGAATTTCGGCTTCGAAACCGAGGCGCGCTATCTCGTCTCCATCAACCCTAGCCTCGGCAATTACAAGCCCGAACAAATGGAGCCGCTATTCCGTCGCATTGACGAACGCCTGCTCCGCATCCCCGGCGTGCGCATGGTGGCGCCGGCTCTTTACGCGCCCATGAGTGGCGACAGTTGGAACGAAGGCATTCGAATTGCAGGCCGCCCGGAGCCAGGACCGAAAGAAGATACCGGGGCCGGCTGGGCGCGCGTGATGCCGGGCTTCTTCGAAACCCTGGGTGCAAGAATTGTGCAGGGCCGTTCGATCGAAGAGCAGGACACACCCACAACCCGCCCCGTCGCCGTCGTGAATGAAGCATTCGTTCGCCGCTTTTTCAAAGACCAGAACCCTATCGGTCAGCACTTCGGCATGGACCGCATCCAATACGCCGGGTCCTTCGAAATCGTCGGTGTCGTGCGCGATATGCGCTACATGACCGGGGGCTACAAAGATCCCATCCGTCCCATGTTCTGGGTACCCGAAACACAAAGCGCCAAATACGATGACCCGCAATTCAACACCTTTGATCTCTACTCCCACTTCCTCGACAACATCGTGATCTGGGCGCCCGGCAACCCACCCGGCATCGAAGTCGAGGTCCGCAAGGCGCTCGCCAGCATCGATCCCAACCTGGTCGTCTACGGCGTGAATCCGTATTCCGAGATTCTGGCCGGCGATTTTCAACGGGAAAACATGATCGCCAGCCTCACCATGCTGTTCGGCGTGCTGGGCCTCGTACTCGCTGCTGTGGGGTTGTACGGAGTGATGGCTTATAGTGTCGAACAACGCACCAGTGAGATCGGCGTACGTATGGCGCTGGGCGCCGATCGCAGTCGCGTGGTCCGCATGGTCCTTCGCAGCGCCTTCTCGCAGATCGGAATCGGAGTCGGACTCGGCATCCCTCTCGCCATCGTCGCCGGCCGCCTGATGACTGAGCAACTCTACGGCGTCGCCCCATGGGATCCGCGAATGCTCACCATTGCTGCTCTATTACTCTGCGCCGCCTCGCTCGCGGCATCCTGGATTCCAGCTGTACGCGCGGCAACCGTCGATCCTATGGTTGCGCTACGCACTGAGTAGAATCAGGGGCTCAATACAGCAAAGCCTTCACCTGACGTTGCGTCGAACTGCCTTCGTTCTGCGTTGTGACGATCCAGGGGAAAATGCAGCCGTCCCGGACATCAGCAGAAAGTCTCTGAACTACGTCGCTAAATCCATGTGATGCGTTCGGAAGCTTTGGCGGGCCTAAAGGGGGATTTGCTTGATGTTCCCGACGACGAGAGGTAATGTGCTCATGACATAGCTACCGTTATTGCCCATTAAAAAGGACCTAACATGAACGATTTGGTTGTGGTGCAAAAACTCGCGGGATGGGAGAAACTGAAGGCGCTGGTGCTCGACAGCGTCTCTTCCCAATCACAAAAAGGGTGTACAACATGGAGCTGGACCAGTTCCTGCCTGGCGGCCGGGCGACGCCAACTGACGACGCCTGCCAAGCAAAGCGTCCAGGCCAAGCGGTTTTGTCAACTTGGGCAGCCAACTGACAGACTCATCTCATGAAGAGCGCCCGATCCCGTTACCGCGGACATCGCTTCCCGCCAGAAATCATCGGCTATGCCGTATGGCTTTATCATCGCTTCTGTCTGAGCTTCCGTGATGTGGAAGATCTTCTGGCCCAACGCGGAATAATTGTTTCTTACGAAACCATCCGCCAGTGGTGCCGGAAATTCGGACCCGACTATGCCAGACGTCTTCAGAAGAAACAGGGACGCCTCGGTGATACTTGGTATCTGGACGAACTCTTCGTCAGAATCAACGGCCAGCAGCAGTATCTTTGGCGTGCCGTGGATCAGGATGGCGATGTCATTGATATTCTGCTGCAGTCTCGCCGCGATCAGCCTGCAGCCGAGCGGTTCCTTCGCAGATTGTTGCGCGGTCAAGGCAAGCAACCATTCCGGATCATCACCGACAAGCTGAAGAGCTATGCTGCTGCCAGTCGAACGATCCTGCCTGGTGTTACCCACGATACCCAACAATATGCCAACAATCGCGCCGAGATTTCGCATCAGCCTACTCGGATGAGAGAACGACAAATGCGCCGATTCAAATCACCCCGACAAGCTCAGCGCTTTCTATCGCTCCACGGTGTCGTCCGGAATCTATTTTGCGTTGCGCGACATTTGCTGAGATCGACTCATCACCGACTCTTGAGATCTCGGTCCTTCGAGGTCTGGCGAAAGCGTAACGGCGGCCTGACGATTTCGAATTCCCCGTCTCCAATCAACCCAAACTCGTTCCGAATAGCTTAAGTTGACAACACCTTCTGGCGGTGAGGGTGGGATTCGGACGCATGTACGGCGTTGAAAACACGGAAGTTATTGATTCTGCGATGAGCAGGATGAGCACGATTCTCAGGTTCCACGGAATCGTCGTACAAAATCATGTACAGGGCTACGGTTTGTCCGGATCGAATTCGTACGCCTGCATAGCTTTCAAAAAGAGGTCGTTAAAATTACGATTCTGTTCCTCCAGCTTGGTTCCGTCAGAAAACTCTATTACGAGCGTCTTACCTCTCGTGACCCGCGTAATCTGTGCAAGGTTGATCCAGACGTCGTTTTTGAATTCGTAGAATTTCATTAGGCCCACTGTATCAGAATCGTTCACCCTTTGACCTTGTGCTTGAAGAGCTGCCAGAGAGTGTAGAGAAAGCTGAAAAGCAGGAAGGATCGGAAGGCGTACCACTCAATGAGGTCGAACCAATCGAGGCCGGGCGGCGTGTGCAATGTACCTCTCCTTCGGTGCGGCAATTAAGACTGCCGTAATCTCGGGGGAGGGATAAAACAAAGTTAGCAGAAAGTGATTTCGCGTGTCAAGCATCTATCCAGAAAGTGGAGATTTATGGGAAGTAGCATCGTTGATTTGCGGAGATTCTAAAATACCTGAAATCCCTGTCAAGTCGAGTTATGCACATAGAGAAAACGTGGCCTGCATATCGCTTGACCCCTCAATTGACGGACTTTCTGAAAAATGTGTTTGGTAAAATTAAGGTAGAGGACATAAGGTTCTCTCCGGCTCGAAACCGGTAATCGGGTGAGCGGTAGCACCTTAACAACTTCAGATGAAATTAGAACCGCATGACCTGGTCGTGATGAAGACTCATCACGGTGTGCTCGGCCTTGAAGACATCTGGGAGGTCTTTCATTTTGACCCGCGCGCGCCGCACTTGGTCGAGATTCGGAATATTGATGATTTCCGAAGTAACCCGAAAGTTGGTTCTTTCACGTGGGATGTCTCGCTACTCCGTAAACTTCCCACCCGCAGTCCGGAGAACGCTATTCTCCAATCAGCCTTCTAACTTTACCAAGCCCCCTATCTACCGCAAGGGGGCTTTTGGTTTCGTTCGTTGATGGCTTGGAACGATAGGAAGAGTATTCCATCTTCGTGTGCACCTATACGCGCGTCTCGTTTTTCAGGTGTGCCTTGCGTCAGTACCCAATTGGATACGTCCAATCGAGCCGATTCCACACCAACACACTGGACTATCATTCCGCACCCATCAAAGAACGACGCTTTGAATCAAAGCACACTGGCAGGATTCTGCAAGCCCGCGTTTATCCCCAGAACAATTCGAGGCATCTTTGTTTGAATTGCCAACTATCTGTAAGGAAAGGACTTAGCACCATCTATCGTACAAAAACAGGTACAGGACACGACGTAAGTCGTTGAAACTAAATGGCGGTGAGGGTGGGATTCGAACCCACGGAACCCGTGAAGGTTCAACGGTTTTCGAGACCGCCCGATTCAACCACTCTCGCACCTCACCGTACTTCTAAGCTAACTGATTTCTTCGGCGCAGGCAACGCCGCTCATCGCAGCGCAGCGCTGGCTAACAGCCCCGCGATCGAAAGCCGCAGGATCGGCCAGTGCCCCGCAGGCCTTGTAGTTGCAATAGATTTTGACCAAGTTAGTGCCGGCGTGGATCATTACTGAACCAGACTTTCATTTCGGCCCGAGCAGGCCGGCATTCTCCAAAAAGGCGCTTACGATTCTGGTCGCTAGATTCACGTGATTCCGGCCCAGGTCGTGTCCGGCTCCCTCAATTTCAAGCAATCTCGCGCCGACCGGAATTAAAGCGATAGCGCTTTCCAACTCCCCAAAGGATGCAAAGGGATCGCGCGAGCCATGCACGAAAAAGGCCGGCGCGTTCGAAGCTTCGGAAAATGCGCCGTTCGCAGCTCCTGCGGGCTTGCCGCGGCGGATGCAACGGATAAGAGAGCAGCAAGAGCGCGATCCACCAGCCCTGGGATTTTCGGCCGCCAGCATGCTGGACTGCCGGCCGCCATAAGAATGCCCACCCAGCCAGACGTGCTCCGGCTGCTTCTCGCGGATGCTTAGGATCTGTTCGCGCAAGTCCCTCGCGATCGCGCGCCGCGTCAGCCGGGCCGGGGCGGGACCGTGTGGCCCGCTCCTGCCGAAACGGCAGATCGTAGCGCACTACTTCGATGCCGGTTCGCGAAAAGCGTTTGCCAGCGCGACCAACAGCGGCGCATTGCGATTCGATCCAGCGCCATGTGTGAGAAGTAAGATAGGTCAATCGAATGAATACTTGACGGACAGCACATAACGAAAAGGGCCGTCTGCGCTGGACGGCCCTTGCCTATCGATTTCTTGGAGATTCTGGTTAAGGTCGCATTACATTCTCGGCCTGCAGTCCCTTGGGGCCCTGCTTCACCTCGAACTCCACCTCCGCACCTTCTTCCAGTGTCCGATAGCCGTTCATCTGGATTGCCGAGAAGTGAACAAACACATCATCGCCGTTGGAGCGCTGGATGAAGCCATAGCCCTTGGCGGCGTTAAACCATTTCACGATACCTTTTTCTCTCACTACTCATTTCTCCTAACCTCTGGTGCTGTGCACTGGTCCCTCAAAAACGCTGGAACCACGAAACAAAGTGCTCCCAGTTCTCGCCATTTCGCGGGCACCAAATGCACAGTCGTTGAAAACTGGACCATAATATCACAAGACCTCCAGGGCTTCGCAAGAGAAGAATGCGTCTGGAATCATACAATTGGGGGTTGGGCCACCTCTTCGGGAAACAACTACCTGCGGGCGATCGGAAGACGGTAGGGCCAAACATTAAGATGGGAAGACGTTTTCGATCACGCCTGTTCGCTTGGTGGTATTTCACTATTGCCGCCGGATTCTTACTCTTGGGAATCAACCGCTGGCTGCTTGGTGAAAGACTTTGGCTGTTGATATTGCGCTTCGGTATTGCCGCCGGGTTCCTGGCGCTGGGTTATCTCACTTGGCGGTTTAAGGATACGAATTAGTACCGGTACCATTTCGATCAGATATGGATCTGCCGGTTAGGTCTTCACTTCGTCCTCTCGGGTTACACTGAACGCGTTACGGAGGAATTACCGATGAAACTTCTCACTCTCACCGTTGTCGCTGGCCTTTGCCTGGCAACTTCCATGTTCGCGCTCTCGGCGCCGGCCGAAACCCCGGAACCGGGCACGCTGTTGCTCCTCGGAGGCGGCTTGCTCGCCGTTGGCGCTGGAGCCTGGCGCAAGAACCGCAAGAAATAACCCAGCGGCCTTAGCGTTTTTCGCGGTTAAGCCCAAGCGCTCGAATTCGTTTGTGGAGATTTGTGCGCTCCATCCCCAGAGCGCGCGCCGCGCCGGAAACATTCCAACTGGTTTCTTCCAGCGCCCGCAGGATGTGCTCGCGTTCGGCCGAATCGCGCGCTTCCTTGATATTGGAGCGCGGGGCCGGCTTCCTGGGCCAGCCGGATCTCGACGGGAACCGAATCGGGAGTGAGCCGGTTGCCGGGCGTCAGGATCGCCATGCGCTCGATGATGTTGCGCAGCTCGCGGGCGTTTCCGGGCCAGGAATAGCCTTCCAGCATTTCGTAAGTTTCATGGTCGATCTGCTTGGAATGAAAATTGTTGCGACTGCAGAACTCGTCCAGGAAATAATCCGCCATCGGCGGCGATGTCCTGCGGCCGCTCGCGCAGCGCCGGCACGCGGATCGGCACCACGCAAAGCCGATAATACAGGTCTTCGCGGAACTTCTGCTGCGCCACCAGGTCGGTCAGATTTCGGTTGGTGGCCGAAACCACGCGCACGGCGACGCGGATGGGCTGCTCGCCGCCGACGCGATGAAACTCGCCTTCCTGCAGCACGCGCAGCAGCTTGGCCTGCGAGCCGGCATGCAGGTCGCCGACTTCATCCAGGAAGATTGTGCCGCCATCGGCCAGCTCGAACTTGCCCTTGCGCGTGGAGATGGCGCCGGTGAACGCGCCCTTTTCGTGGCCGAACAGCTCGCTCTCCAGCAAGTTCGGACGGAATGGCGGCGCAGTTCACTTTGACGAACGGGCCGTTCGCGAAGGGGCTCTCGTGATGGATGTGCGCGGCCAGCAGCTCCTTGCCGGTGCCCGACTCGCCCATGATCAAGATGCGGGCGTCGGAGCGCGCGGCCATGGTGGCCTGTTCCACCACGCGGATGAAAGCCGGGCTGGCGCCGATCATCTTCGTGCCGGCGCCGACCAGTTCGCGCAGGCGCTCGTTCTCGCGGCGCAGGCTGGCTTGTTCCAGCGCGTTCTTGAGCGACAGCAGCACTTTGTCGCGGCCGAGCGGCTTTTCGAGAAAATCGAAAGCGCCGGCGCGCGTGGCCTCGACGGCTTCGGCGATGGTGCCGTGCCCGGAGATCATGATGGCGGCGGCGGATGATCGCGCTCGCGCAAGTGCCGCAGGAAATCGATGCCGCTGCCGTCCGGGAGCCGGACATCCAGCAGCAGCACGTCGGCGCGCTCGAGCGGCGGCCTTAGCTTCGGCGATGGTGCGCGCGACGGTGACCGAGTAGCCTTCGCGCTCCAGGATCAGACGCAGCGAACTGCCGATATTCGGCTCGTCGTCCAGGACGAGGATGCGTTTCGCGAGCATGATCGGACGAAGCCGCCTACGCTACGGGAAGCAGGACACGAAAAGCTGCGCCTCCCAGTTCGCCCTGGACCAGCAGAATGTCGCCGCCGGCCAGCAGCGCGCTCTTCCGGGCGATCGACAGTCCCAGACCCATGCCGCCGCGCTTGAACGAGATGGTCGGCTGGAAC
Source organism: Bryobacterales bacterium (assembly GCA_963769205.1). Lineage (GTDB taxonomy): Bacteria > Acidobacteriota > Terriglobia > Bryobacterales > Bryobacteraceae > Palsa-89. The sequence goes on along the minus strand of CAVYKR010000005.1, from coordinate 167,922 downwards.
AACGTGCCGCGCGCCTGCAGGCTGACGCCGGGCCCGGAATCGTGCACTTCGATCGCGACCCTCTGTCGCCGCGCGTCGTGACGCCCAGACACCACTCCGCCGGGTCTCACCGCCTGCGCGGCGTTTTCCAGCAGGTTCGTCAGCATGCCCTTGACCAGATCCTCATCGGCGAAGACGCGGCGGACGATCCGGCGCCAGGCGCGTGCTGTAGACCACCTCCGGATGCGCGGTCTTAAGAAGCGCGATGCGCTCTTCGAGCAGCGAATTGATGTCGATGGCTTTGGGCGAGATGGGCGGCTCGCTGGAAACTCGGAGAACGCGCGAACGCGCCGCTCCAGGCTCATACCTCGTCGACGACGATCTGCGCGGCCTGCTCGTAGAACTCGCCGCCCGGGCCGGACTGCCGCGCCGCGATCTCTTCCATGGTCAGGCGGATGGGCGTGAGCGAGTTCTTCACTTCGTGCGCCATCTTGCGCGCCAGCGCCTGCCAGCTTTCCAGGCGCGTGACGTAGACCAGACGCTCCTGCGATTGCTTGAGTTCGTCGGCCATGTTGATTGAAGGCCTGCGATGGCGGCGCCGATCTCATCGTCGCGCGGCCGTCGGGAACGCGATAATCCGAGCTGCCGGCCGCAACCTCCGACAGGCCTGTGGTCAGTTGCTGGATGGGCTGGCTGATGCGATGAGCGAAGTAAATCAACGCGAGTAATGCCACGATCCAGATGGCGCCGGTCAGGAGCAGGAACGTGTAGGTGAACCCGCGCCGCAAATCGCGGGCCCACCGGCAACCAGCGCGGGCGCGGGCGTATTGATCGGAAAGCTGTCTGCATGCCGACGCCGTGCAGGGAAGTTGTGTAGACCCACACTCGTCGCCGTGCGCGGACCAGGTAGTCCAGCCGGTCGCCCTTGGTTCCAGCCAGTACGAAACGCTCCGCCTTCGTCGCTCGAAAGAACTCCTGAACCGCTGCGGCCAGTTATTGTCGGTCGCCGCCGTGAAGCGTTTGCGGGGCCACTCGTCCGAACGCGGCATCTTGCCTTCAGCGACTCGCGAGCGCGCTGGTACAGCTCGCGGCCGGTCTTCTCGAGCGATCGGGAAACTTGATCCAGCTCGCGCGGTAGCGAGCGCAGCGAAAGTTCGAGCAAACGAAACGGAGATCCAGGCCGTTACAGGAGCGGCGCGAGCGTCGCGACCACGAAAACCAGGATCAGCCGGTTGCGCAGACGGTTCATGGCTTCAGATCAGCGAGATGAAACGGCGCGGATTCCAGCGACCAACGGTCCTGCTGCGGGCCGCGGCGGACGGCTGAAGATCTCGATCAGAGTGGTGAGACTGATGCCGGATCGGAATACGGGACAGGAGAGGTCTCCTTGGGCTCGACGCTCGGACTTCCAGGCGCGCCCAGAGTTCCCGATCCGAGTGGCGAGAGCAGACGCGAAGAAGTATTCTCCAGGCACCAGGATTCGGCGCGCGTTGGCCGAAAGGTTGCATGCCCGACTTGCGGAAATCGCGCAGCGCGGACCACGGAAAACTTCTCCTCCCACACGTCGTAGCTGACGGTGAATCGCTCCAGGCTCGCGCGACGACGTTGTTCTTTGGTCCCGCGGCGATGATCAGCTGAAAATCGAAGGGGACGACCGCGCCGTCGTGCAGCCGCTGCAGGGATTTTCCCGGTGAGGAAGTGCAGACGCGGAGCGACAACGTGGAGATCGTCACCGGAGCGGCGCGGGAACGAGGCCTCGCTGGAGACACTCATCCCGACGAGGCCCAAAGAAAGCAATGCGAGTAAGAACGTGCCCGCCGCCAGCGAGTGTTTCCGGCTACCGGATCTCAAAAATTCATTCCCGCGATCAACACCGGATCGACGTGCCCCTGCCGGAGCGGGAAGGCCACGGCCAGCAAAAAAGCGCCCTTCTGGAAGACGCCCAGGCCGCTCGATACTCCGACGCCCGCCGATTGTTTGGCCTCCGGCGGCTTCCCCTGGTCCCAAACCGATCCGGCATCGTAGAAAACCCGCATGATATGATACCCATATGTGACGGACCCGTACACCACCCGGTTTCCGCCAAGAGGATCCAGATCGTATTTATTCCAGCCCGCGCAGCGTGGTGCTATCTGCCCAAAACGAACGCTCAAACAACGGCGCATGGCCGTAAATGACTCCTGCCATAAGGGTTACTTCGACCGACTGTGTTGGTGCCGGTAGTTATAGCGAACATTGACGAAGTGGCGCGTGTAAGCCAGGTCGCTGCCGAGCAGATTGGTGGCCGCGCGCAGGCTGTAGCCTGCATCCAACTCCTGATTGGTGGCGTCCGAATTCCCCCAACGCTGGTGATAGCGCAGAGTATTTATCACCGCGTTGGCCGATTCCGAACGCGCGGCCGAAAGCTTGAGGTTGCCAATTCTTCGAAGCTCAGCCCCACGGTAAGCGTCAAAGGCTCGGCTAGAACAAAGGTGGCGCTGGGCTCAAAGTTCATCCGGGAACGATAAGCTCCAGCGCCGAGGGAAGAAGACTTGTCGGTAATAAGCGCAATCAGTGTGGCGCGGTCGTAGAGCTCGTGGTAGCTATCGAATTCGAACCCGAAACGGACCCGCTCTGTGCCCAGCGAAAGCCGATCGTACCTGACTTTGAGACCGGTATAACGCTCCGCGAGTGTATCGCCATCACTCACTGCGCCGGCAGTCAAGGTATTGGCGCCGAGGGTGCTAGCCACCTCGGCCATCCCGGTCCAACCTTGCCGGGAGTTATAGGAAAAGGTGGGGATAGAAAGATCGAAGTTGCTCCTCCGGTTGTCTACCGCAAGCAACACCTTGACGTGATTGGCTTCCCCCCCGCGCGCCAGCTTGAACGTAACTTCAGTGGCACGGAGTTCGCCGCGAATGCGCCGGGCCAAGCGATTCAGGGCTTCGGTACTGAGCTTGGCTCCAATCAAGCGGTGCATCTCGTTGAGTGCCGTTGTACTGAGCCGGTACTGACGGTGGCCTACAAAAGTGATGCTTTCCACCGTATAACGGGAGTTGATGTTCAGGTCGGTGACCTGGATCGGATCCGGCGTAACGTCGGCAGGCTCGCTGGATTGTGCAAAGAGCGCCATAGCTGCCAGGATCGGAAGTAGAACAAACTTCATGCGGGCTCGATTAAGCAAGCAGGATACCAACTCTAAGTTATTGTTAACACATAACTTCAACAGTTGCGAGTGTGCTTACCCGGCACAGGTGTAGTTGGCGCTATGGCTCTTAGCGATACAGCAACGTGGAGTCTCCTGGCACATTTCAAAGTGACGCAAAGTCTTCAACTGAAAGCCGAACTGCGGGTAGACGTATACCAGCACGATTTCCCGGGGATCCTGCTCAAACGACGCATCGAGGCGCTGGAAGACTTTGCCCATTATCTCCGGGCTGAACGGATTGAACAGATAAACGACCAGTTTACCGGCTGGAAAATCAAAGTGCGTCGCGTCCACGAGCCGGCAATCGATGCGCGAGGATTGCGCAGCCGGATTCCGGTAGCGGCGCGCGTTCTCTTTGGCTTGGCCGTGCAGGTCTTCGCGCATTTCAACTCCCACTACCTTCCAAAAAGCGAATTCGGACGCGATCAGCAGCATTCTTCCTTTGCCCGAGCCGAGATCCACAAAGGTGTATTCGGAAGGATCGCCGATGGGAAGCGACCGGATCACTCGCCGGGCGGCGTTCGGACGGGTAGGCAAGTATGGAAAACCAGCGGTCCAATCGCGAAGGTCCTCCGACGGATCCGCTTGCGTTTGAACGTTGTGACGCCAATCAAACCAGCGGGCCTCCGCCGTTATGGCTGAGTGTCGTATTAAGCGTACGACGGGCAATTCTTTGATGGAGTTGGTCAACGTGCCAGTCACAGGAATTTAGGCGTTCCACCCTCAGACGCCATTTGACCGCCGTTTGTTTCGGCCGAGAGTGCGCTAGGAAACTTTGGCCGCGCGGCTTCGTTGATCGGCGGCGGCCTGGATGCCTTCCACCGAGGGCACAATCAGTTGGCGGCGTCCCAGTCGGATAATGCCGCGCCGGGCTAGAGCGTTGAGAGTCGTCGAAGTGGTTTCTCGCGTAGCGCCGATCAAGCTGGCAAGTTCGCCCTGCGAAAGGGGGATCGAATACTCAGACGCGTTGGACTTTGCGCCAAAGGTTTTAGCTAATTCGGCCATGTAGTACAAGATGCGATATTCCACGTCGTGCAAGCAGAGTAGCTCGATTTTTTTCTCCAATTCCCTTTTCCGCGTCGTCAAAAGCCCGGAAATCTCACGCCACAACTCCGGCCGCTTTTCACAAACACGCAGGAATAAATCGCGCGGCAAGACATGAATTACACCCTCTTGCAGCACCTCCGCGGATATCATCCGGCTTGGCTCTGTCCCTAGAGCCTGTTCGCCGAATAATTCGCCCGCGCCGACAATCTGCAGAATGATCTCCTTGTTGTCGGGGCCGCGTTTATAAATCTTTACGAGGCCGGATTCGATGAAGTAGAGTGTGTCCGCGGGACCGCCTTCTGCGTACACGGTCGCGAAACGCCGGTTTGGAGAGAATTTGGTAACACCATCCAGGTTAATCAGCTCACTCCGCACAATGCCGGCCAGGGAAGTAGATTGCGAATCCATTGGTCCTGTCTATTATAGTCCGATTGTCAAGCGAATTGTCAGTTAGGAAAATCCTAGGGTACTAGCGAAAATTACAACGGATCTCTGATCTGCTCCGCGAAGCGCGCTCCCTGCTCGAAATGGTGCCGCATAGTAAGGGATTCTAAGCTCTGCCGAAACTCCTCCAGCTTGGCGATATAGGCTCGAAGGGCCTCCTCAATGGGAGCGTGGTTGGTGGCCAGGATGTCCCCCCAGATCTCGAAGGAACTCAAGGCCAATCTGGTGCTGTCCACCAGGGCGGGCCCGAAGACACCTGCACGAGGTTCTTCGCGCCCATTCAATAACGCTGCCAGGCCTGTGGAAGCGAGTTGTGGCAGATGTGAGGTATATGCCACGATTCGATCGTGCTCTTGAGGATTTAGGATGATCGGAAAGGCGCCGATCTTCGCGATCCAATCCAACATTTCGCGGGCGTTGGCGGTTTCCATGTCCGCCGGCGATTGTGGGGTCAACACGTAAGGCCGACCTTCAAAGAGTCCGGCTTCGGCCGCTTCCACGCCGCGCTGCTCTCTTCCCGCCATGGGGTGACCACCCAGAAACTGGCATCGCGAAATTGCGCTGCTCGCTTTAGCGACAATAGTACTCTTTGTACTACCCGCATCGGTGATCAACGCCCCAGGCTGCACCCAGTCGTTCAATTCCGGCAAGGATTTCGAGAATGCGAAGAATCGGCTGCGAGAGATAGATCAGATCCGCGGATTGCGCTGCTGCGGAAGCGGTTGCTGGTTCATCGATAACGTCCAGATCCAGCGCCCGTTGCAGCGTAGCAGCCGAGCTTACGCCTAGGATTCGCCCCGAAAACCCGGCCTTGCGGAGAGCTAGAGCGAACGAGCCCCGATCAGGCCGACGCCAAAGATTGCGACGGTCTTCATGCCAGACGCATCCTATACCGAGCGCTCCACCGCCTGGGCAATCATGCGCAGTTGCTGCATCAGTTCGGTGAACTGCTGCGGGCGCAGCGATTGAGCGCCGTCGCTCAAAGCATGATCGGGATCGTTATGAACTTCCACCAGCAGGCCGTCGGCTCCTGCGGCTACCGCCGCTCGCGCCATGGGCAGAACCTTGTCCCGGCGGCCGGTGCCATGCGAAGGATCGGCCAGGATGGGCAGGTGCGAGAGCGACTTCACCACCGGTATGGCGGAGATGTCCATGGTATTTCGGGTCGCATTCTCGAATGTCCGGATGCCGCGCTCGCACAGGATGACGTCATAATTGCCACCCGACATGATGTATTCCGCGCTCAGAAGCAGCTCTTCAATGGTCGCGGAAATCCCGCGCTTTAGCAGGATCGGCTTACGCACCTGCCCGAGCTCTCGCAGCAGGTTGAAATTCTGCATATTGCGCGCGCCAACTTGCAGGATATCAGCGTAAGCGCAAAGCATAGGGATCTGGGTTTGATCCATGACTTCACTAACCACCAGCAGGTTATGGCGGTCAGCCGCCTCGCGCATCATCCTCAAACCTTCTTCACCCATGCCTTGAAAACTGTAAGGCGACGTGCGAGGCTTGAACGCCCCGCCGCGAATGACCTTTGCCCCGCCGCGCGCCACTACGCCGGCAATCTCCTCTATCTGATCGCGCGTCTCCACGCTGCACGGACCGGCCATGACCACCACTTTATTTCCGCCGATCTCGACATCTCGGATCTTCACAACCGTGCCGCCCGGACGGAAATGCCTGCTGGCCAGCTTGTAAGGCGACACGATACGATGGCATTCCTTGACGCCTTCCATTACCTCGAACTCGATCGGATCGACATCGCCAACGGGCCCGACGCCGCCCAGGACAGTGTGCATGACTCCCGAGGATCGGTGCACGATAAAGCCCATTGAGACCAGCCGGTCTATGACCTTCTGGATCTGGAATTCCTCAGCACCCTCTTGCATTACGACAAGCATGAAAATCAATTGTGGCACAGCGCGGATTAGGACTGGCTCGGCCAGTGTGAAGCCCCCTGCCTGGGCTGCTTCGACTAGTAGCGCTGGTTCGCGCCGACCGTCTTGGCTTTGGTATTTTCCTGCGCTTGTAGCAGGCAGGCGCGGAGTTTGTCGGCCATGACATCGACGTTCGGGTCTAAGAACATGTCGATGTGGTTTCCCGGCACTTCGTGGATTTCCAGCCGGCTGGCTAAACCTCCCCAACCGTACTCAGGATCGCGATACTGTCCTGTCGGCCGATCGGTTCGTCGGAACAGCAACACCGGGCGATCATACGGTGGTGGCTGGTAATTTTTCGACGCGAAGACGGAGACGTACTCGATGTTGTGGAGTCCGTGATGGAATGACCAGCCGGCGCTCAGGTGGATGCGGTAGGCCATGCTCCATAGCAGCCCTCTGAGCCAGGCCACCCTGAACCCCAGGCGGCGGCGCAAATGTGCGCTCAGTTCTCGGGGTTTGAAACCAGCCACGGTGCGAAGATGCAATCTCACCCATTGGCTAAGGAAGTAGCCGCGCCTACGCAATGATGCCAATGATGATGACGCATTCGGGCGGTGGGCTTGATTCTCGGCGTCAAATAAAACCACCAGAGCCACGGTTTCACCCCGCTGAAGGAGCTGCTGCGCCATTTCATATGCCATTACTCCGGCGTCGCTCCAACCACCCAGAAAATAGGGACCTTTAGGCTGCACGTCTAGCAAGGTGTGAACGCAATGCGCGGCGATATCTTCGAGGCAGTAAGGGGCCGGCAAAGTATTTATGTCCGGCAACGGCACGCCCAGAAAAGGCTGATCGATTCCCAATCTATTCGCCAGTGTGCGAAACAATGGGCCGGCGCCCACGCAGAAGAAAGGTGGCCGGAAACCCTCGGGCTGGATGCCAAACACTTGAGGGCGCTTGAGAGAGTTAGGATCGCGGAGCATACCCGCCAGCCTCTCGATAGTGGGAGCGAACATTAGGGTGGCAAGAGTTATCTTGGTATTGAGCGATTTCTCCAGACGACCCAGCATCCTGATCGCCAGCAACGAGTTCCCGCCTAGCTCGAAGAAATCTTCCTTGATGCCGATTGGCTTGGCGTGCAGTATTTCTTCCCACAACGCCACCATCTGAAGTTCCAAGGCATCCCGCGCGGCGTCCACGGGATCCGTCCGGGTTTCATCCCTTTGTCCGGGCGGCGGAAGCGCTCGGCGATCCACCTTTCCGTTGGATGTCAACGGCAAGGCGTCCAGAAAAACATACCTAGCCGGCACCATATAATCCGGCAGTTTTTGTCTCAGAAAGCTGCGGACTTGCATCTCGGTGAGCGTGACAGCCAGACGGGGAACGACATAGGCCACTAATCGACGGTCGCCGGGATTTCCTTCGCTGGCAATGACGGCCGCCTCACGGATACCCGGGTGCGCCACCAGCGCGGCTTCGATCTCATTCAGTTCAATTCTAAATCCCCGGATTTTGACCTGATGATCCAACCGTCCGAGAAAGATCAGGTTGCCATCGGGCCGGTAGCGCACCAGATCACCTGTCTTATACATTCGGGCATCGGGCTGGGAACTGAAAGGGTCTTGAATGAATCGCTCCGCTGTCAGTTCGGGGCGGCGATGGTAGCCCAGAGCCAATCCGTCGCCTCCAATGTACAGTTCGCCAGGTACACCGATGGGGACAGGCTGCAAATTACGATCCAGCACATAGAGGCGAACATTGGCGATGGGGCGTCCGATCGGAACGGCGGCAGCAGGAACCTCGCCGGCCGGAACCTCGTACACGCAGCAACCCACGGTGGCCTCAGTAGGTCCGTATTCGTTAATCAATCGCACGTCCGGATCTTGCTTTCGCCAATAGCCGAGGGTTTCTGCCAGAAGCGCCTCGCCGCCGATCACGAAGGTTCGGGTTAACAGTCCCGATTGATGTTCAGGTAATTTATGGCTGAGCGCCTCCAGATGCGCTGGAGTAAGCTTTACCAGGCTGAAATCGCCCTTGCTTAGAGCCGCCGTAAGAGTTTCGAGCGTCGGATCTTCGCGCACCAGCACGGCCGACCGTCCAACCAGCAAGGGTGGGAAAAGGCTGGTGATCGTCAAATCGAAGCCAATTGGAGTATGTACCGGCGACCCGCGACCCTGTTCCGCAGAATAAGCGGCCGTACACCAGCTGAGATAATTGACCAGCGCGCGGTGTGGAATCAACACGCCCTTCGGCTGCCCGGTGGAACCAGATGTGTACAGTACATATGCCAAATGGTCCGGTTCGACTGTCGAGGCTGGATTCTCAGAGCTCTGGTCAGCCGTGATCCGTGGCCACTCGTCGACCGAAAGGATGGCGCCCGTGAAGTGCGGTCCGTCGGCCAGGACCCGATCCCGGCATAACAAGACCGGCGCGCGCAAGTCATTGAGTATGAACGCGAGACGTTCCTTGGGATATATCGGATCGAGCGGGGCATATGCGCCCCCCGCCTTGAGAATTGCCAATAGTCCCACCACCATCTCAACCGACCGTTCGATGCATATGCCCACCATCACATTCGGGCCGACGCCGAGACCTATCAGGGCATGCGCCAGGCGATTGGCTGCCGTGTTTAGCTCGGCATAGGTGAGTTCACGATCTTCGTAGACCAGGGCAATTGCATCGGGCGTTCGCAGGACCTGTTCCTCGAATAGCCGGTGTACGCAGCTTTGCGGATAATCGGCTCGCGTGTTGTTCCACTCCACTAAGATTCGGTGCCGCTCAGCTTCAGGGAGAAGCGGAAGCAGCGATATGCGGCCACCAGGATTCTCGGCCACCGCTTCCAGGATGGTTTGGTAATGGTCGAGCATGCGATGGGCCGTCCCAGCGTCGAATAAGTCGGGGTCATAATGCAGCACGCAATCTAAGTCATGGAGATCAAGCTTGACTTCCATGCTCAGGTCGAATCCTGCTTGGGGCGTGCCCGGCACGCCGCACTGAAAAGCCACCTGGTACGGCGGAGCGCTGCTATTGCGTCCTTCCAAATCGACCGTTCGGGTCCCCTTATCGGCGCGCGCTTCCCCAAGGTTCTCGCGAACTTGAGCCATCAATCCTCGGAACGTCGGGTCGCCCGAGACATCGGTGCGTAACGCAATCCGCATTCGAGCGTCCTGGCGCGAGACAGGTGCGCCAGTCACGACTTCCGAGCTTCCCGTATAACGGTGGAGGAGCACTTGGAACCCGCTCAAGAGGACCTCGATCAGACTGCATTGATCATGATCCCCAAGAACCCTGAGTTTTTCGAGGAGCGAGTTGGGTACCCGCCAAGTTTGTTGTGCTGTTCGGCTGGTGCGTCGCACCGTTCGGGGCCTATCGAACGGCAAGTTAAGGACTTCATGATGAACCTGCGCCACGTCGTCCGGCGTCGAACGTTGTTCGACGGAGCTATCGCTCACAACCCGCAGTTCGACCGGGCTTCCGGGGCGCACAAACGCCCCTCCTCCGATTTGAATGTATGTGCTCACGCTCCCCCGATGCCGCAGCGCTGCAAGTTACCCGTGCCTGCGTGTGTGGCGACTCTCCGGCCGCTCAGGCTCACATCAGTAGACGCCTCGGCAGAAAAAATTAGTCATTTCGCCGCAACTTTTCCGGGCAAGATAGGTTCCCAGCGGGATCGACAGAGTGCGAGATGCTCGTCCGGCCGTTTTCTAGTCTGTTGGCTGCCCGGTCGGTGTATACTGATTGGCGATCAGGAGTCCGGGCATGGAAATTTGGGAGGACCGCAATGTCTAACCATTCTGTCGTCGCCGCGATCGTCGCTCTGTCCTGGGTGGCCGATGCTCCCGCCGCCGGTCAACAATTCCCGCCCTACAAAGCGCCGCGGATGGCCGACGGTCATCCCGACCTGAATGGCATCTGGCAGGCGTTCGTCACCGCCAATTGGGACCTGCAGGATCATGAAGCGCAACCCGGGCCGCATCCGGAAATCATGGGCGCGTATGGCGCGGGGCCGGCCGGGCAGAGCATCGTCGAAGGCGGCGAAATTCCCTACCAGCCGTGGGCGCTGCAGAAGAAGAAGGAGAACTTCGAAAAGCGGATGACGGTGGACGTCAGCAGCGACGAGAAATGGCACGACCTCGGCGATCCGGAGCTCAAGTGCTACATGCCGGGCGTGCCGCGCGCGACCTACATGCCGTTTCCGTTTCGCATCGTGCAGGGATCCAGCCCCTACATTCTGATCGCCTATGAGTTCGCCAGCGCCACGCGCATCATCCGCATGAATTGGAAGGAGGAGGCTCCCACGCCTTCGTGGATGGGCTGGTCGCGCGGCCGCTGGGAGGGCGACACGCTGGTGGTCGACGTGACCGGATTCCGCGAGGAGACCTGGCTCGATCGCGCCGGGGATTTCCATAGCGACGAGCTTCACGTGGTGGAGCGCTACACTCCGGCCAGCCCCTATCACCTGATGTACGAAGCCACGATCGAGGACCCCAAGGTGTACACGCGGCCCTGGAAGATCAGCTTCCCGCTCTATCGCCGCATGGAAAAGAATGTTCAGCTGCTGGAATTCAAGTGCGTGCCGTTCACCGAAGAACTGCTATACGGACGTTTCAGCAAGCAGCCCGCAAGTGAAGGCGATGAATGGAGGAGTCAGATGAACATCGATTGTCGACTTCGATCGATCGTCCTGGCGGCGTCGTCATCGCTGTCGCCGGCGGCTGGGCCAGACGCCGTCAGCGCGGCCAAGAAGACCGCTGCCGCGCGAAGGCGGCGACGCCGTGCGAAGAAGCCGGCCGCTGCCGCACACGCCTTGGGGCGATCCGGACCTGCAGGGAGTGTGGAACGACGCCACCAGCACGCCGCTCCAGCGGCCCGGCGGTGTCGGATCGAAAGACGTTCTTACCGACGAGGAAGCGGCCGAATTTCAGGATCAGCTGGCGAACGACCTGAGCCGCGACCGCCGCGACGGAGGCGCCGAAGCCGACGTCAACCGCGCCTATAACGAACACTGGATGGATTCGCGCCGGTTGAAGATCACGGCGGACCACCGCACGTCGCTGATCGTGGATCCGCCGGACGGGAGAATTCCCGCCGCTGGTGCCTTTGTCGCCGGAGCGGCAGAAGGCCGGGCGGCGCGCGCCGCGGCAGCGGCCCGCTTCAACGCCGGCCTGCCCGACAGCTTCGCGGACTTCATCCCTGCCGGTGCGCTGCATCATCCGGACCGATTCACCGCCGTATCTGCCGACCATCTACAACAACGACTTTCAGATTTTCCAGAGCCCCGGATACGTGGTGATCGCTCCCGAGATGATCCACAGCGCGCGCATTATTCCGCTGGACGGACGCCCGCATATCGGCAAGAACCTCCAGCCAGTGGCTGGGCGATTCGCGCGGGCCATTGGGAGGGCGACACGCTGGTCGTCGAGACCACCAATTTCCGGACCGACGATGGCGTGATCTTCCAGGACGCCGATCCGGCGACCTTCCAGCATCACCGAGCGCTTTACCCGCGTCGACGCCGAACACGCTCAACTACGAATTCACGGTCGAGGATCCGGCCACCTGGACCAGGCCCTGGACGGCGCGAATTCCCTGGACCAAGATCGATCCCGACGAGCAGATGTACGAGTACGCCTGTCACGAGGACAACTACGACATGGTCCACTTTCTGAAGGGGGCTCGCGAACGGGAGAAGAGCGGAGAGACGAAATAGCGGTCACGCAAAGGTATTAATCAATCGACTCGCGGCGCAGGCGCGCTTCGATCAATTCGTAGGGCTCCTCGGCCGGCGCGAACACTTCGTTGTCGTTCTCCAGACCAAACAGCCCCAGGTCCACCAGCCGGCAGTCTTTGTTTGGGAGCCAAAAATGGATCTCGGCGATGTCGGCATAACGCTCCAGCACCGCTTCCGCCATGGCGTGCAGAGTGAATTGGAGCGACTGGCTTTCATGCTCGACAAAAGTATCAAGAATTGCCTGCCGGACACCGTGCCAGTAGACCGAGAACGGAATCTCATTGTCCGAATAAAGCCAGTTCGCCTTCACGGCCGCCGAAAGGATTCGGTCGGTAGTCTCTTTTAACGTCGTGAATGGATCGTGAACGTAGCCTTCAAAACCGGACCCGGTGGTTTTTACGATCTGCAGATTCTCGATACCCGATTCGATCAGGATCGTTTCCCGAGTACCAGTAACGGCCGTGGTTCGTCGTTCTGGTCCACTGGGCGTGAACGACCAGGGATGCGGTTTGCCTCCGAAGGGGATGCGCGCCCAAAGATACTCTGCGATCCTTACGTTCACCTTACGCACTTGGGAATTGTCGGTAAGGAAATGATTGATCAGTTGCTGCGCGAACTCCTCGATCTGTTCGATGGCGTAGAGCTTTGCCAAAGCATACACGGTGTTCTTGATAGTGTCGGCCGGCAGAATGCTGCGGTTGTCGCCGGTTGTGTAACTGCTTTCAAACTCGCCTTCCAGCTTCACACTAACTGAAAGCTCCTTAAGGTCGTGCCGGTCCTGTTGGCGATGCACTTTTATCAAGCGCACGCGCGAAGCTCCATAGTTGTGATCCAACAGCGTCGTGGACATAGGCTCAGGAACTTTGAGCCTACTATAACTGGAACGCGAAGTAGCCGAGATACCCGAGCGCGGTGCCGATCAGCGCGCCAGCCACCACGTCGCTCAGAAAGTGCATGCCCAGCAGGATGCGCGACATCGCGATGCTGAGGGCGCAGAACAGCAGCCCGGTCGTGAGCGTCTGGATAGAACAGAGCCAGCGGAATCGCGACAGCGAAGGCGGTCATGGTGTGGCCGGACGGGAACGAGAACTGATCGGGCGGAAGAAGCGTGGCCCAGCAATGCGGTTCGATGTGGCAGGGACGGCGGCGGCCGGTCGATCCGCTTCAGCCAGACGAACAGAAGAATACTCAGGGCGGCTGCGACTCCGGCCGCGCCCAGCGCCTGGAAGCGTTGCTCGCCGCCAAAGAGCAGAATCGCGAGGCCCATGGCGTACCACAGCCATCCATCGCCACCGCGTGTCGCGCTGATCACGTAGACGCGCACCCAGCGCGGCGCCACCCAATTATTGGCGCAGGCGCATCACGCTGTAGTCGCCCTTCGTGATTAGACTGCGCACCATCCAGATATAGCGCCCCTGTTACATTCTGTTGAAGAAATGATTTCGGGGGGATGTTAGCCGAATTATTTAAAACATTCTTGACTGATTACGTAAGTGTGACAAACTGTTCTTTGCGAGACAAATGAAGCGGCTGGATTTTGTTTTCTTCGAGGCCGGCGGGGGGCATCGGCCGGCCGCCACTGCTCTCAAATCCGTGATCGAGCAGCAGCAGCGCGGCGTGGGACGTCCGGTTAGTGAATCTGCAGGAAATCCTCGATCCTCTGGACATATTTCGTAAGTACACCGGCATCCGCATGCAGGACGTGTACAACCTCCTGCTTGAAGAAAGGCTGGACGCTCGGCTCGGCGCAATTGACCGTCGCTAATGCATGGGCTGATTCGTCTGTACCATCGCGGACAGGTCCGTTTGTTGAAGAAATTCTGGGCGCAAGGTGAGCGCGATCTGGTGGTTTCGCTGATTCCGAACTTCAACCGCGCGCTGCGCGAGAGTTTGCCGGACAGCGCCGCTCGTGACCATCCTCACCGACCTGGCCGATTATCCGCCGCATTTCTGGATCGAACGTCAGGAACAATATTTCATCTGCGGAACAGCCAAAGCCGTGGAGCAGGCGCTGGGCACTCGGCCACCCGAACGGACGCATGTTTCCAAACGTCGGGCATGATCCTGCGGCCGAAGTTTTACGAGCCGGTCACGATCGATCGCGAGGAGGGGCGCGACAGCTCGGCCTCGATCCTGAAATGCCCACCGGTCTGGTGCTGTTCGGCGGCGAAGGTTCCAGCGTGATGCTGGAAATCGCGAAGCGCGTGACCGCGCGCGCACAGTTCATTTTCATCTGCGGGCAAGAACAGAAGCTGGCCGAGCGGCTGCGTCGGCTGCCGACCAAATTTCCGAAATATGTCGAAGGCTTCACCAGCGAAATCCCCTATTACATGCATCTGTCCGATTTTTTTATCGGCAAGCCCGGGCCGGGAAGCATCAGTGAAGCTCTGGCGATGCATCTGCCGGTGATCGTCGAACGCAATGCCTGGACGCTCCCGCAGGAACGCTACAACACTGAATGGATTCGCGAGAAGGAGGTGGGCGTCGTCCTGCAGTCCTTCCGCGAGATCGACAACGGCGTTGCGGATGCTGCTGGAGCCGGCTCAACTTCGCTCGCTTCCGCGCCAACGCCGCGGCCATCAAGAACCGCGCCGTTTTCGAGATTCCCGATATGCTCGATCAGTTACTGCAGAAAGATGCCTGCTGCGGAAAGAAAACCCACCAGCGCAATAACCTCGCCCGCACAAGAATAACGGCCAGTTGAAGGGATTCGGCAATCCGCCGGCCGTGGTGTTGCGGAAGTCCCACACGAAGCGAAAGGATCACGATCACTCCCCCGGCGATCATCGTCATCCATTGCCTTGGCCGCGCCGGCATGCCGCCGAGACGCAAGGAATACAGACCGCACACTATCAGGGTTACCGCCACAATAACGGGCGCCCAACACCGGGCCCACCCACGGCAGCGGAATCAGGAACAAAATGTCCCATGTGAAAAGCGACTGCGGCCAGTGGATCATCAGCCTTAAAAACACGATAGAAGAAGATGTCCCAAAACCCGAATACGACTGCGAAGGCCGCCATACGCTGGTTGAAGATTCCGGCCCGCAGCGCAAGCCCGAAGCTGCCAGCATGACTATGGTCGCCGCTTCGCGGCCGATCTCGATCAGCAGGCGGCGGGGATTCTCGGGTCCTGCATCGGCCAGTTGCTGCGGATGAAATTAGCGGAAACAGTTCGTCGGCGCCACGGCCCGGATGAAGTCGATGGCGAATCGGATCATAGATAGCGCGCAGATAAACCACCACGGCCGCTTCCAGATAGCCGAACGAGATGCCGAACAACAAGAGGGCCGCCACGGTACGGGTCATGAATTTTTTCTAGCATACGGATCTTCCGGCCAGGCGTGCTTGGGATAACGCCGGCTCAACTCGCGCCGGACTTGCGGATATAGCCGCTGCCAGAATCCTGCGAGATCAGTAGTGGTTTGGACGGGGCGCTGGTTCGGCGCCAGAAGGTGCACAACCACGGCGAACCTTGCCGCTCGCGATGCGCGGCGTTTCCCGCATGCCGAAGAAATCCTGCAGCCGCGACGCGATCCAGGGCGGCTTTCCGCCGTCGTAATGCACCTTGGTTTGCCGTCCGCCGGGCAGGCGAATGCGGCTGGGCGCAATTTCGTTCAATAGCCTGGACTGCGCGCTGTTCCAGCGTCGGAATCAGGGAGTGCGCCAGCGCCTTCAACTCCGCGAAGCTCTTCAAACCCCGTGCACAGAGTCGCGGAATGCGGATTCGACGTCGATCTTCGGAATCGCCGCGTGGTCTGAGGCGAATGCAATCCGGGCCAGAAATTCATCCAGCTCTTCGCGATCGACGAACCGTTCCACTCCAGCCTCCAGGGCCCGTTCCGCAAGCAGATCGGCCGCGCTTCTCCGGATCGGGCGCGCCGCTGCGAGTTTCCTGGATCACCAGATCGTCGTACAGCAGGGCGCTAACCTCTTCCACGCGCTCGGCGGAACGATTCCATTCGACACCCGAGCGCTCGCGCACCCGAGCGGGAAACAGATCAACCAGCCAGTCGGGCTCGATCGCGCAGTATAGGCGCACCAGCGGCAGCGCGTGCTCGCTGCGATCTTCGATGTCGACGGCGACCAGGAAATCGGCCTGTGCGTTTCGCACGCCAGCATGGCCGATCCGCCGGAGGCCAGCAGAGCTGATTGTCCTTCGCGGCGGCGCGCGACGCGATCGGGAAACGCCGCGAGCATCGACAAGCGGAAGTGCGTTCGGGTCGTGCTTCTGCTGCTTAGGCGGCCGGATCATTCGGCGGATCTGCTCGAAATGTTGCTTGGCGCGAAAGTCCATCGGCGAATCGACCAGGCGCAACAGTCGCAGCTCTCCGCGTCGCGCACCGGCGCTCAGCAATGCGGCAGCAGCGCAACCCTCCTCGCCTGCCCCGCGCTCGACGGCTTCGATCACCAGCCGCGCCAGGCGGGGATGCAGTGGATAACGCGCCATGCGCCGCGCTCTTCACCAGTTGCGCCCAGTCGCTCGAGCAGTTCCTCGGCTCGCGAGACAGCGGCGCCCGGAGGCGGCTCGAGCCAAGCTAGCTCCGCTTGGATGGGCGATCCCCATGGCACGCAGAGTGGAGACACAGCTCCGACAGTTCGCGGCGCGTGATCTCGGGCGGTCATGATCGCGGCCGGCGCTGGAAATCTTCGAGGGTGTATAGTCGGATGACGCGGCCAGGCGCTGTGCGGGCGGCGCGGCCGGCTCGCTGCGTCGCCGATGCTTTGCTGATGCGCCGGACGTCGAGCGTCGGCAGACCGGTCCACGGCGAGTCGCTAGCGATGCGCGCCAGCCCGCTGTCGATCACCGCCGTCACGCCTTCGATAGTGATGGAGCTTTCGGCGACGTTGGTCGAAAGTATCACCTTGCGGCGCGGGCCGGGCGTGACGGCGCGATCCTGTTCGGCGGGCGAGAGATCGCCGTGAAGCGGGAGAACGAGCAATTCGTGCCGCGCCGCCAACGGCTTCGCACTCGCGCGCAGCACGCCGGATCTCGGCCGCGCCTGGCAAGAAAAACCAAAATGTCGCCGGCATGTTTTTCAGCTATCAGAGTTTCGACCGCATCCGGCTACCTGCTTTTCCAACGGCAGCGCGGAGTAAGGCTGATGAGTGACGCTGAGATCGAACAGCCGGCCTTCCGAGCGAAGAACCGGGCAATCGCCTAAGTAACGCTGCGACCGGCGCGGTATCGAGCGTTGCCGACATCACGATCAGCCGCAAGTCCGGCCGCGCCGTGCACTGAAGTCGGCGCAGCAGTGCCAATGCCAGGTCGCTCTCGAGATGGCGCTCGTGAAATTCGTCGAGGACGACCACGTCCACGCCCGCAAGCCGCGGATCGGAAATCAATCTGCGCGTCAGAATGCCTTCGGTGAGGAATCGGAGGCGGGTGCGTGGGCCGGCGACTTCTTCAAAACGGACCTGATAGCCGACGGTCCCGCCTATCGGTTCCCCACGTTCTTGCGCAACCCGTCGCGCGGCCAAGCGAGCGGCCAGACGCCGGGGCTCCAGGACCAGCACCTGTCCGTCGACCAACGAAAGTAGAGCGGGAGGAACGCGCGTGGTTTTGCCGGCGCCGGGCGGCGCTTCGATGACCAGATTGGGACAAACTCGCGAGCGAATCGATGACCGCAGGCAGCAGACCATCGATCGGAAGGCTGCAAAATTTAATCGCTGATTACTGCTTCTTGGGCGGCGGCGGAGGCGTCTTTGTCCTGGATCCTCGGCGTCGCCGTACTTGATGGTCATGTCGCTCTTGAACTGCTTGTAGTCCTCGTACTTCACGGTCATCTTCATGCGCTGGTCGTTCTCTTTGAAATGCAGCGTGGCGTTGGCGATGGTGTACGTGGGAAACCAGTATTTGCCGTCGATCTGCTCGCGATAGGTTTCGAACTTCCGGATACTGGTTGTCGCCCTTCCGCTGGCCGACGCCGCGGCCGTATGTCTTCACGATCTGCAGGTCGTGATCGTCCACCCAGACCTCGCCCTCGAAATACCGCTGGCCGGATTCGAGCTTCTTCGGCTTCACCGCGAAAGCGTAGCAGCAGATCTCGTCCAGCTGCTCGCGGCCGAGGTAGCGGATGTAGTATTTCGGAAGCTCGTCGGTGGTGAGCACGAAGGGCTGGACATCGCGAAGATCCTGGATATCGCCGGGATCGAGCTGAAAGGCGGTGAGCGTGCTCATTGGAGCGCGAACTACTTTTTCGGTGCGCTTGCCTTCCGGAGTGAAGACGATGTCGGTTACTTCTTGCCATTTGCCCGTGACACCGCCGCCGTCATCCAGTGACATGACACTGGCGTCCTGGCGATAGGTGTAATTGCCGCGCGCCTTCTGGAAGTCGGCTTCCTTGGCGGCGAACTTCGCGATGATGTCGTCGATCTGTTCCGGTGCTGGGATCGGGCTGAGTTGGCGGCGACCGGCGGCGCCAACCAGCAAAATAAACGCAGCGACGAGACGCATAGTTCCTCTTCGTTTCTTATTCCAGTTTACCGCTCCGCTTTATCGCTCGCCAAGGATCTGTTTGGCGATCGTCAACTTCTGCATATTGCTGGTGCCTTCGTAGATCCGGCCGATCTTGGCGTCACGGTAAAGCTTCTCCACCGGATAGTCCTTGGTGAATCCGACGCCGCCGAAGATCTCGACCGCCCGTGAAGCGGTGCTTTCGGCAACTTGAGAGGCGAAATATTTCGCCATCGCGGCTTCGGTGACAAAAGGCAGGCCGGCATCGCGCATGCGAGCGCCGTTATAAACCAGCAGCCGCGCAGCTTCCACGTCAGTGGCCATCTGCGCGAGTTCGAACTGGACGCCCTGAAAATCGGCGATGGGTTTGCCGAACTGCTGCCGCTGTTTGGCATAGGCGATGGCGTGATCGAGCGCGCCCTGCGCCAGCCCCACCATCTGCGCGCCGATCGCGATGCGCCCTTCGTTCAACGTCTCGATCGCGATCTTGTAGCCCTTGCCCACCTCGCCGAGAACGTTCTCGGCCGGCACGCGGCACTCGTCCAGAATCAGCTCGCACGTCGACGATGCGCGAATGCCCGAGCTTGTCTTCCTTCTTGCCGACCTGGAAACCGGGGAACTCGCGCTCCACCAAGAAGCAGGTGATGCCGCGATGTCCGGCGTCCGGATTGGCGTTGGCGAAGACCAAATACAGCCCGGCTTCAGCGGCGTTGGTGATCCACAGCTTGCGGCCGGTGATGGAATAATGGTCGCCATGTTGGGTGGCTCGCGTCGCGAGCGCAAATGCATCCGAGCCTGAGCCGGCTTCCGAAAGCGCGAACGAAGCCACGGTATCGCGAGCCAGTTTTGGCAGATAGCGGCGCTTCTGTTCTTCATTGCCCCAGCGAATGATGACGTTATTGGCGATGGTGTTCTGCACGTCGACGATCACCGCCGCCGACGGGTCCACCGCCGCCAGCGCTTCCACCGCCAGCACGGCTTGGAAGAAGTTCCGCCCTGGCCGCCGTACTCTTCGGGAATCTCGATGCCCATCAGCCCGAGCTCGAACATCTCGTGCAGCAGGTCCTTGCGGAAGGCGCCCGCTTCATCCATCGCGCGGACGTGCGGCCCGATGCGCTCGCGCGCGAACCGGCGAACCGTGTCTTGGAACATCTTCTCTTCGTCGCTGAGTACGGTGAGGGGAGAAACCGTCAGATGAGCGGTCTCGGTAGCGGTGGGCATTCAATTTCTCCTGGTTCTGTTCCCAGTCTACTACCGAGAACCAATGAGTGCTTCAATCCTTCAGCCGCACGTCGTCTAGTGAAATCGCAGGAAAATATAGCCCGCGGGCCCGCCTCGTCCACCAGTCTCCAGTCGCACGGCGGCTAGAAAAGTCTGTGAAGCCGTAATTGAACAGAAGCGCTCGCACGTACTTGGGCGCGGCTCCGGCGAATGGATCGTTCGCTAGCAGATCGCGCACCTGTGGAGAACCCTGCAATAACCGCACCATGAAATTATCGAACCAAGGCGCGCTTTGAGGCCCGGATAGCGCCGCAAACCACATCTGCCAATCCAAGCGCGGCTGGTGAGGGGCCACCCAGCGCGGCGGTCTACGCAAATCGCCTGGCTTGTACTTGAATTCGTAATCCAGCCAAGTCCGGCGATCCATGGAGCCTTGCACGACGATTTCGGGGCGAGTGGTGGTCATCACCGCAAAAAGCCCATAAGTATTGACGATGCCGAACGGAGCCGCCCACCGCACCAGCGCATTCCCCTCGTCGGAAGGCGAGCCGAAAAACATGCCCCAAAGCTCCGAAACGCTGAGTATTACGACAATCACAGCCACCGTCATCGCCCACGCGGGCTTGATGCGCACGCGGCGAATTTTGACACGGAGCTTGGCCAGCGCGGCGTCATCGAATAAAAACAGACACAGCGCCATAGTCAGCAGGTTGAAGAACGTGTAATTCCCCGTAAGGAAAATTAGCACCTGCAGAAACAGTAGCGAAAATCCTCCCAGGAACCGCCACGGGCGCGGTGCAAAAAACAGGAGCGGAACGGCCAGTTCGATGACGAACACCATCGCTGTCGAAAAGCGATGGAACCAGAACGGCAGTTGATTCGCATACCAGGCTACCGGCGTGGGCAGCGGCTGCGTCCAAAAGTGATAGCTCATCGCCGTGAGATTGCGCCAGGCTGGATCGTGGCTCATCAGCTTCACCGCACCGGAGAGAAATGTCAGACGGAATACCAGCCACCGGAACAAGAATACGACTAGTTTTGAGTTGCCTAGAAAGATGGCTAGAAATCCGGTTTCGAGCAGCAGGAAATCCCATTGAAACGACAAAAACTCCTGGCCGGCCGTGCATAGCGAAAGATACAAAACGTACAGCGCAACTAGCGACGCTCGTTCGAAGTAACCAACCAGCAACACGATGGAAATCGCAGCGCCGGCAATGCAGGCCGCTTGCAGCACGTGATCATCATGCGCGAACCAGAAGACCGTTGGCAGCATGCGATAGCCTCGGAAGCCGAAGTTCTGAGACACTGCCGCCAGATAGCGCCCCAGCGGCAGGATCCCACGCTCGCCGATCAGACCGGTTATCTGGACTCCGGCGGATACAAATGCTATGAAGTAAATAGCTGCCAGAATCCGCAGAAAAATCCACTCGACGCCCGCGTAGCGCAAAGACAAAATGCGCCGCCCGAACGTAAATCGCGTCAGGTGATAGAAGAAGGTCCGATGCGCCGCAATCAGCCGGTAGGTAGCTTCCGACAGCTTGGCGAAGGGCGAAAAGTGTTCATAGAGCCACAGCAGCCAGGCCATCCCGGGCGCGAACGTCAAGATCGTGAAAATCGCCCGCGATCCCGAAATCACCTTCCCTTCAGGCATGGCCACTTGGACGGACTCGCCGAAACCCTCGCTCGGAATCTGGGGATGTTGCTCACCTGCCGTTTGCGAGGAAGCGTAATCCAGTTGATCCCCGGTCAGTTGGTTCCAGTACTGAATCCACATCCGACAGAACCCACAATGGCCGTCGTAGAGCACAACAGGATTGTCGGACATGCTTCACATAGTGTATGGTGGTGAATGGGGGTACCCCAAATCCCGATTTTCATACGCAGGTTGACAGATTTATGGAAGTGATAGAATTAAGAAGGGATCTGGTGCAACCTTTGAAGAACGTGGGAGCGTCTATTTATTGGGCTTGGTAGAGGTGTATAGATAACATGGCAGCTCACGACGAACCTATGGCTTATGGAGGAACGACCCCTCCGGCGGTTCCTGGAGGAACAAACATTCCACCGCCTTCTCAGGCCGATCTCCATCTGGAAAGACTGCTGGCAGGCGACGTGGAAGAGCCCTTCTTCCGTTCGCTCTTTCGGAACGTCAAGGAATTCATCAACCCGCCCAAGTTGCCTCCTTTAGAGGTGACTTCCAAGCCCGTCCCGGTTAAGGATATTTGGGGCTTCTACGGAGGCCAGGAAAAGCGTGCTGGAGTTGGCTCGCTTCTGATTCACGTCGCTGCGATCGGGCTGCTGTTGATTATCGGTACGAACAAGAGCAGTGCAACAAGTGGTAAGGCAGCAGATCTCACTGATCGCGCCCGACCTTGCGCCCTACAAGCCTACCGTTAAGAAGGATCCTATGGGCGGTGGCGGCGGCGGTGGCGACCGTTCCCCGACGCCTGCCAGCAAAGGCAAGCTTCCCAAGTTGGCCGATAAGCAGTTTGTTCCACCCATGGCGGTTATTCGCAATCCCGATCCGAAGCTAGTGATGGAACCGACGCTGATCATCCAGCCCGACGCCAATATTCCTAAAGTCAACATGGATGTCGCTGGGCGATCCGCTTGCGAAATCCGGCATCGCTTCCAACGGCACCGGGTACTGGCGGCGGCATCGGCACGCGGTCACGGCGGCGGTGTAGGATCTGGATCGGGCGCCGGTTTTGGTCCTGGTTCGGGCGGCAACATGGGCGGCGGCGCGTACAAGATCGGCGGCGGCGTTTCACCTCCTAGGTGATCTTCAAAGTCGAGCCGGAATATTCCGAAGAAGCGCGCAAGGCGAAATTCCAGGGCACGGTTGTGCTGTTTGTCGTGGTGGACGAAAAAGGCAATCCGAGGGACCTGAAAGTGATTCGCCCTCTCGGCCTGGGCCTCGATCAGAAAGCCATTGAAGCTGTCGAGAAGTGGCGTTCAAGCCCGGCAAGAAAGACGGCAAGCGCAGTCCCGGTGCAAGCCACCATCGAAGTGAATTTCCGGCTACTGTAAGCCGACGTTCTAAAACCTCTGTATCAATTAAGCTTTCCTTTGTAGATCAGTAACTTCTCACCGGTTACAACCGTGCAACCGGTTGCTATTTTCCTTGAAAGCCAGCCTCAATTCATGTTAAGCTACGGCCAATTGTCAGGGTTCTGCAATGCACAATTTGGTTAAATTGGCATTACAAGCTTAGGTTTATTTTGAGTTCCAGGCCGCTAGCCAGAAGTGTGTCCAAACTCTGCAGTTGGCTTGGCGACGTTCGAGGCGGTTTTACCAGAGGAAGAAGGGTTAAATAGATGCTCAATCAGTGTCCGGAGGACAGCATTTGGTGTTCTTTTCGGCGTGTTATTTACCGGCGTGCTCGCGTTTGGGCAGATCACCGGCGACCTGCAAATCAATGTTTCCGACCAAAGCAATGCCGCGATTCCCAGCGCGACCGTCACAGTCCGCAACGTAGGCACTGGTGCAACTCGTAATACGGCCACCGACCCTACCGGTCAGATCCGCGTAAGTCAACTTAGATCCAGGCCAGTACGAGGTGAAAGTGACGGCGTCCGGTTTCACTTCAGTCACCCAGACCGTGCAGATCGTCAGCGGCGGCAGTTCCACCCTCGCCTTTTACGCTAACGGTGTCCTCCACCAGTGAGCAAATCGTGGTTGAATCAGTAGCCACGCCTATCAATACCGTGAATCCGCAACTGCAAGAGCACGGTCGAGATCGCGGCCATCAGGGATCTGCCGTTGGTGGGTACCGGTGTTCTCGGATTGGCGCCGACCATGCCGGGCATCATTCCCGTAACGCCCAACAATCCCTTCCTGGGTCTTGGCAGCTACAATTCCAACGGCGGTCGCGGACGTGGCAACAACATCACTTTGGACGGCGCGACCATCAACCGACGTCAGCACCACCGGTTCCGCGGCGCTCGGCACCGTGCCGATGGACGCAATTCGGGAATTCAACCTGATCACCAACCAGTTCAATGCTGAGTACGGCCGCAATGCCAATTCCCAACTGCAATTGCTAACGCACCAAGGAACCAACGCCTTCCACGGCGAAATGTTCGAGTTCATGCGCAATAGCTTCTTCAATGCTCGCGACTATTTTGACCATACTGGTAAGGCAACTCCCAACATCAACAACGATTGGGGAGCCATGGCCGGCGGCCATGTCATCAAAAACAAATTGTTCTACTACGGAACTTACGAAGAAAACACTATCCGAGGCTTAGGTGGCACGCGCACTGCCTTTGTGCCGACTCCGGCTCAAGCGGCGAGCGCCGTCCCGATCGCGCAACAGATTCTGCAGCAATATAAAGTGCCCACCAGCCCCACCGGCCAGATTTGCTCAGGTCGCGCCGAGTGCCACCGATACGCTCGCATATTCGGGTCGCTTGGATTACATCATCAGTGAAAAAGACGTGTTCTACATGCGCTTTGGCGAGCAATCTTCCCATGCCCAGTGCACCGGCAACACTTTCATCGATTCCAATTTGGTGACCAATGGCGCAAGTAGCGTCAACCGGTCGTGGAATGGAACCATTACGGAAACGCACACCTTCAGCCCGACGCTGGTAAACACGTTCCTGGCGGCTTACGGCCGCAGCGCTCCGGTGTTTCCGCCTTTGTTCAATAGCACCGGCACCCCGAGATTCTTTTTACCGACGGCACCTCGAACTTTGGAAAATGGTCCGGATTGCCCCAAGGCCGCATTCAGAACACCTTCCAATATCACCGACACCATCTCAAAGGTGTGGGGTAAGCATCAGCTCAAGTTCGGCGCCGAGGTGGATCGCATCCAGGCCAACAGCTTCTTCGACAACAATGTAAACGGATCTCTGACCTTCACGAGCTTGTCGAATTTCCTGCAAGGCATTCCATTTCAATACTCCCAGGATTTCGGCAATTCGGTTCGGGGCAATCGCGTCTGGAATGAGTTCTTCTTCGTGCAGGATGACTGGAAGATCACCCGAACTTTGACCCTCAATTTCGGCTTTCGCGAAGAGATCGCCGGGGGAGTAACCGAAATCAACGGCATCCTATCGAATGTGAACCCCAGCCTGACCAACTACCCCGCTGGGGGCGCCGGTACCGGGCCGCTGGGAAGCTTTTACACCGGCGGATCGTACTTCCATACCAACCACAATCCCGGGCCCGCGATTCGGGTTTGCCTGGAACCCGGGTGGAGGCAAGACCGTCATTCGCGGCGGTTACGGCATCACCTACGATTTCATTTTCCTCAACCCCATCACCAACGGCCGGTTCCTGCCCCCCTACATGTATACGTTCACACTTCCAAACACACAGTTCACCGGTGGGAATACCATCGCTAACATTCTCGCGGGAACGTCTCCGTTCCAACAGCAGGGCTTCTCAACTGTGGGTTCGTTTTCCCCGACCATCAGAAATTTCGGCACCGTGACTTACATCGATCCGAATCTCAAGAACCCCCAATATCAGCAATATCAGCTTCACCATCGAGCGCGAACTGTGGAATCGTTGGCTGTTCCGCGCTAGGCTATTCGGGCAGCACATGGCATTTTTTGCAGCGGACCCGTCCGCTCAACTTCATGCAGCCCGGTCTGTTCACGCCCGCCGACGTCGGTAGCTCAGGAAACCGCCAACGCCACGCTATTTCAGCAGTTGAATGCCGGTCTAAGCGGCAATTCCACTACGCGGCAGCAATCGTATCGACCCGCGCTTCAACGCTGTCAGCGTGGTCCAAGTCAACTGCCAACTCGAACTACAATTCATTGCAGTTGTTCGCGCAACGGCCCTTTTCGAGCTTGGTATGGTCTCAGCGCGGCCTATACCTGGTCGAAATCCATCGACGATTCCTCCGATGCCCTGGGTGTTCTCGAGACCGACACCGCCGCTCAGCAGGACCCCAACAACAATCGCAACAATCGCGCCGTGTCGCAGTTCGATGTTCCGCAGCGCTTAGCCATCACCCATGACTTCCTCTCCAGCAGCCGTCATTTCAACAGCCGGGACATGAACCTTCTGCTGGGCGGCTGGGAGTTCGCCGGAATTTTCTCCGCCCAGAGCGGCCTGCCGATCAACATCCTCGCAGGCTACGCTTGCGATCCCTGGCACTAATGTGAGCCTTACGGATCCGTCGCTCCTGGGCGGCGCCAATGCCATCAGACCAAATCTGGTTGGGACACTCAATGTCCTGCCCAGCCCATCTACCGGGGGAGCGAACCCCAACAAGATCCCGAATTCGGGTCTGGCGCAGACCGTTGGTAGGCCAGTTCGGGACCCTGGGCCGCAACGTCCTTCGCTTAATCCGTTTATTGACTCCGACATGGATTTCGGGCGGCATTTCAAGTCGCGAACGAGCGCTTCCGCGTGGCTTGCAAATGCAGTTCTTCAACATCTTCAACAACACCACGTTCGGCAACGCGGCACCTTTTGGAGCCTCTCCGCTCCGACTCGACCTTCGGCTATTACTCCGCGACCGATTCCAATTCCCGACGAGTCGCGCTGGTCACTGGCCGCCTGATCTGGTAGGAGCATCGCAGCCGTTTAGTGCGAGTTCCGTCGCCTAAAGGCTGCCCACCGCTCGATGTAGTAGCATTACTGTAGAACCCATGCTCGTCGAACTCGAATGCCGCGGTGATATCTGCGTGTCTTCGGCTTCACGGGCGGTTCGCCACCGGTCAAGATTCCGCTTATCTGCGCGGCCATAGCCGAGGAAATCAAGCAGCTCCGGCGCCTCCAAGGTTCTGGCCGACTTCAGCCAGGTTGATTATCATCGACTCCACCGGTATGGGCTTTCTGATTGGGATTTACACCAGCGTCGTGAAGATGCCCAGCGGCCGCTTCGTTTTGCGCAATCTCAATCGCCGGGTGCGGGAAGTGCTGGAACTCACGCGCCTGGCCAACGTCATGACCATTTACGCCAACGAAGAAGCGGCCTTGCGAGCGCTGCAAGAAGGACAGAAATTCTCGGCCCCCAAGCCGGCTGATTCGGTCGACCGCTATTTCCTTTTGGGCGGATATTTCTCGATCGACTTCTTCACCATGTTGTCCAGCTTGCCTTGCAGCTTGGTGGCATCGCGCTTCTCTTCGGTGGCGATGGCGCGCCACACCAACGACCGCGTGGCTGGGATCGCGCAGATCGATCACCAGAGTGCCTTCGGCGTATGGCACCCTCACTACTCGCGTTCCCAATCCGCGCCAGCCTGCCGGATAGGCCTCGGTTTCGACGTTCCGGCGCCGTACCTAACGTGTAGCGAACGTTCAGATCGGAAGGGCCCGTTGTTTTCGTGAGCCCTCTGGCGGTCAAGTAGCTTTCGATGTCGCTCTCGATCTGCTTCTTGACCAATTCGCTGTTCAACGCTGGGTTCGGACTATTCAACTGTCCCGCCCGGATCGCGAATGTCCTGTACCGGCTGAAATCGGCGGCCTGATCGAACTCGACCGTGATTTTCTGCGCCCAAGCGCTGGACACGGCCAATAGTCCAATGACGAGCCGGCTCATATTTATCCCCTCAGGTATTATATATTGTGCCCCCGGCGCGCGCACTACCAAATATAGCGATCGACCCGCTTTACTTTCGTCGGAAGCCGGTTTACTATAGGACCATCCCCCGAGTGTGATAATAGGAGGGGCAGGCATTTTGCTGAAACTGAAGCGGGTTGAGATTCAGGGCTTCAAGTCCTTCTTTGATCGGACGGAAATGAAGTTCAACGGTGCCGGGATCGCCGCGATCGTCGGACCGAACGGCTGTGGAAAATCCAATCTGAGCGACGCCATTAGTTGGGTCTTAGGCGAACAGTCGGCCAAGACGCTGCGCGGCGCGCGGATGGAAGACGTGATCTTCGCCGGCACGCGCGATCGCAAGCCGCTCGGGCATGGCTTCGGTCACCATGACGCTGGTGGATCCTTCCGCAGACCACGGGCACCATATCCCATCAAACGAACGGTCACGGCAATGGCAACGGCCATGGCAATGGTCACCCGGATCACAAACCGAGCGAGATTACCATCACGCGGCGCCTGTTCCGCTCCGGCGAGAGCGAATACCTGATCGACGGCAAGCTGGCGCGGCTGCGCGACATTCAGGATCTGTTCATCGGCACCGGACTGGGCCCGGAAAGCTACGCCATCATCGAGCAGGGGCGCATCGGCCAGATTCTGAGCAACAAGCCGCAGGACCGGCGCGCAATTATCGAAGAAGCCGCCGGCATCGGCAAATTCAAAACCAAGAAGCGGCTGGCCGAAGCGAAACTGGAAGGCGCCAAGCAGAATCTGGCGCGCGTTTTCGACATTCTGGAAGAAGTCGGCCGGCAGGTGAATTCGCTCAAGCGCCAGGCTTCCAAGGCGCGGCGCTACGAAGAGCTGAAGGGCGAGATGATCAGCGCAACTTGCGCAAATCGCTCACCGGCCGGTTCCGGATGCTGGAGCGCGAGGCCGCCAAGACGGCGCTCGATCTGAATCTTGCCAATACCGAGTTTCAGAATCTTTCGAGTCAGGTGGCCGAGCGCGAGAAGGAGCACGCGGCGCTGCAGGAGACCTGCTATCGCAACGACGCCGAGCTGACGCAGGCGCGCCAGCAGTCTGGCCGACCTGCAACTCGAGCAGGAACGGACGCGCGGCAAGCTGGATTCCCAGGCCAAGCAGATCGGCGTCGATCGAAGAGCGGCTCACGCAAGGCGAATCGGAAACGCAGGAGCTGGAAAAACGGCAGGCGCAGTTTCAGCAGGAGCTGGAAACGCACCTGCAGTCGCTCGCGGAGCTGGAACGCAGACCGAATCGGCGCGCGAGCGGCTGGCGGCCAAGACCGCCGAGCGCGAACAGCTCCAGACAGGCTTTGCAGGATCGCACGCAGAACGCTCGAAACCGGACGGCAGAATGTACTGCGGCTGCTGGGCGAGGCTTCGGCGCTGAAGAATCAACTGGTGCAGATCAGCGAATATCTGTCGGCGATCGAGCGCGATTCGGCGCGCTGCCAGCAACGAAGAGCAAACAGCGGCCGGGGATCTCGACGCGGTTGAAAGCTCGTCAAGACGGAGCTGTCGGAAAAGATGGCCGCGCGCCAGATGGAGCTGGAATCCATCGCCGATCGCAAGCGCCGCGTGGAAGAGGAACTGAGCGCTCGGAAGGCCGAGCGCGGCCGAAACGCGCCAGACTCTCGATCATCTCGAACCGAAGCATCGCGGCTCAAAGCTCGCAAGGATTCGCTCGAAGAAATCCTTTCGCATCGCGCATATACGACTGAAAGTGTAAAGCGTTTGTTTACCGCCATCGAGCGAGGCGAAGCGGAAGGTTTCCGGCCCGCGGGCGTGCTGGCGGATTTCATCGAAGTCGAGCCGGCCTATGAAAAAGCCGCCGAAGATTTCCTGCACGAAGAACTGGAATACGTCGTGGTGCAGAACTGGAGCGAGGCCGAGCGCGGCATCGACATCATGCGCACCGACCTGGACGGCCGCGCTACGTTTCTGGTTCATCCGGAGCCGGGCGAACGGCATCGGCGGCGGCCGACGAGCTTGGCGACCGCCGAAGGCGTGATCGGCCGGCTGAGCGATCATCTGCGCTTTACCAACGGCTTCGCGACGGCTCCGCGCGATCTGCTGCCGCGGCTGGCGCGCTGTTATCTGGCGCGCGATCGCGCGGCGGCGCAGACGCTGTCCGTGCAGCATCCGGATGCTTCTTCCTGCTGCCGGATGGCGTGAGCTATCACGGTCATGCGGTCAGCGGCGGCAAGAAGACCGGCAGCGGACCGCTGGCGCTCAAGCGCGAACTGCGCGAGTTGACGGGCGAAGTGCAGTCGAAGCACCAGGCGGTGGAAGAGACCGCGGCGCGGCTCGAACAGCTGGAGCGCGAGATCCGGCAGCTCAGCGAAGATCTGGAGAGCCTTGCGCACCTTGCAG
This sequence comes from Bryobacterales bacterium, assembly GCA_963769205.1. Classification (GTDB taxonomy): domain Bacteria; phylum Acidobacteriota; class Terriglobia; order Bryobacterales; family Bryobacteraceae; genus Palsa-89. Next base: position 138,080 of record CAVYKR010000005.1, on the reverse strand, counting down.
CAGAACCAGGAAAAAGAAGCGCTGGCGCTGGATCACGAGCATCGCAAGCTGGCCGAAGAATTCGCCCGCGCCTCATCGCGACTGTCGGTGGCGCGACTGGAGCTGGAGCGGTCTGCGGCAGGAAGGCGACCGGGCCCGCGCGCAGCAGGAACGCGATCAGCAACTGCTGGAAGAAAAAGAAACCGCGCGCTCGATCGAAGAACAGGTGCTGGAGCAGTCGCGCGCCGATTTCGAAGAGCTGCAGGCGGAAGCGCACCAGCTTGGCAGAAGAGCACGCGGCGCTGCGCGCCGAACTGGCTGGATTCGAAGAGCGCCGGCGGTCCGAGCAGCGCGACTGCAGGCGCGCTTCGAGGCCCAGATCGGCGAGATCGCCGCGCGCCGGCAGGAGATCGCGGCCGAGATGGAGCGCCTGGGTATCGAGCGCGCCCGGCTGCTGGCCGACAACATCGAGCTGGACCGCGCGCCGGCGAGCTGGTGGACGAGATCGCGGTCGCGGAAGAAGCTGTGGCGCGCCTGGCCGCGCAGGAAACCACGCTGCGGGCGAATCTGGCGGCGCTGGAAGAGGCTCTGAAGCAACTGCGCATCGACGTGCAGACTGCGCAGGAAAAGCGCTCGCAGATCGAGCTGGAGCTGGTGAAGAAGCAGGCCGAGCTGAAATACCTGGACGAAACCAGCCGCAAGGAGCTGAACGCGCCGCTGGAAGAACTGGCGGCCGGCGAAGAGGCCGTTCTGGACGACGCCGGCTTGGCGGAAGCCGAGCAGAAATACCAGGAAGTGAAGGCGCGCATCGAGGCGCTGGGTCCGGTGAATCCGCAGGCGCTGGAAGAATTCCAGGAAGCGCAGCAGCGCTACGATTTCTTGAACGCGCAGCGGCAGGATCTGCTCGATTCGATCCGCGACACCGAGAAAGCCATCCACGACATCGACGTCGAATCGCGCAAGCGCTTCACGGATGCGTTCGAAGCCGATCAACGGCCACTTCCGCGAGATCGTTCCAAACGCTGTTCGGCGGCGGCATCGGCGAGATGCGGCTGACCGATGAGACCAACATCGCCGAATCGGGCATCGACATCGTGGCTTCGCCGCCGGGCAAGCGGCTGCAAAACGTGCTGCTGCTGTCGGGCGGCGAGAAATCGCTGACCGCGATGGCGCTGCTGATGGCCATCTTCCACTACACGCCCAGCCCGTTCTGCATTCTGGACGAAGTGGACGCGCCGCTGGACGAGCCGAACATCGAGCGGCTCACGCGGCTGCTGAAGGAGATGTCCGGCCAGACGCAGTTCATCGTGATCACGCACGCCAAGCGGACCATGGAAGCGGCGCAATCGCTGTACGGCGTCACCATGCAGGAGCCCGGCGTTTCCAAGCTGGTTTCGGTTCGCTTCGGCCAACCGCTCGCGGCCGCTGAGCCGGCCAAGGAAATGGCGCTGCAAGGGCGCCGCCGGCTGAACCTCACTGCCGGTAGACCACGCCGCCCTTCATCACGAACGCGACCCTTTCGAGCGCGCTGATGTCTTCGAGCGGATCGCCGGGAACGGCGATCACGTCGGCGAAGTAGCCCGCCTTCAGCGCGCCGATCTGGCCCTGCCAGCCCAGCACTTTCGCGCCGTTCAGCGTGCCGGCCTGGATCGCGGCCAGCGGCTGTCATGCCGTACTTCACCATCAATTCGAACTCGCGCGCCTGCGTGCCATGCGGAAATGGGCCGACGTCGGAACCCATGGCCATCGGAACGCCGGCGGCCAGTCTGTTTGCGAAACTCCTGCGCGTGGTATTCGAGCGCGCTGGCGCCGGCGCGCGGTCGCCTCGGCTGAGGCGGCATGATCGGCGAAGTATTCGGAAATGGCGAAAGTCGGCACGGCGAAGATCTGTTTCTCGCGCATCAGCCGCATGGTCTCGTCGCTCAACTGATCGGCGTGATCGATGGAGACCACGCCGGCCCGCGCGGCATAGAGCGTGCCCGGCTCGCCGGTGGCATGCACCGCAACCCGCTTGCCGACGCGCGCCGCCTCCTCAACCGCGGCGCGAAGCTCGGCTTCGGTGTACTGGTAAGGCGTCGAGAACTTGCCGTCGACGGAAGGAGTCGCGGCCGGTTTCGTAGATCTTGATGAAGTCGGCGCCCTCCTTGAACTGCTCGCGGATCACGCTCACCAGCTCGGCGGCATTGTTGGCGTAAGTCGCGTTGGACAAGCACGTGCTGCTCGGGATTGAAGCGATTGGCGTCTTCATGGCCGCCCAGGATATCGACCGCATTGCCGCTGATGCGCAGGCGCGGCCCGGGAATCAGACCCTGGTTGATGGCGTTGCGCACGGCCGTATCGGCGGAGCCCGCGCCTTCCGTTCCCATGTCGCGCTCGGCCGTGAAGCCCGCCATCAGATCGTCGCGAGCGGCCAGCGTCGCGATGATGGTCCGCTGCGGCACCGATTCTTCGACGGTCTGCAGGTCTTCAGCACCGGGATGCAGAAACAGGTGCACATGCGCGTCGATAAGACCGGGCATCAGCGTCGGTTCGCCCAGATCGATGGTCTTCGCGCCGGCCGGATGCGCTACCGAAGCGCCGGCTTCGACGATTCGTTCGCCCCGCACCAGGACCTCGCCGGGCGTTAGAATGCTTTCCGCTTTCGACGTCCAGCAATCGCGCTGCATGCAGTACAGTGGCCTGCTGTTGAGCGAACGCGACGCCCATCGCAAGAACAAACAGGGCGGGCAGCGGCTTCATACATTCACGCCACGTTTCGCTTCTTCGAGAACGTGTTCCACTTCCGACTGGTATTGTTTCAGCAAATGTTCGTTAGCGGCTTCAAACCGCATCACCAGGACAGGCTGGGTATTTGAGGCGCGCAGCAGGCCCCAGCCCTGCGCGAAAATCACTCGTACGCCATCGATGTCGATGGTCTTGTGCGTCGCCTTGAAATGATCGGCTACGCGGCGCACCAGATCGAACTTAAGCTCGTCGGGGCAATCGATGCGTATCTCTGGAGTTGAGACCAGCTTGGGCAGCCCATCCAGTTGCGCCGAGAGCGGACGGCCGGAATTAGCGACGATCTCGATCAGGCGGCAGGCGGCATAGAGCGCGTCATCGTAGCCGCGGTAACGATCGCCGAAGAACATGTGGCCCGACATCTCGCCGGCCAACTCGGCATGCTCTTCCTTCATTTTGGCCTTGATGAGCGAGTGGCCGGTCTTGTACATGATGGCGTTCCCGCCTAGTTTTCCCAGCTCGTCATACATGAGCTGCGAGCACTTTACTTCGCCGATAAAAGTGGCGCCGGGCTTCCGCTGCAGAATCTCGCGCGCGTAGATCAGCATCAGCATGTCCCCGTAGATGACATGGCCATGCTCGTCTACCGCGCCGATGCGGTCAGAGTCTCCATCAAAAGCAATTCCCAGTTCCGCGCGTGTCTCCCGCACCTTCTCTATCAGGTGAAATAAGTTGGCGGGAACCGTGGGATCGGGATGATGGTTCGGGAACTTGCCGTCCATGTCGAAGAACAGCTCGCTGGCATCGACATTCATCTTTTCAAAGATGCGGTGAATCACCGGTCCCGCCGTCCCGTTCCCGGCGTCGGCGACTAGTTTCACTCGCCGGCTTAAATGAAACTGCGAGGCAACTTCCTCCACATAAGGCGTCACCAGGTCAGCTGTAGAAACACGTCCATTTCCGCGCTCAAAATCCTGGCGCTGGATCAGCCGCAGCACTTCCTGGATCGTCTCGCCATGCAGGGTACCGGATCCGCAGACGGTCTTAAAGCCGTTGTACTCCGATGGATTGTGGCTGCCGGTGATCATGATGGCGCCATCGGCCTTCAACTGCTGGGCCGAATAGTAGAGCACGGGCGTCGGCACCTCGCCGATGTCGGTTACGTCGCAGCCGCTGGCCAGAAGACCTTTGACCAAAGCGTCCCGCAGGCGGCTTGAACTCAAGCGGCAGTCGCGCCCCACATTGATCTTGCGGCCGGCCTGGCGCTGGAGATAGGTCCCGAGCCCAAGCCCTAGTTGTTCGACATCGGGGCTGAGAAGTTCGGAATCGGCCACGCCCCGGATGTCATACTCGCGGAAGATGGTGGGCTTAAGCATAATTCGATTCTAACGGTCTGCTGTGACAGGCGCGCTAACGGCTCACGAAACGGTTGCCCGCTATGATAAACCGCAGCGGCCAGTCGGCGCAGTGCGTAATCCCAATTCTGGGCGTTACTTTCACTTCGATAGGCGGCTCTGAGCGTAGTGCCCGAACCTGCAGAGAGCCGCGCGTGAGGTTCGCACCGTTTTGTTTGCGTGTAATGCCCAAAGCGAGCGTGAGTTTTCCCGGACCCGACGCCAGGTCTTCCAGGCGTTTCGCGGCCGGACGGCGGCGGCGCATGGTGGCTATTCCGGCCACGGGTTCCAGCGCCCGGATGAGAACGCAGCCCGCTTGTCCTTCGGGCTCGGCAACGAAGTTGAGGCACTCATACATGCCGTAAATGAAATACACGTAGGCATGGCCTGGCGGACCGAAGATCACGCGCGTGCGCTCGGTCAGCCCGCTCCAGGCATGCGCGGCGCGATCATTCACGCCCAAATAGGCTTCGGTTTCGACGATGCGCCCGGCAGTCTTGCCATGGATCAGAATTTTGCCGAGGCAATCACGGGCCACTTCGACGGCCGGTCGGACATAGAAGTCCTGATCGAGCACGCTGGATTGAGCCAGCAACTGCGGCAAGGGAATGCTCAATTCTTTTTGTATGCTAGGAGGTTAGCATGCGGCTATTCACGGGGATCGATCTTCCGGAAGATGTTCGGGAGAGGTTGGAACGGTTGCTTATGCATCTGCGTCCGTCGGCGCATTTGAAATGGAGCCCGGTATACAACCTGCATGTTACGCTCAAGTTCATCGGCGAATGGCCGGAGGAGAAACTCCCGCAGCTGGAGGCCGCGCTGCGCTCCATACCGCGGCGCGCTGAGATTCCTATTGAGGTGAAGAACCTGGGTTGGTTCCCGAACGCTAATCATCCACGCGTTTTTTGGGCCGCGGTGCTGGGCGGCGATGCGCTGGCGGCGCTGGCTCGCGATACCGAGGCGGCGGTTGCGCCGTTGGGGGTGGCGAAGGAGGACCGGGCATTCACCGCGCACCTCACCCTGGCCAGAATCAAAGAGGCGGTACCGCTGCAGGCCTTGCGCACCGCCATGGAACAGTTGGGGTCGGCAGAATTCGGAAACTTCCTGGCGGACCGCTTCTATTTGTTCCGTAGCCAGCCCGGGGCGGCCGGCTCCATTTACACCAAGCTTTCGGAGTATTGCTTTCGAGCAGAATGACCCCCTTCCTGGCGCTTCTGATTGCGTATCTGATCGGCGGCATACCCTTCGGCTACCTGCTGGTGAGAATTAAGACCGGCGAGGATGTGCGCTCCAAGGGCAGCGGCAACATTGGAGCCACTAACGTACTGCGAACCACCGGGCGCGCCGTCGCCGTAGCGACGCTGCTGCTCGACATCGCTAAGGGATTTTTCGCCGTCTGGCTCACAGCCCGTCTCACGGACGATTCGGTTGGCTGGACGAGCTTAGCCGCTCTGGCAGTGATGGCAGGCCACGCGTTTCCGGTCTTCCTGAAGTTCCGGGGCGGAAAAGCGGTGGCCAGTTTCATCGGAGCCTTCCTGTATCTCACTCCCATTCCGCTGCTGGCGACGCTAGTCGTGTTTGTGATCGTGGTGGCGGCAACCGGCCATATTTCGATGGGTTCGATTATCGCTGCTGCTTCCCTTCCCCTGGCCACCTGGCTCATCCTGCATCCGCCTGGTTCGGTTATTCTCGCAACGCTCATCGCGGGCGCTTTCGTGGTGGTGCGGCACCGCGCCAATATACAACGGCTTCGAGCCGGCAAGGAACACGTATTCCGGTTCCGGTAACCCTTGCAGCTGAATAAAACAAGGACAAACGCGAAATGACAGGCTCGATCGCGATCATTGGCGCCGGAAGTTGGGGCACCGCACTCGGAATCGTCCTCGCGCCGCGATTTGAACGAATACGGCTGTGGGCGTACGAGACCGACCTGGTGGAACGTATGGCGGCCAGGCGCATCAATGACGTCTTCCTTTCCGGCTTCCCCTTACCCCCAAACGTCGAGCCGACCTCCGACTTGCCGTCTGCCTTGGATGGGGCTGAGATCGTCCTGGGTGTGATGCCATCGCGTTTTGCGCGCAGACTTTACAGTGCCATGTTGCCGCATTTGAATCCCGAGATGCGCTTCGTCAGCGCCACCAAAGGTCTGGAGAACGGCACACTGTTACGCATGTCGGAAGTTGCCGGGCAGGTGATTAGCGCCAAATTCGAGCCTCGGATCGCCGTTCTTTCCGGACCGACATTCGCGAAGGAAGTGGCGCGAGGTGAACCCACGGCAGTGGTGATTTCATCGCAGGACCAGGCGCTGGCAGCATCGATCCAGCGCGAATTTTCGGGCCCTACTTTCCGCCTCTATACAAACGACGATCCAGTTGGAGTTGAGATCGGCGCTGCCCTGAAGAACACTATCGCTATCGGGGCGGGAATATGCCAGGGACTTGGCCTCGGAAATAACTCCATCGCTGCTCTGATTACCCGCGGGTTGGCCGAGATCACTCGCTTGGCCATCGCCATGGGCGGCCAACCCAGAACATTGTCCGGGCTGGCGGGGCTAGGAGATCTGGTACTAACCTGTACCGGGGAACTAAGCCGAAATCGCAGCGTTGGCATTCAACTCGCCAAAGGCCAAAAATTAGCCGAAATCGTAAGTGAGATGACCATGATTGCCGAGGGCATTGAAACCACTTCGGCGGGAGTCGACTTGGCTCGTAAGTTTAGCGTAGACATGCCAATTACCGGTCAAATGGACTCCATATTAAGAGGCGGAAGGTCGCCACAAGCCGTTATCCGCGAGCTAATGGACCGCGCCCTTAAGAACGAGTAATCTTCAGCGCCTGTAAACCGAACCGTCGAAATCCTCGTTTTGAGCAGCGGGCTAAGTGAATGAATTCTGACGGCGTGAACCCTCCAGCCGCGCAACCTTCTTGGACTCCACGGGTTAACAGTCTTACGGAAGTTAGGGCGTCTCTGGACCGGGACGCCGAGTTGATGCTGCACGTTCGGGATGGGGACCAGGCCAGTTTCTCCTTATTGGTTGAGAGACATCGCGGTCCAGTGATTCACTTCCTGTACCGGATGGTGCAGAATCAGGCTGTCGCGGAGGAATTGGCGCAGGAGGCATTCCTGCGCGTTTATCGGTCGAGGGGCAGTTATGAGCCGTCAGCGAAATTTACGACTTGGTTATTTCGGATCGCGAGCCGCCTGGCGCTGAACTGGATACGAGATGGACGCTACGAGAAACGCCAGGCCAGCCTGGACGAAGAGAATCCGGATGGAACGGCCAAGCAAGTGCCTGATCGGTCGAGGACGGTGGAGCAGGAGTTGGTGTATCGGGCCAGATTGGGTGAGGTGCGGCATGCAATTGACGCCTTGCCGGCAAAACAGAAAGCTGCAGTGTTCATGCACAAATACGAAGAGATGGAGTACGCGCAGATCGCGGATGTGTTAACGTGTTCCGAATCGGCAGTAAAATCGCTGTTGTTTCGCGCGTACGAGGCCCTGAGAGTGCGATTGGCGCATATGGCTTAGAAGGGGGATTGCGATTGGAGCGTGCAAACGAAATGGAGTGCCCGCAAGAAACCGGCAATGTCGCCGATCTTGTCGTCGCTTATGCGGCACGAACGCTCGATCCTGTTCGCCATGCTGCTTTTGAGCGGCATCTGGAATCGTGCCCGCTTTGCCGCGAAATGACGGCCGCACAGCGAGCAGTATGGTCGGCGCTGGATGAGTTGACTCCTTTACCTGTTTCCGCGGATTTCGATGCCAGCTTGCATCAGCGTATCGCTGAAGAGCAGCCCAGCGCTTGGTGGCGGCGGTGGTTCGGGGCCGAGCGGTTTTGGCGGCCTGCGATGCCTGTGGCTGCAGCTTGTACGGTTCTGATGGTGGCGTTTTTACTCAAAGGCCCTGCGCCCTCTGCCAGCTCACAGGAGCAGCCCGGGCCCCAGCTACAGATCGAACAAGTGGAACGGGCCCTTGATGACATGGATATGTTGAAGCAGGCCGGCGTAGACCTGGCTCCTGAGAAGAGCACGCCGCGGGAGCAGATCTAGGCGGACTAATGCGCTGGAGTTGTTCCTTTCTGGCGCTGCTCGCCGTAGCATGCGGCCTCAACTCGGAGTCAATCGCTTTCGCACAAGGCCGGAGGGGCGCGACATCCCGCCCGAGCAGTCCCGAACGGCAAGGCCGAAGCTCCGCCCAAACCCCCATCGAAGAGTTCGAAACCATGTCGCCCGCCGAGCAGCAGAAGGCGCTAAACGGTCTTCCTACGGCGCAACGGCAAAGGCTGCAGGAGCGGCTGCAGCGGTTCAATCAGCTTCCAACTGAACAACAGCAAGCGCTCAAGAGTCTTTATAACCGGCTGCACCAGCTTCCGCCCGAAAAGCAAGATGCCGTTCGGAAGTCGGTCAACAAGTTCTCCCAGCAGACTCCGGAGCGTCAGCAGGCCATTCGGCTAGAGTTGAAAAGCATGGCCGGCATGTCGCCAAAAGAGCGCAAGGCTCATTTGTCGTCGCCTGAATTCCGCCGTAAACTCAACAAGAAGGAACAAGACATCGCCCGCGACATGGCCGAAGTACTACCGATGCGATGACCTAGAGGGTCGGGTGGGTCATTCCACGCCCGAAACGCCTCGTGGGTTGGGGGAATACACCCTAAAAAGCCTTCCAATCGGTGCATTTAGGGTGCTTTTTCCGACGCATTCGTCTGGTATTACGCTTGCATTCAGCCAAAGCGCACTGAAAAGCACATCTGGCGGGCGTCGTACGCAGGACAGCCTCCCACCGTTCGCCCGGCGCCCGCGGGTGTGCCCCAACGTGTTCTTGAAAAGGAGACCCGCATGGCATTGAGAAGTGCAGCTCTGTTGCTCGTGTTATTCGTGGCTTTCGCCTGCTTGGCAGCGAATGCACAACCGGTTGTCAAGAAGGTTCCCGTCACAGCGACCTCCCCGGCATCCGGCCAGGTAATGTTTAAGACCTACTGCGCTGCCTGTCACGGCGTGGAAGGAAAAGGAAACGGGCCGGCCGGTCCGGCGCTGAAGAAGCAGCCCGCCAATCTCACGGAGCTTACACAGCGCAATAACGGCAAGTTTCCTGAATTGAAAGTGTTCGACACAATCAAGGGCGATTTGGACATGCCCGCGCATGGATCGAGAGACATGCCGGTTTGGGGAAGTTTGTTCTCCAGCATTAGTCATGGCAGCCCCGGTGAAGTGCAGATGCGAATCAGCAACTTGACCGATTACATCAAGACCATTCAAGTCGCTGGAGGTACAAATTAAAAAGCGCTAATTGGAACGTAATAGTCAGGTGGCAGGCTAGTGCCGGCCACCTGTTTCTGTTATTGAAAGCACTTCGCGGATCAGTCTGCCGGGAAGTGGTGGTGTTACGGGAGGAAAAGCCATGAGCTGAAGGATAGTCGGCACGAAGCTGAGGCTATCGTATGGCTCCTCAATCATCATCCCGCGCGGAATCGGGGTCGCCGGTCCCCCGGCCAGCATCAATACCGAATGTGTGGAAATGCGCAACAGGGATCCATGATTGCCGCCTGGGTTGAATCCCCGCACGTTAAAATTCCAATGGTTATTTGCGAAGATCAGCAGGTCCGGCTCTGCCAGGCGTCGTCTGCGCGCCTGGAATCTCTGGGTCAGAGAGGTATCTCCGCCGGGGCTGGATGAACACTCTTCCCGCAAGAACTGCTCGTGAAGAGCCAGTATCCCATCGGAATATTTCGTCTTGTGAGTGGCACGCAACCACTCCAACTCGGAATGCCAGGAGTTCAGCCAGGCCGGTCGCTCCGCCTCCGTCACCCCTAATTCCGGATCTTCGAAGAAGTGCAGGGGGAGAGCCGCGATGAGGCCGGAAGGCTCCAGATGAAGATTGCGTTTAGCATCCTGCCGCAACCCACGCACGGGCAGATACCGAAGTTCAAGCGATCCAGCAGAAACGTGCCGCGAAAGAATCAGGGCCTGATGGTCTTGGTCGCCATATAGCCAGATCGCGTCCTCATCCGGCAGGCTATCCGGCGGCAAAACAGGAGCAAGGAGCTCCTTCGAAATGCGAACGGCGATAAAGTCAACCGGATGCGCTCCGACATCCGCCTGCACATTATTTCTCACCGAAAACGCAGCGAGTCGAGGAAAATAGTTCATCGTCTGGAAGCTGCGCTCGATATCCAGCGAGCCGTCGGCCTTCAGCACCATCCCGGCCGGCGCGGGTCCGACGACATAATTCTGCAGCGCGTGGATGGTGTTGGCGTCGCCCATCGCGCGTCTGGGAATCAAGTCTGCTGCCGTCGGCGGGTGCTTCTCGAAGTTCGAGGGCGATTGCGCCAATAGCTTGCCGAGAGCGCTAACGTACTCTGAATAATTGTGCTCCTGCTCACGCCAGGATTCCAATTGGACGGAAAGCCTGCGAGCGACCTTATCAAGCCCCGCATCGCGCTGCGCAGTGGTCCACTTTTTCGGTTGGCTCGCGACCTTCGTGCGCTGCGCATCGATAGCACGCCGCAGTGCGCCAAGCTCATCCTGAAGCTCGATGGTGGTGGCTTGCCATTCCGCCCGATTACGTTCCAGAGTGCGAAAGAACGCCGTCGTCGCCGCACGCTTGACATCGGGGCTGGATGCCGGGCGGCCGATTTCATCGAGCAGAATCTGGAGCACATTGAAATCGGAATTGCGCAGGTAAACCGAGGCTCGCTCATTTCCATCCAGATCGAGCAGCGCGGTGGGGTACTGGTTGCCCGCCCCTTTCAGGTATAACGACTCTTCGGAAGGCGTGATGACTTCGGAAACAAACGGATCCAGGCCTTTGACCTTGTACTCCGTCATGGGATGGCGGTTGGTCACCACGTGATGCGCTCCGCCCTCCCGGCTGTTAAAGAATTGAACGAGATCGTACCCTTGACTGTAGACGCCGGGTTGAGTGTTCATGCCGTGATCGGAGACCACCGCCAAGACCGTTTGGCTCGCTTCCGGGCTGGCTTCGATAGCGGTCCAGACTCGACCCACCAGCGCATCGATGCGTTGCAGAGCCTGGCGTTGAGCGGCAGGATCGGGAGTGCTGTGCGCGACGTGATCGTAATCGCCGGTGAAATAATCCAGATAGCGTATTTCGGGATCAGCCAGCTTCTCGATCAGCTCCCGTTCGGTCTGTTCCTCCACACTGGACCCGATTTCGAACCCCATGGTCCATTCATCCAATAGCTGTCGCACGGAACGCGATGTGAAGCGGCGCTGAAAACTCTGCTGCAGTGTTTTCCAGCGAACACCGCGCTGGAACAATTGAAAGCTCTGATAAGTAGCCTGGTAAGGAAATCGATCTATCAGAAGCGGAATTCCCAGATCGTCCAGCACTTCAACTCCGGGCATATCCACCCGGTGAGATAGCGCGTACCCGAGGTAGAACGGGAAGAAATTAAGGTAATCGTAGACGTGATAAGTATAGCGATCGAATTCCGCGTTTCCGTGAATTTGAAGATGCCTGCCAGTGTCGAGCAGCGACCAGGAAGGCGTAGACAGGCTTATAGCATCTACATAGAAATTCGCCAAGCGGGCGCCCTGTTGTTTGAAAACGCGGTCGATCCATGGAAGCACGCTCTTCTTAGTATTGGGATCGGTCCGCGACAATTCTCGCTCCAGGACCTCCTGGGGCACGCCATCCACCTTGATGATGACGATACGCTTCACTTCAGCGCGAGCGCTGGACGCCAGCCAGATCCAGCAGCACCAGAATAAGAACAGACGCGCCCGGGACCCGCGCGGCATTATTGGCCGCCTGGAGCACCAGCCTGAACAGGCCCGGAATCACCGCTCAAATACAGCAGACACAGTTCGCGCCAGCCTGCTCCGGTTTCCGGCTCCAGGGATAAGCGCCGAATCTCATTGCGCGCCTCCTCCACATTCAGGCGCTGCAGCGCTCGAAGGCACGCGACCCGAAGCTCTGCGTCCCCGGACCGCGCAAATACCTCAGCAATCAGGCGGGGCGCGCGGAGACCTGCATCCTGCATTTCCGACAGTGCCTCGACCGACCGCCGTATCTCGTCGATGTCGCCTACTACCTCGGGCCGTGGGCTGGATGCCAACAGGCCCCGGAGAAAACGCTGATGATACAACGCCCGGCGATGACTATCCAGTTTCGCGAGCATGACCGGATCTGGGGCGCCGCTGTCGAGGCGAGGTTGCAGAGTGAAAAGACGCCCGACGGCAGCCAACATTCGCCTGCCCCTGGATTGCGTGTAAGAAGCTAGCTCGCTCCTCCGGTCGCGGTCCAGTTTGGCAATCAATCCACTTGGAGATTGGGCATATCGGACCAAAGCGTTGTACTGGTCCCGAGCCAGTCTTGCTTCACTGGCTGCACCGTTCTCCAGCGGATTGAGAGCCAGATGATCGACGCGAGCGAGTAGTTCCGTTTTCAGCTGAGGGTCGAGCGAGGCATCGACCGCTAGAAAAGCGCGGGCTTCCGAGTACGCCCGCAGCCGTCCGGATCGGTTGACTGCCGCTCCGTGGCGTTGGCGAACGAACGTCCAAGCCGATTCGGTGGCAAAGAACGGCCAATTCCCGAAGCGCGTGATCCCCAGCACGCCCGTTACAACAACGCTGCTCCCGTGCAAGAACATTTCGCGTCGCTTGGGTTTCAACTGGTCGCGAAAATCGGCCAACAAAAGCGGAACTCGGGGGTGATCCAAGCTGTAAAAGGCCAGAGGAATCATTTCGACTGCGCGCGCACCGGCCGTGCCGGGAGAAACCTCGCGGTTTTCGGAGTCCACATAGCGGACCTGAGTGTAGCCAGTCCAATTCTTGAGTCGTTCATCCGTCCAGGGGTCGGAGATATTTAGAAACTGGCCATCAAATGAATGCTCGACGCTGTTCCTAAGATCCTCCTGCGACACCCATAGAAGGGCGGCGAGGGGAGTTTCACCCGGCAATGCCAGCGGCTCAAAGTATAACCCGCACAGTTCGGCGCGCTGTCGGAGCAGTTCCCAATTGTGCCCGCGCGTCTCCTGAATACGCGCTGTTTCCCGGTCATAAAACCGCGAGAGATTTTGTTCCCGGACCAAACCTCCGAGCGTGCGGTCGGACAAGCTTAGGCGCGAGTAGATCTGGCGGAAGTCCGCATCGGATAACAACGCGTCTCCAGTCGGACTGTGGGCCAATCCATCCAAAACGCCCAAAGCCTCGAATAGCTGCAGCTTGCGATAGTCGATGAAAGTTTTCGCGGTAACTTCGTGTGGAAGCTCGAACCGCCATGCCGAGCGGATCGAATTCTGTTGCCTGCAAACTACTCCCGAGCAGGCTGGGCCAAACAGATTTAGCAGGCGACGCCAGATCCATTACGGGGGCGGGTACCCGATTGTCGTGCTGTCTGGTTCCGGCGCGAAACCAGGCGATCGATATTGCCGAAGCGGCGCGTTGCAGGGGGGTGGGACGGGTGCTGGTCAAGATCCAAACGTAGCGGAGTCGGTCATTGTTTGAGTCGCCGTCGCCTAAAGTGTCACGGAGCACACTGAGGAGCGGGACTTGCCTGTCCTGCCCTTCCTGAGCCGGATCATTCATATGTCCGAACAGCGTGACCAACTCCGCCCCGCCGTTCACCGGCTCCCGTTCGAGAAAATACGCGGGCTTGGTCGATTGAGCCGCGACCAAGACTCCTCCCAGTAGAACTAGTACGCTAATTCTCAGCACGCTCTGTCTCTCTTAAGAAAAATAAATCAACGACCCGGATGAAGCGGTTCTTGCACTTTTACTCTTCTAAGACGCAAATACGTTCCTAATGGTTCAGGATCCTTATCGACGCAGCGATGAAGTTTTCTTAGGGACCAAAAACGGAAGCTTCCGTCTAATCGCGAGAGGACCTATGCGACAAATTTCGCTCTTTATTCTGCTGGGAACTTTACCAGTGTTTGCATTCCAAAACCCGGTCCCCAAGCTGGCTTGCAGCGATCGGGGAAATCAGCATGACCGCCTGGTGACTCATTGCGAGATTCGAGAGCAGAACTTAGCCGCTCCCGGTGGCGCTATAAGCATCAATCCCGGCTCCAACGGTGGCGTGACGGTCAGCGGCTGGGACCGCAGCGATGTACTGGTCCGCTCTCGAATTGAAACGGCAGCGGATTCCGATGCAGAAGCGCGCGCCATCGTTCCGCAGATCCGGGTCGCTTCCGGAGGGGGCAGTCTTGAAGCAGCGGGCCCGGAGACGGACGACCATCATCAATGGTCGGTGAGCTATGAGATCTTTGCGCCGCGGCAATCGGATATTCAGGCCAAGGCCCACAACGGCGGCATCAAGATCTCCGACCTACGCGGCAACATCGAGTTTCAGACCGTGAACGGGGGCGTCACTCTGGCGCGTTTAAGCGGTGAAGTTCACGGCCGTACTACTAACGGCGGGCTGACCGTGGAACTGGCCGGCGACCGCTGGGATGGAGCCGGAATGGACGTGTCCACCACCAACGGAGGCGTGAAGCTGGAAGTGCCAGCCAACTACTCCGCCCATTTCCAGACCGCTACGGTGAATGGGGGAATGAAAGTTGATTTTCCCATGACCGTTCAGGGGCGCTTGACCAAAGATATGTCCTTTGACGTTGGGCAAGGCGGCGCGACCATAAAAGTCACGACCACGAATGGCGGCGTACGAATCACGAAGTCATAACCGGGAACTCCGGCCGCCGTCCTAGAATATCCTCGACATAAGTGCGCAGGACTTCGGCCACGCTCCAGGCCTGCGCGATGCAGCCTCCCGGCTCATGCGGTGGATCGCCGTCGAAGACCTCGGAGATCTGTCCAAGCCCGGCCTCAGAGAGGTGCCGGCGCAGCGGTTCCAGGAAACGCCCAGCTCGATCGCGAGTCTCGGGAGAACCGCCATGAACGCGCACATAAGCAGTCAAGAAGGGACCCAGCAGCCAGGGCCACGCTGTGCCTTGATGATAGGCGCTATCGCGGCTGCGCGGGTCGCCGCCATAATGCCCGCGATAATTGGGGTCGCGACGCGAGAGCGTTCTTAAACCGTAAGGTGTGAGCAACTCCCACTCGACGACGTCTACAACACGCAGGGCTTGGTCCGACTCTAGTAACGGATAAGGCAGGCTCACGGCTATGACCTGGTTGGGACGAATCGAGCTGTCCGCGCCTGAATCGCTTACGACGTCATACAGGCAACCCTCGGCCTCGTTCCAGAATGCCCGTCCGAAGGAAGCGCGGGTTCCCTCAGCCAGGGCAGAGTAATGGGCCGCCCGATCACGATCGCCAAATGCTATAGCCAGGTGCTCGATCACCCGCAGCGCGTTATACCAGAGAGCTTGAATCTCCACAGGCTTGCCACTGCGCGGAGTCACCACCCAATCGCCGATCTTGACGTCCATCCAGGTAAGCTGCACGCCCGGCTCGCCGGCCCGGAGCAATCCATCGGAATCGAGCCGGATTCCGTAGCGTGTTCCACGCTCATGCCAGGCCACAACATCCACCAGCGGCTGGTAGAGATCGGCTCGCACGAAATCATAGTCGCGGGTGTATCGAAGAAATTCGTGAACGGCCTGGAACATCCACAGCGTGGCATCGACCGTGTTGTATTCGGGCGCCTCGCCTGAATCGGGAAAACGGTTGGGCAACATGCCCTGGTCGATGCTGCGCGCGAATGCCCCGAGGATATTACGCGCGTCGTCGTAGCGGCCAGTGACCAGGGTAAGGCCGGGCAGCGAAATCATCGTATCGCGTCCCCAGTCGCTAAACCAGGGGTAGCCCGCGATCACCGATTTGCGATCCCCGCGCGCGACGATGAACTGGTCGGCGGCAGCTGTTAGGATTTCGGCCAGAGCGTCGGAGGCGGGCGCGGCGGCAATGATTGTCTCGCGTCGCTCTTTCTCCCGCTGTCCCAGTAACTCCGCCTCGTGCGCGTTGTGATGGCCCGTGGAAGCAATGACCAGCGCGGGTGTACCATTCGTAAGTTCGAAGCGGAAGAGAAAGGGACTGTAAAGATCTTCGAGCGAGTCAAGACCCCGTTCCCGCTCGCGCTGGTAGTCGAAATTGTAAAACCAGAAACCCGCGGGGTCGAGCGAAGTTGCATTGTGGGCAAAATGCAGGGTGGGCAGGTCGGGATAAGGCGTGATAGCCGCTTGGCCCGGCAGGGACTCGACAGCACGCTGGATGGCCTCGTTCGAGTGGGTAGTACTATGAAAATCCCGGAAAGCAATCAGGGGCCGGATCTCGAGCGCGCAAGACCGGCGGCCTGGATCGCTCAGGATCGCAAAGCGCACCACCACCGTGTTTTCACCGTGAACCAAAAAGACCGACTTTTCGATCTGGATACCGTCGACGACGTAGGTAAACACGGGATATGGGTCGAGCCGAAATGAATCGATGTAAAGATGTCCCCGTGGATGGATCGCGCCCTGATATTGATTGGTACTTAGCTCGAAGCGCGCCGTGTCAATAAGCAGCGTCGCCTCAAGCTTCGATAGAAGCAGTACGCGGCCGAGGGGCGGCTTGGTTGCCGCCATGAGAAACCCGTGGTAGCGGCGCGTGTCCAGGCCAACGATCGTGGAGGAAGCAAATCCGCCAATCCCATTGGTCTCCAGCCATTCGCGCGCAGATGCTTCGGCCAGATCGGCGCAGAGGAGGCCGTCAAATTCGATGATGCTGATAGGGCGACTCAATCGGGTAGTAATTAGCTCATCATAGTCAATATTCGCGTCAGGCTTCACGGCCAGGGCTCTTGACAACTATGGCGTTTTGAACTATAGTCCTAACAGCTATATTTCATTCCGCCACAAGGAGGCCGTGCCATGAAGCAAAATGGACAACCGCCCGAAGTCTCCGTCGAACTAACGCCCGCCATGTTTCAAGTGCTTCTGGCGTTGGGAGACGGCGAGAAGCACGGGTACGCCATCTTGAAGGAGGTCGAGGGCCAGACCGCTGGCCACGTCCGGCTGAGTACCGGGACGCTGTACGCCATGATCAAACGACTCCTGAGCGAAGGCATCATTGCCGAATGCCGGAACCGGCCACCGGCGGAGGAAGACGATCAGCGGCGACGCTATTACCGGTTGACTCCTTTGGGCCGGCAAGTGGCCACGGCGGAAGCGGAGCGGATGGAGCGCAGCATTGCTACCGCGCGGGAGAAACATTTGTTGAAAAAGTTGCGAACCGTTTAGACAGGGGGATCACATGAAACGGGAAAATCAACCTTTGTCGGATCGTGTGTACGCAGCGATGCTGCGCTTGTTCCCCTTCGATTTCCGCAGTGACTTCGGCGATCAAATGGAACAGACTTTTCGCGAGCAGCGGAGCGAGGTCAAACGACGGGCAGGCCGCACCGGCGTCGTGCGCCTGTGGTGGGACACCATCGTTGGAATTTTCAGCACGGCTCCGAGCGAGCATGTTGCGATGCTTGGTCAGGATATCCGTTACGCGCTGCGAATGATGCGCAAGAACAAGGGCTACACCATCATCGCGCTGCTGGTACTGGCGCTGGGCATCGGAGCCAACACGGCAATTGTGAGCGTAATCTCCACCGTGCTGCTGCGGCCATTGCCGTATCAGAACGACGCCCAATTAATGGTGTTACATCAAACCGCGAACAAGGCGGGCGTCAGGGAAGTCAACTTTTCGGTCCCCGAGATCAACGACTATCGCCACCAGAGCGAGTCTTTCAGCAGTCTGGTTGAATACCACAACATGCGGTTCACACTGTTCTCCAAAGATAGCGCCACCCGCGTCCAAAGTGGGGTCGTATCGCCCGAGTTCTTCGGCATGTTCGGTGTGAAGCCGATCCTGGGACGCGATTTCGTTGCGGCGGACGACCAGCCGGGTGCGCCCGCGGTCCTGTTGCTGAGCTACGAATACTGGAAACATCACTGCGCCGGCGATCCCAATATCGTCGGGAAGACCTTCAAGATGAACGATCGCGTGCACACCGTGATCGGAGTACTACCGGCCGTCCCGCAATATCCGGACGAGAACGATGTTTACATGCCGACTTCGGCCTGCCCGTTTCGCGGCTCGGCTGCGCTGATCGCCAATCGCGACGGACATATGATGAGCATGTTCGGCAGACTAAAGCCACATGTCACTCCGGACCATTCCCGCGCGGAACTGCGGCTAATAGCGGCGCGACTGGAGCGCGATCATCCCGATTCCTACGGAAAGGATCTCGGCTTCACGGCGACGTCGGGACTGCTGCGAGATGAGCTGACGCAACGGGCCCGGACGACACTCTTGGTCTTGCTCGCCGCGGCGGGCTGCGTCCTGTTAATCGCCTGCGCCAACGTCGCCAATCTCACCCTGGCGCGGATGTCGGCCCGCGAGCGGGAGCTTACGGTTCGGGCCGCTCTAGGAGCGGGCAAGGGGCGGTTGCTTCGCCAGTTGGTGACCGAGAGTTTCATCCTGGGTCTACTGGCGGCGGGCCTGGGAGTGCTGTTCGCGTCGCAGAGCCTGAAACTTCTAGTGGATTTTACCGGGCGGCTTACCTCACGCGCGCGAGAGATCCAGGTGGACGGAACTATGCTGCTGTTTGCGCTGGCAATGGCTATCCTGACCAGTGTCGTCTTCGGATCGATTTCGGCGCTCTACTCGCGCGAGGAGATCGCATCGGGATTGCGCGACGGCACCGCGCAAACCACGTCTGGCAGGCGCCGCAACCGTGCCCGCGGCGTGCTGGTTGTTTGCCAAATCGCCTTCTCGTTTGTATTGCTGATTGGAGCCGGGCTGATGCTGCGCAGTTTCAGCAAACTACAGCGCGTAGACGCCGGCTTTCTCTCCAACGATCGTGTTCTGGCGGCGAACATCGATCTGAATTGGTCCAAGTACAACGAAGACGCGCCGCGGCGTGACTTCATGAATCGGCTCCTTACCAAAGTGCGGTCGCAGCCTGGTGTTCTATCGGCCGCAATCTCCTCCAGTTATCCAATGGATCCCGACAACGCCGGTGGCAGTAGCTTTAATCGGCGCTTTGTGGTCGAGGGACGTATTATGCGGGAGGGAGAAGCACAGCCACTCACGGCCATGCGCAGCACCACCCCGGATTATTTCAAGACTCTGGGCATTCGGCTGATCAGCGGGCGGGCCTTCGAAGAATCGGACAACGAAAAGGCACCAGAAGTCGCCATTATCAATGAGACTCTGGCGCGTCACTACTGGGGTAGTAGTGATCCCGTTGGCCAGAAAATATCCTTTAACAAGGAAAAGACCTGGACCAAGGTCATTGGCGTCATGGGCGATGTGAAAGAGTACGGACCCGAGCGCGCTGCCGGTGACGAAATGTACGTACCGGCTGCGCAGACGCCGGCTCCCGGCGCAATTCTGGTCCGTACCAACGGCGAAGCCATGAGCCTGGCGAACCAGGTGCGTCGAGCAGTTCTGGAAGTGGATCCGGAGACCGCCATTCCGGTGGTGGAGACCATGGAACAGGCTCGCCACGAGGTCACGCAAGCTCCGCGTGTCATGACCGATCTGCTGGGAATCTTCGCGGCGCTTGCATTGGTGATCGCTGCCGCCGGAATAGGGGGAATGCTTGCGCTGGCGGTGACCCAGCGCTGGCATGAGATCGGAATCCGCATCGCGCTCGGCGCCAAACCGGGAAATGTGTTGGGAATGATCCTCCGGCAAGGCATGGGATTGGTTCTGGGAGGCCTCGTATTCGGATTCGTGGTGGCGCTCGCATTGGCCAGGATGATGAAGACTTTGCTGTTCGAAGTAGAACCGACCGATACGATGACCTTCGCGGGCGTGTCGATAGTGCTGGCGCTCACGGCGCTAATCGCATGCTATTTGCCCGCCCGCCGAGCGCTGAGAGTTGACCCTCTCATAGCGCTTCGCAGAGAATAAAAGATCGATGCGAAAAACAATAATCGCTCTGGCCGTGATCGCAGTAGCCGCCGGCTTGATAACGCTATGGGCCGCCGAACCGGCATTGAGCGTGCCGGAGTACACGAAAGACAACCAATTGATCTTTCCCTCCCACTACCGGGAATGGATCTACTTGAGTTCCGGGCTGGGAATGACTTACGGGCCGGTCGCCGAGGCTACGCGCGATCGTGGACCGTCGTTCGATAACGTCTTCGTGACGCCCGCCGCCTATCGTTCTTTCCTCGATACCGGTAAATGGCCCGAAAAGACCATGTTCGTGCTCGAGGTTCGGTCTTCGATCAGTAAGGGATCGATCAACAATGGCGGTCACTATCAAAGCGATAAGCTGGCTGTCGAAGCAGAAGTGAAGGATACTTCTAGATTTCCCGGCAATGGTTGGGCCTTCTTCGGATTCGGTGAGACGAACACTGCCGCTAAGATGTTTCCCACCAGCGCGACCTGCTACACGTGCCATCCCACCAAAGGCGCGGTGGACAACACCTTCGTTCAGTTCTATCCGACCCTGCTCACGATCGCGAAACAGAAGGGGACGCTGAATCCCGCGTATGTGACGGCGGCAGCGGAAGCCCACTAACTAGAAACTACTTTTCGCGAGCGGCCCTGCTAATCTGAGCGTAGACGCGCCGCACTGGGCGTCGTGGCAGGCTCGCCTCGTGATTGTAGGTAACCAGGTTACTGTATCCAAATCGTGGCTTAGTCGATTTCAAAATTGGGCCGACGCCGAGAAACTTCACCAGCACGAAGACAAAGTCCTGCTGGTATTGACTTTGATCATCGGCGCCGTAGTCGGCCTGGTGATCGCCGGCTTCATCTACTTAACCGAAAGCCTCGGTTCGCGGATGTATCCGGCCGGGGGCGCCGCCTGGCGAAGGTTGGTAATCCCCACTGCTGGATCGTTGATTACCGGCTATCTGCTGTCCCGGTATTTTCCGAATGCGCGAGGCAGCGGAATCCCGCAAACCAAAACGGCTCTTTTTCTTCGGGATGGGTACATCAGCTTTCGTACGGTAGTGGGCAAGTTCTTTCTGTCGTCCACCTCGTTGGCGAGTGGGATTGCGTTGGGGCGCGAAGGCCCCTCGGTCCAAATCGGCGCAGGCTTGGCCTCGGTGCTGGGCCGCAGGTTGGGCCTGGGACCGGCTAACATTCGTCAACTGGTGCCAATTGGGGCAGCGGCGGCTCTGGCGGCCGCGTTCAATACTCCGGTCGCTGCCGTCCTCTTTACGCTGGAAGAAGTAATGGGCGATCTGCACGCGCCCGTACTGGGCTCCATCGTACTCAGCTCAGCGACCTCCTGGATTGTTCTGCACCTGCTGCTGGGCGATGAACCGCTGTTTCACGTTCCGGCCTATCAACTCGTTAGCCCGGTCGAGTTCATTAGCTATGCCGTGCTGGGAGTTGTAGGCGGGATCGTGTCGGTTTGTTTCGTGAAGCTGCTGCTGTTTATTCGCAAGCGCTTCATGGAACTTCCCGGCTGGACCGCCTGGCTGCAGCCCGCCGCTGGTGGCTTATTGGTAGGCGTAATGGGCTGGTTCGTGCCGGAGGTGCTGGGCGTCGGTTACGGTCATGTCAGCGAGGCCCTGAACGGCCAAATGGCGCTGACGATGATGGCTCTGTTGGTGGTGCTGAAACTCATCGCGACCGCGGCTTGCTATGGCACCGGAAACGCGGGCGGGATCTTTGGCCCCAGCCTCTTTATCGGCGCCATGCTGGGCGGAGCGGTGGGCAGCGCGGCCCATCAACTGTTCCCGGATTATACGGGCAGCGTCGGCGCGTACGCGCTGGTCGGCATGGGCGCGGCATTCGCCGGAATCGTCCGAGTGCCGCTGGCTTCGGTAATTATGATCTTCGAAATGACGCGCGACTACTCCATCATCGTTCCGCTGATGATCTCGAATTTGATCAGCTTCTACATTTCATATAAGTTGCAGGAGGAGCCGATTTATGAGGCGCTCGCGCATCAGGATGGCCTGCATCTGCCCTCCGGTTTAAAGTACCGGCAAGGGATGCTGATGGTACGTAACGCGATGACCACCGCCAGTTATCGGCTTTCCCCGTTTGACCGGCTCCGCGACGCGCTGGCGTGTTTCAGCGAAGATCGCAACGCCTGCCCGGTCGTCAATGATTCAGAGCTGCTGGGCATGCTGTCGCGGGTAGACGTCGAGGCGGCGCTCAATCGCGGCGAGGGAGACCGGGCGTTGTCCGAACTCTTCCCCAATTATGCCTCCGGCCCAGGCCCGCCGGAATCTCTGCGGTCGGAGAGCTTTCCGCATGTGCACGTCGATCATCCGCTGGATGTCGCGCTGCGCCGCATGGCCCAGAGTAAACTGAACGTCCTGCCGGTGGTAGGCCGGTCGAACGTGCGCGAATTGCGCGGCTTGGTTTCCCTGGCAGGTGTCCTTCGTGCTTACGGCGTGGCTCAGGAACCGGGAGTAGCCGAGCCGGCCCCCGAGGAAGAGGCCCGCACGTCGCCCAGGTTTGTGCCAGGTATGATCGCGGCATTATTGGTCCTGGTGTTTCTGATCGGCTTTCTTCATTATTTCTATCGCTCCCAACGAGGCGAGCGCGCCGAACAATATTTCAAGACTGGAAGCGGCCTGCTACTTCAGGGGCGAAATCAGGAGGCGGTGGAACAGTTTCGTAACGCGCTTTCAATCTCCCCGGATAACCAGCAATACCGGCTTTCGCTCGGTTTGACGCTAGCCAAGTCAGGCCAGCCCAGTGAGGGTGCAGTATATCTCAACGAAGTACTGAAACGCGATTCCAACAATGGCGCAGCTGACCTGGGACTGGCGCGGATCGCGGCTACTCAAGTAAAGACCTCGGATGCGATCACTTACTACCATCGAGCCATTTACGGAACTTGGCCAACCGGCGAGGAAAACAATCGGCTGGAGGCGCGCCTCGAGCTGGCGGACTACCTCAAGAAGTCAGGTCTGCAAAAAGAAGCCATCGCGGAATTGCTGGCAGCGCTGGAGCAGACCCGCAATAATTACGCAGCCAAGAAGCGCATAGGTCGCTTGTTGCTCGAATATGGGTCGCCGCGCCAGGCTGCCGATGTTTTCGAAGACATTCTGCGCGCCAACAACCGGGATGCTCAAGCGTGGGCGAGTTTAGGAAAGGCGGATCTGGCACAAGAGGATTATCCTGCTGCTGGAAACGCGCTTCGCAATGCAGTGCGATTCGATCCATCCGATGCGCAGGCGCAACAACTGCTGGATCTCGCGGAACGGGTATTGGCTCTGGACCCGACGGTCAGTGGCTTGCGGGCTTCCGACCGGTACACCAGAAGCGTCGATATCGTCACTCTTGTGCTCCAGTTGGAAGCGGCCTGTACCGCCATCAAGAATGATCCTGCGGCCGACGAGGCGCGGAAGCAACTGGCTCATCGGGCCCGCCCGGGGGAAATCGACGACGCGATTGATGTGAATCTCGATCTTGCGGTAAGACTCTGGCAGTCGGCCAAAAACCTTTGCCCGTCCCAACAGCTAAAAAACGAGGCGCTCGATCGAGTGCTGGCGCGGGTCTCGCGTCAGTGATCCGGGCGCCTCGATGGCCCTAGTGAGGCGAAAGACCGGATGTAAATTTACTGTGCCTGGGTGAGATGGGCGCGGCGATTCTTTTGCCAGCAGTCCTCATCATGATCGCTGCAAACCGGGTGCTCTTTGCCGTAGCTCATGGTTCGCAGCTGATCCCCGGAAAGTCCCATGGTCGCCAGGTAATCTTTGGTCTGTTTCGCGCGTGCATCTCCCAGCGCCATATTGTATTCCTCCGAGCCGCGCTCATCGCAATGACCTTCCACCGTCAGCTTGAAGTCGGGATACTGGCGAATTATTTCAGACAGGGTCTGCGCGTCCGATCGGAGAGCGGTTTCGGCATCCGGGCGCAACGTGTGCTTGTTGTAATCGAAATAGGCGTCCTGGATGCGATTGAGTAGATCCTGAATACGTGCCCGGGTAGCGGCGTCAGGCATTCTGGACGGCGTGCTACTCGCCTCCTGGTAACGTTGCGGCGCGGCGGTTTGTTGCGGCGCAGATCGGGCCGGAGTCGAAGCAGCGGGCGTGGAAATCGGGGCCGGCGGAGGCGGTGGGTTGGAAGCCACCTTCTTTGCGCAACCGGTCCAAAGTACTGCCAAAGCTGTAATGGCCATGCCGGCCATGTATCGCGTTCTCATCGAAATGCCTCCCGGAAAATCGTCGGAAGTTATAGAATACAGGACTCCCGGCTTAGGGAGAATCCCGTGGGTACTGTATTTAGGGGAGGGGCAATCGCCTTATACAGGATTAACGTGATTCCTGCGAAGGATAAGAGGTTCTATCTTAGAGATTAGATCATTCGATTAGAATTACGCCAACCGAGAAGCGATAAGCTGAGGGAGGAATGCGGCAGCGGCCTTGGCTGGTACTGGTGGGAGGATTCGGCGGGCTGCTGCTGTTGATGGCGGCGGCCGAAACCGGAGCATTGTTGTTTCTGAACAGCTGGCGCCACAGCGGCACCGAGCTTCAGGGACACTTCCTGACGCGCAACCGTACGCTCGAAAAGATCCGCGCCAACATCTACCTCTCGGGTACCTTCGCGCGCGATTCCCTGCTTGCGCCTGAGATATCCGGCGCCAAGGCCCAAATCGCAACGCTGGAGAGCCTTCGTCACGATACGGATTTGCTGCTGGATAACTATGCCGAATCCCTCGAGCCAGAAGAAAGCGCCCCATTTCAGACACTGCGAACCGAGATCGACGCTTATTGGAAGGTGCTGAACAGTACCTTCACCTGGAGTTCGGAGGAACGGAACAAATATCGCGCTGCGTTCTTTTATGAGGAGATGGTGCCGCGGCGGACCTCCATGCTTCAGATCGCCGATCGGATTGCGGCATTGAACGAAGAGTCACTCAAGCGCGGTGATACGAAGTTGGGGGCTTTGTTCGGAAGGCTGCAGCTCGGTTTGGTGGCGATGATCGTCATCACGCTTCTGGGCGGAGCAAGCTTGGCGGCGCTCACGATTTTCCATATCCTGCGGCTGGAGGGGCAAGTGCAGGAACGGCTCAAGGAGAGCGTTCAGGCTCGCGCCGGGCTGCAGGAGCTTTCCGCGAAGCTGGTGCGCGCTCAGGAAGAAGAGCGTCGGGCGCTTTCGCGCGAGCTGCATGACGAAGTCGGCCAATCCTTCTCGGCTGTTTTGATGGAGGCCGAGAATCTGCTTGATCTGGAACCGGCCGCCGAGGTGCGACCCCATCTGGAAGCCCTCCGGGCCCTCGCCGAGAACGGCATGAACGAGATTCGCAACATGGCGCTCCTGCTGCGTCCATCCATGTTGGATGACTTTGGATTAGTGCCCGCGCTCAATTGGCAGGCGCGCGAGACCGCCAAGCGGACTGGAATGCGGGTGCAAGTGGACAGTGAAGTAGAGGACGAGCTCCCTGAAGAGCACAAGACTACCATTTACCGAATCGTGCAGGAGGCGCTCAATAATTGCTCCCGCCACGCCCAGGCCACCACCGTCCAGGTATCGGTCCGTGGGCAGGACGGGCGGATCCTGTTGAATGTCCAGGATGACGGCAGCGGTTTCGATCCACAGCGGGTGCGTGGACTGGGTCTGCTGGGAATGGAAGAGCGCGTCCGGCACTTAGGCGGGACGTTCGAAATTGACTCTCGGCCCGGGCGAGGCACCCTGCTCCACATTGCCTTGCCGTTGGCTAGTCTGAATGGGGACGAACGGAATGGACGACATTCAAATTCGCATTCTGCTGGCTGACGACCACAATATTATTCGCGATGGCATGCGCTTGCTCCTGGAACGGCAGGCGGGATTCTCGGTGGTCGGCGAGGCCGCCGACGGACGGGAAGTGGTGCAGCTTGCTCAGGAACAATCGCCCGACGTGGTGGTGATGGATATCGCCATGCCCAATATGAACGGGATCGAGGCTACCCGCCGTATTGTCGAACGCAGCCCGTCATATCGGCGTAGTGATTCTCAGCATGCACTATGACGAAAGCTACGTGATCCGGTCGCTCAAGGCCGGCGCGCGCGCGTATTTGCTAAAAGACGCAGTGAAAATGGAGTTGATCTCTGCTATTCAAGCCGTGGTGCAGGGCCGTTCCTACTTCAGCCCCAAAATAAGCCGGATTCTGCAGGAAGATTTCGTCCAGTTGCTGGGCCGCAGAGGCGGGGACGATAGCTATGAGTTGTTGACCGAGCGCGAGCGTGAGGTGCTGCAATTGGTGGCCGAAGGAAAAACCAACAAGGAAATCGCCTCCCATCTCAATCTCAGCTTATACACGGTGGATACGCATCGGACGCATATCCTGCAAAAGCTGAATCTGCACAGCGTTCCGGAGCTGATCCTATATGCGGTGCGCAAGGGAATCATTTCCTAAATTAGGGACAGTGCACTCAAATACCAATTTCTCCTCGGCGCCCGCGCGTGACCGCCCCGGAAATTGGGGTTTGAGTGTACTGTCCCTAATTTTGCCACACTGAAATTGTGAAGAATATCACGCTGAGCGCCGAAGAAGACTTGATTGAACGCGCCCGGCTGCGGGCTGCCAAAGAAAAAAGAACACTCAACGCCGCTTTTCGGGACTGGCTGCAGCGCTATGCCGGTGCCGAGACGGGGCCCCAGGAGTATGCGCGGCTGATGAAGCGCCTCGGGCATGTCCGCAGCGGGCGAAAGTTTTCGCGCGATGAAATGAACGAGCGATGAGTGCGGCCGAGAAGAAATTCTTCTTGGACACCAACATTTTGGTCTACACGTTCGATCGCGCCGACAGCTCGAAGCGCAGAAAAGCTAATGAACTTCTCGCCAGAGTGCTAGAAACGCACCGGGGCATTATCAGCTATCAGGTAATCCAAGAATTCTTGAATGTAGCGACACGGAAATTTTCGGATCCGATGACCGTACCAGAAGCTCAGCTATATCTGGCGCGTATTCTCATGCCGCTTTGCGAAGTCTACCCGGACGCGGGCCTTTATTCTCAGGCGCGATCCATTGCTGGCGAGTCCGGAATGGCCTTCTATGATGCTTTGATCGTAAGTTCAGCGATCACTGCTGGCTGCGAGACTGTTTGGACCGAGGACTTGCAACACGGCCGCCGAATAGGGACAGTGACTATCCGCAATCCGTTCATTGCCTGACTGCTCTACTCATACCTCAGCGCCTCGGTCGGGTTCAATTGCGACGCCCGGCTGGCCGGCAGCATTCCGAATATCACCCCTACTGCCACCGATACGCCGAAAGCCACCACCACGGACATCGGCGAAATGGGCACGCGAATGTCGTCGGTCAGGAACCGCACGCTCAATGGAATCGCCAGGCCGAGCAGAATGCCGAGCGCCCCGCCAGCCAGGCTGATGACCACCGATTCGGTCAGAAACTGTTCGAGCACCGCCTGCCGCGAGGCTCCCACCGCCATCCTCAGCCCGATCTCGCGCGTGCGCTCCGTCACCGTCACCAGCATGATGTTCATGATGCCGATGCCGGAAATGATCAGCGCGATGGCCGAGACCATGATGAGTACCAGCGTCAGCACTAAAGCAATCTTCTGAGCCGCCTCCAGAATCCCCGATAGGTTTTCAACATCGTACCGCGCGCCGATCCGGTGACGGCTCTCCAACAACTGCTTAATGGCCACAGTCAAAGGTTGGACGTCGGAAGCCAGCCGCGCTTGAACATACATTGGATCGATGCGCTCAACCGGCGTGAAATACTTGATCACCGTAATGGGCATGAGAACCGTTTCGTTGGTGATTTCCGAGAGGCCGAAAGTTCCTGTCTTCTCTTTGAAGGTACCGATGACGGTGAACTGAAGTGCGTAAAGCTTGATCACCTGCCCCACCGCCGCTGCCGTGCTGCCATACAGCTTCTCAGCCAATTTCTCGGTCAGCATAACCAGGTGCTGGCGGGTCTGGACGTCGGATTCATCAATGAAACGGCCCGAAAGTAGCGCCATATTTCGCACCGCCGCATAATGTTGATCGGTGCCGATTACCGAGACATCCTGCTCCTTGCCGTTAATCAGCAATCGTCCCGTGTTGGTCATCACGCCGGTCGCTGCGATGATGCGCGAACCTACTTGCCTGCGGATGGCTTCGACATCGGCTAGTTTGATAAAGTCCGCATCCACTTTGGTGGACGTGTTGGTTCCCGCCGAGTACTGCGCGTAGATCAGATTCGAGCCCACACCCCGGATCTGATCGAGAATATAATCGCGGCTGGTGATCGAAATCGTAACCACCAGGATGACCGACGCGTTGCCGATCACCAGGCCTAGAGCTGTTAGAAACGTTCTGAACTTGTTGGCGCTCATCGCCTGCAGGGTGAAGCGGAGCGATTCGCCAAGGTACATACGTCAGGTATTGGAAACTTGCTTTAGCAACTTCTCGGCCTGTTCCCTCGGGGGATCATCGGGTGTCAAATCGCTGCGCAAGTACTCGATCAGAAGCGCCTTGGCTTTATCCAGATTGCGTTTCCCTTCAATGTAGGTTCGCGCGCGCGCGAAACAAACCTTGGGACTGTGGGGAGCAAGTTGAACCGCTCTTTCAAAGGCGGCCTCGCTTTCTGGAATACGGCCCCGCTTGGCCAGATACCTTGCCAGATCGAGAACGCGGCCGACCTGATGCGGGGCTAATTCCATCGCGCGCCGCAGTTGTTCTTCGGCGGTATCGTATTGCCTGCGCTGGTCCGCCAACTGCGCCTCAGCGAAGTGACCTTCGGCCTCATTCCGCTGCGCGATCCGTTTGGCAATCTGCTCGGCTTTGTCGTAACCCCCACCCAGGAAGCCCGGCGCCTGTAGATAGTAATCGAACAGGTCGTTCATTGCTTCTGCGTTACCTGGATCCAGAGCGACCGCTTGTTCGAAATATTGCCGTGCTTTGGAGGCATGCACTGGGGCCAGAAAAGGTCCCGAAGTCTCCGCCCTGCGCCCGAAAGCGCGACCCAACCAATGGGCATGCACGGAATTCGACGGTTCGATCACGAACGCCTTCTGGAAAGCCTCCGTCGCCTTTTTATATTCGCCCAACATGAAATAATCCCTGCCCATGAGATTGTAGGCAGCGGCCTGATGAGGAGGAACGCCGCGCAACAGCGACAGCGATTCCTGGTAGTCCGTTTTGTTGTAAAGCTCTTCCGCCCGTTGTAGATTATCTTGCGCAAATCCGCAAGAAATAGCCAACAGGAATCCGATCAATCCCCGCATAACTCAAAATCCCCGACTCTCTGTGACAACATTATAGCTCACCGCTTGGCCGATTACCTTTTTCGATGCATCACGATGCGCTTTGGTTGCCGAACAGGGGAGACTGTCTAACTGCCAGCGCACGCGGGAGATCCGCCTGTTCTGGGGCAGAGATCGGCTATAATTAGTCGGCTGTTAGGAATACCCTAACTGTTAGGAACACGCCCGAAGGAGGCTGATTATGTGGCGGATATCTGTAGCCGGTCTATTGGTTGGAATCGCGGCTAACGCTGCACCATCCACGCCTTCCATCACCTTCAACAAGGACGTACTTCCGATCCTGCAAAGGGAGTGCCAAAGTTGCCATCGTCCCGGTGAAGTCGCTCCTATGTCGTTCCTTAGCTACAAAGAGACCCGGCCCTGGGCTTCGGCCATTAAGTCGGCGGTGCTCACTAACAAGATGCCGCCCTGGTTCGCTGACCCGTCGGTCGGTCATTTTTCGAACGAGCGTAAGTTGACAGACCAGGAACGCGCCACTTTGGTTGCGTGGGTCGAGAGTGGGGCGGCGGAAGGCGACGCGAAGGATCGCCCCGCTCCGGCAGAATTCGCGGACGGATGGACGATCGGAAAACCGGACATTATTGTCGAAATGCCGAATGACATCCCCATTCCGGCAACCGGAATCGTCGATGTCAGCAGCGTTTTCGTCAAAGTCAATTTTCCGAACGATGTGTGGGTCCAGGCCGCCGAAATTCGTCCAGGTAATCGGCAAGTGGTGCACCACATGAAAGCTTGGGTTCAGTACTCCGGCGGAAAATCACGCGACATGCTGTGCAAGTACAACCCCGGTTTAGCAGGCCAGAATTTTACAGTGGGCGACGCCGCCAAGTTCATACCGGCGGGATCCGATATCGTGTTCGAAACCCATTACACCTCGAACGGCAAAGCTACTACGGACCGGTCTAAGGTTGGCATCGTGCTGGCGAAAGCTCCGCCCAAGCAGCGGTTCTTTACGACCGGCGCGCTGACGAATCATCAGTTCACCATCCCCGCCGGCGACCCAAACTTCGAACTGAAGACGGAAATCGTCATCTCGGAGCCGGTTCAACTTACCTGGCTTCAGCCCCACATGCACATGCGCGGGAAAAATTATCAAGTTCGAGCCATCTATCCCACCGGTGAGTCCGAAGTGCTTTTGAAGGTCCCGCGCTTCGATTACAACTGGCAGGTCGGCTACGAATTCGCCAAACCAATCCTGCTGCCTAAGGGCACCCGGCTTGAATCCATCGCTCACTTCGACAATTCGGTGAATAACCCCGCCAACCCCGATCCCACGAAAGATGTCCCCTACGGCGCTCAAACCTGGGACGAGATGAGCGTGGGTTTCTTCAGTGTTGTGGTCGACGTCAACACGGATCCTCTGCAGTTGTTCCATGACAAGAAGGGACGCGTGGCCGTGACGGACAAGATCGAATAACAGGCTGTTCGCATTCTTTACCGGACCGGTGAGCTTGCACCACTCGCATCTCCCTGGGCCGGCGCGGAACCCTCGCCGTTACCGGTCTTGCGTTTGGCGAGTTCAGTGCGCGAGCGCACAGCGTCTTCGGTCTGTCGAAGAGAGGTTGAGATGGATGACCGTGAAACGCGGCGAACCATCGGTTCCACCACCCATCGCAGCGACCCCGGAATGTCGCGGCTTAGCCCTATCGCCTCTACCTCCAAGTAAACGCCACCGTCGCGTTCGGCGTAGCGGGTGATGCTGAATAAGCGCCAAATGATGCCTTTACCCTCGTTTTCTTGCAACATTCGCTGTGCCGGAGCTCCATAGTCTGCGACTTCCTGGACACGCGTGGTCCGCGACACGCTGTAGAGCCGCTGCCCGTCTACGTGCAAGAAAGAGGATTCGTAATCGGCATCCAGCGCAGTCTTTAGAAATGATGACTTGTGGATAAGAAGCATCGAAAAGGAGTCTTTTGCTTCATCCGTCTGGATCGCTTTGGCATCGACCACGGCTGGGGAATACAGGTCTTTATATTGCCCATAATCGCGCACCACCTGGAGGACATCCTGGATTGACGCGCCGGGGATGAAGGCCGCGCCCACCCAGTCGTGGATTAGTCCGGAGGGCACTTTCTTCGGATTCTGTGAACCAATTGGAGAGACGACAATCTCACCCGCGCGAACTCTCGCGAGCCGTCCCGGCTCTTCATCCACCCATAAGAAAACATTTTCAGGAGCCAGCCGCTGCTCCATTCGAAGATTTGCAGACTCTACATATGCGTCCCATTCCTTCAACGTCATGGGCCCCAATGTGGCAGCACTGACCGCCGGCGGGAGAAATAGCGTAACCAACGCAACAAGAGGCAATTTGCTAATAGCAGTTATTCGGCTCATGTCATTCACCTGTCAGTAAAACTAGATGCGGTTATGAATTGCGAGGATTCACGCCTAAATTAGTAATTTAGCCAACGCACCGACCAACAACGATATTTCACCCGGCGAAGGAATCTGGTACCGTGAACGGACACCGACAAGGAACAACCTGAATGTTCGGACCGCTGGCGGATCTTCCGCAATTCTCATTCGTTGCCCTGACCTCAATCTTCTTTCTAGTCGATCCGATTGCCGCCGTACCCGCATTCCTGATCATGACAGCGGGGGCGGGCGCCGAACACAGACGTCGGATGGCGCGGCGCGCTGCCTGGACCTGTCTCGTAGTACTGTGCAGCTTTGCAATTGCCGGTGCCTTAATTTTTAGGCTCTTTGGCATCACGCTACCGGCTTTCAAGATCGCCGGCGGCCTGATCCTGCTTTTGATAGGGATCGACATGCTCCAGGCCCGCCGCTCGCAAACTAAGGAAACCCCTACCGAAACCGAGGAGGGTACGGAAAAAGAAGATGTTGGAATAATCCCTTTGGGCGTTCCTATGCTCGCGGGCCCCGGCTCCATCTCGACTGTGATGGTTCTCATGAGTGGCGCCCCTAAATGGTGGTACGCCGTCCCCATCCTCGTCGCTATCGCCGTGACCGCAATATCGTCCTACTGGACGCTTGCCGCCGCCGATAGGGTCCGCGGCTATCTGGGTGAGACCGGGATTCGGATTTTGACGCGAATGATGGGACTCTTGCTCACAGCCATCGCCGTTCAGTTCATGCTCAACGGGCTTACCGATATCGGGATCGTGAAGGTACGGTAATGCCTCGGCCGTAATTTGGTGCCGTTACTTGGCAGGAACTCTCCACAGGTAGATGTTGCTGCTGGAATCCACCAGTTCGTGCTTGTCAGGCTTCCAGTCGCCCATATGAAAATCGTGTGAGACGATGCGGGTACCCGGCTTCAATTCTTTGAGCAGCTTGGGACGCAGCCGGAGGTTCACGTCCGGCAGCAGATAGATCGCGACCACCGTGGCTGTGTGGATATCTGCGTCGAAAAGATCGTTGACTTCGAACTTCACCAGCGCTTCGACACCTGCCTTAAGTGCATTGTCGCGAGCTTCCTGAATGCGCTCGGGATCGATATCGATTCCTACGCCGCGCGCACCGTACTCCTTAGCTGCTGCGATCACGATTCGGCCGTCGCCACAGCCGAGATCATAGACGACGTCGGTCCCTTTGACGCCCGCCAGCTTGAGCATAGCCAACACCACATGGTCCGGGGTGCGAACGTAGGGAGGGTTGATCTGTATCTGGTCAGGAGCCTGCGCCGACGCCGCCCAAGCGAGCAAGATAGCCGGGATAACCAATCTCATCTAATAAGCTTTCGCGATCACACACGCGGCGGTCGACCTCCTCGCCGGTGACGATGCATTTCCCCGGACCATCGTATTCGTCAACCATGGGGATGCAGCGAACAGTAGCCTTGAATTCCTTCAGACGCGCGTCACAGGCCGGATCGTCCTTCAAATGGGCCATGACGAATTTGCCGCCGCCTCTTTCAGCCGTCACTTCTTTGAGAATGGACTCCACTTCTCCCAGAGAATTTGCGAGTACGGTATTGGATTTCAGGCGCGCTTTGGCGGCGCTATGTAGATCGGTTTGCATTTGGGCCAGCACGGCTGGCAGTCGCGCGGCCAGATCAGCCTGCGGCAGTGGCTCCTTAGCTCCGGTATCGCGGCGCTTCAGGACGATATTGTTAGCGGCCAGATCGCGCGGTCCAAGTTCGAGCACCACCGGCACGCCGCGGCGCTCCCAGTGAAAGAATTTGGCGCCGGGCGTCTGCCCTTCGCGGTCGTCCACCTTGGCGCCGACATCTTTCGCGATGCGATGGGCGGCTTCCAGCACGCGACCCTTCTCTTCATCCTTGCGATAAATCGGCACCAGCACGGCCTTGACCGGGGCGAGCTTAGGCGGCAGTACCAGACCCTTTGTCGTCGGAGTGGCTCAT
Source organism: Bryobacterales bacterium (assembly GCA_963769205.1). Classification (GTDB taxonomy): domain Bacteria; phylum Acidobacteriota; class Terriglobia; order Bryobacterales; family Bryobacteraceae; genus Palsa-89. The sequence goes on along the minus strand of CAVYKR010000005.1, from coordinate 104,582 downwards.
GATCAGGCCGCCGATCAGGCGCGTGCTCACCCCCCAACTGGTTTGCCAGACATAATCGAGCTGCCCTTCCTTGTTTTGGAACTGAACGTCGAAGGCTTTGCCGAAATTCTGGCCCAGGTCGTGACTGGTGCCGGCTTGCAGCGCCAGGCCGTTCTGCATCATCGCTTCGATGGAGTAGCTGCGCACACGCGCCCGGCGAATTTTTCGGCTAACGTCTTCATCCCCTTGATCACCGGCATGGCCATGATGTTCTCGGCGACGTCGGCATAAACGTCCAGAATGCTTCAGCACTTCTTCCAGCGCTTCTTCGTGGGTGGAATGCGCGGTGTGGCCTTCCTGCCAAAGAAATTCGGTGGTCCTCAGGAACATGCGCGTGCGCAGTTCCCAGCGGATGATGTTGGCCCACTGGTTCACCAGCACGGGCAGGTCGCGGTAGCTCTGGATCCACTTCGCGAAGAAGTGGCCGATGATGGTTTCCGAGGTCGGCCGTATGACGTAAGGCTCTTCGAGCGTCTTGCCGCCCGCGATAGTGACCACCGCGAGCTCGGGCGAAAAGCCCTCCACGTGTTCGGCCTCCTTCTGAAGGAAGCTCTGCGGGATAAGCAGCGGGAAGTAGACGTTCTGATGGCCGGTGGCTTTGAAGCGCGTGGTCGAGTTCGCGCTGGATTCACTTCCCAGACCGCATAACCATTGGCTTTGATGACCATGCAGCCTTTGACGATTTCGGCTGGTTCAGCCATGTCGCCTTGGCATGACTACGTCTTGATACCAGGCAGCGAAATCCTGGGCGCGGGGAGTAATGGGAGATTCGGCCATAGTTACGTCTAAGGTCTTAGGTTACGACAGAACCTGCTAGCCTCAGTGAAACAGTGAGATTACGAGCTCGTTTGATATTGTCGCAATCCGGGATTGCTGCTCTGTTGCTACTGGGGGCCGTCGCATGCAGGAGCGGCCGTTCCAGCAGTATACGCAGCGCTGAATGTTGCTCGTCGTTCCAGCATACGGACCATTTACCCGGCCAGCCAGACCCGGGCGTAATTCGACTGGCCATCGGCGGCGACTCCAGAGATGACCAGTCACATGTCGTTCCCTGGGCCTTTCAGGAAGCCAGGAAGCGGGGTGCGATGGCGTTCGTATTCCTTGGCGACATTGAGATCACCAACTTAGCCAACCGGTTCTTCATGCCGCGACTCCGGGACCTGGCGGGAATGCCCTTCTATCCAGTGATCGGAAACCATGAGGTCGAGCTTTTCGGCGCAGTCCGTTTATCTAGTGGCCGGCAATCGGTCGAGAGATTCAAGGAGGATTTCCTGCGCAAACCCGCTATTCTCCTGGCACCGCTTCCGCAGGTGGTCTACAGCGCCGAAATCGGGAAAGTGGTTCACTTCGTCGCGATGGACAATGTCAGCCAGAGGGGCGAAGGTTTCGGCGATGCGCAGCTCTCCTGGCTGGCCGGCGATCTGAAGGCTGCCAGCGCGGCCAAGAGCATCATCCTGGTGGGAATGCACAAACCGCTCGCCGGAAATCCGATTACCACGCATGCGATGGATGAAGATGGGGCGAGTGCCGTGCGAGATTCGAACGCCGCCCTCGCATTGTTCAAACGGTACGGAGTTGCGATGCTGTTCGTAAGTCACAGTCACATGTACGCGGCCTACAATCAGGACGGCGTCGAGACCCGCTTGACCGGTGGTCTCGGAGCGCCATTAGTAAAGGGCTTGGCCGAAGCGGATGGCGGGTTTCACCACTTCCTGTTGCTCGATGTCCTGCCCGGCGGCGACAAGCCCCTGCTACGAGTAGAGGTGGTCCGGTTCCAAGGTATGCCGACCAGGGACCAACAGGACGAATCGGCCGAGGTTGAGAAATAGCCCGGGAAATTGGTATTTGAGTGCACCGTCCCTAATTTTGGGACACTCACAGCATGGACTCGCTTCTTCCAACGCAACTCACAACTAGTGCGGGCGTCAGGTCGAGCGCCAGCCCCAGCTCTAGCGAAGAAGGCCGCTTCGTACCGGGAACCCTGCTGGGCGATCGTTATCGAATTGTGAGCCTGCTGGGCGCGGGAGGAATGGGCGAGGTCTATCGCGCCACCGATCTGAGGCTCAGCCAGCAGGTGGCTCTCAAGTTCCTGCCGGCCGAAGCTCGCGCGCGATCCAAAATTTCTGGAGCGCTTCAACAACGAGGTTCGAATCGCGCGCCAGGTCTCGCATCCCAATGTTTGCCGCGTCTATGACATCGGCGAAGCGGAGGGCTTGGCCTACATTTCCATGGAATACGTGGACGGCGAGGACCTGCACTCCCTGCTTCGCCGCATCGGCCGTCTGCCTTCGGACAAAGCGCTCGAAATCGCGCGCAAGCTTTGCGCGGGCCTGGCCGCGGCTCACGATAAAGGGGTGCTGCACCGCGATCTCAAACCCGCCAATATCATGATCGATGGTCGAGGCCATGTGCTGATCACCGATTTCGGACTCGCTGGAGTAATCGGCAGCATCGCAGGACGCCGAAGTGCGCAACGGTACACCTGCTTATATGGCGCCGGAGCAACTTTCCGGCAAAGAAGTTTCGGCGCAAAGCGACATCTACGCGCTGGGCGTGGTGCTGTACGAAATGTTCACCGGCAAAGCGCCGTTCGTTGCATCGACGCGCGAAGAGCTGCTCAAGCTTACACACCAAGGCGCGCCGCCCAATCCCCGCAGCTTGGTTAAGGACATCGATCCAGTGGTGGAGACCGTGATTCTGCGATGCCTCAGCCCGGATCCGCGAGCCCGGCCGTCTTCAGCATTCGCCGCCTTGGCGGCATTGCCGGGTGGCGATCCGCTGGCCGAAGCGCTTGGCCGCCGGTGAAACTCCTTCGCCGGAGATGGTCGCCGCATCCGGACAAAAGGTCGGGCGTGAGTGCGGGCTGGGCAATCGGATTTCTTGCGGCCATCGTTGTAGGATTCGGCAATCTTCGCCGTCGTCAAACAACAGACCGACTTGCTCGGCAAGGTTCCATTTGACAAGCCACCGGAGGCATTGGCCGACAAGGCGCGAGAGATCGCTCATACGCTTGGCTATGCCGATCGCGGATTCTCGACAGCTTACGGCTTCAGTTACCGGTTGTCGAACCTGCGCTACCTGGTCAGGCACTTCCGCGACCGCGCTCCACAACTCCTGGCGGCTGGCCGGCCGCCCGTGATCGCCTTCTGGTATCGATCCAGTCCCCGACCGCTCACGCCGCGGGAAGTGTCCGATGTCACGCGAGTCAGCCAGAATGATCCTCCCTTGGATGTTCCCGGAATGCTATCGATTCGCTTGGACACGGAGGGCCGGCTGGCCGGGTTCACCGCATTGCCTCCCCAGGAGGACCAGTCCAAGGGCCCATGGCCGGCGCCCGACTGGAGCGCTTTGTTCTCCGCCGCGAGCATCGATTCATCGCGTCTACATCTCGCAGAACCCGAATGGACGCCGCCCGCGATGGCCGATGTCCGCACGGCCTGGACGGGTCGGTATCCCGAAGCGCCCGAAATTCCGCTCCGCATTGAAGCTGCCGCTTTCCACGGAAAGCCGGTCAGTTTTGTAGTAGTCCTCCCCGAAGTCCAGCCCGGCCCGGAAGGAAGATCCAGTGGCGACCTGGTTTATCTGGTTCTCGAACTCATCATCATTCTCGGATCGTTCCCCTTCGCGCGCTACAATCTCCGCCTGGGTCGCGGCGATACGCGAGCAGCCATCCGGCTGGCATTATTCGCGTTTGCTGCCGGCTTCTCGGCCTGGCTGATTGGAGGAGCGCACGTCGCCGGCGAGGGCGAGGCTGACCTCTTCTTTCGCGCGTTGATGCGCTCCATCTTCGAAGCCGTCCTGCTGGGCGTGATGTACCTCTCCTTCGAGCCCTTCGTTCGCCGCAAGTGGCCGCAGACGATTGTTTCGTGGAGCCGAATCCTGACCGGCGGCATCCGCGATCCTCTGGTAGGCCGGGATCTTGTCCTGGGCACCGCTCTGGGCGTGCTGCTGGGATTGATCCAGGTCTTAGGGTCGCTTGTCCTACCGGCCCCTTGGAGTTCCCGCGATTCGGGCTTCGGCGGCGCTGATTACGATGACCAGCGGGCGCTTCGCGGCGGGTGAATTTCTGTTCCTGGCGGTGGATGCCCTGTTCCGTTCGCTGGGCATTCTATTTCTGATCTTCCTGGCCCGCACATTTCTCCGCAAGCAATGGCTGGCAGCCGGAGTCATCATCGTGGCCCTGAGCGGCATTTTGGCCGCCAATGCCGCCTACCCTTTGATTGAATGGCCGGTCAGCCTCCTGTTTTTCGGAGTGATGGTATTCGCGCTCATGCGCTTTGGACTGCTGGTGCTTAGCGTTGCGATGTTCGTCGTGCTTCTCTTTACCTCCTTTCCGATCGGCTCCGACATCTCGGTTTGGTATTTCCCTACGGGCGCATTCGTCCTGGCTGCCATCCTGACGTTGTCGTTGTATGGCGCCAGGATGGCGCTGGCCGGGCACCCTCTGTTTAAAGACGATTAGCGGCCGGCTCGCTTCAATACCGCGCGCAGATCCATGGTGCGGATCAGCTTGTGCAGATAGTTGGGATGCAGGCCCAGGATTTTGGCCGCGGCTTCATGATCGTAGTTGGCTTGATCGAAGGCCTTCAGCACTACCTGGCGCTTGGCCGCCTCCACCGCTTCTTCATACAAGCTGGCTGAGACTTCGGCCGGCCGCGTCTCCCGTATATGCTCGGGCAGATCCTCGGCGAGAATCGTGTCGGTTGAACCCAGCACTACAGCCCGTTCGATGGCATTCTCCAATTCGCGCACGTTACCCGGCCAGGAATAACTCTGCAGATAAACCCGCGCCGCCGGAGCCAGGCCGGTGATCTTGCGGCCGCAATCCTGCGGCGTACTTCTTGGCGAAGTGCTCGGCCAGCGGAAGAGTATCCTCCGGGCGCTCGCGCAGAGGCGGGCGCTCGTCAACACCACCACATTCAAGCGATAATAGAGATCCTGCCGGAAAGCGCCCTTCTTGACCGCCTCTTCCAGATCGCGATTGGTGGCCGCCAGCACGCGGATATCCAGCTTGATGGTCTCGGTGCCGCCCACGCGCTCCATCTCCCGCTCCTGCAGCACGCGCAGCAGCTTGGCCTGCAGGACGCTGCGAAAGCTCTCCGATCTCGTCCAGAAACACCGTGCCGCCCTCCGCCATCTCCAGCTTGCCCTTCTTCTGCACGATCGCTCCGGTGAACGCGCCCTTCTCGTGGCCGAACAGTTCGCTTTCGAGCAGCGTATCGGCCAGCGCGGCGCAGTTGATGGCCACGAACGGTCCGGCTGCGCGCAGGCTGTTGCGATGGATCGCGCGCGCGACCAGTTCCTTGCCGGTTCCGCTCTCGCCCAGAATCAGCACGGTGGAATTGGACGGCGCCACCTTGGCGATCTGGCGTTGCAGCTCGCGCATCTTCGCGCTGACGCCCACCATGTCGTGCTCCAGTCTTGAGCTCCGATTGCAGGCGCTCGTTCTCCTCCTGCAGCCAGCCCAGAATGGTGGCGTTCTCCCAGGCGACCGCCGCCATGCCGGCCACTGCGGTCAGCAAGCTGCAAATGGCCTTCGTCGAACCTGCGCTTGGGATCGGCCGATTCCAGATAGATTACCGCCGCCACTTCGCCGCGCACCATCAGCGGCGCCGCCACGGCCGATAGGCCCGCGCCATCGGCGTCGTCCAGCCAGACCGCCACGCGCTCCTCGAAACGCGCTTAAGACACTCCGCATTGGGCTGTCCAGCCGTCTGGGGCGCCCCGGAATAAAGACGCCGGCGCGCTCGGCCGGAATCAATTCCAGCAGCAACGAAGCCAGATGGCTCGCGCAGAACCTCCGCCGCCGGCGCTTCCGTGCGCCTCGTGCAGTCCGCGGAAGGAATGCAGCATGGTGCTGACACGCAGCAGCGTCCGCAGGTCGTGCAGCGCGCGCGCCGAAGGTGGAAGAACAGTAATGGCCAGACGAGACAAGTAAGCGGAATCGTCACCTGCAACTGCCGGGTCTTGAAGTCTCCCGACGAGCTTGGCGGAGCGATCGCGATCCACCAGATAACAAAAAACCGACCCGCCGATCCGGATCTCGTCGCCCTGCTCGAGTTCTGCTCGGTTACCGGCGTGCCGTTACGAAGGTGCCGTTGCGGCTTTCCAGATCTTTAACAGTGCATTGGCGGCCCGAACGGACGAACAGGCAGTGCTTGCGTGAAACCGCGTGGTCTTCCAGATTGAGGTTGCAAGTGGAGTTACGGCCGACCGAGTAATCGCCTTCTGGCAGCGCGCAGATTGATCCCTTCATAGGACCACGCACTGCTACCAGCCTGGGATCGGCTCCGTTAGTCAAGGATTCAAGACTCGTCGCTTTCAGCCGGCGAGCACACCTTGCAATAATTTACCGCACATCTTCGATGCGGCGGCGACGGGAGCAGGCCCGTGGCCCGCCTTCGGACGATCAGCTCTGCGAACCGGCGGTTGTTAAGACGCTAGTAACCTGCGAGAAAATCACGCTGATGGTGCTTACGAAATTGGGCATGATCGCCCCAGCGGCGACCGCCACAAAGCCCGCCATCAGGGCATATTCGATCATATCCTGACCTTGGGTGTTGCGAGCCAAAGCTTGAACCGGTCAACTGCCATTCTAATGACGTAGTTCATGATTTTTCCTTCTTGTAGCGCCGGCGTAAGCCGTTAGACCGCAGCGGCGTACTGTCTTCACCATATCGGCGGCCAACTGCCTTAGCAGTAATCAATCGGTTAGCAAATTCGCCTTTTGATTCTCCCTTTACCGCAAGTATGTCCTAACCTCTTGATACTTAGAGGGCTTAGCTTTGGCTAAGCAAATGCCCTTAGAGCGCCTGCAAAGCAAAGAAAGCGGACGAGAAACCGGGACGGGCAGCCGCCCCGCTAATCGAAAAAAGGAGAATCACCATGAAAACTCAGATTCGTAATTTCGTCGTTGGAGCCGGACTCGCCGCCCTGCTGTGGAGTCCCGCGCTCATGGCCCAAGACAGTGAAACGGCTGAAATCCCGTTTGATTTCCATGCCGGCAAGGCCAACCTTCCCGCCGGCACCTATAGCGTGTCGAAGGACAGCTACTCGAGCGTCCTCCAGCTACGCAACGCTGAAACGAACAATTCCATTTTGTTGGGCACCCAAGCACGCGAGACCGGCAAAAACGATGCGCGGCTGATATTCCGTTGCTATAGCGGCGACTGCTTCCTGTCCTCCATCTGGATGCCCGGGGCTCCGGGGTATTCGTTCATCATGACGAGCCGGGAAAAGGAAGTAGCCAACAGCGGCGCCCGCCTGGCCATGGCTTATGTTCCCCTGGCCACTCGCTAATTAGCAAAAAGAAATAGATCGAGGAGCAATATTTATGACTAGCCCTATCGTGATTCGAGGACTTGAGCAGTGGAACCGTTGGTCACCCGACCATTCGCCCCTGCTCATACCGGAAGAATCGAGGGAAGAAACGGGCCGGGTGCAGACAGCAGGCATCCGGCTCCGGCCGATGATTAAATATGGATTCATCATCCTGGCGTTAGGGCTGCTGCTGATGGACTCTTTCCGTCTGGCATTCTCGGCCAACGCCACTCCGGTTGCTAGTCATAAGACACAAGTCGTCCGCAGCGCACGGACGGTTCACGCGGTTTCCCCCACTCCCAAGACGAACTCGAAGAGACATTCGGGCGTCTAGTTCGGTCTCCTTACGGCTGCGCGCTGGTCCCGCGCAGCCTTTTTTGTTTCTGCTTCCACTAAGCTCCGCGCAGTCTTTTTGATTCCGCCTCCACCGCTCGCATCACCCGCAGCAAGTTCCCGCCATAGATCTTGCGGATATCTTCAGCCGAATAGCCTTTTTCCAGCAGCGCGCGCGTGAGGTTCGGAAATTTCGAGACATCTTCCAGCCCTTCCGGCGTGCAGGAGACGCCGTCGAAATCGCTGCCGATTCCCACCGCGTCGATGCCCGCGATCTTCACGACGTGATCGATATGCGCCACCACGTCGGCGAGCGTGGCGCGGCGGCACTTTCTTGCGGTACTCCGCGATGGTGGCGTCTTCGCCGCGCGCTCCCGGCAGCGTGCTGGCTTGCACGTTCTTCTCGGCCGCCGCCGGATTTCTGCGACAGGAATCCGCAGTTGAAGTTGATCTGCATCACGCCGCCTTTCTTGGCCAGCGCCACGATCATCTCGTCCGTCATGTTGCGCGGAACGTTGCACAGCGCGCGGCAGGAGGAATGCGACGCGAAGATCGGCGCCCTGCTCGACGTCCAGCGCGTCCCAAAAGGTTTTGTCGGCGACGTGCGAAATATCCACCATCATGCCCAGCCGGTTCATCTCGCGCACCACTTGCTTGCCGAAATCGCGTGAGCCCGTTGTGATGCTCGACGCCGGCTTTGTCGATGTCGCCCGAGGAATCCGCCCAGTTGTTGGTGTTGGTGTGCGTCAGCGTCATGTAGCGGATGCCGAGATCGTAATAATCGCGCAGCAGGCGCAGGCTGTCTTCGATGGCGTGGCCGCCTTCGATGCCCATCAGCGCCGCGATTTTGCCCTGCTTGTGGATGCGCTCGATGTCGTCGGCGGTGGTGGCGAGCACGAAATCGTTGGGATAGCGCCCGACGATGTCGTGCCGCACGGTGTCGATCATCTCCAGCGTCCGGTGCGCCGAGTGGTTGCCCTTCACGTAGCTGGCCGCGACGTAGACCGCGAAGAACTGCGCGCCCACGCCGCCTTCCTTGAGCGCGGTGACGATTGGTGTGGCCGTCGTTCTTGGCCTTGCCGATGTCGTAGCCGTCGACGGTGCGGCTGGTGATGTCGTTGTGGGTGTCGATCAGGAGCGCGGATCTGTGGACTCGCTGCACCTCGGCGTCGGAAACTTTGCGCGTCTGCGCCGTGGCGATCGATAACCCGGCAGCGGCCCAGCACAGCATTGTTCTCATTGCAAAAATATACCGCGAAACGGAACATCGGTCATTAATGATAAAATCCACGCTTCACATGAAACAGAATCTGACGGCCGAACTGCTGGCCGAATTTCTGGGAACGATGGTCCTGATCCTGTTCGGGAACGGCGTGGTCGCCATGGTGCATTCTGTTCGGCCACGGCCTGCCGGGCGAAATCGTCAAGGGCGGCTACACCAACATCACGCTGGCCTGGGGACTTGGGCGTGACCATGGGCATCTACATCGCCGGCAAAATCTCGGGCGCGCATCTGAATCCCGCCGTGACAATTGCGCTGGCTGCGTTTCGCGGATTCCCTTGGAGCAAAGTGATTCCCTATTCTATCGCCCAGATGGCCGGGCGCATTCGTGGCGGCGGCGCTGGTGTTCTGGAATTATCATCCCGCGTTTCTGCGCGCCGATCCGCAACTCGACCACACCGCCGGCGTCTTCACCACCTTCCCGGCGTTCCCCGACGTCCCGTCGGCCGGGCTGCTGGATCAAACCATCGGCACGGCGCTGCTGCTGCTGATGATTTTCGCCATCACCGACGAGCGCAATCAGCCGCCGGCGAATTTGACACCGCTGATGATCGGGCTGGTTGTGGTGGTGATCGGCATGTCGTTCGGCGGCATGCACGGCTATGCGATCAATCCGGCGCGCGACTTCGGCCCGCGGCTTTTCACCGTGGTGGCCGGATTCAAGAACAATGGTCTGACCGATGGCGAGCTGGTCTTCTGGGTTCCGATCGTGGGGCCGATTGTGGGCGGCTTGATCGGCGGCCTGGTCTACGATTTGGGAATCCGCCGGTTCTTGCCTAAAACCTAGGCGCGCGCTGCTGTGTAGTGCTTGATAACCGCGTCTTCAGCCGCATAATCGAACAGCTTCGGATCGATTGTGGGAGGATTCGCCCGCTCCCACTCAATAGTCCGTTCAATTCCGGCATCCAGCGAGCACGGTTCCACAAATCCCAGCTCCTCCCGGATGCGCTTGCTGCTGATTACCCAATCCTGCGCACCGTTCACTGGCATCAACAGGTGCGGGGGGATCTTGTCGGCGGCCACTGAAACGAACGAGCCCCGCCAGCCGATCGCGTCACCGATCTTGCGCGCCCATTCCAGCTCCGAGAAGTTTTGCTCGCTGGCAATGTTATAGATCCTACCGGCTGCCTGTTCGGAAACCGTGGCCAGCCCGACAGCTGCGGCAACATCCTCTACATATCCGCGCGGGGGGATGAATCTTGCGAGATCCTCCTGAATCACGATCGCAGGACGACCATCGTCCATTCTTTTAACTGTTGCGAAAAACCGATGCAGTGGATCGCCCGCCCCATAGACCATCGGAAGCCGAAGCACCGTACCTGGCAATTTACTGTCCCCCGATGATTATCTTTTCCACTGGGATCTTGTCGTACTCTTCGGTAACCCACGAAAACGCCGCCTGGCTTCGACGCAGGTGTTCTCGATCGTAGGGGTGCAGCTGCGTTCGCAGTTCCGATTCTTCGGTGATCGGCAGCTCCTGCAGCGGTCCAGGTGTCTTCTTTAGCAGGACCTCGTAAGCCCGATATACGTCCTGGCTGCTGATTGCGATCACGCGCGAGGTCAGCCCCCGAAGCGTGTCCATCAAAGCCTGCGCCTGGCTCGCATCGCTCAATAGGAAATCGAGTACAACATCGGGTGACAGCTGTTCGATTGCCTGCCGATGCGCCGCCAGATCGTTCCGGTCGCCAACCATTCGCCGTACTGAGGATGGCAGAGTCGGTTTGGCATTTCCGCGATGGAACACAGTCAAGTCGTGTCCTTGCTCCACCAAATCGCGGACTACGAACGGTCCGATAAATCCCGTCCCGCCAATAATCAGGATCCTCATGGCGACGCCTCCTGCAAGCAAATAGCGAGAGCATTGCGAATCTTGCATTAACATAATTTATACAAAGACCCTCTTGCATTTGCGGCGCTGCTGGGATAATCTAGATCCAATGATCGCTTCGAAAGGACAAGCCAGCGTGATCTCCGCTCTACCGGGCGTGGTTGCCTCTGTCTTTTCAAGCTGGTCAAGTTCCGAAGCTTCGGCCCATTATTATTCAGGTCGCCGTACCCAGCCCCGCTTGAGGGCTTCGGACAAAGAGTTTCCGAAAGGCCATCGGGTGGGGAAGAAAAACCCACCCGATGGCCTTTTTGATTTTAGAGGTCCGATTTTGGGCACGAGTTTGGAGGATAAGATGTCGACGAGTCCCTGCGCATCGAACGAGCGGCGTAACGGAATCGAAGCTGATGTCCGGCTCCCAGATTCTGCTGGAGTGCCTGGTTCGCGAGAACGTAGATTGCATTTTCGGCTATCCCGGCGGCGTCACGCTGCCGCTGTACGACGCTCTGTACGACCATCCCATCCGCCACATCCTGGTGCGGCACGAGCAAAATGCCGCGTTCGCGGCCGAGGGCTACGCGCGATCCACGGGGCGCGTGGGCGTCTGCTGCGCCACCTCCGGACCCGGCGCCACCAATCTGGTCACCGGCCTGGTCGATTCCATGATGGACTCCATTCCGGTGGTCGCCATCACCGGCCAGGTTTCCACCAAGCTGATCGGCAGCGACGCGTTTCAGGAAGCCGACACGTTCGGCATCACGCGCTCCTGCACCAAACACAATTTCCTGGTGAAGAACATCGCGGAATTGCCGCAGGTGGTGCATGAGGCGTTCTACATCGCCTCCAGCGGCCGCCCCGGCCCGGTGCTGGTGGACATCCCCAAAGACGTGTTTCAGGCGCAGGCGCACTACACGCCGGTTTCGTCCATCCATCTTCCCGGCTACAAGGTTTTCACCGAAGGACACACCGGCCAGATCCGGCGCGCGGCGCAGATGATCTGGGAATCGCAGCGGCCGTTTGTTTATGCCGGCGGCGGCATCATCGCGGCCAACGCATCGGACGAACTGCGCGAGTTTGTGGAGCTGACTGGACGCTCCCGCGGTGACCACGCTGATGGGCCTGGGCGGCTTGCCGGCCGAGCATCCGAATTACATCAGCATGCCGGGTATGCATGGCAGCTACGCCGCGAACATGGGCATGACGCAACGCCGATCTGCTGATCGCCCTGGGCGTGCGCTTCGACGATCGCGTCACCGGACGCCTGGCGGCCTTCGCGCCGCATGCCAAAGTGATTCACGTCGACATCGATCCGGCCGAGATCGGCAAGAACCGCGCGGCCGACCTGCCCATCGTGGGCGACGTCAAGCGCGTGCTGGAAAAGCTCAACAAAGTGCTGCACGAAACTGGCGCCGGCAGAGCCGCGAACAGAACGCCGCCGGCCGCGCCGCCTGGTGGAAGCAGATTCGCGAGTGGAAGGCCGAGCATCCGCTGACGCCCGAAGTTTCGACCACCGAGATCAAGCCGCAGCACGTGATGCGCGAAATCGACCGGCTCTCCGGCGGGCGCGCCATCGTCACCTCCGATGTCGGCCAGCACCAGATGTGGGCGGCGCAGTTCATCCGCTTCAACTCGCCCGCGCCTGTGGATCAACTCGGGCGGCCTGGGCTCCATGGGCTTCGGCCTGCCATGCGGCCATCGGCGCGCAGTTCGCGCGGCCCGACAAGCTGGTGTTCGCCATCGTCGGCGACGGCGGATTCCAGATGTCGATTCCCGAACTCGCCACCATCGCCAATCACGCGCTGCCGATCAAGATCATCGTGGTGAATAACGGCTATCTGGGCATGATCCGGCAATGGCAGGAGCTGTTCTACAACAACCGGCTGTCCCAGGCGGAGCTCGACTTCGTTCCCGGATGCCGAGAAGCTGGCCGGCGCGTACGGATTCAAAGGCCGCACCATCGAGAGGCGCGCATGAGCTTGCTCCGGCGCTCGAAGAAGCGGTGCGCGAGCCCGGTCCCTACCTGCTGAATGTGCGCGTGTCGCCGTTTGAGAACGTGTATCCGATGGTGCCGGCCGGCGGCGCGATCAACGAAATGGTGCTGGGACCGCCGCAACCGGTGGAAGCGTAGGCGGAACGATGCTGCAACTGATTTCACTCCTGGTCGAAAACAAGCCGGGCTCGCTGATGCGCATCACCGGCGTGCTTGAGCGCGCGCGGCTATAACATCGAGAGCCTGACCGTCGCGCGGACGCTCGACCCGACGCTTTCGCGCATGACCATCGTGGTCGACATCGAGCCGCAACTGCGCTCGCAGGTGATCAAGCAGATGAACAAGCTGGTCAACGTGCTGCAAGCGTCCGATCTGACCGATTCTCCGGCCGTCAAGCGCGAAATGGCGCTGCTGCGCGTGCGCGCTCCGCTGGCCAGCCGCACCGCGATCTTGAAAGAAGCGGAAATCTTCGGCGCGCGCGTGGTGGATTCTTCCACCGAAGGTTTTGCGCTCGAGGCTACCGGCGATTCGGAGAAGCTGGATGAATTCATCGACGTAATGCGCAGCTACGGCGAGATCGAAGTGACGCGCTCGGGAGCGATCGCGGTGTCGCTCGAAGCCAAGAAACTGCGCCTGGCGCCGCCGGTTCCGAGGAACGCGGCGGTGGACGAAGCTGACGAAAAACTGGAAACGAGACACTAAGAAACACATGGCAAAACGATATTACGAAAAAGACGGCGATCTGAGCCGGTTCAAGGGCAAGACGGTAGCCATCATCGGTTACGGCAGCCAGGGCCACGCGCATGCGCTCAACCTGCGCGACAGCGGCGTGAACGTAACGGTGGGCCTGCATCCCGGCAGCAAGAGCGCGGCCAAGGCAGCGGCGGCGGGGCTCAAAGTGCTGAGCGTTGGCGATGCCATCAAAGGCGCCGACGTCGCGATGATCCTGGTGCCGGATCATATCCAAGGCGATCTGTACAACAACGAAATCGCTCCGAACCTGACCGCGGGCAAGACCCTGATGTTCGCGCACGGCTTCACCATTCACTTCGGACAAATCAAGCCGCCGGCCAACGTGGACGTTTCGATGATCGCGCCCAAGGCTCCCGGCCATCGCGTGCGCGAGCTGTACACCGAAGGCGTGGGCGTTCCGGCGCTGGTGGCCATCCATCAGGATCCTTCCATGAACGCGCTCCAAAACGCGCTGGCCTACGCTCTGGCGCTCGGATGTCTGAAGGCGGGCGTGATCGAGACCAGCTTCAAGGAAGAGACCGAAAGCGATCTGTTTGGCGAGCAGTCCGTGCTGTGCGGCGGCGTCAGCGAACTGATCCGCGCAGGCTTTGAAACCCTGGTGGAAGCCGGCTACGCGCCTGAAATCGCCTATTTCGAGTGCCTGCACGAAGTGAAGCTGATTGTCGATCTGATCTATGAGGGCGGCCTCGGCTATATGCGCTACTCGGTTTCCGACACCGCCGAGTATGGCGATTACACGCGCGGCCCGCGCATCGTCACCGCCGAGACGCGCAAGGAAATGAAGAAGATTCTGTCCGAGATTCAATCCGGCCAGTTCGCCAAGGAGTGGATCGACGAAAACAAGACCGGCCGTCACAAGTTCCTCGCCATGCGGCAGGCCGGCCATGATCAGCCGATCGAACGCGTGGGCAAAGAACTCCGCCAGATGATGACATTCTTGAGCAAGAAAAAGAAGGAGGAAGGCGTACCGCAGGAGCAAGAGGCCGCGGCGGTCACCAAGTAGTTCCATGCGCATCCAAACATTCGATACAACGCTCCGGGACGGCACGCAGGGCGAGGCCGTCTCATTCTCCGTCGACGACAAACTGATCATCGCGCAGAAGCTGGACGAGCTGGGTATCGATTATATTGAGGGCGGATGGCCCAACTCCAATCCCAAGGACAAGGAGTTCTTCAAGCGCGCCAAAGAGTGAAGCTGAAGCACGCCCGGCTCACCGCGTTCGGATCCACGCGCTTCGCCAAGAACACGGTGGATCAGGATCCCAACGTGCGCGCGCTGCTGGACGCGGAGACGCCCACGGTTTCCATTTTCGGCAAGAGCTGGGATCTGCACGTGCATCGGGCGCTCGGCATCGACGAAGAGCAGAATCTGCAGCTGATCGGCGAAACCGTAAAGTATCTCAAGGACCACGGCCGCGAAGTGGTCTACGACGCCGAGCACTTCTTCGATGGCTACAACGCCAACCCGGAATTCGCCCTGCGGACGCTCGAAGCCGCCAAGAAGGCCGGCGCCGACGTGCTGTGCCTGTGCGACACCAACGGCGGCAACTTGACGCATCGCATCGTCGAAGTGGTCTCGGAAGTTCGCAAGCGCTTCGACGGCGTGCATCGGCATCCATACGCATAACGATTGCGATGTCGCGGTGGCCAATACCATCGCCGCCGTGGAAGCCGGCTGCACGCACGTGCAAGGCTGCATCAACGGCTATGGCGAGCGCTGCGGCAACGCCAATATGGTGTCCATCATCGCGAATCTGGAGCTGAAGCTCGGCCACACCACCATCGGCCGCGAGAAGCTGCAGAACCTGACCACGGTGGCGCGCTATATCGCCGAGCTGGCCAATCTGCCGATGCGCAACGATCAGCCCTATGTCGGCCACAGCGCGTTCGCCCACAAGGGCGGCGTGCATGTGAGCGCGGTGTTGAAGGACTCGTCCACTTACGAGCACGTGAAGCCGGAGATGGTCGGCAACCGGCAGCGCGTGCTGTTGAGCGATCTTTCCGGGCCGCGGCAATGTGCTCTACAAGCTGAAGCAGCACGGTCTTGGCCGAGCGCCTGGATTCCGAAGCGCGGCGCCAGTTGCTGGAGCGCATCAAGGATCTGGAGCACCAAGGCTACGAGCTGGAAGCCGCCGAAGGCACCTTCGAGCTGCTGGTTCGCGAGGCGCTGCATCCCGGCTGGAGCGTGTTTGAAGTGGTGAACTACGACGTCACCACGCGCCTGGTGGGCGGGACCACGGCCACGGTCACGCTGCGCATCCAGGACAGCGTCCATACCGCCAGCGCCACCGGCCAAGGTCCCATGAACGCGCTCGATCTGTGCCTGCGCCAGTGCCTTTCCAATGTCTATCCGCAAGTGAAGAACGTCCGCCTGACCGACTACAAGGTCCGCGTGCTGGAGCCGAAGAAAGGCACGGCGGCCAAGGTGCGCGTGCTGGTGGAATGGTCCGATCATCGCCGGAGCTGGGCCACGGTCGGCGTCTCCGACAACGTGATCGAAGCCAGCTGGGGCGCGCTGGTGGACGCCATCCGCCTGGAGCTGATGCGCCTGACCGAGCAGGACGAAAACGTCGACAAAGTGGTGGAAGACTACTGCTGGGGCGTCTAAGGCCACGCGCGCTAGAATAGTAGCGATGGCGGCGACTACCCTCCTCACGTCCGATCAGTTCCTGGCGCTGCCCGAGGAATTCGACCAACACGGCAATCGGTTCAAGGACGAACTGATCGGAGGCGAGGTCGTCAAATGCCTCCACCTTCCCGCATACATGACAGGATCAAGAATCGCATCAACCGAATTTTGGTCGGCTATCTTGACGCCCATGCTCAAAGCTACCTTGGACACGCTAGTTGAAATCGGCTCCCAGGTCGAGCGAACATGATACATTCATTCCTGACTGTCGCGTCATTGCAGTCGCAACCGCCTGAGCCGGCGAAGAACAGAATCATTCAGGGTGCGCCCGAACTTGCGATCGAAGTCGTGTCGCCCGAGCGACACGGCGAAGCATCTGAAGAACAAAGTCGACGCCTATCTGGCAGCGGTTCTCAGCTCGGTCTGGGTCGTCTTTCCCGAAGCCGATCGGTGATGGTTCACACTCGCGACTCGGTTCGCGAACTGAAGGCCGATCAGTCCATCGACAGATCCGCTCCTCCCCGGCTTCTCCTCCCCCGTCGCGGCCTTCTTCGAGCTGACCTAGCCCGCCACGTCGATGCGTCACTTCTTCACCCGATCCGTTCCGCCGTTCTCGCGCGTCCTTCTGGTCGAGAGCGGCAGCCGCGATCTATTCGAGAATCTGCTCCCGGTCCTTTACGAAATCATCCTGAAATGACCTGCGACCTGGTCACCTGCTACGCCGGCGTGCCGAAGAATTTCCGCCCGGAGCAAGGCGCGGTCTACCGCGTCACCGATTATCCCGCCGGCCCGGCGCGCAAGCGCCTCTACAAAGAACTCGGCGCCAACGGCTACAGCATCGTCGGCATCATTTGCTCGGCCGAACCCATCATGACCAAGTGGAAATGGATGCTGGCCGCGCGGCTGCCCGGCAAAGTCTTCGTCCTCAACGAAAACGGCGACTACTTCTGGCTGGACCGCGGGCACCTGGCCACCATTCGCTATTTCATTCTGTTTCGCGCCGGCCTCACCGGCTCGGGCGCGGTCCGCACGCTCGCGCGAGTGGTCTTGTTCCCGTTCACCCTGCTATACCTGATCTTGTACGCAGTAACCGTCCACCTTCGGAGGAAACTACGAACACTATGAAAGCTGTCTTTGTCGAACAGCCCGGCGGCGTCGAGAATCTGAATATGCGCGACATTCCGAAACCCGTCGCCCGGCCCGGGCCAGGCGCTGGTCAAGATCGCCGCGTCCGGCGTCAATTACATCGATATCTATTTCCGCAAGGGCGTTTATCCCGCGCCGCCGCCGATCGTGCTCGGCAGCGAAGGCGCGGGCACCGTGGAAGCCGTCGGGCCCGATGTGACGAACGTCGCCGCCGGGCGATCGCGTCGCTTATGCCATGGCGCGCGGCTCCTATGCCGAATACGCCGTCGTTCCAGCCTGGCAACTGGTGAAGATTCCCGCTTCGGTCGATTTCGAGACCGCCGCCGCCGCGATGCTGCAAGGCATGACCGCGCATTACCTCACCCACTCCACCTATCCGCTGAAGCCCGGCGACTCCTGCCTGATTCACGCCGCGGCCGGCGGCACCGGGCGGCTGCTGGTCCAGATGGCGAAGATGCTGGGCGCGCGCGTCATCGGAACCGTGGGCACCGAGGAGAAAGCCAAGCAAGCCAAAGAAGCCGGCGCCGACGAAGTGATCATCTACACCAAGGAAGACTTCGCCGCCAAGGCCAAGGGCGATGCACGTGGTCTACGATTCGGTCGGCCAATCCACCTTCATGAAGAGCCTGGATTGCCTGCGCCCGCGCGGCATGATGGTCAGCTTCGGCAACGCCAGCGGCGCCGGTGACCGGATTTTGCGCCGCTCATTCTGAGCCAGAAAGGCTCGCTGTTCCTGACCCGTCCCATCGCTGGCCAATTACTCAGCCACCGTCGAAGAATTGGACTGGCGCGCCGGCGACGTGCTGAACTGGATCGGCCAAGGCAAACTGAAGCTGCATATCCACAAGGTCTATCCGCTTTCGGAGGCCGCCCAGGCGCATCGCGATCTGGAAGGCCGCAAGACCACCGGAAAGCTGCTGCTGGTGTCGGCTGATCGCGCTGCCATTCCGTTCGGCGAGCTGAAGATCGACGCGCTGCTGGTTTCCGCGCCGCCGAATGTCCGCTACCTCAGCGGCTTCACCGGCGACAACGGCCTGCTGCTGCTGACGCCCGAATCGCAAACGCTGTTCACCGATCCGCGCTTCACCATTCAGGCCGCGGAGGAATGTACCTGCGAGGTGAAGACCGTCACCAAGAGGCCCGCTCGATCAAGCCGCCGCTCCAGACCATTCGCCGCAAGAAACGGATCAAGCGCGTCGGATTTGAAGCTTCGCGCATGCTTTATGAAGTGCATCAGCGGCTCGAAGAAAGCGCTGCCGCTGGGCGTGACGCTCAAGCCGATCGGGCCGGTGGTCGACAGGCTGCGGATGGTCAAATCGGACGACGAGATCGCGCGCATCCGCCGCAGCGTGCTGACCAATTCGCGAGGCGTTCGAAAAGGCCGTCGAGTCCATCCGCCCGGGCGTCGCGGGAATCCGCGATCGCCGCCGAGCTCGAATACCAGATGCGGCGGCTGGGCGCCGAGAAAGCCGCTTTCGAAACCATCGTGGCCATCGGACCGCGCTCCGCCCTGCCCCACGCGCAGCCCACGCCCGGAAGCTCGCCGAACGATGAACTATTATTGATTGACATGGGCGCGTGCCAGGATGGCTACATGAGCGACATGACCCGCGTGCTGTTCCTCGGCAAGCCCAGCCAGTCGCGTGCGCAGCATGTACGACGCGGTGTTGAAAGCTCAACTGGCCGCCATTGACGCGGTTCGGCCGGGCGTTACAGCGGCACACGTGGACCGCGCGGCGCGCCGAGTGCTTGGAATCGGAAGGGCCTGGGAAAAGAGTTCGTGCATTCCACCGGCCATGGCCTGGGCCTGGAAATTCACGAGGCGCCGCGCCTGGGCCGGCGCGACAAGACCAGACTTGAGGCCGGGCATGGTGATTACAATTGAACCTGGCGCTTACATCCGGGGCTTCGGCGGAATTCGCATCGAAGACACCGTGCTGGTGACCAAGAACGGGTGCGAAGTTCTCACGCCCACTTCCAAGGAGTTAATACTTCTCTAGAATGTCGAATGAAGAAATCAAAGAGCTGATCCAGCTGGTGGTGGACAGCGGCATCGCCGAGTTGGAGTGCAGCGCGGCGAGGACCGCGTTCGCATTCGCCGGACGATGGACAGCGATGCAGGACATCACGATGTCCGCGCACGTCCGGCTACTCGCCCAACCCATCGGAGTCGACGGGACAGGCCACGCGTCGGTCCCGCAATCTCCGGCATCGCGCCGCCGCCCGCCGCGAACGAGCACATCGTCAGAAGTCTCCGATCGTCGGCACATATTACGACGCGCCGAAGCCCGGCGATCCAGCCGTTCGTCAAAGTGGGCGACGCGGTGGAGCCGGGCCAGGTGCTCTGCATCATCGAATCGATGAAGCTGATGAACGAAATCGAGTCGGAAGTGGCCGGCACCGTCGTGGCCAAGCTGATGGAGAACGGCCGCGCCGTGGAGTACGGAGAAGCCCTGTTCGCCATTCGCCCGCGCTGACATATGTTCCAGAAAATCCTGATCGCCAATCGCGGCGAAATCGCCGTTCGCGTCATCTGCGCCTGCAAGGATCTGGGCATCAAGACCGTCGCCGTCTATTCGGAAGCCGATCGCCACAGCCTGCACGTGCGCTTCGCCGACGAAGCCATCTGCATCGGGCCGGCCAAGAGCGCGCGCAGCTATCTGGACATTCCTTCGGTGATCAGCGCCGCCGAAATCACCAACGTCGACGCCATTCATCCCGGCTACGGTTTCTTGAGCGAGAACGCCGATTTCGCCGAAGTCTGCGAAACGTCCGAGATCAAGTTCATCGGCCCCAAGCCGCGGTGTCACGCGCGCCATGGGCTTGAAGCAGCATGCCCGCGCGGCGATGGCCGAAGTGCGGCGTGCCCATCCTGCCCGGATCGGAAGGGATTCTCAAGAGCGCCGAAGAGGCGCTGGAGATCGCCGAGCAGATCGGCTATCCGGTGATGCTGAAGGCGTCGGCCGGCGGCGGCGGCCGCGGAATGCGCATGGTGCACGAAGCCTCCGAATTGCCGTCGCATGCTCACGCAGGCGCAGCAGGAAGCCAGGCGCGCCGTTCTCTGTCCCGGACATGTACATGGAGAAGCTGATCGAGGCGCCGCGGCACATCGAGTTTCAAGTGCTGGCCGACGAGCATGGCAACGTCGAGATTCTGGGCGAGCGCGAGTGCTCCATCCAGCGGCGGCATCAGAAGCTGCTGGAAGAAGCGCCCTCGACCGCGCCATGATCCCGAGCTGCGCGAGAAGATGCGCGGCCGGCTTGCGCGAGGCCATGCGCAGCATCGGCTACACCAACGCCGGCACCATCGAATTCCTGATGGACGAGACCGGCAATCTTTACTTCATCGAAGTGAACGCGCGCATTCAAGTGGAGCATCCGGTGACCGAGGCGATCACCGGGCATCGATCTGGTGAAGAGCCAGATCCTGATCGCCGCCGGTACATCGCCTGCCGCGAGATTATTCCAGCAGCCGGTGACCTTCAGCGGCCACGCCATCGAATGCCGCATCAACGCCGAAAATCCGGATACGTTCGCGCCATCGCCAGGCCGCATCACCGCGCTTCAATCTGCCGGGCGACATCGGCATCCGCGTGGACACCGCCGCCTATACCGACTACGTGATTCCGCCCTATCTACGATTCACTGGTCGCGAAGCTGATCGCTTATGGACAGCGACCGGACCGAGGCCATCGCGCGCATGCGCCGCGCGCTGGATATGTTTGTGGTCGAAGGCATTTATACGACCATCCCGCTGCACCAGCGCATCATGCCCGATCCGGATTTCATCGCCGGGAAAACGGACACGAATTATCTTCAGCGCGGGAGCACCAGGACCTTGCCCGGCGCGCCGGCTTCCATGGCCCGGTAGGCATCTGCGATGCGATCGAGCGGAAAACGTCCGGCGACATCGCTGAGGATCGCAGGGCGCTTGACAGCCAGCGCTAGCCCGGCCGAGATAAGTCCAGCGAACTCCTGCAGACCTTCCACCCAGTGCCTGCCGTTGTACTTCGTCACGAATGCCGAATTAGGAAACAGTTGATGAAGGTTGACGGACGGAACGGGTCCTGACAACTCGCCGTAGTTGATCAGACAGCCGCGCGGCGCAAGCAATTGCAAGCTGGTCTCAAATGTTGATGCTCCGATGGGATCAAACACCACCGCTGCTCCCCGGCCTGCCGAGTGCGAGTGGACCGCCGTACGCACATCTTCGCTAACGCGATCGATTACGTGGACCGCTCCGGCGGCGCGCACCGCGTCCACTCGCTGCCCGCTGGCAATTCCGATGACGCGGGCGCCGCGATCCGCCAGTAGCGCGACCAGCATGCGGCCTACCGCTCCAGCGGCGCCCCATACAACCGCAACCTGGCCTTCTACCGGCCAAACACGCGCCAGACCTCCAGCAGTCAGAGCGGCTACCGCCAGGCAGGCGCCATCTTCGAAGCTAAGACCCTCAGGGATCGGCGCTAAGAAAAAGGCAGGCGCGATGACGTGAGTAGCGCAAGATCCGAGGACTGCCGCCCAGCAGACCCGTGTTCCGACCGGCACATTCACATCCGGCCCAGTGGCAATTATGGTGCCGGCTCCTTCTCCGCCGACGGCATGCGGAAAAGGAAGACGGACAGCGTAACTACCGGAGCGGATCAAAGTTTCAGCATGGTTCAGTCCGGCGGCGGCGACTTCGACCAGCGCCTCACCAGCTTTTAGCGGCGCCAGGTCCTCCTCGCCGATTTCGATGACCTCCGGTCCGCCGGGGCGGAGCGCGCGACCGACCCGACGCCGCGCTGGAACGCTCATTACAGTGTTTCCAGCGTTAAATGCCGGCGATGCTGGGAGGCGCAAGCGACTTCAAGCGCGAAAGTGAGGACCCGGCGTGTTTCCAGAGGATCAATGATGGCGTCCATGTGACCGCGCGCGGCGGCGTAGCGGGAATCGAGCCAACGTTCATAATCGGCGCGCGTTTTTTCAATGCGCTGCTGGAGTTCCTCGGGAACCGGCTTGCCTTCGGACTTCAGTTTTTCGAGTTCCGGGCCGTGCACGGCCTGGA
This sequence comes from Bryobacterales bacterium, assembly GCA_963769205.1. Taxonomy (GTDB): domain Bacteria; phylum Acidobacteriota; class Terriglobia; order Bryobacterales; family Bryobacteraceae; genus Palsa-89. Next base: position 82,219 of record CAVYKR010000005.1, on the reverse strand, counting down.
CGGCAGAATCGCCTTCCATTACGCCGATGCGAGCGGTGGGCCATCCGAAAGTGAAGCTGGGATCGAAGCCTTGGCCCGCCATGGCGTAGTAACCAGCGCCGCTGGCGTGATTGAGAGTGAGGATGATTTTGGGCACGGTGGAGCAGGCCATCGTCTCCACCATTTCAGCTCCGGCGCGAATGATTCCCGCGCGCTCAGCTTCGACGCCGACCATGAATCCGGAGACGTCCTGAAGATAAATGAGCGGTACATTATTGCGCTCGGCGTTTTCGACGAAGTAGGCGACTTTACGCGATGACTCGGGGTAGATAATGCCACCGATTCGAGCACCGCTCTCAGTCTTGAGAAAACCGCGGCGATTGGCGATCAGGGCGACGGTGCGCCCGGAGAGCTTGGCCTCGGCGCACAACATTTCAGGAGCATGGTTCGGCTGAAACTCCAGATAGTCATCGCCGTCGAAGATGCGCTCGATAGCATCCTCAATGTTATAAGGCAGCCGGTGATCGGAAGGCATCAGATCGTATAGCCCTTCGGCGGGCTGGGGTGGTTGAGAAGCCTTGGGCAGCGGCGGTGGTGGAGGCATGGCACGAAACTTCTGGCGGATCAGATCAAGACAAGCTGAGTCATCCTTGGCCATGAAGTGTGCGACGCCGCTGGATGCCGTGTGCATGCGCGCGCCACCCAGCGATTCGGCATCGACGACCTGACCCACCGCACCCTTCACCAGGTTGGGCCCTCCCAATCCCATGAAGCTGGTGCCATCCACCATGATGATGACGTCGCTCAGGGCGGGCAGATAGGCGCCTCCGGCGATACAGGGGCCCATGACGGCCGCGATCTGGGGAACGTGCAGCTTGCGGCGCATGAGCGAGTTGTAATAAAAGATGCGCCCGGCTCCGTATTGTCCGGGAAAGATTCCGTCCTGGAACGGCAGATTCACGCCGGCCGAATCGACCAGATAGACGATCGGCACGCGGTTGCGCATGGCGATTTCCTGGGCGCGCAGGATTTTGGTGATGGTTTCGGGCCACCACGCACCGGCCTTCACGGTGGCGTCGTTAGCGACAATCACGGCCGGCCGGCCCTCAATCTTACCGAGCCCGGTGATCACGCCGGCGGCAGGGGCCTGTCCGTCGTAGCGGTCATGGGCGACCAGCAGACCGACCTCGAGAAACATGGAGCCGCGATCGACCAGCTGAGAAATGCGCTCGCGCGCGGTGAGTTTACCGTCGCGATGCTGTTTCTCTACCTTTTTCGGGCCGCCACCTTGCCGTAGCCGGTCTTCGAAGTCGAGGAGGCTGTCGACCAGTTGCTTCATATGGCTGGTGCTAGTGGTCTGCACGACTTCAGAATACAGGAGCCGGAAGGCGGGCGGAGTAAGGATGGGAGAAAAAAGAGCACGGAACGCCTCCGGAACGTTCCGTGCTTAGCGATTTGCAAAACTGCTTAGCGCCGAACCAGCCGCCTGCGCATCAATCCAATGCCTAGCAAGCCGGTTCCCAGCAGTACAACAGACAACGGTTCAGGTGAGGAGAATGTATCAGTAGTTGCCGATCCTGGAGGCGGTGAGTGACGCTACTGCAACTGATACTGCGCCTTGACCTGTCCCCCGGCAGTCAAAATCTGTGAAGATCAGACTACCGGGACTGACAGGAAAAGTCTACCGGCTCCGATTAAGACGCCGCATTCCTACCTTGCCAAGAAGAACCAGCAGGCCACCGAGAACAAGGGCAGTTGTTTGAGGTTCCGGAACCGTGGTCGCGAAGAAAGTGCCCGAGAACGGCGTACTGATACTCTTGCTCGGGTCGCAAACGCCACCCGGACAGAAAAACGCCTGGATGTTAGCAGGGGTTGGTGATTTTCCGTTGGGGAGCGGCTTAACTAGCGGTTCAGAGAAGGTTCCCGTGTAGCTGGAACCCGTGGCCAAGCCGCCTGTGCCTGTATCGCTGACCGCACCGGTCACGATGAAGCTGGCCGATGTGCCGTTGCCAGTGAGCGTCAGAACAATCGGAGATCCCGCGAAAACGGAACAGGACTGACCGATCGACGTGACAGCAGCGCAATTTGTGTCCGACGAACCGGGGCCAACTCCGGTCAAGCTGTAAACCAGATTCGCATGCGAGGCAAATGTCAGGAAATCATTTTCGCCAATGCTAGCCGTAGTGAGGGGTGAGTTAATGTCTACGCCCTCTCCAGTTGCCAGCGGACCACCGTTAAAAGCAAGGCTCGTGCCGACAGCCACTTCCGCGTTCCAGGGTGGGCCAGCTGGAACTGAGGTTGGGTCCGGACTGAAAGTCGCGGATGTAATTGTTACGGTGACCATGCCGCCTGATCCGATATCTAAGTTCCCGATGACGCTCGCTGAAGCGGCAGTCACGAGAAACAAAGCGGCAACAACGCCCCGCATGATAATTGAGTTTGAGCTTCGATACATTAGTCTCCTCCGACAAGTAAGGTTTCCCTACTTGCTTAAATTCTGGTATTGACGCGGCGGTCGGCCACGTCCGCTGGCGAGAAAACGATTGCGCTCAAGCCTGGCGTTAACGCCCGACCACAACCTACAAAATTCTCTCACCCCCGGCCGACTTCAAGCGAAGCCGACAACAAAAGTGTACTGCTGCGCGACAGATTCGGAAACTGGAAAGAATTCCAGCATCACTAACCCCTAGGGTTCGCATGAGAATAGACCGAACCTGACAGCACTATTCATCTTAGTACTTTCCGTAGTAGTATAGCTAGTATTTTTTGTTACGCATTGTCATACGTTTGGCGGTGGCATGGTACTCGCCAAGCTAAAGTACTCTGTGTGACCTACCGATCATTAATTGAGCCCCGAATGACACCCGGATTTCAAAGATGAAAAATTCTTCTTGCAAGTACTGAGCGACCGATGGTACCATCGACCTTTAATAATTTAAGCGGTACTTGCAACCTGGGTTCAGCAGACGCTGATTGGGCCTGGGCAACTTGGGCTTGGAGCTTGGAAATCCGCGGTTCTCGTAGTACTGTATCCTCAACCAGAGGTTGGGCTTTGCTCGCTCAACCCATATCAAGTTCACCCAGTACGCTCCCCGGAAGGCTCATACATTTCCGTATGGAGGTACGTCAGCGTGCGTTTGATCCCCAGTATAGGTAGCAACTTACGGCGGCGATTCATACTCTTAGCGCCTGATCGTCACGCCGCGAATTCCTTTGCGAACAGCAGCGAAGATGCGTCATTGCATCAACGCTTGTTGAGCGACGCGCAAAAACTGCGCGGCAGAGTTTATCTCGAAGATGGGGCGATTCAAGCGTCTCAGTTGTCCGCGGATGGACGGCACGTGCAGGCGGCTGACCCCAAGAGTTGGCATCTGCTGACCCTGGATGACAAAGGTCGAGTCGCAGCCTGTACTCGCTACCTGTCCCATGCCCCCACAGTTTCATTTTCGGAATTGAATGTTTCCAGTTCCGGGATGGCTCAATCCAAGGAGTGGGGCCGGGCATTCCGAAGCGCCATTGAAGCTGAACTGGGGTTGGCAAGCAAGCGACGCTGCTCCTATGTAGAGATGGGTGGATGGGTAATATCTGAATCGTTGCGATGCACCACCGAGGCGGTTCGAATGGTTTTGACGTCCTATGGATTAGCGAGAATGTTCGGCGGCGCGCTGGGAATCAGCACGGTTACGACACGGCACGGCTCCTCCTCTATTCTGAGGAGGATCGGTGGCGGGTCGCTGTGGGCGCGAGGGGGTGAGTTGCCGCCCTATTTCGATCCGCACTACAACTGCGAGATGGAGATTCTACGTTTTGATTCAGAACGCCCAAGCCCGCGTTATCGGACTTGGATCGATGACTGCCGCAATTACTTGGAGACGACTCCCGTGATTTGCGCCAAACCGGCCCGCAAACCACTGGAAGAAATACGGATTGCAGTCTCCAACTCGTTCCTGCATACTAATAGGAACCCCAGCGTAGATGCTATTTCCGAGAAAGCGGCCTGGGAGCGCTCGACCGGAGTGGCCTGATGACATTTCGCCGCGACCAACGAAAGACCAAGGAGTCTTAGCAATGGCGGTATCCGCTTGGCAAGCTATACTAGCGCTCTCATTGTTTAGCTGCTTGGCCAGCTTCGCCTGGGGCATGCAGAAGTTCTTCGTGCGCCCGTCGGGAAGGACGGCCGGCATGAACGTAATTACCGCCTGTGGATGGGCATTTGCAGCCCTTCACTTTGTCGCGATTTTCTGGCCGAACAGCATCGCACAGGAACGCGCCTTCATAGCCACGCTCCTTTATTTATCGTCGCTCGGACTGTTCTGGTGGGCCATCCGCACCAATTCGACCGCGCGGCTTTCGGCGGTTTTCTCTCCCGATGTTCCGGTTCATCTGGTGGAAGACGGCCCTTACCGGTTCATACGGCATCCATTTTATTGCGCTTATGTCCTGGCCTGGTCGGCGGGGTTAATCGGAACGGCGCGGTGGTGGCTGCTTCCGACCGTGGTAGTGATGGTCATCATCTATTGGCAGGCGGCCAAGGCCGAGGAAGCGAAGTTCTCGCGCAGTTCGCTCGCAGAGGAGTATCAAAGGTATCGCGAGCGCACCGCATGGCTGGTTCCAAACCCGATGAAACTCCTGCTCGCCCGGCGATCCCAATGAGGATTTAGCGAAGGATGCGACTGGCCTGGTACAACATCGCGCACGATCGCACCCGATTTTTGGTGACGGTCCTCGGCATTACGTGCGCCGTTTTTTTAATGGTGTTCCAGGGCAGTATCCTGCTGGGATTCCTGCAGGCCTCTTCCAGGATTATCGACTCGACCGACGCCGATCTCTGGATCACGGGCAGGGGCGTGCAATGCTTCGAATTTCCGGTGTCCGTGGAAAGGCGTTTGGGCGCGATCGCGCACAGTGTCCGGGGAGTCGATCATACCAGCCGGATCTGCACCAGGCTGGTCCAATTCAGAAAGACGGACGGCAGCCATCAATTGGTGGACTTGGTGGGAGCAGATTCCGACGTGGGCGCGCAGTTTCCTATGCCACGCATGTCGGGTGATACTTCAGCGATTGAACCGGAAGGGCTGGTAGTGGATAGAAGTAATGCCGAGCTTTTGAACGTGGCGGAGCATTTGCCTCTGGACGTAGAGGTCAACGAGCAGCGTGCCCATGTAACGGGCCAGACCACAGGTTTTAGCTCGTTCCTGGGGAGCCCTTATGTTTTCACGTCTTATGCGGATGGATCGCGCTACATCAACTTACGGCCTGAAGAGACCATGTTCATCCTGGTGAGGGTTCAAGCTGGTGCTTCGATCCAGAATGTCAGGCGAGGGCTACAGGCCCGAATGCCCAACGTAGATGTGTGGACGCGCGAAGAATTTTCGAGAAAAGCTCGTTTCTATTGGGTCACGCAGACCGGGGCCGGTGGCGCGATTCTAACAGCGGCACTGCTGGGCTTTTTTATCGGCTTGGCGGTGGTTTCACAATCTATCTACGCGACCACCATGGAAAACATAGAAGAATTCGCGACGCTCAAGGCGCTGGGCGCTTCCAACGGTTTCGTCCGGAGAGTGATTGTCAGCCAGGCAGTAGTATGTGGAATTGGCGGGTATTTTCTGGGGGTGCTCGTCACCAGTCCAATGATCCGGGCTGCCCAGGCCAGCATACCCTGGGTATCGGCGCCGGGTTGGCTGCCGCTAGCGATGGCGATACCGACTCTGGCGATGTGCATATCGGCATCGATTATTTCGGTACGCGCCGCCATGGCGGTTGAACCGGCGAAGGTGTTCCGTGCCTGACGCGATCCTGGCAGCCCGGAATGTGAGCTTGTCCTATGGATCGAACGGGACTGAAGTGCGCGCGTTGGACGATGTTTCACTTTCGTTCGACACGGGCGCACTGACCTTGATCATGGGGCCCTCCGGCAGCGGCAAGACGACACTTCTATCTTTGTTGGGTTGCCTATTGACGCCCGACAGCGGATCAGTTTTTGTGGACGGCACCGAAGTTTCAGCGCTGGACGAGCGTCATCGAACTGAATTGCGTAGAGGCCAGATCGGCTTTATATTTCAGGCGTTCCGGTTATTCCACTCTTTATCTGCGTTCGAGAATGTCATGATTGCGGCGGAAATCGCTGGTGAAAGGAACCAGCAGCAATCCGACGCCGCGCGCCAGTTGCTTGACAATTTAGGGCTTGGCGACAAGCTTCATCTGAAACCGAATGCACTCAGCGGAGGCGAAAAGCAAAGGGTAGCCATCGCCCGCGCTCTGTTGCCCAATCCAAAAATCCTACTCGCCGACGAGCCGACAGCGGCTCTGGATGCCAAGGCGGGGCGGCAGATCGGGGAAATCCTGCACGATCTTGCCGAGCGACAAAAGCGAACGGTAGTGGTTGTTTCGCATGACCATCGCTGGGGCAGTTTTGCTCACCGGACCGTGCTCCTGGAAGACGGCCGTCTGATTGAGGATAGGAGAAATTAATGAAAGTTCGCGTAAAGCCCAATGGAGTTCGACTCAGCCGAGTCGTGGTCGCGGTATTCAGTCTCTGTGTGGCGATCTTGATTGTTTATTCGTTCGCCACCAAAACGGGGGCATCGGCGCATATCGGCGCGGAAGTGCCGCGTAACGCGCGACCGGAACCCGTGGTGCTGGCTTCCCCCGGACGTATCGAGGGTCTGTCGGACCTGGTGGGCATCGGAGCGGCGATCGACGGAGTGATCCAGACCATTCATGTAAAAGAAGGCCAGCAGGTGCAGTCAGGCGATGTGCTGGCTGAGCTGGAGTGCAAAGATCTGCAATCGGCTTTGCGCGTAGCGAACTCTGAACTGGAGAGCTTGCAGCAGGCGCGCGTACGTTTGCTGCGTGGCAGCCGCGACGAAGAACGCCAGGCGGCAGCTCAGAAGTCGGCCGCGGCCAAAGCCGTGGTGGACCAGGCTTCGGTCCAACTGGACCGGATGGAAAAGCTACGCGAGGCCACTGCCGTATCGAAGCAAGCTTACGACGAAGCGCGGCGCGACAACGATGTAGCCAAGGCTACTTTCGAACAGGCCAAGCGCAATGAAGAGCTGGTAAATGCAGGACCACTAGGCGAAGAGGTCGCGCGCGCGGACGCCGATGTTCACGCGGCGGAAAACCGGATCAAGCTGGCCGAAGACAAGTTGAGCAAGTGCGTGGTACGAGCGCCTATCAGCGGCTCCATTTTGCGCGTCCATCTGCGCGAAGGTGAGTCGTTCACGACCTTCGCGCCACGCCCTCTATTCAGCATCGCGGATATCTCCGGACGCAAGGTGCGGGCCGAGGTGGACGAGCGCGACGTAGGCAGCGTACATGTCGGACAGAAAGTGACCGTGACGTCGGATTCGTATCCGAACAAGATTTTTTCGGGTATGGTGACGAGGCTGGCCTCCATTATGGGACGCAAGACGGTGCTGACCGGCAATCCCGCTGAGAAGGAAGATCGGGATGTTTTAGAAGTCACGGCGCGCCTGGACCAAGCCGCAAATGTGTTTCCGGTTGGTTTGCGCGTGACCGTCAAGTTCGAGCCTTAGGCGATGATGTAATCTGGATATCGCGTCGGATCAACCCGACCGAGGAGGCCAGATGAAGACACTTATGCTTTCGTTCGCTGGGGCTTTGGCGCTGGCCGCGGGCCTTTCAGCCGAAATCCAAAAACAGGATGTCGATATCAAAGCGCCCGACGGAGTTGACCTGAAGGGCACTTACTTTTCACCGGGGCGGCGGGGACCGGCAATTCTGCTCCTCCACCAGTGCAATATGGATCGGCACGCATGGGACGCCTTGGCCCAGGATCTGGCAGCCAGCGGATTCCACGTCCTGGCCATCGATTATCGGGGCTATGGCGATAGCGGTCCGCATTTCGCCAGTTCGGATGAGCGCAGCAAAGCGTTGCGCGAGAAGTGGACCGGCGATGTCGACGCGGCTTATGCTTATCTGCTCGAACAGAAAGGCATAGACAAAGCGCGCATTGCGGCGGGCGGATCAAGCTGCGGTGTTACACAGTCGTCGAATCTGGCAACGCGGCATCACGAAATCAAGGCGCTGATGCTGCTCTCAGGCACGGCCAGCGATGAGGGCAAGGCTTACATCAGAAGTACGCCGTCGATACCGGTTTTTGGCGCGGCCAGCGAGGGCGACAGTAATGCGGCGAAGGGAATTAAAGAGGTGGTTGAGGCGTCGAAAAATCCTCACTCCACGGTCAAAATTTACGCGGGAACCGCGCACGGCGTCCCGATGTTCGCCAAGAATTCCGACCTGGAGCCGCTGATCGTCGGGTGGTTGAATACGCAGCTGGCGGGCCACGCCGGCACGCACTAGATCGAATTTCGTAGTCCGCCACAGGAACACGCTGCTATTCTGGGTCCATGCTTGGCATCGACCCGCGAGCTGCCCGGGCCGCGTGGACCGTGCTGCTGCTGGCTCTGGTGGTGGCAGGGGCCTACGCCATCCGCTCCACGCTAGCGGTCTTCATGATCGCGGTGCTCTTCGCATATCTCCTGATGCCGATGGTCGACGCCGTGAATCATTACACGCCTCGGCGCGTTTCGGGAACATTCGCGCTCGCGATTGTATACCTGATGCTGGTGGGTTTCATCGTCTCATTGGCGTTGACACTGGGCTCGCGCATCGCGGACGAGGCCAACAGTCTGGCAACCCGTCTGCCCGATCTGTTAAAGAATCGCCAGTGGATCGATAGGATCCCCTTGCCATACTGGCTGGAGCCGATGCGGATTCGGATGGTTCAGTGGCTGCAGCAAGAGATTGACAGTGGCGGCAAGGACATTCTTCCATACGTCAAGAGCTTCGGCGGCCAACTGGTAGCCGGGGCGCGCTATGTTCTGTACATCATATTGGTGCCGATCCTGGCGTTTTTCTTCTTGAAGGATGGGCGCAAGATCCGGCACGACGTCATCGGCAGCCTGGACGAGACCAATCAGCTTGTAATGGCGGAGATTCTCGATGACATAAACATGCTGCTGGGGCAATATATTCGCGCATTGGTGTTGCTGTCGGTTTCCGGATTTATCGCCTACAGTGTTTTCCTGGTGATGACGGGCGCGCCGTATGCGATCCTGCTGGCGGGCATCTCAGCGCTCGGAGAATTCCTGCCGGTAGTCGGACCTGCCGCGGGCGCGGCCATCGTCCTGGCCGTCACCGGGCTCAGCGGCTACAATCATTTGATCGCCTTTATCCTTTTTTGGATTGTGTTCCGCATGTTTCAGGATTACGTCGTGACTCCCTATCTCATGGGCAAGGGAGTGGAGCTGAATCCGCTGCTGGTTTTGTTTGGTGTGCTGGCAGGCGAGCAGATTGCAGGCGTAGCAGGTATGTTCTTCTCGGTGCCGGTGATCGCGACGCTGCGCGTAATCTTTGTCCGGCTACAGCGGGCCCGGACCCGCGAGATCGTCAGCGCGAAGGTCCAAGTATGAGGAAGGCATGGTGGCTGTTATGGCCGCTGCCAGTCTGCGCCCACATGGTGAGCATGAGCACGGGCGAACTGAAAGTGGACAGGCGAATCGCGCGCACTATGAATTATGCATGCCCATGTACGAAGTGGCGCATGTGCACGATCCGGCGCAGACGCTGCTTCAACATGTCCGCTTCAAGAGCGGCGGAGCGTGGGGCAAGGCGTCTGATGAGATCATGCCGCGAGGACCAGGGCACCTACGTCTGCACAGCCGATTACCAATTCCCTGCCCCGGTGGAAGACAGTGGAAGCGGAATGTACCTTCGCTTCCATCACCGTCCCGAATCATGTCCATCTGCTGCGCGCCTATCGCGGCGACAAGGTTGACCAGGCGGTGTTCGATCTTTCGTTCACCGATGCCCAGATCCGTTTTCGTCCTCCCACCGCGTTCGAGACCGCATCTCAGGAATTGGCGGCCGGATTCATGCGCGCCGCCGGAGGACTGGCGCCGCTGCTGTTCCTGGTAGCCCTGGTGCTGGCGGCGCGAAACTGGCGCGAACTGGCGGCGCTGACCGGCGCGTTTCTAATTGCCGAAACGCTGGCCTGCTCGGCTGCGCCCCACATTACGCTTCCGCTGTCGCCGCGATTCATCGAAGCCGCCGCAGCCCTTACCATCGCTTATCTGGCCTTCGAGATCGTCCTGCTGCCGCACTCCAGCATTTCGCTGGCTGGTGGTGGGAGTATCTGGGCCTATTTCACGGCACATACTTTTCGATGTTCCTAGCCCAGAGCGGATACAACGCCGCGACGTTCCTGGCGGGTGTGGCCCTGGCCGAGTTGCTTCTGATCGGCTTGTTCGCTGGCCTTCTGGATCGCTGATGCGCCTAGCTCGATTCGCCTGGATGCGCCGCGCGGTTCCGGTGGCGGCGTCGCTGCTGCTTGCGGTCGGCGTGGTCTGGTTCTTCCTCCGCCTGCGCGCCTGAAACCTGCGCTCGCTTGCCCAGGCATACTGGAGATGAATATGCGGAGCTTCGACAGTCTGTCTGAACGCGAAATCCTGGCGCTCGCGATTTCGCTCGAGGAAGAAGATGAGCGCGTGTATGCCGAATACGCCGAAGGCCTGCGCCAGAACTTTCCCGCTTCAGCCGCGGTCTTCGACGGAATGCGAGAGGAAGAATCCGGCCATCGGCGCCGGCTGATCGAGTTTTTCCGGCAGAAGTTCGGCGAACATATCCCGCTGATCCGCCGCCAGGACGTGCGCGGCTTCGTGCATCGCAACCCGGTCTGGCTGGTGCAGCCGCTGGGACTGGATACGGTCCGCAATCAGGCCGGCGCCATGGAGGTGGAGAGCCGCCGCTTCTATGAGAAGGCGGCCGCGCGGGCGAAGGATGCCAGCGTTCGGCAGTTGCTGGACGACCTGGCGCAGGAGGAGCGCACGCACGAGGATCAAGCGCGGAGGAACTGGAGAAGACCAAGCTTCGCCCGACGTCAAAGGCAAGGAAGACGAAGCCAACCGGCGTCTATTCGTGTTGCAGATCGTTCAGCCCGGATTGGCAGGCTTGATGGATGGCTCGGTGTCGACACTGGCGCCGGTGTTCGCCGCGGCGCTTGGCCACGCAAAGCACCCATGATGCGTTCACAGTCGGACTGGCGGCATCACTGGGCGCGGGCATCAGCATGGGCTTTGCGGAGGCGCTCTCGGACGACGGCAGCCTCACCGGCCGCGGCCATCCCTGGGCGCGCGGCGTAATCTGCGGACTGATGACGGCGCTCGGCGGAATCGGCCATACCCTGCCGTTTCTCATCCCAGATTTTCGGGCTGGCGATGGTCGCCGCCATGATGGTGGTGCTGGTGGAGCTCGGCGCAATCACCTGGATCCGGCAACGTTACATGGAGACCCCAGTTTTTTCAGCGGCACTGCAAGTAGGACTGGGTGGGATTCTTGTATTCGCAACCGGCGTGCTGATAGGCAGTTCGTAGCCGGACTGGCGCGGATGGCCGGCGTTATTTCTTCGGCACCGAGATCGTGATGTTGCGATACTTCATTCCGCCGGTGTGATCGCCCTGTATGTTTAGCGGCCCGGGCTCGCTCTCGTGGCTGTCTATAGCGCCGCCGGTGATCCCAGGAATCTCCTGGTTGTCAATGGTGGTGACGCCGTCGCGAACCACAGTCACGACGCGCCCGATCAATGTGACGTCATAGCTTTCCCATTGTCCTGGGCGAGACGGCAGGACGATCGAAGGCGCTAGAAATCCGTAGATCGATCCCATAGTGTGATACTTGTCGTTCCTGGCGGCCGGTTCGTACTCAACCTGAACCTCATAACGGCCGCGCAAGTACACTCCGCTATTGCCGTCCTGAGGGCAGTTATATTCGATATGAAGTTTGAAATCCTCGAACTTGCGCGCGCTTCGAATATTTGCGCCCTTATGCTCGTTCACCAGCTCGCCATTCTCGGCCTTCCAATGATTTGAGGACGGATTGTCGGGCGACCAACCGGTCAGATCTTTGCCATTGAAGAGCGGTTCGGCATTCGTCCAGGCGGCGGGAGGCTGGCGTTTGAGCGCGGGTGCGCGGACTCCCGTGAGTTGATAATCGACGCCGTCGGCGCGGTGTTGTTTTCCGGTTAGCATGTCGCCCTGCGCGATGATTTCCCAAGTTACCTTGATTGGCTTACCGTCAAATGACTCGGTGGAAGTGAAGGAGAGATGTGATCCTTCGGCCTTTATTTCCTGGACCGAGCGTGCGCTCCCGGTGCGCCCTACAATCCGCACCGCCGGACTGGCGCCCTCGTCCACAAGCTCCATCCAGGAAGGGTAGCTCGTATTTCCCGTGGCGATGGTCAGATCCCAGCGGCCGGCAACCCCGCTGCCAGCGCGCTTTTCGGAAAGAGCGGGGACCAGCATCGCGGCGCCAAGAATCAAGACTAACCAGGATGACTGACTCACAGCCCCAGTCTACCCGACTTGGCTCTCGGTGCCATATTGCAGGACCTTCACTTTTTCAATCGTAACCAGGCCGCTGCCCATCATTTCATCCAGAACGGGCAGGAACTGGTTGATCTTCTCTTCACTGTCGACGATCTCGATCACGAAAGGGAGATCTTCGGAGAGGCGCAGAATCTTGGTCGTGTGGAGACGGCTGGAATGACCGAAGCCCATCGGTCCGCGCAATACAGTAGCTCCGCCGAGGTGCATTTCGCGGGCTTTCAGCACGATGGCCTCGTAGAGCGGGGCATGTTCAAAGCGGTCATTTTCGCCGATAAAGATTCGCAATAGAACCGCGTCATGTGGGATTTGCATTGGTCTATCTTTCGTTCAAAATGGTCGCCAGCAGGTGACCCAGCCACACACCTACCAGACAGAACAGCAGGGAGCCGATTACGTTGGCCCCGGCTTTGAACCACTGGCCGTCGCGGGCGAGGTTGAGGGTTTCAAGGCCGAAGGTCGAAAAAGTCGTGTAGCCCCCGCAGATGCCGGTCATCACGAACATCCGGAATGACGAAGGCGCGAGCCAGCGGCCCTCCGGACCTGTCAGGGTCGCAAACAGTCCGATAAACGAGCAGCCCAGGACATTTACGGTCAGCGTGCCCCAGGGGAACGTTTCGCCCACGAGCCGGGCCATGACGCCATAACACCAATAGCGGGCCGCACCGCCGATAGCGCTCCCCAAACCGATCCAAAGATAAATCATCGCGATCTCGTCATTGTAAGACGAGTGCGCAGCTAAACGTACTGGACGTCTATAGTAATGGTCGTCTTGTTCCCCTTGCTGTCAGTTACCGTTACGTCGAATAGGTAATCCCCTTTGAGCACGCCCAGTTGAACCGACGTCGAGGCCGACGTGGGATTAATAACCAGCGCTTGATTATTCCTAGAGGTGACCAAGTAGGTCAACGGCGTGTTGCCCGAAGGACTGGTTCCGCTCAAGTTAAGATCGACGAACCGCACCACTGTCTGGCACGTCGCCGTGCCGCCGGTAATCACACCAGGAGTACAGTTGGCGGTTGTGCTGGTTACAGTTATTACCGGACCTGTACCGCCACCTCCTCCCGCGGCGGTAACGGGCACGGTCAGATTCGCCGACGCCTGCGCGCCCGCGCTGTTGGTTGCAACGCAGACATACGTGGTCGTTGTTTGCGGATTAACTGTGATGCTGCCGTTGACATTCACGTCCCCGACGCCTGAGACCGTGACCTTGGTCGCGTTCTGGGCCAGACACGTCAGCACCACCGGACTCCCCGGACTCGGACTGGTAGGCGGATTAGCGGTGAATGATGTGATGGTCGGATTGACCGGCGGAGGTGGGATTGTGACCGTCACGGTCGCCGAGGCTGTAACCGTGCCGAAATTGTTAGTGGCGGTCAGAGTGTATGTAGTAGTTTGAGGGGGCTTCACATCTTGAGTACCCACTAACGCCACTGTTCCCACGGTGGGGGCGATGCTAACGGTAGTCGCGTTCTCAACCTGCCATACCAGCGTTGACGTGCCGCCGGCGGGGATGCTGAGCGGTCCCGCAGAAAAACGGACGATGCGCGGAGCCGATCCCGGCGTCACTTGGATCGCAACGGTGCAGGTGTCGGAGCCGAATTGATTGGTGGCGGTAATGGTGTAAGTGGTGCTGGACGAGGGACTGACGGTAACCTGGCCGTTCGGAGCCACATTGCCGAAACCGGGTGTAATTGTCACAGTATCCGCATTCAGCGTGTTGTAAACGATGTTCGCGGATTCACCCTGATTGATGGTCATTGGGACGGCAGTACAGACGGCCAGCTTCGGCGCAGGCTGTTGGACTGTAACCGTCACGGTCGCAGTGTCGGTGCTGTTGGCATTCTTCGCAGTCAGCGTGTAAGTGGTAGTGTTGGCGGGTGAAACCTGGATGCTTCCGCTCTGAGCGTTGACGGATCCCACGGCCGGAGTGATGGTCGCGGAAGTAGCGTTCGAAATCTTCCAAGACAGCGTGGTCGGCTGCTTCGCCGTAATCGACGTTGGGTCGGCAATAAAGAACTGTATCCGGGTGTTCTGCAAAGCCTGTGTAGTAACTCGCACACGTGCCGCTGCAGTTTGATTGTCGGTGTTACGCACAGTCAACCGGAAGGTATACGCGGCTCCAGGAGCGGCGCCGAATGTAGTGATGGCGGAGTTGGGCGCGGATAGCGAAACGGTTGGCCCGGTCTCCTGCAACCATTGGAAAGTCAATGCCTCACCGTTGGGGTCATGCGAACCTGAACCATTCAGCGTGATGGATCCGGCGGGCACCCCTATTTGATCGGGGCCTGCGTCGGCGACTGGCGGGGATACTCCGACGTGGATCCGGCGCGTCAACAGTTCGTATCGAATGCGCGGTATATCCGCGGGGGCTGGATGATCCGAGCCGCGATAGTCCTTGGGCCGCGTGAAATTGCCCCACTGGAATCCAAACACCGCCCGGCCGTCGTTACCGGCACCGAGCAGCGTCTCGTTCATGCCGCCTTCCACGGTGAAGGCCAAGCGTTCGCGAATCGGGAAGACGAAGCGTACTGTGCCGCCGGGCCGGTCGGCATTGCCCACGCTTCGCAAATAACCCAGGTTGGCTTCCAGGTAGTTGTTGCCCCAAAGACCAAGCGTCGTACTGACGCCGGCCTGATCGACGATGCTGAGGTATCTTTCCAGGAAAATGTTTGGTGCCGTCGCCATGATGGCAGTGCCATCGGGATTAGTGGCGCCGGTTGCGAAAGTGAAGTTGCGGCGATCGAGTACCGAGTTATTGAGAAAGCCCTTAGTGCCGAAAATGCCCAATCGGCCGAACTTGAATAAATAGTCGAGTGTCAACGCGCCTTGGCCGAGATTTCCGCCGCTTCCGGCACCGGCCAGGTTGACATGCTTTAGGCTGGCGAACAAGCCGCCCTGGAAATTGCCGATGCGGTCCACTAAACCGAAGTCGAGCTGGCCTTCGCGTTGAGTCTTGAAATAGAGATACTCACCCTGAGCTTGAAATGCGAAATGTTCCTTGAAGGGCGCGAAGTATCGACCCTTACCAGAGAACGTAATATTGCCTACGTTGTCGGAGCCGGCGTTGACGCCCAGCAGCGAAAATCGCGGTTGCCGCGCGGCTTCCAATTGCTTTTCGACGACCTTCCCGGTCTCCTGCTCTGTAAGCGGCTTGGGGATCGCGCCGACACGGTTATCGAGCGCGGCTTGCTGGTTCTTCAGGTTATCCACTTCCTTGCGCAAGGCCGCGTTTTGATCCACCAATTGCTGGAGCGCTTTGGCGATGTCGTCCAGCTTGTCGAGGCGCTTGAGAATATCCTGACAGCAATCCTGTGGACCGCGGCTGGCTGGCGGCGGCTGTTGGGGCTGGATGGCCTGAATCGCCTCGCGCGCGCCTCCATCGCTGACAGTGCGGCCTTGTTCGTCAGTTACGGTGAGCACCACACGGCGGTTCATCCAACGCGCCACGTCTGTCTTACTGTAAGTGCGCCTTGAACCGGAGTATTTCTGATCTGCCTTGCCGCGCGTGGCGGTCGCGATCTGATTCGGGCTGGCGCCGTATTTCACCAGAAAATCCCGAACCGAGTTTGCCCGAGCCAGTCCCAGCCTCTCATTAAACCCGGCGGAGCCGAGATTATCGGTGTTTCCTTCGACGCGCACACGGTAGCCGGGGTGGGCCTTCAAGAGGTCGGCTAAGCGCAGTAAGCTAGGAAATCCATCCGACAAACCGGCCGAATTAAACTCAAAGTTTATTTCTTCCCAGTCATTCGGGGATGCGTTTGGATAGGAAGTTTGTGAATAACTGGATGCCGCAAGCAGGCAAGACAAGACTGCTACGATCGCACACTTTCGCAACATTGGCTGGCTCCTCTGAACAGTGAACTTTGTGTTTATTTCTGTAAAAATCTGGCGCTTAATGCGGCATGCCAGCGGCGTGGCATTCCCGGTAACAAAAAATGAACTATTCGATAGACTCACTTCTAACGGTTACCGTGTCAGCGAAATTTTGCGAGAATGAGCTTGGGCCTGCTGGTACGGGTGGTCGCTTGGAGAGGCAGGTTTCGGCCTGTCGGCCAGGAGGAAAGTCCGGTCTCCACAGGGCAGCATGCCGGCTAACGGCCGGGGGGGCTCGCTCAAAGCGGGTTTCACGGAAAGTGCCACAGAAAAAATACCGCCTCGGGTTCGGGTTTTGCTTGAGCTTGGGGTAAGGGTGAAAAGGTGCGGTAAGAGCGCACCGCGGACGGAGTAATCCGCGCCGGCAGGGCAAACCCCATGCGGAGCAAGACCAAATAGGGGAGGAGGAGCGGCCCGCTCCGTTCGACTCTCCGGGTAGGTTGCTTGAGCTGCGCAGAGATGCGCGGCCCAGAGGAATGACCATCGCCCTTCACGGGGTACAGAAACCGGCTTACAGTTCCAGCAGGCCTGAATTCCGGAGTTGGGATTCCGGATGTGACAATAGGATCAGTGTCCAAAGCTTGGTCCCGAATTCACTCTTCGGTCGATTTCGGCATGCGCAAGCAGGTCACGCGGCTAGGTCTGCTCTTCACTATGAGCTGCCTGCTGGTGGCGCTGGCCGCCTTCGCCTCCGCCAATAATCTGTTGTTCCTGATCCTGGCGGCCATGATTGCGACCCTAATGGTCTCGGAATTTATCAGCCGCCTATCGCTGGCGGGCCTGGAGCTGGATTTCCTGCTACCCGAGCATTTATGCGCGGGCCGGAAGCTCATGGGCCGCATCGTGATCCGAAATACGAAGGCCTGGATGCCGTCGTTTTCCATTCACGTCGCCGCCTCCAGTGACAGCGGGCTCTCGCTGCCGCTCTATTTTCCAGTTCTGCCTCGTAGCACCCGCGTCGAGGAATCGGTGGAGCTTTTCTTCGCGCGACGCGGTTCCTACCGGCAGAACAGCTTTCGCTTTTCCACCAAGTTTCCCTTCGGATTCACGGAACGCCGCATCAGCGTGCCGATCCGCGGCGAAGTGCTGATCTATCCTTCCATAGATCCGCAGCCGGGTTTTGAGGAGCTGCTCATCTCGCTACAAGGCGAGATCGCATCCTTCTACCGGGGCCTGGGGCACGATTTCTATCGCATCCGTCCTTATGAAGCGCTGGAGAGCGCGCGGCATGTCGATTGGAAGGCCACGGCGCACACTGGTGATCTGCAAGTTCGTGAATTCGCGCGGGAAAGGGAGCAGTCGGTCGCGTTCTTTCTCGACCTGAATGTTCCCGAAGACCAGGCCGCGTGGTTCGAGACAACCGTCGACCGCTGCGCGTTTCTTACCTGGAATATCTCGCAGAGCGGCTCCCGTGTGCGCTTCTGCACCCAGGAAGTGGACTGGCAAATTCCGGAAGAGGCGGATGTCTACACCATCCTTAGATACCTTGCGATCGTGTCACCGCGGCGAGGCAAGCCACTGGCCCCATCCCACGAACAGAATGTGTTCCAGATCGTCTTCAGCGCGTCGCCTCAAGCCTTAGCCGAGGCAGGCTGGGAGCTGAGCGGCAGTAATATTCGCTTGCTGGCCCCGGCCTCCTCGCTACCGAGCGTTACGGCCTGATTATTCCTGACGCCAGACGCGGATGCGATCGGCTTCGCTGTCGGCCACGTACAAGTCGCCCTTGACAAACAGCAGCCCGTGGGGCCGCGAAAGTTTGCAGGCCAGCGGATTTGTCTCCGGGCCGTCGCCCCGCTCCCCGGTTCCCAGCACCGTTGAAATGATTCCGGTGGTAGGATCAATCCGCCGAATCGCATTGCTTTCGGTATCGCCTACATAAAGAGCCCCGTCGGGTCCAATAGCGAGCGCCTTCGGACCGGCGGCACGCGCAGCAGCCGGAGTGGCGGCAACACCACCGAATTTCGCACTCAACGCAAGGCCGCCGTCGCCGCTATAGCCAACTTCTCCAGTCCCGGCGACACGCTGAAGCGTCTGAGTTTGGCGATCGATGCGAAAAATGGAATTGCCTTCGCGAAGGGCGATGTACAGATCTCCGTTGGGGGCCATCACGAGTGTGCGAGGACCCCTGAGCGACGCCTTCGACACGGGCACTCTCTCGGCAGGCGTCGCCGCTTCCCCTGTACCTACATAAGTTTCGATAATGCCCGTATCGAGATGCAGGCGACGGATGCGATGATTCCCAATGTCGCAGATCAGCAAAGAACCATCGCGATCCAGCAGGACACAGTGCGGCTGACGGAGCTGAGCTTTCGTTGCAGGTCCTCCATCGCCGGCGAGCCCAGGAGCTCCGGTGCCAGCGACGGTTGAAATTATGCCGGTCTTCATATCCACTTTGCGGATTACGTGATTGTCACGTTCGGCGAAGTACAGGTCGCCTTTTTTGTCGAATACCAGTTCGTGGGGCGCCTTTATCGATGCATCCACCGCCGGCCCGCCGTCTCCCGTATAACCGGACATGCCGTTTCCGGCCACGGTGGTCATGTGTTTCGTTTTCAAATCCAGGCGCCGCACGCGCTGATTCCCCAGATCGCAAAAGTAGAGCGCGCCATCCGGTCCCAGCGTCATGCCATAAGGTTCGCTGACCTGGGTGTCGGAATAGCCGGCAACGCCCGTGCCGACAATCGTGGTCACGGATGCAGCTGGCGCGGATCCGATGCAGAGCGGCAACACCCAAAGCGCGGCAAGTTTAACTGAAGTCATCAAAAGATGAGTTTCAAGCCAAATTGAATCTGGCGCGACGTGGTCGCCGTGGTTGTTATTACTCCGGCCGACGAGCTGATGGCGCCGCTAGAAAAGACGGTCGAATTGGGAGGTCCGAAATTGGGGTGGTTGAGCGCGTTGAAGAACTCAGCCCGGAATTGCAAGGCGACTCGTTCGGTAATCGCCGTGTTCTTGAACAGCGAGAGGTCCAACGCGGCGAGACCGGGGCCGTTGAAAGTCCCGCGGCCGAGAGTCCCGTAAGTACCGGCCGCCGGTAAAACAAATGCGTTCGGGTTGTACCACTGATTTGGCTGTCCCAGAATGACAGGTCCGGAAAATGACGGATTCAACGAGGGGCGATCCGGGTTTCGCGTGTCCCCATCACCGGATCGGTTGGTCCCGATCACTGGCGTGAAAGGGAAACCACTTAACAACGACGTGATCGCGTTCAGTTGCCATCCGCCCGCCACCTTATTTTCGAAGCCGTTCGCAGTTCCGAGCCAGCGCTTGCCGTGCCCGAAAGGCAGTTCATAACTGCCGGCGATGCTGACCTGATGCGCTACGTTCAAAGCCGACGGCCCCCAGTCGCGCGGTAGATCGTTACGATCCAGAATCATCTGCGACTGGTTGTTGGCCTGCGCGCCAGTTAAACCCGAGTTCATGTCCAGGTTCTTCGACCAGGTGTAGTTGCCGCGGAATTGCAGTCCGGCGCTCAACCGCTTGGTCACATCCACCTGCAGAGCGTTGTAGCTGCTGTTGCCTTCGGTGAACCAGAAGAATCCCGCACCCAAATAAGGATTGGGCCGCGTTCCTACCGGAATGTACTCGGCCCCTTGCGGCACGTGGCTTTGATTGGCTGCCGTAGCAGGTGCGCCACTGGTTGCGGCACCGCCCGCCTGGCATCCGGCTGCGTTGGAACAGATTTGTGCGGGGATCGTGTTTGGATCGATGCTGAGGAAACTGTGGTAACCGATGCGATCCGACATAGGCGACCCGCAATGCCGTGTTGCTGCTGAGCTGCTGCTGGATTGAAAAATTCCATTCCTCAACAGTCGGAGTCTTCGCGTTCGCCTGCACGCCCTGAGGTGCATAAGTGGTGCATGGCGTAGGAACGCCAGGGCCGCAAGTGGGCGGCGGCACGACGTTGGACTGAATCGGCGTGAACGAAGACAAAGGTCCTGAGAACGTCAGAGAACCGTTGTAAGGTGGCAGCGAATTCAGCAGGAAGCTCAGTGCGTCGATCAACGTGTAATAGGTCCCAAAGCCGGCGCGGACAGCCGTTTTTCCCGGTTCGAAATGGATCCCACGCTATACCGACTCGCGGAGATAAAAGCAGCTTCGCATTGTTCTGCGTGAACGCCGAACCGCCCACGATCGGATTTGTGACCAGCACTCCATTGCTATCGGTAATGTAATTGGCAGCCCGGCCGGATTTTTCGTTCCAACCGGTGGTGAACTCATGGCGGATGCCCACCTCCAGCGTAAGATTCGGGCGAATCTTGATGGTGTCGCTGAAATACCAGGCCCCGAACAGACTTCTCCAACCCAACTCATTGGCGTTGGGCACTACTTGAAAGCTGGTCACAGTCCCCTGCAGAAATCCCGTCAAGCTGGCGAAGCTGGCTTGGCCTAGTTGCCGCGAAGCGGTGTCCTCGTTATCCTGCACTCGCTGAAACCATACCCCGGCGCTGATCTGGTGAATGCCCTTCGTGATCTGAACATTGTCGGTGTAAGTAAATAAATTCCTACGATTCCAAACGTTGGCGGCGTTGTTCGGACCGGCCGACGTAATGGTGCCTCCACCCGTAGTTGTGACACCGCCACCGATGACCAGCCCGCCGGGTTGTGCGCCGCTCACAAAGGAGAGGTTCGACGGAATGGAGCCCAGCACTACCGGATCGAAATTAAACGCAGCGCGGGAGAAGCCGGCGCTGAACGTATTTAGTATGTTCGGCGATATGATGTGCGTTTCCTGAAAACTGGCTACCTGGCTGCGTAACTGGAGCAGCGCCCCGAATAGCGGATCGGCCTGGGGAATCTGGCTGTTGCCATCGTCGATCGAGTAAGCCACCGAAAGAGTGTCGCGATCGCGTAATACATAATCCGATCGCAGTGTCCCGAAGTCCTCCCGAATCGGGTACCTGGGATTGTTATAGGAAAATGCCGCACCAGGCTGACCACTGACCGGCGGCAATTCCGGGCCATTGGGCTGAGGCCAGAACGACACGTACGGCAACATCGAGCGGTTCAGACTCGCGACGGGATTGCCGTTCGGAAGCAGACCCTGTCGCGCCAACGGGTCCGGGACAATACTCACGTTGGTCTCAGCCAGGCTCTGCCGGTATCCTTCATAGTTACCGAACAGGAACAGCCGATCTTTTTTCAGCGGCCCTCCCAATGCTCCGCCGAATTGGTTGCGCCGGAATGGAGGAACGAACCCCTGGTCAAAGAAGTTGCGGGCATCCATAGCGCTATTTCTTAAGAATTCGAAAAGTGTGCCATGCAGCGCGTTGGTTCCCGACTGCGTCACGACGTTCACCTGAGCGCCGGCACGCTTGCCGTACTCCGCGCCGTAGGTGTCGGTCTCCACATTGAATTCGCGTACCGCATCGATTCCTAGAAGATATCCGCTCACTCCGCCTGGAGTATCGGCCAACTGGCTCGATCCGGTGTATTCGATTCCGTTCAGCAGGAACAAGTTCTCGAGCGGGCGTCGCCCTGCCACGGAAAACGTGTTCCCATCGCTCGTACTGGTTTGAGGGCTTTTCAATTCGTAATTGATCGCACCGGGATTCAGCGTAATCAGATTGTCGAAGCTGCGGCCGTTCAGCGGCAGATCCTTGACTTCGCGCTCGCTCACCACGCCTGAGACAGACGACGTGGTTGTATTCACCACCGGCGCTTCTGCAGAGACGATCACCTGCTGGGCGAACTCTCCAACTTGAAGCTGGACGTTAAGCACGGCTTCCTGTCCAACCTCCAGATTGATTCCCGTCCGCACGGCTTCCTTGAAGCCGGTCTTTTCGACCTTCACTTCCTGGCGGCCCAACGGCAGCGATAAGACCCGAAAGTTCCCGGATTCGCCGGTAGTGACAGTCCTGGTTGCCCCGGTCTCCAGACTCTTGACCGTGACAATTGCGCCAGCAACGCCGGCGCCGGTTGCGTCATCCACCCGGCCGGTGATCGAAGCGGTCACCTGCGCCCAGAGCGCAAATGTGCATAGAGCGAGAAACAGACCCAGTAGCCTCATGTGTTTCTCTATTGTGCCACGAGGAGGGCGGGTAACTCAGGCGGCGCTACTTCACTCGGCAATCCGAAAGGTGGTCCATGGATGGGAATCCAAGTCCCGCAAAATATCCTTCTGCCAATCGAACTCGGGATGTTGCCGCAAGTGCTCGGCCGCCTTAAAATCGATCCCGCAGGAGTGCCCCATAGCCGCTGAGAACGACATTCGCGACGCCATGGCGCCATCGGTGACCTTATTCTGAACGGTGCCGGCCGGGCCGTAGTCGCCCTGCCAGGGTTTTGATCCCCGGTGGGACATATCGATGTGGCCGCACAGCGTCCTTTCGCTGGGAGCGGTCTCCCGATCAACTGTGTCGTAATGATCGGCCAAGAATCGCTTCGCCGAATCCGCCGTTATGCTGCCCCTGTTCTGGGCCATCAACTGTTCCCAGCGAACACGCCGCGCGTTAGCGCTGATGGTCATATCTTTGACCGGAAATTCGCTGGCTTCGTCGCGAATCAATTCTTCGTTCTCAGGAAAATTGGCGCCGGCGAAATAACCATCCTGGGTGCGATGCAGCGTCACATGCTTCAAACCGAGTTCGAGGCTCGCGATCTCGTTGTTCTTGCTGTCGGCGATCAGCCATGTATTGGCGTAACCTCCGTTATTGCCGTCCTTCATAATGCGAGTGAAATCATCGATCGATGACGAGTACTGCATCGCCTTGCGCGCGCGCACGAACTCGGGTATGCCATCCGGATCAAAGCCCGCAAAATAGCCGATGGTGGTCTCGGTGATGGTGAGGCCGCCGCTATTCACGCCAAAGTCATCGCCGCTGTGGATCAGCCCCGGCATGCCGTCCATCAGGATGCGATAGCCTTTCGCGGAAACGATATCGAAGATGATGTTCCAGCGGGACCCTTCCTTGTATTCGGTCCAGTTGTTGTGCGCGATAACGATCTTGCCGTCTTTGGTGTAACTCCCGGTTGCGACAAACGCGCTGCAGTGTTCCGGTACAGGCCTCTTGGCCGAAGCAGCTTTGTGGGCCTGATCATACCAATCCGTATAATAAGGCGTCAGTTCGAGCCACGCGTTGAGCGCCACCACATCCCAAAGATCCAGCTGCACATTCTTGGCCTTAAGGCCCTCGACGATGCCCTTCAGTTCTTCCCGATATTGGACCTCGATGTGCGGCCAGAGCACTTTTTCGGCGGCCGTCCGGAAAAACGCATAATCCTTCTTGGAATCGTGCGCCAGGCTAAGCGCAACCACCTTCTGCGCATCCTCGATCTCAGCCGCCAGCAAATAACCGTGCTGGAACCCCACCTCTGACGGAGATCCTTCCAGATGCACGAAGATCCAGCCGCTCTGATCGGGTCGTCGAAACGACTTCTTCAGCCGTGGATCGCTTTGTGCGTCGCGAGCCGGAGCCGCAATCAGTCCAAACGAGATTGCAAGCAGCAATGCAACTGTTCTGGCCATGATTTTTTGAGGATACCATTCAGCCGCACGCACCAGCCGGTTGCGCTACCATTTGCATAATGGCTAAAGGCAATCGTGAGCTGGTTCAGGTGCGCTGCCCGTGCTGCGAAGCGACGCTGCAAATCGATCCCGAGCTGAAGGCCGTCATCAGTTATGAGGAACATAAGAAACCGCCGGTCATCGAGGATATTAGCGCGGCCGTTCAGAAACTCAAGGGTGAAGAGGCGCGGCGTGCTGAGGCGTTCGACAAGTCTTTCGCAGACCACAAGAGCCATCACAAGGTGCTGGAGCGAAAGTTCGACGAACTGCTGAAGCAGGCTAAAGAGAATCCCGACGCACCCAAGCCAAAAAGACCCTTTGATTTCGACTAGTCCTACCGGACTGAACCTAAAAGTGGGTATGTACTAAGAGAGAGCACCGCACATTACTTAGGGCCCCTTAAGTCCCAATTAGAGTTACCACCCTATCGACAGTAGTCCCTCGCCGGTTGAAAATTAAGTACATTGAGGTGACCTGTGAGAAAACGCCTTTTAGTATCGTTCGTGTTCGGTGCGCTAGGCCTTGCGACGGCGCTCCCCCTTGGTGACCGGGTCGGTCTCACCACCGTGCAGGCGATCATCGCCTTCAGCGCCGCAGGTCTGTTCATCGGCTACGTTCTGACAATTGTTCTGGACGTGTTCACCACCGCCACTACCGTTGAACCAGAAAACTGAAGCTAACATCCGGCGCCACCCGCGCTGTCTCGATCTAAATTAGTTCGCCATAGCTATTAGTAAGCCCACTCATAGGCTGCTAAAATCAGACCTTATGAGTGATTTGGTGCTGACCAGCCGAGACGGCGACGTTGGAATTCTGACTGTAAATAATCCTCCGGTGAACGCCTTGAGCCCCGGAGTTCCGGAAGGAATCGCCGCTGGAGTAGAGCAGTTCGAAAAAGAAGATGGCATAAAGGCGATCGTGCTGATCGGCGGCGGACGCACCTTTATCGCTGGAGCCGATATCCGGGAGTTCGGGAAAATGACCGCCAGCGGCGAGGGCCGGCGCGGACCGGGATTTAACAGCATCCTCGATCGCATCGAGAAATCTTCCAAAGCCGGTGATCGCGGCTATTCATGGCACTGCGCTCGGCGGCGGTCTTGAGACTGCCATGGCATGCCATTATCGCGTGGCGGTTCCCACGGCCCTGGTAGGGCAACCGGAGGTAAAGCTGGGGATTATTCCTGGCGCGGCCGGGACGCAACGGTTGCCGCGCCTCGCAGGCGTCGCCAGGGCCGTGGAGATGTGCGCTGGCGGCGATCCGATCAGCGCCGTGGATGCCCACCAAGCCGGCATCGTCGACCAGATCGTCGACGGCGATCTATTGCAGGGCGCGGTCGCATTCGCCCGCACCAAGATCGGAGCATTGCCGCGCCGCACCCGCGATCTCAACAGCAAGCTGGGAAATGAGCAGACCAACGCTCCGATCTTCGCCGCGGGTCGCGAGGCCACCCGCAAAAAACAGCGCAATCTGATCGCGCCATTGGCCGCGATCGATGCGGTCGAGGCGGCCACCAGGCTGCCTTTTGACGAAGGCGTCAAGCGTGAAGCGGAACTGTTTCAGCAATGCCTGTTTTCGGACCAGTCGAAAGGCCTGATTCACGTTTTCTTCGGTGAACGCGAGGTTGCCAAGATTCCCGGCATTCCGAAAGACGTCGCACAAATTCCGGTGAACAAAGCCGCGGTAGTGGGCGCCGGGACGATGGGCGGCGGCATAGCGATGGTCTTCGCCAATGCCGGCATTCCAGTGCTGCTCAAAGAGACCGATCAAGCCGCGCTCGATCGCGGACTCGCCACCATCAAGAAGAACTACGCGAATTCAGTCAAGAAGGGCCGCTTCACCCAGGAACAGATGGATCAACGCCTGTCGCGTATTACTCCGACTCTGACTTATGACGGATTCGACAGCGTGGATATGGTGGTGGAGGCGGTCTTCGAAGGAATGGCGCTGAAGAAGCAGATCTTCGGTGAACTGGACAAGGTGATTAAACCGGGCGCGATCCTTGCATCCAACACTTCCACGCTGAACGTCGACGAAATCGCCGCCGCCACCTCGCGTCCGGAATGGGTCATCGGCACGCATTTTTTCAGCCCCGCCAACGTGATGCGGCTGCTTGAAATCGTGCGCGGCAAGGCCAGTTCGAAGGAAGTGATCGCCACCTGCATGGCGCTTTCGAAGAAGCTCGGCAAAGTCGGCGTGCTGGTCGGGTAATTGCCGCGGATTTGTTGGCAATCGCATGTTCCATCCCTATCGCCGCGAGGCCCAGTTTCTGGTGGAAGAAGGCGCGACGGTGGAGGCGGTCGATCAAGCGCTTTACAATTTCGGCATGGCCATGGGACCGCTCGCCACTGGCGACCTGGCGGGTCTCGACGTCGGCTGGCGCATCCGAAAAGAGTTCGGAGACATTCGCGATACCAGCATCTCGCCAGCCGCTGCTTGAAGATCGCCTCTGCGAACAGGGAATGTTCGGACAGAAGACCGGGCGCCGGCTGGTACAAATACGACGCCGACCGCAAGCCCATACATAATCCGGAAGTAGACAAGCTGATCGAACAGGCGCGCAAGGACTCCGGTATCGCGCCGCGCACCGTTTCCGATCGAGGAGATCGTCGACCGCATCATCTATGCCTTGGTGAATGAAGGCGCGAGGATCCTGGAGGAAGGCTACGCCCTGCGCGCGGTCGACATCGACATCATCTACATCAATGGCTACGGTTTCCCAGCCTATCGCGGCGGGCCGATGTGGTACGCCGACACGGTCGGCCTGAAGAAAGTCTACGAGCGCATTCAGGAATTTGAGAAACAGCACGGAAAGCTTTGGGCGCCGGCGCCGTTGCTGAAGCAGCTTGCCGAAGAAGGCAAGACCTTTGCCGATTTTGATAAGCGCGTCGGTGAAACAGCCGCGACCGCGGCCGAGGCCAGGAGCTAATTCGATGAGAGAAGCCGTAGTTGTCGCCAGTTCCCGCACTGCGCTCGCCAAGTCCTTTCGCGGATCATTCAACATGACGCGCCCGGACGACTTGGCCGCGCATTGCATCCGGGATGTTCTGCGCAAGACTCCTGCGCTCGATCCGGCCGAGATCGGCGACGTTATCCTCGGCTGCGCCCAGCCGCACGGCGTGCAAGGCACCAATGTAGCGCGACGTGGCCTCGTTGATTGCCGGACTGCCCGCAAGCGTCGCGGCCACGACCGTGAATCGCTTCTGCTCCTCCGGTCTGCAGGCCATCGCGATGGCCGCGCATCAGATTGTTCAGGAAGGCGCGGACGCGGCGATCGGCGGCGGCACCGAGAGCATCTCCATGACCGAGCGCAGCACCAATCCGAATCCGTGGATTCAAGAACACTATCCCGGGCATCTACATGGTGATGGGCGAGACCGCCGAAGTCGTGGCCAAGCGCTACAAAATCAGCCGCCAGGCGCAGGATGAGTACTCGCTGCTCAGCCAGCAGCGCACCGCTCGCGGCCAGCAGGAAGGTTTCTTCGATGACGAGATCGCGCCCATGAAAGTCACGCGCGCGATCCTCGACAAGAAAACCGGCCAGGTGGCGGGCACCGAAGAAGTCTGCGCCAACAAAGACGAATGCAATCGCCCGGACACCACGCTCGAAGGTTTGCTCGGTCTCAAGCCTCATTTTGATCCGAATAGCGGCCAAGGAAGCGTGACGGCCGGCAATGCCTCGCAGCTTTCCGATGGCGCTTCCGCCACGCTGCTGATGTCGCGCGAACGCGCCGATGCGCTGGGCATTCCTTATAAGCTGATCTTCCGCGGCTTCGCGGTGGCCGGCTGCGAGCCTGACGAAATGGGCATCGGCCCGGTGTTCGCGGTTCCCAAGCTCCTCAAGCGCCAGGGCCTGAAGGTCGACGACATCGATCTTTGGGAATTGAATGAAGCCTTCGCGGTCCAGGTGATCTATTGCCGCGACCGTCTGGGGCTGGATCCCGACAAGCTGAACGTGAACGGAGGATCGATTTCGATCGGCCATCCGTTCGGCATGACGGGCTCGCGCATGGTCGGCACCATCGCCAACGAAATGGCAAGACGCAAGGCCAAGCTGGGCGTCGTAACCATGTGTATCGGCGGCGGCCAGGGAGCGGCGGGCCTGTTCGAGCGCGCGAATTAGCTCCGAACTTAACGCATCGGGCCGACGTATATTTTCAGCATGCACCGCTGTTTAATCCTCGCGCTATTCGTCGTGCTACTAACCGGATTCCAGAGCTCCCCGGACGGTGAATGGCCGGCCTATGGGCGAGATCCCGGCGGCCAGCGCTTCTCGCCACTTTCGCTCATCAATCGCGAGAATGTTCAGTCGCTCAAGATTGCCTGGACCTTTCGCACTGGCGACGCCTATCAGCCGAGAGTTCGGAAATTCGACCGCGTTCGAAGCCACGCCGATCTATGTCGATGGCGTTCTGTATATCGGCACGCCGCTGGGCCGCGTAATAGCGCTTGATCCCGCGAATGGCCATGAAATTTGGTCCTACGACGGGAAGGTGCCCAAAGACAAGGGCTACGGCGATTTTGCCAACCGCGGTGTCTCGTACTGGAAGCCGCGGACCGGGAAACCGCGCGTGTTCATCGCGACGGTCGATGCCCGGCTCATCGCACTCGACGCCGCCACCGGCCAGCCGGCTTCGGATTTCGGAGATAACGGGATCGTCGATTTGCGCAACGGCTTGAGGATTGCCGTGCGCAATTTCTCGGATTATGAGGAGACGTCGCCGCCGGCGCTGGTTGGAAATATGGTGATCGTAGGCTCCGGAATCGCCGACAACCAATCTGTAAGCCAGCCCAGCGGTGAAATTCGCGGGTTCGATGCGATCTCCGGGAAGCTCCAATGGACCTGGGATCCGATCCCGCAAGATCCGAAAGCGCTGGGCGCGGACACCTGGAAGAATGGCAGTGCGGCACGTACCGGCGCAGCCAACGCATGGTCCGTCATCGCCAGCGATGCTGAGCGCAACCTGGTGTTCGTTCCAATCGGGAGCGCCAGCCCTGATTTCTTTGGCGGCGAAAGGCTGGGCAACAATCTCTTCGCCAATTCCATGGTTGCGCTTCGCGCCGACACGGGCGAACGTGTCTGGCACTTCCAAACTGTGCATCACGATCTTTGGGATTACGACGTCGCGTCACCGCCGATTCTATTCGATGTACATCGCAATGGCCGGACCATTCCGGCGATCGGCGTCGGATCGAAAACCGGAAATTACTTCATCCTGAATCGCGAGACTGGGCAGCCGATCTTCGGCGTCGAAGAGCGCCCCGTTCCGAAAACCGACGTGCTCGGCGAAGCCAGTTCGCCCACCCAACCTTTTCCCCTGGCTCCGCGGCCGCTCGCGGCGCAATCATTGACTGCGGAAAATGCGTGGGGATTTAGTGAGACCGACCGCAAATGGTGCCGCGAAGAGATCGCCAAGATGCGCTCTGAAGGTGTTTTCACGCCCCCGAGCGTGCAAGGATCCGTACTGCTCCCCGGAAACATCGGTGGAATGGCTTGGGGCGGCGCCGCTTTTGATCCATCGCGCCACCTCTTGATTCTGCCGGCCAATAATTTGGCCACGGAGATGCGTCTGATTCCGCGCGCGGATTTCGACTCTGTACGTCAATGGGCGGGAAGAAGTCTGAGCGGGGACTGGGAGTTCGCCCGCCAGGAAGGGACGCCGTTCGCTATGATGCGCCGCTTTCTGCGCAGCCCTGGCGGATCTCCCTGCAATCCCCCGCCGTGGGGCACGTTGAACGCGATCGACGCCGACACCGGCGACATCAAATGGACCGTTCCGCTGGGGCAGTTTCCACCTTTAGGGAAAGCGCCGGCAGCTCCACCTGAGTACGGATCGATCGTCTTGGGCGGTCCGATCGTCACCGCTGGAGGCCTCGTCTTCATGGCCGGAACCCTCGATCCGGCCATCCGCGCCTTCGATGCCGCTACCGGCAAAGAGCTGTGGAAGGGCGCGCTCCCCACCAGCGCGCGATCCACTCCCATGACTTTTCGTGGACCGAATGGAAAACAGTACGTGCTGATCTCGGCCGGCGGCCACGGCATAAAGGATGGACCACCGCTTGGGGACTATCTGGTCGCGTTCGCGCTGCCGGACTAACCCGAAGCTAAGCCACTCAATTCCCGGTTGTCAGAACCACGCGAAACCGCGCTTTGCCGCTCATCATATGGTCGTACGCCTCGGCTGCGCGCTCCAGTGGGAAAACTTCATTCATCGACCGTACGCCCGAGAGCACCGAGAAAGCGAGTGTATCTTGAGAATCTATAGCCGTACCTGCACTCCAGCCTTTCACAGACTGGCGCCCACCAATCAACTGAACAGGACTTACGGCGATGGGTCCGCCCACGCCGATGATCATTAGCGTCCCATTAGTCGCGAGGCCATTCAACACCGCAGCCATGGCCTCGGCGCTAGGGGCGGTTGCCAGCACAACTTTAGCTCCACCCAGCTTGCGGAGCTCGGCCGCCGGGTCTTGCACTTGATTGTTAATGTAATGTTGCGCGCCAAGTTTCCTTGCCAGCGATTCTTCCTCGCTTCCCCGCGCTATGGCCACGGTCCGGAAGCCCATCTTCGCGGCAAACTGAACACCCAAGTGCCCGAGCCCGCCTAAGCCGAGAACAGCGACAACATCCCCAGCTCTGGCGCCGCTGTTTCGCAGGCAGTTAAAGGTGGTGATTCCGGCGCACATCAATGGTGCCCCTTCGACCGCCGACAACTCTTCCGGGGCGACAGCTACCGCGGAGGCATCGGCAATCATATAATCTGCGTAACCGCCATCCGATGTAATCCCAGTAACTAGAGTGGCGGTCTGGCAGGCGAAAAAATCGCCACGGTGGCAAGCGTCGCAGTATCCACACTGTCCACCATGCCAGCCGACTCCCACGCGTTGGCCGGCCGTCCACCGGCGTACGTTGGCGCCCACCGCGTCCACCAGCCCGATAATTTCGTGCCCTGGTACGCGAGGGTACTGCAGGCCGGGAAAGGTTCCCTCTTTAGTAAAGGAATCGCTATGACAAACCCCGCAGGCCTGAACCTTGATCCGTACCGATCCCGGTCCGGGCTGCGGTATTTCGCGTTCCACAATTTCCAATGGCCCATTTGGGCGAGAGACTTGAACCGCGCGCATTTTGGACATGCGGGTTAGATTCCGATTTCGCGGCGCCGGTTGCAGTTTTTCGACTAATCCAGCGCTTCGGAGTTGATCTCGATCACATGCCGATCGGGATCGATGATGTAAATCTGCGGATAGCCGGCGGTGGGCTTGGGCTTTACTTCCATCTTGTGGAAATCCCGGGCGTCGGATTCTTCCCGGTAGCCTTTGCAGCGCAGGAATTCAAGCGCGCGCCGGTAACTGGGGACGCGCACGGCAAAGTGAACATCGCGCGTATCTATTCCTTTGTGTGGAGCGCGAAAAGTAGCGTCGTCGTGCACGATGAGATGCAAATGCTGACTATCGCCGACCTGAAACCAGGCGCCCGGAAAAGGAAATGCAGGCCGCGCCAGTTCTTGTAAGCCGAGGATTTCGCTATAGAACTGTTTGGACCGGTCCAGGTCAGTGACGGTGAGTGTGACGTGGTGAAGGCTCGAGATTTCCATAACGCCAAATGGGTGCCGCTAAACCTTGACCAGCATCTTGCCCGTGTTCTCGCCTTGCAGCATTCCGATAAATGCCTTGACCGTATTCTGGAACCCTTCCACCACTTCCTCGCGGTGCTTCAATTTTCCCTCGCGCAGCCACTGCGCCATCTGCGTGATTCCTTCCGCCCAACGATTCTGGAAGCGGATCACGATAAAGCCTTCCACTTTAAGTTGCTTCACCAGGACTTGAGAGAGTATCCGTGGTCCAGGCTCCGGCTTCTCGAGGTTATATTGTGAGATCTGCCCGCAGATCGACATTCGTCCAAAGACGTTCATCAGCGGAAATACGGCGTCGGTAATAGCGCCGCCAACGTTATCGAAATAACAGTCGATGCCTTTCGGGCAGAGCTCTTTGAGTTTCCCGGAATAGTCTTGCGTGGTCTTGTAATTGAACGCGCTGTCGAAGCCCAATTCGTTCGTGAGCCAGCCGATTTTCGAATCGGCGCCGGCAATCCCGATCGCGCGGCAGCCTTTGATCTTCGCAATCTGTCCCACCAGCGACCCTACTGCGCCCGCGGCCCCCGACACCAGTACCGTCTCGCCCGGTTTCGGCTGGCAAATGTCGAGGAACCCGAAGTAAGCCGTCATGCCCGGCATGCCAAGCACGCCGAGCGCCGTCGAAACTGGAGCGAGCGCTGGATCGAGCTTTCGCACGCTCGCACCGTCCATAGCCGCGTACTCCTGCCAGCCCCATTGCCCCAATACGAAGTCGCCGGCAGCAAGTGCCGAACTGTGCGATTCGACGACCTGACCTATCACTCCGCCCCCCATCACATCGCCGATATTCACTGGATCAGCATAAGTTCTCACACCGGTGATGCGCCCCCGCATGTAAGGATCGACGGAAAGATAGGCGGTCTTCAGCAGCACCTGTCCCTCCCCGGCGGCTGGCATCTTAGCATCGACCAGCGAAAAATCTGATTCCTTGGGCAGCCCGCTGGGCCGCGCTGCAAGCTTGAATTGCCGATTTACGCCCGCTGATGATCCAACACTGGTTGCTGACATAGTGGTTCCATTATGTCAGTTCTGGATGCGCTTCAAACGTTGTTATTCTGGTGGATCAGAAGATTCAAATGCGCATGCGTGCACTCGAACGGATCCTCGCCGCATCGGCACAGCGGCGGGCGGAAGCGTCAACCCCGTCGAATGGGAGCAGACCCTAGCCGGGACGCATGTCCCGCCTCTGCGGCGTCTTTTTCTCGCTGATCTGCTGCTGGGCTTCGGGCGCGCCTCCGTCTTTTCTCCTGGCCGACGGCGTGGTTCCAACCCGGTACACCATAGAACTGACCATCGATCCGGCTCACAGCACTTTCCGAGGCTGGGCGCGGATCGCTGTCGAGTTGCAGAAGAGCCAATCCGAGATCTGGCTAAATGGAAAGGATCTCGTCATCGAACAAGCCTCCACCGGCTTCCGCGGAAAGACTCGCAAGTCACGCGCCCAGGCGGTCGCAGGAGAGTTTATCCGCCTGATACCGGAACGGCCTGTCGGACCGGGTACCGTGCTGCTGTCCATCCGTTACCGCGCTCCCTTAAGCGAGAAGGCCATCTCCGGACCATTTCGCAAACTCGTCGAAGGCCGCTGGTACGCCTTCACGGTGTTCACACCCATCGACGCCCGCAGAGCGTTTCCATGCTTTGATGAGCCGCGCTTCAAGACGCCCTGGGAGATGTCGATCCACGTGCGCCGCGCCTACCAGGCATTCGCCAACACCCCTCAATTGAGGGAGACCCGGGAGCCGGCTGGAATGAAGCTGGTGCGCTTCGCTCCCACACAGCCTCTAGCCGCTGAGGTCGTGGCCTTTGCGGTCGGGCCGTTCGATGTTTGGGATGGCAGCCCAGCGGGCGTCAAACATACACCGGTCCGCGTCATCGCTCCCCAGGGTCACCGGGAAGATGGAAGAGAGGCCGCGCTCGCAACGTCGGACATTCTGCCGCGCCTTGAGAAATACACCGGTATCCCGTACCCCTGGGAAAAGCTCGACCATATCGCCCTGCCGGCCGGCGCATTCGGCGCCACCGAGAATCCCGGACTGATCACCTATCGTTCCCGCGGCCTCTTGATCCCCCCAGGCAGCCAAGATCCCGAACGTCTTCGCGCTCTGCGTTCGGTGGAGGCTCACGAAATCGGGCATCAATGGTTCGGAAACCTGGTGACACAGGCCACCTGGGAAGACGTCTGGCTTAGTGAAGGATTCGCCACTTGGCTGGCGGCAAAAATGATGGATCAAAGCGAGCCCGAGACACGCCGGCATCTAAGCGCCGTCGCAGCCCGAGAGCGGATCATGGCCGTCGATGCTTCACCTATGACTCGTCCCGTGCGCCTCACCATGCAGAGTCGTGCGGGCATGAAGTCGGTGTACAACCAGTTCGTTTATCAAAAAGGCGCAGCAGTTTTGCTGATGCTTGAAAATTGGATCGAAGCAGACGCGTTCCAGAAGGGACTGCAGGAATACTTGAAAGCGCACGCGCTCGCAAACGCGACCACGGCTGACTTCACGGCCGCCCTGGCCGGCGTCACAAACAAGGCTGTTGCCCCGGTTATTCATACCTTTCTCGATCAGACCGGCATCCCAAATGTGCGCGGTACAGTGGAATGCGGACTCGGCAAGACACCTGGTGTTGTTATTGAGCAAGTCGACTCACCAACTCAGTGGACCATCCCGGTTTGTTGGAGAACCGACGGCATCGAACCGGCCTGCACGGTATTGGAAGGCGCGCGCCGCGAAGTGTCGCTGCCGCAGGGCTCTGCCTGCCCCGCTTGGATACTATGGAACGCAGACGGGGCCGGTTACTATCGAACGGCCTGGACCGCCGCGCAAATGGCTTCCATCGCGCCTGTCCTTGATCGCCTAAACGCGGCCGAGCGCCTTACTCTCTTGTACGACCTGGCAGTTCTCAGAAGGTCAGGGAACATGAGCGACGCCGCCGAACCGGTTCTCAGACAGCTCTTGTCCGATCCCGAACCGGAGATCGTTCACGCCGCCAGGATCGCCCTGGGCCTGGAAGTCGAACCAGAGCCGATGCGCCGTCGTTGAATCTATTCAACGCTTGACCGTCAAGGTCCCGGTCGACGCCATCAACGCTACTTGCCGTCTACTGAGAACGCCAGCAACACATTGCCCGGCAAACCTTGCCACATCCCGTAGCCGGAGTTGGTGAAGACCATTCCATTGGCGATGGTCGGACCGGCGGAGTCGAGCGAACCGCCCTTCCCTGCAACACCATTCACCGTCTGGTAATTCTGGACCGTGTTAAAGTCCCAAATTATTTCGCCGGTCTTGGCCGCAAACGCACGGAAGTGACCGTCGATCGACCCGGAAAACACTACGCCCGGCATCGAAGAAATAGCAGCCGATTGAGCGCCTGTGCAGCCTTTCGTACCAGGAGTGCAAGTGAGCGCCGGAGCGGGCGTGCTCCAGACTTTCTCGCCGGTATCCAGTTTGACGGCATGGATTCCGCCCGGTTTGTCCCCATCCCGCAGGCCGAAGAGATCCGAAACTGCCGCGTAGGCGTACTCGCTGTCGGCCGTGGTCCCCCACTCGATTCCACCGAGCGCGCTGCCCTGCCCCAGCCGCGTCTGCCACAGTATCTTTCCGCGGTTGTCCGGATCCAGGCCCCATAGGACCGCCGACTTTTGGCCGCATATAAGCACCCGCTTGCCATTCGGCAACTCCCGCAAAATCGGTGAAGTACCGAAGTCGAAGTCAGGACCGCGATCCTCCGGGCAATTTACGCCCCGCCCGCAACCCATGGTGAAGTTGTCTTTCGGGAGAACCTGGCTCGACCATTTGAGACTTCCAGTGTCCAGGTCGAAGGCCAGGATCGCGTTGCTGGTGTTGATCGAAACGTTTGTATACGAATTGCCCGTGGCGGCGTAGATCACTTTATTCTTCACATCGATGGTGGGCGCCGACCAGATCGCCGCGCCTGCAGGACCCCAGTGCTGTGTGCCCGGCGCGTCTGTCTTGATGGCCTGTGGCGGATCGGGAACGCTGTAGCTCTTCCAGATCTGCTTGCCCGTCGCGCCATCCAGCGCCACCACGCTGCCGCGAAACTTGCAGCATTCGTAGGCCGGC
This sequence comes from Bryobacterales bacterium, assembly GCA_963769205.1. Taxonomy (GTDB): domain Bacteria; phylum Acidobacteriota; class Terriglobia; order Bryobacterales; family Bryobacteraceae; genus Palsa-89. The sequence continues at coordinate 46,742 of CAVYKR010000005.1, read as the reverse complement.
AGCATCGCCGAGGCTTCTTCAATCGATGACACCGGCACGTACAGCCGACCGTTGTAAAAAGTGGGCGCGCCGGTCACTCGCGATGCCGGATGTTCTTCCACTTTCACTTTCCACAAGCCCTTTCCAGTCGTGGCATCCACGGCGTGGACAAACGACCGCGTGTCGCCAAAGTACGCGACGTAATTGTCGCTGCCGGCGGGCTTACCAAGGCTTACCGCAGTCCGCACTCCCGCGCCGGCATCGTAGTTCCAGTAGATGCATCCGGTGGATGCGTCCAGCGAATAGATGGCTCCGCTGGAACTCCCCACAAAGACCCGGCCGCCCACGATCGTAGGTTGGGCCGAGCGCACCGTCTCATCAGCAAAACCGAATGCCCATTTCAATTTCAGCTTCGGAACATCCCCGGCAGCCAGGCCCGGCTTCGGTTGAAAACGAGTGTTGGCAACGTCATCGCCCCAGCCGTTCCAGCCCGAGTCGGTCATTCGTAAAGGAGCAGGATTCGCCAGTGCACCGGGCCACATTTGTCACCACGGCGCTGCTAAACTCCTTGCCGGTAAGATAACGCGCTATGGCGCGGCCTTCTTCGGCGCTCAATCCGGCGGATTGCGTGATCATAGCGCCTTCGAACATCGCCTTATAGATGAATTCGGGCGTGCGGCCGGCGATCTCGTCGCGGGTCGGCGTGCGCCCCTGCACTTTGCCTTCGTGGCAGATGCCGCAGCGCTGCTTGTAAAGAGCCTCCCCATCGGGAGCCGCTGCAAATACGCTGCTCAACGAGACGAGGGTGAGCAAAATTGGTGTTGTTTTCATTCGAGTGAGAGATAAGCCATCCGCTTAAACTGATCTCCGGCCGGTATGTTGGTCGGAGGCAGAACCTGGATCAGAAAAACGCCGATCATGTGCTCCTGGGGATCGATCCAGAAGCCGGTTCCGGCCGCGCCGCCCCAATAATATTCGCCGGCCGACCCAACCGTTGCGACCTTGCCGGGGCCCGGATTCACCGCAAAGGTCAAGCCGAAGCCGTAGCCGTCCGCCAGTACACCGGCGCGCGGGAGATTGCCGAGATGATCGCTATGCATCAGTTCCACCGACTTGCGGCTCAGAATCCGCACGCCATCCAATTGGCCATCGTTCACCAGCATTTGGCAGAATCGGGCGTAATCATCGAGCGTAGACACTAAACCAGCTCCGCCCAATAACAGCGCCGGCTTTTTCTTGTAGCTTTCCTGGGCCGAACCCGTGAAACGCTCGATCCCGCCGCCCTTCTTGGGACCGTAGAGCACCGCCAGCCGGTTCCATTTCTCCTCCGGCACAAAAAAGGCCGTGTCCTTCATCTCCAGCGGCCGAAAAATTCGATCTTCGAAAAATTTATCCAGCGTTTGCCCGGAGAGCACTTCCACCAGCCGGCCCAGAACATCTATCGAGTAGCCATAGCGGAACTTGGTGCCCGGCTCATCGTTCAGAGGAGCCGTTGCCAGCCGCTTCACCGCCTCGGCCAGATCGAACGGAACCAGCGGAGCGCCGCCCATCATTTCGAGCTTCTTATAAGCAGGATCGCCATTTTCGTCTTTGGGCCCAGCATAATCCAGGCCGGTGGTGTGGCGAAACAGATCGCGTACCGTAATAGGATGATCAACCGGCACCGAGTAGACGATGCGTTTGCCCGCCGCGTCGGTGGCTTCGTGCCCGACTCTCATATTTGAAAATTCCGGCAGGTATTTCGACAGCGGATCGGTGAGCGAAAACTTACCCTCTTCGTAGAGCATCATCGCCGCGACACCCGTGACTGCCTTAGTCATCGAGTACATCCGGACGATCGTGTCCGGCTTGTAGTCGCCCCAAGTCTCTTTGAAAACGATCTTGCCGTTCCGTGCGATCAAACCGGAAGCGCCGGCCAGATGGCCCTTGTCGATATGCTCGCGCATGACCACGTTGATCCGGTTCAACCGGTCGCGGGATATCCCGGCCTGCTCTGGGGTGGCGGTGGGCAGACTGGCGCCGAAAACTAGCGACAGAGGTAGTGCGAAGGCGATAAGTGTCCGCATGACAGCAAATTCTAGCAAAATTAGCGACAATACACACATCTATGCATCGTTTCTTCGCTCTTCTGGGGGCTATATCCGCCCTCGGAGCCATGTCCGATTTGATGCTCGCCGCCGATCCGGATGGCGCCGCGCTCTACAAACAGCATTGCGCCGCCTGTCACGAAGTCTCCGGCCAGACTCGTGCGCCCGGCCCAGCCGCCTTGCGCCAGATGTCGCCCGAAAATATCGTCCGCGCACTCGATTCCGGCGTGATGAAGGAGCAGGGCGCAAGCCTTACCGCCGCCGAGCGCCGCACCGTCGCAGAGTTCTTGACCGCCAAGACCATCGGATCTGAGCCTTCGCGCGCGAATATCGGCCTCTGTGCCGACCCGAATGCTCCGCTTTCCGCTACGGGTCCCGACTGGAATGGATGGGGTTCCGACGTCGCCAACACGCGCTACCAGCCGAAACCCGGCCTGACCGCCGCCGATGTCCCCAAGCTAAAGCTGAAATGGGCCTTCGCTTTTCCCAACACCTTTGTCGCTTATGGCCAGCCGACCATCGTCGGTGGACGCATCTTTGTGCCTAGCGCGAACCGGAATATCTATTCTCTCGACGCCAAGTCCGGCTGCCAGTATTGGTCGTTCCAGGCCGAGGCCCCGGTGCGTACGGCCATCAGCATTGCCACTCTCAAAGGTGCTCGAGCCCGCCAAGTTGCTTTTCTGGGCGACCAGCGCGCCAATACTTACGCCCTCGACGCCGCCAGCGGCGAACTGCTTTGGAAAGTGCACCTCGACGAGCATCCGCACTCGAAGATTGTCGGAGCTCCGCAGTATTACGACGGACGCGTGTTCGTACCCGTGACCGCGGGTGAAGAAGGCCCCGCCATGAATCCGCGCTACGAATGCTGCTCTGCCCGCGGATCGCTGGTCGCCCTCGACGCCGCCACCGGCAAACAGATTTGGAAAACCTACACCATCGCCGAAGAGCCGCATGTCGTGAGCACCAGCTCAACCGGCACCAAGATGTGGGGACCTTCGGGGGCCAGCATCTGGTCGGCGCCTACCATCGATGCTGAGCACAAACTGGTCTACGTCGGCACGGGCGATAATTTTTCCGACCCCGGCACCAAGACCAGCGACGCCGTCCTGGCCTTCGATATCGACAGCGGCAAGATCGTGTGGTCCAAACAGCTCACTGAAGCCGACGTGTTCAACATGGCCTGCATCGGCCCGTCCAAGGCGAGCTGTCCGGAAAAGGAAGGGCCGGATGTCGATATCGGCGCATCGCCCATTCTCGTGAATCTCACCGGAGGGAAACGCGCTTTGCTGGTGAGCCAGAAGTCGGGCATCGCGTACGCGCTCGATCCCGATCGCAAAGGCGAGATCTTGTGGCAGATGCGGGTGGGCCGCGGCGGCGCGCTAGGCGGCATTCAGTGGGGATCGGCTACCGACGGCAAGAACATGTACGTAGCGCTTTCCGACATCGCCTTCACCACTATGTCTTTCAGTGCGGGAGGCAAACTGGTGGTGGACCCCAAGGCCGGCGGCGGCCTCTTCGCGTTAGACATCGCTTCTGGAAAAAAGGTGTGGTCCTCTGCCCCGCCTCAATGCGGCGAGCGCGCCAACTGTAGCCCCGCCCAATCGGCCGCCATCACCGCCATCCCGGGATCCGTCTTTTCCGGATCGGTGGACGGTCACCTGCGAGCCTATTCCGCGCGCGACGGATCTGTACTCTGGGATTTTGACACCGGCCGCGAGTTCATCACGGTGAATGGTGTAACGGCCAAAGGCGGCTCCATGGACGGTCCTGGCCCGACCATTGCCGGAGGCATCCTTTATCTCGGCTCCGGCTACGGCGCTTGGGGCGGATTGCCAGGCAATGTCATGCTCGCGTTCTCAGTCGATGGCAAGTGACCCTGACGGCATCCTCGAACGGATCGCGGATTTCGTCGCGCGCCACAACATGTTCCCGCCCGGCGCCCGCGTGGGAGTGGCCGTCTCGGGCGGCGCCGATTCCGTCTTCTTGCTGCACGCCCTGCAAGAACTCGCGCCCCGCAGCAGTCTGCGGTTGAGCGTCGTCCACGTCGACCACGCTATTCGGGGCGCGGAGTCGCGCGCCGACGCCGCATTTGTCCAGGACCTGGCCGCCCGGTTGCATCTCAACTTCCTTCTCCACTGGGCCGACGTTCCGGCCATCGACGATAACCTGGAGCAGGCCGCTCGGCGCGTTCGCCAAGCTTTCTTTGCCGGCCTTCTCAGTACCGGCTCGGTCGATCGTATTGCCACCGGGCACACCCGCTCCGACCAGGCCGAAACGGTACTGTATCGAATCCTCCGAGGCTCCGGACTGGCCGGCTTGTCCGGGATCTTGCCCGTAACTCAGGAACACATCGTTCGCCCGCTGCTCGCACTCGACCGCGCCGAGATCGAGTGTTGGCTCCGCAAGCGCAACATCCCTTGGCGAGAAGACGAAACCAACCGGGATCAGTCCTACGCGCGCAATCGCCTGCGTCACGAGGTTCTGCCACTGCTCCGCCAAGCCTTCAACCCTCAGCTGGACAAGACCCTGGCCGATATGGCCACGCTGGCCCAGGATGAGGAGCGATACTGGGCGGCCCAGCTCGATCAACAGGCACTCCCTGGCCCTCAAATCCTGGCGACCTCCGACCTGACCGGCTGCCCAGTCGCCCTGGCACGCCGGTTGGTCCGCCAAGCTGTCCGGCTCGCCAAAGGGGATCTTCGACAGATCGACTTTGCCCATATCGAGCGAATCCTGGCCATGGCTCGCTCCCAGGCCGGCCACGACCGGATCCAGCTCCCCGGCCTGGATGTCCTTCGGTCCTTTGAGTGGATCCGCCTGTCGCCAGCCGCCTCCAGCCCCCCGGTTGGGTTCGATTTTTCATTTTCCGTTCAACCGCCCGGAACGATCGAACTTCCGGATCATTCCGCCCGTATTACATTGCAGATACTGGAGAAACCGGGATGCCCGCAAGCCTGTGGTACAGTGGTGAATGAACTGGATTGGAGCCGCTTCACATCCCGGGATGGCGCTCCCTCCGGTCTGGAAGTCCGTAACTGGAGACCAGGTGACCAGTACCAGCAAGTGGGACAATCCCGTAAACAAAAGATTAAGAAGCTGTTTCAAGAGGCCCGGGTCCCCTTGTGGGAACGCCGCAATTGGCCGATTGTTACCTATAATGGGACTATTGTCTGGGCAAGGCGATTTGGAGCCGCGGCCGAATTCGGGGCTGGCCCAGCGACGCGGATCGTCCTCGCTGTCGGAGATAGTGGGAATCGATTGGACCCGGCATAACGTCAAACACAATAGGCGTCGCTCGGTCGCCGAAGTAGGGAGAAGGCATGAATAATTCGAATATCAAGACCGCGGTTTTCTGGGTGGTCATCATCATGGTAGTGGTGCTGTTCTGGACCGTAGTCCATAACACCAAGTCGCGCCAGGACGTTCAGCTCTCCTACACGGCTTTAATGAACGACGTCAACGCCGGAAAGATCAAGACCGTCAAGATCACTGGCAACGACCTGCAGGGAACCTACAAAGAAGACAACCAGGAACTGCGCGCCGTCATTCCCTCCAACCATCAGAATCTGGACGACGCCATGCTCCAAAAGGGCGTTGACATCCACTACAACAAAGAGACCGGCAGCGGCTGGGTAAACATCCTGGTCAATGCCATCCCCTTCGTCCTGGTACTGGCTTTCTGGATCTTCATGATGCGCCAGATGCAGAGCGGCGGCAACAAGGCTCTGAGCTTCGGCAAGAGCCGCGCGCGCCTGCATTCCTCGCAGCAGAAGAAGGTCACCTTCAAGGACGTCGCCGGAGTCGAAGAAGCCAAGGAAGAGCTGCAGGAGATCATCGAATTCCTTCGCGAGCCGCAAAAGTTCCAGAAGCTGGGCGGACGCATTCCGAAAGGCGTGCTGCTGATCGGTTCTCCCGGAACCGGCAAGACCCTGCTGGCCCGAGCGATCGCAGGCGAAGCCAATGTCCCGTTCTTCTCCATCTCCGGTTCCGACTTTGTGGAAATGTTCGTCGGCGTCGGCGCCAGCCGTGTCCGCGATCTGTTTGAACAGGGCAAGAAGAACGCTCCCTGCATCATCTTCATCGACGAAATCGACGCCGTCGGACGCCATCGCGGCGCGGGCCTCGGCGGCGGACACGACGAACGTGAGCAGACCCTCAACCAGTTGCTGGTGGAAATGGACGGCTTCGAATCCAACGAAGGCGTCATCCTGGTTGCCGCCACCAACCGCCCCGACGTGCTCGATCCGGCTCTTCTCCGCCCGGGCCGTTTCGATCGCCGCGTAGTGGTCGGCCATCCTGACGTCAAGGGCCGCGAGAAGATCCTGAACGTTCACACCAAAAAGACTCCTCTGGCCGACGACGTCGATCTCACGGTTCTCGCGCGTGGGACACCGGGCTTTGCCGGCGCGGATCTGGCCAACCTGGTCAACGAGGCGGCTCTGGTTGCAGCTCGGCAGAATCGCAAAGTCGTTACCCAGTGGGACTTCGAGCTGGCCAAAGACAAAGTCATGATGGGCGTGGAACGCAAGAGCCTGATCATCAGCGATGACGAAAAAAGCAACACGGCGTATCACGAAGCCGGACACGCCCTGGTCGCAGCGCTGACGCCGGAGCCGATCCGCTGCACAAAGTCACGATCATCCCGCGCGGCATGGCGCTGGGCCTGACCATGCAGCTTCCGCTTGACGACAAGCACACCTACAGCAAGGACTATCTGGAAGCGCAGCTCGCCATCCTGATGGGCGGCCGCATCGCCGAAGAAATCTTCATGCATCATATCACCACCGGCGCCGGCAACGATATCGAGCGCGCCACCGATATGGCGCGCAAGATGGTTTGCGAGTGGGGCATGAGCGAGCTCGGTCCGCTGAGCTTCGGCAAACGGGAAGAGCAGATCTTCCTGGGCCGCGAAATCGCCCAGCATCGCGACTACAGCGAAGCCACCGCCATCCGCATCGATGAACAGGTGAAGAAGCTGGTGGAAGCAGGCTACGACGCGGCGCGCCAGATCATCGAAGAACGCCGACGCCCTGGAGCGCATCGCCGTGGCGCTGCTGGAGCGCGAAGTGCTGGACGGCAACGAAGTGAGATGTTGATCGACGGCAAGACACTGCGCCGCTGGCCCAATCCGCCCCCTTCCGACGGGCAGCAGCAGGTGATCAAGCCGGAAGCAGCAAGCCGCGTTCCCGGTATGCTTGAGGGCGGCCCCTCAGCCGGCTTAATCAGGCACCGAGCACAATGTTTTACGTGATCCCCTTCCCGGTCTATCTGTTCGACGTAGACGGCACCCTGGTGCACTCCGCACCCGATATCTACGGCGCCATCCAGGAAGTGCTGCGCGCCGACACGGCCGCACCGACATTTCGGGAGATTTCCTGCGCCGCTACATCGGCCGGCATCTTATCGACCTGTTTCCTCGACCTGCTTCCCGAATGCAATCGCGAGCGATCGAGAGCATGATCGCCCACTACCGCGCATCTACCTGGCCCGCCATCACGGCGACCACCTATCCGGGCGTGGCAGAGATCTCGCGCTCTAGGTGGAAGGAAATCGACAGCCACCACCAAAGGCACCCCGACCACGCGAGCAGTCCTCGAACAGTTCGGTCTGCTGCGCTACTTCGACCACGTGCAGGGAACCGATGGATTTCCCGCCAAGCCCGAGCCCGATGTAATTTTGGCCGCGCTGGAAGCTTTGGATGCTCGCCCGGAAGATTGCCTGTTTGTAGGCGACTCAGCCGCCGACATGGAAGCAGGCCGCCGTGCCGGAGTGAAGACCTGCGCCGTTCGATGGGGTTACGGCCGCCGCGAAGACATGGCCAAGTGGGAGCCCGACTATTGGATTACTCACCCGCGAGAACTACTCGCCCAGTGAGCCGGAAGTACATCCAATGTTTCCGCCAATTCCCTGCAGCCAAGCCTGCAGCGGTGTGATCTCGATGGCTGCCTGCTTGGCAAACATCAGACGCAAAGTCGACAGGGCCCCAGGCCGCTACCTCTACGTCGCGATCATGAAACAAGAAATGCCGGGCTAAATCCTGATCTTTGGTCGGGTCTTTGCCCGGAAAGCAGGGGCAATACATTTCCGGCGCACCCTTGAATTGATGCCTGAATGAGCGGCCACGTTGAGCGCTTTCATCCCTCGCACTGCGTCGCCTCCAGTTCGGACGCAAGCAGTCTCCACCCCTCCGGGATCTGAGTGCTTCCATGGACCAAGCAAAAAAGACTCAGAATTAACACCGCTAAGAATCATCATAAGGGGATTGAATTTTCCTGCGCTAGGTGTATACTGATTCAACCTTGTCTAACAATGGAACCCATTAGCCATATGTAAAAGCTGCAAAATCCGAATAGGAGAAGCTACCTATGAAGACGGAAGTCACCAAGTTAGTGCTTTGTACGTCGTTCCTTGCGCTCAGCTTCTTAATCGTGCGCCCCTTGAAGGCTCAGGTCGCCGGCGCGACGCTATCCGGAGCCATCACCGACCCGCAGGGGGGTGCCGTCCCCAACGCAAAAGTAATCGCCAGGAATTTAGCCAACGGCCTCGCCACCGAAACCAACAGTAATACGGCCGGGGCATACACTCTACCCAACCTCATCCCCGGCGACTATCAAGTCGCTGTGTCCGCCTCCGGCTTCACCACTGCCATTGCCAAAGTCACGCTTACGGTAGGCGCCAAGCAGGAAATGAACATCCCTTTGGCGGTCGGACAAGTATCCACGCAGGTTGAGGTTGCTGGCGTAGCCGAACAAGTGGAACTGTCCACTTCCACCGTGGCAGGCAATGTTAATGCCGCAACCGTCCGCGAGTTGCCATTGAACGGCCGCGATTGGGCGTCTCTAGCCACTCTTGAACCCAGCGTCGTTGAAGCCCGGACGCATCTGGACGTTACGCACGTAGGCGGCGGCGGAGGCCGCGGCTTCGGAGATCAATTGAGTGTTTCAGGAGCGCGTCCCACACAGAACAGCTATCGCCTCGACGGCGCCATCGTCAACGACTATTCGAACGCCGGGCCGGGCAGCGTGCTCGGTAAGAACCTGGGAGTCGACGCGATCCAGGAATTCACCGTGCTGACCAGTAATTATTCGGCCGAATATGGTTTCACTTCGGGCGGCGTTATCAACGCCATCACCAGGTCTGGCACGAATGCGTTCCACGGCAGCGGATTCGATTTTCTACGTAATGACAAACTCGACGCAGCCAACTTCTTCACCAATGCCAGCGGCCTGCAGAAGAACGCTTTGCGGCAAAACCAGTTCGGCGGCTCGGCCGGCTGGCGCCTGTTCCGCGACCGTACCTTTCTTTTCGGAGCTTATGAGGGCGTGCGAAAGTCCGCGGGTCTGCCGGTCGTCAATTGTGGAGCTTCCGCTTGTATCACGATTTCCGACGCCGTTCGCGCCGGTAACGTCGTTAATCTGGCCACCGGCGCGCTTGTACAGGCCACCATCGACCCCACTATTCAGAAATATTTGCCGCTCTTCCCGCATCCCACCGCGGGCGTGCCTTGCATACAAGTGACAGTTGCGGGTCCCTTGAAGGGACAGTGCAATCCAAACGTGGGCCCGGCTCCCTTCCTCGGCTCGCAGACCGCCAGCGAGAACTTCCTCACCTTCCGGGCCGACCAAAAAGTTACGAATAAGGACAATTTATCCTTTACCTATCTTCGTGATCCTTCCGTCTTTGCAAGTCCGCTGGCTTTCAATGACGTACAACAGGAATTCACGTCTTATCGCACCGCCATGGTGGCTGAAGAGACGCACGTATTTAACGCCGCCTGGGCGAACTCATTACGCGTCGCTTTGAATCGCACCAACAATCTGGGCGGCAACAGCCCCACTGCCGTTAATCCGGCGGCCGGCGACCCCGCGCTCGGGCAGCTTCCAGGTTTTTATTCCTCGGCCGTTACGATAACCGGGTCGCAAGTATCCACCTTGCCTCCCGGGAAGAACTTCGCAGCGTCGCTGCAGGATTTCTGGGGACAGATTTTCCAGCTGTATGACGACGCTTTTTCCACTCACGGTACCCATGGATTGAAGTTTGGCTTTGCATTCCTGGCTTATCAGCTGGACGGCTACACGCCTCTGGCAAATGGGAACGGCACCGGCACGTTTTCCTTCCGCGGGGCATATTCGCCGACCGTCACGGCCAATGGCGGCCAAACTGTAACAGCCGCTCAAGCGGGATGTTATGGCACCAACGTCGCGCCTAGCCCTGCCACCTTGGCCGATGGACGCAACTACGACAACTCCTGTGCCTCGCTCGTGAATTTCCTGGTCGATCAGGCTCTCCGCGCGACGCGTCCGGTGGATCTGTCGGCCATCAGCAAGCAATATCTTCGCGACAAAATCTTCTCCGGGTACATCCAGGACGATTGGCGTATCCGACCCAATCTCACCCTGAACCTGGGCTTGCGCTACGAGTTCGCCAGCATTCCAACCGAGAAGAACGGCCGAATTGCGATTATGCCGTCACCTACCACCCCGCTGCCTTGCTTGCCCGTGCCTACGGCGGCGGATCCCTCCTGCTCCGCGCTTGATCCCACCTCGGTATTGCGTCACAGTTTCTGGACTCACAATCCGACCTCCAAGAACTTCGAGCCAAGAGTCGGTTTTGCCTGGGATCCATTCCACAACGGTAAAACGGCCGTCCGCGGCGGCTTCGGAATTTTCGATGCTTTGCCGCTTCCCTACGAACTGATCCTCAACAGCACTTCGCAAGCGCCCTATCGTCCCACCTACGCCACACTGGGCGACAACGCCGGCGGTCTCTACCCTTCTCCACCGCTGGGCGGTTGGCCTTACCAGGTCCCCGCGCTGACCAATATCCACGTCAACAATCCGCTAACCAGAACGTGGAGATATTTGGATACCAACATCAAGCGGAATTACATCTACCAGTACAATTTCAATATCCAGCGTCAAATTACGGACAACATGACACTGCTGGTCGGCTACACCGGTTCGCGTGCCTTCCACAACCCGTTCCAGGCCGACAGCGTCAATACCGTAATTCCGACCAATGTCCCAGGCATTGGCTACGTGTGGCCCGCTCCGTACGCCGCCTCTCTGACCGCCGCTCAGCAAGCCGCCCGGCTCTTGAATCCCACCACCAGCAACATCATGTACAACACCATGTGGCAATCCAGATCGTGGTACAACGGCATGCTCGTCAAAGTTGATAAAAGACTAAGCCACGGCTTTCAGTTGCTCGGCTCCTTCACCTGGAGTAAGTCCATGGATGACTCATCGGGCAGCACCGCCGGCGACACGTTCCAATTGGATTCTGTCAGCGAGCCCTGGTACGATCTGAGCCTCAACAAAGGATTGTCGGACTTCGACGTTCGCCGGAACCTGGTAATCAGCGGTTTCTGGAACGTGCCGACCCCTCACCGGCTTGGCGCTTTCGGCGAGAAAACGCTGGGCGGCTGGCAGTTGGGGATCATTACCAGCCTGGCCGACGGCATTCCCATGCCCCTCTCGATCGCTTCCGATCTGGTTGGCGAAGTCATCACCACCGTACAGCCGCCTAACATTGCCCCCGGCTGCACGGCCAGTTCGGCGATCAATTCCAACTTCCGCAATAGCCTGTTCGAGTTCAATCCCAACTGCTTTACGTTGGTCCCCAAGACTGCGACGAATGCTCCCTATTGCGACAGCGCGGGCCGTGGTTTTACCGCTGCCCTGGCCGCCAGCACCTGCGCCAACATTCGAGGCAATCTGGGCCGCGACGTGCTCATCGGGCCTGGACTGTTCAACGTAAACTTCTCTGTTTTCAAGAACAATTACATCAAGACTTTCTCGGAGGCCTTCAACATACAATTCCGGGCGGAGATGTTTAATGTTTTGAATCACACCAACTTCGCTCCGTCAGCTAATCTGAGCCCATTCAACGGGGATGGCACGCCGACGTCCTCATTTGGCCAGCTCACGCAGACGCAAACCGACAACCGGGTGATTCAGCTGGCGTTGAAATTGGTCTGGTAAGTCACCGGCCGGGATCCCGTAATTTTGGAGGAGCGACTAAGCTCCACGCTTCGCGCAAGTGCGAAGCCAGCTCTTCGTCATCGACGTTCGCCAGCTCGATGCCCACCCAGCCACGTACGCCGACATATGGCGGGCGGAAGAATTTGTCCGGCCAGGTATTTTATCTTGTCCATGCGAAAGCTTCTCCGTAGTCTCAGGCAAACTCCCGCAAATTCGCCTTAATCGCTGCAAGTGTTCGTCGCTGTCCCCCATTTTTCGTTTTCCGGGCATTGCTCTTCAACTTAACGTACTTAGCTACAATCGTCATGGATCATGCGAACAATTCGTCGTGTAGCCGTGCTCGGCGCTGGCACCATGGGCTCGCGCATCGCCGCGCACTTTGCCAATGCCGGTGTGCCTTCGTTACTTTTGGATGTCGTTCTGCCGCGCCAGCCCAACCGGAATGCCGCGGCGCAGAAAGGCATAGAAAACGCCGTCAAGCAGCGGCCCGGTGGATTCTTCACCGAAGATAAAGTGTCGCTCATCCGCCCCGGAAACTTCGAGGATGATCTCAGCGCTCTGGCCGATTGCGATTGGATTATCGAAGCTATCGTCGAAAGCCTCGAGCCCAAGCGCGACCTGTGGCGCAAGGTCGAGACTATCCGCAAGCCGGACGCCATCGTCTCCACTAACACCAGCGGCATCCCGCTGGCCAACATCTCGGCCGGCTTTTCGTCCGAGTTTCGCCGCCACTTCCTGGGCACGCATTTTTTCAATCCGCCGCGCTACCTGCACCTCATGGAGTTGATTCCCGGCCCGGACACCGATCCCGAAATCCTTGACGCCGTCGAAGAGTTCGCTGACCGGCGCCTCGGCAAAGGCGTCGTCCGCACCAAAGATACGCCCAACTTCATCGCCAATCGCATCGGCAGCTTCTTCGGCGGCACCATCGCCAAGACAATGGTCGAAGAGGACTTCACCATCGAGGAAGTAGACGCGCTCACGGGACCGCTCATCGGCCTGCCCAATAGCGCCAGCTTCCGCCTGCTCGATATCGTCGGTCTCGACGTCTGGGCCTTCGTGGGCAGCAATCTCTATAATCTGGTTCCCAACGATCCCTGGCGCGACCGTTTTCTCCCGCTGGACTTCGAAAAGAAGATGATCGAGCGTAACTGGCTCGGCGAAAAATCCGGCCAGGGTTTCTACAAGCGGATCGGCAAGGGCGACAACCGCGAGATCCAGGTGCTCGATTGGAAAACGCTCGAATATCAGCCTGCCAAGAAGCCCCGCTTTCCTTCGGTCGAAGTGGCGCGTAATATCGAGGACCTCGGAGAACGCCTGCGCACGCTGGTTGCGCTCCAACGATCGAGCCGGCAACTTTCTATGGAAGGTCTTCAGCGATCTTTTCCTGTACTCGGCCGAAATGATTCCGGAAATCTCGGACCGCATTGTCGAAATCGACCGCGCCATGCGCTGGGGCTACGCCAATAAACTCGGGCCTTTCGAGCTGTGGGACACGCTCGGATTCGTGGACGTCATAACCCGCCTCGAAACCGAGCGGCGCATGCTGCCTCCAGCGGTGAAAGATGCTCTCTCGCGGGGCGTGATCTCGCTTTATCGCCACGAAGAGCGCGACGATCAGCCCCGCACCGTGTACTTCGACTTTCATAAGAAGGACTACCGGCCCATTGAGCCGCGCCCCGGCATCATCGTCCTATCCGATCTCAAGCGCGTTCACGGCGTCATGCAGCAGAACGCCGGTGCGTCGCTGATCGATTTAGGCGACGGCGTGCTATGCGTCGAATTCCACAGCAAAATGAATGCGCTGGGCGAAGACAACATCGGCATGCTGTATGCCGGCCTGGAAGAAACCAACCGCCATTTTGACGCTATGGTGATCGCCAACGAAGGCGAGAATTTCAGTGTTGGCGCGAATTTGATGATGGTTCTCCTCGCCGCGCAGGAAGGCGAGTGGGATGAGCTGAACCAGGCCGTCAATCGCTTCCAGCAAGTGAACATGGCGCTGAAATATGCGGCCAAACCTGTGGTCTCGGCGCCCTTCGCCCGCGCCTTGGGAGGCGGATGCGAGATCGTTCTGCATTCCCGCCGCACCCAAGCCTCGGCCGAGACTTACATCGGGTTGGTAGAAGTCGGCGTAGGTCTGATTCCGGGCGGCGGCGGATGCAAGGAACTGCTGCTGCGCTTGAAGGACCCTCGTAAAGTATTCGAGCTGATCGGCTACGCGAAAGTTTCTTCCAGCGCCGAAGATGCCAAGAAACTCGGCCTGCTCGACCGCAACGATTGCATCTCCATGAATCCCGAGCGCCTGATAGGCGATGCCAAGGCGCTGGCTTTGTCTCTAGTGCCGGGCTACGCGCCTGGTTTCCCGCGCACCGATATTAAGGTAGCCGGCGAAAGCGGATTTGCACTGCTCAAGCTGGGCGTCTGGTCGGCCCGTCAGGGGCATTTCATCAGCGACCATGATGTCACCATCGCGGAAAAGCTCGGAAATGTGCTCACCGGCGGCCGCCTTACCGGCGAGCAAATGGTCTCTGAACAGTACCTGCTCGATCTGGAGCGCGAGGCGTTCCTCAGCCTGTGCGGCCTGCCGAAAACGCAGGAGCGCATTCAGTATATGCTAAAGACAGGTAAACCCCTGCGGAACTAACCGTAACGCACGCACTCAAGCGTGCCGCGCCGGCGATCTTACCTGGCGCCCGGGTAAGGGAAACTAACCAATGAATCAAGCCGTCATTATCGATTGTCTTCGCACGCCCGTGGGAAAAGCGCCCAAAGGCACCCTGCGCACCACCCGTCCCGACGATTTGGCCGCCACCGTTATCAGGCGCCTGCTTGAAAAATATCCCTCCGTCCCCCGCGACGAAATCGAGGACGTCATCCTCGGGTGCGCCAATCCGGAAGGCGAATCCGGAATGAACATGGCGCGCATCGCCGCGCTGCGGGCCGGCCTTCCGGATGCTGTTCCCGGCGTCACCATCAACCGCTTCTGCTCTTCCGGACTGCAGGCCATCGCCATGGCTGCCGACCGCATTCGTTCAGGAAGCGCGCAGATTATTATCGCCGGCGGCGCCGAATCCATGAGCATGATCCCCATGGCCGGCTACAAATTTGCGCCGAATCCCTGGATGGTCGATCACCTGCCCCAGATCTACATGGGCATGGGCCTCACCGCCGAAGAGGTTCAGCGCAAGTATGGGATCAGCCGCGAAGATGCCGACCAATTCGCCTATCGCAGCCACCAAAATGCTTTGCGCGCGCAGGCTGAGGGCAAGTTTGACGAAGAGCTGGTGCCGGTGGAGATCGAGACCACGGCCCTTGATAACGGCTCGCCCAAAACTCGCAAAACGCTTTTTCAAAAAGACGAGGGCCCCAGGGCGGATACTTCCATCGAAGCCCTCGCTAAACTCAAACCCGTGTTCCAAACCGACGGAGCCGTTACGGCGGGAAACTCTTCGCAGACCAGCGATGGCGCAGCCGCCGCTCTGGTGATGTCGGAGCGAAAAGCCAAGGAGCTCGGCTTGAAGCCCATGGCCCGCTTCGTCAGCTTTTCAGTGGCAGGTGTGCCCCCCGAAATCATGGGCATCGGCCCGGTGGTGGCCATCCCCAAAGCGCTGGCGCTCGCGGGTTTGAAGAAAGAAGAGATTGGCGTAATCGAATTGAATGAGGCTTTTGGTGTTCAGGCGCTGGCGGTAATTCGAAGAACCGGACTTGACCCGGCGCGCGTGAACCCCAATGGCGGAGCGATCGCGCTCGGGCATCCTCTGGGATGTACCGGCGCAAAATTAACCGCAACGATCCTGCGCGAGATGAAGCGCGGCGGATCGCGCTACGGAATGGTAACCATGTGTGTCGGCGGCGGCCAGGGCGCCGCCGGAATTTTTGAAAACATGAACTAGAAATCAGAAACGAGAAACTCTTATGGCATCTTCTACACTCTCCCCTACCAAACATCAAGGCGGCTCATTTCTCCTGGCGGCGTCTACTCCCGAAGAGATCTTTTCGCCCGAAGATTTCACCGAAGAACATCGCGCCATCGCGCGCACCACGGAAGAATTCTGGAATAAGGAAGTGGCGCCCAACGTCGATGCGATCCAGCACCAGGAGCCCGGCTTAGCTATCTCCATCCTCCGCAAGTCCGGCCAGCTTGGCTTGACCGGCGTGATCCTGCCGGAGAAATTCGGCGGTATGGAAATGGACCTGACCTCCGCCATGATCGTCGCCGAGGGCGTCTCCAAAGACGGCTCTTATTCCGGCTGGCACGGCGCCCACACTGGTATCGGCACGCTGCCGTTGCTGCTGTTTGGAACCGAGGAACAGAAGCAGCGCTACCTTCCCAAGCTAGCTAGCGCCGAGATGGTGGCGGCCTATTGCCTCAGCGAACCGCAAGCCGGTTCCGACGCCCTCGCTGCCAAAACGCGCGCCGATCTCAGCCCCGACGGCAAGCATTACATCTTGAACGGCCAGAAGATGTGGATCACTAACGGCGGCGGCGCCGACCTTTACACCATCTTCGCCAAAGTCGGCGGCGAGAAATTCACAGCGTTTCTGGTAGAGCGCAAGTATTCCGGCGTCCAGCCCGGCGCCGAGGAGAAGAAGATGGGCATCAAGGGCAGCTCCACCACGGCGATCTATCTCGACAATGTACACGTGCCGGTGGAGAACGTGCTCGGAGAGATCGGACGCGGCCACATCATCGCGTTCAACATCCTCAACCTCGGCCGCCTGAAGCTAGGCCCTTTCGCGATTGGCGGCTCCAAGGAAGTGCTGCGCGCGTCGTTGAAATATGCCAAAGAGCGTAAGGCCTTCGGCAAATCAATCTCCGAGTTCGGCATGATCCAGCACAAACTGGCCGAGATGGCGATTCGCATTTACGCCGCCGAAAGCACCAGCTATCGCGTGGTAGGCCTCATCGAAAACCAGATGGAAGGTTTCTCCTGGTCGCAGCCCAATGCTAGTCAAACCATGCTCAAGGCCGTAGAGGAATTTGCCGCCGAGTGCTCCTACATTAAGATCTTCGCTTCCGAGATGCTCGATTATGTGGTCGACGAAGGCGTGCAGATCCACGGCGGCTACGGCTATTCGCAGGAGTACGCCGTCGAGCGCGCCTATCGCGATTCGCGTATTAACCGTATTTTCGAAGGCACGAACGAGATCAATCGTTTGCTCGCCACCGGTATGCTGCTGAAGCGCGCGCAGCGCGGCCAATTGCCGTTAGTCGAAGCCGTGAAGAAGCTGCAAGCGGAAATTCTGGGCGGACCGTCGCTCGCCGAGGGCGATGAAGACTCCCGGCTGGTGGCCAATGCCAAGAAGGTGACGCTGTTCGCTCTCGGCGTGGCGTTTCAAAAGTACATGGCTGCGCTCGAAGAGCAGCAGGAGGTCCTGGCCGGTATCACCGACATCGCCATGAACACCTTCGCTATGGAATCGACGCTGCTGCGCACGCAAAAACTTGCCAAGCTTCATAAAGGCGATGTCGCCGCCGAAATGTGCCCGGTCTTCCTACGGGAAGCCATGGAGACTATTGAGAGCGCCGCGCGGAACGTGCTGGCGGCCTCCTCGGAAGGCGATGCCCTCCGCACCAACTTGGCGGTGCTCAAGCGGTTCACGAAATTCGAACCGGTGAATGCCATCGCCGCTCGACGCAGGATTGCAGCGCGCCTGCTCGAAGCCGATCGCTACGCCGTCTAAAATTATCATCACGGTCGGCTTGCCCGGCTCCGGCAAGTCGACCTATCTCGCGCGCCTCGGCGTCAACGCGATTTCGTCCGATGAAATCCGCCGTCTCATCGCCGACAACCCGCTCGACCAATCCATGAATGCCCGGATTTTCGCCACCATCCGGTATCTGGTGCGGCAGCGCCTCGACGCCGGCCGTCCGGAAACGTACGTGGACGCCACCCATCTCACTCGCTGGGAGCGGTTGCCTTACATCCGCCTCGCCCAGCGGCAACGCTGCGAAATCGAAGCCCTGTATTTCGATGTTCCGGTCGAAGTCTGCCTCCAGCGCAACCAGGGGCGCGAGCGGGTTGTTCCCGAGCAGGCCATTCTTGACATGGCCGTCAATATTCAGCCGCCATCAGAAGCTGAAGGCTTCTCGCGCGTGCAGAAAATCAGTTCGTAGGATACCCCTATCTTTGTTTCAGTTCTGGAAAACACGAAGGCGTAATATTTTCTAATATTTAGCTATGCCGTCCGGTAGTGCGGTAAAGATCCTGGTTACGGTAGGAGGCCTTGGCCTGTTGATTGGTAACGCTCTGTTCATCCGAATGGCCATCGAATTGAACAGGGTGCTGCAACCACAGAAGAAGTTTTACGTCCTTGAGCTTCGCATTAACTTCCACGAGGTAAAGCGTTTGCATGAGGAATCGTTCCCGGTGAGCACGCTTAGAACCGCGTGGTCTGTTGTGGCAGTAGCCCACGACCGTACCACGATGGTTTGATTTAGCCCGAAAATCGGGCTAACATAGGATTATGGCGAAGGTAGTGAACATGCATGACGCCAAGAGCAGTCTCTCCAAGCTGGTAAAACAAGCTGCTGCCGGCGAAGACATAGTGATTGCCAACCATGGCAAGCCGGTCGCCATGCTCACTCGCCTGCCACGCAAGCGCAAGGATATTCCCTGGGGCATCTTCAAAGGCAAGATACATATGACCGAGGACTTTGACGAGCCTCTCGAGGAGTTTAAGGATTATATGTGAGCGACCGGCTCCTCGCCGACACAAGCGTCGTTATCTGGACGCTGGAGGCAAGCCCTCGCATATCCGCACCTGCGAAGCGTGCACTGTTCGATCCCGCGATGACTTTAGTTGTCAGCATTGTTAGCGCGTGGGAGATCGTGCTCAAGCACCAAGCGGGTAAGTTGCTGTTGAAGCCTAGCCTCGGTGCCGCTCTCGATCAGATTATCCACGGTTCGCCGTGGACGCTGCTGTCCGTCATGCCCGAGCATTTGCCCGTACTCGCTGAATTGCCGCTCCTCCATAAGGACCCTTTCGACAGACTACTGATTGCGCAAGCCAAGTACGAAGGCCTCACGATCCTCACACCGGACGAGAAGATTCGGAAGTACGACGTCAAGACCCTCTGGTAAATGACTCACTCCCGCCCCACCCGCACAATCAGCTTTCCCGTGTTCGATCCATCAAACAACTTTCGCAGCGCCCGCGGCGCATTCTCCAAACCGTCCACCACATCCACGCGATACTTCAGCTTGCCCTCAGCCACCCACTTCATCAGCGCGCTCGACCCTTCTTCGGCGCGGCCCAGATAGTCAGTCACCAGGAAGCCTTCCATGCGAGCCCGCTTCATGATCAGCATCGCCAGATTTGAGGGCCCCGGCATCGAACTGTTGTACTGCGAAATCATTCCGCATACGGAAATGCGCGCCCGCAGGTTGATCAGACTTAGAACCGCCTCCAGGATCTTGCCGCCGACGTTGTCAAAATAAATATCGATTCCTTCGGGGCATGCCCGTTCCAAACTTTCCAGGACATTCTCTTTCTTGTAATTGATGGCCGCATCGAAACCCAACTCGTTCTTAATCCAGTGGCATTTCTCATCGCTTCCAGTGAGCCCCACCACGCGACAGCCTTTGATCTTTCCGATCTGTCCCACCAGTGAGCCCACCGCGCCGGCAGCCGTTGAAACCACCAGAGTCTCGCCGGGCTTCGGCTGCGCGATGTCCAGCAGACCAAAATAGGCCGTCAATCCGATGTGCCCCAGCACGCCGAAAAACGCGGTGAGCGGCAGCGGCAGTCCTTTCGGCAATTTCGTGAGCGCCGCCCCGGGCAAAGCCGCATATTCCTGCCATCCGAGCAAGCCCTGCGCCAGATCGCCCGGCGCGAAACCGGCATGCTTCGACTCTTCTACTACTCCGATCGCTCCGCCGCGCATCACATCGCCTAAAGCCAACGCCGGTAAGTAGGAATCAGCTTCGTTCATCCAGATGCGATGGGCCGGATCGAGTGAAAGATAAACCACCCGCACCAGAACCTGGCCCTCGCTCAGCGCCGCCACCGGAGCCTCGTCCCATCGGAAATCCGAATCCTTCACCAGTCCCTCGGGACGCGCCGCAATCAGCCATCTATGATTCGTCTGCATGCCGAGCAGTATACTGTGCCTTGGCCTTGTCCTCCAATCGGCAGCTTCGAATCGCATTGCTGTTCGCGGCTCTCTCCCTCGCCTCCTGCCAGCACCGCACCCGAAAGTTAATCGCGGTTGTCCCCAAAGCTACTTCACATCTGTTTTTCGTGGCAGTACACGCGGGCGTCCTGGATGCCGAGCGCGACTTCGGCGTCGAAGTGCTGTGGAACGGCCCGCAGAGATGAGACCGATTACTCGCGCCAGATCGAGATTGTCGACTCCATGGTCAGCCGCCATGTGGATGCATTGGCAATATCCGCCACTGACCGTACTGCGCTGGTCGCGCCCGTCCGCCGCGCCATGCAAGCTGGAATTCCAGTAAGTGTCTTCGATTCCGGCCTCGACGTAAAGGGCTATGTGACCTTTGTCGCCACTGACAACTACGGCGCCGGCCAGACCGCCGCGAGAAAACTCGCCGAGCTCATCCACGGCAAAGGAAAAGTCGCCGAGCTGATGCAAAAACCGGGAGGTAATTCCACCGGTGATCGCGAGCGCGGCTTCGACGACGCCATGGCGAAGGAGTTCCCTGCGATCAGCATCGTCGCGCGCCAGTATGGAATGGGCGACCCTGCCAAATCTCGCAACGCGGCCGAGGATATTCTTACCGCGCATCCGGATCTGGATGGAATGTTCGCCTCAGCCGAAGCCAATTCCATCGGCGCCGTGCAAGCCATCAAGGCGCGCAACCTGTCCGCCAAAATCAAGCTGATTACGTTCGATTCGAGCGATATTCACGTGGCGGCTCTCAAAGACGGCACCATCGACCTGATGTTAGTCCAGGATTCTTATCGCATCGGATATGAAGCGGTGCACAGCCTGGTCATGAAGCTGAACGGTGAGACTCCGCCCCAGCAAATGGACCTCAAAGTTCACATGATTCGCAAACAGGATCTCGGCCAGCCGGACGTGCAGGCGCTATTGTTCCCCAAGTTTCACGGCCAGGAGTGAGAGCTACTCCACAAACTCTACCTGGTACTCCTCGATTACCGGATTCGCCAGAACGTCATGCGCGATCTGGTTAATCTCCGCGCCGGCTTTTTCGCGATCGGTTCCGGGCGCCAGAGTAATCTCGAAGAATTTACCTTGCCGGACGGCGGCGATGGAGGTATGGCCAAGGCCAACTAAAGCCGACCGGATGGTCTGCCCCTGCGGATCGAGAACACTAGGTTTCATAGACACATAGACGCGGGCTCTCATGGAATTCCATTGTAACGGGTGTCACTTCTTTTCCGTGGAGCGTCTAATAGCTGGTATGACTCCTAGGCTTCCCCTCGCGTCATTATTAACTTTCGGGCTGCTGGCCTTTCCCCAGTCGCCAACCGTTGATCCGCCCGCGCTCTCGAATCCCTATGCGCGCGTAGCGTGGCTCACTCTCAACCAGGGCTTTCAAGAGAACGACAGCAATCATCGTAAGCAAGCCATCGAAGCTGCCGGCTCAGTCGGGTCGACGCCCGAAGCAGTGAAGCTGGTCGCCAAGGGCCTCGAGGACAAAGAGGTGATCAATCGTCAGGCGGCCGCGGCCACACTGGGGCAAATGGGATCCCAGGATGCCGTTCCGTATCTCAAGAACGCGCTCGAAGATAAACCTGAAGTCGCCTTTACCGCTGCTAAGGCACTGTGGAATCTCGGAGACACCACCGGCCGTACCATCTTTCAAGAGGTGCTGGAAGGCGAGCGTCCCGATGGGCCGACGAAAATGCAAAAGGCCATGAAGGATGCCGAGAAGAGATTGAAGCCCGATCAGTTGGCTATGATGGGCGTCTCGGAAATCTCCGGAATGCTTGGCCCGGCCGGCATCGGCATACAAGCTGTGACCGAAGCAATGAAAGAACTCAAAGGGGTCAGCGGCGGAATTCCAGGCCGCGCCGTCGCTGCAGAAGTCCTGAGTAAGGATTCTGATCCTTACGCGTTGACGCTGCTTGAATGGTCGCTCGGCGACAACAACTGGGCCGTCAGGGTGGCGGTCTGCAAGGCGCTCGGGGAGCGAGGTAATGACGCAACCATCGCGAAGCTTCAGCCCATGCTCAACGACGATCATCACGCGGTGCGTTACATGGCAGCGGCTTCGATGGTGAAACTCAGCCTCAAGACTCAGTCGACCGCCACTCGCTAGACTGCACTTGCGGTACTCTACAACTTAAGAGGAGGGGAGCCGCTATCGTCAAAGTCTGTGTGCTCGCAAGCAGCAGTTCGGGAAACTGTACATTCATCCGCACTGAACGTACTCGCATCCTGGTCGACGCGGGTTTGAGCAGACGTGACGTCCTGGCGAGGCTGGCCGCTATCGACGAACAGCCGGAATGCCTGGATGCCATCCTGATCACTCACGAGCATTCCGATCACGTGAGCGGCTTGGTAGCGCTGGCGAGGCTTCTCGACGTTCCTATTTTCATTACGCGGCTCACCGCGCCCGCTATTCCATGGGAAGAATACGCACCGAAGCTGGACTGCTTCCAGGCCGGCGCCACCTTCTCGGTTGGCGATATCGAGGTCGACAGCTTCACCGTCCCGCATGACGCCATTGATCCGGTGGGCTTCTGCTTTCGCACGCAAGGCATCAAGATCGGAGTGGTTACCGACCTCGGTTATGTGCCGGATCGGTCAAGTTCCATCTGCGCGGCGCCGACCTGCTGGTGCTCGAATCGAACCACGATCTGGAGATGCTCAAAGTCGGGCCATATCCGTGGTCGGTAAAGCAGAGGGTCATGGGACGCAAGGGACATCTGTCGAACGATGTCGTCTCCGATTTCATCCGCTACGATCTCGACTCCTCCATCAGCACTCTGGTGCTGGGGCACTTAAGTGAGCACAACAATCATCCGCGAGATCGTGCGAACGATCGCCGGCCGGGCGCTGGACGGCTGCGGGCGGGCGCTCTTCACCCGTCTCGTCGTGGCCGAGCCGAAGCAGCAAACCGAGGTCTTTGCTTACTGAATGATCGACCGCTACACCCGGCCCGAAATGGGCCGCATCTGGAGCGAAGAAAACAAGTATCGCCAGTGGCTGGAAGTCGAGTTGGCCACCGCCGAGGCGTTGGCTGAGACCGGCGAGGTCCCCAAAGAAGCCGCCGAGCTGCTGCGGAAGCATGCCGGCTTCACTGTTGCCCGCATTCAGGAGATTGAGCGAGAGACCAGGCACGACGTTATCGCTTTTACTACAGCCGTAGCTGAAAGCATGGCAGCGGCCGGACACGCGGGGGCGTCGCGGTGGCTGCATTTCGGGCTTACTTCTAACGACGTAGTAGACACGGCGCAGGCCTTGATGCTGCGGAGCGCCTCCGAAGTTATAGCCAAAGGAATCAGTAGTTTATCGTGGGTACTGAAAGCCCGGGCGATGGAGTTTAAGCACACCATTCAGATCGGAAGGACCCACGGAATCCACGCAGAACCCATCACTTTTGGGCTCAAATTGGCGCTTTGGTATGACGAAATGCGTCGAAATATGACCCGTTTTGGCGCCGCGGCTGAAGATTTGCGCGTCGGAAAGATCTCCGGGGCAGTCGGGACCTTCGGTCATATCGGGCCGGAGGCGGAAGAGCGCATCTGCCGGCGGCTGGGGTTGCAGCCTGCTCCGATCGCTTCGCAGGTGATTTCCCGCGACCGGCATGCCAGCTATGTGGCCGCGCTGGCGCTGATCGCCGCCACGCTGGAGAAGATCGCGCTCGAAGTCCGGCACTTGCAGCGGACCGAGGTTCGGGAGGCCGAAGAGCCGTTTGCGGCCGGCCAGAAGGGCTCGTCGGCAATGCCCCACAAACGCAATCCGGTGACTTCAGAGCAGATCTGCGGGCTGGCGCGGGTAGTTCGCGCCAATGTCCAGGCGGCCTTCGAGAACGTGGCATTATGGCATGAGCGGGACATCTCCCATTCGTCGGTGGAGCGCGTAATCCTGCCCGATTCGACTATTCTGGTCGATTACATGCTTTCAAAGACCGACTGGCTCATTAGAGGCCTGGTGGTGAATCCTGATCGCATGCAGAAGAACCTGGAGCTTACCAAGGGTCTGGTATTCTCGGGCCAGCTCCTGTTAGACCTGACGGCCGCAGGCATGCTTCGTGAGGAAGCATACAAAGTCGTGCAAGCTCATGCCATGAAGGCCTGGGATCAGGACGGTGACTTCCGGGCGGCCATCGAGGCTGATCCTCAGATCGCCAAGTATCTGACCAGGGACCAGCTTCGGGAGAGCTTCTCTGTTTCCAGACAGTTAGGGAACATCGACCAAATTTTCGAACGTGTATTCCAGACCTCCTAGTCCGTAACTACTGTGGTAGTTTTAGATCAGATCGAAATCTACACTTCCATTTCCTGACTATTCGTTTAAACTATACCTAGGAGACGGGTGGCTCCGGATGAAAAATATGAGTTCCGCAGATCGTTTTATGGACATCGAGCTTGCTCGAGTCCTACTGGTGGACGACGATCCAACCTCCCGTTTAACGTTACAAACTGTATTAGAAGCAGGTGGTTACAGAGTAGACGCGGCAGCTTCGGCCGCGGAAGCGGTTGGAAAGCTGGAAGATCACGAGTACGAACTAGTACTGAGTGATCTACAGATGGAATCCCCCAGAGCGGGCCTAAAGGTACTGGCGCACGCCCGCATGATGGATTACAAGCCGGCCACGGCCATTGTCACGACCTACCAGAACGCCAAGCCGCAGAACGCCAAGCCCAAGACGCAATCCCGGATGCTGATCAAGCCTGAAGATGTTCCGGGCCTGCTGTCGAAAGTGGCCAACCTGATCAGCGAGCGAGCTGCCCGGCGGCTAGAGCGCGAACTTCGGCACGCCACCTAACCCGGCGGCACAACGCCCGGCGCACGACAACTCCCGATCCCAGTCTGAAGACGGCCTCTTCCAACTCATCCAGCGCGCCCGCGAAAAAGTGATCGCGAGCTTCGATCCAAATCAGTTCTTTGGGCCCGGTCAAGCGTCGCAAAGTAGCTCTCCATGGCAGGAACCGGGCAGAATTCATCGCGCGTGCTCAGGATGAACACGCGGGGCGAGTTGCATCGCCCGAGCTCATTACTGTCCTGGTAGCCAGCCGGAAATCCGACCGCGATCATACGATACACTTCCGGGATCTGGCAGCCTAACTTCAGAATGATTCGCGATCCGAACGAAAAGCCGGCCAGCGAAAACGGCAATTCCGGGTAACGCGACCGCAGATATTCAAGCGCCGCGCGCGCGTCTTCGGTCTCTCCGACGCCATCATCATATTTGCCTTCGCTCAGATTGACGCCGCGATAATTGAAGCGCAGCACCACCGCCCCGGCCCGCCGCAGGCGCGCGGGCGATCCGATAAACCACTTTGTTGTGCATGGTGCCGCCGTGCTGCGGATGCGGATGGCAAACCAGTACGGCGGCTTCGGGCGGCTGGTCCTCAGGCTCTTCGAGCAGCGCTTCGAGCTGTCCGGCGGGGCCAGGGATTGAAAGCGATTCGATCCGGCGCGGCATCAGTTGGTGCGGTAATTGGTGAACTGCATGTCGATGCCGAAGTCGTGGCCGCGCAGCAGCGCGATCACTTCCTGCAGCGAGTCGCGATCCTTGCCCGGAGACGCGCACCAGGTCGCCCTGGATGGACGCCTGCACTTTCTTCTTACTGTCCTTGATGGTTTTCACGATCTCGCGCGCCTTTTCGATCGGAATGCCCTGCTGCAGCGAGATCTCCTGCCGCACGGTGGAGCCGGCGGCTGGCGTGATCAGCGTCCGAAGGTCATCCCTTCAGCGGCACTTTGCGCTTCACCAGTTTCTGCTCCAGGACTTCGGTGACGGCCTTCAGCTTGAACTCGTCCTGGCTGGCCAGCAGGATCTTGTGGTCCTTCTCGTTCAGCTGAATCTCGGACTTGGAGTCCTTCAGATCGTAGCGGGTGATGGATTTCCTTCAGGGCTTGCTGGATGGCGTTGTTCACTTCCGCCAGATCGATCTTGGATACGATGTCGAAAGTATTGTCAGGCATGGGTCAATGACCCAATGCTATCAAGACGCGCTCCGTGATTTCATGGATCATGGCCGGCAGGGCGGCATCGAGCGCCAGAGTGATGGCGGCGCGAACCCGCTCGGGATCGATTTCGAGCTGCAGGAGCAGGCAGGCGGATTAGAACATTTGCGGGCTGCCAGGCGAGGACGCCGCGGAGGCCAGGACTTCGGCAAAAAGCCCGCGCGCCAGTTGCGCCTCCTTCACCAGCGGATGGATGGTCTCCATCACCTTGGAGGCTTCGAACGGCTTCTTGAGAATCGCGTCGCAGCCGGCCCGCTTGGCTTCTTCTTCGTCGAACGGTTCGAGCAATCCGGCAGTCAGGACCACACGCACATGCCGCAGGTGGGGATCGCCTTTCACGTGGCGGCAGAGTTCGAATCCGGATTTGCCGGGAAGAAATACGTCGGCCAGGATCAGATCAGGATCGACATCGGCCAGCCGCAGCAAAGCGCGCGTCGCCATCGGTGAGGCTGACAACTTCAAAGCCTTCTTCCCGCAGGATACGCTCGCCCATGCGCTGCGCGTGCGGGCTATCGTCCGCCAGCAGGATACGGCTCATTCAGGGCTTGGGCGTCGCTGGAACTGCTCGGAGGAGAAGCAGGAACGGCCGTCGCGGGCTGAGTGGTGTCGGCCGGCTTGGGCTTCTTTTCTTTTTTCTTTTTCTTCGATTCTGCGATTGATCGCGAAGCGGTCTGGGTCTGCTGGGTCGCGTGGTCGTGCCGCGGCGGCGCCGGGCTTCCGGGGTACCCGGCGGATTCGCGCGCGCATCCGGTTTGGTATCGAGCGCGGTGGAATCGCTGACCGTGGTGGCCGTCACATCGCCGGTAAAGCCAGGCGCCGCCGGTTTGCGGCACGCTCAAGGGAACAGTTGGCCGCAAAGTGGTCATGGCGGGTGCGCCCGACCGCGCGGCGGCACTGACATCCGGTCCGCGACGCAGGAATCCGGTGCTCTTTGAAACCATACCCGGCTTAAGACGGTTCTCTTTTTCCCATTCATACGGGCTACGGCCTCCGGATCCGCCTCCGGAACCGGCATCTCCAGTTCTTGCAGTTTTTTCTTGGCGTTGTCGGCATATTCGCTCAGCGGGTAATCTCTCACGATGCGGGCATACGCCTCGCCTTCCTGCGTGCGAAAACGACTCCCTAGGCGCGAATAGGAGTCGCCCAGATCCCAAAGTGCTTCGTCGGCCTTGCTGTACAGCGGATATTGATCCACGAGGCGGGTGAAGCGGTTGGCGGCCGCGGAATTGCTGCCTCTTTTGTAATAGAAAAATCCGACCCTGATACTCGGCGTCGGCCAGCGCCTCCTGAATGTTGCGCAGGAGCTGCTGCGTCTCCTCCACGAACTTGCTGTTGGGGAACTGGACAATCAGTTGGCGGCATTCATCCTCGGCGCGCAAGGCCTGGTTCGGATCACGGTCCGCTTTATCCATCTGCTTGTAGTGGATCATGCAGACCTTTTGTTGAGATTCGGCCGCTTCCTCCATGGTGGGGTAGAACAGAATGAAGTCCTTGTATTCAGCTTCGGCCTGCGCCAGACCCGCCGCACCGCCCTCGCGGAACCAACTGTCGGCCACGGCGAGCTTGGCCTTGGCCAGGAATTCGCTCTGATCATAAGTATTGATGAGGGTGTTGAGCGTAATGCGAGCCACTTCATAGCGGCCGTGCTCGATGTCGTTGATGGCCCGGTCGAAGAGCACTTTATCGGGCTGCTTGGTGTCCTTAGTGATCGGGTTGTCATACTTCTTGCGTTTGAAACCGCACGAAGCCAGAAGACCTGCCATCAGAATCACAACGAAAATATATCTAGCCATAATAAAAAACCTACAAGCTTAACTTATACCCTGGCGAGCGTCGCCTCCCGCGCGGCTCGCTGCATCTGGACAAACGCCTCTCCGGGGCCGGGAGTGTGAAAAATAGACGTCCCTGCAACCAACCAGTCACACCCCGCGCGGACGATGTCCGCAGTGTTGTGAAGCTCCACGCCGCCATCGACTCCAATTGCAAAATCCAGTCCTAACTCCTTGCGACGCCAAGCCAAAGCCTGAATTTTCTTGAGCGTATTGGGAATGAAATGCTGGCCGCCGAAACCCGGGTTCACGCTCATCACTAGCACTTCACCACCAAGTCGAGGACCTCGCTCAGGCTACCCACGGGGGTCGCTGGATTGATAACGACGCCTGCCAGCGCGCCTTCCTGATGAATCATCCGCAGGGTGCGGTCCAGGTGCGGACACAAGCCTCCTGATGCACCAGCACGTGATCGGCGCCGGCCTGGATGAACTCGGGTGCGTAGCGATCCGGGTCGGTAATCATCAGGTGAACGTTCAATTGTAGTTTGGTAATTTTCCGGATTGACTCGCACCACCGGAATGCCAAGGCTGAGATTCGGCACGAAGTGGCCGTCCATCACATCCACATGCAGAATGGACGCACCGGCCCGTTCGACCTTGGCGATCTCCTCGCCCAAGCGCGCAAAATCCGCCGCCAGGATAGATGGAAGGATTTCAACCATTTGCGGAGTGTATTACTCCCCTGATGTTAGCACAGCGATGAAGAAACCATCGCCTTCGTCCCGGCCGGGCAAGCGCTCGACCACCTGCCAGCGCCGGCGCACGGCTTCGATTACCAGCCGATTCTCTTCGTCTTCCAGAGAGCAGGTGGAATAAACCAGCCGGCCCCCAGGCTTCAAATGTTCGAGCGCGCTTCGCAGCAGTGCAACCTGCTTACGGTGCAGTTCGATCAGGTCGGACGGATTCAAGCGCCATTTGATCTCCGGGTTGCGGCCCAAGGTGCCGGTGCCGGAGCAGGGGGCGTCCACGAGAATGCGGTCGAACTTGGCGTTGAAGGGCAGCGGCTGGGTGGCATCCAGAACCACCCGGCTGCAGGGCAGATCGCCAAGCTGTTTGAGACGATGCCAGTGCAAGTCGCAAGCGATGGCATGGACGCCATACTCCAGCGCCTGGGCGGTCTTATTGCCGGGAGCGGCGCAGAGATCGAGGAAGGTCTGCCCTTTCTGGAGGTCCAGCAGCGGGACGATCGATTGGGCGCCGATATCCTGCACCCTGCCCGTACTGGCGGTGTGAGTCTGAGCAGGTTTCAGGAACTCGCGCGCGATGGTCCCGGCAGTCTCAGCTCCAAAGCGCCGCTCCCATTTTTCGAGCAGCCATTCGGGCATCGATAGCTCGACCGACCAATCGGGCCATGCGATGGGCTGGCGGTCCACTTTTCGGAGTACGGCATTGACCAGGCCCGAGGCGGACGCTTTCCTGGCCCGCTTCACCAGCTCCACGCTCTCACCCACGGCCGCATGCGCCGGGACACGCTCCAGATAACGCAACTGGTAAATTCCCATGCGGAGAGCGACGCGGACTTCGGCATCCAACGGGCGGCTTGGCGAGAAGCGCAATCATATGGTCCAGCTGGGCCTGATAGCGAAGGCACCCAAAAACGATTTCGGAGGCAAGGCCGGCATCGCGCGAGTCGAGCGAGGCGGAGTACTTCACCAAGAGGTCGGACGCGTAGCCGCCGGAATCGACCTTGCGCAGGACATCGAACGCGACTTGGCGGGCGCGGGAGAGCATGCCAATATATCTAGTTTCTCGTTTCCAGATGTGTCCCGGTTGACGATGAATTTCTCACTCCGCGGCATGGCCGTGTTAACCTGACTGTTCCGCGGATGAAACTCGCACTCTCTCGCTACTGTTTGCGGCCGGCGCCGGCCAAGCCTCCGATTTCTTTTTCCTGCAGATGTCAGACCCGCAGTTCGGCATGAACACCTCGGACGGCGAGTTTTCGCAGGAGACGGCCAATTTCGAATTTGCGATTGCCAATGCCAACCGGCTCAAACCGGCATTTGTGGTGGTCTGCGGCGACCTGATCAACAAGCCCGCCGACGCTGCACAGACCGCTGAATATCTACGCATTGCCGCCAAGCTGGATGCGTCCATAAAGATTTACAGCGTGCCCGGCAACCACGACGTCCGCAACGAGCCGACGCCCGAATCTCTGGCGGCCTATCGCAGCAAATTCGGACGCGATTATTACAGTTTCCGTTACCAGGATTTCGCCGGGCTGGTGATCGATTCGAGTCTGATCCAGCATCCCGGTAAAGCGCCCGAAGAGGCTGCGCGGCAGGAACAATGGCTGGCTTCGGAACTGGAAAAAGTGACGCGTGAGGGCGCGCGCCGAATCGCGGTTTTTCAGCATATTCCCTGGTTTCTGGATAATCCGGACGAGCCCGACCAGTATTTCAACCTGCCCCGTGAAGCCCGGCAGCGGTATATGCCGCTGCTGCGCCGTTACGGAGTTACGTATGCCTTTGCCGGCCATTATCATCGCAATGCCTATGGCGAAGGGGCCGCTCTGCACGTTATTACTACCGGACCGGTGGGCAAACCATTGGGCCCCGATCCTTCCGGCATTCGAGCAGTGACGGTGAGGGAATCAAGCATGGAAAGCCACTATTACGGTCTTGGAAACATTCCCAACCAGATTGTTTTGAACCCAGGCTCCCAGAAGTAGTCGCTGCACGCTAGCAGCATCTTAAAAATCGGCCGCGCAAGTTAAGGCCGACCTACCGGACGGTAGGCATTGACAGGCACCCGCATTCAGCTTATAATCCACGGAACGTAGTTTCTCGGGTTTGTAATACAGCTGGAACTTAGTACCAGGAAGAAATACTAGGAGAAGCGATGATTAAAACCAAGTTCGCTGCTTACATTTTTGCGGGCCTCGTAATCCTGGCCTTGTTGCCATCTTTGGCGTTGGCTCAGAGCACAATATCCGGTCAAGTGAGAGACACCAGCGGCGCCGTTGTGGCAAATGCCACAGTGCAAGCGGCCAGCGATGTCCTGATCGAGCGGGTCCGTACTGTCCAGACCAACGGGGAAGGACGATACGCCATCGTCGACCTGAGGCCCGGCACGTACGTAGTCACGTTCACCGCGGCTGGATTCGCCACTGTGAAGCAGACCATTGAGGTGCCCGCCAACGTAGCCGTGCCAGTGGACGCGGATATGAAGATCGGAGCGGTCGGCGAAACGGTGAATGTTGAGGCTCGCGTGGCGACGGTTGACGTCGAGAACGTCAGCCACAGCACGACTCTGTCGCGCGACGGATATGGACGATCTTCCGACCGGACGCTACATGCAGTCGATCGCGTCCTATGCCCCCGGAGCGCATCTGAATCTGCCCGACATCGGCGGATCGCAGCAAGTTGAACAGAACTACATTTCGCTGCATGGCAACAGCTCCACGCAAAACGCCTATGTGCTCGATGGGATGCTCATCAATACGACCTACTCTGACGGCCAGATTCAGAACTACCTCGACAACGCGGCGGTTCAGGAAACAACCAATGAGTCTTCTCTGAATACGGCCGAGATTTCAGGCGGCGGCATGATGATCAACATGGTCCCGCGCGACGGCGGCAATGCCTTCCACAGCGACCGTTTTCCTGAGCGGCAGCAACGGAACCGGCCTCTGGCAGGCGAACAACCTCAATGCCACGACGTTGGCCCGCAATCTGGCCCAACAGGACAAGATTGTCAAGATCGAAGACTTCGACGGAAATTTCAACGGGCCGATGATGAAGGATAAGCTGTGGTTCAATCTCACCGGCCGCGACCAGACAACCTTCACGCAGGCGGGTAATTCGGTGTATCCGAACGGCACTCCCGGAATCCAGGATGGGTATATCTACAGCGGCAGCTTCCGCCTGACTTACCAGATGAATACGAAAAACAAGTTCAGCGCCTTTTACGAGCGCAACTGGAAGTACAAAGGCCACGAGATTCTCGACGGTGGCGCGCTTTTCCCGTACAATCCAGCGGTGTCCTCGAAACAGCGCAACAAATGGCCAATGTACTACATCGTGCAGGGGCGCTGGACATGGACGCCAACCCCCAAGCTGGTGATTGAGACCGGCTTTTCGATCGACCACCTGGACTACAACGACCTGTATCAGCCCGGCGTCGCCACCGCGGAGGGCGCCCGCAATTCGACTCGAGCGCGGTGCAGGTCGATCAGGGGTACGCGGGGAACGCCGGGGGAGGGATAGCTTTTATCGCGGGGGGTGTTCAGCAACAGTACCAGACTACCCGCAACGTCTATAGCGAGCAGACGGCTTACATCACGGGCAACCATCAGTTCAAAGCCGGTTTCCAGTTCAGCAACGGCCGGAACGACTACGGCTACACCGCCAATGGCGACGCCTATGAATACTTCATAGATGGCGTCCCGCAGTATTTATTGGCCTATAACACGCCGATCCAGTACAATACCCACCTCGATGCCGACATGGCGTTTTATGGCATGGATACGTGGAAGATCAAGCGGCTCTCGATCACCGCGGGTCTCCGCTGGGAATACCTATCGGGGAACATCGACCCCGAAAACGCTCCTGCCGGCCGCTTTGCTCCGGCCCGGAGTGTCCCCAACATTGACTGCAGCACGATCAAGGGCATGGGCTGCTGGAAAGACTGGGTGCCGCGCGTTGGGAGCCGTCTACGACCTTTTCGGCAATCACAAGACCGCCATCAAAGCTAGTATCGGAAAATACAACTCGCAGTACAGCAGCAGTTTCACCACCAATTTCAATCCGATGGCGCTTCAGAGCGAAGCCATAACGTTCGTGGAATACCGCCGGTCTCGGCGCATCGTGCGCCCCAGTCAACTACCCGGATCTCGGCCCTGGCCCGAATCCCGCGTGTTTTGCCACCGGCGGTTTTGCTGCGCCAGGGCACGCCAGCGAGCGCGCTTTGCGCAGGTTGTCTGGGCGCCAGCCCGAACCCGACGTTTGGCGCTATCAGCGGCGGTCGGGACCGGCGTGACGCTTGATCCGAACTGGCACCGGGACTACAACTGGCAGTATTCGGTGGGCGTGCAGCAGGAACTCTACCGCAGGACTCACGCTCAACGTCAACTGGTTCCGCCATTCCACCTACCAGGCGGCGCTTCTAACGAACTAAAACGCTCTGCCGCTGTCCGACTGGACACCGGTAACGATCAACAATCCGCTCAATGGCACGCCCCTCACGGTCTTCAACCTGAATTCGTCGATTACCAGTCTGCCGGCCGCCACCCTTCATCAAACCAATGCTCCGCAGAGTCTGGTGCGCGACGTCTACATGGGATACGAATTTCAGGTCAGCTGGCCGCCTGAAGCGCGGAATGTTCTTCCAGTTCGGCTACACCATCGAGCGTGAGCTCAATCGCAACTGCGACCTCAACGTCACCGTCTCCAACCCGCTCCAGAATCCGAACAATCTTCGGTACTGCGATTGGTTCGGGAGTTCGAGCCTTTCCTTCGGAGGCATCAATATTGCCAGTCTGGGCGCTGTTCCGTCGCCGCCGTGGGCCAA
Organism: Bryobacterales bacterium; assembly: GCA_963769205.1. Classification (GTDB taxonomy): domain Bacteria; phylum Acidobacteriota; class Terriglobia; order Bryobacterales; family Bryobacteraceae; genus Palsa-89. The sequence goes on along the minus strand of CAVYKR010000005.1, from coordinate 13,217 downwards.
CAACTTTGTCGGCAACGCCGTCATTCCAGTCAAGTGGGGCATTGTGGGCGCGGTGTCTTTCATAAGCAATAACTATCAGGGTCAGTTCTCCAACGGAGGGAACAGCAGCAGCACGACGTATGTAGATGTCAACAACGGGTATCTGGCGCGCACGATTTCGATCTCCTCGGCCAAGACGTCCGTTTATCCGAACGGATGCGTTGGTTGCAGATCGCCGGCGGGCAACCCGTGCGCATCGGGCTTTGTGGTCGGCTGCCCCATCGATCCTGGTTACAATTCTCTGGCGGGCGCCCAGACCATCAACCTGATCCCGCCGGGCGCGTATCGCTCGCCGCGGGTCAATCAGTTGGACATCAGCATCCAGCGCACTTTCAGGATCAAGGAAAGGTTGACGCTTTAACCGAAATTCCAATTGTTCAATCTGCTGAACAGCAACGCCGCCATCTCGCAGACGGTCTCGATTCCGGCCAGCACGACTGGTACGGGCACGGCGCCATTCCTTACGCCCCAGCAATGCAGCGGCTCACCGGTCGCTTCGATTGCGCAATGCGGCCTCGGCGGAAATATTTCCACCATTACCACTCCCCGGCTGATGAAGCTGGCCCTGACGATTAAGTTCTGATCGGGAACGAGTCGTTTTATTCTGGCGGTGACGACGCTCACGAATCCGCGCATTATGCGGTTAGCGCTGCTGTTCCGGTTCTAAGGCGAAACCGTGACCGTGACATCGGCGATGGTGGATAACGCGCCGTCGTTGGCGGTGGCCCGCAGCACATAGGTTCCAGGCTCGGCGAAGCGCACGGTTGTGACGACCGCCTCGAGGGCGGCCACATTAATCACACCTGCGGGATCGAAGGTAACTTTCGCGGGCCCCTTATATTCGAGCCAAGTCAGGTTCAGGCCTCTGGGGCGGTTCACCACCGTGTTGCTTTGAGCGCCAGGGCGAGGTTTCGGAGCGGCGCGAGGCTTGGGCAGTCCGTCGTCAGTTACTAGCGCAGTCAACGTCAAAGGGCTCGAAACGCTGGCCGTGCTGAGGGGAGCAATCTTGATGGACGGCGGCTGATTGGGATCGTCCTCGCCAGGATTCAGCCCGCCGCGCGTCATGATCATCCGCTCGCTGATCTCTTCCACCGGCAGAAGCTGCGCGTAGGCTTTTTCGGTGCGGCCGTGCGCGGTGATGGTCCAGACCAGTTCCTTTTGTCCCCAGTCGGCCGGCACTTGCACGCGGAAGATGAACGGCTGCCGGCGGGGCAGGAAGTAAGTCGGCTGGCCGCGATCCGGCTCGCCCGGCTCGAGCTTGTTGTCGGGCCCGGCCGGAATCGCGAGCTCTTCCTGCCAATTCCGGTTGAAGTATCCGAAGACCATGGTGAAGGTGCCGTCGGCGTTTCGCAGCCATCCTTCAAAAACCGGCAGGACGTCCTGGCCGGTTGAAAATTTCGTCTGCGGAATATAGGTCGGGGCAGGCGGCTGAGCACGCACTCCCGCCACCAGGCTAAGGGCTAAAGCGCCCCGGCACAACCGCTTCTTCATTGCTGTTTTCTGGCTTGAAGATTTCTGGCTTGGACTCGCTGCTGGTAATCGGCTTCGTCGAGATAGTACAGGCTGACCCAGGCGAAGCTCATTTCATCGATGGTCCGCTGGCCGTATCCGACCCAGTTCTTCGGATTGGGATTGAACTTGTTGTTGTCGGTGTTGTCGTGCCAGGTGGTGACGTGAATCACCGTGCCGGCGGGCAGCAGCGGAGCGACATCTTCGGCGTAAGGATAGGTGATGCTCCAGCCGAACTGGTAATTGCTCACGCAGCTGAGCGTTTCGGATCGCGCCGGGCCGGGACGGGCCGAATCCGCGCGAACGTCGGGATAGATCGCTTCCATGCACTGCGCCTTGCCGCGAGTGTGAAAGTGCGGCTGAAACGCCGAAATCACCGCCGGCTTCGGCAGACGGAAATAGCCGTCGCTGCGCGTGATCTGGCCGGCCGGAATATCGAGCTCGCGCACACGTCGCCCATGTGCTGCGTGAACGCCACGTACTTTGGCACAACACCCTTCGGGAACAGCTTGAGACCCAGCGAAATGCTGACGGGAGTTTCCTCGCCATTCGGATGAAGATGCAGATTGAAATGGATCTTCGAGCCGGCGCGGATCAAACGGCCTGAATTCTCGGGGAAAATGTCGGCGTTCTTGCCGACGGCGTATTCGTTCAAGAAGAGGCCCACCGGATCGTCTTCGGGATCCTCGATCAGGTTGGTGGTGGCGTGGTGGACCACCTTGAAACCCGATGTCCGGCTTGGTCTCGACGGCCTGGATGTACATGTCTTCCTGTGAAGCCCGGGTCGATGTCGATGTCGTAATATTCGTCCTGCCCGTTGGCCTTCAGCTCGTACGGCTTGGTCATCGAGACGACGATGTCCGGCTTGCCGATGTGCCATTTGTCGAGATCGCTGAACTGGCGCGGCGGGGGCATGTCGGCGGGATTGCCTTCGGGCGCGCCGCGGTCCACCCAATTGGAAATGGTCGCGATCTCGGCGTCGGTCAGGGACGGATCTTCCTTGAATTTGGTGATCGCCGACGTTGCGGTCGATGTGCCAGGGCGGCATCTCGCGGCGCACGACTTTTTCCTTGATCGAGCGGGCCCAGGGCCGCGCGTCCTTATAAGTCAGCAGCGACATGGGCGCGATCGATCCGGCGCGATGGCAGTTCTGGCAGGAGCGCTGGAAAATGGGCGCGATGTCTTTGGAGAATGTCGCGTCGGCTACCGGCTTGGTGGAATCGGCGGCGAATGCGAAAGCAGATGCTAGAAAGAGACTCGAAATCGAGACTAGTTGCTTACTCACTGTGACCTCCTTTGAGCGGCGCCAGCTCGGGCTTGCCCCCGTCCGGCAGCGGATAACGGTCGAGGTTCAGAATCATGGAGACGAATTGGTAATAGCCGACTAAGGCGGTCAAATCCACCACGCCTCGTTCGCCCAGCTTGTCGACCGCGGCCTTGTATGTGGCATCGCTTACCTGCTTGGTATTCAGGATCTCGTTACAAAAATTGTAGACGATTTCCTGATCGGGCTCCAGGGAGGCGGGCCGCTTTCCGGCTGCAATCGCATCGGCGACGGCCGGGGTTATGCCGGCCTGCATGGCGAGCTTGCGGTGGGCGGTCCATTCGTACTGCGCGGTCCAATAGCGCGCGGTGATGATGATGGCGAGCTCTCTCTGTTTGGCGGTTAGGGCCGAGTGGAAGCGCAGTTGTGCGCCGAGTTTCTGCGCCTGGTCGCCCATTTCGGGACTGCGCAGGAGCACGTTGAACGGACCGTTCATGCCGCCGCGCTCTCCGGCAAACAAGTGTTCCACCATGGCCTTCTGCTCGGGGGTTAGCTGGTCATAGGTGAGCGGCTTGAAGCGATCGCCGCGGAGATTGAGATCACGATTAGCAGGAGACTGGGCGTTGGCCATACCCATTAAGGCTATTACGGCCGCAATCACGGCGTGGAGGCGCATGTTGGTCCTTTCATTGGCGGATTTCGTCTTTGAACTGTTTATGATCGCGCCAGGCTTGGTCGTCGGCTTTTTCCTCTTCCAACTGCTCGAGGAATGCATTTTCCTGGCGATCAATCACACGAAGATAAATGCCATGGTCTAAGAATCGTTCGGGATCGTAGGCCATCCCCGGCCGGTACTTGCTGAATAATCCGAACTGGGAGGCGTGCGAAGTGAGGAAGATGTCGCAAGGAAGCGCGCGCAGGATACGGTAGGTTTGAGCGTAGTCGCCCGCGATTTCCGGATACTCGTGGTTGTGCAGCAATACCGTTCCCGGATTGATTGTGCCCAGGTTTGCGATCAGAACGTGATAGGTACGGCCGCCCTCGGCAATGTCGAGTGTATAGCTGGTGCTGCCCTTGGTGTGCCCGGGCGTCAGGTGCGCCATTAGTTCGGTGCCGCCGAGCTCGATCTTGTCGCCGTCCTGAAAGATGCGGTCCACTTTGACAGGATTGAACCAGCCGTTGCTGCCAAACAGATAGTCGGTCTTGCCGCCCGATTCGAGCAGCGGCGCCTCGCGCTCCATGGCCAACATTTTCGCGCCGGTGAGTTTCTTCACGGTGGCCAGACCGGCCGCATGGTCGCTATGGGCGTGGGTGACGAGGAGGATCTTGATGTCGGCGAATCGGAAGCCCAGGGTCTTCATGCGCGAGCGGATTTCGGGGACGGAGAACTCGAAACCGGTGTTGATCAGGATGCTGCCTTGGGGCGTGACGATCAGGTAGCAGGCGAGGTCTTCGTCACCGACATAGTAGAGGTTTCCGAGGATGCGGAAGGGCGGGAAGATAGGCGAATTAGCTGCGAAAAGGGGGATCGCGGCGGCCAGAAGGACCAACGCGCGGAGCATGGGGCCAGTTTACCGCATTGAGGCAGGAGTTTATGGGTTGATGTAGCCAACTGGCGCAATGATCTGGATCGTGCTGGGCAGATTGACCAGAAAGACGGTGTGAGCGTCATCCTGGAGTTCGCCTTCCAGACGGTATTGATATTTCAGGGTGACCTATTGTTATCGCCCGGGCGGGCCGATCAACGCTGAATACTTCCAGAGCAGGGTCGTTCTGGCGAGCTTATGGTTCACTTCAATAACGGGTGCCCAGTTGATTACGCTCAGCTCGTGTCACTTAGACCGTTCGCATCCAGTATTACACCGGACCTCAACGTCACCTGATATTCGCGCAATCTCAGGGTAGTCGGTGCATATTCACTAATTGCCACGATTCTCTTGGGCGTCCAATCCTGCGCGCAAAGAGGCAGACGGCAGCGACTAAACCAAATCCCGATCATTCGCATGGAGGCTAGAGTAGTTCAACGAAATTGCGTTACTGCCATGGCCCGGCGCTAGAAAGGTGACGGAGAAGCACCCCCACTTTCAGGTGGTGAATCTTTTTGGGCGTGCGAATGGAGTCGCTAGCGGCGGGTGCGAGTGAGCTTCCGCACGACGGGGCGGCGCTGAATCAAATTCGCTACGATTCGAAGAAGCCTGGCTCGAAGAAATGATTGCGGTCAGCCGGCGTGGCGCGTTACGAACCACAGCACCAGCCCAAGCAATAGGCGCTCGAGAAAGTAGGCGGCGGCGAGCGTCGGAGCGAAGATTGCGATTGCGGCGGCCGTCTCGTGCATCATTCCAGTTATCGGCGGATGCCCGGCCGAACTTGACAGTGCTCTACGACGACAATCGATTTCCAATTCTTCGCAAGATGCTCGGCCGTCCGCCACGACAGCGCCTGCACCGTAAGCGTCGGATTACGCGCGCCGCTCGTTCCCATCACCGACGCGCCGAGCATGCCGAGGTTGGGCGCCTCGTGCGAGAAGCCCCACCGATCGACCACGTTGGTTTCGGGATTGTCGCCCATGCGCGTGCCGCCGTAGGCGTGCGTGGAAACGCCGGGCGGGTTGGCGGGCGCGCCGGACGACCTCGATCGCGCCCGCGGCCCGAAACCACTCCTCCATCTTTCTTCTGCGCGAAGTCGGCCGCGCGCAGTTCGTTCTCTCGTGAGACGCCGGCGGTGATGCGGCAGACCGGATCGCCCAGCGGGATCGCGCACGTGCCGGGTCCAGATCGAGGAAGTTGTCTTCGTAGGGAAAGGTGGAGGTCTGCAGATACGCGGTAGTCCAACGCGCCGGCGTTTTCGTGGATGAACGTCTTCCAGCGCGATCCCAACGCCGGCGCACGCCCGAAGGTGTCCATGGCGGCGGCTTCGATGGGATGCATTTCGGTGTAGACGTGCAGGCTCGTGCCGCCGATGAAGCCGAGCCCGGAATGGTCGTAGTTATCGTCGGCCCACTCGTCGACAGCCGCGCCCTGCGCAGGAGTTCCGTACCAGACGTTGATGTCGAGGGGAAACAGCGCGCTCACGCCGCTGCTGCCCCAGTGGCCGAAATAATGGCGGCCCACCTGGCCGTGATTGTTGGAGAGGCCGTTGGGATAAGGCCTTCGATTTCGAAAGCAGCAGCAGGCGCGAGTTCTCGTAAGTGTAGGAGGCGAGCAGAACGACCGCGGCGGGCTGAAAATACTCCTTGCCGTCGCGGAGATAGGTGACGCCGGTGACGCGGCCATTCGCATCCGCGACGATGCGCGTGACCTGCGCGCGGTCGAAGATGGTCAGGTTCTTGGTCTTGAGCGCGGCGGGAATGGTGGTGACGGCGGTGGAGTTTTTGGCGCTGATGTGGCATCCGCCGCGGCTGCAATAGCCGTGAAAGACGCAGCCCGGGCGGCCGCGATAGTGCTGCGAATTGATCGCGGCGGGCGGACGGAACGGCTTCCAGCCGAGCTTGCGGCGCGCTTCGCGCCATGTGATCGGTGAATCCGCTGCCGCGCAAAGGCGGCATGGGATATTCGCGCTGGCGGGGACCTTCGTAAACGTTGCCGGCGGGATCGATGCTTGCCCTGAATATTTCCGGCCTTGCCGGAGACGCCGATTTCGTGCTCGACGATGTCGTAGTACGGCTCGAGTTCGTCATAGGTGAGAGGCCAGTCTTCGAGCGTCGAGCCGGCGGGAATCGCCGATTGCGCCGTAGCGGCGGATCGCTTCGCGAGCGCGTCTCTGAAATCCCAGGGATTCAGCCGCCAGCTCTGCGCCCAGTAGTGGATGGACGTGCCGCCGATGGCGTTCATCATGGGATGGACAGCGGCCGGCGGGCAGGTGGGCCGTCGGGGCTGTTGCGCACAGTGGGGACTTCGCGACTGGGCTTTGGGCACCGACGTCGACCAACCGCCGCACGTTGTTGTAGATTTCGTCCGGCGGAAGGTGCGGGTCCATCCAGGTGCCGGCTTCGATGCCCGCGATCTTCAGTCCCGCGCGAGCCAGCGGGAGCACCGCGACGCCGCCGGCCGCACCCAGGCCGATGACCGCGACGTCGACGGGTTTCAGATTGATCGCCATACCAGCGCTCGTATATTATCCCCACAATCCGGCAGTGCAGTACAATCGCCCATATGGCCAACCAAGAACCCGACCGCCGGCAACTCCTGCAGCAAGCCACCGCCATGGTCGCTGGGGCCGCGGCGGCCAGCTCAACACTGTCCAGGCCCAGGATGCCGGCGCGGATGCTCGCCTTTTTCCTGGCTTCAAGGTTTCGAAAGTCCAGACCTCGGGCGCCACTATTCACGTCGTCTCGGGCGGGCAGGGTCCGCCGCTATTGCTTCTGCACGGCGCCCCGCAGTCGCATGCCACCTGGTACAAAATTGCGCCGAACTTGCCAAGGATTACACGCTGGTTGCGCGATCTGCGCGGCTACGGGGACAGCAGCAAGCCCGAGGGCGGCAAGAATCACGAGAATTACTCCAAGCGCGCCATGGCGCTGGACGGCGTGGAAGTGATGAAGCATTTGGGCTTCGACAAATTCGCGCGTGGTGGGCCACGACCGGGGAGGCCGGTCGGGCATCGCATGGCGCTGGACCATCCCGATAAAGTCACCAAGCTGGCCGTCATCGACATCGTGCCGACCTACAAGCTGTTCCACAGCGTCACGAGGAGTTTGCACACGGCCTATTATCACTGGTTCTTCCTGATTCAGCCGGCTCCGTTTCCAGAAACTCTGATCAACAACAGCATCGAGTTTTACATGGGCCGCGGCAATTCCGAAGTCCATGCCGAGTACGTGCGGACCTTCAAGAATCCAGCCACGGTTCACGCGATGTGCGAGGATTATCGCGCGGCCGCCTCCATCGATTTGGAGCACGACGAAGCCGACATGAGCCACAAGGTGGAATGCCCGCTTCTGGCGCTGTGGGCCGCCAATGGAGCGATGGGCCGTATGTACGACGTGCTGGCAACCTGGAAGGAACGCGCCGCGAATGTGTCGGGAAAGGGCTGCCCGGCGGCCATTCTTTGCAGGAAACTACCCGGATCAAACGTTGGCGGAGCTCGAGCATTCCTGCGTTCATAGCTCCGCACACAACAGGGCGAGGCCGTCGCGCAGATTCGTAACGGCGTCGGTAGCTCCAACTTCCCTGGCAAAGTGCGCCGCCTGGAGGTAGGCTGATCCACCCAATACAATTCTGGGCTGCCCGTTCAGCTTAGCGCGAACAGTCCGAACCAGTTCCAGCCACCGCAGGCAGGTTCGCGACGATTGTCGTAGAAATGCACAGGATGTCGGCGGAACTCTGTTCCACGGCGGAAAGAACCGAGCTATGCGGCAGGTTGGTACCAAGAAAACGCACCATCCAGCCCTTGGCCTCCATGGCATCGGCCACCAGATTTGCGCCGATTTGATGAAGCTCGCCCGCTACGCCCGTGACTACCATGCTGCCGCGCGCCACCGCGGCGGGAACCATGCGAGGGTATATGGCAGCGATGGCGTACTGGACGATCGAAGTCGCGATGTGTTCCTGGCAACGCTGATCTTGTTCAATTCCCAAAGCTCACCGACTCGCTGCAGGCATTCGGCAAAAACGGCAACATAAAGATCCAAGTGGCTATGGCCGTCCCGCAGCGCCTCATCGACTATGCTTAACGCGGCTTGCCGTTGACCGCCCAGGATGGCCGCGAGAAAGACTTCGGGCCGTCAGCGAGCAAGCCTGTCCAATCGATCCTGGCGGGTGTCAAAGGGAAACCCGAATCGCGGAACAATATAAACGGGACGCCGCGCGCGAAGCCGCAATCAAAACAATACGCCCTGCGGGCGAGAGCGACCCAATTCATCCCACCGAACTCAACTATTGACTAGACCACGCCCACGGCAACGCTCCATTGGCTAGGTCTCATGGCTTTTCTCTATTCCGCTCTGACTATGCCGTGCTCCTGGGCTTCGAGCAATGCTACCCAATCCAAGGTTTCCATCCGTCACACCAGCGGCCATAGCAGGAACGCAGCGCTAACGAGCTGTGGATGTTCGTAGCGCCTTCTCTGCCTCAGGGGATTCGCCGTACAACTTCACGAGCATCGCGCAGTCGATGTTCATTCCGCTCCAGCCGATAGCCGTTCGAACACCCGTTCACACAGCAATTTTGATAAACTGCCCTCATATGCGACCTTATCGAATGCTGTGCTGGCTGTTGCTTAGCGTGGCTCCAATAATCGCTCAAAATAAGAATGGCCAAGTGGATTGGAACAAGCCATTCCCGCCCCACAAAGTAATTGGCAACGTCTATTTCGTCGGCACCGCGGATCTGGGCTCTTATCTGATCACCACGCCGGCAGGTCACATCCTGATCAATAGCGATTTCGAGACCACCGTCCCGGTGATCCGCGCGTCTGTCGAAAAGCTGGGCTTCAAGTTCACCGACATCAAGATCCTACTGGGCAGCCACGCCCACGGCGACCACATGGAAGGCGACGCCATGGTGAAGGAACTCACCGGCGCGCAGGTGATGGCGATGGAGCAAGACGTTCCGCGCTCCAGCAAAATGAAGCCCGGCGGCAAGCCCCACCCCATCGATCGCGTGCTGCACGATGGAGACAGGTCAAGCTGGGCGGTACCACACTGGTCGCGCATCTCACGGCCGGTCACACCCAGGGCTGCACTACCTGGACGATGAAGGCGGAGGAGGCCGGCAAGACCTACGATGTCGTGATTTTGGGCAGCATGGCGTGAATCCGGGTTACGTGTTGGTGAACAACAAAGACTATCCGCAGATCGCCGACGACTACGTGCGCAGCTTCAAGGTTCTGCGCGCGCTGCCTTGCGACGTTTTTCTCGGCGTCACACGGCCGTTTTACGACCTGCAGGAAAATATCCCAAGCTGCAGACGGCGCCGAATCCCTTCATCGATCCTGACGGCTACATGGCATATATGGACCTGAAAGAGAAAAACTTCCACGCCAAGCTGGAAGAGCAGAAGAAATCGGAATGACCCGACGGGAAGCACTGGCGGTCCTGAGCGCGGGCGCGCTCTCTCTCGGTGAGGCTCAGCGGCGGGCGCGATTATCCGCACCGTCCTGAAAGACGTGCCTCCCGAATCCTTGTCGGGCGGGGCGACGCTTTTCCACGAGCACCTGTCGCTGGCGCCCGGGTTCATGCCCAAGTGGATCGCACTGGCCCGCGGGCAAAGTCAACCACCCGCGGAGACACCGGCATCCGGCGGTCCATTTTTCATGCAGGATGCCGATCTTATGGTGGACGAGCTACGCGCGGCTGGTAAGGAGGGCGTCGCGTGCATCGTCGATGCCGGACACCCGGACATGGGGCGGGACCATCAACTTTCTGCGCCAGGTCTCGATGAAGTCCGGCGTGCCGATCGTGGTTGGCGGCGGCTTCTACTACCAGCCGTTCTACCCGGCCGAAGATCTCCACCATGAGCGAGGATCAGATCGTTCAGGCGCTCATCAGGCAGGTCGATACCGACCGGTCGGTGCGTTCGGAGAGATCGGCTGCTGGGACGAGATCACCGCGGCGAGCGCAAGGTGTTTCGCGCGGTCGGCAAGGCGCACGTCGCGACCAACATCCCGATTTTCACGCACACGGGGATTCCGGGAAGTCGGCGCTCGAACAGCTCGACATTCTCGAGGACGCCGGCGTGAAGCCGGATCGCGTTGTCATCGGGCACCTGGGGAATCTCGTCGACCCGAACGTATATGTACACAAGACGATCTGCAGGCGGGGCGCGTTTGTCGGCTTCGATCGCCAGGGGGGCCGGGTGATGCGAGGCAGGTGCCCATGGTGGTGGCCCTCATCGACGCCTGGTTCACCGCGGACAACTTGCTCTTCTCTTCGGATCTTTCAACGGCGAGCCAGCTCAAACAACAACGGCGGTACGGGTTACGCGAAGACTGTGACGGTGTTCGTGGCCGAAGCTGCGCGAGGCGGGCGTCAAAGACGACACCCTGCACAGCATCCTGGTGGATAATCCGAGGCGCTTCCTGGCATCTGTTCCGCTGCGATAGTATTTCCCAACTTCACTTGCGTCCCCATTCGTATTCCAATCGCGATTTCACCACCACCCGATTCCCGGCCGGAGTCATCCCAAAGCCGATGCCGAGGTCAGAAAGCAGATGCTCTGAAATCTTCCAGTCCACTCCGGGATAGACCTGGTGGACCTGCCTTCCGGCCATGGTGCCGTAATACTCCAGACTCGCGTCCAGCTTCTTCGAAACTTCATATCCCAGCCGCAGATTCGGTTCGAACACCCAGCCATTCGCACTTCCCTGCCCTTTGAGACCACGCTCTGAACACAGGATTGAAGTCGAACTGATAGCGGCCAATATTTTTCTCGATGATGGGCCGCAGCTCGACCTGCCGGGTGTTCTCTTCGTACCGCTGATCCTGAAACGAAATCTCCACCACCAGACCGAGGTCTACGGGAAGCCCCACGATTTCGGCGCCGCCACGTGCGGAAAGATCCTCCATCCGGCATAGCGGACCCCGGGCGACACCCGGACCAGTCGCAGTGAGCATCGCCCCGATCGCCATGTTGGGGGCGAGCCCGCGTGTCAATTCAAAGGTCACGTGCGCCTGGTTGTCGGTGGGCAGCAGCAAACCATCCGCCGACGTGGTTCCCGAAACGGCACGTAATTCAGGTGAGTTTCAAAAGTCCACACGCCGCGCGGCAGAGTCCGTACTCATAGACGTGCAGCTCGAACGGATCCTGTGCGTAGGCTGCGGCCGCCAGGAAAATCAGCAAGGTGCAGCCGGGTGCGCGACTTGCGATATTGGTAATTTGTATGATCAAGCCGATCCGCATCATTGTAACGTCAGTCTTCACCCTCTTGAGCGCTGCTTCGGCGCGCGGTCAAATGGCCGAAGAGGTCTTCAAGAATATTCAGGTGCTCAAGGGAGTTCCCGTGAACGAATTCATGGGCACGATGGGAGTGTTCTCCGCCGCGCTGGGCATGTCCTGCGAGGACTGCCACGCCGCCAACGACAGTAAGTGGGAAAATTATGCCGCCGACACCAGCGAGCGAAAGCGGACGGCGCGCAGAATGGTTGCGATGATGATCGGCATCAACAAAGCCTACTTCGGGGGCAAGCAGGTAGTGACCTGTTATTCCTGCCATCGCGGCGGCGATCACCCGAAGGCGACGGTGAGCCGGGCGCGCTCTACGGCGCTGCGCCTGATGACGAAGGCGATGAAGTTATCCAGCCGGCTCCGGATGCACCATCGGCCGATCAACTTTTCGACAAGTACGTCGCGGCCTTGGGCGGGGCGCAGGTCTGGCTAAAGCTCACCGGTTTTGTAGCGAAGGGGACCAGCGCGGGCTATGGGCCCGAGAGCGAAGCGGCCGATTTCGAGATTTTTGCAGCATCTCCGCGTCAGCGCACCATCGTCATCCATACGGCGAATGGCGACAGCACTACCACTTTATGACGGCCGCAGCGGATGGATCGCGGCGCCACTCCGGCCGGTAGCAGTTGTTCCACTCACGGGGGCGGAACTAGAAGGCGCAAAACTGGACGCCGAACTGACTTTTCCGGCGCGAATCAAGGACGCTCTGGGACAATGGCGGGGTCCGGATGTCCGACCACGATTGATAAGCAGAAGGTGGAAGTCGTCCAGGGAACGAGCGCCGGCGGCAGCGCGCTGGCCACTTTGTATTTCGATTCAGAGTCGGGTTTGCTGGTTCGGCTGGTGCGCTACACGCCAGCTCGCCGGTGGGCCGAATCCCCACGCAGTACGACTATTCTGATTTTCGTGAGGTGGCCGGCGTCAAAATGCCCTTTCGCTGGACCCTGACGTGGCTGGACGGCCGCGAAAACGTCGAACTGAGCGACGTGCAGCCCAATGTCGCGATCGATGCCGCCAGGTTCGCCAAACCTAAGAATTAGAAATTAGGAACGGTATGGGAGCTCGGTGCTCTTACTGATTGCTGAAGATGTACACGGCCCCCGCCCCCATCGCCGAGTTGTCCTTCATATCGCCATGCATGCCTTTAGACGCACTCGCCTCACTGCGGGCGCCCACGGCCATCAGTTTGCCGTCGCGACGAACGCCATTGCGCTTCCAAACTCGTCATAGGCGTCGGCATTCGACGCCTTGATATAAGCCTTCTGCACCCAGGTTGTACCGGTTCGCGTGAATAGATATATCGCGCCGGAATCTTCGGCCGAAAGATTCGCCTGATCGCCGTTGACGCCCTTCGATCCGCCATTCTCAAGTTGCGCGCCGACCGCTATCGTATTGCCATCGCCGCTCAGCGTCAGGCGCGATCCGAACCAGTCCTCTTTATTTGGATGGGACGACTTAATGAAAGCCTGTTGCGTCCAGGTGCTGCCGTCGCGAACAAATACGTACACCGCGCCGGTGGAGGTGTC
>CAVYKR010000004.1:0-274777 GCA_963769205.1 Bryobacterales bacterium | reverse complement strand
TGGATGAACCCCATGCAATAACCAGCGGAAGAGTCGAAACGGTGGAGGATCGGAGTCGACTACCCGGTCTGGCATGGCGGGTAACGCAGATGGCGCCGGAGGCGGTTCGGGCAATATCCGAAATCTCCGAACATTGCCCTAAAGTCACCTTTTTGTTGACCTTTAGTGGACCGTTTGTGCACATTCTGTCGACGTTCTTCCCAGCTTTTGGCACCACTTCTGTAGAACTGTGTACGCGCGGACGCCCCGTCGCCGGGCCAACTTAGACGAGTAAGTCTATCCACTGCTTCCCACTGAGTTACTACCCATATATAATTCGAGGCATCGGAGGATCGGACTATGTTCAATCCTGTTCTTCATCCGAAGCCACGCGGTTTCTCAGGCCGTCCGCTGATTGCTCTTTTGTCTGCCGTCGGTCTGGCCATTGTAGGCACTTACATAGCCGCATGGCTACATCTCAGTGACCCGACCGTATTCGTGATAATTGTAGGCATCGTAGGCGCACTGGGTTATCTGTGGCACAGGGCGGACGCCAAAGGCTGAATATCGTTGAAGGCGAGGTGGCGGCGCTTCGCGCTGCCCCGAAGGTGCTGCAGTGTTGCATGGAATTTGGAGGGTAGGGCTGATCATCGGATACCTTCCGGGAATGGAGCGGGTTCCCGGAAAGCGGATGGGAGTTCCGAATCAGTGCTTGGGAGTCACAAACCGTGCAAGCGAGCAGCGCAAGAGAGATTTTTTTCATGATACCTTGCTTTGGATGGGAGCGATCATGATGGTTCCGACTGATGAAGGGTGTAAGAAAGATTTCGATGATCTCTTGCGGGAGTTTGATTAAGCGAAGTAATGGACTGACATGGACATCTTGAAAATGCTCTCTGACCTACGGCTTTGAAACGCCCGGCCGAAGGGAGACCAACAACGTGGAAGCACTTCGGGAACTGAAATATCCCATGACGCCGAAGAATGCTTCGCGCCTCGATGCCACCGATTTTAAAGAAGCAAGACAGCCGCCTCTAATCCAGCGGTGCTACAATCCGGAGCTGTGATCGAATCCACGCGGCAAAGCAATGCTGCCGGCAGCGTAGCGAACAAGCCGTCGCAACGAATCGTCTCTATTCAGCGCTGGTCGGTTGTGCTCCTCGTTGCCGGAGGGGCGCTGAATTATGTCGATCGAGCGACCCTCTCTGTAGCCAACAAAATCATTCAGGACGAACTCGGGATCCCTGTAGGGAAGATGGGTTTGCTATTATCCGCCTTTCTGTGGGCCTACGCTCTTGCTCAGCTACCTGTAGGCGGCCTCATTGACCGGTTCGGCCCGCGTAAACTGCTCGGGTTAGGACTCTTCAGTTGGTCGATCGCGCAGGCGGCTGGCGGTCTGGTCAGAAGCTTTGGCGTCTTCGTTGTGGCGCGTTTCGCGTTGGGCGTCGGGGAAGCACCCTTGTTTCCCGGCGGAGCGCGAGTCGTCCGTGATTGGTTCGGAATACGTCAACGGGGATTCGCCACCGGACTTTTCCAATCTGCATCCTCGCTTGGCAACTTCATCGCGGTCCCATTGCTTACGTTCCTCATGCTGCGATGGAGTTGGCGCTGGATGTTTCTGATCGTCGGCGCGGCGGGGGTTGGCTTTCGGTTGTTTGGTGGAGCATTCACCGCGATCCGTCGGAGATTCACCTGACCCCGGATGAGCTTTGCTACCTGACGGAAGGGGACGAAAATGCCACCTCGCGCCCGCCGTCCTTCGCCGAATGGAGGCAACTCTTCGCCCACAGAACCACGTGGGGCATGATCGCCGGATTCTTCGGGAACATGTATGCGCTTTGGCTGTATACGAGCTGGTTGCCATACTACCTGGAGCACGAGCGCCAAATGAGCATCGCGCGGGTGGGAATTGTGGGGGCAATCCCTTTCTTCTTCGGCTGTGTCGGAGCTATACTCGGCGGCTGGCTCTGCGACTTCCTCACCCGACGCGGATGGACGCCGATGGGGGGCCGTAAACTGATGGTATCCTGCGCCTTGTGCGGCATTTCCGGGTGCACGATGGGAACTGTATTCGCGCAGGCAAATGCCACCGCCCTCGCCTTTATTTCCGTTTCGCTGTTCCTTGTCTATATCGTCGCGAGCGCCGCCTGGGCCACTGTGCCAGTCGCCGCACCCAGCCAATACACCGCGTCGCTTGGTTCCATTCAGAACTTTGGAGGCTATCTGGGCGCCGCACTCGCCCCGACGGTGACCGGAATAATCGTGCAACGCACCGGTAGCTTCTCGCAAGCGCTGATATTGAGTGCTGGGCTGACATTACTCTCAGCGGCCGCATATTTGTTGCTGGTACGCGAGCCGATCCCATCGCGGTGAACGGTAGCAGAAGGGGCAAAGATAATCCTCACAGGCCGAAACCGGAGCAAATGCCACCAGATGCAGTACTCAAAGGGCCAGGGTGATTAGAAACCGGTGTGAGTGAAATCGCGACACTCGGCTGGTGCGATCGCGAGTCCGCGAGCGAAACGCTTCGTCGAAAGGGACCTCCAGGTGGAGATCCATAGCGAGGACGGTTTGGAAGTTACTGAGGCGCCATCATTGGCCTGGCTGGCTGGCGATTTTACAACACGGATGCGCGATCTCGTTCGGCGCCGGGCCGGACGCGGATGTTATAAAGAGGTTGTAAACAGGTTACGAATAAGATCCATTTTGGCGACCCTGGTCGCTCGAACGCAACAGTACAGCCCCAGATGATCGTTCTGTGGCATGCGTCGCCTCAGGCGGCACGAGAACGAGCCTTTTTTATAACCTCTTTACAAAAACCTCGGTCTTCAACCACGCCGCGTTGTATCCCGGATTCTTAGTAGGCGGAAGGCTCATAACCGCCACCTTGTAAGCGTCCAACGGCGGCGTCGCGAAGTTGAAGCTCGCCGCGGTGCTGACCCCTTGTGATTGTGCCGACGCGACCGTGTTCGCGGCCTTATGTCTAACATTAACGGAAGCTGATGCGGCGCGGTCGGGAAATTGATGCCCTGGCAATGTACGAGTCATTCAAGACAGGGAGATCGCGTCCGGGTCAAAGCCGAGGACCCAGCCCTGTAAGCCTGCAAGCTTCATCGCGCGCGAGATCTCCGAATTGCGCATGAACCATTTCCAGAGGTTGCCCGTGCGCAGATTTTCGGCGCTCAGCAGCGTGATTCCTACATCCAACCCCAGAAGGGTTGGGACACGGCCCGGCGCGTTGGACTTAGACTTCACTTTGGCTGTCTCTCACCAAACGGGGCCGGTTCCTTGCAAAGCTCCGGCCCTTTTCATTTCGGAGCCTACGAAAAAAACCGTGGATGAACCCCATGCAATAACCAGCAGATATTGTGCACCGTAGAACCGGATTCATGGATTTCACTTCAATTTTGTGCGGTAATCGGATCGCCGGATTCAACTGCTACATGCCTGCAAAGCCCATCGGCATCGGTGAAGCCGTAAACCTTCGCAAGCCGCTCGAGGTGGCGGTCGTTTTTCGCGACCGGGAATCCCAGATTCTTCGCAAGGTGATACGCAGTGACCGGGCCGATATGTCGAAACCCCTGCAACGATTCAATCGGGTCGGCGGCAATCCGCAGTTTCACAGAAGGGAATCCACTGGAGGAGAACAGAAGAACGATTGATGAACGTGGTCTGGAATGGCGAAGACGTGAGGGGCCAACCTGTTTGCCGATCGGACTTTCGCCCGGCCAGTAATGCGCCGCGGTCTTTTCATTCACGATGGCAACTTTGTGGTCGGGGCCGCCTCCTCGTTTATAGCTCGAGTTCGTGAGCTTTGCGGCAATACGCTTGTCATTAAGAATCTAATTTCTATCGGCAACGCGGCGAAACTACCATTCCGCGACCGATCCGTCCTCGTGAAAGACACGGGCCATCGGTCTGGTACCTCCGAACGGAAACTTCTGCAGGCTGGCTTCGGAGAGTTCAAAACCGAGGCCGGGCCGGTTAGATAACGGGAACCGGCCGTCGACCATGCGCATGGCCGGGAAGCCTAGCCATTCTTCCCAGATCTGATTCTGCCGTGTGGGTTGGACGAAGCCGCAGATTTCCTGAACCACGAAATTGGGGATGGCAGAATCGACGTGAAGTGTGGCGAGCCCGCCGATCGGGCCCTCACAGGCGTGTGGCGCCATCGAGACGCCGGAGATGCCAGCTAGCGATGCCGTTTTCCACAAACCGGAGATGCCACCCACATGGTTAATGTCGGTTTGCAGAATATCAATGACACCCATCTCGATCAACTCGCGGCAACCGTAAGAAGCGATCAGCCGTTCGCCCGTAGCAATCGGTGTAGTGGAACGCCGGGCAATGCGGGCCATGGCCGCAACATTTTCAGGCGGGCAAGGCTCTTCGATGAACAGCAGGTTCAACGGCTCTACTTCCTTGACGATGATGGAAGCGACACTGGGACTGGTTTTGGCATGGAAATCCACCGCGATATCGAGATCGGGCCCAAGGTTCTCCCGCAGATTCTGCATCGATTTCACCGCGCGCTCGATTTTCTCGTGCGTTTCAATGTATTCGTATTCTCCGGGAATGCCATATTTGAAGCACGATACGCCCTGCTGGAGGGCGGTTTCGCGGAGTTTTATAAGATCTTCCCGGCTACTGGCGTTGGAGTGATAGTACCCACGAACACCCCGCGCGTCGAGTGGTCCGCCCAGCAACTGGTAAACGGGCATGCCCAGAACTTTCCCGCGAATATCCCATAGCGCCTGATCAATCCCGGAAATGGCTGAACCGATGACGGGTCCGGCGCGATAGAAACTATGGATGTACATCGATTGCCAGATATGTTCTACCTGCATCGGATCATGGCCAATCAGGAAATCATGAAAGTCGTTTATGCAGGCCATGACGGCGCCGGCCTTGCCTTCCAGAGTGCCTTCTCCCCATCCGACGACGCCTTGATTGGTCTCTAGCTTGACGAAGACATAAGGCCGGTCTGATTCGGGCGTGAGCGAAACGCCGAATACCTTCATTCCGGTAATGGTAATGCCGGAATGCAGGCCGTCGAATGCGTCGGCGACGGCCGGAGGAGGGGCCAGGGCGCAACCGCAAGAATCAGCTACCCGGAGCCCGTGATGTGCTCCCAATGCGAGCCCGGTGCCACCTAATGCTAAGAATCCTCTACGCAACATGATATTTCTCCAGTGCTGCTTCGTTGACGGTAATGCCAAGCCCAGGAGCGGTGGGCAGCGCCGCGAATCCATTTCGAATGCTCTCCAGGGTAGTGCCGGCCAGTTCCGCGCGCATGCGGCGATCCTCATCCGCGGCGGGAAACGGGATGTGCTGGATGAAGAAGTTTGGCAACGTGGCGGCTAAGTTCAGGGCCGCAGCGGTGGCAATCGGCCCTCCTTCATGATGGGGTGCCACGGCGACATAATATGGCTCGGCCAGGGCGGCAACGCGGCGGGCGCTTGTGATACCCTCCCGGCAGATATCGGGCCGCACCACATCGATTAAGCCCTCACGCAACAGCTCCTGGAAAGTACCGGGATTGGTAATGGTTCGGCCGAAGCCTAGTGGCACCACAGACTCTTCGCTGATTTTACGGATAGTCTGAAGATTCGCAACGGGGCACGGCTCATCGAACCACAGTGGATGCATGGATTGAATGGTGGTGGCGACGCTGCCGGCATCGCCGGGTGTGAGAAATCCGACGCCATCTACGACGAAATCGGCTTGGGCTCCTCCCTTGTCTTTTAGTTGTTGCAAGCGAGCGCGGATTGCCAACTGGTATGCCTGACCCTGATTGCGAGTGGCGGGATCGGGTGCGGGGACGCGAAAAGCCCGATAGCCGGCAGACATCGCGCGTTCCATACTGGTCAGGAGATCGGCATTGGCGGACCCTTCGAGAGCTGCCAACGCGCGTACCTTGTTGCGCGTCGGCCCTCCGAGTACGCGGTAGACCGGCGCTTTGCAGGCCTTACCCACAAGATCGAGCAGGGCCATGTCGATGGCTCCCGACAACGGCGAAGGCCGGTTCAAAGTGACATACGAAGTCGCTGGCCGGCCAACCCACTCTCGTTCCGCTTGACGAAGGTCGGCGGCCGTTGCCTGGGCACATTCGCCAAAACCCGTCAACCCGGAGCGCGTCGTTACCCGCAGCACCCCGTAGGAGCGGCCCGACACGGGTTCGCGGAGAGGGAAGAGGCGGAGCGCGGTGACCTCGAGTCTGGCAGCACCGGCGGGTTGCGCCGCTGCGACCTGGGCGGCGATCAGGCCCGTCAGCCGGGCACGTCGACGGGTTGTGATTGGATTCATATTCGGACCTCGCATTGTCAAAACAACAGCTTCAGGGCAAATTGAATTTGGCGCGACGGCCGCGCCGTGGCGGAAATGGTCCCCACGCCGGTCGCGCCGATCGTGCTGGCCGGAAGCAGGAACTGCGGATGATTGAACGCGTTGAAGAATTCCGCGCGGAACCATAGTTGGCGCGTTTCGGTGAAGAGAAACTTCTTTTCGGCGGTCAAGTCGAAGTTCGCGGCGCCGGGACCGCGTCAGAATGTTACGGCCCGCATCGCCCCAGTTGTAAGGTAGCGGTGTGGTAAACGCAGCGGGATTGAACCAAAGGCTCGGGCCCTGCGAACTCGGATAGAGCGGCACGCCCGGCACCACGTTCGCGCGTCCCGCTGTACCGGTGTTAGTGGGCGCAGACGAAGTCGTGACGGTGAACGGCTGACCGCTCTGCAAGACCGAGATGGCATCGAGTTGCCATCCGCCGACGACATAGCGATTGAACGCCGACGTGCCGTTGAGGTAAGACTTGCCGGGACCGAACGGAAGCTCGTAAGTGCCGTAAGCGTTCAACCGGTGGCGGGACATCGTTATTAGAACTGGCCCAGTCCGCACGCCGATTCGTGGGATCCTGCGGGATTGGGCCGTCGGCGCCGCCATCGTATGGCGCGTTGTCCAGGCTGTGCGACCACATCCAGTTTGCGTTGAAGTAAAGTCCGTGCCCCAAACGCTTTTCAAATACGGTCTGCAAAGAATTGAATTCGGAATTTCCCGCTGACTCCAGGTAGCTGATCGCCGTAACGTTGGGATAGAGCGCATTGAAGGGGCGGCGTGCCTGAATCGCTCCAGGGCCGGGGGCAGGCTGATCGATCGGATCGGCCCAGGTGAGATGCCGGCCCAACGTGCCGACATAGGTGACGGTCAACACAGAAGTTTTGGTGAGCTGGCGCTGAATTCCGAAGTTGAACTGCTGAATTGACGCGTTGCGGAAGTCGAATGCGATCGCCTTCAGGCTGCCGAAAGGGTTGTTGAGGTTGAGCGGTTCGATCTGGGCTAAAGTAATGAACCCCTGCGAAACCGTGTTGCCGGGGAACAGCGAGCCAGGCGTCAAGGTATAAATCAAGTCGAACGGAAACTGCCGTTCCTGGCGGATGGTGGTGCCCTGGTTACCTTGGGGATCGTAGAAAATGCCGTAGCCGCCGCGGATAACCGTATTGGTCCGCAACTGGTAGGCGAAGCCTATCCGTGGACCGATGGCGTGATAGTCGGTCTGAACGTTGGCGGAACTGGAAACGCCGTTTTGACCGGCGAGGAGCAATTGCCCGGTAACTGGATTGACGTTGGCCCAGTAATTGTTCTTCTCGGTGAATGGTGTGTTGATTTCGTAGTGAATGCCCAGGTTCAGGGTGAGCGTCTTGGTAACGCGCCATTCGTCGCGCGCATAAAAGTTGATTTCGTTCGTGAACACGTGCGCGGTCCCCGGGATGAACAAATCTCGTACCGTGGAGGCCGGGTCGCCGAGCAGCATGGAGGCGATCGCGTTTCCGGTTCCTCCGGGGGAGAGCGGGTTGTTGGTGAACGAGCTGTCGAAATTGAAGCGTCCGAAAGCGCTTTGTCCGGGCGGGCTGGCAGTCTCACTGATTTCGCGATGGCGAATATCGGTTCCGATTTTGAAGTTGTGCGATCCGCGTTGAATCGAGACATCGCCCATGTTTTCGATAGTGTGCTCGCGCCGGATCAAGCGGATCGGAACGGGAATTGCCCAATCCACCGTAACCGGAAGGGCTGATGATCGGGGCAGAGGGTTGAAACGGGTCGGACGTTTCGCGGCCGGGAATTTGGCTCCAAACGGACGCGGTCAGAGTCGTAGGCAACAGAAAATTCTTGAACTTGGTGAAGCCGAGCCGATATTCGGCGACTACGTTGGGGCTGATCACATAGTTGTAACCGACCACGGCGTTCTGGCCGAGGATCGAGTCGGGGCCGGCAAAAGCATTCTCGTTTCCGCCGATGACTGTGTTGAAAGTATCCGGGACGATCAAGCGGGATGAGTCGGCCGAATAACGGCCGAAAAAGTTTTGGGTGGACGTGATCTGATGATCGATGCGGACGTCGCCGCGGTCCGTGGTGTTCTGCCGAAGCGGATTAGCGACATAGTTATTAGCCAACGCCGACGTTTGCGGCGCGGGGTACAAAGCAACGATCTGGGCCGCGATGGGATCGAAGAGTGAAGCCGGAATCATGTCGTTGGGAAATCGCACGCGCGAGTAGCTGTTGCCTGATGGAGTAGTGGTGGTTGGATCGTAGATGCCGTTGGCCGCGACACCTTGGAAGTTGCCCCCCTTCATGGCAGCGGTTGGAACCGTCGTAACGATTGTTTGCCCCTGACGCTCGCGCGTTCCCTCGTAATCAACAAAGAAAAAGGTCCGGTTCTTTAGGATTGGCCCGCCGATGGTCGCGCCGAAATCGTTCAGACGATATTCGGGGATCGGGAACGGGCTGGGACGGTCGAAGAAGTTCTTGGCGTCCAGATCGGAGTTGCGGAGAAACTCGAACAGTGAGCCATGAAACTGATTTGAGCCTGACTTCGTGCTGGTTATGACGACGGCCCCACCGGCTCGGCCGAACTCGGCGCCGGCATTGTTGGTGAGCACTTTAAACTCCTGCAAGCCGTCGACAGTGGGCCGGACGATGAAGGTCTGGGCGATCATTTCGGTGTTGTCGACGCCATCGATGAGGAGCTGATTGCTGCTGTCGCGCGCGCCATTTGCTTCGAGCGTAGTGCCGCCGGGACGTAATTCATCCGGCCGCGCGCCGGCATTGATGGTGCCGGTTTGCGCGTAGCTGAGACCGGTAACGCCGGGAGCGAGAATCGCAAGCTGTGCGAAGTTGCGTCCGTTCAAAGGCAGCTCGCCAATGGGTTGCGACGAGATGACCTGGCCGACCGAGGCGTTTTCCGTCTGCAGCAGCGGGGTCTCGCCGGTTACTTCAACAGTCTGTTCGACTGCGCCGACGGCCAGCGTGATGTCGAGACGGGCCACCTGGGCGACCTGCACTACAAAGTCGCGATAGACGCGGCGGGTGAAGCCGCTCTTTTCGGCTTCGACCGAGTAAGTGCCGGGTGTAAGATTGGTGGCCGAGTAATCTCCGGCTGAATCTGTTTGAAGATTTTCGGTGGCGTTGGTGGCTTGATTGATGACTTTGAGCGCGACGCCAGGCGCTACTGAGCCGGTGCTGTCGCGAATGGTTCCAACAATGCTCGCCCGTTCGACTTGGGCGAAGGCTCGGGTGCCTCCACCAATGCAAATCAGCACCGACAGTACAGCATAGTACCCTTTACGCATCCCATTCCTCCTAGATCCTTGTCTCCCACAGGCCAGTCGTTTGGGCGCTGGTGTTCAGCTAAGCGGCAAGAACACCGTTATCGGAAGCATTTTATCCTTCTCACCGCACGCCGTCAATGAATGTCTCAACCCACGGCTCGAAAATCGCAACTGATTTCAGAGTTTATGAAGTGGTATACCCGTTTGACCAAGAGTTAGATAACATTGTCGGCCTGCGTCTACGGCCTTATCTGGGTGCCATCCGCTTTCCTGATTGGGAACCTGAAACCTGTCCCTGCAGGGAATGGCTTGAAGGGATACTTCGCTGCTAGTTTCTCGTCGATGTCAACGCCAATGCCCGGTGCCTCGTTGAGGTACATATATCCCTTCTTCATCTGCGGACAGCCGGGAAAGACCTCCTGAATTATCTCGCCCCAACCGAGATCCACATCTTCTTGAATGCCGAAATTCGGTATCGTGAGATCCACATGGCCCTGGGCTGCATGGTTGATAGGGTCGATGTTTCCTGGGCCGTGCCAGCCGGTTCGCACTCCGAATGCTTCCGCCAGACGGGCGATCTTCAGGCCTGGAGTTATGCCGCCGACGTGGTTAAACCCGACTCTGATAAAGTCGATCAGCCTGTTCGATATCAGGCCGGTCCACTCGAGCGGATGGCTAAACAGTTCGCCCATAGCGATGGGAGTGCTGCACTGGTCCCGCATCATCTTGAAGTAGCCCATCTGCTCCGGCGACAACGGGTCCTCGACCCAAAACAAGCGGTACTGTTGCAGTGCTTTCACCAAATTGACAGCCTCGATGGGCTCGATACGCTCGTGCATATCGTGGATTAGTTCGAGATCCTCGCCGTGTACTTTTCTTATGTATTCGAAAAGCTTGAGGGTGCCCTTCACATACGGCTCGTTTTCCTGATATTCGTCTGTAGGCAAGCCGAATCCGGCTCCTTTGAAATCAGGTGTCTTCCCAAGGAACGGCGAACCGTACCCTCCGAGCTGAATACGCACATGCTTCCAGCCCGCTTCCACGAATTTACTGACATTATCCGATGTCTCTTCGACGGTTTTGCCGTCGGCGTGACAATAGGTGGGAATCGCAAAACGGCTCTTGCCGCCCAGAAGCTCATAGAGGGGCATATTGGCACGCTTCGCCTTGATGTCCCACAACGCCTCATCCAAACCGCATAAGGCGCCATTCAAGACCGGACCGTTCCGCCAGTAGGAACTTACGTAGGCGGTCTGCCACATGTCCTCGATGTTGGCTGGGTCGCGTCCGATAGCAAAGGGCGCGAGGAATTCAGTTGCGGCGGTTACCACTGCCGCCCCCCTCGTGGTGAGCGTGGCCGACCCTACTCCGTAAAGACCGGGCTCGCTCGTTTCCACTTTGACGACAACGTAGTTGCCCCCCTGCGGGCAGGTCTTGATCGTTTTCACGTTCGTAATCTTTAGCGCCGGCAATCCCCGCGTCGCGTTCGAATATGTTTGAGCGAGCGCTTCATCCTTCTCAGTAAGAACGCCGATGGCACCCGTTGCCACGGCGCCGCCCGCGATCTTTAACAATTTACGACGATTCATTTCATGCTCCTTTTGATGCTTAGTATACGCGCCTGCCTCTTGTGCTTACAAACATGATTTACTTAGACTCCATTCCTGACGGATGTGTTGCAACTTCCACAGGCCCATGCTGACAAGGTGAAAGAATCGTGAAAATGGCAACGCGACCGACGATCTTCAAGTGGCGGCAAACAGAACCAGCGCTCATTCTCTGTGCGGTCCGCTGGTACTTCGATATTCTCTGTCGCTGCGGGATGTGGAGGAGCTACTGGAAGAACGTGGTCTGGAAGCCGATCATACGACGGTCTGGCGATGGGTGCAGCGTTACGGCCCCGAGTTAGAGCAACGACTGCGCCGGCACCTGAAGCCGACCAACAAGTCGTGGCGGGTCGATGAAACTTGCCTTCGGGTAAAAGGCCGCTGGTGCTACCTGTACCGGGCGATCTATTCGGCCGGTGCCACCATCGATTTCCTAAGTGTCGGCACTGCGCGATGCCGACACCGCCAAACGGCTGTTTCGCAGCGCGTTGAGCGATCTATCTCATCCTCAACCCCGGTTCATCAACACGGATCTAGCGCCGATCTACGGCTCGGCCATCGCAGACATAAAGAAGGAAGGGACGCTCCGCAGCCGGTGCCGCCACCGACCCTTCCGGTATCTGAACAACATCATCGAGCAAGACCATCGCGCGATCAAACGTCGAGTGAACGCTAAGCAAGGGTTTCGTGAGTTCCAGGCTGCGCGACGAATGATTCAGGGCTATGAGGCGATGAACATAATTCGGAAGGGTCAAGTACGGTGGCTGACCGGGCATGACGTCCAGCATCAGAATCGGTTCGTCAACGAACTCTTCGATGTGTCCGCCAAGGTTCCTGCGAACGACGTCTTTTCTTCGAACTCTCGTTCACTTCCGAAACTTGCAACACTACCGAATTGTCCAGGAGGCCGAGAACTTTCGCGGATGGAAGGGCTGGACCTCGCGTTAGTGCCCGCGGTCCTCTCAGCTACTTCTGCTCTTGCATCCTGACCCGGCCGCACTGGCGGCACTTCCATTTCCTTCTCTTGTGGTAAATGTGCCCCTTGAGTTCCTTCATCGGAATTTTGCAGGTGCTGCAGGTCACGTCAACCCCGTCGCTTCGAGGATCTCACCACCGATTCGGCGGCTTCTTGCTTGCCTCGATTCGGGATAACGAGACCACATGACTGGAACCGACTTCCCAAGCCGCGGCCCATGGGGCTGCCCAAACAGTGCGGCGACAGGCAGGATCTATCTGACCTGCTCCACATGTCAACAATGGGCGTTCCCCGGCAACTTGCCGACACGACTACGAATCGCGTTTGTGAACGGTTTTATGACGATGCCTTACGAACATCCAGGGCCGCCTTGCGCTCTTAATGCCAGTCCAGTTTCAACACGGTTGTTTCTTGGCCGGGCGGCAACTGAGGGTATAGTTCTTCGAATGCGGCATTAGTCCAGCCGAAACCGATCTCGTTGGACCGATAGCCGAAGCCGATGCTGGCGCTGACATCCATCGAGCGGCGGTAGACGGCCAGAATCATCTCGGTAAGGAACTGGGGTTGGCAGCGAGTGAGATAGGACGTGCGGTTGGCGTTGAGAATCTTGCCATAGTTCCGAATTTCGTAAAGGAAATTGTCGCCCCTATCCTCGGCGAGGCTGAGCTCGCCGTCGCGCAGCAGGCCGACCTGGATGAAATAGCTGTCCCAGCCGTACATCTGGTTCTTTGGGTGGCCGACATCACTTGCATTCGTCTCCCTCGCGAGTGGGTGTTTCTAGGCGTGATCCAGGATGCGTTCTCTCGCAAGGTGGTGGGCTGGGAGTTGGAGCAAACCTTGCGGGCTTGCCAACTGCAGCGCCGGAATCGAGGGGCTTTCCGAACCTCAAAACAAGATCTTAATTGACAACTGCAATTCGCGCGGGGTTCCGCGTCCAGTTGCGTAGTTGCTGAGCGTGGTTGTGATGACACCAAAATTCGACGCGGAAGCATCGGAGTTGGGAACTCCGTATTGAGCCCGGTTCGTCAGGTTGAACACGTCGGCCCGGAAGCGGATGCTTAAGCGTTCCTTGAGCAATACGAACTTCGAAACGGCCAGGTCGAGTTGTGTGATCCCGGGCACCCGAAATGCGTTTCTTCCCAGATTGCCGAACGTTCCATTAGCCGGCACAGCGAAGGCCGTGGGGTTGATCCAATGGTTGGAGGTCGAGCCCCCGGCAGGGGTGAGTGACTGGCCGAAAACGTAGTCGGGACGTTCCGCGCCGCTGACGGCGTACAGACCGGGAACCGACGCGCTGGTACGGTCGACCGTGATGTTCACTGGCAATCCGGTTTGCGTCGTTCCGATCGCACTCATTTCCCAGTTTCCCAGCAGCGTCCGCAGGATCCCCGCCGAGTTTGCGTACTGCTTGCTCGACCCAAAAGGCAGCGCGTAGACGGCGGAAAGATTGAACAAGTGGCGCACGTCGAAGTCGCTGCTCGCCTTGTCGCAGGAACGGCAGAACGAGTTCTGCGGTGTGTCGGAGTCTCCGCCGCCGATGCCGCCGTCATTGATGGAGTGCGACCACATGTAGTTCGACGATAGCAGGAAGCCGTTGTGGAAGGTCCGGCGAAGGTTGACCTGTAGCGCCCCGAAGGTGCTGTTTCCGACGTCGCCGCGCCATGACACCACGCCGAAGACCGGATGCGGAACGACGTTGCTCGGAGGGATGGCGAGATTGGTATAGGTGGTGGTTAGAACATCTGTTCCCTTATTGCCAAGGTAGTTGAGTGTGGCTACGAACCCGCCGGGCAGGGTCTGCTGCAGCGATAACGTCCAGGAGGCAACATAGTTGTCCTTGCGGTTGCGATCCAGATCGCGCGGCGAGACCACGCCCAACCCGCCGTTCTGCGCGTAGGCGAGAAACGGGTCGAGAGGATAGGAAAGGCCCGGGAACGAGACGTTGCCGAACGAGTAACGGCTGACCGTGTTCGAGATAGGAAGGTTCTGATCGTCCGCCTGTCCGTCAGTGTGATAGATGCCGGCACCGATGCGTACCACGGTGTTGCGATGCGACCACGCGATGCCGATTCTGGGGTCGACGTCGTTGTAACGGGGGTTGAAGTAGGAATAGCGATTCGGGCAGAATCCGCCACAAGTCGCAAAGTCGAACGGAATAGCCTGGTGATTCAACGCGGAGAGGACGTTGAAAATGTTGTGGCGGATGCCAGCATTGATGGTCAGCTTCGGTGTGACCTTCCACTCGTCTTCCACGTATGTCCAATACATGTTCTTCCGCTGACGCACCAGCGGGAGGATGGACGTGTAGGAAGCTGTGCCCATCTGGTTGTTCAGAAAGTTAGTCGTCGACGTGTAAGTCAAGGTGCCGCTGCTCGACGTTCCCTGGTTCAGGAACAGGCGTTTGAATTCGAATCCGAACTTCAGGGTGTGGCTGCCTTTCGACCACGATACGTCATCCAGCAGGCTGATGGTCTTCGACGGATTCTGATTCGTGGTCCTTCCCGCGAGCGAACTGAATCCCGAAACGCTGATTGTGTACGGCACCGGGGAGAGCGTCGAGGCGACGTAGATGTCCTGGTTGACGCCGAATTTGAATTCGTTTACCAAACTCGGCGAGAAGACATGCAGAACTTCGAAGACGCCGTTGTTGAACTTCGTGTCGTATTGCGTCCTGGCGATCAGTTGACCGGTCGGAATGGCTTGAACCGCTTCGTCCGAGTTGAAGCGTACGAACGAAGTGGTCTTGGTCGAAAGATGGTAGTCCAGCCGGATCATGCCGGAGTCTTCGTTGTCGATCTGGCGCCCAAGAGCGTTGTAATTCCACACATTCGGCGACGTGGTCGGAGATGTTCCCGCGGGGTATGCCGTCAGGTTCGGCAACAAAGCTGGAGAGGTTAAGGTCGCCTGTGCAATGAAAGTCGGGCTCGGCACGAGTCCGATTTGCGACCCATCCAGGCGCTGTCGCAGGCC
This sequence comes from Bryobacterales bacterium, assembly GCA_963769205.1. Taxonomy (GTDB): domain Bacteria; phylum Acidobacteriota; class Terriglobia; order Bryobacterales; family Bryobacteraceae; genus Palsa-89. The sequence continues at coordinate 259,643 of CAVYKR010000004.1, read as the reverse complement.
CTCGTACGCCACATAGAAAAACAGTCTGTTCCGCACAATCGGCCCGCCGACTGCGCCCCCGAATTGGTTCAAAAGGAAAGGATTGGGAGAGGCCCCGCTAAAGGGCGTTCGGGCTTCGACCGCCTCATTGCGGAAGTAGTCGAACACATTCCCGTGGAGCGAATTCGTTCCCGAAGGCGAAACCACCGCGACCTGCGCACCCGACGTGCCGCCTTCCACGTCGGCTCCGAACGTCTGGTCTTTGACGTCGAACTGGTCGATCGATTCCAGCGGAATCGTGAGCCGCACGTATTCGCGCTGCATCTGGTTAAAGACCGCCGTCGCATCGACGCCATCCAGCGTCAGGTTATTGTCGTCCAGCCCGTGCCCGGCGAATCGGATCGTCCGCTGATCGCCGGCGCCGGTGTCAACCGCTCCGGGAACCAGCGCGGTGAGGGTCGACCAGTTTCTACCGTTGATCGGCAACTCGTCGACCTGCTTCTGCTCGATGGGCGCGCCCACCGTTGCATCGACGCGGTCCAATTGGAACGAAGCCTCTGTGACGCTCATCTCCTCCCGCTGCCCGGCGAGGTTTAAAGTGACGTCGAGGGTTCTGGGCTGCCCGACTTCCAGCTTGACGCTCCGAAAACGCAGGGGCGCGAAGCCGTCTTTCGAGATCTCGATGCTGAATGTGCCCGTCGCCATGTCAGGCAGCACGTAGGCGCCCAAGGCGTTCGTCTCGGTTTCGCGGCGGAAGCCAGTCGCGGTGTTGGTTGCATGCACTCTGGCCGAAGGAATTCGCTCGCCCTGCTCGTCGGTGACGGTTCCGTTCAATGAAGTTCGCGCGACCTGGGCGCTGATGCTCACCCAACCCAGGAGCGACAGGAGGAGGATCTTAACACGCAAGTTCATGTCGGTTTGTTGGAAAACCGAGTAGTGTTAGCAGCCGGAATTAACACCATGATGACACTCTGCGTAATAGATGGGTTTCTTCCGTGTGCCCACCAAAACGCTTCATTGCATCAACAGATATGCGCATATTTCACGACCGGCCGGGGAAGTAACGTTCACGCCGGTGGCGGGACGGATCCAGGTTATTCGGGACATTGCGTTTGAGGCCTGAACAAAAAACCCTCTCCCGGCTCGTCGGGGAGAGGGCCGTTGCAGTGGGAACGTGTTTTAGTTGTCGTCCAGGTCACCGGCGGGTGCCGCGTTCTTGAAGTCGCTCGGGGGGCGAACCTTGCTCTCGCCGGGATAGGGCCGGATAAACCCGGTGGACAGATACCAGTTCAAATGGTTGACGGTGTCCGGGTCTTCGGCATCGGGCTTGGTCAGCTTGCCGGCGAAAATCTTCTTCTTCTTCTTGAGCCAAGCTGCCCTCAGGGTCCTGACTGCGGGGCTGTCCTTTGTGCTGGCGGCGCTCGCTTTAACGCCCTGGTCCAGCGGGACCTGGTTTGGCACGTGCGTCCAAGGCTGGAAGTTGCTGGTCGGCGGCTGGCCCTGGACGAAAGCCGTCGTCATCGGCGACGCCACGAGGTCGAACTGGTTCATGGGCGTCAGACCGAGGATTTGCTCCATCGTTCGAGTCATGTTGACCTGCGTGTAGTAGGTGTGGTCGGTGGGTCCGTTCTGCACCGCGTATGGGCTGATGATATAGCCCGGGCTGCGATGACCGTCGACGTGGTCGACGCCGTTCTGGGCGTCGTCTTCCTCCATGAAGATCGCCGACGTGGACCACACGTTGCTGTGGCTGATGTAGTCGATTATGCGCCCAACGGCCAAGTCGTTATCGGCTTGCTCGGCGTCCGCGTTGGGCGGGCCGCCAGTGTGGTCGTCCATGATCCACAGAATGCTCAATGCGGGCACCGTCCCGGCCGCGACGTCATTGTTGAAGTCCTGCACCCACAGATCGACGCGGAACTGGTCAGGGATGCCCAGATCGAATATCGGGAAGTTCGTGATGAGGTGGTTAGACACGGCCGGAACAGAGGAGTGTGCCTGGATGGTGTTCTGATGAAATAGCGTCGTCTCGCCCGGGGTGCCAGGTGCTGCGCAAGCAGGCCCTCCCTCGAAGCACTGCGAGTCAGCGTAAAATTGGCTCCAGGTCGGTTCCTTGGTCGACCCGTTCGGCTGTTGGAACGTATCGTACTCGACGTATTCGCCGTAGATCTTCACGCCCAGACCGGCGGCCGCTGCTTCCGAGAACAGGAAGCCCTTGTTCTGGTAGGCAAGCGCATCGCCGGCGTTCCCGCCCGGATAGCTACGGACCCAATCAGGCGACTGGATGTCGTCGGCATACGGCGCCATTCCCTCGGTAATCCACTGATGACCGTCAGCCGATTGGCGGCTCGGGTCGTAGAAATTGTCGAGGAGCGGGAAGCGCTGCACCAGCGCATGCGCATTCGGCGTGTCCTTGCCGCCGAACACTGCCAACGAGGGGTCGCCATTGCCGGCGGCCACGTCGCCCAGGATCTGATCATAGGTGCGGTTTTCGCGGATGATCAGGAACACGTGCTTGATCAGCGACGGATCGCCGATCTTAATGGGGACTGCGACCGGCGTGGTCTGCGAGCTGCCACCGGAGGCAGACTGGATATTTTGCGTCAGATCCCAGTGGTTGTTCTGGAAAACCTGGTTCGTCATCGCGCTCAAGGTCCCGCCATTCGGCACGGGCACGAGGCTGACGCTGCCATTGTCCTGGTGGGTATTGTAACCAGTGACCTTGTAGTCGGTCTCGAACGTATAACGGGTGCCGATGCCCTTGTCGTTGGCAACGATAAGCGAGTTATTGGCCTGGTCCAGCACAACTGAGCACGGCGCATAGGCCACCGGGATCATGCCCGTGATGGGATTACCGGAGGTGGGACCGAGGTTGACCACCGCGATCGCGTTGGCATTGTAAAGCGCGACGTAGGCAACGTTGTTATTCGCATCGACGGCGATCGAGTTCGGCGCGGCGCCATAGGCCGGTTGGCCTGCGCCTGGCACTCCGATCGGCAGTCCAAGGCTGATCGTCCGGATCACCTTGTTGTCGGTCGTGTCGATAACCGAGATGCTATCGCTATAGGTATTGGCGACCAACAGGTACTGTCCGTAAAACGCCATCCCGGTCGGGTGAAGACCGGTCGAGATGGTATCGGTGACCGTCATCGAGGGCAGATCAACTACGGAAACGGTACCCGTGATTGCTGCGCCAACCACTGGGTCGGCGACGATTTCAGTGCCGGCGGAGTAGATCTGGAAGTCATCCTGGGTAGCGGCCCGGCCACCCTCGTTGCTGACGTAGGCGGTCGTGCCGGTGCTGTTGATCACGATGCTATGCGGCACGTTGCCGACACGGATCTGTGTACCCTGCGTTGGGGGCGTCTGGGTCAGGTCGATCTTGGTGAGCGTATTGTTCTGGTTCAACAGGGCATAGGCGCTCTTGCCATCACTTGAGAGCGCGAGGCCGCCAGGATAAGAGGTATTGGGAGTATAAAACGAGCCACAGGGGTTGGCATAAGCGCCCGGAGGGCTGTTCGGAAAGCAGCTGATAAAGGAAGGGTCCGGCGGTACTTTGACCTGGGCGTAGTCTTGCAGCAAGCCGTTTGCAGTGACCTTGGAGATGGTGACATGGCTACTGTCCTGGCTGAACACCAGGTACTTGCCGTCCGCTGAATATGCTATGCCGTTATAGCTTCCACTGGAATCGTGTCCGAGCGTTGTGTAGATCTGCAGAACAGCGCCGGTGTTGGTGTCGAACACCTCCACGGCCTCCGACGCGCCTAAGGTAAGGACGGCGGCGGTGTGACTAGTGGCATTGGGGTTCAGCACGATGGCCTTCGCGCGGACCCGGTCGCCGAGGTCAACTTGGGTGCCGGCTGGGGTGATGATCTGGCCAGAGCTGACCACCCACGAGCCGCTAGGCCACCCGGCTGGCTCTGGGCCGGGGACGTACGTCGGGTACGGGTTGGACTGAGCAAGGGCTAGCGCGGCAGAGCCGAGCCCAGCCGCGATCAGGTTGGCGAGCGGACTCAAGCCTTTGATCTTAGACTTCCTTTGTTTATCTCGAGAGCTATTTCGGAAGAACTTTCGGGACATGTGGGGTCCCCTCCTTAGATTTTTTCCTCGCGCAACCCGGATTGGCCGTGTGAGATTAGGGTGAATAGAAATAGTAGTCGCCAATCTTTACAGGCTTATGTAGTTCGCGTTATAGTTCGATGACACGACTGGTTTTTTATCGTGGATTGTGACTCGTGCAGCTCCGCGTTAAGCTGAGTTGGTTTCGTAGACGTTGTCTTCGTTTCTTTCTGGCGAGGTGGGTTGCTTCAGCCCAATCACGATCGGGCGATACCCGCTTCCAGTTCCGGCCCATCGTCGACGAGCGCGCGCAGGGGCCCCAGCCAGGGTTCGAAACGTCGCCAGCGCGCGACGGAGGTGCGATAGATCGGCTGCCGGGTCTGCCACTTGCTCGGGGTCTTCACAGCCCGCAGACTGCATTCGGGGCGCAAGCACGCATCGTGCCACGCCAGGCCGCAGGCCGCGATGATCCGTCGGATGACTGGCTCGGGCGCGCGCGTCAGGTCCTCATAATCGACCTCGATGAAACGATCCGCCGGCAGCACGCTCCGCCAATGGCACATGAGCCGCTGGTAACTGCGGAAATACGCGACCAGTTCGGCACCTCCGGTCGGAAACGCCAGGCTCGGATGGAAATGAGTTTGATGGATCGACAGCGCCGTATCGACTGCAGCGCGGCGGCAATGGATGATGATTGCGCGCGGGAATGCCACGTGGATCAGCCCGGCCCAGAGGAAGTTGAACGGCATCTTGTCCGTCACTCGCGCCGCCCTCGGCGCGATCGCGCGCAGCTCACCGAGATACTCTGCCGCCGCCTTGGCGAGGAACGGCGTCTGGTTCCCAGCCGCGCCGGAGCGGTGCCACGCCGCCCCGCGCTCATTCCAGAAATTCAACTCGCCGCCAGCGCCAACCTCGGGATGCATGGAGACGATTTGCTCGACGAGAGTTGTGCCGGACCGCGGCATGCCGATGATCAGCACAGGCGTAGCATCGCCGATGCCGAGTTCGGGCGCCCGCGCGATCAATTTGGGTGTGCAGCGGGCTATCAGGCGGTCGATCTCGGTGGAGAACGCGGCCGAGTCGAACGACGCAGCGCCCCGGCGAATGTCATCTGCAGCGTCGAAATGCTGCATGGCCAAAGCGTAGTCGCCAAGATCCTCCGCCGCCTTGCCGATCGCGAGGTGAACCCGCAGGCGTTGCGCCGCTTCCAGCCCCGGCGTGGCCAGGGCGGCTTCCATCCGTCGAAGCAAACCGTCGTCATGGGTCGTGACGGGGCGACACCGGACCAGATCGTAGTAGCTTCCAGCCAGCAACGGCGCGATCGCGATCGCGCGTTGGAAGCAGTCGCGGGCTTCGTCGAAACGGCCGAACTCAGAGAGCAGATTGCCGAGGAGATCGTGCGCCATGGCGTTCCTCGGATCGAGCGCCAGCGTCTTTCGCAGTACACGCTCGGCTTCCTGACTGCGATCCTCGATCAGCAGCGCCCGCGCCTTGCCAAGGCGGGCGAAGCTGCTGTTGTCACCGTTTGCCGCCGCACGACGGAAACAGACGACCGCCTCGTCGCGATGGCCAAGTGTGTAGACCAGGGCGCCGGCGCGGAACCACGCCTCGGTCAGGGATGGGAGCAGCTCAGTGGCGCGGTCGTAGGCAACGATTGCCTCGCCGATGTTGCCAAGCTTCTCCAAGGCGATTCCCAGGCGGAAATATGCATCGGTGTAGCGCGGGTTGCTGACGACGGCCCGCTGCAATGCCTCGATGGCATCCGGTATGCGGCCGACCTCCAGGCAGGCGAGACCGAGATCGTGCTGGATGATAGGATTGGAGGGCTGCAGCAGCGCTGCATCGCGCAAGGGAACGATCGCATCGGCTGGTCGCCCGGCCTGGAGCAACTTCGTGGCCAACGCAAGCAGAGACACCACCTGCTGCGACGCGCCTGGGTTTGGAGACTGGGACATGGCGTGAACCTAGCGTTGAACCTGTAGCGTGGCCAGCGGAATCGCCAGCGCAAATTATCACTTACCATGATCTGCCAACCAGGAAGATTTTGCCATAGGCCTTTCTGCACGCGATCGAATGGGTGGCCGTTAGCAGCCGCGCATCCGGGCGCACCAGGATTTCGCCGGCCCGCGGTAACGGCGATCGATCGGGAGTCCGCGGACATTGTCTCGCTGACGATGCAAGGCCCGGACGGTCGGCCGCTGTTTCGAAGCTACTCGCTCTCGAGTCCTCTCTCGACCGAACGTTGTCGAATCAGCGCATCCTGGCCGAGGGTTTAGACCAGCGTACACACTACGATCCGGGCTGGAGACGTCTTCGTGAATTATCCCTACGAATGCTTCGACGCCAGCGTGGAACACTTCATATCAACCGCGGCAGATGATCCGCAGACCGGCGCGACGAAGATGATGGACGGCGGGTATCGGGACGTTATTTTTGTGATCGTTGTAATCAAAGATTCACGGATCAGCCGCTATACTCCGTACCTAAAGGACGCATTATGGCATCTGCGGCATCCCCCGCGCTTGAAAAGAAATTGGCCTGGAGCCCCGGGAAAATGGGTGTGATGGTCTTTGGCGTCGCACTGTTAGCTGGCCTTATTTACACCATTGTGGCTCTGAAAGCGGATTTGGGCACAATCCACAGCGCGTCAGTTTTTCCATTTGTGCTGCTGGGTATCGCACTACTCACGGCGCTGGGATTCGAATTCGTAAATGGCTTTCACGACACAGCCAACGCCGTCGCGACGGTTATTTAGCGTAGCTGCCGTGCTGCTGATAGTTTGCAAGCTTGTGATCCAAGACAGGCGCCTCTATGAGGCTCCGCAAGGCACGGAACCGCCGCCGTTCTGGATCCGCGGACTGCTGGTCCTGACCTGCACCGGCGTCAGTTTCGCCCACGGCTCCAACGACGGACAGAAGGGCATGGGGCTGATCATGCTCATTTTGGTCAGCACGGTCCCAACGGCATATGCGCTAAACCACGCGGTCACCCCTTCCCAGACGGCGGACTTTCTGGCCGTGTCCACCCAAACTGCGCAGGTTGTCGGCAAGCATGTAAACCCCAACGCCGTGGTCGGAGATCCCCGCGACGATCTGACAAACTATATCCGTACTAAGGAATTCACACGACAATACGGTGCTCGCACTGAGCCAGGAAATCAACGAGATCGGTAACGAAGTGAAACAATTCGGTCTGCTGAAGAACGTCCCAGCGGACAAAATGGGTAACCTCCGCAACCTTATGTACGTGGTCAGCGAAACCATTCGCCTAATGGAGAAGTCGGGCAAGACGCAATTCGACGCCGACGACAACAAAGTTCTAGCTAATTACAAGAAGCACATAGATCTCTCGACAAAGTTCATTCCCACCTGGGTGAAGGTTGCGGTTGCCTTGGCTCTAGGTCTCGGCACCATGATCGGCTGGAAACGCATTGTGGTCACGGTGGGGGAAAAGATCGGCAAGGATCATCTCACCTACGCACAGGGTGGGGCCGCCGAGATTACCGCGATGGCTACCATCATGACAGCCGACAGCCTTGGTCTTCCAGTCAGCACCACTCACGTGCTTTCCTCCGGTGTGGCCGGAACCATGGCGGCCAACCGCACCGGTCTCCAGTTGGAGACCGTACGGAATCTTGCACTCGCCTGGGTGCTGACACTGCCGGTAGCGATGCTCCTGTCCGGCTTCCTCTTCTGGGCCTTCCGAAGTATGTTCTAAAGGAGCAAATCCGCGAAAGGCTGGACACATGGAAAGTTCGGAACTCGATCAACTCCGCTACGCTTACAAAGAAGCTGTCGAGCATTGGATCTCCGCTATCCGCGCGGAAGAAAATCTCGCCATGCCCGACCTTACGGTTCACGCCGTGGACGTTTGGGAGCACGCTGGATTCACCGAAGCAGAAGCACGCAAGAAGGCCAAAGAAGCGCCTCTGGCATATGAGGACGCGCTCAGGACGGTGAATTTCAACTTTTGATGTCAAGGCCCCGCGACGTTGCCCCAAAAATGACGTGACCAGTGACAGGCGAAAAGATCCGTTTGTCTACAGGGGGAACGCTGAGAGGGAACGGCGTCCTGCGTCGCTCACCGACCGCTACGACCCACTGTTCCCGTGGTTCGCGGACGTGGTTCATAGCTGGCCACCACCGTCCCGTTGATGGAGCATTCCACGTTTACTGAAATGCCGTTCACCGAGAGCGCAACATCTTTACTGACGGGCTGCCCTTATCCCGCAGCCTTGTGAACGGCGTCATTGGTGTCGCCGAGAAAGCCAATCATTTTGATCGCACGCCAGCAATTGTCGAAGTAGACACGAACGCCATCTAGAAAGTCGCAAAAAGGTCCGACATCACGTTCACGCTGGAATCACAGGCATGATTGAGACAGGGCAGTCCCAGACCAGCCTCTATGGTTTTGAGCAGCGAGAAGTGGTTGTAAGGCTTCGCGCTCTGGACGCCATGCGCTCCATAATTGGTATCTACGATCAGGAGCACCTGATTTGTGTTCGGCGCCAGGCTATAGTCGTTCTCATCCCACAGAATCACAATGGCGCTCTGGCCCTGGTGCCAGACGGGCGATTCGTGAATCGCGTTCACCAGGCGCCGCACCATAACGTCACCGCGATACATTAAGGCCGGATTGAGCCCGGCCTGCGTTCCGTCATCGTTCGGGTCGAAGTTGCAGGTCGCGTCCGAGTTTCCGCGCCCATGCTGATCGTTGCACTGGTTTGGTGCAATGAAAGAGAATTCCGGAACCGCACCCGCGCGAAGATCCGCGAAAAGGCCGCCCGACCCTGCGAAACCTACCATATTCGACAGGTCGCTTCCTGGGATGTCGCCTTCCTGGATACTGCGGAAATACACGAACGGGTTATGCTTGGCCGCGTACTGCTGAACCACGCTGCCGGACGTAAGGGGAGGTGTGAGTGCCGGCGTGATTGCGGTGAAATCAGTGAGGTTGCTGTAGAAGCCATCGCTGTAGTTAATATTGTCGGCACCTTCGAATGGCAAGTCTTCCTGGTAGCTTTTCCACGTGCGACCGATGTCGCCCAATTGATCGGCAATGGTCTTGCCCGATGTGTTGGTGGCCGCCGGAATGGACTGTTTGCCATCAATGTTCAGGACTCCGGGAGGACCACTGGTCTCATTGCTCATGTCTATGGCGGCAGTGGCGGCGTCCGTCCCCACGCCGGCGATCGGGCAGATATTCGGGCTCGAAGGCGTGTCGGTCGCAACGGTTACGGAAGCCAGGTTGGTCCGGCAAGAACTGTTGTGCCAATCCGGAGCGTTGTCGGTCTGCACGCCAAAATTCGAACCACCAACTAGCTCTAGATAGTTCGTCAAGCTGGGATGCGCGATTGCGAAGTAGTTCGTCGCAGTGTTGGCAATACTGGCGAGTTGGTTGATGTACGGTGTATTCGGGTTGTTTACAACCTGGGAGTAGCTGTGGTTCTCCATCATGATGACGAAGACATGGTCCAGATGTGGAATGCCGGCCGGCACGGGACCCTCGGCGGCGAATATCGGGGCGAATGAGGCAGCGGCCAGGTAAAAGAGCAGGTTTGTGTTCATCTTCATGCAGTCCTTTCTCTTCAAAGAGGTGTTCGGCCCTCATCAACTGCTCGGGTGCCGAATCAAAGACTTTAGCAATTGATTATTTCTGAACAGTTCCGACTCCATGAATTTCAGGTGACTCACGTCACAAAGTTAGACCGCATCTGGGCTTCTTATTCGAAACGGGTTTGGGTTCATTGGAGACGGGGAATTCGAAATCGTCAGGCCGCCGTTACGCTTCGGCAAACATGATTAAGAAGATTGTTGTGGCCGCAATCGGATCAACCAGGAAGAAAATCGAGGTCAGGGCACCGAATGAGAATTGCAGAAGATTAGCCAGGGGTTCAAGCATGAAGTTTCCAATCTTCAGCGTTGGTTCACGTTATCAGATCCCTTCGAAGGAAAACGCGAGCCTAGTAGGGGGCGAGAACCTGGGCGCCGCAATCACGCCGGACCTGCCTGGGATTGCAGCCTCAGCGAACCGGAGAGCCGCCGCAGCCCTTCACCGCGTCCAGGATGGTCTGCACAACCGCTTCCTCGCCTATAGTCGTATTAATCATCAGGTGAAAGTATTGGCGTTGCGGCCATTCCAGTCCGAAATACTGCTTTATGAAAGCCGCCCGGTCCAGGTCGACGGTCTCGGCAAGTTGAATCGCTTCCTGCTCGGTCTTCCCTCTCTGCTGCAGCCGCCGAACCTTCTCCTCGAAAGGAGCGTAAACGAAAATGTGAAGTGCATCGGGTGAATCGCGCAGGTAGTAAGCGGACCCCCGTCCTACGATCACGCAGTTCCCCTCGGTAGCGGCCCCTCTGACGAGCTTTTCCGTAATGGCGCGAATTCCCTCTGCATCCGCCGGCTTCATTCGATGTGCATTGAGGCTTCCCTCGAAACTGCCCCGCAGAAAGGCTTTGAACAGACGATAATGCAACGGATCGCGGCGTTCCTCTTGCTGTTCGACGTACAATTTGGGGCATTCGAGGTGACGCGCTATTTCGGTAGTGAGCAGTTGGTCCCACAGTTTCCAGCCCAGGCGTACTGAGATCTTTTGAGCAATCTCATTTGCGCCACTTCCGTATTCGCGCTCGATCGTTAGTACTTTAAGCATCGATTCGTCCTCTTTCGCAGCATCACTCGACGGCGATGTGCCCTCCTTTGCCCGGATCGTTCCTTTTCACGATGAAGGTTAGCAAGAACATGATGCTCGCTGCGACCGCGAGGATCATATATGTGTCGATATAAGCTAGCGTTTGCGATTGGACCAGAACGGATTGGTAGATACGTCCGTACGCGGCTGCCTGCGCATCGGGCGGCGTGGCTCCGGCGTGGATCAGTTGTTGGCTGATCCCCTGGACTTGATTCCGGAACGCAGGGTCATAGTTGGTGGCGTGATAAGTCAAGATCGATTGATGAAACTGGGCACGGCGCGCGAGCATCGTGGTGACCATGGACGTTCCCACGCTGCTTCCCATATTACGCATGAAATTGATCAATCCCGAGACGCTGTTTCCCTTTTCCGGCGCAATTCCAATGTAGGCCGCCAGTGAAATAGGAACGAAGAGAAATCCGAGACCAAAGGATTGCGCAATTCTCAGCCAGGCCGCCGACTTAAAGCTGATCAACAAGTCTACCCGCCTAGTGGAATAGTACATCCCGCACGCCAGACACAACCAGCCGAACGCCATGATGTATTTCGTCGGGATCTTAGTGGTGAGCTGCCCGACGATCGGCATCTCAAACAACAGCACCAGCCCAGCGCCGGAGAGCACCAGGCCGGCGGATTCGGCGGTATACCCCAAAAGCGTTTGCAAAAACTGCGGCATCATTACCAGGCTGCTGAACAGAAGAACGCCCAGACAGAACATCATCAGGCTCGATATGGCAAAGTTGAAGCTCTTGAACATGCGAATGTCGATGATTGGCGATTCGCTATGCAATTCCCAAAAAATCAAGCTGATCAGGGAGACGGCTGAAATTGTTGCGAGCGTGACAATGAAGCCCGAACCGAACCAATCGTCTTCCTGGCCCTTATCGAGTAGTATCTGTAGGGCGCCGATACCAAGCGTCAGAAGTGCGATCCCAATGTAGTCGACACGAATACCGGCACCCTTGACCCGCTTGAGATACGGCGGATCCTCCACCATCCGTAACACCAGAAATAGCGTCAGTATGCCGACCGGTAGATTGATATAAAAAATCCAGCGCCAGGAATAGTTATCGGTGATCCATCCGCCGAGTGTCGGCCCAATCGTAGGGGCCATGATGGCCGTGATGCCGTAAAGCGCGAACGCCAGTCCGCGTTTCTGTGGCGGGAAAGTATCCGCTAGAATGGCCTGGGCCATGGGCTGGAGTCCTCCGCCTCCCGCGCCTTGCAAAACGCGAAAGATAATCAGCGTGCCGAGCGTCGGCGCAGCGCCGCACAAGAGCGAGCTGAGCGTAAACAAAAATATACAGAGCATGAAAAAGCGCTTCCGGCCAAAGAGCGTCGCCAGCCAGCCGCTGATGGGAAGAACGATGGCATTCGAGACGAGATAAGAGGTGAGCACCCAGGTGCTTTCGTCATTGCTCGCTCCCAAGTCGCCCGCCATGTGCGGCAAAGCCACGTTTGCAATGCTGGTGTCGAGCACTTCCATGAACGCCGCCAGTGCGACGACGACCGCGATCAGCCACGGATTGAATTTCGGTGTCCAAGTTTCAGTCGGCGGTGACACGGTTCCGCCTATTCAACATATACTTTCGGATCGACCGAGAGGCCGGGGCGCAAACGATGATCGTCGTTTTGGCCCGGATCGAGGTTGATGCGAACGGGCACCCGTTGCACGACCTTCACGTAATTTCCGGTCGCGTTTTCCGGGGGTAGCAAGCTGAAGCGCGATCCACTCGCTCCGCCGATCTCTTCGACTTTGCCTTTATATTCTTTGTCGTAGGCGTCGACGGTGAGCCGGACTCGCTGGCCGTGCTTCATGCGGCTTAGCTGGGTTTCTTTGAAGTTGGCGATGACCCAGACGTCATCCAGCGGGACCACCGCCATCAATTGTTGACCTGGTGAAACGTTCTCTCCGATCTCCACCGTCTTCTTACCGACGATGCCGGTCACTGGTGCGACCACGGTGCAATAGCTGAGGTTTAGCTTTGCTTGCTCGACCAGCGCCTTGCGTTGCGCGACTTGCGCCTGTGCGGACTTGGCGCGTGTTTCGCTGGCGGCAACCTGTTTGGGCGCGGTCATGGCCGACTCGATCGACGCATCCGCCTGAGTGATCCTCTGTCTCGCCTGATCGACAACACTTTGCGCGACGACGATATTCTGATCGGCCTCGCCAACGGCCGCCTTGCGGGCATCCAGAGCGGCTTGTGCCGCTTGGGCCGCCGAAACAGCGGTATCGTACTGCTGCCGTGGAATCTCATCCTTATCGACCAGCAGTTTGTAACGGCGTTCATCGTCCCTGGCCTTGGTCAGGTTGGCTTCGGCCTCGCGGACCTGAGCGCGAGCGGATTCCTGGCGGGCCTGTGCCGCGTTGAGTTGGCGTTCAGAGCCGCGCAGGAAAGCAGTGGCATCGCCGCGACCGGACGTCGCGTTTTTCAACTGACTGGAGGTATTGATGCTAGTGATAGGGATGTCAATGCGGGAGGTCTCGAGAGCTGCTTCGGCGTCGGCCAGATCGGCTTCTGCTTTGGCAAGAGCGACCTCGTAGTCCCGAGGATCGATTCGCACTAGCACGTCGCCGGCTTTCACATATTGTTCGTCTTCCGCAAGCACGCTAATCACGTTGCCGCTAATGCGAGAGCTGACTGCGTCAATGTGACCATCCACCTGCGCATCATCGGTGGTTTCGTAGGTATTGAAATATCTCCAAAGATAAAATCCGGAGACCGCCACGATAGTCACGATAAGAACCAATACGAGGATGCGGCCAAGCTTTCCGCGTTTGCGCGGCAATCTTTTCACTTTGTCGAGCTCAGCCATTTTACTTCACCTCCATCAGATGTTGAATTGACTGATCGGTGGCGCCCAATGCGCGCGCCAGCGCAACCTTTGCTAAATTGTGGCCATACAACGCAGCAATCAAGCTATCGTTTGCGGCGGCCACCGATTCCTGCGCCTGTACGACCTCGATGTTGTCAGTGACACCCGCGGAAAACCTGTCACGCGATTGCAATAGAGCCTGGTTGGCCAGATCGAGATTGTCTTGCGCCACCGTAACCTGATCGGAAGCCGTGCGAATGTCGAGGAACGCAGTGCGGACCTGATAGTCAATCTGACCGCCAAGATCGGCCAGCTCATCCTGCCGCTGCTTCAGCGTCGCCCTGGCCTGGATCACGTCCGAACTGATGCGGCCGGAGTCGAAGATGTTGAACCGCGCCGAGGCGACAACCGTGAAGGTTCCGTGGGAATGGGCTAGCGATGTTCCGACATCCCCGTAATCAGCCGTTACGACGCCCGTCGGATAGCGCTCTCCACGAGCGGCAGTGACAGCCTCTTCGGCGGCGTGAACCTGCTCCTTGTAGCTCTGATAATCGGCGCGGTGCTCGAACGCATTACGCAGCGCTTGCTCCTGCGTCATGTTAGTCAGCGGCGAAAACGGGACGGAGTCTGCGATGTTGAAGTCCTGGCCGGATGGCAATCCGATGACGCGGCCCAAAGCAAGCTTGTCTTTGGCGAATTGATTCTCCGCAGCGAGCAGCCGCTGTTGCTGCTGCTTCAGCTCCACTTGCGATCGAAGAACATCGATGCCGGCCGCGGTTCCGGCCCTGCGCTGATCGACGGCGCGATCGTAGAGCGCCTGCGCTGTCTGGACCTGAGAACGGATCGCATCGATCCGCGAAGAGTCGGCGATGATCTGCAGATACCCGGATGCCACAGCTTGCACCACCAGATCACGCGCATCCTGAACCGAGAAGCGGGCGGCGCGTTCGCTCGCCTGAGCGGACCGGTAGTTCTTTCTGGCGGAATAATCGAAAGCGCTCCACGACGCAGCCGCGCGCGCGTCGGTGTAATGAAAGGGACCGACCACCGTGGGGATGGACACTCCCGGGAAGGAGAATTTGAGGCCGATGGTTGCCAGACTCAGTTGTTCTTCGGTTTGGCTGACCTGACCGTTGATGGACGGCAGCAATGCACTCAGGGAGTGGAGTCGCTGGCCGCGAGCTATCTCGCTGTTAGAGTCGCTGACCAGCAGCCCAAGATTTGCTTTCAAGCCACGATCCATGGCGTCCCGCAAGGACAACGCGACCGGCGCCGGCGACGCGGTCCCTATGGGAACGCTGCCTTGGAATGGGGTCTGCTGTCCCACAACGGCGAGGGAAGCCAGCAGGCCCAACGACCCAAGTTTCCACCACATTGGATTGATTCTTCTCATTTTCTGTTTCCACCTATTCCGGATCGAGAACTTCGTCAAGCTGCCCGGTGATCTGGCCCGATGGTTTAAAGATTAGCCCATCGCGCTTATTGATAAAGCACGACACCGTTGCTTAAGTTGATGCAGCATCTGGCTGTTAGTTTCCGGCTGAGATTTGCTATCTGGTTTACAGAACGCGCCCGTTGCCCGGCCAGAGGTATGAGCTGCCATTTTGCGCACACGGGACGCGACGGGTATCGAGCTTCTTAATCTCTGGAATCGGGCTATTCAGGAATGCGGTTCGGTGACGCGACCATTCCCCGATACCGCAGATCGAGGATTTGACCAGACCAACCCGACCGTAGCGCCGCGCCCTGGGATTCCCTCGGATGGAGCGCACAAGGAAGGGTAGCCATTGCAGCCGATCGAAGCTCGGCGATCGCTCTTGCAAGCAGGGCTCGGCTGGTGATGCACCCCGCGCGGCGGGTTTGCGGGTCCAGTTGATCGACCGGTTGTGAGCACGTGTCGATCAGGTAGCAGTTCGCGGATAGAAACCGAACGAGGAATTCCTGGTCGTCAATCGATCTGTCGACACCGCGAAACGTAGCCAGCATCGGGCGATAAAGGCCCGAATCGCCCTGCCAGAAAAATCTGCCGGACGACGGCGGAGATTCATCGCGCGCCTGGATCAATTCGAACAGGCATAGGGTGCTGGACAATATCCATCAAGGGCATTGGTTGTAAATCCGGCGGGAATGCGGCTGGCGGCGCCGTCCACACGAAGAACAACCTATCCACCCGTTCAGGGGGCGGGCTCCAGAGTCTTGGGCGAGGTTAGGTTGCCTTGTAGTACCAGCTCGACTTGCGCGCGCAGGCGAGCGGCTCCGGGCTTGCCCGTCATGGCGCGCCCGACACCTGATGGGCAGGAATACGAGAACGGCAACTGGCTGCGTTCGCTGTTTGTGCTTCGTCCGTTCGAACCGCTGAGGAAGTTTCATGCCGGCGTATTTTCCGAGCGGCGGTTAGCTTGAGCCACAGCGCCCAGATTTTGTTGGACGCCGGACTATAGAGCCCGACTCCCAGCCTCAAGCCATCGGGCGGCAGCATCGGCGCTGTCCTGGGGAACTGTATTGAAGGCAATCGCCGCGCCTGGAGCAGCCTTATGAACAGCGTTGATAACGACTTCGAATAATGCAAGGCCCCGGGGCGGCAGACGCACGCCGGTTCCGATTACCACACAATCGTAGCTCTTCGAAGCTAACTGACGCTCCAGTGTCGGGCCAGCGGCTTCATCCGGCCGGATGAAACCGAGGTCAGCCTCCCATCCGCGTTCAGCGAACTGCTTCATCGCAACCGCGATGCCGGCGTGAACCTTCTCAACGGTCATACCCGGTGGCAAAGCAGGGTCAGAAAAATCTACAGTCTCCGGATCGTAGCCTACGAACAGCACCCGCTTCATTAGCTCTCCCTTATTCTTATTCTTGCGAGCGCTTGGCGGCGCGGTCAGCTACAATTCGCCTGAATTTGACAAGCTATCTTAACCTGACTCTGCTCCCAAACGGGCCGGTTGACAAAAACAAACTTCCGGATGCGCCGTAGTACGTGCACTTGGGCCACTTCTGCGGTATGGGGGCGAGTTCTGGCTTACATGGCAGCAACCGGGCGCGCGTTGCTGGGCGCTTTCGGTATTTCGAATCTGACTTCCGAAGTGAAGGCTAAGTCTGAAGTTTACGGCAAGTATTTCATGAGGGGCTACCTTCGGGTGTGCTTGGTGACTTTGTGTTATCGCGACTTCGTCCGCACTCCACAAGATGCAGCCATCGGCTCTATCCGATCGGGGTCTGCGACGACCGTCCGCAGGCCGCTTGAAAACTGCTCGGCGGCAAAAGTTACCGTAGGCGATCACAAGCCAGGCGCGCCGGGTCCGTTACGAGGCATACGTGCGACAAGCGAAATTCGTTGCACTTTGACCGCGTTCGCGACCGTGTCACTCGCCACCTTTACGAAATACACGAAATGTTTCCCGAGGCTCAACGGGAGTGCCGCCGCTTTCTCGTTAGCTGCGGAGTCGAAATTGAAGGCTGAGCCATCTTCACGCACGACTGCGAATGAGTGCGTATCCTTATCGGGCGTACAATAGCGGATCGCCAGATTTCCGTCCCAGCTATGGTCGGTGTCGTTCCTGTTGCCGTGCATACTCGTAAAGCACCCGGCACTGACTAGCCATCCCGACCAGTCCCCTGCGAGGCAGAGTATGGAGGTTAAACAAGAGAGGCAAGCAGCCCGCGCAATTAGTCTCATAAGAGTTACTCCCTTTAACGCCTTGGAACAAAGCAGATCCTTGTAGTCCGAAACGCATCTCACTGATCTCTTGGATTCCTGTTTCGGGCCAATAAAGCCTGTGCTGAACCAGTTGGTGCTTCCCGGCGATAAACCGGTTTACTATTTTGCTCCGGACTGGGACTCAACTTGGCGGTTAACCGCGACGCGTGGCACCCGTATGGTCCTTCAAAAATCTAAGCCAGGACACCGTCCGCCTTGCACTTCGCCGTGGATCCGATCGTTCGCCGTGCATCGCGCAATTCGCTGTTGATTTCTCTACTACAGACCGCCGAGGCGATGCGCGGCAATTCCCAGGCAGCCGACAGCTCCATTGCTGTTACCCCAACTAAAGGAACTGGCTTCCTATGCAGCCAGTTTCAGGACACGCTGTTCCTGGAGTTTGTTGCGGTAGTCCCAAGGCACTACAAAACGCCGCCACAGGAGCGGCACTCGTATTCACCGTGGATCGGCCACATCACGGAATCATGAAACTGCCTGCACCACAGAGTTCCGAGTAAGTTAACCCAATCACTCTGATGAACATCCATATCAATCGTTCGCTCCATTTGTGCCGCCTTTTCCCGCTGCCCTTTCAAGGTCAAACAATGCATTTTGCTGGCCAGGAAAGCTCCTGCCGCCCGCATCGTCATAACTCATGACACACCAGCACTCGGCAGGTGAAATGGCCAGGAAAGCGGGTCGTCCGAGGCAAACGAAAACGCCGATTGGTGTCGAATGCCTGACAAGACTGTTTCGGCCGAGCCCTCGCCTGTCGAAAACTCCTGCAGCGCCAAATGCCCTCGAAAATATGGAGGTGAAGACACGGACTGCCCGAGGGCTTGCTCTCAGCGAATGGGCATAGAATTCAAGGCAGCCAGAATTGGTAAGAGCGTAGCCCCTTGGAGGAACAGCTGATGAAGGAACTCATTGAAGTCGTGCAGGAAGCGGGAAAAAACTGTGTCGCCATTGGGCACTTCAACATCGTCGATCTCGTCCTGCTGAAAAGCGCCATCCCAGCTGCACGTGAACTGAACCTATCGGTTATGGTCGGTGCTTCGGAGGTAGAACGGAAGTTTGCGGGGACGCGGCCGCTCGCTTCTGTTGTGCGGAGTCTTCGCGAGGAATTCGACATTCCCATCTTCTTGAATGCCGACTACACGCATTCACCGGCAGGAGGACTCGAAGCCGCAAAGCTGGGCTTAGATTCCGTTGTACTCGATTTGTCCTCGCTGTCGTTAGAAGAAAATGCCCGCTCGACTAAGCAGGGTGTCGAGGCGCTGAAGTCTGTGAACCCGACTGTGGTGGTCGACGCAGAAATTGGGGACATCGGTAGCGGATCTCTGAGATTCGTGCGGACAGTCCCCTTCCTGACCGTGCGTTGACAACCGTCGAAGAGGCTCGTCAGTTCGTCGCGGAGACAAGAGCGGACGTGCTCGCCCCCCGCAGTCGGTAATTCGCACGGCATACGCAAAAGCACCGTCACCGGCAAGGAGTGCAAGCATCTAGCGATCAAGCGAATTCTAGAGGTCGAATCCGCGACCTGTGTACCCCTCACTCTGCATGGCGGTTCAGGCGCGGCGGATGAAGATTTTAAAGCGGCGATCCGCGCCGGGGTCAACGTCCACATCAATACGGATCGCGTCTGGCCTGGAAACAAGGACTGGAAGCTGGTCTCGCAAGCCAAGCACTTCCGTAGGAAATAAGCTAGCGAACGAATCGAGCCCAGTGGCGGTACTTTTTGACGATTACATTTCGGTGGAAGCCGGTCTTCGCTTCGCGTCAAGAATAGACGCGATTGCTCCACAGATCAGCGCGCCAAGAATGCCTGCTCCTCCGATCAGCGTAACAATCGTGAGTCGTGAATCTTCATCTGGAGACCAATAAAGTGCTCCGCGACTTTCCCTATAGGCAGCGGCCAGCAGGGTGACAAAGCCACACATCACAGCAATGCGGGCAAGCTTGGCGGAGTACGGTAGAAACTTTGGCACACTCCAGAACGCGTAGATCAAGATGATGGACCAGAGAACGATTCCGCGCATTCACTTGCCCGCGTCGCTACCTACTTTTTGGCAGTTCGCTATATCCTTCTTGTTTTTCCTAGCCAGCCTACCATTTGGCCGGTCGCTATCTTTTGACAGGGTCCGGACTCTCGGGATTGAATCCCAGTTCGACGATGGCGGCCTGGGCGCGTTCCTTATCGAACTTGCCGTCGCGCGCCAGACGCGCCAGCGCCGCCGCCGCGATCGCTTCGGCGCCGTTCTCGAAATGCTTGCGCAGGTGTTCGCGATTTTCGCTGCGGCCGAAGCCGTCGGTGCCGAGCGCAATCAGGCGGCCGGGCAGCCAGGGCGCGATTTGATCGGCCACCACCTTCATGTAGTCGGTGGACGCGACGATCGGCCCTTCGACGCCTTTCAGCGCCTCGAGCAAATATGGCTTGCGCTCCGGCTCGGCGGGATGCAGACGGTTCCAGCGCTCCACTTCCAGC
Source organism: Bryobacterales bacterium (assembly GCA_963769205.1). Lineage (GTDB taxonomy): Bacteria > Acidobacteriota > Terriglobia > Bryobacterales > Bryobacteraceae > Palsa-89. The sequence continues at coordinate 239,918 of CAVYKR010000004.1, read as the reverse complement.
GCGTCGCGGCGCAGTTCGTTGTAGCTGGTGACGCTCCAGACGTCGGACGGCAACCTGATATTTCTCCGCCAGGATCTTCTGCGCGCGCAGCGCTTCGTTCAGGATCGGGCCGCTGCCGAACAGCTGCACCTGGGCCTTGCCGCTCTCGGCCGCTTGATAGCGATAAATACCGCGCAGGATTCCTTCCGCCACGCCCTCCGGCATGGGCGGCTGAGCGTAGTTTTCGTTGTAGATCGTCAGGTAGTAGAAGCGATCTTCCATCTCCTGATACATGCGCCGGATGCCGTCCTGGATGATCACCGCGATTTCGTAGGCGTACGCCGGATCGTAGCTGTGGCAGGTGGGAACGGTGCTGGCAAGCACCAGGCTGTGGCCGTCCTGATGCTGCAGACCTTCGCCGGACAAGCGTGGTGCGCCCGCCGGTTCCGCCCATCAGGAAGCCCTTGCCGCGCGAATCGGCGAAAGCCCAAATCAGATCGCCGATGCGCTGGAACCCGAACATCGAGTAGTAAGTGAAGAACGGGATCATCGGCACGCCGTAGTTGGCGTAGGCGGTGCCGGCGGCGGTGAACGACGCCATGGATCCGGCTTCGGTGATGCCTTCTTCGAGGATCTGGCCGTCGTGGCCTCTTTGTAGAACAGGAAATTCTCGCTGTCCACCGGCTTGTAGAGCTGGCCGCGGCTGGCGTAGATGCCGTACTGCCGGAACAGCGACTCCATGCCGAACGTGCGCGCTTCGTCGGGAATAATCGGGACGATGTACTTGCCCAATCTCGTGATCCTTCAGCAGCAGCGTGAGCACGCGCACGAACGCCATGGTGGTGGAAACTTCGCGGCCCTGCGAACCGGCCAGCGACTCGGCGAAGGTCTCGAGCGGCGGCGCCTGGATGGTGATCTTGCGGCACGTCGCGCGCACGGCAGACTCCCGCCCATCGCCTCGCGCCGCTCCCGGATATACCGCATCTCGGGGCTGTCCTCGGGCGGCCTGTAGAACGATGCGGTGTGGACGGTCTCTTCGGAAACGGGAATTTCGAAGCGCCGGCGGAAGTAGAGCATCTCGTCTTCGTTCAGCTTCTTCTGCTGATGCGTGACGTTGCGGCCTTCGCCGGCTTCGCCCATGCCCGTAGCCTTTGATGGTCTTGGCCAGGATGACGGTGGGCGATCCGGTATGCTCCACGGCGCGCTTGTAGGCGTTGTAGACCTTCAGCGGATCGTGCCCGCCGCGGCGCAGAGCGACGACCTCTTCGTCGGACATGTGCTCTACCAGCTTCAGCAGCTCCGGATACTTGCCGAAAAATTCCTTGCGGACATAAGCGCCGCCTTTGGCTTTGAAAGCTCTGATATTCGCCGTCGACGGCCTCGTCCATGCGCTTGATGAGCAGGCCGGTGGTGTCGCGCGCCAGCAGGTCGTCCCAGTTGCCGCCCCACAGCACCTTGATGACGTTCCAGCCCGGCGCCGCGGAAAGCGGCTTCGAGCTCGGTGATGATCTGGCCGTTGCCGCGAACCGGACCATCCAGCCGCTGCAGGTTGCAGTTCACCACGAAGATCAGGTTGTCCAGTTGCTCGCGCGACGGCCAGCGTGATGGCGCCCAGCGATTCCGGTTCGTCGGTTTCGCCGTCGCCCAGGAAAGCCCAAATCTTGCGCGGCGTCTACGGGAATGATGCCGCGATTCTCCAGGTACCGCATGAAGCGCGCCTGATAGATGGCGTTGATCGGCCCCAGGCCCATCGATACGGTGGGGAACTGCCAGAAATCCGGCATCAGCCAGGGATGCGGGATAGGAAGAGAGGCCGGGATGCTCGCGCAGTTCGTGCCGGAAATTCTCCAGATGCTTTTCGGTGAGCCGGCCTTCCAGAAACGCGCGGGCGTACGTGCCCGGGCGAAGCGTGGCCCTGGAAATAGACGAAGTCGCCGGGCTGATCGCCGTAACGTCCGTGGAAGAAATGGTTGTGGCCCACTTCCGGCCAGCGTGGCCAGCGACGCGTAGGTGGCAGATGTGGCCGCCGATGCCGGCATCGTGCTTGTTGGCGCGCACCACCATCGCCATGGCGTTCCATCGGATCAGGCTTTTGATGCGGCGCTCGATGGCGCGGTCGCCGGGATAGGGCACTTCCTCTTCCACCGGGATGGTGTTGATATACGGGGTGTTGAGCTTGTGGGGCGATTCGATGCCGTAGAGAGCGGCGCGGTCCATCAGGCGGTCCAGCAGGTAGGAGGCGCGTTCGGCGCCGCCCTCTTCCACGACGCCGTCCAGCGCTTCCAGCCACTCGCTGGTTTCTTGTGGATTTGGATCCTCGCTGTGTTTCGACTTTTGTTCCAAGCATGTTTTACGAGGGGTTCTCTTTCAAGATAACACTCCAAGGGTCGAAAGCGGGTCTGAGAGTTGGACGGTCGGCCAGCGGAGAAATAGGTATTTGAGTGCACTGTCCCTAATTGTTGGTTACTCGGCTCCTTTGGCGGCCAACGCTTCCACCACTGCGATGTTTTGGACCAGGTCCGCAGGCAAATTATGGCGGCTCTGCAGGTAGGCCGGGCTATTGTAAGAGACCCAGACCTTGCCGCTCTTATCCTGCCAAACCAGGATCTTCAAGGGCAGGTCGATCGCGACGCTCGGCGAGGCAACCATCAGGGGAGTGCCGGCTTTGGGATTACCGAATATTAGGAGCTTGGTGGGCGGCATACTGAGTCCGGCCCGCTCCGCTTCCCCACTGTGATCGACCAAGGCAAACAGCTTAACGCCTTTAGCTTGCAGTATTTGCTGCAGCTTCTCGACGGTCTGATCGACCGAATGGTTAGCGGGTATGCTGACGATTCCAGCATCGGTGTTAGTTGTCATTGTCATCGCTTTGGGCAGGCCTTCATGAACTGAAATCAAATAGGCCGCCATCACTAATCCCAGTATGGCCAAAATAATTGCTACGGTAATGCCCAGCGAGGAAGGCCGATTGAAGGCCGATCCACCCTCGTTCAAGTCGCGAACCAGGCGCGCATGCTGCCTCGCGGACATGATATTGACGATCACTCCCAGGGTGATGAGCGCCGTTCCAACCCAGAAGGAGAATCCGTACGATTCGGACGGCAGAGCGGATTGACCGGCTTGGAGCGCTCGCAGAAAGAGACCGAAGCGGGCGACTACGAAGCCGAATCCCATGAGGGCGAGACCGGTCCTGATCCAGACGAGAAAGGTCCGCTCAGCTGCAAGATAATCACTGGGGCCGCTGGTCATATTCTTTCGCTTAACGGCGGCGGGGCCGCCTCAATCTATTTTGCTACGTCGAGCGAAAGACTTCGCGGATCTCGATCTTATGGAGCGGTCGCGAGGGCGGCCTCGCGGGTCGGCTGATAATCGCAACGCGGATCGGCTTCCAGATAGTTTCCGGTGAGGGCATAGGCGCGGGCGCGCGATCCACCGCAGATCTTCGAGAACTCGCAGAAGCTGCACTTTCCAAGCTTGGCTGAGGGCTCCCGCAGAATCCGGAACAGGCTGGAGTTCTGGTAGACGTCCACCAGCGAATCGTGCCGCACGTTGCCGCCGGAAACCAGCAGGAAGCCGCTGGGAAAGATTTCACCAGTGTGCGAAATGAAGATAAAGCCGCGGCCGTCGCTCACCGCGGTAGTTCTCCAGAGCAACCGGCCGTTGACGCCGCCCCGGCCACCGTGTTCGGCCTTGAGGCGCTGGGCGATGTAGCGGCGATAGTGCAAGCCTTCGGTGGTCTTAACTTCAAATGGAGCAACCTTGGAGATCTCGTAGAGGAACTCGAAAACCTTTTCGTACTCGTCGCTGGTCAGATCGTCATCGGGCGTTGCGCCGCCGGTGTTGACCGGAAAGAAGAGGCTCCACATCTTGGCATGCACTTCCCCAACGCGCTCGGCGATGTGCCCGAGTTGGGACAGGTTTCGGCGCGTGACGGTGGTCTGGACCTGGGTCTCCAGGCCTATGGCGCGGGCGTGCTGAAGCGCCAGCATCGCGCAATCGTAGGTGCCGTCCACGTGCCGGAAGGCGTCGTGCGTTGGGGCATCTGGCCCATCCAGGCTAATCGCCATGCGGGATATTCCACAATCTTTAAACTGGTCTATGGCTTTGGGCGTCAGCAGCGGAGTGGCGCTGGGAGTGACATTGGTCCGTAGTCCTACTGAGACACTATGGCGGGCTAAGTCATACAGATCCGGCCTCTTTAGGGGGTCGCCGCCGGTAAGAACCATGAGCGGGTTGCCGAAGCGCTTGATTTCACTGAGAAGCTCGCGCCCTTCCTCGGTAGTCAACTCGTCCTGATGCCGTTCCGGCTGAGCGCTGGAGCGGCAATGAACGCATGCCAAATCACAGGCTTGAGTCACTTCCCAGATCACCAGCAGGGGGGATTGATTGAAGTCCATTCGATCTCCGATCGAGAGATGGACTAGCACGTTCGTGACCAGCGGTTTAAGCCGGTTCGATATAATGCAGCCCAGCGGGAGGGCACAGCCGGATGACTAAGCCGAAGGCCGGAATGACACGGATGCGAACGTGGATCTTAGTGATATTGGGGCTGGTCTGGGTGAGCCTGGGTACCAGGTCGACAGCCGCGTCCGGTACTGCCGAAAATGTATTGGAATTCGAAAGGGAGATGGAAGCGGCCGTGGTTCGAGGCGACGTGAAGTTTCTCGATCGGATCTGCGCCAGCGATTTCAGTTTCACGCATGGCGACGGCTGGACCAGCGGCGGGCAGCCGTTGCGAGTGGAGAACCGAGCCCAGTGGCTGGCAGCGGTGAGCAAGCGGCCCTACCTGTCGCGCGATCTCGATCAAGTGCAGGTGGAGCTACACGGCGACATCGCGATCACATATGGAATGTATCGGGCACGCTTTAGCGCCCCAGCCGATCCCAAGCGGGCCGATTTCACGGTATGGTTCGAGCGCGTCTATGCGCGACGCAATAACCAGTGGCAATACGTGTCGCATCGGACAGTACATGGGCCGACGTACGAAACTGGAACTAGTCGTTAGAACTTGAGCACGTGCCAGAGGCTGGCGAAATCGTCAGTCCACAGCAGGGGTGCGCGATTGGTCCAAGGGGAGTTTCCATGATCCAGCCCGCTGCGCTCCAGGAACCCGGTGTTGCCGGTGATTAGCACCCAGCGGGAGCTACTCTCGCCGGTATCGTTGTAATCGCCAGAAACAAACAGGATCGCCTGCCAGCCCAAGTGCTGCGCCAGTCCGCGAGCCACAGGTTCCAGATTAAGAGCGCGGTTGGAGATGTGGAGTAGCAGCAGGCCTCCCGGCTTGAGCCTGCGGCGATAAATGTCACCGCACTCGGCGGTGAGCAGATGCAACGGAATGGCGTCGCTTGAAAAGGCATCCACTGCAATAAGATCGAAGTCCTGGGATCGTCCCTCCCCCAGCTCCTGTTCCAACTGGACGCGCGCATCGCCCAGCACGATTTCGGTTCGCGCGCCTGAGTCCTTCAGAAACGTGAACCACGTGTCGGCCATCGCTTGTACATCCGGATTGATTTCATAGAACCGGAAAGTATCGCCTAAACGGCCCCAGGCCGCGAGAGTGCCGGCGCCCAGCCCGACGATTGCGATCTTACGATCTGGCCGTTCCAGCGCAGTGAGGACGGTTGCAACGCCGCTGTGCGGGCCATAATACGTCGTCGGCCAGGAGCGCTGCGGTGCATTTTGGTATTGGAATCCGTGCCGGATCGTCCCGTGTCTCAACTCACGCAGCGGGCCATTGCCATCGGTTTTTTCCATAACACGCAGGATGCCGTAAAAATTCCGCGCGCTGGCTAGGGACGGCAGGTTGCTCATTGTCACCCCGGCCATAATGGAGGTAATTCCGCCCAGCAGAAGAGCCATGAGTGGAAGGCGCACCGCGAAATTACTGCGTGTCCACAGCGCTAATGCGCCGGTGCGAAGCCAGCCCGTGAATCCGAGGAGGCAGGCTCCTGCCAAGCCGATCGGATACTCGCTGAATTCCGTAAACATATGCGGGGCGGCCAGCGCGACGAAGACACCGCCTAGGGCGCCTCCGGCTGCGATGGTCAGATAGAACATGGTCAGATATCGCGGCGATGGGCGCGAGCGCGCCAGTTCTCCATGGCAAACCATGCAGCCGACGAATAGCGCCACCAGATAAATAGCCAGTTGTGAGGCGATCGACAGGCCGCCAGACAGGCTCGGAACAATACAAGCTACCGGCGCCAGGATGCCCGCCACGCAGGCAAACAATGTGCGCCGATAAAAGCGCTCGCTTTCAAAGACCAGCATGAAAGTCAGCAGGTAGATTGAAAGCCCGGCCACCCACAGGAACGGATTGACAGCGATGTCCTGTGAAATCTGGTTCGTGGTGGCGAGCAGCAGGACGGAGCCGCACATCGAGAGCCCGAGCCAGAAGAGGATGGTCCATCGCGTAGGCGGCGTTTCGGCTGCTGGCGCTGACACGTCAATTTCGGGCTGGACTCCCCGCATCCGCCACGCCGTCCACCCGCACAACACCGCGAACAGCGCATAAAATACCGACCAGATCCAGACCTGCGTATGCAATCGCACGAACGGTTCCACCACAAACGGATAGCTGAGCAAGGCCGCGAAGGAGCCAAAGTTCGAAAGTGCATATAGCCGCCAGGGCGGCCGCGCCGGGTCACTCATGTGGAACCAGCGCTGCAGCAAAGGACCCGTGGACGCCAGCATGAGATACGGCCCTCCGACCGTCGCGGCCAGCAGCAGCAAAATTCGCGTCGATGGATCGGCGCTGGTGGACGGTTTCCACAGGTCAACGCGCGGTGCTATGGGAAGAAAAAGAAGCGAAGCCGCCAGCAGCGTGATGTGCAGCGGGCCTTGCAGCCGCGTACTCGGCCGCGATCCCAGCCAGTGCGCGTAAGCGTATCCACCCAGCAGGAGCAACTGGAAGAACAACAGGCAATTCGTCCAGACGGCCGGGCCGCCGCCGAACCAGGGCAGCACGTAGCGCCCCATCATGGGCTGAACTTGAAAAAGAAGAAACGCGCTAAGAAAGATCGTGGCGGGCAAACGAAGAGATTTCACCGGATTTCGTGCCTACCGGTTGTATTTCGGCGTCGGCCCGCGAAGCTCGGTCCACACCTCATCGCACGCCTGCACGGTCTCCTCCGTGAGGGGGCCGTCGTGTAAAGCGGCTAGATTCTGTTCCAGATGATCCACCTTCGAAGCGCCCAGAATAATGCCATCGGCCGCGGTGTGATGGTACAGCCAGTTGAGCGAGAGGCTCACCAGGGATCGCCCGGCTTTTTGAGCGATCTGGCTCAGTTGATCCACGGCATTGAAATCCGCGGGATGCCAGTAGCGGTCCATGTACATTTTGTTTTTGTCGAAGCGTGTTCCTGGAATTGGCGCTGCGCGTTTGTGCTTGCCCGTCAGCAGTCCGCCGGCCAGTGGATTGTAAACGATGTTCGACACGCCGAAGTGCTTGCACATCGGCAGATATTCCTGCTCGATGCCGCGGGCGATCAAATTGTACATCGGTTGCGCGACGTAGGGCGCCTGATAGCCCTGGCGCTCGGCGTTCCAGAACATCTCGGTCATTTGCCAGGCGCTGTAGTTGGAGCTGGCCAGATATCGGACCTTGCCCTGCTTCACCAAGTCATTCATGGCGTCCAGCGATTCCTCGATCGGAACGCTGTAGTCGGGCAGGTGCAAATAGTAAAGATCGAGATAATCGGTCCGCAGCCGGCGCAGGCTGTCGTCGATAGCGCGCATAATGGCCGGCCGAGACAGTCCCGCCAGGTCGGGCGCATCGCCCATCTTGCTGCGAACCTTGCTGGCGAGGACAAAATTGGGGCGGCGAGATCCCAGCACTCTCCCCAGCATCTCTTCGGCGGCGCCCTTGTTGTACACGTTGGCGGTGTCGAGAAAATTGATGCCGGACTCCTCGCAGAGCACGATCATCCGCGCAGCGAAGGCCTCATCCGTTTGGCCGCCAAATGTCATTGCTCCAAGACAGATGCGGGAAACGTTCAAATCCGTATGTTTTAGGGTTATCTTATCCATGCCTTAATTTGCACAAAAGAACATGATACGTTGAGTTATGGTGGTGAACGAAGGACTCGAAGTAGCGAAGCCCGAACCGCTGCCAGCGTCTGCCACAATTATCTCGGCTGAGACACCAGCTCCGTTGCCGACATTTCCCGCAGCGCCCAGCCTGGCTTGGCTGCGTCTGGCGTATAGCTTCCAGTTTCTGATTGCGCTCCTAGTTGTTTTCACGCTCTGGAGCGAGGTCGGCGGCCAGGGCCATCTGGATATGATGCCTTGGTATGTCAAATTCCTGTGCGGAGTGTCGATGGCAATTTGTTGTATCCGCTTCACGGCCGGCTTGGTGGAAGAGCCAAGGGCATGGAATTTCCGGAGCGCGCGTTGGCTCGTCGGACTGATCGCCATCGCGACTGTGATGGGGGCCATCACCTATTACTACCACCTGCACGAAGCCCAGGACGACCAGGATAGCGACGACAACACGGCAACCTCAGTGAAGGTAGCCGATCCGCCTAGCGGGTTTGCACGCACCAGTGAACGAACCAGCCGCTGAGTTCATTTTCGGATCATGGAGCGCGGCTCAATCCCCGGTCGCGATCGAATATCCGCTGGAGGTGATGGACGAAATCCGCGCCACCTCGGCCGAAGGATTTCAAAAGCTTGCGCGTGGCGGGCTCGAAGTGGCTGGCGTTCTGTTCGGTGTGCGGCGCAAAACGGAAATTCGCATTCTGACCTGGCGCCCGATCGGGTGCGAGTACGCACATGGCCCGACGCTGCAACTGTCGGACCGTGATCGAGGCCAGCTGACCCAGTTACTCGAGAGCTCCGCGCAGGATAAGGATCTGGAGGGACTGCTGCCCGTGGGCTGGTTCCTCTCGCACACTCGCAGCGATGTTTTGCTGTCGCCCCAGGACCTGGAAATCTTCAACGATTTCTTCCCGGAACCCTGGCAGGTGACTCTGATTCTATGCCCCACCTCCGCCGGGGCGGCCCGCGCGGGCTTCTTCGTTCGCGAAGGCGATGGCACGCTCAAAATAGATTCGAGCTACCAGGAGTTCACCTTGAAACCGCTGCATCGCGCCGCCCGAGCCGATGTTCCAGTGCCGGTTGTGAAGGATCGTCTAAATTCGCGCTTAAAGCCCCAGACCATGGCCAGCGCGCCCAGTGCCGCCGCTCAACCGGGCGTGACCCACGTGGACCCGCCGCTTTTCCGAACGCTCGAGCGTTCCCGGACGCCGCGCGGCTGGCTATGGACGCTGCCACTGGTTCTGGGACTGATTGTCGCAGGCTTCCTGTTTAAAGAGAGGTACCTGGCTGTCCTGAACCAGGCTTTTTTCTTCCACGTTTATGAGGCGGGCGACACCGTCCAGATTGAGTGGGACAAAAATGCTGCGCCAATCCGAAACTCTCACCTGGCCGCGATAGATATCAAAGACAGTGGTGAAACCAAGCGTTATGCCCTAGCCGACCAGGAATTACGTTTGGGCAAGATGCCGTATAAACGTCAGGGCGGCGAACTGGAGATCCGCATGACTGTTTATCCGGTGGGTTTTAGCCCTGTTCAGGAGTTCGCTCATTTCCTCGATCCGGGCGCTGTTGCGCCGCCCCCTCCGCCCGCGCCACCACCCGAAGTCGAGCAATTGCGGCAGGAGCGCGATCGCCTGGCAAGCGAAGTCAAACAGTTGAAGGAAAGCCTCCGCAAGGAGCAGAATCTTCGGCGCCGGCGCAGGTAGCGAGGCTAATTCGACGAGGCGGCCGGTTCAGCGCTGCCGGTCTCCGATGGATAATCCTTGCTGTACCAGTCATCGTGCATGTTGGTCGGCAGGTGTAGCACGCGAATATGCGTGAAGCCCATCTCCTTCAACGTTCGATAAGCCGGCCGGATGTTGGGGCATTTGGTGGCCATTGGGCAGCATCCGCAATAGATCACCAGATCGGCGTCGCGCGCCAGAGGCTCCGCCAGCTTCTTCAAAGCCTCTATGCCTTCGGGCTTCGAGGTTGGGCCTGCAAAAACCGCATGCACGATATGCTTGCTCTTGTAAAGAGGGGGAAAGGCAACGCAAATCACGTTGGGAGACTTTCCGGCTTGTAGCTCAGTGGCTAGCGCAGCAGGCTCAAGCAGGCTGGCCGCGGGCCAAGGATCGGAAACTTCCTGGCTGAGACACAGCGTGGCAACCAGGGCGAACAAGGCAAATCGGATGGGCTGCATGAGCTTCAGCATACCGCACTCACGCGGGATGATCCATGCGCGGAGGGGGTCCGCGCGCGAACGTTTTCGGGCTAGCGCCTGCTCGACAAAAATTGACTGATTGTCTCGTTCAGGAACTTTTCGTCCGCCGGATTGCTGGCCGCGCCGGCCGTGTGGCCCCAAAGTGACGGGATCGGCTTCAGGGTCACGCCGGGAATGAAAGCTGCTTCATAGCGCGCGTCGCCGACCGGGAAGTACATATCCGTTTCCGAAGGCATATACAAAATCGGGGTCTTGATGGATCGTAGCGCGCGCTCCACATCTCCGCTGAATCCCGGCGTTGTCCCGACATTGTGCCGCTCCCAGGTGCGCATCTGGAGAATCAGATCGTTGGCATCCGCGCCAGGAATGAAGTTCGAGCGGCGGGTCGCTACAAATTGCTCGAAGGTTGTACCTGGCGCGGCCGCGGCGCGCCACAGCTCTTTTCGCCACCATTCCTGTGAGTAGAGCCACCCCATCCAGACCATCGCAAAGGCCTCCAGGCCCTTGCTGGGGGGAGCCGTATAATCGCCGTTCTTAAATGCGACGTCGGTGGTGAGCGCCGCAATTTGTCCTTCCAGCCGCACCACTCCATGCGGGTAAGTTTTGGCCGTGCCGGACGTGGCCACGATGCGATCGGCGAAGTTCGGATAGCTGACCGCCCATTGAAAAGCTTGTTCCGCGCCCATCGAGAAACCGATCAGCGCTCGCAGGTGTGTGATCTTGAGTTCATCGGTAAGCAGCCGATGCACCGCTTCAACGTTGTCGCGAATGGTTACTACCGGAAAGCGCGGCCCGTGATACGGCTCCGGCGTGTTGCTGGGTGAAGAGGAACGGCCGTTGCCAAAGAGTTCCGTCGAAACCAGAAAGAGTTGCGAAATGTCTAGTGCGTGACCGGGGCCGATCAGCCACTCATAGCCTTGGTAATTGGCCATATAGTGCGATGGCAGTAGCACGGCATTGTCCCTCGCGGCGTTGAGATGCCCGTAAGTTCCGTACACGACCCGCGCTTCGGGTAGTGTGACGCCGCTCTCGGTATGAAAGTTAGAGATCACGAACTCATGACGATCAGCCGCAGGCGCTGCGCGTTTGGCCGAGTTCTGAGCCAGGAGTAATTGTGAGACCGCCAGCAGCAGGCCGAGCTTGCTCATGATCGCTAACTAGGTCCGCATCCGAGTGAAGAAATACAGCCCCGCCATGGCGAACAGAACATCGGGCGACCATGCCGCCAGTGCCGCCGGCAACAGATTAATGTCCCCGAGTTGTTCAAATAGCAAGTTGAGCGCCCAATAGGCGATCGCGATTCCAAAACTGATACCGACTCCGGCCATCGCGCCGCGGTTGCCCACCAGAAAAGCAAACGGAATGGAGATGAGCGCCATCACCAGCGCGAACAAAGGCACTGCGAACTTACGATAAAAACGAACCTGCAGCGTGATGGTGTCAATCCCGGTGCGCTGCAAATCGCGAATGTAGGCCGCCAACTGCTGGAAGTTCATCTGCTGATCCTGCAGCACCTCTTGCAGAAAATAATCCGGCCTCTCGTCTAGTTCGCGGAACATAGTAGCCTGGTTGGTGAAGTTGAAAAACTTCTCCTGGCGCGCGCCGAAATCGCGGCTCCAGCCGTTTTCGAAAATCCAAGCGCCCAGCGCCGGCTCCCAGCGCACTTTTCCCGCCGAGATGTGCCGCCGCACCCGAAAATTGGACGGGTCGAGCTCGAAAACCTGCGCTCCCACCATCACCTTTTGAACCGGGTCGAGGTACTTGTAATAGTAGATTCGTGGATTGTCCTTCGAACCTGGCGCAAAGACCCACTGCCGCTCCGGATGCAGATAGGTTTGAACCGGCTTGCCCTTGATCTCTTTCCGGATGGCATCCTGCTTCCGATTGGCGTCGGGGACGTAATAGTGATCGAAGGCAAACAATCCGCCGCTCAGCAGAAGAGCCGCGCCAGAACCGGAATGGCCAGCCGGTAGAGGCTGATGCCTGACGCTTTGAACGCCGTAATCTCGTTGTGTTTGGTAAGAACACCGAAGGTGATGAGCACCGCCACCAATACACTGATCGGCGCGGAGTCGTAAATCAGCTGCGGAGTCAGGAAGAACAGATAGGTGAAGACCCGAGCCATCGCGATGTTGTTCTTCACGATGTCGCTGAGCAGCTCGAAGAAGGTGTACACCTGCGATCATGAGCACGAAACTCACCAGCAAAATCACGAAGTAGAAGAAGAAACTATTTAGCACATAGCCATCGACCAGCTGCGGCACCAGGAAGAAGCGCCAGCCGCGCGACCGCAGGCGTACTTGCGATGCCGCAATGGGCAGCCGCCCGCGGAGCTTGTGCCCACAGCCGTTGCCAGCCAGTTGAACCCTCGGCCCACCCAGTCCCGGTCTCCGGGCCGCTCCAGGCGTGTGAGCAACAGAATTCCTAACACCGCAAACACCGCGTTGGGGATCCACATCGCCACGCCCACCGGCAGTTTATGCTGCTTGGCCAAGCCGTTGGCGCCCAGTCATCCCCATCCAATAAATGAACGCCAAAGCCACCGTGAACACGAAGGCGGTCGATTTTCCGCCCTTGCGAGTGGAGACACCCAGCGGAATACCGATCAGGGCCAGCAGAAAGCAGGCCGGAGGCAGCGCCAAACGCTGATGCAGTTCGATTCTGCGCTTCGATGCGCTTGTCTGGCTCCAGTGCCGGGTCCTGATAGGCGATGCGATACAGCGGCAGCGTATCTATTTCCGTATAAGCTTTGGCACGTATTTCGCCAGGCTTGGTCGCCTCCAGAATCTGCTCGCCTTTGGGAGCCGACGTGATGAAGTATTGCGTGATGTCCTTGCCGACATCGTAGCTGACGCCGTTGTTGAGCGACATCTGGATGACGTTGCGAGCTACGTCCGGTACTGCGATCGCTTCAGAAGCAACGGTGACCCGGGGGCCGTCGCCATGATCGTGATCATCCTTCTTTTGTTCGTCCGGCGGCGTCAAGTCGGCGATGAACACGTTGCGCCAGTGCGTAAGCGTCCCGGGAATTACCTCGCTCACGTAGACCATGCGATTTGGAAAATTCTCTTCGAAGACGCGCGGCTGCACTTCGGCGGTCAGTTCGGCCGCCACCAGTTGATTCAGTATTTTGTACGTTCGCCAAGTCGAATACGGCGTGAGCCACAGCGAGGCCGCGGCAGTCACCAGTGTGGCCAGCAAGGCAAATGTCAGGACCGGCGCAATCACTTTACGGCTGGGAACGCCGGCGGCACGCATGGCCGTGATCTCGCCATCGCTCGACATTCTCGAAAGGGCGATCAACACGCCCACCAGCACGCCCAGGGGCAGCGTAAAGGTCAGCGTGAACGGAATCGCGAGAGCAAACAGGTGCGCGACTGTGGCCGGTGGCGCGGAGCTGCGCACCAGAATCTCGAACAACCTGCCGACGCGCTGCAGGAACAGTACGAAGGTAAAAAGGATCGTGCCCAGAATCGCGCTGCTCGCTACCTCGCGAAAAATAGCGCGGAACAGCAGACCCATAGTCAGTAGCCAGCTAAGCCGCGAACGCTTTCCGCCTTCTGGCTGCCCGACAACGGCGGCGCCGGCACGATCGGCGGCTTGGGAACGTCCTCGTGAATGGGCTCGAACTCCAGCTCATCAAACAACACGGCAGGCGCAATCACCGAGGCCGTAGTCACGAAACTTCCCGCTCCCATCAACGCCAGCGGAGCATTCGAATCGATGAAAGTCGAAAACGTAGTTCTCATCCGAGGCGGCGATAATATCCTTGAACGATCTGCGTGGACAGGCCGCGGAAACGCACGCTTCGCACCAATTCCTCCCGGCCATCCGGATAGACGCGATACAGCAGCAGAGGTTCGCTAACCAGCCGCGTATTCCCGCCAGACTGCGCCGCCGCCGTCGCCAACCGCCGGAACTCGTCGAGCGAGGCCGAGGACGGAAAATCGATCTTCCGCACCAGCATCCCGTAAGGCTTGTTCCGCTGCTGGCACAATTCGATCAGCTTCTTCTTCATGTCGGCGGCTGGAACGGTTTCTGAAGCGCGCACGAACATGTTGCCGAATCCAGGCGCCCGTGGTGCCGAAACTTCCCGGGCATGCGCGCGCGGCCGTTGGAAGCTTCCGAAGCCCTTGATCACCGGCGTGCGGGTCAGCAGAAAGTTCTTCAGAACGCCTTTTTCCACCAGCGCGAGCGGCTTGGGAGCCACGCCTTCCATGTCGTATTGGTAATGGCCCAACAGCGTGTGGCCGCGCCAATCCGCCTGAGTGGGATCGTCCACCACGTCCATCCATTCCGGCAGTATCGCGCGACCCGACGCGGTTTTCGAGCTCGCTTTGCACGTGCGGCGCAGTCCGTCCGGGATCCGCAATCGGCTTGCGCGTGATCTTGAGATTGTCGCCCAGCAGTTGCCCGAACAATTGGGCAGCCGCGCGCGCCTCGAACAATACCGGGCCGTCATAGGCTTCGCCCGTAGGAGCTTGCGCGAGCGCTGCCACATTCTCGGCCACTTCCGTCACTCCCCGCCGCAGCTCCGCCTCCACGGGAAGCTCATTAGGCTCGAAGGCTTCAAACACAGCGGCGTCGCGAACCGCGGTCCCGTCGGGCGCCAGACCGTACGGCCCGCACTCGAAGGTACGCGAGATCCTCCGGAGTTCGCAGCGTCGTGCCTTCCGAATTCACCACATAATCGGACGCCAGCGAGGTCTGCAATTCGATCCCCGACGAAAGCACCTGCGGATAGCCGTCGAAGATAGCCGAAAGCTTCACAGTCCGGTCCTTCCACAAAGCTCTCGTCGACCGGATTCCGTTTGGCCATCGGCAGCACGGCCTGCACCGGGGGCGCTTTGGAGAAATCCGGAAGCTGCTCGGTCACGTTCATGTTTTTCAGCGACGATCGTTTCCGCGCGATCGCCTCTTCAGCGGTCTTATATGCGCGGTCGGTGGCCAGCCACAATACCTGCCGGAAGGCCCGGTAATCGTTTTCAAGCGGAAGTTGATCCGGATCGTAGCGGCTGCCGGTGTACGCGTCCGAATAAAGGTGATTGGTGTTGTCGAAGATGTAATCGCCGACGCGTACCTTGACGGTCGGTATTCGCAGCACCGATCTGTTCGCTCGAGACCAGCGCGCCCAACGATGGCGTCCACCGAGAAAACATTGACATCTTCAACGCGATATTCGATGAAGTATGGCGCATCCAGGCTTACGATGCGTAATTGGCGCGACCGCTCCAGTTCATCCTTCATGGCGCGCAGCACCGGATCGGCGTCCTGCGCGGGAAGAAGAAAGAAGCCAGATGCCAGTCAGACTTAGCAGCGCTGCCCCGATTCCCGAGATCTTCACTGGCCCTCCGTCGGACGCCCCAGCAGCGGCGGACGATCCACCGAGTGATCCTTCTTCTGAATCTCGATCTCCGAGACCAGCAGCGCCGGCGAGCTGGCCGATACGGGTACGCTGCCCGATTCGGCGCCGCAATATCCGTTGAACACCTCCAGCTTGTCCGACGTTGCCAGGATCTTCGCGAAGCTCGCCAGCGGCGTTCCGACAATATCCACGCCCCGCACCAGCTCATCCGGACGGCCGTCCGGGTAAACGCGATAAACGATCAGCGGAATTACCGTGAAGGCCTGCAGGCCGCGGCGTTGCGTGGTCGTGTAGCCGCCGGTCACCTGCTCGAAGTAGAGCCCATACGGCTTGTTCTGGCGCTTGATTTCAGCGATCAGCATTTCGCGCAGCTTTTGATCGGAGACCTGCTTCTTCGATTCCACTACCAGATTCGACTGTCGCGACACCACTTCGGCGCCGGCCTGCTTCCGGCCATGGCCGTTGGAATGTTCGATGCCCTGAATGGGCGACCGCGACATCAGAAACGTCTTAAGGATCCCGTTCTCCACCACCGTCAACGGGCGTCGCCTTCACGCCCTCGTCGTCGTACGAATACGTTCCGTTCAGATCGATGGAATCGATGCTCTTGCGGGTTGGGTCGAACATCACGGAAAGAAAATCGGGCAGCACCGGCGTGCCAACTGCTTTGGTGAAGGTCTGACCCTCGGCCTCATCCTTCTGCCGATGCCCTTCCACGCGGTGGCCGAAGATCTCGTGGAAGAAGACGCCGGCAGCGCGGCCGGAGAGAATGGCCGGTCCGACGAACGGCTCCACTATGGGAGCGCGCAGCAGCTTCGCCAGATCCGAACCCACACGATTCACCGCCGCCTCGATCGCCTCCGGCTTGGCCAGACGATCGACTTCGCTTCCCTGGAAATCCTCCGATGGCGCCGACGTCCATCCCGTCCGACGCCTTGCCGCGCGCGCTGATGGAGATGTTGGCGAAGGTGCGCCCGTGCAGCAGCTTGGTTCCTTCGGTGCTGACCAGATACTTGGTCTCCCTCTCCACCACCAGCGACGACGTTCGAGTTCAGCAGCCCGGGATTGTTGGCCAGTGTCGCGGACCACTTCCGTAAACGATTGGCCCATTCTTCGTCGAGAGGGCGCAGGCGGGGCGGTGGCTCGTCGTGCATGGCGGGAGGTTCACTCGAGAAATCGGCCGAATCGTCGGCCTGTTTGAGCTTCACCTCCTGGTTGGATTTGATCTCGATGAGCCGTCGGGACGCCGCCAGCGATAGGTTCGGTCGGTGTCCAGCCAAAGCTTGCGGCGGATAGCATCCGGGACGTCGTCGATCGGAAACACCGCCCGGGCGTGAAACGCGCTCTTTCACCCTTGATCATGTGGTAGTTGTCCAGCCCTGGCGTACCGACGCGGACGGTGATGTCCAGGTAGCGGGCGTGGCCAGTGTTTCGGCTGGTTATCGTGCCCAGGCTGGCGGTGATGACCTGGCTCTCGGCCTCCGTAACAGTGTAAGCCATGTAGTAAGGCGGCGGATCGCCCTTCTGTTTCAGAACCGTGAAATTACGCTGCAGCTCGCCGGAAAGAATGTCCAGCAGCGTGGGCGATGCGGCTACCAGCGGAATAGAAACAACTAGGGGGAGTATGAAGAGGCGCACAACGCTTCAGGATAGCAGGAATGCATTAGCGCGATGTCCCAATTACCAGCGGCTACGCACTCCCGCGCATCATATTCAGTGTTAAGAAGCGATCGACACGATTCCCTTGTCCTTTAAGCCGCTGATGGCCAACCCATATCTCCCGCGGACTCCGGTCTTCTCGAAGATGTGCTTCAAGTGGATCTTTACCGTTCCAGGTCTAATCCCCAGCTCCAGAGCGATTTCTTTGTTTTTAAACCCCTGCTCCACCAGCTCCAGCACCTGGTGCTCCCGGGCTGTCAATTCCGAGCGGGGGTAGCCGCTCTGGCGGGCCGAATCGCGAAATACGCAGTCTTCCATCCAGCTCCGGCCGCTCGCTACGGTGCGGAGGCACGCCAGCAGGCTGGCGAGATCGGCGGTCTTACGAATAATGCCGCGAGCCCCAGCCTGCAGCAGCCGCAAGGCCTCGGCTTCGGTCATGGAGACGCCCCAAACCGTAATCGCGGGCGTCGCGTCGGTCAGCTTGAGGTCGTGAATCCAGTCCAGCACGGCCCGCATCCCAAACCCTTTGTCCACAACGACAATGTCCGGCGTGTTAGCGCGCACGAAGGCCGTGGCGGATTCCGAGCGAGTTCATCGCCTCTACCAACTCGAGATCCTCGCTCGAAGCGAGCAGGTTTCTCAGCCCTTGGGCCGTGATCGGCTGTGTGTCACACACGGCAATTCTCTTTTTCGCGAGATCTTCGTTCATCGTTTTTCTTCTTTTCAGGGGATACGACGCCCGTTGGTGGCGTCAACCCGGGATATCCCCAGTTGGCCTCATCGGCAAGTGCGGTCCAAATTCTAGTTGGCGGGGCGAGGAAAGACTCTCATGTTATCATCGCGTATAGCCGATTTGATCGAGTAGGACTCCGAAGGAAGAAGTCCCGCCAGCGCCCATGTCCCAGCCTGATGCTGCTAAGTTCGCCGGTAATTGGAAGGCTCTTTTCATCTGCCCCAAGCAGCAGATAATTAGAGACTTAGCTCCGCTTTTGCAGCACTATCTTCCGAATTTCGCGGGCGCCGAAATGACCACCATTCCGACCCGCCGTCAGATTACGGAGGCTATTGCAGTAGAGCAGCCCAATCTGTGTTTCCTCGAAGTGGACGCGACGCCCGATCGTTGCCTGGCTGTAATTCCTGACTTGCTGCGTGCCGATCCGAAGCTCCCTATCATCGTCGTTCTCTACGGAAATGATCCCGAACAGGTGTTGCGGTGCCTTCGACAGGGCGCCAGCGATTTCCTGATCCATCCCTTCGTTCCGGAGCACGTCGAGGCAGCTCTCCATAAAATCTCGCGTCTCCAACCCAGCCGCAGCAAGAGTCCCGGTAAAGTCTATTGCGTCATGCCCGCTAAAGGCGGTTGCGGCGCCAGTACGATCGCCAGCAATTTGGCCCACCAGTTAAAGCGGCAAGGGGACCAGCGGATTCTTCTGGCCGACCTGGATCCGTTGGCAGGAACGCTGTCTTTTCTGCTGAAGATCAAATCCAACTACAGCTTCATGGACGTCCTGGCGCGTTCCAGTGAGATCGATGCCGACCTGTGGAAAGCCATGGTCACCGACCGGCAGGGAGTGGACGTGCTGCTATCGCCCGAAGTGATGACCGAGGGCATGGCCGAACTGTCTGACGCCGCCAGCATAATCGAATACGCTCGCGGCGCCTATGATCTGGTCGTGCTCGATAACGGCAGCGTCTATGGAGACTGGAATCTCAGCCAGGCGCGCCTCGCCGACGAAATCCTGCTGATCACCACCAACGAACTGACCGCGCTCCAAGCCGTCCAAAGGGCGCTCAGTTATATGGAAAGCAACAACATCGGGCGTTACAAGATACGCCTGATCGTGAATCGTTATGATCGCCACGTCGGCTTGAGTAAGGACGTTATCGGGACGGCCTTGCATGCCGATATCTTTCATATCCTGCCTACCGATTACGAAGCCATTCAGAAAGCCCTCATGGAGGGTAAGCCGCTGCCGGTCAACAGCAATTTCGGCAAAGGCGTGGCTGGTTTAGTCGACCGCTTGATCGGCGGCGCCGAGCCTGCCAGCAAAAAGAGCAGCTCCCTCTCAGGCCTGCTTTCGCTGTTCTCACGCACGTCCTCTTAGAGGCGCCGGCGGAGGGCCCATAGTGCCGCGAGTCCGGCCGCCATCAGACCGTAAGTCTCAGGCTCGGGCACCGTTGTCTCCGTGGTGATCTGGAGTTCAACGATGCATTTGGGACAAACGCCAGTGCCTGAGGAATCGAAGATGAACTCGTTGGTCGGGTTTGAACCCAACGTCGTGACACGGCCGCCGATGCCGAATGTCGTGTTGGACAGGATATCGGCGATGCCGGCCGCGTTAAGAGTTATCGATTGGTTCGTTCCCTCGGGGTTGCTGGGGCCGGTCGGCCCATCAGCCGCCGTGTAAACTCGGCTGCCATACACAGTGCCGGTACCGAGGTCGTTAAACCCAAACGTAGACTGGACTGAGGTGATTTGATAGTTCATCGAGGGGCTATCTGCGGTGCTCACGCCGGCGGTGCTCAGCGTCAACACCGCGGAAATGACCGGGCCATCCAGTTGCGGGATAGCGAATGTGAAGAAGTCGCGAAACTCAGCAGGACCACTCATGCAGCCAGCCGGGGGAGCGGGGCAGAAGCCCGCTCTGTAGTTGTTGCCCGCGAGCCCGAGACCGCTGTTGGAGGTTGGCGTGAACCAGCCCCGTGTCGCATCGTTAACCGTGATAACGCCAGCACGGGCGTTTTCGGCGAATCCAGCCAACACTAACGCGGTGCAAAGAATGATTGAGTGAGTTCTTTCCACGCAAGCCTCCTGGCTTATCTTTCTCGTACAGTATATCCACTGATCGCCTCGATTGCAGCCAGTTTCTTGCCGCGCCCGCCGCAAAATGTACCAGGCGTACCACAGCTCATGAAGAACTGACGCTTGGCCCATTCCGAAACATAAATTGCTAGACTTGTTCTGTGGAAAAGCGCTTCCAGAGGCTTGGCCCGCAAGGGTTTAACCCGCCTCATTCGACGAACAACTTTCCCACTCCCGTTCCACAGGCTAAGTGCCTCACAACGCGGCTACGAAATACAGGCGCGCGATCAGTCCAGTTGTCCCTTAAGGTAGAACTGTCCTCAAAACATGGCTGCTGCTCCTGACATCGCCCTCGAAAGAGGACTGCCCGTCAACCTCGACGCCGAGCGTTTCGTCCTCGGCGCCATTCTGATGGATGACGCGCTATACATCCAGGTTGCCGGCGCCCTCGAATCGGAAGATTTCAGCCTGGAGAAGCACCGCCGCATCTTCTTGCGCATGGGCGAGCTTTACAACCGCGGCGAGCGCATCGACCGCGTTACTGTCGCCAACGAGCTGATGAAACAAAACCAGCTCGAATCGGTGGATGGCGTCAGCTATCTGGTCTCGCTCGATGAGGGACTGCCCGCTCTCGCCAACCTCGACAGTTACGTCCGCATCGTCAAGGATAAGGCCGTTCTGCGCCGCATCATCTTCACTTCTCAGAAGCTGATCGACCGCTGCATCATCGGCGAGGAGGAGCCGGACCAGATTCTCGCCAACGCCGAGGAGACGCTGCTCAAGCTCGGCGAAACGCGGGCCAAGGACGCGCTCGTCAATCCGCAGCGCATCTTCGACGAGTTCGAGGGCGGCATCAACGTCTTCCTCGATCCCAGCAAGCGGATCAAAGGGCTCAGCACCGGTTTTCTCAAGTTGGACGAGATGACCGGCGGCCTGCATGCCGGCGAGTTGGTTATCCTGGCGGCGCGTCCTTCCATGGGCAAGACCGCGTTGGCGCTCAACGTGGCCCAGCACGTCGCCATGCATCCCACCGAGAAGCAGACCGTGGCCGTGTTCTCGCTCGAAATGTCTCGCGAATCGCTGCTGACGCGCATGATCTGCGCCGGCGCGCGCGTCGATCAGCAGAAGTTCCGCGCCGGGTATTTGAATCAGGACGAGCGCCGCAGGCTCGCCAAAACCGCATCTGAGCTGGTCCAGGCCCCGCTCTACATCGATGATACTTCCGGCACCCATATGATGGACATCCACGCCAAGCTGCGCCGTTTGAAAGCCGAGCATGGCCTGGCGCTGGTGGTAATCGACTATCTGCAATTGATGAGCGGGCGAGGCCGGTATGAGAATCGCAACCAGGAAATCAGCACCATATCGCGCGGTTTGAAACTTCTCGCCAAAGATCTCAAGGTTCCCATGCTGGTGCTGTCGCAATTGAATCGCGCACCCGAGACCCGGCCCGGCGATCACCGGCCGCAGTTGAGCGATCTTCGTGAATCCGGCTCCATCGAGCAGGACGCCGATCTGGTCGCCTTCATCTTCCGCGAAGAGGTGTACAAGCAGGAAGACGAGCGCCTCAAGGGCATGGCCGAGCTATTAGTCGCCAAACAGCGCAATGGTCCCACCGGCAAAGTGAACCTGGTGTTCCTCAAGGAATTCACCAAGTTTGAAAACCGCACCAATGATCTTGGCGAAGACGTCCCCATGTAGTAGCCGCGGCGAATGCCCTGGTGCCCCGCGCCGGGCGTAAAATCAAAGCATGGAACTCGTAGTCAATCGGCAGCATTACCGGCTCCAGGTCGATCCCAATACGCCTCCTGCTTTGGATACTTCGCGACGAACTCGAACTCACTGGCAGCAAATACGGCTGCGGCGAAGGCCATTGCGGAGCTTGCACCGTGCTGATCGATGGCGCTCCGGTGCGCTCCTGCATCACGCCCGTATCCAAGATCGAAGGAAAAGAGATCACCACCGTCGAAGGCCTGGCGCAGAACGGGCAGCCTCCATCCCTTGCAGGAGGCCTTCATCCAGGCCGATGCGATGCAGTGCGGCTACTGTACGCCTGGCATGATTCTCTCCGGCGTGGGCTTGTTAAAGAAGAATCCGCACCCCAGCGAGCCCGAGATCCGGCGCGCGCTTGGAAGGAAATGTCTGCCGCTGCGGTACCTATCCCCGGATTGTCGCAGCCATGCAAATTGCCGAGAAAGCGCTTGAACGGAGGCCAACATGCTTGAGCCGGAACGCTACGAACTCTTCGACCGGTCCCGCTTACCGCTTCGAGCTTCGAGCGGCGCGATTTTTTCAAGCTGCTCGGCGGCGGCTGCTGTTCGTTCTCTTCTTCGACGGCGCAGCCGATGGCGCAGGAGTCCGGCCGCACCCAGGGATTCCGCGCCGACGCCAGACCTGCCGAGCTCGCCGCCTGGCTGCATATCGGCGAAGACGGAACGCGTCACCATCTACACCGGCAAAGTCGAAGTTGGGCCAAACATCCGCACGTCGCTCACGCAAGCCGTGGCCGAGGAGCTGCACGCTCCCATCGGCTCCATCAAACTCGTCATGGCCGACACCGATCTGACGCCCTACGACATGGGCACCTTCGGCAGCCGCACCACTCCGACCATGGCGCCGCAGTTGAAGAAAGTCGGCGCCGCCGCGCGCGAGACGCTCGATCGATCTCGCCGCCGAGAAATGGAAAATCGACCGCAGATCTCGTCTCGGTCGTTGACGGCCAGGTGAAGAACGCCGCCACCGGCGAGTCCGTCGGCTTTGGCGAATTGACGCATGGCCAGAAACTCATGAAGACTGTCGACGGCGCAGCCGTCACGCCCGCCGACCAATGGACCATCGCCGGCACCTCAGTCACCAAGGTCAACGCGCGTGACATCGTCACGGGCGCGCACCGCTATACCACCGACATCCTGCGGCCCGGCATGCTCTACGGCCGTGTTCTCCGGTCCGGCGGCTTTCAACGCGAAGCTGGATTCGCTCGACACTCAAGCCAGCGTCACCGACTCCCGGCTTGATAATCGTCACGACGACGGCGATTTCGTCGGGGTCGTGGCCGCCGATGAACTGACGCTCTCGAAGGCCATTGCCGCGACTCAGTGCCCATTTGGAAGACCGAGCCGCAGCCATCGAATAAAGAACTGTTCGCTTATCTCAAGGACCATCCGGCGCAAACGCGCGGCGGAGGTGGGGGCGGTAGGCCTGCCCCGGAACAAGGCTCAGTAGACCAGGGACTCTGAATCGCGCCGATCACAAGCTGGATGCCACCTACACAGTCGCCTACATCGCGCATACTCCGCTGGAGCCGCGCGCAGCCGTGGCCGAATGGACCAACGGCAAACTGACCGTCTGGACCGGAACGCAGCGTCCCTTCGGCGTGCGCAGCGAACTGGCCGAAGCCTTCAGTATTCCCGAAGACCGCGTGCGCGTGATCGTGCCCGACACCGGCTCCGGCTATGGCGGCAAGCACACCGGCGAAGTGCGCCATCGAAGCGGCGCGTCTGGCGAAGGCGCGCGGCAAACCGGTCAAAGTGGTCTGGACGCGCGAAGAGGAATTCACCTGGGCCTATTTCCGGCCCGCCGGCGTGATCGACATTCGCAGCGGAGTCAACGCAAAGACGGCCTGATCACAGCTTGGGAATTTCACAACTACAATTCGGGCCGTCGGGCATCGAGACGCCTTACGAGATTCCGCAATCGCAGGATCGAATTTCATCCCACCGACTCGCCGCTGCGGCAGGGCTCCTATCGCGGACTCGCGGCCACGGCCAATCATTTCGCGCGCGAGTCGCACATGGACGAACTGGCGGCCGCGGCTGGCATGGACCCGCTGGAATTCCGGTTGAAGAATCTGAAGGATGACGCGCCTGCGCGCGGTGCTCGAAGCGGCCGCCGAGAAATTCGGCTGGGGCAAACGAAAGAGCCGAGCCAGCGCGCGGTTTTGGCCTGGCCTGCGGTATCGAGAAGGGCGGCTATGTAGCCAGCTGCGCCGAAATCTCCATCGTCTGCAGCCCGGCAGCAAGGTGAAGATCGAGCGCGTCGTGACAGCCTTTGAGTGCGGCGCCATCGTGAATCCCGAGCATCTGAAGAATCAGGTGGAAGGCGCGGTGGTGCATGGGCATCGGCGGCGCGCTGTTCGAAGCCATCGAATTCGAAAACGGACGCATCTTGAACCCGCAGCTGTCGGAATACCGCGTGCCGCGTTTCAACGATGTGCCGGTGCTCGAAACGATTCTGCTGGATCGCAAGGATCTGCCTTCAGCCGGCGCGGGCGAAACTCCTATCGTGGGTCTCGCCCCCGCGGTCGGCAATGCGATATTTCAAGCTACCGGCGTTCGTATTCGCGCTCTGCCGATGGTGCCCAACGGCGTTCCGAACCAGATCCAATCCACCGCCAAGGCGTGATTTGGAGCTCTCTTAGCGGCCATATTCACAGATTTTCGCGTAAAAAAAGACGCGTAACACGAAACTGCGCGATTCACTCTCCGTCAGCCGCATTCTCGACACCACTGGCGCTATCACAGATAACCCTTCACGATTGCCGCTGGCATATTTCCCCAGGGATGTCTTGGTTGTGGCGACTGAGGACCAATCGCGCAAAGGATTAGACACCTTAGATACAACATACTGGAAATGGATGAAAATCCTCTTTCTCGACCAGTTCAGCGTGTTGGGAGGCGCGCAACTCTGCCTTTTGGACGTTGTGGATGCGGTCAAAAAAGACGGCTGGCGCGCACATATTGCTCTTCCCGGCGATGGTCCGTTAGGGCAGCTGATGCGCTCTCGTGGCGTTGAAGTTCACCGAATTCCGTGCGGGCCCTATCGCTCCGGGAGCAAGAGCTTTACAGACTTCGTTAAGGCTCCGCTGGATATCTGGCAGCAGAAACGGATCATCTCCGGGTTGATCAACGGCCATCAATTCGATCTGGCGTACGTAAATGGGCCGCGATTATTACCTGCCGCGGCGCTGGCGGCTCGGGATCGCGTGCCGCTCCTGTTTCACGCGCACAACCGGCTCAGTCAGGGCTACATGGCAGGTCTGGCGGGTTGGGCCCTCCGCCAATCGGCCACAACCGTAATCGCATGCAGCAATTTTGTCGCTCAGCCGCTTACGCCCTACGTTCACAAAGCCAACCTGCACGTGATTCCCAACGGCACTCCAGACGCTGGATTTCGGGAACGCGCCTTCGGGCCAGGAAGAAGCTGGCGCATCGGGCTGATCGGCCGCATCAGTCCCGAGAAAGGTCAAGCTGAATTCGTGCAGGCGATCGCGATGTTGGCGACGGATTTTCCCGCGGCGAAGTTCGTGATCTGCGGCGCGCCGATCATTCCGGCCGGCAAATATCTACAGTTCGTGAGCAAGCTGGCGCGTGGGCTGCCGGTCGAATTCCTGGGCTGGCGGGATGACATCGCCTCAGTGCTCGCCGAGCTCGATCTGCTGGTCGTTCCGTCGAACGAAGGCCTGGGCCGCGTAATTCTGGAAGCGTTCTCGGGCGGAGTCCCGGTGGTCGCTTTCAACTCCGGTGGCATCCCCGAAGTAGTCACCGACGGCGAGACCGGATTCCTGGTGCAGAAGGCCACGCCCGACGCGCTCGCAACGCGAATCCGCACAATCCTCCTGAGCGATGCCCAAAACGTGCGACAGGTTGTGACCAATGCCCGCCGTAGTTGGGAGCAATCCTACAGCGTCGCCAGGTACCAAAGCGAAGTCATGCAACTGGTGGCGCAGACGGATTTGGCTTGGCGAGCAGAACGCGGAACAACAGCCCTGCGAACGCACAAATGACCGCTGCCGACACCAGCACCGGCGGATATCCGAAGCGTGCCAGCAGCCTGCCCGCAAGCGCCGCCACGATCGCCTGAGCCGTAAAAGTCACCAGGAAATTGAGAGCCGATGCATTGCTCCGTTCGTCTACCGGCGCACGGTCCATGAGGAACGTAAACATTCCCGGCTCAGTCATGTATTGGGACATGGTGTAAGCCGAGAAAGCCACGGCGGCGCTTACCGGGCCGGTCGCTGCAGAGAGCCCCAATAGCGCAATGGCGGTGGCGAATTGCATACCCGAAACGCCGCGCGTCAATCCGAATCTTCGTAGTACTATCGGAGCCATCAGGACCGCGCCGGCCTGCGCCACATGCGCCGCCGAGAACAGTGATCCGATCTGCTCTACTGGCATTCGGAGCCGCGAGAAAAAAACGTTCAGGAATGGATTGAACACTCCCGTCCCCAAATTCCATACCGCGATAGCAATCAAGAAGCGAGTCACCAGTGGGCTGGGCCGGTAAAACTTGCGTTTGCTTTGAGGCGGGGCCGCGATCTTCACTCGTGATAGCGGCCAAACTGCCAGCAGCACCAGCGTGCAGCCCACTAGCAGAGCGCCGCGATAGGATTCGACGCCGGATGCCGCCAAGTGAAGACCAGCGACTAAACCTGGCAGACGTCCACCCACCAGGCCACCCAAAATTCCGATCAGAATGCCGGTCGAAAAGATGAAGCTGAAGGCTACCGGCCGACTTTTCTCAGTGGTGAGTTGCGCGACGACCGGCGACAGACATACGGCCCAGGCGGCCGACACTATGCCTGCGGTGAAAGCCAATGCGAGTATAGCCGGCGCCGGTGTCAGGAGACTGCGCAGGGCGCCGACACACGCCACGGACACGAAACATCCCGCCAGCGTACCGCGGAGCCCGAAGCGGCGGATAGCCAGCGCGGCCAGGAGGGAGCCGGCGATGCTGCCGCCGGTCATGGCGCTCGCAACGTACCCCAGGAAATCCTCGCGAAATCCTAGTTGCAAAAGATAAAGATTATAGAGCAGGAAAAAAATGAACAGGCCGAAGTTGAACAGAAAGAAGGCCGCATAGAAGCGCCAGAATTGCCGGCCTAGCCGGGGGACTGCCAGGAACCAGCGCAGCGCGCTCCACCCGATCGATGGCAACGCTCCCAAATGATACCCGCCGCGGGAAATCACGTAGGCCCGGTATTGCCGCGCGGCGGCCGGATCCACGCGCGGCGGCAATTGTAGAGGCAGCAGTCTGCGCCGTGCCACGGACAGCCGATCCGCGGATGAATTGAGCAGACTCCAGTGCAGCCATAGCTCGTCCTTATTCGGATGAAAAATACGCGCCATCGGGGAATCGGAAAACGTCGCTATCCAGCGCTCGATCGCTGGCGGAAGATTTTCGATCTGCTGGAATGCCGCCCTTGGCATGCGGCAATTGAACCAGCGCTGTGCCACGGCGAACGAGACCGCCTCCAGACGCCGCAGCGACTCCGGGTGCCATTCCAGCCATGCGGCCCAAAGGCCGTCATCCTCCGAGTTGCGATGCAGGAAGGCGCCCAACTCATATGCGTGGGAGGGACGCAGGTCGCCGCGCAGCAAGTGGCGGAGCATATGCAGGCCCGAGTTTGCCAGCGCATCCACGGGGTGTAGGGCAGTGAATTGCAGACCGTCCAGCTCCCGGGTCTGGCGCCGCGACCAGAATTGGTCCAGGCCTTCCGGTCCAAAGCGTTCGGTTTGGTCGTCCCACAGCCGAAAATGCAACTCCAGTGAAAGAGGCATATCGACATCAAAGTAATCGCCGCGCCACTCCCAATTTGTCGGCGGAACCATTACTGGCAAATGATCGATGGGGTGGCGTTCGAATCCGGAAACCGGCTTATATCCCTTGCCCAGCGCCACATCGCGAGCCCGCAGGACGTCGGCCTGTGGAAACAAAAGATCAAAATCGCTCTGCCAGCGGTGCCGTGGATCGTCCACGAAATGCGGACAATGGCTGAAGCCTTTCAGCACCGCAAAATCCAATCCCTCGGCTTCGAACCCGGAAGCGATCTCCTCGAAAACGATTTTGGTTCGCCGCCATCGTTCCACATTGTGCACCAGGTTCCGATCGATGCGGTCCCGCACCCATGGCGGCAACTGTTCGCGGCATGTCAGGCCCAGAGGAAGCGTAAGTTGGGCCCGGTCCGAAAACGCCAGCGCTCTCTCCCATTCTTCGTCTGATAGCTCTGTTAAGCCCCGCGTTTCTCGTGATAAGAACTGAAGCGCCTGGAGCACTGCTCGCGCATAAGCCGGGATGCGTGCGTTGAATCGGCTCAGAAATCGAATCTTAAAGCAAATTGCATGCGCCGTGGGTCGCCCGCCGAAAATGCCTTGCCGAAGAAGGGCCCGAAGTCGGGATAAGGGCCCGGGATTCCGATGTTGGGATGATTGAGCAGATTGAAAGTCTCGGCACGAAACTCGATTGTCTTGGTCTCCTTCACCGGAAAGCGCCGGTGCAGCGCGACATCCACCACGGCGTTGCCGGGCCCGGGCAGAATATCCCGGCCCGCATTCGCCGAAAGTAAAAGGCGCGGGAGTCGAAAATGCGTTGGCGTTGAAGAAATGATCCGCGTTGCGCTGGCCGCCCGGCAAATTGACCGATTGCCCGGGAACCACGTTGGGACGATTCGGCGTGCCCGAGTTTGCGAAATCGGTCGCGAAGTACACCGGATTCAAAGGCGTGCCATCCTGGAACGTCAGATTGCCGCTGATCTGCCAATTCTTCAGAACCGGCTCGCAGACCGGCGCGGTCGGCATCGAATAAACGTAGCCGCCGCTCAACCTGCGTCGCACATCGAAGAACGACAGCCCGCGCTCCAGCCGCAGATTCCGCTCGTCTTGCGCGCCGAAGCTTTCAAACAGTCCGGGAATCTGCGTGTCCGCGTCATCGATCGACTTCGCCCAGACGAAGCTGGCCAGAAACGAGAGCCTGCCCGTGAACCGCTTTTCGGCTTTGATTTGCAGGGAATGATAGATGGAGTTGCCGATGTGCTGGAGCTGAAAGAGTGTTCCGAGTTCGGGGAATGTCCGGAGCGATTGCAGATCGCCGGGGCGCGGCGGAAGATCCGCGCCGGTCTCGACTTGCGCCGGCGTGTTGAAACGGCGGAACAGCGCCAGATCGGTGCCCTTGGTTCCGATGTACGCGATTTCCAACAGCGTACTGCCCGGCAGCTTCGTGCTGGATGCTGGCCGACCACTGCTGCACGTAAGGCGTGGGCGCATTCTTGGTCGATCGCCGAAGTAGCTCGGAAACCCAGTGGAACCGGTCTGCGGGAATCCGTTCTCAATCGTCAGCACCGGCAGCAGACCGCCCGGCTCGTTGATCTCATTCCGCATTCCGTTGCGCACCAGATCGTAGGCCTCGATGGCGATCTCGGGGCTGTAGTAAATCCCGTAGCCGGCGCGAAAGACAGTGTCGCTCGAGCTGTGGAGCAGATGCGGCAGCCGCGCGGCCAGCCCGATTCGCGGCGCAAAATTCTTGCGATCGGGCTCCGTGACCGTGTTCACCGGCGCAGCACCGGCGGCGTTCGGCAGCGTCGAGTAATCCAGATTCAGCAGACCGCCGCGATCTTCGCTGAACGGCGCGAAGTACTCATAGCGCAATCCCGCGGATGATGCTGATGCGCGGCGTGATACGCCAGTCGTCCTGCACGTAAGCGGCGTAACTATTCTGCCGCAGATAAGCCTGAGCGGTGCCCACTT
Source organism: Bryobacterales bacterium (assembly GCA_963769205.1). GTDB lineage: Bacteria > Acidobacteriota > Terriglobia > Bryobacterales > Bryobacteraceae > Palsa-89. The sequence goes on along the minus strand of CAVYKR010000004.1, from coordinate 210,354 downwards.
CTGCGCTGCGTCTGCGCGGGAAAGCCCAGCAAGAAAGTCCGCGAACGCGTCGCCGGTGGTGTTCGGGATTCGTCGGGTCCTGGGTGTAGGCTGCCATTGAAGATGAAATTGCCGCGCGCGAACAAGACTCTGCACGTAGCGCCATGGTGAAGTGCGTGAATTGGAATCCGGTCTTCCAGGTGTGGCGGCCCATGGTGCGCGAAAAGCCGGAGGAGAAATACCAGGTATTGTCGCGCTGCATTTGCGGCAGATTGTTGGAATCCTGCACGGTTTCGTAGTCGGTGACGGTCAGCGACGGCAGGCCGTACGTGAACGGATCGTTGGCCAAGCCCGTGATGCCCAGATTCGCGAGCACGTTGGTGCCGAACGCGTTGACTGGAAGATCGAAGACGCGCAGCCGCGTGAACGAGAAATGCGTTTCGTTCACCCAGGACGCGCCCGCGAAGGTGTGCCCGAGCGCGGCCTGCTGCGGCGCGCAAGTTCTCAGAAGTGGGAAGCGCGGGAAACGAGCCCGCCAGCAGCGTGCGCTCGTCGTTGATGGTGTAGCGGGCGAACAGGCGGCTGCGCTCGCCCCACGCCCGATCCACCCGCATCGATCCGTTGTCGCTGTGGTCGCGATTGGGCGTCGAATCCACGTAATTGTCGCCGTTCGCCAGCGGGCAGTTCGGCAGCGGCTCGTACAGCGCAAGATATTTCGCGGCCGCGGGGTCGATGCGGCTCGCCGGAATCGTGTTGTTCGGAAACGGCGCGCGATTGCCCGCTGGCATCGAGGCTGAGCGGATCGAAGATCGGCGGCCGCCCGAGAAGTCTCCGCCGCGCACCGCGGCGTCCGGCACCAGATGCTGCGTGGAGCTGGCCGATCGCGAGCGCAATCCTTCGTAGGACGCAAAGAAGTAAGTGGCATGGCGCGATCGGGCCGCTCAGCGTCGCGCCATACTGATTCTGGCGGAAGATTGCCGCGCGGCAGCCCCGGCACGTCGAAGAAGCCCCTGGCGTCGGTGGCCTCGTTTCGAAAAAACTCGAACGCGTTTCCATGAAACGCCTGGCTGCCGGACTTGGTCACGACATCGATCACCGCTCCGCCGGATTGCGCGAACTCCGCCGGCGCCAGCGAGGTCTGAATACGAAACTCCGCCACCGTTTCCATCAGCGGCACCACCGCGATCGAGAATACGTTGCGATCGGTGTTGTAGGCGCCGTCCAGGATGTAGCTGTTCTCGGTGGATCGCGCGCCGTTCACCGGCGCATTGAAAGCCACCGCGCCGCGGTTGCCCTGCAGGTCGTTCATGATGTCGTGCGTGAATCCGCCGAGCTGCCGCGGAATCGCGCCCGGGTCCAGCGTCACCAGGCTGATGATGTTGCGGCCCGAGCAGCGGCAGCGCTTCGAAGAAGCCGGAGCCGAGCTGATAGCCTTCCGAGGCCTCGTCGGTCTGCAGCGGCGAGCGTGTGGGCCGTTACCGTCACCGTCTCGTGAGCCGATCCCACGCTGCAGATCGAAATCCAGGCGCGCTTTCTGATTCACTTCCACAAAAACGGGCGACACGGTCACGGCTTGGAAACCATCGTGTTGCGCGGTGACCGTGTACGCCCCGGGAAGAAGATCGTCGATGCGGTAACTGCCGAAAGCGTTGGTGGAGGCGCTCGCGAGAAACCCGTGTCGTTGTTGCGCGCACTGAATCACAACCCCGGCGACCGACGCTGCTTTTTCATCGCGAACGTCGCCCAGCAGGCTGCCCGACGAGACTTGGCCCCATCCGGAGACAGCAAGGCCACAAGAAATAAAAACGATCTCAACGAGCCTAACCTCCCGAAATCCACCAGTGTTCGAGCCGCCGACGGCGTCGTCGAAATCGCGATAAGACATCTCCCAAAGCGGTGCATCCAACAAGCGTTGATGACATCGGGCCTGCGCCAGCCTCGCTTCTTTTGATCCGAAGGTCACATGACTGTTGACACCAGGTTTCCAACTGATCCTTCGGGTAGCGATGAAGGCGCACTGGTCCGGAACGATCGCGGGCCAGCATGAACACACGTGATCTATTCTGGCGCCCGGAGCGGTTGCGAATCGCTAGATCCCGTGTGGACACCTCGATCCCGATCTTTCCGTTCGGCCGGGCTACCGCCAGCCGGTCCGCAAGTTCAGGAAACAACTCTCGCGCATCTTCGCGAAAACGGATGAATGCGGATTTCCGACCGCATAACGGTCCGATCGGTCTCGCACCAGAAAAGTCCCGTCGTCGGTCAATGTAGGTCCATCCAGCGCGGGCGCAGGCATAAGCCAGCGTGCTCTTGCCGGCGAACGACTCGCCGCACAGCAGCACCCCGGCATCCGTCGCGCGCGATCAAGGCGCCATGCAGCGGCGCCAGGGCGACATGCTGGGCCATCATCGATCGCGGCCGGACGTCAGAAAGCGGTAGCGCAGAGCAGCGGAATCGGAAGCTAGCGCGGGCGTGATCCAGCCGAACGAATAGGCTTGCTGAAATCGCACATCATGAAGTTTTTCGCGTTCGCAACGATCGCCATCAGGTGCTCGCGCGAAACGAAATTCGATTTCGGAGGCAACGGTTCCGTGTCCGCGCCTTCCCTCACGCCTAGGGCGATGCGCATGGGTGGCCGGTCGAAGCTCTGCGAAAAGTCTCCCCAGTTTTGCGCGGCCGCGTCAATGACTGCCAGCGAGTTGGTTAGTACTTCCAGCGGAAGCCCAAGCGGATAATACAACCGTCGATGGCCCAGCTCGAACTTCGACAGTAGCGGGTCTTCGAGAGCTTTCTCAAGAATAACTGATTCAGGCATAATACGGCGCTTTGTTGTCAGCTTACGCGATCACTAGCGCGCATTGCCAGTGGAGGCGTCGCTCGGGGCGGCAAATTTACAAGAAAGGTACAAACTGGAAACAAGCCGGGTGCAGAAACCGGCCAGCGCAATGCCAACCACGCCCCACCAGCGCATGAACAGCACGTCCAGCACGATTGTCAGCACCAGGCTGAGAGCCGCCACCCGATATAGCAGGCGATTCGCCTTGCGCGCCGAGCTCAGCCGGATTTCGAGCGCCAGCAGCACCGCAATCGGAAGCTGCAGCAGCGCCGCTCGCTGCACGGTCGATACCAGATGCGTCGCGGCCGCGTCGAACGCGCCCTTCTGAAACAGAATGCGAATGATCGGCTCGGAAAAATAGATGAACCCGGCTGTCACCGGAAGAATCACGCGCCAGCACAAAAAAACCGTAGCTTCGCAAGGTTCGGCGAAGAAGCGCGGGTTCGCGCCAGGACGGCGGCGGCGGAGATGTGCGGCAGCACCGCAGTGCCCATCGCAGTAGGGCCAATCACCATCAGCACTCCCAGCAATCGCGTGCCGTAACTCAATGCCGCCACGCTTCCGGAGCCCAGCCGGGCCGCCACGCTCTGATCCACCAGCGCCGATCCGGTCATCACCAGAGTTATCGCGACCAGCGGCGCGTATTGGGCCGCCACTTGTCGAAGCGCAGGAGAGACACCCGTCCAGCGCGGAATGATCGGGTAGCCCAATCGCCTTGACGCCGATGCCGGCCAGGACCGCTTCCAGAGTGCCGCCGGCGAGCGTCGCGACTGCCAGCGCCAGCACTCCGTACTGTTTGCCCAGCGGCGAACAATGCCACGATCGAAACGAGCGGCGTGATGGCAGGCACGGCGGCCGCGTACGCGAAATTGATGTTCCGAGTTGAGCACCGCGCGCCACGTGGATGACAGTCCGCTGAGAGGCACCACCGCGATCATCAGCAGCAGAAGCGCTGCGGTGTAGGCCAGTTTGTCCGGCGGAAAACTGGACGCCACCAGGGGAAGGATCAGCGCCGAAGCAGCCGCCACGACCACCGGCAGCCAGCAATAACCCGGCGCCGGCCGCCGCCAGCGTAGATGCGATAAAGCTGCTCCGCCGCCGCTTTTCCGCGCTTCTCTCGCACCTCGATCAAGGTAGGAATCAACGCCGAATCGAGAGGTCCGGCAAACATGTCGATGAAAAACGACGGAAGCAGGAAGGCGATTAGATAAGCGTCCATCGCATCGCCGGCGCCGAACAGTCGCGCCGCCAGAATCAACTTTCACGGCGCCCGCAACTTTTGCTACCGCGTCCAGCCGCCCACCGTGATCGTGTCGGCCAGCATTCGCCAGCTCGTGAACCGGCGCGGCGGTGCGGTTCGGCTCTTTTCGAGCGCCGGCTTCATAGGCTCGCCAAGCATGGCATACTTCCTACGATAGTCCACCGCGCGCAAACATGCGCGCCGCGATCGTCCATTACTGGCTGCTGAACATGCGCGGAGGCGAGAAAGTCGTGGAGGCGCTCTGCCGCCTGCTGCCCGGACGCCGATATCTTCACGCTGTTCTACGATCCGGAGCGCGTGTCGCCCGCCATCCGCTCGCATCGCGTGCGCACGTCCTTCCTGCAGCCCTTTCGCAAGCGCTACCGGTCGCTGCTTGCCGCTGATGCCGATGGCGCTCGAAAGTTTCGATCTGCGCGGCTACGATCTGGTGGTCAGCAGCGAATCCGGTCCGGCCAAAGGCGTGATCGCTGCCGTCCGACGCGCGGCACGTGTGCTATTGCCACACGCCGATGCGCTATCTCTGGGATCTGTATCCGGCCTATCGCAACGAATGGACGCGCTCGCGGCTGGAAGCGCGCGATCATGGCTCCGCTGGCGAACTACCTGCGGCTGTGGGATTTTGCCTCGGCCGCGCGCGTCGATGATTTCGTCGCCAACAGCGAGAACGTGCAGCGGCGGATCTGGAAGACCTACCGGCGCGAGTCGCTGGTGATCCATCCGCCCGTCGCGGTGAGACGTTTCTATTGGAAGCCGCCGGAAGATTACTATCTGATCGTTTCCGAGCTGGTGGCCTACAAGCGCCTCGATACGGCCGTGCGTGCGTTTTCGAAGACCGGCCGCAGGCTCCGCATCGTCGGCGACGGGCCGGAATTTCGATCCTTGAAGCGCATGGCGCTCCGCGAACATCGAATTTTGCGGACGCGTCGGCGACGACCAATCTGCGCGAACTGTATGCGCGCTGCCGCGCGTTTCTGATGCCGGGCGAAGAAGATTTCGGCATTACCGCGGTGGAGGCGCTGGCCAGCGGCAAGCCGGTGATCGCGCTGGGCCGCGGCGGCGCGTTGGAGACCGTTCCGCTCACCGATCCGTTGGGCGGTCTGCTCTACAGCGATGCCACGGACGAAGCTCTTGCGCGACGCGATCGAGCAGTGGGATCGCCAGCGAGCACCAGTGGTGCCACAGGCCCTGCAAGCCTACGCCGCGAAATTCTCGGGAGCTGAATTCGCCGCAAGATGAAACCCATCTTATTCCGGAGCCGTCAGCGCCGCGCCTAACGTTGCCGACTTGTAAAAGTGTTGTAAAAACCCCGGATCATGCCTGAAAACTCGCGCGATGTGGCCAGCCCCTTCGGTTACAATCGCCGTAGCTCGGCTATGCAAACCGCCTTGGTGATCGACGACGATTCGAGCCTCCGGGACACCGTCGGGTTGATGCTCGAAAACGAAGGGTTCCGGGCCGTGCTGGCGAGCGATGGGAGGATCGGCCTCGAGCAGGCTCTGGCCATGAAGCCCGGGCTCATTCTGGTGGATCTACGAATGCCGGGAATCAGCGGCGTAGAAGTTGCAAGCAATTGCGGGACCGGGATGAAAACGCCTCTGATCGTGCTGAGCGCCGTCAGCGACGAAATCGACAAAGTGCGACTGCTCGAAATCGGCGCCGACGATTACGTGGTCAAGCCCTTCAGCGCGCGGGAGCTGCTGGCTCGCATTCATGCCGTGTTGCGCCGCACTTCGCCCGAGGAGACCAAGGTGATGGAGTTCGCCGACGTGCAGGTCGATCTCACGCGGCGGGTCGTCTCGCAAGCGTGGCGAAGAATTGAAGATTGACGCGCGCCGAATACAATCTGCTCACTTACTTTCTGCAAAACCCCGACCGCGCCCTGACGCGCGATATGATTTTGAATTCGGTGTGGGGCTACGATTCGTTCCCGCACACGCGCACCGTGGACGCTCACGTGGTGCGGCTGCGCCAGAAACTGGAGCCGGATGCCGGAATTCCGCGGCACTTTCTGACCGTGCATGGCGTGGGCTATCGCTTTCTGCCTTAGGGAATCGTTCGATGACACGTACCGTGCTTGTAGTCGAAGATGCGGAACTCTGCAGGGATACGCTCGAAGTAGCCCTGTTGAAGCTCCCGAATCTGGCCGTGTATTCGGTCACCACCGCCGAAGAAGCTTTGCAGTGCCTGGCATCGAAGGAAGTGTGCGCCCTGGTCACCGACCTTCGGCTGCCGCGCATGGATGGCTATGAGTTGATCGAAGCCATTCGCTCGCAGCCCCACTCGCTCTCGCTGCCCATCCTGGTGATTAGCGGCGATAGCGACCCGCGGGTGCGGGCGCGGCGTTGCCGGGCTGGGAGCGGATGCCTATTTTCCAAGCCATATTCCCCGGCCGCGGTACGGCATAAACTTGCCGAATTGCTGGATTTCCAAAATCACTTTCTAAAGGTTTTTCCTTGTGCCGATATGTTAATGGGAGGAGAAACCCACATGATCAATAGCGTCAGCAGCAGTAGTGCTGTTGCTCAGCAGTATGCTCCAAACCAGCAGGCGGCCAAACCGCCCGCTAAACCGAAAGAGACTCAACCACCAGACACGGTAACGCTCAGCAAGCAGGCCACTCAGGCCGCAGGCGACGTCGATCACGACGGCGATAGCCATTAGTCTTCTCCAGGGGCCCCTGCGGGCTACAATGACCGCATGGATTCCGTGCGCCATCGGATAGCCGCCGTAGGGGCCCTGTTTCTCTTCGCGCAACTGTGCCTTCCGGCCCAGCCTCCGGCGACGCCCGTCGCCGCCCACGACTCCCAAAAAACCTGTCACCGACGTCTATCACGGCGTCTCGGTCACCGACGATTATCGCTGGCTTGAGAATCCTTCCGACCCCGCCGTGCGCGCCTGGAGCGACGCCCAAAACCAGTACGCACGCAAATATCTGGACGCGCTCCCCTTGCGCGCGCCCTCTACGACGAACTGAAACGGCTCTACTCGCAACCCTCCCCGCGCTACTCCGGTCTTCAAACCCGCCCCGGCGCTCTGTTTGCACTGAAAAACCAGCCGCCCCAGGAACAGCCCCTGCTCGTGATCCTGAAGTCGGCCGACGACCGCGACTCCGAACGCGTCATCGTCGATCCCGAACCAGTTCGATCCCACCGGCGGCACCGCGATCGATTTCTACGTTCCGTCGCTGGATGGCAAATATGTCGCGGTCTCGCTATCCAAGGGCGGCAGCGAGAGCGGCGATGTGCATGTCTACGAGGTGGCCACCGGCAAGGAAGCTCGGCGCTATCATCCCGCGCGTGAACGGCGGCACCGCCGGCGGAAGCCTGGCCTGGAATGCCGACGGTTCCGGCTTCTACTACACGCGGTATCCGCGCGCGGGCGAACGCGCCCGCCGACGGATCTGAATTTCTATCAGCAGGTCTATTTTCACCGGCTGGGCACCGACCCACCGCCAGGATGCTTACTCGCTGGGCAAAGACTTCCCGCGTATCGCCGAGATCCAGCTGCACGCCTCCGACGATGGCCGCTACATCCTGGCCGCGATGGCAGAACGGCGATGGCGGCGAGTTCGCGCATTATCTGCTGCGGCCCGGATGGCCAGTGGCACCAGATCGCGCGGCTGTCCGATGAGATTGCCGACGCCGCAGTTCGGCGCCGACGGATACCTGTATCTGCTGTCGCATCTCAATGCCCCGAGGGGAAAGATCCTGAGAATGCCACTGGCCCAGCCGCGCGTTAGCCGATGCGCAGACCGTGGTTCGCCGAGAGCCGGCGTGGCGATCGATGAGCTTCCTGCCGGTCGGGAACATGCTCTATACCGCGGATCAGTGGGCGGCCCTTCGCAGATCCGCAGCTTCGATACGGCCGGAAAACCGCAGGGCACCGTGCCGATCACTCCCGATCTCGGCCGTGGATCAGATGGTGCGCTCGAATGACGGCACGCTGCTGTTCCGCAACACCAGCTTTCTGGACCCGCCCGCCTGGTATCGATTCGATCCGGCTCAGCAAGATGGTGACGCGCACGGCGCTGCACGAAACCGCGGCAGCCGATTTCAGCGACGCCGAAGTGGTCCGCGAATTCGCCGTTTCGAAAGACGGAACGCGGATTCCGCTCAACATCATTCGGCGAAAAGGCACGAAGCTGGATGGAAAAAATCCGGTGCTGCTCACTGGCTACGGCGGCTACGGCGTCAGCATCACGCCCGATTTCTCGCTGCGGCGCAAGACGCTGCTGGACCATGGCTTCGTGCTACGCGATCGCGAACCTGCGCGGCGGCGGCGAATATGGCGAAGCCTGGCATCAAGGCCGGCAATCTGACGAAGAAGCAGAATGTGTTCGACGATTTCGCCGCCTGCGCGCGGTACCTGATCGATCACAAATACACCAACCCGGCCAAGCTCGCCATCGAGGGCGGCAGCAATGGCGGCCTGCTGATGGGCGCGGCGCTGACCCAGCATCCCGAACTGTTCGCGCGCGGTCGTTTCGCACGTCGGAATCTACGACATGCTGCGCGTCGAGCTGCAACCGAATGGCGCGTTCAATGTCACGGAATTCGGCACGGTGAAGGAGCCCGACCAGTTCCGCGCCCTGTATGCCTACTCGCCTTACCATCACGTGGTGGACGGGACCAATATCCTGCCGTCCTGTTTCTGACCGGCGACAACGACCCGCGCGTCGATCCGCTGAACTCGCGCAAGATGACCGCCCGGCTGCAGGCCAGCGGCACCAAGCATCCGGTCCTGCTGCGGACCAGCAGCAACTCGGGCCATGGGATTGGCACCGCGCTGAGCGAATACCTGGCCGAGCAAGCGGACGTGCAGGCTTTTCTGTTCGATCAGTTGGGCGTCAAATAGCAAACTTTTGGCCCGTCAATTGCTTGATGTTCCCATATGCCGGCCCTTACGCTTCAGCATGTTAGCTCCTCTCACCACAAGCCGCGGGATTACGCCCAAACACCGCTAAACATCTATTGGGAAATGACTCAGGCCTGCGCTTTGGCCTGCCGCCATTGCCGCGCCGAAGCCGTTCCCAATGGCCCATCCCGGGGAGCTAACTTCGAAGAAAGCGTCGCTTTTCTGCGTCAAATTGGGGATTTTGGCGATCCTTTGCCGCAATTGATCCTCACCGGGGGCGATCCGCTGGCCCGCAAAGACCTCTACGAATTGATCGATGAAGCCCGCAAGCTCGGGATCGGCGTTTCCATCACGCCGGCCGCCACCCCGGCGCTCACGCGCGAGGTGCTGGTGCGGCTGAAGGAACACGGCGTGGAGGGGCTGGGGCTTGAGCCTGGATGGCTCGACTGCTCAGCGCCACGATTCCATCCGCGGCGTCCCCGGCACGTTCGACCGCACCATGCAGGCCATCCGCTGGGCGCAGGAACTCGAAATGCCGCTGCAGGTGAACACGCTGGCGGCCGCCGAGACGGCCGCCGACGTTCCCGCCATCTACGAACTGCTTGAAGCCGTTCGGCGTCGCGCGCTGGAGCCTGTTCTTTCTGATTTCGGTTGGCCGCGGCAAAGTGCTGCAGCCGCTCTCGCCCGAAGATGGCGAAAAGCTCATGAGCTGGGTCTACGATACGTCCAAGGTCGCGCCGTTTACGGTCGCGACCACCGAAGCTCCTTCCTACCGGCGCGTGGCTCTGGAGCGGATGCGGGACGAAGGCATCACCGGCGACCAGATCAAGCGCAGCAGCGCCTATCGCGGCTTCGGAATTCGCGACGGCCACGGCATCGTGTTCGTATCGAACACGGGCGACATCTGCCCGGCCGGCTTCCTGCCGTTAGTGGTCGGCAATGTGCGCCGGGATCGCGTTGGCCGATGTTTATCGCAACGCCCCGCCTTTCAATCGCTGCACGATCCGACGCAGTTTGAAGGACGCTGCGGCTATTGCGAGTATCACGCGCTGTGCGGCGGTTCGCGCGCCCGCGCTTATGAAGCCACCGGCAACCCGCTGGCGGAAGATCCGTTCTGCGCTTACCAGCCCAAATCCCACGCCAATACCGGGAATTAGTGTTGGAAGATAACCTGGATGAGGTCCGGGGCCTGGGGTGATTGTCCGGGCTGAAACCAAAGTTGAGCGTCCGACAGAAAGTAATCATTGCTGTCCGACAAGAGCAGACCGTTCCGATACACCCGCAGCGTGCCGATTATGGGCATATCTGGAAGCGAAAAACTTGTGGCGCCTGGCGCGGGGTGAAATTTCGCGACAATCTCATAGGGCGATTGGGCAGTCGCCGAGGTGATCTGCATCGCGCTTATCATCGGCGATCCGGTCACGCTCACCAGGGCGATGTCCACTTCGCCGTTTGAAACCGCGACCGTGTACTGCTTATCCAGCGCGATATTAGCTCCGCCGGCAGAAGCCAGAATGTCGAAGTTAGTCAGGGCGCTTTGATTGTTGATCAAGACGTTGAAGACGCGTTGACCAGCCTGCGTGGCGGAGGTTTCAGCGAACTTCAAAAACACACTATAAATGCCGTTCGGCACGTTGAAGCTATAGGCTGCAGGGGCGGCGGTGGAATTCCAGGACCTCGAGCTCTGATAAAGCGGCCCCATGCTTGTTCCAGTAATCGGAGCAGTCGAGCTGTAAGTGAGCCCTCCGCCGTCGCCCGGGTCGGCGCTCCACAATTGGCCTTGGGGTCGATATACGCCGGCCCGGCGCACTTAAGTCGGATCGGGACGAACGTCGTCTGCGCCACCGCCGAGGTGCTGGCGGCTAGCGCGAAAATTACTGACGCCGCTGCCATCCGGACTGAGGGTTTGATAATCATATATGTAGCCTTTAAGACATCCGTCTTTACGCTACACCCCGCGCGGCAAAGCTGAATTGGTGCCTTCCTGTAAAGCACTGATACACTGAGCCTTACAGTTTAAGTTGTAGTGTCACCGCGTCGCCGGGTCAGGCGAATTTCGGAGACCTCACAGGCGATTGAGAGTAGCTTCCGAGCAATGCCATCAGCTCCCGGTCGTTCTTGACCGCGTTCAAAAGCACCAGCATTTCGACTTTGCTAAACGACTCTTTCGGGCTGGCGGTAAGAAGATCCTCCACGTACTCGATCAGGCAATGGGCTATGGCTGTCAGGTCCCCATTTTTATTCATTTTTGAATTACCCTCCTTTGGGGGTGTCATAGCCCATTGATCGGCGGGGTACTCCCCCCACTTTAGGGTGAGGAGTAAGATTTTTGCCGTAGGCCTTTATAAGCTTCTGTCTATTGGTCTTAATCTTCAGGCCGGGCTGCGTTTTAGGGCGTAGTCGATGGCTTCTTGCGGAATTTCGAACTTCGCAACAGCCGTGTTGCCCATGTAGCCGATGGCTTTGATGCCGGCGGGGCTGGTGTAATAGGCATCCACCACCATCCGGCGCGCCCAGTCGAAAAACTGAATGCCCGGGCCCGAGCTTCGGCGATTCGTTCTTGCGATAGGCGATCAGGTCCAGCAGCGCGGTCTGTTGCTGGGCTTGGCGCTGACGAAATCCGTGCCGATAGCGCCGCTCGCATCGGTCTGGTCGAGCCAGGCGATTCCGCCGGTATAGATGCCGAGCAGCTGCGGATTCTGGCTGGCCAGCAGGTCGATGAACTCGCACGCGCCGGAAGCCGCCGCGCCCGGCGACTTTCGTCCGCGGGGAACGATCAGGTCGGCCAGCTTTTGCAGCGTCTGGTATTCGTGCGGATGTCAGAGCCTTCGGCTTTGTAGACGCCGGTGGCCGCTTTTCTCCTCCGCCGCCATGCTGTGAACATGCTGCGCCGCCGCCGGACTCAAGCCGCCCAGCGGTCACCGACAGCGCGATGCTCTGCAGCAGATCCCTGCCGGGAGAGTTCAGACATTGCCTTTCCTCATTTCCTCCGCCAGATATTCGGCGGTGCGCCAAGCCAGCGCGATGATACTGAGCGTCGGATTCTTGTCCGGATTGCTGACAAACGGCGCGGCGTCGGCCACGAACAGATTCTTGACCTCGTGCGCCTGGCAGTATTTGTTCAATACCGACGTATTCGGATCATTTCCCATGCGGATCGTGCCGAGCTCGTGAATGATCTCGCCGCCCATCGAGATGCCTTCGCCGGCCATGAAATTGGGCCGCGGCCTGGTAACCTTGCCGCCCATGGTTTCGAGAATCGCCTGGAACGTATCGTGCATGTGCTGCGCCTGCTTCAGCTCGTTGTCCGTCCATTTGAAATGGAAGCGCAGCACCGGAATGCCATATTGATCGACCACGTCGGGATCGATATCGCAGTAGGTATTTTCGTTCGGAATCTGCTCGCCGCGGCCGGCGAAACTGACGTAAGCGCCGTAGCGGGCGTGAATGAAATCCTTGAGATCCTTTCCGTAGCCTTCGTGTTCGCGGCATTCGCGCCCGAAACGAGCCGATACCGGGCATGTGGAAGCCGCCGCTGATCTCGACGTGGTAGCCGCGCGGAAACTCCTTGTTCTTGGCGTCCCACAGCCACCAGGGAATGTAGACGTGCATGCCACCCATGCCGTCCGAGTTGTGGCGGGGCAACTCTTCGAGCGCGGGGATGTTGGCGCCCAGCGCGTAGCCGACGCTGTCCGTCAGATTCCGTCCCACATGGCCGGATCCATTGGCGAGGCCGTTCGGATGCGTAGCGGATTTCGAATTGAGCAGCAAGCGCGCGGATTCGCACGCGCCGCAGGCCAGAACCACCGAGCGGCAGCGGATCTGCCTTCTCGGTTCGAGTGGCTTTGTCGATGTAAGAAACGCCGGTGACTTTGCCCGACGCATCGGCGATCAGCTCGCGCGCCATAGCGCCGGTAAAGAGCTTCACTCGCCCGGTCTTCATGGCGGGGAAGACCTGCACCTGGCTCGAGGAATAGTTCGACGCCGTGACGCAGCCGCGGCCGCACTGGGCGCAGTAATGGCAGGCCGGGCGCCCGTTGGTCGGCTTGCGTGATCACGGCCAGGCGCGAAGGAATGCAGGGAATGTTCAGCTTCTTCGCCGCGCGCTGCACCAGCATTTCATGTACGCGAGGCGGCGGGCACTGCTGAAACATTCCGTCGGGAGCGCTGCGGATGCCTTCCTTGCTGCCCGTGACGCCGATGAAGCTCTCAGCTTTGTCGTAGTAGGGCGCGAGCTCGTCGTAAGTAATCGGCCAATCCGTGCCCAGGCCGTCGCGGCTGTACGGCGTGAAGTCATAATCGGCGAAGCGCAGCGAGATGCGGCCGAAATGATTGGTTCGTCCGCCGACCACGCGCGAGCGAAACCATTCGAACTTGCTGCCGGGCGCGACCGTGTAGGGTTCGCCGGGAAACTGCCAGCCTCCCGATGTAGTCGTGAAGTATCCGAAGGCCCAGGGAGTCGGGCCGAAATAACCCGCGCCGCCGTCGCCGATGCCGCGGTGCGGCACCTGATACGGCCACATGTGCTCCTTGAAATCTTTGGCGGATCGATCGGCGGCCCGGCCTCGATGCAGAGCGACGTTTACGCCCAGATCGGCGAGGACCTTGGTTACGGTTCCGCCGCCGGCCCCGGAGCCGATAATGACGACGTCATAAACCGGCGAACGAGGCGCGATTTGAAACATAGATAGTTTCGATTGTAGCGCCGTGGCAAGACTTTTCCTACCATCCACAACCTGTTCTCACTCATATCGCAGCGCCTCCACCGGGGCGATCCGGGTGGCGCTGCGGGCCGGATAAAGCGTGGCGATGAAGCTGACGAAGATGGCCGCCGCCGCGATCCAGATGCCGTCCTGCCAGCGCGGGTTGAACGGAACATAGCTGAACGAGTAGACCTCTTGATTCAAGGTGCAGCCAGTGATAGTGATCGGCGAGAATAGGACAGCGTGTAGCCGAGCTGCCAGCCCGATCGACGTGCCGACCACGCCGATCAGCACGCCCTGGAGCACGAAAATCTTACGAATCTGCTGCCGCTTGGCCCCCATCGACATCAGAACCGCGATGTCGCGGTTCTTTTCCATCACCATCATGATCAGAGTGATCAAAATATTCAGCGCGGCGACCAGTTGGATCAGGCCGATCGTGATCGCCGTCACCACTTTCTCCATATTGAGCGCGCTCAGGATCTGGCGGTACTGCTCCATCCAGGTATTGGCGACCAAGGCTTGCCACCGGTGCTTTCTCCGCTGCCTGTGCCACCTCGGGGGCCTTGTAGATATCGTCCAGCTGCAGCTCAATATTGCTCACGACGTTGCCGGTGTCGAACACCTGCTGGGCCGACTTGAAGAGAGGTAAACGCCATAGTTGAATCGACATCGTAGAAGCCCGACTCGAAAATGCCCACCACGCGGAATTGATAGCGAGTGAGCTTCGGGCCGAAGGGCGTCAGTTCGCCTTGCGGGACTGATCACGTTGACCACGCTGTGCAGCAGCATGCCGGTATTCTGCGCCAGGCGCGCCCCGAGAATGATGCCAGGCAGCCCGGTGTCGTTCTTCAGCTCGTCGAACGAGCCTGCTTCAAATGCCGCAGCATGTCCGGCGGCGTGTCCAACGGAACGCCTTTAATATCGGCTCCGTCCGCCTGGCGCCGCCTAGCGGACCGGTGAGCAAGACCTTTCCGTAGAGACCGGGCGACACGCTGGTCACGTGCGGCAATTTGCGCAAAGCCGGGCTCGAGCTGTTTCCAGTTCGCGATGCCCTGCGACGCTTGCTGGTTCGAGCAGCATGACGTGCGCCGTACGTCCGAGCAGGCTCTGCTGCAAGTGTCGCCGAAAGCCGTTGTTGATCGCCAGGCCAATCACCAGCGCCATCACGCCGGCCGCGACTCCGACGATGGAGATCACGGTAATGACAGAGATCACCGCCTGCTTGCGCTTGGCGCGCAGATAGCGAGCCGCGACGAAAAATTCGAAAGTCTGGCGTGCTCATCAGCGGACGCAACAGCGGGAACAAAATCACGTCGCGAATGGAGCGCGAGTTGGTCAGAATCATCGTCAACCGGTCGATCCCGATGCCTTCGCCGCCCGTGGGCGGCATGCCGTAAGACAGCGCGCGGACGTAATCCTCGTCCATCTGATGCGCCTCTTCGTCGCCCTTTCTCGCGCATGGCGAGCTGCATTTCGAAGCGGTGCCGCTGCTCGCGCGGATCGTTCAACTCGGTGAAGGCGTTGCCGATCTCCATGCCGGCGATGTAGATCTCGAAGCGCTCCACGAATTCCGGATCGTCCGGCTTGTTCTTCGAGAGCGGCGAAACTTCCACCGGATATCGTAGACGATGGTCGGCTGGATCAGCGTCGATTCGACGTCTCGCTCGAACGCCTCCACCAGCGCGTGGCCCTTCAAGCTCGAGTCGCCGACCGCTTCGCGCATGGTCACGCGGCGGAATCTTCCGAAATCGATCTTCTCGCCCTGATACTCGACCACCGCCGAGCCGGTCGCGTCGATGGCCGCCTGGCGCAGCAGCTCTTCGGAAAGATCCATCATGCCGTGGTAGTCGGTGTAGGCCTGATAAAACTCGAGCATCGTGAATTCCGGATTGTGATGCGTCGAGATGCCTTCGTTGCGGAAGTTGCGATTGATTTCGTAGACGCGTTCGAAGCCGCCCACCACCAGCCGCTTCAAGATACAGCTCCGGCGCGATGCGCAGGTAAAGATCGATGTCCAGCGTGTTGTGATGCGTGATGAACGGCCGTGCCGCCGCGCCGCCGTAGAGCGGCTGCATCATCGGCGTCTCCACTTCCAGAAATCCGTGCGCCTCCAGCTGCCGCCGCAGCGACGCGATGATCTTCGCCCGCGTCACGAACACCTTGCGAACTTCCGGATTCGCGATCAGATCCAGATAGCGCTGGCGGTAGCGCGTCTCGACGTCTTCCAGGCCATGCCATTTCTCGGGCATCGAGAGCAGCGTCTTCGACAGGAAGTCCAGCCGCTCGACATGGACGCTCAGTTCGCCGGTCCTGGTGCGGAACAGGTATCCTTCGACGCCGACAATATCGCCGATGTCGAGGATCTGATACAGCGCGTAATCCTTCTCCGGCACGGCGTCCTTGCGGACATAGATCTGCAGCCGCTCGCCGTCCTGCTGCAGATGCGCGAAGCCGGCCTTGCCCATGCAGCCGCTTGGTGACGATCCGCCCGGCCATGCGCACGGTGACGCGCGGCTCCAGCTGCTCGGCGGTCTTTTGCGCCATACTCCGCCAGAATCCGCGGAATCGTATGGCGTGAAATCGAACCGGCTGCCCGTAGGCTGAAAGCCCAGCGCTTCGATTTTGGCGATGCGGTCGATGCGCTGCTGGTACAACTCGTCTTCCAATGACAATATGTGAGCTCCTATGTTTTTAGAGCGAGCATAGGCGAAAATGCCCGTGCCACAAGTATAATTGACCGTTGGACTCTCTCTCTATTGTCATCCCGGCGTATAACGAGGAAAGCCGGCTGCCCGGAGACTCTGGATCGAATCCTGGAATGGCTGAAGCAGCAACGATTAAAATTCCGGGAGGTGATCGTCGTGGACGACGGTTCGCGCGACGCCACCGCCGGAGTCGCCGAGGAGTACAGCCAGCCTCCTTCGCCCGTTCGCTTGCTGCGGAACCCCGGCAACAAAGGCAAGGGCTATGCAGTACGCCACGGCATGCTGGACGCCGAAGGCGATTGGATTCTTTACACCGATGCCGACCTTTCCGCTCCCATCGAAGAGCTGAAAAAGCTTTATTCCTCCGCCGCCGCGCAAAATGCCGTGATCGCTATCGGTTCCCGCGCAGTCGACCGGTCTTTAGTCGCGGTGCATCAATCGGCGTTTCGCGAATATTCGGGACGCTTCTTCAATCTGGTGATGCGCACAGCTGACGGGCCTGCCCTTCCACGATACCCAGTGCGGATTCAAGCTTTATCGCGCCGATGCGGCCAAAGAGGTGTTTACCCGTCAGGAGCAAGACGGCTTCAGTTTCGACGTTGAAGATCTCGTGATCGCCCAGAAGCTTGGCTTGCGGGCCGTGGAGGTGCCGGTGCGCTGGAGCAATGTGGAAGGGACCAAGGTGACCATGGCGCAAGGCATGAGATCCTTCACTGACCTTCTCCAGATTCGAAAAGATCACCACAAATAGACGGCCGCCTATTTGGCGCAATGCCGGTTCAGAAACCGGAAGACGTCAGTGGACCAGACAGCAGATCCGAAATAGCCAAATGTGTGGCCATCCTGACGAGAGCCGCCGTAGGGGGGATAGATCTTCAGCTCGAAAGTCTTGTTCGCAGCCTTCATCACGGCTGAGAGAGTCTTGCTCGGTGAGAGGTCGTAGTCGTTCGCTGCTTGGAAAAAGAAAATCGGCGCATTGGCATTTCGAACCGCCCGAGTCATGACCGATTGCAGTTCCGGCGCCTCGGCCCAACTCTGAGCGCCACCCGCTGAATCGATTGCCGCACAGTAGTTCGCTCGTTCTCCGCCGAGCACGGTCTCGATGCCGCCAAACGAGTTTCCAGCCACTGCGATGCGATCGGGCTGAACAAAGCTCTGCGTTCGCAACCATTTCAGGGCCGCCAACTGATCGTCCAAGTGATCCGTCTCAAGCAACCGGACCATGGCAGCGGCACCGGCGGAGATGCCGCCCTTCTTCTCGGCCGCAGCGATCTGATCACCGATGTATGGGCCCGCCGAGGCACTCAAACCTTGGCCTCGCCGGTAAGGTCCAAAGAACACCCATCCATGGCTTGCGAACGCCGGACCAAGCGCGTCGAAGGCCTGTTTGCTCAACATGCCAGCAGCGCTCCCGTGGTTATAAACGACGGCGGGAAACGGCCCTTGCCCTTCCGGCTTGTACAACTCTCCGTGAAGCGTGATTTTCCCGCTCGGAAACGTGACGGTATCTGCCGCGGAAACAAGCAGGGGCCCAAGTAGCAAACAAAAGAGCGCTAGAAAACCATATTTGCTCATCTCCAGATCGACTTTAGCTCAGATGATCGGCAATCGCCGTAGCATGACCTTCGTAGAGTAGACTTGGGAGAACCGCGACGCGGCCACGTATTGCTTCGCCATGGGAACGAAATTGAAATGCCAACTGACGTAACGCGTCGGACGCTGCTTCACACTGCTGCGCTTGGGACCGCCGCACTTGCATCCAGCGCTGACAATCTATTCGGTCAACGGGCGTCAGGTCCTCCGAATGTCGTATTCATCATGGCTGACGATTTCGGCTATGCCGATGCGTCGTGCTACGGACGACCTGATATCAGTACACCGAACATCGATAGCCTGGCGGACAAGGGCATTCGGTTTCTGCAGGCCTACGCAAACTCCGCGGTCTGTTCCGCTACCCGCACTGCGTTAATCACCGGCCGCTACCAGTACCGGCTGCCAATCGGGTTGGAGGAGCCGTTGACAGGCCGCGATGTGGGGCTGCCGCCGGACCACCCTACCCTCCCGTCTCTGTTGAGAAAGGCCGGCTACGGAACGACGCTGGTCGGAAAATGGCATCTCGGCGTACTGCCGAAATATGGCCCTCTTCAAAGCGGTTACGACCATTTCTACGGATTCCGCGGGGGCTCTTCCGATTACTATGCGCACGATTCAAATCTGTGGGACGGCGACGTTCTGGTCCACGAGATGGGCTACCTGACGGATATGTTCGGCAGTCGTGCTGTGGACGTCGTGAATGGATATGCGAAATCAAGCCGTCCATTTCTGATGAGTTTGCATTTCAACGCGCCGCACTGGCCGTGGGAAGGGCCGGGTGATGAGGCGGAGTCGAACCGTCTTCGGGGCACGAATCTACGTGATTTCGACGGCGGAACGCAAAAGATCTATCAACGCATGATTGCCGAAATGGATCTTCAGATAGGCCGTGTTGTGGAAGCGCTGAATGCGAACAGTTTGACGGAGAACACCATTGTAATCTTCACCAGCGACAATGGCGGGGAACGATTCGCGGATACATGGCCTTTCACAGGCCGCAAGACTGAATTGCTGGAAGGCGGACTACGAATACCGGCAATCATCTCCTGGCCGGCGCGCATTCCCCAGGGCAGAACGACCGATCAGGCGGCGATCAGCATGGATTGGATGCCGACGCTGCTGGCGGCCGCGGGCATCTCGCCTGATCCGGCGTTCCCGCCCGATGGCGTCAATTTATTGCCGATGCTTACACAGAACGCAGCATCAGTAGAGCGCAAACTGTTCTGGCGTTACAAGGCGAATGCACAGCGAGCGGCCAGAGACGGCGAATACAAGTATCTGAAGATCCTCGACAACACTTTTCTTTTCAATGTCGTTGAAGATCCTATGGAGCGCGCCAACCTGAAGGTTCGCCGCAAAGATATTTATGACCGCATGGTTGCTGAGTGGGACGAATGGAATGCGACCATGCTGCCGGAAATTGACGAAAGCAACACAGACAATTTTACTGGCGATCAGTTAGCCGATCACATCGGGACGCCGAAAACGAGCAGCAAGGCAGACAACCCAGCTACGCCCAAAACGCCAGCGACAAAACATCACTGAAATTCGTCCCTGATCGCGTAGCGCGGATGCGCTACCTTCTTACAATCACTTCCCGCAAGTGATCCCGGGTGAGGAAGAATTTCACGGAGTGAAACTTCTGGAACAGCTTTTCCAGGCTGCGATTGTTGAAATACTGCACTGGCCGTACCTGGTCGCGCGGGGTCAACGACATGATCTTCGATTCGACAATGCGATAGGAGTAAAGCGGGCCGGTTTCGGCCTTCTCTTCGGCGTGGAAAAACGCCAGCAGGGAAGACTGCGGACGCAGAATGCGAAACAACCGGTCCACGGTGTCCTGCAACAACGGCGGAGCCAGGAATTGCAGCGTGTCCCAGATGAGCGCTCCGTCAAAACTATGGTCGGGAAATTCCAGATTTTCGCGCAAAAACGTCGCGGCGCGCACCGGATCCGCTTGATTGGCGACGAACTCTCCGTCGCTGCCGAAAGCTTCTTCCATCGTCCGCACGATATCGTTGGAATAGATGCGATGCCCCATGGAAGTGATGAAGCTGATATTGGCCTGGCTGGCGCCCGAAAAATCCAGAATCGACAGGTTCTCCTGATCCTGGAGGGACGAGAAGAACTGATCCAGTCCGTTGCTGGCTCGGTTTTGCGGCTGAGCCGCGGAACAGCGCCCCGTTCGGTGCGAGTGAAGCGACGGGGGAACCCGGTTCCGATCTCAACCGGTCTTTCAGCAATGCTCCACCCTTTCCCGACTCATCAGATCAGGCCAGTCAGCGATCTGATCGCCGGCCGCAGCCGTAACTGCCGCGGCACCAGCCGGCGTAGGCGGTGGAACCGCGTGCGCTTTACGCCGGGCGAAGCAGCCGGGCTTGGTGGTTTCTGGCCGGGCGATGTCGATGCTGCCTTTGAAGTATGCTCCGTCTTCAATCACGATGCGCGCGGTCTTGATGTCTCCCACCAGCTTGGCGTCCTTGCGAATGTCGATCTTGTCGGACGCTTCCACATTGCCGTGGATTGTGCCGAGCACGACCACTTCGCGAGCCTTCACGCCGGCCTGCAGCTTTCCGTTCGGCCCCACCGTCAGACGGTGCTCATGCAGCTCGACGGAACCTTCGATTTCGCCGTCGATGGTCAGGTCTTCCCGGCTGAAGATCTGGCCTTTATCATCACCGACTTTCCGATGATGGCAGGTCCTCGGGAGTCGGAGGCATGATGGCTGGGACTGGATTCGTCGACATGGGGGGTTCTCCTTGATTTGGCTTGCCGGAGCCGCGGGCGCTGGGCCGGCTTTCGGCGGGTATTCTTCTTCTTTACGTTTATTCCACATTAGGAAGGTCTCCTTCCGTAAATCATAATGATTCACCTATGGTACTACGTCAGTTGGCTCCTGTCATAGTTTTGTCAGATGGTACTAATGGGACTATACCTGACTCTGGCGTGGTCCGTGTCACCAAGTAGCGGTAGCCCTCCCATTCCGGCTCGGCTGCCGGATCGAGATGATTGTGAATCAAACGGCCGCCATGACTTGTAATCAACCTGACGACTTCCTCCTGGGGGATCCCGTACATACCCATGTAAGGCGTGTCTGGATGGAGAAGGTCCCAAAGGAAGCGGTAATAGAAGATACGGATCGCGCGCCCCAGCTTCGTTCCCACTTGCCGCGGTTTGCTGGGGATCTGGAATAATAGCGCGCCGCCCGGCGCGAGCACGCGCATGAACTCGACAATGTAGCGCCGGCTATAACGCGGCGGCATGTGCTGTAAGGTGATGTTGGAATAGATGAAGTCGAAATGCTCGTCGGGGAATATCCGCAGGTCGTCCGTCGGATTCATCACGTATTGGCAGCGGTCGCCGTGCTGGTTGTAGTCCTTGGCTTGCTGAATCATGGAGGTGGAAATATCCACTCCACACACCTGCTCAAAATGCTGGGCCAAGGGCTGCGTGAGACGGCCTACGCCGCAACCGAAATCGAGCGCCCGACGATTCCTGAGGTGAGGGACACAGGCTTTTACCTGCTCGACGGAATGCGCGATTTCCAAAACCCCGGTCTCAAAGAACTCGCGTTTATCCCAGCCGCTATCTTTGCGATCGGGGTGCGTCAGAATCGCCCACATTGGATCGCGGGACGCGAACATGTCCCAGTGCTTCCGCAAAGCTTTCAGATTCAAATTCAATTATCGAACAGCGGCGCGCCGCCATGCTTTGGCGCGCCAGGCGACGGCTTTCGTCTAACACGCAGCTTCGATAAGATGGAGCGTAATATGTACAAGATTGCTACGCTCGCCCTGTTCGTTTGCGCTGCCGTACCGTCCACCGCTGCCGAGAATTACTTGCTGGCCCAGAAACCAACCCTCAGCAAGACCCACATCGTCTTCTCGTTTGCAGGCGACTTGTGGAGCGTTCCGCGCGAGGGAGGAGACGCGCTGCGGCTGACGGCAGGGGCCGGCACGGAGACCAACCCCGTCTTTTCCCCCGACGGAAGCCTGGTCGCTTTCTCCGGCGAATATGACGGTAATGTCGACGTGTACGTCATGCCCGCCGCCGGGGGCACGCCGAAGCGGCTTACCTATCACCCGGGCGTTGATATTCCGGTGGCCTGGACGCCTGACGGCAAACAGATCCTGTTTCGCTCCGCGCGCGACAGCTACTCGCGCTTCCAGCGCCTCTTTCTCATCCCCGTCGACGGCAAATTTCCGACGCCGGTCGACTTGCCAATGGCCGCGTTTGGCGCTTTCTCCGCGGATGGTCAACGCCTTGCCTACGAACCCGATCCACGGGCCTTCGCGTCCTGGAAACGGTACCGCGGCGGCCGTACCAGCAAGATCTGGATCGCCCGCCTGGCCGATGCGCAGCTAGAGAAAATTCCTGACGACAACGCCAACATCTTCAACCCCATGTGGGTTGGCGACAAGATTTATTTCCTCTCGGACCGCAGTGGCGCGGCGTCGTTGTGCGCCTATGACACTCGCACGCACAAGGTGACCGAAGTCATACGCAACGAAGGATTGGACATCAAGTCGGCCAGTGCAGGCCCGGGGGCGATTGTGTACGAGCAGTTCGGCGGTATTCACCTGTATGATCTGCAATCGGGCGCGGCCAAACGAATCGACGTTCGTCTATCCGGTGACATTCCGTCCATGCGGCCGGCATTTGCGAAGGTCAACGGGAACTTCGCGCACGCCAAGCTTTCACCCACCGGAGCGCGTGCTCTGTTCGAGGCGCGCGGCGAGATCCTGACGGTGCCCGCCGAGAAAGGCGACGTCCGCAATCTGACGAATTCTCCCGGTGTTGCCGAGCGCGACCCGGTCTGGTCTCCCGATGGCAAGCGCATTGCCTATTTCTCCGATGAATCCGGCGAATATCAGCTTCACATCCGCGCCCAGAACGGCCTGGGCGACGTGGAAAAAATCGATCTCGGCAAACCGTCGGCGTTCTACTATTCGCCCAAATGGTCGCCGGACAACAAGAAGATCACCTACACCGACAACCGGCTGCAGCTATGGTACATCGACCTGGAGAAGCGGACGCCGATGCGGATCGACGCCGATACATACGATACTCCGGAGCACAACCTGAATCCGGATTGGTCCAGCGACAGCCAATGGATCGCTTACACCAAGCTCCTCAAGAATCACCTCCGCGCCGTGATGCTCTATTCGATCGAAACCGCCAAATCGCAGCAGGTCTCTGACGGCATGAGCGATGCCCAGAATGCTTTGTTCGACAGAAATGGCAAGTACCTCTATTTCAATGCCAGCACGAACCTGGGCCTATCCACCGCGTGGCTGGATATGTCGAGCGATGCTCACCCCAGCACTCGCACCGTTTACGCGGTGGTGCTAAACAAATCCGACGCCTCGCCGGTCGCGCCCGAAAGCGATGAGGAGAAAGCCGCCAACGATAATAAGGCCGACGAGAAGAAACCTGACGCCAAAAGCAATAAGCCGGACGAAGTCCAAGAAGCCTGAAAACGTCAAGATCGATCTCGACAACATCGATCAGCGCGTGGTCGCGCTGCCGATCCCGGCACGCAATTATGGCGGCATGGATGTGGGTAAGACCGGAATCCTATTCGTGCGTGAAGTCGCCGAGGCTCCCGGTCAGCGGCCCTCCAACATCGAGTACAAATTCGATCTCAAGACCCGGAAGACAGAAAAGCTGCTCGAGAATATCCATACGTTTGAGGTCTCCGACAACGGCGAGAAGATGCTGTACAGCCAGGGGCCGCTTGATGCCCCGGCCTTTTTCATTGGCGCGACCTCGGCTCCTCCCAAACCCGGCGAAGGCAAGCTGAATCTGGATGCGGTGGAGGTGCGCGTCGATCCACGTGCCGAGTGGAAGCAAATGTACCACGAGGTATGGCGCATCGAGCGTGACTTCTTCTATGACCCCGCTCATCACGGCCTCAACCTTCAGACCGCGTCGCAGAAATACGAGCCCTATCTTCAAAATGTCGCCAGTCGCGCCGATCTGAACTATCTCTTTGAGGAAATGCTGGGCGAGCTCACGGTGGGGCATCTTTACGTCGGGGGAGGCGACATCCCTGCGCCCAAAAAAGTTCGTGGAGGCCTGCTCGGCGCCGATTACAAAATCGAAAACGGCCATTACCGCTTCGCGCGCATCTTCAACGGTGAAAACTGGAACCCACAGCTTAAAGCGCCCCTTACACAGCCCGGCGTGAATGTCCAAGCTGGCGACTTTCTTCTGGCTGTGAACGGGCGCGATCTGCATGCCACCGAAAACCTGTACAGCTTCTTCGAGGAGACCGCCGGAAAACAGGTCCTGCTGCGCGTTGGTCCGAATGCGGACGGCTCTGGTTCGCGAGAAGTGACGGTGGTGCCGGTCGACGACGAATACGGTCTTCGCAACCTGGCCTGGATCGAGGAGAACCGGAGGAAGGTCGACCGTTTGAGCGGCGGGCGGCTCGCTTACGTTTACTTGCCGAACACCGCCGAAGCCGGATTCGTGAATTTCAACCGTTACTATTTCGCGCAGGTGGGTCGCGAAGGAGCTGTAATCGATGAACGCTTTAATGGCGGCGGCCAAGTGGCGGATTACATTGTGGATTACCTCGGGCGCACCGAGTTAAGCCACTGGACCACGCGCTGGGGCCAGGATTTCACCACCCCGCAAAATGCGATCTATGGGCCCAAGGTGATGATTATCAATCAATATGCCGGCTCCGGCGGCGATGCTCTGCCATGGATGTTTCGCCAGCGTCACATCGGAACGTTAGTAGGCAAGCGCACCTGGGGTGGCCTGGTGGGAATCTTCGGCTTTCCGGAATTGATCGACGGGGGCGGCGTGACGGCTCCCAACCTGGCCTTCTGGAATCCCGCCAACGGGGAGTGGGAGATCGAGAACCATGGCGTTTCACCGGACGTCGAAATCGACCAGGATCCCGCCGCCGTGCGTGCCGGGCATGACCCACAGCTGGAGAAAGCGGTCGAAGTGGCCTTAGCGGAGTTGAATAAGCATCCGCTACCGGTCCACCAGCACCCTGCTTTTCCGAATTACCACTGACGTTTCCGAGCCGCGGCCGTTGGAACGTGGCGCAGCAAGCGTAGATAAGTAAGAGCATTAGATCGTTTCCTCTACGCTCTAAGGCGAAGCTCTAATTCAAATCGCCTCGCTCGCGTGCGACTCTTAGTCCACCCGACTTGGAGACCTTCTTGATCAACCGACGGACCGCGATTGTCCTGATCGTGCTGCTGGCCTGCTCAGGCCTGCTAAGCGCGCAGATCGGCTACATTTACACGTACGCCGGCAACCCCAACGGATCTTTTCCCGGCAACGGAGGACCTGCTACGAATGCGATCATTACTAATCCTGCGGGCTTAGCCATCGATCCGGTCGGCAACCTCTACATCGCTGCATCCGGCAATTCCCTCATCCGTTTGGTGAACGCGAGCACTGGCTTGATCACTACTGTAGCCGGAGGCGGCACCGGAGGTGACGGCGGACTCGCTACTGCGGCGCAGCTCGCCAACCCCTGCGATATGAAGCTGGATCCGTGGGGCAATCTTTACCTTTCTGAGACTTGCGTCTCGGCGCAAGGCGGCGGAGGAGGAGGGGGCGGTGGCGGCGGTGGTATCGCCCGCATCCGCCGTATCGACGCCATCACCGGCATCATCACTACTGTCGCTGGTGGAACCAGTTCGGGATTTGCCGGCGATGGTGGACCTGCCAACAGCGCGTTGCTCAACCTGCCCACTGGTCTGGCTATCGATGCCACGGGGAACATCTTCATCGCGGACTCCGGCAATAACCGGGTTCGCCGCATAGACGGCAGCACTGGTTACATCAGCACCGTGGCCGGCAACGGCGTCGCCGCGTTTGCTGGAGACGGCGGGCTTGCCACGTTCGCCAGCCTCAACTCGCCGGCCGGTGTGACTGTTGACGACAGCGGCAATTTATACATTGCCGACATGCTAAACAACGTTATCCGCCGCGTGGACGGCAGCACCGGCATCATCACCACCGTGGCCGGCACTGGAGCCGCGGGGTTCAATGGCGACGGAATTACGGCCACCACAGCTAATTTGTACCAGCCCGCCAACGTGATTCTCTACTCCGGGAATCTGGTCTTCTCGGACTTTGGCAATAACCGTGTGCGGACCATCGATAACTCCGGCTTGATTTGGACTATAGCGGGGGACGGCAACGCCACGGCAAACGGCGGACAGATCGGTGACGGCAGTCCTGCGGCCTTGGCGGTGCTCAGCCACCCCTTTGGCTTGGCAGCTCGCCCGTCAGAACCGCTGTTTATCGCCGAACTGACCGGCAATCGCGTACGTGAAGACGGCATCCCTAATTCGATTGCGGCTACAGCCGTAACCGTTTCCTCCGCCTCGGCCTCCGCTCCTCTGGGGGCGCCCGTGACGCTGACGGCGTCGCTCGCTGCCTCGAATGGTCTCGCTTCCAATGCCGGAGGCGGCGTGTACTTCTTCGACGGAACCTCCACCGTGATCGGTTCGGCCGCGACCGTCAATGGATCGGCTTCGATGACCACTTCGTCGCTGGCACTGGGGGTCCACAACGTCTCGGCGCAATACATCGGCAGCTCGGGCTTCGGCGGAAGCGTTTCGCCGGTCTTCGCGCTGACCATCGCCTCTTCCACGCCGACCCTTTCATTCTCGGCTAACCCCAACCCTGCCCAAGCCAATCAACCCGTCGGCCTGACCGTCTCTATTTCGCCCTCCTCTGCCACCGGCACAGTAACTTTCTATAACGCCGCGACTGTACTGGGCAGCATGACCCTCAGCGCCGGCGCGGCCACAGTGAGCGTTCCCGGGTTCACCCCCGGCACGTACTCGCTCACCGCGCAATACGGCGGCGACGCGTCCAACTCCGCCGCGGTCTCGCCCGTACTGTCGCTCTCGGTCAAGAACAGCACCTCAATCGCGCTGACTTCCAGCCTGAACCCCTCTTACTCCGGCCAGTCCGTCTCGTTCAGTGCGGTGGTCACTCCCGCCACGGCCACAGGCACGCTGCAGTTCCTCGATGGCAGCACAGTCCTCGGAACGGGGATGCTGACAGGCGGGTCGGCTTCGTTCAGCACCTCCACTCTGGCCGCGGGGGCCCACTCGATCACGGCGGTCTATAGCGGCGACGCGGTTGATAGCGGCTCGACGTCCGCGGCGTTGACGCAAACCGTTAATGCCAAGAATGCAACCACCACGGTTGTAACTTCCTCGGTGAATCCCTCAACTGTCGGAAATCCCGTCGAGTTCGCTGCAACCGTGAGCGCCGGCACTGGTTCGGTACAGTTCTTTGACGGGGCGACGTCTCTGGGAACAGTCAGCATTGCCGGAAACACAGCGCAGCTGGTCAATTCCGCGTTGACCCAGGGGAGCCACTCCATCACGGCAGTATACAGTGGCGATACGACTAATGCGTCTTCCACCTCCGCGGTTTACTCACAAGTCGTAAAACTGAACGCGGGGCTCAATTTGCTGACCAGCCTGGACCCCTCGGTCACAGGACAGACCGTTACGTTTACGGCCACGTTGAATGCCGCGGCGACGGGCACCGTACAGTTCCTGGATGGAGGCACGGTGCTCAGCACGGCAACCGTCAGCGCCGGGTCTGCGACATTCACCACGTCCAGCCTTACGCAAGGGGCGCACGTGATGAACGCGAACTATAGCGGCGACTCCAACTACACGAGCCAGCAGTCGTCCGGCATTACGCAAACGGTTAATCCTAAGGCAAGCACGTCTACAACCGTGGCTTCGGCCTCGAATCCTTCGTTCGTCGGAGCGGCGGTTATGTTCACATCCGCCGTCAGTCCTGCGACTGCGACCGGAACAGTACAGTTCCTGGATGGAAGCACGGTTCTGGGCACGGGCACGCTGGCCAACGGCATGGCTTCGTTCAGCACGTCCACGCTGGCGCAGGGGACGCACTCAATCACCGCAGTCTACAGCGGCGACGCTACAGATGCGGGGTCGACGTCCGCCGTGCTTTCTCAAGTCGTGAAAGTGTCGGCGGGGATGACGGCGGGGCTTACGCCCAGTCCGGCAGTGGCTGGCCAGACCGTTAGAATCACGGCGAACATGGCCGCGGCTGCGACAGGTACGGTGCAATTCACCGACGGCGGTACGGTTCTGGCGACGGTTCCGGTTTCGGGAGGCAGCGCCTCGTACTCCACGACCACGTTGGCGCAGGGCTCACATACGCTGGGCATCGCTTATGGCGGTGACCCCACTTACATGAGTCAATCGACCTCGGTCCCGGAATCGGTGCTGGCGGCTTCGACGGTCGCAATGTCGTCGAACGCGAATCCGTCCCTGGTGGGCCAGAGCGTCACGTTCACAGCTTCGGTGACGCCTTCGACGGCCACCGGCATGCTCCAGTTCTTTGACGGTGGGACGCTGATCGGAACGGCTTCGCTGGCTTCCGGCGCGGCATCGTTCGCGACGGCTTCGCTCGCCAAGGGCGCGCACTCAATATCGGCGGCTTACGGCGGCGACGCGTCGGATGCAGCGGCAAGTTCGGGGACGCTGAATCAAATTGTGAAGGCCGGCTGCATCCGTTGCGCTGGCGTCGAGCCTGAATCCTTCCACAGCTGGCCAGGCGGTAACTTTCTCGGCCAGCGTCACCCCTGCAACAGCCACGGGAACGGTCCAATTCCTGGACGGAGGCACAATCCTCGGTACTGTGAACGTCAGTTCAGGTAGCGCGACATTGTCGACTTCGGGCCTGGCTGTGGGGACGCATTCCATTACGGCGTCCTATATCGGCGACAGTTTCGATACGCCGGCCGTCTCAGCGGCGCTGCCGCAGACGGTGAACGCGGGGGCGCCAAGCGCTCCTTCCAACTTGACTGCGACGGCGGCGGGATCGAGTCAAATCAACCTGGCCTGGACCGCGAGCGCGACCAGCGGGGTCACTTACGACGTGTACGGGAGTACGACGTCGGGCTTCACGCGCTCGGCTGCGAATCGAATTGCCAGCGGAATCGCTTCGACGACATACGCTGCCGTCGGGCTCAGCCCTTCCACGGCCAACTATTTCCTGGTGAGCGCAGTGAGCGCAGGTGGCGAGTCGGCCGCTACCAACCAGGCCGCTGCCACCACCGCGGCCGGATTCGCCTGCCACGTGGGATACAGCGTGTCCACCCAGTGGAACAACGGGTTCACTGGCGCTCTCACGATTCAGAATACGGGCAGCACCAGAATCAGCTCCTGGACACTGACTTGGGCCTGGCCGGCGAACCAGGCGGTGACGCAATCCTGGAATGCAACCCACACGCAGAGTGGTCCGAATGTCACGTTCACGGATATGAGCTACAACAAGCAGATCGCCGCCGGGGCAACCTTGACCGGCGTGGGATTCAACGGCAGTTACAGCGGCAGCAACCCGGCGCCGACAGTCTTCTACATCAACGGCACGCGTTGCCAGTAGACGGCTCCACTGTCCTCGGGAAGACTGGGGAGGCGGGTCGTGTTTCCGCCCGAGTCATGCTTTCGACGTCGCGTGGGATAATAGGACCGGTGTCCCGCCACAAAGAATTAGAACAGCGCCTCGCTCGCACCGAGCAGGAACTGCGTCTCCTGCAGAGGATTAGCCGATTCCTGGTTCGCGACATGACCCTCCAGGACTCGCTTAATGGCGTAGTGGAGTTGGTGGTGGAGTTTATGGAATGCGACTCCTGCCTGCTTTACTTGCTGGACCAGAATGAGCTGATCTTACGCGCCAGCAATACTCCTCACCCCGCTGCGGTAGGCAGCGTAAAACTGGCTTTGAACGAAGGACTGACCGGCTGGGTAGCTCGTGAAAAACGATTGCTGGCCATCTCGCGCGAAGCCTATCATGACCCGCGCTTTAAATTCTTTCGCGATCTGCCCGAGGACACCTTCGAAGCTTTCCTCTCGGCGCCGGTGATCTCCCGCAGCGGCGTGGAGGGAGTGATCAACGTGCAACATCGCGAGCCACATCCTCATACCGGCTTCGAGATGGAGCTTCTCACCACAGTGGGCGAGCAACTCGGGTGTCTGCTGATGTTATCGAGCATGGAGGCGAAGAGCCGCAATGAAAGCTCGGACTTGGTTTTGTCGTCGGGTCCCGCACGTGTCAGGAGCAGTTAGAAATCTCGCGGTTCTGGCCGTTCTTTCGCTCGCCCTTCCGCTGCTGGTAGCTCAAAATGGCCGGCGCTGGGCAATCCAGTTCTCCTATAAAAAGCTCGATTCGCTTCTGGAGCTTCGGGATCTGGCGTGCCCCTCGGCCCAGCGCTGCATCGCGGCCGGCGTTGTCTTCGAGAAGAATGGCCACGACCAAGGTGTAGTGGTGTTAACCACCGACGGCGGCCAACAATGGTCGGTCGTGGAGGTGAAAGAGCGCCCAGTGTCGCTCTTCTTTCTCAATGACTCGGTAGGATGGATGGTCACTGATCGCGGCGTTTGGGCGACTTCTGAGAGCGGCCGTTCCTGGACCCGTCTGGAGACTCCCAAGGGTGCGCTGCGGGTTCATTTCCTGGATTCTTCTCATGGCTATGCCATCGGATTCCCTAAACTGGTTTACGAGACCACCGATGGCGGCAAGAAATGGAGCAAGCTGGCCGCAGCCGACCAGCCGCCTACGGAAGCCCAGGAAACCGTCTACGATTGCATCGCTTTTTCTGGAGAGCACGGAGTGATCGTCGGCAACTTGATTCAGCGGGACGCTACCGGCCGTCCCATCTGGCTGGATCCTGATGTGGCGCGCTACCGGCGCGAACACCAGACCAAAGTGGCGATTCTCGAGACCTTCGACGGTGGCAAGAACTGGGTAGCCTCTACGCTTCCAATTGTCGGCACACTCTCCAAAATGACATTCACCGGTGATGGGAGCGCGATCATGCTGGTCCAGTACATGAATTACTTCTCGCTGCCTTCGAGTGTTTATAAGACCAGGCTGAAGCAGTCCGTCGCTCAGACACTCTTCGAGGAGCGCGACCGCGCGGTTACGGACGTGGCAGTGCTACCGGATGGAAGTGCGATTCTGGCGAGCATCGAACCGCCTGGCTCTTCAAATCAGGTGCCTATTCCCGGAAAGCTGAAGATGTTCGAAAGCAGCAATTTGAACGTCTGGCGAGAGGTGGATGTCGATTATCGCGCGGTAGCACAGAGAGCCATGCTGGCCGCCGTAGACGCGAGCCACATATGGGTGGCTACCGATACCGGAATGATTTTGAGTCTGGCGGAAAAGGTTAATAAAGCGCCCTGAATAACTCAAACAACCTTGCGCGGTGCTGTTTTATCCACATCTTGTCCACAAACAAATA
Organism: Bryobacterales bacterium; assembly: GCA_963769205.1. GTDB lineage: Bacteria > Acidobacteriota > Terriglobia > Bryobacterales > Bryobacteraceae > Palsa-89. Next base: position 179,144 of record CAVYKR010000004.1, on the reverse strand, counting down.
CTTGCAAGATGTTCAAAACAAGTACGATAAAACCTCTGGAAATCGGCCTAAGCAGGCCATTTCTTTATTGACTACAACCGTGTTTCAGAGCATCATGGACATGGTTCCAAGAGGTTCAGAGAGCAGTAAGCCTGGTGAACGGTAGCGAATCTGGAACGATGATCCGAGAGTGGATAGTTATTTAAAAAGTGATTGACTCTCTCGGGGAGCGAAGGAAAAACGGGCCGGGCGCCAAGGTAAGCTTCTCAGACCCAGCCGCCGACTGAGCGCTACGATCTGGAGGGACGAAAGTCCTGAAGGGGAGCGAAAGTTGGATGGACATCTGATAGTTTTGAGCTCGCGAGACGGCAACGGGCTTTGTGTGACGAACATCCCCGGAGGCGTGACGAACGTCGCCGAGGGTGGGAGCGCAAGGCCGAACGGGCTGGAAGAAGAGTTCAGAATTTCGGCGAAGGGATAGGTCGGGAGCGTTTGACCTCGCTGCGGTGGTTCTCGAAAGAGAACAGTCGCTGCGGGCGAGCAAAAGGCCGTTCCGAGACGAAGGCTTCTAGCAGGTAGATCAGGCGGATGGGCCCTGGCGCACTAATCCGTAGCCGGATAAAAGCGGTTGCGGGGAGCAAGAGGGCTGACGTCACCAATACGCTGCGAGCCATGCTTTGACCGTGCATGCCGGTCGGGAAGCGGGCTGTTCAATGGGTCACTTGGAACCATTTCTTTTTTGGAAGACCGCCCGTGATTCTGGCGCGTGCCACCCCTCGCCCTCGCCATCCCAGTTCCGGCTATCTGGCTTTCCCCCCTGCCGGCGTCGTAAAATAAAGACACGCACGCAAGAGTTCCTCAAGAGGAACAACGGATCGTAAGCGCCACCTTGCGCATCACTAACGGGAGCAGGGCGCTAATACCATTCATGAGGAGTTACCGTATTCATCACCGTAATCCCGCTTTGGCAGCGGTCCTGGCCGGCTGCATGCTGCTCACGATCTGGGGTTGTCAGACCGCTGCGCAAACCAAGACTGGCGGTCAGCAGCCGCCTCCCCCTACCGTATTGATTACCGAAGTTGCAGCCTCCGACGTCCCGATATTCTCCGATTATCCGGCGCAGACCTACGCCCGCAATACGGTTGAGGTGCGCGGCCGCGTGGACGGCTATATCGACAAATGGCTCTTCCATCCCGGCCAGGAAGTGCATGCGGGCGACGTGCTGTACGTCCTGGATCTGCGCCCGTATGAGGCGGCGGTGGAACAGGCCAAAGGAAATCTCGCGCAAAGCGAGGCGGATCTGGAGTTCGCCCGCAAGCAGGTGGCGCTGTTGCAAGCCGAAGCGAACCTGGCCGCCGCGCAAGCCAATCTGCTCAAAGCCCAGCAGGACTACGATCGGCTGGACGCCGCTGGTGAAAGAAGAAGCCGCCGCGCAAGCAGGAACTGGATACCGCGGTGGCCGCGTTGCACGCCGGCGAAGCCAATGTGCGAGCCAACCAGGCCAACGTGGACCAAACGCGGCTCTCCACGCAGACGCAAATCTCTTCCACCGCAGGGAAAAGTGGACGCGCAGCGCGGCGCTCTGCGCACCGCGACGCTGAACCTGGAATACGCGCACCATCCGCGCGCCCATCAGCGGCTTGATCGGCGACACGCTGGTGCCGGTGGGCGGACTGGTGACCGCCAACGCGGCAGCAGCCGCTCACCACCATCGTTCCGCTGGATCCCATCTGGGTGCGATTCAAAGTCACCGAGTCGCAGTATCTGTCGTTCAAGAAGAATCCGCACGCTGCTGCAATCTCGCGCTGACGCTGATCCTGGCCGACAACAGCGAATTTCCCCAGAAGGGGCGCATCGAAAACACGCTCAACCAAGTGGACCCGAAGACCGGCACGCTCGAATTGCAGGCCAGCTTTCCCAACCCGCAGCATACGCTGCTGCCCGGACAATTCGGCAAGGTGCGCGTGGAGACCGAACTGCGCCGCAACGTGATCCTGGTGCCGCAGCGCGCGATTCAGCAACTGCAGAGCCAGCAAACCGTCTACACGGTTGGGCCGGGAATATAGTGGAGCTGCGCGCCATCACCACCGCCGAACGCGTGGGCGAAAACTGGATCGTCCAGCAAGGGCTGAAGCCCGGCGATCGCGTGATCGTCGAAGGCCAGCTGAAGGTGCGGCCGGGCGCGCATGTGACACCGTCAGCCCTATCACGTCCCACAGCGCGCAAGGCCAGGGCAGCTGATTCATCATGGCGCGATTTTTCATCGACCGGCCGGTTTTCGCCATCGTCATCGCGATCGTCATCGTCATCCTGGGCGTGGTGGCGATTCCCAATCTTCCCATCGCCGCTTTTCCCGAAGTTGTTCCGCCGGTGGTTCAGATCACCGCCAGCTACCTGGGCGGCAATTCCATCGATCTGGAAAAGACCGTCGCGCAGCCCATCGAAGAGCAGCTGGCCGGCTTGGACGGGATGATGTACTTCCTCTCCAGCAGCGCGAACAACGGATCCATCACCATTTCGGTCACCTTTCAACTCGGCACCAATCCCGACACCGCCACGGTTCAGACCCAGAACAAAGTGAACATCGCGCTGCCGCGGCTGCCGCCGGAAGTGCAGCGCCAAGGCGTGGTGGTGAAGAAAGTTTCCAGCGCCTTTCTGATGGTGGTGGAGTCTCTATTCGCCCGATGACCGCTACGACTCGCTGTTTCTGACCAACTACGCGCAGATTAATCTGCTGAATCAGATCGGCAGTCTGCCGGGCGTCGGCGATTCGCGGCTTTCCTCGCAGCAGGTTTACTCGATGCGCGTTTGGGTGGATCCCGACAAGATGGCCAAGCTCGGGCTCACCGCCACCGACATCAACAACGCGATCAACGCGCAGAACCGCCAGAATCCCGCCGGTGCGCTCGGCCAGGCGCCGGCGCCCACCGGAACCGACTTTCAATATGCCGTCACCGCGCCCGGACGTCTGGTCGATCCCGCGCAGTTCGGCGATATCGTGCTGCGCGCGCAGCCCGACGCTTCCCTGCTTCGCATTCGCGACATCGGAAGGGTGGAGCTGGGCGCGTTCACCTATTCCGGTTTCAGCCGCCTGAGCGGCAAGCCATCCGGCAACGTGATCGTGTTTCTTTCGCCCGGCGCCAATGCGGTGGAGACCGCCAACCAGGTCAAGCGCACTTCATGGAGCAGGCCAAGCTAAATTTTCCGGCCGGCGTCGACTACACGCTCCCCTACGACTCGACGCGTTTTCGTGCGCGCCTCCATTCACGACGTGGTCTTCACGCTGCTCGCCGCCGTCGGCCTGGTGATTCTGGTGGTCTTCATCTTCCTGCAGAATTGGCGCGCGACGTTGATCCCGCTGCTCACCGTGCCGGTGGCCGTGATCGGCGCCATCGCGCTGTTCCCGCTGCTGGGATTCTCCATCAACATCACCAGCATGTTCGGCCTGGTGCTTTCGATCGGCATCGTGGTGGACGACGCGATCGTGGTGGTGGAGGCCGTGCAGCGCAATATCGACGACGGCATGCCGCCGCGCGAAGCCACTATCCGCGCCATGGAGCAAGTGTCCGCGCCGGTGGTGGCGATCGCCTGTCATCCTGGCGGCGGTGTTCATTCCGGTGGCATTCCTGGGCGGAATCAGCGGGCAGATTTACCGGCAGTTCGCCTTGACGATTGCGAGCTTCGGTGTTGCTGTCGGCGTTTAGCGCGCTGTCGCTGAGTCCGGCGCTCAGCTCGATGCTGTTGAAGCCGCACAAGAAATCGCGCGGGCCGCTCGCGTTTTGCTTTCGGCAAGTTCAACCGCGCATTCGAGTGGGCCACCAACCGCTATCTGGCCGGCGTGGGCATGATGATCCGCCGATCGGCTCTGCGCTGGTGGGGCTGGCGGTCTTCTGGGGCGCCGGGCGCGTGGCTGTTCAAAATACTGCCGGCCGGATTCCTGCCCGACGAAGATCAAGGCGCCTTCTTTCGTTTCCGGTTCGTCTGCCGGATGGAGCTTCCATCGACCGCACCGAGGCGGCCGTCGCCAAGATCGAGGAGCAGCTCCGGCAAGGTGAAAGGCGTGGAGTCCTGGTTCGTGATCGGCGGCACCGACTTCGCCACGCAAACCCAACGGCTCCAACGTGGCGACCATCGTCGTCGCTCTACCACTCCCTGGGATCAGCGCAAATCAAAGGATCTGCAGCTGAGCGCGATTCTGGCCGCGGCGCAGCGCGCGCTTCGCCGATGTTCCCGAAGCCTTCACCTTCGCTTTTGGTCTTCCGCCGATCCTTGGGCTTGAGCAACACCGGCGGATTTCAGTTCATGCTGGAAGACCGCGCGGCGGCGAGCTGGACCAGTTGAGCAACGTGGCCGATTCGCTTGGTGGACGCGGCCCACAAACAGCCGGAGATCGGCAACATCGTCAACACCTTCCGCGCCAGCGTCCCCGCCTACAGCATCGACATGAATCTGGACAAGCTGCAAACGCTGGGAGTGCCGGTGACCGACGCCTACAACACGCTGCAAACATTTCTTGGGCGGCCTGTATGTGAACGACTTCAACCGCTTCAGCCACACCTGGCAGGTGCTGATTCAGGCCGAGCCCGAGTTTCGCAACCAGCCCTCCGACATCGATCGTTTCTACGTTCGCAGCACGGACGGAAACATGGTGCCGCTGGGCACGCTGGCATCCGATCAAGCCCTCGAGCCGGCCCCGATGTTGTGTTCCGCTACAACCGTTTTCGCGCGATTCAGATTCTGGGCGGCCCGGCCCGGGGTGTCAGCTCAGGCCAGGCCATCGACGTCATGGAAAAGGTCGCGGCCGAGACGCTGCCGCCCGGCTACGGCTACGAATGGACCGGCACCACCTATCAAGCAGAAGCTGGCGCAGGGACACGAAGGCGTGATCTTCGGGTTCGCCATCCGTGCTGGTTTTCCTGTGTCTGGCGGCGCTGTATGAAAGCTGGTCGATCCCGCTGGCGGTGCTGCTTTCGCTGCCGCTGGGCCTTTTCGGCGCGCTGCTGGCCGTGTATTTGCGCAATTTTCCCTATGACGTTTACACCCAGATCGGCATTGTGACGCTGATCGGGCTGGCCGCCAAGAACGCGATTCTGATCGTCGAGTTCGCCAAGGAGAGCCACGATAAAGAGGGCTATGCCGGTGCGGGAAGCCGCTTTGCATGCCGCGAAGCTGCGGCTGCGGCCCATTTTGATGACGTCCTTCGCGTTCATCCTGGGCGTGGTGCCGCTGTTCGTGGCCACGGGCGCCAGCGCGGCATCGCGCCGCTCGCTGGGAACCGCCGTGTTTGGCGGAATGCTCGCGGCCACGCTGCTGGCCATTTTCTTTGTGCCGGTGCAGTATTACGTGATCGAGAGCGTCGTGGAGCGAAGACGCCGGCGGCGTCCAACGCCTACCGAAACCAGACAGCCGGAGTTCGCCGATTGAAGCGCGTCCTCTCTTTTAACCGCTGATTGGCGCGCTGGCCCTCACCGGCTGCGCCATGGGGCCGAACTATCACCGGCCTCAGATCCCGGTTCCGGATCAATTCCGGAACGCGCCTGTTGCAGGGCCGAACTCGATCGCCGATAAGAAATGGTTCGATCTGTTTCAGGACGCTACCTTGAAGCAGCTCGTCACCACCGCGCTGGCGAACAATTTCGATGTGCGGATCGCGGCCGAGCGGGTGCTCGAAGCTCGCGCGCAATACGGCATCACGCGCGGCGAACTCTTCCCGACGCTGGACGCTCAAGGCCAGTTTACCGCTACTCGCAGTTCATCGGTCGGCTCCTTTCGCTTCATCCCAGCCGGAACAAATCTGACCACCAGCTACACGCAGGCAAATCTCGCAGCTGTCTTGGGAGCTCGATCTGTGGGGCCGCGTCCGGCGCTTGAACGAAGCCGCGCGAGCGCAATATCTGGCATCGGAAGAAGCGCGCAATGGCGTAACCATCTCCCTGATCTCCGACGTGATGAACACCTATTTCGCGCTGCGGGAACAGGACCTGGAGCTTGAAATCGGCCAGCATACGCAACGACATCGCGCACTGATAACCTGCGCTTGATCAATCTGCGCAATGATCGCGGCGCGGCCAATGGCCTGGAAGTCCATCAAGCCGAGCAATTCCTGTACACGACCACGGCGCAGATTGCGAGCGTTGAGCGCTCCATCGGCAGAGCCGAGGACGCGTTGAATCTGCTGCTGGGAAGTGCTCCCGGTGAAGTTCCGCGCGGCAAGAAACTGGAACAGATAAACCTCAGCGCCGGAGCTTCCCGCCGGACTTCCCTCGTCGCTGCTCGAGCGCCGGCCCGACATTCGCCAGGCCGAAGACAATCTTATCGCGGCCAACGCTCAAATTGGCGCCGCGCGGGCGTTGTTCTTCCCGCAACATCTCGCTTACCGGATGCTACGGCAGCCAGAGCCGCTCGCTGGCCGCCCTGTTCACCGGACCCGCGCGCCTCGCAGTTATCGGACCATCTGCGCTTCTTCCCATCTTCCACCCGGGCTCCGATCCCGGCGTCCATCTCACCGAAGCGCAGAAACGCGAGATGCTGATCGCTTATCAGAAAACCATTTATGGCGCGCTGCGCGAAGTGGCCGATGCCCTGATCGTGCACGACCGCACCCGCGAGCAGCGAACGCAGGAGGAGAAATTAGTCGGCGCGTTAACAGAAAGCGTGCGGCTGTCGAACCTTCGCTATCGTGGCGGCCTCGATAGTTACTTACAAGTCCTGGACGCCGAGCGGAATCTTTTCGGATCGCAACTCTCACTGGCGCAGCTGCGGCTGCTGGAGCTGCAGTCCGTGGTTCAGCTTTATCGCGCACTGGGCGGCGGCTGGCAGTAAAATTGCTTGCGTATGCTACGGTTTGAGGTGAAGGCGAATATGTGTTTTCGGTGGCTGGCCGGGCCTCTGTTGATCGCGGCCGGGAGCCTTTTCGGAGCTAATGTCACAGTCCCCCTCGGCTTGCAGCCCATCGCTTGGCCGGCCGATAATCCTTACACGCCCGAAAAGGCCGAACTCGGCCGTCTGCTCTACTTTGAGCCTCGTCTTTCAGCCGACGGTAGCGTAGCCTGCGCCACCTGCCATGCGCCAAATTACGCTTTTACCGACGCCTTGCCCGTTTCTACCGGCATAGGTCACCAACAGGGCACTCGCAACGCCCCAACTATTATTAATGGAGCATATAGCACTATCCAGTTCTGGGACGGCCGGGCCGCGACCTTGGAAGACCAAGCCGTAGGACCCATGGCAAACCTGGTCGAAATGGGAAGCACGCAGGAAGGCGTGGTGAATAAGCTGAAATCCATTGCCGGTTACCGCCCTCTTTTTGCAAAGGCATTCGGCACTGAGGATTTTACAATCGAACACGTGGCCAAAGCCATTGCCACCTTCGAACGAACTGTGCTGTCCGGGAATTCCGCTTATGACCGCTATCAGGCGGGCAACAAGAAAGCCATGACTCCGCCGCAAGTTCGCGGCTTCAAGGTTTTTCAGAAGGCCAAATGCGACAAATGCCACAAGGACGCCACTTTTTCCGATAACGCTTTTCACAATCTCGGAAGCGGCATGGATAAACCGGAGCCGGATGTGGGGCGATTTCGAGTGACGCACGATCCCAAAGACTGGGGCGCCTTCAAGACGCCGACACTACGCGATGTCGCTGAAACTCCGCCCTATATGCACGACGGCAGTTTGAAAACGCTGCGCGAGGTGGTGGATTTCTACGATAAGGGCGGTACCCTGAACAAGAACCTCGACAAGGACATCAAACCCTTGAAACTGAGCACGGATCAGCGGTCCGATCTGGTGGAGTTTATGCGAGCGCTAACCGGCGATACCTGGCAAAACATCAAGGCTCCGGACAAGTTTCCCGAATGAGGAAGTATCTTTGGGCCTCTGGCCTGCTGTTCTCACTTCTTTGCGGCTGCAATCGCGAGCACAAGCGAATCATCGCAGTCATTCCTAAAGGTAACGCCGATCTTTTCTGGCAATCCGTACATGCGGGCGCGGTCAAAGCGGGCCGTGAAACTGGCGTTGAAGTGCTGTGGAACGGGCCGGCGTCGGAAGCCGATTACACCGTGCAGATCCAGATTGTGGACGCGATGGTCAACCGCCATGTGGACGCGATCGCGCTCGCTCCCACCGATCGCCAAGCGCTAGTCACCGTCGTGGAACGCGCCGCCGCCCGGAATGTGCCCGTGGTCATCTTCGATTCAGCCATCGACACGCAGCGATTTGTATCGCAAGTGGCCACCGACAACTACAAAGCCGGGCAAATGGCCGCGGAGAGGATGGGCAAGATACTGGATGGCAAGGGCAAAGTGGTAATTGTCGCAGTCAAGCCGGGCGCGGCGTCCACCGAAGCGCGTGAGAAGGGCTTCGAAGACACCATTCATCAAAGATTTCCTGCTATTCAGATTCTCGACAAACGTTTTGGAATGGCCATGGTCGCACAGGCGATGACAGTGACCGAGAATATGCTCGCCGGCCACCCGGTCCTCGATGGCATCTTCGCATCGAACGAATCGAGCACCATCGGCGCGGCCCAGGCTTTGCGCGGCAGGGCGGGGAAGATCAAACTGGTCGGTTTCGACTGGAGCCCGACCCTTTTGGACGATCTGAGCTCAGGGTTGCTGGATTCACTCGTAATTCAGGACCCGTTCAAGATGGGCTACCAGGCGTTGATGGCCGCCGTCAAAAATCTGCAGGGCGAGCCGGTGACTAAAATCGTCGACCTGGAGCCGCGGCTTATCGACCGTGAGAATCTGAACGCTCCGGATGTGCAGGCGCAGCTACACCCCGATTTGAAGAAATATCTGGAATAAAGACTGGACCCTGCCGCTTCCGCCGTCGAACTAGCTGATAGCGAAGCTGCTACTGAGCTTTGAAAAGATCGTGCTCACCGACGGCATAATGGTGGGCGGAAGAAAACCGGCGACGACGATTGCCAAGGTTGCGCAGAGCAGGGCATATTCGATCATGTCCTGGCCATGCTCGTCCCTCCACAGCCGCGTCAGTATAATTAGCGCTCGCATCGAACTCCTCCCGGGGCGTCTTACATTTCCATCATGAACCAGACAAGGCGTGACGGCAACGAAGAAAAGACCGTAGTGGCCTCCCCAAACAGCCTTAGCCAATTCGTACCGTGGATGCTATTGCGAGATGCGATAAGAAGCTTGCAGAACGTCCCCGACCTGCGGTATGGAGCCGGATGCGAAGGTGATAGCGCTCCCAGTACTGGTGTAGTCCAGGCCGGACCTGGTTCGCATCCCGTTGCGATAAACGGCCAGGCTGGAAGCCGGGGCGGGGAGCTGTGCAACTGTGAACGAAACGTTGACGCCGTCCACCGTACCTGTGGGAGTTTCCCCATCCACGAAGCCCACGCCGGGAAGCGCTACGCCGATCCGATAGGACACCAGTAGTGAATCAGTGGGCTGAGGTATGGCGCCGGCGACGAAGGTGACCGAGTTGGTCGAGATGTTGTAATCCCCGGTTTGCTTCATCAGAAGCCCGTTTCGGAAGACTGCCGTGCTGGAAGTCGGGCTCGGAGTGTTTGCCAGAGTGAACGTGGCATTCACGCCGTCCAGTGTTCCGGCCGGGATCTCAGCGTCGATGAATCCGGCGCTGCCCGTGCCGCTGGCGCCGCAAATACCGCTAGTTCCGTCGACATGCACGCAGTCGGAAAGATTGCCGATGGCGCCGTCAATCGTCCCGGACGCGTTGACCACGGCGGTGCGTGCCAGCCCGAAACCCGGCCCGGTTGAGAGCAGCAGATTGAGCGCGGGTTGTAAACCGATGACATCCGATATCGGGATGAGCGTGATTGCGGGCGGTCCCGGCGTTGTCACCGCTCCGGGCGGCAGCCGCACGTCGTGGACCCGCAAGGCCGTGATGCTCGGAGGAACCACCCAGGTTTCGGCATATTGGGTGCGGTGCTCGCCGTTATACACAACGGCGTAACCAGCCGGCGGATTCGCGTTGGTGGTAGCCACCAACTGGACGAACAAGTTGCCGTTCGAGATGGGGGCGGTCGTTACCGAGGCTGAAATATTGGATGTGTCGGAGGCCTCGAAGGTCTTCCACGTGATCGTAACGACGCCGTTGAATCGATTGCCATCGGCGGTGTAGAGGATGTCCTGCACGGTAGTGAGCGGGGATTGCGCGGCCAGTTGCGAGCCGAGCACCAAGGCGGCCAACAGAAGCCACCGTCTGAAGCTGAACATGCTGCCTCCAGGAGCCTTAAAGATTGAGATGGAATCGGGAAAACAAATCCGGTTTCAGGTTACCGTGCCAACTCTGGAATCCGACACGGTTGGATTAGTGGGAAAGCCAGGAAGCTTTTGAATTGATGGGCTTTCGCGCTGAGGAATAATGCTGGAACTGATGTGACCGGCGCCGCCAATCAGCCAGAGATGATATATTTTTGAGGAAGGAGTCAGCCCATGGAGCCAACCAAACCCAAACTGCCGAGCGAGGCCATCGAACTATATAATCTCTTTATTCATGGCGAGATCAGCCGGCGCGATTTTATGGATGGAGTGCAGCGCTTTGCCGTAGGCGGTCTGGCGGCAGCTACGATCATTGAAGCGTTGATGCCGAACTACGCTCAGGGCCAGCAGGTGTCCAAGAGCGATGACCGGATCAAGGCAACCTACGAAACAGTCCCGTCGCCGCAAGGAAATGGCAGTATCAAGGGGTATTTCGTACGGCCAGTCAGCGCCGACACACGAGCAGAGATGCCAGTGAAATTGCCCGGCATCATCGTTGTCCATGAAAACCGGGGCCTGAATCCTCATATCGAAGACGTCGCCCGGCGTCTGGCCCTCGCCAACTTCATGGTGTTCGCGCCGGACGGCCTCACGTCGCTGGGCGGCTTTCCCGGTGACGACTATAGAGGCGGCCAGATGTTCACCAAGGTGGACGGCAAGAAGATGGCCGAGGATTTCGTAGCTTCTGCGATGTGGCTGAAGTCGCGCGCAGACTGCACGGGCAAGATCGGCGTGACCGGGTTCTGTTACGGCGGCAGCATCTCTAATACCCTGGCTGTCCGGCTGGGACCCGACTTAGCAGCCGCGGTGCCGTTCTACGGTGGGCCTCCCGGCAAGGAGGATATTCCAAAGATCAAAGGGGCGGTCTTGGTCCATCACGGGGAACTCGATACGCGATTGGCAGCGACATGGCCGGCGTACGATATGGCCTTGCAAGCAGCCAATGTCACGCACGAAGGTTATATCTATCCCGGCGCGGTTCACGGTTTCAATTGCGATGCGACGCCGGAGCGCTACAACAAAACCGCCGCCGACTTGGCTTGGCAGCGCACGCTTGGGTGGTTCAACAAACACGTTCGTACTGCGTGATTTCTTTACGAATAGCGCAGCAAAGCTTTGAAGCCATAATCCATGTGTTGCTGAATATGGCAATGGAATAACGCCGGTCCAGGCTGGTCGGCGGTAAAGTCCACACTGGCGCGCCCATAAGTGGGTACCACCACCGTGTCCTTGATCACACCCGCCGTGGCTTTGCCATAAATCTCGGCGATCTCGAGTTGGTGGCGATGCACGTGGAGCGGATGGGAATCGTCGGTGCGATTGTGAAAGGTCAGCCGGTAGCGCGTGCCCTGCTTCAGGAGAAACTCCTGGTCGTGGGGATACTGCTTGCCGTTTACCGTGAAACTGTTGAATTTGCCAGCGCCACGCGGCACCTTTTCAAACACCATGTCTAATTTATCGTTGGGGGCAGGTTGCGACGGCTGTTTTCCGAAAAGCGTATAATCCCAAACCGATTTGGGCGGCGGCGTCCACTGCGGCGTACGGTGTTGATTTGCGTATTCAATGACAATGCCCAGGCCCCCCTCACGCACCGGATCCTCGGGTGCGCCCAGGATCCAAATACCGGGCTGGTTCATGTCCACCCAGGCATCAATCCGCTCGCCCGGACCCAGCATCAAAACGTCCACAGCGGCCGGCTTGGGTACCGGGTTTCCGTCTAGCGCAATCACGTTGAATTTGTGGCCCGGCAGCGCCAAGTGGCGATTTTCGATGGCGCTGGCGTTCAAAAAATGAAACATTACGCGCTCGCCGGAGTTGACGCGGATTGGCTCGCCGGCGCCGAGCGCTTTATCGTTGATGGAAAAAATATCGGACATCACCTCCATACCCGGCTGACGCGTATCCAGCACCGCCGGCTTTTCCGGCTGCGCGCCTGCTGGATCGAGATCGTCGTTATCCATCGCTTGGTTGGTGAAATAAGGCTCCCAGTCTCGTAGCGCCAGGTGGTGCTCCTGGTCGTAGCGGCCCGGATTATTCGCTCCTTCGACGATCAGAAATCCGAACATTCCGGTGAAACTGCCTCGATGGAGGTCTTCCATCGACATGGTGTGAGTGTGATACCAGCGGGTGCCGGCAGGCGTGGGCGTGAACTGATAGCGGCGGTTTCCGTGCGGAGGAACGGGCGGCGTACCTTCTTCTTCCGACCCGTCTACGTCCGAGGGTATGAGTAATCCGTGAAAATGCACAAACTCCGGGACGTCGGTCTTGTTAACCACGTTCACCGTGACCGGCACACCCTCCTTCATACGCAGCAGCGGGCCCGGGGATGTGCCGTTGTAGCCGATCGTGCTGATGATGCGATTGGGCGCCAATTCGACCGTGATCGGCGCGATTTCGAGCGTGAAATCGGTCTTAGCGACGTCTTGCGAACCGGCCGGCGCCAGAAAGGATTGCGGTTGCTGGGCACCTAGCCGGGTAGTCGCGGCCGCCAAGCCGGCCATCTTGAGAAAGTCACGTCGGTGCATGAAAGGACTATGGTAACGCCCGTCATCACCTGCGGCCAACCGCCGCTTTTTCGTCGCGATTATCTCGCGAACCGCCAGACGCTGAAGGATATGGGCAGGCCGACCACCACCATGTGCACCAGCAGCCCCAGAATCAGGTCATGAAGTTCGTAAGGGCCCCGGGCGTGGAGGGCGGATAGCGGCAAGACAACCAGATTCATTACCAGTTCAACCGCGGCGCCAAACGCTAAGCCGCACACCAGCGGGTGTTCCTTCAAGAAACCCAACTTGAGGTTCGCGCCATAGTACACAGCCGCTGCCGAGCACGCGATGAAAAAGTGCAGAAGGACGCCTAAAATGTATGTCCCAATGCCGCCCTGTAGAGCTTGCTGCCCCAGCAGGCCCCCGGCTATCACAAGCGGAATTTTCGCTCCAAACAGGATGCAAGCCTGGGTAAGATCCAGAGCCCCGGCCGTAAAACCGCCCACGGCGATCGCCAATAAAGCGTTCCTGGTCCCCGCTGGCGAGCGAGTAGCATGTGCAATCATTCGATACTCCTGTTTCGTTCACAATCGGCGTTCGAGATCACCATACCCGGAGGAGGAGCGGGAAGTCCTGAAATTGGTCTGAAATACCCTGAATAGTTCTAAAATGCGCGTTCCGGGGGACTTTCCACCGTGTTGGTATCATCGGGAAGTAGCATTCGATCCCGCATGGAACGCCCAGTTACGACAATGCTTCGTATCGGGGATTGGTGTGTCAATCCTTCGTCCGGGCAGATTTCGCGGAACGGAGAAACGGCACGGCTAGAGGTGCGGACTATGCAACTGCTGCTGTGCCTTGCCGCGCACCCAGGCGAGGTCGTCAGCATGGATGACCTGCTCAACCAGGTCTGGTCGGGAGTAATCGTCAGTCCCGATTCTGTTTACCAGGCTGTAGCATCGCTCCGCCGTCAACTTGGCGATGACCCCAAGCAGCCCGCTTACATCGCGACCGTGCCTCGATTAGGGTATCGGATGGTGGCGGCAGTCAGCCCCTGGGTGGATCAATCCATCCCGAAACTGCCCGCGACTGAGACGTCCAAGCCCGGTCTGCGCCCGAGAGCACGATTCTGGCTAGCGGCCGGCGCGGCACTTTGTCTGACGCTGGTCGTAGCCTACGTGGTTCGCGGCAACAGCCCCAACAAGAATCACTCAGCCCCACCCGCCACCGTTTCGCAGCCCGAGAAATCGATCGCAGTGCTGCCTTTTCTGGATCTGACCGACCAGATGAGCCATGAGATTTTCGCCGACGGCATGACCGAGGAAATAATTGACAAACTCAGCAAGATCCCGGGGCTGCGCGTGCCGGCGCCCAGGTCCTCATTCTTTTTGAAAGGCGAACGAACGCCCATCGCCGAGATTGCCAAAACGCTGGGTGTCGCTTACGTACTCGACGGCAGCGTGCGCAAGTCCGGGGCTAAGCTGCGAGTGGCCGCGCGGCTGATTCGCGCCGACAACGGCTACATTGTCTGGTCTGAAACCTACGACCGGCCCTGGGACGACATCTTGAAAATCCAGGATGATATTGCCGGGGAAGTAACGAAAGCGCTGCGGGCATCCATCCACTAACGCGCCTTTTAAGTTTTCAAAATCACCACGATATACTTAGGGCAAAGGACCAAAGCATGCGTTTCCGCTCCTTGCCTCGTCTCGTTCTCTTCGCGGCCGCTCTTTCCGGCCAAAATGTGTCTCGCAGTGGCGTTCATCCTGAGGACATGGACAATGCCTGCAAGCCCTGCTCCGATTTCTGGCGCTACGTGAATGGCGGCTGGGTCGATAAGAATCCGATTCCAGAGCACCTGGCGGCCTGGGGTCCGTTTGGACTACTGAATGAAGCAAATCAAGAGAGAGCACGGGTTATTCTCGACGCGGCCGCAGCGGACCAGAGCACCAAACGGACGGTCAACCAAAGAAAGATGGGCGATTTTTTTGCGAGCTGCATGAACGCCGCGGCGATAGATGAGAGGGGAATCGCACCGTTACAGCCTGATCTGGATCGGATTGCCGGAATTCGGTCGGCCGCTGACCTGAACGCTACGCTGACGGCGTTCCAGCTGATTGGCCGGCCGTTCGGACAAAGCAACGGAGAGGTAGTTGGACCCTTCCGGTTCACATCAGGACAGGACCCCAAGGACCCTTCTCGCGTGACTGCTCGCATCGTCGAACGAGACGCGGCAGGGCGAACTGGAACGTCGATTTTTTCGCTGCCGGATCGCGATTACTACTTTAAAGACGACGCTAAATCCCGCGAGATTCGAACCGCATTTCTCGAGCACGTTTCGCAAATGTTGCAACTCGCGGGGATTCAGCAGGCTGCAGCCGCCGACCAGGCGAAGGCGATATTGGCCTTCGAGACCGCGCTCGCCGCACCAGTGATGACGATTGCCGAGAAACGCGATCCGGATAAGACGTATCACTTGATGGATCTGAAAAGACTGAGCGTCCTCGCACCGAGTTTCGACTGGGCGCAGCTATTGCGTAGCGAGGGGTTGCCGGACTCGACGCCCATCAATGTTACGGAACCAGAACTGCTGAAGAAGGTTGAGGAGCAACTTCGGAACGCACCCATCGAAACCTGGAAGGTATGGCTGCGATGGCGCTCTTTAGCCTTAGCAGCACCCTATCTGGCCAAGCCATTCGCCGATGAATCTTTTCACTTCAACAGCACCATCTTGAGGGGCATTCGGTCGCAGGCTCCCCGCTGGCAAACGTGCGTGGCATTGGTGGATCGGGACTTGAGCGATGCATTGGGTGAAGCATACGCGGCCAGGTTTTTCCCGCCCGAAGCGAAGCGCCGGATGAGCGAATTGGTCGAGAACCTGCGCGCGGCTATGCGCGAAGAACTCGAACAGTCGGAGTGGATGCAGCCGAGCACGAAAAAAAGCGCGCTCGGGAAACTGGCGGCGCTGCAGGTTCAAATCGGGTATCCCGACCGGTGGAAGAACTACGATAGCGTACCGATCAATCGCGGCAGGTTCTTCGAGAACGTCCGGGCGGCATGGACGTTTGGGGAGCACTATGAGATTGCGCGCATAGGCAAGCCGGTAAGTCATTTGGACTGGGCGATGACGACGCCCACGGTGAACGCATACTCGAATGCCACCGAAGTGAAGGTAGTATTTCCGGCGGGGATTCTGCAGCCGCCGTACTTCGATATGCAGGCGGACGATGCCGCTAACTATGGGGCTATCGGTGCAGTTATTGGTCATGAGATAGGTCACCAGTTTGACGATGGTGGATCGAAGTACGATGCCACTGGAGCGTTGAAAAACTGGTGGACCCCCGAAGACAAGAAAAACTTCGAGGCTCGAACCGGCTGTGTAGTGGACCAGTTCAATGCACTCGATCTGGGCGAGGGCTTGCACCATAACGGAAGGCAGGTATTGGGAGAAGCGCTGGGAGATCTGGGCGGTGTGGCCACGGCGTATCGCGCCTGGAAGCGGTCACTGGCAGGGAAGCCCGAGCCGGCTATGATGGATGGATTCACCGCAGAACAAAGGTTCTTTATTTCGTTCGCGCGGGTTTGGGGGACGCAGTATCGCCCCGAAGCTATGCGGCTGCAATTGAATACAAACAATCATCCGATCTCGAAATACCGGGCCAATGCAACACTGCAGAATGTTACGGAGTTTCAGAACGCGTTCCACTGCAAGGCCGGCGACCCGATGACCCGCCCGGTTCAGCAACAATGCAAACTTTGGTAGTTCGGTCGCTCGGGCATACCATCCCCTGGAGATACTCGGCCGCTTTCTGCTACGCTTTAAGACGTCCGAGGTAAACGATCTATGACGTTGTCGCGGCCACTCCTGTTTTCGTTCAGCCTCGGCCTGTTTGCGATGCAGTTCGGAGGCTACGGGGGATACGGCCGGCGGTACACGTATGGCGGACCGAATGTACCGTCTGAGTTTTATTGGAGCCGGCTTCAATACAATTCCAGCTACGCCAGCGGCAGCAGCTTCGGGTATCGCCGTTTTTACGGCGGTTGGTCCCGGGATTATCCTAAGGCCGACAACGACTGCCTGATTGCCCTGCGGCGTTTGACCCACATTAACTCTCCATCGCCGCTGAATGTGGTCGATCTCGAGAGCGACCATATCTTCGACTATCCGTGGATCTACGCCGTCCAGGTGAACACCTGGACCTTCACCGAAGAGGAAGCCAAACGCCTGCACGATTTTCTTATGAAGGGCGGTTTCCTGATGGTGGATGACTTCCACGGCACCGACGACTGGCAGCGTTTCATGGCCGGCATGCGAATGGTGTTGCCTGACCGGCCCGTGGAAGATCTTAAAGATGAAGACGAGATCTATCACGTCTTATACGACATCAACGAAAAGTTCCAGATCCCGAGCGAAGTCTATGTCAACACCGGCCGCACCTATGAAAAGGACGGCTATGTGCCCAAATGGCGCGCTATCCGCAACGATCACGGTCGTATTATGGTGGCTATCTGCGCCAACATGCACCTTGGCGACGCCTGGGAGTGGGCGGATGACCCGGCGTACCCCGAGAAATTTTCCGGCCTTGCTTTTCGCATCGTCCTGAACTACATTACCTACTCGATGACCCATTAAAGATGAACCGCCCGCGCCTCTTCCCACAGTCCGCAAGCAGCCCACGGGTCCATGTTCGAGTTCTTTCTTAAGTACCCGCGTTCGGTGTACGAACGCGGCCAATTCGCCCTTTTGGGGGCGTGGCCCAAGTGGATGCTGGTGCTGCTGGTGCTGGCGGCGGCCGCCGGTTTGGCGTGGCTGATCCGCACCCGTCTGGCGCAAGCGGCGCCGATCATGCGCGGCTGGCGTGCCTGGGTGATCTGGGGCTTACAGACGCTTCTGGCGGCAGTGCTGCTGGTGCTGTTGTGGCATCCGGCCATCACCGTCGCCGAGTTGAAGCCACAACAAAACATCGTCGCCGTGCTGGTGGACGATTCCCGCAGCATGTCCATATCCGAGGATGGCTCTACTCGCCAAGCCCAAGCGGTAAACGCGCTCGAGAACGGTGTTTTGACCAGCCTCAACCAGACCTTTCAAACGCGTCTTTATCGCGTAGACAACGGGCCTGCCCGTATCGACAGCCTCAAAGAACTGAAGCCCAGCGCGCCTTCCACCCGGCTCGGCGACAGCCTCAAGCAGTTGAGCGAGGAGACTTCCGACCTGCCGATCGGCGCCGTGGTGCTGCTCAGCGATGGCGATGACAACTCGGGAGGAATTAACGCGGATGCTATCAGCGCTCTACGTGCCCGGCACATTCCGGTTCATACCGTCGGCTTCGGGCGCGAGCACGCCGCGCACGACGTGGAACTCGATGATGCCGTTGTCGCTCCCCGCGCGTTGGCCGATTCCCGCCTCGCCGCCAAGATCACCTTGCACCAACGCGGATACACGGGCGCCAAGATTAACCTGACCATCCGCGACGTCAGTTCCGGTCAAGGCAAGATGCTCGCTTCCCGCGCCATTAGCTTGGGGGCAGACGGCAACCTCCAGACCGAGACTTTGATGTTCGATGTTGGCGGGGCCGGCGCCAGAACGCTCCAGATAGCGGTTGGTCCACTCTCAGGCGAGGAAAACACGGCCAACAATGCCTTGACACGACTGGTGAATGTTGGCTCCGAGCCGCGCCGCATCCTATACGTCGAGGGCGAGCCGCGCTGGGAGTACAAGTTTATCCGGCAGGCTGAAGAGGACGACCGCATGGTGCAGATCGCCTCCATGGTTCGCACCAGCGAAAACAAGATCTATCGCCAAGGTATCTCCGATCCTAAAGAGCTGGCCGCCGGCTTTCCTTCGCGCGCAGAGGATCTTTTCGTCTATCAGGGTTTGGTTATCGGCTCAGTGGAAGCGGGCTATTTCAATCCCGCCCAGCAGGAATTGATCCGCGAGTTCGTGGATCGTCGCGGAGGAGGCCTGCTGCTGCTGGGCGGTCAGTTTTCGCTGGCGGATGGTGGCTGGAACGCGTCCAAGCTTACCGATCTGATGCCGACGACGCTGCCAACGCAGGTGGGCACATTTCACCGCGAGGCCGATCCGAAGAATGGCACCACTCATACCACGGCCGAACTGGCGTCCACAGGAGTGGATAGCATTATTACTCGCCTGGTCGACGACCCAGCCGCCAATGCCGCCAAGTGGAAGAAGCTTCCTTAC
Source organism: Bryobacterales bacterium (assembly GCA_963769205.1). Taxonomy (GTDB): domain Bacteria; phylum Acidobacteriota; class Terriglobia; order Bryobacterales; family Bryobacteraceae; genus Palsa-89. The sequence continues at coordinate 160,230 of CAVYKR010000004.1, read as the reverse complement.
CTGATGGACTATCAGGACCCCGGCACTGCCAAGCCCGGAGCAACTGTGCTTGCCAACATGATTACCCCCGAGGGGCGCAAACTGCCGCTGCTGATTACGGAAAACTTCGGTCATGGCAGGTCCGCGATCATGGCGACCGGCGGCAGTTGGCGTTGGCAGATGAGTTCGCCTCTCGGTGACACTGCTCACGATCTGTTCTGGCAGCAGCTTCTGCGGTGGCTGGTTTCCGATACCCCAGGCCACGTCGTAGCTTCCGTGCCTGCTCAGATGCTGCTCGACAACGGCGCTGTAACGCTCACCGCGGAGGTTCGCGATCAACAGTACAACCCCGCCACTGATGCCAAGGTGGAAGCTCACATCCTGGGCCCAAGCGGCGTAAGCGCCCTGGTGGAGATGACACCGGTGCCGGATAATCCCGGCCAGTTCCAAGCCGCCTGGTCCGCTCCAAAGACCGGCGCCTACCTGACCGAAGTCACGGCCCAGCGGGTGGATTCCGCGTCTCGAACGCTCAAGGAATTAGGCCGCGACGTTTTGACGTTTCAGCGCATGGACGGCGTGGCGGAGAATTTCCACACCGAACAGAACCGCGATTTGCTCGAACACCTTGCTACTCAGACCGGTGGACGATATTGGAAGCCCGCCGACCTCGGCAAGCTCGCTGGCGCCATTCCGTATTCGGAGGCCGGCGTGACCACCCGCGAAACCAAAGATCTGTGGGATCTACCGTTGGTGTTTCTGGTGTTAGTGCTGTTGCGCTTTTCCGAGTGGTGGCTGCGGCGAAAGTGGGGAATCGTCTGAAATGGGACTCTTTGCGCCCTGGTTCCTGGCCGGTCTAGCCGGGCTCGCGCTTCCGCTTTACCTGCATTTGTTGAAGCGGTTAAAGAGCACACCCAAGCCGGTGCCCTCGTTGATGTTCTTTGAGTCGCGCACGCAGAGTTCAACCCATCATCGCCGGCTGCGCTATTTCCTGTTGCTCTCGCTGCGGCTGCTGTGGCTGCTGCTGTTGATTGTCGCCTTCGCCAATCCGTTCATTCGACGCAACGCGGCCGCTCTTTCCAGCGACCGGCTGGTGTTGTTGGCAGTGGACAACTCCTTCAGTATGCGTGCGGGTAACCGGTTGGCCGACGCCAAGAATGCAGCCATGGGCGTGCTGTCCGGTAAGGGCGCCGCGCGTGCGCAAGTGGCGGCGTTTGGCTCCGGGCTGCGGTTGATGACACAAGCGATACAGGATCAAGCAGCGTTACGCGCCGCGGTGCAGGCCATTGAGCCTGGAGATGGCCATGGCAACTTCGGGGAATTGGCGCGCGCCGTGCGTTCCATGGCGGAGTCGGTTCATACCCCCGTCGAGTTTCACTTGTTTAGCGATATGCAGCGGGGCGAACTAGCCGCCACTTTCTCCGATATGGCGCTGCCCGGCAATGTTCAACTCGTGACGCATTCCGTAATCACCAAAGCCCAGCCCAATTGGACGGTCGAATCCGTGGATGCACCCGGGCAAGTCTGGGGCAAAGACGTGAAGCCGATTCGCGTACAGGCGGTCATCGCAGGCTACGGCACTCCGGCTGCTCAGCGCACCGTGTCACTGGTCGTGAACGGCAAAACCACTGCAACAAAGACTGTCGCAGTCCCAGCCAATGGGCGCGCCACGGTCGACTTTCCAGCGCTCGAAGTGCCTTACGGCTTCAGCCGCTGCGAAGTGAAGATCGACTCCGCCGACGCGCTCGCGGCCGACGACCTCCGCCGCTTCGCCGTCCAGCGTTCCGACCCGCAGAAGGCGCTGCTGATTCACAACTACGGCGACACCCGTTCGCCCTTTTATATCGGCGCGGCGCTCTCGGCAGCGGCGCAATCGGCCTTCATTCTCGAATCGATCAACGTCAGTGAGGCCGCCGACCGTCAGCCGTCCCAGTACGCCTTCATCGTTCTCTCGGATCTCAATGCGCTGCCTTCGCTTCTGGAGAATTCGCTCACGCAGTACGTGCGCTCCGGCGGCAGCCTACTCATCACCGCCGGCACCTCCGCGGGAGCACGCTCGCAGATTCCGATTTTCGGCGCCCACATCATCCAAACCCGCGACTACAGCCGCGTTCCCGATCGTTTCATGGCGGTCGGTTCCACTGACTCCTCTTACCCCGCGGTAGCCAAGGCCGGCGGCTGGCCGGGGGTGAAGTTTTTCTACGCTCTCGATATCGATCCCGGTGTCGGGCCGGGCGCCGCCCGCGTGATCGCTCGCTTAGGCGATCAGACGCCACTGTTGCTTGAGAAGCGCATCGGCGAGGGGCGGGTCGTGCTGCTTACTTCCGGGCTCGACAATCTCACCAACGATTTCCCGTTGAATCCCGCCTTCGTGCCGTTCGTCGAGCAGACCGCGCGCTATCTTGCGGGCAGCGAACGCCAGGGCGGCGCGCGTCCCGTGGACGCCTACCTCGAACTCCGCAATGCCAGGGAACAGGCCCAGGGTGTCGAGATTACCGACCCTGAAGGAAAGCGCCCGCTCACGCTGAATCAGGCCGCCTCCGCGCAGTCGTTCCAACTCACCGAGGCCGGTTACTACCAGCTCCGCCTGGCCAATGGGCGGAAGGACGAAGTCGGCGTGAACCCTGATCCCAAAGAATCGAACCTGGATGTGATCCCGGGCGATGTATTGGCCTTGTGGCAAGGCAAAGGCGGCCAAGCTACGCAAGAGGCGTCGGCGTCCGGGCCGTCCGGAGCGGCGATGCCCAACACGACGCCGCAAAGCTTTTGGTGGTACATCATGCTGCTGGTGTTCGCTGCCGCCCTTACCGAGTCAGCCCTGGCCAGCCGGTATCTGGGGACCCAGCGGGAGGAATAGTGAATCCCAGTGAGCAAATGGCCTCTTCACGTTCGGATAAAGCTACAGCTTTCTGCGTGGCGTCGAAAAGCGAGTGCAGCGAAAGTTCGGCAGGCTCTTTCAAGATGCTTCCTTCATCCTTTTTAGTCACGACCCCATCGGCATCAACTTTGAAGACAATACCGATGAATACGACTGTGAAGTCGGTACAATTCTGCCTCGGATGTCACGTTGCGCATCTGCCGATGAGGTTCGCGTGTCGTATTCGAAGAATTCCAGAAGTGGTTTAGTCCGGAAGTTGCTGGCGAGGAGATGAGGTACGACCTGATAGCGAACGAGCTCTGGGCGTTGTGGCAAAAGAGTCGGCGATCCAGTCGCTAAAAGCCCGCCCCTCGCTGCGATATGCTTTAAATGTTGACATTGGCGGTTCGGTTGGAGGCTCCATGAACGCCCGCGAACAAGTTCACGCATACATAGCGCAACTGGAACAACGTCTGCGCTGGAGCACTCTGCTGCGCGGCTTCGCCATTCTCACCGGCGGCGCTTTAGTAGCAACGCTGGTGCTGGTCACCATCGCCAACGCACGCGCCTTCTCGCAAGGAAGCGTTACCGCCGCCCGATTCACTCTTATCTTAATTTTGGCCGTTGCCGCAGCCGCCGGTCTGGCGCTGCCTTTGCTACGCCTGACACGCCGCCGGGTGATCGGAACCGCCGAAGCCACGTTCCCTCAATTTCAGCAGCGCCTCACGACCTTCACGGAACGCGACGGCCGGGAGCCCTTTATTGAGCTTTTGGCTGGGGACACTCTCGAAGTCGCCCAAACTGCTCAGCCGGCGCAGATGGTTTCCGATCTCAGACTTTGGAGTTCGCTCGGTACCGCCGTCGGCGCCTTCGCCATCCTGGTTTGGATGATCGCAGCCGGTCCCGGTTTTCTTGGGTTTGGCGCCTCGCTGCTGTGGACCGGTCCGCACCGCGACAAGCCGGCAATCTACGACCTGCGGGTCACGCCAGGGGACGCTGTAGTACGCCGCCACGCCGACCAGATGGTATCGGCACTCCCCATCGGCCTGCGGTCGCCCAGCGTCAAACTGCACGCGCGCTATCAAAGCTCCTCCAAGTGGGAAGAGATCGCCATGCAGTCCAGGCCATCCGGCAGTTTCGCCGGCGGCTATGAATTTCTGTTTGCCGGTCTGCCGGAGAACGTCGAGTATTATGTCACGGCCGGAGCGATGACGTCGAAGCACTTTAATATTCACGTTAACGATTTGCCCGCGGTGAAGCAGATTCGCGTCACCTACCATTACCCCGCCTGGACTGGCATGCCTCCCGAAGTGGAGGAGCGCGGCGGCGATCTGCGCGCTGTGGTGGGTACCGAGGCAGAACTCGAGGTCTCGACCGATCGCCCTCTGCAAGGCGCCCAGATCCAGCTCGACACTTCAGAGCAAAGCCAGGGAAAGCCCATCCAGCTTTCCGGAGGCCAGAATAACGTCTATCGGGCCACCGTTAAGATGGATCGCGACGGGGTTTATCACGTCGCGGGCGTGGCCGAGGGCCAACCTATTCGCGTCAGCGAGGATTTCTTCATTGAGGCCCGCAAAGCCAATCCACCGCAGATTTCGCTGGTGCGACCCGGCCGTGGCGACTATCACGCCAACCCTATCGAAGAAGTGACGGTTAGCGCAAAGGCGACCGATGAGTATGGCCTTCATGGCATCGCGCTGCATTATTCGGTCAACGGCGGTCCTGAGACTACGGTGGATCTGCTCAATCGCAAGGGCGAAAAACAAGCCGACGGGTCGACCACAATCTCGCTCGAGGAGTTCAAGCTCGTTCCGGGCGATCTGGTTAGCGTCTATGCCACGGCCAAGGACGGTAACGCCGAAGCCCACACCGATATGATGTTCATCCAAGCCGATCCATTCGAGCGCGAGTTTTCGCAATCGCAGCAATCGGGCGGCGGCGGTGGAGGAGGGGGCGGTGGCGGCGATCCCTCCGCGCAGATTTCCCAGCGAGAAAAAGAGATTATATCCGCCACATTCAAGCAACAGAGCGACAAGAACTCGACTCAACAGCAGGCCGCCGACATCGCCAAACTACTGTCCCAAGCCCAGGCCACTTTACGCGATCAGTCGATTTCGCTTTCCGGCCGCCTGCAGGCCCGCGAGTTGACCGATGCCGTGCAGGCCATTAGTGATTTCCAGAAAGATATGACGGCTGCCTCGCAGGCCATGGGGCCGGCCGCGCAACAATTGCAGCAGCAGAAGTGGAAGGATGCCATCCCGAATGAGCAGAAGGCTCTGCAATTTCTGCTGCGCGCAGAAGCCACGTTCCGGCAAATCGAGGTTGCGTTCGGACGCGGGGGCGGAGGCGGTGGTGGCGGCGGGGCGGCCCGCGATTTGGCGAGCCTTTTCGAGCTCGAGCTGGATACCGAGAAGAATCAATACGAGACCCGGCAAAGCGCGGCTGGCAGCGAGGAACAAAAGGCGCGCGAAATTGACGACGCATTGAAAAAGCTCGACGAATTAGCCAAGCGCGAGGAGGATCTGGCCCAGCAGCAACGCAACGGTACCCAGACTGCCGAACAAAAATGGCAACAGGAAATGTTGCAGCGCGAGGCCGAGCAGCTCGAAAAACAGATGGAGCAACAACTTGCTCAAAATGGCCAAAAAGGGCAGCAGGGGCAGAAGAGCCAGCAGAGCCAGCAGAGCGGTCAGGGCACCTCAGCTTCCGGCCAATCCAGTTCGAGTCAATCCACCTCGGGTCAATCCAGCGGACAGGCGGGTCAACGCGGCGGGCAAGCGGGTAATGCATCTGCCAGCCGTAGCGCCGGCAATCAATCGGCCGGGCAGGATAATCCCGACGCCGCAAACCCTCAGCAGGCCGCGGATCAGGCCGCCGACAGCCGTCAACAGGCCGCCCAACAAGCGCTCGATCGATTGCGCCAGGCCAACGACGATATGCGGCGCGCGGTCTCGCAAAATGCCAGTGCCGCCGATTCCCGCCGTGCAGCCGACCGTTTGCGTCAAGCTACCGATCTGCTGGGCGGGTTGCAGCAGCAGGACGCTTCCGGTCGCCTCAACTCGATGGCGCAAACGGCCGGTCAACTGGCAGGTCGGCAGAAGCAGCAAGCGGATCACGTGCGCGATTTAATGGCTCAGCAGAAAGCCGCCAGCGCCGCCGGCCGGCCTCCGAACAATCCCTCCGCTCAGGACATCGATAAGATGGTGAACGATCGCCAGCGGGTGTCCGACGATCTGGCGCGTCTCACGCAGCAGATACGCGACGCGGCGCGCGAACTGGCACCCACTCAACCGGGGGCTTCTACCAAATTACGAAGCGCGCTCAACGGCATGGACGAGAACGATCTGGGCACGCGCATGCAGCGCAGTTCGGATTGGCTGCGCAGCGGCCAATTCTCAGATCCGGCGGAGACTGCCCTCACCAGCGACCTCCAAAAGCTGGGTCAACAAGTCGGCGATGCTGCTCGCGCCCTCGGCAGTGCTCAGCACGCTTCCGGCGACAGTGCGATTAACCGCGCCATGGACGATCTGTCCCGTCTGCGCGACCAACTCTCCGGCCTCGGTGGACGCACCAACTCTCAGCCCGGGCAGGGGCAGCCGGGCCGTGCCGGCCAGCAGCCGGGGCAAAACGGTCAGCCCGGGCAGGAGGCGGGTCAAGGCGGCGGACGACAATCTGGCCAGCTCGGCAATCGCCAGGGTGGGCCGGTAGGCAATGCAGCTGGCGGCGGCAATCGCGATAGCACTATATTTGGTGATTTCGACACCGGTGATAATGCCCGAAAGTCCGGCCGCGCAGTAGCGCCCCAACAAGGTCTCAATCCGGCCGATACGCAGCGCCAGATTGATCAGGGGTTGAACCTTCTTAACCAAATTCGCGCCACGGTACAGGATAGCCCGGAAGCTCGGCAACAGTTGCAGACCTTGATTGAAGAGATGCGCAATCTCGATCCCAAGCGTTTCCCCGGAAATCCCGCCTTGGTCGAACAAATGCACCAGCAGTTAGTCAGCGGCGTGGACGCGCTGGAACTGCAACTGCGCCAGCAACTCGAGGAAAAACAAGGCGGCACGATCCGCAATCCTGACCCAGCCAAGGTTCCTGCCGGTTATCAGGAATCGGTCGCCGAATATTACCGGAAACTCTCGGGCGGCGGCCGGGAGAACGGGACCGCTGCTCCCGCGCGGAAATAGGATTAGAGCTCAGGGTGCGCCACGTTGCCAGAATTGCGGATCGGCACGACCCAATCTTTCGCGTTCTTCGCGTAGGCTTCGGCCACTTGCTTTTGATCTTTGGGTGAATCAAATCCATTGGTAGCTTTACCGCAGAACTTTTCGAATTGCCTCCCCACGGGATGAGAGCCCGGGTATATACTATGTCCGTCCGGGCGAAAGGAGCATAGAAGATGAAGACGATCGCAACGTTTTTCCTTCTGGCGGCTGCGCTGGTTGCACAGCAACCCACAGTCGACAACGATGATATCGGGGGCGTCGTCAAAAGCGCCAAAGGGCCCGAAGCTGGCGTATGGGTCATCGCCGAAACCACGGATCTCCCCACCCGTTACATCAAGATCGTCGTAACCGACCAGCAGGGACGTTACGTGGTACCTGATCTTCCCCAAGCGACGTACAGCGTGTGGGCGCGCGGCTACGGGCTGGTGGATTCGCCGAAGACGCAGACCACGCCCGGCAAAATCGTGAACCTTACTCCCGTAGTCGCCCCAAATGCAAAGGCGGCCGCCGCCTACTATCCGGGGAATTACTGGTATTCGCTTATGAAGGTGCCCGATCAGAGCGAGTTTCCCGGAACCGGCCCCAAAGGTAACGGCATTTCGCCCAACATCAAGGTCCAAGGTCAATGGCTGCATCTGATCAAGACCGATAGCTGTGAGTCGTGTCATCAACTTGGCAACGCGTACACGCGCACGATTCCTGCGATGTTTAGCAACCTGGATTCCCCCGCGCAGGCCTGGATGCGCCGCGTTCAGTCCGGGCAAGCCGGCAACGCGATGCTCGGCGGCCTGAATCAGCTAGGTCCGGAAAGAGCCACGGCGCTGTTCGGCGATTGGACTACGCGTGTCGCAAAAGGCGAGCTGCCGGCTGAGGCGCCTCCGCGGCCGCAAGGGGTAGAACGCAATATCGTGATTACACAATGGGACTGGGCTGGTTCGAAAGTATATCTGCACGACGAGATCTCGACCGACAAACGGAATCCGGCGGTGAACGCGAACGGACTCATTTACGGATCGCCCGAAGAGAGTAGCGACTACCTGCCGGTGCTCGACCCGGTTCATAACACCACCAGCCGCGTCAAAGTTCCTTACCGGGATCCAAACACGCCCGGTCAGCCCAAACCCCTCGCGGCGTCGCCGTTCTGGGGTGAAGAAGAGATTTGGGACAGCCACACCACGGTTCATAATCCGATGTTCGATGAGAAGGGGCGTCTATGGTACACGGCGCGCGTCCGTCCAGCCGATAATCCCGGGTACTGTAAGGCCGGCTCCAGCCTGCTCTCGGCAAAGCTCACTCCCGCCGATCGTTCTGGCCGGCAACTAGGCATGTACGATCCACAGACCAAGCAGAGCTACACGATTGACACCTGTTTCAGCACGCATCATCTACTGTTCGCCGAGGATGCCAACAACACCCTGTGGACCAGCACTGGCGGTGGCGGCGGAGTGGTGGGGTGGCTTAATACAAAGATGTGGGACCAGACGCACGACGACCAGAAATCGCAGGGGTGGACCGCTTTGGTTCTTGACACAAACGGCAACGGCAAGCGCGACGCTTATTTGGAATCCGAGCAGAACGTGGTCACGGCGCCAAGCGGCGAGAGCTTAGGGGTCTCGGCCGTTCTGAAGGTATCCACCGATCCAACCAAGGACACGCGCCTGAATGCGGCTTTTTATGGCCTCGCGATCGGTACCGATGGAATGATTTGGGGGAGTGTTCTGGGCTTCCCCGGTGGAATCGTGCGCCTCAATCCCGGGCCGCATCCACCTGAGACGGCTCTGGCCGAATATTACGAGGTGCCATGGAACAACCCCAAGGCCCAGGTCTCCGGATTTTCGCCGCGCGGAATGGACATCGATCGCAACGGCGTCGCTTGGGTTGCTTTAGGAAGCGGGCACCTGGCAAGCTTCGACAGGAGCAAGTGCAAGGGGCCGCTCAACGGGCCAAAAGCCACGGGGCAGCACTGTCCGGAGGGCTGGACGTTGTATCCGACACCAGGACCGAACTTCAAGGGTGTGAAGGATTCCGGCAGCGCTGACTCCCACTATTATGATTGGGTGGATCAATTCGATACGTTGGGGCTAGGTAAGAACACGCCGATCATCACCGGTAACTCTTCGGACTCGCTCATCGCTCTTGTGAACGGCAAATTCGTGGTCATGCGCGTCCCATATCCGCTCGGCTTCTTTGCTAAAGGCATGGATGGCCGAATTGACGATGCGAACACCGGCTGGAAAGGGAAAGGAGTTTGGACGACTTGGGGTACGCGTACCCCTTTCCACAGCGAGACTGGAAAAGGGACCATGAGCAAAGTGGTTCACTTCCAACTTCGGCCGAATCCGCTTGCGAATTGAAGATCGCCAGTGAGTAGTTAAACCAGGCGGCAGACCCAACTGCTGGCGGCGTCGCAATACCACATAACGCCTTGATACAAATCCAGGCCGTGCGGCTCAGGGTCTTCCTTGGTCAATTTGATCTTGGCCAGCATTTTGCCGTCTTGCGGGTCCATTTTGTAAATTTCGCGTTCGGTTGATCCAACGCACCACAGCATCCCATTGTCCCAGGCGAGGCCGTGCGTCCTTACGGTCGGCGCCGGTATGCTGCGCACTACTTGACCCGTCTCGGGCTCCATGAGATAGATTTTTCCGGAGGCGGGAACCGCCATCCAGTACTTGCCGTCCACCCACTTCAGGCCGTGCGCGCCGGACGGCGTCTTTAGATTTCCATAAAGGCCCGCACCCGGCGTGTCGAAAACTTTCAGCGTCTGGCCGGTTTTGGGGTCAACCTTCAGAGTCTTCAGCGTCTTCGTGGACCCGATCCACCACGCACCGTTCCCGAGGGTAATTCCGCTCCCGTGCATGGATTCCGTCTGGACATGCTCCAGGATGGAACCATCTTTGGGGTTTACCTTGAAGACTTGGTTGGGATCGACCTGGTCCAGGATCCAAAGATTGCCGTCGGGAGCAAACTGCAGATCGTTTGGTTCCTTGATGCCAGGTGTCTTAAACACCTTCTCCACGCGCTTCGGGATGATTGGCAGTCCTGCCGCTTCGTCACGAGCCGCCGTCATCTGAGAAGCCAGTGCAGAGCCAGCAACCGCCGTAATAAAACTCCGACGAGAGAATTCTCCTTGCCTGTCCATTGCGGTCTCCTTTTCAGGGATGAACCTCAAGCCAACAACCGTGAAGGTATCATATAACGAATCTGGCAGTGGGAACCCGGGAGGCAGAGTCCGGCCATGCGGACCAGACCAAATTCGTTAAATTCGTCCGCTGTTTCCTAGTGACTTGTCGCTAGCAAAGTGTAAATATCCTCTCTTTTGTGCCAAGTAGAAATGTCCGGCTTTGACGGGCGGCGCGAAGCGGCGATGTTAGGTTGATGTAGTCCGCGGAGGGTCGCGCCAGAGCGGATGCCCAAAGCCGAGGCGACGGGGCAGGCTCCGTTACGGATCGGTACAACAAGAACCCTCGAGCACCGCTGCTTCAGGGGTTTTTGATTTTGACTGGCCGTGGCGCACATGAACATGTCAGCAAAGACCCGTCGGGAACTGTCCGATCCCTCTGCGGTGCAGGCAGCCGAATCAGGGCGGCAAACCCAAACGTGAATGGCTCGACATGTGACGGCCGCCGCTGGCTTGACCGCACGCCGTATCAGGTGATCGCTCTAAGCGTGGTGCTCACCGAACACTCACTCGCTCAGCACGCTGCATCGGCGGTTGGACGCTCGCGCCCCGATCAATTCAGCGCAAAGACGAACAGGTAGCTGGAATCCTGCAAGTTGTCGAATTTCACCGGATGCAGGTGCCGGCCGCTGGCTTGCACTGCAATGTACTGTTTTGTTCCGATCGAATAAGTCACCGGCGCGCCCTTCAACGCTGTGCCCACGTTGAACCGCCACAGTTCTTCGAGCGTCTCGTCGTTATACGCCACTACCCAGCCGTCCTGCAGGGCCGTAAAAACCAGGCCGCCCGCAGTGACGGTGGCGCCCGATCGAATCTCGATGTCCGTCACCGCCTTGGCGATAACCTTGTGGTTGATGGTGTCAAACGCAGTCACGGAACCATAATAGAGGTCGCTGTTGTAGGTGCGTTTCTGGCTGTTCTTGTGGTCGAGGCCGCCGTTCGGCGAAAGGAAAGCAACCTCGGCGCCGTTTTGCGAGAAGCAGCCTTCGATGCCCACGCCATAGGCGATGTGCTTGACCGGGTTATAAGCGGTGGGTTGGTGGGCGATGCCGCCGTGCCAGGTCGGACAGGTCCGCTTTTCAGGGTCGCCGCGCAGCGACCGTGCTACCGGATTGTACACTTGCACATCCAGCTTTGAATTGTAATCGAGCGGCTTTCCGGTCTCCGGATCCAGGCCCTTGGTCCAGTTCAGGTCGTTGACGTACTGGGCGCCCTTGATAAACCTTCCATTCGTGCGGTCCAGCGAGTAGAAGAAGCCGTTTCGCCCGAAATGGCTGACGACTTTGCGGTTCTGGCCGTTGATCATCGTGTCGTAGAGCATGTGGACGCCGACTTCGTCGTAATCCCACGAATCGTTGGGCGTGTACTGGAAATACCACGCCAGCTTGCCGGTGTCGAGATTGAGGGCCACCACTGAATCGGTATAGAGATTGTCGCCCGGACGCGCCTGAGGATCGTATTGCGGAACAGGATTACCGGTTCCCCAGATGGTGAGCCTGGTCGCCGGATCGTAGGAGCCAGTCTGCCAGATGCCGCCGCCGCCGGTCTTCCAGGCGTTATTCTTATCCTTCCACGTCTCGCTCCCTGGATCGCCGGGCTTAGGTACCACATACCAACGCCAAAGCTCCTTGCCCGTTCTCGCTTCCAGGGCGGCGATCCATCCTCGCGTTCCCGCGTCACCGGCTCCGTTGGCGATGAGGACCTTGTCTTCCACGGTGATCGGCGCCGTAAAGAATCTCTCGCGAATGTTGAACTCGTTGTTGGTGGCCACCATCTTGTCCCACAGGATTTCGCCACTGTCGCGTTTGATGCCGATTACGCGGCCGTCGGGAAGGTTGGCGATCACCAGGTCTTCCCACAACGCCAGTCCGCGGGTGCGCGGCGTGTTGCCCTGGTGTTTCACGCCGGGGTCGGTGACCCAGACAAACTGTCCTCGATTCGGATCACGCGCATCGATTTTATAGACCGTGCCCCAGCCGTCGGTAGTGTACATGAAACCGTTGTCGATCAGCGGATTCAACTCGTTTTCCGGGCCGTTCTGCCCAACGTCCTGCATGCCGCCGAGCGCCAGCGCCCAGACCATCCGGAGGTTCTTGACGTTTTCCCGGTTAATCTGAGAAAGCTTGGAGTACCGGGTTGCTCCGTAGTCGCCGTTCATCATCAACCAGTTTTGCGGCTCATTCTGCGCGTTGATCAACCTGTCCTTGTTGACGGTCATGTTGTACTGGGCCAAGGCCACAACCGCGAGCGTGACCGCCAGCCCACCGCCGACAGCCGCGCTTCTCAAACGTCTCCGCACACCAGGTTGCATGATGATCTCCTCCTGACGAGGATAGAGATTCAAGCAGCGCGGGTCAAGTACGAGGCAGCGCACCCACGCCGGTTCCAGGGAAATCGGATATTGTATAGAGTGCCAATGCGCATTGCTTCTTTTTTTGCCGGCCTGGTGGTTATCGCTCCGCTCAGCGTGGCACAGCTGGATTGGCCTACATTCGGCCATGATCCGGGCAGCAACCGCTACACGCCTTTGCGTCAGATCACCCCTGAAAACGTCACGATGCTAACGCGCGCCTGGACCTATCATATGAATCCGCAAGGCGAGCAAGCAGGCATGAAGGGTGCGAGCGGCGGTTCTTCCGAGACGATCCCTCTTATGGTCGGCGGCATGTTGTACCTGACGACGCAATTCAAGCGCGTGGTTGCGCTCGAGCCCGAAACCGGCAAAGAACTATGGGCCTTCAGCGTACCCGACGGGAATCCGGCCCGGCGCGGCCTCACATACTGGGCAGGCGATAAACAGAACCCGCCGCAGGTCTACTTTGGCACCGATACCGGAAAGCTGTACGCCCTAAACGCAAAGACCGGCAAGCTTTCCCCGGGCTTCGCCAACGAAGGCGTACTCGATATGAAGCCGGGAGCCTTAAACGGGCTGGGGAACGCGGCTTTTGGCCTATCTTCGCCGCCGATCGTCTATAAGAACCTCATCATCACCGGCGCGCTGGTGCAGGAGACGCCCAGCGTCGGCGCGGCGGGCGATACACGGGCGTGGGATGTTCGTACCGGAAAGCTGGCCTGGACATTCCATTCCATTCCGCGGCCCGGCGAGACCGGCAGTGATACCTGGGAGGGCGATGCGTGGAAAAACCGTTCCGGCGCCAACGTCTGGGGCTTCTTCACGCTCGACATGCAGCGGGGCATTCTCTATATGCCCTTCGGCGAGCCCACCACGGACTATTGGGGCGGCGACCGCAAAGGAGCGAATCTTTTCGGAACTTCGCTAGTGGCCGTGGACGCGCAGACCGGCAAACGCAAATGGCACTTTCAGGCGGTCCATCACGATACCTGGGATTACGATCTCTCCGCGCCTCCTGTGCTCTTCGATATCAAGCAGGGTGGCCGGACGATACCGGCAGTCGCGCAGGTTACGAAGATGAGCTTTGTTTACATCCTCAATCGCGTCACTGGCGAGCCGGTTTACGGAGTGGAAGAACATCCCGTCCCGCAGGATGACGTGCTGCCGGGCGACACCACCTGGCCTACGCAGCCTTTCCCCGTGAAGCCGCCTGCGCTCGCTCGCAACAGCTTCCGGCGTTCCGACATCGCAACCGTGACTCCGGAGCTCCAGAAATTCTGCGAGGCGCTGTTCGACAGCGTTCCCGGGGGCATGCACGCCGGCGGTCCTTTCACGCACTATTCGACCATCCCCAGCGTTATCTTTCCCAGCTCCATCGGCGGCGGTAACTTCAACCCTTCCTCATTCGATCCGACGCTGGGCTATCTGTTCGTCAATACGCATGATATGGGCAGCACCAACGTTATGGTCCCAAGCAAAGATGGCAAAGCCTTTGACCGGGTGCCTTATAAGGGATCGATGCGGTTCTGGAAACAGGACGAGCGTCTGCTCTGCAATCAGCCGCCCTGGGGGAGATTGACGGCGATCAATGTCAACACCGGCGAGATTGCATGGCAGTCCATACTGGGCGTAAGTGACAACCTGCCCGAGGGCAAACGCAACACCGGCAGGCCGAATTTGGGCGGGTCCCTGGCGACGGCGGGAGGCCTCGTTTTCATCGGTGCTACCGACGACAGCCGGTTCCGCGCCTTTGAAGCCAGGACCGGTAAGGAAGTCTGGACGGAAAAGATCGACGCCGGAGCGCACGGAGCCCCGATCAGCTATCAGGGTAAAGACGGAAAGCAGTATGTGGTCGTCGCGGCTACGGGCGGAAGTCAGTTGTTCGATCCGAGTCGCGGCGATTCCTTGATCGCGTTTGTTTTGCCGTAATGGGAGGAAAAATGAGAATCCTGGCGATTGGTTTGATCGTGTTGGGCGGCGTGGCCGTTTCTATCCCTTACGCGCGGAGCCAGAGCAGCACCCGTCCGGCGATGGCAACTGAAGCGGACTTCCGCCGCGCGATGAAGGAACTCTCGAACTGGGGAAGGTGGGGAAATGACGACGAACTCGGCGCGGCCAATCTGATCACACCGGCGAAACGGAAACAAGCCGCGGCGTTGGTCAAAGAAGGCCTGCCGGTTTCACTCGCGCACGATGTTGCGCAGGAAAAAGCAGCGGATGCTCCGAATATACTGGAGCGCGCTCTGGGTCCGGTGAGCGCCACGGGCACCGCCGATCGCTACCAATATTCGGGCACGTATCATGGCATTGTTCACAGCCATCTCGACGCCGTGGACTGTCACATGATGGTGGACGGCAAGGGATATAACGGACGGGCGATGGAAGACATTACGGCTGCGGGCGGATGCCCGAAAGGGAATATAAATGCATTGAAAGATGGAGTGGTCACGCGGGCCATCCTGTTCGATGCCACGCGCCTGCCGGGAAAGGCTGCGGCTCAAGGGTGGCTGGAGCCGGGAACGGCCATCCATCGCGAGGATCTTGAGGCGCTGGAAAAGCTGGAGCACGTGAAGGTGTCGGCGGGTGACGTCATCCTTCTCCACACAGGCCGTTGGAAGCGGCGGGCCGCGCTGGGCCCATGGCCGAGGGAAACCGGGTTTGCCGGCTATCACGCCGATGTGGCGTACTTCATCAAGGAGCGGGGCGTTTCCTTCATCGCAGGCGACGGACCCAACGACGTCGTGCCCACGGGCCTGCCGGAAACTGTCACCAATCCGCTGCATCGATTGGCGCTAGTCGCGATGGGCGTTAGCATTTTCGACAATCTTGATTTCGAACGAGCAGTGGAGCAGGCGAAGCGCCTGAACAGATACGAATTTCTTTTCACGGCTGCGCCGCTGCGAATCGATAAAGGAACAGGATCGCCACTCAATCCGTTGGCGATTTTCTGAAATCTAAAAAGGAGAACATCAAATGCCAAAGTATATGTTACAGGCCAGCTATACAGCTGACGGCGTAAAAGGTTTGATTAAGGACACGGCCTCGGGCCGCAGGGCTGCAGTGAAGGCCAGCCTCAAGGCTGTCGGTGGAAAACTCGAAAGCATGTATTACTGTTTTGGCAAGGACGACGCCGTGATAATCATGGATCTGCCCGACAACGTCGCGGCGGCTAGCTTGGCGGCAGCCGTAGGTGCCAGCGGACTGGTTCGTGCCAGAACGACCCCGCTGCTTACCGTCGAGGAAATGGATAAGGCTCTCGCAAAGAAGGTCGGATACAACGCTCCAGGCTCCGCCAGGTAAAAGCGGCCGAGATACATGGGTTACGACGACACTGAAGATTTGCTCAGCACATTGGAAAAGAAGGAGCTGCCATGCCTTTCTACGAAAAAGGCCCCGTTCGCATCCACTACGAGGAAACCGGTTCCGGCTTCCCGTTGTTGCTCATCGCCGGCGGGGGATTGAATTCCACCATCTCCGGCTTGACCCAGCCCTTTAACCCGATCGAGGAGTTCAAGGGAGAATACCGCTGCATCGCGGCGGACCTGCGCAACGCGAACGGCGGCCAGTCCTCCGGCCCGCTCGAGATCGACCGGCCATGGGATGCATATACCGATGACCATCTGGGTGTGATGGATCACCTGGGCATCCAGAAGTTCATGGTGTTGGGCTTCTGTATTGGCGGCCCCTTCATCTGGAACCTCTTGCGGCGGGCGCCTGATCGTGTTATCGCAGGCGTGCTGGCGCAGCCCAGCGGGTCGCGTCCGGAGTTGCGCGACCTTTTCTACGAGACCAATATGAATGGCTGGGGGCCGGAATTGGTCAAGCGCCGGCCCGATGTCACAATGGAGACGGTCGACAAATTTGTCACCAAAATGTACCGTAACAACCCCGATTTCGTCTTCACCGTGACCCGCGATTTCGTTCGCAATTGCCAGACACCCGTTTTGATCCTGCCCGATGATATCCCGCCGCATCCCTATGCCGTCGCCATGGAAGCCGCGATGCTTGCGCCTAAGGCCGAAGTGAGCATCTTCCCCTGGAAGGAGCCCAAGGAGCGGATTCCCCTAGCGGTGCGCCAGATACGTTCGTTCCTTCGTGCACATCGCCCGGCGTCTGCTTAATGATTTGGGCCGCAAAGAGAATGGAGCGACAATGAATCCGAACAAAGCGTTGTGGGAGAAGGGTGACTTTACCGAGATCGCGGCCCTGGTACGTGAATCAGAAGAAGCCGTTGTGAAGTCTCTCGGCCTTAAGCCGCCGCTTCGCGTCTTAGACCTCGCCTGCGGAGATGGTACTACGGCCGTTCCTCTAGCTCGTTTGGGGGCTGAAGTTGTTGGAATCGACATCGCCAGTAACCTGGTGGAAGCCGGCAACCGTCGAGCCGCGAAGGCAGGTCTCAATAATCTGAAATTTCAAGAGGGAGA
The DNA here is from genome assembly GCA_963769205.1 of Bryobacterales bacterium. Taxonomy (GTDB): domain Bacteria; phylum Acidobacteriota; class Terriglobia; order Bryobacterales; family Bryobacteraceae; genus Palsa-89. Next base: position 143,213 of record CAVYKR010000004.1, on the reverse strand, counting down.
TGCTTGCAACTTACAAGGCGTCGGCGATCATTCGTTTGACTTCACGCTCTCGATGTTCGGCGCCATGTTCGCTCCCAAGCCCTTTGACGTAGCCAGGGAGATGGTCCGGGTTACAAAACCAGGGGGCCGCATTTTGATGGGCAACTGGATTCCGAACGACCCAACTTTCGTGGCGCAGGTCCTGAAGATCAGTTCGTCATTTAATCCCCCGCCTCCGGAAGGCTTCGTCAGTCCCATGACCTGGGGCGTTGACTCTCACGTCATCGAACGTTTTGGCAGCGCCGGCGTTCCCAAGGAGAATATCTCGCTGATCAAGGATACGATCCACTTCATCTCTCCTGACCGAAGCCCTGAACAAGTCATCGGATTGTTCCGACGATTTTATGGCCCCACGATGAACGCTTATGAAGCGGCTGGCAAGAGCGGGAAGGTGGAAGACCTTCAGAGCCAGCTCGTAGAACTGGCAAAGTCGCAGAACAAGAGCATGGACGGCGGTACGTCAATCTCGGCTACCTTCTTGCGAGTGACGGTTAGCCTTTGACCGTGGAATTCTCCGGGTCCAAAATTTAGAGCTGAGAGGTTGGTGCCTGCAAACCCGCTGAGCTAACGCTACTTTTGCGGCTTCGCGGTTGCTTCCTCAGCCTCCTGCTTACGGGCGCCCCTCATCACATCGCCCAGCGCGTAATTGCCTTCTTGGCAGGCGTACTCTAACATCGGCTGGCTCGTCGCCGGCCACGTCATTTCACCGGTCCAGGAACGGTCCCAAGTTTCCGGATCGTCCACTGTGAAGCGATACAAAAGCGTCTTATCGTCAATGCGCGTCAGTCGCTCCACGACGTGCAGATTCTCCGTCGATCCACGAAACCGGGTCTTGTCCGTGAAATTGGTCGTGTCGATGACCAGCGTGTCGCCTTCCCAATGACCTACCGAATCCCCCATCCACCGGCGTATGTTCTTGGGCAGATGCTGCGCGTTCATCCGCACGATGCGTGCGTCGTGAATCATTTCAGTGAGGATCATGACCGTGTCCGGAGTCTGAACGATCTGATGCATATCGTTATAGAAATAGTCCGGCAGCGCCGGCGGACCGGAGGTGGAGCCGAATCCGAGGAGGCAGCGTTCGCTCAGCGGCCGCTCCTCTGGATTATCGAACTCACCGCGGCGCGTGGCCGCCCTGACATCCTGACTCTCGCCTGTGTCGGACGTCGGCAACCCAAAGGCGTTCGCGCGGCGCTTTTTCGCGGCGGCATTAAATGGCGGTACGTGGCCGTCCGGGGGATCGATGACGATGGATGTTCGAATCTGCCCATCCACCATGGTGTAGGCGGTGCCTTGGTTCAACCACAAACGATCGTAGCCCCCCACCGGGCCGCCGCCGGCCTTTTCCAGAATTTCGAAATACGATTTACCCTGGCTCTTATCGCCGCCCACCGGCAGGGTAGCGCGATTCGGGTCCAACTTCCCGCCATCCGCGTTGCGGCGAGCCATTTCTGCTTTCTGGACTTTTTCCGCTTGTTCCTTGCTCAGCACCGGCGGATCGCCGGGCATCCGTTCCATCGGGGTCATCGTGGCCAGATCGTAGGTGCCTTGCAAATCAGGATGTCCATCCGGCATACGGCGGACGGCGGACTTGGCTGTCGTCTTCGTCGTCTGGGCCTTGGCCGGGGCAACCGTCATCGCAACGAATGCCAGCGCCATTCCGGCGGCGGCGCTGGTCCTTAAGATGAATCCATTCTGCATATTCAAACCTCCTCGATTATTTGCTAAGCGGATGCTTCCGGTACGGGCCATACAGCATTTCCTCGACAAACTCCACGCACTTGAAATCCAACAGCTGCGCGTTCTTTTCCTGGCGCCGGTACAGCGCCATACTGATTTTCCAGGGGCGCGTAAACACGCTCGGGTCTTCCATGGTCGCTTCGTAGGCGATCACATCCGGGCTGGTGCGGGTGTAACGCTCCACCACGTGCAGCTTGTCGCTATGAAAATCTCCGGCCCGGTCGAACCAAGTCCTGTCGTTCATATCGGTGACGTTCACCACCAGGGTTTCGCCCTCCCAGTGTGCCACGGACTGGCCCATCCACGAGTCGGCTAGCGCGGGCCCGGGGTCCTTTAGATAAATATTCCTTACTGCGCCGGCATATTCATAGACGAATGTCATCGCAGTGGCGCTTTGCACAATCTGGAACGGATACGGCATGTAGGTGGCGCGCGGCACGCCCGGCAGGTAGCACTTGATCTCCGGATCCCGGTTTAACCAATCTTCCTGGTTCTGTTTCTTGATCGCGAGCGCTTCCGGCTTATACGGGATTTCTCCGCCTTCCACTACGCCCACGCCCGGCGGCACTGCCCCGACAGCGCCTAATGCCAGCACCGCGGCGGTCGGCACCGGACCGTAAGGTCCCGGTCGAACCGCCATCGCCGGACGCGCAGTGTGTCCTTCGAGATCATAATTGGCTTCATTCAGCGCCTGCCAAATTCCATTCAGGTCGGGTTTGCCGTCGGATGTGCGCGGCGCGCGATACGACTGTCCGGCTAGCGGCAGGAGCCCCATGGACAGCATTGCCGCTAAGGCGGATCTCGTTCCTAATCTGCGGAAGACATTGTGCATTGTAACTATCGTATTTCAAAAGCGCCCTGCCTCGCTACGACGGTGTAACATTTCAGAAGAAACGCGGCCATTCCGGCTTGGCTGACTCAATATTTTCGATAAAGTACTGTACATGGCCAGCGCTAGCCAGCTCGAGATTCTGAATAAGGGTGTGCAGGCCTGGAACACCTGGAGGGAACAGAACCCATCCGAGTTGGTGGATCTCAGCCAAAGTGATCTCCAAGGACGCGACCTCGTTCAGATCAACTTCTCCGGCGCTCAGCTGTCGGGAGCGCGCTTGAACGGCGCCGTACTCGCCCAGGGTGATCTGCAGAGCGCTGATCTCAGCCGCGCCAATCTCAGTGGCGCTGACCTGACCAATGTGAATCTGCGGCGGGCGTCGCTTATATCGGCCGCCATGTTCAGAGTAGACCTGACCGCGGCGCGCCTAGACGCAGCGAAACTTACTGGCGCATTCCTGATCATGGCCAGTCTTGAAATGGCGAACCTTCAGGGCGCTGATTTAGCCGGCGCTTATCTTATGAACGTGAGCTTCGCAAAAGCCAATCTCAGCGGGGCGGTTTTCAATGATGCCCGGATGGAATCCACTGTCTTTGCCGACACCAATCTTGAACTCGCAATAGGCCTTGAAAAGGTGGTTCACGGCGGCCCTTCCACCATTGGAATCGACACACTATACCGCTCCAACGGCCGTATTCCTGAAGCCTTTCTCCGAGGCGCCGGCGTGCCGAACGATGTGATTCTTCTCTCGCAATCGCTGCTTGGCCAACGGGTTCTGTTTAATTCCTGCTTTATAAGCTATTCCACCAAGGATCAGGAATTCGCCGACCGGCTCTATCGCGACCTGCAGAATCGCGGCGTCCGCTGCTGGTTTGCGCCGCACGACGTTCGCGGCGGCCGGCGAATCCATCAGCAGATTGAGGATGCTATTCGATCGCACGATCGTATGCTGCTCATCTTGTCGGAGGCCAGCATGAGCAGCGATTGGGTGAATACCGAAGTCTCGACCGCGCGGCGGCGCGAAACCATCGAGCGCAAACGAGTCCTGTTTCCGATACGGCTGGTGCATTTCGATGACATCAAGAGATGGACGAACCTGGATCCGGACACCGGGCGGGACGCGGCCCGCGATGTTCGAGAATACTTTATCCCCGATTTCACCGATTGGAAGGACCTCTCACGGTATGACAGCGCATTGCAACGCTTGCTGCAGGATCTGAAGGCGGGTGATGATTTGCCGGAATAGGTGATCTGACGGCGGATTAGGCTTTGGAATCCGCCGCCGGCCATCTCAGGTACAATCCAGATGAGCCGAGGTGACTCGAATGCCGACCCCAACCACGCGACCCATCCTTCCCACGGCGCTCTTGGCCGCCACCGTCATATTCGCGCCCATCGGTCTAGCCCAGCACTCCCTCGATGGACCGGCGATAGAGTCAAAAACCGCTGACCAGGTTTTCAAGAATATCACCCAGCTCAAGGGCACACCCGCCGACCAGTTGATGCCCGCCATGCAGGTCATTTCGTCTTCGCTCGGCGTGGAGTGTTCCTTCTGCCACGTGGCTGGCAAGGCGGAACTCGACGACAAGCAGGAGAAGAAGACCGCGCGGGAGATGATGGCTATGGTGGCGTCCATCAATAAGGAACGCTTTGGAGGCCGGCAACAAGTGTCGTGCTACTCCTGTCATCACGGCGCTGCCAATCCCGCAAGCGTACCGCCGGTGCTCGAAACTGACGCCGTGCGCGCGGGGACTAATGCGGCTCCCACGGCGGCCTCCGCTGTGACCGCCGACGATGTGATCCAAAAGTACGTGACGGCGATGGGCGGCGCCGGCGCCATTCGCAAAATCAACAGCCGTGTGGCGAAGGGCGCGATTCTGGTGGGCGGAAGTCAGACGCCTATCGAAGTGCTCACCAAGGCCCCCAACAAGCGCGTTACCATCAGCCACGCGCCAAGCGGCGATAGCTTTACCGCTTTCGACGGCACAGCCGGCTGGATGGGCAACACCGGGCGCCCGGCGCGCGAAATGTCGCCACCCGAGTCCGCGGCATCGTCGCTCGATGCCGAGTTCGCGATTGCAGTCCGGTTGAAGGAGATCTTTCCGCAGATTCGCCGCGGCCGTCCCGAGCAGATCGGCGGTGTCATGTGCGAGACCCTGATCGCCACCGGGCCAGGACGCCTGCCCGTCCGCCTTTACTTTGACCAGAACTCGGGACTGCTGACGCGCTTGGTGCGCTACGCTGAAACCCCCGTGGGCCGCAATCCCACCCAGATCGATTATGCCGATTATCGGGACGCGGACGGCGTCAAGATTCCGTTTCGCTGGACCCTTTCCAGACTGAACGGGCGCTTCACCATTCAAATATCAGACGTGCAGAGCAACGTGCCACTCGATGACGCGAAGTTCGCAAAGCCCGTGGGCGATGTGAAATAATCAGGCGCTTAAGCGCAGCATGATGGCCGGCGCCGCAAGCCATTCAAGGATGTGTCTTCTCCAGCCGTCCTTGGAAGTACGCCTTCCAACTCTCAGGAAATGCCGCGACTCGTAAAGCCTTCCGCAGCACGTTCAGGTCGGAGTCACTATATCTTTTCTCAGCGTACAGACGTGTGATTTCCGAGACTGGGACGCCGTTTGGGTCGCGTGCGACCACCTTGATTTCATCGCCGGCTCCGACCTCTCCTTCACGAGCGACTGCCAGGTAAAAACCCGTCCGGCGGCTAGCGAAAAATCGCTTCACCATGTCGTCGGATTGAAATCTCATACCGAGTTTGTAGCAAGGTAACCGAGGCTGCGTCACTACTACTTCGGCGGAACCGGCCGAGAGCCGATCGCCAAGATGGACCGAGTCTTCGAGCAAACCTTCGGTCGTAAAGTTCTCTCCAAACATGCCCGCCGGCAACTCCTGCCCGGGTAACTCTTTGCTCCAGTAATCATAGTGTGTTCGCGGATAGCAATAGACGGCCTTATACTCGCCCCCATGCACGCTAAGATCCGCCTGCCGGTCGCCGTCCAGATTAAGCTTGCGCAAAGCTACGCGGCCTTCCACCGGTTGCTTGTAGATGCCGGTAGTCGTTTTTATGTTCCGCCACGTCACTTCGCGGGGTAATCCGACGTTCACTGAGATAATTGTCATTACGCCTTTAGCGGCTGCGGCGAAATGGTTCGAGGCAGCCTTTTGTTCCAGATCACCGGTTGAACCGGTCCCACCACAAAAATGAAACACGTCGCGCCTGTGAATGCGACGCCCGTCAAGATAACGAAGGCCCAATAAAATTGACCGGTCCGATCCAGAACGAATCCCGTGAGCGCCGGAGCGACGACACCCGCGAAATTGCCGATGAAGTTTTGAAACCCGGTCCAGCGTCCGGCTGCTTGGGGCCCGGCCAGCGTCTGGGTAACGGCCCAGATACTGGAGTTAGCAATGCCGAAAAAACCGACACCGAGTATGAGTGCCGCGACGGAGTAGGCCGATCCGCCAACCGAAGCGAGCCCGACGAAAACTCCGGAGAGCGCCAGGCCGCCTCCAATAACGCTCTTGCGCACTACTGTCGGCGTGAGCCCGGATGCAATACACCGGTCGGAAAACCAACCCGTCAGCGTGGCGAGAACGGCAGCTACCAAGTAAGCGATGCCTCCGATCTTCGCCATGTTCCCGGTAGAGAAGTGCTGTTGACGTACCAAAAAATAGGGTAGCCACGTGATCAGGAAATAGTTCACGTAATTGGAGCAGAAGAGGCCGATACTGGTGCCCCAAGCCGACCGTAATCGCAGAAATTCAGAAAGACTCGGGGTGTCGGCTCGCGTGGAACTCACGTCCCGCCTCTTGGGCATCCACTTCGCCCATGGGACCAGCCACAACAGGCTGCCGAGGCCCAGCACTAGAAAGAACGGACGCCAACCGAACCGTGCCATTAGCAGGCCGCCGAACAGCATCCCCAACCCTGGTCCCAACACCTGGCCGGCGGAAATTGCAGCGTTGGCCAGACCGCGGTGCTCTTCCTCGAAATTGAGAGCCAGGATTTTGCCATAGGAGGGATAGGCCACGGATTCGCCCACGCCCACGAGCAACCGCAGGATCATAAGAGCCGCGAATGTGTGGACCAATCCCGTAGCGGCGGTCGCGGCCGACCAAAGAAAGAATCCGCCGGCGAACACCCAGTTAACGTCCCAACGGTCCACCAGCCAGCCGGAGACGGGCTGCATACAGGCGTAGGTCCAGAAAAAGGCGGAGAGCAAAACGCCTAGCTGTAGCGCGGAAATTCCCAGCTCATCCTTCAGCAGGGGCGCGGCGATGGAGAGATTCCCCCGATCCACGTAGTTGATAAAAGCGGAGATCGCGAGCAGGAGCAGAACAATCGACAGTCCGGCGGATATTTTCTTGCGCCTCGGCGACGTGGACGTGGGCATCGAGGCTGGCATCATCTTATGCCGGCCCTAATTTCGGATGCCGGTTGTGCCACGCCGTCTCCTGCTCATAGGAGTGCGCCAGTGCCAGAACCGTTAACTCCGCGAATGGAGCGCCTGCGATCTGGAGGCCAAACGGTAGACCTGAAGTTGTGAAACCGCAGGGGATCGAGATCGCCGGCAAGCCCAATACATCAAAGGGCGATGTATTTCGTAGGCTCACGGCAGCCGGGTCCGCTCCCTGCGAGATGAGGACCGGCGGGCTCGGAAGGGTGGGTGTGATCAGCAGGTCCACTTTAGCGAAAGCATTCTTGATCTCGCGACGAAGAAGTTCGAGTTGACGGTGAGCCTGCGCATAAGCCGATGCGCTGATGCCCGCGGAGTTTTGTACAATCCTCTGACGAGTGGCTGCCTGATATTTTTCCGGCGACTCGGTGATCCATTGCGAATGGTAAGCGTACGCTTCGACGCCGCGCACCTTGGCATAGATCTCGTCGATGGGCATACTAACTGACGGAAGCGCGATTTCGTCCACCGTTGCCGCAAGCTTGCCGAGGACCTTCATGGCGGCATCCATCCCTTTCGCGATTTCGGGGTCCAGGCCATCGAAAAAGGGGCTTCGCGGAATGCCCAGACGCAGTTTTGACGCGCGCGTTTTGAACGCGCCGGTGTAATCGGGGACTGCCTTGTCCACAGATGCCGGGTCTTGTTCGTCATAAGCGGCGATGACCTTCAGTATCAGCGCGGCGTCCTCAACCGTCCTCGCGAGAGGGCCGACGTGGTCCAGAGCCCAGGAAAGCGGCACTACGCCGCGATTGCTCACACGCCCATAAGTGGGCTTAAATCCGACAATTCCGCAGTAGCAGGCCGGAATGCGGACCGATCCCGCCGTATCCGTTCCCAAGGAGCCAAAACAGAGCCCGGCTGCAGTGGCCGCGGCCGAACCGCCCGACGATCCACCCGGAACCCGATCGAGCGCCCACGGATTGTGCACGGGACCGAAATAACTGACCGAGGAAGTTCCTCCGTAAGCGAATTCGTGGAGGTTTGTTTTACCCAGGAGAATCGCTCCGGCGTCCTTTAACCTCCGGACTATGTCAGCGTCTTCGGAAGGAATCCGGTCTTTGAATAACTCGCTCGCAGCCGTGGTCCGGATGCCGGCCGTGTCTATGTTGTCTTTCAATGCGATGGGTATGCCGTGCAGTGGTCCCCGCCACTTCCCGTGCCGTTGCTCCGCCTCCATCGCTCGTGCCGTTTCCATGGCCTGATCCTTCGTCACTGTGATGAAGGCATTCAGCGCGGGATTGTACGTTTCGATGCGCTTCAGGCACGCATTCGTAAGCTCCACCGGCGACACGCTCTTTTTGCGAAGCAGTTCCGATGCCTGCTTCAGAGTCATGTCGGCCAGGTCTTGCGATTCTCCCAGGGCCGGCTTCGCAGTCAGACCGGCAGCCGCAGTAATGCCTGCCTCTATAAACCCTCTGCGGTTGTACCTTTTGGGGTTCATCTCTTTTTGGGGTTCATCGATAGTTGGGAGGAAGACCGTTATTTGCCCATCGCAGCGGCTTCAGGGTTGTTGATATCCTGGACCGCTTTCCATGTCCCGTTCGCTTCCCTGCGAAAGACGGCGACCAAGCGGCCGTTCTCCGTGACCGCCTTGCCGATAGCCGCCTTATCGGTCATCATCGGAGAATTCGGGACAATGGGGTTGCCGTCGTCTGCGTAGTGGGCCGCAATTCGATCGACATCGTTGCCACCCCAGTCCTTCACAAAAGCGACAATCTCGCTTTCGCGCAGAGCACGGGCATCCGCCTCGCGGCTGTCGGGTGCCACCGACTGGGAGCAGCTGGTCAAAATCACAAATCCCAAAGTAAGAAATATCGACGGGCGGCGCTTCATGTTCATCCCGGTTACGGGATTATACCAATCACGCCCGATGACAGGCTCGTCGGATGCGGACTACTGCCTTCGCAAATTGCAAAAAGCAGAGCGGCTTAGTCAGGACTCGACTAATCTGAGAATTCCGAGCACTATGCCGATGGCTATCAATGAGATTGCCGAAGGCTCTGGAATCGTATTCACCACGTCACCAGAAAGCCGGAAATTCGTGGCGCCGTCCGCGGGCTCGAATTGTCCAAACAGAGTGGCTTCGTAGCGGAAGCCGTTATGCCCTAACGACACCTGTCCATCACCGGGAAACGATATTAAATCCTGATCCGTATACAAAAAATACAGTGTGTTTGGCAGAAGGGTAAAGGATGGAGCGAAGACATAGCTTCCATCTGAGACCCCCGTCGAAGTCGCGAGATCGTTCGCCGACTTCAAATCGAGTGTCGTTCCGGTGAAAGGGGACCTGAAGAGAACAGGGGAATTGAAGAGATAGGCCGCTCCGGCTGCAACTGCAATGGGCCCCTGTTCTGTCAGGTCTAAGAAGCTGAATGTAAGGTGGTCCCAGGGCCCTCCATCAGGAGTAAGAAAGGGCTGCGCTAAGAATGTGAAACCGCCGATGGCGGCGTTGCCTCCGACGTATTCCTCAATCGTGTTGCTGTGGGCCGGCGACACTGCCGTAGCTGCGAAAACGAACTCTATCATCAACGTCAAATAGCGCCTTTTCAGCGTAATCCTGGCAATATTCCTTGGAGACAAGAGGTTATCCAATGTGGGCAACAGTTTATCAGATTGGGATAGCCGGATTCCAACATTGCTGGTATGCTGAGTTCCATCGCTCTTGCTCGGCGCCTGGCCGGTTTGCGCAGCAGCTGAGGCCGCCCGCGCGCTCGGGTTCCGTTTATATTGACTGCACGGGGGCACTATCTCCTCTTTGCCAGTCCCAACCTGGGCGACACCAATGCCCTGCGATCGAACTGACAGCGGCCCTTGATCGCGAACCGAAAACGGCGGATGATCAGCTTCATAGCGAGAGGTCCAGAACCTATGCAGATCCGCGACCTATTTCACGGAACCAACGGGGACAATATTCTCCAGATCATCCGCCAGGGTTCGCTTGCACCCAACGCAGAGAGAAAGATCTATTTCTCCGAACAGCGATTCGATTCAGTCCTGATGCATGGCCCCGACACCAAAAGAAAGGCTACGTTCGCGGTCAAACTTCGCGTCACCATCCCCGGCACGGCAGCCCTCCAGAAAGCCACAACCGCTGGAGTTTCCGATACGCTCATCGTCACGACGGCGCTGCCTCTGCCTGTCCAGGTTCTCGAACTCTATGTAAGAGAACCACGTGCCAGTACCGTCAAGACCATCCAGGGCGCATCCGCCGTTGCGAAGTATTTATCGTCTTAAAAGGTTGTGCTGCACCCCCTTCAAGCATGGTGTGCATCTGTCCCCTGGCGAACGGGGAATTCCGAAAACGAACACCAGCTGGATATTGCCCGAACGAGGAGTCTTTTATTATCGTAGACATGGCAGGGGTGATAGACTTGCCCGCACCCATGAGATCAAAAGAAGGATAAACCGTCATGATCGAAGGAATTGCCTCTATCCTGAGCGAGCTGAAAGTCGGCGCCCGTTCCCTGGCCCGTGCAAAAGGCCTCACCGTGACCGTAGTGCTGACCCTGGCCCTCGGAATCGGAGCCAATGCCGCGATGTTCAGCCTGGTGCGCGCCGTGCTGCTGCGCCCGCTGGTCAACCGGGACGAAGATCGCCTCATCTACATCCGCCAGAGCGCGCTCGGCAGCGGAAACGATAATGCCGCATTCTCAGTGCCGGAGATCGACGATCTGCCGCGCGGGTGTAAAAACGCTGAGCTCGTTCGGCGATTTCTCCACCATCGGTTTCACGATGGTCGGGCTCGGAGAACCTCGCTCGGTTCAGGCCGGCGTAGTCGGAGGATCGTATTTCCAGGTGATGGGGTTGCGCCCGGTGCTCGGCCGGCTGCTGGATGCGCATGACGATGGCCCGAATGCCGCGGGCGCCGTCGTATTGACGTACCGTTTCTGGTCGACCACGCTGAAGAGCGATCCCTCCGTGCTCGGGAAGACCGTCCGGCTCGGTTCGTTCGTCGATGCGCGTGTCGCCACCGTGGTGGGCGTCTTAGAGCCATGCGTCCCGTATCCCCAGGACACCGAAATCATCGCCAACATCGTGACCAGCGCGCATCATCTTTCCGCCACCATGGTTACCGGCCGGATCCACCGCATGACCGAATTGTTCGCGCGGCTGGCGCCGGGCGCGGATCTGGAAACGGCGCGAGCGGAGCTGCGTACGGTATATGGAGCCATGAAGCAGGCGCATCCAGACGCTTATCCGGCCAAAGCTGACTTCCGCATCAATGCCGTGAAGCTGCGCGACGAGCTTACCTCGGGAGCGCGGACCATCCTGCTGGTGCTGATGGCAGCGTCGGTGCTGGTTTTTGTCATCGCCTGTTCCAACGTCGCGAACCTGATTCTGGCGCGCACCGTGCGCCGCGAAGGCGAATTGGGCATCCGCGCGGCGCTGGGCGCCAGCACCGCGGCTTTGCGTCGTACCCTGTTGGCCGAAAGCCTGCTGCTGTGCGTCGGCGGCGCAACTCTCGGATTGCTCATCGCCGAACCTTTGGTGGCCGTGCTGGCGCGCTACGCGTCCCGCTATTCCGTGCGAGCCCTCGACCTCACGCGTGGATTCGAGCATGCTCTGGGTGGGAGCCGGACTGGCCGTGCTAGCCGCGGCGCTGCTGGCATTCGTTCCGCGCCTGCCATCCTCGGGAGGCGCCCAGGGATTCGCTCTGGCGAGCGGAAGCACCCGCGTCACCGGCATCGCGAACCGGAAATTGAGAGTCTTCGCGGTGGTTCAGATCGCCGCCTCCTTCGTGCTGGTGGCGTCGGCCGGCGCATTCGTCAAGACGCTCCTTTCGCTCGAGGCCGCGCAGACCCCCTTCGAAACGCACCAAGTGCTCGGCAGTAGACGTGCCCGTGATGCATGACGGAAAAACGCTCACCCAAGTGGTGGAATTACTACCGCGAAGCGGCGCGGCGAATCCGTGAACTGCCCGGCGTTCAGAACGTTGCTGTCGGCTCGGCAGTGCCGTGGCGCGATGCCGACAACAATTTCGCTCTTGAATTTGGGGCCGATGGGCACGTTCCGGCAGACGGGAGAGGAACATCACCGGGCGCCGGCTGCGGGTCATCTCACCCGGCGTTTTTCGCAACCCTCGGCCTGCCGATGATCGAGGGCCGCGATTTCAACGACTGCCGACCGCACTAGCAGTGAGCGCGTCGCGATTGTAAGCCAGAGGCTTGGCGCAGCGGATGTTCCCCAATGGCGAGCGCTGAACCATCATCTGATCTGGACCGACCCGATCCTGAAAGTTGTCCCCATGATCAACGCCGAGCCGCTGCGCATTATCGGCGTGGTGCCGGACATGGACGACATCCACGTTGTGCCCAAGCCGACGATGACCGTGTACCGTCCTTTCGATCAGGAGGCAGCTATCGGAGGCGGACGCCTATTTGTTCATATGCGCTCCGATCCTTATGCCCTGGTGACGCCCATCACGCGCATCATGCACGATATGTCCGCCGACCAGCCGGTGGAACGCGCGGCGACCCTCGCAAGACGTTCGTGCGGAAGTGCTCTCATCGGATCGGCTCAATGCTGTCGTGTTTGGCGTTTTCGCCGGAGTAGCGCTGCTCATTGCGGTAGTGGGCGTGGCGGGCGTGCTGGCCTTTTCCGTTAGCGGACGCACGCGCGAGTTTGGCATCCGGTTGGCGATCGGGTCGCAGCCGCGGCATCTGCTGATACGCGTGATCGCCGAAGGCGCGGCCATGGCCATTGGCGGACTTGCGGTCGGGATTGCCTGCGGGTTTGGTCTGGCCCAACTGGCCGGCACTTTCCTGGGAGATTTGAAAATGCCCGGCATGCTACCCGTAGCCGGATCGGCCCTGGTGCTGCTGCTCGCGGCTGTGATTGCGTCAGTAATGCCCGCGGCGCGGGCTGCCCGAGTCGACGTGATGCAAGCGCTACGAACGGAGTAAGCTCATCACCGGACTCGACGTTCAGGCCAAAGCTTTTCCGTACAGCGCGAGCAAGCGGCTCCATGCCTTCTCAGCCTGCGGCTCGTTGTAGACCTGCGTATCCGGAGGGCACCACCCATGTGCGGCGCCGGTGTAGACTTCGATTTCCGCAGGCAGATTGGCTTTGCTGAATGTCTCTTTCAAAACGTTCTTCTCCTCAGGCGAACGCATATCGTCATTGGCCGCGATCGCGATAAGGAACTGCGCCTTGGTCTTTGAGGCCTGAAGGTGCGGACTGTTCGGCTTATCTGTCACCAGTCCGCCGCCATGGAATGAGCCGACTGCTCCGACCCGATCCGGCACGGCTGCCGCGGTGCGAAACGCAATCGGCCCGCCCATGCAGTACCCCTGTGTTCCGATCTTCCGGTTCTTGGCCACCGACGACTGTTTGTCCAGCCACCCGATGAACGCCTTGGCATCGGTCATTTGTGTCGTCTCGTTCAAAGCTTGTGCGAGCGGCAGCAGCTGCGGGATTGGCGTGGCCGCGCCGGCGTCCGCGGTAGGTGCTTTCTTCACGCGGTAGAACGGATTCACAACCAGCACCGAATAGCCCGATTCAGCGAGCCTCTTGCCCATCTGGCGGAACGCAGGCCGCAGGCCGAAAATGTCTGGCCACACCAGAACGCCTGCGCCTGTGCCGCTCGCCGGATGCACGAAGTAACAATCGGCGCTGCCGTCGGGCGTCATCACGTTCACTTCCGATTCGGTCACTGCCACCGCATTCGCGGCTTGCGGCAGCATCATGGCCATGCCTGCTCCCAACATCATTCCGAATTGCTTCCGGGTCACCAGACCGAGAGCCTCGTATTGCTGCCGGTCGTCCTCAAAATGGTCCTGATCACACATGTTCGCTCCTTATCCACGCCTGGTTGCTCGTAGACCCCACGCGTACTGGATATTTTATCCGATCACACGGCCGGCCACCTTTCCTTCGGCGTTGAGCGCTTTACGATGTGTGCGAATCGCTCCACAATCGTGCGCGATTCTCCGACCAAGGACGCTAGTTCGATGCTGCTGGATACTTTCGTATGGCGCAGCGAGAGGCATACGACATCGGGCGATGCTATGGTGCGAATACATTCGGGTGCAACCGAGACGCCCAGCCCGGCGCCAATGAGCCGCAGGATTGTGAGCCAGTGCGAGGCTTCCTGCACGATGTTTGGACGAAAGCCATACTGCTCAAATATGGTGAGCGGTTTTTCAAAGGCGCGAGGGCCTGCGGCTCGGGGAAAGTAGACGAATGGTTCGTCGCGTAAGACAGCCGGCGAGATGCTCTTCTGTCGCGCGCGTGGGTGGTTCGCAGGCAGCACCGCGACGAACGGCTCGGAAAAGAGAGGCGTCACATCCAGGCCTTCAGCAGTATCGCCATCCCGCAAAATGCCGGCGTCTAAGGAGCCGTCCCCCAGACCCTCGATAACACGGCTGGTGAACGATTCGTGCAGATGAAGATGTACCCGAGGATAAGCTTCGTGGTACGCGCGAAAGATAGCGGGCAATCCAGTCAGCATGCCCGATGACACAAAGCCGATATGCAGGGAACCCACTTCTCCCCGGGCGATACGCTGCGTCTCGTCAATATCCCGCCGCACGTTACGCAACGTCCGGCGAGCGCTTTGTAAGAAAGCTTTCCCCGCGGCAGTTAGACTAACGGACCGCGAAGTTCGCGTGAGAAGTGGATAGCCTAGCATCTCTTCCAGCTTGCGGATCTGCTGCGACAAGGGAGGCTGGCTCAAGTAGAGCCGCTGCGCTGCGCGTCCAAAGTGAAGTTCCTCCGCGACCGCCACAAAGTAGCGAAGGTGCCGCAGTTCAATATTTTCATCCATATGCCAAACATCATAATTGAGTGCGACAAGATATTGGACATATCGTTCTCAAAGAGGCAGACTGGCTTTATAGGGAGGGCGAACCCGATGCACAGCACAGAAAATCAGGCGCGGATTGAGAGCCAGACTTGTCGAACGCATCCACCGGCCATCGAGATTCGGGAGCTACAGCCGAATGAAGACGCAACAGCATTTCGGATCTTGAATGAAGAGTGGATCACGCGCCACTTCACTATGGAGAAGAAGGATCGCGAGATTCTGGACGATCCGGAAACGGCAATTCTTCAGCAGGGTGGTCATATCTTCATGGTTTACGTCGAGGGCCAAGCCGTCGGCTGCGTCGCTCTCATTCCCTTGGAGCACGGCGTCTACGAACTTTCCAAGATGGCAGTCTCGCCTCGGCTCCAAGGTCTTGGGATCGGTCGCAGATTGCTGGAACATACGATCGCACAGGCCAAAGCGATCGGGGCCAGGTCTTTATTCCTAGGCAGCAACACGAAACTAAAAAACGCCGTGCACCTGTATGAGTCGGTAGGATTCCGGCATGTTCCGGCCGACAAGCTCCCGCTCATGGCGTACACACGAGCAGATGTCTTTATGGAAATGCAGCTCTGAGAACTGCCTCATTCGCTTCGCAACGTCTCATTCGGATCCACTGACGCCGCTCGCCGGGCTGGGATGTAACTAGCCGTTATGGCCGCCGCCAGAATGATCGCTGCCGACGCGCCGTACGTGACCGGATCCAGCGGTGTAACTCCAAACAGCACGGAAGACATCCAGCGCGAAAGAGCCGCTGCCGAGAATAATCCGATGACGCCGCCGCAGCACGCCAGTACCAGTGCCCTCCGTACGAACAGCGCTTTTACCATTCCGGGTTCGGCGCCCAGAGCCAATCGGATACCTACCTCCCGGCGCCGCTGTGCAACTGCGTACGCCAGGACGCCGTAGACCCCGACAATCGCGAGCGTCAGCGCCATCGCCCCGGCGATGCCCAGCAGTACCAGCGCGAAGGCCGTGCGAGCCACGGAAAACCGATAAATATCCTGCAACGTTTGCATCTTCGCAGGCGCCAGACCGGGGTTCACCGCGTGGATCGTGGCCGCGATCTCCCGCAGCAAGCTTTCCGTTCCGGCGCGGTTGCTTCGCACTGCCAGCGTGATGCCCCGCTGAATAGCGACCGCTCCCCCCGGCCCCACCCCGGCCACCACTCCCGAGCGGAAATAGACAGTCGGCGGAGCCGGGCGGTCCACCCCGTCTTCGTGGACATTCTCTGCAACGCCTACAACCTCGGTCCAAGGCCCCTCGTTGCCGTTCCGCAGCCGTTTGCCAAGCGCGTTGCGCGGCTCGCCCCAATTCTCGCGCGCCATGTTCTCAGACACGATCGCGACACGCCTTTGAGTGAACACATCGTTCCAGGTGAAATCCCGGCCTGCAATCAAGCGGGTGCCTTGCGCCGCCAACAAGCCTGGCGAAATGCGCTTGGTGACCCTGTTCGGGGGAATCTGGTCGCCCGGCGTCTTGCCTTCCACAGCGATGACGTTGCCGTTATGGTATTCCAATTCCAGCGGCAAACCGCTGGCGAACCCTGCCGCCGTGACACCGGGGATCGCGGCCATCCGCTGCAGGATATCTGCCTGAATTTGAACTACTCGCTCCGGCTCTCGTATCAACGCCTCCGGAATCAAAATGCGGACCGTCTGAACCAGCTCCGGATGCGTGAACCCTGGCGTTACCGCGCGCAGCGCCACGAAGCTGCGAGTCATCAGTCCGGCAGCGATCAACAGCACCAACGCCAGTCCCACCTGCGCCACCACCAGCACATTCTGAGCGCGCAGCTGTTCGGTGGTTGCGCTCGCCCCTCGCGCGTTCTCGATTCCGCTATTACGCCCTGACTTGAGAACCGCGATCGATCCAAACAACAGACTCGATCCCAACGAGCAGGCGAGTCCGAACAGAATACTCGTGGAATCGATCGAGATCGTGCCCAGCCGGGGAAGAGTTTCCGACCCTCCGGCTACCAGCCAGCGCAGGCCCGCGTAAGCCAGACCCGCACCCATCGCGCCCCCGAGCATGCCTAAAGCCAGGCTCTCTGCCAGCACTTCACGCGCGATCCGTCTCCAACTCGCGCCCAAGGCAGCGCGAATCGCGAACTCCTGCCGCCGACCCTGTGCCCTTACTTGCACCAGGTTCGCTACGTTAGCGCAGACCAGCAGCAGCACCAGCGCGAGAGCCCCCATGAGAACCCCGAGCACCGCGCCGACGCCCCCAACCACATCCTGCTTCAGCGGACGCAGGTCGGGTTTGAATCGCAGATCCTCCACCATTTGCCGTACGCCATCCCTGTCGCCCCAAATCCCCAGCACTCGCGCCATATCTTTATTCGCTTGCGCAAGAGTGACGCCGGGCTTCAGCCTGGCAATACCGGAGTAGCTGAATTCGTCCGATCTGAGCCGGCCGTTGGAAAGGCGTAGCGGAAGGAGCATGTCAGGTACGAGATTGAGGAATTGAAAGGACTGCGGCATCACGCCGGCCACCTGGTAGGGCACGAAATCGATGAGAACCATGCGGCCAAGTACCCGCTGATCGCCGCCGAACCGTCGCTGCCAGTATCCATACGAGAGGATCACAGTTTCCGGAGCGCCCTGCGCGCCATCTTCTTTCGAGAACCATCGCCCGAGATATGGCCGCACTGCTAGCGCAGCCAGAACCCCATCGGTCATCGTCACCGTCGCGATCTGTTCAGGGTCGCCGATGCCGGTAATGGTTGCGGCGCCGGGCGTCCACACGCCGAATTCCTGAAAGGTCTGCGCGCTGTCCTCATACGCGGCGTACATGCTGAGTGAGAGAGGCATGTTGTTTATTGCCTCCCCTTGGAAAACGGCGGAGTTGAAAACGCCCACCAGTGAATCGGGTTCGGGATACGGCAGCGGGCGGATCAGCACCGCGTTCACCACGCTGAAGATCGCGATGTTGGCCCCGATTCCCAGGCCGAGAGAGAGCAACGCCGGCACGCTGAAGCCCGGTCTTGTTCGAATCATCCGCCCGGCATGCCGCATGTCGCGCAGCGCGCCCTCGAGGAATGTCAACATATTCATTAATCCTCGGAAGTCTGCTTGCCAGGCCTGCCGCCGACCAGCATGTCCCTGACAACCTCCCCAATTTTAAGATACGCGTCGAAGCCGGAAGGTTTTCGGACATATCCCGCCGCACCCAGTTTGGAGGCGTTGGCCCGGTCCTGTTCCGAATCGGACGAAGTAACGATTAAGACCGGGATTTCCCGGCACTTGCCGGCTTGTTTCACGTATTCCAGCACCTCGCTTCCAGTTCTTTTGGGCAAATTCAAATCCAGTATGATCAGACTCGGGCAAATTGCGCTATCGTCAGCATTCTTTTGATTGATGAAATCGATGGCCCGCTCTCCATCCGCAACCACTTGCAGGTCGGCTGATATGCCCGCGGCCATGATCGCCTCGCGCAACAGAAACACGTCGGACCTGTTGTCCTCCACTACAAGTATCTCGTGGCGTTGGACGACTTCCCCTTCAGAGGGGGAGCGTGAAGTAGAAGGTCGATCCTTCTCCTGGGATGGATTCCACCCAGATGCGGCCGCCATACCGCTCCACGATTCGTTTGCAAATGGCAAGCCCAATCCCGGTTCCCGAGTACTCATCCCCGCTGTGTAATCGTTTGAAGAGACCAAAGATGCGCTCCTTATACTCGGCATCTATACCAATGCCGTTATCCTGGACGGAGAAAAGCCATTGCCCGCTGCGCTTTTCGGCCGCGACATGGATGAGCGGCGGCCTCTCGCTTCGATATTTCAGTGCGTTTCCAATAAGATTTTGCAAGAGTTGCTGTAGATGTACCTTATGGACCTTGACGGCGGGCAGCGCACCGTGAGTGATTTGCGCGGAGCTTTCTCCAATCGCGTTCTCCAGGTTCTCGAGAGTGTCCGCCAGGATTTGCATCGCGGCCGATTCTTCCGGCTCCTCCACATTTCGCACCTGTGTGTAAGCCAGGAGATCGCGAACCAGCATCTGCATGCGAGAAGCCCCGCTCCTCAAAAAGCCCAGAATTTCCAGAGCTTGACCATCCAGCTTCTCGCCATAACGTTTGGATAGAAGTTCACTGTAGATGGTCACAGCACGTAAAGGTTCCTGCAGGTCGTGGCTCGCCGAATAGCCGAATTGTTCCAGATCCGCATTGGCTCGCCGTAGATCATCATTTGCTTGCGCCAGCGCCGTTTCAGCTTCCTTGCGCTCAGTGATATCGCTGACCAGGCCCAACATAAGGCTTGGCATGCCAAAAGCGTCGGGGACGGTCTTGCCATATCCCCAGATCCATCGGATCGCTCCGTCCGATACTCTTCGGATCCGGCACTCGAAACTCCACTCCCCACCGTCGCTCAGACTATTCTGGAATCGCCGTTCCACATCTTCCCGATCTTGCGGTAGGACGTGCTCCAGGAACTGGGAGAAGGTCCAGCTGTCTAGCGGAGTCTCATGGCCGAAGATAGCGTCATGCCGAGGAGAACGTTTCGCTTTTTGGGTTCCCAGATCCAACTCCCAGGAACCAAGAGCGGCGGCATCCAGAGTAAGACGCAGACGCCACTCGCTCAGTCGCAGCGCCTCGGCCGCTCGCTTCTGTTCATCCAGGTCGGTCGACGTCCCCAGCCACTTGATCACCTGGCCACTTCCGTTCTTGACCGGAACGGTGCGTACTAAGTGCCAGCGCAGGCTCCCATCAGCGACGGATCGAAAACGGCATTCAAAGCTGTAGGGCTGGCCGGTTCGCAGCCCTTCCGACAGCGCCCTATCCATCGTGTCCAGATCCTCAGGCAGCATGCTGCTGCGGAACGCGCCGGCCTGTGTCCCTGCCAGATCGAGACCGGTTAACTCGGTCCACCGGGAGTTGACGTAATCGCAGACACCGTCCGCCGTCGAGGTCCAGACCACCTGCGGCATACTCTCCGCCAGCTGCCGAAACCTCTCCTCGCTTTCCTCAATGCGCTTCCGGGATCTCACCAGATCGGTGACGTCCACTGCATGTGCAAGAACGCCATCGACCCGGCCGCCATCGTCCCGGGTCGGGAGGCAAACGACATTCACGTAAACATCCTGAAGGACGCCGTCTCCGTGGACATCCACCTGAAGTAATGCCTCCGTTGCGTTTTGCAGGAGCCCGGTCTGATAGACGCTATCCAGCAGTTGGAAATAACTCTGCGGGATGACTTCCGGGAGCACCTCTCGCAGCGGCTTGCCCGACAACTGTTCAGCCGATCGACCCACCATGCGCCGGAATTCGTCATTGAAGTATTCAAAGCTATGATGGGGCCCCCTAAGGAGCGTCACCGCCGCGGGAACTTGAAAGAATAGTTCGCGCCACTTTCGGCGGTCGGCCTCGCGCAGCGCATCTTGTTCCCGCAGGGCAGCTTCGGCCCGTTTCTGCTCGGTAATATCGCGGAAGTAATTGGAGAGGCCGCCCTCCAGCGTCGGATAACCCCGGATGACAAACCATCGTTGCCTGGGCTCGTGGTAATACTCAAACTCAATCGACACTTGGTCGCGAGTCGCGCGGCGGTACTCTTGCTCCACTATCGTGCCAAGTGTCTCGGGAAACACTTCCCAATGCACCTTGCCCAGCAATTCTTCGCGAGGCATGCGGAGTAACCGCTCTGCTTCCGGATTGACGTAAGTGAATCGCCATTCCCGGTCGAAGACTGCAAAAGCATCCGTTATACTCTGCAGTACTCCCACTACCTCGTCACGTGCCGCCTCAGCCTCTCTCCGCAGCTCCGCTTCTCGAGCGGCTGCCAGCTTTCTCAGGCGCGCCATCTCCACGTGCGCCCCCACGCGTGCCAGAAGTTCCCGCGCGGTGAAAGGCTTCACTAGATAGTCGGTCGCCCCCGCGTCCAAGCCGCTGACTCGCGCTTCCTCGCCCGCTCGCGCCGATAGCAGAATCACCGGCAAGGCACTTGTCTCCGGATTCCCGCGCAGTGCCTTGAGCAGCGCGAATCCATCCAGCCCTGGCATCATCACGTCGCTCAGAACCAGGTCCGGCGGATGATCCAGAATGGCGGCCAGAGCTTCCGTCCCGCTTGCGACCGATTCCACTTCGTACTCGCTGCGTAGAAGGCGCGTGACGTAATCGCGCATATCGGCATTATCGTCAGCCACTAGCACTCTAGTGCTGGACGGCCCTCTTGGCGCCACCCCCACGCCCGGACGGTCGGGCAGCCAGCGGATAGCTTCCTGGATATACGAGTCCGCGTGCAGCGCCGAGGAACTCAGGTTTGGCGTGCCGCCCGTTCTGGCTGCGCTCAGGCGCTCGCTCGGAAGATGTCCGGTCCCGAACCGAAGCGACACCGTGAACGTGGTCCCTTGCCCCAGCTGGCTGCTAGCCTGCACTGTTCCTGCGTGCAGCTTAACGAGCTCGGCCACCAGCGCCAGACCAATCCCGGTGCCCTCTTGCGTTCTTCCACGCGCGCCTTCCACTCGATGGAAGCGCTCGAATAGATGTGGCAGTTCGTGCTCCGGGATGCCGGTGCCGGTGTCGCTAACCGAGAGCGTCGCAAAGTCACCCTGCGCGCTCAATCGTACGGTGATGCTGCCTTCGAACGTATACTTGAGCGCGTTCGACAGAAGGTTCAAAACCACTTTCTCCCACATGTCGCGATCCACATAAACAGGACCCGGAAGCGGGGGGCAATCCACGATCAGTTGGAGTCCCGCTTTTTCCGCCGCCGAGCGGAAGGTGGAAGCCAGTTCTGCCGTCAATGCGGCCAAATCGGTTGGTTCGTAGGACGCCTGCACGCGGCCCGCTTCGATCCGCGAAAAGTCGAGCAGCGAATTGACCAGTTTCTGGAGCCTCAGTCCATTCCGGTGCGTGACCGATACCATCTCCCTAACCGCCGGAGGGAGGTCTCGATCCATGGCGAGCATTTCCTCCAATGGACCCAGCATCAACGTCAGCGGTGTTCTGAATTCATGACTCACATTGGAGAAAAAAGCTGTCTTGGCTCGGTCGATTTCGGCCAAGGCCTCGGCCCGTTCGCGTTCTTCCTCATAGGCTTCGGCATTTGCGAACGCCTGTGATATGTGGTTGGCCACAGTGTCCAGGAAACCGCGATATTCCGCGTCCAGCGCTCGCCGTGGACTCACCCCTGCCACCAGCGCGCCATAAGGTTGTTCGCTGCCCGCGCGCGCAAGTGGAAGCACCAGCGCAGAGTTGGACGGTTCAGGCCAAGGGCCGCCGGGAAGCGGACGAAATCCTGCATCCACCGTCGCAACCGCCTGCGCCTCACCCGTCCGTACCACCTGCGCGACCGGCCATTTCACTGGGGTATCGTCCGGCCCTGTGATCGAGATTCTCAAAGGGCTCTCTGGAGTGCCGGCGTCCAGGCCCACGCTGCTCTTAAGGAACGCCTCCCTGCCGTCGTCAGAAACGAGATACAGAAGAGCGAAGGGAATGTCAGCGGATGCTTGGGCCAGTGTTTGCGCCGTGCTCCGGCAAGCGAACTCGGCCGTACGCGCCTCGGCTACTTGCCCGGCGAGTTCACGAACGGTGCGGGAACGCCGCTCGCCGACCACTCGTTCCGTGGTCTCCAGCACAGCGTTAAAAATGCCTTCCACCTGGCCGCTCTCGCCGCGAATGGGGCTGAATGTATAGTCGAAATAGCACTCTTCCGTGTAGCCATGCCGGTGCATCGCTAGCAACTGGTCCTTCGATCGGGTCGC
The DNA here is from genome assembly GCA_963769205.1 of Bryobacterales bacterium. GTDB lineage: Bacteria > Acidobacteriota > Terriglobia > Bryobacterales > Bryobacteraceae > Palsa-89. The sequence continues at coordinate 120,629 of CAVYKR010000004.1, read as the reverse complement.
CTCCCCGGTGGTCGTTACGTGCTGAAAGAGTGGACCAATTGTGTCCCAGATTTCCGGCCACACCTCGCGGGCGGGCAGGCACAGCGCCCAGGGGTGCTTGGCACCCAGGATCGGACTCCACGCATCGTTATAGAGCAGCGCCAGTTGCGGTCCCCAATAAATCGCTATCGGAAAGCCCGAGCCGAGACAGATGCTGACCGCCGAGCGTAAACTCTGCGGCCAAGCATCCACGCCGCCCAGCGGAGTCTGGCTACAATTTTTCTCGCGGATGAGCGCGCCCATCGCGCCTCCGCCCTGGAGAAAGGCTAGCGCGGACTCTTCTTCCCCAGTCGTCATGCTATTACGCCCCATTAGATCTGATCGGATGGTATCAAGTAAGACCCGTCGGCTGGAAGACCGTTACCCCATGTTAGCGGTCGGTTTCCAAAGTCGGGCATGCTAGTAGGGTGGCAAGCATAGTCAGCGGAGGTGTGGCCGTCCAACTGGAGCAAGTACGGCGGGTGTTCGACAACCAGCATGTCGTAATCGCCGGCCTGGATCTGCGCATCGACCCCGGCGAATTCCTGGCCGTGCTGGGACCTTCGGGTTGCGGAAAATCGACGTTGTTGCGGATGATCGCACGGCTCTCTGAGCCGGACTCCGGGCGGATCCGCACTGAGCCGGATGGCGAGCGCTTCCAGATCGCCTTCGTATTCCAGGACGCGCACCTGTTGCCCTGGCGCAACGTGCTGGACAACGCCGCATTACCGCTGGAGCTAATGGGCGAGGCCAAAACCCGGCGCGACGAAAGAGCCCGCGCCGTCCTTGAGCAAGTGGGCCTGCGCGATGCGATGGATCGTTATCCGGCCCAGCTATCGGGCGGAATGCGGATGCGTGTATCGCTGGCGCGCGCCCTGGTGACGGAGCCCAGGCTGCTGCTTCTGGACGAGCCCTTCGCGGCGCTGGATGAGATCACGCGCTTCCATCTGGACGTGCAGCTTCGCGAACTGTGGCAGCGCCGCGGCATGACCGTGATCTTCGTCACCCACTCCGTCTCAGAAGCCGCCTTTCTGGCCAACCGGGCCGTAGTATTGGCGCGCAGCGGCGGCGCGATCAAACTGGACCGCGTATTGGAACTACCAGCTGCCCGCAACAATGAGCTGCGCGGCGATCCTCGGCTGGGCAAAGAGATGCGGCTCTTGCTGGGAGCGATCGAAGAATGAAGAAGACGCTGCTGCCGCCGCTCATTCCATTCGTGCTTCTTACGGTGATCGCTGAGTTCCTGGTGCGTCAAGGCTTCGTGCGAGCCTATTTAGTCCCGCGTCCCTCAGACGTTTTCCGCGCGATGATCGACAGCCGCGTGGAGTTGGGCCGTGCGCTATTGTCCACCTCCGAGGGTTCGCTAGCGGGATTTGCCATGAGCGCGCTGACGGGCATCGCGATCGCAGTGTTATTGTCCTCTTCACGCGGAGTGCAAAGAGCCTTTTATCCCTACGCGATTTTCTTCCAGACTGTGCCGCTGATCGCCGTTGCGCCCCTACTGGTTATCTGGTTCGGATTCGGAATACAGACCGTGATCGCCTCGGCTTTTGTGGCATCCGTGTTTCCCGTGATCGCCAACACCCTGAATGGAATTCTTTCGACAGAGCCGCCATTGCGGGATTTATTTCGGCTCTACGGCGCCTCCCCCCTGGTAACGCTGTTCAAGTTGCGCCTTCCCGCAGCCCTCCCGCAGGTGTTCACTGGACTGCGCGTCTCTGCCGGGCTCGCCGTGATCGGAGCCATTGTGGGCGAATTTATCGCAGGTGGAGGCCTCGGTTCTGTCGTGGACATCGCCCGCACCCAGCAGCGCATCGACAAAGTATTCGCCGCCGTTCTCCTGGCCAGCCTGCTGGGCCTGGCTCTATTCGGGTTGATTAATCTGCTAAGCCATCTCATGCTGCGGCGTTGGCACGCTTCCGAACAGCCCCAGTAACCGGCCTCACAGTGACATGCCGCATTCCGTAGCGCGACAATCATAGAATGCTTTCGCCGCGAGTGCATCGGAGAACATTCCTGAAAACTATGCCCGCACTAGGGCTTTTGAGTGCGTGCGGCAAGTCGACCCGGACTAAGCTGGCGCTCAACTGGAAGCCGGAGCCCGAATTCGGCGGGTTCTACGTAGCCCCCTATTCCAAGCATGGACTCGATGTAGAGATTTTGCCCGGTGGCGCCGGTACCCCGACCGTACAGATGATCGGCGCCGGCTCAGTCGATTTCGGAATTGTCTCCGCCGATGAAGTAGTTGTGGCCAGAAGCCATGGCAATGATGTGGTGGCGCTGTTCGCGGTTTTTCAGGACAGTCCCGCGGGTATAATGGCGCACGCCTCTCGAAATCTCACCAGCATTGGCGACGTTCTGAAGGGCGGCACCATTGCGCTGCAAAGCGGCTTGCCCTTTGCGCGCTTGCTGGAACGGAAGTTCGGATTCAGCCACGTGAAAGTGGTCCCCTCGCCCGGCGGCGATATCACATCTTTCCTGAATGATCCGATGTTCGCGCAGCAATGCTACCTCACCTCGGAACCGATCGCCGCGCGACGTAAGGGGGTCGCGGTCAAAGTCTTCGCAGTCTCCGAAATCGGCTATAACCCGTATACCACCGTGTTGGCAACCAGCGGAAAGTCGTTAAGCAGGAATCCGGATACAGCCAAGGCCATGGTCGCGGCGCTCCGGGAAGGCTGGCGCGCCTACCTGGACGATCCCCAGCCGGCCAACCGGCAGATGAACCAGTTGAATCCGACCATGGACCCCGCGACGTTCGCCCAGGTCGCCGAGGTTCAGAAGCCGTTCATTGAGACCGATGCAACGCGGCGCGACGGGCTCGGAACAATGTCTCGCGAGCGCTGGCAAACGCTCATCGGACAGTTCAAAGAGCTGGGCGACATTTCACAAACCATCCCGGCCGAGGAATGCTTCCGGGCGATTTGGCCGGGTTGAAAGCGAAACGCGCCGTGTTCACTCCTGAAACAGCATGGCGTACCTTGGAGATGTGGCTGTCGAAAAATTCCTAGGGGGCGTCTCCCGATTTCAAAAGCATGTTTATCCGCAGCATCAGGATCTCTTTGAAAAGCTTGCCATGGGCCAGCGCCCGGACGCGCTGTTCATCACCTGCGCCGATTCTCGTATAGATCCTTGCCTGTTAACCCAGACCAAGCCTGGCGAGCTGTTCATCTGCCGCGTGATCGGCAATATCGTTCCGCCTTACCCGGATGCGATTGGCGGTGTCTCGGCCACGATCGAATATGCCGTGGGCGTGCTGCGGGTGCCGGAAGTGATCGTCTGCGGCCACACCGATTGCGGTGTCATGAGAGGCGCGCTCAATCCCGATGCGCTGGAAGCTTATCCCAATGTGACGGCCTGGCTGCGCTACGCGAAAGTGGAACATCGCGAACCAGAACCGAGCGCGGAATTTCTTCTCGCTTTGACCGAAGATAATGTAGTCGCACAGCTGAAAAACCTGCGCTCCCATCCCACAGTTGCGGCTCGATTGGAACAAGGCGATCTTGCTTTGCATGGCTGGGTCTACCACATCGGCCCCGGTACGGTGACGGCTTATGATGCTGCCAGGGGGACGTTCGCGGCGCCGGCTCCCTTGTAATTCTGCTTTCCTCCATCGTCGAACGACTACGCGATAGTTCGAAGTAAACTGAATTGAGTTATTTCGGGGAGGACGAGAATATGGATGATCCGACCAGGCGCGACATGCTAGCCGCGGGCGCCTTGGCAACGGCGTTGGCCACCACACCCGCCCTTTTTGCTCAACAGACTGGGCCAGCGGGAACCGGCGCGCGCTTTTACGAAAAAGGCTCCCGTCGCATCGCCTATCAGGAGGCAGGTTCCGGCTTTCCGTTGTTGCTCATCGCCGGCGGAGGATTGAACTCCAGGATGGCCGGCTTGCCGACCATGCCCTTTAACCCGATCGCGGAGTTCAAGGGAGAGTACCGATGCATCTTTGCGGACCTTCGCAACGCCATCGGCGGCGAGTCCTCCGGCCCGCTCGAGATCAACAGACCGTGGGATTCCTATGCTGACGACCATCTGGGCCTGATGGATCACCTGGGCATCGACAAGTTCATGGTGCTGGGTTTCTGCATCGGCGGACCCTTCATCTGGAACCTCTTGAAGCGGGCGCCCAATCGTGTTGTCGCAGCGGTGCCGGCGCAGCCCGTTGGGTTCCGGCCTGAGTTGCCCAATGTCATGTACGACGGTGGTATGACTGGCTGGGGTCCGGAATTGGTCAAGCGCCGGCCCGAGCTCACTATGGAAACGGTCGATAAATTCCTGACCAGGATGTTCCGCACTAACGCCGACTTCGTCTTCACCGTGACGCGTGATTTTGTGCGCGATTGCCAGACACCCGTACTTGTTCTGCCGGACGATGTCCCTTCTCATCCTTACGCGGTCGCGATGGAATCCGCGATGCTCGCCCCGAAGGCCGAAGTAAGCATTTACCCGTGGAAGGAGCCCAAGGAGCGAATTCCCCTGGCAGTGCGCCAGATACGTTCCTTCCTGAAAGCGCATCGCCCTGCTTAGGTCGGGCATGCCTATAGAAATCGGACAGGTGGAGGCCATCTTCCGGTATCCCGTGAAGTCCATGGGCGGTGAACCACTCCAGGCTGCCCAACTGGGCTGGCACGGCATCGTGGGTGACCGGCGCCTCGCATTCCGGCGGATTGATGACCGCAGTGGGTTCCCGTGGCTAACGGCAGGCAAGCTTCCGGACCTAATTCTGTTTGCTCCGCACCGCCAGACAGAAAGTCCTCAAGAAGACCTTCCTACGCATGTCCGCACGCCCGATGGTAAAGATCTGCCGCTCTTCAGTGAGGACTTGGCCAATGAGGTCGGACGTCGATACGGTGCTCCCGTGCAGATGATGCAGTTGAATCATGGCATCTTCGATGAAGCGTGCATCTCCGTGATCGCCTCCGATACGGTGCGCGAGATCGGACGACTCGCAGGGCTCAGCCTGGACGTGCGGCGATTTCGTCCGAATGTTGTCGTTCGTTTGCTCCGGCCGGTTCCCTTCCAGGAGGACGAATGGGTGGGCGGTGTGCTGTCATTCGGCGAAGAGCACGACGCCCCCGCTATCACCGTCACCATGCGCGATGTTCGCTGCTCCATGGTGAACCTTGATCCCGACTCCGCTAGTCCTGCCCCACAAGTGCTGAAAGCGGTCGTTCGCGCGAACCAGAACAACGCGGGGGTCTACGGCGCGGTAACTCGCATCGGCCGACTGGCGATCGGACAAAGCATCATCTTCCATCCGACCGCCCGAACAATCCAGGAAAGTATACCTACCTAAAAACTCGAAAATGATAGAATTATCCGTTCACTAACTCACTATGCGGCTTTTAGCCTCCTCCATCTTCGGCTGGGCGATTCTAACGATACTCGGAGTAACACCCCGGGCGCACGCGAACCTCATAACCGTTCCCACCGGGGCGGAGTTCGTGGGCAATTTCCCTGCTTGCATCAACGCGTTTTCATTTGTTTGTCCGGCTAAAGGTGTGTCGGTGGAAATCGATACTACGGTCCAAAATTACAAAACTCTTGGCTATAGCATCGAAGCGTTCTTGATTTCGGACGCTGACGGTCAGGTAATCCCTATCGGAAGTAATGACTTTCTCTTCCGGGTACTGACAAGTGGGAGTACCGGAGAACCACAGGGGAACTTCACGTACCTCACTGGGGTCTCGGACAGCTTTCCTTTCCCGAGCAGCGGCAACTTCTGGGGATCGAACCCAAGCGGCGCCACGTTCTCAGTTCTATATCGAAATACAGGACTTCCGTTTACCTTTTTGAGCTCGCCGGAAGAGAGCGTTTGGGTCAATCTCGACTCGGCAGGAGAGCACTGGGCGGTGACCACTATCTCAGTCACGTTCGTCGCGCCGGAAGCGGCCACTTGGTCTCTTCTGACCTTCGGAATTGCAGCTCTTGCCGCATTCGCGCGTCGGCGCTCCACTGCCCCGATTATTTGTGAGGGCGGTGCAGAACATCCGACAAGAACTCCCGCACGACATTAAAACCGGCCGTAGCGGCAAAAGAGATACCGGCGTTCTCGCCGATGTTTTCAACACCCTTCCAGCTTCTGGGTCCCCAAATACTGGAGATCGCACTTGCGCCAAGTACGCCGGCTACGCTGGAAAAAGAAAAAGTGCGTCGGCCATCGGGATGCCGGGCTGTGACAGTGCTGAGGATTGCGTAGCCCGTCCGCGGAAAAATGCCTTGCTTTCCGGAGGCGAAATACCGGTTGTCTTCACGAAAAAGGGCGGAGGTTCCATAAGTGATGGTTTCGCGCACGCCGTTGTAGGCCAGGTTGCTGCCGTAGCGTTCGCCATACGCACCCCAGCCCTGGCCCCATTCTTTGGGGCTGTTGTCCCATTGACCGATACCCGCGCCCACGGCTTCGGCCACCAGCGGTACCGGCCCAATGACGCTGACAACATATAGTTGAAGGCGCTTAGTTTCGGTCAACTTACTCGGTTCGGATGGGCCCACTATGCCCATTACTTTGTCGAGAATGTCGTCATGCTTCGCGGCAGCGGGAGCAGGCTCTTGGAAAGCGAAAGCCGGCGCCCAGGGCAAACATACGAAGGCGATTAAGATGGATCGAAGCATCTCGCGATAGTAGCAGTCCGGCGGATCACAGTGGAAGTTCCGGAATCCTGGCAGTCAATGCTCTTGCTCCGTGACGGTATCATAGTCGCATGCAGTCGATTGAGATCGACCCTGAGTTGAACCGTCTTGCTCTCGCCGAAGCCGCCCGGGAGTATCCCCAGTTCGCCGAACACGCTCTGCGCGTTGTCGCACGACCGCTTTCCGGAGGATTCGCCTGGCAGCTGGAGTGGAAGGGAGCGCCACCGCCCGGTCAACCGGCGTGGGAGTTTCAAAATACGGCGATTCGGGCCTACAAAAGACTCGCCGGAATCCTGGAGTAGCGCGGTCATCAAGCGGCGTCAGGCTCGGGCCAGATCGTAGCGGTCCAGGTTCATCACCTTGTTCCACGCCGCCACAAAGTCCTTCACAAATTTGTCCTGCGAGTCGCTGCACGCATACGCTTCCGCCAACGCTCGAAGCTGCGAGTTGGAACCGAAGGTGAGATCCACGACGGTGGCCGTCCACTTGAGCTCGCCCGTCGCCCGATCGTGGCCCTCCAATACGCCTTCCGATGCGGCGGACTTCTGCCACTTCGTCTTCATATCGAGCAGGTTGACGAAGAAATCATTCGTCAGCGTCTCGGGCCGGTTGGTAAACATCCCGTGTTTGGATTGCCCGAAGTTCGTATTTAGAGCGCGCATACCGCCGATGAGAACCGTCATCTCGGGGCCAGTCAGCGTCAGCAATTGCGCCCGATCCACCAGCAGCTCAGCCGCCGGCACGGGCTGTCCGTCGCGGAGATAGTTGCGGAACCCGTCCCCCATCGGTTCGAGCGGCGCAAACGAGTGCGCATCCGTCTGCTCCTGGGAAGCATCCGTGCGCCCCGGCGTGAAAGGCACTTTCACGTCGTGTCCGCCTTTCTTCGCCGCCGCCTCGACCGCCGCGCAGCCGCCCAGAACGATCAGGTCGGCGAGCGATACCTTCTTCCCACCGGACTGGGCAGCGTTGAACTCCTTGTGGATCGCCTCCAGCTTCTGAAGAACTTTCTCCAGTTGAGCCGGCTGGTTCACTTCCCAATCCTTCTGCGGCACGAGTCGAATGCGCGCGCCGTTCGCGCCGCCACGCTTATCGGATCCGCGGAACGTTGCCGCTGACGCCCAAGCCGTCGAAGTCAATTCAGAGATAGACAGTCCGGACGCGAGAATCTTCGCCTTTAGAGCAGCAATGTCCTGCTCTCCGATCAACGCGTGATCTACTGCCGGAACAGGATCCTGCCAGAGAAGCGGTTCCTTCGGCACCAGCGGGCCGAGGTACCGCGAAACCGGGCCCATGTCGCGGTGCGTAAGCTTATACCAGGCCTTGCCGAAAGCGTCGGCTAATTCCTGAGGATGCTCGAGGAAGCGCTTCGCGATCGGCGCATAGTTCGGGTCCACCTTCAATGCAAGGTCGGTCGTGAGCATGAAAGGGGCGTGCTTCTTGGATGGATCGTGGGCGTCCGGAACCGTGCCCGCGCCCGCCCCATTCTTGGGGGCCCACTGGTTGGCGCCGGCTGGGCTCTTCGTCAGCTCCCACTCATAGCCGAACAGATTTTCGAGGTAGTTGTTGCTCCATTTCACTGGCGTGGTGGTCCAGGCGCCCTCCAAACCGCTGGTGATGGCGTGTGCGCCGCTGCCGTTGCCAAACGTGTTTTTCCAGCCCAAGCCTTGCTCCTCGATGGCCGCGCCCTCGGGCTCGGAGCCGACATACTTGCCCGGGTCGGCAGCGCCATGGGTCTTGCCGAACGTGTGCCCACCGGCAATGAGCGCAACCGTCTCCTCGTCATTCATCGCCATGCGGGCGAACGTCTCCCGGATATCCCGCGCCGCGGCGACTGGATCCGGCTTTCCATTGGGTCCTTCCGGATTCACATAAATAAGGCCCATCTGAACAGCGGCCAGTGGATTATCAAGCTGACGATCGCCGCGGTAACGCTCGTCCCCCAGCCACTTGCCTTCCGGCCCCCAGAAAATGTCCTCCTCGGGCTCCCAAACGTCCTCGCGCCCGCCGCCGAAGCCGAAGGTTTTGAATCCCATCGACTCCAGTGCGACGTTACCGGCAAGAATCATGAGGTCGGCCCAGGAGATTTTCCGGCCATACTTCTGCTTGATCGGCCACAGCAACCGGCGTGCCTTATCGAGGCTCGCGTTGTCAGGCCAGCTATTGAGAGGCGCAAAACGTTGTGTGCCCGATCCTGCCCCGCCGCGCCCGTCGCCAATACGATACGTGCCGGCGCTGTGCCACGCCATGCGAATGAAGAAAGGCCCATAGTGGCCATAGTCGGCCGGCCACCAGACCTGGGAATCCGTCATCAAGGCATGCAGGTCCTTGATCACGGCATCCAGGTCGAGACTCTTGAATTCCTTAGCATAGTTGAACTCCTTGCCCATCGGATCGGACAAAGAGGAGTGCTGATGCAGGATCTTCAGGTTCAGTTGATTCGGCCACCAACCCGCATTCGTCGGGGCCCCTGCCACGGTGTGTCTGCGAGAGCCGCCCGCTACCGGGCATTTCGCTTCGGGTAATATGTTTTGCTCTTGTTTCTCGGGGGTAGCCGCCCCGGTTGCAGTAGTCTGTTTCTCCATGGTGTTCCTTTTCCTTAGAACTACGATCACTTAACGAGTTGCGTGCCGCGGTGCGCATTTCGTGCAGAGCCCCCGGAAAATGAGTTCGCATTCGCGAAAAATCCGCTTACCGAGAGCCCGCGACGCTGGCCGGGGCACGTCGTACCACTCTATGTCCTCAACATTGCCGCAGCGGTCACAGATGAAGTGGTGATGCCGCATGCCCTTCGCATCGAATCGCGCGGCGCGGCCCTCGACGGCCACTTCACGCACCAGACCCGCCTGCACCAAGTCCCGCAGATTCTTATAAGTTGTGGCCCTGGAGGAACGCGGATCCATGCGATTCACGGCTTCAAGAATTTCCGCGGCCGTGGGATGCCGGTTGTGTTCCATCAAATACGCCATTACGGCGTAACGCTGCGGAGTGCACCGCAACCCGCTGCCGGCCAGCGAGCGTTTTATTGCTTCGGCGTCCATCAAGTCCTAAGTAAGATTATATCTAATGTGATATTTTGTCAAGACGACGCCTTGGCGTGCCGCGTCGACATTCCGCAGTCCGCCTGCTACTTGCCAGGTCCCCCGTCTGGGCCTTGCGAGCCGGCGAAGACCTTGCGTCCATCCGGCAGCGTGACGCTGTGGGCGTTGGCGGTGTTGCTGCCGTCCTTAGCCAAAAAACCCTCGATGGTGACCTGATCGCCCTCTTTCAGCGAACTCCGTCTCCAACCTTGCCGAACGAGGCCGTTGGGGCTGCCCAGTTCGAAGCTCCAGTTTGTGACCTTGCCGCTTTCGTCCTTCACGTCGATGTAAAGCCACGCATGCGGGTTGGTCCACTCCAATTTGGTGATCGTCCCCGAGACTTTGATGCCTTTCTTTGCGTCGAACTCAGCCGCAAATGCGTGATGCGCCGATGCATCCATCACAGGGAACAGTAACCCCAGTCCAACCGCCCCTGCCAGCAACGTCGCTTTCATCATTCCTCATCCCTCCCCGTGCCCAGCGGCATCATTTGTCACGCTTTTATGGTCCACGTTGCTGGCCACAGTGTCAACCGCCAGCGTGTTTCCGTTTACTGTTTTTGCATGTGGCGGGCGTCCTTCTCGTTTTCGTTGCAAAACATTTCGAAGAGGTCGGTGTCGGCCAGCAGATCGTGTGGGACCTTGATCGTAAAGGGCTTGGTGTACGTCTTGGGATCGTCGAAGGTCATTTCTACGTCCAGGTGTCCGAAGTCGCGGCGGTGAAAACGTTCCGTGACGCGCAGCGCTTCGCTATGCGGGTGCCCCATCGCGTCGAACGCGGTCTTGTCGTTAAAGCCCGCGGTTTCCACCACCAGTACATCGCGCTCCCAATGCCCGGCCGAGTAGCCCAGAAAGGCCGGAAGCTCGAATTCCTTGGGCAGTACGCGACCGTCCGTAAAGATTTGGCGATGCTGATTGTTGACCTCATACAAGACCACGGTTACGCGGGGCGACTGAACAATCTTAATCGGTTCGGAAAGCAGACCCGCCAGGGGGAAGCCGAAAACGCGCTCGCAAGGGTCCCCAGACTCGCGGCGGGCTGCGTTTTGGCGCATGATTTTCGTGGCCTCGGGCCGCAGCGGCGACTCTCCAGGTTTGAAGTCCAGCAGGATATTGATGAAGTACTTGTGCTGCGTGCCGATCTCCATTCCCGGCACTTGTACTTTGACTTCCTCATCAATGACCGGGCCGTAAAGGCGCCGCATTTCCGCGACGGAGGTGATTTCGTGCATCCAGACACCGGATAGGTCGGGTTTCCCGTCGGCTGTGCGCGGCGCAGGCGCGGACAGGTTAGGCTTGCCGTCGGGCGTGCGGGGTACGCCTGGGGTCTGAAAATCCAGCCATTGCGCGGACGCACCCGCGCAGAGAAGCGCGAATATGACAAACAGCCGTTGATGCGACATTTTCAAGCCTCCGACGGTTGGCCTCCGAAACACGTTGGTAATTGTAGCGTATGCCGCCTACCCGGCATAAGTTGTGAACGGCCCGCGTAAGTAAGCCCGCAGCGGCTCTTCAGTCTCTGCGCTCGAAGCGCACAACCGCCGACCAGCGGGCCTTACCCGGATTGCGTGGATCGGGATGAGGGAAAAGGGCAAAAAAACGGAAGATGAACGGAACCCGACGAAAGCGAACCGCCTCTTGGAAGATCTCACGGATGTCACGCGCCTTCCACCCTAGGGCTTCAAAGAACGCAACGCCATCGGCTGGTGCGAACTTCAAAGGCGCATTCGCAAGATTCTCCCCCATACCCTGCTGCAGCATCTTCAGAATGGCAGGAGAAGCGATATCCAGAAGCCACCATCGGACAGCCGGTCGGCGGGCGAGATCCTGACCAATCGAGCGCACCACGTCACTATCCAGATAAGCGAGAAGGCCCTCGGTGATAACCAGAACCCTAGTTGCACTTCGGACGACTCGATCGAGCAACTCCGAGCGCCGCAACGGGTCAGCGAGATCGATTGGCTCCCGGGCTAACCGGCAGACCGGTTTCTCGCCAGCCAACATCTTGTCCTTTTCCTCGATCATTCCCGGAAGATCCGCCTCGATCCAGGAGAGCGCTGCCGGGAGTGCGAGCCGGTAAGGGCGCGTGTCCAGTCCAGCCGCGAGATTCAGCACACAGTCGCAGCCGTCTTGGACGGAGGCCAGAACCAGGTCATCCATCAGCCTAGTGCGAATGACCATCGGCCAACCATTGCGGACCGAACGCGGTGCTAGCGCTGCGATCGCCCGTCCTCGTTCGCCCGCGAGCCGGTCCGCGAAGGGGTCAGAGAAGAGTGCGTCCGGTCGCGCGGACTCCAACGCGCGGTATACCGCAACCCAGCGCGCGGTATCGGAAACATTAGAAACGAGCGGCGGAGGCAAGGTCCATCACAATCTCAGCTAAATGATCTCATGAGTCCCTGGGGTGCTCACGCAGCCCGGAACATTCGTTCCCACGATTCTACCCTATGGACTTCACCCGATTCTTAAGGCCTCATCGAAACGTGCCTGTCGCATGTTTTGTGAGAGTTGCTCCCAATGAACCCTGCCGTAGACGGCTTTCGCTTGGTCGTCCGCCAGATTGACCTCGCGCGCCCAGAAGCGCCGTTGAAAGTCATTGTATGCGGGCACGGGCTTACTCCAATCGATCGGCTTATCCGACGATCCGAGCGTCAAGAATGCCATGACGTAAAACATATGGGCGAGCTGCCTCATCAAATAGAATCGGGCTCTTTGGTACCCATCCGGCGCTTTGCCGAAATACTCCTGAAGATAGATCCGTTCCTCTGATTCATTAGTGACAATCATGTTCGCAACTACCGCCAGGTCGGCATACCGATCGTTCTGGAAAGAAGCCTCCCAGTCCACCAGCAACAGGCGGCTTCCGTCGAAGAGCATATTGTCAGGCTTGAATAGGTCGTTATGACCCGGCGCCAGATCCGAATCGAGACGCGAGTACACCGCCGCCACTTGCTCGTAGCGAGCGAGAAGTTCATCGGTCTCTCTTTCAGGCAGAATGCTCGACGCCCGGAACTTCTGAAGAAATCCGTCCAGGCCCGGTCCTTTGTTCAGCAGGAACGTGCATGTGGTATTGAACGGAGATGCGGGAAACGGCGCCAGCGCGTGCAGAGTCCGCAGCGCGGCAGGAATCCGAACCCGCGCGTCCGGCGCTGCCAACGGTACGGCCTCTACAAAATCGGTGATGGAGATCCGATCCTCACTGCTGGCATACCTGACCCGTGGTGCCAGGCCTGCATCGGCCGCCGCCTGCATGCAGGTGAAGTGACGCGTCATATCGCCGGCGCGGGTGTTGATCCGCAGCAAGTATGCGGATTCTCGCACCACAATGCGAAACGCCCGGTTCGATCCGGGCCGTTCCGTCAGGTCGCGGATGTCTTCAAATTCGCTGACACCGAAAGTCTTCTCCAGGCCAAGAGTCACGGCCGCGCTCTTTTCTTGCGGGATCATAAGCCTGATATTACTCAAGTCTTGGGCCGCGGGCTAGAGATAAATCTGACTTCATTACGACTATATCTCGCCCGTTTTCTATGAGTTAGACTTTCCGCTTAAACGCCTGTTATTCTAGTATCGGGAAGGAATTGCCGCCCTTCCTCCCCCCAAATCCAGATTTTCAGCCTGCCCCCCACTCTCGACCGGGAAATGAGGTAAAAAAGACGTAAGGATTCTAAACTTCACAAACGAGGTGCTGGCGATGCAGGGCAAAAGGATGTTGACGATTCCGATAATTACGGGAGTGCTCGCCTTCGTGTGCGGCCGGGCCATTTCGGCGCAGGACAAGTACACCTTGAAAGTGCCGAATGGTCTCGCGTTTTCCGAGTTCAGAGGATACGAGGCCTGGCAGGTTGTCTCCATCAGTCAGGACGGACCCCTTATTGCTGCGATCCTCGCTAATCCTGTGATGATCAAGGCCTATTCGGCCGGCATTCCCGGCAACGGCAAGCCTTTCCCCGACGGCGCCAGGATGGCGAAGATCCATTGGAACCCGAAAAAGATGGAAGTCTTCCCCGCAGCGACGGTGCCAGGCACCCAGCATGACGTCGACTTCATGGTGAAGGACAGCAAGCGGTTCGCCGACAGCGGTGGGTGGGGATATGCCGTGTTCGACTATGACGCTGCATCTGACAAGTTCACGCCCGGCACCCTGGCTGGCAAGCCGCCGCAGGGGAATGACGCCAAGTGTGGGTTCGCGTGCCACACGCAGGTAAAGACAAGAGATTACGTCTTCACGGATTACGGGCATAGGTGAACCCACTGTCGTCGCCGATTTGAATTAGCCCGCAGAGGAGGACGCGATGAAGCGCACGTGGACGATCATAGGAGTAGGCGACGTGCCGGGCAGTTTCAAATGGTACCGGTCGCTGTTCGGTCAGCCGGCTACCCTTCCTGCCCATGATTATTTTGGGCAAATCCTCGATTCGGATGGAACTGTCTTGCTCTGCCTCCACGAGTGGGGCGCCCACGAGCATCCCTCATTGATGAGCCCCGATCACGGAACCCCCGGCAACGGGCTCCTGTTGTTCTTCCGTGTCGATGATTTCGATCCGGCGCTTCAAAGAGCACGCTCTCTCGTCACCCGGCTCGAAGAGGAGCCACATGTGAATCCGAACACTCAAACCAAGGAGTTCTCGCTCCGAGATCCGGACGGATATTACGTAACGATCAGTGCGCACTCTGCGGCCTGACAAAGCGCTGCTGCCGAGCGCTGGCCGGGACCTCATGGGGGCAGCCGCCCGATCATTCTGTTCGTGTCCCATGCACACTGGAAGTTGAGCGGGCAAGGTTCGCCGACGGACCTCAACTTCCCGTTTGCCGACGCTACGGGCGATGCCAGCCGGTTCGAGACCTCATGCGCGATCTAGAAAGGCTCAATCGCGGCGAACCTTGAGCGAACCGTTTTCTCCATTCGCATCCATGTATAATCCACACATGCAAGGAATACCCTGGAGCACATTTGCGATTGGCTCGCTGTTGCTCATTTCGGTAAGCTCAAAAGGAGGACAGGAAGTGCAGTCTCCGCAACCTGAAAAGTCGAAGCCGCCAGTCAAAATGGAGCAGCGCGGGCGCATCCTTGGAATCGGCGGTGTCTTCTTCAAATCCGCTAATCGTGATCAGATGCGCGAATGGTATTCGAAGCATCTTGGACTCGCTGACAAAGGCCAAGGCGTGATGCTTCCCTGGCGCGAACACGACGACTCGCAAAAGGAACACGTTACAGTTTGGACTATTTTCCCCACCTCCACTGACTATTTCCCAGCCACGCAACCGTTCATGGTCAACTACATCGTGGACGATATGGATGCTTTGCTCGACCGCTTAAAACAAGAGGGAGTAAAGATTGACGCCAAACGAATGGATGAATCCTACGGTCGCTTTGCCTGGATCTATGACCTGGATGGGAATAAGATTGAGCTCTGGCAGCCGACGTCCGCAAAGCCCTGAGGGCCTTCCACTGGACTTACTCAATCGGTTTTCTGGAGCTACGGTCCCCACGCGCCCCAGACAACGAGCGGCCTTGAGACCTGCGTTCACCCGTTGACGCAATGTGTCCCGCTCAAACTCCGCAAGCGCGGCGAAAATGTGAAATGTAAGCTTACCGCCGCCTATCTGGATGGCAACCTCATTCGTGTCTTCTATGATTTCCGGGGCGGCCTTGCAAACGCCGTTTGGACCAACTTCCGGATTACCCGCCAGCCGGTCAGCGACGTTGCGGGTTATAAAGAAACAGTGGCGTTATGAGAACGGAATTGCTGCGATTCAACGGCGCTTTCGAACGAGATCCTGCCATCGACGCGTGGATGAAAGAGCATGCCGGTCAATTGGGAGCCATCGCGCTGCAGTGGTTTGAGGTGATGCGAAAATGCGGGGACGAAGTTCGGGAGCTTTTGCATGACGGCTGTCCGGTGGCATGTTTGGGAGATGCACCCTTCGGCTACGTCAATGTATTCACTTCGCACGTAAACGTGGGGTTCTTTCAGGGCGCAGCGCTTCCGGACCCGGCCCGCTTGTTACAAGGCAGCGGCAAGTTCATGCGCCATGTCAAGCTGAGACCAGGAACGGCCACAAACGCCGCGGCGCTAAGCAGACTCATCCATACCGCGTACTCGGATATAAAGCAGCGCGTCGAAAACGGGTAGCTCACGGAAACGTGATTTGAAAACTTTTTGTTCGATATAGAGTATAGAACTGAGAGGCCACTGAAATCATGGTGAATGAAACGATCAGCGGTACGTTTCGACAGACGAATTTGACAAATGAATCTAGCGATTACCTCGCCAAACGAGAAGAACTCCGCCTCGCGGAGATCGAGTTGATGCGTCAACGAGAACGAGTCGCGGAACTCCGCCGCCGGCTTCCGCAGGGAGCGCCTGTCCAGGACTATACATTCGAAGAAGGTCCGTCCATCCTGGATGCTGGCGACACTCCGACGCGAGCGGTCCGCCTGAGCGAGTTGTTCACTCTGCCCGATCGAGCGCTCGTCATCTATCATTTGATGTACGGGAAGAAACAGATTAAGCCGTGTCCTATGTGCACCGCGTGGATCGACGGTTTTAACGGTGTTGCCGGCCACCTTGCCCAAAATATCAACCTGGCCATCGTTGCCGCGTCGGATACGCCTGTTCTGCGCGCGCACGCCCGCGCCCGCGGCTGGAAAAAACTGCGGCTCCTCAGTGCTGGGTCGAACACCTTCAAATACGATCTGGGCAGCGAAGATCGCGAGGGCAACCAAGATTCAACCATATCGGTTTTCACCCGGGCGAGCGACGGCACCGTACGCCACTTCTACACAGCGCATCCCCGAATGGCAAGCGATATCCAGGAGCGCGGCATCGATCTGCTGAGCCCGATCTGGAATATGCTGGACCTCACCCCGCATGGCCGAGGCGATTTTTATACGAAACTCGAATACCCGAAACAGGCGGCTTCGATAAACGGTCACTGATTCCTATCCCGGCGCTATCCCACGTTGTCTCGCTTGTGCTGCGGCGTCCCTGGCTCCCCAGCGACGCTTAACCCTGCCGCCTTCGATCTCAAACCATTCCATCGCGGCCAGTTCATACGACCGGCCCGTCCAGACCGGCTCGACCTTCCGAATGTTCCTTTGCCTTTGACGCCCTGGATTCCGGCATCATCGGTTAGTAACTCCTTCTTCGGATCTCGAAGCCGATCCCTGCCAGCGATATGATTTAGAAGGGCAGGACGGCTAGCGACCAATTTGAGACCTCGGCCCGCAGATCAGCAGATGAACCGGTGGGTCACTGATACGGACCGATGCAAAGACTGCGGCCTTCTCCCTGATCGAGCACCAGGAGCACCCGAACATGAAGCCGAAGAACACGATCTGCCTTTGGTTCGACAAAGACGCGCATGAGGCGGCGCGTTTCTACGCCCGCACTTTTCCGGATAGTAAAGTAACCGCTGTTCACGAGGCTCCTGGTGACTATCCGGGCGGCAAGAAGGGCGACGTGCTGACGGTGGAGTTCACCGTCCTGGGCATTCCCTGTCTCGGTCTCAACGGCGGTCCGGCGTTCAGGCACACCGAGGCCTTTTCCTTCCAGATCGCGACCGAGAGTCAGGAAGAGACGGACCGTTACTGGAACGCGATCGTCGGTAATGGCGGCTCGGAAAGCGCGTGTGGTTGGTGCAAGGACCGCTGGGGCCTCTGCTGGCAGATCACCCCGCGCGCGCTATCCGATGCGCTTGCGGCGGGTGGCGGTGAGGCAAAGCGTGCCTTCGAGGCGATGATGACGATGAGGAAGATCGACATCGCGGCCATCGAAGCAGCCCGGCGAGGCTGAAGCGAACACGCCGACATGTTCTATTCGTTTTGCCGCTACACAAATTAAGGTGAGAAAATTTGGCGAGGACGGAACAATGCTTCCAGACTGGCGGCGAGCTCGATGGACCATGTGCTCGTTTATAATAGCGGCCGTTGTCGCTGCTCCACAATCTCAGCAAAGCAAACCCGCGGAACCGAATGTAGCCGCGGCTAATCGCTCCCAGCAATCGCTCCTGCCGTTTGAAGATCGCCAGGACTTTGACGATGCGACACGCGGATTCATCGCCACCACGCCTGACCCAACCACACCGGATCCGTATTCATTCCTGGAGCATGAGGCGCCGTCCACCGTTAATCCAAGCCTTTGGCGTCAGGCCCAGCTCGACGTTCCCAACGGGTTGTTCAAGGTCGCCGATGGCGTTTACCAGGTACGCGGCTTTTCCGTCTCGAGCATGACAATTGTCGAAGGGAAAACCGGTATCATCGTCATCGACACGCTGGCCACCCCTGGAGCAGCGCGCGCTGCCCGCGACCTCTACTTCGCGCACCGTCCTCACAAACCGATTGTGGCCCTCATCTATACCCATAGCCACCCGGATCACTACGGCGGGGCAAGCGGCCTCGTTTCACCCGCCGACGCAGCTGCCCGGAAGTTCAGTGTTATCGCGCCAGCTGGCTTCATGGATGCTCTCATCGAGGAAGCGGCCGTCGCGGCAAACCTGACAGCTCGGCGTGGGCAGTTCCAGTTTGGGGATTCCCTGCCGGTCTCCGAACGCGGGACCGTTGATTACGGCGAAGGCAAGACGACTTCTCGCGGCGCCCCTGGCGGCGGACCCATCGTCCCGCCGAACGACACCATTCGGGAGGAAACGGAAACGCGCACTATCGATGGAGTCACCTTCGTTTTCCAGCTCGCACTCAACACCGAAGCTCCTTCTGAGATGGTGATTTACCTGCCGCAATCGCACGTCCTCGATGTGGCGGAAGAGGCCACCCACACGTTGCACAACCTTTTGCCCTTGCGCGGCGTTCTCGTCCGGGATGCGAATCGTTGGTCGCAATGCCTCAATACCGCGCTTGAGAAATTTGGTGGCCAGGCGCAGGTGATGATTGACCAACATCAGTGGCCGGTATGGGGCAACGAGCGAGTCCGAACGAAGTTGGCGAATTATCGCGACCTTTACAAATACGTGCATGACCAGACCATCCGGATGATGAATCAGGGGATGGGGCCCACTGAGATTGCCGAGTCCCTGAGAATGCCGCCAGGCCTTGATAAGGAATGGGCGACGCGCGGTTACTACGGCTCGCTGTCACAAGACTCGAAGGCTGTCTATCAGCGTTATATCGGTTGGTACGATGGAAATCCCGCGAACCTCGACAGTCTGCCCCGGGTTGAAGCGGCCAGAAAGTATCTTGAGTACATGGGTGGCGCCGATGCAGTCATCGCGCGGGCGCGGGGCGACTTCCAAGCCGGCAATTATCGGTGGGTCGCTGAGGTTATGAACCGGGTGGTCTTCGCGGATCCGTCCAACCAAGTGGCGCGGAACCTCGCGGCAGATGCGCTCGAGCAGTTGGGCTATCTGGCCGAATCGGCCCCATGGCGAAACGCCTACCTGCTGGGGGCTCAGGAATTGCGAAGCGGTGTACGAGCTAATACGCGGACTGTGCCCGCCATAAATGCGTCCGTTCTGCATGCCATGACGATCGCACGAGTGTTCGATTACCTCGGGACGCGTGTGGACGGCCCTCGGGCCGGGGCCGCGAGAATTGTAATCAACTGGAAATTCTCCGACACTCACGAATCGCTTGCGTCCACCTGTCAGCATGGCGCGCTGACCGCAATCAGCGGGAAAACGGATCCTGCCGCCGCAGCGACGGTGACGACCACGCGGAGTGTTTTCGAAAGTATCATTCTGGGTGAACGAACACTCAGCGATGCGATACAGCATGGCGACCTTGTCACCAGTGGAAATGCCAGGGCAGTGTCGGACTTTTGGGCCCTCCTAGTCGATTTCCCGACCGGATTGTCGATCATCGAACCGCAGAAGTGATTGGCGGGTTATTACCAATCAACTGCGTTGTTGACTTACCTACGGATCTTGTAGTAGCATTACTGAAGCAAGTAGGAGACATGAACCAGACGCAATTCACCCCAGCCGAGCGGCGCATTCTGGAGCAATATTGGAAGCTCGGCACCCGCTCCGTCCGCGAGATCCTCGACAGTCTACCCGAAGAGGAGCGCGTTGCTTACACAACCGTACAAACTCTGGTCTATAGACTCGAACAGAAGGGCGCTCTGCAAAAGGTCAAGAAGATCGGCAATGCCCAGCTGTTCGAGCCCGCCATTGATCGGCGTGAGTTCCGCAAAGGTTTGATTCGAGACTTCCTAGCTATATTCGGGGGGTCCCCGCGCCTGCTTGTCTCAACCCTCCTCGAAACGGGAACCCTCACGCTGAAGGACCTAAAGACCCTTCAAAACGCTGCGCCGGCGAAGAGCCGAGGCCGCCAGCGGGGAAAAAGCCATGCATGAGCAAATCGCGCGGCCGCTCTATTACCTGGGCGTTCATCTCCTTTATGCGTCCCTCGTCTGGTTCGCGGCCTGGCTGCTGACCGGCATACCGCGCGGCAGCGCCACGGCAAAACACTGGATTTGGGTCGCAACTTCGCTCAACTTCATGCTCCCGCTCGGCGCGCTGGTGGACAAGTTACTGGCCCCGCATCTTACCTGGGCCTCGCCGCTCCCCTTCATCGGCGGGGTGGGCCTTCGGATTGCCGAAGACGCTGGCCTCGCCTTCGCCCTCGGCGCCGTGTGGTTGCTCGGCGCGGCGCTAATGTTCACGCGGCTATGCCTCGCCTGAGGGCCGAGCGGCGCCGAGGACATCGGATCGACTATCAAGGCGGGGCTGACAAGCGGCCTGCTTTTTTCGTCCAGGGCGTGCCGGTACGCTTCGCTCGGGCCTCCGCAGGGGCCGTCTATGGATGGGCTGGTCCATCCTTGTATCTCGCTTCCGAGTGGAATCGACCGGCTGCTCAGCGAGGAGGAACTCGCCGCTGTCCTGATTCACGAGCTGAAACATGCCCAGAGGCGCGACAACCTGATCCGGCTAGTTCATGAAATCGGGCTTTGTCTGCTGTGGTTTCATCCTCTGGTCTGGATTACCGGCGCCCGCCTTTCGCTCTATCGGGAGCTGTCCTGTGATGAGTCCGTGATTCGTCGCGCCCGCGGGCGAGACCTGGTTTCGGCGCTGGCAAAGCTCGCCAATCCGGAAGAGCCCTTCCTGCTACAGGCGAGCGTCTCATCATTTTTGAGCCTGCGACTGGCCCGCCTTGCGACGGCGCCATCACAGCAGTGTGGCCTTGCAGCGAGCGCGCTGCTGGCCGTGACATTCGGAGTGGTAGTCGTGATGGGCCTTTTTCAGACCATCGCACATACCGCGTGCTGCTTCCTTGTAAAGCATTGAAGGAGAGATTTGTGCGACGCTTTTCAAACTGGTTTGGGACGGCGCTCATCGCCTTTACTCTGCTGGCGGACGCGGGGAACAGCTCCAACGCTCAGGCCCAGGTGCGTTCCCGGGCGGAGGAGACCCTCGAGTGGTGGAACCAGGTCGGCAACAAGCTGGTCGCGATGGCTAGGGATTTTCCCGAAGACAAGTACGATTTCAAGGTACAGAAGGATGAGCGCACCTTTGCCGAAAATCTTTTGCACGTCGCCGCCGTCGATTACGACCTGGCCAGCCGGATTTCCGGATCACACCGTGGACCTGATTTCGGCCAGGACATCCATAACCCGCTGCGGGCCGCTTACAAGACCAAAGCCGACATCGTGAAACTGGTTGAGAGTGCGGTCTCCGACGGTGCATCTCTAATCAAACAGCAGGGCGACGCCGGGCTGGACAAGACTACGCAATTCGGTTGGGAGACGGGAACCCACGTGGTCCATAACTCGTACATCTGGATCACGGGCATAGAACATAGCACCGAGCACTTCGGTCAGCTTGTGGTGTATTATCGCGCGAACAATCTCGTACCGCCGGAATCGCGGCGTTAACAGCCATGAAACAAATCCTACTTCTCGGCCTTCTGGCGTTAGCCGTTTTTACTAGGGCCGCCTCGGGTCAGAGCTCAAGCATTGGATCCGCGGTCGACCGCGAAATCACCGATGTGGAAAAGCAGATTACCGACGCCGCCGAAGCGATGCCGGAGAGCAAATTCAATTTTTCTCCAGAGAACCTGCACATTGAGGGCAGTGACTACAAGGCTGTGCGAACCTTCGCCATGCAGATCAGGCATATCGCGGCTTCTAACTATGCGATCTGGTCGGCGGCAACCGGCGATCAGTTCCCGAAGGATTTCTATGGCGGCAACGGCCCTGAAAACCTGACGACGAAAGCCGCAATCCTGAAGTTCCTGAAGGATTCTTTCGCCTTAGGCCACAAGGTGGCTTCTATGTTGACGCTCGAGAACATGCTGCAGCCGCCGGAGCGCAGTAAATCGACCCGCTTGCACTTGGCCCTTTTTGGCGTTGAACACGCATATGATCATTACGGCCAGGTCATCGAGTACTTGCGCATGAACGGCATTGTCCCGCCCGCCAGCCGGTAGTGGCCGATCCCTTCGGAAAACTTACATCACGGCCTGCAAGGTCTGGTAAATATCAAGCCGATTGATGAGCCTTGAGGAACGAATGGACTTGGCGCACTGCCAGAGGAATCCGTTCCTTGGGCTCTTTCCACGGAAAAATGCTCACTTCCGCTTTCGGCGCCAGCATCGCGCACTCCATTGCGACGGCGTATGGGTGCGCGGGGACCTCGTCCGGCATCACCAGCACCGGGTTTTGACAACTGCGCACGAAATCGCGTGTCACCGTGAAAACGAAGTCGGGGTTGGTCTCGAACATCTTGGTCACAAATTGATCGGTCGTCTGCATCGTGATTTCGGGTCGCTTCGCAATCAGCGTCGCACCCCAGCTCTTCCAAAATGTGCCCGGGTACTTCGGGTCGCGCATCTCCGGACGCCAGCCCACGGGCTGCGCCAGCACCGCGGCGGAAATACGATTGGGTGCGCGCTTCAAGAGACTCCAGATGAAGGGCCCGCCGATGCAGAAACCCATCACCATGAACTTGTCGATCCCCAGATGATCCATTAGGCCAAGTTGGTCGTCGGCGTAGGATTCCCACGGCCGATCCACCTCGACCGGGCCTGTGGATTGTCCGCTGGGGGCGTTGCGGAGATCTGCCGTGATGCAGCGATACTGTCCCTTGAACTCCTCGATGGCGTTGAAAGGCGAGTTGCCGCTAAAGAAAGATATGGTCGAGTTCAATCCCCCGCCGGGAATCAGCAGCAGCGGGAAACCGGCCCCGGCCTCCTCATAGTAGATGCGAACGGGGCCGTGTTCATAGAACTTGCCGGCTCCTCTTTTTCCCCCTGCTGTCCAAATACGCGCGGTACGGCGGCCGTTGCCGCTGCGGCGGCGCCCACTGCCAGTATGCTGCGTCGGGTCGAATCCATAATCGGCGTCCTCCTGGATCATCGTCGTCGTCGGATTGTGAAGCGCCAAACGCGACTATGATCCGTAGTTCGATACTGATTTAACTTAATATACTCGATCGGAAAACAGACCGGTCTTTCAGCGCGCGTTCGTCTCCATGGTCGCCTTCAGAACAATGCCCGAACTCTCTTTTAGGCTCTCCAGCAGGAGCTTGCCGGTTGAAAGATCGAGCGAAGCATGGGGCCCGGTTCCGTCATAGACCTGCAGCAATTCGCCGATGCCGGAAGTATCGGGTTGGGTCTTGCTCCCAAGGGCCCGCACTAACGGCTGTACCGCCCCGACTGAAGCCTTCGGAGTTACGGCGCCGATAAACGACTTCACGACCTCGCTGCCATCCGGGTTGAACTTGCCGAGCGCTCCGAGCCAGTCTCTATCGACGCTAATGAAAGCTTCGGTGATTCGATACGCCCGATCCACTCGCACGCTAATGAAGATCTTGTCCTGGTCGGCCCCCGTCATGTAACGGACCAGTTGCTCGCCCCGATCCAACGGCTCGACGTTTACCTGCTGAATATTACGAGCCTTGAAGAATTCCGAAGCAGTGAATCCAGCCAGCGTTACGTAGCCATCGGCCGGCCCGGCATTCCCCGTGGGTGGCGGTAACACGCGATCACGAAACGTCATCACAGCCTGCACGATCGCTGCCACATCGCGCAGTGGAACCCGAATGAGGTAACCGCCATGAATAAAGGGAACGAACTGAAAGCTGGAAATGCAGGAATTGTGGCTCGATTGCCAGTATTCAAACAGCCCATCGACGAAATCAACCGTGCCGGCCGTCCGGTCGACGCGGTAAATGCGAGCCATGTGAACGAGATCTCCGCAGCCGACCACGATCATGTCGCTGGGACTCATGTAAGTTGCGATTTGGGCCGCTGGGACGGAAATAATCGCCGGGTCACTGAACTTACGGGAACCGGGTACCAGCATATAGACCGAAGCGTGGCCGACCAGGTCGGCAGATTGCTCGCTCGGCCTTGAACACTTCCAGCGTCGAGGGGCTCTCCGAGTTATGTTCCTTCGGCTGCCGCTTCCCATAGTTGAAGGAGTATTCCCGTCTGAGAATGGCGTCGCCATAAACGGTTGCCATCGCGCCGCGGCCGGGAAGTCCGGAGACCACTCCGCCTTTGATCGTGCCGCCCAGAGGAGAAAGTTGCTTCAAAGCATTCTCAACTCCCTCGGCGCCGACTTTTGAATACAGCCAGTTGACCAGGCGGTTTCTGAAATCGGCATCCGGGTCGCTGTCCTTACCGATACTCAGCAGGGTCCAGTACGTTCCCTCCGCCAGCGTCATGCTTTTCGGAACTTGAACGATGTGCGCCGCAGACCATGGCTCGCCCAATTCGGCCCCGATGCGCAAATATTTCACTAAGTCATCCAAATTCACGCGCGCCGCCGCGTCTCCCGAACCCGCGTTCATCTTCTCGAAAAGACGCGAGCTTAGAGTCGTCGCCGCCCGCAAATTACCGAGTTTGCCGGCCTCGGCGAGATCCGGCGCATCGTCTTCGGGCTTTCCGCTGAGTGCAGCTTTAGCAGCTCCTCTTTCGATATAGGCCAGCGACTTCACCCAGTTGACATAGGGAGGGCTGTAAAACGACTTAGCATCCCGATTAATCAACTCCGTCGTCTCGCGAATTACATTTGCATAGGCGTGCTTCTGCTTGTCCTGCATCACCGGCAGAAGTTCTTCCGGCGTGTACGACACGCCCTGGCCCGAAAGATATTTGGCTTGGTACCACCGGAGATAGTCGGAACCGGTAAGCTCCTGCTGGCCGCATAGCGACCCGGCACATGCTAAAACCAGTGCGGCTGGAAAAATGGATTGATGAACTTGTCGCGGCATAGTTGCCTCATTTCTCTCTCACTTTGCGAGCAGGAAGGATTGAGATTTGGCTCTGCGAGGGCCGGATTCGTCATAGGCCGCGGTGAACCAGACGCGATACAAGCCTGGCGCGCGGGTATGAACTGAGATGTTGAAAGGCGTAGCCGTTTCGTTCGGCTGAAGCGTGATGGCAAGTTTTTCGCCGCCCACCTGAAGCAGGCTGTCGGGATTTACAGGGCTTGCGTCTCCCACGCGGCCCGATTTGATGAAGCGGCCCGACAATCCGGCAGCCGAAAGATCGAATGAGTATTGATTGACCACCACGATGCCAAAGGGTTTGCTGTTGAGCGTGTCAATGGAACAATCGACAGGATCCGGAGGCTTGGCGGCAACTGCTTCTGTGCGGATACCCAGATCGTTAACCAGTAGCGCATCGGGGGCAGCGCGATTATGCGCGACCAATAAGTCAAAAACAGCAGTCTCGCACCAGATCGGCTCGCCGTTCCAGCGAGGCTGATTCGGCGCAAGGATCGGCGTTGCCTGCTTCATATTCTGAATTTCGAGCCGCAGGCCGGCTTCGGCGGTCCCAGGCGCCGTGCTCGAAGACTGCACTTCTGTGGACTCGAGCAACCTGGCCGATTGTCGAACAACCGGCTTTGGCCGCAGTACCCAGAACAGCACAGCGATGGCTAAGAGGCTGAGAGCGGCGGCCACAAACGGCCAGCGGCGGCGAACCGCGACAGGCGATTCGCGGGTCGGCGCGCCGGCGCCGGTCAGTTTCGCTATCAGAGTGGCGCGGCCGGCTTCGTAGTCGTCGCGAAAATCCACATACTGCAGCCGGCGAACCTGAAGAGGCAATTCACAAGTTCCGTACAGCACCGGATATATTTCTTTGCCGGAATCGATTGCGAACGAGATTTCATCACGTACGTTTCGAGACGCCGCCGAAGCCGGCGACAGAATCAAAATCATGCGAGGGATTTTGGCGAGGGCGGCTTCGATCGCTCGGTCCCACTCGTGTCCCGGTGCGATGTCTCGCGTATCCAGCCAGGCGCTGACGCCGGCTGCCTTAAGGTCGGCCGCCAAGCGAGTGACGAAAGGTGAGTCGCTGCGGCTGTATGAGAAAAAAGCCTGAGGCTCGCCGTCGCTCATAAGTGCCGTTTCCGTACTGTAGTTTACTCCCGCTTTGCGCGGGTTAACCGGCAGCAGCTATTTCAAACGCCTTTTTACAATTCATTTACCAAGATTTAGCCGCATTCCTACAGACATTCCTCCCTATCCGGTTTACGATCAGTCGAGCACAAGGCTCTTTTCCGATCAATTGTCACTTTGTGACCTATAAATAGGAGGGAACGTATGAAAGATTTAACGAATCGTATCAAGCGTGCAACCGACCGGCGCTCTTTCATCCAAAGAGGACTGGCGGCAGTAGGCACGGCCGGTGTCGGTGCCGGACTCCTGTCCAATTCCCAACCAGCGTTCGGTGACCCGCCCGGCAAGCTCAGTACCGGCGATGCCGCAATTCTGCGGTTCGTGGCCGCAGCCGAAATCCTCGAAAGTGATCTCTGGGAACAATACTGGGAACTTATTTCAGGTCCGGCGGTCACCAGCGGTTTCGAAGCTGCTAATCCGGCAACCGGCACTAAGCCAACTCCCACCGGAGGGAACGCACCGTACACCACCGCTCTCGAGATCCTGGATGGCGACATGCCCCAGTACATTAACGACAATACCGATGATGAATTCAGTCACGCAAACTTCCTGCTTGCGTACCTGAAGTCGAAAGGGGCTAACACGGCAGAGCTTGATCTTCTTGTCGGCCCGCATTTCCGCACGTTACCAGGTAGCGTGGCAACCGGGTCAACTAAGAAAGGCCGGCTGACCAATCTCACCCAGCTCACCGTGGATACGAGTTTTTGGGGCCGGTATCGCTCCAACAATGAGAACCCCGATCTCGGTGATACCTCATTCGCTCAAGCAGTCCCGAGTTTGAACATCGGGAAGCATACGGCAATTCCCAGAAACGATGCTGATGCGAACAACGCTAACTTGATCAATGCGATCGCCTTCACGGCGGGCTTCCACTTTTGCTTTATTGAGCAAGGTGGCACCAGCCTCTATCCGGGGCTTGCTCAGAGAGTAAGCGACCCGGAAGTATTGAGAATCCTTCTCAGTATCGGTCCAACTGAGACCATGCACTTTCAGACTTGGCAAGACAAAGCCGGGAATGCGAACACAAACCCGAATGGGCCCCCAGCCAATCCGCCGTTTACGGTCCATGATCCGATAAACAACTCAGATGTTACGTTCTTCGACCTCCACTTCGGCCAGCCGGAAACGTTGCAAGCCAACCTCATCATGCCCGAGCCATGCCCATTCCTAAGCCGCAGCTTCCCGCTTTGTTCAATTATTCGTCCAACCGGGACCAAGGGCATTGCGATGGGAGCAGCCAACGCTCTCACGAGTGACGGACTCTTCATCGGCCAGACGCCGGAGTTTACCGAGCTGCTAAAGGACTTGGCTGCGGATGCCGACCAAGCCCAACGCAAATCCGGCGACGAGTAATCAAGAGAACCGGCCGCTTCCGCTTCTCCTCGGTACTTCGGTGCTGCAACAATGGGCAGCATGGCTTTGATTGTTTTCTTCCGGGGCATCAACGTCGGAGGACACAGGGCTTTTCGTCCGAGCGTGCTCGCCAAAGAACTGGGCGTCTACGATGCCGTGAACGTGGGCGCCGCGGGCACGCTTGTCATTCGCAAACCTGGGTTGCGCGCAAAGTTCCTGGCCGAGTTGCGCCGGAAGCTGCCGTTTGAAGCAACCATCGCCTCTTGCGACGGCCGTGACCTGATTCGACTAGCGCTGGACAATCCGTTTGGAACTGAGCCACCGCCGGCAGATGTTGTTCGGTTTGTAAGCATCCTGTCGGAGGCTGGCCGCCGCAGAGTTTCTCTTCCTGTTGCTCTTCCCGAAGGTGGGGACTGGCTGGTGCGAATCATTGGCTCGAAGAATCGTCTCGTGTATGGGGTGTACCGCCGCCACATGAAAACAATTGGCTGTCTCGGCCAGATCGACAGGCTCTTTGGGGCGCGGGCGACCACGCGCAGTTGGAGCACAATCCTCTCAGTGTTGCGGATTCTGAAATCCGACGAACCCAAGTAGACGGCGTAACCTCAAGCGGTACTCAGTTTGCTGCGGGACGGGGCGACAACCTTCGTTCGCAGCAGTATTCGAAACGCCAAGCCATGCGTTATGAGAAGAAGAGGCACGTAGGCAGTCAGGATAAAATAACCAGCGCCTAACAAGCCTTGCGTATCTGGGAGTGATATGCGGGCTCCCTGGTAAAAAGCCGAAGAGCAGGTCCGCCGTTCCGAAGGTATTGAAAACCCAGGTCACCACTGTCCCAGCACGGGTTCCCAGGGTAGCCAGAGCGAGCAAAGCCAGAAGGGCGGTTATGAGATCACCGTAAGCTACTGGTTGAGCAAATGCCGCAGGTAACTCTGGAGACACAACACCCGGCACCACAAATGCCAATCCGAGGAACCTGAACCCATGCAGCAGTAGGATGGGCTTCAGGTTCTCGGGGCTGGGGCGTTCTTTTAGCGCTGGCCAAATATAGTGCCACGCCACTGCTCCCCAAACAGCCAAGCCGAACGCTACGCTGATTCCGAACAAAGCTGGAAATGGCATGATCGATCCTTTATTGCCGAGCCGGCCCACCGCCAATCAAGGCACCGAGCGGCATGAGCGGACCGACGGGAATGTACTCGTGGTCCATCAGGTTCTCTTTCGACAGCGGCAGCGTGTCCATGACGGCGTGGGCTTCGTCCACGGTCTTCACGTCCAGAAAAAGAATCACGCCTCGGCCGTCGCCCCTTGAGTACCACTGGCGAATCTTACCGTCGAGATAGAGCTTCACCGTTGCCCGAATCTCGTCCGGCATGATTTGCATGATCTGCTGACGAGTCACTCCCTGTTTGACAGTCAGGATGACCATCACTTCGGTGGTCTTAGGTGATGGCGCGCCGGAAGGCGGCTGGGGTGAGCCCTGGGTTTGCGCCAGCACGGATGCCACCGGAAGCACAGACATAAGCAGGGGGAAGAGTAGTTTCATGGTTTACCTCGATTCAGTTCGCTGGCGGCGTTTCGCTCGCCTGTCCTGATATTTGCCCGCGGCACCCGGCCTGTGACACGATTACGAATGATCGATTTCTGGCAGGAAACCGGTCACAAATCGCGCCTCGCGCGGCAAAGAGTTTAAATAGTGAGCGAAGGAGATCAGGAACTTCGCGCCCTGATGATCCGCTATCAGGGCGGATCACTGGAAGCATTTCAGGAGATCTACGCGCAGCTCGCGCCGGGAGTGCGCCGGTATCTGTCGCATTTGGCAGGCGGCTCCGAAATCGCCGATGATCTGCTTCAGGAAACGTTTCTTCAAATGCACCGGTCGAGAGCCGCATACAACCCGACATATGCGGTTAGACCCTGGGTGTTCGGTTTGGCGCGAAACGTTTTTCTGATGAATCGGCGTGCGGCCCGGCGATGGGCAAAGGTTCATGAGTCGCGCGAGGATTTGCCTGAATTCCCCGTGCTTCCGGAAGCCGACAGGCTCGGCTCTCAGGACGAGATCCGCAGAGGTATTGCGCATTTACCCCCGGATCAGGCCGAAGCGCTGCTGCTGCACCATGAGTGGGGGTTCAGTTTCGAGGAGATCGCCGGGATGCTGGGCATTAGTGCCGCGGCGGCTCGCGCGCGCGCCAGCCGGGGAATGGCAGACCTGCGCGTGGCGCTGAACAGTCTTCAAAGGGCTCGTGCATGATGGATCGTTCACCGAAGCCACCGGAAGCGCTGACTGCGGGCGATCGCCCAGGATCTCAAACCCGTCAGACCTTCGCCGCAACCGCTCCACCTGGCGTTGCGAATGGTCCCTCTCGCTCTCCTGGTTTCGTCGGTGATTCTGCTGGCTATCGGCCCCCGTCAGGACTCAGGGATATTAGGACCGCTCTTGACGTGGGGCGCCTCCGCCGCGCAGTTCGTGTTGGCGATCGCGCTCGTCTGGATCGCCGCGCACGAAAGCACACCGGCTGGCAGGCTGCCGAGGCAGATGGTTTACTCCGCGGCGGTCGCGGCATCTTTGGTTGTCGTATTTGTCACCCTGCTAACCTTCTCGACTAGTCCTGGGACCGCAACCCTGCCCGTCCCGCCATGGATCAACGAAACCCTGCGTGTCTCGCCATGGATCATGGGCCTCGCCTGCGGGATCGGCAGCACGCTAGCCGGGGGAATCCTGGTCCTGTTCTTCAGTTGGGTGTTTCGAAACTCGCTCGCGACCCGGCCAACTGTAGCGGGTGCCCTCTATGGCGCAGGCGCGGGTCTCGCGATCAATGCCGGTTGGCGCATTGCATGCCCGTTTTCGACCCCCTGGCATGCGCTGGGAGCGCACGGAGCAGCGATCATCGCCACAGTGATCTTAGGAGCACTCATCGGGCGTTTTTTAGGAAATCGCAGATTGCACATCGGCGGCGGTCGTGGTGGTTGCCTCTAACTTCCCGTAACCAAATTGCGGAGCGGCGGTAAACTCTTTCGAGGCGATCTGTGGCTTCAAACTTAGAACGGTTGGCGCTGATTAGCGCGATGGCAGGCCTTGCTCTTTCACAGGAGGCGCGGGCGCAATTGCCGCCGGCATTCGAGGCCGCTTCGATTCGACGCAATCTTAGCGCCGGGCCGAACACCGGTATAGACGTTTCCGGGGGAAGGCTCACTATGACCAATGCCTCGGCGAAGACTATGATCCGGAACGCCTACGGTATCCTGAGCTTTCAATTAGCCGGTGAGCCACGCTGGCTCGATACGGAGATGTACGATGTTGTGGCGACGACCGGCGGCAGCCAGAAAATCTCACCAGAACAGTTGAAGGTGTTGTTGCAGAATCTGTTGGCCGACAGGTTCCGGCTGAAGGTTCACTGGGAGACGCGGAAAACGTCGGTTTACGCGCTGGTGTTAGACAAGAACGGGCCAAAATTCAGAGAGAGCGCGGAGGTGCGGGAACCAGGCATCAACACGAAGAAAGGACCGGGCAGCGCCCAGATGAAGGGTACCCGGGAGCCTATTTCGATTCTCGCCGGCAACCTGGGGAACCAACTCGGCCGAATCGTGCTGGATAAGACTGGCTTACACGGCGTCTATGATTGGATGCTGGAGTGGAATCCCGACCTGATGGTGGACTCAAGTCGTCCATCACTTTTTACCGCGTTGCAGGGACAGCTGGGACTCAGACTGCAGGCTCAAAAAGGTCAAATGGAGACTCTCGTAATCGATAGCGTTGAGAGGCCCTCGGAGAATTAACGGATCGTTCGGCGTGCACGGGATGCATCCTTCCGAACGCCGTAGTGCCATCGCAAACGTTCGGCAACTTGGCGTATCGCGTCCCCCCGTAGTCGATTCGTGGTGACCCTGAATTCCGGTTGGAGGCGTCAAGTTGGTTGCGAGTGCCAGTTTCCAAGCCCGCTTGATGGGACCAACACGGAAGTTGGCGTGGTTGGAAGTCACGATACCCAACTGACGAATCGGAGTAAAATGTCCGAAGCCTCAGTCAAGTGGCGAATACACCGCTTCGATGAAGCGCAAATGGAGGTTAAGCCCATGTTGGGTTGGAAATCGAGGTCCTGGTTTTATCCCAAGCCAACCGGCGATCCGGGCCGTGACCGCAACGCCCGCACTGTCCAATTCGCTTGCTTCCTGTTAGCTTTCGCCGCTCAGCGCGGTCGCGATTTTGAATGTCATTAGCGGGGAGCCGTCGGCAGAAACACCGATACTGGTTTTCGCCGCGGCGGGCTTGGTCGCGGCCATGGTAATGAATCGCGCAGGGAACTGGGAATGGGCGGCGCGGACCGCCTTCTTGGCCGTGCTGTTGACCGCAATGCTGCTGGTTTTTGAAGCGCGTGATGGATTCCGCAGTCTCGCGATGCTCGTGTTCCCAGGCATGCTGTTGCTTTCTGTGATGTTGCTGGATCGGGCCTCTTATATGATCACTGCAGGCATGGTCCTGGTGGCGGTGGCGGCGCTGGGGATCGCCGAAAAGCAAGGCCTCACCCGAGCCATACCGCACGTGCGCAGTTCCACAACATACGATTCGATATTCTTCGTAGACCTGAACCTGCTGGTCTTTGCCATGATCGGCAGCCGGATCGCCAGCGATGCCCAAAGAAACGTTTTCGACCTCCGTGCCACCATCGACCGGGTATCGAAGGCGAACCTCACATTGGAAGAGACCGCCGAAGCCTTGCGCGAAAGCGAACAGCAACTGGTCTCGATTTACGACACCGTCCGGGATGTCATTTTCCACCTGGCTGTCGAACCCGAAGGTCGATTCCGCTTCGTTTCTGTCAACGCGGCTTTTCTGAGAGTCACCGGACTGAGCCGGGAAGCGGTGATCGGCAAAACGGTGAACGAGGTCATCCCGGAGCCGTCCCTTACCATGGCCCTCGGAAAGTACCGGCAGGCGATCGAAGAAAACACTACCGTGGTTTGGGAAGAAACGTCGGATTACCCAGCCGGGCGGTTGACTGGCGAAGTCAGCGTTGTACCCTTATTTGACAACAAAGGGAATTGTACGCATCTGGTTGGATCGGTTCACGATATCACCGAGCGCAAACGAGCCGAAGCCGCGCTGAAGGATAGAGAAGAGAGGCTGCGGACTAGCCAGATCCAGCTCCAAGACGCGCAGCGGCTCGCCAAAGTCGGAAGTTGGGAGCGACGCATTGACACTGCTATCAGTCAATGGTCGGATGAGAACCGCCGGATTTTGGGTGTGCTCGAATGATGCACCGGCAAACTTCTCTACCTTCATCGACCGTGTCCATCCGAAAGATCGGGAAAAGGTCTTGGAAGTCGATCGCCAAGTCCGTACGACCGGTGGACCTGGAGATGTGCATTACCGCATCCTCCGACCCGATGGCGAAGTTCGGTTTGTTCACTCCGTGTTCGAAGCGCTAAGAAATGGTCAAGGCCTGGCGGTTCGAGTCGTGGGAGCAAGCCAGGACATTACCGAGCAGGTGACGGCCGGGGAGCTTTTGCGCGAAAGCGAAGGGCGGCTAAAGAGTGCGGAACGCCTCGCGCATTTGGGTCATTGGAGCTGGGACGCGAAGAGCAAGCAAGTAATCTGGTCCGAAGAATGTTTTCGAATCTTCGGGCGCCCGCTGGATTTCCAACCCAGTTACGAAGAGTTTCTCAACGCGGTCCTTCCACCAGACAGAGAGTTGGTCGAGCGAGCGCAAAGAGAACGTCTTGCCGGGAAGAATGGAACCTCGATCGAATATCGGATTGGCCGGCCTGACGGTGATGTCCGGATCGTGAAGTCCGTATCCGAGGTAGTGCTGGATGAGGAGGGCGGGACCGTACGGATGTTTGGCGCCGCTCAGGACATCACAGATCTTAGACGAGCGCAGGAAGAGTCCTTTGCCAGGCAGAAGCTGGAGACTCTGGGAACACTAGCGAACGGAATTGCTCACGATTTCAACAACCTTTTGGGTGCCGTGCTTGCTCAAGCAGATGTGGCGCTGGCGGAGTGTGCCGCTGGATCATCTCCCGAAGAAGAACTGGAGAGGATCCGAAACGCGTCCCTCCGCGGCTCGGAAATCGTTCGTCAGTTGATGATCTATGCGGGAAAAGAGGATGCAGGTGTCGAACTGGTTGACGTCTCGTGGACCGTCCAGGACATGCTTGAATTGCTCAAGGTTTCAGTGTCTAAGCGCGCTGTAATAGAAACCGATCTGGAGGATCTTCCGGCCGTCCGGGCCAATGGCGCGCAAATTCGTCAAATCGTTATGAACCTCGTCACGAACGCGTCTGAAGCGATCGGCGATCGAGATGGAGTAATCCGGCTGACCACGGCGCGCGTCACCATGGGCCGGGATGCGGCGTGCTCGAAAGGTGTGACTGAGGGTGATTATGTGCAACTGGCGGTCTCCGACACTGGGGACGGCATGCCGGTGGAAACCCAGACCAGGATGTTCGACCCATTCTTCACCACCAAGGCTGCCGGCCGCGGCCTCGGACTCGCCGTGGTCCAAGGGAACGTTCGGAAGCTCCGTGGCGCGATCCATCTTGTCAGCGAGCCAGGTCAGGGCACTACATTTCAGATATTGCTGCCTTCCGAAGCCGGGGTTGGAGCAGCCGCCGGCAACATCCGCAGCGCCGAGCAGGCGGCTCGCCCCTCGCAGGAGGCCACCATCCTGGTTGTGGAAGATGAAGATCCACTTCGGCAAGCTGTCGCGAAGATGCTGCGCATGAAGGGATTTGAGGTACTCGAAGCTGCGAATGGGACTACCGCAATCGATCTGTTTTGTGCAAATAGTGACAGAATTGACGCGATTCTGCTGGACATGACCCTCCCTGGGCGCTCCAGCGGGGAGGTAATCGCCGAGGCCGCGCGACTCCGGCCGGACGTGAAGGTAATCTTGACCAGCGCGTACAGCGAAGAGATGGTAAGAGCAACATTGAGCGCTCCGCAAGTCTGCGGTTTTGTTCGCAAGCCATTTCAGTTAAGTGATCTCGTGCAGAGTCTTCGGAAGACCCTGTCCTCGTAGGCAAATGCGGCCCACGGGCGCCATCGAGATTCAACTCGTTCAGGAATCGACCACGGGGTGGACGTGATACGCCAAGTTACCGGCCATTCGCGATGTTGCGCCAGGAGGTATCGCGGAGGGACTTTCCATCCCGAAGCGGGCGAAATCGACGAACATCCCGTAGCGGTGTGACGAAGCCGCCTTCGCCCGTCTCTCGGAGCGCGTCTATCCGGAACTGCGGCTCATGGCCCGCCGCTACATGAAAAACGAAGCCCGGGGCAATGCCCTCCATTTGTTTGGATCTCGGCTAAAGTATAGGATCTCTTTGCCGTCCCTGCGCCATACGGCAATGCGATGGAGTCGTGACCCAATGGCAGTCTCGGCTTCGTTTCAATTTCAGCACCCATGTTCCGCTTGGTGATGTTCCAAAGCGTCACGTGCCACTTCGTAAGCGCGGCGAGCGATTCTCATTCGCCGATGAGCCAGATTGAAGTCCGAGTCTGCGACTGAATTCTCGACAAGTATGACTAAGTCGCGGATGGACGCACGAAAGTTCTCGAGCGGCTGCCTGATGCTCGTGTCGCAACGAGTCGCGCTCTGCACATAGCATCTAAAAAAAACCTATCGCCGCTCCCACTGCCCTTTCTAACCCCGTTCCTCGGCTTCGAACAGGGCCACCAAGTCTGCCGAACGCGAAGTGAGCGTGCGCGCAGCTAAAGGAGGATCGAGGCAGACAGCAATTATGTAGCATGGGCCACTCACAGGCAGACACTGAACAGGCTGAACTCGAGAAAAAGACTGGAAGACCCTCTCTACTCTATCCTCTCCTTTGCCTATCCTGATGCCGCTTCAGCATCACACAGACGATTATGCTGACTCCGCTTCAGCAATGTCAATCGGCAATTGAAACAGCTAGCATTGATACCAATGGCTCGTAAGACGACGGTATCGAAATACTTGGCTGGGATCGGCCGCAAGGGAGGGAAAGCCAGCGGCAAGGCCCGGATGGAAAAGCTCACGCCAGAGCAACGCGTGGCAGTCGCCAAGACCGCCGCCGCCGCCAGATGGGCGAAACCGGTTACTCAAGAAGATCTTAAGCGGCAATCAACGCTTCAGGACGCTGAATGGACCGCCGACCGCGTTGCCCAGATGGGCGCGGACGATATCAACTAGAGGCTAGCGGGCGGGGCCGGTGTGAAGCCCGGGAAACTGACGTTTGACAAGAAGCAAAAGAGGGCCACGGCGGCGAAGAAGACCACCGCGCGCCCCTCCGTACCGGTTGTGGCCGCCAAGAAAAGCAAAGCTGAGCCTCGAAACCGACGTAAACCAAAACCTTAAGATTTGGCCGTTCTGGCCGAGCCAGCTGATATCCGCCAACACCAACACTTGCGTCGGATCGTTCGCAGCGGGCGAGTTTCTCGTCTGAAGAGAGCGGCATTTGATCGGCTAATCCCCTACTTATGGCACCACTTCCACTGCTTGGCCTTTACTCAGCCCAGTGACCGGTGTCGCGATTAGATGACGCAAGCCGACATGCCGGTACCTATCCAGCCGAGCAACCCCGGATCTTTCGCGACCAAGCCTCTCAGCGAGAACGACTGGAATGCGCGGTTCCAGCCGCGGATCGCCTTTTTGCGTCCGAATTTGGCCTTCCACGGTCAGTTCACCTCGGGACAATGTCATTATGAAGGGCTCGGCGGCTCGGGTGCCGGGTCTCAAGTACGACGGGCTGCCAGGGAGCTGCGGCAGGATCATGCCCGTGCGCAGCGGATACATACCGGGGGCGCCTCCTTGCACGCGTTCGGACTGCGGGTTATCGTCACGCGAAACTTTGGGATGTGAAGTGCAGGTCGCTCGCAAATGACCTGCACCTCGTGAAAAGCTTCCGAGCTAGTTTGCTTTGATCGCAATCGCAATAAGCGCAATGACATCCTCGTTGGCTAGTCGTGTGCGCCAGCGAGGCGCATTTCATGGAGGTTGTTCACATCCTCTACACTCAGATTTCCCTGCTTGGCTTCGATCGTCACCGACTTGATGTTTCCCGTGAACTTGAACGGCACCTTGTAGGTTGGCGACACCGGTGTGCACCAGTCCTCGCCCACATCAAATGTGTCGCCAAACGAGAAGAGAATTGGCACTGTGTGAGCGACGCGCCCTTCGGCCACCTTCCTGTCGTTGACGGAGAGCGTGGCCACGCCGCCCTTGCCCAAGCCGCCGCCGTCGTAAGCGAAGTCCAGCCGAATCGTGCTCTTGCCTTTCGGCAGTGGATCGGGAGAGGCGATCGTGTAACGCTCATACGCGAGCCAGTTGTAGATGAAGGTTGGCTTGCCATTCTGAACCAAGAGCGCGTAGCCGCCGGTCATCCCGCCCTCGGTCACGATCATGCCTTCGGCTTTGCCGTCCGGGTTTTCGACCTCGGCAATAATGGAGAACGACCGGTTCTTGATGTCGATGACTCCTTCCTCCGGGAGCCGGATAGTGCCCGGGCCATAGGTTGCCTTATTGCCGGCGACAAGCCTCGGCCGCGTGCCGGTCTCATACATTTCAATACCGTTGTTAGCCATCGGATAGACGTTGTATTTGCGTGCCTCTTCCTTGAAGAGCGCCTGCAGTTCCTTGAGCTTTTCCGGATACTTGGCCGCGAGGTTGGTGGCGAGGCTGAAATCGCTCCTCCGATCGGAGAGCTCCCAGATGTCCTCGTCGAAAGGTACGATCGGCTTGGCTTGTATCACGGTTGTGCCGTCCAGGCCATGCCGTGTGCCAGCCCACCAGCGGTCGCGGTAGATGGCACGCGAGCCGGTAAGCTCGAAGTACTGAGTCGTGTGACGGTCCATCGCCTGTGCATCGTCGAACGTGTAGGTCATGCTTACGCCTTCCATCGGTTTCTGGACGACACCATTGACAACCTTCGGCGCGGGCACACCGGCGGCTTCCAGGATGGTCGGGACGATGTCAATGAGATGGGTGAACTGCCGGCGCATAGCGCCCTTGTCCTTGATGCGCGCCGGCCAGGAAACCGCAATTGCGGTGCTGCAACCGCCCCCCGAGGTCACCATTTTGCCATAGTTGTATGGACCGCTTGTGGCGAAGGCCCAGGCAGCAGGAATGCCGCCCATGGAGTTCGGGCCGCCGAATTCGTCCAGATGTTTCGCGACCTCGTCAAGCGACTCCGGGACGCCGTTGGCGTAGGTCAGCTTGTTCATCACGCCGTGCATACCGCCTTCGGGAGTCGGGCCGTTGTCGCCAATGACGTAGATGATTAGCGTGTTGTCCAAGTCACCCAATTGATCAATCGCTTTGATGACGCGCCCGATCTGGAAATCAATGTGCTCGACCGCGCCGCTGAAGACTTCCATCATGCGGGTGCCAACCTTCTTGTCGATGTCGCTGAGCTTGTCCCAAGCTGGTATGGTGTCGGGTCCCGGCGCAGGTTTCGTGCCGGGGGGCACAATCCCCATTTTCAGCTGCCGCGCCACGATGCGCTCGCGTAGCTTGTCATACCCGTCATCGAATTTGCCGCGGTATCTGTCGCTGAACTCCTTTGGCGAGGCGACCGGCGGCTTGGCCGAAGACGGGGCGTAATACATGATCCACGGCTTGTCGGGATGGGTTGATTTTTGCCGCTGAATCCAGCCGATCGCCTCGTTGGCCATGTCGTCGTCGAAGATATAGCCTTCTTCCGGCGTTCTAGGCGGCCTTACCGGCGTGTGGTTG
Source organism: Bryobacterales bacterium (assembly GCA_963769205.1). GTDB lineage: Bacteria > Acidobacteriota > Terriglobia > Bryobacterales > Bryobacteraceae > Palsa-89. The sequence goes on along the minus strand of CAVYKR010000004.1, from coordinate 82,472 downwards.
CGCCAAAGCGGAGTGTAGTATTGGGTAACTCCCGCTCCGAAGAAGCCATAAAAATACTCTGCTCCTCTGGTCGGCCACCGATCAAACGGGCCAGCCGGGGTGGCTTCGCAGACGGGGGTGTTGTCGGCCTTGCCGATCCAGGCGGTGCCGTAACCGTTCATGCGCAGGATTTCGAGCACGCTTGCTGCGCTGGGCGGGAGCATGCAGTTATAACCCGGGAATCCGACAGCGCCATCCGGGATGAAGCCAAAGCCCACGGAGTGGGCGTTGCGCCCCGTGAGGAAAGCAGCCCGCGACGCGGCGCAAACGGCGGTCGTATGAAAATCGGTGTAGCGCAATCCTTCCTTCGCGATCCGATCGAAAACCGGCGTATTCACCGGGCCGCCGAATGCGCTCGGAGTGCCGAAGCCGATGTCGTCGCCAATGATCATGAGGACGTTGGGAGCACCTTCCGGGGCCTTGAGCGGCTGCGGCCAGTCCTGCGTTGAGTTCTTCATGGCGGTCTCAATGTTGCCCTTGAACGGGCACTCGGGCGGCGGCAGAACAGTTCGATCCGATTGCTGGTCGCAAAGCAGCTTGTCCTGCGCGCTGACGATGCGGCTCGAGCCGAGATACGATATCTCAAAAAACAGGCCGCCAAGCAGTACTGCTATTAGGGACGCGAAAAAAGCCATAATCTCATGTCCATCCTCCTTGTCGTCCCGATAAGTGAATTATCAGAAGCAAAAGAGCGGGGTCAAGAGACCTACATTTCCGGACCTTTGATCCCGCATCTTGTCTCGGTCACTCATGTGAAAGTTCCTTTTCTCGTTACCAGAAATTTGGGATGGTCCTGGCTAATCTTAAGAACACCGCTTAGCTTCCGAAACTGGCAAGATTGACACCTCCCATGACGGGAGCCGTAAGCGCAAAGGCGGATTGCGCCCCTCCCTCTCACGCTCGATCTTCCGACCCGATCCCGGAGGGTTCTCTTCGGCTCCGAAGAGAAGCTCGCGGACTGCTGACTGCAATGGTGCGAGTAAATACTACGACGCTACGACGTTTTACCGAGCGTCGGCCGGACTGCACGATTTGACCGGGGACTTCTTCAGGTCGAGCTCCTTCACCAAGAAATCGATCCCCGGAGTCACTTCAACGACAGTAGTGCCGTTCAAAAAGCCCTTACTGCAACTCTGCGTGTTGCAATTGCCCGCCCACGTGACCCATTCGCCGGTTTGGAACTTAGTTTCGCAGGCACAGATTGCTTTTGACGGATCGGCAGGGTCGACAGTGCACTTCGCGTTGAGGCACTCCGCCCACGGCGTATTAGCCGAGCATTTCATCAAGCGTTTGCCCTGATAGGATTGCGTGAGCGCGAAATAGGAATAAACGGTGCGCCAGCCATTGGCGTCGGTGCTCGGCTTGACGGCATCGCACGACGCAACAAACCCCGTCATACCCTTGCCGTTCCACACATCGCAGGTACAGAGCGCCACCTTCGGATTGCCGGGCTCCGGGATGCACCGGGCGCTCGTGCAGAGTGCAAATTGCTGGTTGCAAAGCAAAGGCTTGTCCTGCGCGCTGGCGATGCCGCTCGAGCCGAGCAACACCGCTACTAAAAACGCGAGAAAGGGCCATACTCTCATGTCCATACCTCTTTGTCTTTCCTATAAGGCCCGATGCCGGAAGGCTGGTTCTGGGCTCTTCTTTAAATGCAGGACCTCACTATTTGCCTCGGCCGAGGAATCTATAAGTACGTGGACTTTTCGGATGCCGACCGGTACATCCGACCGCACAGATGGCAAAGAGAATGCCGGATCAACGGCCGTCCTCTCATCTCTTTCTTTCGGAACTCGGGCAGCGGATCTACCTTAACTTTATTCTATGGACCAGCGTTCAGCATTGAGTACAATTTTCGCAAGGTTCCGATGAATGAAAAACACACAAGAACAACAGCATTCCGAGACTTCTAATTCAGTCTCCGGGCGGTTGAACCGACTTTGAAAGACGCCCGCTGCGTGACCGGTGCAGTTGCCAAATGCCACCAAAGCAGAGATAAACGCAATGGGAGACTGACTTCCCTCCACCTTCTCGCCTCCTACGTTCAGCCGCATGGAGTCTCTTACATTCGCGTTTTCAGCTAGGCGCCCGCGTGACTCGCCGTTTGGGCTTTCTTGACCTGTTCAATAACCTGAGTCAGGTTGTAGGACTGCCAGCCACAGAAAATTCGTTAGACGGTTCATCGTAGACTTCCTAACCTGTGTTTAATTGATGTAGCCGGACCGTCTCTGGACTATTTTTAGGCTATTCCCGAGCCGGCTCCTTCACGACAACGGCCGCGAAAAAACTACGTCAACGCTCTGTCGTGGAAATCATTCGGCGGGGATGTCCGAAATCTGCTGCAAAAAGGGTTCAGAGTAGTGATGGTCAATATAATGAGACATGTGCTCAGCGGAATCGCACTTGCTGTAGCCGCTGTGCCGGCTGTGGCTGTCGAGGGCGGCCTCGGCCGAACTCTGCCAGGCGTTTGGATACAGCCTCAGGGCGCCGTGGTAGGGCCGGCGGCGGGGTTTAGCTTCACCATGATGCCTATCGGTTACTATCGGGGGAAGCCGCCTAGTTCCAATCGGGGGCTCGATCTTTACAAACGTCGATGCCAACATCAACAGCAACTACCTGGTGCCCCAGTACGTTTACAAGACTGAGACTCCAAAGGTGAGCTTCGCGTCGTCGTTTATGGGAGTTGTCAATTGGGTAGGCTCCAACGGTTCCCTCCAGTTTAATAACTTCTCGCGAAGCACGAGCTCTTCAAATGCTGGCATCGGCGACGTTGTTATTGTGCCGCTAACGGCCGGTATACATTTCAGCGACAGCAATAATCTTGCAATCAGTACCTTGATCTTCGCCCCGACTGGACAATTCAGGCCGGGCAACCTTTCGAACCTGGGCATGGGCGAGTGGACCATCATGCCGAATGTCGCGCACACCTACCTGTGGGAGAAGCGCGGCCTTGAATTCGACAATTTCGTGGGCTTTGATATCTATAGCCAGAATCTCACCACCAAGTACACCAGTGGCACCATGTTTCATTGGGATGGCATGGTCATACGATATTTTTCCAAGAGGGTCGGGTTCGGTGCGATCGGTTCCAACCTCACACAGATCACAAACGATACGGGACCCGTAGCCAGTGTACTGCATGGCTTCGAAGGCCGGGCCTGGGGCGTCGGCCCGATCGTGCTTTACGTTGCGAAATTAGAGAAGCCCGGCGTGATTGTTCAACTCCGCTGGGTGAATGAATTCGAGGTGACGAACCTCTTAAAGGGCAACACGTTGGTTCTCGGCCTCACTCTGAAGCTGAATTAATCGGTTCAACACAGAATCTCCACGCCGACCTTGAGAGGGGCGGTTACGATTGGCTAGCGCCGGCCCGGCGTGTTTCGGCGGGGCGTTGACCTATCGGCAACACCATCCGGCAACACCGGGTGCGGCGGCCGACGGGGCGCACGTCAAGTAGGTTGGGAATGCTTTTGGAGCGAGGTCTCGCCGAGGGTCTGCCAATTTCGGAAACACTGTCCCAGGTGTGTTCACGCCGGTCCTGGGAAAGAATCAAACAGCTGAATCTCCTAACGGGAAACGCGCTAGGGACCGGGCATCGCAAACCACAAGAGCGCAGTGCCACCATCACGGCCCTCCCCCTCAAGGTCCCCCCGACCGGCTTCAAACAACCCCAGCAACCCAGCCCACCCCATCCGCCCCCACCAACTTTCTCCGTCTTCCCTCAACCCAATCACACCACTTCACCCTCTTTCTTCTCTTCCCCCTCACCAACTTCCCAGCTTCCGCCCCGCCGCGCCCCAAACCCGCATGCTAAACCCGAGGTAGGAGAAATCGATATGCCCGCTTCAAAAACCGATATGCCCGATTCAAAAACCAGCCATGCCGCATTCCGCCCCAATATCCACGACCCCGCAGCCGCCACCCTCCGCGCCGCCGTGAATAAAGCCAATGCCCAAAAATCCACCGGCCCCCGTTCCGACGCCGGTAAACAGCGCTCCAAGCTGAATGCTTTGCGTCACGGATTAACTGGCCATACCATCGTCCTGCCCACCGAGGACCTCTCCGCTTACCAGCGCCACTCCCAATCTTTCCTCGATGAATGCCGGCCAAAAGGCGCCGTCGAGACTCAGCTCGTCCAGTCCCTCCTCGATACTTCCTGGCAGCTCAACCGCGCCTCCGCCGTCGAGACCAACCTTTTCGCGCTCGGCATCACCGAAGCCCACGACCGCATCCGCGCCACCCATCCCCAGGCCGAAGACGCCCTCGCCATGGCCTTAACCTATCGCGAAAACGACCGGGCCTTCGCCAACATCAGCATTTATCGGCAGCGCCTCACCCGCCAGTTCGAACGAACTCTAAATCAGCTCCGCCAGATCCAAGCCGAGCGCCGCGCCAATGAGGAAGCTCAACTTCACAAAGCCGCCAAGATTTTGAAGATGCACAAGGCCGATCACATCCCCTATCTACCTGCCGAGGATGGCTTCGTTTTTTCGAATGCTGAAATCGAGGCCTTCATCCGCCGCCACGAACGTAGCGACCGTGCCGAGACTCGAGATTTTTATGCCACCGCTTGAGTAAACCAGCTCGCGCCGCTGCTATTTCCTCCGGTTCGACGCTTCTGCCGCCAGCTTCAGCTCGTTGTTGACTTCATCCAGCAGATTCTTGGCTTTTTGAGCGTGACCCTGCAAGTCCCATTCATTGGCTTCCTGAGCGGCTACGATCTTCTCCCAGGCATTCCGGCTCAACCGTTGCGCGGCGGCCAGGTTCGGATGGCGGCCGGGGTTCACGTTATCCTTGGGCCTCTGCGCGACCGCCACGCCTCCAATTAGGAGCAGGGAACCAAGAGCAGCAGCAACAACTCGAGTTTTGATCATGGATCGGATTATAGTGCTTGTTACCAGGCCTCGCAACCGCGCCCCTGCCGTCAGCGGTAGAATTGCTAGCAACAGGAAGAGGAGTGCAATGAGCTCTCGATTTCTCCCGATTGTTGCCGCCCTGGCCATGTTGATCGCGCTCCCGGCCGCCGGTCAGAACAAGGGAAGCGCCGCCCCGTCCAAGTCCGCCAAATCGCTTCGAACCGCCGATGGCCATCCCGATCTCCAGGGTGTCTGGACCAATGCAACTATCACCCCGCTCGAGCGCCCCAAGGCGCTGGCCGGAAAAGCCACCCTCACCGACGCCGAAGCTGCTGAGTTTGAAAAGAACGCCGCTAAGGAGCTGCAGGACGTCGATGGCAAATCGGAAAGCCCGCTGTTGGCCGCCGCGGGCTCCAACGGCACCGGCGGTTATAACATCCTGTTCATCGACCGCGGATCCGAACTGGCCCGCGTGGATGGAGTCAAGCGAACCTCGCTCATCATCGATCCGCCCGATGGAAAAATGCCTCCCACCACGCGCGACGCCAAGAAAAGGAATGCCGAAACATTCCAGAGCTACATCACCTTCAACAAGGTCAAGGATCGGCCGCTGTCCGAGCGCTGCCTGGTCGGGTTCGGTTCCACTTCCGGTCCGCCCATGCTTCCGGTGCTCTACAACAACAACTACCAGATCGTCCAGACCCCCGGCGCGATTATGATTTTGGTGGAGATGGTCCACGATGTGCGCATCATCCGCATGAACGCCGAGCACGCGCCGCCCAATGTTCGCCAATGGCTCGGTGATTCCGTCGGTCATTGGGAAGACGACACGCTGGTGGTCGATACCACCAATTTCACCGATCAGACCCGCTTCGAAGGAGCGTCTCCCGGACCTGCATGTCACCGAGCGCTTTAAGCGTATCGACGCCAATACCATCCTCTACCGCGCCACCATCGACGATCCCTCCACCTTCACCAAAATCTGGACGGTCGAATATCCATTCCGCTCCGCGTCGGGTCCGGTCTTTGAATACGCCTGCCATGAGGGGAACTACGCAATGAGCGACATTCTGGGCGGCGCTCGCAAAGCTGACGCGGGTTCGAACAAGAAATGACACCGCGCTTTCCAGCGTCACTAGCAGGCCTGGCGATGGCTGTCGCCTCTCTCGCCGCGCAGTCTGCCCTCACTCCCGATGGACAGCCCGACCTGCGCGGCACCTGGCTCGACAACAGCGCTACCCCTCTGGAACGCCCCAAGGAATTAGAAGGCCGCCAGTTTCTCACTGACGCCGAAGTCGCCCAGCTCAAGCAGCGGGCCGACCGGCTTTTCAAAAACGGCTATAGCGATTTCGCCGGCGGAGATAATTTCTTCCTGGCCGCTTTGAGGGACGTCGGACAATACAAGAACCCCGCCACCACTTCCAGCTCCACCGAAATGGTGGACCGCGTTTTCGATAACAGAACTTCTCTCATCATCGATCCGCCGGATGGAAAGATCCCTCCCTTCACTCCCGACGGAAAGCGTCGGCAGGCCGCGGCTATCGCAGCCGTCACCTTCCAGCGCCCGCCCGCCAGTCCGCGGGATTTGAGCAGTTACATGCGCTGCATCACGCCCGGCGTTCCGCGCATCGGCGGACGCTTTGGCGCCGGTAACGACGGCTATTACCAGATCATGCAGTCTCGCGGTTACGTCATCTTCTTTATGGAGGCATTCCACGACGCCCGGATATTTCCCCTCGATGGCAGCCCGCACCTGCCGCCGCAAATTCGCTCCTGGAACGGCGACTCGCGCGGGCATTGGGAAGGAAAGACCCTGGTCGTGGATACCACCAACTTTTCGGAAAGGCCAGTTTTATGGGCGCCGCCGAGAATCTGCATCTGGTCGAACGCTTCACCCGCATCGCCCCTGACGTCATTAACTACGAAGTTACGATTGACGACCCCACCACCTGGACCCGGCCGTGGACCGTCCAGGTTCGCCTCAACCAGACTAAGGACAAGCTCTATGAGTTCGCTTGTCATGAAGGGAATCTTCCGATGCTGGGCACACTCGCCGGCGCTCGGGCCGAAGACAAATGAGCGAATATCAATTCACCCGCCGACAGCTTCTCTCCGCGCTTCCCGCCCTGGCCCTGCCCCGCGCAGCAGGCGCGCAATCGGGCAAGACGCCCATCCGGGTGCGTTCGCTCAGCCACATGACGCTTACGGTTTCCGACCGCCAGCGCTCGGTGGATTTTTATCAGGGCTTGTTCGGGCTGCCGGTTCAACATCGCCAGGACGTGTCTACAGGCCTCCGCATTGGTCCCGGTCTCCAATACATCAGCTTGTCGCAAGGCGGCCCCAACGCCAAGCCGGGCATCGCGCACTTCTGCATGACTGTCCAGAATTTCAGTGTCGACGGAATCACGCAGGCTCTTATCGATCATGGCGTGGCCAAAGGCAGCCCGGGCCCTCTCAAAACCTGGGTGAGGACGCGCGGCGCTAATGCGGGCGGAGGCGCTGAAGGCGCGCCCGAACTATATGTCGGCGACCCTGACGGCATCAACGTTCAGCTTCAAGATGTCACCTATTGTGGCGGGGCCGGCCCGCTCGGCAGCATGTGTAAGCCGATTGAGCCCGCGCCCACCAAGGGCCTCATCGCGCTCCAGGATCTCAGCCACTTCACCCTGGGCGTTTCCAATCGCGAGCGCTCGGTCGCCTTTTATCAGGACCTCTTCGGCATGCCGGTTCAAGCCCAACAGGGCGTGACGACTCTGCTCGGGATCGGTTCGAAGCGCCAGTTCATTGCTATCGGCGGAGTGAATGGCGCGCAAGCGCGCGTCTCCAACATTGCGCACGGCTGCTTCACGATGGAGGGCTTCAACCCTGACAAAGTGCTGAAGGCCCTGGCCGATTACGGAATCAAGCCCAGAGGCGACGCGTCCGGGCCGCCCGGTCCGCTGGTGTCCTACGTGAGTATGCGGATGGAGAATCGCGGCGGAGCCAAAGGCGGTACGCCGGAACTTTATTTCACCGATCCCGACGGAATCCTGATGCAGATTCAGGATGTGAGTTACTGCGGCGGCGGGGGATACTTGGGCGAGGTCTGTTCGGCTTCCTGAACACCGGGCTTGCCCGGATTTCACGCCCTTTTCGACTAGAAACTTAACCACGCTGTCGTATTTCAGCGTCTTGGCCGCGTCCAGCGCGGTGCGGCCGTCCTTGTTAGCGGCATTCAGATCGACGCCCAGCTCGGCCGACAGCTTCACAGCTTCCAGCGTGAGAGCTTCGCGTTCCGAGCGGGCCGGTTGAACCCAGGGCGTGCCGCCGCCCATGCCGGTGGCTGCCATCGCCGCCGTCGTCGCTTCCACGCGGTGTTGCAAGCGGGCCTCTGCGATGTAGTCGGAATGTAGAACGAATAAAGGATCTGCGCCATGTTTCACCAGCAGGCGCATAACGTTGGGTTGAACGAAACGGGCAGCCAGCCAGAAAGGAGTCGCCCCCACGATGGCGGGATCAAAATGGTAGTCCTTCGACGAGCGCCGTGTCGGCGTCCAGGTGCGCAGCGGAGCGTTGGCATCAGCTCCGTGATCCAGCAGCGCGGTCACCAGCTTTTCATCGCGGCGCATGATCGCTTCGTGCAGTGCTGTAAATCCTGCCGCGGCCAGGTTCGGGTCAGCGCCTTTGTCGAGCAGGAAGAGCGCCAAGTCCCGGTAGCCGGCATGAACCGCCAGCACTGTTGCGCTGACACCCCACGCGTCCGCGTCGTTCACATTGCCGCCGGCCGCCACCAGAAGCTTCGCCGATTCCAGATCGCCCACGCGCGCGGCGAACATCAATGCGGTCTCGCCGCCATGCGGAATGGCCTTGTTATAGGCCAGAATGCTGTGCGGAGGCACGGCCATCACATCGGTCCAGACATCCGAGCGAGCCTGGATGTCCACGCCGTGTGCGAGCAGCACCTTCACTACTTCGGGGTGCTTCTCCGCCACCGCCCACATGAGCGCCGTCTGGCCGCGTGTGCCGTGGGCGTTGGGGTTGGCTTTCTTGGCGAGCAGCATTTCTACGATGTCGGGATACCCCGAGCGTGCGGCCACCATCACGGGCGTCTCGCCGGCCAGCAGCGCCAGGTTCGGATTGGCGCCCGCATCCAGCAGTCTCTTCACCATCGCTACGCTTCCGTTTTGACTGGCCGACCAGAGCGGTGTCACGCCGAGATCGTTGGCCGCGTTCACGTTCGCGCCGGCGCGAATCAGCCGGTCGGCGCCTTCCAGATCATCCCGGTAACTGGCCCGATGCAGCGCTGTCGACCCGTCGGGCTCCGTTGCGTTGACGTCCACGTCGGCTCGCATAACAAACACGGCGAGCCCCGCAAAGATGAGGTATCGCGCAACCGCTGTCATCGCCATCGTTCCTTATTAGACTCCCGGCAGCGTGTCGAGTGGAAGCCGGCCCGTGCTGCCGCCCAGATGCTCCACCGGCACGTCCAGCTTGTCCATCAAGGTCACCAGCAGATTCGCCATGGTGGGCTTGTCGGAGTAAGTGATATGACGGCCGCCTTTGAGCCGTCCGCCCGCGCCGCCCAGCACCAGCAACGGCAGGTTCTCTCCGGAGTGCCGGGTGCTGTTGGAAATCCCGGATCCATAAAGGATGGTCATATGATCCAGCAGCGAGCCGTCGCCGTCGGGCGTGGCGCGCAGCTTCGTCAGATATTGCGAGAACAACTGGGTGTGATACCGATTGATCTTCGACATGTGCGCGATCAACTCCGGCATGTCGTTATGGTGCGAGAGCGGATGATGGGCCTCGGGCACGCCGATCTGCGGATAGGGCCGGGCGCTCTGCTCCTTGCCGATCATGAACGAGATCACTCGCGTGAGATCCGATTGGAATGCCAGCAACTGCAGGTCCAGCATCAGCGCCAGATGATCTTCGAAGACCGGCGGCGCGCCTTGCGGCTGCTCCATCGAGGGCAGTTCGATGTCGCTCTGTTCCTCGGCTCTCTGGATGCGGCGCTCGACATCGCGAATCGCCTCGGCGTATTCGTCCACTTTAACCTGGTCCTGCGGACCAAGCTCCCGCTTCAAGTCCGTCAGCTTCGCCGTCACCGAGTCCAGAATGCTCTTGTGCTGCTGCAATCTCGCTTCGCGGGCGGCATGGTCCGTGCTGCCGCTGTCTCCGAACAGCTTTTCGAAAACGGCTCGCGGATTCCATTCCATCGGCAGCGGCTGCGTGGGGCTGCGCCAAGACAGCGTATGAGTGTATACGCAGCTCAGATTGCCCGTGCAAGCGCCCGCGTTGGCGGGGGCATCCATGGAAAGTTCCAGCGATGCAACTTGCGTCTCCTTGGCGAAATGCCTGGCCAGCAGCTGATCCATGGAGACGTCGGCAATGATTTCGACTTCGTTGCGGCCGCCGTGTGTGGTGCCCGTAAGGAACGATCCAGAGGCCCCTGCATGGATGTAATTCCAGTTGGCTTTGATGCCCGACAGCACCAGCATCTGATTTCGGAACGCCGCCAGCGGCTCCAGGATCGGCGACAGCTCGAAGGCGCTGCCTTCGCCTTTCGGCACCCAATATTCCATCGCCATGCCATTGGGAACATAGAATGCCTGGAATCTGTTAACGGGCTTGGTAGACGCGCGCGCGAAAGGCGCAAACATAGCGTCCAGAAACGGCAGTGCCATCGTGGTGCCGAGACCCTGCAGCAGAGTCCTCCTCGGCAACGATTTCTTAGTGAGAAAAGTCATTTCTGTCGTCTCCTGAAAAATTGGGACTCTCAACAATTCCAAGTATTATCGCCGACCAGCGGTAGTTCTGGGCGGCCGCGTCGCGAACAATCTTGCGTACTGCCGGGTGGTCGTAATAATCCAGCCGGCGGCCCAGGGCATAGGCCATGAGTTTTTCGGTAACTGTGCGGGGAAATTGCTCGGGCTGGTCGAGCAGCAGCGCCCGCAGCCCGGTGAGCCCGTCGATTTTTGCTCCGCTCGACGTGGCGCCGCTAGAGTCAATCGGCTTGCCCAATTCGTCCACCGTCCGCCAGCCGCCGATGACGTCGAAATTCTCCAACGCAAATCCCAGCGGATCGATCACCGAATGGCAGCCGTTGCAGGAAGGATCCTGGCGGTGCTGGGCCAGGCGCTCGCGCATGGTGGTCGGTTTGGCGCCGGGCTTGGTTTCCAGGTTGCGATCTACATCCGCCGGGGGCGGCGGAATGGACAATCCGAAAATATTGTTCAGCAGCCATTTTCCGCGCAGTACCGGCGATGTGCGGTCGGGATATGAGGTCGTGGCCAGCAGCGCTCCTTCGGCGAGCAGGCCGCCGCGCTGCTCATGATTCGGAAGCGTAACCCGGCGGAAGCGGCTGCCGTAAATCCCGGAAATGCCATAATGCCGGGCCAGTCGTTCGTTGACGAAGGTGTAGTCCGCATTCAGAAGATCGACGATGCTGCGATCTTCGCGCAGGGTGCTGGCCAGGAACAGCTCCGTCTCCTGTTTGAAAGCCTGCAGCAGGCTTTCGTCATAGTTGGGATAACGGTCCGGATCGACCACCACTTCTTCGACCCGGCGCAGATTCAGCCATTGCGCGGCGAAATCGTTTACCAGCGCATCGGTCGAGCGCGGATCGGCCAGCATTCGCCGCACTTCTTTTTCGAGGACCGATGGATTCGAAAGGTCACCGTGTTCGGCCAGGGTCAGCAGCCGATCATCGGGGATACTGCTCCACAGGAAGAACGACAGACGGGAGGCCAATTCGATGTCTTTGACGCGCGATGTAGCCGCCGTAGAGTTGCTCCGGTGAACACGCAGCAGAAAATCTGGATCCACCAGCAGCCGCTCGAGCGCGAATTGAATGCCGCTGTCAAAGCTTCCGCCATCGTGGCGCCCGCTATCGAAAAACGTAAGCAGCATCTGGACATCCGCTTTTGTCGCCGGCCGCCGATACGCCAGGCGGGCCATTCTGGACAGGATGGTTCCGGCGCAGGCTCGTTCTTCCGAAGCAGCCCCGGGCTGGCAGACGAAAATCGCGCGGCGGCTAGGCGTATCCTTGGCCGGGCCGGCAACATCGTATGGACCGCCGATCAGGACCGAGCCCACGTTGGCGTAATCCATGTAGACGTTGTCGTCGGCGATCACTCGGCCCCGCTGCAGTGGTTGAGGCAGACCTTCCGGTTCCCACAGTTCCCGGACGAACGTCACGCCTACGGTGTGGGGGCCGGCTGTAACCGGAGCGCGGAGCTCCAACCCCGCATCTCCGGTAAGCTGCATGTATTTTTCCCATTCGGGGTCGCCGGCAAACCCGGGTTCTCCGTCGCCGGCGTAGCTGGTGGCGGCTGGCCTGCCTTGAGCAGTGCCACCGACCGTGAAGCGCTTCAACAGCTTGCCATCCAGGCGCACGTCCAGCTTCTGCGGCCAGCCCATGCCCTTGAGGTAATCCTGATACTGGCGCTGGAGGCGCACCTTGATGAGGTACTCAGCGTTGACCGGAAAGTCATGATGAATCGCGATGCCGCCTCGCGAACCGAGCGGAAGATCTTCGCTCTGCCGGTCGTTTTGGAGGACATGCAACGGAATCTCAAATCTCTCCAGGCCAGGGCTGGTAGGCGGAAGACCTGTCGCGAGCCGCGTGACCTGGCGGGCCACCGACATATAGCGCTCCAGGTGCGCCGTCGAAATAGAGAGGACATCGGCAAAGTTATCGAAACTGCCGTCGGCGGTCTCATCGCCGGGCAGCAGCGGCTTCACATCCAGATCCAGCGCGAACAGGTCCCGAATCGCGTTGTTGTACTCGGCCCGGTTCAGACGATGGACCGCGCCGATCCGGCCAGGATTCGGGTGCATGGCCCAGGCTTGGTCGATTTGGTTTTCGAGGGAAGTTGCCAAGGCGTGGTATGCGGCCGCATCCGGACGGGGCAATCCAGGGGGCGGCATCGAACCAGCTTGAAGTTTGGCGATGACGCGCTCCCAAACCTCAGCATTGGCGCTCGGATGGCTGGCGTCCAAAGTGTCGAGCGCCAGACCAGCGGTGTGAAGCTTCTGATTATGACAGCCGACGCAGTAACTATTCAGGAAGGCACGTGGATCGGGAGACTTAGGGGGCTGAGCACGTAATGGCGCCACGCACATGACCGACAGCGCGAAGATCAATGCGTGCGCCGCCTGCGAGCGTCGGCTCGACGACATTTCACCCTCCCATCAGCCGGGATTCGTAGTGCCTTCCGGACAAGTGCATTATATCAGGCTTAGCGTTAGGGGTTTATTCGTCCTTTCGAAAGAAGTAGTAGTCGGCGGAGTACGGCACCAGCGTTTGCTTGCCCACGTCGGCTGTGACGGAGCAGCCGTCATTCGGGGCAGATCCCCCGTTGGTGTTCAAGCGTTGGATGAAGGTGGTTTGGGTCATGAGCTTGCCGCCAGTCGGTCCCTTTTGCGACCCGATGGACTGCAGCAAAAGGCAGCTGATCGAGCCAGTATTGGGACAACTCGAGTCGGAGCCGGCGGCGATCGGCGCGACGGCACTGGCCCAGACCATGCTGCTATCGAACGAACTCTGCCACGTTGCGCTACCGAAGGGTACGGGGTTAGGAGCGAACTCGTTGGGATTTGTATCGGGACTGAGGAAGTGGGTAATGATCTGGATCTCCTGTCCGAAGAAGTTTCCAAAAAGGGTAGCTTCGGGGCGGGCATTATTGACGGTCCAGGAAGCGCCGCTGCCTTTAGGGAGACACACATAACCTTGAGTGCCCACTCCGTGGCCCAACAAAAACGCCGAGTTTCCGTGAGGCGGCGTGATGGCGGAAGGAGTGGTTGGCGGCGTGATGGTCTGCGCCGCCGCGGGGGCGGCAGTGGAAAATGCGCATCCGAGGGCGAGCGCGGTTGCGAACAGCTGAGCAAGTTTGTAAGTCATCTTTCTTGTTCTCCATTTCTTAGTTGTTGCGTTTTGCTTTCACTCATTGGATGTGGGTAGCCTCGGGATGAGCTGTGAAAGGATTGAGAATAAAATGCGAACAGAAAGGGTTATTTGTGGGTCATGATTAAGGGCATGGACAGGCGAACACTGTTGAAGATTCTCTCGGTGCCGATCGTGACCGGACTACCGGCCAGGGCGGCGGCCGCTAAAGATCGGGTGGTGATCGCCGGCGCAGGCATCATGGGCGCGTCGATCGGCTATCATATCGCCAAACGCGGTGCGCAGGTCACGATTCTTGAAAAGCGGCGTCCGGGAAATGGTGCGACGGAAAAATCGTTCGCCTGGATCAATGCGACGTTCTCCAAGCAGCCGCGCCCATATTACGACCTGAATCTGCTGGGCATTGCCGGGTGGCGGCGCCTGACGGTGGAGCTTGCGGGCGATCTGCAAATTCAGTGGGGCGGCAGCGTGCAATGGTTCGAGCCGGGAAACCCCGACGGGGCAAAATTGGCGGACAGAGTGCGAGCGCATCAACGCTGGGGCTATCCTGCGCACATGATCGACGACGCCGAGATCCGCCGCCTGCTGCCATCGATTGCGAGCGGACCAGTCGGCGCGGCGTGCTACAGCGAAATTGAGGGGACGGTGGATCCAATGCATGCACTGGGTGTGCTGCTCAAGCGTGCTCAACAGGCGGGCGCGAAGGTGGAATACCCGTGCGAAGTTACGGGAATTTCGATTTCGGGCGATCGGGTGCGCGGCGTCGAGACCAGTAACGGGCCGATTGCCGCGGATTTTCTGGTGCTGGCTTCGGGCGTGGATACGCCGCGGCTGGCCAAGCTGGCGGGAGTGAATGTACCGCTGAAGGAATCACCTGGATTGCTGGCGCATACTACTCCGCAGCCGCGGATGCTGGATAGGATCGCACTCGCTCCCGGCACGAATATCAAGCAGAACCCGGACGGACGAATCGTTACAGGCACGGACTTCGAGGCGTCGGCGACTTTCGATACCAGCCAGGAGTTCGGCATGAAGCTGCTGCACAATGCCGGAAAATTTCTCGACCAGTTGAAAGGCGCCAAGCTGGAGACGGTTACGCTGGGTCATCGCGTGCTGCCACAGGATGGTCATCCTGTGGTCGGTTTCACCGAGCGCTGCCGGAATCTTTACATCACGGCTATGCACAGCGGAATCACGCTCTCGCCGTTGATCGGGCAAGCGGCCGCTCTGGAGATTTTGGACGGCGCGGAGGTGGATTTGCTGAGGCCGTTTCGTCCGGCGCGGTTTGCTTAAGCCGATGGAGGCACGTATCAGTCGGTGCGTTCCGGAATGTTCTTCGCCACGGTGCTGTCCGGCGGGGCACCGCCATTGGATTGGTGTACGCCCAATTGCTGGAGCAAAGAGGGCACGTTGAGTCCCAACGCTTCGAGTTGCTGTAACAGGCCGAACACCACGGTCGGGCCGGCTCTCGCCAGCTTGCCGATGCCGCTGGACGCGCCGTCACCGGAGCCCTGATCGATGACCACCAGCTTGTCGATATTGCCGAGCGGCGCAGCGACCGCGCCGAAAATTCCGCTGGAGGCCTGGAGGATGGCCGGCAGTTTTTCCAGCACCGTCTGCAGACGCGCCGCCTCGTTGAACTGCTTCCAGGCTTCGGCCTTGCGCAAAATGGCGGCGGCTTCGGCCACGCCCTGCGCCTCAATCGCCTTGGCCTGCGCCAGGCCGATGGCCTCGATCTTAGCGGCCTCGGCACGGCCTTCCGACTCGACGGCGGCGGCGCGCCCGGCGCCTTCCATGCGCAGCTTCTGCTGTTCGGCCTCGGCCATGGCGATCAGCGCAGAGCGCTTGCCTTCCGCTTCCAAAACTGCGGCGGACTTAGCGGCTTCGGCACGAACGATCACGGCCTGGCGCTCGGCGTCGGCGGGTTTGATGACGGTGGCTTCGAGTTCGCGCTGCTTGCGCAACACTTCCTGTTCCTGGACAGCGATCTGCTCCTGGGTGCGGGTGCGGTCGATTTTCACTTCTTCGGCAACGACCGCCTGCCGGGCTTTGGCCTGCGCCAGGGGACCGGCTTGCGCGGCTCGCGCCTTTTCCGCCTCGATCTCGGCCTGATACTGGGCTTGGCGAAGAGCGAGGTCACGTTGGGACTGGGATATATCGGCTTCCGAGCCAAGCTTGGCCTTCTCGCCTTCCTGCATGGCGCTGGCGGACCGGATCTTGGCATCGCGGTTCGCATCGGCCTCGCCGATGGTGGCGTCGCGCTTCACCTCGGCCGTCCGGCGTTTGCCGAGCGCGTTGAGGTAATCCTCTTCGTCACTGACTTCCTGAATGGTCAGGACGTCCACGCCCAGCCCCATTTTCTCGAGGTCCATGGCGGCCTCGGTGGTAAGCTTCTGCGCGAAGCTTTGGCGGTCGCTATTGACTTCCTCCACGGTCAGGGTGCCGAGGATGGAACGCAGATGCCCTTCCAACGTCTGGAAAATGACCTTTTGAATATCGACGTGGGTCATGCCGAGGAACCGTTCCGCGGCGGCATGCAGCGACGTTTCATCGCCGCGAATCTTCACGTTGGCCACGGCCTTGACGGATACCGGGACGCCCTGGACGGTATAGGCCCGCTTGATCTCGAGCGGGATGGTCATCACATTCAGCGAGAGATACTCGACCTTTTCGAGCAGCGGAATTCTGAGCGCGGCACCCCCGCGCACCATCCGGTAGCCGACGTAATGTCCGTCGGCGAGCTTGCGCTTGCGTCCGCTCAAGACAGCCACCATGTTCGGCGACACCTTGAGGTAGTTGCGGCTGAATAGCGCGGCAGCGATGATGAGCGCGAGTACGACGGCGAGGATGATTAAAGGAAGCAGCAATCCCGCCAGATCCGAAAACATACTTCACCTCGAAAGACTACTGTTTACGAACGATCACCATGTCGCCCAGCGTCTCTTCCACGCGCACCAGGGTGTTTTCCGGAATGGGCGTATCTTCGCGCGACTGGGCAATCTTGTCGAACATCTCCTCGCCCACCCGGCAGCGCACTTGGCCGACGCCGCCGGCGGGAATCGCGACCACCACCCGGGCCGGTTTTCCGATCAGGTCAGCGCCGCGAACGTCAGTGGAAGCCTGTTGTCCGTGCAGGAATCGTGCGAACAGAAAGATCAGGCCGCCGAAGAAAACACCGCTCAGGAAGCCCAGACCCGAAGCAGCCAGAACGGACAGACCATAATGAATCCCAACCGCGCCGAATCCTCCAAACGAAGTAATGAAAACGCTGAGGATACGCGGGCTAAAAAAGCTGGGGCCGCCATGATCCAGGGTGTCGAAATGTGCATCGCCGAAGTGGCCGAAGACTTCTCCAAATATCAGCGAGACCAGGAGGAAAATAAATCCGACCGCCGCGATTGCCAGGAACACAGTAAACGCGGATATGTCCGAGAAGATCGGCATAGAATCATCCTTCTGTTATTGGAGCTAAGGATATCACGCGGAAAGCCGCGCGGCTCCGGAAGCGGCCAGAAGGAACAGGTTAATGATGCGTGGCTTCACCATCGTATAATTATGATGCTCAGGCATTTGGTGTAGGAGATCCGGCATGCATCGTTTAGCACTACCTTCTCGATTGTTCGCGCTCACTGCGTTTGGAGCAGCGACCTTTGGCTTGGTTTGGGCCCAGCCCGCGGGCATTTTTACCGCCGCGCAGGCTCAGTCCGGGCGGGCCATTTACGATCAGAATTGTTCGGCTTGTCACGGCGCGAACTTCGAAGGCTCGGGCGATGCGCCGGCGCTTGTCGGGGGGCACGTTCCTGCTCAAGTGGGGGCCCAAGATGGTGAGCGAGCTATTCGGCGAGATCCTGCAAACGATGCCGCCCACGAATCCGGGATCGCTGGGCGAAGCGGCGGCGCTGAACGCGACCGCATATATTCTGCAGCGCAACGGCGCTCAGGCGGGCCAGCAGGCACTCGCGGGAAGTGTCTCCACGTTAATCCGGGCGGTTGCCAACGGGCAGGCGCCGGCCGGCGAATGCACCGGCTCAAGGGCGCGGCGGACGGGGCGGCGGGTCGATGGTGGTGGGCGCTGGCACGGGTAGACGGACGCGGCGGTGCTGGCGGCAACGCTGGCGTCAACGTGCCGGGCGAGGTCAAGAACTATGTTCCGGTGACGACCGAAATGCTTCAGGAATCCGCCCGCGGAGGACTGGCTGATCTTCGGACGCAATTATCAGAGACACAGCTACAGTCCGCTCAATCAGATCACGCGCGACAACGTCAAGAACCTGCAGTTGAAGTGGACCTGGGCGATGAACGACTCGGGGGCGAACCAGACCACGCCGATCGTGCACAACGGCATCATTTATCTGGCGAGCCCCAGCAACATTGTTCAGGCGCTGGATGCGCAAGACGGGCGATCTGATCTGGGAGACGCGCGTGGGTCCGGATCAGGCGCCGGGATACGGCGGCATCCGCAGCATCGCGATCGCCGAAGACAAGGTTTTTCTGCCCACCAGCGACGCGCACATGGTGGCGATCAATGCGCGCAACGGGCAGATTCTCTGGGACACGCCGGCTTCCGACAAGCCGCATGTTTCCACCAGCGGCGACGATCGTCATCGGCGACAAAGTGCTGATGGGTCTGACGGGCTGCGCGCGTTTCGACGGCGAAGGCTGCTACATTTCCGCTTTCGACATCCACACCGGGCAGCGGGCTTGGCGGTTCTACACGATTCCGCGCGAAGGGCAGCCCGGCAGCGAAACATGGGGCAATCTGCCGATGAACAATCGCGCGGGCGCGGAGACCTGGCTGGCGGGAAGCTACGATCCCGAGCTCAACATTACGTACTGGGGCGTCGCGCAATCGAAGCCCTGGAATTTCCTGAGCCGCAAGCTGACGCCGTTCGATAAGACTCTTTACGCGAACTCGACGGTGGCGCTGAATCCGGACACGGGCAAACTGGTCTGGTATTTCCAGCATGCGCCGGGCGAGTCGTTCGATCTGGACGAAGTATTCGAGCGCGTGCTGGTCGATATCGGCGATCAGAAAGTTTCGTTCAACGCCGGCAAGGCGGGCATCCTGTGGAAGCTGGATCGGCGGACCGGGACAATATCTCGGCAGCAAGGAGATGGTGAAGCAGACGGTGTGGGACCACATCGATCCCAAGACGGGAACGCCGAGGTATCGGACGGACATTCTTGAGATGCAGACTCAATAAGCCGATCAATGTGTGTCCCAGCACGGAAGGCGGGAAGAACTGGCAGGCGATGAGCTACAATCCAGCCGACGGGACTGCTGATCGTTCCGCTCAGCCAGTCGTGCATGGATTTTACGGCGCGCGAGGTGGACTTCAGCGGCAGGGGCGGAGGGTCGGGCGGCGACCGCAAATTCCTGCCGATGCCGGGCAGCAATGGCAACATCGGCAAGCTGGCGGCTTACGATGTGAAGACCATGAACGAGGTCTGGAAATACGAGCAGCGCGCGCCGTTCCTCACGGCCGCGCTTTCGACCGCCGGCGGCTGGGTGCTGGTCGGCGACATCAACCGCGGCGTGCACATTCTGGACGTGAAGACCGGACAGATGTTGTGGGAAACGCGGCTAGGCACGTCGGTGCAGGGCTTCCCGGTTACCTACAGCGTGGATGGAAAGCAGTACATCGCGGTGATGACCGGGCTGGGCGGCGGCAGCCCGCGAAATGTGCCGGCGGCGATCGCGCCGGACATCAAGATCCCGCAGAGCGGCCAGGCGTTGTATGTCTTTGGGTTGCCGTAGCGCCTCTACGGGATCAGCATGACGGGCGCTTGCCAGAACGCGGCTTTCTGACCCGCTCGGATCGAGAATCGTCACCTGGCAGTTATAGTGGCCGGGCGGGAGCTTAGCGAGCGAGAGGCTGAATTTGAGGGGCATAGTCTTCAACCGATTATTCAGCGCCTCAGTTACCTGGAGCGGCGGCGTCTCGAACGCCTTGGCTTGGCCACGATAGAACGTGACGAACGCCACCAGCGGCTGCGCGCTCTCGACGCCCGGTTGATAGGCCTGCAAGTAGACGTACATATCGCGGCCTTTGCTGAAGACTCGCGTCACGCTGGGAATCAGCTTCTGGCCTTCTTGTACCAGTGGATTGACAATTTCGGCCTTGCCTTTATCTTTGGCGGCATTGTACAGCGCATCTTTCAGCTCCACGCGCTGGCTGCTCAAGACTACCGAACTGATCGGGATGCGCTTGTCTTCCTTGTTCAGATTGGGGATCACGAAGGGAGTTTCGTAGGTGCCGATGCGGCCAGTCTCGGCGTCGCGCGCCAGGAACTTGATCTTGTACTTGCCGGGAAGCAGCGTGAATCCGGTGTCATATTGAATGGGCCGCTTGGCCAATTCGGCGGCGGTGGCGTCGCTCAGCTTGATATCCACTTTGTCGCGCACGTTGGAGACGGTGGTGCCAAAGTCATCTTTGATTTCGCCGATGAAATCGAGCAGGGTGTGCTCGGCGCCGCCGCGCTTGGCGAGAGCCAGCTCGCTGCCGGGGACCTTGACTATCAGCGGCACGAAGTACTCGGCACGGTTGAGCTGGAAATAATCCACTTCAACGGCGACGGTAAGTTCGGTGATCGGATCGCCCAGCAGCAGCGCGTCCTCAAGCTGGCGCTCCTTTTCGGCTGCCGAAAATTTCCCGAACTGCTTGCCGGCGAAGTAACCCTGGCGGTAGTCGATGGTGGCAGCGAGGCCGTTGGCGAGCGAAATCTTGATGCGGCGGAATTTGCCGTCCAGCGCAGCGTTGCTGGCGTAGTAACCGATGAGGTAGTAACTCGAAATGGCCTGCTGAGCTTGCGGTCATGCCTTTGGTGAGGTCGTTGTAGTCGAGCAGAGCCTTGCCACCGGTATCGGCGGCCAAGCGCCCAGAGAGTGTCCTGGGAGCGCTGAAAGCTATCTTGGGCGGCCATAGCGGAGGCCCCGTTGTACATGGCGATTCCGCCGGGCGAACCGTGAGTAGCGTCGCCCAGGGGCGCTTGAGCAACGAGGCCGCGCGCGTCGATAGGCCAGAACGAAACGCCGGCTCGTATAGCGGCATTGATGGTGGCGTGCAATTGCGCCTGATTGTCGACGCCGTTCAGGCGCAGCCCGCTGGCGAAATAGATGAGCGCCTTCTTCTCGCTCAGCGCACCCAGCATCTTCGCGGCAGTCTGCAGAGCGGACAACTGGCGGTCGGTATTAAAGATGTTGAATTCCGAATCATCCTGGCCGAAGGCAGCGCCGGTGTCGGCAGCAGATAGCGTCGTTGGCGGCGTCAGCGGAATTCTGGTCTTCGCCTACCACCAGGGTTTCGACGATGCTGAGCAGACGGTCGCGATCAGCGGTGAAATCCTGCAAGATCTGCACGGCGCCGGACTGGTAAACCATGAGGGCCACCAGATCGGATGGCGTCATTTGCGTTTGGATGAAGTTGCGCGCGGCGGTGAAGGCGCGCAACTGATCGGGCTCCGGCATGGCGCTCATGTCGAAATAGAGCGCCAGCAGACGACGGTCCTGATACTTCACGCTACCGGGCGATTCGGGCGTGATCTGGCTCTTGGGCAGTTTAGGGAACGGCGCAGCACGCGAAGATGGAGCCGCGTCGGCGGCATCGGGCGCAACTTCCTGCAGTTTTTGATATTCGAAAAACCGGATGGTCTGCGGCGCGCCATCTTCGGTGACGGTGAAATCGCTTGGCGGTCAGGTTTTCGACCGGCTTGCCATCCTTGGTCTTTACCGAGACGGTCTCGATCACCAATTGGCTGTTGCTTTGGAAAGTAGGCGCGGCGGCGGAAGGAGACGATGTGTTTTGTCCGATCTGCTGCGCGCGGCGGCGAGAACGAACGAGAGGAAGATGGCAAGAAGAGATCGCATGGGTCAGAACCTCAAGCGCAGCGCTGGTCTGCAAGCTGCGCATGGCATTGGCGGCATTCGGCAACCCGAACTGCGAGCTGTTAAAGGTGGTGTTCCAACTCGGAAAGGTGACGTGGTTGAGCGCATTGGTCGCGTCTACGCGAAAGTCGAGACCGAATCGCTCCGTCAGCCGGAAGGCGCGTCCGAGAGAAGCGTTGAGGGTGAACTGCGAGGGGCCGGTGATGGAGTTGCGGCCGGCATTGCCCCACTGGCCCGGGGGAGGCGCGGCGTAGGCGGCTGGATTCAGGAAGAGCCCGGCAGGTGCGTTGTAGAGCGGCGCGCCGGTGTACTCGGGACGGATGCTTCCGGTCACGCCGGTGCCGGCGACGGCCGCGAAATCGACGGGCGTGAGCGGCATTCCGGTGGCGGCAGTGATCTGGCTGGCGACGGTCCATTCCTTGAAGAGCGCGCCCTTCCATCCGTTCACCAGTGTGCCGCCGTGAATTCCCATGCCGGTGGTGTACTGGGCCTGCACACTCAGCTGGTGGCGCTGATCGAAATTCGACAGGCGCTCGCTCGGCGTTGAGATTCAGCCAGTTCTGAGCGATCAGATAGCCGCCCTGATTCCTTCCGCCCAGCGCGCCATCGTCGATGGATTTCGAGAAGGTGTAATTGAGGCTCGCGGTAAATCCGCTCTGCAAGCGGCGGCGCAATTGGATCTGGCCGGCGTTGCGGGCGGCGTTTCCGTTGGAGACGAGATACACAAATCCGACTGGGGCAGGCGGGACAAGGATTCGGCGCCGGCAGGATATGTGTTGGGCAGAAACTCCTGCATTTCGTGGGTTCCCTTGCTGCCGAGATACAAAATGGTGGCGACCAGGGCTTTCGGCAGATCGCGCTGCACGGACATCTGCCAGTTCTGCGAGTAGCCGATGCGGAAATTGCGGATCAACCCCGTAGGTATTCGGCGTGATTCCAGGAGAGGCATTGAAGCCGTCGGCGAGCGATAGCGAGATTGCCGGGCGTGCTTTGCACACTGAGGCTTTTCGACAACGGATATTGCTGGGCCATTTGAGTGGCGATGGGCAGGTACACGGAAGTGTTGTAGTAGACGCCGTAACCGGCGCGAACCACCAGGGAGGACGCCGGAAGGGGCCGCCAGGAAAAAGCAACACGAGGTTGAACCGCGCCTTTGTCGGGATGGATCAGCGAATCCGGATAAGCTTGGCCAGTGAGGCGACCGGTGGGGTGGCCGGCAACCACGGGAGCTTCGGCGGTGAAACCGGGGGCGATGTCGAGATTCACGAGGCGGCCGTATTTTTCTGTGATGGGCGACCAGTACTCCCAGCGAACGCCGAAGTTCAAGGTGAAGCCGGGATTCATTCTCCAATCGTCGTTGATATAGGCGTCGGACGTGGATGCGCGGAAATATTTGTCGGCGTTGCCGAAGGCGATGGAGCTGGTATCGGGCACGCCGAGAAGAAATCCGGCGAAATCGTATCCGGCCGCCGCGCCGGTGAAGGCGAAGCTGCCGCGAGGGTCCTGCTGGGAGAGCAGGTTGAACTGCTGGCGGCGAAAGTCACCTCCATAAGAGATGTTGTGACGCGCCGCGAGACCAGAAATTATCCATCGATACGCCGCTGGTCTGATTACGGGTGAAGGCCGGCAGCCCGTCGGACAGGCCCGAGAATCCGGAGGCGAATGTGAGGTCGGGTGGCCCCCAGTTCCCTGGCTCCTGATTATTGCCCGAGATTCCGGCCAGGCCCGACACATTCTGAGCGGTTCTCGAAATAGGGCGTGAAGCGCGATGAACTGCGGCTGAACTGGTAACCGAGGTTGATGAAGAATCGCGGCGTGAAGTAATGGCGCCAATTTGTGTTCAGGTTGATTCCGAGCACGTTGCTGGTGTCGAGAAATCCGAACAGATTGGGATTGTCCGAGCGAGTGGATCTGCAGAGCGAACATTCCGGAAACCTGGTTTTTTCGTCCGATGGTTTTATTGAGACGTGTTTGCAGGCTGTCCTGGTGAGTGACGCCGAGAATGGGGATCTGATAGTTGTAGCGCGTTCCGCCCTGAAAATTGGGGAGCGGATAAAAGTTCAACAACGCCAAGGCCTGGGGGCTGATCTGGCTGAGTGCGAGGCGATTGCCGGGAACAGGCGATCCGGTTGCGGGATCGATAATCTGGACGGGCTGACCCTGCGCGTTCAATACCTGCGAGAAATCTCCGCTGCGTTCGGCTGCGTCGGGCATGAGGCCGGTTCCGACGCTGGCATTGCGATTCCGGGTCCATTGGTAGTTGATGAAGAGGTTGGGGCCGTTGCGGAGCAGGCGCGGAATCTTGATAGGACCGCCGAAGGCGAACACGCCCTGGATATGGTTGTAGTCGGGCCGCGGCGTGTCCTGTCCGGTCAGCGAAAATGGCCGGGCATCGAGGGACGAGTTATCGAAGATGAGACCGAGGTTGCCGTTATACAGGACCGGGAGTCTTTTCGGCTGTTGCCGAAGGCCTGCGCCATTGCGAAGGGCGAACTGGCGGCATTGTTGGCAGTACCGTTGATGAGGAAACCGTCGGCGGCGCGCTGGCTGAGCTCGGACGGGTTTTGATTTGCGAATGCATCGGTACTGGGGATGGTCGCATCGGGCTGCGACGGTGTTCCGGGAGCCGGGGCGGGCGGGTTGGCGGCATTCAGGTCGGTCCGTTGGAAGGCGGTCGGCGTGTTGGTGGGCGGCGGCGGGGTATTTTTCGCATTGCGGGGCTTCGGTCTGGCGGGTTCAGCAGCATTGGCGGCGGGAGCAGGCGCCGGCAGGACGGCAGCCGGAGGAGGCGCTGCGACGGCATGCATTTCGTTCAGAGGCAGCATGCGCAGATTCCATTCGGAGGCGGGCGCATCGCGCGCGACTTCAAGGTCCTGATGGAACGCTGCAAAACCCGGCATGTCGATCTGAATGGTCCAGGTACCGTCCGCGAAGATCGGGGAAAGAATATGCGCCTTCGCGGATCGGTGATCGCGGTGAAGATTTTGCCAGCCTGGGTCGCGGTCACGGTGGCGCCGGGGACCGGCAAGCCGCCGAATTTTACCTGTCCATGGTGCTCGGCGGCGCAGAGCAGAAGGGCGGTGAGCGCGGCGACGGCGAGGTATCGCAGACAATCGAAGATGGGCTTGCTGGCCATCGCACCGCTAATCTTGCGCGGGGTTAGTTTTCGGTCGGTTTCTCCACTTGGTCTATCACCAGCATCTCTACCGGACCTTTCTGCGATTCCAAGCGGAGCCCGAGCTGCTCCTGAAGGGCGGTGAAGACCGAAGGGCCGTTGGGATCGGGCGGGGGTGGAGCATCCAGCCGGGTGGTGGCCCGCCGCCGAATGGACCGCCGCCGCCCTGGCCGGGATCGGGCGTCCACTCCAGCTTGAAATCGAAATTCCCTTTCAGGCCGGTGCGATCGATCACGGGCCGGCCGAGTTGGTCGGATAGTGTCTTAGTCAACAGCTCCAGTGGCACGCCCTGTCCGGAAAGCTGGCCGCGACCCATCATCATCCGGCCTTTGGGGCCGTCGCCCACCTGTGCTTGAGATTCCTTGAGCTTAGGGCCGTTTTTTGCGACCACCAGGGCGTAGATCGATTGTTCTTTGGCTTCACGATGGAGGGTTAACTGAAACCGCTCGGCTAGCAGGGCCCGGAGACGTTCCCGAGCTTGATCACCGACGGTCTTGCGCTGTTCGTCCGTCATTTTGCGCGGGTCATCAGGAGTTTCGGGAACAGCGCCGCCTGCTTTCGCCACTACATCGAAGCGATCGGTATTGATCCAGCCAGGGCCGCCTGAAATTTGGACGTCGCGGACGTCGTAGGCAAAGGCGAGAAGCATTTTCAACGTGGTGCCGCTGGTTCGGAGGCCACCGCCCGGCTGCAACTGAAACATGATGCGGTGCAGATCGGCATTGCTCGGTTTGATGGATGCCACTTCGAAGGTGAGAGGCGTGGTGCTGGACTGGCCGAAGAGTCCAATGGCCGTCAATAGCGCGAGACTGGCGCCAACAGGAATTCTTGTCATTGGAAGTTAAGACGCATGCCGAGGCTCAAGCGTTAGTGCCAGAATTCTTACAGTGCGTAATATCCTTCGCGCGCCTGAACGGTAAGATTTTTCGGCTTGGCTGCCAGGTGGATGCTGCGATAACCTGGCGAGGCGGCAGTGGGTGTATAGCCGAGGCTGTACTGATTGCGCAGATCTTCTTCGATGGCGGCGAACACCCTGTCGATGGGCTGTTTCTTCGAGACCTCGAAAAAGCGGCCGCCGGTCTGGCGCGAGATCTGCTCCAGCACTTTCTTTCCATCGGGACGGTTCATCTGGGGTCTGCGACCGCCGCCGTATCCGCCATGCCGGCCCATGCCCGGGCCGCCAAAGCCAACGAAGTTGTTGGCTTCCGGATCGTCGAAGAGAATGGAATAGACGAGGGTGTCGGCTCGCTGGGCCGATTCCACGCATTCGGAAAGCGTCAGCCGGCTGCCGTTATCTACGCCGTCCGAGAGAAGGATGAGCGATTTCCGGCCGGTCTGCTTCTTCATCAACTCGTCGGAGGCGAGAAATACGGCGTCATAGAGGGATGTGCCTCCTCGACGGCGTCCGCCTCCACCTCCGCCGCCGGGATACTGGCCTCCGCCACCACCACCGGGGTAAGAGCCGCCATTGCGCCTGGACATTTGCGGCCGCTGGCCCGCTGCCGTTCCGAGCTGGTTCAACGCCTTTTCGAGCTGAGCGCGCGAAGAGGTGAGATCCTGCAACAGCTCTACTTCGAGATCGAAATGAATGAGAAACGCCTGGTCCTTGTCCTCGCGCAGCACCTGCTGGAGAAATTTGTAGCTGGCATCGCGCTCATCGGGAAGAACGCGGCGGGTACTACCGCTAGTGTCGATCAGCAGGCCGAGGGTGAGCGGCAGATTGCTTTCCTGGGAGAAATAGCCGATGGTTTGAGGCCGGCCGTCTTCATCTAGAACAAAGTCGTCTTTGGTGAGATTGCGGACAACTGTACCTTGCTTGTCGCGCACGGTGGCGAACACCATGACCACTTTGACTTCGGTAGAGAAGGTGGCGTCGGATGGGTTGGAGGGAGGCTGTTGGCCACGCAGGAGGCGGGCGGCGGGAACGAATGCGACGGAAGTGAGCAGGCATCGGCGGGTGAGGGTCACATCGACTCCAATTGTATAGATGAGATGCGGGGGCGGGGAAGGGGGTTACTTACGGGTTGTCGGTACTGCCGGGAGTAGCCCGAAAGAACTGTGTCAAAGTGGGTCTTTCGTACTGGACCGCCGTCGCTCCGATCTGGCTACAACAAAAGAGGTTGAGTACTACATAGCTTTTCGATCTTCTGAAGCTTCCCGACCGCCGATATGAAGATCAAATGGCATACTTGCGTAGTATCTCACGGCCACTGGTCGGCCTGATCTTCATTCTGCTCTTTTTGAGTCTTGCAGCGGTGGCACAGGAAAAGACCCGCGCCGCGAATCGAATTACTGAATCCATTGACAATCGCAACCTGGTGGTAAGGGGCGGGGATGTGCATCCGCTGGCGCGCGCGGAGTACGAACAAGGCCGGGCGCCGGCGGAGACGCGGATGGATCGCATGGTACTGGTGCTGCAGCCGGATGCGGCTCAGGAACAGGCCCTGGAAGAATTTCTGGCGGCGCAGCAGGATCTAAGCTCTCCGGATTATCAACGCTGGCTCACGCCCGAGGCATTCGGCGAGCGGTTCGGCGTATCGGAAGGCGACGTGGAACAGATCGCCGGATGGCTGCGGTCCTCCGGGTTCGACGTAGAACCAATCTCGGCGGCGCGGCGGTTCATTATTTTCAGCGGATCGGCGGATCAGGTGGCAGCGGCCTTTCACACCGAGATCCACATGTACAACGTAAATGGCGCGAAGCACTATGCGAACCAGACGGCGCCGCGAATCCCGCGGGCTCTGGCGTCGGTAGTGCGTGGAGTGGCATCGCTCAACGACTTTCATAGCACTCCGCTATTTGCCGGATTGCGGGCGGCGCCCTTAGCGGCGGCGGGGGGCAACCGGGCGGATTGGACCAACGGCAGCAGCCACTACCTGACACCGGGCGATTTCGGCATCATTTACGACGTAGCATCGCTGTATGCGGGGTCGACCGACGGAACGGGACAATCGATTGCAGTGATCGGGCGGACGAATATCAATCTTTCAGACGTCCAAGCGTTCCGAAGCACGTTCGGCCTTCCGACCAACAATGCCACGGTAGTGCTGAACGGACCGAATCCGGGGCTGGTATCGGGCGATGAGACGGAGGCGGCGCTGGACGTGGAATGGGCAGGAGCAACGGCGCCCAAAGCGGCGGTCAAACTGATCGCGTCGGCATCGACGTCGGCGAGCGACGGGATTACGCTGTCGGCGCAATACGCGGTGAGCAACAATTTAGCTCCGGTAATCACGTTGAGCTACGGAAGCTGCGAACTGGCCCTGGGAACGAGCGGCAATCAGTTTTGGAACAGTTTGTGGCAGCAGGCTGCCGCGCAGGGGATCACGGTGCTGGTAGCAGCGGGCGATAGCGGCTCGGCGGGCTGCGATAACCCCTCTTCGGCGAAGGCCGTCTACGGAAACAGCGTCAACGCGCTGTGTTCCAGCCCGTACAGCACTTGCGTGGGAGGAACGCAGTTCAGCGATAGCGCGAACCCGTCGCTTTATTGGTCGACTACTAACAGCTCCACTTACACTTCGGCATTGAAATATATTCCGGAGGCTGTCTGGAACTCGAGCGGCAGCGTCACAGGCGGATCGGGATTATGGGCCGGGGGCGGCGGTAGCAGCGCGATTTATCAAAAACCGTTGTGGCAAGCCGGCGCCGGAGTGCCCGCGGACGGGTGGCGGGATGTGCCCGACGTATCGCTGACAGCTTCGTCGTACGACGGGTATCTGATTTACATGAATGGCGGGTTCTATGTGTTGGGAGGAACTTCGGCATCCACTCCTTCTTTCGCCGGTCTGATGGCACTGGCGGCACAGCGCAAAGGAACGCGCCTGGGCAATGCGAATCCGGCGCTGTACGGTTTCGCGACGCGGCAAGCGGGCGGCGGAGCGGCTGTGTTTCACGACATTACGGCGGGGAGCGACACAGTCCCCGGCGTAACGGGCTTCAGCGCGGGCGTGGGTTACGATCGCGCCACCGGCCTCGGAACGGTGGATGCAGCATTGCTGATCAATCATTGGAACGACGCCGGCGGGCCGGCCTTTCAGTTGAGCGCCACACCCACGTCTATGACGGTCACAGTGGGATCGAGCGCGACCACAGCGGTAAAGCTGACGGCGAGCGGAGGGTTCAATTCTCCAGTGACGCTATCGGCCAATAGTTTACCGAGCGGCGTAACGGCGGCCTTTTCGCCCGCTACGATTCCGGTGGGGAGCAGTGCGAGCACATTGACGTTGAGCGCCGCCACGAACGCCGCGCCGGCGACGTTCAGCTTCAACATTTCCGGAAATGGCGGCGGAGTAACGAATACGCTGGCGGTTCAAACGACGGTAATGCAGAAGTGCACCTACACCATCAGCCCCACGGCTGCCAATGCGGTTTCGGCGGCAGCGGGCTACAGCGTTTCAGTGACGGCTCCGGCCGGCTGCTCATGGGCGGCCGCTCCGACGGCAACCTGGATCAGCCTAAGCAGCGGAGCCACGGGAAGCGGCAATGGAACGGTGGCGTATGCGGTGGCGGCGAATACCGCTACATCGCCGAGATCCGGCTCGATCACAGTAACGGGCACGGGGCAAAGCACGCCGGTCACGCTCACGGTGAGCCAAGCCGCGGCGGCATTCGCTCTGGGCTCGACTTCGGCTAGCGTTGCGGCCGCGGCATCAACTGGAAGCATTTCGGTTACGGCCGCGTCGTCTACGGCGACGTGGACCGCGGTGAGCAGTGCCGCCTGGGTATCGATCACCAGCGGGGCTTCCGGAAAAGGCAGCCAGAGCGTCGGTTACTCGGTGGCGGCCAATACGGGAACCACGACCCGCACGGGCACGGTTACGGTCGCGGGCTTAACCTACACCATCAGCCAAGGCGGCGCGGCTTGCAGCTACTCCGTGAATCCGACGAGTGTGACGGTCGGCGCTTTGGGCGCCAATTACACGGTCCAAGTGACGACGACCCCGGGTTGCGCCTGGACGGCAGGCAGCAATAGCTGGACGCTGAACGTGATCTCCGGCGCCTCCGGTTCCGGAAACGGCGTGGCCACCTATTCGGTGGCGCCGAATACTTCGAGCGCCCGATCGGGAACCCTCACGGTTGCCGGGAAGACAGTTAATGTCATGCAGACCGCACCGGCGCCGGGCACGCCGGTCTTCTCGCTGAGCCCGGCCTCGGCTAGTGTCAGCGCGCCGGCCAGCACGGGGATCATCGCGGTGACGGCGTCAGTAGCCACGGCTAACTGGACCACGGTGAGCAACGCGAGTTGGATCACGGTGTCGAGCGGCACGAATCAGGGAAACAAGAACGTCGGTTATACGGTGGCCGCCAATACCAGCCCGACTCCCAGGACCGGCACGATCACGGTGGCCGGTGTCGCGTTTACAGTAAGTCAAGCCGGCGTTCCCTGCAACGGATCGGTCGGAAGTCCGACTGTGGTTCCTAACAGCGCCGGTTTCTCGATGTCCTTTCCAGTGGTAATCGCCTCGGGCTGCTCCTGGACGGCGACCAGCAATCAACCCTGGCTGACCCTCACCAGCGGAGCCACGGGGAATGGGAACGGAAACGCAGTCTATGAAGCTGCCAGCAATTCCACAGGCGCGGCACGCACCGCCACCGTGGTTATCGCCGGAGTGACGATGAACATCACCGAATCGAGATAAGCGCTTGTATAAACTGATGAGGGAGGTTAGGAAGAATGCAACGGCTTCGCCTCATCGGTTTACTAGTTACGACTCTGCCGAGTATTTTCGGCGCGGACAATGTCCTGACGAAGCAAGAGAGGGCTCAGGGTTGGGTCCTCCTGTTTGATGGCAAGACCCTGAATGGCTGGGACTCCGCGGTTACGCCGGCGGTGGGGCGGGGACCGGGGACGAGCGGCGCAGCGAAACAGGGCAAGGCACCTGCAGCAGCGTCCGGAAGCGCGCCTCAAGTGGGCTCGAATCCCAAAGCCTGTTCGAGCTCGGCGGGGCAAGCGAGTGTACCGGCGGGCGCATCGCACTGGGAAGTTATGGGAGGCTTGCTTGAGCCGTGCGGGGAGCCGGCGGGGTACCTGACGTCCAAAGAGAGCTACCAGAATTTCGTCCTGCAGGTGGATTTCAGGACGGGCGAAGATACCAACAGCGGCGTGTTTATTCGCGCTCCCGAGGGCAGCGGCGGTTACGAGGTGCAGATCTGGAAAGCACAGCCGCAGGGCTACAACACCGGCTCGATCGTAGGCACGGCCAAAACTGAGCGGGAATTCAAGTTCCTACCCGACCAGTGGAATCATTACGAGATCACCGCTGAGGGCGATCACATGGTCATCGTGCTCAACGGAACGAAAACTTTGGACGTTCACGACTCAAAGTTTCCGGCGGGGCGCATCCGGCTTCAATATCAAAAATTTCCGATCGAGTTCAAGAATATTAAGTTGAAGTTGATCAAAAGCTGATTGACTTTCAGTCCTGGAGAGCCGGCCGGGACTTTTTCTGCTCCTGCGCGTCCAACGACAAACAGGAGGCAATCTTGAAAATCATCGCAGGCGTGCTGGCGGGCGTGTGGGCATTGGCTGCGCCAGCGCTTGCAGCGTCCATGACCAAGGATGAAAGGCAGCACCTGGTCGCGCATCTTCAAATGACCGCGAGCTGGCTGGAAGACGAGGCGGCGCACCTGTCGCCCGCTCAACTGGAATACCATCCGGGGCCGGGCCAATGGAGCGTAATCGATGTGCTGGAGCACCTGAACCTGGCGGAGCCCATTTACTGGCAGCAGCTGCGCGACGCACTAAAGGACAAGCCATCGGGAAAGAAACTAGCCGTGACCGATGGCGATGTCCTGTGGTATGGGATCGACCGGACGGTACGGCAGAAGACGTCGCCCGACAAAGTACCCAAGAACCCGGTGGCCGACTTGCAGTCGCACCTGGCGGCTTTCCGTAAACTGCACGCCGAAATGACGGAATACGCGCGGACTACTACTGACGACTTGCGCGCCCACGTGCTGGAAAAAGAGGGGACGGACACGTATCAGTGGGTGCTCATGATTTCCACTCACACGCAGCGCCATATTTTGCAGATCAGGGAAATCAAGTCCACCGCTGGGTTCCCGGCTCGTTGAAGAGAAGGGCCGGAAAAATCGGCGGAACTTCTTGACAAGTACTTCACCAATGCGACATGCTGGACGTTCCTAGACCAGGTTGTCGTTACAGTCCGATTGTTCTCGGGGTTGAACGATCCAGACGCAAATTAGGAGGCAGCATGGTTCGACGGTGTAAGTCATTTCTCGTTTTGATGCTCCTGCCGGCCAGCTTGGCCGTGATGGCGCGAGCGCAGACATCCACGGCAACGATATCGGGCCGCGTGATCGATAGCGGAGGCGCGATCATTGTGGGCGCAAATGTCGAACTCACCAGCATTGAGCGCGGAACGGTCAGCAGCGCGCCGACCAACCAAGTGGGCATTTACGTGTTCCCCAGCGTGCAGCCAGGCAATTACCGGCTGGTAGTGCGGAGCGAGGGCTTCAAGCAAGGGGAAGTGCAGAATCTGGCGGTGGACGTGGGCAGCCGGCTGGAACAGAATTTCCAACTGGAAGTTGGGTCGGTAAGAGAGTCGGTGTCGGTAGAGACCGCGGAACCTTTGGTGAATACGGTGTCAGCCACGGTCAGCTCGGTAGTTTCGGGAGCGCCGATTCAGGATCTGCCTCTGAACGGGCGGGACACATTGCAGCTGGCATTGACGCAGCCGGGAGTGACGCCGATGACGATTACTACCACCGGCTTCGCGGGAAATGGGTTTTCCATCGCAGGGGCGCGCGCCAACTCGGTTACCTACATGCTGGATGGAGGCGTCAACAACTCGGTCTCGAACGGCACCGCGGTGGTGGATCCGAATCCGGATACGATCGATGAGTTCCGGATTCTTACGAACAACTATTCGGCCGAGTATGGGCGCAGCAACGGCGGCATCGTGAACGTAGTGACGAAGTCGGGCACTAACGAAATTCACGGCAGCCTTTACGACTATTTGCGGAACAAGGATTTCAACGCCAACAACTTCTTCAATCAGAGCACGCCGGGCAACTATTCGCCGGTGCCGACGTTGATCCGCAATCAATTTGGCGTGACGATGGGCGGACCGCTCAGCATTCCGAAGGTGGTCAGCGGGAAGGATCGCTTCTTTTGGTTCATCGGCTACCAGGGGCAACGCCAGAATTCGACGACCGTCAATCCCCAGATAGGCACCTTCACTCCGGCTGAACTGGGCGGCGATTTCTCTCAAGCAGTGAAGGGCGGACCCGATCCTAACGTAGCGGCATTCCTGCTGGCGCATCCCTATTTTCAATCGAACTCGCAACTGGCTTCGCAAGCCATCATTGATCCGTCGAAGATCAACCCGGTGACTAAAGCTTTTATCGCGGGCGCGCCGATCGCGACGAGTTCCACCGGCATTCTGACGCCCAACGGAACGGCTCAAGACAACCGCGACGAGTTTTTGGGGAAGACGGATTTCAACATCAGCCCGAAAGAGCGGCTTTCGATCAGTCTGGTCCGGAATCACAACCCAGTGTTGAATCCGTTTCCGGGCGCCTCCGCTCCCGGCTATGCGACGTTGAGCCTTGCCGACCAATATTTTGGCGGCATTACATTGACATCGGTAATTACGCCGGCTCTTTTGAACGAAGCTCACTTCACGACTCAACGAGTGGTCACGGGCACGAGCGGCTATGCCAGCAGCCTGCCGGGAGCGCCAACGCTCGGGTTTCAGATTACGCCGGATCTGAGTACCGCGCCACCCATCGTTTCGTTTGGCGTGGCCGGGTTGACGCTGGGAGACAACGGCGGCAGCGTGCCCGGGAAGTATGCGGACACTTCCTACTTCTGGACTGACAACGTCAGCTGGACCAAAGGCCGGCACAATTTCAAATTCGGCGGATCGTTCGCCATTCTGCAGAACAACGGGCAGTTCGCCTATGAGACGAACGGCACGCTGACGTTTAGCGGCCCCACGTCGTCGGGAGGGATAGGCTCGGGCAACGATCTGGCCGATTTTCTGTTCGGCCTGCCCAATGCTTTTTCACAGTGGCCGAATGCGTTCAGCGCGGCTCACGGGCACCAGTACAACGCTTTCGGGCAGGACGAATGGAAAATTCGTCCGAATCTAACGCTGACGCTGGGCCTTCGCTACGAATACAACACGCCGAAGTTCGATCCTCAAGAGCGGAATTATATGATTATTCCGGGGCAGCAATCGACGAAATTTCCGCTGGCGCCATTGGGTCTGAATTTTCCGTGCGATCCGCATGCGCCGTGTCCGGGCGTATATTTCCCGGACAAGAACAATTTCGCGCCGCGCTTTGGGTTCGCGTATGATCCGTTCGGCAAAGGGCGAACCAGCATCCGCGGGGGCTTTGGCGTCTTCTACGACGTGCTGAATGGACAGGATGTGCAGTGGCAGAATGGCACCGTGCCGTTTTACTCGTCGGCAGTCTTGACGTTTACCAAGGCGATGGTTCCGGCGAATGGTCCTTCGACGATCATGTCCGATCCCTATGGAACGGCCGGAGTGATCAATCCATTTCCATCCAAGCCATTGAGTCCGAGTTTGAATTTTCAAAAGGCCGGGTTTCTGCCATTCGGCCCCAACAGCGTTTTGATCGATCCCAATCAGCGAAACCCTTACACCTATGGCTGGAATCTAACGCTGCAACAGGCACTCAGCAGCGGCCTGGGCCTGCAAGTGGCATATGTGGGCAGTTCTTCCCATAAGCAGATTGTTAACGTCGAGGACAACCCATTTTTCCCCGGTACAACGCTGCGACCGCTGAATCTCCAGTCCGGGTTGCAGTATCCCAATGCGTTCGCGTACATGTCGGTGGACAAATCCTTGGGCAGCTCAAATTACGAAGGTCTGTTGACTAGCCTGACGAAGCGGATCAGCAACTCGCGTTTCGGCGAAACATTTTTTACCGCGGCCTACACCTTTTCCAAAGTATTGAGCGATCAGGACGCATACCTGCAGACCATCTCCGCTTACAACCAGCACCAGTTTTATGCGCCGGCGGCTTACGATGTGCGCAACCGGTTCGTACTCAGCGGCGGGTGGGAGCTTCCGTTCGAGCATCTCTGGCAGAAGGGGCCGAAACGGCTGACCAGCGGGTGGAGTTTGTACCCGATCTTCAGCACCCAAACCGGTTTTCCGGTGGACTTTAATTCAGGGCTGGCGCGCAGTCCGTCGGTACCCGGTCCGGGAGGAGACGGTGTTCCAGCGCTGGTGCGGCCGTACTGGACCGGCGGCAGCGAAAGCACGTTGGACCCGCGCGGCGTGGAGACGTTCACGGTGAACGGAGTGCAACGAACCGGCCATTTCTTCTTTGATCCGAGCGCTTTTGTGATTCCCGCCTGCTACGCGAGCACCGCACCGCCGGGAACGCCCGGAGGATGCCCGGCGCCGACTTACGGCAACCTACAGCGCAACACTTTCCGCGGGCCCGGCCTGACTAACTTTGACTTGTCGCTGGAGAAGAGAACGAACCTGGTGGGAGAGCGAGTGAAGCTGCTCTTCCGGGCAGAATTCTTCAACGTCCTCAACCACACCGAGTTCCTGGCGCCGGTGGGGCAGGTTTCGGTTCGCTCCGCGCTGATAGGTCAAGTGACACAAACGAACCCTTCGAGGATCGGACAGCTCGCTCTTAAGCTCGTATTCTAGAGAGGAAGGCTGGCCGGGCTGAAGCAACAGGGAGGAATGATGAAGATTCAAAGCTGGATGAAAGCGGCAGTGATCGCGGGCTGCACGATTGCATTGGGCCAGGCTCAACCCAAGGCCGCGAGCGGCGACACAGCAGCGAGCACGCGCACGAAATCCTCCAATGGCGACTGGCGGACCTACGGCGGGGATAAGGCTTTCACCAGATACTCTCCACTCGATCAGATTAATCGTGACAACGTAAAGAATCTCCAGGTGGTATGGCGCAGGCTGGCGGTGGATCCGCTCATCATGGATAAATTCCCTGATCTCAGCCCGTCGAACTACTTCCGGGGAACGCCCATCATGATCGACGGAGTGCTGTACGCACCGGACGGCGTCGGATTGATCGAAGCTTTTGACGCGGCGAATGGAAAAACCAAGTGGGTGCAGCAGCCGGTTGAACCGACGTTGAAGGAGGCATCCGCGCAAAGCACGCGAGGCGTAGCTTATTGGCGCAAAGATGCGGACGAGCGCATCGTTTCGATACGCGGGGAGTATCTGTATTCGATCAATGCCAAGACCGGCCTGCCTAATCGAGACTTCGGCGAAAACGGCAGAATTTCTTTGAACCGGCATACTTTCGATGAGGCGAAGTACTTCGGCTTTCCGGGCCCATTCGTCGTAAACGATGTGATCGTGATCGGCGGCAATGGAGGCGGAAAGGCCAGCGGCGGATACGGCGACGGCGGGTACGATCCGAAAGCTGAGCCCGAGGATATCCGGGGTTTTGACGTACGGACGCGGCAAGCAGCTTTGGACGTTCCACATTTTGCCGCGAAAAGGAGAGCCCGGATACGACACTTGGGGTAAAGGCTCGGCGGAATACGTCGGCAACATGGCGGCATGGTCGTCGCTGACGGCGGACGAAGAGACAGGTTACGTCTACATCCCGCTAACGGCACCCACGGCTTCGCATTACGGCGGCCACCGGCCCGGGATAAATCTGTACTCCGACAGCCTGGTATGCCTGGACACCAAGACTGGAAAACTGGTGTGGTACTACCAATTGATCCATCACGATCTGTGGGAGTACGATGCGGCCACGTCGCCGATTCTGGGGGACATCACGGTGGATGGCAAGCGGATCAAAGCCGTGATCGCATCCAATAAGACTGCATTCTTGTACGTATTCGATCGAGTAACGGGCAAGCCGGTGTGGCCCATTGAGGAGCGTCCGGTACCAAAATCGACGGCTCCGGGCGAGGAAGCCTGGCCGACGCAGCCCTTTCCGACCAAGCCGCCGCCGTTCGACCGTCAGGGCTTCAGCGAAGCAGATCTGATCGACTACACGCCTGAATTGCACAAGAAGGCGCTGGAGATGGTGAGCCATTACGTGATGGGTCCGCTGTTTACACCGCCGTCGGTTCGCAGCGATGAGCCGGATGGCAAGAAGGGCACGCTGGTACAGCCCGGCGGCTGGGGCGCAGGCAACTGGAACACGGGGGCGTTCGATCCTGAAACTGGTATTTACTATGCGGTTTCGATGACACAGGCGGGGAGCTTTGGATTGGTCGCCAACCCGGACCCAAAGAATCCCATGCTGTATGGAACGGGTCCGCTGCCGGGCGCTCCACGGCAAAGGCAACAACAGCAGGGCGGCGCACTGGCCATCGAGGGGCTGCCGATTTATAAAGGACCCTACGGACGAATCACTGCGATCGATCTAAACCAGGGCACCATCGCGTGGATGGTTCCGAACGGAGACGGCCCGAGGGATCATCCGTTGATCAAGGACCTGCATCTGCCTCCGCTCGGCACGCCGGGCCGGCCGGCGCCGCTGGTAACCAAGAGCCTCTTTTTCTTAGGAGAGGCGAGCGATGCGGTGATGGGACGGGCTGGAATACCTGGGGCGGCGAAATTTCGCGCCTATGACAAGACGACTGGGCAGGTGGTCTGGGAAAAGGAACTGCCGGTCGGCACTACCGGCGGTCCTGTGACTTATCTGTCCAACGGCAAGCAATACATTGTTCTACCGATCGGCGGAAAAGGCTACGGCGCCGGATGGGTAGCAATGGCGGTCGCGCCGTCGTCGGAGGGTATCAGCCTGACCAACGCGACTGCACGAATCGACGATAACGCCGTCACTCCGACAATCTATACTGCAGCTCAGGCCAAACGCGGCGAGGCAGTCTTCAAGGAGAAATGCGCGGCCTGCCATGACGGAAACGGCTTTGGGCCGGTGCTGCAGGACAATTCATTTTGGACAGCGTGGAACGGGAAAGCGGCGCGTGCTTTGTATAGCACGATCATCAGCTCCATGCCTCCCAATGACGCCGGCACTCTTCCGGAGAAAACTGTTCTGGATATAGTCGGGTATCTATTTCAACTGAACGGCCTGCCGGCGGGCGCCAAGGAAATCGGCAGCGCCAACGAGTTGAACAGCATTACGATCGCGCGGCCGAAGTAGTAAGCCAAAACCGAAAACCGCCGGCGCAGTATGATATTGATGAGCTTATGCTGTTTCGAGCCCTGCCCGTCATACTTGCGTTGGCCGCCCTACCCGCTCCGGGAGCCACCGCACCCGCACTGGACCGGCAGTTCCAGCAAACCGTCCGGCCTTTCGTCGCAAAATATTGCGTTGGGTGCCACAGCGGGCAAACGCCGGCCGCACAGTTCGATCTGAAGGCCTACTCCACGCTGGAGATGGTGACCCGGGATTATCCGCGCTGGGCGCTGGTGCTGGAGAGACTGACCGCGCAAGGAGATGCCTCCCAAGCCGGTTCCGCCGCCGCCGGAGGAAGCCCGCGAGCAGGTGATGGATTGGATTCAGGCCGTACGCGCGGAAGAGGTGCGGAAAAGTGCAGGCGATCCGGGACTGGTGCTGCCGCGCCGGTTGAGCAACGCCGAGTACGACTACACCGTTCGCGACCTCACCGGCCAGGATATGCAGCCCAGCGCGGGAGTTTCCCGTGGATCCGGCCAATACGGCCGGCTTCGACAACTCCGGCGAATCGCTGACGATGTCGTCCGGCGCTGCTGAATAAATACCTGCAGGCCGCGCGCGGAGTGGCGGATCACATGGTGCTGACGCCCGGATGGAATCGACTTCGCGGCCTATCCGATGCTGGTGGAGACGGATCGCGACAAGTATTCCATCCAGCGCATCGTGAGCTTCTATCACCGGCAGCCGACCGATTTTGCGGATTATTTTCAGGCCGCCTGGCGCTTCCAGTTATCGGGCCGCGCTGGGAAAGCCAGCGGCGAGCTTGGCGTCCATCGCAGCGGATTCGAAGGTCAGCGCCAAGTATCTACCGATGGTGTGGCGGATTCTGCAAGAGAAAGATGCGGTTGGTCCCATCGCGAAACTGCAGCGGATGTGGCGCGAACTTCCGGCGCCGGGCTCAGGCGGGGAGGACGGGCTGCAGAGCGAAATGCATCGAGATGCGCGATTTCGTGGTCAAGATCCGCAGTCACACGGCCATGCAGTTCGCCGCGCCGGTGGTAAAGGGATTGCCGCCCGGATCGCAGGCCCTGCTGGACTGGAAGCTGCGCGAGTTCGCTTCGCATCGCCGCGATAGCGATCCGCAAGGATCTGCGGAACGATACCGATCCGCCGCCGGTTGTGCCCGAAATCCCGAGTATCCGGGGCTCCACCAGGAAGCCGCTCCGCGCTGGGCTGCTCTCTCGGCCAAAGCCCGCGCGGACGATCCCGATCTGGTGGTGCCGGCCGCCGAGCGCAAGCCGCTACGAAGCCGCGTTTGCACGTTTTGCTTCGGTTTTCCCGGACACTTTTTATGTCACAGGAGCGCGGCCGTTATTTCCCGGACGATTCGGAGGACAAGGGACGTCTGCTAAGCGCGAGCTATCACAACACCATGGGTTATTTCCGCGACGATACGCCGCTCATGGAGTTGATCCTCGACGAAAAGGGCCAGAAGGAACTCAACCGCCTGTGGAATGAATTCGACTACATCGCCGGCTTACACGGCTCGCACCTGGATTCAGTATTTCTTTAACCAGAGCGGCGAGGTTCAAGGGAAGGGCGCTGAATCCGGCACGGCGCGGCCGCTGGATCATGAGATCACCGACCAGCCGGTCATCATGGGCTTGAAGGACGCCTATCTGGACAAGGCTCTGGCTGATCCGCAGAACGATCCCGGTCGCTCCGGATGCAATCCGCGGCGCACTTCGATGGCGTCAACGCCACCTTGCGGGCCTTGGAGAAGGAGCATGCGGAGGCCGAGCCAAAGCATCTGGATGCGCTGCTGCGGTTCGCCGCGCGCGCCTATCGGAGACCGCTTACAAAAGCCGATCGCGACGAAGTGGTGACGTATTACCACCGCCTTCGAGAAAAGAACGGCCTGTCGCATGAAGACGCCATGCGGGAATCGATTGCCGGCGTGCTCATGTCGCCCGATTTCCTGTACCGGATCGATCTTCTGGACGCGGGGTTACAGCACTCTGGATCGTCTATCCATCACGCGGCGAAATTCTCCGGGGCGAAACTTTCTTCGGCGGTCCCCAGCCGGCCGGTATCTTCTTACGCTCTGGCAAACAGGTTGAGCTATTTTCTATGGTCCAGCATGCCCGACGACGAGCTGTTGCGGCACGCGGCCGCGGGCGATCTCGAAAAGCGAGATGTATTGCTGGCGCGAAACCCGGCGGATGCTGCAGGATGACGCGAGCGCGCGGACTGGCTACGGAATTCGCGGGCAATTGGCTCGATTTCCGGCATTTCGAGACCAACAACACCGTCGATCGGGAGCGCTTTCCCACGTTCAATAACGATTTGCGCGAGGCCATGTTTCAGGAACCAGTCCGGTTTCATCGAGGACATGGTCCGCAACGATCGCTCCGTGCTCGACATGCTGTATGGCAAATACACGTTTGTGAATCCGGCCCTGGCGAAGCATTATGGGATGCCGGACGTGGCTGGGGACCACTGATACTTGGGTCCGCGTGGACGATGCCGACAAGTACGGCCGCGGCGGCTTGCTACCCATGGCGGTCTTTCTCACGCAAAACTCGCCCGGCCTTAGAACAAGTCCGGTAAAGCGAGGATACTGGGTAGTCCACCGGGTTCTCGGCGAGATTATCCCTCCACCGCCGCCGGTCGTTCCCGAACTGCCGGCAGACGAAGCGAAGTCGGACTTGCCGCTCCGCGACATGCTGGCCAAGCACCGTTCGAATCCGGTGTGCGCTGGCTGTCATGCGCGGTTTGACGTGTTCGGTCTGGCGTTTGAAGGCTACGGACCAGTGGGCGAGGCGCGGACCAATGATCTGGCAGGGCGGCCGGTGGATACGAAGGCCGTCTTTCCGGGCGGCAGCCAAGGCGCCGGGAGTGGAGGGCGTCGAGACTTATATCCGCGAGCATCGCCAGGCCGACTTCGTGGATAATCTCAGCCGTAAGTTGCTCGCGTATGCACTGAACCGTTCGCTCCAGCTTTCCGACGAAGCGGTGATTGAACGGATGAAGACCAAGCTACAGGCCGAAGATTATCGCTTTGATGCGCTGGTGGAGACCATCGTCACAAGCCCGCAGTTTCTGAACACGCGGGTTCCTGACTTACGCGCGAAACGGCCCGAGCTACAATCAAGAAGGTGATTAAGATGCCCCATCGAGCAAAAACCACGCACCCCGCCTTTCCCGCCGCACCGTGCTTCGCGGGGATGGGCTGCACCATGGCATTGCCGTGGCTTGAGTCGCTAGATGCTTTCGCCGATACAGCCACTCCGGCGGCGTTCCCGAAACGGTTCGGCGTCGTTTTCCTGGGATGCGGCATCAACGAAGACCATTGGAGCGCCGAGGGCGCGGGCGCCGCGATGAAGCTCAGCAAGACGCTGCAGCCGCTGGAGCCGTTGAAACAGAAAATCAATGTGATCGATGGGCTGTACGTCAAGGCGCTGACCGGCCAGGGCATTCACCCCGCGCAAACGGGCAGCCTGCTGTCGGGCGCGCACATTTCCAAAGGCGCCATCATCCACTCGGGCATCAGCGTGGATCAGATGATCGCCAACCGCGTCGGCGAAGATACGCCGCAATCCAGCATCGTGCTGGCATGCGATCAGCCCATGACGGGCTATCACGAGACCAACTTCTCGCTGGCCTACAGTTCGCATATCTCCTGGCAGACTCCGGATTCGCCGGTCCCGGTGGAAGTTTATCCTTCGCTGGCGTGGGACAACCTGTTCGACAACCGCGGCAGCCTGCTGAATTCGAGTCTGCTCGACCGCGTGAAAGATCGCGCCGAAGAACTGAACCGCAAGATCAGCTCGGGCGACAAGAGCAAGCTGGATGAGTATCTCACCAGCGTGCGCGAAGTGGAAAAACGCGTCGAGGGGATGCGCAAAAGCAAAGACCAGGCCGACGACTGCGGCCAAGGCGAAGAATACGATAGCAGCCACGATGGACCGGCCGGCGAATGGACTGCCGGAAGACCTGCGCGAGCACGCCCGCCTGATGTGCGACATCATCGCCATCGCATTTCAGACTAACAAGACGCGCGTCGCGTCGCTGATCATCTCCCGCGATCTTTCGGCCATGTATTATCCGTTCCTGGACGTTAAGGACGGGCATCATGCCGCGTCGCACAACAACAACTCGGATGGATACGAACGCATCGCCCGCTTCCATGTGAGCCAGTACGCCTACCTGGCGTCGAAGCTGGACAGCATGAAGGAAGGCGATGGCACGGTGCTCGACAATACCTGCCTGATGTTCCTTTCGAATCTCTGGATCGGCCGCAAGCACGACAATTTCAGATTGCCGCTGGTGCTGGCCGGCGGACTGGGCGGGACGCTCGAAACCGGACGGACGCTGAACTATCTGGATGCGGGCGAGGACAAACGCAAGATGTGCAGCCTGTACCTGTCGCTGATGGATCGTTTCGGCGTGAAGCTGGAGCAGTTTGGCGATGCCCGGGAGCGGCTGGAGAGGCTGTAGAGTCGGCGCGGCCATTTTAATGCGTAGGTAAATCGCATCAAAACTTCTCATTTGCGGGTTAAATCGTGAGAGTAGTGATAAA
This sequence comes from Bryobacterales bacterium, assembly GCA_963769205.1. Taxonomy (GTDB): domain Bacteria; phylum Acidobacteriota; class Terriglobia; order Bryobacterales; family Bryobacteraceae; genus Palsa-89. The sequence continues at coordinate 39,965 of CAVYKR010000004.1, read as the reverse complement.
ATTTTCAAAATGCCTCGTCCTCGTAGCATCGCGCTCTTAATCGGCCTGATCGTTGGCTTACATCCGGCAATGGCTCAAGCTCCGGCCGCCATCTCGCGCCCGGCACGTCCGACGCCGCCGACCCGCGATCCCAACACGCCTGGCTATGTCGCAGCGAAAGACTTAGCGGACGGCGCCAACGCTCCTGTCAACTCCGACGGAAACTTCATCATCGGCCCGACGCACAATCCCGCACCGGAGATGACGGTCCAGGAAGGCGTGCCGCAAGGAGCGGTCTTAACCTTCAACATGGAATCGGCCGATAGCAAAATTTATCCCGGCATCGCACGCGAGACCAACACGTTTGGCACGGCAGACCCGTCCGACCCGGCTAAGTTGGTCGTCACCACCAGCCATCCAGCATCTTATACCCGGCGCGTGGCTGTGTATGTCCCGAAACAATACGTCCCCGGCACGGCCGCGCCATTCATTGTCGGGGCAGACGGACCTGACCCGTTATTGTTCACGGTTCTCGATAACCTGATCGCCCAGCACCGGGTACCCGCGATGATTGCGATTTCCATAGGCAACGGCAGCGGCGATGCACAGGGAAGCGAACGCGGCCTGGAATACGACACCATGTCTGGCCGGTACGCGGAGTTCGTCGAGAAAGAAGTGCTGCCTATGGTGGAGAAGCAATACAACGTGAAACTTACCAAAGATCCCGAGGGGCGGGCGACAATGGGCGGCAGTTCCGGCGGCTCATGCGCCTTGATCATGGCGTGGTACCATCCCGAGCTTTACCATCGCGTTCTCACATACTCGGGCACCTATGTCAACCAGCAGTGGCCTTCAAATCCAGAGGCTCCCCACGGTGCGTGGGAGTTTCACGAACACCTCATCCCTAATACGCCGGTCAAGCCGCTGCGGATCTGGATGGAGGTTGGCGACCGGGACCTTTACAATCCGAATGTCATGCACGACAACATGCACGACTGGGTGGCCGCCAACGAGAACATGGCGAAAGTGCTGGCCGCCAAGGGATATCACTATCAGTTTGTATTTGCGCGCAATGCCGGCCATACCGATCGCGCGGTGAAGCAACAGACGCTGCCGGAAGCTCTGGAATATATCTGGCGGGGGTACGCGAGCAGCCCGCCGACGAATTGAAAGACGCGCTCAGTAGCGCAGATCACCAATGTGAGCCACGCTCCGCTCGGAATGCGATCATAGTATAAATGCTTACTCGTGTGCCCCGATCAATCAGGCATTTTGTATCGTCCATAATTTTGGTCGGAATTGCGACATTGCTAACGTTTTTGGTCCAGCCTATATTCGGGGGCAAAGCCCCGCTAACCTTTTTCACCATCGCCGTGGTAGTGTCGGCCGCGTATAGCGGTCTTTGGGCAGGTCTTCTTACGACGTTTCTTAGCGTGGTCATGGTGGGCTGGCTGTTCCAAGAGTCAGTCTTCCTACTAGCGCGATCCCAGTCCAGTTTGGCGCTGTTCGCGGTGCTCGGCGTAGCAATCAGCGGCGTCTTGCAGTTACTGCATCGTACGAACGCCAAACTGGTCGCGGCCAGAGCCCAACTTGTACTGGCCAACCAAGAGCTGTCACAGCGCAGCGAGGCATTGTCGCGTTCCAATGAAGAGCTGCAAAGATTCGCATATGGGGTTTCCCACGACCTGCAAGCGCCACTGCGAAACATTGGGACGATGGCGACACTGCTGGTTCGGCGGAATAACGACACTATGGACAGCGATTCCAAACAGTATGCCCACGTTATCGTCAGTGGGGTTAAACGGATGGAATCGATGATTAAAGGTTTGTTGGACTATGCCGGCGCTAGCTCCGATATGCAAGACCGGGCTGCGTGCAACTCTCACACGGTGCTGCAGCAAGTCATACAAAATCTGCATTACATGATCGATGCCGAGAATGCCGTTATAACCTTCGATGAGCTACCGGTGGTTCAAGCGAACGGCGATCGCCTGGCTCAGGTCTTTTCCAATCTGATCACCAATGCGATCAAGTATCGCGGGAGCCGACAGCCTGAAATCCTGATCACCGCGGTGGAGAACGCAAAGGAATGGATCTTCCAGGTTAAGGACAACGGCATCGGAATCGACATGAAGCACGCCGACGAAATCTTCGGCTTGTTCAAACGGCTTCACAGCGGGGAGGAATACGAGGGCAGCGGAATCGGTTTAGCAACATGCAAAGCAGTTGTAGAACGGAACGGCGGAAGAATTTGGATGGATTCCAAGCCGGACACAGGATCGACGTTTTCCTTTACGATTCCAAAGATCGCAGCCGAGCGTTCAAAAACGTCGGTCGCGGCGGTAGTCGAGCCGGCGGTTCACTCGAAGACTATCGGCGTGCGCTAACGCGAAGTTTTGGCGGTTCGCATCTCAAGGAACAGTGATCACAACTTTGCCAACCTGGGCGTTCGACTCCAGATATTTGTACGCCGCCACGGTCTGCGCAAACGGAAATGTCTTTGCGATCTTGGGATGGAACCGCCCATCGGCCAACCGGTCGTAGACGTACTTTTTCGCTAATTCGAGCTTCTGCGGATTGGATGTGATTTCCATTAGGGTGTAGCCGCGAACGCTTAACCCCTTCCCCAGCGCCGCGAACAGCGGAAAGGGTGTGGGCTGCATCGAAAGCGCTCCATACTCGAAAATAATCCCGCCGGGCGCGGCAGCTTCGGCCAACTTTTCCAGAAACGGCCCGGCTACGGGATCAAAGATCACCCGCGCCCCCTGGCCACCGGTAATCTCCCGCATGCGTGCAACGAGATCTTCTTCCTCAGTGGCAATCACGTGGTTCGCCCCTAGAGAATGCAGTTCAGATTTCTTATTGCTTTTGCGGGTGGTTGCAATTGAAACAGCGCCCTCAGCTTTGGCGATCTCGATGGCGGCAATGCCCACACTGCTCGACGCTGCCGGGATCACGACGAAATCTCCTTTTGCCAGATGTGCAATTGCAACCAGCGCCCCATATGCCGTCAGATACTGCATCCAGATAGCCGCGCCTTCCGCCGCGGACAGTTTCGCCGGATACTCACCCAGAGCACCGGCCGGAGCAATTACCTCTTCGCCCAGCATGGCGTATTGATTCATGGAAAAGGATGGAATGGTAGCGACCGTTTTGCCCACCCAGGTCTTGTCCACATCCGGGCCAACGGTGTCCACCACGCCCGCCGCCTCATAACCAAGCCCGGCTGGCATTTTGGGCTGTTCGAGATACTGGCCATGGAGGAACATCAATTCCGCCCGATTCAAGCCCACCGCCTGAACTTTTAAGCGCACTTCGCCCCGGCCGGGCTGCCTGGACGTGCTCTCTTCAATTTTCAAAACGTCCGGCCCGCCCAACTCATGAAAACGAATGACCTTTGGCATGTATATCGGATTCCAACTGACCAAGTTCGGTTGCAACTTACTGCAGCCTTTTGTAGGGACGTCGCGATTCCGGGAGGTATAGACTGTGAAGATGTCCACGCAGCAGGCGATAGCTACGCGGTCGCTGACTGTTGAAGCCAACAACCCGGGAAGGATTCCTGCGCCGAAAAATCGTGACCTTCGGTTGCAGTTCGGGTCGGTGGTCAGAAGCGCGGCCAGTGGCCGGCAGTATCCAATAGGCGAAGTCTTGGGGACCGGTGGATTCGGCGCAGTCTATCGAGTCACAAACGTTACGGGCGGTGCGGCTCTGCCTGGGACGTACGTCTTGAAGGTTACGCTCGAGGTGGGAGCTTGGCACCGGGAAGCTTATTTCGGCGAATTACTGCGGGACACACCTGGGATAGTTCGAGTGCATGAATCTTTCGCTTGGGCGCAGCGGGGTAACGAGCACAAACCCCTTTACTGTCTCGTCTCAGAATTCGTTGAAGGCGGGGATCTGCTGCATTATGTTCAGGAGCATTCCGAGCCTTGGCCGGAATCGAAAGCGCGGCGCGAAATCGTTCGGTTACTCGGGTCTCTTCGGCTGCTCCATGCCGCGGGATTGGTTCATCGCGACATCACTCCCCGGAACGTTTTTGTAACGGCGGGCCGGGAGCTCAAGCTGGGAGATTTCGGAATTGCCGCGCAGCGCCTGGGCAAACAAGAGGCCAAGGCTAACATTTTTGCTCCGTGGTTCGCTCCAACAGCTATCAAAGAAGGGAAGACGCGCGCGTGGCTCCCGGCCGATGATGTCTACCACCTCGGGAAGCTGTTTGCTTTGCTGCTGCTGGGTTGTGAGAAATCCAGGCTCACTCCCGGAGTCGTAAAGACGTTGGACTGCAGCGCGTGGGCTAAGGCCGTAATCCAACGTTGCATCGGCGAAAGAAGAAGACGTTTCGCGAATGCGGCTGAAATGCTCAAGGCGCTGGAGAGACCGCAGCCGGACGCCTCAGCCGGACGAACGGTGGTGCGGTCGCTTGAGGGCAAGCGCGTAGTGTTCACCGGACGGCTGAAGATGCTGCGAAAGAAAGCCGCCAAGCTGCTCGTAAAACGGGCTGGCGGGATTTCACAATCGAAGGTCAGCCGCACCACGGACATCCTGGTGGTGGGCGAGCAGTCGCCCCGCTGGAAGGCCGAAAAGAAAGGACAGAAACTGCTGGACCTGGACCATGAACGGGAACGGGGGCATCAAATCAAGGTCATAACGGAGAAGCGCTTTCAGAATCTGATTCGGCCATCGAATCAGCGAAGGTATTCGTCTGGTGTGAAAGGCGATTCAGCAGTTTCTACTTCTGCGTTGTAGTCCCGTACGTTTGTCCCGGAAACGTCACCTGCAGGCGGATGCCATCGGGATCGAAAAACTCATTCAGAGTTCCCTGCTTTCGACAACTCCGCATTGGCGCCGAGCGATTTAACGACCTTTAAGGCCGAAGGGGCGTCGAAGTTATCGACCAGCACGCTGAAGTGGTCGATCTTAGGCGGCTTATTGGGCGCCGGGTTGTAGAGCAGGATTCTGGTCTCGCCGGCCTGGAAGGTCGGCTGCGGCGGATTACCCTGTCCTGGAGTCGGTTCGCCGAACAGCTTTCGATAAAATGCGGTTGCCTGCGCCATGTCGCTGACCTGGATCGCCAGGTGGTGCATTCCGCGGGAACGAAAAAGAGCTTCCTGTTTTGGGCCCGGCTTCGGGCGCGGCGTTGCTGAGTTGTTTCCACGATTGGTCCGCCCAGATCTGCACGCTGTTGCCGTCGGGGTCCTGAACAAAGAGCCCGACATTCGATTCCCGCACTTTCAATCCCGCGTTTTCGAGCGTACGCTTCATGCCGGCCGCGTTGAAATTTTCAATGCCGACGGCGAAATGATCGATGCGCTTGGCTTCGCCAGCTGGGGCCGGAGCGATCGCCATATAGCAAGGGCCGAGGCGCAGGTAACGACGTGGTGTCCGGCTATCTTTCAGGACTTCATTGCCGAAGAGACGACGGTAGAACAGCATGGCTTTGTCGATATCTCCGACCGACAGTGCGACATGATCCACACGCGTGGCGCGGAGGAGTCCTCCCTGGGCGCGAGCCTGCGGCGCCGCGCCGCACCGAGCACATAGAGCGCATCGCGCCGAGTGATCCGATCAAGCCACATGCGCCCTCCAGTAGGAATCTCCCGCCAGTTCTTAGACGGCCATTGTACATCAACCGATCAGGCGCCTCCGCGATTTGAAGATCGGTACGTCAGGCGGGGCTTGTCGTCGTGATTCCGTTATGGAAAGATATAACCCGGAACGGAGGCTGAAACGATGTTTGTCTGTACCAACAGTGGAGGTATGTGCGCGCGAACTACGAATCCGTTGGGGTCGGGGTGGCTGGTGACGCCGGCTCAGCTTCAAGCGCCGCTAGCCCTGCCTCTCCAGATCTCAAAACCTGTAGGCATCAATGGTGACAACGTATGGTCCGACGTGACCCTGATACAACGCGGGCTGAACTGGATTACAACCGGAGATGGCGGCCCTGCCCCGGCATTAGTAGTGGATGGCGATTGTGGCCGGCTGACCAAGGCCGCGATTCAGAAATTTCAGGTGAAGCATTTCGGATGGAACCAAGCCGACGGATTAATAGAACCGGGCAGACAGACCATCCAGAAGTTGAATGAACTCTTAAGTCTAGTGCTTCAAAAGCCTCCCACCATGGAGGATCTGATCCGGCTCTGGGGTCTATCGCCCGGACAGGTGCTGCCGGACATCGCCGAATCATTCCGGCAAGCCCGGGGTTGGATACTGGCGACACAGGCGGCGCTGTTGTCGCAGTCAGCTCCGGCATTAATGCAGAAGTACTTCTTGTCGGACCAGGCGAGCGTTCGCCAACAGTTGACCCTAATATTCGATCGAATGCTGAAGGTGTTCCAGCGGCCCGGGGGCCTGTGGGGTTCCGAGACTTTTCAGCCAGAGCCGGTATTAGCGCATCCTAGCGACCAGATCGCATGGTGCCAGGCCGGAGGGTTTTTCCAGCAGGGCAAGTCTGATCTGGGCAAACATAACGTTACCGGACAAACCGTAGTGATTCGCGAAGATACGATTTACGTGACGTTCCGGTTTGTACTTACAGCCACGATTCAGAGGTCTTATGCGATCGTGCACGAATTGGCTCACTTCGTCTCCAACACTCCGCCCATTACCGACTTCGGTTATTACCACAAAGGGACCGCGCAGACTCTGGCGGCAAACCTTCGGCTGCAGAACGCCGATTGCTATGCGATGCTGGCGTTTGAAGCGGCCACTGGATCGTCAAAGTCCCCCTATGTCTGGTCGCCTGTCTGAAGAACAGCGGATTGGTTCTATGAAGATCGGAGTTCATTCGGACGATGAATGATTGTGGACGGTCCCTCGCCAATCGTTCTTTGCTTTGTGCTCGCCATTGTGGTGGGTTATTTCATCGGGAGGACAGTTGGCATCTGCGATCACACCTCCGGCGATCGGAAGTAGGTGTATTCACCGCGCGGCCGATCCAACCCGAGTGTTAAACGCGGCGAATCGCGTGATAGACCATAAGAACCACCACGGCCCCAATAACGGCGACGAGCAGACTGTACAGGTTTAGTCCGGTTACGCCACTGGCGCCAAAAGTAGTGAACAGCCACCCGCCTACAATGGCACCCACAACGCCCAGGAGAATGTCGAGTATCAACCCTTCCCCGCGTCTGTTTACCAGCTTGCTGCCGATGAAACCAGCAAGTAATCCTAAAACAATCCAAGCCAAGAACGACATTGTTTATTCTTCTTTCTATGTGACTGTTTCGAGCACGTCCAGGCCGACGTCAGCCGCCCCAAGTGAGAGCTGTGCAAGTTTGTCGCCACTCTCAATTCGCTTGGTACGCAATCCGGAAGCGGCTCGCTTTCGGGCACAAGGCTGAAAATTGTACGCGGAGAGCTACCGTGTTTCAGGTTTCGTCGGACGCGGCGCGGGTGGCTTCCGAACATGCCGGCTTCTGCCGTCGAGAGATCTTCAGTCCTGATCGATGGGCTTGCGGTTAAGCCAGCGGCGGCCGTACATGTCGAGCCATTCGCCGTCCGGTTCTCCGGGGCGGGGGTCGGATCCAATGCGCAGGATGTTGCCATCCAGGTCTTCAACCTGCATTTCGAGGGCCCAGGAGTAGTTCGTGGGAGGGTGGCGGATCTTTGCCCCGGTGGTCTGGAATTCCATATAAACGGCGTCCACGTCAATGCCATCGATCCAGACCCAGGCGCCCGGATGACCCTGATCGCCCTGGCAGAGGAAGATACCGCAACGGCCGCGAGAGATGGACACGAAGTCCTCGGTCTCGAAGTTAACCTTGAACCCGAGGGCCTGAACGTAGTAATCGCGGCTGGCGGCGACGTCGCGCACGCGCAATACGGGAGTGACTGGGCCGAAGGCCCGCTCCTGAGGAAAGGCTGATGCCATAGCGTTCCTAGTCCTGTTCACCGAGAGTCTGGGCATACTTTTTGCCGTAAGGGTAGAAGAGTTCCTTACGGCCCTGCTGCCAGGCCGCTTTGAGTTCGGGCTTGGTGATATCCCAGTCTGGCCGGCATTTCCTGGTAACGACGCGCAGGTCCTGGCGGAGATCTTCCACAGTAGGCCGGCCGAAGAACCAGTAGCCGTTATAGATCTTATAAATCAGAAGGTCGGGCTCGAGGACAATTACGTGGGGGATCATCGGATTGTTGATGGGGTCAGTGTATTCGGCGATGTCGAGATCTTTTTGAACGATGCGCCCCGCGTCGGAGAGGAACGGCCAGTGGGCGCCGACTCCGGTGCGATATTCGTTCGTGTTAGTGATATTGTCGGTGCTAATGGTGACCAGCCTGCAATAAGCAACCTCGAGCTCACGATGCAGTTCAACTAGCCCTTCCGCCTGCCGGCGATCCTTGGGGCAGAAGCCTCCCCGGCTAAGGACGAGAACCATGGGATGTGGTCCTTGCAGCTCGGATAGCTTCCGACGTTTCGCGGTGTGATCGGAAAGCTCATAGTCGGGGAAGATGGCCCCTGGAACAATGTCAGATCGCATATAGGAAGACTATCTCTTTTTGTTGGAAGATAAACTTTCCGCGCAGATTTGACATTTGTAATTGACATAGCGTCCTGTCCATGGTACTAGTAATCCCATCACGCACTCTGCTCAGAGAGAAAAGGGGTTGTATGCAACGCATCGTCCTGACTATTTTTGCTCTTCTCATTGTCATCGCGGCAGGTTCCGCGCAAACATTTCGAGGCGGTATCAGCGGAATCGTGACCGATCAGTCCGGCGCGATCGTGGCTGGAGCGCAGGTAAAGGCTAATAACGAAGCCACCGGCTTGAACTACACTGCCACGTCGTCCAGCGCAGGCGAGTTCAGTTTTGCGGACCTTCCGCCCGGCACCTACACCGTGGCAGTATCCCAGAGCGGATTCTCGACGGTTACCGTGAACGGCGTCCGCGTATCGGCCGGATCGATTTACAGTTTGCCCGTCAAGCTGGCCGTCGGACAAGTAGCGTCCACGGTGGAAGTATCTGCATCCAGCGTGGCGCTGGAGACGAACGAGACCACGCTGACTACCACCGTCTCAACTCAGACGGTCCAGGATCTTCCCATCAACGGCCGCGATTTCACCCAGATGATTGCGCTTTCGACGAGTTTCTCGGGCTATGCCGCCGGAGCGAACGGATCGGTGAACGGAGCGCGGGCCAATCAAGTCAACTGGCAAATCGAGGGAACCGACAACAACGACCAGTGGTGGAACATCATGGCGGTGAACCAGGGCGGCATTCAAAGCATTCCCGGAGTACTGTTGCCGCTGGATTCGCTGGAAGAATTCTCACTCCAGACACAGGGTGGGCCGGAGTCGGGACGCAACCCGGGGGGAACCATCAACCTGATCGTTAAATCCGGAACCAACCAGCTGCATGGCAGCGCCTACTATTACAACCGCAATGAGTTCCTGGCTTCGCAATCGCCTTTCGCACCGGAAGGATCTCCAAAGAACAAGCTGCGTAACCAGCACTATGGGTTTTCGCTGGGAGGGCCCATCATCAAAGACCGGACATTCTTCTTCGCCACCTACGAGGAACAGAAGTTCGTGATCGGCAGCCAAGCCTTGGCCACCACGCCGACTGTCGGCTATCAGCAGGAAGCGCTGCAATTGTTGAGTCAATTCAACGTTCCCGTGAATCCGGTTTCACAGAACCTGTTGAATGCGCTGTGGCCCGCTAATGCGCTCGCCGGACCTGGTACGCCGAGCAACTTTTTCACTCCTGTGCCGGAAATCGGCTTCAGCCACAACGGCCTGGTTAAGTTGGATCACAGCTTCAGCGATCGCAACCGCTTGTCCTTCCGATGGTTCGTGGGCCAGGGCGTTCAAGTTGCCCCGGTCGGATCGCACATCCCGTACTACTATCAGGTCGGTCCGATGCACGTTCAGAACTTCTCCCTGATCTACAACACGATCGTGACTCCAGCCATCACCAACCAGGTGCTCTTCGGTGTCAGCTATTTCAACCAGGTGTTCTCCGACGCCAACACCGCGATCAATCCGGTGGCTCTGGGATTGAATACGGGTGTGAATTCGCCGAATCTGGCCGGCGCTCCACTGATTTCCATCAACGGTTTCGACAGCACCGGCCTAACACCCAGTTCCGGCCGCAACGACGCCACCGGTCACCTGTCGGACGCCTTGAGTTGGACCAAGGGCGCACACCAGATGCGTTTCGGCGGCGAGGTTCGACAAGCCCGCATCGACTCGTTTTACACCACCGGCGGACGGGGCGCCTTCTTCTTTAATGGTGCGCAAGGGCCCTGGGCGGATAAGCTCAACGACCCTAACTTCGACACCAATATCGCGTCACTGGCCGACTTCATGGCCGGTTATGTCTACCAGTCCATCATTATGCGCGGGAATCAAGAGCGGTTCGTGACCATGAACAGCTTCAATCTGTTCGCGCAGGATTCCTGGCAGGCCACTCGCAAGCTAAACCTGAGCTTGGGCATCCGCTATGAATACGAAGGGCCGATCCATGATGGCGGTCAGGACCTTTCAGTTTTCAACCCGGCCAAGGGCGGCCTGGTGGTGGCCGGCCAGCAGGTCGGAAACATCTACTCCCGCTACTGGAAAAACTTCAGCCCGCGCCTCGGCTTCGCCTATCAGCCGGGCAGCAAGGGCGATCTCGTCATCCGCGGCGGCTTCGGCCTGTTCTTCGACACTCCCGCCATGGTGCCATTCCTCGATAACTCGTTCAGCTTGGCGACTGCATCTACTCAGAACAACGGGCCTATCGGGGTGGAAGGAAATCCAGCCGGATCTAAGCCGGTGGCCCTCATCCAACAGAACGGTTACACCATCGTGCCCGGGCAACAGATTTTTCCCAGCTCTATCTCGCTAACTGGCAACAATGTGGTCAATCTATTCTCGGTAAGCCCGAATTTCCGGCCTGCATATGATCTGAGCTACAACCTGAACGTCCAGAAAAGCCTGGGCAGTAATGTGATCCTCCAGGTGGGCTATGTCGGCACCCAGGGACGCCGGCTGCTGGTGCTGCGGGACATCAATCAGGCCGCGCTGGGCAGTGGCTTTATCGATGGGACCAATCCGGCCGGGTTTACCTACCAGCAAGCCAGCCGTCCCTATTTCTCTCAATACCCGAACTTCGGTGTCATCGACGAAATCCAGAGCCAAGGGACATCCAACTATAACGGGCTTCAAATATCGCTCCGCACCACCGTCTGGCATGGCCTGAGTTCGCAGTTCAATTACACCTGGGCCCACTCGCTGGACGAAATTACGCAGTATGTCGGCGCGCTTCCGCAGGACAGCACCAACTTCAAAGGCGACTACAGCAACTCGGATTTCGATATCCGCCACAATTTCAATGCGTACCTGGTCTACGATATTCCCGGAGCTAAGCGCGGCCCCGGCTGGCTGACTCACGGCTGGCAGGTGAGCAGCAAGCTTCAATTTCACACCGGCACCCCGTTCACCATCCACGCCACGTCCGACACCAGCGGCACCGGGGAAAACACCGACCGGGGCGTGCAGGTCGGAAATCCCTACCAGGGCGTGGATCGCTCGCAAACCCAGGGCAATCCCGTGCAGTGGATCAATCCCAATGCGTTCGTGAATCCAGCGAACGGCAGTTTCGGCTCGGTGGGGCGCAACACAGTGATAGGGCCGGGTTACGGCGATGTGGATCTCTCTTTCCTGAAAAATATCCCGATTAAAGAAAGGCTGCATGCCCAGCTTCGTGTCGAAATGTTTAATGTCTTTAACCGCGTGAACCTGGCGCCTCCCAGCGGCTACATCGGGGGTGGATTCGGACAAAGTTCGGACACCATCGGGGACTATAACGGTTCCGCGGGAATTGGTCCGGGCGAGCCGTTCAACACACAGATCGCGCTAAAGATCATTTTCTGATGCGCACGAATCTGGCAGCGGCGTGCGGTCTCTCGTTGTTCTTCCTGGCGGCTGTTCCGTGGCCGGCGCAGGCGCAAGGATCTTCGGCCAGCGCAACCAAGTCGCGCGCCGTCCGATACGACCTGAAACTTCAGGAGCTGAAGTTTGAGTACGGCACGCTCCCGCCGGTGCTGCATATCAAGCCCGGCGACACGGTGGATACCAACACCGTGGACGCTGACGGCAAGGCCATCGAAGCTGCCGGTCTTAAACCTGGCGGGCCTAATCCACTCACCGGTCCCTTCTACGTCGATGGGGCCGAGCCTGGCGATATGCTGGCGGTGCATTTCTTACACCTGGAAGTGAACGGCAAAGAGGGTTGGGGGAGTGCAGGCCCCGGCTTTGGCGCGCTGAACAGCAGCCATTTCACGCCTATTCTCGGGCCGGGGATTCCACGCCGGACCTGGACCTATGCCATCGACAAGACCGCGAATGTCGCGACGTTTCAGGCCGCCGATTCCAAGTTCACGGTGAAGATTCCGCTCCATCCATTCCTGGGCTGCGTCGGCGTCGCGCCGGCGGACGGGGAAATGCGCAGCTCGATTGTTCCGGCCGAGTTCGGCGGCAATATGGATTCGTCGGAAGCGAGTGCGGGAAACACGCTGTACCTCCCGGTCAATGTCCCGGGTGCGCTTCTATTTCTGGGCGACGGCCACGCCGCCATGGGCGATGGCGAGGTCGATGGAACCGCGATCGAGGTTTCGATGTTGGTCCGGTTCCAGGTGGAACTAGTAAAGAAACACAAGATCAGCTGGCCGCGTTTTGAAAACAACGATTACATTATGGCGGCCGGCATCTACCGACCGCTAGACGACGCCTTGCGTATTGCGTTTACCGAGCTGATCGGCTGGATCCACGATCAATACGGTTTGTCCGAGATGGATGCTTATGAGTTGCTGTCGAAGACAGCCGAAATTCATCTGGCCGAGATGGTGGATCCGAATTTCGTAGTAATCGCCAAGATCAACAAGAAGTTCCTGCCCGCGCCGCGCGCGCCCCGTTAGGCAAGACCGTTGGTGGAGCTGAGAGCCTTACTCCACCACCGCCTGCATCACGGCATTCTCGAAATCGCGGTCAAGCTCCCGGTTCGGGTTGTTGGTCTGGATCATGAGGATGCCGACCACCTTCTCCTTGGGGTCCACCCAGAAGTGCGTGCCGAAGGCGCCATCCCAGCCAAAGCTGCCGTCCGAGACCCGGAAGCCGGCCGCTACCGCGTCGTTGATCACTTGCACGCTCAGTCCGAAGCTGCGCCCCTTCGGGCGCCCCGGCAGCGTATCGGGTGCGTGTACCGACGCCATTAGATCCACGGTCTTGGGGCTCAGCAGCCTTTTGCCGTTCCACTGTCCGCCACTCGCCAGCATCTCGCCGAACTGCAAATAATCTTCGGCATCGGTCATCAATCCGCCCGCGCCCGAAAAATAAGTGGTGTTGCTCAGCCGGTCGCGCGTGTCAGCCTTTTCGAGGGCATTCGACGCGCGGTGATACATTGTGGCGACGCGCGGCAGCCGATCTTCGGCGGGGTGAAAGACAGTGTCCTTCATCTCGAGTGGACCGAGGATGCGTTGCCGTAGGAACTGGTCGTAACTTTGACCGGAGACGATTTCGACTACGCGTCCCAGCGTATCAAAGCCTGCGCCGGGGCTGTAACTCCACCGCGTTCCAGGCTGGAAATCCAGAGGCACCGCGCCTAACCGGGGAATGTAATCGGCCAGCGTCTCTCCGGGCTTGCGCGCAACCTTCTGCACCTCGGCGCTGCTCGCCGGCCCGCCGCTTACCAAACCGGAGGTGTGGGTCAGCAGATCGCGGATGGTGATCTCGCGCGCAGCCGGAACTGTGTAGAACGAAGGAGCGGCCGTGTCTCCCGCCGGGGCGGGCGCCCCCGGAGGCCCGGTGCGTTCCTGCAGCATTGCTACCTTCAACCCCCGAAATTCGGGTATGAATTTCGAAATTGGATCGGTGAGCCGCACTTTGCCTTCTTCCACCAGCATCATAATTGCGACGCCGGTTATGGGCTTCGACATGGAAGCGATCCAGAACAGGGCGTCTTTGGTCATTGGTTTCTTGGATTCGACATCCATCACGCCTTGCGCTTCGAAGTGCGCGACCCGCCCTTTGCGCGCTACCAGCGTAACCGCGCCGGAGATATCATGTGCGGCGATATGACGCTGGATGGTCTCATGGATTCTCCCCAGCCGCTCCGCCGAGAGCCCAACCTCCTCGGGTTTGGCCGGTTGAATGGATGCGGCCGCCAAAGGCATGGCCAGCAGAAAGGACCCAACCGCGGCTTTTACCTTCAATCGCAGGTTCATCGATATTGCGCCTCCTGTTTCGCGCGGATGGGGTCATTCTACTTTAAACGCGCGGATTTTGCCCGAATCCAGGGGTTGCTCAAGCCAACTTCGCTAGCTGGCCGTCCACTAGTTTACTGACGGCAGCTTGCTGGTCCGGCACGACCCAGGCAGAAATATTGGCGGCGAGGTCTTTGAGCGTGCTCTTGGCCTCATCGAGAGCGGCGGCCTCAACGTGTCTGAATGCCGCGACGTACTGGTTCAAGAGCGTTTGCCGGTGCGTGGCGGCATCGTGCGGCGCGACGAAGCCGGAGTCCTGAAGGTTCACCAGTGCCGACTTGAGCGTGCCCCATCCGAGGTCGATGACCAGTGGCTTGACGAGCATGAACTCGCCCGCGAGCTGCGACAAACCGGCCACTTGCTGCACGAAGTAGTCCTTGTCGAAGCCGTGCGCTCCGGCCTCCGTGTCCACTTGCGCGTAGGTCTGTGTCCAGCCGCCGGGCCAGTCGCCCGCCAGCCCGATGCCGGGGATCCCGTATGCCCGGCCCTTGTTCATCGGACTCTTCACCGTGCCCTGGAACCCGCCGTTGACGCCGGGTCCCACGTTGCCGGCTTTGACGTCGACCCGGGGCCAGTGATTGTCGGTCGCCGCTCTCGCGATCGCCTCCACCAGCCAGATGTTGTTGTTGTAGACGTCCATCAGGCTCGTGATGACGCCGCCGTTTTCCGGGAGCTCGCTGGAGTAGACGTAATGTGTTGCCGCCGGGCCCGGTTTCGATCGTCTGCCGGCCGCCCATGTGCTCGATGCCCAGCGTCGCCACGATCGGCTTCAGTCGCTCGGGGTGAATCGTGTAGTAGTCGAATTGCGGCCAGCTGCCCTCGCCGCCCGGCATGAAGTGCCGGCAGTCGAAGTACAAGACCAGCGTGCGCGGCCGTGCCGACCGCGGAATGTGATTGAAGTAGGACATGATGCCGAGCACGCCCAGGCCGCCGTTCTCTTCAATCAACGACATGGCGTCGGTGTGCGTGGCGAGCAGGACCTGCTCGTCCTGCGGCGTGCCATAGTTCTTGCCCGGCAAATAGGCGATGATGGCTTTGCCGGTGTCGCGCTGGAAGCGGGCGGTGAGCGTCAACGTGGCCGTCTTGCCGGCCTTCGCGTCCGCCAGCACCTTCGCGCCGTTCACGCGATCGAGCGTGAGCGTGGGACAGTTGACGTACTTCGCGCCGAGTCCCGCCTTCGCATCCGGCGTGTAGACGCTACGCTGCGCCAGCCCGAACGCCGCGCCCGGCGACAGGTCGTACACGACGACGATGCCCGCCGCGTGTCCTTTGATGCCGATCGCGGCAAATCCGTTCAGCTGACTCCAGACCCAGCGGCAATGATAGGAGCTCGTGACGCTCGTCGGCGGAGGTGTAAACAGCGGTGCCCATTTGCCCGGTGAACGCCACTCGTAGTCGGTCAGCGTGTAGTTGTCCAGGAACGAATTGGAGTACGGCGGATTTGGATAGGGCGCCGTCTGGAAGACGAGAATCTTCCCCGCGATCTCCCCGGCGGCCGGCGGATGGGCGGGGTCGTAATACAGCATCTGTGCGGTGACGCCTTCGGGCGGCGTGAAGCCGGACGTCATGCCGTACGAGGCCACCACCGGCACCGGCGTCCCGTCGGTGACGAGCTTCTCGAGCGCCACGCCGGAGTCGTGGATGTGGGTGCGGCGATCGGGCCAATCGTCCACGATGTAATGGTCGTAGGGGATCTCGACGTAGTCCAGATCGACGGCGCCAAACTCCGGCATCTTCGAGATGAGGAAATCCGTGAAGCGCTTCCAGCCCGCTGCTGCCGGCGTAGGTGGGACCGCCCTTGGCTCTTGAACATGTTCCAGTCCCACGCCTGATCGGGCGTGATCATGAACTGCGGATTGATCTTGGGAAAGGCTTGCGGGCCCGCAGCGGTTGCCGGTTCAATACCGCGCCGGCGGTGACGCCGGCAGCGGCCTTGAGGAAGTTCCGCCTCGAAGAACTGGCTGCCCACTTTCGCGATTCGCTCATTCTGCACTCCCGCTGTTCGGGGCAAGATAGTCCCGAATCTTGTCGTGTGTCACGGTAATTTGTATTATTCCAGAATTCCCTTTTCTCAACATCTCCACTCGACCGCTCGAATCTCGATGGAATCACGGTGATGCTTGTCACGGGATGAATTTCCATCCAGTGCGCATGAAAAGTGTCCTGCACATAGCTTCCCTCTATGCGAACGTGGGAGCCCACTGCGGGAAGCTGGACATGATCCTTGTACCCCTTACACGCCGACCTGGCGTCCGGTTGAGTCACTGGGAACCTGCATACGATTTCGAACACCAGGTTGCCACCCTCTTCGCTCATATTTCCGGCGTTCAGAAGATTCTGAAACTCGGAGTCGACGTTGAGCCATCCGTGCGTGTCTCCATCCTTCTCGTGGCGGACCCCATCGCGGCGTTGGCCCCCGCTTGCATCCACAATGGTTCCGGTCACAGCTATGCACGGCTGATTCACGATAAGCCGTTGCGAATGGTAGACGTGATTCCATAAGCTGGCATCACACTGCGTACTTGTCGGTGGTGGTGTCCCCGGAGCCGAGGGTGGCGGCAATGCCGGAGGCAGCGAAACGCTGATGAACTTCGACCAGACCCAACCGACCTCGTCATCCTCCGTCCTAACATGAAAGAAGCCACTATCCGGATTGGCGTCCACTAGAGTGACTCTGGACGCTTTCGGCAGATGATCCAGAACTGGACTCGCGGTTGAGGGGTCACGGCGGAGAATCACATTGCGGTTAGCGATCCCCGGTTGAGCCCACACCAAAAATGGGCACGTAGAAACAAAAAAGATCAACAGCGCACCGCGCCCGAAGGTGATACTCATGTTTCCATGCTCTCTTGGTGCATTGACAAGGATCATGCCATAAAAAGGCTGTGGCAGCACGACTTATTCAGACTGAGAAAATTACCCCTTTCTGTTTGATCCTGCGCTTGTCCCAGTGAAGCCGGACGTTCGGAAGAGCTTCTGAAGGGGGCTGCCCCCCAAATCCGGGCCCCGGCGCAAGAACTCAGAAACTGAAAGGGAGAACCTATATGAAAACCTATTTGTTCGGTTTGGCTGTGTATGGATTGCTGATGCTGGGCGCTACTACGGCCTCGGCGCAACAATATGTGACTCCGGAGTATAACGGATGCATCCGCCAGTTCTATGACCCGGCCATGTACAACTGGCTGGCCTATGAAAACACCTGCTCTCAGAGCCTGAGCGTAACATTCGTTCCCAACCAACCGGGGCACGGGGGCGGCGGAGCGATGGATTTGCGGCCGGGACGCCACAACAGCACCGGATTGTCCAGCCGGGAAGTCCGCGATAATGGGGGCTTTGAGTTATATGTCTGCCCGGCGGGTTACCTTCCGGTCGGACCCGACGGCCTGTACGTAACTCGAGTGATTCCGGAATTCAGATGCAAGCGGAGTTAGGTATCTGGCGGCGAAAAGTTGGGCTGGAAGCGGCGCCAATCGGCCGGAACCAGCCCGACACACTAGGAGTTTTGCGTCCGTCCGAAACAGATCACATACCCGCTGTTGTCGATGATCTCGAAAGCTCGAAGGCCGTCGCTGGTGTCGGCAATGGGGCGGTGCATGGGTACGGAATTCGCGACGTACTCCGAATAAAGCGAGTCGGGATCGGAAGTGTAGACATAAGCATCCCAGCGCGCCCATTTATGGCGGGAATGATTTGGCTGGGGATGGATCTCAGGCGCGATGGCCTTAAGCATGATCATTACGCCGTCGCGCTGGACGATGCCTAAGAAATCTTCGCCGTCTCCATTTCCTCCTCCTGTGTAGGTGATCTCGAAGCCCAGCTTGGATCGATAAAAGTCGAGGCTTGGCTGGAGATCGTCTACGACAAAAAAAGGCGCAATGGTGTTTAGAGTCGGCACGTTTGCATCGTATCACCATGGCTCTCTCTTTGAAGAAGGGTGCGCGATAAACTTCAGTGTTGATGGCGGCTCTGCAAGGTATATGGGCGGGCAGTGTAGTCCGTCCCCACATATTACATAACCATTACAGACCGCGAGTGAAATCCCTGTTAATTTTGAATGTGACACGATGCCAGGAGGCCCGTTGAGCACCGACCTGATCGAGCTAGCCGATACTCGAAAGATAAACTGGACCAATAGCATTGCCTTCGGCCTATTCCACCTGGGGGCGGTGGCCGCTTTATTCGTCTTCAGTTGGCATGCACTTGCTGTCGCGCTCTTCCTCTACTGGATGTGCACAGGCCTGGGCATCAGCATGGGCTATCACCGGCTGCACACTCATCGGTCGTATCAGGTGCCTTTGGCTCTCGAGTATTTTTTTGCTGTTTGTGGCACTCTGACGCTCGAAGGCGGGCCGATTTTCTGGGTGGCGACGCATCGAATCCACCACCAGAAATCCGATCAGCCCGGCGATCCGCACTCGCCGCGTGATGGCGGCTGGTGGGCTCACATGGGCTGGCTTCTGGTCGGAGAGACCAAACATAGCGACACTCGGCTGCTGTCGAAGTATGCGCCGGATCTGACGAAAGATCGCTTCTATGTCTGGCTCAACGACTATCATTGGGTTCCCATGATCGTGCTGGGCGTCCTGCTCTTTGCCATGGGCGGTGTTCCGTTCGTGCTGTGGGGCATTTGTCTCCGCGTCGTCGTTGGTCTGCACTGCACTTGGCTGGTCAACTCAGCAACACACATGTGGGGCAGCCGGCGGTTCGAAACCCGCGATGATTCCCGCAACAACTGGTTGATTGCCCTGATCACCTCAGGCGAGGGCTGGCACAACAACCACCACGCACACCCGACCTCTGCGAGGCATGGGCTGGCTTGGTATGAGTTTGATTTGTCCTGGATTCAAATCAAGATTCTCAGGTTCTTCGGCATAGCGAAGTCCGTTCGGGTAGCGAGAATCGACAGCGCGGTAGTTGAACGGGAGGCGGCGTGACCGGGCTGAGTAAGTTCAACGCCGCTAGACCGGCGTGCGTCTGAAAACCAGGACCTTGGCAGTAAACAAGTAGACTTGCTCTTCGTGCTGATTGAACGCGATGGTTCGCACTTTGACGATAGCCTGATTCGGTTTGGAGCGCGAGGGGGTTATCTCTAGAATTTCGCTTTCGGCGCGCAGCGTATCACCCGGTCTGGTCGGCTTTGGCCATGCTATCTCTCCTCCGACCCCGATGATGCCGTTCGCCAATGGCAGCCCGCCAGTCACCAGCAGACGCATGACAGCCGCGGCCGTGTGCCATCCGCTAGCCGCTAGCCCTCGAAAGATGCTGGCTTCGGCAGCGGCCTCGTCGAGATGGAAGGGCTGCGGATCGAACTCCGCCGCGAAGCTTTTGATGCGATCCTCCTCCATCCGGTACAGCCCCGACGTAAATCGCTGCCCGACGTGCAAATCTTCCAGGTAAAGCGCCTTCTGCGATTCGACCACTTGATTCATGCGTACCTCACCATCACTTTGGATTCGCCAGCCGCGCCAGCCCGCTAACGCCGTGCGGTTCAGAGCCCGGGGTTTCGACCAGGCGGCGCCATCTGCGATGATCTCCTTCGATCAACGCATCTGCATCAGCCGGTCCGTCAGTCCCGGCGGTGTAGTTCGGGAAAGCCGGAGCAGGCAGCTTCGCCCAGGCTTCTTCGATGGGAGTGATGATGCGCCACTCAGCTTCCACCTCGTCGCGGCGGGTAAAGAGGGTCGTGTCTCCACGCATCGAGTCGAGCAGCAGGGTTTCATAGGCCGGTGGTCCCTTGGAGCCGAACACGGACTCGTAGGAGAAGTTCGCATCCACTGTGAGGGCGCGCATCTGAGTGCCAGGCCGTTTGGCGTCGAAAGCGATGCTGATCCCCTCGTCGGGTTGAATGCGCAAGGTGATGACATTCGGCCCGAGTTGCTCGTGCGGCGTGCTGGCGAAGAGCGCCTGCGGCGTGCGCTTCAGGTGCACACGAACCTCGGAGAGCTGGCGGCTTAATCGCTTGCCGGTGCGGATGTAAAACGGCACGCCGGCCCAACGCCAGTTATCGACGTGAAATTCCACCGCGGCGTACGTCTCTGTGACTGAGCTGCCACTCACGTGCGGTTCTTGGCGGTAGCCGGCCACCGGCTTGCCGTTCACCTCGCCGGGCCCGTATTGGCCGCGAACGGTCCTTTTCGCCACTTCATCTACCGTCATTGGCCGGATGGACCGCAACACCTGTACCTTTTGTTCCCGCACCGAATCCGCATCGAACGCAATGGGCGGCTCCATGGCCGTCAACGCCAGCAGTTGGAGCAGGTGATTTGCGACCATGTCGCGCAGCGCGCCGGTTTCTTCATAGAAGCTCGCACGGCCCTCCACGCCCACCGCTTCGGCCGCGGTGATCTCAACCTGATCGATGTAGTTCCGGTTCCAGACCGGCTCGAATAAAGAGTTGCCGAAGCGAAACACCAGGATGTTCTGGACCGTCTCTTTCCCCAGATAGTGATCGATTCGGTAGACATCCTTCTCATCAAACGCTTTGTGGACCACCTCGTTTAATTCGCGCGCGGAATTCAGATCGTGGCCGAAGGGCTTTTCGAGGATGATCCGGGTCCAGCCGGCCTCACCGTGATTGAGTCCGGCCTGGGCCAGGCCTTCGATGATTGGACCCGCCACCGACGCGGGAGTGGAAACGTAGAACAAACGGTTCGGGCTCGATCCGGCGCGCTGCATTTGGTCCAGATGTTCTCGAAGGCGTCCGTAGAACTGGCCGTCATTAATATCCCCAACGTAGTAAGTCAGGCGGTTCTCGAATTCGTGCCAACCCTTTTCAGTGAATTCACGAGTGTCGGGGGAGCCTGCCACCGCTTCGCGCAGTTGAGCACGAAAATCCTCAGATTTGATGGGAGTTCGTCCGACTCCCACCACTTCGAACTGAGGATTCATGCAGCCTTCGCAGGCTAAGTTATAAAGACCTGGAATCAGCTTGCGGCGTGTGAGATCTCCGGATGCCCCAAATATGATCAACAAACACGAATCTCCAGCCGGCAAAGGCTCCTGCGAAGACTTGTCGAGGGGATTAACGTCCATAACAGCGGCCAAAGATGGTCCTCCAAATGAACTGATCTCACCAGTATAGATGCGGCAGGGGTTTTGTCCGGTCCTAATAAAAGCGGCGGACTGGCCGGTTCTTTGCGAATGTCATAGCTTCGGAGAGAATAGTAACGTGCGAAAAAGAATTGTCGGTTCGGATCGAACGGTGGCCAGCAGTGAACCTGGGCAGCGCTGGATGGATCTCGGCGAGATCGCGACCGTCGAAGTCTCATCCGAGGATCCCGCCTTTCCTATCGAATCCGTGTTCAGTGCCAACACAGGGCCGGGCTGGCGAGCTTCCGAAAAAGGCGAGCAGCAAATCCGCCTTATCTTCGATCAAGCTCTGGCCGTGCGTCGAATTCAACTTCATTTTCTGGAGCCGACGCGCGACCGCCTCCAGGAATTCACCGTTCGATGGTCGCCGGCGGAAGGCGGGCAGCCTAAAGAGATCGTGCGGCAGCAATGGAACTTCAGCCCGGCTGGCTCGACCAGCGAGCTGGAAGATTATGAAGTTAACTTGGAGGGCGTGTCGTCCCTGGAATTGGTAATCAAGCCCGATCTGACACACAATGACGGCGTGGCGACTCTGGCTGCGTGGCGTTTGGCCTAATTCAGCGAAAGAGAACGCCGAGCCGAAGCAGTGCATGTGATAGACTGCGCGCATGCGTTGGGGCAGCCTACAAATTTTCCTCGGATTCATGCTGCTGACGGAGATTTCAATCGCGGCGGCGCCTTCCGGCGAGGCCGTGTACAAGGCGCGATGCGCGGGTTGTCACGATCAGGTCAGCCCACGAATACCACCCCGCGACGCGCTGCGGCAGATGCCGGCTTCACGCATCCTGCGGGCCCTCGATTTTGGAGCAATGATGACGGTCGCCTATCCGTTGGCCCGTGACGAACGCGAAGCAGTCGCGACTTACCTCGGTATGGCAGGTGCGGCTCCTGGCCCCCCGGCCTCCGCTTTTTGTAGCGACCGCACTGTGAAGCTAACCGATCCGCCAAAGTCGGCCTGGAATGGATGGAGTCCGGGACCCTCGAATGCCCGCTTCCAGCCCGGCGACGCGGCGGGTTTGAGCATCGACCAGGCCCGGCGGCTCAAATTGAAATGGGCGTTTGGGTTCGAAGGAGATGTCACCGCCTTTGCGCAGCCTACCGTGCTGGACCGCCAGGTATTCGTGGGGAGCGCCGGAGGCTTGATTCATGCTTTGCAGGCGTCCAGCGGATGTTTGCAATGGGTATTCCAAGCCAACGGACCCGTCCGTATGTCGATTCTCGCGGTTCCGCTCGGCCGGGGGCACGCGCTGCTATTCGGCGATCAGACCGGCTGGTTTTATTCGCTCGAAGCGGAGACCGGGAAGCTTTTGTGGAAGAAAAAGATCGAGGAGCACGATGCAGCACGGCTGACCGCTACGCCGGTTGTCTACAACGGCAATGTATTCGTCCCTGCCGCCGCGTGGGAAGAGACGCGCTCGCTCGATCCGAAGTATCCTTGCTGCACCTTCCGCGGCAGCGTCACAGCCATCCGGATCCGCGATGGCCAGCAGGTTTGGAAATCTTACCTTGTACCGGAGCCGAAACAAACCGGCCAGACCAAGCGTGGCACGCCACAATTCGGGCCATCCGGCGTGGGCGTATGGGCTACACCCACACTCGACACAAAACGCGGCGTCATGTACGTCGCCACCGGCGACAACTACTCTTCGCCGGCCACAAGCCTGAGCGACGCGATTGTAGCGCTTGAGATCGCGACCGGCCGCGTCATCTGGTCGAAGCAGACCACCCCAGGCGACGCCTACAACTCCTCCTGCGGCACCGACAAACAGAATTGCCCCGGCGAAGATGGCCCGGATTACGACTTTGGCTCGTCTGCAATTCTGACGCAGCTTCCTGGAGGGCGTGATATTTTGCTGGCCGGCCAGAAATCCGGCATGGTTTACGCACTCGATCCTGAAAAGAAGGGCGAACTGCTATGGGAAGTGCGCATCGCGACCCGCGGTCCCAACGCCGGCCCCAGTGTCGGCGTGCAATGGGGCATGGCGACCGACGGGCAAAGAGTTTACGCCGCGACGTCCAACTCCGGCCGCACACCGCCCAAGGATCCAATGGATACGCGCCGCAACATTTTGGATCCCCAGCAAGGCGGCGGGCTTACTGCGCTGCGGGTCGCGGATGGGAGCAAAGCCTGGTATGCGCCCGCGATTCCATGCGCGGCCAACGCTCCATCCGGTTGCAGCCCGGCTCAATCCGCCGCCGTTACAGCGATTCCAGGGCTGGTTTTTTCGGCTTCCATGGACGGCCATTTGCGTGGCTACACCGCTGAGGACGGCAAAGTGGTTTGGGACTTTGACACTGCTCGCGAGTTTCAAACGGTGAACGGTATCAAGGCCAAAGGCGGGTCGATCGACGGGCCGGGTCCGGTAGTGGTGAATGGCATGGTATTCATCAACTCCGGATACTCGCGCTTTGGCGGCATGGCAGGCAATGTACTGTTAGCCTTTTCGCCGGACGGCCAGTAAGACGAAGGCTGTTGGCGTCGAGATTGATGGTTACTTCGCGGCTCCCTCCGCCGCTTTTTCTTTCGCTCGGCCGGCACGAAGGATGTCCTCCATCGCGTAGTTGCCTTCGTGGCACGCATATTCGTAGATCTGATAGCTGGAATTCCTGGTCAGCGGCATAGACACTTTCCACGGCGCCGAATACATGTTCGGGTCGTCAATCGTGACTTCGTAGCTGATGGTGTTAGCGTCCACCCGCTTGAACCTCTCCACCACATGCAGCGCCTCGCTTTGGTGAATCCCCCGGATGCGGGCGGTGGCAGCGCTGGTGGCGATCATGCCCTTGCCGTTGTAATTCGTGGTATCCACAACCAGCGTGTCGCCCTCCCAGTGTCCGACCGAATCGCCGTTCCACTGGCGGATGCTGTCCGGCAGATGCGGACGACCATCCAGCGGGATCGCGCGCACTTCGTGAATCATCTCGGAGAAAATCACCACGTAGCCCGGCGTTTGAAAAATCTGGTAGGCGTTGTTATAGCCGGCGGGAAACATTCCGGCGGGAACGCCACGCGTGATGCAACGCTCCCAAGTAGTGTGGTGCGTATAGGAATCGGCGACGTGCGACTGATCGTAATCGCGTTGCGTCTCAGCTGCAGGCTTTACCGGAACTCTTCCGTTTGGCGGATCCACCACCAGCGAACTTTGCCGCGTCGACAGCCACGTCGTTCCACCATCAAAAAAGGCCTGATTGTAGTTACCGGGGTCGCCCTCTTTAGGCGGGCGGTCTACACGGTTCTCGCTGGCCCTGTTTTCGAGCGCAGCCGTTTCTTGCTCCGTAAGCGTGGCCTTTCCAGCCAGCTCAGCCGGCCGTTCGAAGGGTGTCAGAGTGGCGTTAGTCCAAATTCCCTGCAAGTCCGGCTGGCCATCGGGCGTGCGCGTTGACGTCCATGCTTTAGTTGAAGATGATGCTTTGACGGCCTTCTGGTTCTGCGCTTCCGCGGGGGAAATCAGAATGATTGTAGCGATAACCACCAGACTTCCCGAGGCGAAAGGCGGGACGAAAGATTTGGAGCGCATCTAAAACCTCAGCTTTCAAATGCTGGACGTTGACAGTATACTAGGTCCGCGGATTGGCCGGTATACTGTGAGCTGTGGCTGCAGCAACCCACTCTGCATTGCCTGGTTGGTCGCAACGCTTGATTTCCGAGCTGGACGCTGCCGATCGATGCGCTGAACGTCTGGCGAAGGCACTGACCGCCGCACAACTCAACTGGAGGCCCAGGCCAGATGCTTGGAGCATTGGCCAATGTCTTCAACATCTGTGTGTCACCAACGAAGTCTATCTGCCCGCAATTTCGACGTCTTTAAAGGACCGGCGTCAGTCTCGAGTCCAGGAGATTGTTCCTGGCTGGTTCGGCCGCTGGTTCATTCGGAAATTTATTGCGCCGTCTTCAGAGAGCAGCCGGACTTCCGCACCCAGAAGATCGTGCCGGACGAACAAGTCGAACCGTCGATTCTTGAGTCGTTTCTCCAGAGCAACCGGGCAGCGCGAGAGCTGATCTACCGGGCGAGCGACTACGACGTAAATCGCATTCGGTTCAAAAACCCGTTCATTCCGATGCTGCGATTCACCGCTGGTACGGGGTTAGAAATCATCTCGAAACACCAGAGCCGCCATTTGCTGCAGGCTGAACGCGTAAGGCAATCCACCGACTTCCCGGAGCAATGATTCGTCGTTGGGCTAAAATCGGCACATGCGGCGCCCTTTCGGAATTCGGCTTGGCGGATCGATGCGTGCGACAGCAGTGGCGTTTCTTCTCGCTGTAGCACCGGCGATGGCCCAGACGGCTTCCGGGGAAAAGCAGCAGCTGGCGGAAAACGTCTTCAAGAACGTCCAGGTGCTCAAAGGCATTCCGGTCAATCAGTTCATGGACACGATGGGTTTCTTTTCCGCGGCTCTGGGCCTCAATTGTACCGGCTGCCATGTCGCAGAAAGCTTGCAGGACTGGGACAAGTTCGCAGACGACATCCCGCGCAAGCGCGCGGCACGCGGCATGATCCGGATGGTGAACGCCATCAACCAGAACAACTTCGGTGGACGGCGCGCACTGACCTGCTGGTCGTGTCATCGAGGCGGCCAGGTCCCCGAGGTGATTCCCAGTCTGGCGGCCCAATACACGATTCCGCCCGAAGACGCCAATCAAGTCGAGATTGTTGCCGGAGGTCCCACGGAGCCTACAGCGGACCAGGTTCTTGATAAATACATCCAGGCCCTGGGCGGCGCCGAGCGGCTGGCAAGTATCACTAGTTTCGCTGGCAAGGGGACCATCGAGGGATACGATACGTATCACATGAAGGTCCCCTTGGAAGTTTACGCCCAGGCTCCGGGCCAGCGCGCGGTCGTTTATCACACGCAAAACGGCGACAACACCACGATTTTCGAAGGCCGGTCGGGCTGGATCGCCGCGGTCGATAAGCCCGTGCGGCTGATGCCTCTAATGCCCGGCGCGGAACTCGACGGCGCAAAGTTGGATGCGGATCTTTCTTTTCCAGCGGGGATCAAAAAGGCCCTGAACCAATGGCGCGTCGGCTTCCCGGTTACCACGATTGATGAGCATGACGTGAACGTCATTCAGGGAACCGGCTTGGGCGGCACTCGTTTCAAACTCTACTTTGACGCCAAGTCAGGGTTGTTGATCCGGCAAGTCCGCTACGCCGACACACCAATCGGCATGGTTCCCACCCAGGTCGATTACTCGGACTATCGCGATATCGCCGGCGTCAAGATGCCCTTTCACTGGGTCGTGACCTGGACAGACGGTCAATCGACTGTTCAGCTAACCGAGCTTCAAGTAAACGTGCCGATCGACGTGGCGAAGTTCGCCAAGCCCGCGCCTGCCGTAGTGAAGCCCCAAGGGGCCGCGCACTAACAAGCGGGGGGTGCAGTCGTCGCCCGCTACCTCTTGCCGGCCGCGTGATCGCGGAACTTATTGAAGAACGCTTCATCGGTGGGGACGCAGCGGTCTTCGAGAATCCCGGACCATCCGCTGATGGACATCGCTTCCTTCGGAATCAAGGCCCAGATCTTCGGCTCGCCTTCCCAGGGCTTGGTGTACATCACCGGATCGGTGATCTTCAGTTTTACCCGCAACCGGTTGGGACTGATGCGCTCCCAGCGCTCCTCAAGGACCATCTTTTCGCTGATGGGATAGCCGAACTGATCTATCCACTGGCGGTCGTCAAAACCGGTCGAGGTAACCACCAGCGCGTCGCCTTCCCATTTGGCGGTTGAGTATCCGTTGTAGCGGGGCAGGTAGTCATCCACATTGGGAATAGTTCGTCCGTCCATCCAGATTTCGCGGTTGTCCCAGGTCCACTCGAATCTTTGAATGATTCGATCCTTAACCTGAACCATTTCCATGGTCGCGCCACCGCCGGAGAAAGTTATCAGGCGAGCCAACCCGAGCGGCTCGCAGCGTGCCTCGGGATCGTTGCCGAGTGCGGGCGGAATGGCCCTTCGCATACCCTCGTCAACATCCATGTGGGCTTTTGCGTCTTTCAGCTCCCAACCGCGACCAGGCTTGTTCAACTGGAACTTCTTTTCGCCCTCCGGAGTACGTGGCGGCGGAGTGCCGAAGAAGCCATATCCTGGAGCGGGTCCATGCTCGCGGCATTCCGGGCAGGCAGGAAGCTTGTATGTCGATGGGCTGCGGCTCCACAGACCGTTGAAGTCGCGTTTATCGTAGGAACGCTTATCCGTATCGGAAGAAGCGTATGGATCGCCTTTGGCCGTCCCTCGCATGTTTTGCCCCAGGGCGATCTGCATCAGCGCCGCCCCGCAAGAGAGCGCCAAGACTCCGCACATGCACGTTGGCGCAGGACCGCGAACGCTGCATGGGCGTTCTCATTTTGCCTCGTCTGTCTTCTTCTCACCCGGCGCAGGCTGCAATCCGCCGGGGACTCCATCCATGTCGACGCCTGTCAAATCTCCACGCTCGCCGACGATGTTTTCACCCTTCTCATTCTCAATCTTCATTACAATGCCGCTGAAACCGCCGACTCTGGAGGTGCCGATCCACAACTTGACCTTGGTTCCAGGCTTCAGAGCCTCGAAACTGCGGCTTTTCGTCCATCCCGCCCTGGCAAGGACGGATGGATTCGTCAGAAGCTCCGAGACCCAGTGCTCTACGTTGCCCTTGTTGTCGGTGCGGTCGAAAAGCATGGAAGGATGCGGATTCAGGTAGTTGAACTCCGTGACCGTGGCCCAGGTAGTCCATAAATGCTGAGTGTCGTAGGAAATGGCGCTCCCGTGGTGGGCCCAAAGCGATGCACACAGTAAAAGGAGTCCGACGCCCAAACCAAGCGCCTTTGTAAAATGATCACGCATGGGAAGATTCTAGGACGCAACGTTCCCTGTGTCAACGGAGCGCGCGCGGCTGGGTCCAAAAACCATGAATTAACCACGCATAACGGCGAATCCCACTGGACCACCGAATTCCACACTAACCCTGATGAGCTGCTCCCATCTACCGCCGTGCGGTCTAAACCGCCTTATGCTGTTCGGCGATTCCGCGGTCGCCGGCCGAGCGGTCCCGAACACCAGCGGCTGCCCCCGCAGCTTCAATGCCGAGGTAATCACCGCCGGGGTAGAATCTCCAATGCTCAATGATCAGGCTGGTGCTGTCTAAATTACTATTGTTAAGAGGAGTGACTCATTGCGACTGACCGAAATGCTCGCGATATTGCTCGGTATTCTCGGCGCGACATCCGCCTTCAGCCAGATTCAGCCGCCGGCCGGGCTCCGGTCAGGCCCCGGAGTGCAGGCGGCGCAGGACGAACGAGAGCCGGAAGTGCTCAAGGCCTGCAAGACTCCGCCTCCTGCCAGGGGCGGACGTGGACCCGGGCGAGGCCCTGCCGCTGCCCCGGGTCCGAGAGAGTACACGGTAATCGCGATCCCCGGTGTGGTGGCCTCAGGGCAGCACTGGAAAGAGGTCTGGGAGGTCGACGGAAACAATGCTGACGGCATCATCGCCACTCCCGACGGCGGTCTTTTGATTGCCCAGAACGACAAGAGCGATGTGGTGAAGCTCGACCGGAAGGGCCAGAGTTCAATCGCTTATACCGGCACCAACACCGGAGGTTCCTTGGCGATCAACTCGAAGAACACTGTGTTCGTTGCCAACCGGGGACTGAACCCATCCATCGACCAGCTGACGCCGCGCCGTAAAATGCTGGCCAACCGGTTCAATGGCGATCCTCTGGATTGCATTGGCGGAGTTCTCAACGATGTAAGCGCCGACAGCAAGGGCGGAGTGTATTTCACTATGGGCGGCCTGTTTTATGCCGGCCCGAAAGGCACGATCGCCCGCTACGGCGAGAATCTCACCACGAACGGAATTATCCTGAGCGCCGACGAAAAACGCCTCTATGTTACCAATGGCCCGGCGCTGGCGGCGTTTGATGTCGGCAACGACGGCTCGCTCACGAACCAGCGCGAGTTCGCGAAGCTGGAGGCGGGGGGAAACGGCGACGGCAGTACGTTCGACACCTCCGGACGCCTTTATGTGAGCACCAATCCGGGAGTGCAAGTGATTGGCTCAGATGGCAAGTATTTGGGCCTGATCCCAACGCCGCGCGGCATCATCAGCCTGGCCTTTAGCGGCCCGGATCGCAAGATGCTGTATGCAGTAGCCCGGGACAATGCTCAAAATAAGGACTGGATCATCGCCATCCAGATGCTGGCGCAGGGGCCGAAAGGCCGCGCGAAGTGAATTCTTAGAGCAAGGAGCACTCGAGCGCGTTGATCCGGAAAGCGGTATCTTCGGCAATCTGGTCAAAGTCTTTCAGTACGCTCGGCCGCAACTGATCTGGCATTCCATCGGACACTTCGGCGAGCTGGACGTCGCCGCCCTTTCCGATTTGGAATCCAAGAACGTCCGCTATGCGCTGAGCGGTGTAGGTTACCGCCAGCAGTCCGGCGTCTGCCGCTTTGGGCTTCCGGTGATGGCACAACGCTACCTTGCATAACTCGGCCGGAAAATCCCACTGTCTGAGAATCAATTCTCCGGCTTCGCAATGATCTATGCCGAAGGCCGCCTTTTCGCTGTCGAGCCAGTTGGGGTCGCCTGCTTTTGGATGGGCGAGCATCTCTTCATACTGGCGTGGAGAGGTCCATAGCAGAGCGAGACGGCCCACATCGTGGAGCAGTCCAGCAGTGTAGCAGGCGTCGCTATCCAGGTCGACAAAGCCGGCCAGCCGCTCCGAGACTACTCCCACCGCCAGGTTATGGCGCCAACAAGCGCGCAACGCATCACCGGGCTTCCCGGTGAGAAACATTCGCAGAGCCAAAGTGGTCGTCAGGGCTTTGATTCGCTCGAAGCCCAGCATCGCAACGGCTTGCAGGATACTGGTGACCTCGCGGCGCGTGCCCAGGAGCGGTGAATTGGCCAGCCGCAGCACCTCGGCCGAGAAGGCTGCGTCGGTCCGCAATACCTCCTGGACCTCCGACAGATGGGCGGAACCGCTGGAGGTGAGCTGCATCAGCTTCCTGGCCACCGGGCGATAGGGCGGCAAGTCCCGTAGCACTTGCGGCGTCAGGGTCTTCGCAGCTTGGATTTCGGTGATCGTGTTCCCCACCTAGTACTTATCGGCCGCCGGGGCAAGCCTTGCGTAGAACTTTAGTCTTCAGGCCACCAGCTCAACTACTGCCGGAGCATGTCGATAAGCAAAACAGAGGGTTGATCCTCGTCGAGGTGAAACGTGTGCCGGGATAGTGACAACGTAGAGGCGGCCGGCCTGGTTGCAGCCGTGGAGCAGGCCGTAGATGGCATTGTCATCACCGATATTGACGGGAAAATTCGGTACGTAAATCCGGCATTCGCCACGCTGACGGGATACAGCAGCGAGGAAGCCGTGGGGCAGCACACCCGCATTCTCAAGTCCGGATGCCAGGCCGCTCACCAAGCCAATCGACCTGGGCAAATTGCTCGCCCAGATGAAGTCCTTTCAACTGGTCCAATAAACCGCTTCTCGCGGCCGCGGTCAAACGGCGCTGAAGCTTACTTTTCGGGCAGCCGCGTAGTCTGACGAGCCACTATCTGCCAGCCGTGCGGCCCAGGGCCTTTGATCAGAACCCACAGAATATTCAGATGGTTGTCATGCATGGCGCCCGGCGTGCCGTTTCGAAGCTCGTTAATGCCTCGCACCAGCGCGACATTGCCGTAAACCCGGATAGTGGAGTCATGGAAAGTCATCGACTCGGTGACGCCCGGACCCGCCGCAGCCTTCAGCACCTCGGCTTTGGATTGCAGCAGGGCCGAAGAATGGCTGTAGGTCAAGTCGGGATGGTAGATCTTGTCGAGCGTGGCTACGTCTTTCTTGATCGTAGCTTGCGCCATGTCTTCCAGAGTCGTCATGACGGCTTTTTCATCCTTGCTATCGTTGTTGGTCGCCGGAAGAGCCACCGCCGATAAGAGCATTCCACAGATAACCGCTACCATCCAGTTTTTCATGCTCCATATCTTATAAGAAGCGAGCCAGGGTGTCCACCCAAGCACCTGGCGATGCAAGTCATTTTTCAAGCTCTCAAGTTTACTTTCAACACCTCCACCAGGTACTTCTTGTGGGAGTCCATATCCTGTTCCACAGTGCCCTCGCCGGGACGGGGTGCGTCGAAGTCGAGCGTCACCCAGCCATCGTATTGGCGCTCGCGCAGAATACTGAAAAAAGCCGGAAAATCGACGCCGCCACTGCCCAGGCGCTTGTACAGATTCACCCGGTTATGCTCCTCTTCGCTGGGAGCCGGCCCCTTCCATCCGTGACCGGCGCTGTATTTGGACTCGCAATCCTTGAGGTGGATCGCGGCGATGCGGGAATAATAGTCGCGCAGGCACTTCACGGGATCGATGCCTCCCAGGCTCGCATGGCCGGTATCGAGTACCAGGTAGACATACCGGGGATCGGTAAGATCCATCATCTTTTTCAACTCAGGCTCGCGCTCCACCAGAGTCCAGCAGTGGGGATGAAAGCCGAGTTTGACGCCCGCTTCAAGAGTGCGCCGTCCGGCTTCGTTCAGAGTTCGAGCCAAAGCCTTGGCATTTTCGTCGCTAAGGTTTTCCGCGCCGTTACCTGCCCTGCGGCTGAGGTTGATCTTGAGATGTTTGCAGCCGAAGTAAGAAATGTAGCGTGCCCGTGCGGCATTGTTAGCCATCGTCTCGGGAATCCTGGCGGGGTCCAGGTATTGGCCGCCGCTCCCCACTGTCGCAAGTGCGAGACCGGATGCGTCCAGCACCTGTTTCAGCTCCTCCGGGGGCTTGTCCAGGTATTTGGCAATATCTTCCTGGAACGGTTCGAGCCCATGGTACCCGTAGCGGGCCGTCATCTTGATTCCAGCTTCCGGATGCGGCGGAGTGTGCCTGAATTCGTGTCCGCTCATAGCGAAGCGCATCTTGTCTCCGCCGGCAGCTTGGGCCGCTGCAACTCCGGCGCTGGTGAGTAAAAATTCGCGGCGATTCAGCACTGGACGCACCTCCTCTGGGTACTTGTCAGCATACTAGTTTTGCTTGACAATCGCCGCCTGGGATCAAGGCCCGCCAGCCTGAATAAAAACAATGCAGCCAGCCCAAAAAAGCTGTAGTGTTGAAGGAGGGCCATGTCCACGCGATTCTTCTTATCCCTAGCCACCTTTGCACTCTTGATGAGCGGTCTGCCGGTTCTCGCGCACCATGCTTTTTCCGGAGAATTCGATCAATCCAAGCCCATCACTCTCGAGGGAGTGGTAACGCGCGTCGAGTGGGAAAATCCGCACGTGCATTATTTTGTGGATGTCACAGGCCCGGATGGTACCGTGGTGAACTGGTCCTGCGAGACCGGCGGGCCAACCCGATTAGCCCGGCGCGGCTGGATGCGCGACACGCTTAAACCGGGTGACAAAGTGATCGTCCACGGTTTTCTTGCTAAGGACGCCTCGCGTGCCGTGGACGGCCGGCAGGTGACCCTCTCGGATGGCCGGAAAATCGGTACGGAAGCGTACCGTTGAACTTGAGCCGCAGACAAATTCTCCGCACGGCTTCCGGCGCTTTGACGGCCGCCGCGATCTCGCGTACCGCTCCTGCGCGCACGCCAGGCGTGAAGGCGTTGATCTTCGATACCTTCGGAACCGTGGTCGACTGGCGCGGTTCGATTATCGCGGAAGGCGTTGCCTGGGGCCAAGCCAAAGGGCTCTCCATAGACTGGGCGCGTTTCGCCGACCGGTGGCGCAACGGGTACGCTCCTTCCATGGAAAAAGTCCGCAAGGGCGAACTACCCTGGACCAAGCTGGACGACTTGCATCGCAGGCTATTGGACGATCTCCTTCCGGAATTCGGGATCAAAGGGTTAACCGACGAAGAGAAGGATCACTGGAACCGTGTCTGGCATCGGCTGAAGCCTTGGCCGGACTCGGTGGCCGGGCTGTCGCGGCTCAAGAAGAAGTTCAGCATTGCGCCGCTATCCAATGGGAATGTATCCCTGCTAGCCGACATGGCGAAGAACGCGGGCCTGCCCTGGGACTTGATCCTCTCGGCCGAACTGGGGCGGCATTATAAGCCGGATCGGGAGGCCTACCTGACAGCCGTTGAGCTGCTGAGCCTTAAGCCGGAAGAAGTGATGATGACGGCTGCTCATCGCGGGGATCTGGAGGCAGCACGCGGCTTTGGACTCCGTACCGGCTTCATACACCGACCCAATGAATACGGCCCGGGGCGCCATGCCGATACTGCCCAACCAGGGGATTTCGACGAGGTGGCCAGCGACATGCTTGACCTGGCGTCGAAAATGGGGGCTTAGGGCAAAACAGCTTACCTGTACAATCAATGACTTACGCGGTATGCTGGTCTAGGCAGAGTGCAACCGAATCGACATGTTTTGCATCCAACTAGACAGGGAACCCCCGATCGAGGAGTGACCCCGAATACCCCCAGGAAGCGGAACAACCGTCAGGCGATTATCGCCAGGAGATT
Source organism: Bryobacterales bacterium (assembly GCA_963769205.1). Classification (GTDB taxonomy): domain Bacteria; phylum Acidobacteriota; class Terriglobia; order Bryobacterales; family Bryobacteraceae; genus Palsa-89. The sequence continues at coordinate 6,220 of CAVYKR010000004.1, read as the reverse complement.
AGATGCAAAGATTTGACGAACTTATTCTCGTGGAGTCTACGGAATCAAGCCGGTTCGGTACTCCGGACTTGGAAACCGAAGCTTTAGAGGGCGATGGCCCCGCAGAATCGATCGAGGAGCCTGCGGTTTATACGGACGACCCGGTACGGGTGTACCTGAGAGAGATGGGCTCGGTGTCGTTGCTCAACCGCCAAGCCGAGGTAATGCTGGCGCGGCGCATGGAGCGGGGCAGCCTGCGAATGCAAAAGGCGCTCTCGCGCTCTCCGCTGGTGCGGAAGATGGCGCTGGCAATCTACGACGACATTCGCGCCGGTAAAGCAGAGCCCGAGGATCTTTTGAGCCTGGGTAGTCAAGACGAGGCCGCAAAACGGCGTGCCCGCAATAAAGCCATGCGGCGCTTTCAGGAACTGAGCGACTTGGAACAAGCTCTTCGAACGCTGCAGCAAAAGTTCGATTCGACGCCCAAGCGCGAGGCACAGGCAAAGTTGGGCAGAAAAATACTGCGAGCCACGGTAGAGTCTTCTCGGCAGATGCGGACTATTCCATTCCTGCCGACTCAGTGGAGGGCCTTCCGCGATGCACTCGGCCGGGCCGCCGAACAAAGCGCCGCTCTCGAGACTCAATTGACCAAGCTGGAATCCACGCGAAATCGCAACAAACCGGCTGAAATCCGCGACCTGAAGCGCGCCATTCGCGAGCAGAGGGCCGTGGCGGGAGCCAGCTTGAGTGACTTGCGCCGGTGGCTGAAGACCATACATGAAGGCGAGATGGAAGCCGAAGCGGCCAAGAAGGCGTTGGTCGAAGCCAACTTGCGGCTGGTCGTCTCGGTCGCGAAGAAGTATGTCAACCGCGGATTACATTTGCTGGACCTGATTCAGGAAGGCAACATCGGATTGATGCGGGCCGCCGACAAGTTTAACTATCACCTCGGGTACAAATTTTCCACTTACGCCACGTGGTGGATCCGGCAGGCCATGACTCGGGCCATTTCGGACAAATCCCGCACCATCCGCATTCCGGTTCACATGAACGAGCGCTTGAATAAATTCACGCGAGCCTCGCGCGAGTTGGAGAAAGAGCTGAACCGGGTTCCGACCAACGAAGAAATCGGCCGGCGCTTGAACACCACGGCCAATCAGATTCAGGAGCTGAGGAGCATTTCTCGGGATCCGGTGTCGCTGGATTTGCCGGTCGGCAGGGACGGAGAGTCCGTTCTGGGCGACCTTCTGCAGGATCAGTGGATTGGCTCGCCGACGGACGCAGTGTTTGAAGGCGACGTTCGCGCAGGAACCGCGGATGTGCTCAAGACCCTCTCGCCCAATGAAGAACGGCTGGTCCGCATGCGCTTCGGCATCGGTTTTGAGCGGCAGCATACGCTGGAAGAGATTGCACAGGTGTTCGGGCTGACGCGTGAGCGGATCCGTCAGATCGAGACGAAGGCTCTGCAGCGCCTGCGCGGACCGGAAAACGTCCGGCGGCTGCGGCCGCTGATGAGCATACAGTAGCCGATCCTTCGCCGGGCTCTGCTTAGCCTTCTCTATTTCTTCTTAGACCCGGCGGCGTCCGATTTTCGGGCCCCGCCCAGGATGTCGGGCATCGCGTAGTTGCCTTCGTGGCAGGCGTATTCAAAAACCGGACCGCCGGCCGACCGGAAAGGATATTCCATGGTCCACTGTCTTGGTGAACGTGGTTGGGTCGTCAATGGTGGCTCGATAAAGAATAGTTCCGGCATCCACTCGCTTGAACCGCTCGATCACATGCAGATTCTCGGACGCTCCGCGGAACCTGGTCTTTGCAGTGAAATTGGTGGTGTCGACCACCAGCGTATCGCCTTCCCAGTGACCAATCGAGTCGCCCAGCCATTGGCGAACATTAGCCGGCAACGTGCGTCCCGTTCATGCGGATGATGCGAATGTCGTGTACCATCTCAACCAGAATCATGACGGTGTCGGGAGTCTGGATGATCTGGTAATTGCTGTTGTAAAGCACCGGAAGCATGGGCGGCCCTGAGGTTGAGCCAAAGCCCGACGATGCAGCGCTCCGCCAGCGGCCGATCTTCCACGCTGTCGTAGCGGTCGGAAAACCCACGTGCCCGCGCCTGACGCGCCTGTTCGGTAATAGGAGGCACTTTTCCATCCGGCGGATCGATGATCAAAGAAGTCCGCTTGACGCCGTCTACACGCGCCAGCTCCGACCCGCGATCAATAAACAAATTGTTATATCCGCCGGTTTCAGCCGATCCGGCGCGCGCCAGCAGCGGTGCATCCGGCTTATCGATATCGTTCGTTTCGAGGTCCTTCTTTTCGTACGCGCGCGCCTCTGCGTCGGAAAGCGTTGACTTCCCGGCAAGCTCTGCCGGCCGCTCCATGGGCGTCAAGGTGGCGTTGGTCCAGGTTCCTTGCAGATCGGGATGGCCGTCGGCGGTGCGCGGTACGGTCTTCTTCGACTTAGCTGCGGGCGCTTGGGCCGGAAGCGGAGTGACCAAGATGGCTGCCAGTACACTGACACAGGCGAGAAATCGACAGATCATTTCATAATCGTAGCTCGCTGGCCGCCCAGCACGCTGACGGCCGCAAATATGCGAGACTGAACCACTATGGACCGATGCAGACCTTTTTTCCTCGCAGCGCCTATTCTGGCCTTCTTGGCCTTATCGCTCCAGGCCGCGCCGGCATATTTTCCACCGCCCGGAAAATGGCAGAAAAAGTCGCCGTCCGAATTGGGCATGGATGCCAGCCAAGCTCCAGCAGGCTATCGATTATGCCCAAGCCAACGGCAGTACGTGGGATTTCGACAAGGATCAGGTCCGCACGTTTGGCGCCGTGCTGGGGCCGCTGCCGAAGCAACGCGCGGCGACCAACGGCATCATTCTTCGCCACGGCTACATCGTCGCGGAGTTCGGCGACACGAAAACCAACGATCCCGTCTATAGCGTCGCCAAGAGCTTTCTCTCCACGGTTTGCAGCCTTGCGGTGGCGCGCGGCTTGATCAAGGACGTTAACGATCCGGTGGCGAAGTACATCCACGATGGCGGCTACGATTCGCCGCATAACGCCAAGATCACCTGGAAAAATCATCTCCAGCAGACCAGCGAATGGGAAGGCACGCTGTGGGGCAAGAACGCCGAACTTCGTGGGAGCGGAGCAGTTCGGCGACGGCAAACGCAAGCCGCGCGCGATCCAGGAGCCGGGCTCGTTACTACGAATACAACGACGTTCGCATCAATCGCTTCTCGCTATCGCTGCTGCGCCTGTTCGGCGAAGGACTGCCCGAGGTTCTGAAGGAGAACATCATGGACCCGATCGGCGCGTCGCAGGATTGGCGCTGGCACGGCTACGCACAAATCGAAGGTGGATATCGGCGGACGGCAGATCGAATCGGTCAGCGGCGGCACGCGCTGGGGCGGCGGCCTGTGGATCAACTCCGAGGATCTGGCGCGCTTTGGTCTGTTGATCCTCAATCATGGAAAATGGGGCACTCGCAGATCGTTTCCGCGAAATGGCTGGACGACGCTGTCACGCCCAGCGAGCACGGCCCGGATTACGGCTATCTCTGGTGGCTGAACACCAAGCAGAAGCAGTGGCCCAGCGGCCCGCCCACCAGCTTCGCCGCCATCGGCAACGGTGGAAACATTATCTGGATCGATCCGGAGCACGACATCGTCCTCGTCTGGCACTGGCATCAGGGCGCGCCATGGACGGAATGGTGCAGAGAATTACTGCGGCCGTTGTTGGCGATTAAGGCGATGCGTGTTTCGTTCGCCGTATGCCGGGCCCTTCCGGCTATTCTAATTGGCTGGCCCGGTCAGGCTCAGGATCGCACCGTAGAGCTTCTGCAGAAACTGGCCGACGCTCCCGGGCCGCCGGGTTTTGAAGAGCCGGTCCGCAAGATCATGGTCGATTACATCAAGCCCTACGCCGACTCGATCCAGTTCGACGGCCTCGGGTCGATCATCGCCACGCAGGGCTCGGAGGGGCCGCGCATCATGGTGGACGCTCACATGGACGAGCTGGGCGGCGATGATCCGCCGCATCACCCCGCAAGGGTCTGCTCACCATGCAGATGCTGGGCGGCTGGCTGGACCAGGCGCTGGTGGATCAGCGCTGGATCATTGTCGGCTCGAAGGGGCCGGTTCGCGCGGTGACCGGTATTCGCGACGCACACGTGGTGCCGCCGGAGGAGCGTACGCGCGTTTATCCCCGCGACAGCCTGTTCCTGGATGTCGGCGCGAAGGACGAAGCCGAGGTTCGGGCGATGGGAGTTTCGCCGGGCGATCCTGTGGTGCCGGACTCTCCGTTCACGGTGCTAAACGGCACCGACAATTATTTGGGAAAAGGCTGGGACGATCGGGTCGGCTGCGCGGTGATCGTGGAGGCCATGCGCCGGCTGGCATCGATGCCGCACCCCAATCAGATTTTCTACGCGATCACGACGCAGGAAGAGATAGGCCTGCGCGGCGCTCACACCGCGGTCGAAGTCGATCAAGCCTGAGATCGGAATCGCGCTCGAAGGCGGCGTCACCGGCGATGTCTTTCCCGGCCACGCCGAGGATTCACAGGAGAAGCTGGGAGCCGGTCCGGGAATTTTCCTGTACGACTCGTCGGCATTGCCCAACCGGAAGCTTCATCGACCTCGTCAAGCAGACCGCCGCCGCGAAAAACCTGCCCCTGCAATTCGATCTGGTGCAGGGCTATGGCGACGATTCGGCGGAGATTCAGAAGAGCAATGGCGGCGTTCCCACCGTCAATCTGCTGGTGCCGGTGCGTTACACGCATTCGCATAACGGCATCATGAACCGGCGCGATTTCGATCAGATGGTGGAGCTGCTGGTAGCCATGCTGCAAAAGCTGGACGCGCCGGCAGTCGCGAAGATCCGGGACTTCGCGCATTAACCCGGCGCGGCCTCAGCGGCCAACGGGCGTCCTGGTCAGAATCAGGATGTGCTGGCGCGGAAGCGTCTCGATCACCGGTCCCAGAACGAACCCCTCCGGCTCCAGCTCGGCCTTCACTTCGGCAACACTCATCTTATGTTCCGGGCGGATCGGGATCTTGGGATCTTCCTTGCGGTATTCGAGCAGCACCAGGCGGCCGTCCGGTTTCAGCGACTCCCGGATCTTCCGCAACATCTGTTGCGGCTGCGAAAATTCGTGATACACATCCACCAGCAGCACCAGATCCATCTGGCCTTTCGGAAGCTTGGGATCGGCTTCCGAGCCCAGCACCGTCTCCACATTGCCGAGCTTCGCCAGAGCGGCGTTCTCGCGCAGCATGCGCAGCATTTCCGGCTGCAGGTCGTTAGCGTAAACTTTCCCGCTGGGGCCCACGCGCTTGGCCATCCGCAAGCTCATGTAGCCGGTGCCGGCGCCGATGTCGGCCACGGTCATACCCGGTTTCAGGCCCAGCGCATCCAGAGCCTGGTCGGGCTGCTCTTCGGTTTCACGCTCGGGACGCTCTAGCCAGTCGGCGCCGCCAACGCCCATGACGCCGGCGAATTTTCGGCCGGTGATCGGGTGCGTCGACTGAAAAGAGAGCAGCGGCGACCACCCGGCCAGTGCCAGAAGCACGGCGTACAAAGCCCAGCGATTCCGTGGAAGCGTCATTGGAGACCATGATAAGGCAAACGGGTGTGCGGTAAAATCGGCCAATACGTCATGAAGATTTCTATAAACCCGCACTCCTACTTTTCCGCTGATGTTCTCGCTGCCTGCGCAGCCTCAGGATCTGCCGGAGGCCAAAGGCAGGGACCTCTACGAAAAAATCTGCGGCTCTTGTCATGGCACGGACGTCGTGTTCAAGACTCGCACCACGAAAGAGAAATGGAAGGCCACCATGGACGAAATGGCGGCTCGCGGCGCAGAGGGCACCGATGAGCAGCTCGACACGATCATCGATTATCTCGCCAAGTGCTTCGGTCCCAGGGTCAATGTGAATAAAGCCGCCGCCAAGGAGTTGGAGACACAGTTCGAAATCACTCCAAAGAAGCCGAGGCGATCGTCCAGTATCGGGAGGACAAGGGCGACTTCAAGGAAGTGGCTGACCTGAAAAGTGTGCCCGGGCTCGATTTCACCAAGATCGAATCGGTTCGATACCGGGTCATCTTCGCTGAAGGAGGCAAATGAGGACATTCTGGTTGTTGCTGGCCGCGGCGTCCGCGCTGGTTGCTGAGCCTGCCGGAGGCGCTTCCTGCGAGAGCCTTTCGAAGCTGGTAGTTCCCAACACT
>CAVYKR010000003.1:0-249640 GCA_963769205.1 Bryobacterales bacterium | reverse complement strand
TGTCGCGCTCCGTTCGCGTGGGATAGTATTCCGGCAGGGTTGTGATGCACTCGAAAAGACGTGAACCCTCGGAATCGTAGAGCATCCACGGAACCAGAGATCGTGGTTGTTTGAGCAGCCCGCGCCAAACCTCATCGATCAGCGCCTCGCGCGTGTCTAACGGGGCAAGGCTGGGGGCGAGGCTTGTGGCTTCGAATGTCGGAAAATCGGTCGTGCTATTCATATTTGAGAGTCCTTAAGCGGCCAAACGTATCCCCGTGAACTGCCACCGCGCCGCCGGCTGAAAGAAATTACGGTAGGTTGCGCGTATGTGCGTCGCGGGCGTGACGCATGATCCTCCACGCAGAATCATCTGGCCGGACATAAATTTGCCGTTATATTCGCCCAGGGCGCCAGGAAGAGGTTTGTAGCCCGGATAGCCTGTGTAAGGACATGCTGTCCACTCCCAGCAGTCTCCGAAGAGTTGGTCAAGGCCATCGCAGGACGCGATTGCGGGATGTAGCCTTCCGGTGTCAAGCAAGTTTCCGTGAATCGCACCGCCATTTGCGGCAAGTTCCCATTCCGCTTCTGTCGGAAGGCGGCAGCCTCGCCAGCGGGCGAACGCATCGGCCTCAAAAAAACTCACGTGGCATACGGGCGTATCAAGCAGTGCGGAAAGCGGATGCCAACCTCGAAGGGTGAAGATGCGCCAGCCAGTGCTGTCAGCAGCATCACGTTCCCAATAAAGCGGCGCCCGCCACCTCTGTTTCCCGACCGCTTCCCAGCCTTCGGAAAGCCAAAACTCGGGGCGCCCGTATGCGTCGTCAGTTATGAACTCCAGATACTCACGACACGTGACGCTGCGGTTCGCGATCCCAAAGGCTTCGAGGTACACCTTGTGGCGCGGAGTTTCGTTATCGAAGCAAAAGTCGAGGCAGTTCGTCGAATCTATCGGATAACCAATTTCAGTCACACCTTCATAGAAGCGATGCCACCTGAACTCGGATGGTGAAACGTTCCGCGCTCCCGCTAAAGGGGTGGAGTCGTACGCTGGACGCAGTGGATTCGAGAAGAAAGCATGCTTGATATCGGTAAGCATTAATTCCTGGTGTTGCTGCTCGTGGTTTAGGCCCAGCACGATACGTCTCGCGGCCTCCTCATTAATCCGGGTGTCGAAGAAGCTCTCCATCGCCTGGTCTACATGCGAGCGAAAGGCGATAACATCATCGAGCGACGGACGCGAAAACGCAGCGCGCAGTTGCTTCTCCGGAGCGTCCTCGCCGAGAGAGTTGTAATAGCTATTGAATAGCCACCGAAACTCCTCGCGAAAGGACTTGTAATCCGGAAGAAAGGGACGCAGCACAAACGTCTCGAAAAACCAGGTTGTATGCGCCTGATGCCACTTCATCGGACTAGCCTCCGGGCAGGATTGCACCATCTGATCCTCAGCGGAGGTCCGGGCTGCGAGCGAGCGGGTCATCGACCGCACGGCTGTATATCCGATACCAAGACAGCCATTTATTTGTTTCGAGTCCGCGGCGCGCGACGTCAACGTCCGATGGAGTGAAGTGGTTTGCGCTGTCACATCGCTGCAGAGTGCATTTCAAGAACCAGCGCGCACTCACCGTACAGCAGAAGGCGATCTCTTGGAAATCCAGGCGCTTGCTGTTCGGCGAAGAGATCACTCATCGCGCGGGACGCCTGCAAAGCCATCCACCCGACACCGACAGCCGACTGTTGACACAGATGAACCACGCCCGAATTTGCTCACGAACCTGATCTCGGCCTTGACAGTGAAGACGCAACTTTCGAGTCTAGAACCCTGCCGGTGGTGGCCCGGCGCGTGCAATCGACTTTCTGCGCAGCCCGCCGGACAAAAGAGTACTTATGACGATAACCGAACCGGAAAGATTTTCCCTGGAAATGCTACGCGGTCTTGCGTCGGCTGCTCCACCATGTATTTCGATCGTTCTTCCCCAACGCGAGGCTCGCGATGCGCGAATTGCCTTCAAAGACGCGCTTGCTCAGGTTCGCGCCAAGTTGGGAGCCAGCGCATCCAAGCATGACATCGCCTCCCTTGTCGATCCCCTGGAGCTTGCGGCTACGAATGTGATCGATTCCTCGAAGGAGCCGGCGACGTTCATTTTTCTGCGTTCGCCGGACGTGTCCGAGTCATTCGGTACGCGATATCTCGTTGGCCAACCCGTCGCCGCCGTTGGTGAGTGCTTCCAGCTTCGCCCGCTGCTGGCGCTTGCCAGCAAACACCTCGAGTTCTACATTCTCGCCCTAAAGCTGAATGATACGCGCATCTTCAAATGCACGGATCAATTCTGTGAGGCCGCGAGATTTCCGAAAAACGCGGGCGCCGAGGCCGCCGGCTTGGTTCCTGGCGCGTCCCGATCCTCGCTTCGCGCGGAGCCAGTGCACGATCGCGATCACCCTGAAGACCACCTTGGCCGTTATTATCGTGAGATTGATCGCGACGTAAACGCTCTCCTGAAGGATGGACATCCGCGCCTGGTTGTTGTAGGCGTCGAACATGAAGTTGCGCTCTTCCATCGTTTGACGACCTATCCTGCGTGCGTGGGAGCGGGAATCCGTGGATCACCCGGACATCTTGGCCAGAACGAAATGTATCAGCAATCCTTGGAGCTGGTTCGGTCGGCGACCACTGGGCCGGCGCGTCGCGCCTTGGAGAGATTCGACAAGCAAGTCGGAACAGGTCACGCTTCGGCAGATGTGCAGGAGATTGTGCGTGCTGCTTCCAAGGGTAGGGTCGAACATCTATTCCTGCTTGAGAACGGGGCCGTTCCGGGCGCGGTCGACGGCGGGGCCGACCTCCTGGACACGGCCGCCGTGCAAACGCTTCGCCACGGCGGCGACGTTCAAACCCTACTGGAGAAAGCGATGCCTTCCGGCAGCCCTATTTGCGCGATCTTCCGCTATGCTTCAGACGGTTCCTAACAATGAAACGGATCGGCAAGACAATTTCCGCTTGTTGTCTCCAGCGTCTCCGTCGATCGAAACTCCCGGCGGATACCGTGGAGTTGGCGCGCTACCTGATTGGCAAAGTAGTGATCCATGATACCGATGATGGCAGGCTCAGCGGGCGCATCGTCGAGACGGAGGCTTATCCGGCTGGTGATTCCGCGGGGCACGCATTCCGCGGAGAGACGCGACGCAATGGGTCACTATTTCTTGGCCGAGGCCACGCTTACGTATATTTCACCTACGGTTCGTCGTTCATGCTGAACGTGACGAGCGAGGTGGTCGGAGTCGGCGCGGGAGTCCTCTTGCGTGCCCTCGAACCACTCCAGGGAATCGATCGGATGCAACGCTTGCGCGGCGGGGCAGGCCTGCCTGATTTAGCCCGCGGGCCAGGCCGGCTAGCCGAAGCCATGCAAATTGACTTCAGGCAAGATGGACTGGATCTGTGCGCCGCCGGTCCACTCTGGCTCGCGACGAGCCGGCAGAAGACGGGCGCCATCAGCAAAAGTGTACGCATCGGTTTGACGCGCAACGTGGATCGCAAACTGCGCTTCTACGAGCGAGGCAATCCGTACGTGAGTGGTCCAAAGAGGTTACGTGAGTAGTTCAGCGTCTACTGGAGAAGGAGTTCAATCGATGCCCCGACTTTCAAATGCACAGCACCAACAGATTGAGAAGCTGGCATACCGGCTGTGGGAGGAGCGCGGCGGGCCTTTGGGGTCGCCCGACCACGACTGGTTCCGCGCTGAGGAGGAATTTAGGCAGGGCTGGGATTCGCCCTCACGAGTCCCATTCTCTTCGCTAATGGCGGAGCCCCTGGAGGATTGAAACTAAGTGATGGCGCCGGGCACGAACAAACGCCCGGCAGCTACAATCACAGATCAACTTCGACCTCGCTAGATGGTCTCGAACAGCAGATCAACAGGTTGCCCGGGGCTGGTGGCTCGAGTGGGTCAGGGTCATAGTCGACAGTTCCTCCGATCAATACGCACTCGCAGGTATGGCAGACCCCTGTGCGGCACGACCACTGCACGGGAACGTCGCAAGCTTCTGCGAGTTCCAGCAAACTGGAAAATCGTGAGCCCCACGGAACCGTGAGCGCGCTTCGTGTAAATGAAATCTGTGGTCCATCGCCGGGTTGCCCCGCGGGAACGTGAACCTGGGGGCGGGAGGATCGCGCAATTCCTGGTGTGATCGGCGCTTCCGGCCCAAACACCTCCGTGTGAATCCGCGTGGAATCGGCTCCCCATGTCTTCAAGCCCGCCGTCAGGTCACGGAGGAATGACGGTGGGCCGCACAGGTAGAAATCCGCATCGCGAGCTACACCCAGCCGATCGAGCAGCGGCGTGTCCACATGCCCAACCGAGTCGTAGTCCGCGCCGAGTTCATCCGCTGAATCGGGCTTGCTGTAAACAATGTGGCTTCGGCTGTTCGCCAAGGTTTGCAAGAGCCCCCGTGACTCCTTCGCAAACGGATGCTCTGCGTGGTTGCGCGCGCCGTAGATCCACCAGACCTTACGACGCGATGCCGCCGAAGCCAGCGAATGCAACATGGCGATTACGGGCGTTGCCCCGATGCCGGCACTCAGCAAGACGACGGGCGCATCGCCGGATTCGAGAATAAAACCGCCCCGCGGCGCGCTGACATCCAGAATGTCATCCGCGTGTGTGTGATCGCAAAGATACGAGCTGACAACACCGTTCGCCTCTCGTTTGACGCTTACCCGATAAGTCTTGGCGCCGGGCATGCCTGACATCGAGTAATTCCGGAGCAGCGTTGGGCCGTTGGGGGTTGTGCGCAGCCGTACAACCAGAAACTGTCCGGGTAAAGCTGCAGGCAAATGCGCCCCGTCCATGTGTTCGATGGACAACGAGACCACATTGGCAGCTTCTCGATCCACTCTGGCGACGCGTAATGGCCGGAAACCTGGCCAGGCTGGTGGCGGACCGCTGGAGGCCTTGAGCCCGGGATTCCCTCCCTCAGAAGTCTTCTGCTCTGCAATTGCCTTTAAAGACGTTTTCCATCCCTGGCTGAGCGCCGGCACTTGCAGCGAGCGTTCCAGTTGTTCGCGCGAGGGGTTTGGCAAATACAGGAGCGCATCAATGTCTGCCACGGTAATGCGTTCGGGGCCATCCGCGACCTTCACGATTTCGTCGCCAGCGCCAACTTCACCCTCTTCCAGCACGCGAAAGTAGAAGCCAGGCCGGTGATGTGACACGAGCAAGGCAGGCATTGCCGGCTCCGCCATTCTGATACCCACGCGATAGCATGTGACGCGCGGTTGAGTAACCTCGAATAGCGCGCTTCCAATGCGGTATCGATCGCCGATCGAAACCTCATCATCGGGTAAGCCTTCTACCGTGAAGTTCTCACCAAACTGTCCGAACGAAAAATCGTTGCGGCCGAGCTGCGCCTCCCAGTAGCGATAAGCGTCCATTTGATACACCATTACCGCGCGGTGCTCGCCTCCATGCCCGGCGAGATCCCCTTGTCCATCGCCGTCCACATTCAGGCGACGGACTGCAATCCTGCCCGGGACTGGCTGCTTCCAGATCGCGGTGTGGACTTTCTCGCCCCTCCACGCCACGTCACGAGGAAGCCCGACATTGATCGATACAAGCCTTCCCACTAGATGCGCAACCCCCTGAATGCGTTGGCAGATTTCATTCCACGCGGTGTCCGCGTGTAGTATCTCAAAGATACGCGGAATATGAGCGGGTGGTGACGGCAGTCAGTGTCGGGGCGTTGACAGAAGACAACGCCAATTCTCAAGGACCTGGAAAGCCAGATCGCGTCGACCCGCCGAGTCGGCCCGCAAACAATGGCGTGCGATGGTCTCCGCTCTGTCTTTCGTTTCTATACCCTCGCTGTGGTACGCGAAATGCATCCATCAAGGCGTGCCGACCTGGATAGCAAACAAAGGAGATGGTATGAATTAACCACGCTCTCATCGGCGGTAGGCTCCAGAGGGAGACCTTTTGGAGTAGACAGGGCACAGGCTGGACCGTTTGTTTGAGGCGCTTAGCGACCTCGTAAAGGAGATTAGTCAGACCTGTGAGCCGGAGCGCCACCGTAAGGCCGAACTGGACCTTGGATAGGAGAATGGTGACCGCCAGAAAGCGAAAGTCTACTCCGCTTGGTTCTCAACGTTTGCAAAACGAGGAGAAGATATGGAAGCCAAACGCTACATCGGAATTGATCTACACCGGAACTGCTTTACAGCGTGTCTACGATTGGAAAACGGAAGAGAGTACTTGAAGCAATGGAAGCTGGAGGACATGACGAAGTTCACAGCCAAGCTGCGGCGCACCGACGAGGTGGCGGTGGAGGTGACGGGAAACACGCGGCTGTTCCACGATGCGGTGGCGCCGCACGTAGAGCGAATCGTGGCCGTGAACCCCAACCAGTTCAAGGTGATCACGCATTCGGTGAAGAAGACGGACCCTAATGATGCCAGAAACCTGGCGCTTTACCTGGCCAAGGATCTGCTGCCGGAGATACGCATGAAAGATAAAACGCAAGCCCAGATCGCATCGCTCACCCAGACTCGCGACACGATGGTGAAGCTGCGCACGGCACTGAAAAACAAAGTGAATAACATCTGCTCGGCGCACGGTGTCAACCTCAACAAGGAATCGCTGGGAAGCGAAAAGGGACTCAAAGCGGTTTTGGAAATGCACTTCGAGCTGTTGGTGAACCTGGAACTGGAAATCATCGTCGATCAGATTCGCAGCCTGAACCAGAGTATCGCCAAGTTGGAAGATACCATCCGCCAGGAAAGCCAGAAGCTAGACGGGCACAAGAATCTGACCAGCATCAAGGGGATCGGCGGCCTTAGCGCCGGCATTCTGTTGTCGATTATCGGCAACATTCGAGACTTCGCCGATGAGGGCAAGCTGGCGGCTTACTTCGGGATCGTTCCTCGTGTAAGCAACTCGAACGAGAGCGAACACTCCGGCCGTATCACTAAACGCGGCACCAAGCTGGGCCGGACCACACTCGTACAATGCGCCCTGATCGCTCAGCGGTACAGCCCCTATCTGAAGAACTATTACGAAAAGAAAAAGAGCCGGGGCATTGGAAAAGCGATCATCGCGCTGGCCCGTAAATTTCTGGGAATTATCTATCGGACGCTGAAGAACAAATGGGTGTTCGAAGACTTCCCCAACTTTGTACTGGCAGAGGCTGCGACGGCATGATCGCGAACACCGCCGCCTACGCCTCCGCTACGCTCGCATGGCTTCGCTCCAGCTCCGGCGGCTCATCGGTCGCAAAGGGCATGGCAAGCCAAAACCCGAGGCTCAGAACCTCGGAGTAGACAAATCATCATAGGAGAAATCATGACTGCTGTGAATGCACCAACGAAACAGATTCGCCTGACCCCGCGGTCCCCCGCCTATTGGCGTGTCACGATCGACAACCCGCCGATCAACGTGATGGGCCCGGAAATGGTCCGGGAGTTCCAGGGACTCATCGACGCTCTCGAGGCCGACGAGCATGTCAGGGTCGTAGTCTTCGACAGCGCGGTCGACGACTGCTTCCTGAATCACTCCGATTTCACCGCCAAGATCGAGGACCTGACCGTCAATGCCGGCGGGTCCCACAGGCTTGCCGCCTTGGCCGGACTTTCTCGCACGTCTGACTCGCTTGCCAGTCGCTTCCATCGCCCTCATCCGAGGCAGGGCGACGGGCAACGGCAGCGAGATCACGCTGGCCTGCGACATGAGTTTTGCCAGCCGCGAGAAGGCCACCATCTCGCAATGGGAAGTGGGCATGGGGATGGTCGCCGGCGGCGGCCCCATGGCTCGGCTTCCCAGACTCATCGGCCGAAACCGCGCCCTCGAGGTGCTCTTGAGTTCGGAAGACATCAGAGCAGACCAAGCCGAGGCCTACGGCTACATTAATCGCGCCCTCCCCGACGCCGAGCTAGACGCGTTCGTAGAGACGCTCGCGACCCGGATCGCCGGCTTTGACAAATGGGCGATTGCCAACACCAAGCGTCTCGTCAACACCAGCCTGCCGCCGGACGTCGAGCTCGGCGCCGGTTGGGATGCATGCATTGCTTCGCTCGGGCGACCCGCCGCCCAGGATGGGATCAAAGCGCTGATGGCGCGGGGCTTCCACAAGCCGGGGGATGTCGAAAATCGGCTCGGATACTACCTCGGCCAAATCGCACGCTAGGCCGACGCCCGACGCGATTCTCAACTCCGGAACGTTGAGTGATGGGAGGCGTTCGAAGCCGATCTTGGCGGACATGTTTCGAAAGTCTGTCGTGATGTTTTGCATATGTGCACGAAGGAGGTTCGTATGTCTCAGAAAGCCACCACCATAACGCGCCCTCAGCAAAGCGGAGTTCAGCCTCACCAACTCGGGCAGGAGGTTTTCAAAAGCATCTTGTCCGAAGAAGTAGATTGGAAACCGTTCCCGGCGTTCCCAGCTTCCGTCCGGCTGGCCGTCGTCGCGGGTCAGCCCTCGGATCCTGGCCCTTACACAATCAGGGTTAAAGTGCCCCACGGCGAGAAGCTGATGCCTCATAAGCACACAGAGGATCGAGTCTATACCGTGATTTCCGGCGTCTTTTATATCGGACTGGGGCATGAATTCGACGCGAGTAAGTTGGAAGCCTATCCGCCCGGCGCCGTGATCATTCTCCCTGGCAATACGCCCCATTTTCACTGGGCGAAATCCGGCGAGTACGTCTCTCAGGTAACCGCGATAGGGCCGCTTGGACTGGAATACCTCAGCGCGAAAGACGATCCGCGAAAGCAGCAACTCGCAAGTGGGGTGGAAAGCGCGACTTGACGGGTCGCCAGAGCCGATTTAATCGGGATCGCGTCGCGAAGAATATAGGAGAACAATATGAAAATACTGATGGTCCTGACGTCGCACGACCAACTGGGGAACACGGGCCGCCCGACTGGTTTCTGGCTTGAGGAATTCGCGGCCCCCTATTTCGTATTCAGGGATGCTGGCGTTGAGCTGACGCTCGCCTCTCCGAAAGGCGGGCAGCCTCCGCTCGATCCGAAAAGCGATCTGCCTGAAAATCAAACGCCGGCGATGGCGCGGTTCAAGAAGGACGCGGCGGCGCAAAAGGCTCTCGCCAACACGGTCAAACTTGCGGACATGAAGGCGGAAGACTTCGACACCGTTTTCTATCCCGGTGGGCACGGCCCGATGTGGGATCTCGCGGAGAGCCCTACGTCGATCGCTCTTCTGGAGGCCTTCTACAATTCCGGCAAGCCAATCGCATTGGTGTGCCATTCGCCCGGGGTGCTTCGCCACGTTACCTACCAGGGCGCTCCGCTGGTGAAAGGAAAACACGTCGCCGGTTTCACGAACGGCGAGGAAGAGGCGATGCAGCTCACGAAGGTTGTGCCGTTCCTGGTCGAAGATGAACTGCTGCGGCTCGGCGCCATATTCGAGAAGATGGCGAACTGGCAGCCTTTTTCCATCACTGACGGCCGTCTCATTACTGGCCAGAATCCTGCGTCGTCGACCTCGGCAGCTCAGGCGCTTCTGAAACTCATGACTGGATCGGAATCGGAGTCGTCAATACGAAGCGTACAAATCGAACAGAAGAGCTATGAGATGCCTCCGCGGGACGGAATCAGCGTCGCACATTTTCTCACCGTCGCCGACATCGAGCGATCGGCTCGCTACTACGAAAAGGTCTTCGACGGCCGCGTTCTGAGCATGGGCGACGGCGAAGGCGCGCCTGGGTACCTTCAGCTCGCGAATATTTGGATGATTCTGAACGTCGGGGGCGGGCCGACCCCCGATAAGCCGGCGGTAACGCTCAGCGTCCCCGACCCGAATCACATCAACAGCTTTATGAATATCCGCGTTGCGGATATTCAAGCGTGCTACAAGTTATGGAAAAGTCGAGGAGCCGAGTTCATCACGGAGCCGATCCCCAAGTACGGCGAGATTCGCTGCTACATCCGCGATCCTGACGGTTACATTATCGAGGTCGGACAGAGCACCGCCCTCAAGTACGGTTAACGCTCGGCCGCGGTTGGGATGCGGATTTAAAAGAGAGGATTGACGATGTCACACCATTACTCCGGTCCCAATATCGGATTCCCGCGCGGGGACGCGCGCCTCGACTTGACCGATCTGTATGCCTTTCCCAAGCCGGGAGACCCTGGCAAGTCGATCCTCATTATGAACGTTCATCCGTCCGTCGGCCTTAATCCGCCGGGACCCACTACTTCCGAGCCCTTCGCGCCCGAGGCCCGGTACGAGCTAAAGATCGATACGGACGGCGATGCCGTCGCCAATATTAGTTACGAGGTGCGCTTCGCGTCGGTTGAAGGCGGCGAACAGACCGCGACGCTGCGCCGTGTTGAGGGCGCACAGGCCGCCGAAACAGGCGCGGGCGGGAAGGTTATCGTTGAGGGAGTGCCGGTCTCGACAGGGCACGAGGGACATGTGACGCAGGCTGGTGACCACCGGTTCTTTGCCGGTTGGCGCAGCGATCCCTTCTTCTTCGACGTACTGGGCACGCTCAACAAATTTCAGTTCACGAGTGGGGATTTCTTCGCGGACAAAGATACTTGCAGCATCGTGCTGGAAGTGCCCAACTCTCTTCTTGGGCCGAAAGAGGTTGGGCTGTGGGCTCGCACGTTGATTCCAACAGACGGCGCGGGTGGGGGCTGGATCCAAGCGGATCGCGGGGCGCGGCCCAACCAAACTCCCTTTCTTGCCGGCGAGCAGAACGACGCTTACCTCGCCGGGGAGCCAGCGGACGATGCACGTTTCGTTCCTGTCTTCGCGCACGCTCTGGAACACACGGGCGGGTATCCATCGGAAGAAGCAAAGCGGGTGGCTGGAAAACTGTTGCCGGACCTTTTGCGCTACGACCCCAAACGTCCCGCGTCCTTCCCGGACAACGGCCGCGGGCTCATCGACGACGTTTCTGATGTCTTCCTCGCTATTCTCACCAACGGGAAGGTGACAGGAGATAACGTTGGGCCTCACGACGATTTTCTTGATGAGTTTCCCTACCTGGGCCCACCGCACATTATCCGAAGCAAATAAACGGGACCCGCACAAGGCCTGAATTCGCAGACGCCCTAGGTTCAGGCATATAAAGGAGCATCATATGAACTTAAGGAGACCACGCACATGACCGCCCCCATCACGTCGAACACGCTTGGTGTCAACGTCTTTACCGCACCGGGAAAGGCAATGGTAGGCGAGCGGCCAAAGCCCTTCGGCGAAGCGCTCGGCTTTGACCCGATGACGTCGACTTTAATCTTCGGCGAGTACGACGCGGTGCTGGTAGACGCAATGACGACGGTGGCTGAGGCCGAGGCTCTCGCGGATTGGGTTGCGCTGCACAACCGCAACCTGGAGACCATCTATATAACGCACGGCCATTTCGACCACTTCTACGGTCTGAGCATTCTGCTCGACCGTTTCCCGAGCGCTCGGGCGATAGCAACGCCCAAGACGGTGAACGCCATGCAGATGTCTTTCACTCCCCCAGTGGAGCGGTTAGCCCGCCGGTTGTTTCCTGGGCAAGTGGCCACCAAGTTGGTTCCACCTGAGCCCTATGAGCACGACACGTTCACTCTCGAGGGCCAGGAATTGCGCATCATCGAGCAGGGCCACACCGATAGTCCCGATACGACGTCTCTATACGTTCCATCGATCGGCCTGGTCGTCGCTGGCGACGTGGTGTACAACCAGTGCCACATGTACGTCGGCGACACCACCCCCGAGAGCCGGAAGAACTGGGTCGCGGCGCTGGACCGGTTGGCAGCGCTGAAGCCGGCGATTGTTGTTGCCGGTCACAAGAAGCCTGGTGCGCCCGACTCACCGTCGGCGATCCAGGACACTAAGCGCTATCTGCTGGACTTTGATCGGCTGCAGAAGACCGCGACGTCCGACGAAGAGCTGTTCGACCAGATGACGGAGCTTTACCCCCACTGGGTAGCCAACCAGTCGTGGTTGATGTTCGGATTCCCGAGCGGCTGATGTGAACGCTCGCGTATGATCGGAATCGGAGTCGTCAATGAACAGCGTACAAATCGGACAAAAGAGCTATGAGAGGAGATCACTATGAAGCTTGGCCACTCCATTGACTGAGCAAGATCCGACAATGGCGAGGTGTGCCATGCGGACATGTTTCTCTCCGTCTTCCTCGATTATGCTCATCCGGCGCAAGCGCTCGCCATCGAGGGGGTAGCAGGAAGCCACATCTCGCATGAACCGGGCATTCATCTCGTAAATGATCTGGAGGTGTCGCGGCAGCTGCCTTTCCAGCATGCTTGCGGGCCATTTCTCCAGCGCCTCGGGCAAGATGGTGTGGTTGGTGTAGCCAGTGGCATGAGTGGTGATTTCCCAGGCTTGTTCCCATCCCAGGCCTTCGCGATCCATGAGTAACCGCATGAGTTCGGGAATGACCAGAGTAGGATTGGTGTCATTCAATCGCATAAAGACTTTGTCTGGGAACACATCCCATCCATTGCCGTCGGACTCAAAGCGACGCAAGATGTCCTGCAATGAACATGAAACGAAAAAATACTGTTGCCTCAGGCGTAGTTCCTTGCCTTCAAATACGTTGTCGGTCGGATAAAGGACCTTGGTCAGATTTTCAGCGAGTACTTTGTTCGCTACTGCGTCGACATATTCGCCCCGGTTGAAATCGTCCAGGTCAAACTCCTCCGCTGCCTTTGCCGACCATAGCCGGAGCGTATTCACTGTGCTTCCGCCATATCCCACAACCGGCAGGTCATACGGCATACCCAGCACAGTCTTACGTGTCCAGCCAGCGCCATTCTTTGCCCCGCGGTCCGGAGAAGACGTCCACGCGGCCTTCAAACTGCACGGGAATCGAGAATTCCGGGTGAGCACTTTCCCACGGGTAGCCCAGCTTAAGCCACTCGTCCGGTTGCTCCACTTGGTAGCCATTCACAATCTTCTGGTTGAAGATGCCGAAGTCGAAGCGCAGACCCTAGCCGATGGCCGGCAGACTCAACGTAGCCATCGAGTCGAGAAAACAGGCCGCCAGTCGGCAAGCCGCCGTTGCCCAGACCCGCATCCACTTCATGATCTCGGAGATCTTCCCAATCCAATCCGAGCTCTGCCATCGCGTTACGACAACTGTCTTCCAACTTCAGGTTGATGACGTTATTCCCGAGCAGCGGCCAATCAGGAACCGAGTGACAGGTAGTAGATCCGCTTGACATTCTGCTTGTGGTGGGTCTGCTGGGTGGCGGTCCAACGCTCTATCAACTGATCTCGAACTGTCAGGGCCAATGCGAAGTAGCGATCGAAATAGGTCGCGCGCGAGGCACTGGCGTCCACGGCCTCCGGCGTCAAAGCCTCCATCAACTCTGGTAGACCAGTGTTCATATTAGTCAGATCGGTAATAATCACTCACAGGGTTAGCCACTTCCAGGGCAGTTCATTTCAGGTGCCTTAACGGAGCCTGCCTTTTCGTTACGCGGTGGGCTGAAGCACTTTATGCTGACTTACGGTGGCGCCGTCCATGCTCTTCAATCCGGCAAAAACAACGGTTGACAAGATGGTCAGTCCACCCAGGACAAAGAACGCCTGGTGAATCCCGTGAATCATTTGTGGCGCGCTCGAATGAAATCGATCCGGAATGAAGAATGCCGCCGCCAGCGACGCGGTAGCGACACCGAAGCTGATCGACATCTGTTGCATCGTGCTGGCGATGGAGCTGGCGCTACTGGCTTGTTCCTCGGCGATGTCGGCATAGACTAGCGTATTCATGCCGGTGTATTGCAGCGAGCTGAAGAATCCGAAGCAGAACGCCTGCAACACGATGAGCCAAATCGGCGTGCCTATACCAATGGCGGCAAAAAACAGAATGAGCAAACCGAGAATCACCGTATTGGAGATCAACACGCCGCGGTAGCCAAAGCGGGTCAAGATCTTCGGCATAGTCATTTTCAGGCTCATGGCGGCGATAGCTTGCGGCATCATGAGCAGACCGGATTGAACGGGCGTAAAGCCCAGGCCGACCTGATAGAGGAGTGGGAGGATAAACGGGATTCCACCGATGCCCAGGCGGGTAAAGAAGCTGCCGCTCACGGCTGCACGGAAGGTTCGGATGCGAAACAAACCCAGGGCCAGCAATGGAAACGGCGTCTTCATTGCATGCAATCCATAACCGGCCAGCAGCAGGATGGAAATCGCCAGTAATCCCAGGACTTCCCGCACACTCAGCGTATGTTCGCCGAATACCTCCAGCACATATGACAGCAGCGCGATGCCGGTGCCAAACAGAATGAGCCCGACAATATCCAGGGGATAGGACTTTTCGCGGTAATCGGGCAGATGCAGATAAACCAGGACCAAGCCGATCAGGCCAATCGGGAGATTCACGAAAAAGA
Organism: Bryobacterales bacterium; assembly: GCA_963769205.1. GTDB lineage: Bacteria > Acidobacteriota > Terriglobia > Bryobacterales > Bryobacteraceae > Palsa-89. The sequence goes on along the minus strand of CAVYKR010000003.1, from coordinate 235,304 downwards.
TCACTCGCCAATGAAAATACGCGACGATCAGGCCACCGGCGACGGGTCCGAGCATGGGACCAACCAGGCCTGGGATGGCGACGAAGCTCATGGCGCGAATCAGTTCGTATTTCGCGAACGTCCTTACCATGGTGAGCCGCCCTACCGGCACCATCATGGCTCCTCCGCAGCCTTGCAGAACACGGCTCGCGACCAGCTCATGGATGTTGGTGGATATACCGCACAGCAATGATCCCAGCGTGAAAAGGCCAATGGCTGACGCGAAAACCCGGCGGGTTCCATATCGATCGGCCATCCAGCCGCTGATCGGAATGAACACCGCGAGGCTCAAAGTGTAGCTCGACAGCACCGCCTTCATGCTGAGCGGAACCACTTTGAGAGCCTCGGCGATAGTGGGCACCGCCGTGTTGAGGATGGTTGTATCCAGCGACTCCATGAAGAACGCGACTGCAACCAGCCACGGCAACAGTCGCTTGCTGGCGGTAGCCGCTTCCATGCAGCCACGATAGCAAGAGTTGTGAGATGCAACGGCGGTTGCAAAGCCTGTCTCCAATAAAATGATGTGGTTTGGGATGATGTCACTATGAAAGTCGGCGATATTGTTTCCGTCTCCGGCTGCATCACCAAGGAGAAATTCATTGCAGGCCGGACGCTGGCCGAAATTGAAAAGATCCTCGGTTTTCACCGCGGCCGCCTTGCCAGCGGCATTGCCGTGGTCGTGCTGAGCGAATTCCCAGACCTGCAGTCATTCGACTTGGCAGCCTACTCGAATGTGGCCACACACCGGCTTCAAACGCCCGCGGGCCTGGATCTGCAGAAGATCAAAGCGAACGCGAAGGCAAGCTGGACGCTGACGGGTTTCGAACGACTGGTGAAGGTGCGCCCGGCGCTACCCCATGCCCCCGACATGCATCCCGACCTCCAGTACCCACCTGGCCATGGAGCGCCCCAGTGGATTGCGAAAGTCCCGCTGCGAGGGAAAGTTGTGGCAGTTGTCACTGATTACCCGAACGGGCTCTATCTGGCCGCCGATGCCGTCCGGCGGTGACCGCGCGAGATTTCCGGACAACACCCCACGAATACTGGTCAATCCACAGGTGATACTTGTGATAGGATGCTTCACAAGATGACCCGGAACTTCAATCTCGGCCGCTTTCTTGGCTTGCTCTACATTGGCCTTTTCCTCGTAGCTTCCAGCCTGTGGCTCCTCTATGCTCAGCAGAAACAGGAGTCTAACTTTACCGGCAACATCAAGAGGATTGAAGACGACCCCAAACCCGGTATTGCCCACATCCACTTCGATCCGGGAGCCAGGACTAAATGGCACATTCATGAGGGCGGACAGATCATCTTGGTGGAGGAAGGAGTCGGCCGAACTCAGGAAAAAGGCGGACCTGTGTTGGAATTGCATGCTGGCCAGACTACTTATGCCGCTCCCGGTGTTGCGCATTGGCATGGCGCTTCGCCCGAACAAGGAGCAACTCAGTTCAACGTTCAGCGCGGCATGACAACCTGGCTGGATGCAGTCAGCGAAAAGGATTACAAAACCCCGCCGAAGCGATAAACCGCTTCCATTCATTGCATTACTGTGTCGGCTAGGGCGAACCGGTGATGTTAAGATAGTCGCTCAGACTACAAGTTTCGCGAATGATCGGCCAGACTCTCCAGCATTACCGGATTGAGAGCAAGCTTGGCGCAGGAGGGATGGGCGTGGTGTATCGCGCGCTCGATACCCACCTCGACCGTGCTGTCGCTATTAAAGTTCTGCCTGTAGCATCCGTTGGCAACGCGGATCGCAGGGCTCGCTTTGCTCAGGAGGCCCGCTCGGCGTCTGCCTTGAGCCATCGCAATATCGTAACTATCTACGACGTCGATACGGGCGAAATCGACGGCCAGCCGGTCGAGTTCATCGCCATGGAGTATGTTTCCGGTAAGACGCTCGACAAGCTGATCGGCCGCAAAGGCTTACGGCTGAATGAGGCTCTCCGCTACGCGATTCAAATCGCGGATGGTTTAGCGGCGGCCCATGGAGCGGGTATTATCCACCGGGATTTGAAGCCCGCCAACGTTATAATTAACGAACAAGGCGACGTAAAGATCCTGGACTTTGGTCTGGCCAAGCTGAGTGAACCTGAAGAACAGCCGGATGTCTACGCGCAAACCGAGAGCGTTCACCTGGACGCTCTGCTGAAAACTGAAGCCGGGATGATCATCGGTACTGTCGCCTACATGTCACCTGAGCAAGCAGACAGCCACAAAGTGGACGCGCGGTCCGATATTTTTTCGCTCGGCGCCGTTTTATACGAAATGATCACCGGCCGTCGCGCCTTTGCGGGCGACTCCAAGTTGTCGACTCTCGCTTCCGTCCTACACAATGAGCCGAAGCCTCTGGGCCAGTCTGCCGAGGGTGTGCCGCGCGAGGTAGAGCGGATCATCATGCGCTGCCTGCGTAAAGATCCCGACCGCCGCTGGCAAAGCATGGCCGATCTCAAGATTGCGCTCGAAGATGCGCTCGAAGAAGTTGAATCGGGAAAGCAAACTCCCGCCGAGGGCGTGGCTGCAGCGCCCGGAGCTCAGCGAAGTCTTCCGCTGTTGATATTGGCGGCGGTCGTCATAGTTGCGCTGGCGGGAGGCGCTTACGTCGGATCTCAAGCACTGGCCCCGCCCCAGCCCACTTTCGAGCGGCTGACTTACCGGCGCGGAAATGTGCAAAGCGCCAGATTCTCGCCGGACGGGCAGACAGTACTTTATAGCGCACAATGGGCCAACGACCCGATGACTATTTTCTCGATGCGGCCGGGCAGCCGTGAATCGCGTTCACTCGATCTACCCCAAGGCCAAGTCCTTTCCATCAGCTCTTCGGGCGAAATGGCTATCCTTCTCGGCACGGCGATTCCCGGCACACTGGCGCGGGTACCACTTTCCGGGGGAGCGCCGCGCGAGATTCTGGAAAACGTAAATGATGCCGATTGGTCGTCGGATGGACTCAGTCTGGCCGTATCGCGCACGGTTGGCGGCAAGAATCGAATCGAGTACCCGGTTGGAACCGTGCTCTATGAAAGCGAGGGCCGGCCCCCGGTAAGCCTTCGACTTTCGCCCAAGGGCGACTCACTTGCGTTTTTCGAATACGACAACGCAGTGGGAGATTATTCGGTGACCGTTTTGGATTCCCACCGGCAGAAACGGGTCCTCTCCCGGGGCTGGAGAGTCGAGGGTAATTTGGCTTGGGCGTCAAAGGGCGACGAAATCTGGTTCGGTGGCTCCAAGGCCGGAGTGAATGCCGCGTTGTACGCTGTAACGCTAGACAACAAGGAACGCACGGTGGTGGGAATGCCGGCACCCATGGCGCTGGATGATATCACCCGCGACGGCCGGGTCTTAGGTGTTGCGGCCGACTCGCGCATGGGCATTTCGTTCCTTTCCCGCGCTGACAAAGAAGAACGGGATCTATCCTGGTTCGATGGCTCACGGATTTACGATATCTCCGCGGACGGAAAGACGATTCTTTTCGTCGAATTGACGTATGGGCAACCTCGCAACGTCGCTATTTACCTCCGAAAGACGGATGGTTCTCCCGCCGTCCGACTGGGCGACGGCAACCGGCCTGCACTGTCCCCGGACGGCAAATGGGTGGTGTGCATTTTGAGCGATGGGCCGAAAACCACACTTTCGTTATTGCCGACTGGCGCCGGCGAAGCACGCTCCATCGGGACCGAAGGAATGCACTACGAACGTGTCGAATGGTTTCCCGATGGGCAGAGGATTCTGATCACCGGCAATGAACCGAACCGCCCCCTGCGGACATTTTTACAGAGCATCAGTGGTGGAAAGGTCGCGCCTGTCACTCCCGAAGGAACGGTTGCCGCGCGTGTTTCGCCCGACCAAAAATCTGTGACTGTGGTGGCGGGAGGCAAATTGAGTCTTTTTTCCGTCGAGGGCGGCAATTCGAAGCTGATCGCAGCTATCGAGCCAACAGAATCCGTGATTCGCTGGAGCGCGGATGGGCGCCATCTATTTCTTAGCAAGACAGATGAACCCTCGTTCGTGAAAATCATCCGGTTAGATGTATCTACCGGGCGCAAGGAGCTTTGGCGCGAACTCAAAACGCCGGACCCGGTAGGAGTGGCGATCTGGAACATTGTGATGACTCCGGACGGGGAGTCATTCGCCTATTCATTCCAACGGGATATCACGACGCTCTTTCTAATCGGCGGCCTCAGGTGAGAATCAGCGGTGCGCGATCACCAGCAGCGAACTCGCCCGTTTAAGCACGCACTCCACGGCCAGATGCAGATTTTCTGGGTCTAGCGCAGCGAAGCTTTCGTCGAGCACGACTACTTCGGCGTCTTGCAACAAAGCGCGCGCGATATAGAGACGGCTTCGCTCGCCGTGCGAGAGCTGCCAACCCGTCTCGCCTACCATCTGGAGCATTCCGGCCGGCATGCGGGCCAGTACTTCATCCAGGCCCAATTCCTGGCAGATTACCTCGGCCTCTTCCAGGTCCGTCGGCCTGAGCGCCCCGCGGCGGCCCATGAACAAATTGAAGGCAAATGTCTCGGCAAGAACATAATTCTCGTGGAATTGCGGGGCAGCTGCGATACGTTGCCGCCAGCGCGCCGAGCCCAGGGTCCGTAGATTCAATCCATCCAGGAGCAAGGCGCCGGAGTTGGGCTCGCGCAAACCGGCCAGGATGGAAACAAGCGTAGATTTTCCGCCGCCGGATGGACCTTCCAGCACCACGTGATCACCGCGGCTTATTCGCAGAGTGCAACCGCGCAGCACCGGCTTCTGACGGTCGTGGTAGCGATACACCAGATCGCGTGCGTCGACCACAGCCGCTGCATCGGCGGTGGGTAAAACGGGCGAGCCCAGAATTTCCGGACGGGTAGCGGAATGATAAAGAGTGGAGACGCGTTCCCAGGCGACCGCTGCTCCGGCCACCTGCCAAGCGCCAGTAACAAGCCGCTTCAGGGCGCGGTAGGCAAGCAACATGCCACCCACCGCTATGGCTATTCGCGGGGTGGAGTTGCCGCCGGCAATGATGACGGGTGCTAGGCCGATCAATCCGACCAGCAGCCACCCGCGCGGTACGGCTGCAATCAGAGCTGTGGTCGAGTGGTCCATGCGCTGAGATACGTTGCGATACTTCCTCAGGGCTTCATCTTCCCCCTCGTGCCATAGCTCGGGTGGCAGCTGAGCGAGCCGTGTGCGATGCCCGACCATGTTTTCTACCAGGTCGTGCGTCATGGCGAGGCGAACATCGGTCCAGGTGCGATTGCGCCGAAAGTATTGCCAGGCGACGACTCCGGTCGCCGCGAGCCACCCCAGCAGACAAGCCGCCTGCAGTATTCCACCCGCGCCGCGGGCCAATACGAAAATCGCGACCATGAGCTCGATGACGGCGACCAGGCCGAGAAATCCGCCGCTCAGCGCCAGTGCCTCCACCGCCTCCGATTCGATGACTCGTCCCAACAATTGGCCCGCCCCCTGATGCCGGATGCTGTCCGGCTCGAGCCGCAGAGCCCCGTAAAACAGGCGCTGCTTGAGTTTGGCGCCCGCCCCGATTGCGATCTGTCCTTGCAGCCAGGTGATCAGCACGCGAATCGGCACCAGGCTGAGCAGCAAGAGCGCCCACAGCAGGAGCCAGTTTCGGTCTCCGCGGCCGCTGAAGACGTTTTGCCCCACCATCCACCAGGCCAGAATCCATAACACATATTGAACTGTGTGCGCGACGGCCAGCACAAGAAGGCGCTGTGGCACTCGTGCCTGGCGGAGCTGCAGCCAAAAATTTGCATTGGGCGGCAGTCGCAGAAGCCATATCCCGCGGATAGGCGTGGTGCTGAAGCGTTCGCGCAGAATTGCTTCACGCGCGCGCCCTTGCCTTGAAGCCGGAATCTCGGCGCGATCGAGTGTCGCTTGGATCTGTTCTAAGACCGGCGCTTCTATTTCGGCACACAGGGCTGAGCGAACCGTTGCAAGATCTACGGCAACCTTCCCTTGGTCCGGCGATAGCAATGCCGATTTGGCGACGATGGCAAGAAAGCCACCCTCACCCGGCACTTCGAGAAGTGCCGGGCCCATTGTGGGGAGTCGCCGCGCAAAGTCGGCATATGACATTTCAGTCGCCAGCGCTTCCAGCGGAACATGCCCGACACTGGATTCTCGCCCCAGGGCTATCAGCGCATCGCCAAAGCGCGAAGCCGGCCATAAAAATGCTTTCAGATCAGGAATCATTGCTCGGTCAACGCGCCGTCTTGAAGATTCAGTCTTCGCCACTCGCCGGTGGCCCACAATTCTTCTCGGACGGCGCGCTCGGCTCGAAGCAGGTCCTGAAGACGCGAACCTGGCTGCGAGGCCAGCTTAGTGGGGTTCCCGTCTTCAACGATGCGCCCTGCCTCAACCACGAGTACACGATCGAACGTCATGCTTTCACCAATGTCGTGAGAGATGACCAACAGCGTGCTGTTGCTCCATAAAAAGCGCGCGCGTTGAAGCAGAACGCGTCGCTGCTCGATGTCCAGGCCGCGAAAGGGCTCGTCAAGAATGACCAGCCGCACATTCGGGCGCAGCAGCGCACGCGCCAGGCGAACTCGTTGCCCTTCACCGCCCGAGACCAGTCCACCGCCTTCACCCAGCGGCGTCCGAAGACCATCGGGCAACCTATCGAGCACGTGGCGCAGTTCGGCCGAATCGATTGCTTCTTCGATCGGCATGCGAGGACCCTCGGCGAGCCCGTACTTGAGATTGTCGAGCATCGACCGGTTCCACAATTGCACGGCCGGATCGACCCAGGCGATGCTGGACCGCAAACGCTCGACCAGCGGCTCATCGAGCTCCATGCCGTCGATGCTGACGCGGCCGACCGCTGGCCGGTACCATCCGAGCAGGACACCAACTAGGCTGGATTTTCCGGCGCCCGAAGGGCCGACGATGGCGATGTGCTCCCCCGCCTGGATGGATAGATCCACATCGCGGAGTACGGTGTGGCCCGCCGCAGTTACGCTTACGTTCTCAAACTCGATAGCCACGGCGTCGGCGCGGTGTTCGAGCGTTGCAGCCGGTAGGACACTCCGCTGTTCGATCGCGCCCAGGGGCTCCAGCAGCCGCAGCGTGACGTTTCGATAAGACGGATACTGCCAGGTGATCAATGCCACCTCTTGGCCGAGGGCAGGCAAATTAAGGGCCCAATAGACGAGCAGGAGGATTGCGCCGGTTTCGCCGCTTCTGCCAATGTGCGACGCCAGCAGCCAGATCGCGAGTCCGAAGCCTGCGAGAAACTGAATGGTTTCCAGCCAGATAACGGCTCGCTGGAGACCCCATCCGGCCTTGGTCCATTCTTCCAGCAAGCTTGCATGAGAGCGCCGCACGGCAGGTTGCGCGCCATGGGTGTGAATGGCCACCAGGCCGAGCAGCGCATCCAGATAGAAATGGCTTAACGCTCCGGCGTGGGTTCGCAAACGCAAATCGCGCTCGATCAGGAGGGGCTCGGAAAGGATTGGGATCGCGACGGCGGCTAAGGCAGATAGCACCGCGATCACGGCGCTAGGCGGATCGAGCCAGATGATGCCGGCCGTGGTGAAAACAATTTCGAACATGTAGCGCAGCAGCTGGCCGCCGAGATCCGGCAGACGGCGGATGAGATGAATACTGTGGCTCCGCTCGGCCATATCCGATTTCAACCGGCTTTGGAAGTAACGATCGCCCAGGTGTGGAATTTTGCGAAGAAACGCCTGGCGCAACCGGATCTCTAAACGCCGGCCCATCCCCAGCAATCCGGCGGTCACCGGGATTTCGAGCAATAGCAAACCCAGCGAGAATGCCATCAGCGTCAGCAGGGCTCCCAGCCGCGGAGTTCGAAGCAGCCCGCGAAATAAAATCGCCTCAACTACCACTGCCGCGCTCCCCAGCGCCAGCGCGGAGACGATCGCAACCGGAGTGATGATGCCGTCAGCGCGGAGCAGCCGCAACAGTTCCATGCCCGGCCGAACGGGGGGCTGTCCTAGGGCGGCGATCAATTCCGGTGAAGAAAGCGGGGGACGATCCTTCCGTTCGGCCGGCGCCCAAGGCCCGATCGCTCGGACTAAAACCGCGCCGCGCAGCAAGAGGTGTCCTGCTTCCTTTGCGGGCCTTACCGACCAAAAGTGATCCGGGATCGTTTCAGTTTCTTTAAAGAAACTTTCCAGTACTCGAGTAGTTTGCAGTCCGCGAGTTAGAGCCCCCGCGCTCGCGATGGATTCGACCATCCGCACAGCAGCGTCCAGCGCGGCGATAGGTTGCCATTCCGGGTGGATGATGGCCCGGTCAAGCACGCGCGCCATTTGGTTGGATGCCCCCAGCCGGTCGATGCGGCGCCGCAAGGGGCTTAAAAAACTGTCGGAGAGTGCGTACTCACACCAATCCTCGGCGGGCACCGCCATCTTGTGGATATAAAGTTCGTTCAGGAATTCCTGGGCGTGCGTGAATCGACGACCGGTGGCCGGATCCATCAGTTGTAACCAGCTGCCATGACGCCGCCACACCACTACGAAATGAGTAAGGCCGTTCGGCAGCACGACGACGGCTATGGCCGGAAGGGCGTGGGCTTCTTCCAAAACCACGTGATCCGGCGGCAGCATGATCTGTTCAGCTTGAAGCCCGAGCTGATTTGCTACCTCTTCAAGCGTATCGATAGACGTGCCGTCGACATCGGTCTGGCAGGCTTCCCGCAGCCGGCCATAGTGCACGTTGATGCCGAAGCCGCCCAGCAGGCATTTGAGAGCTGCCGGCCCGCAATCCATGTTGGATGTCTGCACGACCTCCGGGACGATGAGGCGGGCGCTCGATTTCATCGGTCCTCTTGAGTTTAGCGCGAGGACCTCTCAATTCCACGTGTTTAGGTATCTAACCCAAGGGGCTTCTTAGGAACCTGATCACGCTGGTTTCGCCATTTTTGCTGCATTCCGGATACTTCAAAGACAACCACCAGAAGTAGAATCAGCGAAAGAGTGAGGCTTCCGGCCACCCACAAGGGTGAACGCAACTGCCATTCCCGCCCCACTCGCATCCACAGCAGCGCGAGAATCCCGAGGCTCAGAGCGATCCGCAGGAGCCGTCTGAAGGACATCCTGTGGTTATTATCCTACTCCGCCGGCTATAACAAAACTAGCGGCGACCAGATCGGTCGCCGCGTCCCACCCCTGGTCTCCCCAAGAGCCAGGTAATCTATGATTTCGTCGGTCTTTAAAGCGACTTGCCGTTAGCTCTGTGATGCGGCCGCGGTCATGACGCTGGAAATCTTGCTGAAGATAGTGCTTATGCTGCTGGCAACGTTGGGCATGATCGCGCCCGCAGCCACTGCAACAAAGCCGGCCATCAATGCGTATTCAATGAGATCCTGGCCTCGAGTATCCTTCCAGATTCTTAGCTTCCAAACCAGATTCGTGATTCGTTTCATTTTTTTCCTCGCCTCCATTTTGAACGGAACCTTTGTTCCTGGAGCTAAATTATCATCCAAACACGGTACGAGGAATGAGAGAAACCCCTTAGATGACCCTTAAAAGCCACCCGCGCTCACACGGGGTTTATTTTAGTCAGGTCTAGTTCAAAAGTTTTTGAACCCCCACGCCCAGCACCCTCGGGGCTACTGCGTTTCGCGGATGTGTGTGGCGATATACCATTGATTTCCGAAGGCATCCTTTACGCCCGCGGATCGGTCGCCGTATGACTGGTTAACCGGCTCGCTCATAGAAGTAGCGCCGGCATTCATAGCCCGCAGGTACGCTGCGTCAACGTCCGGAACGTAAAGGTAGAACATGGACGGCATCGGCTGGTATGGGCCATTCGCCTCGCCCATTTCCAGAGTCGAGTCGCCGATCCGGATCTTAGCGTGATGAATCACGCCGTCCGGGGAAGCGTACTTCTCTAGTTCGTCAGCTCCGAAGGCGCGCTTCAGGAAGCTGATCACTGGTTCCGCTCGCAGTGGGTGCAGGTAGGCCGTGACCGTGTGAAGGCCCTCGGGAATATAACGGTTCCCTTTGTGGGTGGCGATGTACCAGTAATTGCCCGAGCGATCCCGTACGCTACCGCTGCGCTCGCCGTAGACCTGATCCGCCGGGGGCTGAATGGAAACTGCTCCGGCCGCCAGAGCCCGCTCGTACACCTTATCCGTGTCTTCGACGTAAACGTGAAACGCCATCGGTCGAGATTCGCCGCTCCATGAAAGGCCGGGCCCACCCCCGCCCAACATCAGCATTGAATCGCCCAGACGCACCTCGGCGTGGATGCCGCCGGCGGATCCAACGGTGCGGAAGGTCTCCTCGGCGCCGAAGGATTGCTTCAGGAAATCAATCAGCCCTGGTGCGTCTTGAGCTATCGGATAAGGAGTAAGCGTGTGAAAGCCTGCAGGGATGGGGTTCACGGTCGTCCGGGCGGCGCTTTCTTTCTCCAGCGCCTCGAAGCGGCGATGCATCTCTTCCACCGACATTTCTTCTTTGCGCATCGCGATATCCCAGGTATAACCGAACGGATCGGCGACCAAGCCGGAACGGTCGCCATAGAACTGATCGCTGACCGGCCGCACCAGTCTAGCCCCGGCATCGACCGCCCGAGCAGCCACGGCGTCCGCATCGTCCACAAAGAGGTGGATACCGACCGGTGAGCCGCCCAGGGAGAGAGGTCCCGGGAATCCATATTCGGGAGCCTCTTCGCCTAGCAAGATCGTAGAATTCCCGATTGCTAGCTCGGCGTGGGCGATCTGTCCATGGACGTTAAAGCGCATTACTTCTTTGGCTCCGAAAGCTTGCTTGTAAAACTCGATAGCAGCAGGAGCATGTTTGACGCGGAGACGTGGCGCGGCAGTTTGACGGACGGCAGTTGGTGCCGGTTGAGTTGCCATAAATGCTTTCCTTTCCAAATCAGACTTGAGACGTGCTTTGAAATTCTCGCGCGGAAGATCCACCAGCTCTCTCGTGATCGCGATTAGCGGCGCGAAGTTTGAGGCGGCGCTCTGGTTGCCATCCAGAAGCTCTTGGATGATGTTGTCCACTTGGTCGATCCGGGAGGGCTTAGGCACGACGGCCCTCCATCTGCGCCCGCAAACTCTCGAGCGCTCGGTATTGCAGTTGCTTGATGGCTCCTTCGCTGCGGGCTAGCTCTTGCGCAATTTCACGAATGCTCTTTTGTTCCACGAAACGTTGGATTACGACTCGCCGTTGGTCTTCGGGTAGCGCACCTACCAGCCGAAACAGGCGCGCCCGATGTTCGATCGCCTCCAGATCGGGTTGAACGCTGGCCCCGGACGCTTCCTCAGTGGTGCCGCCGACCTCCCGGGCCGACCGTTTCGCTTGATCGGCCACAGCATTGGCGGCGATCCGGTACAGCCAGGCTGCGAACGGCGCTCCCCGAAATTCATAGCTCGGCAGCTTCGCCAGCGCTTTGTGAAAAACATCCGACGTCAGGTCTTCCACGGTTTGCCGATCCCTTACGCGACGGGAGATAAACGCATAGATCCGTTCGAAATGAAGCTCATAGAGATCTCCGAACTTCACCGGGTCCCGTTGCGCAGCTTCCACCTGCAGACGCTCGTCTGGGTCTTCGGCGACGGCTGGTGCTGCCGGTTTTCGGATGGTCACCGTTCCTCTGACTATATAAACTAGCGAAGAGCCAAAAAGTCACGCGCGAATCCGCCGTGTTCTGAGCCTTCCATCGGGCGCATAGAAACTTTCGATTGGCGGGCTTCCCTTAAAATAGTTCTGACGAGCTTAGTAGGCCCGTTCGTATCCTCGTAGTCAGCCCGATCCCGTCATCGTTTTTCAACGTTTTCCTAAATCTTTCTTCCGGAGGTAGTGTGTCTTTCAATAAATTCATCCTGCCGCTTTACTTTTCGGCGGCACTATTCGCGCAGCTGCCCGTCGGGGTCGGCTCCGGCCTCAGTGGCGAAATTCGATCCAACGGCCCTACATCCCTTAATACTCTTTTTGTCGAGCTATATGACCCTCGAAACCACGTGGTGGTGGAGCGGATCTCCATTTCTAGCGATGGCAGCTTCTTGGCTCAGTCATGGGAGCGACGAGCCTTCCTACACAGTGCGCGTGGTAAGCGGTCCGGGAGAACCCCCCTAGTTGAAGGGTCTCGCCGCCTGGGCCTGGATCATTCTTTAGTTCTTAAGTTGCCGGAGCAAACGACCAGCCAGCCTCCCGCGGGACGCGTTTCGATTCACGAACTCCAGCACCAGATTCCAAAGCAGGCTATTCGAGCGGCGGTAGAGGCCCAACGCTATTCAGAATCTCATGACACTGCGAAGGCGATCGCCAAGTTGGAACAGGCCATCCGCATAGCGCCGTCGTTCCGCACTGCACACGCCAACCTGGGCGTTCAGTATGCGCGAGTGCGGTTCGAAGACGCGATGGGGCAATTCCGTGTGGCGCTCGGAATCGGGCCACCGGACGTTCTGGTCTATTCCAACCTGTCGCTGGTCCTGCTGACGTTAAAGCAATACCGGGAGGGGGAAGAATTTGCGCGGAAGGCGCTGGCCCTCGATCCGGAAAATACAACGGTGCAAATGATGTTGCGATTCGCCGAAGCGCACTCGCGTGAGTTGGGCTGGTCAGCGATCGGTAAGAGAATTGAGACGCCTTACTTCGATGGCGGTACCGGGTCCACCTTCATGCCTTCGTGGACCGTATCGCTCGGATTGGCGATAACCAGATCGCCGGGCTGGAGGCCGTTGATGATCTCCAGCTTGTCGCCATAATCGCGGCCGACCTGGATCCTCTGCAGATGCACGGATGATCCGCGCGCACCACCGCGACCTGGGTGCCATCGGCGCGAACGATCAGGGCGTCGCCCGGAATCAGCAGCGGCGGGTTCGCGCGCGGGCTGCGCAAATCCACCTGCGCGTACATGCCGGGCAGCAGCGCGCCATCCGGGTTCGGCACCTGCACTTCCACCAGCATCGTGCGGCTGGTGGGATCGAGCGAGTTCGCCGTCCGCGCCACGGTGCCGGTGAAACTGCGTCCCGGCAGATTCGATACGCGTCAACTGAGCCGGTCTGCCCGACGCGGATCGAATCGGCGTTGGCTCTGCGGGACGTTGACGTAAGTGCGCAGCGTGCCGGTCTGCGCGATGCGGATACAGCAGCGTGTTGCCGGCGTTCACCAGCGCGCCCGACATCCACGTTGCGCAGCGTGACCACCCTCGAAGGGCGCCTTGACCACGCGGTAGCCCTGCACTTCGTTCAGCCGCGACACATTGGCTTCGGCGGCGGCGACGTTGCTGCGGGCCGCGGCGACGGCCTTTTCGAGCGACTCGAGTTGGCAACCTGGGCCTGATATTGGGCCTGATACTGATCGTTCTCCTGGCGCGAGACACACGCCTTTGCCGGCCAGTTGTTCCAGCGGTCGGCCGTGACGCGGGCCAGTTCCATGTTGGCTTTGCCCTGGTCGTTGGTTCGCCAGCGCCTGTTCCAGCGCCGCCTGGCCTGCTGCAAGTTCGCTTTGGCCTGGGGCACCTGCTGGTCCAGTTCGGGCGCTTCAATTTCGGCCAGCGGCTGGCCGGCCGGACGCGGTCGCCGATGTCCACCATGCGGCGCTTGATGTAGCCGTCGGCGCGGGCGAGAATGGGAGCTTCGGTGATCGCCTGGATGTTGCCGGGCAGCTCCAGTTCGCTCTTCGGAGCGGAACGGCCGACCTCGATCACTTCCACGCGGGGCAGAGCTTCCTCTTGCTCGCGAGCCTGCGGTGCGGATGACGGTCTCGCGCTTCTGGAGCGGAATGTAGCCGGCGAAGAAATGCCGACCACGATCAGAACGGCGACCCCCAGAATGATGGACCAAATCGTGATCGACGAGGGATGCCACAGCTTTCGCCGGCACGCCGTGTGCGCGGAGGCATGGGCCAGGCGCTTCATGCTCCTCGAAGCTGGCGCTTGAGATCTTCATTCTCCCGGCGCAGCCGCTCTTCGGTGGTCTCGGCCACGGCCTGGAATTCGGGTTGATCAGGTTCGGTGTGGCGCATTCAATGTTCTAGATACGTTCAAAATTCCACTCGGACTCTTCGAGCCCTCCCGCCTCTGGCTTCTAATTGGCGCTCGTGATCGACCGGAGGTTTCGTCCGCAGATAGCTGTAAATGATCGGGACCACGAACAGCGTGGTCACCGTGGCGAACATCAGGCCGCCGATCACGGCGCGTCCCAGCGGCGCGTTCTGCTCGCCGCCTTCGCCCAAGCCCAGCGACATGGGAAGCATGCCGAGAATCATGGCGGTCGCCGTCATCAGCACCGGCCGGATTCGGGCGTGGCCGGCCGAGAGCATCGCCTCGCGGGCGCGAAGGCACCATGGCCCGCTCGTCGTTGGCGAAAGTGACCATCAGGATGCTGTTGGCGGTGGCGACGCCGATGCACATGATGGCGCCCATCAGCGAAGGCACGCTCAGCGTGGTGCCGGTGACGAACAGCATCCACAGAATGCCGGCCATCGCGCCCGGCAGAGCCGTCAGGATGATAAACGGATCGAGCCAGGACTGGAAGTTCACCGTCATCAGCAGATACACCAGAACCACGGCGAAGACCATGCCCAGTCCCAGGCGGAAGAAGGACGATTGCATGGTCTCGATCTGCCCGCGCAGATGCGAACGTGGTGCCGCGCGGCAAATGCGGCGCTCTCCTCGCTGCATGATCTTCTCCACTTCCGCGCCGACGCCGCCCAGATCGCGCCGGTCCACGTTGGCGTACACGTCGAAAACCGGCTAGACGTTGTAGTGGTTGACGATCACCGGCGCGTAGCCGCGCTGAACCGTGACCAGATTCGAAAGAAGTTGCGTGCTGCCCGCCATCGCTCCAGGATTTCCGTAGGCCTGGGACGAGCCGCTCGGCGAAGCGCCGACGGAAGCATTCCCCGCCGCCGACGCGCCGGCTTGCGAACCGGGCGTGGTGCGTATTGACGGCATTCGGTCGCCACCGAAACCGGCGTGCGCAGCAGCGCGTCCAGAGAATCGACTCGGTATTGCGGCGTCTGCACGCCAATGTTGTAGTTGACGCCGTTGGCCCAGTTCATCCAGTAAGTTCGGCGCCACCGTGGCCGCTGCCGCTGAGAGAGATCAGCATGCTGCTGGTGACGTCGCGCTGCGTCAAACCCAATTGCGAAGCCTTGACTCGATCCACGTTCAAGTCGGATCTCCGGCTGGTCGACCACCTGGTGGACATGAACGTCGGCGGCGCCCGGGAATATGCGAAATTCTCTCCGCCAGCTTCTGGGCGATTTTATAATTGGCGTCCGCGTCGCGCCCGACCACCTGCAAATCGATCGGCGCCGGCAGGCCGAAGTTCAAAATCTGGGTGGTGATATTGGCCGGCTGGAAGAAGAACGTCATGTCCGGGAAACTTCTCGCGCAGCCGTTTCCGGAGCAGCACTTCATAGTCGCGCGTGGGCGTGGTGCTCTTTGTTCAGCGAAATCAGGATTTCGCCGTCGGCGCTGGAGATGGTCGGAATGTCTCCCTGCGCCAGGCTGGCCCAGCTATTCGGGATGCCGATGTTGTCGATCAGCGTGTCGATCTCATCGGCGGGAATCACGTTCGCGGATTTCGCGTTCGATGCGCGGCGAACCTCACCTCGGTCTGTTCGATGCGCGTGCCGGCGGGAGCGCGCGCATGCAGCCGCATCTGGCCGGAGTCCACATTGGGGAAGAAATCCTCGCCCACCAGCCAGACCAGGCCCAGCGAAGCGATCGAAATCGCCATGAAAGCCGTGAGCACCCGCCCGCGATGCCGCAGCGACCAATCCAGCAAGCCGATGTAACGGTAGCGGAGCGCTTCGAACAAGCCGTTGAACAGATGGTGGACGCGCCAGAACAGCCCTTCCGCCGCGCTGGCTTCGCCGTGGCTCCCTGCTGATACAAGTCCACCTCCGACTTCAGAAGATAATCCACCATGGTCGGGACCAGCGTGCGCGACAGCAGATAGGAAGCGAGCATGGCGAAGACCACCGCCATGGCCAGCGGCGTGAACAGATACCGCGCCGTTCCGGTCAGCAGCAGCACCGGGACGAACACGATGCAGATCGAGAGCGTGGAGACGAAAGTCGGAACGGCGATCTGCGACGCGCCATCGAGCACCGCGCGGACCAGCGGCTTGCGCATCGCCATGTTGCGGTGAGTGTTCTCGATCTCCACCGTGGCGTCGTCCACCAGGATGCCGACCGCCAGCGCCAGTCCTCCCAGCGTCATCACGTTGATGGTCTGTCCCAGCAGGCTCAGGATGCAGAGCGAAGTGAGAATCGAGAGCGGAATCGAAATGCAAACGATCAGCGTGCTGCGCCAGCTTCCCAGGAACAGCAGGATCATCAAGCCGGTGAGGCCGGCGGCAATCAGCGCTTCGCGCACCACGCCTTGAATGGAGGCTCGCACGAACACCGACTGGTCGGCCAGCGCGGTCACCTTCAGCTCCGGCGGAACGGTGGCGAGAATCCTGGGGAGCGCGGCCTTGACGGCGTTGACGATGGCCAGCGTGGAGGCCTTGCCGTTCCGGGTGACGGTCATCAGCACGCCGCGCGATCCGTTGGTGCGGACGATGTTGTTCTGCACCGAGAAGCCGTCGTGGACCTGCGCCACATCCTTGATGTAGACCGTTGCGCCATTCACGGTCTTGATGGGCAGATTGTTCAATTCGTCGAGACAGCATCGGGCTGCTGTTGACCCTGACCTGATACTCGGTCTCGGCCAGTCTTGGCCGTGCCGGCCGGGAGGATCAGGTTCTGCAGGTTCAGGGCGTTCGAGACGTCGATGGGCGAAAGCTGTTTGGCGTAGAGCTCATCCAGGTTCAAGTCCACCATCACCGCGCGCTGTTTTCCGCCGAACGGATAGGAAACGGAGGCGCCTTGCACGGTGCCGAGCGGAGTGCGGATGAAGTTATTGCCCGAGGTCGAAGATCTCCTGCTCGCGCAGGGTCTTGCTGGAAAGGCCCAGCTGCAGGATGGGAACGCTGGCCGCGTCGTACTTCAGGACGTTGGCGGGGAACATGCCCGGCGGCATCTGGCGAAGCGCGGTTTGCATGGTGCGCGGTCACCTGCGCCACCGCCATATCGATCTTGACGTTGGGATGGAAGTAAATCCGGACCACCGCGATAGCCGTTGTAGGACTGCGACTCGATGTGCTCGATGTCGTTGACGTTCGAGGTGAGGCTGCGCTCGAAGTTGGTGACGACGCGCTTCTCCATCTCCTCCGGGCGACAGGCCGGAGTACGCCCACAGGACGCTCACGATGGGAATGTCGATGTAGGGGAAGATGTCGACGGGCATGGTGACGATGGCGGTGCCGCCCAGGATGGCGATCAGGACCGCCATCACGACAAAGGTATAAGGGCGGCGGAGAGCAAGCCGGACGATCCACATAATCTATTCTTGCAGGTCCTCCGGTAGGTCAGTATATCAGCTTGATCCTTTTGAGCTTTCAAAAGCGGCTAGGTGTATGCTAATGAGGATGGAATAAGCCAGGCTGGCCGAACAGGAGTAAAAGCATGCCAACTAGTAATGGGCTGAATCGCAGGTCGTTCCTTAGGAACGCTAAAATGACGGCGCTGGTGGGCGCGGTAGGTACAAGCTCACTGGGAACCGTGGCTGCTGTCGCGGCGGATGCCACGATGGGCGGCAAATATGATTTCGACACTCCCTACAATCGGATCGGTACCGATTGCGTCAAATGGGATCGGACAGATCAGGACCTTTACGGCAAGGAGAATATCGCCGTCGGGCATGGGCATCGCGGATATGGATTTCCGCTGCGCGCCGGCCATCACCAAAGCTTTGGCGGACCGCATGAAGCACGAGAACTGGGGCTATCTGGACATGCCACAGTCGCTTTACCGAAGCCATCGTCAATTGGAACAAGCGGCGTTACGGCATCGACATCAATCCGGATCTGATGCTGATGTCTACCGGCGTTCATCCCGGCATCATCAGCGCGCTGGAGACGTTTTCGCCGCGCGGGAGCAAGGTTCTTCTGCTGACGCCCGCCTACGACGGCTTTTACGGCGACATCGCCTACGTCGGGTGCACGCCGGAAGAATGTCCCGATGAAACTGGTAACGGCCGCTATTCGATCGATTTCGAAGATTTCGAACGGCACATCAGCCACGACACCAACACCATGATCCTGTGCAACCCGCATAACCCGACCGGCAATTGCTGGACGCGGGAGGATCTCACGAAAGTCGGTGAAATTTGCACGCGGCGCCGTGTGGTGGTCCTGGCCGACGAGATTCATTGCGATTTCGTGACCAAGGGGAACAAATACACTCCCTACAGCACGCTCGCGAACAGAGAGATCGTGATGAACAGCATCACGTTCAAATCCGGCAAGTAAGTCGTTCGGTTTGTCGGCCATGAAGTGCGCCTGGATGTTTTCCGACAACGCCGACCTCATCGCCCGAGTGAAGGCAAACTATCGGCAGGAATCCAATACGCTGGGTATTGTGGCTAGCGTGGCGGCCTACAACGAAGGCGGGGATTGGCTGGATCAATTGGTGACCGTATATCGACGCGAACCAGGACTTCGCGGAATCGTTTATTCGCGCCAACATACCACTGGTGAAGTGGGTAAAAGCCAAGGCACTTATCTGGCCTGGCTGGATGTAAGCGCGGTAGAGGACAAGATCGGCGCCAAGGAAACGGCCGCTGAGGCGAACCGGAACAACCCCTCTAAGAAGCCAATTACGCCCGAGATGGTGATGGAACGTTGGTTCGTCCAGAACGCCAAAGTTCAGATCAACGCCGGGTCCAACTACGGGTTGGGCGGCTCTGGCCATATGCGGATGAATCTCGCGACGTCGCGCAAAACGCTGGAGATGGCGCTCAATAATATGGCGAGCGCTTTGAAGAAGACCTAGAAGCTTACCTCTTTTTCGGCAGAAACTTCTTGTCGATGGATGCGACCACCACATAGTTGGGGTCCACCATTTCATCCAGATGGATCTTCGCGACTTTGGACAGTAGTTCATAAGCATCGAGACTCGAAAGCCCGTAATCGTTGTGGATCCAGTCGACTAATTCGGTGAAAGCGATTCGCAATGCATCGTCCAGCGGACGGTACGCGCCCACGGCCATGATCGAATCATTGTTCTCAAAGCGCGGCCAATTGATCTTCTTGCCCCTTAATGATGCTGACCTGCACTCGCGCGAGCAGCGCCACCTCGATCGCCGTCCCAGCCACTTCGCCATCGCCCATCGCGGCGTGGCCGTCGCCCATGTAGAGGAGCGCGCCCGGCACGTTCACCGGAAGATAAAGCGTATTGCCTACGCTGGCCTCGGGAGCGTCCATGTTGCCGCCGAACTCCGCCGGCACAATCGAGCTGCGCGCTTCCCCATCCGCCGGCGCGACGCCGATACATCCGAAGAAAGGATGCAACGGAATCTTCACCGAAAATTTCGAATCGAGCGCCTGGAATGTCGCGGTGTTGCTCGCTTTGTCGATCGGATAGAACCAGATCTTTTCCGGCAGCGGAGGATGCAGCATGGGCGTATACTCGGTTTCGTTCAAAGCCCCAAAGCCCGGCGCGAATGCTCCCACTCCCTGATTGCCATCCACCTGCAAATCGAGGATCTTCACCGCCAGTGTGTCGCCCGGCTGCGCGCCCTCCACGTAGAATGGCCCGGTCAGCGGGTTGTCTCCCTTCACCATGCTCTGCTTGTCGCCTGGCTTCTTCAGCACGTTGCCGAAAGCGTCCAGCGTGTTGGTCTCGATGATGTCCCCTGGCTTTACGCGCGCCACCGGCGTCGCCGAACCGTACAGATACTTCACATCGTTGATAGTGGCGTGATATTTGACTACGTTGGCGTTCTGCGCCTGGCTTATGCACGACACAACGAACAACAGTCCGTAAATTCTCATCCTCTAACTTTACGTTAAGGGCTCACCCAGAACATGGTCGCGAGCGAGGCGCCGATGGGATTTCCCAGCGAGCCGCCTGTCCTTGGGCCTACCGGCACTACTGCGGTTTCAAAGATCAGGGACATGCTGACATTGCGCGGTGGTAACGAGGCCATTGACGACATCCGCGGGAACCCGGACATCGATGCGCCAGACGAAATCGTTGACCACCGCGACGTTCACTACTTCGGCCGACAGATTTCCCATTTGAACCACCATCGGAATGCCGCCTGGATAAGCCGGAATGAAGCCTCCGCCGGCCGGTGCCACCCCGCCCAGGCCATCGACGAAGAACGAGACTATAGAACCGGCTTTTGCGGGATTGTCGCACGAGTTCATAGTTCCATCCTGATTCTGCGCCAACGGCAGCCAGGTGCCTGCGGCGATGGTGACAGGAGTAGCGGAGCAGCCCATGGAAGCAGTCGTAACCGTCACGAACAGATTTGGATTCATCTGGACCAGGGGCAGAGCCCTCGGCGGCGCCATGACCCCGTTCACCGCTATCTGCATCGAGGTAAGAACCGGGTTGCCATTGGCCGGTACCGTTACGGCAACATTGAGCTGTGATTCCGACGCATAGAGGATCGTGGCAGGCGTGCCACCAAATGTCACTCTCACTCCGGCGAGCGATGTCGTGGACGGATCAGATGCCGCCACGCCCGGGCTAGGCCCCATGTTGGTTCCGAAGATAGAAATCAACTGACCCGGTGCCACTGGGCCGAGGCGCGATCCACCCGCGCTATCGAGAACGCATGCCACACGAGCGGTTCCGGCCGGCCCGGCTAGCGCAAAGTCGATTTCACCCAGATAGGCCCCCGGATGAAATCCGGTCCCCACGCCTGCCGCGTCAGTGTTGGCTCCAGATGAAATGGGTACATCGGGCAAGCTCGTGGTTCCCGTAATCCAGACCCCGCCTCCCGCCAATGCGACGCCGGCAGCCGTTAGGTTCGACGCATCGATGAGCACCGTGGCCTCCACCGCGCCCGTGGCCGCATCAACTTCGCTCGCATAGGCTTGGCTGATCGTGGTCATTTGATTCAAAAGGCACTCCGAGACTGCATTCACCGAACCCGGCGGGGGCGGCGGCAAAGGGAAGGGGCTGATTAAAGGCTGCCCCAGGTCGACGTCGTTGTAAGAGCCGCCTACAAAGACGTGTCCCGACGCATCCAGACCAACGCCCGCGCCGCCAATGGGTATGGAATAGACAGCCTTTTTCCCGGTCGGGTCAATCTTAGTGAGGAACGGACGAACCTGTGGGATGCCAGGATCAGCGACCGTGTACGGGTAGCCGCCATACGCGAGCCCCGTGAGATAAGCGTTACCCGCGCTGTCCACTGCAAGCCCATCATTCGTAGTTTGGCCGCTACCGCCAACGGCCGTGGAATAGATAAGCTTCGACCCGGTAGCGTCTACCTTGGTGAGGTATTGATTCGTGCCAGCGAAAGTGATTCGGCAGAAACCGTAACATACGGTCACGAATTTGAACACAGGTTGATAGACAGCGGCAGTGGTCGGATAGTCGAGCAGTATAGTAGAGCCGGCCATATAGATGCTGCCTGCTGCATCGATAGCCAGGGCATTTCCTCCGATCCCGAAAGCCGCGAAACGCACGATTGCGCCCGTAAGGTCCAGCTTCATCAGATAGGGGCGGGAGTCGCTGCCGGATGCAGTGTACGCGCCCGCGCTCGCCGGAAAGTCAGAAGTCGCGATGCCGCTGACGACGATGTCGCCTTGCGGAGTGAGCGCCACTGCCTGCCCGTAGCTGCGGGACGATCCTCCGAGGAGTTCGGAGAACAGGACATTTCCCTGCGGGTCGAGCTTGACCAGAAACGTGCGCGACGAGCTCCCGGCGGCCGCGGAGGCAAGCTGACGTCCGGGCGTCACGGGGAAGTCTGGTGAAACGGCAGTCCCGGTGATGTAGGCATTACCGGCGCTATCGACGGCGATGGCGGAGGCGACATCGCTGGATGACCCGCCCAACGTTCTCACGTAGAGAAAGTGAGTGCCCTTCGGATCCAGCTTGACAACCAGCGCGCCAGTCTGCTGTGTGGCTGGATCGACGACCGTGCTGCCTGCGAGGTACACATTGCCGGAGGAATCCACAGTGACCGCGGACGGCGTGAAACCATTGCGCAAATATGTCGAATATGTCAGGCCGGGAGCAGGGAAAAGAGCAGGTTGAGCGACGGCGGAGACGGACAAGAGCAGCATCGTACAAACGAACCGGTACACCATCACTCAATTGTCGCGCCCCAGAAGCGCCCCTTTGTGGTGTCGACTGCATTGCGGTACTGTGTAAAGGATCATGAAACGTCTGCTTTTGTCAGCCATCTGCACCCTTTTGCTGGGTAATTTGGACGGCGCGCGCGCTCAGAGCCAGATCACTTTGATTGCGCCCGGCGGCATTCGAGGCGCGATCGAGCAGCTGATCCCCGGCTTTGAAAACAAGACCGGTCAGAAGGTCAAGGCCACCTTCGGCTCCGGCGGCGGGACACGCCAGCAGGTGGCGCGCGGCGAGGCTTTCGACGTGCCGATCGTGCAGCCGCCGTACGAGGAAGTGCTCGCCTCGGGCAACGTGGTGGTGGCGAGTGCGACTCCGCTCGCCAGCGTTGCCCTGGGAGTCGCGGTTCGGAAGGGAGCGCCTAAGCCTGATATCTCAACACCGCAAGCGGTCAAACGCATGCTGCTGGCGGCCAACTCTATTACTTATCCGGACGCCGCGCGTGGAGCTGCTGCAGGTGTTAGCTTCAACGAAACAATCAAGAAACTCGGCATAGCCGTGGCGTTGGAGCCAACCATCAAGCGCGCTCAAGGCGGAGCAGCGGCGATGGCCATGGTCGCCAAGGGCGAGGCGGAGATCGGCCTGACTTTTCTCAGCGAAATGGACGAGCCCGGCATCGACGTCGTTGGTCCGCTGCCGCGCGAGATTTCGACCCCGACTTCCTTGGTTGGGTTCGTTTCTTCGCATGCCAAGGATCCAACCGCGGCCAAAGCGCTGTTGGTATACCTGTCCTCGGGCGGCGCAGCGGGAGTTTACAAGGCGCACGGTATGCAGCCTGGCCGATGAGTTATTGGATGGCTCCGAACCCCCGCCAGCGACCGTTCACGGG
The DNA here is from genome assembly GCA_963769205.1 of Bryobacterales bacterium. Lineage (GTDB taxonomy): Bacteria > Acidobacteriota > Terriglobia > Bryobacterales > Bryobacteraceae > Palsa-89. Next base: position 212,300 of record CAVYKR010000003.1, on the reverse strand, counting down.
TAGCCCGGCTAACCCTTTCAGAGGACGCCCATGTTACCTTAGGACTGTTCCTCCCGTCACTTCTCTTGAAGTTTCACAAAGATCCTGACTGAATGATGACTAATACGACAACCACAGCCACAGAGCCCCATGCTGGAGAGCGTGGCAGGGAGGTGCCCTATCCTCCCGGCAAGCCCCCCAGCAAGCCAAAGAAACGCGGTTTCATCTGGGTCTTTTTCCTTGTAATCGTAATCAGTGTAACGGCTTACGCCGTGTGGCGAGCTTCTAAGCCAGGGCTAATCCAAAACCCCAACCAGGGCAAAGGCGGCGGCCGAGGTGGACGGGGTGGTGGTGCCGGTGGGCCCCTCCCGGTGGTGGTGTCCAAAGCGCGCAACGGGTCGGTCCCTGTTTATCTAGTAGGATTGGGCAATGTTACGGCCTTCTATACAGTGACGGTTAAGTCCCGCGTGGACGGCCAGCTCATGAAGGTCAACTTTCAGGAAGGGGACTTGGTCAAAGAAGGGCAGGTACTGGCTGAGATCGACCCACGGCCTTTCCAGGTCATGTTGGAGCAAGCCGAGGGCACCCTGGCGCATGATTCAGCGCTGCTGGAGAACGCCAAAGTCGATCATGAACCGTTATGCAAGCCTGGTTCAGCAGGAAGCGATTCCCAAGCCAGCAGTTGGATACCCAGAAAGCACTGGTTGCGCAGTACGAAGGCAACATCAAGCAGGATCGTGCCAACGTCGATAACGCCAAGCTGCAATTGATTTATGCCAAGATCACTGCGCCGATCACTGGAACGGTGGGTCTGCGGCTGGTCGACCCCGGCAATATCGTGCACGCTTCCGACGCCAATGGAATCATCGTGATCACGCAGCTCCAGCCGATTTCGGTGCTTTTCACCATTCCGGAAGACAACCTTCCCGACGTCATGCAAGAAGCTGCGGGCAGGCGCGCATCTGCCAGTGGACGCGTTACAATCGCGACAATTCCAAGAAAGCTGGCTTCGGGAACGCTTCTGACGGTGGACAATCAGATCGACAATACCACCGGCACTTCCAAGCTAAAGGCCATCTTCGACAACAAGGACTTTGAGTTGTTTCCCGCAGCAATTTGTCAACATCCGGCTGCTGGTGGACACGCTGCAAAACCAGGTGCTGGTGCCGACAGTCGCCGTTCAAAATGGCCAGCAGGGAACGTTCGTCTATGTTATTGACGAGAATCAGACCGCGCATCTCCGTCCGGTCCAGGTTCTGACGTCGGATCAGTCCGGCGCCGACATCAAGAGCGGGCTCAAGATAGGCGAAGAAGTGGCGGTAGACGGCGCCGACCGGTTGGAGGAAGGCTCGCGGGTTCGCGTCCGGCAGGCCGGCGAAGTTGAAAGAGAAGCCGCCGCCGATGCGGCTGCGCTGGCCAAGTCGCGGCCCGGGGCAAGGGTAAAGGCGGCAATGGCGGCGGTCGAGTCCAAGGGTCAGCCTGGAAGGCTCCAATCGCGGTGGTGGTAAAGGGGCCGACCGGCAGTGAGTCCGTCCCGAATCTTTATTCTGCGGCCAGTGGCCACATCGCTGATGATGGCCGGTGTCGTGCTGGTCGGCATGGTCGCATATTTTCAGTTGCCGGTTTCGGCCCTGCCACAGGTCGATTATCCGACCATCCAGATCCAGACTTTCTATCCGGGCGCAAGTCCGGAGGTGATGACTTCGGCGGTTACCGCGCCGCTCGAAAAGCAGTTCGGGCAGGTGCCTGGCCTGACCCAGATGACCTCCATCAGCTCCTATGGCAGTTCGCTGATCACTCTGCAGTTTTCGCTCGATCTCAGCATCGACGTCGCCGAGCAGGAAGTGCAGGCGGCCATCAACCAAGCCGGAACCTTTCTCCCGACTCTGCTGCCGAATCCGCCCATTTACAACAAGATCAACCCCGCCGACGCGCCCGTCCTGACTCTGGCGATCACGTCCAAAACGGTTCCGCTGATCAATATCGAAGACTACGCCGAAACGCGGATGGCCCAGCGCATATCGCAGCTTAAGGGAGTGGGCCTGGTGAGCATCAGCGGCGGACAGCGGCGCGCGGTACGGGTCCAGGCCAATCCCACCGCACTGGCCTCCTACGGCCTCAGTCTCGACACATTGCGCACCGCCCTCAGCAGCGCGAACGTAAATCAGGCCAAGGGCAATTTCGACGGCGCCGATCAGGCCTGGACCATCAACGACAACGATCAGCTCAACTCCGGAGAACAGTACAAGCCCATCATCATCGCCTACCGGAACGGCGCGCCGGTGCGGCTCTCCGATGTCGCCACCATTATCGACGCTCCGGAGAACACCAAGCAAGCCGCCTGGGTGGGCACCAACCAGGCCATCGTTCTCAATATCCAACGCCAGCCGGGAACCAATATCATCGGCGTAGTCGATACCATCCAGGCGCTGCTTCCGCAGATTCGCGCATCCTTGCCGGCGGGCGTGAATGTCGAAGTGATCACGGACCGGACCACTACCATCCGGGCGTCGGTGAAGGATGTTGAATTCGAGCTGATGCTCACCATCGCGCTGGTGGTGATGGTGATCTTTCTCTTTCTTCGCAGTCTTTCGGCCACCATCATTCCCGGCATCGCCGTGCCTCTTTCGCTGGTCGGCACCTTCGGCGTGATGTACCTGCTGGGCTACAGCCTGGACAATCTTTCTTTGATGGCGCTCACTATTTCCACCGGCTTTGTGGTGGACGACGCCATCGTCATGATCGAGAACATCTCGCGCTATATCGAAATGGGCGATTCGCCCATGGAGGCGGCGCTCAAAGGATCGGCCGAGATCGGATTCACCATCGTCTCGCTGACCGTTTCGCTGATCGCAGTGCTGATTCCGCTGCTGTTCATGGCGGATATCGTGGGCCGCCTGTTCCGGGAATTCGCCGTGACTCTGGCGGTCACCATCGTCTTCTCGGCCTTCGTCTCGCTGACGCTGACCCCCATGATGGCGGCCAGAATCCTGAAGCATACAGCCGGAGCGCGAGCGCGGCCGGCTGTACCGCTGGTCGGAATGGGTTTTCGTCAAGACCATCGAGCAGTACGGCAAGATGGTTCGCGTGGTTTTGCGCCATCAGACCCTCACGCTGATGGTCGCGCTGGGAACGCTGGTTCTCACGATCTATCTGTACGCCATCGTCCCGAAGGGCTTTTTCCCGGTTCAGGATACAGGCGTCATTCTGGGAATTTCCCAGGCGCCCGAGGCCATTTCGTTTCCGGCCATGAGCCTTCGCCAGCAGGAGCTTGCGAAAGTCATCCTGACCGATCCCGCGGTCGAGAATCTTACTTCGTTCATCGGCATTGACGGTCAAAATACCACTCTGAACAATGGCCGCATCCAGATTACGCTGAAGCCTCTCGAAGAGCGCGCCGGTGTTTCAGCCGTGGACGTCATCCGGCGGCTGCAACCGAAGTTGGCGGCTCAGGTTGCCTGGCATCGCTCTCTACATGCAGCCGGTCCAGGATCTTACGGTTGAAGACCGCATCAGCCGCACGCAGTATCAATATGCGCTGGACGCCCCCGATAAGGCGACTCTGGACCAGTGGGTACCCCGGCTGCAAGAGCGGCTGCAGCAACTTCCCGAACTGCGCGATGTTGCCAGCGATCTTGCTGAATGGCGGCGTCGGGTCTGCGCGTGGTAATCGATCGCGATACCGCCGGCCGGTTTGGTATCACTCCTCAGAACGTGGACGACGCGCTTTATGATGCCTTCGGCCAGCGGCAGGTCTCGACCATCTTCACGCAGTCCAACCAGTATCACGTGGTGCTGGAAGCCGGCTCCGCAATGGCAAACCAGCGCCAGTTCGCTGAAGGATATCTATGTGCAGATCGGCGCCGCCTCGCAGAACCTTGCATCCACTATCGCGCTGGCGGGAACCAACACCGCGCTCACCGGAGCCGCTGCCGTCGCGCAGGCGCCCCTCAGCTCCTTCACTACCGTTATTCCAGTTACCACTCCCATTACGATCAATCATCAGGCGCAGTTTCCCGTGGTGACGCTCTCGTTCAATCTCGCGCCCGGCGCATCGCTCGGCGCGGCGGTCGATCACATCCGCCAAGCCACCAAGGAAGTCGGATATGCCGGCAAGCATCGAGCCTACTTTCCAAGGCACGGCGCAGGCGTTCGAGTCTTCGCTGGCCAATGAATCGCTGCTGATTCTGGCCGCCATCGTTACGGTGTACATCGTTCTCGGCGTGTTGTACGAAAGCTACATTCACCCCCTCACGATTCTTTCCACTTTGCCCTCGGCCGGCGTGGGGGCTATCGCGGCGCTGATGCTCTTCCACGAGGATCTCGACGTCATCGCGCTCATCGGCATCATTCTGCTGATCGGCATTGTGAAGAAGAACGCCATCATGATGATCGATTTCGCCCTGGAAGCCGAGCGTAAGGAAGGCAAGACGCCAGAAGAAGCGATTTATCAGGCCTGCCTGCTGCGGTTCCGTCCCATCATGATGACCACCATGGCGGCGCTGCTGGGTGCGGTGCCCGCTGGCCTTCGGCAGCGGCGTTGGATCCGAACTCAGGAAGCCGCTCGGCATCAGCATCATCGGCGGATTGTTGATCAGCCAGGTGCTTACTCTCTTCACCACGCCGGTCATTTATCTGTGGTTCGGCAGGATGGCCGCCTGGGTTTCGCGTGCACGCGGCAAGGATCCGAACGAGCGCCAACCCATTCCGGAGCTGACATGAGCAGTATCTCGGCCCCGTTTATCAGGAGACCGGTCGCCACTACCCTTCTGACGGTAGCGGTGGTGCTGGCAGGAGGCATGGCATATACGCTTCTGCCGGTATCGCCGCTGCCGCAGATCGATTTCCCAACCATCTTTGTCACCGCCGGCCTGCCCGGCGGAAGCCCGGAAGTGATGGCCGCTTCGGTCGCGACGCCGCTCGAGAAGCAATTCACGCGCATTGCCGGCGTGACGGAGATGACCTCCTTCAGCTCGGTCGGATCAGCCAACGTGATCCTGCAGTTCGACCTGAGCCGCGACATCAATGCCGCGGCGCGCGACGTGCAGGCAGCCATCAACGCAGCGGCGGGAAATCTTCCTGCCAACCTGCCCACCAATCCGCGCTATCGCAAGATTAACCCGGCCGATGCTCCGATCCTGATCCTCTCGATGACATCGGACGTGGTGCCGAGGCCGCAGTTATACGACATTGCCTCGTCGGTTTTCGCGCAGAAGCTGGCGCAGGTAAAAGGCGTTGGCCAGGTCAGGCGTAGGTGGAAGTTCTCTGCCCGCGGTACGCGTCGAGGTAAATCCCCAGCCGGTCTCCAAATACAATGTGGGGCTGGATCAGATCGGCACCTTTCTGCAGGGCGCCAATGCCAACAAGCCGCAGGGCGAGATCTCCAACGACCAAGTTGCATACCGACTCTCCGTGACCGACCAACTTCTTTAGGCCAAGGACTACAAGGATCTGATTGTGGTGTACCGGAAAGGCGCGCCGGTTCGTCTGTCCGATCTGGGACGCGTGGTCGACGGCACCGAAGATGTCCGGAACATGGGGCTGTCCAACGGAAAGCCGGCGGTGCTGATTTTCGTCAGCCGTCAGCCCAACGCCAACATTATCGATACTGTAGACCGCATCAAGAGCCTGTTGCCGGTGTTCCGGGCCAGCCTGCCGTCCAATGTTCGGCTCAACATCGACACCGACCGCACTCTGACCATTCGCTCGTCGGTTTTCGATGCGCAGCGCAACATGCTCATCTCGATCGGCCTGGTCATCCTGGTCGTGTTCATCTTCCTGCGCAACGTCTGGGCCACTCTCATCCCCAGCGTCTCGGTTCCGGTTTCGCTGATCGGCACGTTCGGCATCATGTATCTGGCCGGATACACGCTTGATAACTTATCGCTGATGGGTCTGGCCATTGCCACCGGCTTCGTGGTGGACGATGCCATCGTGGTCATCGAAAACATTACGCGCCACATCGAAAATGGCATGCAGCCCATGCAGGCCGCCTTGCGGGGCGCTCAAGAAATCGGCTTTACCGTGCTCTCGATGAGCATCTCGCTGATCGCCGTGTTTATCCCGATTCTGATGATGCGCGGAATCGTCGGACGGCTCTTCCGCGAATTCGCGGTGGTTCTCTCCGTCTCGATCTTCATGTCGCTGATCATCTCGCTGACGGCCACGCCGATGATGTGCGCGCGCCTGCTGAAGGCCAAGCACGAGCACGGCCGGCTCTACAACACCACCGAAAAATTCTTTCAGTGGATCATTTCCACCTATGCCTCCGCGCTGGAAGTCGTTTTGAACCGCACCGCGCCGGTGATGATCGTCATGGTGCTGACCATCGGCGTCAGCGTCTATCTCTACGTCAAGATTCCCAAAGGGCTTCTTCCCGCAGCAGGATACCGGGCGTCTGCAGGGCAAGGTTCAGGGCCAGCAGCACATCTCCTACCAGGCGCTGGTGGAGAAGGCTAAATGGTTTGAGGAACAGGTCAGAAACGATCCCGCTGTGGATACCGTGAACGTGACCGCGGGCTCCAACGCCGGCGGCCGTGGCGGCGGCAACAACGCCAACATGTTCATCCAGCTCAAGCCGTATGAAGAGCGGGGAAGACTCACATCCGACCAGGTGATCGCGCGCATTCGCCAGAAGACTCCGGGCATGCCGGGCGCCATCTTGTACCTGCAGTCCAATCAGGACATTCGCATCGGCGGCCGGCAGAGCAACGCGCAGTATCAGTACACGCTGCAGACGCAGGATCTCGATCTGCTGGCGCTATGGGGCCCGCGGGTTCTGGCGACGCCTGTCCCTGCTTCCGCAACTGGTGGACGTCAGTTCGGACCAGCAGAATTCCGGGCTTTCCTCGAATGTCATCATCGACCGCGACACCGCTTCGCGGCTCGGCTGACCGCCCAGGCCGTCGACAGCGCGCTTTACGACGCCTTCGGCCAGCGCCAGGTCTCGACCATGTACAAGTCGATCAATCAGTATCACGTGGTGCTGGCGCTGGAGCAGCAATGGTGGGAGAGCCCCGCCTTTCTGGAGAAAATTTATGTGCAGACGCCGCGCGGCCTTTCGATTCCGCTGTCGACGTTCGCGCACTTCACCGAAGGCATCACGCCGCTTTCGCTGCCGCATCAGGGCCAATTCCCGGCCACCACCATTTCCTTCAATCTGCCCGATGGCGTTTCGCTCAGCGATGCCGTGACGCCATCAACAAAGCCGAACTGGACATGGGCTGCCCGCCAGCATCACCGGCAATTTCGCCGGCACGGCGCAGGCGTTCCAGGATTCGTTGTCCAACCAGCCCATCCTGATCGGCACCGCGCTGCTGGCCGTCTACATCATTCTGGGCATGCTGTATGAGAGCCTGATTCATCCTCTGACCATCATCTCGACCCTGCCGTCGGCCGGCGTTGGCGCGCTGATCGCTCTGGTCCTGTTTCGGACGGAGCTCACCATCATCGCCATGATCGGCATCATTCTGCTGATCGGGATCGTGAAGAAAAACGCCATCATGATGATCGATTTCGCGCTGGCCGCCGAGCGCAACGAAGGCCTGAGCCCGCGCGACGCGATCTTCCAGGCCTGCCTGCTGCGGTTCCGGCCCATCATGATGACCACCGCCTGCGCGCTTCTGGGCGGTATGCCGATGGCGCTCGGCTTGGGCTCGGGTTCCGAATTGCGCCAGCCGCTCGGAATCGCGATCGTGGGCGGCCTGATCGTCAGCCAGATGCTGACTTTGTTTACGACACCTGTGATCTATCTGTCTCTCGATCGTCTCCGCCAGCGTTTCAGCGGCCGCAACGCGACCTATCCGGAACCGCCCCGGCATTCTCATCCCCGGCGGGGTCGCGGAGAGTGGCGATTGATGACGCGACATTGGAAATACGCATTCGTCGCTTCCTGCTGGTCTGCTCGGGCTGTGCCGTCGGCCCGAAATATCAGCGGCCCGCTGCGCCGCGCCGACGCCGGCTTTCAAGGAATTCGCCGGCAACGACCAGTGGAAAATGGCCACCCCCAGCGATCGAGCTGCTGAAGGGCAAATGGTGGGAGATTTTCGGCGATCCGGAGCTGAACCGGCTGGAAGAGCTGGTCAACATCAATAACCAGAACGTGAAGCAGGCCGAAGCGCAATTCCGCCAGGCGCGCGCCCTGGTCAGCCGCAATCACGCGAATTACTACCCGACCATCGGATCGAATCCATCCATCACGCAAACCGACACCGGTAAGAACGCCGGCCGCGGCACCGGCGGAACGTCCCAATCCTTCTCGCTGCCCGTTATCAGCGAGCTGGGAGCCGGATCTGTGGGGCCGCGTTCGCCTGTCGGTCGAGAACGCGTCGGCCAACGCGCAGGTCAGCGCGGCGGACCTGGAAAATGCCCGGCTGAGCGCGCAGGCGCTGCTGGCGACCGATTACTTCACCATGGTCGGCGCAACGATATGCAGCAGGCGATTCTGCAGAACACCATCGAGGCCTATCAGAAGAATCTGCAGTTGACCATCAACCGCTTCAACGGCGGCGTCGCTTCGAAAAGCGACGTCACGCTGGCGCAGACCTCGCTGGCCGACGCGCAGGCGCAAAGCACGGATCTGCGGATTGCGCGCGCGCAGGTACGAGCACGCCATCGCCGTTCTGACCGGGCAGACCGCCCTCCGCCGTCGAAATTCCCGTCAGCTAAGATCGACGCGCCCCCGCCGCCGATTCCGTTGGCCCTTCCTTCGGTGCTGCTGGAGCGGCGCCCCGATATCGCCGCCAACGAGCGCCTGGTGGCCGCGGCGAACGCCAACATCGGGATCGCCGAGACCGCTTACTATCCCGACCCTGACCCTTTCCGCCAGCGCCGGCTTGCTGAGCACCAGCATCTGCGAATCTGTTCACCTGGGGCAGCCGCGGCTGGTCGGCCGGTCCGTCGATTTCGCAGACTCTGTTCGACTTCGGCCGCCGCGGCGCCCAGGTCCAAGGCGCCCAAGCCACCTACGATGCCACGGTCGCCGCTTATCGGCAGACCGTTCTTTCCGCTTTTCAGGAGGTCGAGGACGATCTGGCGTCCCTGCGCTATCTGGCCGAAGAGGCCGAGCAGCAGCAGGAAGCCGTAGTAGCCGCCCAGCAGTCGCTGGCTCTCGAAATCGCCCGCTACAAGGCCGGAACCGATTCCTATCTCAACGTCATTACGACGCAGGCCATCGCGCTGAACGACGAGCAAACGGCGGTCACGATTCTGCAGCGGCGCATGATCGCGGCCGTCGATCTGGTGAAAGCCCTGGGCGGCGGCTGGGATGCGTCTACCCTGCCCAGCACTGACCAGTTTCGATCGGCGGAATTGGCCGAGCCAGCTAATACACAGAAAGTCGCCCAGCCCGTTAACCGGTAGATTCATCATCGCGAATTGTCAGCTGCTTCTTCAGGTGGCGGCGAGCCGAAGCCCGCGCGGAATGCCTTGGGTTTACAGTATGACCGCGGGAGCAGCTTCCGAAGAAGTTCGACCCCTCAATTGCTGTTGTTCCTTCACGAATTCGAGGATGTCGTAGCGCGGCACAACGCGGTCGGGAAAAAAGCTGTTGACGGCGTCTGCTTCCTGCTGATAAGTATCGATACCCGAATGGGCTGAGCGTGGATTGAGAAGCACCAGTCGGCCGCCCGCATCCTGGAATCGCATCGCACAGAAGGTGATGGTGTCGAGTCCGGTGTCGTCGATGTTGGAAATATCTTTGAGGTTTAGAATGACCTGGCGACGGCGCGAGTCCAGAAGGAGCAGGAGCTTTTGCAGAAGGAAGAAATCTTCATCGCCAACTTCTAATCGGCCCTTAAGATCCAGGATGACAATCTTCTCTCGTTCTCTCTCTTCGATTTGCAGCTTCATTTGGCCCCACTTGTTGAGCCCACAAAGAGCACGCCAGCTTCCACTAGCTGATTCTCGGCATGCCTATGAAAATATTGAGCCTGCGCGAACTGGTACTGTCGCGCGGGCGCCCACAGGCGGGCAGTTTTGACACAAAACATTCTCAAATTGGCGTTGCCGGCTCGAGGTTAGGTCGGCAGGTTTGCGTACACCGAACGCTCAAAATCGCTGAGCAGCCCGACGGCTTCCTTGTCTACGAATGGCAGGAACTGCATCATGATGGTCGCGCAGATTCCCCGCTTGGGGTCGATCCAGTAAAACGTGTTGTCGATCCCCGCCCAAGCCAGGCTGCCCGCCGAACGCCCGTTGTCGTAAGCCTTGGTGTTGATCAGGAAACCGAGGCCCCATTTGTCAACCGCGCCCGGATGAAGATCCACCTCGGCAGACCGCTGAGGAATAAAGCTCTTGAGCTTACCCGCACCCAGTTCGCCGATCTGATTGGCTGCCATCATGTCGACTGTCTTCGATTCGAGAATTCGATCCTTGCCCGCGCGGCCGTGATTGAGAATCATTTGCATGAAGAGAACGTAATCGGCGGGGTGGAATATAATCCACCGCCTCCGCTGTACGCCTTGGGCGGCGTGGGCAGACTGCGAGGATTCTGCTGCATCGTTCCGCCGGGCTGCTTTTGATACAGGCTGACGACGCGATCGTACTTTTCCGGGCGTCATGATGTAGCTGGTATCCTTCATCCCGAGCGGTTGCAGGATGTGGGTCTGCATGTATTGCTCGAGCGTCTGGCCGCTGACCGCCTCCACCAGCTTTCCCGCCCAATCCACGCTATAGCCGTATTGCCAGCGAGTTCCCGGCTCGAACACCAGCGGTGTCAGCGGCGCAACCGTCCCCCGCGGAACGGTCTTGCCGGTCTTCTGTTGATACTCGAACATCTCCTGGCTCCAGGTGTCATAAGCGAAGCCGGAGGTGTGGGTCAGCAGATGTCGTAGCGTAACGGGTTTGGCAGGCGGACGCAGGATAGGTTGTCCGGAGGGGTCGTAGCCGTGCAGGACTTGCGCCTTGGCCAGCTCCGGCAGATGCTTCGACGCCGGCTCATCGAACTGAAGTTTTCCGCGCTCCACCAATTGCAGCGCGGCCGTCGAGGCGATTGCTTTGGTCATGGAAGCGATCGAAAAAATGCTGTCGGGCTTAACGTTGATGCCCGAGGAGCCGTCCCGCTTGCCGAAAGCACCGCTGTAAAACGTTTGTGTCGCGGTCGCGGCCATGGCGGCCACGGCGGGGATTTTCCTGCGCGCGATTCCGGTCCGCAGAGTTTCGTCGATGCTGACTGCCGAAGCACGGAGCCGGCGCGCTTGGCTCCCCAACAGCGAGCATGGCAGCCCCGAATTCTCTGCGAGTGAAGGTGAACATCACTCTTTAATAGCACGAATTACCAGTTTGTGATGGAGCCGTCGGGCCGGTAATAGACCTGGGCGCGATTCGTAACCGGCTGCGTGATTTCGGTAATCAGCTTCAGCTGTTTCATGTCAAGCTCCACGCCCAACCCGGGCCGGTCATTGGGGTAAAGCTTGCCGTTCTTGAAGTCCAGACACACGGGTAGGTGCGGAAGGGTTCGTCCTTGGAAGTTGTATTCCATCAGCAGCGGCCCGGAGAAAGTGCCCAGGCAATTGACCAGCGCGGCAGTGGCGATTGGGCCTGTGAAATGAGGCACAATGCCGACGAAGTGCGTTTCGCAGATGGCCGCGATCTTCATCATCTCGGTGATTCCACCGACATTAGGGAGCGTCACGCGAACGTAGTCGAGATCGTGGTTCTCGACCAGCTTGTTGAAGTCCCAGCGGTTGCCCCACTCCTCCCCGGCGGCCAGCGGCACCTTGACGGTCCGGCGCAGGATCGGCAGATCCTCCTGGAAAGCTTCGGTGCGCACGGGGTCTTCCACAAAGAAAGGCGCCAGGCTTTCGATGAGCCCACAGCCTCGAATAGCGTCCGATAAGTCGAATCTTTGATGAAAATCGATACAAAAGTCGCCGTTTTTGCCAACTCCGTCGCGCGCCTGTGCGCAATCCGCGGAGAGCTGATTCAATCTCTCGCGCGTGTTGTAAGTGGTGTTGGGCGTGGTGGAGGCGGCGTCCATGCGGAATGCCCGATAACCGGCTTCGACGGTAATCTGCGCCCGCTCTTTCACGCTCATGCCGGCGCGGATACCTGGAATGGTACCGGCGGTGTTGTAGCACTCACAATGGTCGCGGACCATTCCGGATAAGAGCGCGTGGACCGGCTGGTTTTGGACCTTGCCCTTGATGTCCCAAAGAGCCAGATCGAGAGCGCCGATGGCATGCTCCTTTTCGCGGCCGGGCGGATAAAAGAAGGCCCGGGACATGTCCTGCCAGCGCCGCTCGATCAGGTGCGGGTCTTGTCCGATCAACCGTCCGGCGCACTGTTCCAGCAACTGCTGGGAGCCACCTTCGCCAATTCCCGTGATTCCTGCGTCGGTTTCGACGGTAACCACCAGGTCGGCCTGATTGAAAAGCGGATTTGGATTGGGTGGCGAGTAGACGCGAACACGCGTGATTTTCATCTTGGGGAGAGCTGCCCGAGCGGCAGGCACCGCCGCGACGCCCGCCAGGGAGGTTCCCGCCAAAGACTTCACGAAGCCCCTTCGATTCATGTTTGCTCCTTTCGAGATCTTTACTTTACTGCATGCAGCAGGGCAGTATAATGATCCCAGCATGCGTTGGGTATGGATCCCGTTGAGCCTCGTCTTGCTGGATACGGGCGCTAAGGCTGCAAGCGGCCCGGTGCGTTTCAATCGCGACATCCGGCCGATCATGTCGGACACGTGTTTCCGTTGTCATGGCCCCGATCAACGGGCTCGCATGGCTGGGCTGCGGCTGGATATTCGCGACGAGGCGCTGCGAACCACAAAGTCCGGCGTGACGCCGATTGTTCCAGGCCAACCGGATCAGAGCGCGATCATACAGCGTATTTTCGCCGAGAATCCAGCGAGAATCATGCCGCCCCAGTTCGCCCACAAGGAACTCACCGCCACGCAGAAGGAGACCATCCGGCGCTGGGTAGCGGAAGGGGCGCAGTACGAGAAGCATTGGTCGTATGAGGCAGTAGTTCGACCGCCTGTTCCCGAAATCAACGGCGCCAAGGTCGATAATCCGATCGATGCGTTTATCGAGGAGCGCCTGCAGCGCGAAGGCCTGCAGCTTTCTAAGGAAGCGGATCGCCGTACGCTCCTCCGCCGCGTGACTTTCGATCTTGATGGCGTGCCGCCGACGCCGGCGGAAATGCAGGCGTTCCTGGCGGACAAGTCGCCGGATGCCTACGAAAAGGCAGTTGATCGGCTGCTGGCTTCCCCGCGCTATGCCGAGATGCAGGCCATGCACTGGCTGGATGCAGTCCGGTATGCCGACAGTGTAGGATTTCACGGTGATAATCTATGGCCGGCGTGGCCCTATCGCGACTACGTTCTACGCGCCTTCCGCGACAATAAACCCTTCGACCAATTTACCCGTGAGCAGCTGGCGGGCGATCTTCTCCCGAATGCGACTACCGAGCAAAAGGTCGCGTCCGCTTACAACCGCCTGAACCGCGCCTCCGCCGAGGGAGGGCTGCAGCCTGAAGAGTATCTGGCCAAGTACGGGGCCGATCGGGTGCGAACCTTGAGTACGGTGTGGCTTGGGTCTACGATGGGATGCGCCGAATGCCACGATCATAAATTCGACCCGTTCAAATCGAAGGACTTTTACGCGATGAAGGCATTCTTCGCCGATATTCGCGAGACCGGTCTGATCGCCGATCGGGGCGCGAAGGCATGGGGCTCGACGTTGATGCTGCCGAATCGCGATCAGGAAGCCCGGCTGACCGATCTGCGAACGCGGATTGATGCTACTCAGAAAGAGCTGAAGCAGAAAGCCGAGCGAGAGTTCGAGCGCCGCTGGCAGTGGGAGGATGTGATGCTGGCCGCCTACAAAGCGGGCGACCTAAGCTGGCGTTATCAGCACCCGTTGACAGCATCGGCCGAGCATGGCGCCAAGCTCACCATTTACAACGACGAACGGGTGGACAGCGATTACTACATGAATGGATCGCTGTATTCGGAGAAGAAGCGCGGCGACGGATTGGTGGTCGCTTCGGGCCCCAACCCCGACAACGAAACCTATGTGGTGACTTTCAAGCCGGGGCCGGGCTCCTGGACCGCTCTCGGCATCGATGTCCTGCAGGACGAAAGTTTGCCTGGAAATCGACTGGCCCGTGGCGGCGATCGTTTTGTCTTGACTGAGGTGGAGGGTGAGATTTCTTCCAATTCCGCATCGCGGCCGGAGAAACTTACCTTCGTTCTAGCGACCACCACTGGATTCGGCCAGGGCCCCGAGAATCCGGCCATGGCGACCATCGACGGCAATCCCAAGACCGGCTGGGGCGTTTGGTTCGGCGAGCAACGAAACGCGTTCCTGGCGCTGCGTTTTGCCGGCAAGGTTAAAACCGAAGCCGATTCAGTGATTACCATTCGCTTGCGCCACGATTCCGATTTGCGGCGCGCGACCATCGGACGTTTCCGGGTGGCACTCTCGGCATTCGAGAATTCCTGGCCAGAAAACGGCGATGCGGCGCGGAAGTCGAAGGCGGCCCAGGCTGCGCCATCGGATACCGCAACTCTGAACATCGCGGTCGATCGCGGCCTTCCGGCGGACGTGGTGGCGGCGCTACAAAAGCACGAAGAGGATCGCAGCGATACCGAAAAGAAAGTTGTGGTCGATCATTTTGCATGGTCCGCTCCCGAGTTCCAGCCGCTAACCGTTCAACTGGCGAAGCTGGAATCCGAACGGGATCTGCTCGAAAGCTCCATCCCGCGTGTGATCTACACCGAGCGCGCTAAGCCGCGAGTGGTTCGAATACTTCCGCGCGCGAATTGGATGGACGAAACGGGCGAGGTTGTCCAGCCTGCGATTCCGGCATTCTTGGGCGCGCTGCAGACCGGCAACCGGCGCGCGAACCGGCTGGATCTGGCGAATTGGATCGTATCGCCGGACAATCCGCTGACCGCGCGCGCTTTCGTCAACCGCGAGTGGCGTCAATTCTTCGGCACGGGATTGACTAAGACTCTGGAGGATCTGGGTTCTCAAGGGGAGTGGCCCACGCACCTGGAACTTCTGGACTGGCTTGCCGCCGAATTCATGCATCCCAGCTCAGGCCGCGGCCGTGCATGGGACGTCAAAAATATCGTGCGGACTATCGTAACCAGCCATACTTACCGGCAGTCGTCAATAAGCACCCCGCAGTTGGAGGAACGCGATCCTGATAACCGCCTGCTGGCCCGGCAGAGCCGCTTTCGAGTGGATGCCGAGATCGTTCACGATATCGCTCTCTCGGTTTCGGGGCTGATGGTGGATCAGTTTGGGGGACCGAGTGTCCGCCCGTATCAGCCTGACGGATACCTGGCTGCCATCAATTTCCCTAAGCGCGAATATTCGGCCGGTCATGGCGACGATTTGTACCGGAGGGCTCTTTACACGCAGTGGCAGCGGACCTTCCTTCACCCTACGCTACTGACCTTCGACGCTCCCACGCGAGAGGAGTGCGGGGTGAACCGGGTGAATTCGAACACGCCGATTCAGGCCTTGGTGCTGCTTAACGATCCGATCTTTGTTGAGGCGTCGCGAGTTTTTGCAGCCAACATTTTGAAATCGGGCGGCCTGCGGTGGGACGAGCAACTGGATTGGGCGTTTTCGCAGAGCCTTGAATCGAACGCCTGAAACAGAAGAACGCCGCATTCTTACGAATCTATATCGCCGCAGCCTGGCGAGTTTTCAATCGGGCGAGTCGAATGCGCGGTCAACTGCTATCGGTCGGGGAGGCGCCAGTTCCCGGTAATGTCGATCGAACCAACCTGGCCGCGATGACTACCGTCGCCCGGGCTATCTTGAACCTGCATGAAACGATCACGAGGAACTGAAGGAGCGAGTATGGATTCTGCCAGCGAACGTGACTGCCAGGTTTGCCGGAGGGCATTTCTGGGACGAAGCGTGTCGGGTCTGGGCGTACTGGCGTTGAACTCGCTGCTCAACCGGCAACTGCTAGCGGCGGTTTCTGAGAGCGGTTCGCGCGGTGTCGTAAATCCACTACATCATGCCGCCAAAGCCAAGCGGGTGATCTTTCTCTATCAGGCGGGCGGCCCATCGCACCTGGAGACGTTCGACTATAAACCAAAGCTGATGGAGATGCATGGCAAGCCGATGCCCGATTCTCTGACCAAGGGCCAGCAGATCGCGCAGCTGCAAAACAGCCAGTTGGTTTGCTTCGGTCCGCAGTATGGCTTCAAGAAGTTTGGGAAGTCCGGTCAGGAGATGTGCGAACTGTTTCCGCGGATCGGCAGTGTGGCCGATGACCTCTGCATCGTGCGCTCCATGTGGACTGAGCAGATCAACCATGACCCCGCGCACACGCTGATGAATACCGGTTCCATCATCACCGGGCGGCCCAGTATGGGTTCCTGGATGCTATATGGGCTGGGCTCGGAAGCGGATAATCTTCCCGGTTTTGTCGTGCTGATGTCGTCCGGCAAGGGCGGGCAAATGCAGCCGATCGCCGCGCGCCAATGGTCGTCGGGCTTCCTTCCCAGCCGGTTCCAAGGCGTGAAATTTAATTCAGTAGGCGATCCAGTGCTGCACATCCGCACGCCACCCGGCCTGGCAGCGGACGTACAGCGCGACTCCATCGATGCCATCAACGCGCTAAATCGCTTCGAGAACCAGACCGCGAACGATCCGGAAATCCTCACGCGGATTTCGCAATACGAAATGGCTTTCAAGATGCAAGCCAGCGTTCCCGACCTGGTGGACATGAGCAAAGAGCCGGCGCATATTCTTGAACTGTACGGAGCGAAACCGGGCGATGGGTCTTTTGCGTCGAATTGTTTACTGGCGCGCAAGCTGGCCGAGGGTGGAGTGCGCTTTATCCAGCTTTATCATCGCGACTGGGATCATCACAGCGGCGTAAAGGCGAACATCGCTATCAAGGCCGAAGAAACGGATCGGGCCACGGCCGCTCTCATAACTGACTTGAAGCAGCGCGGTTTGCTGGATGACACGCTGGTGGTGTGGGGAGGCGAGTTCGGGCGCACTCCGATGTCGCAGGGTGGCGACGGCCGGGACCATCACATCAAGGGCTTTTCGTTCCTGGTAGCCGGCGGCGGTATCAAAGGCGGCATCACTTACGGATCCACGGACGATTTTGGGTATGCGGCTCAGGAAAATCCCGTGGCAGTTCCGGACTTCCATGCCACCATGCTGCATTTGCTGGGTATCGATCACAAACGATTCACTGTGAAGTTTCAGGGGATGGATGCGCGGCTGACCGGCATTTCCGGGCAGGTTGTTAGCGGCATTCTAGCGTGAATTGAACGCCAGGGAGATCGTTTACAGCGGGATCTTCATCGTGTTTTCGATGTAGCCGGCTGTAATACGGGCGCTTTCTTTGGGCGGGCGGACCGGCGACGTATCCAATTCGACCACTAAAAAGCCCTTCCACTGAATGTTGTCCAAATGGGCCTTGAGCGCGGGGAAATCGACACCGCCCGTGCCCAGCGGGAAAAAATAGGGATCTTTCATTTGATCGCGCTCCGGCCTCGGGACATCTTTGGTTCCGCCCCGATCTTCCGGCTTGGTGTCTTTCAGGTGGAATTCCACGATCCGCGCCCCCAGCTTCTTCGCCAGGGCGATGGGGTCCATGCCGGCCATGGTGATGTGACCAGTGTCCAGTACGAACCGGACGTATTTCGGATCGGTGTTCGCCATTAGGTAGTCGATCTCATTCTGATTTTGGAACTGGCTGCCCAGATGAGCGTGGAACCCGTACGGGATGCCTTCTTCTTCCAGGCTGCGGCGGCCTAGCTCCGCGGCGGTTTCCGCTATATTCTTAAGGTCTTCCTGCGTAGTGCCGCCCGGCCGCCGGCTACCCAGGTTGGTTTTCTGATGATCGCACGCGAACTTCTTGCTGAAGCGGACCACGCCCAGGTGATTCTCGATAACTGCCTGCCGCGCTGCGGGGTCCTCAAAGTGCGTGTTGCCGCCGCGCGCGCCGCCGGTTATGGCAGCGAACTTCACGCCGATCTCATCCATTCGCTTCCGCAGACCAGCTACGTCGTCCGGATAGAATTGGCTGAAGGAGGTGGCGAACGCCTCGACGTAATGGAAGCCGACTGCTCGGGCGTCGGCAAAACCGCGGAACGGGTCGCCGGACCAGGTCGTCGCCGGATCAGCGCCTCGCGTATTGGTGGTATATCCAATCTTGTAGCGTGGCTCCGCGCCAAAGATCCGCTGAACGGTCAGCGCGGTTGCAGCTGCCGATGCCGATAAAAGAAACTCCCGGCGATGCATGACCAGGTTCACTTCGTCTGCTTGGCGATGATCCGGCTCGAGATCTTATCGTAAGTCGCTTGTGGGACGACCTTACGCGACACGAGCTGGCTCTTGTTGGCGTACGGCCGGTTCTTGATGATTGCCGCCGAGTACGCATCGCCGATGCCGGGAAGCGCCTTCAGGTCCTCCTGCGATGCGGAATTGATATCAATAAGTTTGCTCGCGCTGGAGCTGTCCGCAGGACTGCTGGCGGCCGGCGCTTTAGCTTTGGAAGCCTTGGGCGCCTGATTTGGCGCGGCAACGAGCGCAAGGGCAGTGATCAGAAGAAGAATCCATCTGGTAATGTTCATCGGAAGTGTGGCCCTCATGCACCTACGAGCCTACAACAACTTTTCCGGAAAATCTACAACTAGTCCGCCTCTATCGAAAACCCCTGCGCCTTAGCCGCTGCAATGAAAGCTAAAGCGTTCGACTCGTCGTGGGGAAGATCGAAAAAAATCTCACGATCGCCGTAATGGTTCTTCATCCACGCCTCGGCTAGGGGAGTGTTAGCTGAAAAATCTAACCTGTAGACGGCAGTGATTTGGGTGATGTCGGCCATTCTCTCGGATTGCATGTCGGTATAGTACCGAAAAGTTTGTGGTTGCGGCTTACGACTTGGTTCGGGGACGTGGCGGCCACAGATTGATTTGATCGCTCCGAAGCTGCTCCGGGGTACCAGCGGTAAAATATAGGTAGAGGATGTTGTATGCGAGAAGATGTCATCATAGTCCCGCATCCCGAGTTCGGACGCCTCCGGCACGAGATCGCCACTGCTACGGAACGATTCCAGCACGCAACTGAGGAGAAACAAGGACTTCTTGTGTTAATTGGAACTCTCCAAACCATCACGGCAGAAGATCGAAAAGAGTTCCAGGAGCAGATCGAAGCAGAACAAGAGGCGTACGAGTCGATTAAGGATTTACACGACAAGATCCTTCGTCTGCTTCGTGAGAAGCCGCAGGCGAAGGCTGCGGCGACGAATCGTCGTTGACGCATTAGCGATCGGCGTTCGGTTTAGAAAGTCACAGCGATTGTTCTAAGCTTCCTCGCGTCCGAAGGTCAATCGCAAACATCAGTAGAATCTGATCCCGATATCGGATCTTGACGAACCCGTCGCCTTCGGGGTCTCCGACTACGAGCGTAACCAACGATCGTGCAGGGATGGTAACGACGCTCCGGTTATCCTGGTCGCCTAGAATGGCGAAGGTCGAAGTTTTCAATTTGAAGGTGCGCTTCGGCATCGACTCGTTATTCTGCATCGACCGTTGCCCTCAACCGTTCGATTACACGCTCGACGCTATCCGCTGAAGACTGTAGTTCGGCGGTTGATTCTGGATCATCATCTTCGATCACGGAGCGAGCAAGATATTCGAGACGGTCCTGGATCTCGATTAGCGTCTGTATCAAAATCTCGCGTGTCCCGGCTGGCAACATCCTGAAGATCCACGCTACGTCCCGACTCCCTCGGCTTCCGGTGAGAAACCGTTGTGTCGTGGAAATACGTCGTGGTAGTCTTTACTGTACATCAGAACAAAGACCTGATGTGGTAACGACTTCGACCGCTGCGAGCACGCCCGAAGACAAAGCGGCTATACTCCAGCCATGATCAAAGTAAGCGTTTTCTACCCCAGCAACGACGGCGCTCGTTTCGATATGGATTACTACCGCGACCGTCACATGCCGATGGTTCAAGCACGTCTCGGCGCGGCGTGCAAAGGCATCGCGGTGGAGCACGGTCTCGCAGGTGCTACCCCCGGTTCCCAACCGCAGTTTATCGCGATGGGACATGTATACTTTGATTCGTTGGGGGAGTTCCAATCGAGTTTCAGCCAGCACGCTAAGGAGTTCATGGCAGACGTTCCAAATTACACGAACTTGCAGCCGGTGATACAGATCAGCGAGGTTATCGTGGCACCGAAGCCAGTTGCCGCGGGGGAACACGCCTAGCCTGTAGCCTTGGGTTTGGTACGCCCGGTAAGATTCGAACTTACGACCTTCTGCTCCGGAGGCAGACGCTCTATCCAGACTGAGCTACGGGCGCGCTGAGGTCATTATACTCTGCTAACCAAGTTAGCTTGCCGATTTGGGCCGCTTGGCCGAGGTGGTGGTCTTGGTCGGAACTTTCTTGGCAGGCTCCACCGGCTCTTTTAACAAAGTCTCAATCATGCCGCGCCAGTAGCTTTCCTGAAGCAGTTTCTCGTCGCCCATGGGCGGCGTCTGGGAGCGGATGTTCCCCTGGCGATCAATCCAGACAATCTGCGGGACCACGTAGCGCTCCATCACCGAGAAGCCCATGTAATTTAAAACGTCATCGGGCGCAGCGAAGCCCACCGGGTATCCAATCTGGTAATCCTTTACGAAGTCTCTCACGTAGATATTGGCCATGGTGTTGAAGGCCACATCCACAGCTTCAAAGCCGCGCGGCTTGTATTCCTGATAGAGCTTGGTGAATACCTGTGAGCTACGCTGGCAGTGCGGGCAAGTAGTATGGACAAACAACAGTCCCACCACCTTTCCTCGCAGGCTGCTGAGCAGCATTTGATTCCCATCGGGAAACTTGACCACAAATTCGGGGGAGTGACGCAGAACAGGCGGAGCCTGCGCCTGCAAACTAAGAGCAGCGGACAATAGGACCGTCGCGGCCAGGAAACGCATCCGAAATCTCCTTACACATTAGTGTACCGGAGATTGGGGGCCTTGTATCGGAGATTGGAGGCCTTGTAGTGGAGAATGGAGGCCTTCGAGGTGATAGACGCTGGCGCCATCCTTCCACGCGCGAAAGTATCCGCTGTCGCCGTGGCCGGTAATCTCGGCCGCAGTTTGGGACGCCACTTCGAGCTTTTTCCACTTGCCTTTCAGTACCCGTCCGTAGAGCTCCAGATATTTTCCCGCGGACTCGGCTGAATCCCAGGTTGAAGCAATCGTCATCAGCGGAAGCTTGCCGTGTTTGTACTCAAACAGGGCGTAAGCCGCCCCCGCCAGATGCGTGGCCGCCGCTTCGCCTTCTTCCTTGCTGGTGTACTGCGAAAGCAAGACGCGCAAATCAAACTCCCCCAGACTTCCTTCGGCCAGCATCCGCAGCTCGTGCGCCCCGGGCACTGCCGGCGGATCGGGGATCGACGGTGCTGAGTGGGACAAATAACGATCCGGATGCAAAATCTGCTGGGTGCTTACAGGAGGATTCCGGAAGACTTCCGAAAACGCTTCACGGCCCAGCTTCTTGTAAACAGCATTCTGGAAAAGCATCCCTTCGTTGTACGGGAACACCAGCGAGTCGCGTATATAGGGCGGTGCCTTCGAGAATACAGGGTATTGGCCGGGCGAACCCTCGACAGTATTAGTCATCAGTTGCAGGATGGCGTCCGGCACCTCGGCCGAGCCCCCGCCTAACTTAGACAGATACGCTGCCATCAGCCAGGATGCCTGGCCCTCCATCACAGCCATCCGGGCGGTCGAACCGTCATCGCTTTGCGAACCCTCTCGAATGTATTTGCGCAGCGGAAAATGTTGATCCGCCAAAGCATGCGCCAACTCGTGAACCAGCACCATGCGTTCTTCGGACCCGGCTTCGGAGCCCTCCAGTACGAATAGCCTTCTCTTGTTGTAGTCGTAGAAGGCCGCCGCTTGCTCGGTGAGCAGATCCACCGTGTTTTGCCGCAGGTCGAAATCCGGCGGGATCAGTCCCAACATTCTAAGCGTTAATTCCTCGGCACGGATATCGGCCGGCTTAATGTCATGGATGCGGTCCTCCAGATATCGCCGTAGCTGCTCCTTATTGATCAGGCCATAAGGGACGCGGCGGGTGAAGCGAAGTCCCGTAATCTCTGCGAGACCATTCTCGATGGTTCCAATCTCGGAGAAGAGCGGCCATTCGGCGGCGCCTAGAAGCAGCGCAGTCAGGAGCAAGCATGCCAGTAGTCGTTTCATGCGACAATGAACTTTCATGGTAAACGAGAAAGAATATTCGGCTGAGTACCACGGCAGCGGGACCTTCATAATCAGCAAGCCCAAGCGCAAGGGGCGCAAACTCCGGCAGTCAAGATTGAAGAAGCCCCAGCGCGGCGCCCGGAAGTAACCCCACCACTCCTCTCGCGCGATTGCAACCCCTTGCGATCGTTGAGGTTCCATTTCAACTTGGATGAGCCGTACCAGTACGACTCACGGGCCAGCTCTACCCTGTACCGGCTATACAATGAAACTTGCGGATGGTCACGCTTCGCAAAGTCGCGCTGGTAGCGGTATTAGTGGCATCGCTGGCGGTGCTGGCTATGGCTGCGTACCTGTTTTGGGGCTTCGGCCCAGGAACAGTCGCCGTGGACAAACGCGTCGGCGACATCGAGCTCCTGGTAGTGATACTGCTGGCGAGTTGTGGATTGTATGCGCTCGTATTGGCGCTGTCGTCGTACTCGAGCACAATGAGCTTTGCGCGGCTGGCGGATCGATCCATTGCAAACATCCGCGAACAGCTTTCGCTCGCGATCAGCGAGCTTCTCGAACTGCAGGAACAGGCACGCAAGCTGATTCACGAAAGGCCGAAAGCCGCTGGCGAAACCCGGCCGGTCGTTGCGATGCCGGCTAGCACGGGCCCGCAACTCGGTCTGATTATCAAGCGCATTGCGTCCTGGAACAGCGCGGCATTGGACCCTGAAGTCAAGCTGGAACTGATGCACTACGAAAGCGCTGCCGCCTATCTGGAATTAACCGGCGACCCCACGGCCGCTCCTTCCCTGACCGCTTTGTATCGCAGGTTCGCCGAGCTTTACGCGGCTAGCGATAAGACGCGCCAGCGTTTCTATCTGAATCGAGCGCTATCGCTGGCCTCTCCGGATGCTCAATCGGCCTCCGAAATCCACTACGATCTGGCTTGTTGGTATGCCGATAATCGCGATTTTTCGCATGCTCTGGGCGAGTTGACGCTTGCATTCCAGCATCAATCGAAGGCTCTGGACGACCGTCTTGCACATGATATCGAGGACGGAGGCCGCCTTTACCAGCTCGCCTCTACTCCACCGTTCGAAAAAGCGCTGAACGATCTACTGCTCAACATGAGCATCGGTAACGGCTGAGAAGCCGAGTGTTGGCCCCGCTGAGGTTGCAGATTTCATAGCTACGTTTAGATCTCGATAGAAGCGGGTACCACCAGGACACTTTCCGAGGCTTGCTTTTCTTCTATCTTGGTTTACAATTCCAAATAAGCGTAGGCGTTGTCTACCAATAGACATATTTGTTGAATGTTTAGCATTGCGTAACTAGTTGTAAACACTAGTAATACGCTTGGATTTCACAACGGACGTTAACGTGCGAATAGGAGCGAGTCTACATTCCGCATGTGCGGTTGCATTCTCTTTTCTCTATGGAGGCAGTTCCCGATGAATAAAGTTCTTAGCTCAGCAGTGATGGCACTCATGCTAGTAGCCATCCTATTCTCAGTAACACAAAGTACATTCGCCCAGACGACCGTTACTGGCGACCTGGCCGGCGTCGTGACCGATCCGACCGGCGCCACAGTTGCCAGCGCAAAAGTCACCGTCAAGGCCGATGCCACGGGCGAAACATATACCGCCGCGACGAATGGCTCCGGTGAATTCCGGGTGTCGCTCCTGCGCCCCGGCACTTACACCGTCGTAGTTTCGTCGACGGGCTTCTCGGACAGCACCCAAAAGGCCACGGTTAGTTTAGGCCAGGTGTCCCCCTTAAATATCCAGCTCGGACTTCAGCAACAGACTCAGACCGTGAACGTAACCGAGGCGGCGCCCTTGCTCCAGAGTGAGAACGCAAACCTCGCGACCACCTTCAACACTCTGCAGCTTGAGAATCTCCCTGCGCCCGGAAACGATATGACCGCGTATGCTTTCACCACGCCGGGTGTGAGCGTGAGCAGCGGCGGTGGATATGGCAACTTCTCGGCCTTCGGTCTGCCCGGCGTTTCGAATCTATTCACGATTAATGGCAACGACAACATGGATCCTTACTTGAATCTGAACAACTCGGGCGCCAGCAACTTGACCTTGGGCGCGAACGAGATTTCAGAGGCAGCCGTGGTTTTGAACGGCTATACGGGCCAGTATGGACGCCAGGCAGGCGCGCAGGTGAACTACATCACCAAGTCGGGTACCAACCAGTTCCACGGGAACGCCGCCTGGTTTTGGAATGGCGCCAAGCTGAATGCCAATGACTGGTTCAACAATGCATCGGATCCCTTCACGCCTCGTCCCCATGCCGTCTCCAACGAGTGGGCCGATTCAGTCGGCGGGCCGATCATTAAGAACAAATTGTTCTTCTTCTTTGACAACGAGGGTCTACGCTATGTTCTGCCCAGCGGCGGTCCAAGCTACATTCCGACCAGCGACTTTGCTAACTACGTGGTGAGCAATCTCCAGGCAACTAATCCCGCCGCGGTACCGTTCTATCAACAGGCGTTCAAGCTTTACGCGGGATCTTCTGGCGCCGGTCGCGCACGACCTCTAAACTCCGGGGATGACTCAGCCTTGGGTTGCGGCGACTTCACAGGTGGAGGCTTCGGCGTGACTCAGGCCCTGCGCGGCCGTGTTCCAAGCCAACGTCAACAATTTGAACAAAGAATGGCTCATGGCTATCAGGGGCGACTACAATCTTTCCAGTTCGGACCGCATTTACGTACGCTATAACACCGACCACGGCGTGCAGGCCACCGGTACCGACCCAATTAACCCGGCATTCAACGCCAACAGTGTGCAGCCTTCTTACGGCGGCCAGGTCGGCTGGACCAAGACACTGGGTGCCACCATGGTAAACCAGTTGCTGCTCTCGGCGTCCTACTACACCGCAATCTTCGGCCCCCCGGATATCAAGGCTGCGTTGAATACCTTCCCCACCACGTGGACGTTTACCGACGGCGTGTACGGTAATAATGGAAACCCTTCCCTGGGTGGAAGCGACAATGTTTACCCCCAAGGCCGGAAGGTACGGCAATGGCAGCTGATCGATGACTTCTCGAAAATGTGGGGACGTCACACTTTGAAATTCGGCGCCAACATCCGTAAGAATTGGGTCAGCTCATATGCATATGGCCCGGGCACTAGTGGACTGTTTACCTTCAACTCCATGACCGACTTCGTCAATGGCCAGTTGACGTCGGATGGCGGGTCCACCTACTCGCAAACGTTCGCCAGCGTTGGAGCCGAGAACTTAACGATGTATAGCGCCGGCTTCTATCTGCAGGATGAATGGAGGATTCGTCCCACATTCATGCTGACTGCGGCGCTTCGGTTCGATCGCAATAGCAACATTCAGTGCGGCGCTAACTGCTTCAACGAGCTCGGCACCACTTTCGCCCAGGCTGACCATACCGCGACGTCGCCCTACAATTCGGTCATCAAGACCGGTTTGAACCAGGCCTTCCCCAACGTTGAAAAGGTTGTAGCGACACCGCGCGTTGGTTTCGCTTGGAACGTAACAAAGAGTACTGTGTTACGTGGCGGAATCGGACTGTTCACCGATCTATACCAGGGCCTGATTGCTGACCGCCTGTTTACGAATTCGCCGGCGATAGCATCCTTCACCACAAGCTCGGGTTTAGTGGCGCTCAACAATCCGAACAGCGCCTTTGCAATCGTCGCAAATTCCGCGCACGCCTTTCAAAACGGTTTCGCTAGCGGCGCGACCCTGGCCCAGTTGCAGGCCGCTGTTCCGGGTTTCAGCAAGCCGAACTTTAACACTGTGGAAAACGAGCTTCTGAACCCGAAGTTTGCGGAGTGGAATTTGGAAGTACAACAGTCGCTCTCCAACAGATTCATGTTGTCGCTAAATTACGTCGGCAACCATGGCTACGATTTGACCAATCAGATGCTGCTTGGAAACGCTGCCAGCACCAAGAATTTCGCGGGCCTTCCGGCTACTGTGCCGGATCCCCGCTTCGCCGAGATCCGCGAATTGAACAACACTGGATGGTCAAACTATGACGGCTTAGTGACGTCATTCAAGTGGAGAATGGGATCCAATTTCATGGGCGGATTCTCCTATACCTGGAGCCATGCTCTCGATACCTGCTCGAACGAATGTCTCGAGCCCTTCAATGCGCTCACCGCAGTGAGCCTGCGTTATCAGATCAGCCCCGCTGGTCTTCAGTCGCTCAACTACGGCAACGCGGATTACGATACCCGCCACGTCTTCAATGCCAACTACGTATACACGCTGCCAGGATCGCATTTCCATAATGCGATCATGAAAGGCGCGCTGGGAGGATGGACCATTGCGGGTACCTTCATCACCCACAGCGGTTATCCGTTCAGTGTCCTCAATACCGGCGTCCGCAGCGCTCAAAGCGTCGTGAACGCATCGGGTATCGCCACTACGCCTCAATTAGCCGATTGGCTCGGCGGTAGCTCAGGTTATCCCAGCTGCACTACGCCGAATCTGCCGTGCTATTCCAGGTCGCTATTTGCTACCAGCGCCAATCAACACGACTTGGGCAACATCCCGCGCAATTCGTTCCGCGGGCCGGGGTACTTCGATACCGATATGAACATTACCAAGACGTTCGCCGTGCATGAGCGCTATAAGCTCACCATCGGAGCGTTCTTGTTCAACATTCTGAATCATCCGAACTTTGACCTTCCGGTGAACAACCTGGCTCTTGGCACCTTCGGAACTATTCAGGGTACGGTTTCGGCTCCGACCAGCGCTTATGGCTCCTTCCAGGGCGCTGCCGTCTCGGGCCGCGTAGTCCAGACCCAGATCAAAGTCACATTCTAGATTTAAGCCTACCTGAGTTAAAAAATTCGGGGCGCTCCCGGTTACAATCCGAGAGCGCCCCTTTTTCATTGCTGCCGAGTTAACTAACTAGAACACGAATACGATTTTCGTCTGGATGATCCTGCCCGAAACGGCGGACCCCACAAACGACCCGTACACGCTGGTTGGCGGTGTCACGGTTTGTTGGATCTGGCCGAAGCCCGCGCCCACCTGACCGAAATCATCGACAGGCTGGTCGAAGTTCGGATGGTTGAAGAGATTATAGAACTGCGCGCCCACCGACAGCTTCATCGTCTCCGAGCGCGGAATCTTAAACTCTTTGAGCACTGCTAGATCGGTATTGAAGTAGCCGGGCCCGCGGAACTGATTGCGTGTTTGCGTTGCGAAATTATTAGGATCGGCAAACATATTCGAGGCGAAGCAAGGGGTGTCTATCGACGCCTTGCCGCACGAAGTCGGCCCCGGCGCTATCTGCTGAGCGAAGACCTCGTTAAACGGCGCCGGCTGGTAGTTCGGGATTCCACCACTCACGCTGGTGTCGACCACCGAGAAGGGAAGGCCGCTGCGATGGAAGAGAGTGCCTGAGAGTGTCCACCCGCTGAACAATACGTTCGGGCCGCCGTGGAACATATGCCTTAAGGCGTCCTGCCAAACATAATTCACGCTCACATAGTGCCGCACGTCGTAATCGGCATTTCCATACAACGATTGGCGAATGTTGTAAGGATTCTCGGGAAACGTAAGACTTTGGTTGGTGACGCCCAGATAGGCGTAGGGCTCGACGCAGCCGTTGGAGCACTCATCGATCGCGTGACTCCAGGTGTAGTTGAACTGGAATTGGAACCCGTTTGCGAATCGCCGCCGCAGGCTGGTTGTGAGGCCGTTGTAATTGGACACGCCGCCGCTTGTAAACTGGTCGACGATGGAGAAGCGGGGATCCGGGGCCGTAGCCGGCAGGCTGCCAAAACCATAGGCGTTGATGTTGCCGTTCTGAATCAACTCATGAATGCCGTGATTGCCGACGTAGTTCACGCTCAGGACCATCTGGCTGGGCAAGGCCTGCTGCACTTCCAGGTTCCATTCCTGGTAGGTCGGCGTCTTGAACGTGGCGTCGGTGCTGGTGAATCCAGGCGTCGCGAAGAGCGGATTGGAGGCTTTGATGGAGGCCAGCGTGCCGCCCGAAGTGAAGGCGTTGAGTAGCGACTGATTCGCGGCTGACGCAATGGCAAACAGTCCGCCGGGCACGCCGGGCGTGATCGCGCCATTCCTCACGGTGAAGGCGTTGAGTCCCGGAAGATTGCGAGCGATGCCATCCGCCGTGGTGCCGGGCAGCGCCTGCTCAAAGATGCCGAAGCCGCCGCGGATAACGGTGCGGCCGCTTTTGGTCGGTGTCCAGGCCAAGCCCAGACGTGGCTGCCAGACTAGCACGTCGGTGCCGGAGTATGCCGAATTCTGACCAGAAAGAATCGCGGCATTGTAGGGTTGGTTCACATTGTGGTTCAGCGCCGTGAAGGGCGACGTGAGCCGTGAGAAGCAATTATGCCCGCACACCGGATTGGAGTCGTGATCAGCGCGCAGCGACGCTATGATTTTCAAGCTGCGGGTCACGCGAAATTCGTCCTGAACATAGGCGCCTAGCTGATAAATGTTGAGCGGTTGTTGGGTAGCAGTCGGGAAGCGCTGCTGCAGCGTGTTAGCTGTACCACCGCCGTTGTAGAAATCCAGCAGGTTCGATTCGGTAATCCGGCCGCCCGTGAACGGCGTGAAGGAAAAATCGTTGATGTCGTAGCGGCGATAATTCATCCCTGCCTTCAACGTATTCCTGCTGTACGTCTTGGAGAAGTCGTCCAGGAACTGATATTGCGTGACCTTTCGTCCCTGCGGAAAGTTGTAATTCGTGCCGCCCATATTGCTGAATAATGCGGGCGAGAAGCGCACTACAGTCGGAAACGCCGCCAGCGCTGCGGCTTCATCGGAGGATCCGAAGAAGGCGCTGTAGTAGAACGCCGAAAAGATCAGTTGGTTGATGGCCGTGGGGCTGAAGGTGTGGGTCTCGCTGATCTGCCCTTGCATCTGGGGTTGCGGACTGAAGACGTTGAAAACAGACGCGATGGGATCGGTGTAGGTCGGCTGGGTTCCGTTGTCGCGCCACAAGCGGATGAAGAACTGATCGTGATCGCTGAGGTGGTGGTCGACGCGCGCGGCCCACAGATACTCCTTGGTGAAGTTACCAGCCAATGCCTGGAATTTCAAGGCGCACGGAACGCCCGCGCCCAGCAATGTGAAGGTTCCACAGCCGCCGCCCGCAACTGGTGTTGCCCCAGCCGCGCCTGGCGCCGCGTTGTAAAGCGAAAACATCTTCTGATAGAACGGCACGGCCGCGGTTTGCCCGGTGGCCGTGAGATTTGCGACGGTCGCGCTTTCAAACTGCTGGCTCGGTATCTTAGCCAGAGTCGTCGTCGGCAGCACATTGCGCAAACCCTCATAGTCGACGAAAAAGAAGGTCTTGTTCTTGATCACTGGCCCGCCGCCGCTGGCCGCCCACTGATTGGCGTTCGCGAATGGCCGATCCACTCCGTTGGCGTTATTGAACCAGTCGTTCGCATTCAGCGCGCGGCCGTTCCAGAACCATTCGGCGTTCCCGTGGAACGCGTTGGTGCCCGACTTTGTCAGGTAGTTCACCTGCGCGCCCGCCAGTTGTCCGTATTGGCCGGAGTACCCGTTATTCACCACGGTTGCTTCGGAAAGCTCGTTGGCCCCGAGCATCAGGTTCGATGCGCCGCTGTTGGAAGTGTTCAGGTAAATGTCGTTGTCATTCTGGCCGTTCAGGGTGAACAGGTTGGCGGTAGCTGGCAGTCCATAGGAGGAAAGTTGCCGTATCCGGCGCTCGTGCTCATCACCGTTCCAGGCGCAACCAGCGCGACATAGGTCATATCATTGCCGGAGTTCGGCAATAACGATAGCTGCGCGGTGTTGACGTTGGTGGTCAAGTCGGCATTGTCGACCTGCACCGCGCCGGTTATCTCGGCCACTTCAACAGTTGTACTGGAGAGGCCAGCGCGAGCTGGGTGTCTACGGCCGCCACCTGTCCGACCTCGATCTGCGCGATGCGGTCAGAGGTCTGAAAGCCGCTCGCCTTCGTTTCTACCTTATAGGACCCCGGCTTCAGGAATGCGAAATGGTAGAAGCCTTGTTGATTGGTGCTGGTTGTTTGCGTAACGCCGGTGTCGCGGCTGGTTGCGGTTACGCTTGCGTTCGGAATGCCGGCACCGCTGGGATCGGTGACCGTTCCGGAAATATCCCCAGAGATCAAGGATTGTCCCATCGCCGCCTGAACTGTGAGCATCATCACCAGTGCAAGCAGGCATAGGACGGTTTTTGCGTGATTGTTCATTTTTATATATCCTCCGAGGCATTGGCCTCGTGGGTTTTCCCACAAGCACATCAACCTCCACAACGCCTGCATCCCGACAGCGCACAATGAATCCTTATGAAACATCAAGTTATGAAAATCTATGCGTGCAGCTCTACATTTTGCAATAGATCAGCGTGGGCACCTTCCAGAATCAGAAACTCTGGCGCGACAATATGTCGATGACTGACAGGCACTTACTAAACAATATTTGCGAGTTATTAACTAAGATCAGCAGGTGTGTTAGTAAGTAAATTATTTTGACGTGTTCTAAACATTATCTGTTTATGAACATTTATTGCGCTTAAAGAACATACATACAACGACGCATCCGAGTTGTTATCATACCTGCGATGACTGACGCTGCTCTTCCGGTAGAACGCATTCAATGTCAGTGGTGCCAGGGCATGAACGACAAGACTGCTCTGACCTGTCGCGCCTGCGGAGCGCCGCTCGATATCCGCAATCTGGTTAGCGAATCCGGCTGGCGCGAGGCCCCACGTATTAAGGACATGACGCAGTTCCAATTCAGCTCCAGTTCGTGCCAGGTGGAGGGCGAGATCGTGCCGGTGGCGGAAATAAATCTGGGGCCTGGCGACTCAGTCTTCTTCGAGCACCATATCATGCTCTGGAAAGACGACAGCGTTCCACTCACCGTGATGCAGCTCTCCGGCGGCATGAAGCGCGCCTTTGCCGGAATGCCGTTCGTCATCAGCGTGGCCACCGGGCCGGGCCGCATCGCTTTCTCGCGAGATGCTACCGGCGAGCTGGTCGTGCTGCCCCTGCACCCCGGCATGGAGTTGGATGTGCGCGAGCACGCCTTCCTGCTGGCTTCGCACCAAATCGATTATTCTTTTGTCCGCATCAAGGGGCTGGCCAATATTCTGTTCGGCGGGCAGGGCATGTTCATGGACCGCTTTGTTACCACCAATACCCCTGGCCTCGTCATCTTGCATGGCTACGGTAATGTCTTCGAGCGGGTTCTAAAACCCGGCGAGAGCATCATGCTCGAACCCGGCGCCTTCTTATACAAAGATTCTTCGGTCACCATGCAGGTGGAGTTTCAAAGATTGGGAACCGGATTCTTCGGCGGCACAAATATGAGCCTGGCCCGCATGACTGGGCCCGGCCGGATCGGCGTTCAATCCATGTACGTGCATCACCACACGGAGTAAGTCGAAATGTTCTGTACCAGTTGTGGCGGCAAGATGTCCGACGCCGCGAATTTTTGCGGATCCTGCGGTTCCCCAGTCAAGCGGGCCGCGGCCCCCGCAACTGAAACTCCGCCCCCGTCTTCCATCCGGGGTCCGTCCATCCCGCCGCCTCAGATCCAGCGCGACGGGCCGGCCGCAACTTGCCCCTGGTGCGCCGCTGTCATTCCGGGCGATCAGTTGAGTTGTCCACGTTGCGGCGCAACAGTCGACGCTCGGCCTATCTCCACTGCGTCCGGTTGGGAAAAACTCCCTGGGCGGAAGGATATGGCCAAGCTCCAGTTCGGCGATTCTTTTTGCCAGATCGAAGGAAAATACGTTCCGGTAGCGGATGTAAACCTGGCCGGCGCCGATAGCGTTTACTTCACTCATCACGTCCTGCTTTGGAAAGACCCGCAGGTAAATATAACGACCATGCCGCTGGCCGGCGGCTGGAAACGCGTATTCGCGGGCCTGCCGCTCATCATGACGCAAGCCCAGGGCCCCGGCCATATCGCGTTCTCGCGGGACGCGCCCGGTGAAATGATCGCGTTGCCGCTGCAGCGCGGCCAAACCGTGGACGTGCGCGAGCACCTTTTCATGCTCGCCACGAATAAGGTTGCCTACGATTGGTTTTCGACTAATATCTGGTACACCATACAATCCGGCAATGACAACAACGAGCAGGAAACCCTTTATCCGGTAGGAATGTTTATGGACCGGTTCCACGCGCCAGAGTCGCCCGGTCTGCTCCTGCTGCACGCTGCCGGCAATGTGTTCGTTCGCGAGCTGGCCGCCAACCAGACTATTTTGGTGAAGCCCACCGCGCTGATCTTCAAGGATCCGACGGTCCAGATGCAATTGCATTTCGAACACCCTCACACCGGGTTCAGCTTATGGGGATCATGGGCGAATCGCTACCTGTGGCTACGGTTGTGGGGGCCGGGGCGGGTAGCGGTGCAATCTGTATTCGATCGGATGGAAGGTGAGAACAGTAATATTACAAATTGCTCGTCGGCCACCGAGCAACGCTGGTAACCTAAGATCACCAACTTAGCGGGCGGAGCTTGACCCCAGGAGTGAAGCCCTTTATAATCAGTATTTAGAGGACATGTTCAGGGCTACGGCTCCCGGGTAACTTATGACCGAGCGCGAAATCGACATCCTGCACTCGATTGTGGAATCGTACATCCAAACAGGCGAACCTGTGGCCTCGCGTACAATTGCGCGCCAACGGCGGGATAACCTGAGCCCCGCTACGGTCCGGAATGTAATGGCCGATTTGTGCGACGGCGGATACTTGTCGCAGCCCCATACTTCGGCCGGGCGCGTCCCCACCGAGAAAGCGTTCCGCAGTTACGTGCAATCGCTGGCGCGAAGCCGGCTCCTAATGGCCGAATTGCAGCGCCTGCGGAGCGAGCTGAGCCAGTTGACCACTATGGAGGCGCGCGTGGAGCGTTCCTCGCACATGCTCACGGAGATGACCAGCAGCGTCGGCATCACCGCCGCTATACCCACCTCCAGCCAGACGCTGGATCAGGTCGAGCTCATCAGCCTCTCTGACCATCGAGTTCTCATGGTAGTTATCACCCGTGATCGCATGGTGCACAATCGCGTGGTGTCGCTGGGCGAGCCGGTTTCTCAGGACCAGCTGGGCTCTATCCGCAATTACCTGAATCGGAATTTCAGCGGCTGGACGCTGTCGTCAGTTCATGCCGAATTGAAACACCGCATCCAGCAGCAGAGCGCGGCCTATGATGAATTGCTGCAGAAGCTCACGCTGCTATATTCCAAAGGGCTGCTGGATATCGACGTGGCGCCGGAGGTTCACCTGGAAGGGGCCAGCAACCTGGTGGGCCTTGATCTGCACCTGACGCGTGAGAAACTCCGCGAGCTTTTTCATACCCTGGAAGAGAAGAAGAGAATTTTGCACCTGCTCGATCGTTTCCTCGAGCAGCCGGCCGGCGAACTGGCCATTCACGTGGGCCTGGCCGATGTCCACCCCAGCATGCGGGAACTTTCTCTCATCGGAATTTCCATTCCGCTGGCGGGTGGCCTGTCCGCTAAGATCGCGGTGCTCGGATCCATGCGTATGAACTATGGAAAAGCGATGTCCGCGGTCTATCATGTTGGGCAGGCTTTTCGAGGTCTGCCGGAATAATCGTCGCCGATGCGCGGCCCCCAGCCACGAATATAAACTGCCCGAGTTATAAACTGAAGATATGAACCCGAAAGAGCCCCTTGTCGATTCCAGCGAGTCCTCCGGAGTGGCCGATCCCCCGGCCAGTCCGGCGGCGGCCTTGCAAGCTGTAATGGGCGAGCGTGACCGCCTGATTGAGGAGAAAAACGATCTGATGGATCGCCTGCTGCGCCGGCAGGCCGAGTTCGATAATTTCCGGCGGCGGGCGGAGCGCGAGAAGACCGAGGTGCTCGAATTCGGCAATGCGGATACCGTTCGCGCGATCATCCCAATTCTGGATGATTTCGAGCGCGCGTTGAGAGTGGAGTGTACGGGCAAAGAGTACGCCCGCGGGATGGAATTGATTTATCAGCGGTTTTTGGATGCATTAAAGAAGTTCGGCCTCGAGCCGATTAGTGCGAAGGGGTTGAAATTCGATCCCAACCTCCATCATGCGGTCGACATGGTCGAGACCGACGACGTGGATGACC
Source organism: Bryobacterales bacterium (assembly GCA_963769205.1). Taxonomy (GTDB): domain Bacteria; phylum Acidobacteriota; class Terriglobia; order Bryobacterales; family Bryobacteraceae; genus Palsa-89. Next base: position 178,062 of record CAVYKR010000003.1, on the reverse strand, counting down.
ATACGGTATTAGAAGAATACCAGCCGGGCTACAATTTCCGGGGACGTCTGCTTCGCCCGGCGATGGTAAAGGTAGCAGTGAAAAAACAATGAACGCCACCAAGCGCGACTATTACGAAGTCTTGGGAGTCCAGCGCGACGTCGATCTCTCGGGCCTGAAAAACGCCTACCGTGAGCTGGCCAAGAAATACCATCCGGACCGGAATCCGGAACAGGACGCCGAGGACAAATTCAAAGAGGCTTCCGAGGCTTATAGTATCCTCAGCGATCCCCAGAAGCGAGCGGCCTATGACCGCTATGGCCACCAGGGCCTGCAAGGCTTAGGCGCCAGCCAGGGTTTCGATCCCAATTCCTTTACCGACTTCAGCGACATCCTGGGTGACCTGTTTGGATTCGGCGATCTGTTTGGCGGCGCGGGACGACGCGGCGGACGCGGCCGTTCGCAGCGCGGCGAGGACCTGCGCTACGATCTCGAAATTAATCTCGAAGATGCCATTCGTGGGCTGAGCGTGGATATTCAGGTTCCCCGCATGGAGGTCTGTTCGCGTTGTCAGGGCACCGGCGCCGAGAAAAACGATGGGTTGGTAAGTTGCCCCATGTGCCATGGGCGCGGCGAGGTGATCTACCAGCAGAGCTTTCTGCAGATCCGCCGCACCTGTGGGCAGTGCGGAGGACGGGGCCAGATCATTCGCCGGCCCTGCACCCAGTGCCGCGGTGAACGCTACGTCCGGACGGAACGAAAACTGAAGGTCAACATACCTGCCGGCGTAGATACTGGGACGCGGCTTCGTTTGACCAATGAAGGGCAACCGGGCGGCAATGGCGGTACCGCCGGCGACCTTTATGTTGTGGTGAAGATCAAAGAGCACCCGATTTTTGAACGCTCGGGTGACGATCTGCATTGCACCATCCCGATCAACATCGCGCAGGCCGCTCTAGGCACTGAAGTGAGTCTGTTGACTTTTGATGGTCTTGAGACCGTAAAGGTCCCGGAAGGCTCGCAAACCGGGTCGCGCATCCGCCTGAAGAATCTAGGTACCCCGCGGTTGCAGGGCAGCGGCCGGGGCGACCTGTTCGTACATATCGATGTCCGGATTCCAGGTAAACTCACCCGTGAGCAGCGCAAGCTTTTCGAGCAACTGCGCGAGACGCTGCCGGTTGAGAATGAGCCGCATGAAAAAGGTATCATCGACCGCGTCAAAGACTATTTCATGTAGACGGGCCGAGACTGCTAGTCTGAGTTTATTCGGCCAGTTCTCTCCATCCAGCCGCGAAACATCCGCGTGAAGGCCTGGATCTCGGGCGAGTCCCACAGTTCCTCAACCGTGCACCTCATCTTCCGCCGCCAATTGGGGTACTCGGTCGTACTGCCTGGCAGGTTTTGCTGCTCAGTCTCCTTCAGGAGATCTTCCTGATTCAGCACCATCAGCTTGGATGGAGTAGACGCCAGGAAACCGACCACGGCGTTGTGCAGTTCGCCGGTGAGTTCCGGAACGTTGCTTGCGTTGCGGGGGAACCATTCCGGCAGCAGCTTGAGGCCGGTGAAAACATCCAGCATCTTCTGCTTTTCGCGCAAACGGTCAGCCAGCATCTCACGATAGGTTGACTCATCCGGCAGCAGCCCCGCGGCGCGCCGCGCTTCGATGTCGCGACCCAGCCAGAATCCGGCCAGTGTCGGCAAATCATGCGTAGTAGCCGACGCCAACGCATCACGGGGATATTCGGCGGGCCCGCGCACGCGGCCGTTGCGGTCCTGCTCGAAGTACAGGAGCCGATAGCTGAGAATTCCGAAGCGGTGCAGCGCTTCACGCACTTCATCCGGGACCGTACCCAGATCTTCGCCCACGATCAGAACCTTATTCCGCACACTTTCAAGGGCCAGGATCCGTAGCAGGTCTTCATGGCGGTCGCGCACATAGGTTCCTTCCAGCGCTTCCATGCCGTCCGGGATCCAGAACAGCCGGAAGAAACGCATCACATGGTCGATGCGTAGCGCGCCGCCATGCCGCATATTCTTACGGATCGACTCGGCGAACAACCGATAGCCGTCTTCATAATGGCGTTCAGCGTTGGGTGGAGGGAATGCCCAATCCTGGCCCTTGGGCGAGAAGCTATCCGGGGGTGAGCCTACCCTTGAACCGGAAACAAAGAAGGAGCGATGCGCCCACAGATCGGCGCCGAAGCGATCGGTAGCAAGCGCCAGATCGTGATACAGTCCGATGCTCAGGCCACGCCGGCGAGCCTCCTGCTGCGCCGATTCGAATTGCTGATCGAGCTGCCACTGTACGTATTTATAGAGCAGGACGCTGCGCCAGTGCTTTTGCGCAAACTCTTGCGTCGCCGCCGACTCAGGATCCCGGAACCGCTCGGGCCAGGATGCCCAGTTCCAGATCCCCGGGCACTGCTTGTGAATGGCCTCATCCAGGGCTGCGTGGACGGCGAAGCTGTCGAGCAGCTCGCCTTCTTGTGCGATATAGTCGCGCAGCTGGCGCACACGCGGTGTGTCTCGCGCCCAATCTTTGAGCACCGCCCGAAACAACAATTTCAGCATACGCATCTTCAAACGGTAGACACGTTCGTATTCGACGAACTCGGCGGCGCGCAGTTGCTGGATCTCGGCCTGCATGGTTGGAGAATTGAGCAAGGCGGCAGCCAGGGGCGAAGAATGGAATTCCTCAATTTGTTCAAGATCGAGGTATATGGGGTTGCGATAGAAGATCGAGTTGGGCAGATATGGGCTGGTGTTGTACGGCTGCCGATTTGCAATGGCGTGCAGCGGATTGAGAGCTACAAAACTGGCGCCGGTCTTTTCAGCCACCCATCCGATGAACGCCTTGAGATCGGTAGTGTCCCCGCATCCCCAATTCCTCTGCGAACGAACGCCGTACAAGCTGATGGCGATGCCGGCGGCGCGGCCCGATTCGAACCACGGCGGCTGGTAGGCTCGCGCGGGGCAAACGATCAGCCGCGTCGGGCCTGAAAGCTGGCCGCCGATTTCAATCGAAAGCTCGTGGTAGCCCAACGGAAGGTCGTCAGGAAGGGCGATTTTCTTCTGGACGAAGCTCCTCTCCCGCAGAGATGCCTCCTGGAAAACCTCGAGATCGCCGAGCGAGCAGTCAATTTTTACGGAAATCCCCCGCTCGGTTCGAAGCGTGATCAGGGCGGCGAGATGGGCTTGTTCCATCGCCACCGAGACCGGTACCAGGTACGGCTTCTCACCCTCCGTCAGGACCAGGGTGGGAGGAAGCGGGCGCTGCCATTTGCTCCACTCGCGTTCCTCGAGCGCCCGTTCCACGGAAAGCTGCGTGCCGGCATCTACGCCCAGCGATGCCAGGATCGCCATCTGAGCGCCAGGCGAGGAGCGGTGCAGCTTTCCCCACAGGTCCCAGTATTCTATTTCAATGCCGCAAGCTTGAGCCGCTCGGGCGAGCTGTGGATAGTCGGTGCGATCGGCGGTTGGAGTGCCTTCGGGTAATTCCCCCATGTGATAATAGGATCGTGGACGAAGAGGTCAAATTTCAACCAAGTCTTCCGAGCGAGCTTTTCGCCCGTATCGACAACGAAGACGTAGTGGATGGCTCCGAAGGCATTATAACAACCACGCTCGATAAGGCTATCAATTGGGGGCGTAAGAATTCAATCTGGCCGATGTCGTTCGGATTGGCTTGCTGCGCCATTGAGATGATGTCGATGATCGGTTCGCGCTTGACATTTCGCGCTTCGGCGCCGAGGTAATGCGCGGGTCGCCCCGGCAGTCGGATTTGATGATTATCGCGGGCCGGGTCTCGAACAAAATGGCTCCCGTGATCCGCCGCTTGTACGAGCAGATGCCTGAGCCGAAATGGGTAATATCCATGGGAGCATGCGCCACCTCCACCGGCGTCTTCAGCAACTATGCTCTAATTCCGGTGAATCAGGTGATTCCGGTAGACGTGTATGTTCCTGGATGCCCTCCGCGCCCGGAACAGCTGATTTACTCGATCATGCTGCTACAAAAGAAGATCGAGAACGAAAAAGGTACGATCAAGAGAGTTTTGAATCTCGCCTGACGACCTTTGCCAGGGTCATCTTGGAGCTTTTTACAGGCCCCGCTCAAACTTTTTCAAGAGTCACCGATAAGCATAATACAAAGGCATTTATAGCTTTTCGGAAAGGTTTGAGATGGAAATAACTTCTACCAAGCCAACTGTTGGCCTGCTTCCTCAAGCAACGCCCGCCGCTGCTGCGGAGACCGCCCACCGCCGGCAAGTGATACAAGCAGCCAAGACCGTGAATGAAAGCCGACTGTTCGGCCATAACCAGATAGTGTTTTCTGTCGACCGAGCCACCCATCGGGCTGTCACTCGGGTAGTGGACCCGGATACACAGGAAGTGATACTACAACTTCCGCCTGAATATGTGCTCCGGTTGGCCCAGGAGATACATAGCGGTTCGGCGCAAACAACGTCACTTTTCGCCGATATGTAATTTAAGAATGCGTAACAATCGCTATCAAAACTACTTGGAAGATGAAATACTGACGGCCGATCCAATGCGGCTGGTTCAGTTGCTGTATCGCGGGGCTCTTGATTCAATCACTTCCGCCCGCCGCCATCTAAAATTGGGAGATATTCGCACCCGCTCGCGCGCAATTAGCAAGGCTATGACCATCGTGACCGAGCTTTCCCTCTCTCTCAATCACAACGCGGGGGGCGAGTTGAGCAAGAACCTCGCTGAGCTCTATGCGTACACGCAGACTCTGCTAATCCAGGCCAATGTGCAGCAATCGGACCCGCCTCTAGCGGAGGCAGAACGCCTGTTAACCACTTTGATGGAAGCTTGGCAAGGCTGCCGGGCCCCTGAAAAGGAGACGAACCAAAACATGGCGGGCACAGCACCAGCCACCTACGCGCCGGTCAGCACGCCGTATTGACAAACCTATTCGGTGGTGTGGTGGTCGATAATGGCCTTCGCCACAGCTTTAGAAGGCACTTCGTATTTGCCGGATTGCACCGCCAACCGAAGCTGCTCCAATCGCTGCGGATCGCCCGTAGAAAGGGCTTTCGCCATCTGAGAGACATCCGCCTGATCCGTGCCACGAGCAGCCTTCGGATCCTTCTCTAGCGCGCGTTTGTCTGCGGCTGGCTCTGTTTTCCCCGTCTCTTGCGAAAGAGGGACGCGATTCAGATCATCGATTCGCATTCTTACCCAATCCTGTCACTATCATCTTAGCGATTCCCAACCCTCCGCTGCTGGCCAATGCTTGAGCGAACTGCTGTTCCCCAAGCTCGATCATGGTCGAATTCGCACCACTATCGTCCCCGGTCAAGCCACCGCCCGATGCCTCGCGCGCCGATTTCAGCATCTGGGCCAGCAGCAAAGCCTCAAAGTCCGCCGCCGCGTGCCGAATCTTTGTAGTTGTATCCTTTTTCGTCGGGCTCGTCAGCAGGGCGGCGGCGGTGACGGGAGTGGATAATACCGGTTCCATCGACATTTTAAATAACCTCTAGTTCTGCCTCGAGCGCTCCAGCCGCCTTGAGACTCTGCAGGATCGCAATGATATCGCGGGGAGTGGACCCGATAGCAGTCAGCGCCCTCACCAATTCCTCGACGCTAGCGCCTTGCTTTAGGAGAATATTTCGCGCCTTCTCTTCTTTCGCGGTCACGGTAGTTTGTGGTGCAACGGTAGTCTGGCCGGTTGAGAGTGCTTCTGGTTGCGATATATTCATCGTGGTTTGAATTTCCACCGTCAGAGTGCCATGCAGGATTGCCACTGGAGCGATCCGTACGTCCTTACCCATGACGATGGTGCCCGTGCGTTCGTTAATTACGATCCTGGCTGGCCGGTCGGCTTCCACACTGAGGTTTTCGATCTCTCCTAGAAACTCGACCACATTTGTCTTGTAGACCGCCGGAGTGTCCACCGACACTAATGCCGAATTTTCCGCCCGAGCCGGTTCCGCTCCATCGCTGCCGAACTTTTGGTTGATGACGCTCGAAATCCGGGCTGCCGTAGTGAAGTCGGCCTGCCGCAGCTGCAGCTTGATGTGCCCTCCGGGCGCTACCGACGGAGCTAGCTTCTCAACGATGGCTCCATTAGGAACCCGGCCCGCGGTGGGATGGTTCACGGTTTGGCTAGCGCCGCCGCGGCCGGCCAAAAAACCGCCGGTAACTACCGAACCTTGCGCCGCCGCGTAGACTTGGCCATCCGGACCCTTCAGAGGCGTGAGAATGAGGAGACCTCCGCGCAAATTACTGGCGTCACCGATCGCGGCCACGGAAATATCAATGCGCGTTCCCGGTTGAGCGAAAGGCGGTAAATCAGCGGTCACCAATACTGCCGCCATGTTTTTGACCAGGATGGCCGTCGGATTAACCTGGATGCCCATGCGAGCCAGAAGATTTGTCAGGCTTTGCGCCGAGAACACGGTCTGCGTCTTGTCGCCTGTACCGGCTAGGCCCACCACCAGTCCATAGCCGACTAACTGGTTGTCGCGCACGCCCTCAATAGAAACCAGGTCCTTGAGACGCGTTCCGCTGGGCGCCCCCCAGAGGTGAGCCACCAACACCAGCAAACAGATGGAGGGTCGCAAAGTCATATATCAGAATGGAAGCAACCCGAGCAGAATTCGGTATAGGATGAAGGGCCGCTTGACGGCGTCGTTCACCACGCCTTTGCCATTCACGAGGATTTCCATCCTTGCCACGCGGTCTGAGGGAATCGAGTTCACCGGGCTCAGGTCGTCTGGCCGGATGATACCCCGCAAGGTGATTATCTGTTTCTCAGCGTTGATTGCGATCTCTTTTTGTCCCTGAATGACCAGATTGCCGTTCGGCAGCACAGCGGTCACTTCCGCCGTGACGGTGGTAGTGAGGGTGGTACCGCGCGACGTTGTTCCCTGGCCCTGCAGTTGTTGATTATTGGTGGCATTGGCTAGATTTGCAAGCGCTCCTGTTGCGCTCTTGGGGCCGAACAAGGATGTGACCGATGCGTTGACATTCGATTTTCTGGAGGTGTTGGTTACGCCAGTCGAAACAGCCGAAGCTTTGTCGGCCACGATTATCGTCACCAAGTCGTAGCGCTTGGCTGGCACGCACGTCGCGAAACCCGTCCGCCAAGCGCCCGCCGGCGCTGTAAAGAGATCCCGGCGATGCGCTGGAAGACTGATGCGATCGCTGATTCACTTCCTGGACATACTGTTCGAGTGAAGTTTTTTCTGGTGCGGCCGATTTCTTCTTCGGCGCGCCCATAACCAGCAAAGGAACCACACCGAGTGCTGCAATCAGATATACCTTCATGTCAAACTCCGGGTGAAGATCGCACCGTAGCTTTTCCTTTCGCCTCTATCAGGCCGCGAAAGTTTTTCCCGGTAGCTGGGTTATGCAGCAGGACGCTATCGCCTTTCTTACCAGAGGATTGGGCGACGGCGTCCAGCGACAAGGTAGCCGTGCCATCAACGACCAGCACGCGCACCGTATCGCCCCTGGATATTTCGGTCCGTTCCTCTAGCGCGTCGGCTGGGAATCTTTGACCGGCTCGAATGTTCCGGCGAGCGACCTTGCCGATGATCGACGGCGAAGTCTGAATCGGTGAGGTAGGGAATGGAGGCTGGCGCCCGGGGACTTCCTTGACCTGCGCGGCCGTTATTAGCGTGCCGGCGGGAACGTCTTCGGCAGCTACCAGAAAGATACACCCGACGCTAACTTTAATCTTCGCCCAAACCGATAGGCTGCTTTGAGAGTCGTAGTGCAAAATGCCGCGCCAAATCACTGGGATATCGGGGTTTTCTCCGGGCGGTCGTCCCAGCTGAACGGACCTGAACTCCAACCGACCGGGTGGCAACGGCTCCCTGCTGAATTCAAGCACTTCCAGGTCAATGTCGGTCGCTCCGATCGTTGATAGAATGGCCGCACGCATCTCTTCGGGCGAAATCGGTCGGACCACTCGTTCCACACAAATGCTGGGGATTGCTTCGTTGCCTGGTTCGAGCCCGTGCGCATGGGCGAAGAGTATTAGCTCCCGAATCGATAGAACCCGTTGCACACCGGGCCTCGGCGCAAAGCCGATTGGCGTCTCAGGATCGATCACTTGTAGAAACGGCCAGGCTTCGCCGACATCCCGGACCAATATTTTGTCCGATGACACGGCGACGCAACCGGCTTGCGCCACAGTGGCAAACACAGATGCGATTAGGATCGTTCTCATGCGGTAACGTTATTAATCATTTGGTACATTTCGTCAGCGGTCTTCACAACTTTTGAGTTGGCTTCATAGGCGCGCTGGCTCACGATCAGGTTGATGAATTCCTCTACCACGCTGACATTGGAGCCCTCGACGTAACCTTGCATCAGCGTGCCCAGACCCTCCTGGCCGCCTGGAATCCCCAAAGTCGGGTCGCCGGATGCGTCGGTCGGCATGAAGAGATTCTGTCCGATCCCATTCAAGCCCGAAGGATTAGCGAAATTCGCCAGTTGGATCTGCCCTGCCACCTGTGAGGCGGTTTGACCCGGCTGAGTGTAGCTGACCGTGCCATCGGCGGCGATACTAACGTTTTGCGCCTGGGCGGGGATCGTGATTTGAGGCTGTATCGGGTCGCCATTGGCCGTCACGACATTGCCGTTGCGATCGAACTGGAATCCTCCATCCCGCGTATAAGCCACTTCACCGGTCGGCCTCAGAATTTGAAAGAAGCCTTTACCCTGAATGACCAGGTCCAGCGGATTGCCGGTCTGCTGAAAATTTCCCTGGGAAAAAATGATTTCATTGGATGCAGGCCGCGTTCCCAGCCCGAGTTGAAGGCCGCTAGGCACGATGGTCTGCGCGCCGGCCGCCGAACCCGGCTGCACGTAGCTTTGGTAAATCAAGTCTTGGAACTGCGTGCGCCGCATCTTGAAACCATTGGTGTTGGCGTTAGCCAGATTATTAGCGATGTTGTCGACGCTCATCTGCTCAGCGGCCATTCCGCTAGCCGCGCTATAGAGGGCTCGAATCATTTGTTTATCCTCAAAACCCCTAGTCGTTGAATCCTCAGGGCGAATCGCCTCTGGAAAGCTACTGGGCCACCTTTGCGACCTCTTCTACCGCTCGCCGGTTCATGTCCGCGCCTATCGTAAGGGCCTTCTGTAATGTCTCGAACTGCCGCATAATATTCACCAAACGCACCGCCGACTCCGCCGGCTGAGAGTTGGCCGCCTCAACCGTTCCCTGATGGATCTCCGCCTCTGTCGCCGGCACTGGCGGCATTGTGGACAGGTCCGTCCGGAAGTAGTTGTTGCCGCGCTTGGTAAGCGCTGCAGGATCGGAGAAGTTCACTACCGCGATCTGGGCCACGTCCTGACCTTCCTGCCGGACCATGCCGTCGGAACCGATGTCCACAGGTCGTGTGGAATCCACGAGAATCGGACTACCATCCTGGCTTTGGATTTTGTAACCGGTATTCGTTTCTAGCTCTCCTGCAGCCGAGAGACGGAAGCTGCCATCGCGCGTGAATACCGGACCGCTGGGCGATTGCACGACAAAGAACCCCAGGCCGTTCAGCGCCAGATCGAGCGGGTTACCGGTGGGCGTCAGCGAACCTTGGGAGAAATCAGTCCACTGCCGCTCTACTACCGGAAGGATCGTGGGACTGGTGCCGGCGGGAGAATCGGCTGCCTCCGCCGAAAGGTACACACCGTAAAATTCTCGATCCGCCTTGTAGCCGGGAGCGCCCGAGTTTGCCATGTTATTGGCGAGCATGTCCAGGCTTTCGAGCCGCGCTCGAATTCCACTGGCTGCCGCACTGGTAAGAGGATCCATAACGAAATCGTTTATCCGCACCAGTAAGAGCAATTCACATGCCGCGCGCACAAAATCCTCAAACTCTTGCTGCGCACGGCGAAGAGAACACTATGGAGGGAGTCCAGTCTGGCAAAAAAGTGTCAGAACGGGACGAGTGCCATTTTTGTATCGCGGCCGCGATCGCTAAACCTCTGAGCTTGTGCGAAACCAGCGCGGCCCGCCGCATGCTTTGAGAAAAGCGTGAAGATCGCCAACGCTGAACTCGCACCGACGCTTGTGAGTATCCAAAGTCGAACACTCGCGCCTCTCAGCGTTTCACTTCAGGAAGGTGCAGCCGACGGACTGAGTGCCTTCCTATCCTTAGTGAATGGCTTTCTAGAAAAAATTCCCACTCTCACTCCTACTCCTATTCATATCGACCCGCGAGCATCAGTTCCCTCGGAGTTGCCTGGTACCGCCGTCACCAGTAAAGACAGCAGCAAAGATTCAGCCACTGAATCAAGCAAAGACGCAAAGCATCTTAAGAAAGAGGAGTCTTCCGGGATGACGCCTCAAGCGCCTCTCCTTCTGGAAGCGGTTGTCTTCCTTGCGAAGGCACCAGCTTCGCCAGTTTTTCCAGTTCTGGAACCGGGCTTCACGCGAGAAAGTGAGCCCCCACCGGAAGTAAACGTGCCCCCAGTTGGCCTGCCACAAGCCAACCTCGCCCCCCCGTTAGGTATTGCTACGACACCGGCCGCAGGACCTGTCGCATTCATTCTGCGGTTGACTCCTAACCGTTCGGAAATCATGAACGCTCCTTCGGCTGTTGTTCCTACGCCGCTACTCGCTGCAGTGAAGTCCGCTTCAGGCCTGAGCACCAAGCCGGTTCCAACCGTGCTCACCAGCTTGAACGAACCCATGGTCAATTCAACTCACGAATTCATTGCTCCTGCAGCCTCCGCTGCTACCCCTCTCGACGAGGAACATGCTTCGATATCCAGGCTGGTTGCAAGTCCGGTTCTAACGCCCAAGAATACGGAACCAGCAAGCGCATGGCTCCCGCCCTCAGCCCCGCAGCCTGGCGCCCTAGACAAAGTGGGAGTGGAGCCCCAAGCGTCCGGCGTGACTTTAGCGTCACAGAATAAATCACAGCCCCAGATGGCTTCCGGGCCACAGCTTAAGTCAGCGCCACCATCGCCCAATCCGCAACCTAAATCAGACCCGGCGATTTCACCCCGGGTAAGCGCAGTTGTGGCAGCCGGCCCGCCGCACAATCTCTCCCTTCATCTCGACGAGATGGAGACACATAACGCTCCGCTGGCCGTTGCTCCCAGCCTGCCTCCACCTAAACCTGCCGGCGAATCGGGGACATCCAGCTCAGAGGCCAAGCCATCCAAGCCGGAGATCGTAACCAAACAGAGATCCCCGGAATCTCGTCTCGGCAATTGTCCTGTCGACGACCGCGCCAAGATTACTACCGTTTCCACCTTCCCGTCGGGCGGAGCGCCAACCGGCGACGACCACGGCTTATCTTCAGACTTTGGCGTCGGCTCTACATCCGGCAAGTCCACGGCACCAAAAGTTACTTCGGAACCAGAACTAAAAACCATTGCGCTCCCGCTCAGTCGACAGATCTCTTTGAATCTGTCAACCGATGACTCCAATCGAGTGAACATCGGTTTAACAGAGAGAGCCGGCAAGGTGCTGGTGGCGGTTCGCACCTCCGACCATGAACTCGCTCAATCCCTGCAGACCGATCTGGGCGATCTAGTCGGGCGCTTGGAAAGTAAAGGATTCAAGACCGAAAGCTGGATACCGGCCGCCGCACACCAAGCCATGCCATTGCAGGCTTCTAACACGACTACCGGCTTTGGCCAGTCGCAGCATGCCGGCGCAGGCAACGGAGGCAGTCAGCAACGACAGAAGCAAAACGGCTCGCCCCAGCGGCAAAAAGCGCGCTGGGCGGCCCAATTGGAGAAGACCGTCTCATCCAACCAAGCAAGGAGCGAAAACTAATGATTATCAGCGCCCTCAATGTACCTCAAGCAACGACGCCCGCATCGACGCCCACGGCCTCTAGTACGGCCGCTGCGTCTGGCAGTACACTCGTCAGCGAGCAAACCTTTCTGCAGTTGCTGGTGGCTCAAATTAAAAACCAGGATCCCACGCAACCGCAAGATGGTACGCAGTTCGTCGCCCAGTTGGCGCAATTCAGCTCGCTCGAACAGGAGATCCAAATGCGCACAGATCTGGACAGCCTGGCCAGTACCGCAACCGCCAGTCAGACCGGCACGCCGGCCACAACATAACAATAAGGAGCCCTCATGTTTACATCATTTTCAACTGCACTTTCGGCGCTCGCGGCCCAATCCACCGCGATAGACGTAGTCGGGAACAATCTCGCGAACCTCAATACGCCAGGATTCAAGAGCAGCTCTGTTTCATTCCACGATTTGGTGACACAGTCCCTGGGCGCCGGTCTTGGCGAGACCCAGGTAGGGTTCGGCGTGGGCACGCCAATCACTATGCGGCAATTCACCCAAGGAGCGATACAGACCACCGGGGGCACGATGGACGCCGCGATCCAAGGAGACGGCTTCTTTGTCGTCCAAGGACCTAATCAGGCCACCGAATACACCCGCAGCGGTAATTTCCAAGTCGACAAGAACGGCAACATGAATACCGCCACGGGCGAAGCAGTGGAAGGCTGGACGATGGTCAACGGCGTCCTCAATACCAACGCTCCTCCGGGAACCATCACTATCCCCATCGGTACGGTACAACCCCCCGTCACCACCCAGAATATGTCATTCGATATGAATTTGAACGCTGCGGGCGTACCGGGAACCGCCACCGGAACGTTTGCGACTTCAGTCACGGCCTATGACTCGCTCGGCAACACGCACATCGTTACAGCAACCTTCACCGAAGACCCAACTACAGCCGGCCAATGGAATTATTCCTTCAGCGTTCCCGATGGCGACTTGCAGACGCCTCCCTTTACGCCTCTGACTGGCAGTATAAACTTTGATTCGAACGGGAATCTGACCACGCCGGCTGCGACCGATCCTCCGCCCCAGCTGCAGGTCGCGGGTCTCAAAGATGGCGCTTCGGACATGGCGATCAACTGGAACCTGTTTAACCTCAAGTCTCCCCGTATTACCCAATATGCGCAGCCGTCGTCCATATCGTCGGTTGCGCAGGACGGGTCTCCTGCGGCACAACTTGTGCATGTCGCTGTCGCTAACAGCGGACAACTTTTAGCCCAGTATTCAAACGGACAACAGACCGTAGTGGGCCAGCTTGCCATGGCCACCGTTCGAAATCCTGAATCCTTGCTTGCAGTCGGGAACAATAACTACCAGCTAAGCTCCCTTTCGGCGCTCCCGGCGGTGGGTCTTCCGGGTACGGGCGGCCGTGGCGCAGTGCAGGGCGGCGCGGTGGAGTCATCAAACGTGGACATTGCGACGGAATTCACCAACCTGATCGTCTACCAACGCGGCTATCAGGCCAACTCCAAAATCATAAATGCCGTGGATAGCCTCAGCCAGACCACTATCAATCTGATCTCGTCTAACGGATAGTCTCCGGTCGTGACTCCTCTTCAAGAGATCGCCGATTTGGCGGACGTGACGGTCGACGTGGAAGTAGAGCTCGGCCGCCGTATCATGACCATCGCTCAGATTTTGCAGCTTGGAACAGACAGCGTTGTACGCATGGGGCGCTCGGCCGGAGACAACATCGACATTCTGGTCGGCGGTGCGCTGGTGGGCTACGGAGAGATCGTGATTATCGAGGATGCGGTCGGGGTTCGAATCACGGATTTCAGTCTGGAGGAATGAACCCATAAACATGGACGTTATTCGACAATCGCTGGCCATCACATTTGTTTTCCTGCTGCTTTGGGCGGCGCTGTGGTTTCTCCGGAAGAGACGCGGGGTTCCGCCTTCAAGAAGTCGCCCGAACAGAATTATAGAGTCTCGCGGCAGGCTTGCTCTGAGCGCCCAGCACGCCGTGCATCTGGTCCGCATCGGGGATCGCGATCTGGTTCTGGCCGTGCATCCATCTGGAATCACGCTGTTGTGTGATCTGCCACCCTCCTCGCTCTCCGCCGTGGCGACACTAGGACAACCATGAAACTGCCGCGCTCCGTCCTCATTCTATTACTGGCCTTCTCCGGCGGCGCGTGGGCGCAAGCTCCGGCTTCATTGCTGGGCGTGACATTAACGCCCTCTAAGGGCTCAGCTAGCCTGGGCGTGCCGATGCAGATCATCGTGCTGCTCTCTCTGCTCACGGTTCTTCCGGCGGTCATTATGACCGTGACCCCGTTTCTGCGGATCACCGTCGTGCTCCATTTCCTGCGGCAGGCGCTCGGAACCCAGACCACACCTTCCAATCAGGTGCTGGTCGGGCTGTCGCTCTTTCTCACGCTGCTGATCATGCAGCCGGTTGTCTCGGAAATGTATCACAAAGGCTGGGAGCCTCTTGGAGCAGGGGCAGGTCAACTGGCAGCAGGCTTTCGACGATGGCTCGACACCGCTGCGGACGTTCCTGGTCCGCTATGTTCGGGAAAAAGACGTACGCCTCTTCTTGGAGGTCTCTCATACTCCCGCGCCCGCGCGGCCATCCGATCTACCGCTTAGCGTTCTGATGCCGGCCTATGTCCTCTCGGAGCTCAAGACTGGTTTTCAGATCGGCGCGGTCTTGTATCTCCCCTTTCTGGTGATCGACCTGGTCGTCGCCTCGGTGACACTGTCCATCGGAATGGTCCAACTGCCGCCTGTCATGCTGTCGGCGCCTTTCAAGATTCTTTTGTTCGTCCTGGTGGATGGCTGGAACTTGGTAGTCGGATCACTGGTGAGGAGTTTTTATCAAACATGACCCCGGAATTGGCAGTGGAGATCTTTCGCCGCACTCTGATGGAGACCTTCTGGCTAAGCCTTCCACTTCTCGGCATCGGCTTCGTGGTCGGGATAGGGATCAGCCTGGTTCAGGTCCTGACCTCGATTCAAGACACCAGTTTTGGGGCCGTCCCCCGTCTGGCAGCATTTCTGTTCGGACTGCTACTGCTGCTGCCATGGATGACTGCCAAGCTGGTTTCTTACACCGTGCTCATGTTCGGCGATTTCAGCCGCTATGCACGTTGATCTTGCGCTTAACTTTTCCCGGCTGTATGGATTTCTTCTAGTCCTGGCCCGCGTCTCCGGCGTTGTCGTTATGGTTCCGATTCCGGGTGTTTCTGCAACCCCGAATGCGAGCCGCATAATCCTGGCACTGGCCTTGACCATGGCCCTATTTCCGGTCTGGCCTGCTCCGACGGTGGAAGGCCCGATGGTAGGAACACTGTTGGGATGGATGGCATCCGAGGCCGCGTTCGGTCTGACCATCGGAGTAGCGGTCGCATTTCTGTTTGAAGGCGTGCAAATGGCGGCGCAGGTGATTGGCTTGCAGGCTGGCTACTCATTTGCTTCCACGGTGGATCCGACTACTCAAGCCGACACCACCTCCCTGCAGGTGCTCTCCCAGCTACTGTCCGGGTCGTTGTTCTTCGCCTTCGGCTTCGATCGCCAGGTAATTCGAATTCTGGCTCACAGTTTCCAATCCATTCCCGGCGGGACTTACACTCTGAATAGTTCGATCGCCGCAGCAATTACCCGCCTGGGTTCGGCGATCTTTGTGATCGGCCTCCAGTTGGCGGCCCCGGTGTTGGCCCTCCTGCTGCTACTCGATATTGCATTCGCGGTGCTTGGCCGTTTACAAACGCAGCTGCAACTTCTATCGCTTTCCTTCTCGATCAAGATGCTGGCGGGATTGGCATTTCTCACCGGTATCCTCTCCTTCTTCCCGGCGGTCTTTGCGAAGTCAGGCGCAGCGACGTTTCAAACCCTAGTGCGTCTGCTGAATCCTTAATGGCGGACCAAGGACAAAAATCAGAAAAACCGACTAAGCGAAAGCTGGACAAGGCCAGACGTGAAGGACAATTCCCGGCCAGCCGCGAGTTCCTGGCTGCCTTGCAGTTTCTGACGTTTGTTGTTCTCTTGGCATCCGGCGCTAACGGCTTCCTGAGTCGAACGCGCGAGATGGCTCGATATTTTCTGGAAGCGGCCTTCCGTCTCCAGCTCACAACCCACAGCGTGTCGGGCCTCTATGTACAGTCGGTGGGCCACGTCTTTCAGCCACTGCTGTGGATGGGTATTTGCCTGGTCGGCGTGGCTCTCACGGCTCAATTGGGCAGCACGCGTCTAGGCATTTCCCTTGAGAAACTGGCACCTGATCTGAAGCGACTGAGCCCCCTCCAGAAGATCCGCAACGTTCCGCGTCAGAACGCGGTTTCGTTTATGCAGGCGCTTTTATTCCTGCCTCTCATGGCTCTAGCCGTTTACACCATCGCCCGCGCAAACCTGGCTGCGTATGCCGGTCTGGCTCGCGTAGGCATCTGGCCCGCAGTTGTCGTGATTGGCGGCTCGCTCAAAGATCTGCTGTGGAAGGCGGCTTTTCTCTTTCTGGTTATCGGCTGCCTCGATTTTCTGCGGGCCTACCGGCGCCACAACAAGACTTTGCGCATGAGCAAGCAGGAGGTCCGGGAAGAACTCAAGGAAACTGAAGGTAATCCGCAGATTAAAGGCCGCATCCGCCGCATTCAACGGGACCTCGCCCGCCGCAGCATGATGAAGGAGGTTGCCAAGGCTACCGCCGTTATCGTAAACCCCACACACTACTCGGTGGCCATTCTATACGAAATGGAAAGCATGGCGGCGCCGCGTGTGCTGGCGAAAGGCAAGAACTATCTGGCCCGCCGCATTCGTGAGCTGGCGCTCGAACATCAAGTGCCGATTATCGAGAACGAGCCGCTGGCGCAGGCCCTGTACAAGTCGGCCGACGTTGGCCAGGAGATCCCGCCGCATTTGTACCGGGCAGTAGCCGAGGTGCTGGCCTACATCTTCAAACTCATGAATCCGAGGAAAACATAAATGGCCACGCCGTCCCGGCTTCCCGTCAAGACCGCGCTTCCGGCTGTTGCAGGCGCCGCAAAGAGCGTCGCGAACGCTACCGGCGGCCAAGGTCCGACTGGTTCCCCCTTTTCGATCTCACCTATCCTGGCCGCCAATTGGATGGAGTTCGGCGTCCCGATCGCAGTGCTGGGCATCGTGCTGGCGATGATCGCGCCCCTGCCGCCCTTCCTGTTGGACATTTTGATCAGTGCCAATATCACCATGTCCGTGATCGTCCTGTTGGTATCCCTTTACATCACCAAACCGGTGGATTTCAGCGTCTTCCCCACCACCTTGCTGTTAATGACGCTCTTCCGCCTGGCCCTCAATGTCTCCTCGGCCCGCCTGATCCTGCTCAACGGCAATACCGGGACGTCGGCGGCCGGCGAGGTCATTCAAGCCTTCGGTGCATTTGTGGTGGGAGGCAATTACATCATCGGTGTGGTGATCTTCCTGGTGCTGATCGCCATTCAGTACGTGGTCATCAATCATGGTGCCGTCCGCATTTCCGAAGTAACGGCGCGCTTCACCCTGGATGCGATGCCCGGCAAGCAAATGTCGGTCGATTCCGACCTCAACGCCGGCCTGATAGACGAAAACGAGGCCCGCGCCCGCCGCAAGATGCTGTCCCGGGAGGCGGAATTCTATGGCGCCATGGACGGGGCTTCGCGCTTCACACAGCGAGACGCGGTGGCGGCCATCCTCATTACCGCCATCAACATCATCGCCGGATTCTTGATCGGCGTCTTGCAACATGGTCTCGATCTCAAGCGTGCGCTCGAAACATATACCGTGCTCACCATCGGAGACGGCTTGGTGACGGTGATCCCCGCTTTGATGATTTCCATTTCGGGCGGTCTCATCATCACGCGTGCCAGTTCGGATACCAGATTGGGCCTGGACTTCCAAAAACAGATCTTCAGCAATTCCCAGCCGCTCCTGCTCGCGGCCGGCGTTCTGATCGCTATGGCCGCCTTTCCGGGTCTGCCCAAAGTGCCTTTCATTGTTTTAGGCGGTGGGGTCGGATTTGTAGCATGGCGCTTGCGCCAAAAATCTGTCACGACGGAAAAAAGCCAGCCGCCCCCGGCCCCGGTTCGGGAGAACCTGGAACCGCTGTTGCGCGTCGAGCCCTTGTCGGTCGAAGTGGGCCTTGGTCTGGTGCAAATAGTCGAAGGTGGGCAAAATTCTCCCTTGCTGCGGCGGATCGCCAGCATCCGGCGTCAGCTGGCCACCGAACTCGGCTATATTGTTCCGCCTGTGCGGGTAACAGACAACTTGACACTGAAGGCCCGCGAATATGTCATCTCCATGAAGGGCGTCGAACTGGCGCGTTACGAATTGGCGCATGGATGTGAATTGGCCATTCACGCCGACGATAAAGCCGGCAAGATCGAAGGCCTTCCTACCCGTGAACCGGCCTTCGGAATCCCCGCCGTGTGGATCGCTCCCGAGAATGTGGACAAGGCTCGCCAAGCCGGCTATACCATCGTCGATACGATCAGCGTTCTCGGCACGCATCTCGGTGAATTGGTTCGCCGCCACGCGTATGAATTATTCTCGCGCCAGGACGCCAAGAAAGTGTTGGATCGGATCACCGAAGATAACCCAAAGGTGGTCGAAGATTTGGTTCCAAAATTGCTCTCCTTGGCAGTGGTGCAGAAAGTTCTTCAGAACCTGTTGCGCGAGCGAGTTTCGATCCGCGACGTTGCGAGCATTCTCGAGGCCCTCGGTGAAGCCGCGCCCATCACAAAAAATACTGTACTCCTCACGGAATACGCCCGGCAAGCCATTCGGCGGCAGGTCGCCAAGCCTTTGCTTGATTCCACTGGAGCCTTGTCTGCTTACGTCCTCGATCCCGCCATTGAACAGCTAGTGGAATCAGGAGTCGAGCATGCCGAGAATTCCAGCCATCTGAATCTTACTCCGCAGCAAATCAGAAATATTCAGGAACGGGTCCAGAAGGTCTGTGGAGCACCCGACGCATCGGTGGTCCTGCTCACTAGCTCTGGATCACGGTTCTTCGTGCGTCAAATTACCGAAAGCGTAGCCCCGAATTTGACCGTACTATCCCATAATGAAATACCTCCTGAGGCGAGGATCGTATCGCTCGGCGCGGTGAGTTGATAACTATGCGACTGAAGTCATTTTTCGCCGACACCATCGAAGACGCCATCCAGCGGGCGCACCGCGAAATGGGGCCGGAAGCGATGTTGGTCAATTCCAAAACCACCGCTCCGGAAGCCCGGCATTTAGGCGCGTATGAAATTGTTTGCGCCACTGACAACGAAGGTCGTTCCGAAGAGGCGTCCCTTCCTTCCTCCCGGAAAGAGAAGCTGTCCGCGGTGCCGCCGATGGACAAGTTGTCGCAGGAAGTCTCCGACCTGAAACATCAGATGGAACGCTTGGCCCTGGTCTCTGGCTCGCACCGGCGCCGGGATGGCCGGCATCGCTTCCGATCCGGAACTCTCGAAGATTTTCGCGACGCTCACACAGGCCGAGTTAGACCCCGATGTGGCCTACGATGTAGTCGCACAAATTGGTGCTCCAGCGACGACGGCATCACTAAGAGCGATACTCGGCCGGCTCATTCGCACCGACAATCAGCTCGGATGCCGCGGCTCGGCCCCGCGGACGGTCGCCCTGATCGGCCCGCCGGGCTCAGGCAAAACCACCACGCTCGTCAAGCTCGCGGTCCGTTACGGAATCACCTCACGCAGGCCCATTCAAATTCTGAGCTTGGACACCTATCGCATCGGCGCTGCTGAAGAACTGCGCTCCTACGCTTCGATCCTGGGCATCGGTTTCCAGGTGATCGAGACCACCGTGGCTCTGGCGCAGGCGCTTGAGGAGCATCGCCAGAAAGACCTGATCCTGATCGATACCCCCGGGTTGGCCCGCCAAGAGATGGATTGGTTCAATGACCTGGCACGCTTTCTCTCTGCTGCGCCGGCATTGACATTCATCTGGTTCTCCCGGCCTCGATGCGCACCAGCGACATGAAGCGGGCCGCTGAACAGTATGAAGTTCTGGAACCATCCAAGCTTCTGTTTACCCGTCTGGATGAGACCGAAACTTTCGGCCCTATTCTCAACCAGAGCATTCGTATGGAAAAGCCGGTCTCGTTTTTGTCGCGGGGCCAGCGCATCCCGGAGGATCTTGAACCGGCCACCGCAGAAGGAATCCTCGATCTGGTTCTCCAGCGACAACCCACGGAACAGGCCAAGTTCGGAACGGTGGCAGCATGAAGGCTGAAGGTACAGCGAAACAACAGTCCAGCCCTCTGAAGAAATACCAGACTAAGGACCACGCCGCCGATGAGCGCGAGCGGCTGATCCTCGAACATCTGCCCCAGGTCCGTCTGATCGCCCGGCGCATTCATGAGAGGCTGCCGGAAAGCGTCAACCTCGACGATCTGATTTCGACCGGAACACTGGGGCTCATCGCCGCCATTGACCGCTTCGATCCCCGCCATAACGTAAAGCTGAAGACGTACGCCGAATACAAGATCCGCGGCGCGATCCTGGATAGCTTGCGTGGGCTCGATTGGGCGCCCCGCCAGCAACGCAAGCGCTCCAAAATGATCGAAGCCGCCATCTCGTCAGCCGAACAGCGCCTGCATCGAGCGCCCTCCGAAGATGAGATAGCGGTCGGGCTGCACATCAGTCTGCAGGAATATCACGAGTGGCTGGTGGATATCCGCGGCGTCAATCTGGGAAGCTTGGAAGTTTCTTCCCCCGACGAGGAAAACCGCAGCCTGCTGAAATACATTTCCGATGACGAGGAGAACTGGCCCTCGCGGCTTCTGGAAAGATCGGAGCTGCAGCGCTTACTCGCCGACGCCATCGATAAAATGCCGCGCACCGAGCGCACCGTCATCACGCTCTATTACCACGAAGAGCTGACCTTGCGCGAGATTTCTAAAGTGGTCAATCTCCATGAATCTCGCGTCTCGCAACTAAAATCGCAGGCCATCCTGCGGCTCCGCTCGTATGTTGAGAAACGCTGGCCGATGGAGCGGGGCGCCTAGATGCCGGAGCAAGACACGCCCTCAGCCCGTTCCTGGCTGGCGGACGAATGGGCCGAGCAGGTCACGCATGTCATGGAATCCATGACCGGCGAAGCCCCCTCTATTGCCTATGCTCCACACCCGCTCTCGGCCGCCGAGATCGATCCCACCCAGACCGAAGTGATCTGGTGGCAGCAGCCCTTCAGCAGCGGTCCTGATGCCGTCGCCTGGATCGGTGCCGCAACCAAGAGCTGGCAAGAGATCGGAAACCGCGTATTAAAGAGCGCCGGAGTGGACGACGGCGATGAAGAGACCATAAGAAGCACCTATCTCGAGATAGTCAGCCAGGCGCTATCGGGTATAGCCGGGGCCTTATCCAAGCGGGCGCGCCGGGAAACATCCTGTTTGCAGGGTCGCATTGCTTCGCCCGAATCAATGGCGGGTTTCCAAGCCTATTCTTTTCAAATCACCTTTGGCGAACAGGCTTTCCCGGTGTTGGCGCTGTTTAGCAAGTCGATCGAGGATCTCCAGGAACCGCAGCCGGAGGCCAGCCAGCCGAAGGCCCTCCCGCCGGCTTCCAGGCCCGCCGCCGAAGAAACCAGCAAAGTCCATTCCATCGATCTCCTGCTGGATGTCGAACTTCCCGGTGAGTGTCTCCTTCGGGCGCGCTCAACTCCCGCTAAAGGATGTCATTAAACTCACCACTGGTTCCATTGTCGAGCTGAACAGATCGGTAGCGGAGCCGGTGGAAGTAATCGTCAACAATTGTGTAATCGCCCGCGGAGAAGTGGTTGTCGTGGAAGGGAATTTCGGAGTCAGGATACGGCAGGTCATCAGCCGACAGGAACGGCTCAGGACGCTTACTTAAACCGCCACTATGTTGGAACGATATATCATCCCGCTGGCCCCCTATGCCCTCCTGGCGGCGGGCTGCATAGTCGCTCTCTTTTTCCTGCTAACCTTCGAGAAGGAAATTCGTGGCCTCAAATCGCGGCTCGCTGGACGACAAGCCGGAGACAATGCATCTGCGCGCGACCTCAGGCTCCAGCTCAGTGAGCTTGCCGAACGCTTGCGAGATGCCGAAGAGCGCGCCGGCATTCCAACTCGCGCAGTCGTCGCCGAAGGCCAGCCTGAACCTCAACAAACGCACTCAAGTTCTGCGCATGTCCCGACGTGGAGAGCGCACCGAAAACATCGCAGCTTCGTTGAGCTTGCCGCGCAGAGAAGTCGAACTGCTCCTGAAAATCCACGGCCTGGTCCTCAGCGCTTCCACTGAAAAGCCGGCAGCAAAAGCGGCCGGTTAATTGAAATTGTTTCGTACCACTGGAGCGCGCGGCACAACCCTTTCGCTCCGCCCATCGTCCACCGCGACATTGATGTTCATGGCCTTGTGCTCCCGCATTAATTCGACCATGAATGTTCTTCTTCGAGCTGGCCGACCTGAGCCGCGCTCGATAGCTCGTTCGGCGTCGTCACCGCCGCGCCCTCCACCTTGGTGATCACGTCGCCCGCCTTGATCCCCGCTTTTTCGGCGGCGCTATCCTTCAATACCGAGCGGACCAGAACCCCTTCCTTTACGCCAAAGAAAGCTGCCAGTTGCGACCCCAGTGCCTCTGCTTCGACGCCCAGCATCGGGCTCCGCCAGGCGGTGAACACCTGCGGCATATCCGGCATCCGGATATCGGGGATATCGGGCATGAAATCCTTGATGTTTCCGCCGAACGCTCTGCACCTTGCGCCCCGCCACCGTGGCCAGCACTGTTTGCGTGGCGCCGTTGCGGCTGATCACCAGCTTCACTTCCCGGCCGGCCGGGCGTCTCCCGCACCAGTCGCCCAAACTGCTCCATGCCTTCCACGCGCTGGCCGTTGTATTCGAGCACCACGTCGTTCGGCTTCAACCCGGCCTTCTCCGCCGGACTGCCTTCCTCCACGCGCGTGATCTCCACACCGCTCGTCTCTCTGAGCTTCAACTCCTTGGCCCGCGCGCTATCGATCTCCGCCAGGTTTACGCCCAGATAACTTCCGCCCGCCAACACCCCGGTGCGAATTTCGAACCCTGGGGCGCCCCCCGGCGGCTGGAAGAAAATCCGGCGGTTGCGCGCTCAGCCCCGGCCGCGAAAAATATCTGCCCATGAAAATAAGTCTTCGCATTACGGATCACCTCAAATCACTTCTGCCGCCGTAAATAAATCGTCCCACCCATCACGTTGATGCGCAACACCGGGCCGCCGCCGTTCAGAGCGCCCTCTGCCACCACCGGGCTCGCTCCGGGTTGAGCGAGCGCCCGCACGCGAATCTCCGGAAAATCGGAAATGATCCTTCCCAAGCGCGCCCGTCGATTCGTTCCGCGCCACCACCGTCAACGGAAGATTGGACGCAATGAAAACGGTTATGTCACCCGCGTTGGTGCTCAGCGTGGAATCCTCGATTCGGTTGTCCGGAAAGCAGCTCCGCCAAAATGCTTCCCGACGCTGGTCGACGCCCGCAAAGGGCCCCCCACGTTTCGCAGCCGGATCGCGCCCGCCCGCTGAATCGCATCGCACTCCGTTAGCGGCATTCACTTGAATCGCTCCACCGTAGCTTTCCGCCGTCACCGCGCCATCGGCCTGCTGAACCTGGATCAACCCGCCGGCGGTGCGCGCAAAAACCGTGCCGAACGGCGCGATCCATCCGAATGTTGCCGCCAGCCGTAGCCGCATGCACCGGACCACCCGCCTGATGAACGAAGATCTCGCCGCCCGCAGTCTCAAACCACGACTCGCCGCCCGCGTTCTGAACCCGAATAACGCCGCCGCCGGAATAACACCGCACCGATCCGCCCACCGTGCCCACTTGAATGTCGCCCCCGCCGGTCCTCAACTCGCAGCGGCCTTTGATTCCGTCGACGTTGATCTGCCCGCCCGCCGACCGCGCCTCCACCTCCCCGTCCAGATTCGACGCGTGCACGTCCCCGCCGCGCGTTTCCACCACTATCTGCCTCAAACCGCGCGGTACCGAGAGCACAGCTCCGGACCTTCTGAAATTCGCCGCGAAGGCGCCACCCTTAGGTACGCCCATCGGCCCTGGGTCCCGCTCTTGACTCAAATTGACGGAGCAGCGCCTCTGCATCCCGCGCGTCTCTCGCCCTCACCCGCGCCTTCAGCTTGTACACCGCGTGGTCTTGATCATCGCCTCGCACCACCACGTTGCCCACCGTATCCAGACGGAAACGTTCCATCGCCGGTGAGGAAATCGACCCCGTGAAAGTCCGAACCCAGTAGCGTCCCTCGTGAGTAATAGGCGATTCGCTTTGGGCCACCGCTAGCGGCGCCACGCCCAATCCGAATGCCAGCGAAATTGATACAAACTGCTTCATTGCGTCCTAATACTTCTCCGTCATAATATGTCTCGTCTCAAATATTTTTTTTGCTTAATAAGTCTCAATAGACGCGTTCATCTCGTGCAGAGCCTTCTGGCAGCGCATCCGGATATACCCGTTGTCTTCTTTCATCATCAATTCCTGCAACACGCCCACCATGGCGTTGTTATGATGCTGGATCAGCAGATCGATCACCTGCGTCCGCACTCCCGGATTATCATCCTTTAGCAAAACCTGCGTCAGCGTCTGCCGCGTTTCCGGATCCTCCGCGAAATCCTTCAACCCGTCCAGCGCCTTCAAACGCACACCTGCGTTGGCATCGTGCTGCAGCGCATACAGCAGCGCACTCCGTACTTCGGCCGATTGCGGCCGGCTCTTCAACAGGTCCACCGACTCCACGCGCAACCCCGCGTCCGACGGATCTTTGGCCGCCGCCAGCAGCAAGCGCTGAATTGACTTGTCCTCCAAGTTTCCCGACAGAACACGCTGCCGGGTCTCATCGATGACGATCTGTACTTTCCCCGCCGCCACCGGTTCCACATACCGCACTCGCGAAGACACCGGATCGGCAATCACACCGGCCGTCCGCCACGGTGTCGGGAAAGTGCCCGGCGTCAGACGCGCGGCCAGAAATCCCAGCACCAGCATGGCGGCCAAACCGGCCGGTTGCGCCCACCCTGGCGCAACGTGGAAATTGATACGTAAAGCCCTGCCGCAGTTTATTCCAGAAGCTGCTGTCTTCCCGCTCCGCATGGGCCAACCGGCTGCGCAGTTCCGCGCGGCAGTTTTCCAATAGTTGCCGGCTGGGCGTTAATTCCGCCGCATCCAGCGACTTGAACAGCGACTTCTCGCGTTCCAGCGCGATGCGGCAGCCCTGGCATTCATCCACATGCAGCTCCAGCTGCTCTTCCTCTTCAAACGAAAGCTCGCCGTATAGAAACAGCGGCAGTGTTCTTCTGGCTTCCTCACATTTCATACAAAATCTCCTAGCGCGGCTCGCATCTTTTGCGTGGCCCGGAAGAGACAGTTCTTGGCCGCCTCTTCGGAAGTACCCAACATCTCACCGATTGCTCGCAAGCGCAGACCCTGATAATGTCTCATCTCGAATACCGTTCGTTCCCGGGGCGTCAGGCTGCCCAGCGTCTCCCGGATTCGCTTCTGCAATTGCCGGCTCATCAGTTGGCGCTGCGGATCGCCGTCAGCGCGCTCTTCTTCCACCGTGTCCATGCGATCCAAAAACCCTTCGCTCGTTTCCACCACCGCATCTTCCTCGCGGCGTACTCTCCGCTTCCGCAGTGCATCCAGGCACAGGTTCGTCACGATCCTGTACAACCAGGTGTGAAAACTGCAATCGAAACGAAATGTGTGCAGGTTCTTGTACACCCGCAAGAACGCCTCCTGATAAATATCACGGGCGTCTTCCGGCGAACGAAGCAGGTTCAACGCCAGCCGCAGGACGTTCTGATCGTACAGACGCACCAACTGCTCAAACGCGCGGTGATCGCCTTTTTGCGCCGCCCGAATGAGCTCGGGTTCGTCCATTCTAAAGGCCGCCTGGGCCGCTGTTGCCTGCAACACTCTGATAGACGGGCGATAAACGAAAATGTCACGAAGCCCGGCGGGCCGCGCCTCAGCCGGCCAGTTCCACTTCGATTTTCTTATTAGCCTGGTCCAGTTTGG
The DNA here is from genome assembly GCA_963769205.1 of Bryobacterales bacterium. Lineage (GTDB taxonomy): Bacteria > Acidobacteriota > Terriglobia > Bryobacterales > Bryobacteraceae > Palsa-89. The sequence goes on along the minus strand of CAVYKR010000003.1, from coordinate 152,291 downwards.
TGATTCGAAAACTGCGGATCTGCCCAGCCTTGGCCGGTTCCGGCCCCGTGGATTTGCCCGACGTTGCGCCCTGCTTCCATTTCGCTGACAGCATGGCGGTTAAAGACGAAAGGTCTAGCTGCTGGAGCAGCCGGCTCTACCGCCAATTCTTCGCCTTGGGCCTGCGGCATCCGGCAATCCGCCATAATCCCATCGCCCAACTCCACTTTCGCTCGCTCCCCCCGGACATCGACCACTCGGCCGCTTACCACTTCACCCACGCTGCGCTCGCCTATGTACTCATCCACGCGTGGTCGGCTCCAGCTGCTTTACTCCCAGCTTGATGCGCCGCCGCTCCCGATCCAGTTCCAGTACTACCGCGCGTAACGCCTGCCCGGCTGTGATCGCCTCGCGCGGATGATTCAAGCGCTTCTCGCGCGTGATGTCGGAAATGTGGATCATTCCCTCGATCCCGTTGCCGAGGTCCACGAAAGCAGCCGAAATTGGTGAGGCTGGTCACGGCGCCTTCCACCACCGCCCCGGGTGCATATTTGCGCTGCGCTTCTTCCCAGGGATCCCCCAGCGCCTGTTTCAAACCCAGCGAAATGCGATGCTCTGGAGCGTTCACTCCTAGCACCACTACTTCCACCATTTCCCCCGGCTTCAAAACATCGCTCGGCCGCTTGATCTTCTTAGACCAGGACATCTCCGAAATGTGAATCAGGCCGTCCACTCCAGGAGCGATCTCTACAAACGCGCCGAAATCCGTCAAACGCGAAACTTTGCCTTGCACCCGTTCGCCCACGCTCAACCGCGCGCTGGTGGCCGTCCACGGATCTGCCTGCAGTTGTTTCATGCCGAGCGATATGCGGCGCGTCTCGGGACTGAGCTTCAATACCTGCACTTCCACCGAATCGCCCACCGAGACCACGTCCGACGGCTTCGCCACTCGATGCCAGGCCATGTCCGTGACATGCAGCAAGCCATCCACTCCACCCAGATCGACGAACGCCCCGAAATCCGTCACGCTCCGGACTGTGCCGCGTACCACCGCGCCTTCCTTAAGTTCAGCCAGTTTCTGCTGGCGCGTGTGTGCTTCTTGTTCCTCCAGTACTGCCCGGCGGTCCACCACCACGTCCTCGCTGGCGGTATCCAGCTTGATGATCCGGCACTCGATATCCTGGCCGACCAGTTTTTCCATCTCGGCTTGATCTTTTGCGCCGCTGCGGGAGGCCGGCATGAACGCTTCCGCGCCTACGTCCACTCGCAGCCCGCCCTTCACCAGTTCGGTGACTACGCCTCCGATGGAACGTTTCTCCGCAAACGCACTTTCGAGCGCGCTCCAGTCCCGTGGCCGCTCCACTTTCACGGTGGATAGCGTGTAAGACCCCTCGGACGCGCCCGTGATGCTGACGATCAGCTTGTCGCCGATCTTGATCGAAAGGCCGCCCGCTGCATCGCGGAAAAAAGCAGTTGGAAGAACACCGTCCATCTTTCGTCCGACATCCACGAACACGGACTCGGGAGTGATCGATACCACCGTTCCATCCAGTGCTTGACCGGCTGGGTGTCCATGATGCTGTTGTTCGAATTCTGAAAGAATTTCGGCGAACGAATTTTGATCGCCAGGCGCGGCTTGCTCGTCCAGCTCTAAAGCCGAGGCCCCGGGTGTTGCTGGGGAAGTCAGGTTTTTCATGGGGAAAATCGCGTTTAAATCCATTGTGTCACAGTCCCGCCTTACAGTCACAAGCTAAGATGGCAACGTGGAGCTTCGCGATCGCGTTTGGCGCCTCGTCCGCCCACAGGACCTGGTGTGGGTGCCGCTGTTTGCAGGCCTGGTGATTTTCGGACCCGACCGCAACGCCTATACCATTACCTTCTTGTGCGCCCTGGGCCTGTTCCAGGTTCTCGAGCCCAAGCTGCCCCTGGCGTCCGTGAGAGGCAGCATCATTTCTTACATCGTGAAGCTGGTCCTGTGCTACTTACTCATTGGCCAGACCGATGGGATCGCCAGCAGCTACTACTGGGTCTTGTTCCTGCCCGTCATCTCGGCGGCCACCAGCTTAGGACTCCTGGGCACCTTCATCACCAGCTTGATTGCTTGCGGCGCTTATCTGTCGTTCTGGCTGCGCCTGCGGCCCGATCAGTTCATCGCGCCCGATCAAATACAGGAGCTGGTCCTGCGTGTCGTAATCATGGTCTTGAGCGGATTTCTCGCGCATCAGCTGGCCGAAGCCACCCGCATCGAGGCGCGCAAACATCAGGAAGCCGCCGAACAACTTGCTAAGGCCAATCAACAGTTGCTGGAAGCCGAGGCCACTGTCCGCCGCACCGAGCGGCTGGCCGCGCTGGGCCAGCTTTCCGCCGGCTTGGCTCACGAAATCCGCAATCCCTTGAGCACCATCAAGACTTCCGCCGAAATGCTCGTCCAGAACCTGCCCTCCGATAATGCCCTGGCGCATGAAATGGCCGGCTTCATCTCCAGTGAAGTGGACCGCACCAACGCCCTGGTAACCCGTTTCCTCGATTTCGCGCGCCCTCTCTCTGTCCGGCTCGAGAAGACTGACCTGGCCCAGCTGATCGATCGCGCCGTGGCCGACATCGAGAAGCATTCGCCCCCGCTCGATGTCAGCATTTACAAAAACTACGCGCCCGATATTCCTCCCTTCCTGCTCGACGGCCAGCTCATGGAGCGGGTAGTCTACAATTTGCTCCTCAATGCCGCGCAAGCCAGCCCGCCTCAAGGAACCGTTACCGTGAAGACGCGGCAGTTCAATGAGACCGTCGAAATAGACGTGATCGATCGCGGCCCTGGCATCGAGCCCAGGCATCTGGAAAGCATTTTCAACCCGTTTTTCACCACCAAACCTAGCGGCGTCGGATTGGGCTTGGCGATCGTCTCCAAAATCGTCGATGAGCACGGGGGCAAAATTAAAGTCGAAAGCAACGCCGGAGAAGGCAGCGTGTTTCGAATATATCTTCCATTCCGGGAGGACGGTTGATGAAGTCCACGGTTCTGGTGGTTGACGACGAAGAGAAGCTCCGCCGCGTTGTGGAGCTGCAGTTGAAAACCGCTGGCTTTGAGGTCGAGCAGGCCGGCAGCGCCGAAGAAGCGCTTAAGCTGACCGATGGCGCCGACGTTATTCTCACCGACCTCCGCCTGCCCGGCATCAGCGGCCTCGAATTACTCGCGAATCTTCGGCGCCAGGATTCCCATACGCCGGTCATCGTCATGACCGCCTTCGGTAGCATCGAAACCGCCGTGGACGCAATGAAAGCCGGCGCTGTGGATTTTCTGCCCAAACCGTTTTCGCTCGATCACCTGATGACCGTCATCAAAAAGGCGCTCGAGATCAGGACCCTGCGCGATGAGAATCGCGAGCTGCGCGCCGAACTTGGACAGCGCTACGAATTCGACAACATCGTCGGGCGCAGCGATGCCATGCGCGAGATCTTCGGCACTGTGGAGCGGGTTGCGCCCACCCGCGCCACTGTCCTGCTGTGCGGCGAAAGCGGCGTCGGTAAAGACTTGATCGCCCGCGCCATTCATCATCACTCCCCTCGCGACGGACGGCCCTTCGTGAAAATAAACTGTACCGCTCTGCCTGAAAACCTCATGGAAAGCGAGCTGTTCGGTTACGAAAAAGGTGCGTTCACGGGCGCCAATACCACCAAGCCGGGCAAGTTCGAGCAGGCCGATACCGGCACGGTCTTTTTGGATGAGATTGGCGACGTGCCGGCCTCCGTCCAGGTGAAACTGCTCCGCATCCTGCAGGAGCGCGAGTTCGAGCGCCTGGGCAGCAACAAGACCCGCCATATCGACGTGCGAGTGCTGGCCGCCACCAACGTGGATCTTCGAGCCGCGCTGGAGCAAGGCACTTTCCGCGAAGACCTCTACTATCGCCTCAACGTTCTGCCCATCAATATTCCTCCGCTGCGCGAGCGTAAGGCGGACATTCCGTTCCTGGCCGAGCACTTCGTCAAGAAACTTGGGAAGGATCTCGGCAGCTCCGCGCAATCCATCTCTGAAGCCGCCATCCAGCGGCTGCTCGAATATCACTGGCCGGGCAACGTGCGGGAATTGGAAAATGTGATAGAACGCAGCATGGTGTTGGCCGGCGGCCCAGTCCTCGAAGCGGGCGATATCAGGCTCGATCTCGCTCCCAAAACTCGCGTAGCCTCGGCCGCCACGGATGGTTTTCTCCCCGAAGGCATGACGCTCGACGACTATGAACGGTCCATCATCCGTGAAGCGCTGCATCGCGCCGATGGAAATAAGAGCCAGGCCGCCCGCCTGCTCGGCCTCACCCGCAATGCCCTGCGCTACCGCTTGTCGCAGATGGGAATCGAATCATAAACTGGGGGAATGCCGTCCCAGCACTACCATCTCGCTCAGGTCAACATCGGCCGTGCCGTCGCACCCATGAATTCGCCCGCCATGGCCGGCTTCGTTTCTCAACTGGCGCCTGTCAATGCTCTGGCGGACCGCAGCCCCGGATTCGTCTGGCGATTGCAGACCGAGTCCGGCGATGCCACTTCCATCCTGCCCTACGACGATCCCAGCATTAACATCAATATGTCGGTTTGGGAATCGCCCGAAGCCTTGAAAGATTTCGTCTACAAGAGCGGCCACATCGTTCCGCTCCGTGATCGTCTGAAGTGGTTTGAAAAACCAACGGAAGCCCACATGGCGATGTGGTGGATTCCAGCCGGTCACATCCCTACCGTCGAAGAGGCGAAAGAGCGCCTCCAGTTTCGCCGCACCCGAGGCGACACCGTCGTCGCTTTCTCGTTTTCGAATCCTCACCCCGCGCCGCAGGAGCCTGTAGCCGACCCGGTTCCGCCTCTGGTCAATCTCGACAACCGTCTCTTCGTCTGCTCCGCCAATACCCCCAATGGCACCTGTGATGCAGAGACCCACTTCCATTACCGTCAGCGAGGCGCTCGCGTCTGGGCGACCTATCAGGGAGGCCGCATCCAATTCGGTGCATTAGTCGCGATCGGCGACCCGCAAGGCCGCCTGGACATGCGCTACCACCACGTGGACACAACCGGCTTCATTCGAACGGGCACTTGCCAGGCCACGCCCGAAGTTCTTCCCGACGGCCGCCTTCGCCTGCACGAATCTTGGCGGTGGACCAATGGCGATCTCTCCACGGGGCGCTCGATTGTAGAAGAGGTCAGATGACCGTGTCGAAAAAACCGGACGGCTATTCTAGCGTCTACGTCCGCTTGGCCCGCGCATATTGCTTCGGCCACGGGCCTTCCTGCCGCAGTTCATCCGCCGCCCGCAGCGCGAAGTAAGGATCGCGCAGCAGTTCGCGCGCCAGAAATACAACATCGGCTTGCTCAGTGCGAATGATGTGGTCCGCCTGCTGCGGAGACGTGATCATTCCCACTCCGCCAGTCAGTATGCCGGTCTCCTTGCGAATTCTTTCGGCAAACGGTACCTGGTAGCCCGCGCCTGCGAACACCGGCGCATTCGGCACCGCGCCCCCGGAAGAACAATCGATCAAGTCCACTCCCAGCGGTTGGATCTGGGCCGCCAGAGCCACCGAGTCCTCAATTGTCCACCCGCCTTCCATCCAATCGATCGCCGATATCCTGACGAAAAGCGGGTAGCGCGCCGGCCAAACCTGACGCACCGCTTGGATCACTTCGCGCAGCATCCGCGTGCGATTTTCGAACGATCCGCCATAGCCATCCGTCCGAAAATTGCTCAGCGGCGAAAGAAACTCGTGCAGCAGATAGCCGTGCGCCGAATGAATCTCGATGACCCGTGCGCCCGCCTCCTGCGCCCTTCGCGTCGCATCTGCGAAACCCTTCACCACCCGCGCGATTCCTCGTTCGTCCAACGCATCCGGCGTTAGATACCCGTCGCCAAACACCACCGGGCTCGGTGCGAGCACCGGCTTCCACCCTCCCTCCGCCTCGGCCACTGCCTTCCCGCCATTCCAAGGTGCGGCTGTGCTCGCTTTGCGCCCGGCGTGCGCCAGCTGCATGCCCGGCACCGCGCCCTGTCCTTCGATGAAACGGAAAATGCGAGCCAGCATCGCAATGTGATCGTCCGACCAAATACCCAGATCCTCCGGACTGATCCGCGCCTCGGGCAGCACCGCCGTCGCTTCCGTTAGCACCATGGCTGCTCCACCCACCGCCCGGCTTCCCAGATGCACCAAGTGCCAGTCGTTCGCAAATCCATCCACGCTGGAGTACTCGCACATGGGCGAGACCGCGATGCGATTCCGCAGATGAACCTCGCGGATTTGTAGTGGTGTGAACAGGTGAACTGCTTTTGAAATAGTCTGCGCCATTCTCTCCGTTGTAGCATTTCGCCGGCGCACCGCCGCGCTAAACTAAAGTTCTGATGACCGACCCCGAACGTATGTCTCGCCCTCTTTCCGTCGTCGATCCCGATGTCTACGACGCCATCCAGCATGAGGTCGAGCGTCAGCATGGTCGCCTCGAATTGATCGCCAGCGAAAATTTCACCTCCGAAGCGATCCTCCAGGCCACCGGCAGCGTTTTCACGAATAAATATGCGGAGGGTTATCCCGGCAAGCGCTATTACGGCGGTTGCGAATTCGCAGACGTAGTCGAGAATCTGGCTCGCGACCGAGCCAAAAAACTGTTCCGCGCCGAACATGTCAACGTTCAGCCCCATTCCGGATCACAGGCCAATCAAGCCGCTTATGCGTCGGTGCTTTCTCCGGGTGACACAATCCTCGGAATGAACCTGGCGCATGGTGGCCACCTTACGCATGGACACCCGCTGAACTTCTCCGGCAAAACCTACAAAATCATTCCGTATGGCGTGCGGCGCGAAGACGAGCGCATCGATTATGACGAGCTTGCCAGGCTGGCCGAAGAGCACAAACCGAAAATGGTCATTGCCGGCGGCAGCGCCTATCCGCGTATTATCGACTTCCAGCGTTTCCGCCAGGTCGCCGATTCGGTGGGTGCCATCTTCCTGGTCGACATGGCGCATTTTTCCGGCCTGGTCGCCGCCGGTGTCTATCCCAATCCTTGCGACTATGCCGATATCGTCACCTCCACCACCCATAAAACGCTGCGCGGCCCCCGCGCCGGCATGATTCTGTCCAAGGCACAGTTTGGCGCCAACATCGACAAGGCCGTGTTCCCCGGATTTCAAGGCGGACCCCTGATGCACGTCATCGCCGCAAAAGCGATCTGCTTTCTGGAGGCTATGACCTCCGAATTCGTCGCTTATCAGAAGCAGGTAATCGCCAATGCGAAAGTGCTGGGCGAGAGTTTACAGCAGGCTGGCTTCCGGATTGTCTCCGGCGGTACTGATTCGCATTTGATTCTGCTGGATGTCTTCGCCAAAGGTATTCGCGGCAAGGAATCCGAGAAAGCGCTCGATGAAGCTTATATCACGGTCAACAAGAATGCCATCCCCTTCGATGTCAATCCCCCGCTCAATCCCAGCGGCATCCGTCTGGGCAGTCCCGCGGTGACGACGCGCGGTTTCCGTGAGCCCGAGATGCGCGAAGTTGCGGCCCTCATATCCGATGTCCTGCATGACCTCAATTCCCAGGAAACGCTGGCCGTGGTGCGACGCCGCGTCACCAGCCTAGCCGAACGCTTTCCTCTTTATGGCTGGAAGTTGGCGCGCGCCTCGGTCTAGTTTCCATGCCGCACCGGATCGTCCTCGACGCCCGCCGTATCGCGGACTTCGGCATAGGCACTTACATCCGGAATCTCGTCCGCTCGCTCTCTAAAATCGATCAGTCCAACCACTACACCCTGGTTACTCCCGTTCCCGAGGTCCCCGAGTTCAGCGGCCTCCCGTCCAATTTTGAGACCGCTTATTTCGACGGGAAGAAAACCGGCTACGTGCAGTTAGCCTATACCATCTTCCTGCGTAAATTGCCGGCGGACCTTTTTCATATCCCTCTCAATGCCGTGCCCCTCTGGATGCCCAAACCATACCTGGTGACCATCCATGACATGAGCACTTTGATCTTCGCGAACCACCACTCCAGTTATCGCAGCAACCTGCGGCACTTCTATCTTCGCCGTGGACTGCTCCGCGCCGATCGCATCATGACCGTTTCGAGCGCCACCCGCCGCGATGTCGAATCCGTCCTCGGCATTCCCGCCAGCCGTATCCGTGTTGTCTACAACGCCCCCGATCCGATCTTCTGCCAGCCCAGCGCCCCCCCGCTGTCGAGCCCCGGCTCGCGCGAGCCTGCTTATGCTCCTGAAACCCAGCGCGTACTCGATCGCTACCACATTCATTACCCTTTTCTGCTGTATGTCGGGCGCACCAATCCTCAGAAGAACATTCCCCGCTTAGTCGAGGCCTTCGCTGTGTTGCGAGGCGAACTGCGCGACCATCCGCGCTTCCAAAACCTGCGCCTCATCATTATTGGAGACGAGATCGCCCGCCATCCGGCCTTGCGCCACGCCGTGATTCATAGCCGCGTGGAAGACGTTGTGCGATTTCTAGGTTTCGTGCCGATCGAAACCTTGCGGGCCTTTTATCAAACTGCGTCCGCATTTGTTTTTCCATCCCTATATGAAGGCTTCGGATTGCCGCCGCTCGAAGCCATGGCTTGCGGGACGCCCGTGGTCTGTTCCAGCGTCAGTTCACTGCCCGAAGTAGTCGATCGGGCGGCCTTGATCGTCAACCCTGAAAATGTCTTCGATATCGCCCGCGGTATGCGCGAGGTCCTCCTCGACGAGGCCCTCCGCTCCCGCCTGATCGCCGAGGGAATTAAGAACGCCGGTCACTTTAGCTGGGAAAGAACCGCCGCCGAAGTCTTGCAGGCTTATGAGGAAATCGCGTCTGCCACCAAGCGAGCTGGTTGATTAAAAGACATTAATACAAAAGACGCGATATTGTTGGAGATATTTCCAGTCCCTGTAAGCACCTTATCCACGTAAGGTTTCAAGCTGAAATTAGGTCCCGGAAACTAAAAAGAGGCACCACCGGGAGCCGACTACCCTTCAATAGTGCCCGTGACGACGGAACAATAAGACCGTCGCCTTGTCCAACTCTCTCCTTTAGTTGAAGAAATCAAACTCAACCGGCCCGGCAGTTTAGCCCGGACCGCCAAGCCAAAGACCTGGTTGCTTCTCCGGGTTCCAGGAAGAGGAAAGAAATGGAATGGACTAGATCAGAAACGTTGGCGCTCGCAGTCCCGGCCTGCAACATCTGCCTCGGTTTAGGGCTGCGCATGGGCCGGCACGAAGCTTCACACCCTTGCAATTGCGTGCTAAGGGCTATTTTCCGGGCCTGCTATGACCAGTTCCGCGATTGCGCAACACGCGCAAAATACGTAAGTAAGGTCACGCTCGATCCCATGCCCGGAAAGGATCGAAGGGGCGCCTTCGGGCGGAAAAATGAGGAGTATGTCGCCGATTTCTGCCTGGTCAGCAAGCGTACGCTGTCAGAGCTCGAATATCGTGTCTTCAGGAATCACTTTCTCCTCGGTGCCGATTGGAAGTTGTGCTCCCGCAAACTTAAATTGGATCGTGGCGCGTTCTTCCACACCGTCTATCGACTGCAGCAGAAGCTGGGCCGCGTTTTCCGTGAGCTCGAGCCTTATGGGCTGTTCCCGGTTAACGATTATTTCCACGGTCCGGCTAAGTCTGTTACCAGTTGCCTGGCCGGTAAAGTTTTGCCCATCCGGCCGCCCTTGCGGAGAGAAGTCCGCCTGCCCCACCAGAAGACCGCCTAAGTGCCCGGGGATCGTTATCCCGGCGTTCATTCGAACTGGCGCTTGAAGACCGCGAACTGTTGCTTAAGATTTTCGACTTCATCGCGTAGCCGTACCACCTCCGTCTCCAGCGCGGCTATCTGATCCGTGCGTTCTGGAACTTCCGCGCGCCTCAGCGGCGCTTCCTCCCGCGTCTCGGGGATCGCGGGAGTTCCAGAGAGCAAATGTGCGTAGCGAACCTCTTTCTCGCCCGGCCGCCGCGGCAGCTTCACAATCAGCTCCGGCAGGCGCTCCATCACCGCTTCCACTTCCGCCAGGTCATCGAACGGATGCATGCGCTCCGAGTGAGTTCGGAGCTCGCCCAGCGTCTGCGGGCCCCGCAGCATTAGTTCGCACAGAATAGCCAGCTCGCGCCGTCCCAGATTCAGCTTCTCGGCAAAACGGTGGCTGTACTTTCGCACTCTGCTCCCGGCGCCCGTAATCGCCAGTAACAGCCCTTTATCGCGCAATGATTCCAGCGCCTGCTCTACCGTGGCTGAATCGAAATCCACCACTGGATCGCGGTTGGATTTCTGGTTGCACGCATTCACCAGCGCGTTCAGCGACAACGGATAGTACTCCGGTGTCGTCACTTCCTTTTCCACCAGCGCGCCCAGAACCCGCACTTCCACCGGATGCAATAACAGATCCATCGATCTTAGTCTGCCATGCCCGCCGCGCAGGCAGCCTCGTTCTTGACTTCTGCTGATGCTTGTAATAAAGTTTGGAACCAGTAACCATTTGGGCTCCGTGGGTGCAGAGCTGAACTCGTCAGAAGGGGTTGAACCATGTTGATTCGTTCCAAAACTAGAAGTTTGCGCATCGGCCTCGTCTCAGTCGCGATGCTGGTCATCATCCTATCCAACTTAGGCGTTACCCGGCTCCAGGCGCAAGCCGCCAGTGCGACCATTCAGGGTACCGTCACCGATATGTCGGGCGGAGCGGTTCCCGACGCCAGCGTCCAGGTGCGCAATACCGGCACCGGCGCTACCCAGACCACCAACACTGATTCGTCCGGCCGCTTCACCGTTTCCGATCTTCCCGTTGGCAGTTACGAGTTGCAAGCCGCCAAGACTGGCTTCTCCACCCTCGTGCATCGCGGCATCACCCTCACCGTCGGCTCCCAGAGCGTGGTCGATTTCGCGCTGGCAGTCGGCCAGCAACAGCAGACCATCACCGTCGAAGGCGAGGCCTCGCAGGTGGATACCACCAATGCCACCGTCGGCACTTACATCAACGGCCAGCAGATGCGCGAATTGCCCCTGAACGGTCGGAACTTCGAGCAGCTCATCCAACTCGCTCCCGGCGTCAATCAAATCGCCGGTAATGCATTCCTCTCCTCCGGCTTCCAGGGCCGCGCTCCGGAATATTCCATCGCCGGCTCCCGCCCCATCGGCCAAGCCATTTTGCTCGATGACGAAAACCTTCAGAATTTCTGGAACAAGGGCATGAGTTCCGTGATGGGCTCGTCACTCGGCGTCGAAGCCATCGGCGAGTTTCAAACTCTGACCAACACCTACACCGCCCAGTTCGGCGGCAACGGCGGCGTGATCAACGCGGTCAGCAAGTCCGGCTCCAACAACTTCCACGGTTCCGCGTACGAATTTTTCCGCAACAGCGCGCTCGACGCCCGCCAGTTCATCGATCCCGCTCAGATCCCCGCCTTCCGCCAGAACCAGTACGGTGGCAGCGTCGGCGGCCCCATCAAGCATGACAAGGCCTTTTTCTTCGTGAATTACGAAGGCATTAAGCTGGCCCAGGGCGAGAGCAAAATTGGAAACGTTCCAGGCTGCCGGACCGATGAAACTCTGCCCGGACTCGGTCCTTCGAATCCCAACTGTAAGATCACTGCCACCAATCCGGCGACCGCGGCCGCCATCGCGAATACGTTCCAGCTCTGGCCGGTGGCGACGAGCATCATTAACAATGGCCAGGGCCCGCAGCCCCAGGCGCTGACCACGGCCAACCGCAACGCGCATGAAAATTACGTGCTCGCGCGCTTCGACTATGTCTTTTCTTCGAAGGATTCCTTCTTGGCCCGCTATATCTCGGATAAGTCCGAATATCTCGAGCCTTACGGCGGCGGCGGTTTCGCCGGCGGCGCCATCTCAGGCAACTGGCCCGAGCAGGACTTCTCCCATACTCAGTTCGCCACCATCGAAGAGCGCCACATCTTCACCTCGGCATTGATCAATACCGCGCGCTTCAGCTTCTCGCGTCCCGGCACTTTTGAGTTCACAGCGCCCACCCCGGCCGCCGGCCTGGTGAACGGCACTGACCCGCTCCAGTTTTTCGGCGCATCCGGCGGACGTCAGGATGGCATCGTGAATGTCACCGGCATGACCGGCCTGGGCGGTGCCCTTCAGTTGCCCTTCAATACGACGCAGAACCGGTATACCGAGGCAGACGACGTCACTTGGGTCCATGGAGCGCATAACGTCCGCTTTGGCGCATCGATATCGCGCCTCCAGAGCAATACTTACATGCCCTTCTTCGATGGCGCGGAATGGAACTTCACAGGAATCGGCCCCAACGCCGGTCCCTTTCCATTGGTGAAGGGTGTTCCGACCATTCTCCTCTACGTCCCGCTCGGATCCTATCCCAACCGGGATTTCCGTAATATCGAGTTCACTCCCTACGCCCAGGACGACTGGAAACTTACGTCCAAGCTGACTCTCAATATCGGGCTGCGCTGGGAGTTCGTTACCGACCCCATCGATCAACATGGCCAGTTGAATTACGTCACCAACGTAGCCACTGCCACGCGCCCCTTCTACACTCATCTGTCAAATGCCATCGCGACCAATCCTGCCTGGCGCAATTTTGATCCTCGCTTCGGTTTCGCATACGATCCGTTCAGCGATCACAAGACCTCCATTCGTGGCGGCTTCGGAATCTTCCACGAACCGATCGGGATCAACAATATTGCACCCGGCTTCTGGGCCGCGCAGCCCTGGGCCATCAACGGTCTTCCGGGTGCGCTCGGAGCGCTCTTTCCGAATATCCCCACCCCCGGCGCGATCAACGTCGCCAAACCCAGTTCCACACCCGGATGGGATTACTATGCCCCCTCCACGCCCTACATGATCCAGTACAACCTGAACATCCAGCGGGAAATTGCCGCCGCCACGGTTCTCACGGTCGGTTACGTCGGATCGCGAGGACTGCACTTGCTCACTGGCCAGGAAGCCAATCCGCCCCTGGTTTGCAGCTTCTCCCAGGGCATGGGCTGTGCGAATCCCAGTTATGCCAACGGTCCTGGCGGCGGCTATTTCGGCTTCGGCACGCCCGGCAACGTCACGTCGAATCCCGACCTCAATAACGGCTTGGGCAGCTTCCCCAATCTCACGCCCGAAGCTTGGTCCCGCTACAACGCCCTGCAGGTCAGTGCCAACAAGAGGTTCGCGCAGCACTTCCAGGCTTCCGCTTCTTACACCTGGTCACGCTGCATCGATAACGGTGGCTATTTAGGCAGCTTCAACTCCAACAGCACCGGAAATTTCATCAATCCCTACAACTTGAATTCGGATAAGGGCGTTTGCAGTCACGACATTACCAGCGCGTTCAAAGCCAACGGCCTGTTGGCCCTCCCCTTCCGCGGCAACCGGCTGGTCGAAGGCTGGCAGATCAGCGGAATCTTCACTGCCGCCACCGGTCTTCCGTTGAACATCGCCGATGGCTATGACGAAGCCGCCGGCGGCACTCCCGTAGCCTTGGCTCCACGCCCCGATTACGTCTCCGGATGCCAGGTACATGTCGGAAAAGTAAACGAATGGTATAACCCGGCATGCTTTACCCTTGAGGCGCCCGGCACGCTCGGGAACACTGGTAGAAATACGGTGCGCGGCCCCAACTTTGTGAACACCGACATCGGTGTCTCCAAGGATACGAAGGTGCGTGAAAACTTGAGCGTTCAGTTCCGCGCCGAGTTCTTCAACATCTTCAATCACACCAACTTTGGGCTGCCCACCGGCGGATTGGGTGGCGCCAGTCTGTTCCTAGGTGGCGGAGGCCGCAACGGGAGCGCCGGCCAGATTACGTCCATGGTCGGGACCCCGCGCCAGATTCAGTTCGGGCTGAAAATCCTGTTCTAGAAACGGGATACGCAACTAACCAGACCCGCGCGTGTTCTATTGTGGTGCTAACGCGCGTAGTCTGCGCTCTATTTCTCCTGGTTCCTCTGGCGCTTCCCGCTCAGATGCGGGGACGCCGGGGAACCTCTTCGTCCGCCGCCGTCCACCCGGAAGCCTTCAAAGGTGTGGTCGTAACCTTCCGCGGCGCGCTCAAAAAGCTCACTAAGAAGGAAATCATTGTCGAACTGGTCGACAGTCACGAACTGATGACCTTCCGTCGCAACAAGGCCACCAAATTCCTGGATAACGACGCCGAGATCAAGCCCGGCGCCATCGACTTTGAAAGCGTAGTCGCCGTGGATGCGTCCGAGGATGTGGACCTGAAGCTCATGGCGATCAGCGTGAGCGTCCGCACCCCCAAGTAGCTGCGCGCTCGGTAACGTGCGGTGTCGCGACTTCGCATTTCAATCCGCCATGGCGTAGGTCTTTCGAGACACGATTGTCGCTCAGGCATCCCGCCTCAGATGGTACGATGATCGTTCGGTGAATCGAAACGACTTCCGAAAGTTGGCGATGATCCAACTTGAGGATGCGAGGGTTCTACTTCGCACCAACAGATTCGAGGGTTGCTACTACCTGTCCGGTTACGCTGTGGAATGCGGCCTCAAGGCTTGCATTGCAAAATTGACCAGGCGACACGATTTCCCCGACATCACCCTCAAAGACGCATACACACACGATTTGACCAAGCTGCTCAAAATCGCAAGACTGGAGCAAGCCAGAAATAAGGAGTTTGAACTTGATCGCGAATTTGAGATTAACTGGTTGGTCGTGAAAGAATGGAAAGCAGAGAGTCGATATGAGATTGCGGACGAAGAGCAGGCGAACGAACTGTTTAACGCCGTTGCTAACCTCAAGCACGGAGTGCTTCGATGGCTAAAACAACTGTGGTAGGTTGGGACACTCCGGCGATTGAGGAGGGCCGTAGGTTCCTCGATCTGCTGAGCGAGTCCGGAATTAAAGTCCAAGCAGCGCTCTGGCAGTGGAGTGAGCCTTCCGACGAGTGGCAGTTCCTCATTGTCACTCCCTCGGTCGAGGAACTTGGCCTGAAGGGCACCTATCGCCGGCTCAATGAGATCTTATCAACAGCCGAGAAAGCCAAGAACCGGCCTGCGGTCGATCTGCTAAACGTCTCCCTGATGACTCCTGAGGCTCGCTTTTACAAGAGCCTGCGTAGGGAGCTTCGAAGCGTTCACGATCGCCAAATGAGCAAGCGGCCTGTTGGCGATCATATTATCGAAAAAGGCTACATCTACTTCGTTGAGTGAAGGGCGCGCCCCAACCGCCCCAACCTTACTTACGCCTTTTCAACAGTCTATAGTACCCAGGGCATACCCGCGCCCGCCCCAATAAAATTAATTCCGTGTCATCCCGCGTCCTATTTATCCGTCCTGGTGTTTAGGTCGATAGCATTACAGATACAATCAAGGCAAGCGCCACTCAGACGGAGGACGGGGAAATATGGTGACAAAGCGGTTGTTCGTGGCTTTAGGAATCTCGACTCTGGGCTTGGTCGTCGTCCTGGCGTCCGATGAAGCCCCCCTGCAAATCCAGCATGCCGAGTGCACCTTCTTCGGCCCCGATCATGACAAGTTCGTCGCTGCGGCCGCCCGCGGATTCCGCAATGGACGCCCCGTCAGTCCCAAGCCTGACTACCGGGCCAGCGCCCTCACCGAAGCTGTAGCTGCGTCTTTGCCCCCGCCGCCTCCCGGCACTCGCACCGGGACATTGGTCGATCCGGCCACCAGCAATACCATCGATCGCTACCTGTTTCAAGCCATGGCGCAAGCCAATGTGACGCCCGCCCCCCCGACCACCGATTACGAATTCGTCCGGCGCGTGACGCTCGATCTCAACGGCCGCATCCCCACCGCCGATCAGGTCACTAGCTTCGTCAGCGATACGTCGCCCGACAAGCGATCCAAATATATCGAGACTCTTCTTGCCAGCCCCGAATGGGCCGACAAATGGACCATTTACTTCGGCGATTTCCTCCAGAACAATTCCCAGAAACACGCAGATTGTGCGCTTCCCGGACGGCGTCGTCGCCTTCAACACCTACATTCGATCCTCTTTGACTTCGAATAAACCCTACGATCAGATGGCGCGCGAAATCATCTCCGCCACCGGAACCGACAGCTACACGCAGGGCGAGCTGAACTGGCTGGTCGGCGGCGTCGTCACCGGCGGCCCGCAGCAGGATATCTGGGACCAGCAGACCGCCAACCTCGCCGACACGTTCCTCGGCATCGCGCACGTGAACTGCCTGCTTTGCCATAGCGGACGTGGTCACCTGGATTCGCTCAGCCTGTGGGGGTCCCAAACCACTCGCCAGCAAGCCTGGGGACTGTCGTCGTTCATGTCGCGCACCGATAATCCACGCACCACCGTTGCGCACCAACGTATATTACTGGGGGCTCGCCGACAACACCCGTTTCAAAACCGACTATCCGCTGAACACCACCACCGGCAACCGTCCGGCGCGCCAGCCCGTCGGAAGCCTGAAGAACATTGCGCCCGCGTATTTATTCGGCAGCCTGGCGCCGCCCTCGGGTCAAAACTATCGCGCGGCCTTGGCTCAATTGTAACGTCCGATTTTCAATTCGCGCGCGCCGCCGTGAATTTCATGTGGGCCCAGTTCTTCGGCATGGGTATCGTCGATCCGCCCGACCAGTTCGATCCCGATCGCCTCGATCCCAGCAATCCGCCCACTGCGCCCTGGCCCACCGATCCTACCCAATCCTGGCCCTTGCAGCCTTCCAATCCTCAATTGCTGGACGGCGCTGGCGCAGGACTTCATCAACAGCAATTACGACCTCAAGGGCCTCATGCGCGAGATCGCCAATTCCCAGGCCTATCAGCTTTCATCGCGCTACAACGGCACTTGGAACCCAGCCTGGCAGACTCTGTTCGCCCGCAAAATGGTCCGCCGGCTTTGGTCGGAAGAGGTGCATGACTCGATCACGCAATCGAGCGGCGTTATCCCCACCTACAACATGGGCGCTGTCTATGGCACCGCCAGTTGGGCCATGCAGATTCCTGAGCCGTTGAACCTGCCCGACGGCGGCAACGGCGCGGTCAATAACTTCCTGAATGCGTTTCTGCGCGGCAACCGGGACGACCAGCAGCGTAAGGGCGACGGCTCCATTTCACAGGCGCTCGACCTGATGAACGACAACTTCGTCATGAATCGCGTTCAGTATTCCAAAGCGCCCAAAGCCGGATTGCTGGCCCAGGTCGCAGGGCATGCCGAACGATCAAGCCGTGAACACGCTCTTCCTGAATGTGTTGTCCCGTTATCCCAGCAGTACCGAGATGACCATCGCCATGGGCCACCTGGGCAATACCGCCACCCGCAGCCACGAGCTCGAAAATCTGCTCTGGTCGCTATATAACAAAGTCGATTTTGTTTTCAATTACTGAGGAGCCGAGCGATGTCTGAACGTGATCGATTCAATAAATTCGTCGAGCGTAACCCGCATCCCCATATTACGTTCTTCAATCGCCCGCATTTCACTCGCCGGCGGTTCTTCGAAGTGTTGGGCGCTGGCGTAACCGGCTCCTACCTGGTCGGCAAAGTGGCCAAGGCCGACGTGGCCGCCCAACCGGGCGTTACCACGCAAAACACCGCCAAGAATTGCATCTTTATTCTCTTGGCCGGCGCGCCCAGCCACATCGACACTTTCGATCTGAAAGTCATCAACGGCGTGACGCCCTCGAATTTCAATCCCACCATGGTCAATGGATTGAATTGGCCCATGGGGCTGCTTCCCAAAATCGGCGCGCAGCTTGGCGACCTTTGCCTGGTGCGCTCCATGAATGCCTGGGCCCTGGTGCACTCCCTCGCTCAGACCTGGTCGCAGATCGGCCGGAATCCGGCGGCTGCGCTGGGCAATATTGCTCCCAACATCGGCAGCGTGGTCGCGATCGAAAAGAGCGTTCCCGGCCAGGTCTTTCCGCCTTTCCTGGCCCTCAACTCGCCCAGCGGCGTAGGCAATGGCTATTTCTCCGCTCAGTACGCGCCCTTCCGCGTGGTGCCGTCTACCGCCGGCGTTCCCAATACCGCGAATCCGCTCGGCCAGCAGCGTTTCGACGATCTCTGGAGCCGCGTGCACGAGCTGGATGATCCGTTGCGCACCAACTCGCCCTACGGCCAGCCGCTCCAGGATTACGACGCCTTCTACAACTCCGCCAAGAACCTGACCTACAACAGCGTCGTCAACCAAGCCTTCGGTTACTCCACCACTGACAGCGCCCGCTATGGCAATTCGTCATTTGGCAATGCCTGTCTGATCGCCAAACAGGTGCTGGCGGCCAACCAGGGCACGCAACTTTGTCCAGATCACCTTCGGAAGCTGGGACATGCATCAGGATATCTATGGCCAGCAAAATCCCAAGGGCAATAACCTGTACACCATGGGCGCGCCTCTCGATAACGGTGTGTCAGCCCTGCTCGGCGATCTGAAATCCAGCGGCCTGCTGGACGAAACGCTGGTGGTGATGGTCGGCGAGTTCGGCCGCACAGTCGGCGCTGTAACTCCAGCCGGCGGCCGCGATCACTGGCTGCAGCAGACCGCTGTATTCGCCGGAGCCGGAGTGCAGGGCGGCCGCGCCATCGGGACCACCAATGCCGCTGGTTCCGATACATCCGACTTTGGATGGTCCCGCCAGCGCTACGTCAAGCCCGAAGATATCGAAGCCACCATTTATTCCGCTATGGGTATCGATTGGACCAAGGTCCGCTATGACGACCCGTTCCATCGTGGCTTCGAATACGTCCCCTTCTCCGATCAGGACATCTACGGACCCATCAACGAACTCTGGTCGTAGCCCGTCGTATTGCATCATCATGGGATGCGTGTCAATCTCGGATTCAAGCAATACGGCCAAGGGCCAGTGCGCGCCATCGTCCTGCACGATTGGTTTTGTGACCATACCAACTGGGATGCGATAACCCCATATCTCACCCCGGACCAATTCTCTTACGTCTTCGCTGATCTTCGCGGCTACGGGGACTCACGCCATCTTTCCGGCGACTACACGCTTGAGGAGGCTGCGGGCGACGTCATCAGTCTCGCCGATCGCTTAGGTTGGAATACTTTCTCCCTCATCGGCCATTCGATGAGCGGACTCGTCGTACAGCGCATTCCCCAGCTTGTCGAAGAGCGTGTCTCGCGAGTCGTCGCCATCACGCCAGTTCCGCCATTAGGAATTGGTCTGGATCAAGCCACCGTGGAAATGTTCCAGGCGATTGCGCTCGGAGACGACCATGGCCAGGTTATCCGCCGTCGGGTCCATGTGGGGCGATCGATTATCCACCTCCTGGACCAAGTACAAATTGCGCCGCTGGCGCGAGACAGCCGACCCCCACGCCGCAGCTAAGTATGTCGAGATGTGGGGCCGTGAACACATTTCAGAAGGCACCCGCGAAATCAAGTTGCCGGTGCTGATTATCGCGGCCGGCCAGGATGCACCGCCGTTCCAGGCGGGCGCTCTGAATACGTCTATGTTGCCTTTCTACCCCAATGGGCGCCTGGTCTCGCTCAGTGAATGTGGTCATTATCCGATGCAAGAGCAGCCGCCCCTCCTGGCCACTCTAATCGAACGTTTCTTGAGTGAGGAACCCGGTCCACGATGATCGTTTTTGAGTGACTGAGCGCTCGAAATTAGCAAGAAAGATCAAGCCGCTTTGAAGGTTCGTGGATTAGACTATCCCTATGCTCCGCAGCGTTTTGTCGGTACTAGCTGGAATAGCTATCCTCACGGCGGCATCCTTCGCCATCGAGGCGGCTCTGAACCCTTTGTTGCTGCGGGCATTCCCGCAAGCCCTGCCGAGCCCGGCGGCGCTTTCATCTAATCCATGGGTCAGGATGTTAACGTTTGCGTATGGGTTTACATGCGTGGCCGCCGGAGGATACGTCGCGGCTCGAATTGCGCGGCGTTTACCGATCCAGCACGCCGCTGCGATGGGGATTGTTCAAGCTGGTTTGACTATCGCCGCGATGCTGTCCCCGGAAGCAAACCATGCTTCACGAATGCAATGGATCACGATCGCTATCCTGAGCTTACCTGCTGCACTGGTCGGCGGATTTCTTTACAACGGAAATAAACTCAATGAGCGATTGGAAAAAGCTCCAGCCGGCGCTTAACTTCGCCAGGCAAAATCTCGGCAAGAACGTCGCGCTGGCAGAATTGGCCGCCAACACGGAACAGTCGCTATTTCACGCTCATCGAAGCCTGCGTGTGGCTTTGGGAGAAACGCCTAAGCAGTTCACGCTCCGGCTGCGTATCGATCACGCCGCCGCCGCTTTGGTTAGTTCCCGGGCCTCGATCCTGGACATCGCGCTGGACTGCGGATTCGAGAGTCACGAGGCTTTCTGCCGTGCATTTCGCCGGCGCTTTAGGCTGAGCCCAAGCGCCTACCGAAAACGTGGATTAATAGGACCCGGCACCCGGTCGCACGCAGATTGGGTGGACGAAATCGGGCCTTGTGTAGGGCTCTACTATGTCGGCTTAGGAGAAAGGCGCTCGGAAGAATCCATGGAATACAAAATTGCGAAACAGGAGCTCGTGGCTCAGCCTGTCCTGGTGGTCCGGCGGCGGGTACGGCGGGCCGAGATTGCGGCTACGATCGGGGCAGTATTGCCTAAGGTGTTCCTGCATGCGCAACAGCGCGGCCTAGCCATAGCTGGTTACCCGATTACCCGGTACCTGGAAACCAGCGTCGGATTAGTAACGTTGGAGACTGGGATGCGCGTTACAGCGCATAGCGGCGGCTGGACTGTAGCCGACGGCCAAGGCGAAGTTTTGGCCGAAACGCTGCCTGGCGGGCTGGCTGCGGCGACAATTCATTTCGGACCGTACGATCAACTCCAAAACGCCTACGCCGCAATCGAGGAGTGGATTGCTGCGAACGGATTTCGCCAGAACGGCGCGCCCTGGGAGGCATACGCGAATGATCCAGCGGATCATCCCAATCCCCAGGACTGGAAGACCGAGGTCTATTGGCCTTTCCAAGCTTGAACGATGCGCATCCGTTGCCGCAGGCGTTCGGGTTCACCAGAATCTCCAGAACACGAGAGACTAGAGGCATGGACCTCGCCAAACACTGTATCGTCAAGCCCGGCAGTAAGCTGCGCTTGAAAGATCGTGCCGCCGATGACACCTTCGGAAAAAAGCGCGACGACAAAGCCCACGAAAAAACTTTGGACCGCCTCCGTGAGCTTCAGCACTTGCTCTATGCGGATAAGCGTTACGCCCTGCTCATCGTTCTGCAGGCGCTTGACGCGGGCGGTAAAGACGGCACCATCCGGCATGTCATGTCCGGCGTTAATCCGCAAGGCTGCGATGTCACCTCCTTCAAAGCGCCCACCGAGGAAGAACTGTCCCACGATTTTCTCTGGCGTATTCACAAAGCCGTTCCGAACCGCGGCAATATCGGAATCTTCAATCGCTCCCACTATGAAGATGTCCTGATCGTGCGTGTTCACGAACTTGGTTCCGAAAGCTGTCTGGCAGAAACGCTATGGACAGATCAATGATTTCGAGCATATGCTCACGGAAAACGGCGTCACCATTCTGAAATTCTTCCTGCACATCAGCCGCGACGAACAGCGCAAGCGGTTTGAGGCCCGTATTCGAGATTCGTCCCGGAACTGGAAGCTCTCCCTGCCGGATTTCGAAGAACGCCGGCACTGGGACGATTACACCGAGGCTTACGAAGCCGCTCCTGCACAAGTGCAGTACCGAGTCGCGCACCCTGGTACGTGATCCCCGCCAACAAGAAATGGTTTCGGAACCATGTGATAGCCGAACTGATCGTCCAGGCGCTCGACAGCATGAAACTAAAGTATCCGGCTCCGACTGTCGATATCTCAAAAGTAGTGCTCGATTGACCAACACGACCACATTCCGCGGCAAAGAACAGGTCCTTTTGGAGCTGGCCAAAGCCCTTAATTTCTCCCCCGCCTCCTTGGAAGCTAACCGCAAGGGACGGCTGGCCTCCGAACAATTCACAGCCCTTATCGGTAACTTCGCGACGCCTACAATCATGACGATTCTGTTCGCCGCTGCCCCCTTCGTGGCCTGGGGAATAGTCACCGCGGGCAAGCAACAGGCCTCTTTCAGCGCCGGCCTCCAGATCTTCATCGGGCAGATGATGCACATCGGCGAACTTGCTGACGACCAGGGTACTTTCGCGGTAATCACCCGTGTCGGCTCAGTCCTGATTTGCTCTGGGCTTGGCCGCCCTGTTTGCCTCCCGTGTATCCATCGCCCTCTATTTCGACCTCATTGAGCGCGCCGTAATCGTAAAAGAAGGACGCATAATCGCCCGCGAAGAACAAACCATTCGCCCCAATGGCCGCGATCCCATCGAGAAATACTATCTCGACCTCAAAACCGATCGCTTTCCCGTCAACCTGGCCGCCTACCGTGCCATCGAAACCGGCTCTGTCTATCTGCTCTACCTGCTCCCGCGCAGCCGCCAACTGGTTGCCATCGAACCCAAACCCTAAGCCGCTCGCCCGCTCCTACAGTTATCCTGTAAGAAGCCATCATGCAATCGCGCGCCGTAGCGCTTCCCCTGCAGGAGCGGGTGGAGGCACAGGGTCACCTGATCGACTCCCACATCATGGAGCAGATCTTCGACACCGTCGTCGAATTTCAGGGCCGCTTCGAAGTGGAACAGTTCCGCATCGGACGCACCAATAGCGACGCCTCTTACCTGCGCTTGAAAATCGAAGCCGAAAACCCGGACTCGATGCAGAAGATGCTCGCGCAGTTGCTCGCATTCGGCTGCTCCATTGTTGACTCCGGCGATGCCGAGCTCTTCACCGTCGAACGCGACCGTTGCGCTCCCGAAGATTTTTACTCGACCACGAACTATCGCACCTTCGTCCGCCGCAACAATCAGTGGGTGGAAGTGCAGAACCAGCGTATGGACGCCTTGATCGTGGTCGATGGCGATCAAGCCTGGTGCCGCCGCATGCGCGATCTTCAATCGGGCGACCAGGTGGTAACTGGGATGCGCGGTATCCGCGTCGTACCCGAATCGAAGGAACGCGATCGCCTCTCGTTCGCCTTCATGAGCAACGGCATCTCCTCCGAGCGCCAGGTGGAAACGGCTGTTAAGCAAACCGCCGCCCTGATCGAACAAGCCCGCTCGGCGGGGCAGAAGATTGTCGCCGTGGCTGGCCCTGTGGTGGTGCATACCGGAGGCGTCGTCCCTCTGTCTAAATTGATTCGCGAAGGCTATGTGAACGCGCTCCTGAGCGGAAATGCGTTGGGCGTTCATGATATCGAGGCCGCGCTGCTCGGAACCTCGCTCGGCATTCGACAGAGCGACGGCCGCCAGGAAGAGCATGGGCATCGCAATCACATGCGCGCGATCAACGCCATCTATCATTGCGGCAACATCCGCGGGGCGGTGGAAAGCGGCCGGCTGCGAAGCGGCGTCATGTATGAGTGCGTGCGTCGAAATGTGCCCTTCGTGCTGGCCGGCAGCCTGCGCGACGACGGCCCGCTGCCCGACACCATTACCGACATGAACCTGGCGCAGGATGCTTACGCGGAGCAGTTGAAAGGAGCCGGTGTGGTGCTCTGCCTGGGCTCCATGCTGCATTCCATCGCCGTCGGCAATATGCTCCCCAGTTGGGTCAAGATCGTCTGCGTAGACATCAATCCCGCGGTCGCCACCAAAGTCAGCGATCGCGGAACCGGCCAGGCCGTCGGCATTGTTACCGATGTCGGATTGTTCCTGGACCTGTTGGCTCGCACCCTTATTCCCGTCGAAAAATGAAACGCGTTTACACCGACCAACATGCCGCCGCCGGCGTCGATGCCAAGCTCCCCTCCATCGAGACCTGGCCCAATCAGTACCCCGGCTACGAAATCGAAATCGTGATGCCCGAATTCACTTCCGTCTGCCCCCGCACCGCCTTGCCCGATCACGGCGAGATTACCCTGCGCTATGTCCCCGACAAACTGTGCCTGGAACTGAAGTCGCTGAAAATGTATACGCTGGCCTACCGCAATCTCGGCATCTTTCAGGAGAACGTCGTCAACCGCATCTTGCGGGACGTCGTGAGCGCCTGCCGCCCCGTCGAGGCCACGGTTACCGGTGAGTTCACGCCGCGCGGTGGAGTTTACACCACCATCACGGCCAGCTGGAGCAAGAAAACCGGCCGGAGCAGCAATGGACCCAAAAGGTGAAGAGCTGGCCGCGGTTCTCGCGGAAATTCGGCAGCGAGTGCGGGCCCGAAATCCTAACGGCACGGTCTCCGGTGGCATCCCGCTTCCCGATCTGACGCCCCTGCTGCACGCCCGCGATGCCGCTGAGGGCAAAGTCGCCAGCATCGGCTCCGTGAATCCCCGGCCGCCTGGCCTCGTCAACTCCACCGTCCAGCGTGTGAAGCGGCTGGTGGCGCGCGCTCTCGATTGGCATATCCGCGAACAAGTGGAATTCAATCGCGCCCTGGTGGCCTGCGTGCAATCCACCATTGAAGCGCTGAACGAAAACAACCACGCCATGCTCGCGCTCTCCGCCCGCATCGACCAGCTTGCTTCCCGCATCGACCTCGCGCGCGACGAGTCCACCCACGAGTTCCAGGATCTGCGCGCCGAAGCTCAGCGCCTTCAAGACGTGCGGATGCACTGGTCGCAATGGCGCGTGGAATGGGAAAACAAGCTCGCCGCCAACGAAATCCACTTCTTGAAGAGCATTGCCGAAATGCAGTCCGCGTTCCAGTATCGCGTTAGCGTGATGGACGCCAGCCATCGTGATCAGCTAAAGGCCCACCATTCCAACTTCGAAGCGTGCCATGGTGCGGCAATCCGAAGAAATCCACAAACGGTTTTGGGCCGACCTTGATCGCATTCGGACTGAATATGAATCCGTCATCCATGCCGAGCTGCGCTTGGCGCGCCAGAAGGCTTCTCTTCAAACCGTCTCCGGCCAGGCCGCCGGCAACATTCCGCCCCCGGAATTTGCCAACATCGATTGGCTGAAGTTCGCTGAAAAGTTCCGCGGCTCTGAAGAGGCCGTCCGGCAGCGCCAGCAGATGTATGCCGACCGTTTTCGCGAGCACGCGCCCGTGCTGGACATCGGTTGCGGACGCGGCGAGATGCTGGAAGTTTTTCGCAGATGCGGGTTTAGCCGCCCGCGGCATCGACCTGAATGACGACTCCATCGCGTTATGCCGCAGCAAAGGCTTGGATGCCGAGAAAGCCGACCTGTTTGCCTACTTGACCAGCTTGGCGGATGCGTCGTTGGGCGGTGTCGTGGCCTGTCAGGTGGTGGAACATCTGCCGCCCGAGCGATTGCCCGAAATGATTCGCTTGCTGCGTGAAAAACTGCGCCCTGGTGCGCTCCTGGCCATTGAGACACCCAACCCGGAATGCCTGGCCATCTTCGCCACGCACTTCTACATCGACCCCACGCACCGACACCCCATCCCGCCGCCACTCCTGAGCTTCTATCTCGAAGAGGCCGGTTTCGGACGAATCGATGTGCAGCGGTTGTTCCCGGCCGTCGAAGCGATGCCGTCGCTGGCGGAGCTGCCGGAAGCGTTTCGCATGGACTTCTTCGGAAGCCTGGACTACGCGATCTTTGCTACCCGCCTCCTCTGAACGCCATCAGTTCTTCATACATCCGCTTCTGTTGACCCGCGATCACGTCCCAATCAAACCGGCGTTCCACAGTTAGCCGCGCCTGCCTCTCGATGGTTTCGCGCTTGGCTGGATCATCCAGCAGTTCGTGAATGGCCGCCGCCATCTGCGCGCCGGTGGCCGCTACGATCACATCTTTCCCGGCTTGCAGATCCAATCCGTTGACTCCCGCGGGCGTGCTGACAATGGCCTTCCCCATGGCCATCGCTTCCATGATCTTGATGTTGGTTCCCGCCGAGGCGAGTAGCGGCGCCACTACGATAGCCGCGCGTTGATAAGCCGGCCGTACGTCCGCGACAAAACCCTCCACCTCTATCCCGCGCTGTTCCAGATCCAGCCGCACCCGGTCTTGGTAACGATCCAGATAATATTCCGGCCGGGCACCCGCGATAATGTGCAGTGTGACCCCGTGCTGCTGCATCTGCGGCCACACTTCCCGCAGAAAGAAATCGACCGCCAGCACATTCGGTAGGTGAGCGAATGAGCCGATGAACAGGATGCGCCGCTCTTCGGCGGAATTTCGAGTGGGCTGGAAGCGCTCCAGATCCACGCCGTTGGGCAACGCGATCGCGTGCGTGGATGATACGCCTTCTTGCAGCGTCAATCCACGGTCCTTATCCGACATCGTTACCACGCGGTCAACGATGCTCCAGGCTGCGATTTCGAACGGGATCCAGCGCTCCAGTTGATGTCGTAGCTCCCAATCATCCCCCTGCGCCAGAAGCTGCTGATAGAGATCCAGCGTTACATCGTGCTCCACCAGAATCGTTTTGGCCGGCACGCAGTCCTGGGCGTATTGCGCCATCTGCGTGAACTCCAGCTGCGCTACGCCTGGTTTCCACTTGCGAACCGTCTGCCGCACCGCCGCGTGGAAAGCCGGTGAATCGAACTCCTCCACCACGTCCGGACGATTGCTCGCCACCAGCAAGTGGCTTCCCGAGCGCTTGACCAGCACCACCTCGCAGCAGATCTCCAGCAACTCAGCCGGCGCTTCGGGCGCTTCACCGCAGAACGAAACCAGTACCTGGTCGAAATCCTCGGCGGCCCTGCGCATGAGGTTATACATCCGCACTGCGCCGCCGTGCGCCAGCGGAAAAGGCAGGTATGGCGTTGCGATTACTACCAGCGGCCGGTTTCGAGGCGTCCTGCCCGGCGTTACCGTCACCGCCCCGCTTCCGATCGCCAGAATATGGTTGTCACCAAGTACCGCTGCCTCGCGCCGCTTCCACCACAATGGCGCGCGCCAAGCCTCCGATAAAGCCGCCACTGCTGCAGGATCCGGCGTGTGTGCAATACTCGCCAGATTCAATCGGTCCACCGCTTCGGTCCACAACCGCCGGAACATTCTTGGATCGCTGACCGCGCGGGCCAGAAAACGAAGATAATTCAACTCCAGAATCCGGTCCAGGAATTCGGGCGAGTAATAGCGGGACGTTGTCGCCCGATGCTTGTGCACCACCCGCGCTCCTTCCACGAAAACGGATGGCCAGCCTTTCTGCCAGGCGCGATAGCCGAGATCCAGATCTTCCACATAAGCCGGCTCGTAGACTTCATCCAGGCCGCCCAGCTCGGCCAGCTTCCCGGCGTCGAACAGAGAGCATCCTCCGCTGCCATACAGCACGTAGCTGAGATCCTCGCCTCGGGAAGGCAGCTCACAGCGCACCGGGAAGTCTGCAGGTTTACGGTCCCGCGGCGAACGGCATCACCGCCTTGCCTGTCTCCTCGCGCCTCACGCCGTCGGGAAAGAAGATTTGCGCCGTAGCGCAAAAAAGATCGGGGACCCGGGCGAAGGCCGCCAGCAGCGCTTCAAAAAAACCCTCCCCGATCGCCATGTCGTTGTTGAGCAGGCAGACGTGCGAGTAGCGTGCTTTCCGAATGCCCGCATTGACGGCGCGCGCGAACGACAATGGCGCCGGGCTATCCACCACCGCCACCGTGTGATACCAGCGCCGCAGAAAATCAGCTGGTCTCATCATCGGAGCCGTTATCGACCACGATGATCTCCCCGTTCATTCGCTCGATCTGCCCCACCACCCGCGGCAACAGGTCGGTGAGCAATTCCCGTCCGTTGCGCGACGGAATCACCACCGATACGCCCCGCGGCAGCTCTTGTGTTAACGGCGCTGCGGTCGCTTTCGGAGGAATCATGGCTTTGAGCCCGGCGGTAACAAGGCCGGCTGCCTTCGCCAGCAGCACCAGTCCCGGCCGCACCAGGGCTTTCGGATGCCGCAGCCGCCACAACCAGGTGTACGTGGCGCCGCCCGGCGAGAATTCCCACACGAAGAAATTCCGCGTTCTCCAGGCCAGGTGCCTGGCGACGGTGCCCATCGTACTCGGCCGTAGCATGAAATGGCCGAAAGCCTCATTGAACGCCAGAAAGTTCCAGGGCGAAAGCGCGAAGGCGATCAATCGCATCTTCCAATACGGCATGCGTGGCTGCAGGATTACCGCGCACAATCGAATGCGCTTGTCGCGAAAATGCCAGCGGAAAAGTGCCAGATTCTGCCAGAATCCGCGCGACAGCGGAAAAGGAATCCAACGCGCCCCTTCAACGGGAAACTCGGAAGCCACCACTAGCGGAAGCTCGGGGAGGAGCTGCTGCATGTGCTCGATCGCAGTCGGGATCAAGTCTTCGGACCCGGAAGCGAAGAGAACTTTGATCGTCTCCGGCAAGGCCTGGCTCAAATCAGTAGCTGCCGGCGAGCCTCGAGCGCGTTATTCTTGCGATCGTCCCACCAGACCAGCGCTTGCACGCAAAATGCGGTGGATACGGGATTCACGAACGGCATCGCTTCGCCGCACTTCTTTCCAAATAAAAACCCGCCCTCCACGCGAGCGTCCGTTGACGATGCTTGAAAGGCCGCTGCCTGCCCAGCCTCCTGCGCCGCCGCGGCATGATCCAGCGGAATCACTCCCAAAGCCTCGCCCAATAGCCGCGCCCGCAGCAGTTGCGCGTAAACATCCGACCGCGCAAAGAGCGGCGCGATCTCCGATAGATAAGCGGCTATCCGCTCGATCCCCTCCCGGAACGCGTGCCCGCAATCGGAACGGTGGAGCATCGGCGCCAGACCTTCCAGAAAATAAGAGTAGGCATGCAGACGGTCCATCACTTTCTCCCGGTCACCTTCACCCGGTAGAAAATCGTATTCACTGGCCAGCGCCGACGTCACCGCCGCTTCATACGCGCGGAAAAACTCCATCTCGCCGGTCACTTCGAAAAGCTCTTGCCACGCCATTGCGGATTTTAGCTGGTAACAGCCCGGCGAAGCCGACCAGCGTGGTTCATAGGCCAGCGGCTGTTTCTCCGGCAATGCAAGAATCGGGTGGATCTTGTGCCCTCGCCCGAAATCCTGCAGCATGGCCCGCCCCGCGGCCACCGCGGTGTCCCGGAATTCAGTCTCCTTCGACACCCGCCAGGCGGCCAGCAGCCCGCGGATGATTATGCCGCAGTCGAAAAAGTATGCCAGCGCTCGGGAGTGGTCGCCATTTACGGAATGCTCGAAGGGAAAAGTTTCCAGCCTTTGGTCCCACGCGATGCGCGACAGAAATCGGGCGGCCCGTAGGGCCGCTTCCAGGTATTCGGCTTGCCCGGTGCGCTCGTGAAAAAAGAGCAGCGCACTCACTGCATAGCCGGTGATCTCAGTAGAAATCGGAGCGTTTTGCCCACGATCGGAGCGGTAATAGCGGGCCACGCCGCCGCCCGGATCCTGAATCCCGGAGCGGAGAAACCAATGGCCGGCCGCCTGCAATAAGTTTTTCGTGTTTGCCAAACGAATCCCCGGGGATGCCAAGCGAAGAAATTTATTGTAGCATCTGCTTCACACTGTGGCATTTTTTCAACAAGCCGCGCGCGCGTATCCTTAGAAAATCATAAACTCGAAACCCTGAACTGTCGAGTACCGTCCTCAGATTGTTATACTAGATCAATACCCGCACAATTCAGTGTCATGAAGCATCTCAGTATTTTTCTGTTGTCGTCGATGGTGGCCTTCGCCGCGGATTTTATAACCGGGCAGGGCGCCAGAATCACCATTGGCCAGCGAACCTTTACAGCGCAGGATACGGGGAACCCCTCGGCTACCCAGCTGGGCGCCGTGGGCGGCGTGGCTTTCGCCAACAATACGCTGTTCGTGGTCGATTCGAATCACATCCAGGCTACTCCGGTTCTGAACCGCGTGATGATTTTTCAGAACATCTCGCAATACATTCTGGACCCGACCGCTACCATACCCCAACAAGGCCAGCGCTGCGCCGTTTGCATCGGGGGCGACAACGTCGGCGGCACCGCCCAGGGCCACCCCCCGGCGCGGCCAGTCTGGTGCTGGGCCAGCCCGATTTCGTTACTACCACCATCAACCTCACGCAGAACGGTTTTCGAACGCCCACCGGGATCGCCACCAATGGCCAGATCCTGGCGGTGGCGGACACCGACAACAACCGGGTGCTGATCTGGAACTCTATTCCGACGGTGATTGGTCAACCTGCTGACTTGGTGCTTGGGCAGTCGGACTTCGTCAGCAACAAAGTCGGTCTCGACAACAAATCCTTCCGCGGTCCGCAAGGCCTCTGGATTCAAAGCGGCCGTTTCTTCGTCGCCGACACGCAAAATCATCGCGTGATGATCTGGAACAGCATCCCCACCAAAAACGATCAGCCGGCCGACGTGGTGCTCGGCGAGCCGGACTTCAACACTGCCCCGGCGGCCACGGTGAGTGATTCGGTGCCGACTTCAAAAAATATGTTCTCGCCGGTATCGGTGACCTCCGATGGCCAGCGTCTGTTCGTAACCGATCTGGGCCACAACCGGGTGCTGATCTGGAACTCCATTCCCACTCAGACACAGCAAGCTGCCGATTTGGAAGTCGGACAACCCGACATGACGTCGGAGATACCAAATAATGCGTTCAGCGGGCAGACCGCCAGCTCCGCCACCGACACCAAGAACAAACAGACACCGGTCCTGTGCAGCACCGTGACGGGCTTCGATCCTGCCAACAATCCGATCTACCCGGCCCGCTGCGCCGCCACGCTGGACTTCCCTCGATACGCGCTCTCGGACGGCCAGCATTTGTTCATCGCCGATGGGGGCAATGACCGGATCCTGGTATATAACAGCATGCCGACGCAGAACGGCCAGCCGGCCGATGAAATTCTGGGCCAGCCGGACGAGTTCAGCGATCAAGTCACCGACAGCACCAACACATTCCAACTGGATGCCAACGTTCTTAGCTCCAGCCCGGGCACCATTCGAAGCCCGCTGTCCCTGGCTTGGGACGGCGCGAATCTATACGTCACCGATCCTTTTGACCGGCGAGTGCTGGCTTTCACGGTCGGCACGCCCAACATTCCGATCAATGGCATAACCAATGCGTTCAGCTTGACCACCTACGCGGTCGGCGCCGTAACTTTTTCGGGCACTATCACCGCGAAAGACACGGTTACGATCACAATTAACGGGACGGCCTATCCATACACCGTCGTCGCCGGCGACACATTGCTCACGGTCATCCAGAACTTCGCCAACCAGATTAACGGCAAGACTGGCGGAGCGATCGATCCGAATGTTGTGGCGATCCCCAATCTTGGCTTTAATGAACTCGTTCTGACTGCCAAGGCTGGAGGCGCGGCCGGCAATTCGGTTACGCTGGCCGTGACAACTTCGACCAGCGCCACGATCGTAGCGGCGGCGTCGGGCGGGAACCTTAGCGGAGGCGCCAACGCGGCTGAGCTCGCTCCTGGAACGCTGCTTACCATCAATGGCACGAACCTTGCAGATGCGTCCGTCTCGGCGACTCCCGATGCGAATGGAAACTACCCCACCAACCTGGGTGGCGTGCAGCTTTATATTGATGGCATACGTTCTCCACTGACTTTCGTTTCCCCGACTCAGATCAACGCACAAATGCCCTTCGAGGTGAACGATTCTAACGGCGTGAGTGCCTATATTCGAACGACACACAGCGATGGCCGCGTGACAACCACCACCGCCATTGCGATCCCGGTTGTTCCCGAAAACCCCGGCCTATTGGCGATGCCAGGTGTCGATCCGCGTCCGGCCGTGGCGTTCCACGCCAGCAGCAACGCCATTGCGCTGGTTTCGGTAGACGGATCGATCGTGGCCGGCGACACCGCCACGGTGACGATTCAAGATCGCAGTTATACCTACACAATTCAGAATGGCGACTCCCTGGCATCCGTCCGCGACGCCCTGATTGCGACCATCGACTCCAATCCGGACGAGAAGCTGATTGCCACCGCGGCGGGGCAATTCACGCGCATCGTCCTGACCGCGAAAGTGGCCGGTCCGGATGGAAATGGAATCGCGATTACAGCCGGCAGCACCGGCAGCTCATCGATCATCATAACCGCGCTCAACACCGCTACCTGCTGCGCCAGCGTGGCCGGCTCTCCGGTGACCGCCGACAATCCCGCGGTGCCTGGGGAAGTGATTTCTTTATATGCTACCGGCCTGGGTCTCACTCAAGCTCCGGACGGTTCTTTTCCCAATAACACCGGACAAGCGTACGCCGGACCTCCCAATGTGGCGTTTGCGCCGGTAGACAACGTTCAAGTCGGCGGCACCACCGCCAACGTACTCAGCTCGGGCCTGAAGACCGGCCTGCTGGGAATCTACGAAGTCCAGATTCAGCTAAACTCTTCGCTCACCACCAACCCCAACACACAGGTGTTCATCGCGCAGAACGTCTTCACCAGTAATATCGTCACCATTCCGGTGGTGGCTTCGATTCCGTCGCCGTAGCGCGGGGCTTACTTCAATAACTTGTCGATCTCCGGGTATAGGCCGGGGCCTTCGAATACGGCCTTGTCCTGATCGCTGTAGGAAAAATCGTTGCGGATCATACCGGCCTTGTCGATGATGAACAGGTGCGGCACATCGATTTTGCTCATGCCTGGACGGGCGTTCAGATAGGAGATGGTCATCTGGCCCATATCGCAAATGATCGGCACGGTGATCCTGTTCACGGCCCGATATTTGGCGATAGTCTCTTGATTGTCCGGGGGCAGAATGACCGATAAGATCTGTAATTTGTCGCCGTACTTCTGCTTGACCTTCTCGAGCGTTGTGGACAGCAGCAGGCAATGCGGGCAAGTGGTGGACATGATGTCGATCAGCACTACTTTGCCGCGGTAATCCTGCAGATCGTAGAAGTGCTGGTAATCGGGATCGGGGAGAGCGAAGCCCGGCGCGCGGCGATTGGAAAGGTCGCCCGCAGCGAGCAAGCCGGCCGCAACCAGAAGCGTCAAAAAGGAAGCTGATCGGATCATGAAATTAACTTACCAGCTTTCGCAAGGATTCGACATAGGGCGCGCGCGCCACGCCGCGCTCGGTCACGATGGCGGTCACATAGCGATAAGGCGTGACGTCGAAGGCGGGGTTCTCGACGGTGGTTCCGTCGGGCGCCATCGGAACTCCATGAATGTGGGTGACCTCAGCCGCGGCACGCTGTTCGATGGGAATCTGATCGCCTGAGGCCAGCGTCAGGTCGAGGGTAGAGATGGGAGCGGCGACGTAAAAGGGAACGCCGTTTTCCTTGGCCAGCACGGCGACTGAGTAGGTGCCGATCTTATTGGCGACGTCTCCGTTCGAAGCGATGCGATCGGCGCCCACCACTACGCAGCCGATGCGGCCGGAATGCAGGAAGTGCCCGGCCATATTATCGGTAATCAGGGTGGCGGGAATATGGTCGTGCTGCAGTTCCCAAACCGTCAGCCGGGCGCCTTGCAGGAACGGGCGCGTTTCGTCGGCGAAGACGTCGATTTTTTTGCCGGAAGCTACGGCCGCGCGAATGACTCCGAGCGCTGTTCCGTAGCCGGCTGTGGCGAGCGCCCCGGCGTTACAGTGCGTCAGGACCGTCTTGCCGTCGGGGATGAGAGACGCGCCGTTGCGGCCGATGCACTCGTTGATGGCGATGTCCTCCAGCCGAACCTGCTGAGCTTCGACGATCAATTCGCGCCGGATTTCGTCGATGGTCCGGCCCTGCAATTCCGAATAACGGCGGCGCATTCGATCGATGGCCCAAAACAGATTCACGGCGGTGGGACGGGTGCGCGCCAGGGTGTCACAGATTGTTTCGAATTCGGCGGCGCTCTCGGCCTGCTGCATTCCCAGCGCGATGCCCATAGCGGCGGCGACGCCGATGGCGGGGGCTCCGCGTATCACCATCGACCGAATGGCTTCGGCGACCTGCTGGTAATCCGTGCAAGTGACGTAGCTTTCCTGGCGCGGAAGCTTGGTCTGATCGATCATGACCACCCCGCCGTCAGTCCACTGAATGGTTTCGATCATATAGTCCGGGATTGCGCCACAAAGGCGGCGAATTGCGTGAGGTTATAGGTGGAATGCATATAAGTGGCGGCGACGGTGGAACCGGTCTGATGGCGCACCCAACCGAACACGCAGCCGGCCAAAGCTACGAGCAGGACATGACGCCACGACCAGGAATATTCGGGGGCATGCAGGCAGCCGAACAGGATGCCGGTAACAATGATCCCGGCGGCGGCGCCGAGCGAGCGCACGAACAGCGGCAGCAGAAAGCCGCGGAATGCCAGTTCCTCACACAAAGGCCCGAGGATGACAACGAACAGTGAGAACAGGATCATGGTAGGCCGGTTGTCGAGCATCTGGTCAAAGGGAAGAGAGATCTCCGGCGTTCGCAATAAGTAGCCGAGGTAACCAATGGCGACGGCCAGGAAAGGGCCGGCGACACAACAAATAGCGGTGGTCGAGAAGGGAACCATCTTCCATCCGAGCGACCGCCAGAACGGCTGCCGGTAGCGCATACGAAGCAGCGCATAAAGGGAGCCGAACACCAGGGCATACCAGACTAACTGCGCGAGCAATCCCTGAAAAGGCTTGCCGTAAGGGATGGAGCCGGAGAGCGCGCGGACCAGCAAAATCGTGATCAACAGCGATGGAAAGCAAAGCGAGACAAAGAGCCCGAGGTCCTGGTAATCCCAAAAAGGGGCCTTCGGATCAGCGGCGGGCAGCGGAACGTCCGGTGGTACGGGCGGTGGGATCTCAGGATTCATGCCCGCGCCTCGATGAGGGCAGCCGCCAGAAGCGGAATCATAATCTCGTGATGGCCGGTGATGGAATAGCCATGGCCCCCGGCGCGGGCATGAGGGCGCTCAACCACGTTGACCTTAGGGCGGTAGTGCTGGATGAAATCGAAATTCGCAGTGGTGAAATTCGCCAGGGGATTGCCCAGGTTGCGGACCACGGAAACGGCTTTCAAGAAGACTTCCGGGAGCAGGACGGCCGAACCGATATTAAGATAAACACCGCCGTCGTTCAACTCTTTCACCAACGCGCAAAGCAGGCGAAAGTCATGGTGGGTGGCGCGTCCAATGGCCTCACCGGAGGCGCTGGGATGAGTGTGCGGCGTGTCGGTTCCGATGGCAACATGGACGGTGACGGGGGTGGAATGGCGGTAGGCCTGGCACAACAGGCTGGCGGCGCGATATCGAGAATCGCCGATTTTTTCGAGATGCAGGCCCAAAGCTTCGCCGAATCCGGCGTTGTTCTCGAGAGCGCGATTCATCTCCAGGCCGGTCTCTTCAGCGGTACCGAAGCGGCCGTCCGGCAGCACGGCTTCCACGTCTTCGCTGGTCTGGCCGGCGATGGCAATCTCGAAGTCGTGAATAGCGGCGGCTCCATTCAAGGCGAAAGCGGTGGCGTAGCCGCGGGTCATCAGATCGATGAGAATGGGCGCGAGGCCGCACTTGATGACGTGGCCGCCGAGCCCCCAGAGGATCATCTTGTTGCGCGCTTTCGCATTAGCGATGGCACTAACGACGGCGCGAAAGGAGTCGGCTGCGAGGATCCGAGGCAAGGAATCGATCCAGCTGCCCGAATACGGCCGGGCGAAATCCTCGACCCGAACTTTGCCGCCGCGCGCTTCGATAGGTATGGTGTGGAGGCCGCCCAGATCGAGCGGACGCTGAGCATATTTGCTCATGCGACTTTTCCGTTTTTCAGAACTTTGCCCAGCGCGTGCGCGGTGTGGCTCTTCTTGAAGCGGAGGATCTGCTCAGGCGTGCCCAGGGCGACAACATTGCCGCCTTTATCGCCGCCTTCCGGGCCCATGTCGATGATCCAGTCGGCCGATTTTACGACATCCAACTGATGCTCGATCACAATGACAGTATTGCCCAGATCGACCAGGCGCTGTAGCACGTCGAGAAGCCTTTTGATGTCCTCAAAGTGCAGGCCGGTAGTGGGCTCGTCCAGGATATAGAGCGTGCGGCCGGTTTGCCGTTTACTCAACTCACGGGCCAGTTTGATGCGCTGGGCTTCGCCGCCCGATAAAGTTGTGGAGGACTGGCCCAGGTGAATGTAGCCGAGACCGACGTCGTGCAGGGTCTTGAGCTTGACCTGGATTTGGGGAATGTTTTCGAGCACCGGGATGGCGTCTTCGACGGTGGCCTCCAGCAGGTCGGCAATCGAGTATCCCTTGTATTTGACCTGCAGCGTCTCGCTATTGTAGCGGCGGCCATGGCAGACATCGCAGGTGACGTAAACGTCGGGCAGGAAGTTCATCTCGATGCGCTTCAGACCGTCGCCCTGACAGGCCTCGCAGCGCCCGCCTTTCACGTTGAAGCTGAAGCGGCCCGGCTTGTAGCCGCGCTCGCGCGATTCCGGCAGCATGGAGTAAAGATCGCGGATGGGAGTGAACACGCCGGTGTAAGTGGCGGGATTGGAGCGGGGGGTGCGGCCGATGGGAGACTGATCGATTTCGACGACCTTGTCGATGTTCTCCAGGCCCTGAATGGAATCATGTTGGCCGGGAGCATCGTGAGAACCGTATAACTCTTTGGCGAGCGAGCGATACAGAATATCGTTCACGAGGGTCGATTTCCCGCTGCCGGAAACACCGGTGATAACGATGAAGCAGCCCAGGGGAAACTCGACAGTCAGGTCTTTCAGATTGTGCTCGCGCGCGCCGTGAACGATCAACTTTTTGCCGTTGCCATGCCGCCGCCCGCCGGGCGCTTCAATGCGGACGGCTCCGGAAAGGTACTGGCCGGTTAGGGAAGCGGGGTTGCGCTGGATCTCGCGCGGAGTTCCGGCGGCGACCAGACGGCCGCCCAGCCTGCCGGCGCCGGGCCCGAGGTCGATGACATAGTCGGCACGCTCGATGGTTTCGGCATCATGTTCGACCACCAGCACGGTGTTGCCGAGATCGCGCAGGCGGGACAGCGTATCGAGCAGCCGATCGTTATCGCGCGGATGCAGCCCGATGGACGGCTCATCGAGGACATAGAGCACGCCGCGGAGCTTGGAGCCGATCTGGGTGGCCAGGCGAATGCGCTGGGCTTCGCCGCCCGAGAGGGTAGCGGCGGAACGGGAGAGGCTTAAATAATTAAGGCCGACGGCGGTAAGAAACTCCAGACGATTGCGGATTTCTTCGATCACGCGTCCGGCGATCTGCTGCTCGCGGTCATTGAGCGTCCAAGTCTTCACGGTGTCCACTGCGCGATCGATGGACATCTCGGTGATTTCGGCAAGGCCGGCGCCTTTGACCGAAACCGCGAGGCTGCTGGGCCGCAATCGCCGTCCCTGACAAACCGGACAGATGGAGGGCGACATATAGTCCATCATCCATTCGCGATAGCCGGCGCTGGCATCCTGGTAGGCCTCATCCAGAATCTTGAGAATGCCGGGGAATCCGCTGCCGCCTTCGAGCAGCAGGGTCTGGGTTCGCTTAGGGAGCTCTTCGAACGGCTTGTTGATTTTGATCTTTAACCGCTCGGCGGCTTCCGTGAGCGCATGATTCATGTAAGACGAACTGGCGCCTGGCCCGAGGCCGCCGTCGAGCAGGGGCTTGGAGGGATCGACCATGATTTTGACCGGGTCGAAACTCCAGGTGCTGCCCAAGCCGTTGCAGTTTTCGCACGCTCCAAAGGGACTGTTGAAGGAGAAGGAGCGGGGCTCGAGCTGGGGGACGCTGGTCCCGCAATTGGGACACGCCAATTTCTGGGAGTACAGTTTTTCTTCGCCATTGACGACGGCGACAATGACCAATCCGTCGGCCAGTTTGCCGGCGGTTTCGAGGGACGCTTCGATGCGCTTCTCCGAACCGGGCTTGAGGGGAAGACGATCGACCACGATTTCGATGTTGTGGTTCTTGCGGCGGTCGAGCGGAATCTCTTCGTCGAGCGAGCGCAGGACACCATCGATGCGGGCACGGACAAAACCCTGGCGTGAAAGTTTTTCGAGATCCTTCTTGTATTCCCCTTTGCGGCCGCGGACGATGGGAGCGAGGATCATGATGCGCTCGCCTTCGGGAAGCGCGAGGATCTGCTGCAAGATCTGCTCGCTGCTCTGGCGCGCAATCTCGATGCCGCAGGTGGGGCAGTGCGGGACTCCGATGGAGGAGTAAAGGACGCGCAGGTAGTCGTAGATCTCGGTGATAGTCCCGACGGTGGAGCGTGGACTGCGGTTGGTTGTTTTCTGCTCGATGGATATGGCAGGGCTGAGGCCATCGATGGAGTCTACTTCGGGACGCTCCATTTGATCGAGGAATTGGCGCGCATAGGGCGAAAGCGTTTCGACGTAGCGGCGCTGGCCTTCGGCGTAAATGGTATCGAAGGCGAGCGAAGACTTGCCGGATCCGCTCAATCCCGTGATGACGGTAAAGGTATTGCGGGGGATCTCGACGTCGATGTTTTTCAGGTTATGCTGGCGTGCCCCGTGCACGGTGATGCTTTTGAGCATTGGGGTGGAAGAACTCCATTCTAACAAGCCCGGTTGGACAGCGATGTGAAGAGAAGCGGTGGATTGACGCTAAGAAGCGGCCTCGAGGTGCTCTTCCAGATCACCGTTGGCGTCGTCGAGGTGGTTGCGGCGCTGGATGTACGTGGCAATTTCGGCAGTCGAAAAAACGAACCCATCGTCGGCGGGGTTGTAGGGAATTTTGCGTTCCTGATGCATTTCCAGGATTTGGGCGGCGTCGATCATCTGGCGGCGTTCCAGTTCGCGGCGCTCGGCTTGAATCTCTCGGAGTTGCTTGAGCGTGCGTTCGAACATGCGGGCCAGACGCTGCTCGTAAATACTGATGTTGGCGAGGGAGCGGCTTTGTTGGTGGAAGGCTTGCGAGAGCGCGAGGGCGGAGGCGGCGCGAGGCTCGTTGGTGGGAACGGAATCGAGCTGGTGTTCGGAGGCGAGAGTGAGGAAGGTGGCCTCGATGGCGGGAACACGATTCATGCGCCAGGTGGTATCGCCGAGGGATTGAACCAGTTGCTCTTCGAGGGCATCTTTGGGCTGGAAGCGGGCGACGAAGCGCTGGAGGTGGCGCTGGTAGGCGGCGAGATCTTCGGTGGGCAGGACAACGACGTGGCCGGTAAGGCCGTGGCGCAGGGCGTTGAGGGATGAGCGCTGTTTGCCGGCGGGTGTACGGGGGCCGGTGGATCCTTTGGAAGTACCGTTCGAGGCTGAGGTCATAGGTGATGCTCCTGAGCCAAAGATGGCATGCGAGTGGAGGAGCCAGCGGGTTGCGGCGAGGGAAGTTGTTGAAAGGGGAGGAG
This sequence comes from Bryobacterales bacterium, assembly GCA_963769205.1. Taxonomy (GTDB): domain Bacteria; phylum Acidobacteriota; class Terriglobia; order Bryobacterales; family Bryobacteraceae; genus Palsa-89. Next base: position 113,239 of record CAVYKR010000003.1, on the reverse strand, counting down.
AGAAAGTGGTGGGGGTTTGGTTACCGGGCAGGAGCTTCCGCAGCTAACTGCGGGGAGGCACGGTGGAGTTGCGCGATCCATTCGGATGTCTCGGCGAGAACGGAGCGGTTTTCGAATGGTATGGAGCTTCGGCGTTCGAGCAGGCCGGCATGACCGGAAAGCAGCAGAGGTTCGGCGTCGGCGTTCTTGCGCAAGCCCATCAGGGCCGCGCCCAGCATGCTGCGCGTGTAATAGCCTCGCCAGGCATCAGGGTTGGCCTTTTCGTAACCTTTGAGGGCCTGGCGGAGCAATGCTTCGGCACCGGCATAATTGCTCTGCTGCAGCTCGATGCCGCCGAGCGACGACATCGTATTGAGAGTGTTGGGATGATCCGGACCGAGGACACGCCGTCGCGCCTCAAGGAGTTGGGTGAAGAGACTCTCGGCATCTTTGTTTTTGCCCTGATTGCGATAAAGCTCGGCCAGATTGTTGATGCTGGCGAGCGTGTAAGAGTGATCTTTCCCCAACAGGACGCGCCGGGCATCCAGAACCTGGATGAGAAGCGGCTCGGCTTGCGCATATTTACCCTCGGCCTGATAAAGCAGTCCCAGACTGCTACGGGTGGCGAGGGTATCGGGATGCTGCTCACCCAGCACGCGTTGGCGCGTTGCCAACAGGGTAGTCAAGAGGGCTTCAGCCTGGTTGTAATTTCCCTGGTTGCGGTAGATGATTGCGAGGTTGTTGATGCTCGCCAAGGTGCTGGGATGCTCCGGGCCCAAGGTTCGCCGCTTGAGTTCGACCGCCTTTTCGTAAAGTTCTCCGGCCTGGGTATATTTGCCCTGGTTCAAATATGTGGTTGCAAGGTTATTCATCACGACGAGGACTTCGCGATGTTCCTCGCCTAAGACGCGGCGCTGGGTTTTCAGAACGCCCTCGAACAACATCGCGGCGCGTGGGTAGTCGCCTCGCGCGTTGGCAACCATCGCCAGGTCGTTCATGGTGGCGAGCGTTTCCGGATGTTGGTCACCGCGCAGGCGGCGCTGAGCTGCCAAGACGTTGGTAAGAAGCGGTTCGGCTAACGCATGTTTACCCTGGCTGATATAGAGCAGCGCCAGTTCTGACATAGTGCTCAAGGTGTCGACATGCTCCGCCCCCAAGACGCGGCGCCGCAGAGTAAGCGCGCGCTCGAGTTGCTGCTGGGCTTGCGGGTAGAGCCCGAGGTCGCGGTAAGTGAGGCCGATGGTGTGGCGAATAGAAGCCTCGACGGCGGGTTGTGAATCGAACTTGCCGGTAATGCGGGCGGCAGCCCGGTCGAGCGCGTCGCGAACTTTCAGATCCGGGTCGGGACGGACGTTGGGACCGGACTGCTGGTTGGCGCTGGCCTGCGCGAGCAGGTCGTTTTGCAGAAACTCGTTCAAGGCTTTGGAAGTGGCGGCTTCGGTTTGGGCCCGATTAGCCTGCCACAGCGCAACAGTCAAGCCAGCGGCTAACGCCAGCAGGACGGCGGCTGCCGCACCGACGGCCAGCGTGTTTCGGACAACGAATTTACGGGCGCGATACCAGACACTCTCCGGCTGAGCCAGAACCGGTTCGCCCTTGAGGTAGCGATCGATATCCTGCGCAAAAGCGTCGGCGGAGGCATATCTTTGGGCAGGCTGTTTGCTAAGCGCTTTGAGGACGATGGTATCGAGATCGCCCTGGAGGCTGCGAGAGAGCCTCTTCGAAGGGGCCACCTGGCTGGGGCGCGCCGGCTCAGCTTCGAGAATGGCTTCTTCCAGGCCATTCCGAGTATTGCGCTTGAGTTTATAGGGCCGGCCGCCGGTGAGGAGCTGGCAAAGGACAACGCCGAGAGAATACACGTCGCTGGCGGTAGTGATAGGCGCGCCGGTAATCTGCTCGGGACTGGCGTACTCGGGCGTGAGGGCCATTCCTCCGATGCGGGTGAGCTCCGTTTCGCGGGCTTCACCGTCGGTAAGGAGTTTGGCAATTCCGAAGTCCAGCAAGCGAACTTGACCTTCGCCAGTCACCAGGATGTTGGAAGGTTTGAGGTCACGGTGAACGATCAGGTTGGCGTGGGCGTACTGCACAGCGCGCAGCACGTCAAGGAAGAGCAGCAGGCGTGGTTTGAGAGCTGCGTTTCGGCTGTCGCAATAATCAATGATGGTTTGACCGTCGACATATTCGAGCGCGAGATAGGGTTGTCCGCGGTCATCGCTGCCTGCATCGTAAAGGCGCGCTATATGAGGATGGACCAACTGCGCCAGGATGTCGCGCTCGCGGGCGAAGCGCTCGGACAGGCCGGCATTGCGCAAGGAGAGATTGGGAAGCTTTAGCGCTACGGGGCGCTTCAGCGTGCCGTCGGCACGGTCGGCCTGCCAGACGACACCCATACCGCCTTGTCCCAGGAGGCGAATCAACCGATAGGGTCCGACCTGGGCTCCGGGCTGGAAGCCGGTGGCGGCGGGGAATTCCTGAGCAGGGTCGAGTTTTGGGAGCGTCCGGAGAAAGTCGTCACCGGCTTCAGCCCGGGAGGCGAGAACGATGCGCAGCTGGGGAAGGACATGGGAATACTCAGGTCCGAGGTTATCGAGCCAGCGTGAGCGTGAATCCGGCGGCAGATCGAGCCATTGGTCCAGCAAATGAGAGAGCGCGGGCCATGTAGCGGGATCGAATTTCATCTTGCGCCGCCGAGTCGACAGGCCAATATAACAGATAACCGGCTAGTGGATGACGCCGACCTTCAGCGCGGTAAGCAGGCGCAGGTCCGAACAGTACCAGGCCATCAAACTGCCGGGGTACTTTGAAGCTGGTGATGTGGTGGAGAACCGGTCCCTCCGGAAAGTTTCCATTTTGGACAAATACTAAACTACAACAAATATGTTGTACAACAATATTGTTGTGATAATATAGCCATATGAATACTGTCGGAATACCCGGAAGCATGGGTCGTTTGGCGACTGGCGCAGCCTTTTATGACAGACAAGAGATTATGGCGCGTGCGTGGGATCTATTGAAAACAAGCAACTTACTTTTGTTAGCACCGCGACGTGTTGGTAAGAGCTCGCTTCTAAATCAAATGAAGGAAGCAGGGCCGGGGAGAGGATACAATACCTTGTATCTTTCGGTACCCGACGCGGAAGATGAGTTGGACTTTATCAAAAGGCTCGTCCGCGCCTTCCGCGACGCTGACTGGGCTTCAGGCGGCTGGATTTCTGCATTCACAGATAAGCTACCGCCCGATCTCGAGGTGGTCTAAGACCGGTTTGCTTGAGTTGAAGGCGAAGAAGTTTGATTGGCGCCGTCCTGCGGAAGACTTGGAGGTTATACTCAAGTCGGCCAACGAGCGTACCTTACTGCTCATCGACGAACTGCCGTTGTTGATCGCCAGCATTGTCCACCAGGACCCCTCCGGAAACAGAGCCGAACGCTTCCTTCTTTGGCTGAAGCGCCTCCGGGAGCAGTATTCACCGCGTTGGTTTTTTGCTGGCTCAATCGGCCTCGATTCGGTCGCCCGCAGACTGAAACTATCGGGAACAATTCACGACCTCCAGCCGATCGAACTGGGAGAATTCAGTCCGGAAAAGGCTAGGTCATACCTGATGGGCCGCGGCCAACTATATCAGTGGGCTCTTACTGCGGAAACGATCGACGCAATTCTTCTGGCGGTGGAATGGCCGATCCCGTTTCACCTTAATCTCGTCTTCGATGAGCTTTGCGTTGTCGTGAGCGAAGGACACGGTGCTCCCTCGCCTGCGCTCGTGGAAATCGCGCTGCAAAGACTGATCGCGCACGGCCGGACGCACTTCGATCACTGGGATGAGCGTCTGGCCAAAATGCTGGATGCCCGGATACAGCAATATTGCGAAATCATTCTCGAGCCTAGCCTGCCGCGAAGCCAACGGAATCACCGTCGCAAGCATCGAGCTCCGTTTGAGCCGGGACTTGACCGATGACCAAGAACGGACCGAAATGCTGCGCCAGTGCTCGATTTGCTAATTAGCGATGGGTATCTGGTGCGTCAGGGAAGCGTTGTGCGCTTCCGCTCTGCGCTCTTGCGCCGCTACTGGCGGGAGGTGCAGTCATGACGGAACAGAGACCGTTCCCCTTCGGCGGCATTCCCGTCTACAATCCGCAGTCCCTGAGCAAAACGAAGCGCTTGCGCAGTTCCATGCGAGACAAGCGGCCTACCGGAGCCTGATGGACATCCTCCGCGAGGAGCATCCATCGCACGTCCTGATCATCGGCACGCGCGGTATGGGTAAGACCACTCTGCTACAGCGCGTGCGCTACGGCGTTGAAGACGACACCGAGTTGAACAACCGCTATCTTGCGCTGGCGTTCCCCGAAGAGCAATATAACGTCAACCGCCTGCACCATTTTCTGCTCAACACCGTGGACGCGCTGGCCGACGCGATGGAGCGGCTTAACGACGAACGAATGTTGGCGCACGTGGAGGCGTATGCGGACATGGTCGGCAAATCGACTCCGGAGGATATCGAAGAGCAGGTACCACAGTTCCTGGCGGAAATCGGCCAGCAAATGCAGAAGAGCTTTCTTGCTGCTGGTGGATAACGCGGACCGGCTTTTTGAAACGATCGAAGACCGGCAGCAGTGGCGGCTTCGCGAATTGTTGTCCTCGCGGCGTGACTTGACCTTTTTCGGAGCCACGACTCAGGCGAGCGATGGAATCTACGGACCGGAACGCGCATTCTTCGAGTTTTTCCAGATTCACCGCCTTGCGCCGCTGACGTTCACGGAAGTAAGAGATCTGCTGCTTCAGCTGAGCGAATCCGTGGAGGAAAAAGAGAGCGAGAAGGGCACCGCGAAGCGGCGTGTCGCGGAATGGCTCGACGCTGACGCTGCGCGCTTGCGTACCCTGGTGCAATTGACGGGCGGTAATCCGCGCACGACGGTCCTTCTGTTTCCACCTGGTGCTGGATGGTCTGGCGGGTGGTGCCCGCGAATACCTGGAACAACTGCTCGATCAGGTCACGCCGAACTATAAGGGCCGGGTGGACGAATTGCCGGCCCAGGCGCAACAAGTGCTCGATGCAGTCGCCCTTAATTGGGATCCCAGTGACCGCGATGGAAGTTGCGGAGGAAACGGGTCTCGAAACGAGCGCGGTTTCAACCCAATTGACCCGGCTTGTGCGTCAGGGAATTCTGGAGAAAGCCGATCCAGGCGATAGTAAGAAGGCCCTGTACCAAGTCGCTGAGCGCTTCTTCAATATTTGGTATCTGATGAGGGCCAGCCGGCGAGTAGGGCAAAGCTGCGCTGGTTTGTCGAGTTCCTGCGGGTTTTCTCCGATTCAGCTGAATTGGAACAAATGGCATGGACGAGCTTCGAGAGCTACCGAAGGGATGGGTGCCAGCAGGACATCGAAACTGCCTTCGCGTACAGCCTTGCTTCTGGCGCAGGAAGTTGGAAGTTCGAAAGTTATCTTCGAGAGTCGTGCATGGATAGAAAGCATATATGGGAGCCCCTTCTGGAACTCGACTTACCACCACCCGCGGAGTGGGCCAGCCGAAATAGAAGTGGACCTTCGAAAGAAAACTGCTGCTGAGCCTCACAACGCATCGTTTTGGGGAGAGCTTGGCTGGCTACTGGCGAGAACGGATCGAGGAATCGAGGCGGAGAGTGCCTTCAGAAAGGCAATCGACCTGGATCCAAACTCCGCGACCCCGTGGCGCAACCTTGCGTGGCTTCTTGCGCAGACACCAGGCCGAGCCACCGAGTCCGAGGCTGCGTGTCGCAAGGCGATTGAGCTCAACCCTAACGTCGACTTGGTATGGAATATTCTTGGCTGGCTTTTATCGCATACGCCGGAACGGGCTAAGGAGGCGGAGACGGCCTACCGCAAATCGATTGACCTGGCCCCGAAGGTTGCCTGGTCACGGAATGCTCTTGGCGCGATCCTGGCGAACAGGCACCCACAAGTTGAGGAAGCAGAGGAGGCCCTTCGCAAGGCGATCGAACTCGCCCCGAAGTTTCCGTTGCCCTGGAACAACCTTGGAACTCTTCTCGCGAAGACGCCTGAACGGACTGCGGAAGCGGAAATGGCCTACCGCAAGGCGATCGAACTGGACCCGAAAGTTGCCGGGTTCTGGGTTAACCTTGGAACTCTTCTCGCGAAAACGCCCGAACGAAATGTGGAAGCGGAGGCGGCCTACCGCAAGGCGATCGAACTGGACCCGAAAGTTGCTGGGCCCTCCAATCTTCTCAGAGCACTGCTTGCGAATGAGCCAGGACGAACAGCAGATGCTGAGATGGTCTGTCACAAGGCGATCGAACTGGACCCGAAGGTTTCTTGGCTGTGGGGCCTCCTCGGCCGTGTCCTTGAGAAAGTACCTGAACGAGCTTCTGACGCAGAGACAGCCTACCGCAAGGCGATCGAACTGGACCCGAAAGTTGCCGGGTTCTGGGTTAACCTTGGAACTCTTCTCGCGAAAACGCCCGAACGAATTGGGAAGCTGAGGAGGCGCTTTGGAAGGCAATTGAGCTCGACCCAGAAAACGCAATGCTCTGGGGTAGGCTCGGCACCTTTCTAGCGTGTCAAGCTGGCAGACCAAGAGACGCGGAGACTGCCTTCCGTAATGCCGTGCAGTTCGAACCAAACAATTCCCGTAACATTAGAAACTTGGGAGTATTGCTGTACTGCGAGTTGGCTGAGCCAGGAGAAGCAGCGATATACTTGCGTCGCGTTCATGAGCTCGAGGTGCAGGACCCCATCTCAGCGGCAATTCTGGCGGCATCCGTCCGAGATTCAGGTACTGCACATAAGCAACCCTGGGTCTTCTTTGATGCCGCTCGTGGAGCTGATTTCGGATGGAACTTCTCGGGCTATGCCGGAACTACGCACCTTTCGGAAAGATCCTTCTCGGCATCTGCGATCTGGTGCAAGAGCGAGACAACTCTAACCGGTTCACCAAACTGTACCGTGCTGTCGCGCTCGCGCAACTCGGCGACTTCCCTCGCGCCTCCGTGGCGCTGGAAGACGCGCTAACCGGCGATCCAATTGAATTGCTTGAGATTGGCCAAAGAGCAGTTGAGACGTTCTTAGCGGCGACAGTAAAGAGTGGCCGCGTGCGCGATTGTATCGAAGCGATCGACAAGAAGGACTGGAAGGACGCGTGGCGACCAATCTATGAAGCATTGAGAGCGGTCGAAGCCGGTTCAGCCGAATACTTAAAACGCATCGCTGTCGAAATCCGAACTCCAGCGTTTCTGATTTTACGCAGCATTGCGCCTCATATACGGGACTTGCCGGAACGAACCAGTTGAAAATTGGCTATAGACTCGGAGCGAGCTGAAGCGGCATGGCGACCTAGTGGATGGCGCCGACCTTCAGCGCGGTAAGCGCGTTATTGTCCGATGATCCGCTGAAGCTGATTGGCGTACCGACGCAGTTCACGGTAATGGTAGCGGGGGCGGCGAAGGACGCAACGGCTTGCACATACATGACGGCTTGATTGGCATCCTGAGCGAGCCGGACGGAATTTGACGATCCGAGGCCGACGATCGAGCATAGGATTGGGTTCGTGGTGACGATCAGATCAGAGCTCGTATTGGTGAGCGTGGACGAGAACGTGATCCAGTAATTACCGGCCGGCACGGCCAGAGAGGCCACTTGAATGGGAATGAAGTGGAGAAGATTCACGCTGGGGACTGTTGACGAGTAGATGTCGCTTGAACCGCCGGTTCCAGGAGGACCTTGCGGGCCAGGAGGACCTTGTACACCAGGAAGCCCGGGCGCACCGGGAGGTCCTGGCAGGCCGGGATCACCTTTATCACCTTTCGGACCGGCCGCTCCGATGGTGACGTCGAAGGTGGCGGCCTTGTTCCCGTTGTCTTCGCCGTTGGGCTGCAGGATGAGGAGGTACGAACCGGGCTTCAAGCCGGCAGGGAGCAGTGCGGTCACGGAGGTAGAAGTGAAGGTGGCAACCAGGAGGCGGAAGGAGTCGAGAGTGACAAGCGGTTTCCCGCTGCCGAGATTGTTGCCGGTGATGGTGAGTTGCGTAGGGTTGACCGAGGCATCGGGCAAGGCAGAAATGATGACGGGCTTTTGGTCCTCGGCGAATGCCGCGGTTAGAGCGGCGGCCACCAGCGCGCACTTGAAAAGCACCTGCATAGGATGTGTTCCTCGTTACTGTAAACGGAATCGGAAGGGGGAACCGGACATACGCGCGTGGTTAATGAACTATCAGGGCGCAGGAGCCGATGATGGAACAGTCCACCAGATATCCAGTAACGGTCATCTGTCCGTTGGTGCTGCCAGTACTTCCGCTGAACGGAGCAGTAGAAACCATGTTGATGGTGGGGATGTTTCCGCCATCGATAGGAGTGAGGAGCGAGCCGGTGGCATTGATTCCAAAAATGCTGGTGTTGACGCCTAGGACGCCAGGAAATATGCCGGCCTGAAGAACGGTTGGGATGAAGATGCTGCCGAGCTGAATCGGCTTAAGGACGCCGGGCGAGTCGACATACACTTGGCCCAGGATACTGGTGACGACGAGCCGCTTGTTATTGGGGACCGGTGTGAAATTGAGCGTGCAAAAATCTCCAACGCAGCTGGCGCATGAAGGGCCGGAACAACCCTGTCCACCTTGGGCAAAGAAAATGACCGACTGATAGGGAATCCTACCCGGTTCGTCGACGTTCTCGACAAAGGCGGCCTTAATTTGCGCCACGAGCGGCTTAGCGGTGAATGAGCCCACTGTTGCGAGAGCCGCCACACCGGCCGCCATCCATAGATAGTTCTGGTATCGATTCATAACTGTCTCCTTTTCTTGTGTCTGTTCCGGCGGAGGTTCGCGAAGACCAGAGCCACGAAGCCGGCTGCGGCGACCGGCCAGGTCACAGGCTCCGGAGTGGCTACCACCAGCCCGTCCGCGCTGATGTCGACTGCAAAGTTGGAGGTCCGAGAACCGGTGGAGGCGTCGAAATAATCTCCAAGCCCGATGAAGCCGTCGCCGAGTGTACCGCTTCCGAAGTTCTCCGCGAAAGAGAAATTGTCAAAGACGCTGAGCGCCAGGGTATAGGCGCCGGCCGGCAGAGGGGTCAACGACAGCGAGGAGTCGTGACAGGCGGGCGATGCATTTCCAGGAGGGCAAAGACCGTCGTCATTGGAGGCCAGAAACGCGGCCGCCGGGCCGGTCCCGTCGAACAGAGAGAGATAAGTGTCAAAGCCGCCGGCGGGAATCACTGCGCCCGCGGCATTCGTACCACTTGGCGCGCTGCCGGAGCCTCCATATCCATAGCTTTGAATGGTCACGGCGGATGCAGCGCTGAGAGTAAACGAATGCAAGAACACATCGTTGGCATTGTTGGGATCGAGGCTGCCGGTGAGTGAAACCGAGTTGGCCTTACACGGAGCGGCCAGGAATATGCAAGATGCGAAGCAAGCCGCGCGGCAGAGGGGAGAGGTGGACATGGCCGGTCTCAGTTCCCGACGCGATCATGCCGCCGCTTCAGCAGGCCAATCGCCAGCAGGCTGAAACCGACCAGGCTGAACGAGAGTGGTTCGGGTACTGTCGTCGCGGCCGGGACATCGAACTGAAAAGTACCTGCCAGCAGGCCATTGGGGACAGCAGGAGACTCGCCGAGGAGCTCGGTAGGGTAGACAAAACCGGAGCCCATGGCGGAGAAGAGATTGGCCTCGGCACCGAGGGGCGCGCCGAAGGTGATCCGGCCGCCGCCTGTGTTTAGAGTGGACAGACTGAAGGCGTTGGTTGGTATGCAGGAACCACCGGGTATAGCGGCAGTACATCGCACATCGCCGTTGAGATCGCTGCTGCTGAAGCCCTGGGCGGCAAGCACGTAGCTGCCGGGGGAAAGCACAACGGGCGCCGGCAGGTTACGGAAGCGGCTGCCATTGATGAGAGTGTCGCCCGAGCCAGTCAAGGAGAGTAACAGCCCTGGAACCAGCGGGCCCACATTTGGCCCGGAGCCGACGAAAACTCCTACTTCAATGGTTCCGGCGAAGCCATCCTGGTTGCTATCGAATGCGCCGAGCGACAACACGGTCACCGGCGTGTTCACCTGGAATATCATTCCAAGAGTTCCGGTCCACGCCTGGTTGCCTGGTTGACCGGCGGCGACGTCGAAAGCCACGATGGGGGCGGCTCGAAGCGGGGCTAGCAGGATCAGAGTAGACGACAGGACCGGAACCAATTTTGAAAACAAGCTCATAATACGTTCCTCCGTTACTGGGATAAACGCATTCGGCGGGTGGAACCGGACATACGCCGGTCAGCGGGTATGGAGGCGGGCTTCGAGGCGACGCAGGGGGCTGTTGAACGGTTCGCCGATTTCCTTATGGGCGGCGTGGATAGCTTTGGCCTGAGCGAGCAGTGGCTGGGACGCTTCCGGACGGCCTAATTCCAGAAGACAGAGGGCCAGGGCAATTTGAGAATCGGCGAGTTCGAGACTGTGTTCGCGATCATAGACTTCGGCGCTGAGTTGAACGGCCCGCTCAAGAAGCGGGAGAGCGTCAGAGGCGCGCTTCAAGAGCAGAAGCCCTTTGCCTTGGAGGAGCGCGGCCTGGGCGTCCCAGCGCTTGAAGTAGGGAGCGGCGCCACTTTCGGCGATGCGTTTTTGGATCAGCGCGGATTGATCGATGGCGGAAGCGGCATGGTCGAGGGCGAGCTCTACTTCGGCGGCGGCCAGGGAGACATTCAGCCAAGAATAAGTTATCTTGCCGGAGGGACCCGCTTTTTCAGGAATTTCGCGTATTGTTGACAGCGCTTCATTGGCTTTGCCAGTGGCGAGGAGAAGCTTGGCCCGGGCGAGGCGAGCGTCGTCGAATTGCCTGGAAGCCGGTTTATCCCCGAGGCTAGAGCGGATGGAGAAAGCTTCGGCGATTAGAGTCTCAGCCTGCAGGTAATGTCCCAGTTCGATTTCGCCGGGCGCGGCTGACTCCAGAGTGATTGCAAAGTCGATGATATTGGAGCGCTTGGCGCTGCGGTGCACTTCGATTACCTGTGCGAGGGGCACGAGGCCATCTTCGACGCGGCCATAACGAATGAGATTGACACCGTAAGCACGGCGCACCATGGGCGTGTGAAAAGTTTCATTGGGGCCGCGAGTGCGAACCGCCAAATCCACGGACTGCCTGAGCAATACCAGCCCTTCCTGGGGACGGGAGGTCTGGACCAGGAAATTGCCGAGCCGCCACTCGGTTTGCAAGACGTCGACACTGTCATCTCCCTTGAGAGTGCGGGCTAGCTGGAGCGCGAGGCGCATGCTCTTTTCGGCGCCGCTGAAATCGAGCAACTGGCGCTGCGCCTCACCGAGGACCGCATAGATAGCCGGGAGTGGCCGCCGGGCTTCGCCGGACAGCGAGTTGGCCAGGCGGGCGGCTTCGGACAAGGTGGCGATGGCCGCGGGGAATTGCTCCTGCATTTCCTGACGCTGGCCCAAAAGGTTCAGAGTGGAAACCAATTCGCGGGAAGGCGGGTACTGCTGATAAAGCTGCCTGGCCTGGGCGGTCCAGGCGGCGCTCTTTTCAAGGTCGGTATCGACGAGCAGACCACCCATGCCCAGATAGTAAAGAGCTCGGGTGCGGGAATTGTAGTCGTGGTTGCGATCGAGAATGCCGCCGGCTTCTTTCAGCAGGGCCGGACGGTCCTTGGCGAATGACGATTCGCCGGAATCGGTGGCCAGTTCCACCAGGGCGCGCGCAACTTCTGGATGATTGGGACCGTATATTGAGCGGGCGAGAGCGATACGACTGCGGCCCAGCGCGACGGCCTGATCCTGGAGGCTGAGGTCGGTGTAAAGCAGAAACAGGGTTTCGAACAGGCGCAGCTTTGCTTCGGGCGCGTCGTTCAGCGCCCCATCGATTTTCTTGGCGCCGATATCCAGGAGCTGGCGGGCGGTAGTTTGGCGGGCTTTGACGGGGTCGGCATTCAGGTTGGAGTTGGCGCGGAAGATATCCAGCAGGAAGGTCTCGACGGTCTGAGCAGTGCGGGACTGAACCTGGGCGATATGCGCCTCCCATAAGGCGACGCCGAGGCCAATACTTAAAGCGGCGATAATGGCGGCCGCCGCGCCCACAGCAAGTTTATTCCGGAGAACGAATTTCCGGGTGCGATACCAAGCGCTTTCCGGCTGCGCGAGGACGGCTTCGCCGGTGAGGTAGCGCTCGATATCCTGGGCGAAGGCGTCGGCAGAGGCGTATCGTTCCGAGGCCTGTTTATTAAGGGCTTTGAGGACGATTAGATCGAGATCGCCTTTCAGGCTGCGGGAGAGGCGCTGGGGAACGGCGGCCTGGCTGGGGCGGATCGGCTCGGCTTCGAGAATGGCATCTTCCAGACCGCTGGGAGTATCGCGCTTGAGCTTGTAGGGCCGCGTGCCGGTGAGCAGCTCATATAGGACGACCCCGAGCGAGTAGATATCGGTGGCGGTGGTGATGGTGCTGCCGGTGATTTGCTCGGGGCTGGCGTAGTCGGGAGTCAGAGCGCGGCCACCTTCGCGAGTGAGTTCGGTTTCATTGGCTTCGCCCTTGGTTAGCAGCTTGGCAATTCCGAAATCGAGCAGCCGGACCTGGCCGTCTACGGTGACCAGGATGTTAGCGGGCTTCAAATCGCGATGAACGATCAGGTTGGTGTGGGCGTACTGGACGGCGCGCAGCACTTGAAGAAAGAGCTGGAGACGCGGCTTGAGACCCAGCTTGTGCTGATCGCAATAGGCGGTAATCTTCTCGCCTTCGACGTACTCCAGCGCAAGATAGGGCTGGCCCTGGGCGGTGATGCCGGCATCATAAAGACGAGCGATGCCGGGGTGAGCGAGCTGAGCCAGGATATCGCGTTCTCTCGCGAAGCGATCGGCCAGGGTGCGGCGGTGCAGCGAAACGATGGGCAGCTTGAGAGCGACGGGCCGCTTCACCTCACCATCGGCGCGCTCGGCCAGCCAGACGATACCCATGCCGCCTTGCCCCAGTTCGCGAATCAATCGATAGGGGCCGAGCACGGTTCCGGGCTCAAAGCCGTGGGGGGCGGATTCGGGGGGCTCGGAGAATTTGGGGAGCGTCTTCAGGAAGTCGTCACCGGCGGACGCTTCGGTGGCGAGCAGCTGGCGGAGCGCGGGCAGGACCTTGGAGTACTCGGGGCCCAGGTTTTCAAGCCAACGAGACCGGGAATCGAGAGGCTGATCGAGCCAATCGTCCAGCAGCTTAGATAGGGTGGGCCAAGTTGCGGGATCGATTTTCATCATGCGGCGCGGATTGGAAGATCACCATCGGGAATTGAGAGACCACCATAACAGATAACGTATTTTGGGGGAGGTTGCGGACATCGCCCAGGCTCTATTTGAGAGCCGACGCCAGCAGGATGCGAGCCTTTTCCCAATCGCGGCGAACGGTGCGTTCGGTGACTCCGAGGCCGTCGGCGATCTCCTGTTCGCTCATGCCTCCGAAGTAGCGCATCTCCACAACCTTCACTAATCGCTCGTCGACGATGGCGAGTTCATCCAAGGCATCGCTGACGCGGATGATCTGATCTTCTTCAGGGCGCTGGGGGTCGAGGGCGCCGGTATCGAGGGTGACGCGTTCCTGATCGCCACCGCGGCGTTCGGCACGACGCTGGCGCACCAGATCGACGACGATGGAACGCATGACGTGTGCGACATAGGCCCTGAAATGGGAACGGTCGGTGAGGTCCGGCCGGCCGGCTTTTACGACGCGGAGGTAGGCTTCGTGCACCAGGGAGGTGGTGTCGAGCAGAGTAATCGGCTCATTTTTCCGAAGCCGGGAATGAGCCAGTTGGCGAAGCTCGGGGTATAGCTCAGAGAAAAGTTCCTCTGCCCCGCCTGGACCACTTTCCTCCTGCATACAGGTCATCATACCGGGTTGCAGATGTCCGGTTCCGGCCGGTGAATGCGTTTATTACAATGACCAAACACCACTGGAGGAATCAAGATGATACGCAATACGCGGCTAGAGCGGGGCTGTATGTTTTTGGCACTTGCCTTCACTTCCGTTTGCCTGGCGCAGAAGGATCCAGGAGTTCGCGGCGGACCGGCGGGCGCGGGCGGGCCGATACCGGGTCTTACCCTGAACGAGCTGGCGCTCTTCAACGAAGGAAAGCTGCGCACGACGCAGCTCGAATCGGTCTGTGACAATTGCAGCGATGTGACGCTGGGTTCAGACACGGGTCAAGATCCGAATCTCGCGACGCTGACGAATTCGTCGGGGCTGGGCGCGCGATTTAACGCCGATCAATGTTCGGTATGCCATCAGCAGCCGGCGATCGGCGGCTCGGGAGGCTTCCTGGTGCCGAATCCACAGGATCCTCCGAATCAGCGTCGTAAGCCCGAGAATCCGATGTTCGATTTGATACCACATCGCAAGGGCGGGCAGAACGCGGTGCCGTCGTTCATTACGCAGTACGGGCCGATCCGCGAAGTCCGGTTCCAGCGAAAGCCGGATGGTACGCCGGACGGAGGCGTGCACCAATTGTTCACGATCGTAGGGCGAACGGATATAGGAGCAACGGGCTGCACGGCCGCGATGCTTCCGTCCATCGATTTCGAGACGGAATACAAGAAGGGCAACTTATCGTTCCGCATTCCTTTGCAGACGTTTGGGCTGGGGCTGATGGAGGCGATCCAGGACCAGACGATTATGAACAATTCGGCATCCACGGCGTCATTACGCGCGCAGCTGGGGATCGGCGGCATGCCGAACCGGAGCGGGAACGACGGCACTATCACGCGTTTCGGGTGGAAGGCGCAGAACAAGTCACTGGTGATCTTTTCGGGCGAGGCGTACAACGTCGAGATGGGCGTGACCAACGATGTGTTTCCAACCAGCCGGGACGAAACGGCGGTCTGCAATCAGGGTGTGAACGAACCGAACGACATTACGCGGACTGACACCAACGACTTGCGCAACCAGGCGTTCAATAATCCGCTGCACATGGTGGCGGACTGGCTGGGATTCACGATTTTCATGCGAGAGCTGGCGCCTCCGGCTCCGGTTCCATTCACGGCCAGCGCCCAGCGCGGACAACAGTTGTTCGGCATGGGAGTGAACAATGCGGGGATCGGCTGCATGCTCTGTCATACGCCGACCATGGTGACCGGCGCGCGGCATGAAACGGTAGCGCTGCAGAACGTTCCGGCTAATCTTTATTCAGACCTGCTGATCCATCATATGGGCAGGGCACTGGCCGATAACGTGACGCAGGGGCTGGCGCAGGGGGACATGTTTCGAACCACGCCGCTGTGGGGAGTCGGGCAACGGTTCTTCTTTTTGCACGATGGCCGGACCAACGATTTGCTGGCGGCAATTGAGGCACATGCTTCCGATCACGACGACAACGGGGTGGGCAAGGATGGGACCAAATATCCGCTGTCGGAAGCGGACGGCGTAATCAAGAAATTCAACGCATTGCCGGCGGCAGATAAGCAGGCGATGTTGGATTTCTTACGATCACTATAGATCCGGGGCAAACCGGCTAAAGTCCGGGGTCGGGGACGCCGATTCAGTCGTTAAGGCTATGATCAGCGTCACCCGAATTTTCCGGCTGGGAATACGGTTTGCCGTGTGGGCTACGCCACACGTGAAGGAATGGCATCGCAAGCGCAACCTGAATGTGTCGGAGGGGGAGCGAAACCTGGCAGCGCGGAACTGGAGCGAGGCAGAGAAGTATCTGGCGGCGGCGCTGACGGAGAGAAAGCATTCGTTGAAGAAACGGGTCGAAATCCTGCTGGATCTGGAGAAGGCGCAACGGAAGCAGGCGAAGCTGGATCAGGCGGAGCAGACGGCGCGGCACGCGATTGAAATGGCGGGGGCGACGGCCGATCGCGCGCTGAACGCGCGGGCGAAGGAAGCGCTGGTGGACGTCCAGATCAGCCAAGAGAAGTACTCCGAGGCCGAGCATACTATCCGGGAGATCGCGAACGTTGAGGCCGGACAAGCACAACCTGACCGAGCGCGTCTGGCGACGTGCGCACGGAAGCTGGGGACGGCGCTTTTGAAGAGCGGCCGAAAAGAGGAAGCGTTCGAGGCTTTTCAACAGGCGGCCAGCCTGGCTGAGCAGGCTTTTGGCGCCAACCACGTGGAGACCGCGCAATCGCTGTCGCAACTGGGCATGTTGTCGCGCCTGCACGGGGATCATGCGGAGGCGCAACGCTGTTTGCGGCGCGCGCTGGAGATCCATCAGGAGACCTCTGGTCCGGAATCGAACGCGGCCACGGAAGCGCTTTATAATCTGGCGGCATCGCTGGAGCAGTCGGGCGATCTGCAGGGCGCGGCGAGCGAGTATGAACGAGTGCTCAAGCTGAAAGATCGCCAAGTGGGCGGCAATCGCGAAGAGGCCACCGAGGTCCAGGTGCATCTGGCGGGGTTGTACGTGAAGGCCGGGCGGATAGCACCGGCGCGCGAACTTCTACAGCAGGCCATCGGGACGCTGGAGCGAAAAGGCGGGCCGCCGCTGGCGCGGGCGCTGGAGATATTTGCGGAAGTGGAAGAGGGGATGGGGCATCGGGAAGAGGCCCGGCAATGGCGGGAGAGGGCGGCGGAGATTGCGGCCGTGGATGTCAGTTAGCCCGGAGACGGGAGCCGAGCCAGACGGCAGGCGGGTAGACAATCAGCAATCCGAATCCGAACCAGTGCGGCACGGTGCTCCAAAACACGATCACCGAAACGACTCCCAGGATTTCGCCCCCCAGCATCAGCCCGAGGGTGGCTTTGCGAGCCTTGGCGCCGGCGATCCAGGCGCACAAATATCCACCGATGATGGAGTAGATCGTGTCCGTTAAGAGGCTCACTGCGAAATAGTAGGTAGGCGGCATCGGCAGCGATTTGAAGCCGGGGACCAGCAGCGCGAAAATCTGGTCGGTGCAAACCACCAAGATGCCGATTGCAACGTAGCCGGCGATGGCGGAGCCGATGACTCGTCCCATGGTGTCCTTCAGCTTTTCCCGGCGAGGCTTTTGTAGACCGCTTCGACGAACATGTCGGTAGTCCAGAAGCCGGAAGTGGCGCCGTAGCGGTCGTCATAATCGGCGGTAGGATGGGCGGCCTTCACCTGTTCCAGCGTTGCTCCTTTTTTGAGCATGGCCTGGATGCGGTCGCGAATGATGGTCACCATGTCGCGATACTCGACCACCTCCCATTCGTCGCACAGACGGCCGTGGCCGGGGATCACGTAAGTGCCACCTTCCTCGTCGTGTTTCGGAATGGTGATGTCGAGGATGCGGTTGAGTGCATCCAGCTCGCCCTGGATGCTGCCGCCATTGGCGATGTCGATGAAGGGATAGCTGGTGGTGACGAAGATATCGCCGGTGCTCACGACGTCGGAGTGGCGGAAGACGACCAGGCTATCGCCATCGGTGTGGGCCTTGGGCTGGTGAATGATCTCGATGGGCTCGTCGTTGAAATAGAGCTCCTTCTGGCCGGAGGTGTAGGTATCCGTGGGCCAGGCTTCGGTGGACGTGGGAGATTGTTTGCCACTGGGGGCGCTCATGCGGTCGAGCACATTCTGATGCGCGAGGATGGCGGCGCCTTGACGGGCGTCGCGAATGTCGGCGGTAACGTTGGCACCGGTGATGGTGATGCCGGCAGCGCGAATCTTCTCATTTCCGCCGGTGTGGTCGGCATGGAAGTGGGTGTTGACGACATACTGGATGGGCTTATTGGACAACTTGCGAATGGCGGCGATTACTCTGTCCGCCATGGCCGCGGTGCCGGTATCGACGACTACGACGCCCAGGTCGCCAATCTGTACAGTGATATTGCCGCCGGCTCCCACGATCATATAGACGTTGCCCTGGACGGGAAGCACATGCACCTCGCCATCGTTAGGGACGGGATTCTTTGCGACGCTTACGTGTTCCTGAGCAGGGGCAGTCCAGGCGGCTAATTTCGCGGCGTCGGCCGGCGAGGATGGGGGCCTCAGCTTGGCGCGATACTCGGGATACATGGTTTCCGCGCCGCCCAGGGCGGAGGCGACGGAGACATGGTATTTGTCGGCATACTCACTGACAAAGGGGTTCGCGCCGGGCAAATAGTTGGGAACCGCGCCACGCGGACGGTTGACCACCTCTTCGACATATTCGCAGGGGTACAGCCAGTTGCCGCCGGCATTGACGTTCAGCACAAAGTCCTGGCTCTTGATCAAAGGCTCGGTGAGGTAGACGGGATCGGTGACGATGCTGACATGGGTGAGATGATCGCCATGCCGGATGAAATGCTCGACGAGCGTGGCCTGATCGCTTTCCGGCAGGCCGTTGCGCCGGACCCAGCCCTGCTTGATGTGGGTGGTGGTGACGGTCAGGATATTGCCTTCCCATTTGCCGGTTGAGAATCCCATCCAGGTATGGGCTACATAGGGCGGCGGATGCGGGCGGTCATCCATCCAGATGGTACGGGTCTGCTCATAGGTGCTGATGTATTGCTTGATGGCGATGATGCGTTGGGATTGGGGATCTTTTTCGTCCCAGATCCGTAATTGAAGGGGGCCTCGATAGATGTAGGGAGCAACATGGACCTGGCATTGATGCTCCGGCATGGTCAGGCGCGACGAATCCCAAGAGAGGGCCCAAAGGCGGCTGCTGACGCTAATGGGAAGCCCGGAGTAATTGACCAATTCAGGGCCGGGGATACGCTCGAGGAAGTCTTCATGCAGGACAGGATTCCAGTTTCCGGAGAGATCGAGGCCGATATCGGGGACGAATTCGCCAACGACCGCCTGGCCGCGGGAGGAGGGGCTCAGCCAGAGGGCGAAGGATAGAATGATGAGGGCGCGCGGGCCGATGCTGTGGACAATTGACATATCACTCTCCGAACGTTTTTCATCATACCGAAATGGCTCCAGGACGGCACTGGCGGGATGGGCTTGGATGCCGGAGGAGCCGATGGTATATAGGAAGTGGAGCTTAATTGGATTGAATCGGCAGACATGACACGAGCGTGCGTGCTAATCGCGACGGCCGGCCTGTTTTTGACGGCGTGCAATCGCGATCCGCGGGCGATGAGCGATAAATGCATCGCGAGCGGGAACAAATACTTCCAGAACGGAAAGTACAAAGAAGCATCCATTTTATACCGGCGGGCGCTGCAGTTCGATCCGAAATCGGGGGAAGCATATTATCGGCTAGGACTGGTGGACTTAACGCTGCGGGACTACGGCAACGCGGCGCGGGCGCTGGAGCGGGCCACGAGTCTGGATCCGGAAAATGAGGAAGCGACGGTCCGGCTGGCCGAACTTTATATAACCGCTTATGCGTCGAATCCGCAGTCGAACAAACGGGCGCTAGAGGAAGCCAGGCCGCTGGTAGCGCAGGTGCTGAAGAGGAACCCGAAGTCTTTTGGCGGGCTGCGGCTGGAGGCCGATCTGGCGACGCTGTCGAACGATTCGGAAACGGCTATCGCGGAACTTCGCGAAGCGGATGAAGTGAAGCCCTGGCAGCCGGAAGTGGTGGTGCCGCTGATGCAAAGGCTGGCGGCGGTGGGACGGGTCACGGAGGCAGAGAAGCTGGGAGAAGAATTTCTGGCACGCGACAAGACGGTTCGGCGCGTGTACGACTTGCTCTTCTTTTATTACCGGCAAGGCTCGCAGTTCGATCGGGCCGAGGCGACGCTAAAGACGGAAATCGCCAACTTACCGTCGGACCCAACGCCGCGGCTGGAGTTGGCGGGCTTCTACTATACGCGCGACCGGAAGCCGGAGATGCAGGCGGTGCTGGATGGTCTGCGAGCCGCGAGAAGGACCTTTCCACACGTCGACGGCCTGGTGGGCGATTTCTATCTGCGCATGGGCCAATACGATTCGGGCATCCAGGTCTACCGGGAAGGGGAGAAACTGGAGCCGAGCATGGCGGCCGATTACGAGAAGCGAATCGCCGACGTTCTGATGGTGCAAGGGCGGGACCAGGAGGCTCTGGCGGTAGTAACCAAGCTGCATAAAGATTATCCGCGCGACCTGGAGGCCACGGCCATTCATGCATCCTTGCTGGCCAAGGGCGATCCCCGCGAGGTGCAGGCTACCATCGCAGAACTGGAAACGCTAGCGGCGAAGGAACCGGCGAATGCGATGCTGCAGTATCATTTGGGACGCGCCTACTGGCTGCAGGGCGATCCGGCCGGCCTAGATAAGGCGGCTCAACATTTCGAGACGAATCTAAAGCTCAATCCGGATTCATTACTGGCCAAGCAGGCGCTGGCGCGGATTCGATTGGAGCAGGGTCAGAGCGGGGTTGCGGTTCAAATCGCGGAAGAGATTCTGGAAACGAATCCATCGAATCTGCAGGCCAAGCTAGTGCGCGGCACGGGCCTGGCGAATCTGGGCGCAGGTGACAAGGCGCGGGAGGAATTCCGAAGCATCCTGAGTATCTATAAAGATTCCAACGATACGCGCTATCAACTGGCGGTGCTCGATTTGCGGGAGAAGCGCTACAGCGATGCCGAAGCCGGGTTTCGGGGGCTGGAGCAGGCGGGCGACATGCGGGGCGCAACGGGGCTGGCGGATTTGAAGATGGCACAGTCGCAGCCAGGCGCAGCGGCTAAGATCCTGGAGCAGGAATTGGCCAAGCATCCGGACCGCGACGGCTACCGGCTGGCGCTAGCGGAGGTGCAGCTACGGATGGGACGGCTGCAGGAAGCTCGCGCGCAATTGGAACAAGTGGTGCGGCGCAGACCGGATTGGGCGGAGGCGCTGACGCGACTGGGCGCGCTCGAAAGACAGCAGGGCGAGACAGCGGCTGCGATCGAAAACTTTCGGCGGGCGCATCAGATCCAGCCCGGGAACCCCGCCACCAGCCTGGGATACGCGATGCTGCTGGAACAGGAGGGCCGGGCAGATCAAGCGCGCGCGATGTATGAGGAAGTGTTGAAGACTGATCCGGAGAACTCTTCGGCGCTGAACAATCTGGCCTACCTGAACGCCGAACAGGGCGTGGATCTGGATCAGGCGCTGGGTTATGCGCAGCATGCACTGCAACGCTCGCCTCAAGATCCTAATATTTCCGATACGCTGGGCTTGATTTACATTCGCAAGAAATTGACCAGCCAGGCGGTGCTGGTGCTGCGGGACCTGGTGGAGCGAGTGCCGGACAATCCATCCTTCCACCTGCATCTGGGAATGGCGCTGTACGACGCCGGGGACAAGCAAACGGCCAAGAAGGAACTGGAAAAGGCACTGCAGCACAAGCCGTCGGCGGCGGAGCAGGCCAAGATCAAGGAACTGGCGGCGCGGATCGGTTAGGACTGCTAACGTTTCGCCGGGTGATTCGTCCACGCTTTATTGGCCCTTATTATGAACCTGCTTCAGGATCTGAAATTCGCACTGCGGACGCTGCGCAAGAATCCGGGATTCACATTTGCGGCGGTGCTGGCCCTAGGGCTCGGCATGGGAGCCAACAGCGCGATGTTCAGCGTGATTGACGGCGTGCTGCTGCGCCCGTTGCCCTTTCCACGCTCCGAACGGCTGGCGAACGTGTGGGAGAGCAACGTGAAGCGCAATATACCCAAGTTCAGCGTGGCGCCCGCGAATTATTACGACTGGCGAAAACAGAATCAGTCATTCTCGGCGCTGGGAGCCTACCAAGCCAGCACCTTTAATCTGGCGACGAAGGAGGGCGAGCCGGAGCGGTTCCTGGGAACGATCAGCGATCGAGGATTCTTCGATACTTTGGGCGTGCAGCCAATGCTGGGGCGCATCTTCAGCGAAGAAGAAGATCAACCAGGGCGGGATGGCGTGGTGATTTTGGGATATGGGGTTTGGCGGCAGCGTTTCGGCGGCGATCCGAAGATCGTGGGCCAGACCTTGAACATGAACGGCAAGCCGCGGACGGTGATCGGGGTGATGCCGGAGGGCTTCGAATATCCACCGCAATCGGTGATGTGGTCGCCGCTGGGCTTCGACAATGAGAACCGCGAACGGCGGGACTATCATCAGCTGAGGGTAATCGGCCGGCTGAAAGACGGGGTTTCGCTGGAGAGCGCGCGGGCGGAATTTCAAACCATCGGATCGAGGCTGGCAGCGCAATATCCGGACTTTGATCGCGACGCCGGCACGGTCGTAAATCTTCTGCTGGACGATATGGTGGGGCCGATCCGGCCGGCGCTATTGGTGCTGCTGGGCGCAGTAGCGTTCGTGCTGTTGATCGCGTGCGCGAATGTAGCTAATTTGCTGCTGGCGAAGGCGGCGGGGCGGCAGCGGGAGATCGCAATCCGAGGGTCGCTGGGGGCGGGACGGGGCCGGATTGTTTCGCAAATGCTGACCGAGAGCGTGCTGTTGTCGGTGGCGGGGGGCGTGGTGGGGCTGCTGCTGGCGTACGGATCATTCCACGGCCTGTTGGCGCTGGCGCCCGCGAATCTGCCGCGCTTGAGCGGTGCGGGGTTGAACTCGGCGGTGGTGTGGGTTTCGCTGGCGCTGTCGGTGGTAACGGGAATGGTATTCGGGTTCGCGCCGGCGTGGTACGCATCGAAGACGGACGTGCACACCTTGCTGAAGGAGGGAGCGCGCGGCATCAGCGCACGCAGCGGGCTGAGGAACATTCTGGTGGTGGCGCAAGTGGCCGCGGCTCTGATTTTGCTGGCGGGCGCGGGACTGCTGATCCGGAGTTTTTACGAGATCGAGCACGTGGACGCCGGATTTCAACCGGAGCATCTGATGACCATGCGGCTGGCGCCGGCGGCCTTCAAATACAACGGGCATGAGGCGCTGCTGCGTGAACTTGTGCAGGGCATTTTGCGCAGCGTGGCCGCGCTTCCGGGGGTGGAGAAGGCGGCGGTGGCGAGCGACATTCCACTACTGCGAAATCCGATCTTCATCATGCGTTTTGAAGGCCGGCCTCCGGTGCTGCCGAGCACGGCGCCGCTGGCGGATTATTTCGCGGTGACTCCCAGCTATTTCGAAACCATGGGGATGCGGATTGTGCGCGGGCGCGGGATTTCGGATCGCGATACGGCCGGCTCGCGGGAGGTGGTGGTGGTGAACCAGACGCTGGTGGATCGCTATTTCCCGGGGCAGGATCCGATCGGAAAGCGGCTGGAGGTGGCATTCGACACTCCACCGGACTGGCGCGAGATCGTGGGCGTGGTGGCCGATGTTCATACGCAGGGCCTCGATCAGGACACGCCGGTGCAGGTGTACGCCGCGTTTTTCCAGAAGCCGATCTTCATTCAGCTGGGGACCATCGCCGTGCTGGCGCGGACTACCGAGGACCCGGCATTGCTGGGCGGGGCGATGAAATCGGCGATTCTTAATATCGACCGGTCGCAACCAGTGTACGCGGTGCAGCCCATGACCGAGGTGGTCTCACAATCGATCGCGCAGCGGCGATTTTCACTGGTATTGTTGGCCTTCTTCGCGGGGTCGGCTTTATTCCTGGCGGCACTGGGATTGTACGGAGTGATGTCGTACAGCGTGGCGCAGAGGACCGGAGAGATCGGAATACGGATGGCGCTGGGCGCACAAAAAGCTCAAGTGCTGATGCTGGTTCAACGGCAGGGGATGGCGCTGGTATTGCTGGGGCTGGCAATCGGCGTGGCGGGCGCGTTGGCACTAACGCAGTTGATGGCCTCGCTACTGTTTCGGGTGCAGGCAACCGATCCGGTTACGTTCGTGCTGGTAGGGGCGGTGCTGATCGCGGTGTCGCTGGCAGCGTGTCTGGTCCCGGCGCGGCGGGCGACAAAAGTGGATCCGATCGTGGCGCTGCGCTACGAATGAACTACTCGCCCGTCACCGGCTCATAGGCTTCATCGGGACGCGGCCGAAGATTGGGATTGCGCATCAGGATGCGGGCGCAGGTGTTCCATCGCAGGATGGCATCGTCGTTGGCCGGCGGCTGGAGCGTGATGGCCTGGTCGTAGCAATCCATGGCCTGACGAAAGGCGTCGTAGGCGGTGAAGGCGGCATTGGGCGAGGCTTTGCGAAGCTGCGCGTGGGCCAGCCGCTCCCAGATGATGCCGGAGTAATAGTGCTTTTCGTATGCGCTTTTGAGGCGCGGCAGAATCTCGCGGGCTTTGTGGGGGCCGTGACCGTGGCCGTGGCCGGCAACTGATCGGTCAAGGCCAGCAGCAGCATGACCAGGGCGGATTGATTTTCGGAGTCGGCCTCGAGGACATCCAGACAGATGCTTTCGGCCAGAGAGGGTTCATTCAGCAGCCGATACCGTTCGGCTTTTTCGAGGGCTTCCTGAATGCCGGCCTTCGAAATGGGCTTGAGATCGAACAGCATGGCATGGGTCAGGCTATCGAATTGGGGGCGGCGGCGTCAAGGGGAGCGGGGGGTGAGAGAGAGGGAGCGAGATGTTCGCGCGTGGTGTCTGCGCGAATTTGGCCGTACGCGGTTGGGTTCTCGATTGCTTGGGCCGTGCGCTCGTGGACCATACGCCGGTGTTCCTACTTCTTTTCCCCATAAGATCTCGGCGCCTCCTCCCTTTTCAGAGTCGATGCCAGGCCTGTGCCCTTGTCAGGGTGGGGATTCTTATTCCGGCGTTCGGTGAAAACCCGAAGGTTATTCGAAGCTCTATAAGCGATCCCTAGCGCGTGATAAACATTTCTACCTTCCTCCGCGACCGGATCGGCCCGTCACAGAGAACCCGCAGCGAAATCCTTGCCGGAGTAAACTACAGCCTCTAATCTTTGTTCTATTCGCCCGCCAACGCACCTGAGTTCCTGCGCCTACCGCCGATTCGCAAGTAGCAATAACCCCATTTCGGGATTCCAAGGGCGTATAATGGCTGTAGTTCCCCAAAAATTTGTTCTGTTTTCTGGAAGCAGGTTCAGCAGATGCGACCCTTACTATTCTTCGTTTTCTCACTTTCATTGCTGGCTGGTAAGAAGCCCGAGCCGCAATGGAAGATCGGTAAAATGCTCGATTCGCGCCTAGCCAAATCATCTGTTGCGGTCGGATCAACCACTAGCACGACCGGT
Organism: Bryobacterales bacterium; assembly: GCA_963769205.1. GTDB lineage: Bacteria > Acidobacteriota > Terriglobia > Bryobacterales > Bryobacteraceae > Palsa-89. The sequence goes on along the minus strand of CAVYKR010000003.1, from coordinate 88,376 downwards.
ACGGCGACCGTAACGGGCTCTGAGGGACTAGCCACCGCGTCAGGTCAAAGCACCAGTAGCACGAGTGTTGACTTTGCCAACATTCGTGACAATCAACTTGTGATTCTCGGAAGTGAATTTGCCTACGTCGTCGAAGATACCCGCGTTTCCGGTGGTCATGGCCTGGTCGGCATCACTGCTCATGCCATCGCTAACCGCAAGCACGGCTGCCGATTCATTGTAGGGGACGACGTGAAGTATTGGCAGGAAAAGGCGACGCTTCATGTTTTAGATGCCGATGCCAAAGAATGCAAGACCGACATTCTCAGGCAAGAACGGTTGAAGTAGCACCATATTCGATGAAAGAAGATCCGGAAGCCAAGAGAGAGCGTTGGAAATCCAGCCTCCAGAAAGTTCAAAATGAACTCTGGATCGATCCGCCCCTACCGTCGCATCTTTATCACTACTCCACGCTCGATGCCGTCCGGAACATTCTCACAAAGCAAGAAATCTGGTTATCGGACATCGGCTCCGTAAGGGGTGATGCCTACGACGGACGGTACTGGATCAAAGTATTCAGGCCGATCATCAATCGAAAGAGCGTACCCAACTACGTTACAGATCTTTTTCAACGAACAGATTCCTTCGGCCTCGGATCACTATGGTACTCGTACATCGCTTGTTTCAGCGCAGAATCTGAGCTGGAGTACCAGTGGGAACACTACGCCGATGATCGAACTGGCTGCGCGATTGAGATACCTTTCGACTCGTTGGCGAGGAGATGTGATGACGGCAAGGCTTACGCTTGGTTACCGATGGTATACGATGCTGAAGAGCAAATGGAAAAGGCAGAGAAAATAATCGATGCCGCGATAATGCTAACGCGTGGCGAAAGTATGACCGCATCAGAATTAAGGGATTACTGGATCCGTTATGCTTCCTTCAGTTTTCTTCTATGTGGCATGCGATTCAAAGAGCCACAGTTTTGTCCCGAACGTGAGTGGCGCGTCGAGATGACTAAGACAGACTTGACTGGCGTACAATACAGGCCGCGAGGAAGCGAGTCAATCGCATATCGGACGCTACCGTTGGCTCCCGAGATGGTGACGGGCGTAATAAAGGGGTCTGCCTGCGCCTGCCCAGATGCCGATCTAATCGAACTGCTCAATAAAGGTCGATATAGAGCGAACATCCGAACGCATCGTTCGGCAGATAGCGCTACGAGCAGGCCGGAGCTAATGAGCACCTTCGCCAAACCGTAGTGAAACCGCCGACTTTTATAGGGTCCCGGCTGTGGGGACTCTTGTAGGATAGCCCCCAAAGAACCGGCCCAGAAATGCGGTTATAGACCGAAAATTAGCAGGTTGGCGTGTGGTTGGTACGCTAGGCCGCCGCCTATTACGAATCAGTTGCTCCGGTTTGCTGATCCTCGGAAACGCCCCACGAGTCGATCCAGAGTTAGCCGATGCCGAATACGGTCGGCGCTTTCACGCGCGCGAGGCTGCCCCACACCCGCTGGGTGAACATCTCGCGCTCTCTCTTACGCCGTCAAGCCGACGAGGAGTTGCGAACAAGCAGAGTTGGACCGTTATGCGGCCTTTTTGCGATTGGCGGCGAGACGCGAGTCAACCAGCGCAACAATTCCGTCGATGACCGGGTGGCTTAAGCCCTTCTGCCTGGCAATCAGCTGCACCAACATATCAGGGCGCTCGATATAAAGCGCTCCGTTGTTGAGCGCGCGCGCGGCCGAAGCCGGACGGACCAGCGATTGGGCGGCGGCGGCGTATTTGTCAAAAGGCACGAGATCGCCAGGGCTGGCGCCGAGCTTGACGCACAAAGCGTTGACGAAATCATAAACGGACCGCGAGGTGTCGAGGTCGCTGTGTACCGCCTCTTGCGCGGTGCGTATGCCATCGGGCGTGATGCAGCGATAATTGCCGGCCAGCAGCATGGCCCATTTCGCCAGCGGCACGAAAATAGAATCGTGAACCTTCAGCTTCACCGGTAATTCGATCTTGCCTTCGGGGGTGTCGAAGCGCACGCTTTCGATGTCTTTCTCAAGCTGGCGAAGAATGGCGGTGGATTTGTCGTCGTCGAACCGGGCGACTTTGAAGTTGGTCGGCAGCGTCACCATCAGCACGTTGACGGGCTCGTCGGGCGGGCGGATGGCCTGCGGATCCGGGCTGTTGAGCGTCATGCATTTCGGATCGAAATTCTCCCAGACGGTAGGATCGGTGTAAGCGGGCTTCAGCGCCTCGTGGTCCAGGCCACGGATGCGGCGGATGTAAGGCAGCGGCGGCATATTCATGATCGACATGCACGGCACGCGCGACTTCGCTACAGCGTCGAGCAATTCGCGTACTCCGGCGGAGCGATATTGCGGCTCCTGCATGCACAGACCCACGAGGTCGTAGTCCTTGGGATTGACGCCGGCTGCCGGTCCGGCGGTGACCTTGCCGGGCAGCTTACGCGAATCGAGCACGACGGGATCCTTGCGCCCTCGCACCGGCAAGCGCACGCGAAAGCCCTCGGCGTTGATCAGATCGGCCTCGGCCGGCAGGCAGACCAGATGAATCGAGTGGCCGCCAAACAGGATTTTGGATGCGAGAAGGGAGCCGTAAGACGCGCCCATAAGTAAGATGTTGTACGGCATTCGAAGCTGCTCCTTGTGTATTAGTGAAAAACCGTAGAAGTCCGGCGATAGGCCGTGCTCTCAAGCCTAACTCGCAGGATGATGGCTGCGCAATAGGGGAAAGGCGAGGTCGATTCGCACGGCGCGGTTCGCGGCCCGCATCTTCAGGCATACTGATCCATGGGCCTCTTCGCTTCGATTCTCGTTTCCGATATCCTGCCGATTTTCGCTATCGCCGGTGTTGGATTTCTTCTGGCGCGATATGTCGGAGTGGATGTGAAGATGGTGGCGGGGGTGGTCTTTCACGCCCTCTTGCCGTGCCTGGCCTTTCGGCTGCTGGTCAACTCCAGCGCTTCCGGGGAAAACGTCGCCCGCCTGATGCTGTTGGCTGTGCTGATCATGGGCGCCATGGGGTTGGTGGGTTACCTGGCCGCGAAGGGGTTGGGCCTGGACGGCAAATATCTGCGCGCTTTCCTGATGGTGGTTATGTTTTCGAACGGGGGAAACTATGGGCTCCCTGTGGTTAAGTTTGCCTTTGGCCCGGAAGCTCTCACGTACGCGACGATCTTCTTTCTTACCGGATCTGTGACGACCTATGTAGCGGCGGCGTTTTTTGCCGGGAGCAAGCGCGGAAAAATTGCGGGCGCGCTGGAAAAGGTCTGGAAAATGCCGTCGCTCTATGGACTGGCGCTGGCGCTGGTGGTGCGGGCCGGAGGCCGCCCTGTACCGGAATCCATCATGCGGCCGATCGACATGTTGAGCGACGCCGCGCTGCCGGTGATGATTCTGGTTTTGGGAATGCAGCTGGAGCGGGCCGTGTGGCCTGACCGGCCTAAGATCGTGATCCTGGCGGTAGGAATCTCGCTACTGGTGGCGCCGCTGGTGGCATTGGGCCTGGCCAGGCTTTTAGGTATCACGGGAGCAGCCAGGCAGTCGGCTGTGATCCTTTCTTCGATGCCAGTAGCGGTGATTACGACGATTCTCGCACTGGAGTTCGAACTGGCTCCGGAATTCGTTACCAGCGCGGTATTGCTATCGACGATCGCGAGTCCGCTTACGCTAACGCCGTTGATTGCTTATCTGCAATGATGGGAGGCAAATTATTCCGGCAAGCCGGCATCGCAACTTGAATCCGGTGCTACCGTCTCAACCCGGCTACGAATGGATTTCAAAATAGAATCCGCTGTTTTCCAGCGAGACCAATTGTTAGAACTCGTCCGGCAGAAGTACTGCGACAGGGTTTCGATCCTTATAGGACACTTTGTCTCGTAGCAGCCCGATTGGCTTGCGACGGACTCAAGATAACGTCTTTACACGCTTTCCCTTAGCCGGAGACCGGCTCTTGGTCTTAGGATTGCCCTAGGGATACCCAACCGAGGGCACCTTCACATGCGATTGATGATTGCCATTCTCGCAGCACTCTTGACAGCCACCTTGAACCAGGCTGCCGGACCAAAGCTTGCAGTAGAATTGCAGAACCCGGCTTCTGACGCAGTCGTCGATGTTATTGTTCAATACCGGCGGCCGCCGACGGAATCACACCACAGAAGAGTACTGGAGCGGGGAGGGCAACTGAAGCGGAACCTGGATATCATCCGCGCCGCCCACTACTCAGTACCCGCGAAGCAGATCGAGGCCCTTTCCCAGGACCCCGATGTCGAGTTCATCTCGCCTGACCGGCCGGTGTTCTCCACCGCTACTCCTGTTTATACCGGCAACCCCGACTACGGCTGGAGAACTGCCGGAGCTGACCTGGCCACCAGCGTTTTTGGAGCGGACGGCACTGGTGTCGGCATCGCCATGATCGACAGCGGAATCAACGATAGTGATGACTTGAAAGATGCCCTGGGGCGCAACCGAATCGTGTACAAGGCCAGCCTGATTCCGGGCCTCGGTGACGACGATAGTTACGGACACGGCACTCATGTCTCGGGGATTTTGGCAGGCAACGGACACAAATCAGCCGGCAATGGGTCCGATTACCTGGTCCGAGGCATTGCGCCAAATGCGCATCTCATCAGTCTACTCGCCCTCGATGGCACAGGCGTCGGCACGGACAGTGCGGTAATAGCCGCCATCCAGCAGGCGATTTCACTCAAGCAGCAGTACAACATTCGCGTGATGAATCTTTCGCTGGGCCGACCGGTGATCGAGTCCTATCTGAACGACCCACTTTGCCAGGCAGTACAGCAGGCCTGGCAAGCGGGGATTGTAGTGGTGGTAGCAGCAGGCAATGAAGGTCGGAATAACTCCCTAGGCACGAACGGTTATGGCACCATCACCGCGCCCGGCAACAGCCCGTATGTAATCACTGTTGGTGCGATGAACACCGCCGGCACACTTACGAGCACTGATGACAAGATCGCCAGTTACTCTTCAAAGGGCCCGACGTCGATTGACCACATCGTCAAACCGGATCTGGTAGCGCCCGGCAATCGCGTCGTCTCCTTGAATCACGGTGGTTCATGGTTACAAAAGACCTATCCGGGCAACGGGGTAGCGAAATCCGTGTACAGCACCGCATCCGACACATCCGCGCCGGATTACTACTTGCTGAGCGGTACCAGCATGGCAGCTCCCATGGTGAGCGGTGCCGCTGCATTGATGATTCAGAAAGATCCCGCGCTCACTCCAGATCAGGTTAAAGCCCGACTGATGAAAACCGCGAGCAAGTTTGCGCCGGGATACAGCACGGCGACCGATCCGGTCACAGGCGTCACCTATACCAGCGAATACGACCTATTCACGATTGGAGCAGGCTACCTCAACATACCCGCCGCACTTGGGAACAGCGACTCGCTTATTGGAAATGCACCGTCGCCAACCGCGACATATGACGCGACCACTGGAAACATCTTCGTGGCGCCAACCGGCACAGCGGCGGTGTGGGGTAGCGGCGTAGCCTGGGGTACGGCGGCAGTGTGGGGGACGGCAGCAGTGTGGGGTTCATCGGTATTTGTCAATGGGACCGCAGCAGTTTGGGGTACAGCAGCCGTCTGGGGAACTTCCGTAGCCAGCGGATCTTCCCTGGCCTGGGGCTCGAATACTCCGCACGGGTTTGCAGCGATTTGGGGCACGTCCACAATTTGGAGTACCGGCCAAGCAAGCGGCGAGGCCACAACGATCGCCATCCAGGGTGATAACTAACCGTGCGCGTCGCGGCGCTTGGCGTACACTAACCAATGACGGCCAGAAATTACTCCGGCAAGCCGGCATCGCAGTGTGCGCGAGAGGCGATCAGCAAGACCCCGCCGAACATGAGGGTGTCCGCAAAATAGTTCAAATCCTCGACATCGGGCTTTGAAAGCATGATGGCGAGGTACAGCGTGAATACCAGCAGGACGACCCACGCGCCGAGCGCGGCCGCCGATGGCCGCGAAACATTTTTGACGAGCATGGTGGCCGCGCCTATGACCAGCACGATTCCGGTCAGAACAGTCCAGAAGTGCGCGAGCGGAATCCAGAGAGGCGTCAGTTTTGCAAGTGGGACGGCCGGCACGCATTCGGGGTGGAGAAGACTCTCAATGCCGAAGAACATGGAGACGAGAGCAATCCAATAAAGCGCGCCGATGGCGACGCGATTCTCGACAGGCGTTCGTTCCCGCACGCCGCCGCTGGTGACCGCCAAGAGCAGCGCGCCTGCGCCGAATGCGGAGTCCCGCGCAACAATTGTCCATGCGATTCGATTGTGCGGAGCGGCGATAGCATTGGGGATGTGAATCATCGCCACGAAGCAGGCGAACATGATTCCAAGGAGCGTCGCGGACAGGCGAACCCAAACCCGAAAAATAAAGCTGAGAGCCGCGGCGATCAGAGCCACGCCAACGAAATAGGTCCAGAAGAGCTTGCCGGGCATCCACGCCGGGACGATCTGCATGATCGTTTGAGGCGAGGCCAGGTGTTCCGCTCCAAATACGGCGATCGGAATAGCCAGAGAAGCGCGACCGAGCGGGTAGGCGTGGTCGAGTCCCCGCGCCAGCCAGAACTCGCGGCCCATCGCTACGAATGCGGCAAGCAGGAACAGTACCAGCGTGAGATAGGGCACGAGCACCTGGGGCGAGCTCATCGTCACTCGCGATTGTCGCGCGGAGGCTGGCGGGAATCAATCCTTGACGGTAAGTGAACGGTCCATTTACAATCGCGGCATGCCACGAAAAGTCATCCTGGGATTCGGAATCAGCCTCGACGGCTATATTGCGCGGCGGAACGGCGCTATGGATTTTCTGGTCATGGACAAAGAAGGTGAAGCGCTGATGGCGGACTTCTTCGCCAAGATCGATACCACCATCATGGGCCGCAAGACCGCGGCAGGCTGGGCGAAAATGCGCAAGAGCGGCGAGATACCCGAAACTGCCGGGCATGGCCAACTACGTAGTCTCCCGGCGATGGAAGCCGGGCAAACGCGAGGGATTCGAAGTGGTGAGCGGATCTCTGACGACCTTCGTGAGAAAGCTAAAACGCCGCCAGGGGAAAGACATCTACCTGGGCGGCGGGGGCGAATTGTGCCGCAGTTTCCTGCAAGAGGATTTGGTGGACGAACTCTTCATCGGCGTTGGTCCCGTACTTTTAGGCGATGGCATCCCCGGCTTCCCGGGCAAGTTCCCGCAGCGCGACTTCAAGCTGACAGAATGCAAGTCCTACTCGAATGGATCGGTCGGGCTGCGCTATGAACGGATGCGGATTAAGAGGAGGCGGTAACCCGGCCCGTCGCCTTAGCGGCGAATCCGGAAGCGCGATAGACCGAGGAGCGCCGCCGCTCCGCTGAGCAGCAGGAGCAAGGTCGCCGGCTCCGGCGTGGTCGTCGCGACAAACGTGGCCTCGGTGGTTGGGGGAAAGGTGAGGTTCGAAGTGAAACTCAACAGGCCGAGCGTGGTGTGAATGCAGGGATCCTGGCTGGGACCGCCGCACCCCGGGAAGCCGATAGCGCCCGCATCGGTGATAGGACCGATCCCGGTGGCGCCGACATACCCGGTCAGTGCATTGCTGCCAACAAACCCAATCCCGGTAATTGAGTCCAACGCGGGTGGCTTATCCACCCTGCCGATAATGACAACTGGAACAATCGCCAGACCTGATGGTGCTGGAAACGCCCAAATCTCCGACGGGTCTGTGACTGTTACGGTTCCGACGCCCCCTATGGCCACGGTGAACGTGCTGAACGGATTGCCGAAGATCGTGCCACTGAAAAGAGAGGTGACGCCGGCAGTGTCTCCGATTCCGGTCAGATCCACTAACGCATTGGTAAATGTCGTTGAACCGATCTCTCCGGAAGCCACGCCCGATATCTCGTACGTGATCGGAAGCGCGTGAGCATGGGGCGCAGATGAGAGGATGGCCATGAGCAGGGGAGCAACGGATGTAGTGAACTTGTTCACAGAGCCTCCTGTAATTTCTCAACATAGCAGGGACCATTCATTTGGCCTGGCGGTATGAGGAATTATACACGGATCTGCCTCTTTTGGAGCCTTGAGAGCAAGTTTTTCCCAGCCTTCGAAATCCATTACTTCTAGTACGCTTCTAAACTTCGGCAAGCCGGCATCGCAATTGAGTCTTGACCGACCCCAGCAGAAGGGCGGGTGTCGGCGTGGTCACTTGGCGTGCGGTCGCGCCCTGCGTGCGGCCACTCAGTGAGTGGCGGGCAGCCCAACGACGATGAGAACCGCGTAGTCCTGCTTGCGGCAGCCGTTCACGACGGGCATGGCCGCACCTGGATTTACCGGAAAACCCGTGGTCCGAGCGTTCGCGGGCGAGCACGAGTTGTTAGTCGCCGGCGTGTAGCGTGCGGAGCGGCATCCTAGATGGGTGACATCGTAGAGGGTCGCGCCGCCGGCGAGTTCCCACCGCTGATTGCCATCCTTGTCCTTGGGCTGAATTGTCAGCACGGTCGTCACCTTGCGGTCGCCCGTGACGAGGTATTTTCCAGGAGGCAGCGGAAAGGTCGGCTTCTCCATGATCAAGCCGTGTTCCTCCAGCCACCAGTCCGCAGCGTCGAATTTCCACTGTGACGGCGCCACGCCGCCAGCCGCTTTCAGATGATCGTAGCGGTCCAGCTTGCAACCGCGCGGGCCCGGGTCCTGGCTCCAGAGGCCCCATGATTGCGCGTCATTGCCGGAGGTTGCCCCGGGGTCTCCCAGCGCCGCGATGTACTGCGGCTCGATGCGCCTGAACTGCGAGAGATCTAGGCCTGACGCGTGAACCGGCGGCTGCAGGCCAGCAGCCAACATGAGGGATCCCATGGACAGGAGCCAGCGGCTCACGGACGGCACGAGGTGGCGGACATTCATGCGATTCCTCCGGTTAGACGACCTGATGACATCCTACACCAACGCGCGCCCCGGAGCCGGCCTCCTCGCCGATGTAGGGCGTAGTCGGTCCGACTCCGGCGAGCTTCCTCAGGCGCACCGCCAACGCCCGGTACGAGTCTCTGACGATCCGCCCGGAGTCGTTCAAGAATGGCTGCCGAGCCAGCTTCCGAACAAGATCCGTCCAACGATTTTATCCAGTATTGTGCAGCCCGGCTGCGATGCCGTTCATGGTTGAGGCAAGGGCGCGGTCGATTTTCTCGTCGATGTCTCCACTGCGCTTCCGGCGCAGCAGTTCGACCTGAATCAGGCTGAGCGGGTCCACGTACGGGTTACGCAGCTGAATGGAGCGCGCCAGAACGGGACTGCGCTCCAGGAGCCCCGACGTACCCTTAAGCGAAAAAATGACACGTTTGGTGCGGTCGAATTCTTCGAGCAGCATGCCGTACACGCGCGTCGCGCGATCTGCTCGTCGCTAACGAGCGACGAATACAGCTTGGCAATGGACATGTCTGCCTTGGCCATGGCCAGCTCCACGTTGCTGACCAGATCCGCAAACAGAGGAAATTGCTTCAGCATTCGCTGCAGAAGCTCGAACTCTGTCTTGCCGCGATTCATGAAGCGCTCGATGGCATCGCCGACGCCGAACCACGCCGGAACTGCATGGCGGCTTTGCATCCAGCCAAAAACCCAAGGGATTGCCCTCAGGTCTTCCACTTTGCGGCTGCCGCCACGGCGGCTGGGCCGCGATCCGATGTGGGCGTGTTCCAGCTCGTTGACGGGGGTAGCCTTCTTCAAAATACCGCAGGACTTCGGGATCTTCGGCGATGCTGCGCCGGTAGAAGGCGAAGGCGTCCGCGGACATGGCCTCCATGCACTGAAGTACGACGTCTTCTGCCGGAAGCGAGTCGGAATGGGGGCGCAGGTATGCCTCCAGGCTTGCCGCGATCATCACTTCGAGGTTCCACTCGGCGAGCACCGGGTCGAAATATTTCCAGTTGAGCACCTCGCCTTGCTCGGTAATGCGGATGCTGCCGGAGAAATCGCCCGGGGGCTGCGCCAGGATGGCGCGATGCGTGGGGCCGCCACCACGGCCCACGGTTCCGCCGCGCCCGTGGAATAAGCGCAACTTCACACCAAATTCGCGGGCGACTTCATGCAAAGCGTGATGCGCTTTATACAACTCCCACGTGCTGGTGAGCATGCCCCCGTCTTTGTTTGAGTCGGAATAACCCAGCATGATCTCTTGCCACCCGTTCCAGGACTTGACGAGTTGTGCATACTCCGGATGCGACCAGACGCTTACGCATGATCTGGGGAGCGCGCTTGAGCGCATCGATGGACTCAAACAGAGGGACCGGCATCAGACCCGGATCTTCGCCGGACCCTGCGACACGGACTCCCGCCAGAGTGGCAATGCGGATGACGTCGAGAATGTCCTCTTCGGTTTCCGTTCCGCTGATGATGTGAGCGCGAATCACGCTTGCCACCGCGCAGCGCCTTCTGTTCCGCGATGGCGCGCATCGTATCCAGCAATTCATGCGACGCATCCGTCAAACCGCGAGCGAGCGCTTGCGGTGCTCCCCGAGCTCTTCTCCCGGATTTCAGCCAATACGCTGGCATGCTCGTTCCGGTGCTGGCGGATATCGAGCGTATGCAATTTGAAGCCGAAATGCCGCAATTTCAGTAAGAGCGGGTCGACGAGCGTATGCGCCAATCTGGCGCCACCGTTCTGCATGAGGCTCTCGCGAATCAGTTCCAGATCGTGCTCCAACTCGGCAGCGGACTGGTACGCGGCGGGCGCTCCTGAGCCTCTGCGCGCGGACTGCAGGCGGACGGACATGAGCAGAAGAAAACGCCGGTACCATTCCGTAGTGGATGTTCGCTGAAGTACGGCTGCCGTTTCGGTGATGGATCGCTCGTAGGCATCGAGACGCTCTTTGAGACTGGCCGAAGCGGGAATTTGGCTAACCGAAACTCGCAAGCGGCGAACCAGAATGTGGACGGCCGCGAGATAGTGATCGAGCGCAGTCTGGTGCGCAAGAGCGAGCGCCTCGCGCGTGCGGTCGGCAGTGGCAAACGGATTGCCATCGCGGTCGCCGCCGATCCAGGAGCCAAATCGCATACAGACCGGCAGGCGCGACGGCTCCAATTCGATTCCGTACACGCGGCGAAAGGAGTCCACGATCTCGTCGTAGACCTTGGGTAGCGTGTCAAAAAGGGAGAGTGTGGTAGTATTCCAATCCGAAGCGGATCTCATCGGACACCGTCGGACGCTTGTTGCGAATGTCGTCGGTCTGCCAAAGGCTGGTCACTTCGGCGAGGATGGCTTCCTGGCAGCGAGCGGCGGTGGCGTCAGACAGCGGCAGCTCATCGAGTGCCTCCAAATGCTGAGCAATCAATGCCCGCTTGGTGAGAACTGCCCGGCGCGCGAATTCCGTGGGATGTGCGGTAAACACAGGCTCCACGGAGATGTGGCCGAGGGCCTCAAGCGCCGCTTCAGCGGGAATGCCCCAGGCTTTGAGTCGCAGCAGCGTTCCGTGAAACGTGCCCGCAAGAGGTTTATGTTCGGCGTGCAACTGAGCCGCCCGCCGCCGGCGCTTGCGATGATTGGTTTCCGCAAGATTGCTGAGCTCAAAGTATATGGAGAACGCCTTGGTGACACGATTGGCCGCTTCGGTATCGAGCGAGGCAACGATGGCTTTGGCTTCCTCGATCAGCGTGCCGCCACTCTCGCGATGTTCAATGAGTTTCTTGCGCAACGCTTCAACGGATTCGAAGAGTGCCGGACCAGCCTGCTCGACAAGCACTTTGCCGAGCAAAATTCCGAGGGAACGTATATCTCGCTTGAGAGGAAGCTCTTTGCGGCTATCTTCGGTATCGGCGGTTAACTCGGCGAGGCGTTCCTGCTGAATGGGCGCGGACCATAATGGCCTTGAGGACACTTCCGTCTCGATCTGCTTGGGCTTCATCATCTGGCGATATCCTCACTCCGCGCTGAAGGCGAGGAGCGCATTGCGCGGGACGCCTCCGTTGCGCGGATAACCAGAGTTGATGAAGACCATGCCGTTCTGTTCAGCGCTGAAGAGCTGTTCGTGGAGCCCGAGTTTTGCGCCGGCAGACAACGGCATGTGACTGATTTAGCTTAATATACTCGATCAGAAAGCGAATAGATCCTGAGTGACGCGCCACTCTTACGAATCGTCGGCGGCGCCTGGGACTCCGACCTCGGTACGTGTTACCGACGATACACCCTTGCAGAGGATGCGGCACTACCACGCTAGGGCGTTACAAGACCTGGTGTACACCAAGCGCTCCGTCTCACCAACCCGCGAACACACCTGACCCCTGCCACGACCGCTGGGCCGGTCACTCCTGACGGAGCGCGAGAATCGGGTCAACCCTGGTGGCTCGCAGCGCTGGGAACAGGCTCGCGAGTACGGCAACCGCAATCAGGAACAACGCTGCTCCCGCTATGCTCACAGGGTCCGTCGGACTGACGCGGTACAGCAGAGGCGCGAGCTGCGGGGTCGCTGCCAGGGAAATGGCGAGCCCTGCGGCGATCCCCAATAAAGCCAGCAACAAGCCTTGTCTCATGACCATCCGGAGCACGCCTTCCTGCTCGGGCCCCCAGCGCCATGCGGATACCGATTTCCCGGGTCCGCTGGCTCACCGAGTAAGCCATAACTCCGTAAAGACCTACTCCGGCGAGCAGCATGGAAATGACGCCGAGCACTCCGAGGAACACCGAGGCGAGCCGCGGCCCGAACCAGGCAGCCGAGATGTAATCCGACAGCGGCATCGCCGTCAGGCCGGCCGAGTTTGGATCGATGGCCAACATCTCGCGGCGGAGTACGGGGACGAAACCGCGCGCATCGCCGTCGGTCCGGGCATAGAGAGCCACCCCGTTTTCGCCACTTCCGTTGTGTACCTGGTCAAAGGACATGTAAAAGTATGGTTGCGGCCCCTCAGATAGGCTGTCGTATTTACTATCCTTCACCATTCCCACAATCGTGAACGGTTTTCTATAAATCTGCACCTGGCGCCCCACCGGGTCGCGTCCGTCGAAAAAGCGTCGCGCGAAGGATTCGTTGACGATCATGACGCGAAGTACGTTTTCGTTGTCCTCAGGCCTGAAATCGCGTCCGGCGAGAAGCGGTATCCTCAGCAGGTCGAAGTAGCCGGGCGACACCGAGGCATGATGCACGTCCAGGTTCTCGCCGGGCCTCGACGCGTACCCTTCGACCATAACCTTGGCCCATTTCCCCAGCCCGAAACCGAGGGGAATCGAGTCGGAATAAGCGGCCCCCGTCACCCCTGGCGCGGCGAGCAGGCGCTCGCGGAGCCGCCGCGAGAACTGCTGCTCCTCAGTGGGCGCATAGTTGTTTGTCGCCAAAAAAAGACGGCACACCGTCACGTTGCGGTGATCGAAACCGGCCGGAGTGTTCTCCAAACCGTAAAGGCTTCGGAGAAACAATCCGAGCGTCACGAGAGCCGCAAACGCCAGGCCCACTTCGGCCACCACCAGTAGCCCGGAGATGCGTCGCGATTGCCCGCTCTGTGTACCGCCTCTTCCTCCTTGCCTCAGCACATTCATTACGCTGCGCCGCGCCGACTGAAACGCGGGCGGAAGTCCGGAAATCAGGGCGGAAGCCAGGCAGACCAGGGCGGCAAACAGAAACACCCGGGCGCTCGGGTGGGCGTCGAGGTACACCGGCACTCCAGTAGGCGGCACGAGAGACAAGAGGACGCCCTGAGACCACAGCGCGAGTGGCAACCCCGCCAGCGTCGCCAGAGCCGCCAGAAGCAGGCTTTCGAAAACCAACTGGCGGCTCAAGCGGACCGGACTCGCGCCCAGGGCAGCGCGGATGGCGAACTCATTCTGCCGGGCAGCGGAACGAGCCAGTAGGAGATTGGCTACATTCGCGCAAGCAATCAGCAGCACGAGTCCGCAGGCGTCACCGAGGATGGCCATGGGCGATGCCAAAATGCCTGACGCCCCCTCCTGCGCCTTCCAAATCGGTACGATCCGGGCGCCGATCCCCTCGTTGGTCTTCGGAAAGGCGCGGGCAAGCCGCGCGGCAACGGTCGTCGCTTCGGCATTCGCCTCGGAGACGCTAACGCCGGGTTTGAGCCGGACGATGGCCCTAAAGTGCCGCGCATCGCGCTCGTGCTCGCCGGCCAGTGGCGCTGGAATCCAGCCGTCCAGCGCGACTCCCGGAAAATCGCCGTGAAATTGCGGAGGCGCCACGCCGACGATGGTGACCTCGCGCCGGTTAATGCGCACGGCGCGGCCGAGAATGGACGGGTCGCCCCGGAAATACTCCTGCCAAAGCCGGTAGCTGATGACCGCCGTGAACGCTCTGGCCCTGTCGCCGTATTCCTCGCGAGCGAACGTGCGGCCAAGGGATGGCTTTACGCCCAGGACGTCGAAGTAGTTTCCGGAAACCAGTTCGAACCACGCGGAATAGGCGTTCTCTCCGTCGCCGATTGAGGCGGGACCTTTTTGGTTCAGCAGCAATCCGGAGATGCTTCGGAGGCTGTCCTGGAAGTCCTGGCAGTCGGCATAAGAAACGCTAGGAGCCTGAAGGCCGCTAGCGCGGACGGATTCCAGGACGGCTAGCTGTCCGTCGTCCGTGGCACCGCGAAACGGGTGCAGGACCATCCCATCGATCCAGCCAAAGACTGTGGTGGTGGCGGCAATACCGAGCGCCAAGGTAAGCACTGCGACCGCTGTCCAGGCCGGAGTTCTACGGAGGACAGCGGCTGCGTAACGGAGGTCTTCGAGGATGCCTCGCATAGGGTTCCTGCCTTTAAGGCAATTGGGCTTCCGACTTTAAGTGTTTGATTCTGTTCAACACTGCAGGCGAATCAGGTCTCATTTCCGGAGCGGGATGTCCGAAAATGGGGACGCCAGCGCGCCAGCGCCCGCCGTTGATCGTGACCTGCACCTTATTCTATACAGGTTCTATACAGGCGTTCCTGAATGCCATCCATCTTGACGATTTGTCGGCATCTCGTTGATTGGCGCATCCGGGCGGACTGTTCCGGATGGATCACGCGCCACTGGGAGAGAACTGGCCGGCACTCAGCGCCGGCTCGAGTCGTGGTGCTGGATTCGCCCGCGCGAAAAGCCGGCCACGGAAATAGGCGCCGCAAGTCGGGTGACGCCATTTGATTAGAAAAACGGGTCACTTGTCCGGCAAGGCGATGATTGAATTCGTCGTCATCGTTATTCGGTTCGCAAGGCCGTAATGGGGTCCACGCGTCCCGCGCGACGGGCCGGCAGATAGTTGGCCAGAATGCCGATCGCCACCAGCGTGACTCCCGCCGCCGCGAAGACGCTCGCGTCGGTGGAGCGCACTTCGAACAGCAGCGCAGCCAGCAGATGGCCGGAAAGCGCGGCACCGACCGCTCCCACCGCCAGCCCCGCCAGAATCGGAACCATGCCCTCGCGCAAAACCATTTGCACCAATTGGCCGCGCGTCGCTCCCAGCGCGGATCGAATGCTGATTTCCTTTTCGCGGCGCACAATCGCATACGACGCTACGCCGTACACTCCGATACTCGTCAGCAATAGCGCCACCACGGCGAAGCACGCCAGCAACGAGGCCGCGAAGCGGCGATCGCCGACGCCGTCGCGTATCAGTTCGGTCATTTCGACGATCGGCGATACCGGCAAGTTGGGATCCACCGACTGAATTTCGCGCGGCACGGCACGGCTGAGCATGGCGCGGTCTCCCGTGCCGCGAACCAGCACGCCCATCAGCCTTCCAGGCGTCTGGTACCCAGACGTCTGGTACAAGCTGGTGTAAACGTGCGGAACATCCTTTTCATCCAAGCTGGCCAACTTCACGTTGCCGACCACGCCCACCACCGTAAACCAAGGCGCCGGCTGCACGATGCCCCTGCGGGTGGTGCGCGCGGAACGAATCCGCTTTCCAAGGGGATCCTGCGCGCCCCAGAAATGGCGCGCCGCGGCCTCATCGACCAGCACGACCAAGGGTGATTGCTGTGTCATCCGTATCCTGAATCACCCGTCCCCGAACCAGCGGCGCGCCGATGGTCCGAAAGAATTCGGGCGTCACGGAGGCGGATACCGCCGTGGGTGCGTCGCCGCTCTCGGGGGCGCCTTCCACGCGGTATCCGTTTTGCAGCAGCGCGCCCTGCAGGGGAACCACGCTGGACAACGCCGCGTTCTCCACGCCCGGCACGGCGCGAAGGCGCCGCACCGTCTCACGAACGAGTGCGGTGCGCGTTTCGAGCTTGTCGTAAATGTCGGCCTTGGGATCATTGGGCACCGGCAACGAAACGCTTCCCGCGACCAAATGCTGCGAGTTGAACCCCGGATTCACTTGCAGAAGATTCCAGAGCGTCCGCAGCAACACCCCCGCGCCTACCAAAAGCATCAACGACAACGCGACTTCCGCGCCAATGAGCACCTGGCGGACTTTGCTGTCGTGCCGCGATCCGGAACTGCCGCGCTCGCGCAATCCGGAAAGCGATGGTTCCACCTTTCCGGCTTGGAACGCCAGCACCAGTCCGAAGAGCACGGTGGTGAGCAAGGAGAGCGTGAGAGAAAACGCCAGCACGCGCGCATCGACATGAATGTCGTTGAGGCGCGGAAGTTGCGACGGCAACATGGCGATCAGCGACTGCAAACCGAGCGTCGCAACGGCGACGCCGGCCGCCGCCGAAAAGAGACTCAGGATTGCCGATTCGGTGAGCAGTTGCCGGACAATTCTCGCGCGGCTCGCGCCCAACGCCAGGCGCACGGCGATCTCCCGTTGCCGCGCGGACGCGCTGGCCAACAGAAGATTCGCTACATTCACGCAGGCGATCAACAGAATGAACGCCACCGCCAGCAAGAGCGAAATCAGCAGCGTCCGCGTATTGCCGACGACAACCTCCTTCAACGGAGTCACGGAAAGCGTCCAGCCTGAGCCGGCCGGATAATCGCTGCCATAGTCGCGGCGCAGCGAATCACTGAAGGTGGCCAGCTTGGCCTGGGCCTGGGCGAGCGTCATCCCCGGTTTCAACCGGCCGATGATGCCCGGCAACAATCGCGCGCTACGCTGCGCCGGCGGAAACGGATCGCCGCGAAAGCCCGCGGTGACGTATATGTCCACCGGACCAGCGCCAGCCGATGAGGGATTCCGAAAGTCCGGCGGAAGTACGCCCACGATGGTGTACAGATCGGTATCGAGCCGCATTTGATGGCCGAGGACGGAGCGTTCTCCTCCGAACTCGCGGCGCCACAGGCCATCGGTGATCACCACGGCATCGGCGAATCCTGGCGCGGTGTCGCCGGGGTCGAACAGGCGGCCGAGTTGCGGGCGCGCCCCGAGAATACTGAAATAATTGGGACTGACCACCCCACTCTCCAGTCGCTCGGGATGCTCACCACCGGTCAAGTTGGCCGGCCCTTGATATACAGCCGAGACCGCCGAGAAAACGCCGGCGCGATCCCGCAGGTCGTCGAGCTCCGGAACGGAAAAGCCGACGCTCTGTGCGCCCAGCCCCCGCAGATCGGCGTGCAATACGACCAATTGCTCCGGATCATGAAACGGGAGGGGCCGGAAAAGGGTCGCGTTCACGACACTGAAGATCGCGGTATTGGCGCCGATCCCGAGCGCCAAGGTGAGCAACACCGTCGCGGTGATGCGCGGCGACTTCCACATGGTTCTCAACGCGAAGCGGACGTCCTGCCATAGATTCATGGGGCCTCCCAGCGGCAACTATCCCTAGGGTTAGTGCAAGTTGCGTTCCTGCGTGGGGCTCCTACTTAGACCAGGGCGGAACCACGCCGTTGCTGCGCGCGTAGGCGATCGACTGCCCCAGATGCTCGTGTTGATCTTCGAGAATCAGCATCAGCGCGCCCTGCTTCGTCATGTCTCTTCCGAACAGTTTCACGGGCGCCTGCAGGTCGCTGTCGGAAAGTCCCGTAATCGCTTTTTGCAGATTGACGTAAGAAGCCTTCAGAGCTTCCTGCAATTTCTCCGGATCGGTGATGGGCGCGGGCCGTGCCCCCGTACTCGGAGTGCCCGAGAGCACGCCGACGAGCATGCCGTTCTCCATAACGATCAGGTTGAACACGTCGCCGACGGAGCGAACGCCCTGGCCGGGCTTCCAGTCGTACTTGCCCGACATAACGCGCGCGAGTCCGGTGAATTTGTCGGAAAGCGTTCCGGCATCTTTTCCGAAGGCGGCCTGCATTCCGGCCGGCTGCGCCTGCGCCATCGGCACGATCAGAGCGGCCGCAAGCGCGCACACTCCGTACTGAGTCAGAATCTTCTTCATGTGGAACTCCTCTACGTCACTTTAGTCTGAAAAAACTATTTCTCCCACTTCCCATTCTCAACCCACAATCGACTGAATGCGCTCGCCGAGGCATTGGCAGCCAAACGGCTGCCACTACATACAGCCACCCAATATGCGATCGATCTGCCGAAGATGGTTCAAGTCGTGTGCCGCTTCCAGGCGGACGAACTCCTCGACCGTTTGCCGTCCGCGTACCTCGTGGACCCCATAGCACTCCACCCACCGTGGGCGCGGGACCGACTCCAACAGTCGCAGGTTGCTCTCGCGCAGCGCCCGAAAGACCCCTGCCGAAAGGCTCGCATCTTGCTGCCCGTAACCCAAGCGCGCCGCCCATGCCGCCTCATCCCACCACGTTAAGGCCACGCCCGGATTCGCCAGCATGTTTCGCAATCGCCACCCCATCGCCAGCTCCGCGTCCGCCAAGTGCGCTACGATCTCGGCGATTGACCACTTTTCAGGTGCAGGGCGCCGGATCAACTCCTCGGGCGCGACATCGCGCAGACGCCGATCGAGCTGCGACGGGGTGGCTTGTTGGACACCGATGGGCTCCTCATTGCCAAGATAGCTTAGGACTCGAGTTCGGTATGCTTCGAACGTCTCTGCCATTGGTCCTCTCGGTAGACTGCGTTTGCAGCCGAACATCTCGTGGAATTTAACGATTCGGGCTGCTCGTAACGCCGAAGGCAGGCATCGGTGTCCAGTTCAGAACCTCGGGGCCGCGAGTCTGCCGAATTTGAATCGCATGAGGCATCCGGGCTTCCACAAAAGCATAAACTCCTTAGTCTTTATAACGGAGAACCGACAATTCCACAAGTTCATTATTATCACGATGATATTGACGTCTCCGCACGATTCTGCTAATCGTAGTTTTAAAAGTAATTCAGGAGGTTCCCTTGCTCGAAGATTTACGCGCCCTCGTAGAATTCGCCCAGGCCGGTTCCATCGCCGGGGCAGCCCATCGTCTATTCCGGACGCCCTCTGCTATTACCCGGCAAGTGCAAAGGCTGGAGGCTGCATTGGGCGCCGAGTTGCTCGACCGCTCGGTGAAGCCTCCGCGTCTGAACTCGCTCGGCTCCAGGGTGCTCGAACAAGCGCGAGATCTGCTACAGCGGACGGAGGCGCTGAAATCTCTTGCGTCGTGCGACGCCGAACCTCACGGACTCTTGCGCATCGGGCTCGCGCATGCCCTGGCCGAGGGGACGCTTATCGAACCTATTCAGGCGCTGACTGAGAAATACCCCAAGGTTCGACTGCGGCTGTCGAGCGAACTTACCGGTGAATTAATTAACAGGCTGCTCGCGGGTGAACTCGACGTTGCTGCCGTGCTTTTGCCCGAAGGTAAAACCGCGCCTCCACCTCTTCTGACGAATATCATCGCTAGAGACCGCATGGAGATCGTTCAAGGCGCCGCAGGCAAAGTTGACGGTGACTGGAAAAGTTTGGGCCGAGCACCCTGGGTGCTCAATCCGCCCGGGTGCTTTCTTCGGGCAAGGCTTATCGATCAGATGGAGCGTGCCGGCTTCACGCCAATGATTGCGGCTGAAATCCACAACATGCATTTGCAGCTAGCGTTCGTTCAGTCCGGTTATGGTGTCGGGCTGCTGCCTGCTCGCTTTATTGCCAGGAATCATTCTATCGATTCCGTGAAAGTATTGCGTCCCCCATCGTTTGACATGCACCGGTCCGTCGCGATCGTCCGGGTTGGGCAACTCGGCGCCTTGGGGAAGGCCGTCGAACTGTTGGAACACGGGCTTCGGCAATTGTTTGAGGCAGCCGACACCCCGAAGCTCGTGACGAGTCACCGAAGAGGTGGGCCCGCGAAGCGGCGGGGGGTGCGACCGCCCAAGTAGTCCCCGGACATCGCTGGTTGCAGCTGAAGACGAATTAACAACCACAGCTGGAACCGCGAACCCGACGTGGCTCCCGCAGCGGTGGGTTGCGGTGCATAGGCGTCGCTATTACTTGTGCCGGAGATCTTTCTGGAACCAATGGTGCGCATATGGTTCATTATTGAAGGGCTCCACCTCGACGAACCCAGCTCTCTCGTAGAGATGCTTTGCTTCAGAGAGCGAGCGGTTAGTCTCCAGTCGCAGGATCACCATTCCCCGTGACGCGGCCTCCGCCGACAGTCGTTCCAGCAAACGTCGCCCCAATCCAAGCCCGCGCACGTCAGAAGCCACCCACATCCGCTTTACCTCAGCAATCCGTGTGTCAATGTGAAGCTTGAGCGCCCCGCATCCCACCGCTGCTCCCAGCAAGTTTGCGACCAGTAGCAGCCCATTCGGCAACGTCATCTCCTCATCGCTTGCGGAGATGCTCTGCGCAGGATCGAAACCCGTATCGAACCGACGGCCAAGCTCCTCGAAGTACGACCGCAGGCAATATCGGGCATCGATGTCGCGCGGGTCGATGATCTCAACCCGCACTTGCGACGCGAGGATGAGCCTTTCAACGTCGGCCATCGCGGTAACCAGACGGTCTCGCTGCGGCTCCGTCAGCGGCGTCAAGATCGATGCCGCAAGTTCATTGGAGGAGCTGTCCAATACCGCCCGCTCTCGAAGACCCTTACGGGTCAGTCGCACTTTTCGTACGCGACCATCGCCGTCATCGGGATCGGTGGTAACTAGCCTACCTGCCTCAAGCCGGCGCAACTGCCGGCTGAAGTATCCCGAGTCCAAGCCAAGACGGGCGCGCAGCAGCCTTACCTCAGACCCAGCCGGGCCAATTTCCCACAGCAGTCGCGACAACCCCAGTGAGCGTCCACGAGAAAGATAGGCATCGTCCAGCGCGCCGATTCGCTGAGTAACGGCGCGGTTGAAGCGCCGAACCAAATCAATCTGATTTTGCTTCATTCTCTGACTATAGTCAGAGAATGGCATTTTGGAAAGATGCGTACATATCGGGAGTGGTCAGCCAGGTGTCCCGAAGACCGTCTCAGAGGCGCCCATATTTGTGACCTGACGTCGAAGCTATACCATCAATATGGGGTCCGATGGACAATACGGACGCACAGATAAATATCAGTATCAACCTCGACAAATACGCGGCGAAATGTGAATGGTCGCTTCAGACCCGAATGCGGGATCTGAATGTCTCCATGAACACTCTGGAATCGGGTCTCGCTGACAACTTAGGCGCAGCCTATAGCCCGCAGCCGGGAATCACACTGGCATTTGATCGACCTGAACAGCCGTACCAGACGCGCTATAACGTTCTTGCCAGCACGGTGCGCAACGTGGTTCACGACGTCGTCTCGTTCATTGAGGAGCTTATGGCTATAGAAGATCTCACGAATGACTACTCAAACCTCGCGATACCGTTGCCGCTCGACCAGAAAGAGGTTGATAGAATTGTAACCGATGAGATAGTGGCCCGGACACTTTCAATTGCCCGCAATCCGAAGATCAGCGCACCAACCAAGCTCAAGAAGTATCTGCCCAAAGAAAGTCGGTCATATGAAATGGCTCGATCCTACGTCGACCTCCGGAACTGTATAGAGCACCATCATGGCATTCCAAAGGCCGATCTTCAGGTGCTCGTGCGTTCGATCAAAATACCACCGATTGGCGTGCCGCTAGAGGCGGTCACGATTTCGCTGCAGGAGCGAACGATAACGTATACGATGGGGAAGCGTTTGGACCTGGTTTATCAAGATGTTTACGACATTGCCACTACATGCACGCTGGGTTTGTTGCATGACATTCGGAATTCAGCGCTCGGTCTTCAAAAGCCCCAGTAGCCTGTGAATCAGTGTGGTGCAACTCGCAGCGGATTCCACACGCGCGGTTGCAGTCACGCATGCAGTAGCTATTGGAATCGCTCCCGTCGCGACGTCTGGAACGGAGCCGGCCTAGCGGAGTCCGACGCTTCCGTGAAACGCCGGCCACGGAAATAGGTACCGCAAGTCGGGTTGCGCCGTTTAATCAGTGAAAACAGGACACTTGGCGTTATGACGAGCCAGCGCCCGCAGGAGCCTGCCGGCTAAGGTAGACTGGGACTCGGTCCGGCAAGGCGGACCACTGGGAAAGGAGTTCCGGATGCGACACGTGCTACTTTCGACTGCCTGGGTCTGCCTGGCGGCGGGCTTTGCTGGGGCGCAGACATTTCCGTACGACCACATTCATGTGAATGTGCCTGATCCGGCGGTGGGCGCCAACTGGTACGAAAAGAACTTCGGCGGGCGGCGAATCACGGAGGCCCCGGACCGGATCATGTTCGGCAGCACGCGGCTCCTGTTTCTCAAGAAGGCCGATGCTAAGCCGAGCAGCGGAAGCGCGGTGGACCACATAGGATTCTCGGTCGCCGATCTGGACGCAAAGATGAAGGAATTCGAGGCGGCGGGCGTCAAGATCGTGACTCCCGTACGCGACGTGCCGGGATTATTCAAACTCGGGTTCGTGGAAGATCCATGGGGCACGCGCATTGAAGTGGTGCAGGATCCGGAGCTGCTGGGGCTGCATCACGTGCATATGCGCGGCCCGAATCCGGATGAAAACTTCAGTTGGCTGCTGGCTAAGTTCGGCGGCGAGCGCACCAAGCTCAAGGGGCGTATCGACGCGATCAAATACAGCGCGCCGGGCTTCAGCGACATGTGGATTCTGGTGCAGCGCGGCGAGGCGGAACCCAGCGAAGGGCATGCCATCGATCACATCGGCTGGCGCTCCACCGGGCCGCTCGCGAAGACCATCGACGACTTGCGCGGCAAGGGTGTGACGGTGCTGACCGAACCGCGCCCGCTGCCGCTACCGCACGGCCCGACGATCAACTTCGCTTACGTGGCCGGGCCGGCCGGCGCGAAGATCGAAATCGTGGAGCGGCCCGGACTCAAACCCGGCGAGTGAGACGTTGGCGGACTTGGGCATAATTCGCGGCTCGTTCCTGGTGGCAGCTTTCGCGGCGCTGGGGGCGGCGCAAGTGGCCACATTCTCTATCGTGGCTTACGACCCGGTGAATGCAGATTGGGGAGTGGCGGTGGCATCGCGATACTTCTCAGTCGGCTCGGTGGTTCCGTGGGCGGCGGCGCAAGTGGGCGCGATCGCCACGCAGGCCAATGTCAACGTCGGCTACGGCCCGCGCGGGCTGGAACTTCTCCAGCAGGGACGCACGGCCAAGGAAGTACTCGATCAACTGCTGGCAGAGGACAAGTTCGAGGGCAAGGACGGCCGGCAGGTGGCCATCGTGGACGCCAAAGGAAACATCGCAGCCTACACTGGCCCGGGGGCTCCGAAATGGGCGGGCGACCGGCAGGGCAAGAGCTGGTCGGCACAAGGCAACATTCTGGTGGGCCCGCAAGTAGTCGAGTCGATGGGGCGGGCGTTCGAACAGACTGGCGGGGAACTGGCCGAGAAACTGTACGCCGCAGTGAAAGCAGGCGATGAGGCCGGGGGCGACTCGCGGGGCAAGCAATCCGCGTCGATGCTGGTGGTACGCAAGCAAGGCGGCCGCAACACCAATAACGATCGCTACATCTATATCAACGTCGATGATAGTCCGGCTCCGCTACCGGAGCTGCGGAGGCTACTGGATCTCAACCTCGGATATCTGTACCAGGACAAGACGTTCAAACTGCTGGGCGCCGGCAAGACCAGCGATGCGCGTGACGCGGCGGGGCAAGCCGTTCGCTATTGGCCGAATCGGCCGGAGGCGCACGTGACGCTGGGATTGCTCGATTATGCGGGCGGCGACAAGATCGGCGCTTTGACAGAGCTAAAGGCCGCAAAGTCGCTGGGAGGCGATGATGGCAATTTTCGACGGCAATTCGAGGGGGCGGCGCAGAGGTCGATTTTCAAAGGAATCCTGGAGGACCAGGCATTCTTGAAAGATTTGTTCGGAACAGCGGCGGGCCGGTAAAGGACAGGATGGCGCGCAAGCCGAAAGGGTTCGACAGCAAGAAGGGCGTACGCAGGCTGGCGCGAGAGCGGGTGGGCAACGTGCCTGCGCCCAAGGTGATTGTTCCGAAGACACAGCGCAAGAAGCCCAAGCACAAGAAGCCGGCCGGGTTGGACGAAGCCTAGCTGCTCGCGCCAGGGCTGAATTTCGCTCGGACGATCACCAGCAGCAACGGAATAATCCAGGCGGGCGTGATGGCGACGAAGGCCTTGCCTTTCGATGAGCCGGTCAAGTACGCCAGGGAAAGCCCGAGGATAACCAGGTACCAGATCTCGAAGATCGAGAAGAAATTCAGGAAGCCGAGCATCGCTCCATGGACGTCCTGAATGAAGATGTCGGCTCCGAAGGGCGCCATCAACTGCTCGGGGGACTGAATCTCGTCGCCTTTGGCACGGACTACGATGTAGGTGGCGATGACCTGCAGGGCGCTGATCAGCGAGCAGGCCGCCATGAGGGAAAACACGTCTCTGAATCGAGCGCGGAGGCCGACTATGGAGCCGGTGACCGTGACCAGCCACGCTAACAGGGCAAGAACCCCAACGACGAAGACGGGTGTAAGCGCGATCCCGAACTGACTGAAGGTATGGGCCATATTCCGGGCCGTCTCCATCCGCTCGGCGGGGAGGTTTTGGGCGGCCATGCGCTGCTGCATGGAAAAGTCGACCAACTGCATGGTATAGGGAAGCATGAGATAGCCGACCACGATATAGATGATGCAAATGGTGATGAGAGGCCACAGCCAGAACAGCTTAGCCTTGACGCGCCTGGCCAAACCGATCGGGTCGACAAAGGCATTGAGCATTCCAACCAGGCCGCTCGCAATACCAAGATTTTCTTCCGCCATAGGGCCTCCGGTGTCGAGTTTTCGTCGAGTTTCCAAGATTATACCGTTTGCGGGCTAGTAGTACTACAGATCTACTAGGATCCGCGGAGTTCAGGCGTATAATAGCCGGGAGAGGCAAATTATGCAGAGATTTCTGTTCAGTATACTTGTGCTCACATCGATCGCGAGCGCGCAGAATAAGACGCGTGTGGCCGTTATGAATTTCGAATACGGCACCGTGCAATCCGGGGTCTCCGCGGTGTTTGGCTCGAACGTGGACGTTGGCAAGGGCATCGCCGATATGCTGGTGGACCGCCTGGTGAAGGACGGCTCTTATTCGGTGATCGAGCGCAAGGAACTGGACAAGGTGCTGGGCGAGCAGAATTTCTCCAACAGCAACCGTGCCGATCCATCGAGCGCGGCCAAAATCGGCAAGGTGCTGGGCGTGAGCGCGATCATTATCGGCAGCATTACTCAATTCGGACGCGATGATCATGCCACCAACATCGGGGGAGGCGCGGTGGGCGGCCTTACCCGAGGCTTCGGCATCGGCGGAGTCAGCAAACGCGAATCGAAGGCGGTGGTGGAAATCAGCGCGCGCATGATCAGCACCGATACGGCTGAAATTCTGGCAGTGGCCAGCGGCAAGGGCGAATCATCGCGCGGCGGAACATCGCTGCTTGGCGCGGGCGGTTCCTCGGGCGGCGCGGGCGGGGCTGGGATGGACATGTCGAGCTCGAATTTCGGCGCGACGATTCTGGGCGAGGCCACCAACAAGGCGGTCACCGAGATGGCGCAGGGACTGGCGCAGAGTGCGGCTAAGATTCCGACCGTGATCATACCTGTGGACGGCCTGGTGGCGGACGTGAACGGAGCCACGCTGGTGCTGAACGTCGGATCGCGCGGCGGTGTGCGCGTCGGCGACAAACTGCAGGTCACGCGGGTCGGGCGCGAGATCAAGGATCCGGCCACCGGCAAGGTCATCCGGCGGAGCGAATCGCCCATGGGCACCATCACTATTTCCGAAGTGGATGACGCATCGGCGGTAGGAACCTACGACGGGACAGCCGGCGTGAAGGTCGGCGACCGCGTGAAGCGGTAGGCAAAATCCTCACATTCCTTAACGTTCCGCTCGCCCTCGAGCATAGGAGCACAGCATGAACATTGGAGAGCGCGTCGGCGATTACGAGATAGTCGCGATCCTCGGCTCTGGCGGAATGGGCCAGGTTTACAAAGTTCGGAGCGTGATCTCGGACCGGGTGGAGGCGATGAAAGTGCTGCTGCCCAACCTGGGCGGCGATTCGGCGCTGGCGGACCGCTTCCAGCGCGAGATCAAGGTGCAGGCCACGCTGGACCATCCGAATATCGCTCGCTTGAACAGCGCGCAGCAGATAGAGAATCAGCTGGTGATGCTGCTGGAGTTCGTGGAGGGGAGCAGCATCGATGAGCTGCTGAAGAAAGGTCCGCTGGAGCTGAGCGAATCTTTGCACTGTACTTCGCAGGTGCTTGATGCGCTGGCCTATGCGCACGCGCGGGGCGTGGTGCATCGCGACATCAAACCCGCCAACATTATGCTGACGCCGTCGGGCGTGGTCAAGCTGATGGATTTCGGCATTGCGCGCATGCAGGCTGACCGGCAGCTGACCAAAACCGGTACCACCGTTGGCTCGTTGTATTACATGTCGCCCGAGCAGATCAATGGCGGTCAGCCAGATTTGCGGTCGGACCTGTACTCGTTAGGCGTGACGTTGTACGAGATGGTGACGGGACGGCGGCCGTTCGTGGGCGACAGCGATTATTCGATCATGGCGGCGCACCTGCAAAATAGGCCGGTGGCGCCGATGGAAATCATCGCGGGGATACCGCTGGATTTGAATGACATCATCCTGATGGCGATCGCGAAGGATCCGGAGCAGCGTTTCCAAAGCGCGGATGCTTTCCACGCCGCGCTCCGAAATTTCGCGGGGTCGATGGGAGTGACGGTAGGTTCAGTGGCGGCGAGCGCGAAGGTTGCGCCCGCTCCT
Source organism: Bryobacterales bacterium (assembly GCA_963769205.1). Taxonomy (GTDB): domain Bacteria; phylum Acidobacteriota; class Terriglobia; order Bryobacterales; family Bryobacteraceae; genus Palsa-89. The sequence goes on along the minus strand of CAVYKR010000003.1, from coordinate 61,406 downwards.
TTACCGCTGCCGGGATTTGCCAAGACGGCGCCCGTTCCAGCGCCGCCGGTGGCGCCCGTCGGATCGCAATTCGCGCCTACTGCTACTGGAATAGCTGTACCATCGCCATCGCGGCAACCGGTGCCAGCGGCGCCTGTTTTTCAGGCACAGCCGAGGCCTGCGCCCGTTCTGGCGGGGCCCGCGCCGATTCTGCCAGCGCCGGGGCCGTCCATACCGCTGCAGTCGAAATCCGGGAGCCGCCGGGGCTTATATATGGCCCTGGGGTCGGTAGCGACGTTATTGGTGCTGGCGGCCGCTATTATCGAAGGCCCCAAACTGATGCACAGCAGCGCCAGCACCGGAGCTCCGCAGGCGACCACACCGGCGGAAAACAAATCGGCAGAATCGACGGCGAGCCCGGCTGCGGCTGGCTCGCCCCCCGTAGCGGCATCATCCAGTTCAACCGCGGCCACATCTGCACCAGCGGGCCAATCGTCTGAAGCGGCAGGGCAGGCCACCACGGCCGCGCCGGCTCAGGCTCCGGTTGCGCCACCGGCGACGCCTGTACAGGCAGTAGCGCCACAGGCTCCCGCGCGCAGCGCGTCGGCCCAAAAGCAGGCACGCGGCCAATCGCCGGCTGGGGCGCAGGCACCCGGGTCGCAACAGCAACCCCCACCCACTCCTCAACAGCCAGCTCCAGCAGTATCCCAGCAAGCTCCAGCAACACCGGCGCCGGCGCGGCCCTCGGCGGCTGAGATGAACGAGCTTCGCCAACAATACAACCAGGTGGCGATTCGCGTAGGCTCGGCTAAGAGCGGCCTGAGGGCCCTGCAGCAGCAGATGCAGCGGCAGGGGGTAGACATGCGGGGGGATATGCTGGAAGCCGAATCGCGGATGGACTATTTGATGAAGGAATCGATGGATTCCATGCGTTCGGGCGATGCGGAGAGCTCTCGAACGAGTCTGCAAATGGCGGAGCGGTCGCTGGAGATGATCGAGAAGTTCCTGGGCAGGTAGGCTTGACGCCCGCCGACGACGACGAACCGCAACCAAACAGAAAAGGACCGAGCCTACTGGCAGCCATGGCCTGCTATGCGGCGATCGCGCTGCTGGCGGGGTTTACGCTGGACGGCAAGTTTTTGGCAGTGGTCTGGATATTCCTGGCAGGACTAGCGGTAAGAACCTACCTGGCCACCTTGAGAAAGCCCTAGTCCCTCAAGGTCACGGCACAACGACCCGATAAGCGTAGAAGGAGAGAGATTCGGTCGCGTTTCATTTTGGAACGTCAGTTCCATTTCGGCAGAGCTAAGGGTGCCGATCAGTTCCATTACGAGATTCCTAGTCGCCAGGCGCTAAGCCGGTACTTCCGATGGAAGTACTAAAGCGGTACAGCGAAGGTGAGATCCATCTCATTGAGTCTCATGCATATGCTGTACGCAGAACTAAAGGCAAACACCCGCGTTGGGCATTCTTTTTCGCGTAGTCCATCTGTGGCGACCGGCTTGCACCTAGAGGAGCGTCTCGACACTCAGGAAGCTCCAAAAAGAAAGGCAACCCAGATGAAGACCAAGACCGCTCAAAGCACTTCAGCCGCTAAGATCGCCAAGCGCGACCGGATTGTACTCGAGCATCTTCCGCTCGTGAAAGCGATCGCGGTGCGGGTGCATGAGAATCTTCCGGTGCATGTGGATCTGGATGATCTGGTTCACGCCGGCGTACTGGGTTTATTTGACGCGGCCAGCAAATTCAATCCTGAAAAACAGGTGGCCTTCTCGAGCTACGCCAAACATCGCATCAAGGGCGCGATCCTGGACAGCCTTCGACAACTGGATTGGGCCTCGCGCGATCTGCGCCGCCGTCACAAGCAAGTGGAAGCGGCAACCCGCGAATTAGCCGCGACGCTGCAGCGCACTCCTACCGAATCCGAAGTGGCCGCGAAGCTGGGCGTGGATGTGGAGCGCTGGCGTCAGATGATGGTTGACCTGCGCAGCGTGGGCCTGATCTCGGCGTCATCGCGCGCGCCGGAGCACGACGATCTTCCAGCTCCGGATTTCCCGAGCAAGCCGGAAACGCAGCCTGACAATATGTGCTCCCGCGAGCAGATGCGCTCCGTGCTAAGCGTCGCCATGAAAACCCTCCCGGAGCGCTACCAGAAAGTAGTGTTTCTGTACTACACCAACGAGATGACCATGAAGGAAATCGGCGGAATTCTGGGCATCAACGAAAGCCGCGTCTCGCAGATCCACAAATCCGCGCTGGAGAAGATGCAGGTGGTTCTGCAGGCCAACGGGATCGACTCAGTTCACGCGTTCTAGCGGAACTCAGCGCACGCGGATCGAGTACGGCATCAACTTCAAGAATCCACCGTGCGATAAGGCTCGTATCGGCAGCTGGCCCAGAGCCTCGCCTATTTTGGTTTCCAGCGCCGCGTTGTCGTCGGACCGGTTGACCAGGAAATCGAGCACGCTGCGCTTGCCGGGATAGGGGACCAGGGCAATTCGATCGGTGGCTGCAATGTTGGCGCGTTTTCGAATTAATTCGACCGCCCGGTCCAATCCGCCGAGTTCGTCCACCAAGCCGTTCTGTTTAGCCTGAACGCCCAGCCAGACGCGACCCTGCGAAAGCGGCTCGATCTGATCGAAGCTCTTCTTGCGGCCTTCCGCCACGCGGCTGACGAATCCTTTATAAAATCCATCGATCTGGCCGGCAATTTTCTGGCGGGCTTCGTTGCTCAGCGGCGCGTACTCGGAATCGATGTCGGCGTAACGGCCGCGCGTGAGGAGCTGCTTATTGATGCCGATCTTGTCATACAGGCCATGGAGGTTGAAGCGGGCAAAAATCACACCGATCGATCCGGTGAGCGTATTGGGATAGGCAATGATCGGGTCGCCGGTGACCGAGATAAAGTATCCGCCGGATGCAGCCAAGTCGCCCATGGAGATCACCAGCGGCTTCTTCTTGCTCAGATTCTTGGCCTCGTGCAGGATGTTGTCGGATGCCATGCCATCGCCGCCGGGAGAATCGACGCGCAGGATCACGCCGCGGATGGACGAATCGTTTTCGGCCTGTTTCAGGAGTTTGATCAGGGCGGTGTCGGTGATGCCCTGTTCATCCGAGTTGGCGTTTCCGCTGCCGCGGGAAATCTCGCCTTCGCCGACCACCAGAGCGATGCGGCGGACCACGCCGCTGGAAGGTGCGGACAGCTTTCAAATAGGACTTGATGGCTACGGTCTTCAACTCGGTCTGCTTGAGGCGGCCCTGCATGTCCTGGATCACCTGGTCGTCATATCCGAGCGAATCCACCAGGCCGTTCGCGAGAGCCTCGTTGGCCATATAGGGACCCTCGTCGATGATGGCGCGCACGGCCTCGGGCTGTTTCTTGCGCCCCTGGGCCACGGTTTCGATGAGATTACCGTAATACTGATCCAGAATCTGATTCAAGACTTCGCTGGTCTCGGGAGTCATCGACGTTTGGGTCAGGACATCACCAGCATCCTTATACTTGCCGGCGTGGATGACATCGGCTTTAACGCCGACCTTGTCGAGAGTATTCTTCACGAACATGGCCTCTACCCGGAGACCTTTGAGATCGAGCGAATCCTCGGGCGCCAGATAGATGCGGTCGGTTGCAGATGCCAGGTAGTATTCGCGGCCGCTGGGGGAGCGAAGATAGGTGATGATGGGTTTGCCGGATTTCTTGAATTGCAGAATATCTTCGCGGATCTCCTGCATTTTGGCCCAGCCGATGGAGAGGCCGCGGGGTTCGAAGATGATGCCTTTGATGCGCGAGTCGCCGGCGGCCTTGCGAAGGGTGTCCCAGACTTCTTCCACGGTACAGGGGGGATTGGGCCTCGAAAAAGGGCAGAGGGATTTCGGCAGGCGATTTCTCCGGAACGTCTCCTTCCAGTTTCATTACCAGGGTGGACCCGTCGGCGACGGTCACGGGCCTTTCGGCGAACGATCCGGCCAAGCGCACCATCGCGAAGATCAGGATCAGGGCGGTGAGCCCGGAAAGAACGATCCCGGCCACCAGTCCAATTAGGAAATTCTTCATGATCGCGCGCAACCTCCAGCCACGAGACGATTCTACAACGGAAAAGTTTCGCGGCTGCCGGTTGACACGGTTTGGAGCAAAGCTTGGCCCCGAGAGGTGACAAACACCAGGGACGGCAGCGCGTCGCTGCTTTCGATTACCTCAATGAGGCCGTCCAACAAGGCATCCTCCCAGGCGGAATGCCGGGGGCAAGTAGTGCGCCAAGCGTCCATGGCATCGGCGTAAGTTCTGGGCCGGCGCGAAATCCATTCCAGCAGCTCCAAAACCGGGGGGCTCACTTCTAAGAACTTACCTCATTCGACGGCTGGTTTGAGTTTTAAGGGCGGCTAAGCTATCCTAGAATCTAGAGAATGGCAAACACTTATTCATCGCTGAAGCGCATGCGGCAGACCAAGCGGAAGACGGTGGTGAACCGTCTCCGCAAATCGCGGCTGCGTCACCAGATCCGGTCCATGCGCCGGCTGATCGAACAGAAAGACGCCAAGGGCGCGCAGGCTGCGCTTCCGGCCACGTTCTCGCTGATCGACCGCTCGGCGCAGTGGGGCATCATCAAGAAGAACACTGCGGCACGCTACAAGAGCCGGATCGCAGGCTCGGCTGCAAAGCGATCGCGTAAGCTGCTCAGCCCGTCAAGCTCAACACCAATTCTTCCATCACCACGCGGTCGTCGGGACGCGTGTCCCGCAAGCGCCTTGTCCGCCCAGAAGATCTTCTCGATGGCCCGCGCCAGTTTGTCGCTTGGGAAACGCACTCACGGTCTGATAAATCTGGTCGGCGCGATCGCGCCAGATGCGGATGCCCTGCTGGGTGAATTTGCGCCTGGATTTGCTGGGAGGTTCGCAGGCCGGATTCGCTGCGCCACCATCGCCAGCCGGAATTGCGTGGCCAGGAAAGTAAGCGCCAAGGGAAGATATTCGCCTTCGCGAAGCAGCGTGTCCAAGCTATCGAGCGATCGTTTGCGATCGCCTCGTCCCAGCGCGGCGACCAGAGCGAAAATAGTGGATGCCTGAGCGTTGGGAACCAGACGCAGGATGTCGTCAGCGGTAACTTTTCGATTCGTTCCGGCATAGAGACGCAGTTTCTCGATCTCGTTGGCGATGCGGCCGGCGTCGGCGGCGAGCGATTCCACCAGCAGGCCGATTTCGGACAAGCCCGATCTGCAAGCCCGCCTCCTTGGCCAGATCCTGCGCCAGGCGGCGGGCCGATTCGAGCTGTAAGGGCCGGAGCTCGACCACCTCCGGAATCGCGAGTAGAATTTCTGGACGCGTTCGATCTTGGCGCGATCCTCGCCGTCGAAATCGTAGCGGCTGGCTTCGAAGACCAGCACTGTGCCGGGAGTGGGGCTTCGAAGATAGGCGGCCAGTTCAGCGGCGGCGGTGGTTTCCTCCTCGCTCGCGGCGCGGCCACGCGGGAGGACGCCTTCGGCGCCGGAAACCCAGACCACGCGATTGGGCGCAAACAACGACAGCGAACGAGCATCGTCCAGGACACTGGCCAGGCGTGGTCTCTTCCAGATCGTGCCGGCTCAAGCCATTCTCGCGATCCTCGGGCGCCAGCACCTTGTCGACCAAGGCCCGGCGGCAGCGCGCTGAGCTGATAAACCTCCGGCCCGAGAAACAAGTACACCGGCGCGGGCGGGCTTTTTCGAATGCGCTGCAGGAACTGATCGGGGCTCAAAAATTCTCCAGGATCGAGCTGACCATGTCGCGCGCCACGTCGCGGCTCAAGCGCTGCAGCGCCGCGCCGCTTTCGTCGAAGTACCTTGGATGTTATTGTGACGACGATCTCGTAGCGTTGTGCGCTTCGAAACTCGGGCGGGAGAATATCACCTTGCCGGTGGCGCGCTCCACCAGGCTGACTTGCATGCGTCACGTTGACTTGCAGGCCGCTGGTGCGGCCGGTGGCTTGATCGATCAGGGTGGGATAGGCGACGTAATTGATCACCGCGCCGCGCAGGACAGCGTCGGCCTGTGTGGGATCGTTCACGATCTGGTAATGTGTGCGGGCGATGAACTCGTGGCTGATGGCTTGCGGGAAGATGATCGGTCAGCTTGTAGCGCATGGTGATGTTCGCGAAGGCGGGAATGGCGATGGTGTGGACTGTCTTCGGCACCAGGTCGGCTTGGCCGGCGACGTGATAGCCGCAAGAAGCTGAGGGCCAGTGCCAAAGCCAGCGCGCAAGCTGCGGCGGAAATCGCGCGCATTATCCTAAATACTCACGGACAACCTCCACAGCGTTTTCAGCCACGATTTGCAGATTGTCGGCCACCATCCAGAACCACCAGGCGCGCGGCTGATTGCGATCCTGCGCGATGGAGCCGACGGTGATGCCGCCTTGGCCCGCGACGCCGACGTTGGTGGGCGGCTCTTGATCCTTGGTGCGGACGTCGATGTGGCGCGAAGCGAGAGCCTGGAAGATCGCGTTCCATTCCGGGGTTCTCTTCAAACTCTACCCAGGCCGAGATGCTATAGCCATGAAACACCGGCGCCTGGATCAAGCGCAGCGAAGGCATGCGAGCGCGCCGGCGCCGGCCAGCAAGCTGGCCAGATGCCGGTCGATCTTCAGCTCGATTTCTTCGAGCGAGTGCGGCGCTTCGGAGCCATATTGCGGCAACATGTTGAAGCTGACCTGCGCGTCGAAGACGTCCTTGGCAAGCGGCTTGAAGGATAGCAACGCCGACGGCCTGTTTTTGCAGTTCGTCGATGCCGGCCTTGCCGCGCTCGCTGACGGGCTCGAAGATTTGATCACCGACGCCGGATGGCACCGGCTTTTGCGAAGTTGCGTGAGGAGCAGCGCTAGGGCGATGGCGGCCGGATGCGCGATCGATCTGAATCGGCCCCATGGCGTCAGTAACTCGCGGGCTCGACCATGGGCGCGCGCAGCGCGCGGTCCGGCCAGTCCTCGAGCGCGCCGCTGAGATCAATTACTACTGGCGGTCGGCTTACGCGCCTGGATTCGTCTCGTAGGCCTTGTGGCTGGTTTCGCTTGGAGCCGGCCAGGATGTACGATCTGGGCGGAAGCAAGATCGGCGACCTGCGAGGGAACTCATCACGATGGGCTCGTCGCGTCCGATGCGAGAATTACGCTGGCGTCCTCGGGTCTCCTTCGAAGAAGCGATCAGGCTGACGCTGGCGGGAAGATCTGCGGATTCGAGACAGCTCGTGGACTTCTTTGCCGAGCAGGGTTTCGCCGCCGACGATGGCGACGGAGTCCGGGCGTCTTCATATCCGACGATGTGTCGCGATGGGAATGCATGTTAACTGGTTTGATGCTCCGGGATGTGGCGAAGGAGGCTGGGGGCGGAACCTGCGGCGGATGATTCCGCCGGCGCGAATGAAGATGCCGGTGCTGACGTACAGGGTTGCGAGCGCCAGCAGCACCGGCTGAGAATAATTCCAGATCAAATAGATGAGCGCGCCGAACAGGATGACGGTGAGCGGCGAGCGCGGACCCGTAAGGTTGACTTCTTTGAAGCTGGGGTATCGCCAGGTGCTGACCATCAGAAACGAGAGCAGGCGCCAGCAGCGCCGAGCCACAACGCCGAGTAGAATCCACCATTCCAGCGGCACGCTATCGGCGGCGTAGACGATGGCGGCGACCATGCCGGCTGCGGCGGGAATGGGCAGGCCGACGAAATACTTGCGGTCCGGCCGGCCGGGATTCTTGGGCACCGGATTGGTCTGGACGTTGAAGCGCGCCAGGCGCGCGGCGCCGCACAGCAGAAAGAGAAAGGCGAAGAAATAGCCGGCGCGGTGATCCGTGCAGCAATCCGCCGGGCACCACGAACTGGACGCCCCAGGTGTAGGCGAGAACGGCGGGAGCGATGCCGAAGGTGATCACGTCGGCGAGCGAATCCATCTCGCGGCCGAAATCGCTGACGGTGTTGGTCATGCGCGCGATGCGGCCGTCCAGGCCGTCCAGCACTACGGCGACGCCGATGGCCTTGGCGGCCACTTCAAAATGCGGATTGCGGCCGAGCTGTCCAGCTGGCCCCGAGCAGCGCGCCTTCCATGGCTCGCACGATGGCGATGAATCCGAGGAAGATGTTGCCGGCGGTGAACAGCGTGGGCAGCGCGTAGGCGGCGCGGCGGGATCGCCGCGCAGGAGAGCGGGGATCGAAGAATCGTTCTTTGAACGTGAGCCGCGCCATCAGGCCTGCTTCGCCTGGCGAGGATGCTGGAGCCGCCTGCGACGCGCTCGCCCAGTCTGACTTTGATTTCCCATTCGGGGCCGAGGAAGACATCGACGCGCGAGCCGAACTTGATGAGCCCGACGCGCTCGCCCTTGGCCACGGTGTCGCCGGGTTTCTTATAGAAGACGATGCGGCGCGCGATGAGTCCGGCGATTTGGGCGAAGCGGACGCTGGTGCCAGTCGCCCGCGATGGTGACGGTGTTGCGCTCGTTTCTGCGAACTGGCGACTTCGCGGCTGGCGACCAGAAACTGGCCCTTGGTGTACTCGACGTTCGCGATCTTGCCGGCGATGGGCGCGCGGTTGACGTGGACGTCGAAAATGTTCAGGAAAATGCTGATGCGGGTGGATTCGGCGCTATCGGCGCCGATGAGCCGACCACTTTGCCGTCGGCGGGCGAGACTGCGACGGGTCCGTCGGGAATGGTGCGTTCGGGATCGCGGAAAAAGTAGAGACAGAACAGCGCCAGCACGAAAGAGCGGAATGCCGAACACGGGGCGGCTGAGATACCAGACGCGGCGCCTCCGGCGGTGAGGGCGAGCGCATAGTAGATGCCGTCGATCACCATTGACATTTTTATTGTCGCACTGCGGAGTGGAGGGCCTTCGGCGGACGGTGCGGATGCGGTGGTGAAAGCGCGAGCCGATCAGGCGCGTTCCTGATAGGTGCCTTCGCTGGTGCTGACGCGGATCTTCTCGCCTTCGTTGATGAAGGGAGGGACTTGGACGACCAGTCCGGTTTCGAGCTTGGCGGCCTTGGTGACGTTGGAGACGCTGGCGCCCTTCATGCCGGGTTCGGTTTCGACGACTTTGAGATCGACAGTCGGAGGAAGTTCGACGCTGATGGGCTTGCCTTCGTAAAACTCGATGTTGACCTTTAACTGCGAGACGAGGAACTCGACGCTATCCCCGAGGAGTTCTTTGGTGAGATGCATCTGCTCAAAGTTCTCAGTGTTCATGAAATAGTAATACTCGCCGTCGTCATAGAGGTACTCCATCTCGTGTTCTTCCAGGGCGGCGCGCTCGACGCGATCTTCCGATGAGAAGCGATGCTCGGTCATGGAGCCGCTGCGGATGCTGCGCATCTTGACCTGGACGAATCCGCGAAGGTTGCCAGGAGTGCGGTGTTCGGTCTTAAAGATGGTGTAAAGCTCGTTGTTGAACTTGATGACCATGCCGGGGCGTAGCTGTGTCGATGAAATCATTTGAATCGGTACCTTCCGTTGGCTCCGCGTGGCCGGGAGCCAGGAGAAATGAGGTAACCTTCAGTTTAGCAAGGGCGGAAGGGGAGTAGTCCACGGCGGGGTGGCCTGATACAATGAGGTTGCCGGTTGGCGCTATCGTCTAACGGTTAGGACGGAGCCCTCTCAAGGCTTAAATACGGGTTCGATTCCCGTTAGCGCTACCAATTCCTTAAACACTTACAGGCTTTGCGCTGTGACGGCTCTACGCCAACCACGGGGGCAAACCCCGATCCCAGACGCCGCCGCTCGGGGCTTGACGAAGTGTGCGTAAGCGGTGGCGCAACCACGCAAACTTCGAATGTTGCTCGACCCAATGTCCAACACCCACAACGAGTCCTGCTTGGTGGGCTGCCCGCTGTCTGATGCTCGGGGCGCGTTCGCGCTCCCTGTCAACTAATACTCAGGCAAGTTGGAAAATGTGCAGGTTTGGGCGACCGGCGTAGACAACTGCCGAGATCGGGGTGGATTCATGTGCACCACGCGTGCGTCCATTCAATTCAACAGTCTTCTCTTGCCATCGTCCCTTGACCCGGCGGCGAAACAAGGCAAAGCCTTTGGTCGTGGGAGCATGGGTTGGACTTGCCAAGCCGTGACCAAGATCGGATGCTAGAGTATGCTGGCGGTTGTGTAGCCTTCTTTTCATGGATCGCAATACGCCTGAACACCGGAGCTGGAACATGAGTCGTATCCGCAGTCGTGATACGCTCCCGGAGCAGCGCAGCGCCTCATTATGGCGCTGAGTTCCTTCCGCGTTTTGCCCATGAATCATATGCCCCCACACTGGCGACCAACCCGACCGAGGAATAGCCGGCCGAATTTATCGTGGACGATGAGCAGGGCGCGGTCCTTTCGTCGCGTCCTTTGGCTCGGCGCAGGCCCGACCCACAGGAAGCACCCTGGCGCCAGTTTTTGAAGATTCAGATCACCACACTTGCCTCGAACTCCGCCGGCGGACGATAGCCTGGCGGCGAGTGCAGGCGTTTCTGGTTGTTTGTCAGCCGAGGCTAAGTTTTTGACCATTCGTAGTCTGGAGATTCTAAGTCCTTTGCGTCTGCCGATTTCGCCACCCGGGCATCGAGTCACGGCTCATTCTTACGGATTCAAGCGTGCCCGTGCTGTAACCCATGAGCTTCATCATAGTAAATGCATCAGTTCCTGCTTCATCCAGCAGCGCACCGAACGTATGAGGAAAAACGTGACGGCCAAACTCCGGCGGCAAACTCAGCACATCATGGATAGCTCGAAATGAGCCTCGCCGGAGGTAGAATCTGCTTTAGCCCGGAGTTGCCTGAAAATCTCGAACATGAACGCAAACGACGAGATGTACCGCCTGATTGTAAAAGCTGTGCCCGAAGGTGTATGGGTGGTCAGCCCTGAAGGCCGAACCATCTTCTGCAATGAGCGTATGGCTGAAATCCTGGGTACGGACGTCGAATCCCTGCAAAGGCTATCCTGCTTTGATTCTGTTTTTCCAGCTGATTTAGAAGAAGCGCAGCGCCAGTTCGGGCTTCAAATTGCCGGTGGGGGCCGGCCCTTCGATTTTCGATTGCGTCGCATCGATGGTTCGGCAATCTGGGTCGGCATTTCATGCTTGCCCATGTACGATGACGGCGGCGTGTGCATCGGGCTCCTTGGTTTGTTCACGGATATCAGTGAGCGCAGGCATGCCGAAAGGGGCCTGCGCGAGAGCGAGGAACGTTTTCGCGCGATCTTCTCGCAGGCGGCTGTCGGTATCGCCCAGACGAGCCTCACTGGGGATTGGCTTCTTGTGAACGATCGCCTTTGCCAGATACTAGGCTACACACAAGGCGAATTGCGGACCAAGACCTTTCTGGATATCACTCATCCGGACGACCGTGATGCTTCTCTCGGCGCGATTCGCCAGCTTCTGAGCGGCGAGATTTCTTCCTGGTTGACCGAGAAGCGTTATATCCGCAAGTACGGCACGATTGTTTGCGCGCGCCTGTTTGTGTCGCTGGTCCGAGACCAGGGCAATCAGCCGCAATACTTCGTCGCCGTGCTGGAGGAGGTAACGGACAGGATTCAGGCCGAGCGGGCTCTTCAAGAAACCCAGCAGCAACTTCAGCTCGCGCTCAGCACTGGTCTAGGAGTCTGGGAGTACGACTTACGCAACAAAGCCGTCAGGCTGTCACCGCAATATTGTAAGGTTTTCGGTCATCCTCCGGCCTCCTACGGCGAGTGGATGAAATTGATTCATCCCGACGACCGCCAGCGCGTGTGGGCGGTTGCCCGCGAGAGTCTGGAACTAGCCAAAGGCTGGGACGCCGAATTCCGAGTGCTGTCGCCCGACGGCGGTGTGCATTGGATGCTCTCCAAGGCGACTATGATTCTGGGCGAGGACCGCCAACCGGAACGCATGCTGGGCGTCAGCCTCGATATCACGGAGCGTAAGAAAGCTGAAGAGCAGCGCTCGCACTTGGCCGCGATCGTCGAGTGCTCCGAGCTCGCCATTATTGGCGAGACTGTCGATGCCACCATCGTGAGTTGGAACCGTGGCGCCGAAAATCTCTATGGCTACAAAGCGGAAGAAATAGTGGGGCAGCCTATATCAAGGCTGGTCCCACCGAGCCGTCTGGACCGGATTCCACAGGTCGTGGAGCGGCTCCGCCGCGGCGAGCGTATCGAACACTTCGAAACCACGCGAGTGCGAAAGGACGGCCACCCGGTTCCGGTCTCGTTAACGCTCTCCCCGATCAGAGACTCTGCGGGAGCGTTTCTTGGTATCTCGGCGATTGCCCGTGATATCACCGAGCAGAAGCAGGCTGAAGCTGCACTGCACGAAAGCGAGGAGCGGTTCCGGAACATGGCCGACACAGCGCCCGTCATGATCTGGATATCTGACTTGGGCAGGCATTGCACCTTCTTCAACAAGCCCTGGCTGGATTTTACGGGCCGGACCATGGAGCAGGAAGTGGGCGGCGGCTGGACTGAGGGTATGCATCCCGATGACCTGGACCGTTGCCGTGCCATTTACTCTTCCTCGTTTGACTCCCGCCGCAGTTTCCAGATGGAGTACCGGCTTCGATGCGCCGGTGGGGAATACCGCTGGCTCCTCAACAACGGGACACCGCAGTACCGGGGAGGCGATTTCGTCGGATTTATCGGCTCTTGCATTGACATAACCGAGCAGAAGTTGATCGAAGAGCGGCTCCGAGCCAGCGAGGCCCAACTCAAGGACGCGCAGCGTCTCGCCAAGGTCGGGAATTGGGAGCGTCATGTTAACGGCGACACGATCCACTGGTCCGAGGAGATGCTTCGGATATATGGGCTGACGAACGGCGCTCCACCAAACTTCCGGGCTTTCCTGAACTACGTTCACCCCCAGGACCGGGAAAGGATTTCGGAAGCCATCGGCAATTCCCGTTCCATCATCGCGCCCCTTGACCTGGAGTACCGAATCGTACGGCCAGATGGCGAGGTGCGATTTGTGCGCTCTATCGTCGAAGTAATCAGAAATGATCAAGGCGCACCGGTTCGTCTGGCGGGGGCAACTCAGGACATCACCGAGCAGGTTAATGCGCGGGAACTTCTGCGCGATAGCGAAGGCCGCCTAAAGAATGCCGAGCGGCTCGCGCAAGTTGGTCATTGGCAGTGGGACCTTCGGGCCAACCGTGTATCTGGTTCCGAGGAAATGTTCCGAATCTTCGGGAAGCCGAAAGATTACAAACCCAGCTTCGAGGGATTTCTGCAAGACCTCATGCCACCCGACAGGGAGCGATTGGAGCGGCTGATCAGAGACTCTCTCGCTAGGAAGATTGGGCACTCGGTCGAGTATCAGATTGCTCATCCTAACGGTAATCTGAGGACGATTTCCTGCTTATGGGAGCTGTCGCTGGATGAAGATGGATCACCGGTGCGGGTGTTTGGCACCTGTCAGGACATTACTGATTCCCGGCGTACGCAGGAGGAAGCCTTCGCCAGACAGAAGCTGGAAAGCCTGGGAGTGCTGGCAGGCGGCATTGCTCATGACTTCAACAACCTGCTAGGGGGCATCCTCGCGGAAGCGGAGCTGGTAGAAGCAGACCTGCCGGCGGGTTCGTCTCCAGTGGAAGAGCTCCAAAGAATTAAGGCTGTTGCAATCCACGGTGCCGAGATCGTTCGCGAGCTGATGATCTATGCGGGACAAGATCAAACCAGCCTGGTTGAGCCCGTTGATCTGTCGTGGCTGGTGGAAGAAATGCTGGAGTTGCTGAAGGTCTCGATTTCAAAACAGGTAGTCTTGAAGACCAATCTTGATAAGGGCCTGCCTCCTGTGCTGGGGAACTCGCCTCAGATCCGGCAAGTGGTGATGAATCTGGTGATCAACGCTTCAGAGGCCATTGGCGACAAAGCAGGAGTAATCCAAATCTCTATATCGCGCGCGACCTGGAGTCCGGCGAATTTGACCAAGGGTGACTACATGCAGCTGGAGGTGTCGGACACCGGCTGTGGCATGACGGAAGAGGTAAAGGCGAAAATCTTCGATCCGTTCTTCAGCACCAAATTCCCTGGCCGCGGTCTTGGGCTCGCGGTTGTCCAGGGCATCGTCCGCTCCCAGGGTGGCGCCATTCATCTCATAAGCGCTCCCCATCAAGGAACAACGTTTCAGGTCTTGCTGCCGTGTACTTCTAAGCAGACTTCTAACACGCCAAATGTCATCAGTTCCACTGGGACCTGGGAGTCCAATGTCCGGGCTGGGACCATCCTTGTGGTGGAGGATGAAGAGCTGTTGCGCCTAGCGGTCTCAAAGGCTCTCCGAAAGAAAGGTTTCTCGGTGATGGAAGCCGGCGACGGATCTGCCGCAATGGATCTGCTGCGAACACACATCGATGATCTTGACGTGATTCTGCTGGATGTCACACTACCCGGGAGATCAAGCCGGGAGATTTTCGAAGAGGCTCAGCGCATTCGACCTAACCTGAAAATCATTCTCAGTAGCGCCTACGGCAAGGAAACTGTCGATGCCACTTTCACCGGGATGCGAGTCGAGCACTTCATCCGAAAACCCTTTCACCTCAGTGACCTCGTGAACTTGCTTCGGGCCGCCCTCTCCTCCTGAAGGAGTCCGGGCGTCGATCTGGAAACGACTGGACCAAGGATCAGCGACACAGAAACTACGCCGACTTTCCCCACAGCTCTCCACCGCTACGAAGATCTTCCGAGGACATGAGGAGAACTTTACCCTCATAGCGAATCTTGACGAATGCGTCCTCATCGATGTCTCCACCTACGAGAGTCACCATGGCCCTCGCTGGAATGGGGATTATTCTGCGCTGGTCTTTATCCGAAAAAATGGCCCTGCTGCGGTCTTTCAATTTGAATATTTCTCCCACGATCGTTTCCCTCCTCTCAAGCTGGACCGACAAAGATGCAGATCAGACAGAGCGGGGTGTAAGAAATTTTCGAGGCTGAAAAACGTGATTAGATACTTCCATTCCTACCAGAAGTGGCGTATGATTCTTGGTGGCTGGAAGATAGAATGAGATACCAGCGTTCAGCACTGCGTCATCGCGTTGTCCCCCCGTCATTGCGTCCCCATCAATACTCGACCGAATCCGATGAGCGGTATCCGACCAAGCTGCAATGGTTCGCGACCTGGATCGGGGCCAGTGTTTTGTCCTTGGTTGTGCTCGGCCTGCTGCTGGAGATGCACTGTTAGGACGCTACCAACACATGGGGAGCAACCTCACTGAAGAATACTCTCGCAACAAACAGTGAGCTTTCGGCAGTCGTGCACAGATCAGGAGCAGTATCCCTGTGTCACCCGTAGTGCCAGTCTTCGATAGCCTGGCGATGGATCACACGAGACGAGTTGTTGTATCAGACCGCCGCTGAGACACAAATGCGTCATCGTCCGAATGCCCACGCCACCATCAGCGGGAACTCTTCTCGCCAGAATGCGCCACCGTGCAACCCAGCTCGCTCATTCATGACGACATCCGCATCTGCATCGCGCAGCGCGTCCGCCCACCTTCTTGCGTTCTCGAGGAAGAACGGCTCCTGTGTGCCGGCGACAAGGTATGTGCGCGGCAGCGGACTCGGCATAACGCCAGGCGGCTTGTAACCGCCACCAGGGGAGGCGCACAAGACCGCACCGTAGACATGTGGATGCCGAAGCCCCAGAGCGAGGGCTAGCTCTCCACCCGCCGAGACGCCGAACACTGCGGTACGTTCAGTGGGCAGCGCCACCCCAAACCGCGACTCCGTCCATAGGCGAACGTCCTCGACGAAGAACTTCTCGTGTGCCGCGAACCGCTCCGGCTCAAAGCCCGGTGAGTACTCATGGAGCCGCAGCGTCTCATCGGTCAGCCCATGTACACCGACGATCATTGTGGACGGTACGTCGGCCTTCTCGAGCAACCGGCCCCACTTCGAGATTCCTTGACCGTCACCGGCGAAGACGATTGCTTCGGGCGGGTCCGGTGGAACGTACACCGTGACCTGCCTTCCACCGTCGTACTCGAACACCTCGGTGACAAACTCTCCCGAGACTGCGCCGGCGCGCTTGGCGGGCGTTCCGTCGGACTCACTTAGCTCGCGGTTGATGTGATTGCGTGCTTGCTTCTTCATGGCCTGGCCTTCATTTATCGAACTTTGGAACTCCAACATATTGATTGTGAATCGCCTGGAAATGATCTGTGCCCGGCTTAGATAATCGGCCGTAGCCCCGTTGAGCAAACGTGAGTTTTCGGCAACCCTGCGTGAACTCGTTAGTCTGGCCTACCATCTTGAAACCAGTTGCGTTTGAGCAGCCGGTCTGGTCCATCAGTCGCCAATGATTAGGCGGCGTTGTCCAAATAGGGTCGACCGAAGATGGCTGTGTACTCGCTACCGCGAACGGGCAAGCTCTCCACTTCACGCTGAAACCGACACACCTGGATGGACTAGACTTCTACTATGAACTGGTTCGGTCTCCTGTTGGTGGCCTTTACGCTATTCAGCCAAACGGCGACGCCACAAGGCAATCCTTCTATACCTCTGACGTCTCCGGAGGTCCATGGGGATCGAACTGTGACGTTCCGGCTTCGGGCCCCAAACGCGAAGGAAGTTTTGCTGTCTGGAATTCAGCCGAAGCCTGTTGCCATGGAGAAGGACGACCAGGGCGTTTGGAGTGTCACAATCGGCCCGCTTGAGCCGGACTACTATCTCTATAACTTCATCGATGACGGAGTCCGCGTGATCGACCCTGCCAATCCTGAACTGTTCTTCTCTGGGGGACTCCACGTGCCGGGCCCCTCAACTCTGCCATGGGAAGCCAACAACGTGCCGCACGGCACCGTTCACCGGCACTTCTACCACTCGGCAGTGGCGGGTGATGACCGCGATTTCTATGTCTACACACCCCCGGGCTACGATCCCGCGGCGAAACGCATCTACCCGGTACTCTATCTCCTGCACGGACAGAATGGCACACCGCGAGACGCTCTGATCTGGACGGGCTTCGGAGGGCTTGCCAACGTGATTCTTGACAATCTCATCGCGCAGGGCAAAGCCAAGCCGATGCTCCTCGTCATGCCACTGGGGTATGCGGTTCCGGGATACATGTCGTGGTCTCCGGCCCGCTTACCCATTACTCCTACGGGACGCGCGCCCGCTTCGAGCGACCCGATTCACTATGAGAACTTTGACCACTTCCGCGATGCACTATTCAGCGAAGTGATGCCGTTCGTCGAACGGACATATCACGCGTCAAAAGACCGCAACGACCGCGCCATCGCTGGATTTTCGATGGGCGGCGCCGAATCGTTGTACGTAGGTCTGAAGGCGATCGACAGGTTTGCGTGGATCGGCGCGTTCAGCACGGCTCCCTTGTTAAAGGATTTCGACTTGACGTTCCAGGGTCTCGATTCCACTGCGAATTCGCAGCTCCGTCTTCTCTGGGTAGCCTGTGGCACCGATGACGCGCTACTAAGCTCAAACCGCGCTCTCCGCGCCTGGCTCTCCTCCAAGGGCGTTCATCATACAGATGTCGAAATACCAGGAGGCCACTCGATGATAGTTTGGCGCCGCAACCTGGCGGCCTTTTCATCGCTGCTATTTCAGCCGACCCCGAAGCCAGGCACGAAGGGAAATTGAAGGCCCGGCAGCGCTCAACTGAATCCCAGGACTTTCTCCCAGGCTTCTCGTCGCGCCACCCAGAGTTCACCTCGCGGACTTGCAAGGCAACCGTCCAGACGCGGCCGATTCGTATCTTCCCATATACCCCGATTCCGCATTGCCAGCGTCTGCTGGTCGTTCGTCGAAACGCGGGCATCCAAGCCCGCAACGAAACATTTTCGCCGCTGTGCGCGCCCGGCCAAGAACCTTGTCGGGTTTTGCCTTTTTGGGGGGGCCCGTTTTCTGGGTATTTCGGAATGTCACCCAACCATGGCGGCAGTGGATCCTTTTCGGCCAGGTCAGGTCCATCATATTACGCAGCGATGGGCGTCGCCAGCCGCACCAGCGTCTCGCGGTAGTTCCAGGGCATCCACCGAGGGACGCCGCTTCACACGCAGCGGTACGATTCCGCGCACGGCCACTGCCACCAGAATCCGCATCTGCGGCGCAAGCTGTCGCAACAAACCCGCAGTGCCGCAGACTCATCGACCGAACAAAAGCGCATGGGATTGTGCTAGCCTTCGCGGGTGAAAGGAGTTTCGCTCGGTGCCCCACATAACCATTCACGTTACCGTCGTTCAATGCCCACCTCGCCCGGCCAACGTTAATAAACCGGTTGTGCGAACACTCGCCAATGGTGATATTGATGCCACCGTCACGGTGTGCAACAATAGCCCCTACGTTTTTCCTATCGACGGCCCAGCGGTGGATATAACGCATATCGTTAACAGCCACCCACCACGCCGCCCCGGTCACCCGCCCGACCCTCCCATATCGACTGGGCACGAGCATGGAAATGGAATCAAAATCGAGCCTGGAAGCAAAGCTGGGACCAACACGATCGACGCAGACGTAACTATACGGTAGGTCTCGCGCTAACTCGAATAATGGTAAGCTGCCCGTCGGCCTAGCCGACGATCTGTGGGATTAGTTCCCCGGCCACATCCGTCAAGCGCATGTTCCGGCCGTTGTAGAAATAGGTCAGTCGTTTGTGATCCATTCCCATCAGGTGAAGAATAGTGGCGTGCAAATCGTGGGCGGAGACAACCTGCTCCGCAGCCTTCCAACCGAACTCATCGGTGGCCCCGATCGACTGCCCGCCTTTGATTCCGGCGCCCGCCATCCAAACCGTCATCGCTCCTGGATTGTGGTCGCGGCCAACGCCTTTCTGCGAAAGAGGCATTCGGCCGAATTCCGAGTGCCATGCCACCAGCGTTTCGTCCAGCAGCCCGCGCCGCTTCAAATCCGTGATTAGGCCGGCTATCGGTTTATCGACTTCCGGCGCGTGACGTCCATGGTTTTCCACGATGCTGTTGTGGGCGTCCCAAGTGTCCACGTTCTGATTCACCACCGCTCCATTCCAAAGTTGCACCACGCGCACGCCGCGCTCTATTAAACGTCTGGCCATCAGGCACTGCCTGCCGAATGGTTCGCTCACTTTGTTGTCGAGCCCGTACATCCGCTTGGTTTCTTCGCTCTCAGAAGCGATGTCCATCGCCTCAGGGGCGCAGCCCTGCATCCGGAAAGCCAGCTCATAAGAACTGATGCGGGCCGTCAGCTCGCTAATTCCGGGATGCGTCTCGACGTAGTTCTGGTTCATGCGAGCCAGTTGGTCCAGTTCGGCGCGCTGCTGGGCGAGGTCCAGCGAACCGGAAGGGGGATGCAAATCCAAAATCGGGTCGCCGGCCGCGCGAAACATGGTTCCCTGGTAAGCCGCGGGAAGAAAGCCCGAGCTCCACTGCGAAGAACCTGTGAATGGACCGCCGCGCGGATCTTGAATCACCACAAACGCCGGTAGGCTCTGGTTCTCGCTACCCAAGCCATAGGTGACCCACGAACCCATGCTCGGATAACCCGCGATAATTGAGCCCGTATTCCATTCGTAAGTTGATAGCGTGTGATCCACCGACCGGCCCTGTGCCGAATGAATGAATGCCAGCTCATCGACGATTCCGCCGATGTTCGGAAACAATTCCGAAACCCACTTTCCGGATTGGCCATATTGCTTGAACTGATACGGGCTTCGCATCAAAGGGCCCGGATAGCCCTGCCGCACAGTGACCTCGCCTTTGCCTTCGAGCGGTTTGCCATGATACTTCTCCAACATCGGCTTGTAGTCGAAAGTGTCCACTTGGCTGACACCGCCGCACATGAACAGCGAGATAACCGATTTGGCGCGCGCCTTGAAATGCGGCGGCTTGGCAAAAACGGAGAATCCGTGACACCCGCTGAGCCCCCGCAAGCCTGCTGCCCGGTCGATGCCGGGGCTGCCCAAGTAAACGGTCCTGCCCCAGCAGATATGCGAGCGCGATACCGCTGATGCCTTCGCCCACCTGAAAAAGAAGATCGCGCCTGGAGACAAAACGCTGTTGGCTTCTTCCGTCACACTCTTGTTTTTTCATGGCAGTCCTAGTTGATATAAACGAATTCGTTGGAGTTCAGGACCACATGGGCGAGCTCCCCCAACGGCGTTAAAGCGAGCTCGGTCGCTTCTTCGCGGCCCCGCTTGCTCCGCTGGCTACTGCGGTTCTTCAGGAATTCCATGGCCTGCTGTACCTCTTTATCGCGTGCTTCCCGGCTGAACGCGATCCGATAGAGAACCTTCACCTGGGCTGCCGGGTCGCACCCGCTTCCTTCTGGACACGCTCCGCCAGGTGTTGGGCTTCCAGTAAGTAAGTTTCGTTGTTGAAGAGCGTCAAAGCCTGGGTCGGAACGGTGGTCACCTCGCGCCGTTCGCAGCTCAAGCTGGCGTTGGGTTGGTCGAACACTTCGAACATCGGATATTTCAGATTGCGCTTGACATTGGCATAGATGCTTCGCTTCCAGGTCGAGGGATCATCCTTGGTCAACAGCCACGTGCCTCGAATTGGAGCCCCGCTGACTACTGACTTCGGGATAGGCGGGAAGAAAGCTGGACCGCCTACCTCAGATTTATATCGCCGCTCGCCGAAAGCACCGCATCGCGAATGATTTCCGCCTCTAGCCGCTTCACCGGGAACCTCCACAGGAACTGATCTGTGGGATCTTTGGCGGCGCTATCAGCTTGGTAGATAGGTGGAAGCCATCTTGTAGGTTTCCGAGTTCATGATCAGCCGCTGCATCTGTTTGATGCTCCAGCCTTGCCGCACAAATTCTGTTGCCAGCCAGTCCAGCAGTTCCGGATTGGATGGCTGAGTACCCATTTTTCCGAAGTTATTGGGAGTGGACACGATCCCCTGCCCAAAATGCTGATACCACATCCGATTGACCATCACGCGCGCGGTTAGCGGATTGTCCTCTGAAGCAATGAACTCAGCCAGTGCTCTGCGGCGTCCGCTAGTCGGGTAGCCGTTCTTTGGGGGATCGGCCACAGGCAGGTTTCCTTTGCCAACACCGTCAGGAATCCGGGCTCCACCACCGGCGCTTTCATCTCATCCGCGAAGGCACCCAGCCCCGTGCTGGCAAAGTACATCGGTGGCGGCTCGTAAGAATCGCCTGTTGAGGGAAGATATTTGCCTTTGAACCCGAAGTCCTCGTAAATGACTCCTCCCGCGGTTCCAGGTTGGAACGGCCCGTGTGGAGTGAATCGGAAGTCTCCGTCCCGGATGCCCAACGCAACCGGAGGGCGGGGCGGAAGCTGCTTCTTCAGCGCCGCGATCTGGTCCTCCAGATTCTTGCGCGACTGCTCGTCCTGTTCGCTCAATTTTGTTTTGGCCGGCGCGCCGCCGAAGGCATCGTCATCAACCGCCCGAACAGTCGAGACTTGCGCTACCAGGAGCTTCTGCCCCGGCGTTCTCTGATCCTCGGGGATGCGAAACGCTTCTTGGATATCCGCTGGGAATTTGGCCAGTGTGGCCTGGAAAAGCTTCTTCTTGTAGGGAGCTTCGATGGCCGCGATCTGCTGGTTCAAAGCCTTCGTCTTGCCATTGATTTCGTCCGCGATCTTTTGATATTTAGTCCACTCATCGCTCGGAACCAGAGGATGCTCGTATTCTACAAACCCGTTAAACATGGCCAGCGACTTGTAGTAGTCCTTGCGTGTGATCGGATCGAATTTGTGATCGTGGCAGCGGGCGCAATTCACTGTTAGAGCTTGAAAACTCTGAAATGTGGTGCGAACCATGTCATCCAGATAGTCGAAGCGGTAATTGGGATTCTCGAGGTCGCGGTCCACCACGCGTGGCCCCAGGCGCACGAAACCAGTTGCAGTCAGAGCTATCGAACGTAAGGTTTCTCCAGTTCGTCGCCGGCCAGCTGCTCGATGATGAACTGGCTATACGGCTTGTCCTGATTGAAGGCTTTGATCACATAGTCCCGGTACCGCCACGCCTCGGCGTAGTCGTAATCGTATTCATACCCGGTGCTGTCGGCATAGCGCGCTACGTCCAGCCACATGCGCGCCCAGCGTTCCCCGTAATGCGGCGAATCGAGCAGCTTGTCCACCAGGTTTTCATATGCGCGCGGGGACGAATCTTTTACGAAGGCATCCACTTCCGCTGGAGATGGCAGCAACCCTACCAGATCCAGATAGACCCGGCGAATCAGAGTGTTTCGGTCCGCCAGGGGCGCCGGAGTGAGACCTTTCGCCTCCAGATTTGCTTTGACAAACCCGTCAATGGGATTCTTGCTCCATCGGGAATCATTCACGTGCGGCGTCGCCGCACGAACCGGCTTCTTGAACGCCCACCACTCGCGGTCGGCATCGGTGATTTTTCTTTCCTGATAGCTTCCGTAAACCAATAATGACTTGTCATCGGCCTTGCTTGCAGTCGTGGATTTCGGATCGGCCGCCATCGGAGCGCCCGCATCGATCCAGTTCTTCACTGCCGCAATTTCTTCGGCAGTAAGCCTGGGAAGCGGCGCCATCGGCATAGCCGGCAGCAACCTGGCCGGTAATTCGCTGGTATAGAAGACTGCCTGCTGCGTTGCCCGGAACGATGGCGGTGCCATGATCGCCGCCCTTAACCATGGCATCGCGGCTGGCGACACTCAGGTTGGACATTTGCAGCTTCTCGCCATGACACTGCTGACATTTAGCCAGAACGGCCGCTGCCGTGGGACTCTGTGATGGTTGGCCCAAAGCGCCCGATCCCGCCATCAAAAGGCCTAGCCCAACCATATGTAATACAACATCACATTCTAGGCGCACTAAACCCCCCGTCCGCGTTTCCGCAGTCCTACGGGCCGAGTATACGTCTATCGCTGGCCGAGCACAAGCCTACCTCTCCACGTGGTTGGCGAGCGGCGAAAGGCGCTCCCGCTAATTACGAACTTGACCCCCATCATGGGATAGGCTCATACTCATCCAGGGGCTGTTTTATGTCCAACCGCGCGGGTGCTTTTTCTACGTTGGCTGGGGTCATGGCGCTGGCGCTCCCGGTCCACTCACAGTCGGTGATCTCTACCCATTCCGGCGTAATCCATTTTTTCGAAGGCGCCGTCTATTTGGGTGATCGGCCGCTGGAGTCTCATCTGGGCAGATTCCAAAGCATGCCTCAGGGCGCCGAGTTACGTACAGCCGACGGGCGAGCCGAGATCTTGCTAACGCCCGGAGTTTTCCTTCGCATCGGCGAGCGTAGCGCAATTCGCATGGTCGCGAATGATCTTGCGGACACGCAGGTTGAATTGCAGACCGGCTCTGCCATCGTGGACTCAGGCGATCCCAATCCGGGTACCTCCGTCACCTTAATTTACAAGGATTGGAGGGTTCACATCCTTCAAAAGGGTGTCTACCGAATCAATTCCGATCCCCCCTGCATGTGGGTCCGCCAAGGACAAGCGGAAGTGTTCTCCGGCGCGAGTGGCGAACCGGTATCAGTTGAACGCGGGATGAGTCTCCCGTTTGCTGAAGTGCTGGTGCCGGAACGGCCGACCCAGCAGCCTAATGACGCTCTCAACGATTGGGCTATCGGGCGCGGCGAGTCCATTTTGGCGGACAACGCCATTACTGCTCAGATCGGCGAAGATCCCGCCTCGGTGGCGCCCGGGTTCGACGGTTTTACTAATTTTCCTTTCCTCGGCTTGCCCGCCGTTGGTTTAGTATCGCCAGGCGCGTCGTATAGCTCTTATAATCCTTACCAACCGGGCTTCAACTCGATCTACTTGCCTGGATTTACCTCGCGGCCGCTCATCTTGGGATTGGTAGTGCGCGGACTTCGCACTTATGTACCAGCGTCTCCGCTGCGGATCGGCGGTGTCGGCGGCTCGCCGCGCGTTGGTTTTGCGCCAGGGTCCGGCATCATCACTCCGATTCCCCATATGCCGCCTCCGCGTCTTCCCGCGCCGCGACCCATGCCTGTACACCCCGTTTCACCTGGCGGCGGGGTCCATGTTGGCGCTCACCGCTAGTTATTGAGAAGGAGCGTAGTAGCCCAGGCGCCAGTGCGCCTTCAACGCCGACACGCCTTTCGGCTGCACTAGCTTTACCTCCACGTGCCGGTATTTCCCGTCTCTGCTTTGATTCTTGGGGTAATAGCCAAGCACGTACTGGTTTCGCAATTCGACCGCGATTCTGGCCGCGACGCTCGGCAGATCGCTCCCGAGCGCGGCTGAAAAAGCCCGCCCGCCTGTCTGCGTGGAGATCTCCGATAACAATCGCGGCCCTGAGACTTCCTCCGCCGACAATCCCAGAGGCAAGCTGGGCTCGAACACTCCCATGGCGTAGATTTGTACATCCGCTTCGCGGACCAGCGCCTCGATCTGAGCCGCCGTGTATTGGCTGTGGTTATCTCCACCATCGGAAATGATCACGATCGCCTTCCGGGAGTTCTTCGCCTTTTTCATTTCGTGCAGGGCCAGGTTTATTCCGTCCAGCATCGCGGTCAGGCCGCCGGGCTTGGCGTTCTTTAGGGCCTCTCGAATCTCGCCGGTGCTGGCGGTGAATCCCACTGAAACTTTAGCCGCGTCGCTAAACTCCACCAGAAACGCTTCGTCGTCCGCATTCATCGTCTTCAAAAATTGAGCGACGGCTGCCTGAGAAGTTCGAAGCTTATAGTCCATGCTGCCGCTCTCATCAAACACCAGACCGATCGACAGCGGCGCGTCCTCGCCGGAAAAATGCGCCACATTCTGCTCAATACTGTCTTCAAATAGGTGGAAATCCTCCTTTTGGAGGCCCAAAACGAAGCGATTGAGCGAGTCCGTCACCGCCACCGGGATCTGCACCAGGGTGGTATCGACACGAAGACTGAAACCCGTTGCCGGTTGGGTATCTTGGGGTTGGTTAGCTGACTGACCGGCCGCCGAAAGGGAAAGCAACACGCATACGGCTAAATTTCTCCACTGCATTACACGGCTCCGACTGGTCGTGAGTCTAGCATTGCACAATTTGATGAAGAGTCAACGGCCATCTGCTACGCTTGTCTCGATGGTTGTCCCAAGTACCATCAAGCGAATAGAGCCTCTGGCGCCTATCGCCATGGAACTGCTCAACAAGATTCCTCTACGCTCCGGTGATGATCCGAGCGTGGAGGCGGCGTTGCAGCGCGAGCCGGCGCTGTGGCTGAAAACCAACCAAGTCGCGATGAACGCCGGCCGGTTGGGCGCCGACGGCGCCGCGAATGCCGCCGACCTCGCGGAGTTCGCAATTACGATTTCCGTGCACGACTACCTTCAGTCCGCTTTGACTGTAGCCGAAGCCAATGGCTACTGGCGCTATATCTTGGCCTGTGCCGACTGCTGCGCGGAACTGGCCGCTCCCGCTAAGGTGGACTCCCTTCTTGCTTACGCGGCGGGATTGCTTCACGACATCGGACGACTGGCTTTGATTCAGGCCTTTCCGGAGCGATACGCGAACCTTTTGACCCTCACCGACACGATGTTTGCTTCCGATAAACCTTTTGATATCTTGCATTACGAGCAGATGCTCTTTGGGTTCGATCATTTTTCTACCGCGTCTTGGTTAGCAGAGGTTTGGAACCTGCCGCCCTGGCTTCGTCCCGTAGTAGGAAAGTTCGACGATCGCTCATCGAAGGAATACGGAAATCTTGTGGCTACAGTGCGTGCCGGCACCCGCCTGGCACACTCTTTGGGCTTCGGCTATCTGCAGGCCGCTCCGCGCACGGACGTGAAAACCATCTTTAAGCAGCTTCCGGGCGCTTTGGGCTACTGGAAAGCCTTGGATATCTGGAAATACGGCGAGGAGCATATGCAGTCCAAGATCGGGTCGCGCCTGAACTGGTATACCTCCCTCTCTACTGTCTAGTTTGGGGGCACTATCCCTCCTGCTCTATAGGTAATACGCTCGTAAGCCGATCAAAGAGCAATGTTCGCGATTGTGGGCATACTCGTTGTGGTCGGTTGTATTGCCGGCGGCTATCTGATCGAGAAGGGCAACCTTTTGGTTTTGATGCAACCTGCGGAACTGCTGATTATTCTGGGTGCGTCGATTGGGACCGTGCTCATCGGAAATCCTCCTCACCTGCTAAAGGCCATTTTTTCCAGTGTTCTGCAGGTTTTCAAAGGAAGCCGATATACGGCGAACTTTTACCTCGATACGTTGAAGTTTCTTAATCATTTCTTTACCGCGTCACGCAAGAATGGCTTGACTGCACTCGAGAAAGACCTGGACGAACCTGACAAGAGCGCATTGTTCAAGGCGCATCCCACCTTCAGTTCCGACAAAGAAACGATGCATTTCTTCTGCGATACGGTGCGCAGCCTGCTCGCCGGCGGCATCGAGATCCACGATCTGGACCAAGTTATGGAGACGGACCTCGAAATTCTACACCGGCAGAGCCGCCTGCCGGCCAGCGCTTTGTCCACGATGGCCGATAGTCTTCCGGGGCTCGGAATCGTGGCCGCCGTGCTCGGAGTGGTCATTACAATGAGTGCTTTAGGAGGCCCGCCCGAAGAGATTGGGCACAAAGTGGCGGCCGCACTGGTAGGAACATTCCTCGGAATCCTGCTTTGCTATGGGTTCCTGGGGCCAATAGCAGCGAATATTAAGAAGCAAAACGATGCAGAAGGCGAGTATTTCATGTGTTTACGCATGGGTTTGCTTGCATATATGAAGGGTATTTCGCCCATGTTGGCCCTGGAAGCTGCTCGCCGCGCCATCCCCCATCACGTACGGCCCACGTTCCAGGAGATGGATAAGGCCTGCAGGAAGCAACCGGGCGGTTCGACGGCCGAGGCCGCCGCGTGAAAGGAAAGACGGCTCGCCCCATCATCATCGTCCGCAAGGTGGTTGCGAGCCACGATGATGAGCACGGGGGAGCTTGGAAGGTAGCCTACGCGGACTTTGTAACGGCCATGATGGCCCTTTTCATCGTGCTTTGGCTGCTAAGCGCCAGTGAAAAGGTTCAGAAAGCCGTGGGTGGCTATTTTCAGGACCCTACCGGGAAGGGCCGCCAAACGGGCTCGACTAATGCTGGTATCGGGGAAACGCTGACGCTGAGCCGCACCGATATGGAGCGTCTCAAGGAAAAGCTCGAACAAGCCATGCATCAGATCCCGGCGTTTGAGCACTTGGCCAAGCAGGTTAGGATGACGATCACGGCCGAGGGTTTGCGTATTGATCTACTGGAGACACAAAAAGGGCTTTTCTTTGAGACCGGCAACCCCCGGCCCACCGACGCTGGAGCCGATCTTCTCAAGGTGTTAGCCGACGAACTGGTGAAATTGCCGAATAAAGTGGCCATCGAAGGCCATACCGATGCGATTCCTTATGGGCGCCCCGATTATTCCAATTGGGAGCTTTCCTCTGATCGCGCCAATTCAGCACGAAGAATCTTAACCGCTTCGGGACTGGCGGAAAACCGGATCAGCCAGGTGCGTGGGTTCGCCGACCAAAGACTGTACGTAAAAACTAACCCTAACGATCCCTCCAACCGCCGCATCTCGATCATCGTTCGAAATCAGGGCTTGGACGAGCAAGAAGACGCCTTCACGCAGTGGCAACTCAGCCAGCAAAACAAGAAGAAATAGACTTTCCCGCCTATTTTGTACCCGTCCCCGTTCGCGCTTTGTCCGGATGGAGGATGATCTTCTGCACTCGCCAGTTGTTCATGTCGGCGACGTAGAGTGTGTTCTCGGATGGGCAGGCCAGGCCGTGGGTCCAACTGAATTGGCCCATGTCATGTCCGGATTCGCCGAACATTCCGACAATCTTGCCGTCCAGGGTGAGCTTGTAAATCCGGCCAGGTTCCTGGTCGGATGTGTATAGATACTGAGTGGGGCCTTGCGTGATGCAGATGGTCCAGGGCTGCGTCTCGTCGGGCGGATTGGATGCGAGGTTGCCCAGCACCGGATGCCTGGTCTTGTCGTAAGGTACGTTGAGAAAGATAAATTTCTGAAAATTGCCGTCGCGGTCAAAGACCTGGATGCGGCGGTTCCCACGGTCCGCAACATAGACGTTGTTCTGCCGGTCGATCCCGATATTGTGGGGCGTGTTGAACTGGCTGGGATTTTGATCGGCATGCTGTCCGCTGACTCCCCGAGTTCCCCATGACTTGACCCAGTTCCCGTGTTTGTCGAATTTAGCGACTCGGGAATTGATGTAGCCGTCGCTGACGTAGATGTTGTCGTCGCTATCAAAGGCGACGTCGGTGGGAGCCCGGAACATTCCGTCCACGTGCTCCTGCGCGGGACGCGTTTCGCCGCCGCGGCCCAAGCCATTGCCCCGATAGTAATTGGGCTCATCGGGGCCTTCTGGGCGGCGGCCCAGGTTCAGGGTTACGTATCCGGCCGGGTTGAACCGCATGACGGAATGAGTGCCTTTGTCCACGATCCACAGGTTGTCGTATTTGTCGTAGCGCGCGCTGTGCGCGTAACCCAAGCCGTAGACCCCGTGTCCCACTTCTCGCAGGAACTTGCCGGTCTCGTCGAACTCCAGCAACTGGGTGGACGCGTTCCCATAAAGCGGCCCGGTGGTGCCGCTGCCGGGATGGTTGACTACCAGGACATGGCCCTTGGAGTTGACAGCGACCGAGAGAACCTCGCCCAGGTTCATCTGAGCCGAATACTTCAGGGGCTCAGGTACAGACTCGAATGGAATCTTGGGAGCGTTCTGCTGCGCCATCAGGGGAACTGAGAGCAGCGTAAGCACTACAATGCGCATCGTGTTTCCTTTCTTCGTTTAATCCTACTACCGGCTATCTGTGGACGGAGGGACCAAGCCTTTCAGGCGGAGGTACATCGCCAGGTAGCCATATTCCTCGTTGTCATGAAGAGTCGCGTAAAGAAGGGTGCCAAGTTTGGAGCGTTCTCCTCCGGCTTTTACCATTTGAGCGCCGATGCTGTCGTTCATCAAAGCGAAGGCATTGTCGCACTCCTCGAAGGAGGTCTTGAGGGCAGCGATCAGATCGGCTTTGGAGGTTTTGGAGGCGGCGTCAATCTTTCTTGGTTCTCCTTTGGCCGCGGAGCAGAAGCCCATTTGGGCGTCGATGACATGGGCCAGAAGCTGAGCGAAGGTCCGGACTGCGGGTGTGGGCCTAAAGTCATAATCCTCGGCCGGCATGCGTTCGGCTGCTTTGAGCAGGTCGCCTTTTCTGACGATGTAAAACTGTTTCAATTCGCCGATGAAGGGGGAGGGAGTCTGTGCGATTGCACAAGTGGCAGCGAACAAGTAAGAAATCATCCAAAAGAAACGGTGCAAGATAGACCTCCTTCGCTCGGTCCGGGTTTCACGATACAGCATCGGTGTTGGGCCGTCAAGACGAAATCACCTCTTCTGTTATCATCAGAGCGCGTGCGAATCCTGAACAATTTTAGAGCAACCACCCTGTGTCTTACGGTCGTTACGCTGGCGAGTGCGCAGAGCGGCCCGGGCGAGAAACCGCCCATGGCGGAAAAAGTTTTTAAGAACGTTCAAGTCCTAAAAGGTATTCCCGTGGACCAATTTATGGCGACCATGGGCTTTATCTCGGCCTCGCTGGGCATGACCTGCACGGATTGCCATATCGCTGAAAGCGGCGGCAATTGGGAGAAGTATGCCGACGATACGGAGTTGAAGCAGACCAGCCGCAAGATGCTGGTGATGGTGTCGGCGCTGAACCGTACGTATTTTGGAGGACGGCGGGAGGTAACGTGTTATTCGTGCCATCGCGGCGGGGATCGCCCTAAAGTGACGCCGAGCCTGGTGGAGTTATACGGCGCTCCTCCTCCGCCGGAGCCGCCCGACACGATGGAGCAGGCTGCCCAGGGGCGCTCAGCCGATCCGATTCTGGACAAATACATTCAGGCGATCGGTGGGGCGCAGCGACTGGCCAAGCTAACCAGTTTTGTTGCCAAGGGCAGCTACGTGGGTTTCGGAGAGACGGACAAAACGCCGCTGGAAATTTTTGCGAAAGCTCCGGAGCAGCGCGCTACGGTTGTGCATACGTCGATCGGAGACAGTATTACGACGTATGACGGACATATTGCGTGGACGGCAGCTCCGGCCGCCAACGCGCCTATTCCGGTCCTGGAGCTGACCGACGGGGAACTGGGGGGCGCCAAGCTGGACGCTGATTTGTCTTTTCCGGCTGGCCTCAAGCAGGCGCTCCGGCAATGGCACGCCGGCGCAGCGGCCACCATCGACGATCACGAGGTGCAGATGGTACAGGGCACCAGCGACGGCAAATATCCTGTGGATTTTTATTTCGATCCCAAGACAGGCTTGCTGGTGCGCATGGTGCGCTATAGTGAATCGCCGCTCGGCTTGAATCCAACGCAGATCGACTACGCCGATTATCGCGAGGTGGCGGGCGTGAAGATGCCTTTTCGCTGGACCGTCACCTGGTTGAGCGGCCGGTCAACCATCGAGTTGACGGATGTGCAACCGAACGTCCCAATTGATGCCGCGAAGTTCGCTAAGCCAAAAAGCAGCGCCCGTTGAAAGCGGCTTGATCGGCGCGCGGCTGGACCGCCTGCCGGCAACGCGCACCATCTGGACTTACGTCGTGCTGCTGTCGCTGGGCGGCTTTTTCGAATATTACGACCTGTTTTTCACCGGCTATATCGCGCCCGGACTGGTTCGCAGCCATATCCTGAGCGCGACCACGCGAGGGTTGTTCGGCAGTACTGGGATCGCGAGCTTCGCGGCGTCCCTGTTCCTGGGACTGTTCATCGGCACAGCGCTATTCAGCTTCGTGGCTGATCACTTCGGGCGGCGAACGATCTTCACCTGGTCGCTACTGTGGTACACAGCCGCAACTATCGTGATGGCCTTTCAGAGGGATGTGTCCGGTCTAAACCTATGGCGCTTTATCGCAGGAATCGGCGTGGGCGTAGAACTGGTCACGATCGACAGTTATCTTTCCGAGCTGGTGCCTCGCGCGTCGCGTGGCCGTGCGTTTGCGTTTAACTCGACGATCCAGTTTGCCGCAGTCCCGGTGGTGGCGCTATTGGCTTGGCTGCTGGTGCCAATCTCGCCTTTCGGTCTGGATGGCTGGCGCTGGGTAGTGCTGATTGGTGCGGCCAGCGCGGTATTCGTATGGTGGATACGCCGCCGCGTCCCGGAGAGCCCGCGCTGGCTGGCACAACACGGGCGAATGGACGAAGCGTTGCAATTGATGGCAGACCTGGAAACCCGCGTTGCGGTTGAATCGCAAGCTCCGTTACCGGCACCGGCCAGCGCCGAGGTCCAGACATCGCGTGGACGGTTCATCGAAATCTGGCGGCCGCCCTATTTGCGGCGTACGTTGATGCTGGTAGTCTTCAATCTTTTTCAAACCGTCGGCTTTTATGGCTTTGCGAACTGGGTTCCGACGTTGCTGATCGAGCGCGGCATCGCTGTGACCAGTAGCTTGCAGTACACCTTTATCATCGCGATCGCGGCACCGTTCGGTCCGCTGATAGCGGTGGCGCTGGCCGACAAGCTGGAGCGCAAATGGCAGATCGTTTTAGCTGCTCTTGGCATCGCGATATCGGGACTGCTTTTTGCGCGGATGACGTTAGCGGCTGGGCTGATCTTGTTCGGCGTGCTGCTGACCATATCGAACAACATCATGTCTTACTCGCTGCACGCTTACCAGGCCGAGCTTTATCC
This sequence comes from Bryobacterales bacterium, assembly GCA_963769205.1. Taxonomy (GTDB): domain Bacteria; phylum Acidobacteriota; class Terriglobia; order Bryobacterales; family Bryobacteraceae; genus Palsa-89. The sequence continues at coordinate 29,894 of CAVYKR010000003.1, read as the reverse complement.
CACTCGAATTCGGGCGCGAGCGATCGGCTTTGTGTATTCGTGGAGCCGTCTCTCGGTGGTGTTTAGCTCGTTCGTGATTGGTTTCTTCCTAGCGAGCTTTGGCGTGTCTGGCGTATTCAGCCTGATCGCGGGCAGCATGGCGATGGTGATGTTGTCGATCGGCCTGTTCGGTCCACGGACGAATAACCTGCCGCTGGAGATGATTTCGAAATAGTTGGCCGCGGCATTATCCTCCTCGCAGATGCTTGCGGCGATCGGCGCTATTCCAGCCGGAGGGCGTCCGTGGGGCTCACGTTCGAGGCCCGCCATGCGGGGATGAATGCTGCCGCGAGCGCGCCGGCGGCGAGGACCAGTGCGGCGGCGGCGACGGTCGCGGGATCGGTGGCAGTGACGCCGAACAACTGCGATTGGACGAGCTTGCCGAGGGCGGCGACGCAAGGCAGCGCGATGGCCATGCCGGCGGCGATCATGGCGACGGCATCGCGCAGGACGAGGCGGATGGCGGAAGCGCCCGTGGCGCCAAGCGCGAGGCGGATGCCGATTTCGCGGGTGCGGCGCGTGACCACGAACGACATCACTCCGTAGAGACCGATCAACGAGAGCAGCAGCGCCAGCGCGCCGAAGCTGCCGGAGAGCGCGGCCAGCATGCGCTCGGTGTTGAGCGAGCGGTTGACCTGGTCGTCCAGAGTGCGGAACCAGAGGATCGGCAGCCGCGGGTCGTCCTGGCGGACCAGGCGGCGGATGGAGGGAATGGCCTGCTCGGGAGCGCCGCGAACCTTGATATAGAAGGTAGCGCCGGTGTCGTCGTGTTCGAAGAGCGGGAAGAAGACCTGCTCGGAGTCATCACGGAGACCGCGATAGCTCATGTCGGCGACGACGCCGACGATGCGGCTATCGGGCTTGACGTCCGGGCCGACCGCCCCGGGCGATGCGGACGCCGAGGGGATCGCGGCCGGCCAGATAGCGCTTGACGAAGGCCTCGTTCACGATGGCGGAACGGGGACCGATCTCGCCGGCGGGACGGGAGTCGCGCTGGTCGAAATCGCGGCCGGCGAGGAGGCGAACGCCGAGGGTGGAGAAGAAACCGGGGCTGACGGCGTTGAAGTTGACGATGCCATCGGTCACGATGCGGCGATCGGTCTGGATGGTCACTTTGTTGCTCCAGGCGCCGCCGGTGAGGAAGGCAAATCGGGCAGCGGCGGAGGAACGGGCGGCGGGCAAGGCGCGGACCTGCTCGTCGAGGCGGCGGACCAGGCGCGAGGCGTCGGCGCGGGAATAGCCATTCTGCAGCGGAGCGATGGCGAAGGAGAGGAGGCTGGACGTATCGAAGCCGGGGCCCTTTGGCGAGCAGGCCGGTGAGCGTGCGCAGGAAGAGGGCGGCGCCGATGAGGAGGATGAGGGAGAAGGCCACCTGGAGGGTGACGATGCATCTTGCGGAGGCGGACGCCGCCGAAGCCGGTGCCGCCGCGCTCGCGGAGCGAGCTGACCAGGCTGTCGCCGCCGGCGTGGAGGGCGGGAGCGAGGCCGCTGAGGAGGCCGGCGGCGAGGCTGGCGAGGAACGCGAAGGCGAGCAGGCGAAGGCTGAGGGTGGCGCGCAGGGCGTTGGCGGCGAGATCGTGCGGCAGGAACGCGATGAGCGCGCGGATCGCGAGCGGAGCCACGGCCGCGCCAAGGACACCGCCTGCCACCGCAAGGAGCAGGCTATCGGCGAGGAGTTGGCGGCCGATGCGGCCGCGGGAAGCGCCGAGAGCGAGGCGGGTGCCGATCTCGCGGCCCCGTGCAGAGCCGCGGGCGAGAAAGAGGCCGGCGACGTTCAGGCAGGCGAGGCCGAGCAGAACGCCGGTGGCGGCGAACAGGAGCCAGAGCGGCTGGGAGAGGCTGCGGCGCAGCGGCGAATGGCCCTGGGGCGCGGAGGTGAGTTCGAGAGTGGATGCCAGGTAGTGGCGGCGGTGGTCGGCCGTAATGACTCGGGAAGCCGGGGCGGCGGGTGCTGTCCTCGAGCCACGCCTTGAACCAGGGCTGCAGGCCGGCCTGCGCCTGCGCGGGCGTGAGATCCGGGCGGAGGCGGGCGAGGATCTGCAGCCAGCGGGTGGGGCTGTTGAGGAGATCCTCATCGGTGCCGAGGTTCGCGTCCGCGTACATGGACGTGGGAATCCAGAAGGCCGGCACGGCGCCGACGTCGACGCCGCGGAAGCCGGCGGCGGCCACGCCGACCACGGTCATGGGGTGATTGCCGATCAGGACCTTGCGGCCGACGATATCGGCAGCGCCGCCGAACTGCGCCTGCCAGAAGTCATACGAGAGCACCACGACCGGACCGGCGCCGGGCGCGGCATCGTCTTCGGGTTCGATGACGCGGCCGAGCGCGGGGCCGACGCCGAGCACGGGGAAGTAGCTGCCGGAGACGATCTCGGCGGCGACGGGCCTGGGATCGCCGCCGGCTGTGAGGTTGACCTGGATTTCGGCGCGGCAGAGGACGCCGTCGAAGAAGCGGGTCTGCTGCTGGAGGTCGCGGCAGATGGGGTAAGGCATCAGGTTATAGGAGCCGAAGGCGCCGGTGATGAGGTCGTCGCCGTTCCAATCGACGAGAACCAGGCGCCCGGGCTCGCGGACGGGCAGCGCGTGCAGGATCACCTGATCGACCAGGGAGTAGATGGCGGTGGTGGCGCCGATGCCGAGGGCCAGCGAGAGCAGCGTGGCGGCGGTGAAGCCGGGGCTGCGGAGGAACGATCGGGCGGAGAAGCGGAGATCGTAGAGGAAATCGCGGAGCCAGCGGGTGAGCCAGACGTCTCGGACTTCCTCGCGCACCTGGGCGAGGCCGAGCTCGACGGCGACGCGGCGGCGGGCCTCGGGCTCGGGGATGCCGGCGGCGGTGAGGTCGGCGACGCGGCGATCGAAGTGATATTGGAGCTCGCGGTCGAGGCCGCGCTCCAGGGACCCGCGGCGGAACCAGTTGAAGAGCTGGATCATCGGCTGCCCTCCTCGAAGATCAGGTTGACGGCGCCGGAGAGGCGCGCCCAGCTATCCTTCTCGACGGCAAGCTGGCGGCGCCCGGCGGGCGTAAGGGAGTAGAACTTGGCCTCCCGGCCGGTCTCCGACTGTTTCCACTCGGCGCGCAGCCAGCCTTTCTGCTGCAGGCGGTGAAGGGCGGGATAGAGCGAGCCCTGGTTGACCTGGACCACCGAGCGCGAGATCTGCTCCAGCCGCTGCGCGATCCCGTACCCATGGGCGGGTTCGAGCGAGAGGATCTGGAGGATCAGCATGTCGAGCGTGCCTTGCGGGATGGGGAAACGCGGAGAGGGCATCGATACCTCAACCTTCTACAGTTCAGCATACGCCTGGATAGGTCGAAGGTCAAGGTGTGGGCGGCCGCCGCAGGTCTAAGGAAGCGCGAACGCGACCAATGCGGTATCAGCGCCCTGTCCTATCGCGATGACGACCATCTGCCGACCGGCTCGCGTGCGATAGGTCATCGGCGTGCCATCAGAGCGCGCGGGCAACGGCCCCTTCCACAGGTCTTTTCCGGTCGTCTTGTCGATGGCGTGCAGCGACATGTCGCTCGCCGCCGACGAAGAACAACCCGCCTTTGGTCACCATGCCGCCCTGCGGGCCGGCGACGCCGAGCTCGTCGGGCAGCTTTACGCTCTTCAAGGCCGGATTGCCACGAAGCTCGGGCCAATCGCCAAACGGGCGCTGCCACGCGATTGTTCCATGATTCAGATCGATGGCGCGTTACATGACCGTAGGGCGGTTTGGTCAAAGGCAAGCCGCCATGGAAGGTCGCTTGCGCGCCCAGATCGCCCGCTCCACTCCGCGTCGACTTCGGACGCGCGCGGATTTGCCGCCGACCGGTCGGTCTTTTTCACGACGGACCATCGTCCGGCTGATTGGTACGTCTTGATGTAGAGCATTCCGGAGTCGGGATCGAACGCGCCGCCGCCCCAGTTCGCGCCGCCGATGATGCCGGGCCGCATCAGCGTGCCTTGCAACGATGGCGGCGTGAATAGCGGGCCGAGCCGGTACTTCTGCATTTCGGTTTGCGCTTCCGCTTTCAACTCGGGCGTCAGATCGAATGCGTCGTCGAGCGTGACGCCCTGCGGCGTGTAGCGCAGGAGGCTTGGTTGGAAAGGGCTGCGTCGGAGAGGCGTGCTCGCCGGCGACATCGCTCGCCGGCACCGGGCGCTCTTCGATCGGCCAGACTGGTTTGCCGGTTACGCGATCGAACACGAACGCGAATCCTTGCTTGGTGAGCTGCACGACCGCGTCGAGTCTTCTGGCCGTCGACGGTGATGGTGACCAGGACCGGCGGCGACGCCAGTATCGTAATCCCACAAACCGTGGTGCACGATTTGAAAATGCCACTTGCGCTGCCCGGTGTTCGCGTCCAGGCACACCAGTGTTTCGCCGAACAGACCATCGCCGGGACGATTGCCGCCGATAGAAGTCGTTGCTCGGGCGTGCTGACCGGCAGATAGACCAGGCCGCGCGCGCTCGTCGAGCGTCAAGGGCGTCCAGACGTTGGTGTGTCCGGTGAACTTCCACGATTCGTTTCCCCACGTTTCGTTCCCGAACTCGCCTGCCTGCGGAATGGTGTGGAACGTCCAGACGCGCTTACCGGTGCGAGCGTCGAAAGCGCGCACGTCGCCGGGCGGATCGTTCTTGATACATCAACCGGTCGCCGACGCCGTTGCCGATGATCACCAGGTCCTTATAAACGACCGGCGGCGACGTTTCGGTGTAGTGCATTTTGTTGATCTGCCAGACCAAGCCCTGGCTGAGATCCACCACGCCGTTGTCGCCGAAGGAATCGACGGGCTGTGCCGGTCTTCGCATCGAGGGAAATCAGGCGATAGCGGCGTGTTGAGGAAGATCCGCATCTTGCCGCCGTCGCGCGCGTCGCGCCACGCGGCGATGCCGCGATGCACGTAACCGGTACCGTTGGGCGGCTGGCCGTCGACGTAGGATTTCGGATCGTACGACCATAGCTCAGCGCCCGTCTCCGGATCGAGCGCGACCACGCGGTTATAAGGCGTGCTGACATACAGCACGTTGTCGATCATCAGCGGGGTGTTTTCGAATATGCCGGGGCGCGTTCCGTATTGAGAGAGCGGAGTCTCACCTGTCTTCCACAGCCAGGCCTGACGCAATCCTGAAACATTTGAAGCGTTGATATCAGCGAGCGCCGAATAATGCGCGCCGCCTGAATCGCCGCCCCAGAATGCCCAGTCGACAGGGGCGCGATCGGCGCTGGTGCAAAGGAGGAACGCCAGCGCGGCCAGGGCGAGGAGATTGGATGGCTTGCTCATCAGCGCGTCCCGGCGGCAGCGTGATTGGCGGGATTCTTCGAACCGCGCGCCAGATTCTCATACACTTTGCCGCCTTTCATCACGAACACCGCCCGGGCCGCCGGCGGTTACGTCCTGCAGCGGATTACCGTCGAACGCGACGATGTCGGCCTGCATGCCCGGAGCGATGGAGCCGATCTGATCGCCCATATTCGATGCGATTCAGCCGAAAGCGAAGTTGCCGAAATCAGCGCCGCCATGGGATCCTGGCCGCCGTCGCGCACGCGGACGATGAATTCGCGATAGTTCTGGCCGTGAGCGCCGGCGGTGGCGTCGGTACCGTAGATGATCTTCAGATTCTTGTGCGTCAGCGCTTTCTTGAAGGTGTCGAGAACGATCGTGACGCCCTTCTCCATAAACGCAAAGCCTTCCTCGTTGTAGTTGCCGATGCCGAAATACTTGGGTTTGTTTTCCAGATAATTCTGCAGCACCAGGCCGATGTTGGGGTCGTAGTAGGTGCCGTGCTGCGCCATCAGATCGAAGACTTCGTCGGTGACGTAGGCGCCATGCTCGATCGAAGTGCAGCCGGCCAGCGTGGCTGCCTTGGCCGATTCGGCGCGAGTGCGCGTGCACGATGGTGCGCAACCCGAGCGCCTTGGCTTCGCCGCAGGCCGCCTGAAGCTGCTCGTCGCGTCATGGTCTGAGCGCCGCCTTCGCGAATGCTTTTCGAGGCGAAAATCTTGATGAAATCGGCGCCTTGCTGCTTGCGCTCGCGAACCATTTCGCGCAGTTTAGCCGCATCGCCGCTGGTTTCCGTCAGCGCTTCGAGCGACGTGAGAATCCGCGGCCCGGGAAAAACGCCGCGCGCGATGGCCTCGCGCAGATCCTTGTCGACCATCGCGCCGGGGCTTTGAATGGTCGTGAATCCGGCGTTCAGCGTGAGCACGGCGTTCTCGGCGATATGCAGCAGGCCTGCGAGGCGGGCTCGTCGCGGCCGGCCAAGCGATCCGTTGTTGTCGAAGTGATACGCGATGTGGGAATGCGTGTCGATCCAGCCGGGGGACACCGTGAGCGCCGTCAGATCGTACGTGATCGCGCCCGCCGGCGCAGGGCCGCCCACGCGGGTGATCTTCGATCCTTCGACCACGATGATGGTGTTGTGCAGCGTCTTGCCCTTGCCGTCGAAGAGCGTGGACGTCTTGAGCACAATGGGCCGGTCTTGGGCGACCAGAGCCGCGGCGGCTGCAGCCAGCAGAAGCAGTATTTTCATGGATTCGTCCCTATCCTTTATACTCCGGCGCGATCCGCCCGGACGTGGAGCCGCCGGCCGGGGCTACAATTGTGGACACGAGTGACCCGCAGGCTTCAGTACAGAACCAGCGCTTCGGCCCGCGTTATTTTTATCCTGACTGCACTACTGCTGCTGGGCATCGGCGCGCTGGCACAGCGATTCCGGGTGAAGAAGATGACGAAGGTCCCCGGCCGGTGTTTCCTTCCCAAGCCGAGTTCCATTTCATTCGCGTGGAATATACCGACCTGCCCCAATATCATCGGCGCTGGGGATATGCGTCGCGCGATGGACGGGGGAGGGCTGGTGGCTGGTCGATTGGCCCGACGCCGACGATCACTTTACAGCCGGCGTCCAGCGCCTGACCAGGATGGAGGCGGGAGATCCCCGGCACATACGCCTCACGGACGATCGGCTGTTCGATTATCCCTGGATTTACGCTACCCAAACCGGCTGGTGGGGCTTGTCGAATGCTGAGGCTGCGCGGCTGCGGGAATATCTGCTGCGAGGCGGGTTCCTGGTGGTGGATGATTTTTGGGGCGCCTGAGCAATGGGAAGTATTTCGCGAGACCATGCAGCGTGTGCTCCCGGACCGGCCCATCACAGATATCGCGCTGATCCGATTCCGTGATGCACGTGCTGTATGACATCCAGGATAAGGACCTCACGTTTATCCCTGGGACACGGCATCTGCGACGAGGTCCGGGCGGATCAGTAGTGGTGGAGCAGCCCTGGGGTACGGCCCCGGCGTGGCGCGCAATTCACGACGATCAGAACCGAATGGTGGTGGCCGTCAACTACAACACGGATGTAGGCGATGCCTGGGAATATGCCGATTCACCGATATACCCGGAGCAGATGACGGCGTTGGCTTATCGCTACGGCATCAATTATCTAATCTATTCGATGACCCACTGATCGGGGTGCGGAAAGACTCAACGTACTGACAGAGTCACGGTAATCGGGCTGGAATAGTTTCCTACTTTGAACATGACTACAATTCCATCTCCTGTCGAAGCGTTGTCCGGCACTCGCGCGTTGATTTGAATGACGCCCTGAACGATCTGTGGCAGCCGCTCCGGCATAAAGAACCTCCGCTGGTTGCTCGTCGATGAAGACGGTCACTGGAAGGACGGGCGCGGGAAGTGGCCAGCCTGTCGAAATCGTGCCATCCTGGCCGGCAGGGTTGGTTTGGCCAGCACCGGTGCCATAAAGCACAACTACCGAACCACGAGCAGCCGGATTAGCGGATGAGTTCGGGCTGCCATCCTGATTTAGAATCGCACCTGGGCCGCCGCCGGTTCCATCCTGCGAGAACAGTGCCGGAGTGGCCGGGAGCACCGGCATGGTCAGAGGAGAGGATGCTTGACCTTGCGATGAAACCACTATCTGAGTGGTCGGGCCGGAAGTGCCAAAGGGCACCAGGGCGCCGATCTGGTTGGCGGAGGTGTAGAGCATGGGCGCGGATACGCCGTCGAAGAAGACTTGTGTATCGGCCAACATATTGGTCACCTGGCCGCCTGCATTGGTCTGCAGGTTAGTAGATTGGGTGGGGCCGAGATTGGCTCCGAAGATCGCCAGTAATTCGCCCGGTGAGACTGCGTCCGCGAGAAAACTGGCGCCATTGGCTATAGCAGTAATCTGAGGCGGACCACCGCCGGCATTTACACCGCTCAGCAAACCGTAGATCGCCAGACTATTGGAGAAAGTCGGCGCGTAGACGCGGCCATTCACCACGGTCGGCGCAACAAACTTCGCGAACCTTCCGAAGGCATCCCGATCCGGAACCATGCTGCTGTTCCAAAGTTCATGGGATAAATCGGAGGCATCCAAGGCATGCAAAGTGCCCGGTACCAGGCGGCTGCTGTAGTCACCGGTGGTTTGCCAAACGATTCCAGTTCCATCCGTGCCGCCGTTGGCAGTAACCGCGATGCCGGCATAAAGCGAGGCCGACGAAGGAACGCTTTGAGAAAGTGGCGTAGTTGGTAGTTTTCCGTTTACAAGCTGGAAGGCTTTCAACGCGCCGTAAGGCTCATACTCGTACACGATAGGGCCTTTAGAGTTGTTCCAGAGCGCGAAATCGAACATCCCCCACTGGTTGACCTGAACGCTTTGGACCGTGTTGGTGTTATCGGGCCCAAGATGTCCCATAGAACCATTGAGCTGAAATAGAAGACCGGACTTGGCGCCGGTCAGCACCGAATTTGTGGCGGGAATCAGAATGACGCCGGTGGAACCGAGATCCCAATCGTTCTCATTCAGATCAGCCCACTCGTTGGGTGTGTAATAATCCAGCACTCTCAGATCGGAGGAAAGTTTGATGACCGACTCTCCAAAATTTGATAGACCATCGAAATCCCCGTTGCCGCTGGTGATGTACAGGTTGCCGGTGGAGTCGATAGCCGGACCGCGGGCCGATTGCCAGACTGCGGCGCCAGCCCCGTTGCGGCGACAGGTTCAGCAGGCACACCTGGGATTGCAGATTCGACGCGTTGTAACCAAGGATCCAGCCGTGGTAGTCGCCTTCGTCGGCGTGCGAACCGAAGCTCACGTAAACCACGCCTTTGGAAAGCGCCAGCGCAGGTCGCTGCAGATGCCACATGGGATCGAACTGGAGCGTGCCGAAGTAGCTTGCGGCGCCGTTGCCTGCCACGGTGGCGGAGATCACCGCCGGACCACCCAGAATCTCGTGCCCGTTCGCGAGCGAGAGCGCATGAATCCGGAATACCGGAGCCCCGTTCTCAAGCGTGTCCGACACGAGGTAGATGACTTGCTTGGTCAGATCGATGACAGGCGTACTAAGAATCCCGGTCTCCGGAAGAATATCGGTGAAATTGAAGAGCGACGAGGGAACCGAAGGACCCAGATTTACTTGCCACAGCGGCACGGTGGATTGCGGCGCGTCGGCGTCCAGCGCATAAACGCTATTGTGCATAGTGGCAAGATAAACCACATTGCGAGTGCCGGTACCAAGGATCTGAATGCCCGATGCATACAAGGGCTGGGCATAGATCTGCCCATCGACCGGAAAAGTACCGATCTTTCCGAAGGCATTCGCATTCACATTCGCGGGAGTAAGAATGGTCTCCTGCAAATTGGCATTGGTTCGCTGATTGTCGTAGTTGCCTGTAAGTACGTTTACCTGCGCTTGGGCAAAGCTGCAGCTGGCAATCAATAGCGCGAGCACCATTTGTGAGATTGGAGGGCCTATCTCAGGCACCCTTGGATTTTGGATGTCCATCTACAGGGGAAGGCGTAAGAAAAGAGTTAAGTCCGCCACGCTCACTTTACTATCGGCAAATCTTACTTTTACAACACACTATCCGCGCCGTTTGTTTCGGTTACTAATCGGACGCTATAGGTCGGCCCTTGTTACGGAACCTTAAAATGCTTTACAAAACTTACGCTAGATCAGCTAATCAGGGCGTGGATAGCTTGTAACTTTTCCCATAACGGACCCAAGAGGTCCAAGCGCAGCGCATTGGGACCGTCAGATAGCGCACGCTCGGGAGCCTCATGTACCTCCAGAAAGACTCCGTCGACGCCAGCGGCTACGGCCGCGCGAGCGAGTGCAGGAATAAACTGGGGCTCACCGCTCGAAGCGTGACCCATTCCTCCCGGCGTTTGGACGCTGTGGGTGGCGTCGAAAATCACGGGCCAGCCGAACTCGCGCATGATCCCCAGACCTCGCATATCCACGACCAGGTTGTTATATCCAAAGGATGTGCCGCGCTCGGTCAGCAAGATGTTGTTATTGCCGGTGGAGGCCACTTTGTCGGCTGCATGCCGAATATCGTTTGGCGATACGAACTGACCCTTCTTAATATTGATGGCGCGGCCGGTTTGCCCAGCCGCAATGAGCAGGTCGGTTTGCCGGCAAAGAAAGGCCGGGATCTGCAGAATGTCGGCGGCTTCGGCGGCCGGTTCGGCTTGGGAAGGCTCGTGAATATCGGTCAGAACGGAGTAGCCTTCGCGTCGCAGCCCGGCGAGGATCCGGATACCTTCCTTCAGACCCGGTCCGCGATAGGATGCGAAGCTGCTGCGGTTCGCCTTATCGAAGGAAGCTTTAAAAACGAACTGGCCCACGATTCTGCGGATTTCGCCCGCAAGAAAGTGAACATGTTCTTCGCTTTCGATAACGCAGGGTCCCGCGATCAGCGCCAGCGGCTGGCCGCGTCCAATTGGAGGTAACACACTCAAGGAAGATCCACTCAATCGGCGTGCGTGAACTGTTCCGATCGCGCGCGCTGTCCGGGACGGGCGCGGCTCTTACGATTTTTGTAGGCCGCTCCGATGAAGGCGTCGAACAACGGATGCGGCTCCATCGGTTTAGATTTGAACTCGGGATGGAATTGGCAGCCGAGGAACCAAGGATGGTCGGGAATCTCGCAGATCTCCACGTAGACGCTGTCAGGGGTTTGTCCGGCGATTCGCAAACCGCCGCTGGTGAGAATCTGTTCGTAGTCCCGGTTGAACTCATAGCGATGGCGGTGCCGTTCACTGATCTCCGGCTGGCCATAAGCCTCTCGCGCGAAGCTCCCTTCGGTCAGCTGGCACGGATACGCGCCCAGGCGCATGGTGCCGCCGAGTTCATCGACGCCTTTCAACTCACGCAGCTTGTAAATTACGCGATCGGGCGTGGAGGGATCGAACTCCGTGGAATTGGCATGTTCCAGCCCGCAGACATTGCGTGCGAACTCGATCACCATGGTTTGCATTCCTAGGCAGATGCCGAAGTAAGGGACCTTATTTTCGCGGGCGTAGCGGATGGCCGTAATCATGCCCTCCACGCCGCGCTTGCCAAATCCGCCGGGAACCAGAATGCCGTCAAACTTTTCCAGATCACGAGCGCAATCGGGCCACTGCATGTTCTCGGATTCAATCCAGTGAATATTCACTTTCAGCCGGTGAGCGAGACCGCCGTGCAGCAGAGCTTCTTTCAGGCTCTTGTAGGAATCTTCGTACTCGACGTACTTGCCGACCAGTGCAATATCGACCTGGTCTTCGGGATTCTGCATGCGCTCCAGCATCCCGGTCCAGCGGCTGAGGTCGCGAGGCTTAGCGTCCATGCGGAACAGGCGGAGAATGATTTCGTCCACGCCCTGCTCGGCGAAAACGAGCGGAACTTCATAAACCGAGTGAACGTCGCTGGCGGTGATTACGGCCTCCACATCGACGTCGCAGAAGAGCGCGATTTTCTCTTTCATCTCGGCCGGAAGCTGGCGCTCGGACCGGCACAGCAGCATGTCGGGCTGGATACCGATGGCGCGCAATTCCTTGACGCTGTGCTGGGTGGGCTTGGTTTTCAGCTCTTGCGCCGCGGCGATCCAGGGGACCAGGGTGACGTGGACAAACGCGGTATTGTCGCGGCCCAGCTCATGACGCAGCTGGCGGATGGCTTCCAAAAACGGCAAAGATTCGATGTCGCCGACGGTGCCGCCGATTTCGACGATGACGACATCCACGTCGGGCGCCACCTTGCGTGCCGCCGCCTTAATTTCATTGGTCACGTGCGGGATCACCTGGACCGTTTTGCCGAGATAGTCGCCACGCCGCTCGCGATGGATGATCTGTTCGTAGATACGGCCGGAGGTGAGATTGTTGCTCTGGGTGAGCTTGGCGTGGGTGAAGCGTTCGTAGTGGCCGAGATCGAGATCGGTTTCGGCGCCATCGTCGGTAACGTAGACCTCGCCGTGCTGGAAAGGGCTCATGGTGCCGGGGTCGACGTTGAGATACGGATCGAATTTTTGCAGCGTGACGCGCAGCCCGCGGCTCTCCAGGAGGCAGCCGATGGAAGCGGCCGCGATGCCTTTACCGAGAGACGAAACCACGCCCCCCGTCACGAATATGTATTTGGCCGTTGGCATTCTTCTTCCCTCGCTATTTTAAAGAAGGCTCAAAGAGCGCGGCGATACGCTCCAGATCCTCGGGCGTGTCTACGCCGAGAGATTCGTATTCTGTTTCCACCACGCGGATGCGATAGCCGTTTTCGATCGCCCGCAACTGCTCCAGCCGCTCAGCCTGCTCGAGGGGACCCACCGGAAGGCCGGAATAGGCAAGCAGAAACTCGCGCCGGTAAACATAAAGACCAATGTGCTTGTAGTGCACGCTGCCGCCGGGGCTGCCGTCGCGCAAGTGGGGTATAGGGCATCGGGAAAAATAGATCGAATTGCCGGCGAGATCGGAGACAACTTTGACGACATTCGGATTGTCGACCTCGCTCGGAATCTCGATACGTTTCTTGAGCGTCGCCATGGGAAGATCCGGATCATCGAGCAAAGCCAGTGCCGCCGCATCAATGGCGCCGGGATCGATCAACGGCTCATCACCCTGGATGTTGACGATCACCTGCGCAGGATCGGAGGAGGCAACTTCGGCGACGCGGTCCGTTCCGGACAGATGATCGGGCCGAGTCATTTGTACCGGCGCGCCAAACGACCGAGCGGCTTTGGCGATGCGTTCGTCGTCGGTGGCGATGATCAGTTTGGAGAGATAACGGGCCTGGCTGGCGCGCTCAAAAACATGCTGCAAGATGGGTTTTCCGGCGAGAGAGGCTAGCGCTTTTCCTGGAAAACGAGAGGAGGCGAACCGGGCTGGAATTACGCCCAGAATTCTCGTCGGCACAATCGATCATAGCATAGTGAACGGCGCCGCGGGGAGGCGTTTCCGATGCATCGGATGGGCGCATCGGATAGACGTGAATGAACATCTATAGACTTGGTAGAAATGCCGGTTGAACATCGATTTCAAGTGAATGGAGTAGACATCGCTCTTTGGGAATGGGCCGGCGAAGAGCCGACTGTCTTCTTCTGCCATGCCACAGGCTTTCATGGGCGTTGTTGGGATCAGGTCATCGCGCAACTTCCGGGCCGGCATTGCTACGCCATCGACGCGCGAGGACATGGGCATAGCAGCAAGCCCGCGCCTCCTTACCGCTGGAGAAACTTCGGGGGTGATGTTGCGGCGCTGGCATCGCAGCTCGATTTGTCAGGTGCGATTGGAGTCGGCCATTCCATGGGCGGCCACTCGGTAACACTAGCAGCCGCGCTGCGCCCCGAGGCCTTTTCGTCGCTGCTGTTGCTCGACCCCGTGATCCGGAACAGGAGCGAATATGTCGGACCGTGGACGCAGGCGCAATATGTAGCGAAGCGGCGCAACCGTTGGGCGTCTCCCGACGAGATGTTCGAGCGCTTCGAGAATCGGCAGCCGTTTCAAGCCTGGGACCAGAAGGTGTTGCGGGACTATTGCGATTACGCGCTGTTGCCGGATGGCGAGGGTTACATACTTGCCTGTCCGCCCGAGATCGAAGCCGGCATTTATGAGAACAGTCCGGCGCCCGAGTCGAACATCTATCCCGAGATTGCAAGCATTTATATTCCCGTCCATATTGTTCGAGCAGGGAAGCAACTCGATCCCGCCAACTTCATGGCTCAATCTCCGACGGCACCAGACCTGGCATCCAATTTTGCAAATGCCACCGATCTTTGTGATACCGATCATTCGCACTTTATTCCGATGGAAGCCCCGGCGTTAACGGCGACGTGGATCGCTGCGCTCTAATAAATATAGAGTGACCATCGACGAACAGCTTGCATATTTGAAGAAAGGCCTGGCGGAACTGATCCGCGAAGACGAACTGCGGGACCGCCTGATTCAGTCGGAAAAGACAGGACGGCCCTTGCGGGTGAAAGCCGGGTTCGACCCGACGGCGCCCGACTTACATCTCGGCCACACGGTCCTGTTGCGCAAGATGAAGCATTTTCAGGACCTGGGCCATACCGTCATCTTCTTGATCGGCGATATGACTGGGATCATCGGCGACCCCACGGGCCGCAATACGGCGCGGCCGCCCATGACGCGCGAAGAAATCAATCGCAATGCTGAAACGTACAAGGCGCAGGTCTACAAGATTCTTGATTCGCACAAGACGGAAGTGCGCTTCAACAGCGAGTGGCTGGGGCCGCTACGCTTCGAAGACATGGTTCGTTTGTGCTCGAAGTACACGATAGCGCGCATCCTCGAAAGAGACGATTTCAGCAAACGTTACAAAGACGGCACTCCGATTTCCGTACACGAGCTGCTTTATCCGCTGGCGCAGGCGTACGATTCAGTGGCTCTGGAATGCGACGTCGAGATGGGCGGCACCGATCAAAAGTTCAACCTGCTGGTGGGCCGCGAAATTCAACGCGATTCGGGCCAGCGGCCGCAGATCGTAGCTACCGCGCCTCTGCTCGAAGGTACGGACGGCGTTGAGAAGATGTCGAAATCGAAGGGGAACTACATCGGGATCACCGAGCCGCCGAAGGTGATGTTCCGTAAAGTCATGGGCATCGGCGATGCGCTGATGTGGCGCTACTGGGAGCTGCTTAGCGACAAGAGTATGGCTGAAATCGCTGCGATGAAATCTGAAGAGCCGATGCAGGTGAAGATGCGGCTGGCGCGCGAGATAGTCGCGGATTTCCATTCGGCGGAAGCCGCAGATCAGGCGCAGGCCGATTTCGACCGTGAGGTTAGAGAGGGCCAGGAACCGGCTGACATCGAGACCGTTACGCTACCGGACAATGTGGGAAACAACCTGGCGAAGATCCTGCTGGCTCTCGATCTGGCCGATTCGCGCACCGATGCCGAGCGCAAAATCAAAGCCGGCGCTGCCGAGATCAATGGCAACAAATATACCAACCTGACAATTGCCCTGCCCCAGGGACAAACCGTCTTCCGCGTTGGCAAGAAGTGGAAGCGCGTGCGGGTATAAATGCTGGCCCTTTCCGATAATTTGAGCCAGAGCTTCGACGCGCTGCGCCAGCATAAGCTGCGCGCGGTGCTTACCACCGTCGGCCTCACCATGGGCGTGGCCACGCTGATAACCGTGATGACGCTGGTGCAAGGGGCGAACGTGTATGTCGAACAGAAAATTGCGCGCCTCGGCACCAACGTTTTCCAAATCGCCCGAACACCGTTCATCGTTACGGACTTCAACCTGGTCATCAAGGCGTTGAAATACAAGAATCTGTACATGGATGACATGCGTGCGATCGCGGAGGGATGCCCGGATTGCCAATTAATCGGAGCTTCGGTGAGCGGCACCGCGCGGACGCAGTACCACGACAAAGAGCTGACCGACATCAGTTTCATCGGCCATACCGCAAGCATGGCCGACATCGATTCGCGCACCGTGCGAATGGGCCGATATTTTACCGATAGCGAGAATCAGAGAGCGTCCTATGTGTGCCTGATTGGCGACGACGTGGCGGAGCAGCTTTTCGCGGGCGTCCAGCCGGTCGGGCAGGTCATCAAGATCGACAATGACGAATTCACCGTGGTTGGCACGATGGATCGAATCGGTTCGGTGCTCGGCCAGGACCAGGACAACTTCGCCATCGTACCGATGAACACCTATCTGCGCAAACGTGGGACACGTTCCAGTATCACCATCCAGGTTAAGACCGGCGAAGGCGTTGCGTTCGAAAAAGCTCAGGACGAAGCCCGCCTGGTGCTGCGAACGCGCCGGCACATCTTACCGGGCGCGGACGAGGACTTCTTTATCGGCACCAAGGATAGCTATATATCGCTGTGGCAGCAGATCAGTTCCGCCTTCTTCGCGGTGTTCATCATGGTCAGTTCGATCTCTGCCGTGGTGGGTGGCATTGTAATCATGAATGTCATGCTGGTGAGTGTGACGGAGCGGACCAAGGAGATCGGCATCCGTCGGGCTATGGGCGCGACCCAGCAGGACATTCTAAGGCAGTTTCTTTCGGAAAGCGTGATCCAGTGCCTGGTCGGCGGCGCCGTCGGGATCAGCATCGGATTCCTATGCGCTTTGGCGCTGCGCTCGTTCACATCGTTTCCTGCGTCGGTACAGGGGTGGGTAGCTATTCTTGGACTGGTGCTAAGCTCCATCATCGGTCTGTTCTTCGGAATATACCCGGCAACGCGGGCGGCGAAACTCGATCCGGTAGTCGCTCTGCGAAGCGAGTAAGGTAACATGACCCGGCACGAAGCAATCGAGAATCTGCTGGTGGCGCTGGACACTCTGCGATCGCATAAGGTGCGGTCGGCGCTAACGATTTTGGGAATCGTGATCGGTGTGACCTCGGTTATCTCGGTGGCCTCGATCATTGATGGACTGAATCGCTTTGTCCAAGATAAGGTGGAATCGCTCGGGTCGCGTACTTACTTTATCAGCCGTCTGCCGGCGGGCACGGATCCCAATCACATGCCGCTCAAGATCCGGCTGCGGAAGTATCTGGATTACTCGGACGCGGCTTATTTGCGCGCCTCTTGCCCGGATATCGCGACTGCCAGCACATTTGGCACGCGTGCCTTCTTTTTCGGACAGAGCAATGTGATCAGCTATGGAAGCCAACGCGTGGAGCGTATCTTCCTTCGGGGCGCCGAGCCGGAATTGTCCGAATCGATACCGGCCTACAGCGTCGATCAGGGGCGCTTCATCTCGCGCTATGATGAAGACCACGCCCGCAACGTCGTGGTGTTGGGCACCGATATTTCCGATTCTCTGTTTCCTTACGTTGATCCGATGGGCAAGATGGTTCATCTGAATGGTGAACTTTACGAAGTGATAGGGATCTTCGAAAAGGATTCAGGCTTCTTCAGCGCCGGCGGTGTGAACCAGTTCGCCATGATTCCACTTAGTAATTTCCACAAGAACTATCCGGACTCCAAAGAGATTGCCATCGCATTTACGGTACCCAAGGACGGAGACGTTCAAAAAGCCAAGGATGAGGTAACCGAAGCAATGCGCCGGCGTCGGCGGGTCCCGTTTAATGCCCCGGACGATTTCGAGCTCATCTCGCCGGACTTTATCACTGCGCTGTGGAACCAGCTTACCGGTGCGCTGGTGGTGCTTACAGGCATTATCAGCTCCGTCGGGCTACTGGTGGGCGGCATCGGCGTCATGAACATCATGCTGATTTCGGTAACTGAGCGAACCAGCGAGATCGGTGTGCGCAAGGCCATCGGAGCGCGTCGCGCCGACATTCGTCTGCAATTTCTCATGGAGGCCACCACGCTTTCCTGCACCGGCGGAGCCATTGGAATCGCGCTGGGGGCGATCATCGCATTTACAATTCGCCACCTCATTCCGTCCATTCCGGCGACGCTGTCACTGCTGTGGGTCGCGCTGGGCGTTGGAATCTCGCTGGCGGTGGGCATCTTCTTCGGCTACTATCCAGCCAATCGCGCCGCGAATCTTGATCCTATCGTGGCTTTGCGATACGAATAGACGGCTCCAATATGACTAGACGCCACTTTGTCTGGAAGCTCCCGGAACGTGAATTGCTCACCGGCGAGCGAACTTTGATCATGGCTGTCCTCAATGTCACCCCCGATTCCTTTTCCGATGGCGGCAAGTATCTCGATCCGGACCGCGCTTTCGCCCGTGCAATCGAATTGGAAGAGCAGGGAGCGGACATTATCGACATTGGCGCGGAATCCACGCGACCCGGCGCCGAACGCGTTTCAGAAGCCGAGGAACTGCGGCGCCTGGTTCCGGTATTGAAGCGGCTGCATGGGAAACTGGCAGTTCCGATTTCGGTGGATACATATAAGTCCGCGGTAGCGGAAAAAGCCTTGGAGCATGGCGCAGAAATCATTAACGATCCCTCCGGTCTGACGTTTGATGCTCAACTAGCGCGTGTGGCGGCGAGTCACAATGCGGCCCTGGTCATAAATCACATGCGCGGAACACCGGAGACCTGGGCCAAACTCCCGCCTCTGAAAGATGTTATCGGGGCTATCCGGCAAGATCTGGATGCAGCGGCACATCGTGCCGTGAGGGCGGGCGTAGAGCGGACACGGATAGCGATCGACCCGGGGCTCGGTTTCGGAAAACGGCGAGAGCAGAACGCCGAGATTTTGGCGCGGCTCGATGAGTTCGCTCGCCTGGAATTTGCCATTACCGTCGGCCCGTCGCGCAAGTCTTTTCTGCCGCAGCCAGAGGAAGGGCGGCCCAATACCTGGCTGCAATGCGCTACCGCCGCCGCAGTGACAGCCGCCATCCTGGGGGGCGCTCACATCGTACGGGTTCACGATGTCGCCGAGATGAAGCAAGTGGCCGAGGTGGCGGATCAGATTCTCAGCTTCGTTGGCACTGCGGACAGTAATGCGTCCCCCGCTGCCCCACCACGATCCGGCGGATTCCCGTCCCGCAGATAGGGCACGGCTTGCCGGCCTGTCCGTAAACCTGATGCTGCAGTTGGAAGCTGCCCTTTTCGCCGTCGGCATCAACGTAGTCCGAGATGGATGATCCTTTCAGCCGGATGGCGGTTGTAAGGATATCGATCATGGCGCGATGCAGGCGCCGCGCACGATCTTTACTAAGGCTGGACGCCATCGCCCGGGGGTGGATACGCGCTTCGAAAAGAGCTTCGTCGGTGTAAATGTTGCCCATGCCACGCAGGAATTTTTGGTTGAGAAGCAGCGGCTTGATCCGCGCGTGGCGTTTCTTGAGCAGCCTCAGGAAATCCTCTGCTGGGATGTCGAGTGCGTCAGGCCCCAGCGCTCCGGCCCGCTCCGGCAGGCGCGCGCTCCACTCGATGCGCCCGAAATGACGGATATCGTCATAGACCAGGAGCCCCTGATCGAGTTCAAAAATGGCCCGCGCATAAGTGGTTGGCTCGGAATTGAGCAGCAGTTTGCCGGTCATACCCAGGTGGATCGACAGGACCCCGTTGTCCAGTTCCAGCACGATGAATTTTCCGTGCCTGGAGCACCGACTTGACAGACTGATTGCGCACCCTGCGGGCCAGCTCCGGAAATTTCTGGCGAACAACGTGGTGCGAGAAGAAACGTCCTTTGAGGATGCGCCGGCCGGTGAGCTTGGGCGCCAGGGTGCGGACGACGGTCTCGACCTCAGGAAGTTCAGGCACGCGTTTGAGGGTCGAGCAGGATATCGTCGCCTTCCGCTTTGACGACAAAGCGATCCAGCTTCACTGCCGGGTCGTAGTCGTTTTCCCCGGTCCGGCAATCATACGCCCATTCGTGCCAAGGGCAGACGACTTGATGATCTTGCATGCTGCCTTGGCCAATAGGTCCGCCCGCATGCGGACAAATTCCGGCCAGCGCGTGCAGCTCACCGTCGGCGTTACAGATGGCGTAGGAGTCATCCCCGAGCGTGACTTCCATCACCGAGCCGGGCGGGAGCGCAGCAAGCGAACCGACTTTCACGAATGCCATAAATCTTTTCTACCACGCGTGTGGAGGGCGGTGCGCCGCGTATAGAATATAGACAGAGCCACCCTAGCTCAGTTGGTAGAGCGGCTGATTCGTAATCAGCAGGTCGCCGGTTCGATCCCGGCGGGTGGCTCCATATTTTTCAATCAGTTAGCTTTCACTCCTCCAGAAAAGTTGGATTCAATTGGATTCAATTCGCGGGCTGTCCTGAATCCGCGGGCGCTTTCTTCAGCAGATGGTCGAGCGATTCGACCGCCACCCGCACGCTCTCCGGCACCGACTTGATGTAATGCTCCAGCGTGGTCTCGGAGGAGCTGTGGCGCAGATGCGCCTGCACGTCCTTGACGGTCGTGAGCTGCGCCATGTAGGTGGAGCAGGTGCGCCGGAGCATCTGGTGCGTCACGCCCTTGATTCCCGCCTTCTTGCCCGCCTCCTTGAGCACGCGGAACAGGAAATTGTTCGTGTTGATGGCGGTTCCGCGTGAGGACGGAAAGATGAAGCTGTCGGGCAGGCGTTCTCGCCGGCTGAGCGCCAGAATTCGAGCTCCGTTTCGATTGAGGCCGGGAGCCACACGGCAGCATCGCTGCCCTCGGTCTTGGTTTCCACCTCGATGCCGTCGACAATGCTGTGTCGATGCGCAGGCTGTTGCCTTGCTTGTCGTTCCAGCGCAGCGCAAACATCTCGCCGGGACGCAGGCCCAGCACGAGGAACATTCGCACGATGAGCCGGTCGCGGTCGCTCAGATGAAAGAGCACCTGCGGAATCTGCTCAGGCGTTAGGGGCATGGCTCGCGGCTTTCTTGCCGGAGCGCGGCACCACGAGCTTCGCGGCCGGATTCTTCGGCAGGAATTCCAACTCGACGGCTTCATCGAGGATCGAGTTGAGATAAACCCGCATTTTCGCGAGCACGCTCTTGGAGAAATTCGGCGCGAGCTCGTTCAGGTACGTCTGCAGCGTGAATTTATCGAGATCCGCCAAGCAGGAAATCGCCGAAGCGCTTGAGCAGGTAGTTCTCGATGAAGCGCTTCGTCTTGGGCCGCGATGTGATCTTCCACTGCTCTTCCTTCTGCGGAAGGAAGCGGTTTTCGTAAAACCATCGCAAGCGTGACGTTGACCGGCGCGGGCAGCGACATTGCGCGTCTCGCGCGCGATCATTTCGCGCAGTTTCTGTTTGGCCTGCCCTTTGTCCATCTCGGACTTGAGGCCAAGCAGAACATTGCGGAGGCGGCGGTTCTCGGAGCCGTCCGCCTGCTTCTGGTAAACGTAGAAATGCCCGCGCCATTTCTTGACGCGCTTCCCGACGATTACGAGACTGCCTTCCTGATATCGGTCGCGGCCCATATGCCTTCCGAGCGACAGAATCGATTTTATCGTGAAGTGATCACTTGGAGTCATGATGCTTCGCGTGGGTTCGAATGAAGCTCTCGACGTCTGACCGGCGAAACCGGGTCATCTCACCGAATCTGATGCAGGGAAGCAAAGGCCGCTTCCTGGTCGTGTGATCGTACACCCACGCGCGACTGACGCCAAACCAACGGGCGATGTCGTCAATAGTCAGGAGGCGATCAGACGATTCGTGGGACGGGCGGGTCCACGTGTTTCGATGCGTCTGTTGAATGAGACGGCGCCAGCGATGTTGAGCTCATGATCTCGCTCCCTCGTGCATGACCCAGCGGCAGAATTCGTGCGCCACAATTCCCTCCAACCGGTACGGCGCGAGCCAGGCTCGTCGTGACAGCCAAACTGAGGTTTGGTCGCGACTCGGTTTCTCCCCCACCAGGGTGCGGCGTGGGCTTTCAGAATTTCGCCGCAATATTGCAGGATGTTTCAGAATCCCGGTGCGGACAACCAGGAATTCAGAATGTTTCAGTTTCTTGCCAATAGTTCTCGCCGCCGTCTCCGCAGCGAAGGCAATATCAGCAGCAAAGGCGGGTAGTGGAACATAAAGGGTTGTTGTACAGATTTCTGGGTTGTTTCGATGATCTGCTGTCGTCTCAGGCCGTTCCACGTTCAACGCGGACGGCGTGTCGTTGAACAATCGTTGAACATCTCGTGTCACGCACTCGACGCGTTC
Source organism: Bryobacterales bacterium (assembly GCA_963769205.1). GTDB lineage: Bacteria > Acidobacteriota > Terriglobia > Bryobacterales > Bryobacteraceae > Palsa-89. Next base: position 8,059 of record CAVYKR010000003.1, on the reverse strand, counting down.
CGGCTTACCGTTTAGGAGGCCGAGAATGGCAAAACGGAAGGTCCGAATCCGAGCAACGCGGCTGGAACCGGAGTTGGACAGACGAATTGAAGTCGCAACCAAACAGGGCGGATTCTCAAATCCCAGCGCTTTCATTCGGGCAGCGATCGAACGAGAACTCGCGGGCCGCGAAAGCGGAGTCGATGCAGCAGAGGAGCGAATCGCTGCGAGCCTCGACCGAATCATGCGCGAGATTCGCAGCGTCAGGCTCGGCCAGCAGGCCTTGTTTGCGTTTGTGGACTCGCTGGTGAAAACACTTCTCACCTGCCTTGTCGAACCGCCAACGGATGTCTATGAACAGGCGTTGCACGCGGCAAGTTCCGTTATGACCGGTTTCTGAAGAGTGTTGGCGCCAGCATGGTCGGGGATTCTCATGCCGCCATGGCTGAACTCTTGAAGCGTGGCGAAGAGAATTGAAGGCGGCCACTTCCTAGTTCAACCGCGCCGCTCGCTTAGAGCGGAGAAAAGCGGCCCGCGCGTACCAAGGCTTAACCCACTCCTCATGGGCGTTTCCATTTCACTGCGCATGTGTCACGTCGGCTCTTTCCTCTCCGAATTCCAACTTGGCTTGATCGCAGGGCACCGCCAAAGTTTCGGGGGGACATGTCCGTTCAGTCGGCCGTTGGCGCACACGTGAGATAGAATCCCATCTGAGCGAAGTGGTGATTTGAAATCTTGTTAACGGCTCGGATTGCACCGCCATTAATCGTGTGACCATGTCTTTCTTGGCCATGATGCGCCAGTAGACGACCAGCCAACAATCATCCATTCAGGTTCGGATTCAGCATTGTCCTCTCCGCGAGCCAGCCGGTCGCCATCCCATCCAGAAGATACGAGAATCAGTGCCGAAGACTTGATAACTGGATCGCCGAACTGCGGGCACTCCGCCATAACGGTGATCATCGTTGTAGTCCTAGGCTCCTTCAACTGGATTTCCCGACCCTACCAGGTGCTCTTTCTTGCTGTCGTGTCTGAGTTCATCCTCCGTTATCGTCAAACCCTCTCTGTAAGGGTATTCTTCCGTGCGCCGACGTCGGTTGCGTAAACAGCGGGCTGAAACAGACGGGATTACACGGGCCGGAGTCAATCGAGCGATTGTTCTTGCGCGAGGAAGAGAGTATCCGCGAAGACCGCCGCCCCAGCTCGGAGGAAATTAGTGCTATGTCGAACCATCGCTGACAAGTTTCTTTTTAATGGGACGCTCAAATGCAGACCAGTGCAGGTCTTCACTGGCAGGCATGCCTGCGATCATTTTCCGACCCATGGGGGAATTGGTCTTTGCATCGATTAGGGAACATTTCACTCATCGCGTTTTTGCGCGATCGTCGGCCGTTTTCCTGTGCTGCTGGCAGGTCCTTTACGACGGGACACATGGTGGAGATTACCTCGGGTTAGAGGACGTGAACGCCGTTGCCGCCGAGGTCGCGGCCCTGCGGGCTGTGAGCGACACAAACCGCACAATGAGGCCCTTATCCGCGGTTTTGAGCGGCAGATGAGCGAATTGGTTCAGGCCGCTAACACCTGGCGAAGCCCATAGCGGTTTGAACTATCGACCGATGGGGTCAAATGAAAGTCAAAACGGGATCTTGACGACCAGATTGCTCCAGTCGTCTGCTCTGTCGTCTGCCCAAATCAGAATCAACGCCTCGACCACCTCGCGGATTGGCGCGTTCTGAGGAATGACGAGAAGCACTCCCGGGCTCGTGCCGCCCGACGCGACGAACGAGGCGAGCGCCGCTGGCATCGTCCGCTTGTCGTGGCTTACGAGAATTCGGGACTGTGACGCCGCCAGGCGCAAAACGGCTTCGTCGTCGAGACCATCCAATCGGGCTGCCTGAGCGGTCTGAAAATCGATGCGGGGCTCGCGGCGCAGCGTCGCGTCAACGATGATCCTCTTCAGGTCGTTGTCCGCCTGAAACAGGATGCTCAATGCTTCGCCAGATCCTGCGTCGAGATCTCGTGGCGGGCGCGCTCAAGACGGGCGTACAGTTCGGGGCGGCTTTCGCTCAAAGGCGGGACCGAGCGCTCGATCTCCGCTTCACCTTCGCGGATGTTGGCATCGACCTCTTGCTCATGAGCAAGATAGAAGGCAATCGCCCCGTACACCTGCTCCAGGGTGAGAGAAGAGAAGTTCTGGCGAATGGTTTCCGGCGAGTCTCCGGCCTTGAAAGAATACACGATGGAGTCCAGGGAGACACGCGTGCCGGCGACGTAGAATCCGCCGTTGCGCTGTTCGATGTATTCGCTTCGCTCCATATTTCCAGTATAGAAGTTTCGGGCAAGAGCGTCTGTTGGCCCGCCGGAACTCGGATTCAGAATCGGATTCAATACCGGCCAATCAAGCCGAATTCGCCGAGACCGCCGCCATTGCGCCGAACGGAGAATCAACCACATCCCGCCAGACCCGGAATTTCGTAATCAGCAGGTCGCCGGTTCGATCCCGGCGGGTGGCTCCATAATCTTCAAAGACTTCAAGCCCATCGTCAAAAGCTGACCTGTTCAAAACCTGTTCAGTTCGATTGGCTGAACTTCCGATCAACTCTTCCTCAAACGCCACAGCTGCCGCCCGCACACTTGCCGAAATCGGCCCAGCGTGTTCAGGTTCCCCGGCACAGCGTGGTATCGCTAATAATCCTCGACCACCCTGGAGGAGATTATCGAGGGCAGGTCAAACTCGTCTATCAACTCTTGGATAGCGACCGGCGCGCATCGGCTGGTAAGCTGGCGCACCTCAGAGGATAAGTCAATGGAAGCGAATTGCTGTCCCGTTACACGAGCATTACCCTTGCTTGAGCAAAACATTTAATACACCCTCGATTTCATCCAATCTTTCCATGATCCGATGCACAACATCGCGCGATGACAAATGTGATACCTGGACTTCTTTTCCTTTACCAAACCTTTGGATCAGTTCGAATCTGCTAGTGACGCCGAGTTTTTTATAGCCGGATGTAGCTTGCACACTTATTGTTTTTAGCGATTTTCCAAGCTTGCCAGCGATCTCTTTTTGCGTAAGTGTACCTGTGGCCAGCTCATAACATACTTGGAACTCGCAAGGACTCAACGGTAGATCCTCATCGAGCAGAGAGGTGTTTGATAGTGCTGTCATTAGATTCCTGTATTGACAACCGGAACTAAGGTGACGGCACAATCCCCGCAACCTCGTTGGAATACGTACTTTCGCTATTGCTCGAAGTGACGGCCGTCACCACATAGAAATATGTCTGTCCAGCCTGAACTGTCGCGTCCATAGAAGAGGTCCCGGTGATTAATTGTAAGTTCAGCTTTACGTATGGGCCGCCGGACACGGCGCCTCGGTAAATGTTGTAGCCAGCCACGATGGAAGTACTCGCCTGCCAAGAAAGATCCGCGACGTGAGTACCAGTGCCAGTAAGGGTCTCGGTAGTCGGAGAATTCGTAGCGGTGCTGACAAGCGAAATGCTGCCACTAACTGTTCCGGCCCCGCCCGGAGTAAACGTCACAACGAAAGTACTGTTTTGACCAGCTGCCAAGGTTTGCGGCAAGGAAAGCACGCTGAGGCTGAATTCCTTTCCTGCAACATTGGCCTGAGAGATTGTGATGCTACTCGCGTTAGGATTGTTCAGTACCACAGAGTGAGTACGGTCACTACCCAAAGGAACGTTACCGAAATCGATAACGCTAGGTGTGATTGAAAGCGCCCCTGTAGACAAAGCATTTAGTGTCAGTGTGGCATTACCTGTTCCGCTGCTGTTGGTGGCGCTCAGCGTCACCGTCGAGTTTGCAGCGGAGGTGGGGGTCCCAGAGATCAGCCCGGTCCCGGTGTTAACCGATAGGCCGGCCGGCAGACCGGTCGCTCCGTAGCTGGCGGGCGCATTGGTGGCTGTGATCTGATAAGAAAACGCGCTTCCTACGGTTCCGCTGGCGGTAGTGGCGCTCGTAATCACTGGAGGCGCTGCAGCGATATTCAGTGTGAGTGTGGCATTGCCTGTTCCACCGCTGTTGGTAGCGCTCAGCGTCACCGTCGAGTTTGCTGAGGAGGTGGGGGTCCCGGAAATCAGCCCGGTCCCGTTGTTGACCGATAGGCCGGCCGGCAGACCGGTCGCTTCGTAGCTGGCGGGCGCATTGGTGGCCGCGATCTGATACGAAAACGCGCTTCCTGCGGACCCGCTGGCGGTAGTGGCGCTCGTGATCATTGGAGGCACGGCAGTGATGGTCAGCGAAGTATATACTGAGCCACCGCCGAGGCCGGTAATCGTAAGTGGGTACGTGGCTGTTGGGTTGCTCGTGCTCTGTTGTCACCGAGAGCGTTGAAGACGAGGTGGCAGGGTTCGGATTGAAGCTGCCTCTGGCACCTGTTGGCAATCCACTGACGCTGAGGGCGACCTGGCCGGTAAAACCGAGCGTGAGGGCAATCGTGACACTGTAGCTCGTCGACGCCCCTTGCGTCACCGTGCGGCTCGACGGCGACACGCTAATCGTAAAGGCCGGAGGCTGAATTGCGGAAGCACGCCTTAAAGTTCGCGCCAGTGACCGCATGACTTTGATTGGAGTATTGATCTGTCCACGTGTGCGTCGTCGTCCCGGTCCCAGGTCCGATATCTCCACCCACCGCACTTGAATCGACTCCCCATTCAAGTGTTTCATGGTAAACGGGGTTACCCATCTATCAGACGTAAAGCCTATACTTGCAGTCAAATCACCGGGGTTGCTAATGATCGTCACAGACGTGCTCGCGGTCGGGGCTGAATTGCTACCAGCAAACGTACCATTCGTGCAGGGAGTGGTCTGATCCGCGCCGATGACTGCGATGACACCGATATCTGCGTTCATGCTGTTCTTCCATGAAACGTTAGCGGTTTGCGAACCAGAAGGTGGATTGATCACCTGAAACATCAGGGTCCGAATTCCAGCTGCGGTCCCCGAGTCGGTGCCAGGAACAAGGCTCGCGCTAACTCCGCCTAGCGTCGCTCTGATATTAGTCGCATTGTTCGCACTCATATTAACCATGATCATCGCCGCGCGATTGGCGTTGCCCGGATGACGAATGCGGGCGTGCTTACGGAGGTTATGCCCACCGAAAACCTGACCTCACATGGTTGTCATACGTTACTGCTGAAGGGCTAGATGACTGCCCCTCCAATGCTGTCACGACGAGGGCTAGCGAACAAACGGCTAGTGCATGAGTCCGTAAATACATAAGTGGGCGCCCCTATAGGTCGAATTGGTGCTAGCCAAGCTAGAGTTGCAACGGCAAGGGTACCGGCTCCGAAGCTCCTGCTCGAGCAGAGTGTCAAACCTATGTTCGAGTCGGCCTCTGGATTAGGACTAGCACCAGACGTTGCATCACTCAGGCTAACCGAGCGGTGGTCCTGATGGGCTGCAGTGCGGTGACTGGGCACGCTACTGCATCGCTCTGTCGTTGCTGGCACTCTAATGGCCAATGATTACGGCAGTAGAAGGATTCGTAGGTAGTAGAGCCTTCCATCCCGACAAACTGTCCGCGCTAGTGACCGTGTACGGTCAAATGACTGCATTGTCGCGACGAGCAGGTGATGTCTACCGTATCGTCAGGGTTGAGGGATCCGGTCTAAGATGAACGCGATTCCGGGATGAATCCGAACAGGATTCCGGGATGATGGTGAACGCCGATTCTGCGATGAAGCCGAACAGTATTAGGCCAGTCCCGGAACTGCGTTCGGCTTGATCCCAACAATTTCCACAGGCCAGCGGCGCCGGACATCACACCGGAAAGCAGCCTCCCCGAGAAGGGGAGATTGCTTGCCAGCCAGAGATTGTCCGTGTAATGTGCCCCGCCCGCGTTATGTGGCCGGATAAAAGCCGAGATGTGTCTGATTCAAGAGAGCGTCCGTTTTTCGCGCAGGCCCCGTTCCCGGCGGAAATCCGAGCATCCTGGATCGGCGACGCGGCTAGCCAGAGCTAAGTGATGTGCGCTTCTGCCCGCGATCTCGTGATTCTTGCGCGCTGTTGCCACACGATTGTGACCGGAGTCGCCTTTGCGATGTCAAACGCGACGCGTCATTCCACCTCTGTGACCCTTCCTCTTCAACCCCGACCAGGCACGCCGTCTCCTCCGTCCCGACGAGATCCCCGATAGTCTTGAGTGAAATATCCCAATCTGTTCAACACCGAGGTCGGATCATCATGCGCTGGCTGTCGATGTTATCGGCGCGCAAATGCACCGCCTCACTGACGTGCATCCCGGTACCGCACATGGTGCTGAAGATGACATGGTGAGGAAAAGAAGGAGCCGCTTGCAGCACCTCGAGGACCTCCTGCGGCTGAGGATAACCGGCAAGCGATAATCTTTTTTGGGGCCGGGAATGAGTGGGACGGTTCACGGTTCGAGCCAATCCCGCCGAATTCCCCGGCGTTACCTTGCTCACAAGCATTCGCTGGGTATAGAGTTGGTCAAGGTGGCGCCAATGCTACCTGGCCCAAGAGAGGAAGGTGTCGGTTGGCACCCGAATCGTCGCTGTCAGCGCGCTGCGGTTCCTCTACGCCGTCACTTTGAAACGTGACTGGACCCTTGTCCAGCGCGGATGGCCGCCGTAGTTTCGTCGGAATTGACCATCACTACCGAGCTATTGGACTGCGCCAGTGAGCCGTAGCGGTACCTGCCGGGCGAGATCCCGAGCCAGTGCAAACTTTCGGAAGCTTCACGGCGGATCTGCATCGGATGGCGCAATGGATGAAGGCATGCGGCGTAGAGACCGTCGTCATGCAGGCAACGGGAGTTTATTGGATCGCCCTTTTTCAGATGGAGAGCTATGGATTTCAGGTCAACGTGGTGAACGCGCGGCACACGAAGACACTGCCGGGACGCAAGACCGACGTGTTGGAGTGCCAATGGCTACAGAAGCTGCACACTTTTGGACTATTGAACAATTCATTTCGTCCGGCAGAGGAAATCCAGGTGTTGCGAACGTACCTTCGGCAACGGGAGAATCTGGTGGCTGCGGCCAGTACCTGCATTCAGCACATGCAGAAAACGCTGACTCAGATGAATGTGCAGTTAGCCAATGTGATCAGCGATATTAGTGGAGTGACGGGCATGGCGATCCTGCGCGCGATCGTGGCCGGCGAACGCGACCCGCAAAGATTGTCCGCTCTCAAACATAACCGCATTCGCGCCAGTCGCGGGGAAATCGCACGAAGCCTGGAAGGCAACTGGCGCGAAGAGTTGCTGTTCGTGCTGGAGCAGAGTCTGGAACTTTACGACCTCTACGTTCGCAAAATTGCAGTATGCGATCAGCGAATCGAGCGGCATCTGAAAACGATGACCTCGAAGCGGGAACCCGTACCAGCCATCCGATCCCGCCGCGCTTCCCTCACCAAAGCACGAGCCGCGTTTCAGTCTCAAAGACCACCTGTGCCGCATTGCAGGAGTCGACCTGACGAAGGTCGCGGGCCTGCAGGTACAGACCGTGCAGACCGTCATTTCCGAAGTCGGTGTGGACATGAGCCGCTGGAACACAGAGAAGCAGTTTGCCTCATGGCTGGGGCTGTGTCCGGACAACCGGATCAGCGGAGGCAAAGTTCTGAAGAGTGGAACCCGGCAAGTTGTGAATCGCGCCGCCACGGCCCTGCGGCTTGCCGCCTGGAGCCTCATCCGAAGCCAAAGCGCCCTGGGAGCAAACTTCCGCAGATTGCGATCCAAACTCGGTGCTCCCAAAGCGATCACAGCGATGGCGCACAAGTTGGCCAGACTGATTTATAGAATGATGAAGTTCGGCACTGAATACGTCGACAAAGGAATGGCAGAATACGAATCAAGATACCGCCAACAACAGATGAAATGGCTCTCCAAGCAAGCCGCTTCGCTGAATCTGCAACTCATTCCCGCGTCAGGAGTTACCGGTTGAGTTTCTGGAGGCGTCGAAGATAACGGTGGTCGTAATACCGGAGCCGAATATCCCCGCCAGATCCGGTGCCGGTGCCGGCGTAAGCGAAACGATCCGTACGTACAATATTCCCCTGAACCGTTTGACAGGCCACTGCATCTCAGCATCGGGTCGAA
>CAVYKR010000002.1:0-353416 GCA_963769205.1 Bryobacterales bacterium | reverse complement strand
CATCGAATTGCTTCAGATGCTCCGGAAGCGCGCTCAGCTGACTGGCCTCTTCCCCGAACTCGCGCATGAAGAACTGCCGCACTCGAAATCCTTGCGGCGTGATGCGGCCAACGCCGACCAGGAACGCGTAGGTGCCGATCCTCCCGCCAAACCCGTGGTCTCGGTGTCGAGGAAGCACCACTTCGTCGGGCGGGACCCCGCGAATCTGGCCGTTCGATATGGGATCGAGCAGATCGAGCGGAAGGTCTTCCAGATCCACGATGCCGATGCTTCCATGCCGGCGCTGGCGCTCGTAGAGCTTCTCGGTTTCATAGTGGACGCCGTGCGGCGTCGCCACTTCCTCGCCGTGCAGCCAGTCCTCGGGCATGGCGAGTGGGACTGGGGTTTGGGGGTTGGCGGCTGGCGTTAGGGCGTCGTGTACTTCCTGTCGATCCTAGCGATGCGTTGCCGAAGATGCGCCAGCTGTTCCTGGAAGTCGCTCATGCTTCTTGCGATTGCGGACAGTCTCTTCCCATTCCGCGAGCAACGCGTTCAACGTCGCGCGGCGCTTTTCCAGTTGCGCCGAAATACGCATGGTCTCCTCGGCGCTGACGAAATTCGCCAGGCTCTGCCTCGTCGCTCGCAATTTCAGCCTCCAACGCGGCAATCTGCGTTTCCAGTTCGCGCGCGCGGTCCTGGAGCTTTTTCAACTTCATGGGATTCAGGCGCTTCGGCCGGTCGGTGATTGCTGGTTGTTGGTGGTTGGTGACTTGCGGCCGGTTGACCGTTAGTGGGCAGGGTCAGATCGATTTTCTTGCCTTCCTTGCGCCACATATAGTCTTCGTAGTTGCCAGGGAAAACGTGCACCTCGCCATCGCCGATTTCGAAGACCCGCGTGGCGAGCTTGTCGATGAAGTAGCGATCGTGCGAAACGAACACCACCGTTCCGGTATATTTCTCGAGCGATTCCAGCAGCACGTCCTTGGCGCGCATGTCCAGGTGATTGGTCGGCTCGTCCAGCAGCAGAAATTGGAGGGCTGCAGCAGCATGCGGGCCAGCGCGTAGCGGTTGCGTTCGCCGCCCGAAAGCACGCCGATGCGCTTGAACACATCGTCTTCGGAAAACAGAAAACAACCCAGCAGGCTGCGCAATTCGGTATTGCGTGGAGCGCGGAGCCTCGCTCTGCAGATCGTCCAGCATGCGCGCGTCCGGATCCAGCTCCTTGTATTGGTCCTGCGCGAAGTAATCGACCTCGGCGTTGTGGCCCAGCCGGTATTCGCCCGCGGTGAGCGGCTCGATGCCCGCCAGCAACTTGATCAGCGTCGACTTCCCCGCCCCGTTGACGCCCACCAACGCAATGCGGTCGCCGCGCTCGATGATGAAATCCACGCCGCCGAAGACGAACTTCTCGCCGTAACTCTTGGACACGTTCTGGAACTCGGCCACGATGCGGCCGCTCGGCTTGGGCTGCGGAAATGAAAAGTGGATGGTCTTCTCTTCGTTGGGCAGCTCGATGCGCTCGATCTTTTCGAGTTCCTTGATGCGGCTCTGCACCTGTTTGGCCTTGGTGGCCTGATAGCGGAAGCGGTTGATGAAGGCTTCCAGCTGCTCGATGCGCTCGCGCTGGTTGCGATAGGCCGCTTCCAGCTGTTCGGTGCGCTCCTGCTTCTGCCGCAGATACTTTTCGTAGTTGCCGCGAATAAAAGTGCACGCCGCGATTCCAGATCTCGACGATCTTGTTCACCGTGACATCCAGGAAATAGCGGTCGTGCGAGATCAGCACGAAGGCGAACGGATAATTGGCCAGATATTGCTCCAGCCAGTTGCGGGCTTCCAGATCCAGGTGATTGGTCGGCTCGTCCAGCAGCAGCAGGTTAGGCTTTTCGAGCAGCAGTTTGGCCAGCGCGATGCGCATCTGCCAGCCGCCGGAGAATTCCTCGGTGCGGCGCTGCCAATCGGCATGCGGGAACCCGAGCCCGGCCAGCACCGTTCCCACCTGCGCCTCGATGGCGTAGCCGTCGCGCGTGCGAAACTCGCTGTCCAGCTGATGAAAACGGTCGGCCACTTGCGCGTATTCGGCGCCGGCCGGATCGAGCTCCGCCATCTTGTGCGTCAGCTCCTCCATCTCCTGTTCCATGTCTGCAGCGATGGCGAAGACCGACATGCATTCGGCGAACACGCGTGCGGCCGGAGAGCGACAGGCCGTCCTGCGGCAGGTAGCCGGCGCTGACGCCGCGCGTGACGCTGAGCCGCCGTAGTCGAGCGTTTCCATGCCGGCCAGGATCTTGAGCAGCGTGGTTTTCCCGCTGCCGTTGGCGCCCACCAGCCCGGCGCGATCCTGGGGCGTGATCAGCCAGTTGAGATTTTCAAATAGCAGTTTGGGGCCGAAGCGCTTGCCGGCGCCGGAGAGTTGAATCATCTACTACTATTCTATGGAACAACAGCCGAGGAAATGATCTGATCGAAATGAGTCTGGAAAATCGGAAGGTCGTAGGCGGCGGCCTGGGCGAAGAACAATGCCCGAGTATGCTCAGTGACGATCCAGATGAGGCTTTCCGACATCTTCCGCCCGTTCTCTTCGTAATCACCGATGGTCTTGAGAGCCTGTCGTCCGGCGATCCAGACCTCCTGAATAGATTCCGGCCGGAGTTGGTAACCTTGGAGACCTGCGCCCACGAGAGTATCTGGAATGGCCGAGATCACTTTGACGCCATCCGCCGAGCCTATCTTGTAGTGACCCATCCATACGCCCGCGAGCGCTCCTTCAAGAGGTGGATATTTCAATATCACGACCTCGCCGGCTTCAATCGATGGTCTCGTAGCTTCTATGGTCCAGTCTGAGGGGAGATCGAATTCGACCCTTGTACCCGCACAATGATACCGGCCGCTGCGTATGGCTCCCATCGGGTCGCCGAAATACCAGGAAGGCGCGAGCACTCCAAAAGGCTTCAAGACGATTGTGGCCTTGCCAGTATCGAAGGTGACGAGAAAAGGATCTCTTATGAAGCCGATGGGTACGGCCGAGAATTCTATCTGTTCACCCGGCGCAATTTCGCGGGGCAATTCGTGCAGGAGCAGCGCAACTTCCGGGCTCTTCGCATCCGCCAGCCCTAACACCAACGCTGTCCCGCCGTTACTCGCCACTGCCGACATGAGAGTACCCCTCAATCGGGCAGCATGGCGTCCTTCATGTTGTATTGAAAGTACTGTCGCCATCAGGACTGACGAGCGCGCGCTTGATCGACGTCCAGAGCTGCTGCTCCGGATCGACGCGCGGTGGAGTTTGCCCGATCAAACCGCCCACCAGAACCAACGCGATCAAATGGCGGGAAGACATTGGCTGAGCCCGCCTACACTATACCGCCGGCGATTTCCTACTTCCAGCCCATCCGCTCTCGCAACGCGGTGATGTGCGCCACATGGTGCCGTCCGTGCCAGGCGTATAGCGCCGCGTTCTGGTCCAGGCGAACCAGGCCAAGTTCGGAATGATGGAAAGTGCGCTTCCATTCAGTCTCGGTGAGCGATCGCAACAAGGCCACCCAGCGCGAGTGCAAACATTCGAGTAGCCGCAGCGATACTTCCACCGGTCCTGACTTCGCATCCGGAAGCTCCGCCCAACGATCCTCGGCGTAGCCTTTGATCGTCGGCTGGTCTTCAGTCAAAGCGAGCCTAAACGCGACAGTAGCTATTGAGATGACTATCGGGAACATGGTGTACCACCTGCCGCACCGTCCACCCTTCGGGCCGATAGGGCGTGTCGAGCTGTGCATCGGAAAGGCCGCCGACCGCCGCCCTCAAGTGCGCCGGCGTCTGAGCGATTTGTTCGATAAACTTGCGCCGGTCGTCGACGCTGACGGCGTCCGGAAATTTGAACTTTCCGACGGGATAACGAAGGTCTGGAGTCTCCATGCACGTAGAGATTCAGCCCTACAGCGCCGGGATTCAGCTATTTACCCTCCCATGCTATGCTGTTTCCGGAGTGTTCAGCCGGCACTATCGAAAAGTCAAAGCCATCTTCGGCGCTACCGACGTACTTCTCACCTCCCTAGCCTTTTTCGCCGCCTACCAGACCCGCATCCGCCTGCATCTTGAGAAGCAGTTTCTTCCTCGATTTTCCGGTCGCCGCGCTGCTGCTGGTCGTCTCGGCTCTCTGTTGGATCGCGATCGGCTACTGGTTCAACATCTATGAAAAGCTGGACTCCGCGCACCCCAGCGTGGTCTCTGCGCGACACCTTCCGGCAGTGCGCCCTGGGCGCGATCTGCCTGGTGGTGGCCGAGTTCATGTTGCGCCTCGACCTCAGCCGGTCGTTCGTCGCTGCTGTTCGCCGTTTATGCCTGGGTGCTGCTGTGCCTGTTCCGGATCAATGCCGCGCGCGTGATCGGCGCCGTCCGCAGGGAGTTTGGAACGGCGCATTTCGTGATGGTGGTGGGCTCCGGCGAAAACGCGCTGCGCTTGGGCGAAGCGCTGGAACAGTCCGCGGACTATGGCATTCGGCTGATGGGTTTCCTGGACGACGAGCCCGGCCAAGTCCAGCTGTCGCAGGCCTACGAGCGTATCGCTCTGTCGCGGCTTGCCGGAACTGCTGCGGCAGCATGTGATCGACGAGATCATTTTCGCCGTCGATAGCAGCAGGCTGGGCGAGATGGAAGAAGTCTTCCTGCTGTGCGACGAAGAGGGCGTGCGCACGCGCGTGGTGGTCGATTTCTTCCCGCACGTCAACAGCCAGGTTTATCTGGACCGCCTGGGCACCACTCCGCTGCTGACCTTTTCCGCCGCGCCGCACGACGAGATCCGCCTGCTGCTCAAGCGCGTCAGCGACGTCGTGCTGGCCGCGGCCGCGCTGGTCCTGCTGCTGCCGTTCATGCTGCTGATCGCGCTGCTGATCCGGCTCACCTCGCCCGGTCCGGCGATTTTCCGCCAGGAGCGCTGCGGACTGAATGGCCGCCGCTTCATGTTTTACAAATTCCGCTCCATGTGCGACAACGCCGAGGAGCTGAAAGCTTCGCTGGCGCATCTGAATCACAAGTCCACCGCTTTCAAGATTCCGCAACGATCCCGCGGCTGACCGGCGTGGGCCGCTTCCTGCGCAAGTTTTCGATCGACGAGTGGCCGCAGTTGTGGAATGTGCTGAAGGGCGACATGTCGCTGGTGGGGCCGCGCCCGGCGGTGCCGGAGGAAGTGGAAATCTATCAGAGCTGGCAGCGCCGGCGGCTGCGCATGCGGCCCGGGCTTACCTGCCTGTGGGCCGTGGCGGGACGCGACGCGCTCGATTTCGAGACCTGGATGAAGATGGACATGCAATACATCGATAACTGGTCGCTGGCGCTGGACTGGAAGATCATCCTGCGCACCATTCCGCGCGTGCTGACCGGCAAGGGAGCCAGTTGATCGCCGGCTCAAAATGAATGTAGCATATGCATCTAGTTCCGACTCAAGACGAAGTCGTCGCACCTGCTGCGCCGCACCGGCGCCATCCGCGACGGACATTTCGAATATCCCAACGGCCTGCACGCCAACGAATATATGCAGGTGCAGCTCGCCATGCGCTACTACCAGCACGCCAAGGTGCTGAGCGTGGGATTGAGCCGGCTGCTGCGCGCGAATTCCGAGATTCGCGCCATGATTCCCGAGCTGTCCATCGTCTGCTCCCGACACCGGCGGCCTGCCCGTGGCGTATGGCGTCTGCGAAGCGTTGCGCGCGCATCAGGTTTACTGGGCGGATCGCAAAGACGAGAACGGGCCGATGCATTTCCGCCAGTATCTGGAGCAGAAGCCCGGCGAGAAGGTGCTGATGGTGGACGACATCCTGCGCTCCGGCAGGAATCTGGCGGAATTGAAGCGGCTGGTGGAATCCACCGGCGCGCAAGTGGTCGGGCTGGCCGTCATCATCTACCAGCCGACGCCGAAGACGGTCGACTTCAGCCCCCTGCCCTTCTATTACCTCGCCAAACTCGACGCCACTTATTACAAGGACGCCGGATCGTGCGAATTGTGCAAGCGCGGCGTGCCGGCTGAGAAGGTCTGGATCTAGCCCGGATTTCCGCTTTGCAAGTTACGTCTAGTACTCTTTCAGCCGATGAAAGGTGAAAAAAATCGGCCAAATGAGAGAGGCTCAGGTGTATAATTTTCTAATCTGAACGGCTCTGAGCAAATCCAATTCATAGGGAGGGAATAAAATGCCTCTGAACTCTGCGCTGATGGGAATTGCTGTTACGCTGACGTTTGCCGTCTTCTCGCCAACAATAGCCCGTGCCGACCTGCTGGGGTCTGAGGTAACCGGCGTCTTGTTGTTTCCTAACGAAACGACTTTTTGCAACATGCCCGGTCTTTGCAGCGGTCCGCTTGGGCCCGTAGCCGTTACCACCGGAGTTCCCCCAGAGTTTCCGGCGGGTACTCTGGCATTCGACGGTTCGGTCGCCATCTCAGGTTCGCAGATAATCTGGACCGCAACCTTGCCCGAGACGTACGTGTTGGGAACCGCCGCACCACATGCGGGCGCTTTCAATGGATTCGCGCTAATGTTCACCGGAGCCCCGACCATAATCGATGTCACGCTTGACCCCGCCAGCACGATTCTGCCGGTGCCGTTCACCGGTCCGCCCGTCTCTAGCTCTTCTGGATTTTTCTTCAACGGGGACAACGTCCTGTTCAACCTCGCAGGCGATTCCGTCACTGCGGGCCAACAGCTTATATTGGACGTTCAGACGAGCCCGAGCGCCGTTCCAGAACCCGCCAGCGCAGTCCTTTTTGGCACCGGCCTTCTCGGAGGAGTGGCGTTTCTTCGCCGCAGGTTGATGCGGTTATAACGTTCACGGGAACCAGGCGTGGCAGGCCATGCCTCTTAATCACGCTCCAGCTCACTGCTTTGTATCAACCGGGTGCGTGGACCTTTCGAAGAACTCCTTTTGCAGCCTGGGACCCACCTGGTCGGCCTTGATAGCCCGAATAGCATTGGCGATCGCGTCGGCCCGCACCTGCTGAAGAGCCGCGCCCCGTTCCGCCGTCGCTCCCGACGCGTCACCTTGGTAATGGTTCGGAAAGCGCGCATACCACCAGATTCCGGAGTAGACATTGGCCGGCAAGTCGAGCCGGTTCTGGTCGGCGCCCGATTGCGTGCCGGCGCGGTCCGGATGAGCCAGTTCTGGTCGGGCCGCCATGACGCTGGCGATCTCCGCTTCGCCGGCGTGGCCGTCCACGCCCGGTTTTGATGGCCGCGCTGCTACCGGCATTTGCGCCGCTTGACCGGGAGTGTTGGTAATTGCATACACCACGTAGTCCTTGGGCGTCTCCAGTGTGGTCTGCGCGAAGAAGGCAATCAGGTTCGTGTTGCCGCCGTGACCGCTCACGATAACCACCTTCTTGCACCCGTTGCGCCCCATCTCGGCGGTGGTCTCCTGTAAAAGCTCCAATTGCAGGTGCGTGCTGTAAGCGACCGTGCCCGGCTGGTGCTTGGCCTCGAAAATCTGCCCAAAGTAATATTCGGGAAAGACGATCGCATACTCCTGCTTGGTGGCCTGGAAAGTCGCGTAGCGGACATTGATCAAGTCCGTACCCATGGGACCCGATGGGCCGTGCTTTTCGATGATTCCGAACGGCAGCAGGCAGACGCCCTTAGCCTGGTCGAGCGCTTTCACAAAATCCGGACCCGTCAAATCCTCCCAATGGGGCGACAGATTCTGCGCGGCGCATGAGTATGTCAAAAGCGAGAGAATCAACAGCGGCCGATAAGTTTTATATGTCAGGTTCTTCCTCATGATGTTCTTTCCATGAAAGCATTATTCCAGTCGGAGCGCCGACGCCGGATCGATCCGCACCGCTCTATAGGTCGCCGGAAGGGCGGCGATCACAGCCACCATTCCGATCAGCGCCAACACCGCTAAGACGGCCATTGGTTCCCAGGGCTGAACCTCATAGAGCACCCGGCGAATCCACACGCCAGCCACCGCGAAAGCGCACAGCCCCGCCGCCGCGCCGCCCGCGACCAACAGCAATACCTCCCGCGACATCAGCCCCACAATTCTCGCCGGCTGGGCTCCCAGCGCCATCCGCACCCCAAGCTCGCGTGTACGGGACTTCACGGCGTAATCGAGCGCGCCATACAGCCCGATGCTCGCCAGCAAGGCGGCGATCCCACCGAAGATGATCGCCAGAACCGCCAGCAGCCGCTCTTGCCATAGCGACGCCTCCACTTCTTCGCGCAAGGTCCGCACTTCAATAAACGGCAGTTCCGGGTCGAGTGCATGCAAAACTTCGCGAACCGGCGCGATCAGCGCCTCCGGACGCAGCCTCGTTCGCACATGCAGAATGAATCCATCATCGAATCCGTCGACCACCGGATTGTAGACCGTGGGCGGGATCGGCTCGCGCAGCGATCGGTATTTTGCATCGCTCACCACGCCGGCGATCTCATTGTCCCCTGTTGCGACGCCACCCGCGCCGGCGAATCCGAAGCGGCCGCCTATAGGATTTCTGCCCGGGAAGTAATGCCTGGCGAACGTCTGGTTGACGATCACGTTGTGCGGCTTGCTCTGATCCCGGTCGAACCAATTGAACTCGCGGCCTGCCAGCAGGTGCATGCCCATGGTCTCGAAATAGCCCGGCGTCACGGAGTTGAGGCTGCTGCCCAATAGGTCGCTCACCTCGATACGAGACCCGGCGACCCCAAAAGTCGCTTTCACGCCGGTGCCGCGCATCAGCCCTCGCGACGCGACACTTGCGCCCGCAACTCCCGGCAGCCTGCTGGCCTTCTCTAGCAGCGTTTTACTCAGCGCACGGCTCTCCTCCGGCTTGTATCCACGCAGACTTGGATCCAGAGTGAACGTCACGACATGGTCGCGGTCGAAGCCGGGGTTCATGTTACGCATGCGCTTCAGCGTCTCCACCAGCAGCGACGCTGCAATCAGAATCAGCGTGCAAATCGCCACCTGAGAAATCACCACCAGGTTGCGCGAGAGTACACCGCGCGTGCTGGTCCGTCCGCCGCCCCTTAAAGTGCTGATGACCTCGAATCGCGCACAACGCAATGCGGGCGATGAAGCAAACAGAACAGCCGCCAGCGCGGTCAAAATTATCGTGAACGCGAGCACGCGAAGATTGATGTCGATGTGTAAAGTTATAGGCTGCAGCACCGCGGCGCGGTCGCGAATGGGCGGCAGCCCTCGCATCAGCAAAGGCAGGCAGGCCCACGTGAACAGTGTTCCGGCTGCGCCTCCCAACAGTGCCAGCAGCAGACCTTCGGTAAGAAGCTGCCGTATAATTCGCCCCGGACTTGCGCCGAGAGCCAGGCGGACGCCCATCTCTTGGGCCCGCACCGTCGCGCGTGCCAGCAGCAGGCCGGCCACGTTGGCGCAGGCCATCAGCAGCAGCAGCGCGACGCCGGCCATCAACACCTCCAGGCCCCGGGAGAATTGGGCGCGCAGTGTGGATACGCCGGTCGCGACCGATTCCAGCTGAAGATGCGACCGCCTGACGTTGCTATCGGGAGCCGCCCCTTTGGCCGGTGGAAAGAGCTCATCGAGCAGGTCCTGGAAGGTGCCATGCAACAACGGATCCACCTCCGCGCTGCCCCGTTGAATTGTTACGCCTGCTCGCACACGTGCGAAGATCTGCCCCTGCAGAGGATCGGCATCCGGTTTCATGCCATCAATGGGCTTGACGATCGAACGTCCGGCGGCTGCCGGCACCCGCAGGTCGGGGCTGGTTTCAACCGCCAGGCCATTGAACGCTTCCGGCGAGACACCGACCACGCTGAACGGATGCCCGCCCAGGACGATGCCGCGGCCCAGAATCGAAGTATCGCCCCGGAATCGCCTCTGCCAGAAGGCGTAGCTGAGGACGGCATTCGGGGCGGCCGTACGTTCGTCTTCCGCGCTGAGCACGCGTCCCAGATAGGCGGGCACGCCCAGGGACGAGAAGAAATTCGGCGAAACCAGGTGCACCCGTACGCGTTCGGTCGTGTTGCCGTCGCTGAAGGAGACATCGCTTTCGCCCTGGCAGATCGCCTCCGATATGCTCGCATCCCGGTCCGCCAGCGCGCCGCATAACTTGTAGGGCAGGTCCCAGGTGTGAAAGTCGTTGGGATGGACCTCGATCAGCCGTACCAGGTTCTCCGGATGAGCGACCGCGGGCGGCCGCAGTAACAGAGCATCAACTACGCTGTAGATCAGTGTATTAGCGCTAATGCCGACCGCCAGCAGCAATGCCGCTGTGACCGTGAAGACCGGACTCTTCGCCAGCAGGCGTATACCAAACTGGAGATCGCGAAAAAAACCGTTCACGATCCTAAAGGTCTTTGCGGGAGATCCCCAGCTTCCGCATCATCGCGTTCAGTGTCGTACGCGGCACGCCCAGGCGGGCGGCTGCCTTGCTCACCACCTCACCGGTCTCGCGCAGCACGCGGATGATATGTTCCCGCTCCACCTGCTCTAGAGTGTCGCTACTGGTGGATTCGGAAGCATCTGCCCGTATTTCGGCCAGCGGAGCGCGCAGGTTCGGACCTCTGGAAAGGATAACCGCCCGCTCGATGAAGTTCTCCAGCTCGCGAACGTTGCCCGGCCACGACCAACTCGTCAGGGCTCGCATCGTTTCGGCAGGAATCTTGTCAATCTCCTTGTTCATTTTTTCCGCATACTTCTTGGTGAAGTGGCGGACCAGGATGGGGATGTCCTCGGGGTGGTCCCGGAGCGGCGGGGTCGTGATGGGGAACACCTTCAGCCGATAGTACAAATCACTGCGGAAGAGCTTGTCGCCCATCATCTGCGTTAGATTGCGGTTGGTGGCCGCCACCAGCCGGACGTCGATCGGGATCGTTTTAGTGCCTCCCAACCTCTCAAATGCCTTCTCCTGTAGTGCCCGCAGCAACTTGGGTTGCAGATCCAGGGGGATGTCGCCAACCTCGTCCAGAAACAAAGTTCCGCGGTGAGCCATCTCGAAACGACCGATTTTTTGCGATAAAGCGCCAGTAAATGCACCTCTTTCGTACCCAAAAAGCTCACTTTCCAGTAGCCCGGTCGGTATGGCGGCGCAGTTCAAAGTGATGAAAGGACGGCCCTTACGAGGACTCAGCCGGTGAATGGCGCGCGCCACCAGCTCCTTCCCCGTCCCCGTCTCCCCGAGGATCAGGACGTTGGCGTCGGTGGGGGAGACTACTTCCACCTGTTGCTGGACGCGGCGGAGGGCGGCGCTGGTGCCGACGATCTCCTCAAAGTCGTCTGTTACGCCAACATCTTCGTGTTCGACACTCTCCAGCCGGTCTCGCTCGCGCAAATCCTGCACAAAGGTGATCCAGCGAAAGGGGGAAAGCTTCAAGACCGCGGTAGCAATCAGGACCGGAACTCGAGTTGAATCTTTGCGAAGCAACTCTTTCTCATAGGGCGTACATGCTCCGAATCGCAGACCCTCTTCATGGGCCAGTTCATCGAGGGCGGAATATTCGGGCGGCGTGAGATCGGCCCAATGAATCAATCCGGACACCCAATCCTCACGGCTGTATCCAACGAGTTCGAGAAAAGCGTCGTTCGCCTCCGAAATACGGTCGTATTCGCCTGAAACGATACCGGCAATGGTCGATTCGGCGGGGGTAGACCGGAGGCGCGCGCGGCTGCGGCGCAGCTTTTCGTCTCTTTCATGACGCTTGCTAAAATCGCGAACCACTCTGGCATAGCCCTGCAGCTCGCCGTTTTGATCTCTGAGGGCCATAGTGATGACGTTGGCCCAGAATCGCAGGCCGTCTTTTCTGGTGTGCCAGGCTTCGTTTCCAAAGTGGCCTTCATTGGCGGCCCTGTTCAATTCCTCCCGCAGCTTTACGCCGAGAGTGTCGTCGCTGGGATACAGAAAAGACACATTTTGGCCGACGGCCTCGGCCTCGCTGTAACCGTAAATGCGAGCGGCTCCCGAATACCAGGCAGCTACTTCTCCCTGCACATCCAGCAGGAACAGCGCATAATCCTGGACCCAGGACGGAGGACGCTCGGTTTCGTCCTGACCGGTCTCAGACGCTGTCGCTTTGTCGCGCAGGACCAGTACATGGCGCACGGGCAGGATGTTCCCTTTTGCGATGTATTCGACGTCGCGCAAGTTTCCATCCGGACTCACCAGCTGGAGGGTGCCTTCCTGCTCGCCGTGCTCTAGAAATGCTCCCCAAAGCTGCGAAATCCGAGGTTTAAAATCGGGCGCTGCAAAGTCATCCATCCGGCAGCCGATGAGCTGGTCGCGCGGAAGCCCCAACAGTTTGCCGGCACCGGCGCTAGCGTCCCTATAATTGCGATCGTTGTCTGCGATCAGAACAGGTACCGCGGGGTGGAAGACAATCGCCCGGAAGAGCAATTCGAGTTCTCTCGGGCCATGCTCCGCCAGCCATTGGGTGGCTTGGGACTGTAAGGCTCCGGTTGCCATGGGCTACTCCTTCCCCCGTCGATCCAGAGGCGGGACCGCCTGCCGACACTGCGCCGCGTGTCGACAAAAAGAGCCAGACAGTTCGGCGATTGCTTTGATTATAACACCGTTCATGCTAGCTGTTCAATTTGATTGACCTTATTTCGTCAGGTGACACCGGGCGGTCAGGCGAAATAGAAGTAAGATGACAGACCCCGCTACAGCCCATAGCGATATGTCGTTTGGGCGATGTTTTGCTTACTGGTATTGTTCACACCCTATCTGATCCACCTTGACAGAAGGTTTGGAGGTAACACATGGCCACGGTCACTAGCTTGGATGGCTTCCGCGCTCTAGTCGAAAACAGCTCAGACGCAATTTTCTTGGTAAATCCACAAACTGAAATAATGTACGCGAGCGCCTCCACAGCTAAGGTCCTGGGATACCAGCCGGAAGAACTCCTGGGACGGAGCGGTTTAGAACTGCTACATCCGCAGGACCGTGAAGATTCCAGCCGTACTCTTAAGGAAGTGCTTGCCAAGCCAGACAGCCCATTGCAAATGCATGCCCGCATCCTCCGGAAGGATGGGGAGTGGTGTTGGATAGAGAGCACAGCTTCCAACCTGCTGAATGAGCCATTTGTTCAGGCGATCGTAATAAACGCGCGGGAGATCAGCGCCAGAAGAGCCGCCGAGGAGGAGCGGACACGGCATGCCGAAGAGCTGGCGCGCTCCAACACAGAGCTACAAGCGTTTGCTCAAAACGTAGCGCATGACCTGAGAGAGCCTCTGAGGACCATCTCCGCATTCACGTCGCTCCTGGTCCGAAAGGCAAAACTGGGCCCCGATGAGAAAGAACTCGCGGATATCATCGTCACGGGCGTAAGTCGAATGACGACTTTACTGGAAGAGCTGCTGGCGTCGGCCAGCTACGGGTTCAATGCTGAACGGTACCACGTGAAGATGGAACTGGCCGCGCGCCAGGCTATGCAGAATTTGACGGAGGCGATCAGTTCCAGTGCAGCCAACATCACAATCGAGCCGTTACCCACGGTGCAAGCTAACGAAAGCGACCTGATCCGGGTTTTTCAGAACTTGCTCAGTAACGCCGTAAAGTACCGCGGCGAGGCGCCGGCGGAAATTCGTATTACGGCCGAACGCGCCGGGCCGGACTGGGTCATCAAGATTCACGACAATGGCATCGGAATTCCCAAGGAGGACCAGCAGCGGGTGTTCAGCCTGTTTACGCGCCTGCATAGCAATGAGATTCCGGGCGCGGGAATCGGACTGGCGGTCTGCAAGAAAATTATTGAAGAGCGGGGCGGCGCCATCTGGGTAGAGTCAGAGCCCGGAGCCGGGTCGACTTTTTGTTTCACTATGACGGCCGCGAAAGCGGAAGCCGAAATTCGGGCGGCCGCGGACCACTGACCGACCACCGGCGGGAGGCATACGCCCGAGTAAATTCGGCGCCGAAGAACAGAACTTGAGCCGAGTAGTAAACCCAGACCAGCAAAACCACCAGCGAGCCGGCGGCGCCGTAAGTATCCGCAAAGCCCGCCCTACCGAGATAGACGCCCAACAAAAATTTCCCGGCGGTGAATAACAATGCGGTGAGGACTGCTCCGATGAGGACATCGCTCCATTCCAGGGACACGCTCGGCAGAACCTTGAATATGAAGGCGCACAGGATTGTAATCATGACAATGAAGACTACCCAATCGACAGTCTGGATGAGAGCGCGGGGTAGCGCCAGCGGCTGGAAGTAGGGCCCCGCCGCGGCGATCCCGGCATCCACAATCAACGATATAAGCAAGAACAAACCCGCGCCGAGTACGACTGCGAATGAGAGAACCCGGGCTTTAACAGCATTGAGCACGCTGCGAGCGGTGCTGGACGCCTGGTCGTCAGGAACCCGCCAGATGGTATTCAGAGCATCCTTCAGCTCGCTGACCGCGGCCGACGCGCCGATAAATAGGGGTACCAGTCCAAGCAGGATGGCCGCGATGCCGCTGCGGGGCCTGTGTACACCATCGATCATGGCCTGAACGATTTTGGCGCCTTGTTGTCCGACCAGGCCCTGAGCGTCCAATATCAATCGGTTCTCAGAGGCTCTCGCACTGAACACGAGTCCCGCGACGGCCAGCAGGATGACCAGAGTGGGCGCCAGAGAGAGAGCGAGATAAAAAGCCAGAGCGGCCCCCAGGCGCGGAACTTTATCGTCGATCCAATTTCGGACCGTTACGCGGAGCAGCGGAGCGATTTCTTTAAGAGGAAGGGCGGTCATTTCGTCGAGAAAGAACCCGCGCCTGCGGACGTCAAATTACGGGCGAGTCGATTTTAGTCTGCGCAGCGCCAGGAGGAAAGGCGCGCCGATCAGGAGAAGCAGCGAGGCCGTGGAGGGCTCGGGAACTGAACTAGTGCCGCCACCGCCATTATTACCCCCCCGCCGCCATTGTTACCACCGCCCCCACCGCCGCCGCTGGTGGTTGTTTCACAGCCAGCGCTATTTATGGAAACGTCGTTCGTATCCAGGGTAACAGCGCCATTCCGAGCCAAGGCCCGGCCGCACCCAATGTCTGCGCCGGTATTCAGCGTGATGCTGGTAAGAGCGAGAATATTGCCGGCAAAGGCAGTGGTGGTTCCGAGAGTCGCCGAGCTGCCGACCTGCCAGTAGACGTTGTCGCCTTCGCCGCCGTTGCTGACCACAACCGACGACGCGCTCGCAGTGGTCAGGGTGCTTCCGATCTTGAAAACGAAAACCGCGTTGGGGTCGCCTTGGGAGTTAAGAGTAAGCGCGCCCGTCAACTGGGCTGATGACATAAAGCAATAGACTCCGGGCGTGAGAGCGCGCCCACCGAGGTTCTGACCGGTCAGATCGGCCCCACACGCTTCCGCCGCGGCAAAGTTGTATGCCGTGGTCAAATCACTCTGAGCCTGCAGCGCAACTGCGTCCGCGGCGTGGATCGTTCCCGCAGTGACGATGCCGGGTGGAAAACCTGTGATCGCCGAACCGGGCGAAACACCCAGGTTGCCCGTGACAATACTGGACCCGGTATTGGTCACAGTGGATCCACCAAGAACAGCAAAAGTATCCGCGGTTCCAAGGTCGACATTTATGGCGGTGGCAAAAACGCTCAGCGGCAGAAACCCGAGAGCCAATAGACAAAAACCGCGAACCTTCATATCGCAATCCTCCGTGGGCGTGCTACTACTCTGACCAACCGTTTCCGATGACTTCTGCTTAGTGGAAAATCCCCAACATGTAGGCAATGAGAAGGATCAATAAAATAGTGCCTAAGCCGATGCCCGCACCCCCGCGAGAGCCCCAGCGGCCATAGCCGTAATATCCTCCACCGCCTCCAAAAACGAGCAACAAAATAATAATCAGAAGCAGCATGGCAGTGTTCCCCTTTCGGACCGATTGATGGAACGAGGCTTCTTCTTTCGATGAAGCCTCGCTGCCGTTTCCTCCGATCCGGCATACGCAGTAGGTGCACATCAGTAGCCAAGCCAGCGTGAGGCCGGTAAGGCAATGGTTGCAAACGAGGCTCGATGAAACCGTTGACCCTGGGGATAACCCGTTGTGACCATATTTGGCCAGACTGACCCCGTACGGTCAGTTTCCAAATGCGCTTAGACGCCAGGCGGTCGCGTCCGCGTGGGCACGTAAAGACTAAGGACTCTGGCGAGTGCGGACCCGGAAATGCCCTAGGAATTGTGAGGACAGGAGTCAACATGATGCGACCGAGGGTCATTCCGTTGCTGGCGTCCAGGACTAAGGGCCAATCCAACGGCAACTCGTGCCATCAAACCAAGGCTCGCGGATTGGCGGTGCTCAATTCCCCCCTGCTGAACAAAGGGACCGCCTTCACGGCAGACGAGCGCAAAGGTTTGGGGCTCACCGGTCTGCTTCCGCCCGACATAAGTACGCTAGAAGGTCAAGTAAAGCGGGCCTATATCCAATACGAGCGGCTGCCCGACGCGCTTAGCAAGAACGTTTATCTGACTGCCCTGCACGACCGCAACGAGGTACTGTTTTACCGGTTATTTTCCGAGCACCTGCGGGAAATGATCCCTATCGTTAACGATCTGACGGTGGGACTGGCGATGGAGCAATACCATCACGAGTGCCGGCGGCCCCGCGGCGTATATCTTTCGATCGACCATCCGGGCGGGATCGAGGAGGCGTTTGCCAACCTGGGGGCCGGCCCCCATGATATCGACCTGATCCTGGCCACCGACGCCGAACAGATCCTGGGAATCGGTGACTGGGGGGTAGGCGGCATCGAGGTGTCGATCGGCAAGCTGGCCATTTATACAGCCGCGGGCGGCATCGATCCAACACGCGTGATACCGGTAATGCTGGACGTCGGCACCAACCGGGAAAGCCTGCTGAACGATCCGAATTACATCGGCAACCGGCATGCCCGCGTCCGGGGCGAGCGCTACGACGGTTTCATTGACGCCTACGTTCAGGCTGTGACCAAGCTTTTTCCGAGCGCGCTGCTGCAATGGGAGGATTTCGCGCCGGGCAACGGACGGCGCATCCTGGACAAATATCGCGACCGCATCTCGACGTTCAACGATGACATGCAAGGCACCGGTGCAATTACGCTGGCCGCCGCAATCTCAGCCGTGCGGGTGTGTGCGTCGCCGCTGCGCAACCAGCGGGTAGTGATCTTCGGGGCCGGTACGGCCGGGATGGGGATCGCCGACCAGATTCGAGACGCCATGGTGCGGGAGGGCTTATCCAAAGAAGATGCCACCCAGCGATTCTGGTGCGTGGACCGGCAAGGATTGCTGGTCGAAGGCATGACGGGGTTGCACGACTATCAGGGCGCCTATGCCCGCCCGGCCGCCGAAAACCAGGGCTGGAAGCGCGATGCCGAGGGCCATGGCGCGGCGTTAGCCGAGGTCGTGCACCGCGTAAAACCAACGATGCTGATTGGCACGTCGACGGTTTCGGGCAGTTTCACCGAAGCGATCGTGAAGGACATGGCGGCGCATACAGAGCGGCCAATTATCTTCGCCCTTTCCTATCCCACCGCACGCGCCGAGGCGACGCCTTCGAACCTGATTGCCTGGACGGGCGGGCGGGCTCTCATTGCCACCGGCAGTCCATTCGCACCAGTCACTCATAAAGGAGTGACCTACGTAATCGGTCACGTAAACAACGCCATGCTTTACCCGGGTCTTTGTCTGGGTGCAATTGTTTCCAAAGCCCGACGGATCAGTCACGGCATGTTCGCCGCCGCAGCGAACGCGGTGTCCAGTCTAGTGACGGTCCGCCAGCCTGGAGCTTCGCTATTGCCGCATGTGGACGATTTGCGCGGCGTGTCGGCGACAGTGGCCGTGGCGGTGGCCGAAGCGGCTGTAGCCGAGGGTCTGGCCGGCATCGAATTCACCGACATCGTCCAGCAAGTGCAGGATGCCATGTGGCAACCGGAATATTGCCGCATCCAAGCTTGTTGAGACCAGGCTGGTGGAGATCAGGCTTGTTGAGATCAGTCATATTGCCAGCTGCCAGGTTGCGATCAGGCCTTTTAGAATCGCGCCCTATGGTGGGGCTCGCCGTAATTTCCCTGTCGCTCTCGGCCGCACTCGCGCAGATACGGGTGGACGTGGACCTGGTAGTGCTGCCGGCTACGGTGGAGGACCGGCATGGAGTGCGCATCTCTGATTTGCACCGGGACGATTTCAAGGTTTCTGAAGACCGGGTAGCGCAACGAATCCGGCTGTTTAAACACGAAGATATTCCGGTAACGGTGGGACTGGTGGTCGATCACAGCGGGAGCATGGATACGAAGCTCACGCAGGTGACCGCCGGAGCCCGCGCCTTTGTACAGTCCAGCAATGCAGACGACCAGATATTCGTTGTGAACTTCAACGAGAGCGTGACAGTGGGTCTGCCCGCTGCGACAAGATTCACCACCAGCGCGGCGGCGCTCGAGGCGGCGATCTGGCGAGCCAGGGCGGGAGGGCAGACAGCGCTCTACGATGCGATCGCCAGGGCGCTCGGGATATTGCAGGCCGGAGGCCGGGAGAAGAAGGTATTGGTGGTGATGAGCGACGGCTCCGATAATGCCAGCGCGCGCAACCTGGCGCAGGTGCTGCGGATGGCGGAGAGTTCCGGCGCGATTATTTACACGGTCGGTCTCTTTGCCGCGGATGATCCCGACGCCAATCCGAAAGTGCTCAATCGTCTGGCAGCCGCCACCGGCGGCGAGGCCTTTTTTCCACAGGACTCCGGAGCTGTAGTGGCCATCTGCGAACGAATCGCCCGCGACATTCGCAGCCAATACACGATCGGATATGTTTCGAGCAACGCCAGGCGAGATGGTGTTTACCGCGCCGTTCGAGTGGGGGCTCAGGCGGCCGGCCACGGCAAACTCCTGGTGCGAACCCGCTCCGGCTATATCGCCGGCGGCGAACTCTCGCGGCCGGGGGGCGAAGCTGCGAAATGAGGGCGGCTGTTTCAGTTAAGAAGCGACCGCGCAAGAGTTATGACGGGTTCGTGGCGGTAGAGGCGTGGGTTTTGGAGCAAAGGGAGAGCCGCGCGCTGCAAGGGCTGCTGGCCATCCGGACCAACGCGCAATTTCGGCTCGCGCCCCCGACGCCGAGCCCCGGAGCGATCGCATCCAGGAGCCTCATCGGGCGCGGCGTATATCGCTATCGCGTGGTGTCCACCAAGGTAGTGGGTCCGGACGATGTTGCCGTTTTGGACCCGAGCGGAAACGAAACTCTGACGCTGGTCACTTGTTATCCGTTTTATTTCGTCGGCTCCGCCCCCGACAGGTTGGTCGTTCGGGCAGAAAGGATCATATGAGCGCACCTGGCAGCAATGGGAATGGCTTCATAAAACCAACGTCCAAAGTCCGTAAGATTGCTTTCGTCGGCGATCATCTGCCGAGAAAGTGCGGCATTGCTACGTTCACGTCCGACCTGCTTGCGGCAGTCGCAGCCGCTTATCCCCAGAGTCCGTGCCTGGCCGTGTCGGTCAACGATATTCCGGGCGGCTACGAATACCCGGAAGTGGTTCGCTTCGAGATTGAAGAACAGGACCTGTCGTCCTATTTGCGGGCCGCGGACTTCCTCAACATCAGCAACGTCGACATCGTATGTCTGCAGCACGAGTTCGGTATCTTCGGCGGCCCCGCCGGAGCTCACATCCTGGCATTCCTGCGGGAATTGAGAATGCCTGTGGTCACGACGCTGCATACGGTTTTGCGCGAGCCGAGGAGTGAGCAGCGGCGCGTCATGGAGGAGTTAATCTCGCTCTCCACGCGCGTTGTGACGATGACCGAGTTGGGGCGGCGGATGCTGCGGGACATTTACGGAGCGCCGGCCGCCAAGATCGACTTAATCGCGCATGGAATTCCGGATGTGGGATTCGTCGACCCCACCTATTTCAAGGACCAGTTTGGCGTGGAAGGTCGAGTGGTACTGCTGACGTTTGGCCTGCTCTCGCCAAATAAGGGCATCGAATATGTGCTTAACGCGTTGCCACAGATTCTGGCCGAGTTCCCGGAGGTTGTATACATTGTCCTGGGCGCCACACATCCCAACGAGCTGCGCGAGCATGGCGAGGCCTATCGCGTAAGCCTGGAAATGCTAGCCAAGAAAAACAAAATCGAGAAAAACGTCATCTTCTACAACGATTTCGTGGAGCTTGAGAATCTGAAGGAATTCATCGGAGCGGCCGACCTGTACATCACGCCGTACCTCAACGAAGAGCAGATCACGTCCGGGACACTGGCGTATACGTTCGGCGCGGGCAAAGCAGTAGTTTCCACTCCGTACTGGCACGCCGCCGAACTACTGGCGGACGACCGCGGAGTGCTGGTGCCGTTCCGCGACGCCCAGGCTATAGCGCGGCAGGTGATTGGTTTGCTCCGCGACGACACCCGCCGGCATGCGATGCGCAAGAACGCCTACCGCATCGGCCGCGACATGGTGTGGAGCAATGTTGCACAGCTCTATATGAACTCCTTCGAATCGTCGCGATTGGACGGTGCGGCGCTCTCTCGAAAATCTCTGGTTACCAAGACCCTCGACCAGAGGCCCCGGGAACTTCCCGATTTGAAGATGAATCATCTCTTGCGGATGACCGACTCCACGGGTGTCTTCCAGCACGCAGTTTTCGGCGTCCCGAATTTTTCAGAAGGCTATTGCACCGACGACAATTCGCGTGCGTTTATTCTAGCGGTTCTGCTGGGGGAATTAGGAGAAGATCCGGAAGCGCTGCTGGGCGTAGCCACGACCTCGGCCGCTTTTCTGAACCACGCCTTCGATCCGCAAACTAAACGCTTCCATAACCATCTGAGCTTTGACCGGCACTGGCTGGACGAGCGCGGATCGGAGGACTGTCATGGACGGGCTCTATGGGCCCTTGGCACAGGCGTGGGGCGCTCCCCATTTCGAAGCTTTCAGATGATGGCCGGACAGCTCTTCGCGCAGGCCCTTACCGGTGTTGTCGGAGTTTACGTCTCCGCGGGCCTGGGCATTCGGACTGATCGGCATCCATGAATACATGCATCGTTTAAGCGGCGACAGCCTGGTCAACCAGACTCGCGAGACACTTACTTCCCGTCTCATGGACCTGCTGGCGAGGAACGCCAAGCCGGATTGGTGCTGGTTTGAAGATGAGCTCTCTTACGACAATGCAAAACTGGCGCATGCCTTGATCCTGAGCGGCGATGCGACCGGACAACCGCAGGTTTTGGAGCGAGGCTTGCAAGCGCTGCGCTGGCTGAACGAGCTGCAGATTTCCGAGAACGACCACTTCCGGCCGATTGGCAGCAACGGTTTCTACTCGCGGGGCGGCGCTCGCGCGAATTTCGACCAGCAGCCAATTGAGGCTCAAGCCATGGTGTCGGCGTGTCTGGAAGCATATCGCACTACTTCGGATTTCTGGTGGTATGAACAGGCCCAGCGCGCCTTTGATTGGTTCATCGGCTGGAACGATCTGGGTTTGGAGCTCTATTCGCCTGAGAGCGGCGGCTGCGGCGACGGACTGCACGTGGACCGGGTGAATGGAAATCAGGGCGCCGAATCCACATTGGCATTCCTGCTGTCTTTGGCGGAAATGCGCCTGGCGCAAAACATGGTGGCGAGTTTTCGGGAACCGATCTCCGTCAGAAAGGAACCGATTACGGTCGGAGCGTCATGATCGCGCCTGTCGATTCTGCTTCAATTCGGGTCCATCGCACGCCCATCATTCTGGAACCTGACCAGTCGCGCGTACTGCTGCGGCCATTTAGTCCGGGAGGGCCTGAACGAATGGCCCGGATCATTTCTCGAATCATGTCGCTTCCCGAAGACCAGGTGGACGCCTTGCTCCTGGAAATCTCGGCCGAGTTCTCGCAGCGCCATCAGCATATTCGCAGGCTATTCCTGGAACGCTTTCAACAGGTGCGGGAGATGCTGCCGTCCGATGAGGAGCTCTCGGAACCAAGACAACTGTTGATCGGCTCCTATTTCCTGGCCGAATACTCATTGGAATCCGCAGCGCTGTTTAATCCGTCGATCGTCCCGCATCCGGATCAGAGTGATTTGCCGCCCGGAGCTCTGCGATTCATTCTCAGCTTACGCGCCACCGGAGAAGGACACATCTCTTCGATCACTTTTCGAACCGGTATCATTCATCCCGATCAGCGAATCGAGGTGCTGACTCCGACCGGTTTCCTGACCGAGCCTCGTCAGGTTCCAAATCCCGTTTATGAGAAGGGGCTGTTTGCACGCAAGCTCCTGGAGTTGGGATTGAACAGCGGCTTCACGCGGCGGCTGATGAACAAACTTGGCGAATCGTTCTCGCTGGAAGAGCTGCGCGCCAGTCTGCAAGCCGAACAGTTTCGCCTGCCGGATGGAGTGACGGAGGAAGATCAAACGACCGCGCAGGGAATCTGGATGCTGGCGCGATCCAACTACGAGGTCCAGTTCGAGCCGGAACAAGAGTTGTCCGAACGCATATTGTTCCCCGCCACGCCTTCGCAGCGCAATGGCATCGAGGATGCGCGCTTCGTGTGTTTCACAAGAGACGATGGCACGCACGTCTACTATCGCGACCTTTACAGCCTACGACGGCCGGGTGGTGGTGCCGGAACTTATCGAGACTTCCTACTTCCTCAGATTCCGGTTCATATCGCTGAACGGACCCGCGGCGGAAAACAAAGGCATGGCGCTGTTTCCGCGGAAAATCAACGGCCTCTATGCCATGCTTTCACGACAAGACAACGAGAACATCTATGTGATGTTTTCCGACAACGTCCACTTCTGGAATGATCGCCAGCTGCTTCTCAAGCCAACTTTCCCATGGGAGCTGGTTCAGTTGGGCAACTGCGGATCTCCCCTTGAAACCGAGGCCGGATGGCTGGTCCTCAGCCATGGCGTCGGCCCGATGCGTAAGTACTGCATCGGCGCGTTTCTGTTGGATCGCGATGATCCCTGCAAGGTGATCGGCCGGCTGCGCGAGCCCTTGCTGAAACCCAATGCAAATGAGCGCGAGGGCTATGTGCCAAATGTCTCTATACCTGTGGCGCTCTGATTCACAATGGCGAGTTGATAATTCCCTATGGCCTGGCCGATCACGCCACGGGGTTCGCAACTGTGCCCGTCGCCGAAGTTCTGGCGGCCATGCGGTCTGAATGAAAATCCCGGACAAGCGGGTAGCTATCCTGTCACCGGTGGCGTGGAGAACTCCTCCCCGGAAATACGGAGCGTGGGAGACGGTGGCCGGCAATATCGCCGAAGGCCTGGTGGCGCGTGGCTGGGATGTGACCCTGTTCGCTACCAGGGATTCTCAGACCGGCGGCCGCCTGCACGCCGTGGTGGAGCGGGGCTACGAAGAAGATTCTTGCATCGATCCCAAAGTCGCCGAATACCTTCACATTTCCGAAGTCTTCGAGCACGCCGGGGAGTTTGACCTGATCCACAGCCATTACGACTTCATGGCCTTGTCCTATTCACGGCTGGTGAAAACGCCGATGCTCACGACCATCCACGGATTCTCGTCGCCCAAGATCATGCCGGTTTACGAGAAATATCGGGACGGATATTTTGTATCCATTAGTAACGCCGATCGCGCGCCCGGGCTTAATTATCTGGCGACAGTCTACAACGGAATCGATCTCTCGTTGTATCCGCTCCAGGCGAGCGGCGGCGATCAACTGGTCTTCCTCGGCCGGATTCATCCAGACAAAGGCGTCCATCTGGCCATCGAGGTGGCTCGACAGACCCGGTTGCCGCTGCTCATCGCTGGGATTATCCAGGATCAGAGCTATTTTCGCGAGCAGGTTGAGCCGCACCTGGATCAGAAGATCCGGTACATCGGGCCGGTGGATGTGACGGGCAAGAACGAGTTGTTCACGCGTGCCAGGGCGCTACTGCATCTGAACACCATCCCGGAGCGCTTCGGACTGGTGCTGGCGGAAGCCAATGCCGCCGGAGTGCCGGTTATCGCCATGGATCTCGGCTCCTGCCGCGAAGTGATCAAAGACGGGGAAACAGGTTTTCTGGTCGCGAGCGTAGGGCAGGCGGTACAGGCCTTGGAACGAGTCGACGAAATTGACCGCAGCGCCTGCCGCAGACGCGTACAGCATTGTTTCTCTATGGAGACGATGGTGGAGTCGTACGAACGAGTTTACGCAACCATTTTCGATCTGGAGGCAAGGAAGGCAGCATGAAACCGGATATTGTGAGGCGATACAGCCAGAATCCGATCCTCAGTAAGGGCGATATACCCTATCCGGTCGAGACCGTTCACAACGCCGGCGTGGTGAAGCTTAACGGCAAATACATTATGCTCTTTCGCTCGCACCTTCGGACGGGCCGGTCCATTATCGGCTTGGCACGGAGCTACGACGGATATCGGTTCATCCCGGATCCGGAGCCCTTTCTCACGCCCGCGAAGGACGGCCCTTTCGCCGAGTATGAGGAGTTCGGGGTTGAAGATCCGCGCGTGACGCCGCTGGACGGGGAGTATGTGATCACCTATAGCGCCTACTCGCGAAATGGAGTGCGGATCGCATTGGCTAGGACGAAGGACTTTAGTCAAGTGGAAAGAGTCTCCCTGATCACGGAAGCGGATTATCGGAATGTGGTGATCTTTCCGGAGAAGTTCGACGGTCTGTACGCGCGCCTGGATCGTCCTCATTCGGAGATCGCGCCCTGGTCGATCTGGATTTCCTACTCTCCGGACCTGCGTTTTTGGGGAGAATCGCAGCTCATCATGAAACCGGTCCAGTATCACTGGGATGAGATGAAGATCGGGCCCGGGGCACCGCCGATCAAGACCGACCAGGGTTGGCTCTGCATCTATCACGGCGTGTTCCAGACCATGGATGGATCGGTATATCGTTTGGGCGTCGCTCTGCACGATCTGCACAATCCGGCCAATATCATCGGCGTGGGCGACTCCTGGATTCTGCAGCCGGAAGCTCCTTGGGAGATCACTGGGTATGTTCACAACGTGGTGTTCACATGCGGAGCGGTCCTGGAGCCGGATGGGACGGTGAAGATTTATTGGGGCGGCGCGGATACGGTGATGTGCGTGGGCGAAGCGAATGTCTGCGATCTGGTGGAGTTATGTCTGAAGCATGGCCGGCCGGCAAAATGAGGGCGCGCAAATTAGGCGCGCAAATTAGGGACAGTACACTCAAATACCGATTTTGATGATGTGGAAATCGGTATTTGAGTGTACTGTCCCTAATTTGTAATTTTGGCGCTAGACGTTCGCCAGGGCGAAGACTTTCTCGAGCGATTGAATGGGATCGTGGCCGGGCGCAGGATCATATTCGTGGCAGATAAAGCCGGTAAATCCCAGGCCGGCGATCACTTCGGCGATGAAGCGGTAGTTTAGCTCTTGCGTGTCGTCGATTTCGCGGCGCCCCGGCACACCGGCGGCGTGGAACTGGCCGATCAACGGAAAGTATTCACGAATATTGGCCACGATGTTTCCGTCCATGATCTGGACATGGTAGATGTCGAAGAGAATCTTGACGCGCGGCGAGTTGACACGGCGGCAAACATCGGCGACCCAGGACACATGATCGCCGATCTGATCGTCGCGGCCAATGGCCGGATCCTTGTACTTGCTATTCATCACTTCCAGGCAAAGATTGATGCCTTTGTCTTCGGCCCGGCTCTTCACGCGATTCAGGAAGTCAACCGCGATATCGGCGCCTTCGGTGTATGACATACCGTGCCGGCGGCCGCCGGTAATCAGGATGTCGGAGCCGCCCGCCGCAACGCAGGCGTCGATGAACGTTCCAAGCGATTTGACCTGCTCTTCGTGGAGCTCCTTGCGGATGATGCCGACGTCTATGGAGATACCGCCGCCCACGCTCATCGACGGAGTTAGCCCGTATTTCTTGAGCGTGGGCCAATCCTGCGGTGTAGCTCCGCTGAAGCCCTGAAGTCCGATGCGCGCGGCTTGGCGGCACATCTCCTCAACCGGCGTCTTGGGGTCGAAGTTCCTGCGGAAACAGGCTTGCTTCAAACGTCCCTTACGCGGAACCTCCGAGGAGGTAGTCGTCTGCGCTGCACCCACGGCTGCGGTGGCCAGCGCCGGCAGGAAGTCTCTGCGTCGCATGCGTGAATCATATCGAAAATATGGCCCCGCCGCGCGGCAGAACTGCGCTATCCAGTCCGGTTAACGTTCTCCGAAACTGTAGCCGACCCAAATCGAGGCGCCCGGCACCGAATTGCTGCCGAACTGATCGGTGAAGTTAGGAACGTAGTGATAGTCGAACTGAGGACGTACGAACACATGCGAGGTCAGGTAGATTTGGGCGCCGACGCCGGCGTGGATATCCAAATGATTCGCGTTGCCGACCGGCACGGTTTGGGACGAGCATACCGCGGTGCCGATGCAAGAGCTCTGGTTAACGGCAAAGCTGGTGCGGGCGTCGCCGATTCCGCCGATCAACTGCAGCACGAACCGCTTGCGGTCGATGGGGGCGTAGATGCCATTGGCATCGAGGAAGCTCTGGCGGTATTGGAGCGGGCCATAACCACTGCGGGCGGGTTTGATGTCGGCTTGAAATCCAGCTCCGAAACGTTTGGAGAACATAATGTCTCCGCCGAGACCCAGGAAGAATCCGCCCAGGCCGCCTGTCGCCTGGCAGAGCGTGTCTCCCGACCCGGGAGCGCAGGTTCCGAAGGCATTCAGTGAAGTGGCGCCATCCAGACCACCTCCGCTGGCGGAATTGTGGAAGCTTCCGAAGCCGACATTGATATCAACAGCGTTCTGCGCGCCTGCAAATGGGATGCATAGCGCAAACAGCAAACATGGGAACAAAGAACAGCAAAGTTTTTTCACTTTGAACTAACCTTTCTATTTTTCTTTGTGGAGATCATCCACGAACTATGACCGATGCGACGCGACGTATCGAAGCGCCGTTTCAATACAATCCTTTACGGTTCGGCTGCTATACTGGGGTTTCGGAAACCGTTTATTACCCGCGTCCGTCTGCACCATTTTGGGCCGTTCGCCCCAACCCCCGGAGGTATTTTTTGCTTCGCCATCGCATTTCGATTTTTTGCACGCTTTTCTCACTTTTCCTTTGTTCAGCTGGATGGTCCCAAACACCAGCCACCCGCTACGCCGTCTTCCTCGCCGATGAACCGCTGGCAAAGCATTTTTCAGCGCGCGAAGAAATGCAATCAGCGGCGGGCGTTGCCTGGCGCGGCCGGATTGAAGCGGCACAAGGCGCAGTGCGCAATGAACTAGCGGCCCGCGGCATCCGGGTCACCGGGTCTGCCAGCACGCTACTGAACGCGATATTTGTAGCGGTCCCTGCCAGCCGTGTGGCGGAAATCAAAGCCATCCCCGGCGTGGTCGAGGTCGTCAAGCTGGGCCGCAGCCGGATGCTCCTGAATCATGCCACTCAGATTCTGAACGGGACTCAAGCCTGGAGCATACTCGGCGGAATGAGCAATGCGGGCGCTGGAATCAAGATCGGGATTCTCGATACCGGGATCGATCAGACGCACCCCGCTTTGACGGACGACTCCCTGCAAATTCCCGCCAACTTCCCGAAGTGCAACATACCCAGCGATTGCGCCAATTTCACTAACCACAAAGTGATTGTGGCCCGAAGTTATGTGGCACTGAATTCCGCCGGATCTGATCCGAACAATCCGGCAGTCGATTCGACGCCGGACGACAATTCCCCCCGCGACCGTGTTGGGCATGGAACGGCAGTCGCCACAGCCGCCGCGGGCAACACCGCGACGCTGGCTGTAACGATCAACGGAATGGCTCCGAAAGCGTGGATCGGCAATTACAAAATTTCCGGTTCGCCCTTCGTCAATGACGGGGCTGGCAACGACGCCTTTATTCAGGCTGTAGAAGATGCGGTCAATGATGGCATGGACGTCGTTACCACCTCATTTGGAGGCACCTCCTTCACTGGTCCACTAGACACAGGAGCAACGTGCGGGCTGGCGAGCGGCGTTCCCTGCGATCCTCTGGCCGCCGCCTTCGAACAAGCCGCCGCAAAAGGCGTTACGGTGCTGGCTGCCGCGGGTAATGAAGGTGAGGGCGGCATTTATGGAACAGGCACGTATCCCCAATACAACACCATCAGCTCCCCGGCGGATGCGCCTTCGGTGATCGCGGTGGGGGCGGTCAGCAACACGCATACATTTAATCCCGACGTGGAGGTCACCGGGTCGGGCGTTCCCGCGAATCTGAATTCGATCACTGCAACGTTCACCGACGCATTCATTCCGTTCGGGGCCTACACGGCGCCGCTGGTGGATCTGGCGCAGATCGGCGACAGCACTGGCCTGGGCTGTAATCCGCTGCCGTCTATGTCGCTGCTTGGCGCGTTCGCACTTATCGAGCGGGGAACCTGCAATTTCTCCGTGAAGATGAACAATGCCGTCAACGCGGGTGCGCTGGGCGTGGTCTTCTATGACAACGTCAACGAAGGATTCACGTTTACTCCGTCCGGGCTTTCTAATTTCACGCAACCAGTTTTGTTCATAGGAATGAGCGACGGCCAGAATCTGAAAAGCTTTATAGACACTAACCCGGGACATGCCGTGACCATCAATCCATCGGCCATTGAGGTAGCGGTCACCGGACCTGTAGTGCTCGCCGGTTTTTCCTCGATGGGACCTGGCCTCGGCACCAACGGCTTGAAGCCCGATGTACTGGCAGTGGGCGGCGGTTCCAACAACGGCGACCTTATTTATATGGGTGCTCAGAACTACGACCCGCTGGGCGAAGTTTATAGCTCGGTCCGCTATATTGCCGCCGCAGGCACCAGCTTCGCGACGCCTTTGGCCGCGGGCAGCGCTGCGCTTGTCAAACAGCAGCATCCCGGATATACCGGCCAGCAGATCAAGTCCGCACTCGTCAACACAGCCGCCCAATCGGTCACTACTGACGATGGGGGATTCAGTGGATCGCCGGCAGCGCTTAATATTCTGCAGTCGGGATCGGGCCTGATCGCAGCCGATCTGGCACTTCAGACCAATGTTACCGTCGTCCCGTCGACAATCTCGTTCGGCTCTTTTTCGAGCGGGGCAGTCTCGCAAAGCCAGCAACTGACCGTTACCAACACCGGCTCATCCAGCGTCAGCTTATCGTTCGCGGTCACCACCACCAGCGCGGCTTCCGGCTCGACGGTCGCGGTCAGCCCCACTTCGATGGCACTGAGTCCGGGCAAGTCGGGCACTCTCACGGCGACCTTGGGCGGCAGCATATCGACGGGCGGTCTCTATTACGGCGCAATCACGGTATCGGGCGCGTCCGTCCCCATGCGCATTCCCTATCTGTTGCTTTCTCCCACGTCGGGCACGGCCAATCTGGACGCGGTGTCGGGAGATCAAGACCAAGCTATTGTGGGCCAGGTTATTCCGGACGGCCAGGTGGCTTTCCAATTGACTGATGGGAACGGCGTTCCATTGGGCAACACTCCGGTGACCTTCTCAGCAGGACGCGGCAGCGTGCCGTTGACCCTCAGTGAAGTTTCCACCACGACTGATAACTACGGCTTCGCTTATGCGACGGTCACCATCGGCTCATCGACCGGAACATATATCGTGAACGCAACCGGCGCCGGTCAGTCCTACCAGTTCTCCGGAAACGTGTCGCCCCAGCCCACCGTTAGCGCGGGCGGCGTTGTGAACGCTGCGAATTCCAGCACGCCCGTGGCGCCCGGATCGTACGTGTCAATCTACGGCAGCAATCTCAGCACTGTGACCGATCAAAACTACAGCGCGGTTCGTCTGCCTCTCGCCATGGATCAGGTGACGGTCTCGTTCGACGCGGCTGCCACCGGCTCGCTTCCCGCAATCAGCGTGCCAGGGCATATTGTCTACGTGAGTCCCAGCCAGGTAAATATTCAGGTTCCTTGGGAATTGCAGGGTTACTCTTCGGCCAAGATGAAAGTGACTCTGTTCGAGTTCGGCTTCGGCAACGTCGTGACAGTACCCCTTGCCAACTATGCGCCGGCCATCTTCGGATCCACAATCGCAGCCGCGGAAAATGCTACTAGCGGGGCGATCATTTCCGCGTCGAATCCGGCGGCTCGCGGCAGTGTCATTTCACTCTTTTGCAATGGACTGGGCCCGGTGACTAATCAGCCGGCCTCCGGAGATTCGGCCGGCGTTCCGCTTTCGACGACGACAACACCGCCGACCGTGACGATCGGCGGAGCATCGGCCAACGTGACTTTCACCGGCCTTGCGCCTGGTTTTCCGGGCTTGTATCAGGTGAATGTACAGGTCCCCTCGAACATTTCGGCAGGCAACGCGCAGGTTACTGTTTCAATCGGCGGCGTAACGTCTCCCGCTCTGACGCTACCCGTCCAATAAGACGGGCTTCGCCCTGCTGCTCTAACGGCTCCGAGAGAGGTATGATGCACTATACCTATGAAACTTGCTTGCCTGCTTGCGACTGTTTTGATGGCTGCCCTGCCGTTGGCCGCCGAGAAGAAGATTATTCAGCCCAAAGAATTTGCCCCGGGCGGACCGTTCAATCCAGCGGTTCTGGTGGATGGCACCCTGTATGTTTCCGGGCAGGTTGGGCGCGATTTAAAGACTCAAAAAGTTCCCGACGATTTTGACTCCGAAGTCAAACTGGTGCTCGACAACATCGGCATTATTCTTCGCGAGGCGAAGATGACCTATGCGGACGTGGTGGCCGTTCAGGTCTACCTCACCGACATGGATCAGTTCCAAAAGATGAACGCCATCTACACTACGTATTTCAAGGACAACCGGCCTTCACGCACGACGGTGGGTGTGAACAAGCTGGCGGCGCCGGGCGCGCATATAGAAGTGACGGTGACCGCGCGCCATTAGCGGAGCCGTTCTAGGTCCGATCGAGATTCTTGTAAATGGCGTCGATATTCGCGCTGAACCGGTCTTCCAGGGCGGTTCTCGATCCTACATAGACGCTGTATTTCTCCATTGTGTCGGTGACGAAGTTGATATAGCCATTGGCCTGCAAGCTCTTCACCGATGACGGCGTGATGGTCTTCTGCAGCTCGGCGAGCGGCTTGCCCGCTTTCTTGCCGGCCTCCACCATTCCGGTAAGCTCCTCGATGTAATTCCGAAGCTGGGTGGCGCGGTCATACTTGTTCTGGACCGTGCCATGGCCGGGCAGAAGGTGATCTGCCTTCAGCTCCTCAATCGAATTGATAGTCCCTGGCCACTCGCGTGGATACCCGTCCGCAATGTTCGGAAGAAAACCGATGATGGCATCACCGGTGGCGACAACGCGCTGCTGCGGGCAGAAAACCGCGATGTCACCGGCGGTATGCGCACGTCCATGGAACTCGAGATGAAGATCGTGCGCGCGATCCTTAATAACGTGCGACTTGGCGAAGGTGATATCGGGAAGCTCCGGCGTGAAACTCTGCATCTCCATCTGATAAGCCTGAGCGAGCCGGATCTGCTCCTTGAAGAATTCCTTTTCGGCGGCGGACGACGCCTTCGACAAGCGAGCCTGCAAACCATCGACAATCTTGGGTACTCCATCGAGCGATTCCTTCAGCCGATTGCGCGCGTTCTGAGCCAGCAATTGTTTAGTGGTTTCACTGGCAATGATCTCGACTTTGGAGCCGGTGGCCCGGTAGGCCGCGTCACCCTGGGTATGGTCCCAATGAAAGTGCGTGTTCACCAGATAGCGAACCGGCTTGGTGGTAACCTCTTTCTTGATCTGGGCGATGAGCGAGGCGGCGGCCGACGGCTTAGAATGCGCGTCCACCACCAGCACGTCTTGCGAATTCACAAAAATCGCGGCGTTGCAATTGGTGAAGGCTTGCGGGTGCGCGAGAGCAAAGTAGACACCGTCGGCGATTTTCTGGATATCGAACAACTGCGTGCTCGCTCCGGGAGACTGAGCGCGGGCCACTGCGGCCCGGAAGAATCCCATCTCAAGCACCGACGCCCCGGCCATGGCTCCGCCGACGAGTCGCTGAAAAAAGTCGCGCCGGGAACCATGGCCGTGGTGGCTGTGAGGGTGCGAATGATTGTGCATCGTTCAAGTCCTCCTAATCGTCATTCTGGCGAGTCCAAGATGGCCGCTAACCGTTTGGCGGTGTGAAGTAGCCTGGCTTCCTGGCCATGCTGGGCGGCTAGTTGCATTCCTAAGGGTAAGCTGCCGGAGACCGGCATGGGAATGGAAATCGCCGGTGTTCCCAGCGCAGTCCAAGGAGAATTCATTCGCGAATCGCCGGTGGAGGCAAGACCAAGCGGCGCGGGCCCGGTGGCGGCGGGCGTCAGAATGACGGGCGTCGTCTGGAACATGCTGGAAATCTCCCGTTTGCTTTGCGCGACAATACTCAGCGCCTGCTGGTAACGAAGATCGGAAATCTCCAGGCCCTCACGAACGAGATCGGCCAAGTCTTTGAGCTGTGCGCCGTATTGATTGAATCGCTGCTTATGAAATCGCGCGCCCTCATAGAACATCACCACACGAGCTTCTTCGGTGAGCTTGTCGAGCATCGCGGTGATGTGAACAGGTTGCACGGAAATCCGGTGGCCGCGCAGCAATGCGATACCGGACTGGAAGGCCCTCGCCATTTCCGGTTCGACTTCAGGCAGCGGCTCCGGAGCGCCGACGGCGAAGTCCTCGTCCCGACCGCGCGTGTTGCCGAGAGCCACCCAAAGCTCGACCATGT
Organism: Bryobacterales bacterium; assembly: GCA_963769205.1. Classification (GTDB taxonomy): domain Bacteria; phylum Acidobacteriota; class Terriglobia; order Bryobacterales; family Bryobacteraceae; genus Palsa-89. The sequence continues at coordinate 320,927 of CAVYKR010000002.1, read as the reverse complement.
CGGCCGGCGTATTGGTGAAAAGGCCCAGCGTATCCAAGCTCTTCGAGAACGGTAGCACGCCGTCCGTCGAGAACCATCCGTAGCTGGGCTTGAAACCGGTCACGCCGCAATATGATGCGGGCCGGAGCACCGAGCCCAGCGTCTGCGTCCCCAGAGCGAAAGGGACCATGCCCGCCGCAACAGCGGCCGCCGAACCGCTGGAGCTGCCACCGGGCGTGTGCTCCAGATTCCTTGGATTCCGAGTGGGCGCCGGCGTCCGGTAGGCGAAAGCTGCGGTGTGAGTCTTTCCCATGTACGATCGCGCCTAAGCTTCGGATCTTCTGCACAATCGCGGCGTCACCGGAACTCTGGCGGCCTTTGTAAATCGGTGAACCGTATTCGGTAACGAGGTTCTGCGCTTCAATAATGTCTTTGACCCCGAACGGTATTCCCGACAGCGGACCGGCAGCAATCGAAGGTTGAGGTAGTACCTGGACCCAGGCGTGAATGGACGGGTCCATCTTGCGGATGCGTTCCAGGCAAGACTCCAAGCCTTGCTTTCTGGAAGCTGCATCGCCGCGCAGCCAATCGCCGAGGCTCTGAAGAGGAGAAGTCACAGCACTGATTCCCTTCCCTGCAGCGGCCAGTCCGACCAGCGAAAGCAGTTCGCGGCGGCGCATGTGATCGGTCATTTGGAGGCGGTAGTGGTTAACGAAGCGGAATGAGTTGCGGCGGCGGCCTGCTCGTGCGTCGAAGCAGCTTGCTCCTGCCGCTCCAGCCACGCAGGCGTGCCGATATATCGCAGCATCAGATAACGCAGAACGTGCAGAGAGCAACCGATCACGATGGCGATGACGGCGTCGGCGATGAGGACCCCGGCGGCAGTGGCCAGAAAGGCGGCGGCGTCGACCACTCGCATTTTGGGCAAACGCTTCCAGGTGCCCCAATCCAGCAGCCGGAAGCCCATCCAGGCAGTAACACCGGCCAGCGCGGCCAGCGGCACGTGGGCGATGAAGGCGGCCCCAATGGTCATCATTCCCCACAAGAGCGCGCCGTGCACGACGTTCGACATTTTGGTGGTGGCGCCACACTGCACATTAGCGACGCTTCTGGCAGGGATGCCGACGCTGGTGGGAGCGGCGAAGAATCCGCAGATCAGGTTGGCGATGCCGTACGCGCCCAACTCCATGTCCGCGTCCACTTTCTTTACCAGTTTGTGACGGCCGCGGAAATGATCCACCACGCGGGAAGTCATCAGCAGCTCGACGGAAGCGACAAACGCCAGCCCCAGAGCCGATGGCAGGACCTTGAACACATCCGCCGGCGCCCAGGTGAAACCGATGAAGGGCGGCATGCTGAGCGGAATGTTCCCGACTTCATTTATCTTCCAACCGAAGGCCGCGGCCGCTGCAACCACAATACCCACACCCAGGAACGGGCCAGGAGCTCTGGGGTAACGCATTCGCACCAGCGTCGAAATCAGCATGACGATGCCGGCGACCATAGCGGGCAGCCAGTGAAACTGGCGGAACTGCTCCAGGCTTTGCAGCAACTGCCCGAACATCGATTCGCTCCAGCCGCCGGGCGGCGCCTTGAGGGCGAAGATCACTTTTAATTGCGAGATGACCATCAGCCCGCCAATGCCGCACGAGAATCCCGCCAGCACGGAGTGGGGAACCTTGGCGACATAACGGCCGAGCCGCATGATGCAGAAAATCAGCAGGAAGACAGCCGCAAAGATACAGAGTTTCGCGGCTCCGCTGATGCCACCCGCGCGGACGGCGCCGAGAATGAACGGAACGGTAGCGCTGGAGGTGCCGCCGATCAGGACCGGATTTCTACCGAGAAGGGCGCAGATAGGAGCTGCGAAGAGCGAGGTGTACAGGCCCAGAATGGGAGGCAGCCCCATGAGCGAGGCCATTGCCAAACCATACGGCAAAGCGATGAGCGCTGCGATAGCGCCGCCGAAGAAATCGCCCGCGAACAGGCGTCCGTTGTAATCGCGGAGGGGATTCTTCATAGCCCCCCCGAAGTGTTCCGCTTCAACAACCCTTTTTCAAAATCCTTTCTAACTGGCGGATGACGACGAGGGAGGCGCTCAGGCCATCACCTTTGTCAAAGCCGCTTTGAACTTGTCCATCTCTTCCTGAGTGCCGATGGAGACGCGAACGTGGGTGGGCCAAGCGGGCCAGAGCCGTCCGATGATGACCTTCTGATCGGCTAAGGCGCTCACCACTTCACCGCCGGGGCGCTTGACGTCCATCATAAAATGGTTGGCTTCGCTGGGGACGTAGGCGATCTTCTTGGCTTCAAGAAATTCGAATACGTTTTCGCGAATATCTTTGTTAATCTTGCGGCGTTCAGCGACCACGGTCTTCGATTTCAGGCTGGCGGTTGCGGCCGCGACTCCGGTGATGGGCAGGAAGCCAACGCCGAAAGGCCGCAGCTTCTCGAGCAGGTCGGGCCGGCCCATGGCGAACCCGGCCCGAATCCCGGCCATGCCATAGATTTTCGAGAACGTCCGCAGAATGATGAGATCCTTGTCGGCGGCCACCAGATCGATGGCGGTGTGCGCGCTAGAGAAGTGGAGATAGGCTTCATCCAACAAAAGCACGCAACCCTTGGGCTGGTTCGCCAGAACATATTCAATATCGGCGCGAGAGGTGAGTGTCCCGGTCGGGTTGTTGGGATTGACAATGTAGATGAGACCGGCCGTAGAGTCGGTCCTGCTCATCGCGGCCACGTCGTGCGAGTAGTCCTTACGCAGCGGTACGTGAGATACTTTGGCACCGATGAACCGGGCGGTTCCAGCGCCGGACTCGTAACCGGGATCCGCCATCACGAAGCCCCGGGTGGGAGAAGTGAAGGCGCAGACCGCGCGATGCAGCGGGTCGCTGGAGCCGGCAAACGGAGTAATGTACTCGGGTTTTAGACCTTCGAGCGCGGCCGAGGTCTTGACCAACTCGCCGGATTCGTTGTGCGGGGAATAACGCCCGCCGAATTTTGCCACTTGGTAAATGGCTTCGAGGGCGTCATTACATGGTCCGAGCGGGTTTTCATTCTCATTAATGCGCACGGCGTCGGGTGGAATTTCCCGGCGATTCGCGGCGCGTTGGGCGAAGGCCGATTCGTTGTAAAAAGGGAGAGCCGCTCCGGCTGTCAAGATGCTGGCCATGCGGGCAAGTTGCCGGCGGGTAAAACCGCGGGAAAGGATGCTTTCTTCGGCCGTGGGCGACAACATTTGTGGCATTTTGAGATTCTCCTTCGCTTGGGGCAAGTGTACTGAAACTAGCGGTCGAAGTCAAAGCTGCGGGGGTGGTGGCGATGGACCGGCTGTGGCCCTCATCCGCCGTTAGCCCCAGGAACCGGGGCACTGACAATTTTCTTGACATCGGCATTCTTGTCCACCACCACTCCGAAGAAGGGGAACATCATCTCTTCCCAGGTCATTTCGCCGTAATAGACCGTCTTATTGGGATCCGGGTTGAACTTATTGTTGGGCGAGTTATCGTAGTGGGCGTCGACGTGGAGCTTGGTTCCTTTGGGCACCTGAATCGAGGTGGTGTATCCCAATTGCCAATTGAAATCGTAATGCGCTACATTGAGCACGATTTCCTTCCTTCCGTCCGGGTACTCCAACGTGTAGGTCATATCCTTCCCGCGAAAATGCATATGCGGCATCATGAAGACCAGCTCGACATCCTGATTGAATGTAGCCACGGCGGGCGGGCTCTGCCAATTAGCGTCCTGGGGAGGGATGGCGAACACCTTGGGATCCATGGGCGCAGTGGTTGCCAATGACACATAGCGGCGTTGCGGCGCCTCTTTGGCCACGGTGAATCCAATCAGCACATGGTCGGTGACAGCGATGCCGTTGGGCTGGTAGTGCATGTTCAACGTAATGTCGCTTCCGGCGGGCACCAGCTTCGCGGCCTGGAAATCCCGGTAATCGGCGGCGAAGTTTCCAGGAAGATAGCAGTCTTCCGCCATACTTGTGAAGCGTCCGGGATGAGCTGGGCCGAAGGTTGGCCCCTTGCCGGGTATCGCGCTGCCATTCTCATCACGCTCTTTGTCCTGCCAGAGCGGTTCGAAATATTTCACATCCGGCGTGTGAGGATTGAAACCCAGGCACATGTGATGCGCGACGGCGGGATGTTCCGGCTTAATTTGTACGGACGTGATCCAGGTGTCCTTGGTGAAGCCAGTCGGGACGGTAACCGACAGCCACTCCACCACATTGTTCTTCGGATGCGCGGGGACATCGTATACAGGTCCCTGGACGATAACATCGGGCTGTATCTGCCATCCATTCGGCCACTGGATAGGCGGTGGCGCATCCTTCGAATCGCCTTCCAAGGCCCCGCCGTCAGCCCATTTCGCGATAATTTCGATGTCGGCGGGCTGGAGTGACCGGTCATTCAAAAAGTGACCATATTGAGCATTGGCAAACCACGGCGGCATGCGCTTAAGCGACACCGCAGTCTTCATCGCTTTAGCCCAGGGGCGGGCGTCTTTATAACTGAGGAAGGACATCGGTCCCAGTTGACCCGGCCGATGACAGGTCTGGCAATTCTTCTGGAGGATCGGAAGAACATCCTTGTTGAAGGTAACGGAGGAAGGCCCGGAATAGGCAAGAGTCGCCAAGGATGCGATGAACGTGATTTTACCGATGCTGGATAGCCGCCAAACTGGGATGCGCATTTAGCCATCCTTTCTTCGGGCCAGTATACATCGGGTCAGGCGCTGGCGTGATCCAATTCTAAAGAAACGCCGACGGGAGACCATTTACGCCGGCGTTCACAGGACAACAGCTTCAGTTAGTGAGCCGACCGGCGCCCGGGCGGAACCATCGCAACTTGATTGAAATCAACCCGAGGCCAATGCCCAACAAAACCCAGGTGGAGGGCTCGGGAACGTCAGTGCCGCTCAAACTGAATGCGGCATTGAAGGGACCTTGACCAGTAACATCGGTGCCAACACGCTCCCAATCGGGACTCAGATCTGAGTTGCGGATCCAGGTCTGCAGATCACCGTTGAAAGGCGTCCCCGGGGCCACGATGGGCTTTGGGGCCGAAAGCCACATAAACAAATTCGTCGCGGACGGGTCGGTCACTCCCACTTCCGGACGGAAGAAGTCGTGATCGGTGGCGCCAACGAAGAAAGGCGTATTGAAAGTGACATTGAAGAGCACTTCCTCTCCGGTCACCTCGCCTTCGCCGCCAGTGAATTGACCGGGCTTGGGGTTGATCAGGTTCGCCACCGAATTGGAGGCCGTGAATCTGAGGATTCAGTATTGTGGCAGTGACGCTGATATCGCCGGCGGCTTGGTCGAAGGCGGCAAAATCCTTGTCGCTAGGTGAATTTGCCCGCGCGACGACGCGGCCATCCGGCGGACTTGTAGAGTCGGTCGGGAACACATGATACAGTTCGATCTCTACATCCGTGATACCGCTATTGCGGCCGGAAACCGGAGTCCCTGCCCGCAGCAGGCCCGTAAAGGTTGCCCCGGTGATCATGGCAGACTGCCCGAGGATAAAGTCGTCCGCCGTCTCCGTCTCCAGCACGCCCGGACTCGCTGGACGCGCGCCGGTCGCGATCAGACCATCGGGGTTGCCAGTCGAAAAAATTGTTGCGGCGAAGGCTGGCATCGCCGTTATTGTCGTCAGGACCAAGAAAGCGCAGACACTCACTCTTTCGGCCCAGATTCTGTGGGTCATGGTAGAACTTCTCCTTTTCAGATTCGATACCTTTTCAGAATAGGGGCGTTTTTCGCGATCGCAGGTTATGAAATCGTAAATTCTCAGTTTACATGCAGGTTCTCTTGAAGCTAGATCGACCCCACCGTCATCACAATCCGTAATGAACTCCTATCACATAGAAAGCGGCGCGGGGCTGCTTGACGTATCGAGTGTCTCGCTCACCGATGGAACACCAAAGGTCAACAGCTTAGTTAGCCGCAGCAACACAGCACAGGAGCCGATCGCGGCGCTTCTTTCTCGCGTCAGTGGAGGCGATCGATCGGCATTCGATCAACTAATTCCGCTGGTCTACCGGGAGCTGCACCGAATCGCAGAAGGATACCTGGGACGCGAATTGCGGAATCAGACGCTGCAGCCTACCGCTCTGATCCATGAGGCCTACCTTCGGCTACGCGAATCGAATGGCGCAGGCTACCAGAATCGCGCACACTTCCTGGGCATTGCGGCGCGAGTGATGCGCCAGATTCTGGTGGACCATGCCAGGTCGCGTCAGGCCGCCAAGAGGGGCGCGAACGTGAAAGTTGCATTCGAACAGCGCTACGACTTCGCGCCAGAACGAGACCGCATCGTTATAGCTTTGGACGACGCGCTAACCGCTTTGGCCCAGGAGGACGGCCAGAAGGCCCGTTTGGTGGAGATGCGTTTCTTCGGAGGGATGACGGGGGAAGAGATTGCGGAGTTTATGAACACACCTGTCCACATCGTGCGCCGAGAACTGCGCGCTGCACAAGCATGGTTAAGGAAGGAGATAGAAACGTGAATCCGGAAATCGAACGATTCGTGGATCTAGCCGCGCATCTCCCACTGGACGAGCGGACGGATTTTCTGGCGCAGGAGTGCCCAGATCCGAGGTTGAGAGCCGAAGTGGAAACACTGCTTGACAGCGAGACGGTTTCGGAAGCCTACTTCAACGACGCTATCCGAGGCGTGGCGTGGTCGCTGCGGGCCAGCCACGAAGCAGCTCCAGGTGAAGTCATGGGGGCCTATCGGATCGTTTCTCTGATCGGACGAGGGGGCATGGGCAGCGTGTATCTGGCCGAGCGCGCCGACGGCGAGATCCAGCAGCGTGTGGCGGTGAAGCTGTTACGCAGTGAAGGATATTCGTCGGTGTGGCGAGCTCGCTTTCTGAGAGAACGCCAGCTGCTGGCATCGCTGCATCACGCTTCTATCGTGCACGTGATCGATGCCGGCCACACGCCGGACGGGCGCCCCTTTCTGGTCATGGAATACGTGGAGGGTGATCCGATCGACACTTACACGGCCAATATGGACGTAAGAGACCGGCTGAAGTTGTTTCTCCGAGTATGCGAGGGCGTCTCGCACGCGCACCGGCGTCTGATCATTCATTGCGACCTCAAGCCATCGAACATTATTGTGGACAAATCCGGGCAACCCAAACTTCTGGATTTCGGCATCGCCCGACTGCTGGACGAATCGGGCGATGCAACGCAGACGATGGAACGGCTGCTTACGCCGCACTACGCCAGCCCGGAACAAATGGCAGGGGAAGCGCAGACCACCGCCACCGATATCTACTCGCTGGGGGCAGTACTTTACAAGCTGCTGGCCGGCGTCGCTCCGCGCGAGAACAATCCGAGTAATCCGAAAGCCGAGATCACGCCACCGAGCCGCATCAATCCGGATGTACCCGTGGATGTGGACTTCATAGTCGGGAAGGCGCTGCGAGCCGAGCCGGAGGAGCGTTACGCTTCGGTAGACGAGTTCGCAAGCGATATCCGCGCCGCACTGGGGTGGCAACCGGTGGAGGCGCGCTCCGGCGATGTCTGGTACCGAGCGCGCAGATTCTTGCGGCGCTATTGGGTCCCGGTGGCTGCCGCGGCATTGGTAATCGCAAGCCTCTCCACCGGCCTATTTGTCGCGAACCGGCAACGAGTTGTGGCCGAGCGTCAGCGGCGTCTGGCGGAGCATCGCTTCGGTCAGCTTCGACAACTGGCCAACAAGGTCATAGATCTCGATCGCGCGATCCGCACCTTGCCTGGATCAGTGGATGCAAGACAGCGGCTGGTCTCAGCTTCGCTCGAGTACCTGGAGGGCCTGGCGCCGGAGGCCCGCGGAAATTTGGATTTGGCACAAGAACTCGCGGACGGTTATTGGCGCCTGGGGCGAATTCAAGGCGTGAATGCCGAATTCAATCTTGGTAATCCCACCAAGGCCGAGGGTAGCCTGAAGAAGGCGGACGCGCTGATCGAAGCGGTACTTCAGGCCCGTCCGCAGGACCGCAATGCGTTGTTCCGGTCCGCCGTCATAGCGCATGACCGCATGATTCTGGCGGATACCGAGGAAAGGCGCGCGGATATTTTGATGCATGCACGCAGGACGGTCGAGCGTCTTGACCTCTTCCTTAGTAAGGATGTTGCCGGGGACCCGGTGCGGCTGGACGGTTTCATGCGCCGTGGTGAGCCGCGTCAATCCGAGCGCAGCACCGCCGCGGCGCTCTATGGCAACATTGCGCTCACATACGAAAACCTGCATCAATATGCCGAGGGAGCTCGTTATGCGCGGCAGGCGGCAGACTTGGCGCGGGACATCCCTTCGGCGCAGGATATAGTTAGCCAAAACTTGAGCTTATTGGCCAATGCACTCCGCTACGAGGGCGATCTGGAAGGTGCTCTGAGAACGATCCGCGACGCTCGGAGGATCGCCGATACGGCAACCTATCCGAGCGAGACCGCGCGCTTATTCAGCCGGTATGGGGTCATGCTGCGGGAGGGCCGCATTTTGGGCGAGGAAGATTCTGTAAATCTAAACCGGCCCGAGCAAGCCATCGAGGTCTTTCAGCAAGCACTGGACATGATCCAGGAAGCGGCCCGCAAGGATTCGCAAGACGCGGCCATGCGCGCACGCGCAGGCACGATATCGAGGGAACTGGGCAAGATCCTGCGTGACCGCGATCCGCGACGGGCGCTGGCTGTTGACGATCTAGGCATCCGTCTACTGGAGGAGAGCCCGAAGAATTTGAGGGCGCAGCGTGATCGTGCGGCATTGCTGGCACAGTCCTCCTATCCGCTTCGCCGCCTGCACCGGCATGCCGAAGCGAGAGCCCGCATTGATGCCGCTCTTGCGATCCTCAGAGACACGAAAGACTATCCGGCGGAACGCATTCGCATCGCTAGTCCCGTTTACACGGCGGTTTGCGCACTGGCGGATTATGAAGCCGAAACGGGCGACCATCGCGTGGCGCTGCAGATGTACCAGCAACTGCTCGACAAAGTAATGGCCACCAAACCGGATCCACGCGGCGATCTTCGGGACGCTCCAAAGCTCTCGCGAATCTATACAGCTCTCAGCGTTCTGTATCGCCGGAACGGCGACGCTGATTCGGCGGAAGCCATGCGGGCGCGGGTGGACGATCTGGGGCATCAATGGGCCAGAAGGTAAGCAGGTTGGGATCTTTTAGCTGTAGGCATACGGCACGGCTGCGCCGGCGCTAGGCATGGGCTTCAAAGTCATGATTGGCGGCCTGCTGGCGGCGTTTTTCGCGGCGGAGGAAGGTCTCGATTTCGTCATTTGAGAAAACGAAGCCATCCTCGGCGGGATTGTAGGGAGCGCGGTGATCGGGGCGGGTCTGGTCCTTGTGCATTTTGAGGATCTTGCCGGCTTCATCGAGCTGACCTTTTTCGGTGGCACGACGGTCAGCCTGGATCTGGCGGAGCTGAACGAGAGCGCGCTCGAACTGACGGGCCAGCCGCTGGCTGTTGGCGCTGATGGCAGCGAAGGCATGCAGGTGTTCCCGAAAGGCCAGGGCCATGGCGAGGGCGGACGCAGCTTCCGGATGAGTGGCGTGGATGCGGTCCTCCATTTCGGTGATGCCGAGCGAGAAGAGATTGGTCTCGATGGAGGCGGCGCGGTTGAGGCGCCAGGAAGTGTCGGTGAGGAATTGGACGAGCTGGGTTTCGGTGGCGTTCTTGGGATGATATTCGTCGAGGAAGGATCGGGAGTGGCGCTGGTAGGCGGATTGATCCTCGCTGGGCATGACGATAGTTTGACCGGTGAGGCCGTGGCGCAGAGCGTTCAGCCGGGAGCGCTGTTTACCGAGTTCGGTACGGGGGCCGGTGGATTTTTGGGCATTGGCCTGGTTGGCGGCGGCGCGGAGCTGGCCGTTAGGGTTAGCTTCGCTAGGGGGCACTTTGGAATGATGCATGGGGGACTCCTTCAACTCCGATTTTTAGCATGCGCGGGGGAGGGGCGACGCGGGGAAAGTGGGGAAGTTGATGAAGGGGAAGGGAGAATAAGGGCGATGATGAACGTGACTCAACAACGGTGCTAGGCTGGCGAGATGCCGATATCCGTAACTGCCTACCTCGACTTCGGTTATCCGTGGTGGCTCAGCTACGGCCATCTGCCTATCCTGGCCCTCACTGCGTCGATGCTGCTGCTTGGATATGTCCGCAAGTGGTCTAGCTGGCCGATGCTTTTGTGGGGCGCTGTAGCGCTATGGTCTGTCTCCGCATTTGTAGTGGAACGCTTCGTTATCGACGTTAATGGGCAAGCTGCATTGCCAACGCAAAGCTTTCTGCAATCGGGGGCGGGGCGGGTGCTCGATATCGGCGCAGGAACCGGAAGATCGTCCATTATGGTGCTCCAAGCTCGGCCTCAAGCCACGCTGGTTGCGGTGGATCTCTTCGGTGAATCTTTCGAACAGCATTTCGGACCTGGGGAGAGTCCGCAGGAGAGACTGCTCGGGAACTTGAAGGCGGCGGGGGTGGAGCAGCGCGCGACGATCACGACTGCCGACATGCGAAAGCTACCCTTCGAACCGGCTGCCTTCGATGCCATCGTCAGCGCCTATGCCATGGACCATCTCAATCGCCAGGGAAGCGATCAATCGCTGGCCGAGGCCGCCCGAGTTATTAAGCCGCGAGGAGATTTTCTACTGATGTTAATCGCCAGCGAGCCATGGGCAAAATTCACCTTCGGGCCGCTGATGGCGCATAGTGGTTCGCGCGGGGCGGCCTGGTGGACAGGACACGTGCAACGAGCGGGGTTTGAAATTGTGGAGCAAGGAACGCGTCCGCTAACTCTTTACCTTCTGGCACGGCGATAATGAGTCGGATCGAACCTATTGTTTTGCCGGTAGTATGGCAATTTTGGATACCGTGATGATGTCGCCTTGAAGAGCGCCGGTCAACCGCACAGTTTCGCCCGCGTGTACCTGTAATGCAGCCAGGTTCTGATTAGCGATCTTGTACACCTTCCCCATCACCACGAAAACGTATTTACCCGAGTCTTTGATGCACGCCAACGTACAATCGTGTTCCGGCGCTCCGCTGCTGGTTCGGAGCTCCTTGTTCTTGGTCGAAATCATCTGGCTGTGATTGGCGCCGCACATGTTATCGGTGATCTGGCCGGTCCAGGTCTGATCGGCAGCGAAAGCGTAGGCTGCCAGCAGGCTCACACAGCACAGGTTTCTGAAGATCGCAGTTCATCGTGGTCACAAGCTCCCCCGGTGTTCTGATGCTCGGCGGGCGATTTCATTTCAAACGAAATGGCTAGCGGATGGCGCGGCGCGGAAACGCGATAATTGGAGGGATGTCTCTTCTCAGTATCTGCCAGTGGATACAGAACACCGATAGCAGCACTTCGCTGCGCGAATCGACTTATATTTTTCCGATTATCGAGACCACGCATGTGCTGGCGCTGTCGCTCTCAGTAGGACTGCTGGTGGTCTCCGACCTGCGCCTGATCGGGGCCGTGATGGCACGACGGCCGGCGTCTGAAGTCTTCCGGCAGCTGGCGCCCTGGATGCTGGCCGGATTCGTAATCATGTTCGCTTCGGGACTGCTGCTGTTCTGGTCGCAGGCGTTGAAGGCCTACAACAGCATCTTTTTCCGGACCAAGCTGCTGCTGTTGATCCTGGCGGGAGTCAATGCCGCGGTTTATCACCTGACCGTGTATCGCCGCATGAGCGAATGGGAGAACAAGCTGGTACCGCCCTCGCAGGCACGGATGGCGGGCTGGCTGTCGCTGATCATCTGGGCCGGGGTGATCGCGGCGGGCCGGACCATGGCGTATACCTTTTAACGACCCGATGGCTGCGCTGCTTCCATTCTTTAAATGGTGCGACGGCTCCTGGCTGGGAGTCACGATCCGGAATTCGCAATACCTGTTTCCGGTGATCGAGACGTTTCATCTCTTCGCACTGACCATATTGCTGGGGACTACGATCGTTCTGAGCTTGCGCCTGTTCGGCGTCATGTTCGGAGGCCAGACGTTTCCGGAACTGGCCGGCAATCTCAACCGCTGGAATTTGTGGAGCCTGGCGGTGATGCTGTTCACCGGCAGCCTGCTGTTTTTATCGGAAGCGCTGAAGTGCTACGGCAACGATTCGTTTCGAGCCAAGATGGTGGTCCTGGGAGCGGCTTTGTTGTTTCGATTCGCGCTGTATCCGAAATTGACTCAGAACTGGGGCAAGCTGGCGGCGGCAGTGTCGCTGGTGTTGTGGTTTTCCGTTGGCCTGGCGGGGCGAGCGATCGGTTTTCTGGGATAGAGCGAGGATTCAGGCGCCGGCATGGTCGGCGTGGCCGCGGCCCGGAAAGGCGGGATCGGCCAGCACTTCTTCCATCTGGCGTACGTGCCGCTCACAGTGCGCGGACACCAGCAGCAGCCACTGATAGCAATCCAGCACGCCGAGGATCGGGTGCGGAAAGAAATGAGAGCGGAGATCAGCCTGAGTGACGGCGCTGAAGCGGACGCTGCGCTCGCGCGTGGCTTCGAAGTGGAGCATCAGATCCTCGAAGTCGGGCCAGCGGTTTTGCGGCATGAAGGCGGCGGGACCTTGCACGCGGACCTCGCGCAACGGCACTTTTTCGAGAATGAGCTGCTCTTTTCCGTGAACTTCGGCCTGGCGGCCGGGCTCGGGAGGGGCCAGCAGAATCTCTTGAATCTTTCGCAGGACGATGTTTTCGACCACCGCGATGTGCTCGACACAATCGGCGATCGACCAGCGATCTTCGGCCGGCCGGAACCGGCGCTGCTCATCCGACAAGCCCTCTACAACCAGGATCAATCTCTCGCGGCTTTGCGCCAACTGATGCACCGCGAGCTCACGTTCCGTCGCTTCCACCCTTAGCCTCCACGATACGTACTCCCGCCATTCGATCCGCGGGATGCTCGAGCACTAAAGTACCGGCTCGGTCGGTTTCGATCTCGCGCAGTTCTTCGTCGTCGGTTTCAATCTGATATTTGCGGCGAGGTTTCAATCCTACCACCAAAGTCGTGCCGCCTTCCACAGAAAAACGCATGGGACTTCGGCCCAGCAATACGCTGGTCTCGCCGACTGCGATGGGCTTGGGAGTGACGCCTGAGGGCGCGGACTGGTTGAGCACGGTGATCTTTCCGTCCTCGAACAATTGCGCCTCGCCCTGATACAAACCGAACCAGACCGCCTCGTCTTCCCAGTTGGACCGCACGAAGAGCGTTCCGGTGTGGGCGTCGTGATACATGACCGGAAGTTGAAAATAACTGAGGCCGGGCTGATAGGGATTGGCCCACAGGAATTCGTAAGGCGCTCCGAAAGTGCCCTGCATGAGGAATCGATCCTGAATCAGCCAGCCTTGCAGATATTGATTTTCGAACGCATTATTGTCGAAGGCCACCATGCTCAATCCAGCGGCGCGGGCGAGGGCGGCGCGGTCTACATCGGGTTCGACGGACCCTTTGTAGACGGGGATGCGGTATTCATTTTCAGGAGCCGCGAGCGGCGCGGGGTAGTTGCCGAGGATTTGATATTTGGGAAGTTCCTTGAAGTATTCGGGGGCGTCTTCGCGGAGATCGATTTTGGTATTGTCGCGCAGGGCGTGCATGAGCTCGAGCAGCGCGTAGAGCTGGTCATGGGGGATGGCGGTGTCGCCGGCGGCCAGCTTAGGAGCGAGCTCGACCCTCCACCACTGCCGGACGGTTTCGCGCAAGACGGCTTCTTCGGGGATGCTGGTCCTCATCGGCGATGGCGATGGAGGCGAGAACGCGATCGCGGCGGGCCGGCAGGGAAGCAGCGGCAGGCGGGTCGGCCAGACGGCGAATTTTTGCGAGGAGAGCTTTCGACTGCGCCGGATTCAGCACGGGCTGGCACCAATCGTAGACCAGGGCGAGTTGCCGCAAGTCGGCGGCCGGGCCCAGCGCCCAATCGACGGCTCGTTTCCCGAAGGCGGTGTCGCCTGTGACGGCGAAGTACAGCCCCAGAGACAAGCCTGGCTCGGGCATCTCGGCGGCGGCGCGCACCAGCAGGGCAAACTGATGCCAACGCATGGAGTCGCGATCGCGCTCGCGCTTCAGCAGGCGCAGCCGTTGGGCGGTGAGAATGAGGCGGGGATGTTCGCTGTAGACACGATATTCTTCGTCGGCGGCGGGGCCGGATGGAGAGGGAGCCTGGCTCAGTAAACAGGTTGAAAGTAAGAACCCTAGAATTGCCGGACGCATGCTTATGAGAACGATCTTCATTGTGTCACACTGACACACCCCCGGCAGACCAGCGCCTCGGGCAGAGCGGCGGCGAGCTCGTAACTGGTTGTAACTATTGAGCAAAGCTATGGGTTTCGCCGTGCAATCGAGGTAAGTGAATTGATGAAGTGACCTTTGAAACCTGCCCTCTGTTTGCGACATGCAGGATGGGGTCTCGAGTAGGCTGGTGAACGGCGTGCTTGCGGGAACCGGTGCTTTGAATTTTCGAACTACTCGTTGCCCTGTTGGCAGGTTGCAACAGAGGGGTTTTTTTGGGTCGCTTCCAGATTTGGATCTCGCCTGGGATCGCGGTATCGGTTGCGTTTGGCGTTCATGGTGGAGGAAAGTAGGACGCGGGCCTCGCCTGAATCGGAACTGAAAGTGGGTATCCAGCCAGACGTGCAGACGCCAGATCCTGGCCCGAATGGGCAAACCGCACCGGAACCGGCGGCTTAGACAGTCCTCACCAGCCGGCTCCCCGGTGCGGTTTTCTTTGGAACACACTAACTCTAATACAAGAGTCTTGATAATTCAAGAATCTACAGGTATAGTACGACTGCTTCCGCTACCCCCTCCTGACTTTTGACTTGCGGCTCGGGTATTCTGATCTGCATGTCCAACCTGGTAGTGACGTTCGGCGAGACGATGCTGCGTCTGGCGCCGCCGGGCTTCGAGCGCTTGCTGCAGTCGCCAAAGCTGGCAGCGACTTTTGGGGGCGGCGAGGCCAATGTCGCGGTCGCGTTAGCGGGACTGGGGAATCCGGCGCGTTACGTGACGGTGCTGCCGTCGGCCAATCCGATTGCCGAAGCTTTACTGGGCGAACTCAGCCGCTTCCGGGTGGACACCAGTCAGGTGGCGCGCGGCCCAGGGCGCATGGGCGTCTACTTTGTCGAAAGCGGAGCCAATCAGAGGCCATCCAAGGTCTTCTACGATCGCGAACAGAGCGCCATGGCGCTGGCCAAGCCGGGAGATATCCAATGGACCGAGGCATTCAAGGGCGGGGCGTGGTTCCACATCACTGGGATTACACCGGCGCTGAGCCAGAGCGCGGCGGATCTGGCGATGGAAGGCATGCGAGGCGGCGCGCGCAGGCGGACTCACGGTGTCGTGCGATCTGAACTATCGCAAGAATCTGTGGAGATATGGGAAGCGAGCCCAGGACGTGATGCCGGGCGTGTTCCGGCTGACCGATATCGGCATCGCCAATGAAGAAGATTGTCAGGCGGCGCTGGGGATACAGGCGGAGGCCAATGTGAACTCCGGCCGGCTGGAGCCGGCGCAGTACCGGGCGCTGGCGGAGAGAGTACTGGCCGCTTATCCGAACCTGAAGATGCTGGCGATCACGCTGCGCGAGTCGAGGAGCGCGTCGCACAACGGGTGGTCGGCGTGCCTGTACGATGGGCGCGAGTTCCTGGTGAGCCGGCATTACGAAATCACGCACATTGTAGACCGGGTGGGCGCGGGGGACTGCTTCGCCGCGGGATTAATCTATGGGCGGATGAATCTGGCAGGGTCAGGCGAGGCGCTGGAATTCGCGGCTGCGGCGTCGTGTTTGAAACATTCGATACCGGGCGACTTCAGCCGCATCAGCCGGGAAGAAGTGGAGCAACTGCTGCGCAGCGGAGGGTCGGGGCGGGTGGAGCGATAGAGGCCGGAGCTAAGGGTATAATCAGTACTAGGTCTTCCTATATGTTGCGAGTTCTTTTGTGTTCCGCGCTCGCCCTACCGCTGTGCGCCCAAGCGCCGACGCCGGCCAGTCAACACCAGAATCCGGTTCCGGTGGCGGCGCCCTCGAACCCCGGGCCGTCCATCAAAGTGCAGGTCAACGAAGTCATCGTGCCGGTGACGGTGACGGACGAAAAGGGCCGCTTCGTGAGCGATCTGGACGAAAAGGACTTCAGCATCTTCGACGAGGGCAAGCAGCAGAAGATCCAGTTCTTCACGCGCGAGCGCAGCCAGCCGGTGGTGGTGGGATTCCTGATGGACATCAGCAATTCCAGCCGGCATGCACTGGAAGAACTATCAGGATGCCGCAGTGGAGCTGGTGCAGAATCTGATTCCCGGCGACAATCCGAAGTACAGCGGATATCTTATTTCGTACTCCAACGACGCCGAGCTGGTGGTCAATACTACGAGCGATCCGGAGCCGATGGTTCAGAAGCTGGGAAAGCTTAAACCCACCGGGGGCTCGGCGCTGTTCGACGCTATCTACATGGCGTGCACCAGCCGTAAGCTCATCGACGGAGAGCCGATTGAGCCGCGCCGCATTCTGGTGGTGATCGGGGACGGGCACGACAACTCCAGCAAGAAGACTTTGAACGAGGCGGTGGAGATCGCGCAGCGGAACCTGGTGACCATCTATGGCGTGAGCACGGTGGCGTTCGGGTTCGCCAATGCCGAGGAAGACAACCTGGTCAGGCTGGCGGAGGAGACCGGGGGCCGGGTAGTATCGCCGCTGCAAAACGTGTACGGCGACGTGTCGGGTTACCTATCGACGCCTTCGGACGAAGGCAACTACGCGTTGAAGGTGGGAACCGGGGGGTACGCATCGGCGCTGGCCAATGGAATGTACCGCGCGATCGAGGCGGTGGCGGGGGAAGTAACGACGCAATACATCCTGCGATATACTCCCGACACGATCGACGAGAAGCGCCAGTTCCGCAATATTAACGTGAAGGTGAACCTAGCCAACGTGAAAGTGCGGGCCCGCAAGGGGTACTATCCTTTTGCTCCGTAGGAAATCTTAAGCGGGGCGGAGAGTTTCGGGCGATAAGCTTTGTAGGGTGATTTATGTGTACGTCCGCGTAGGGAGTGTATGTCAACTTCCGCTATGCTCCAGACCCAAACCGGGCGGTATTCCATCGTGCAGGCGGAGCTGCCGGAGCACGGCTTGGTGAACCTGGGCGTACTGCTCCAAGATCCGCAAATCGACTCGTTGCATCTGCGCTTTCGCCGCGATCTGGATTCTCTGGCGGGCGAAGAAGACCTGGAAGTACTGGAAGCGCTGGCCGCTGATTTGAGCCGCAAGTCGGACGAGCTGGGCGCGGAGAAGTTATTCGAATATCTGGAAGGCACGCTTTCCGCCAGCATCCGCATTACCGATCGTGAGCAGGTTCTGGTGGAAGATTTTTCGCGCGCTGTGGAGCGGCTGTATCGCCAGCATGTGCCGAGCAAAGTACTGGAGTTTCGGACGCATCTGCCGCGCTACTCGTTGCGCGCCGCCGCCGGCAAGTTTCTGGAGAACGAGGAAATTGCAGCAAGAGGGTGGGTCGAGGCGCCGGCGGATCTGCGGCTTACGCCGGACATGTTTATCGCGCAGATTGCGGGCCACTCCATGGAGCCGCTGATTCCGGATGGCAGTCTGTGCGTTTTTCGCGCGGGCGTGGTTGGCAGCCGGGGCGGCAGGCTGGTGCTGGCCGAAGACCGGGGAGCAAATGCATTTGCGGTGAAGCGCTATAAAAGCGAGAAGGTGAATACGGAAGAAGGCTGGCGCCACGGACGTATCCATCTGGAGTCGCTTAACCCCGGCTACCCTTCGTGGGACCTGGATCAGGACGAGGAAAAATATCGCATCGTCGCCGAGTTTGTTCGGGTAGTGGACTAATTTTTAGCAGCTGGACTAGTTTTTAGCAGCCAGTTGGCGCAAGACGTAGGGCAGTATTCCGCCATTGCGATAATACTCGGCCTCCATGGGAGTGTCGATGCGCACGATCGCTTCGAAGCTCTTCTCGCCTTGGTCGCTCCTGGCCTTGACGCGGGCCTTCGAACCGGACGCGACGCTTCGCGGGACGCCTTCGATCGAGTAGGTTTCGGAACCGGTGAGCCCCAGCGTTTCACGATTCTCGCCCGGCAGGAATTGAAGCGGAAGCACGCCCATCCCGACCAGATTCGAGCGATGAATCCGCTCGTAGCTTTCGGCAATCACGGCTTTCACGCCCAGCAGCAGCGTGCCTTTGGCGGCCCAGTCGCGCGACGACCCCGAGCCGTACTCCTTGCCGGCGATCACCAGCAACGGCGTGCCGTCTTTCTGATACTTCAGACGACGCGTCGTAGATGAACATCTTCTCGCCCGAGGGGACATGCGTGGTCCAGCCGCCTTCGGTTCCGGGCGCCAGCTGATTTCGCAGACGGATGTTGGCGAAGCGTGCCGCGCACCATGACCTCATGGTTTCCGCGGCGCGCGCCGTAAGAGTTAAAATCGCCCGGCTTCACGCCCAGACCGATCAGATATTTGCCGGCTGGACTATCCACGGGAATGGAGCCGGCCGGCGAGATATGATCGGTGGTCACCGAATCGCCGAGCATCGCGAGCACGCGCAGGCCGGCCAGATCGCGCACCGAAGTCTTCGGATCCACCATGTTTTCGAAATAGGGCGGCTTGCGGATGTAGGTGGACGCGTCGCTCCATTCGTATTGATCGCCGGCAGGAACTTTGACCGAGTTCCAGCGCGTCATCGCCCTGAAAGACCTCCGCGTACTGCTTTTGGAACATCTCGCTGCGGACGGAGCGCTTGACGACCGAGGCGACCTCTTCCGGCGTCGGCCAGATGTCGCGCAGGATAGACGTCTTTCCCGTTTTGATCGGCGCCGAGGGGATCGTTTTGCAGATCGATGTCGACGCGGCCGGCCAGCGCGTAGGCGACCACCAGGGGCGGCGACGCGAGATAGTTGGCGCGCACCAGCGCGTTGATGCGGCCTTCGAAGTTGCGATTGCCGCTCAGCACCGCAGCCACGACCAGCTTCTCTTTCTGCACCGCTTCTGCAACCTGATCGGGCAGCGGACCGCTGTTGCCGATGCAGGTGGTGCAGCCGTAGCCGACCAGGTGGAACTGCAGCTTTTCCAGATACGGCGTGAGTCCGGCATCGTCCAGATAATCGGAGACCACTTTGGAGCCGGGCGCCAGGCTGGACTTGACCCAGGGCTGCGTCTTCAGACCTTTCTCGACGGCCTTCTTGGCGAGCAGTCCGGCGGCTACCATCACCGATGGGTTGGAGGTATTGGTGCAACTGGTGATGGCGGCGATCACGACCGAGCCATCGTGAATGGTGGCCTTCGATCCATTGGTTCCGATTTCGGCGGACTTGGGGGCGGCGGTGAGGGAAGCCAGGAAATTCTTCTTGACGTCGGGGAGATTGATGCGGTCCTGCGGGCGTTTGGGACCGGCCATGGACGGCACCACGGTAGAAAGATCGAGCTCCAGAGTGTCGGAATACTCGGGCTCGGGCGAATCCGGACTCAGGAACAGGCCCTGTGCCTTGGCGTAGGCTTCCACCAGGGCAATCAGCTCGGGCGGGCGGTTGGAGAGCCGGAGATAATCGAGCGTCTGATGATCGATGGGGAAGAAACCGATGGTCGCGCCATATTCAGGCGCCATATTGCCGATGGTGGCGCGATCGGCCAGAGGCAGAGCCGCCACTCCGCTTCCATAGAACTCGACGAACTTGCCCACCACGCCCTTTTTACGGAGCAACTGGGTTACGGTGAGCACCAGATCGGTAGCGGTGGAGCCTGCGGGCAATTTGCCGCGCAGCTTGAACCCGACCACTTCAGGAAGCAGCATCGAGATCGGCTGGCCCAGCATGCAGGCTTCGGCCTCAATACCGCCCACGCCCCAGCCCACTACGCCGAGGCCATTGATCATGGTGGTATGAGAATCGGTACCCATCAGGGTATCGGGATAAGCCAGCACGGGCGATTCGCGCTGGTCGGTGAAGACGACGGACGCGAGATATTCCAGATTCACCTGGTGGACGATGCCGGTATCGGGCGGCACGACACGAAAATCCTGAAAAGCTTTCTGACCCCAGCGCAGGAAGGCATAGCGCTCCTGATTACGCTGGAACTCGAGCAGCGCATTGATGCCGAAAGCTTCCTTTGTACCGAACTGGTCTACCTGCACGGAATGGTCGATCACGAGGTCGACGGGGATCAGCGGATTGGCGCGTTTGGGATCGGAGCCGAGGACGGCGAGGGCGTCGCGCATGGCCGCGAGGTCGACCACGCAGGGCACTCCCGTGAAATCCTGGAGCAAGACGCGAGCAGGCTGGAAGTTGATCTCTTTAACCGGGCCGCCAATCTGCCATTTGCCGACATATTCGATGTCGGCAGCTTTCACCGCGCGCCCATCTTCACAGCGCAGCAGGTTCTCCAGCAGAATCCGGATGGAGCACGGAATGCGGGAAATCTTCGCGACGCCGCGTTTCTCGAGCGATTCGAGCGAGTAATAACGGTACTGCCGGCCGCCCACGGTGAGAGTTGACGCCGCACCAAAACTATTCAACTTGTTCATTCTCTTTCATTGTAGATTCTCTACATGTATTCCGGCACCGCGATGCCCAGCACACCCAGCGTGCGCTCCAACTGCGCGCGAAAATAATCGGTCATCCACAACAGGAAGGTGCGCTTTTCGCGATTCTCTTCGGTCAGAACCTGGTAGTCGTGATAGAAGGTATTGAACGCCTGCGCCAGCTGAAAGGCATACTTGGCTACGTGCGCCGGCTCGCCGGATGCAATGGCGCGCTCGATGGCCGAATCGGCTTTGGAAGCCATCAGCAGCAGCTGCCAGAAATCTTCGGAGACCAACTGCCGCTCCAAAGCAGCTCGATCGAGTTCGCGCGAGAAATCGGGAAGCGACTCGCCACGCTCGGCCAGCTTGCGCAAAATGTTCCGCGCCCGGACGGCCGAGTATTGGACATAGGGGCCGGTCTCGCCCTCAAAACTCAGCGCTTCCTGGAAATCGAAGGCGATTACCGAGTTCCGGGTGAACTTCAGCATGAAGTAGCGCAGCGCGCCAATGGCAATCTGCCTCGCGATTTCGAGCCGCTCGCCGGGGGCTTTTTCGGGATGGCGGGAGTCTACTTCTTCCAGGGCTTTCTCGATGAGTTTGTCGATGAGGTCGTCGGCCTTCACGCCCAGGCCCTTGCGTCCGGAGACTTCGACGTACGGGCGTTTGCGATCTTCTTCGGAAAGGTCGATGCCGAGTTCGACGCAGGTGCGGGGCGAGAGCGCCACCATTTCGTATGAAAAATGCACGGAGTGATCGGCTTGCTCGTTATAACCGAGGGCGCGCAGTCCGGCGACGACTACATCCTGCAGATAGGACTGGCGTGAGTCGATGACGTTGTAGACGAGTTGGCCGTGGCCGAACGAAGGGGCATCCGGCTGCGGATGGGCGGTGCTGATATAAACGGTATGGCCGCCATATTGTTTCCAGGGCCGATAGTAGAAATCTTTTCCCAGCAGACCGAACTTCCAAAGCTGATAGGCAATGTCCTTGCCTACGTATGTGACTGTGCCATTCGAACGGACGATCACCTTGCTGTCGTCGGCATCCTCATCGGACTGCTGCTTGAATGCGCTGGCGGGCATCACCCAGCAGCCTTTATTTTTCCCTTCGGTTTCGAAATAAATCGCCTGGCGGTCTTTAAGCTGTGCAAAGGCGGCTTCCCAGAAGCGCAGGTGCAGGATCTCGCTCTCGCGCGGAAGGACGTCATATACGATGCCCAGCCGCTGCATGGTTTTCAAATGATATTCGACGATGGAATCGGCGACCAAGGCGGCCAAGCGCGCCAATTCATCGCTGCCGCGTTCGATGGCGTGCAAGGTCTCCTGCCGCCAGGCCAGCGCTTCCGGGTGTTCCTTGAAATGCGACGACATGCGCGCGTAGAGATCCCAGCAGTAGTAATCGAACCGCACGGCGGGATCGCGCAGCAGCTTTTCCACGTCGGCGATGGATTTGTGTTCGATATAGTGGAAGCCCGCCACGACGTCGGCCACCTGAACGCCGGTGTTGTCGATGTAATTCTGAACTTCCACTCTCCGGCCGCTGGAGCGGAGCATACGGACGAACGTATCGCCTAGCACGGCATTTCTCAGATGGCCAATGTGCGCGGCTTTGTTGGGATTGATATTGGTGTGTTCCACGATGATCTTGCCGCCGGATTCGGGCTGGTCGTGGACGCCGTGCAATAAAGCGTACCCATAGGCGGCGCGATCGAGCCGGACATTGATGTAGCCATTGCCGGCGACTTCCATGGCGGCGACGCCCTCGATGGGCCCGACGTCGGCGACCATTTGCGCCGCGATGGCTTTAGGCGCCTGCTTCAACTGCCGTGCCAAGTGAAAAGCTACGGGAATAGCCAGTTCACCGAAGGAGGACTGTTTGGGCTGTTCGAGCGACACCGCGATATCCGCGCCGAAGCGCGAGCGGACGTGCTCCCGCAGCCGGCCGGAAATCTTCTTTTCGATCAAATGAAACATTCTTTTCCAGTATGCAGTAAGCGGCGGAGGCATTCCGGCCCTGGGTCGGACGCTATAATGGGTTGTGCCGAAGCTCACTATCGACGGGAAGACGGTTGAGTTCGAACCTGGCCAGTTGCCTTATCAGGAACACGGGCTGCCCGCATCGATCCTGGACGTCTGCCTGAACTTCGGAATCCACCTGGAACATGCCTGCGGCGGGAACTGCGCGTGCACCACGTGCCATGTCATCGTCAACAAGGGCATGGAGAACCTCTCGGAAATGACCGATGAAGAGGCCGATCGCCTGGACATGGCCGCCGGTCTGACGTTGAAATCGCGGCTGGGCTGCCAATGCGTGATGGAAGGCGACGTCGAAGTCGAGATTCCGTCCTGGAACCGCAATTACGTCAGTGAAGGCGGCGGGTCGATGAACCTGGGCGATGCGATTCCGGTGGGCAAGAAGTAGGGCAGCGCCTGGTTTGAGGCCGGTACGTGTCCCGGGGCCACGCGGTTCCTCCGTAGAATATTATTAAGGCTGTTACTGCAAAGGAGTTCCTCGTTGAAAGTTACTTTAAAGCCCGAGATCGAAAAGCTCATTGCAGAAGACGTTGGGTCAGGTCGCTCGAAGGACCCCGATGAATTTCTTGACAAGGCGGTTTATCACTACATCGTAGCGCGAGACTTAGGCGAAGATCATACGCGCGAGGAAGTTGAGGAGAAGATCGCCCGGGGTATGGCTCAGGCGGAACACGGTGAAACGATTGACGGCGAGGAAGCATTTCGGCAGCTTCGGGGCTACAGCGCTGAACGCCGCCGGCACGGTAGGTGAAGCGCTTCGTTGTTACTCCTCAGGCGCACGCTGATCTTAAAGAGATCTGGGATTATATTGCCGAAGACAGTTTCGAGGCCGCCGACCGCGTGGTTGATGATTTCTATCGGGCATTTAGCCAGCTCGCCTTAGAGCCGGGAATGGGTCATAAGCGTCAAGATCTCACGAAGCAAGACGTGCTCTTCTGGCCGGTTCACTCCTACCTTGTCATCTATCGCCGACAATCGAACCCACTTCTGATCGTGGCGGTGCTCCATGGGAAACGCCACGTGAAGAAAGCCTTGAAGAATCGCTAAGACCGACCGTCTAAGCCGGAACCTTTTCCACTCGCCAACGTATAACCCGCATGAGGCTCCCTCAGCTGAACCAGGTCTTCCGCCGCCTCGGCCGCGCTCCAATGTTCACGGCGGTCACGCTGATTACTCTGGCTATTGGGGTGGGAGCGAATACCGCCATTTTCAGCGTTCTGGACGGGGTCCTGCTGAAGCCGCTGCCTTATCCGCATGCCGACGATCTGGTGGGAGTATGGCACACGGCCCCAGGCCTGAACATCAAAGATCTGAACGCATCGCCGTCTACGTACTTTATCTATCGCGACCAAAACCGCAGCTTCCAGGATATCGGTGTCTTCACGGGCGACTCGGTGAACGTGACCGGAGTGGCCGAGCCGGAACAGGTGCGGGCGCTGCTGGTTACCGATGGCGTGCTTCCCATTCTGGGCGTCCCGCCGATGCTGGGCCGCTGGTTCACGCGCAAGGACGATACGCCCGGCAGTCCGGACACCCTGCTGCTGACCTATGGCTACTGGCGGCGCAAATTTGGCGCCGAGACATCCATCATCGGCCGGCGCATTGTGGTGGACGGCAAGGCCCGTGAGGTGATCGGGGTGCTTCCCCAGACATTCCACTTCCTGGGGCGCGAGGATCCGGCGATGATCCTGCCCTTGCGGTTCGATCGCAACAAGACTCTCCTCGGAAATTTCAGTTTTCAGGGCGTTGCCCGGCTCAAGCCGGGAGTGACCATCACCCAGGCCAGTGCCGACGTCGCTCGGATGCTACCCATCGTCAACCGCAGTTTTCCGGTGCCCCCGGGCTTCAGTCTCAAGCTCTTCGAGGACGCGCGTATCGCTCCGAACCTGAGGGCGTTTAAACAGGATGTGATCGGCGATGTCGGCAATACGCTGTGGGTCCTGATGGCGACCATTGGCCTGGTCCTTTTGATCGCCTGCGCCAATGTGGCAAATCTACTTCTGGTCCGGGCCGAAGCCCGCCAGCAGGAACTGGCCATTCGAGCAGCGCTGGGGGCGAGCCGTTCCCAAATCGCCGGTGAGCTGCTCTTTGAGAGCTTATTACTCGGCGTCGCAGGCGGAGCGCTAGGATTGGCGTTCGCCTACGCTGCCCTCCGGGCCTTGATCGCGATGGCGCCGGAAGGCCTGCCGCGCCTCAACGAAATCGGCATCGATGCACCGGTTTTGCTGTTTACCCTCGCAGTCTCGCTGCTGGCGGGCCTGCTCTTCGGCTCCATCCCGATCTTCAAATATGCAGGCGCCCGTCTGGGAACCGGGTTGCGCGAAGGCGGACGCACACTGAGCCAGAGCCGGGAGCGGCATCGCGCACGCAGCACCTTAGTGATCGTCCAAGTGGCGCTGGCCTTGGTTTTGCTGATCAGCTCGGGCCTGATGATTCGCACCTTCCGCGCCATGACGCAGGTGCAGCCCGGGTTCAGGCACCCCGCCGAAGTTCAGACGCTCCGCATCTCCATACCCGAAGCTGAGGTCAAGGACAAGGAGCAGGTCTTCCGGATGCAGAGGGAGGTCCTGCGCAGGATCGCGGCCATTCCGGGCGTTACGTCGGCCACGCTGTCCACCAAAATTCCCATGGACGATAATGGCAATTTCGACCTGATCTTCGCCGAGGATCGAACCTACGGTGAAGGGCAGATTCCGCCCGTCCGCCGCTTTCACAATATTTCTCCCGGATTCTTCGGAACCATCGGCGCAGCGCTGGTTGCGGGACGGGACTTAACGTGGATCGACCTCGAAAATAGAGCACCGGTGGTCATTATTTCTGAAAATCTGGCGCGAGAATACTGGCACGATCCAGCCCACGCGCTAGGCAAACGGATCCGCATCAGCAACACTTCCGTCTGGCATCAGATCGTCGGCGTGGTGGCGGACATTCGCGACGATGGCGTAGACAAGCCGGCGCCCAGCTCGGTGTATTGGCCCATTTTGGTGAAAGGCTTGTACAGCAATGAAATCGAGGTACGCCGGACGGTTGCCGTGGCCATCGGAACCAGCCGTGCCGGAGCCGAGAGTTTCCTGAAGGAGGTTCGCCAAGCGGTCTGGTCACTGGACCCGAACCTGCCTCTGGCCGAAGTCCGGACGTTAGACGATTACTACCGCAAATCCATGGCGCGCACATCGTTCACGCTGATCATGCTGGCCGTCGCTGGAGGCATGGCGCTGCTGCTGGGCGTGGTGGGCATTTACGGCGTCATCTCGTATTCGGTATCACAGCGCATGCGAGAGATCGGAATTCGAGTAGCGTTGGGCGCGCAGCATCAGCAACTGGCGGGAATGTTTGTGAAACATGGTCTGGTGCTCACGGCGGCCGGTGTGGGCTCGGGGCTGGTGGCATCGATAGCACTTACGCGGCTGATGTCGTCGCTGCTGTTCGAAGTGAGCCGCTTCGATCCGATTACTTACCTGGCCGTCGCGGCAGGCTTGATCGCAGCTGCAGCCTTGGCCAGCTACTTGCCGTCGCGACGGGCCGCGGCAGTGGATCCGATTGAGGCTCTGCGGGCAGAGTAATCATTAGCGCTTCAGCCACAAATCCAGGAAGCGGTCGGCCAAGTCGGAAGGAATGTCGGCCGTCACCTTGGCATGGGTCTGCTGCTGCTGCACCTTGATGGCATCGTAGAGCTTGAGCAGCTCCGGATGACTGTCGGGGGTGTTGAGACGCCCCAATCCGATCACGCCCTTGACCATGTCGTGCACAAACTTCGCGTCGCGCTCGGTTTTCGAAGTCACCTCGGCCGTCACGGCGATTCCGCTGCGCAGATCCATCCCGAGCGTAGCGCTGTCGATGGCACGCAGCACATTGGCGATGTTCCCGAGATTACTGTCCTGGGGAATGGACAGGTTCAAGCCTTCCAGTCCGCCCGACAGGGCCGCATAAATCTGATCGCCGGAAGGCAGCGAGCGCAGCAAATCCCGAAGCGCCGGGGGGAGTCCGCGCGCCCCGGTTCGATCGATCACGGATCGGAGCTCGGCTGCCGGCCCGGCCAGGGCTGTCGAAGCATCCCAGAAAAAGATGGCGGCCCGCTCGTCGCCGAACAGGCTGTATTTCTTGTAGGGGAACGGTTTCGCTCCGTTGGCCTGCAGCCTCGCCTCTACTTCCTGCGCCTTAAACTTGCCGCGCGCCAACAGCAGGCCGGTCTTGCCGTTGGAACACGTCAAAACGTGAGAGAGGTCCTTGCGAGGATCGAGACCGGTTCGCCGCGTGAACTCATCCAATTGCGGCAAAGGCATCCGGCTGAGCAGTTTCTGATAGACCGGCGTGTCGCGGATCGCTTCCACGTTGGCGCCCACCACAAACACCGTGTCGGCGGGCACCAGCGACTCGAGCGCCGGATCGATATGCAGCGATTCCGATTTCCTCGCCTGGCAGCCCGCCAAAGCCAGGCACAAGACGGCCGCCGCAAGCGGCCGCATCAAAAATCTCTCCTCGAAAAGATCACCAGCGCCGCCGAGAGCACCACGACCCCGAACAGCGCCGAGGTCCAGATCGGCATAAATCCGTTGAAGCTCCGGCTCAGAATCCCATCCAGCGTCATCTTGCCCAGGTCATAGACTTTCGGCAGCGAATAATAGAGCACGCGCCAGACCTGCCGCGACCATTCCGAAGATAGCAGCCGCATCATCAGGGCAGTCTGAGCCAGGATCGGACTCATGATCATCAGGGCCACGGTGACCATGGTCGCCAGGGCCGCGCTATCGAACAATACGCCGATCAGCACCACTACGCCCAGCAGCACGGCAAAGATGAAGATGGTGGTGGCAATCGAGATCAGAAAAGTTCCCGACCAGATGCCGGTCTTCACGCCCAGGATGGTCCAGATGCCCAATACCAGGAAGATGACATTGCAAGAGACCACCAGAACATTGCCGGCATAGCGGCCTAGCAAAATATGTGCGCGCGAGACTGGCTTGGAGACCAGCAGCTCAATCCGGCCCGGCTCCAGAATGCTGGGAATGAGGCCGGAGGATGCAAATACCGACAGAAACATTCCCCAGGTGTACAGAAAAGTGGCGATGCCGGCGTACACGCCACGCACTACCCGATCGACATCCTGCATGCGGTTAGCGCTGCCGCCGAACAGCGATACCGTGGCTACGCCGCCTTCGACGATATCGATCTTCAGCAGAAAGAGGAAGAACAGGATCATGACGAACGACAGTCCGAAGAGTCCCCAGAAGATCTTTCGGGCAAAGGCCTCCCGAAAGGTGTCGCGGATCAGCGCCCCAGTAGCTCTCATGGAATCAGTCATTTCTTTTCCACCGTGCGAACAAAAACTTCTTCGAGCGTGCTGGTAGTGGGAACCAGGGCCTCAATGTCACAGCGCTGTGACCGCAGCACGTCCACGGCTTCGTTCACCTGCTCCCGGGTAGCGAACTGGAAGTCGACCATGCCATCGCGGGCGGCCGCGGACGTGGCCTTGACTCGCAGCGCATCCAGAAGAGCTTCCGGAGCCTGACTGGCGACCGTCAATCGATAACCCTTGCCAGCCTTGAGGTCGTGCAAATTGCCGCTCAGGGCCACTTTTCCCTTGTCCAGAATCGCCACCTCGCGGCAGAACAGCTCCACTTCGACCAGAAGGTGCGAGTTGATGAAAATGGTCACACCTTTTTCCTCGAACCGGCCGAGGATTTCGCGCATGTGGCGGCGTCCGACCGGATCAACGCCATCAGTGGGCTCATCGAGAATCAGCATGGAAGGCGAATGAATGAGCGCCTGGGCCAGACCCACTCGCTGCAGCATGCCCTTGGAATACTTGCCTAGGCGAACGTTGGCCCACTGCTGCTCCAGGCCTACCAGTTCGAGCATCTCCGGGATTAGTTTCTTTCTCCGGGCGCTATCCAGGCCCGAAAGCGCGGCGTAGAAATCCAGCATCCCGGCGCCGGTGAAATAGGTGGGGAAGCGATGATTTTCGGGCAGGTAACCGATGGGCCGTCGGGCTTCGGGCTCACGCGCATCCCGGCCGAAGATGAGGGCACTGCCAGCAGTCGGATGGACGGCCGAAAGCAGCAGCTTGACGAAGGTGGTCTTCCCCGCCCCGTTGGGACCCAAGAGTCCGAAGATACTGCCACGCGGGACCTGCAGCGAAATACCGTCCACGGCGCGCACTTCACGGTTGGTCCACCGCGAGCGATAGATCTTGGTTAAGCCGTTTGTATCAATGGCGTATTCAGACTGCACTTATGAACTAGCATACGTGGGAAATGAGGTCTTTGTTCCTCGCGGCGGCCGGATGTCATAAAATTGAAGAAGAGTCCGAATGCAGCCAGTCGCCGGTTCAAATCCCCTATTAGAGATTAAATTTCAGATCCCTTTCGACCAAATCCGCGCGGAACACGTGGAGCCGGCCGTCGCGGAGTTGCTGCGGGATGCACGCGAGCGCCTGGATAAGATCACGTCCGAGACTGGACCCCGGACCTTCGCCAACACCATGGAGCCTCTCGACAAGCTGGGAGAGCGCCTGGATTACGCGGTGGGAATCACGCGGCACCTGGAAGCCGTGGCCACTACGCCGGAGCTCAGAGCCGCCTATAATGCCGTCCAGCCTCCGGTCAGCGAGTTCTATTCTTCCCTGCTGCTGAACGAAGGGCTGTGGCGGGCGGTGCAAGCCTATGCGCAATCGGAAGAAGTCCGGACGCTGTCCAGCACGCGCAAACGTTTCCTCGAAAAAACGGTGGACAATTTCCGGCGGCATGGCGCGGAGCTGGACCCGGCCGGAAAGCAGCGCATCTCTGAGATGGACGTCGAACTGTCGAAGCTGACCATGCGCTTTTCAGAAAATGTGCTGGATTCGACCAACGAGTTCGAGCTGGTGATCACGGACGAACAAAAGCTGGCTGGGCTTCCGGAAAGCGCGGTCGCCATGGCTCGCGCCAGCGCGGCTTCCAAGGGCTTTGAGGAGCCATCCTGGCGATTCACTCTGCAAGCCCCGAGTTATATCTCGCTGATGACTTATCTGGATGACGCCGGAATCCGCCGCCAGGTCTACGAAGCGTTTGTAAACCGCGCGGTCGCGGGACCGCGTGACAATCGGCCAATTATCGACCGGATTTTGGAACTTCGCCGTGAAAAGGCGAATCTGCTGGGTTACCGCGATTTCGCGGATCTGGTGCTGGAGGACCGCATGGCGCACACGGGCGCCCGGGCCCAACAATTTCTCACTGATCTGAAGCAGAAGACCGAGAGCTATTTCCGGAGGGAGAACCAGGAATTATGCGCCTTCGCCGGACAGAGTGAACTGGAGGCCTGGGACATCGGCTACTATGCCGAAAAGCAACGCGAGGCGCTGTATGATTTCGACGAGGAGGCGCTGCGGCCTTACTTCCCGCTCGAGAGCGTAGTGCGCGGGCTGTTCGAGATTGTCAAGCGGCTATATGGCATTCGCGTGATCGAGAAGCCCGGCGTAGCGGCGTGGGACCCGCAGGTAAAGTATTACGAGATCCACGACGAAAACCGGGCCTCGGACGATGCGCTGATCGGAGCTTTCTACGCCGACTGGTATCCGCGCGAGAACAAGCGCGGCGGAGCGTGGATGGACGCGTTTATCACCGGCATCGCCTTCGGCAACCGGCTGGAGCCACACGTAGGGCTGATCTGCGGAAACCTGACGCCGCCGGTTGAACGACCGGCCGTCGCTGCTCACGCACCGTGAAGTACAGACGATTTTTCACGAATTCGGCCATCTGCTGCATCATTGCCTCAGCCAGGTGGAGGTGCGCAGCCTGGCGGGGGCGAACGTCGCTTGGGACTTTGTGGAGCTGCCTTCGCAGATCATGGAAAACTGGTGCTGGGAGCGCGAGGCATTGGACCTGTTCGCCCGGCATTATAAAACGGGCGCGTCCATTCCTGACGACCTTTTCGAGAAGATGCGGCGCGCGCGCAATTTCCGGGCGGCCAACTCGCAGATGCGGCAGTTGGGCTTCGGCTTTGTCGATCTGGCCCTGCATCGCGAGTTTTCGACGCAATCGGGCGACGATGTGCTGGCCTTTGCGCGGCGGCTGCTGGCCGAGTTTACGCCCGCACGACTACCCGAGCATTACGGCATGATCGCCAGCTTTACTCACCTTTTCGCCAGCCCGGTGGGCTACGGCGCCGGGTATTATTCCTACAAGTGGGCCGAGGTTCTGGACGCCGACGCGTTCACCATGTTCCAGACCCGCGGCATCTTCAGCCGGGACATCGGATCCCGCTTCCGCCAGAACATTCTCTCGCGCGGCGACAGCCAAGACCCGGCGGAGCTGTACCGCAGCTTCATGGGCCGCGATCCCGATCCGAACGCGTTGCTAGAGCGCTCGGGTTTGTTGGTAACCAAATAGGCCCGCTGCAACTTATCCGGGCGGCCAGTATCCAATCTATTGGAGGGTTGTTCGATGAGATCAAGCATCCGGCTCGGCCGGTTTTTCGGAATCGATATAGGGCTGCACTACAGCTGGTTCCTGATCGCGCTGCTCATCACTTTGTCGCTGAGCGGGCAATTCCGTCAGAGTCATTCCGACTGGAGCGAGGCCACGGTATGGGCGACCGCCTTGTTGACCGCCCT
Source organism: Bryobacterales bacterium (assembly GCA_963769205.1). Lineage (GTDB taxonomy): Bacteria > Acidobacteriota > Terriglobia > Bryobacterales > Bryobacteraceae > Palsa-89. The sequence goes on along the minus strand of CAVYKR010000002.1, from coordinate 289,822 downwards.
GCTGTTCTTCGCCGCACTGCTGGCCCACGAGATGTCGCACGCGCTGGTGGCGCGGTCGCACGGCCTGGCCACGCGTGGAATCACGCTCTTCGCTTTGGGCGGCGTGGCGCAGATCGAGAAGGAGCCGGAAGATCCCAAGACCGAATTCTGGGTGGGGATCGTCGGGCCCATTTCAAGCGCCGTGATTGGTCTGACCTGCCTGGGCATTTCGTGGCTGGGAGGCTGGAGGATGGGCGCGACGCCCGAAACGCCGGTGCTGTCGATGCTGGTCTGGCTGGGCTACATCAACCTGATGCTGGCGGCGTTCAACATGATTCCGGGATTTCCCTTGGATGGCGGACGGATTTTGCGCGCGCTGATCTGGTGGAAGAACGGGGATGCGGTGCCGTTCCACGCAGCTGGCTGCTCGAACCGGACAGTTCGTGGCGCTGCTGTTTATCTGTTTGGGAATCTTCCGGTTCTTCGCTGGAGAAGGTTTCGGCGGACTGTGGATCGCCTTCATCGGCTGGTTCCTGATGCAGGCCGCGGGCGCTAGCTATGCCAGCGTGAGCCTTAGCTCCGGCTTGCAAGGAGTCGCATGTCAGCGACGTCATGGAGCGAAATTGCCAATCCGTGGATGGAAATCTGAACGTGGAGCGGTTCGTTGAGGATCACCTCTTACGCTCCGGCCGGCGCTGTTTCGTTATAGAACAGCAGGGCGAGATAGCCGGGTTGATAACGCCGCACGAGATCAAGGAACTGGAGCGGCCGCGCTGGCCTTACACGACGCTTTACGACATCATGCGGCCGCTCGATCAGCTGCATACGGTGGAGCCGAATACGCCGCTGATGGAGGCGCTGGAGACGATGGGGCGCGATGATGTAAATCAACTGCCGGTGGTCTCAAACCATCATCTGGAAGGCATCGTGACGCGGGCCAACGTGCTGCAGTTCCTGCAGACGCGGGCGGAGCTGTCGAGATAGGGTCCGCTACTTGCTCTTGCTGAGCTTGCGGAAGTAGTCGGCCACGGCGCCCGAGTAACCCGGAGGTATTGTTTCCGAGCCGGCGCTGCGAACCTGATCGCCGTTCTTGTCGTCCAGCTTGCGGCGCAGCTCCAGTTCCAGTCGCTCGATGCCGGGAAGCACTTCACGGTTGAGCCGCTGCGTTAGTTCGCCTTCATTCTGATAAGCCGGATTCAGAGCCTGCATGAGCTGCTGCACATCGCCCGAGAATTCGGGATGCTCTTTCAGGAAATCGCGCATCTGGCCGAGGTCTCGCAGCGATTCGCGATAGCCCTGGTCCATTGGAACCGGGCCGTCGCCCATATAGCCGTTGTGCGGAGTGACGGGGCCACCACCGCCGTAAGGTCCATAGGATCCGCCTGGTTGGGGCGTTCCGAGACCACCGGGTCCGTTTTGGCCGCCCTGCTGGCCTTGGCCTTGTGCCTGGCCACCCTGCTGACCTTGCCCGGATTGACCTTGCTGACCCTGTTGACCGGGTTGGCTGCCCTGCTGTCCTTGCTGGCCGGGTTGACCTTGCTGTCCCGGTTGTTGGCCCGGCTGCTGACCAGGCTGTCCGGACTGGCCGGGCTGTCCCTGCTGGCCGGGTTGCTGGCCGTCCTGACCGCGCTGGAGCTGCCCGCCATTTTGCTGGTTGCCATCGCGGCCTTGCGCTCCACGCCGATTCTTTTGGGCCTCGGCCAACTGCTGCATCCGGTTACGCATGGCTTCCACCTGCGCCAGAGCTTTCTCGATGTCGCCTTTGTCGCCGCCAGCAGCTTGGCCTTTGCCGTTTTGGTTGGGGTCCTGCATGGCGGCTTGCGCCTGCTGCAACTTGTCGCGAAGATCGTTGAGTCCCTTGGTGACCGAGTTCTCACGGACCCAGGCCGACATTCCGTAGCCACGCCGGATGTACTCGGCATTGCGCCGCATGTTCAACTCGATTTCGTTCTGCTCGGCTTCCGAAAGCGCGTTGCGCAGTTTATTCGAAACCGGATTCTGGGCGCCTGCCAGGCTGCGGGCCGCTTCGCCCATGTCTTTCTCCAACTGCTTGAGCTGTTCGGCCATCTGTTCTTTTTCGCCGGCCATCTTGTCGGCCTGCTGCTGCGACTGGCCGGGCTGTAGCCCGTTGGAGCGGGGAGTGTCGCCGGTGTTGCCGACCTGCTGACGCAGCCGACTCTGGAAGTCGGACTGATGCTCGGCTAGCTGGCTTGCCCGGCGCGCCATGTCGTCCACCTGACCGGAGGCCTTCTGATGCTGCATGCCGTTCAGGATGTCGCGAGCCTCCTGAAGACGATCAGCGGCGCGGCGCTGTCCGGCGGTGTCGGGGCTTCCGTTCTGCTGACTCTCAGAAGCGCGCATGTCATCGGCGGCCTTCTGCAGGCGCTCGATGGCTTGCTGTAGCCGTGGATCGGCGATGGATCCGGTGCGGCCTCCGTTGGCGCCGCGGCTGGGCTGTCCGTTGGCCTGCTGCCCTTGCTGGCCCTGCTGCCCCTGTTGACCCTGTTGGCCTTGCTGTCCTTGCTGCCCCTGTTGCCCTTGCTGCCCCTGTTGACCTTGTTGGCCTTGCTGGCTGGCCTGATTGGAGGGCTCGCCGCGCTGGAGTTGCTCCATCTGGCGCTGCAGTTCTTCGGCTTCGCGGCGGAGCATTTCCTGCTCCCAACGCTGGCGGAAGGGCTGCTGCTGATCTTTCTTGCTGCCGCCAATTCCTGCTGGCGACGTGCCAGTTCGGCGAGCTTCTGCAACGCGTTGTCGATCTCTTTGGCGCGAGAGTCGCCGGACGATTGTTGACCGGTCTCGTACTGGTTCTTTTCCCGGTCGAGTTCCAGGTCGGCGAGGTTCTCCAGATCGCGGCCCATGCTGCCGCCGCCTCCACCGCCGCCGCCCTGGCTTCCAAAGGCCACCTGGATATCGCGGAACGTATCTTCGGCGCGGAGCGCGTGCTGCAATCCCTGCTGCTCCGGCGTCAAGGCTTCCTGGAATTTCTGGGCTCGAAGTTTCTGGGCCGACTCGGTCATCGACTTGGAAGCTTCTTCCATGTTCTTGGCGTAACTCTGAAACTCGCGGATTGCTTTCGGCCAACTGGCGCGCCTTCACGCGGTCCGCTAGCGATTTCGCCTGAGCCGCCAGCTTGTCTTCGAGGTCAGCCAGGAATTTCGCGTCATCGGACGCAGTGGCCGAGTTCTTCGGAGAACTCTTGAGCTCGTTCCAGGTGGCCGCGATGATGTCTTTCTGGCGCTGCGAGATTTCCGACTGCGGATCGTCGCCACCCTGCCTCCGCCGCCGCCCCCGGCCTGCTGAGACTGCGAATAATTGCGCTCGAAGGGCTCGGCTTGGATGAAGTAGATATCCGTCTTAGTTGTATTTCGGGCATCGCGCGCGGTGGCGTACATGCTCACCAGATCGCCCGGGGACATCTTGTAATCTTCGAGGGCGATGAGGTGGTTGCCGTCGGAAGTCTTGACGCCCTTTTGGCCCAGCATGGAAACCGTCTTCTCGGGTCCGCCATTCACGGAGTAATGCAGGCTCGATCTCGTTCAATCCGAAATCATCCTCGGCGGTCACATCGACGGTGACTTCTTCGATCGGGATTGACTTTCATGTCGCGGCCCGGCCGGGTGATCTTCACGCTAGGCGCGGAGTCCTTGCGGGCTTCGATGAAAAAGTCCTCGCTCATGCGGACGTTTTCGCCCTGCTCGATGGCAGCCACGTGATACATGCCGTCTTTGTCGATGGGCACGCGCGCGGTAAGCCAGTTCCCTTCTCCGGATTTCAAAGCCGAGCTGCTTGTCGTCGCTCAGCATGAGCAGACCCTTGTTCAAGCGGCAGGTCGGTCTGGATGGCGACTTCGGCTTCGGTGCCTTCGACAGCGCGCAGGTCGCCGCCGGATCTTCGACCGTGTCCTCCTTCATGCCGCTCCAGGCAGGATAGTGATACGTGACGCGAATCTTCTTGATGGCCGGAAGATCGATCACGCTTCAAGTTGTAATGCTTGGATTGGACCGCGCCGGCTTCGACGTAATATTCGACCGGATTCGGCCAGGCCGCTGAACAGAAATTCGTAAGTGGACGCGCCAGGCGAGGCTGCATGTCCACCGGCTCCCACTTGGACGCGCCTTTATATTGGGCATACAGCCGGACTTTCGGAGCATCGAATCCAACCAGCTGCGCGGTGATGAGTTGATCGGACTTGCGGCGCACGGTGCGATCGCCCGGTGAAACGACGATGTCGTAAAAAGGATGCAGCCCGGCTTTAGGCGCGCCAGCCCAGAGCAGCGAAGTTCCGTAGCCGAGATATCCAGGACCGGCCAGAATCAGCCACAGCAGCACGGCCACGGCGAGCCCGGCGGAGGTGAGAAATCCTACGATAGGGCCGGTGGGCGCCAAGCGGTCGGGCTCGCTGGTCTGCGCCATTTTCATGGCATCGCCCGCCAAGAGGTGCACGAAAGGATCGTTGGCATTGGGTTTTTCCGCCAGCGTCAGCAGGCGTTCCTGAAACTCCGGGAAAGCGCTCCTCGGCGCGGCGGGCGGCATTGCGGCGGTTCAGACCGAGCAGGGGAATCACCAAGCCGAACGCGATGGCGGTAGCGACCGAAAGGAACAGCAGAATGCGCGCCCAGAGCAGGCTAGCCGGCGAGAAGGCATACCGATTGATGATCCAGACCAGCAGCACCGTCATCACCAGCGCGGCGATGCGCGACCATGGACGTGCCTTTCGAAAATGCCAGCAGCCGGAGCCGTTTCTCCAGCCGTTCGCAAATACGCATTCAGTTGATCGAGGGCGTTCATGCGGCCTCCTTCTCCACCGACAAATATCGGCTGGCTATCAACGATTCGATTATCGCGGTTATCAGAACCAATAGCAAAGCGTAGCGCCACAGGCTCCACGGCCGCGGCTGGTTTGCGGCTTCGTCCCGTGGATGTGACCGGCGTCTGGACCGCTTGCCGGTATTGCGCCAGAGATCGAGGGTCTCCTGGGGAATCGGGGTCAGGTCAGATTCGCGACGGTCGGCATGCACCGCTACCATTTCCTGGCGGCCGTTGGCGCGGTGAATCTCGTAAAAGCCTTCGCGGTTGACCTGGAACGACTGTGCGCGAGGTAGCCTCCTTGAGCGAAAGCGGATGCTTGCCGTCCGGATCGATCACTTCCACCGCGGCGCCCTGTTCTTTGACGGAGCGCAGCTCGATGTAGGAATCGACCGCGACGTTGGTGGAATGGTCTTGCTGGCCGCCCAGATATCGGGCGGTCTGTTCGACGAAGGGCACGAAAGAAGAGTGCAACGGAAAATCGTTGGCGAGATTGTCAAAGGTGGAAGTGAAGACCAGCACGCGTCCTTCGCCGACCTGCTTTTCCAGCAACAACGGGTCCTGGTTGGTGAGCCGGGCTATTACGCGCGACTGCCCTGGGTCCACGCGGATGTCCTGGAAGAACTGCACGCCCTCCAGCTTGTTGGCACGCCGCAGGGAAGGATGTTCGGCATCGGCGGAGGCGACGGTCTGGAAGCGATCGCCTTCCCGCGAAGCGTAGCTGGATCGACTGAATGGCTTCACCCGATACCGGCACGGCTGCAGAGCGGCCGATGAAGGCCCTAGCGACGACCAACAGCGATCCACCACCGTTGACGTAGGCGCGCAGGCTGTTTTCGAGGCCAGCCGGCAGCGAGCCGATGTCGGACAGCACCACAAAAGCGTACTTCGAAAAAGCCTGATTGGCGGCCTGCTCCACTGCCAGAGGCTCAATGACGAAGCCGGCTTCGGGAACGGATTCGAGCGCGGCCCGATAGTACAGCTCGCCGCGGCTCTGGCCGCCTTGATGGAGAAACAGGACCGGATGCGGATCGGCGCGCTCCACCGCGAACGGGAAAGATCATCCTCGCGCAGCGAATCGTCCGGTTCGAATGCGGATCTCGCCTTTGTGGAAACCGTAGGGCGATTCGAGCGACAGAAACTCGACGGTAGCGCGGCCGTTGGCGGGAACATCCACCGGTTTGCTTTCCAGCACCTTGCCGTCCAGCACCAGCGACGACGGTGCGCTTAGTTGCCTCGGTCCCGACACCTGCAATGACGGCCTGCACGCGGACTTTCTTGGGATCGTAGATCTTCCCGGGCGCGGTCACGCTTTCCACCAGCCAGTTGGGCTCTTTGGCGTCGGCCACGGAATGAAAGATCAGGTTGGTGTCGCCGCCCAGGCGCAGGTCGGCAAAAGCCGGCGGCAGCGACGATTTCTGCATGTCGCTGACGAAATGCACTTCCAGCGGCACGCTTGGACGGACTGGGCGATGGTTCGCAGCGCGCGCGCAAATTCGCCGTAGGAGCTGCGTTCGTCGGTGGGCTGGATGGCTTGAATCGCAGCTTTGAGCTGGTCAGGGTCCTCCACCTGCTGAGTGAGGAAATGGATATGCGAGTCGACCGCCGAGCACCTGACCACGCTCGCCCGAATTGAGATTGGAGACGGCTTGAAGAGCCTCCTGTTTGGCGCGGGCCAGATGGTCGCCATAGCGCATGCTGAAGGAATTGTCGACGGCCGATCATCAGCATTTTGCGGCCGCCGGCCGCCCGCCGATGTCCGCGTGACAAATGGATTCGCGAAGGCCAGCGCCATCAATAGCAGCAGCAGCGACGCGCAGCGACAGCAGCAGCAGATAGCGCAGCCGGCGATGCTTGATGGAGCTCTGCGTGCGCTGCTCGAAGAACATCAGCGAGCTGAAGGGATGCGGCGTGCTGCGATATTGGCGCAGCAGATGAATCCAGAACGGCAGCCCGATGGCCGCCAGCCGGCCAGGAACCAGGGCGCCAGGAAACCCACTTACATCCTCCCCTTGCGGATCAGGAAATATTCGCGCAGCGCGTCATCGAGCGGCCGGTCGGTCCGCAGCAGGAAATAATCGATGTTGGCGGCGGCGGCCTTTTTCTTCAGCGCAGCGATATGCGCGTCGATCTTGGCGCCATATTCCTCTTTGGCGTATTCCGGCGAAACTTCCATGGCTTCCTTGGTTTCCATGTCCACCAGCAAGACGCGGCTCTTTCAGCTTGGGCCGGATCTCCTGGGGATCGAGGACGTGAAACAGCACCAGTTCGTTGCCGTGGAAGCGCAGCGGCGCGACGGCGTTGATCACGATCTCGGGCTGCTCGTAGAAATCCGACATCACGACCACGATGCCGCGGCGGCGAAGGAACTGCTGGAAATGCATGAACGGCTTGGCGAAATCCGTGCGGGTGCCGAGCTCCGCCTTCTCGATGGCGTGCGCCACGCGCATGAACTGGCCCTGGCGCGTGGAGGGCCGCACGTAATTGCGAACGTCGTCATCGAAGACGATCACGCCGGCGGCATCGCGCTGCTGGTTGGCCAGATAAGCCAGCGAAACGGCCAGGAAGCGGGCGTAGTCGAGCTTGGTGATGCCGTGCGAGGTATATCCCATGGACGCGCTGGCGTCGAGCATCATGGTGAGCTGGCTGTTGGTTTCGCCGCGATAGCGCTTCAGATAGGCGCGCTCGGTGCGGGCGAAGACGTTCCAATCGACGTGCCGCAGATCGTCGCCGGGCGTGTAGGCGCGATATTCGGCGAACTCCTGGCTGAAGCCGAAATCGGGCGAGCGGTGCAGTCCGGCGACGAAGCCGTCCACTACGGTCTTGGCGACCAGATCGAGATGCGAGATCCCGGCCAGAAGCGCGGGATCGATGAAACGGGTTGGAGTGCGGCGGCTAGCATCGACTCAGTTGTCCAGCTTCCAATGCTGGCGCGCACGCTGAGTGCTGCGCAGTCTACTTCGGCTCCGGCTTCCACTCCAGCAGCCGCTTCGAGGATGGCGTCGGAATCGAGGCGCTCGGATTCGGCGTGGAAATTCAGCAGCATGCGGTGGCGCAGGATGGGCGCGGCCAGGGCGCGGATGTCTTCGTAGGCGACGTGATAGCGGCTGCGCAGCAGCGCGCGGGCCTTGGAGGCCAGCACGACGAACTGCGCGGCGCGGACGCTGGCGCCGAAATTGACGTACTTCTTGACGAAATCCGGAGCGCTGGCGTCGTTGGGGCGCGTGGCGCGAACCAGTTCCACGGCGTAGCGCGCCACCGTGTCGGCGATCGGCACCATGCGCACCAGCTGCTGGAAATCGAGAATCTCTTCGGCGTTGGTTACGGTGTCGACCTTGGCGACCTTGGTGGTGGTGGTCAGATCCACCACCTTCACTTCGTCGTCGGCGGACAGGTAATCGAGCACGGTGTTGAACAGGAAGCGGTCGAGCTGCGCTTCGGGCAGCGGATAGGTGCCTTCCAGCTCGATCGGATTCTGCGTGGCCAGCACGAAGAACGGGCGCCTTGATCTGTGTACATGTGGCCGCGCACCGTGCAGGACAGCTCCTGCATGGCTTCGAGCAGCGCCGATTGCGTCTTGGGAGGCGTGCGGTTGATTTCGTCGGCCAGCAGAACGTTGGAAAAGATCGGGCCCGGAACAAACGTCCAGGTGCGGCGGCCGGTGGTGGTGTCCTCTTCGATGATGTCGGTGCCGGTGATGTCGGAAGGCATCAGATCGGGCGTGAACTGGATGCGCTTGAACACCAGCCCCAGCGTCTGCGCCAGGGTGCGAACCAGCAGCGTCTTGGCGGTTCCGGGCAGGCCGGTGATCAGGCAGTGGCCGCCGACGAACAGCGAGATCAGCACCTGCTCGATCACTTCGTCCTGGCCGACGATCACTTTGCGGACTTCGCGGACGATGCCGCGTTGTGGACCTCCTGGAAGCGATCGATGCGCTCCTTCAGTTCCGCCGAATCGGCAATGGCTGTGCTAGAGCTGTGCTTAGAGTGGACATGTTTGTTTATTTTGCAGATTTCCAAGAGTAATTTTTGCGCCGGCTTGTAGCCGGGCGCGGCTTCCAAAGACAGCAGCACTTGTTCACGAGCTTCATCGATCCGGTTGGCCTTGCGAAGCGCCTTGGCCAACTGGAAATGGGCGCCGGCCTGATCGAGCGGCTTCAGTCGCGAGCACGGCCTGGTATTCGCGAATCGCGCCCGGAACGTTGTTCTGCGCCAGCCATAAATCGCCCAACCGCCTGTGCAATTCCTGGTCCTCCGGATAAATGTAGTTTAGACGATCGAGAGCGGCCGCGGCTTTTTTCGGATCGCCGGCCTCCTCTTCCAGCGTAGCCAGCCGCTTGATCAGCAGCGGACTGCGGCCGCCGACCTGGCTGTACTTTTCCAGCTCTTTGCGCGCCGCAGCTTTGTCGCCCTTGGCCATGTAGGCGTCGGCCATCAATTCGTAGACGCTGCCTGGCTCGACGTAGTCGGGATAATAGTCGCGAATGGCCTTGCCTTCGCGAATCACGTCGTCGTACTTCTTGGCGCGCAGATCCTCCACCATGGTCTTCGATCTGCTTCTTCCATTCGTCGAAATGTTCGACCGTGTTTTGGTCTGCGGCGTCCAGCCAGGCCAGGAACTGCTTGTCGAACTCTTCGGGCGACATGTCCGAGATCGTTCGTGGATGACTTCCGGCGTGGTTTCCAGCTTGCGCATAGGCAGTGCATCATGTCGAGCAGCTTGCCGTAGCCCCACTTCTCGGCGATGTAAGCTGCAGATCTTGCCGGCCTGAAAATACGAAACGATCACCTGAGACGGGATAGCTGGGACGGACGAATCCGCGGTCCAGCTGCGCGACCGGCAGCAGCTTCTTGTTCTGGATGGCCTTGATGGCTTCCGGATCCAGACGGTCGCCCCAGTCGGGCGCGGCGGCGGTCTCTTCATATACCGCCATGCCTTCGGTGAACCAGCGCGGAACGCGGTGATTGGTGGCCTGCAGAACGTAAACGTGGCTCAATTCGTGCCACATCGTGCTGGCCCAGTGAAAGCTGCCGGGAGGGCGGCCGGAAGGACTGTCCATCGCGACCACGGATCCGAACGTCACGCCCAACGCGCCCAAGCCCGGCATGCCCATGGTGCGGACGGCGAAGTCTTCGTGGTCCGGATAGACTTCCACCTGCACCGGGCCGTTCAGCTTCATCTGATATTTCTTCTCGTAGGTGGCGATGGCGCGCTTCATCTCCGATTCAAAGTAAGGACGCAGCAGGTCGGCTTCCTTCTTGTCCAGACGCAGAATGGTGCTGATTCGGTTTCGTAAGTGTTGAAGTTGGCGTAACTGTCGAGCAGGCGCAGCGAGTTGACCGTTTCGGGCTCTTGTAATCGGCGTTGTAGCACTGCTCCAGCTGCTGGCGCGCTTCCCCTCTTGCCCAGGCGCATGAGGTTGACGCCCAATTGCGCGCGCGCGTCCCACAGGCGCGGATTCAGTTCGAGCGCTTTGCGGTAGTACGCGATCCCTTCGTCATAGCGGCGATTGATGACGAAGAAATGTCCGGCGGTGGAGTAGCTTCGCCGTAGACCGGATTGATTTTGAGCAGGCGCTCGATCCATGGATTTTCCAGGCGCGGAGTGTCGGCCTTGTCGTCCAGCCAATCGATGGTGGCATGAATGCCAGGGCGTCCAGCGCTTCGGCAGATATAGCCAGCGCCTTGTCGGCTTCTTTGGCGGCTCGCTTTCGTCGTTGTCTTCGAGCGCCAGATAAGCGAGCAGCTCGTGCGGCTTCCGCAAGCTTCGGATCCAGCTCGGCGGCCTTCTCGGCGAATTCGACGGCCTTGCCGCCGAAACCTTCGGCAGCTACCCAGCCAGTCCCAGATAGGCCTGGGCGTTGTCCTTATCGATCTCCAGCGCTTCGTTGAAAGTGCCACGGCTTCGTCTGGTGTTGAAGCGCTCCAGGAAGAGCAGTCCCCAGCGGACACGGTATCGACGCTTTTTCGGGCTCCTGCTTGATCAGCGCCTCGAAACTGGTCGTTGGCCTCTTGATATTGTTCCAGCGCCCCACAGGCCCTTCGGCGCGAGGATATGGATTGGAGCCTGCGGCCAGGCGCGCGAAGCAGGCTTGCGCCTCGGTCAGTTTGCCGTGATGCCGCAGCCGCGGCATTCGTCCAGCGTCTGGGCGGGCAGCGGCGACCATGCTGACAGCCGCAAACCAGCAGCCAGCGATCGAAATGAATCATTTGTCCAGCTCCGCCTGGGTTTTCGCCAGTTCCAGCAGCAGCGTCTGTAGCTGCTGCTTATATTGATCGACCGGCATCGCCGCTTTTTGATACTTCAGCTTGTCGATCTGCTGCTCCAGCTCTTCGCGCTTGTCCAGCAGCGCCTTTTTCTCCGGCGTGTTGGCGGCGATCTGCGACGCGCCGATCCGCAGCAGGGCGAACTGGGACGCCATCAGGCCCTCGCCGTTTTCGGGCGACGGCTTGCGCGCGCCGTCGCCTTGGCCGGTGTCCTCCAGCATGGGATGTTCGGTGGCCAGGCGCTTTTGCGTCTCGTAGAACTGCGCTGGTTTTCTGCTCGGCGTAAGTGAACGCTTCGAGCGCCGAAACGGTTTCGTTCTTGTCGGTGTCGGCGGCTGGTATCGCGCAGCGCCTCCACCCAATAGCGCGCGAAAACCGTGGCGTTCTTTTCGTTGCCGCGCTTGGTCGCCGTGATCACGACGCGATTCGGCTTCTCCAGCGCCGCGCGCGAGCCGCCGCTGGCGCTGGTCATGTTGACCACCAACTGGCGCGTGGCCGGGAATCCGGTCCAAGCATGGCGGCCAGTTCGACGGCGGAGATATCGGGACCGGGCAGGTTGATCTTGTAATCGTAGCCGTCGAAGCCGCCGTGTCCGATCAGCATGAGCACGAAAGCGTCGCCCGGCTTGGCTTGCTTTGCGATTTGCGCCAGCGCGTTCTGGATTTGGCTTTGGTGGCTTGCGCGCCCGACAGCGTTGTGACATTGGCGTCCGGACCGCCGGCGTTGACCAGCTTGTCGATCTCCTGGGCCTGAGAAGCAAAGCGCTGTTCGTAATCGGGTTCGCCGCCGAGGCCGGCGACGGTGACGTAGAAGGTAGTCGGCGTGCAGGCAGCGGCCGAGCACCAGCGAGCATTAACGCAGCGGCAGTTTCATACTACACCCCACTTTCGGCGCAGCAGCCATTCGGTGCAGCATAGCAGCAGCACGAAGAAGAAGACGATAGGCATGTCCCACAGGTCCCTGGTTTCGCGCACGGTGATTCCGGCGTCGGAATAGGAGATGTCCTCGCCCAGCTTGCTGCACTTCGTCGGGACGGTAATATTGGCCGCCGGTCTGGGACGACAGCTTTTCCAGCAGATCGCGATTCTGCTCCAGATGGAAATTCTCCGCGACGCCGTCTTCGCGCCGGAACGTGACCACGTCGCGTCCTAATTCCTGCTGGCCGCGGTGCGCGGTGATTTCGGCGACGTAAGAACCGGGCCTGGCGCATCCCAATCGGCCGCGTAAACGCCCTGCTCGAGCGGATCCGGATGCAGTTCCACAGTTTGCGCCGCGCCGTCCGGCCCTACGATCCGCGCCTCCACCTGCGCGTCGCTGGTGGGCAAGTATGTGGTGTCGCGAACTTCGGCGCGCAGCTGCACACGGCCATCGTCGAACAGCACCGGCTTGGGCGTCGACGCGACCACGCGCGTGGGCGTGTCGCTGACCAGCCAGCGCAGCATCTGCCGCCAGAACATCTCATGGCTCATGTCTTCCACCGGCTGCAGCATCTGCCAGCGCCAGTCGCCGCCGGTGGCAAACACCGCGGTGCGGCCGCGCCCGTATTTCTCGGTGATCAGCAGTGGCAGCTTGTGACCGGCAGCATTCATTTCGGCCAGCACCACCGCGCCGGGCTTAGGCGGCCCGCCTCCTGGAAGTTCATCAGGTAGGGAAGCTTCTTCCAGCGATCGACATTCGCCTCGGGATTCTCTTCGATGCGGCATGATCAGGCTGTCGCGCCCGGAAGACGTCAGCTCGGGCGTGGCGGGATCGCGATGGAAGGTGTTCTTGTGATTCGGCAGGTGCACCGGCAGCAAGATCGGAGAAAGGGCGGCTTGTCGTAGCCGCCATCGGCCAGGCGATGCGCGGCCGCCCAGGAAGAGCAACCCGCCGCCGCGCCGATCGACGAACTGCTGGATCAGTTCCTGCTGCGCGGTCGTGAAATAATTCGCTTCCACGCTGCCGAGGATCAGGCCCTGGAAGCCGAACAGCTCCTCCACCTTGGTCGGGAAAGCCGTCTTTCAGTAACTCCGCGCTGATTGGCGAGCCCTGGCGATAAATCTTGTTCTGCGTGGTGCGGACGATGCTGAAGAGCTCGATGTTCTTGTCGTCCTCCACGGCGCGGCGCAGGAACTTGTAATCCCAGCGCGGCTCGCCTTCCATGTAAAGGATGCGCGGCTTGGCGTTGTCCACGTTCAAAACCCGCGTCAGGCTGTTGTTGTTCTTGTTCTCCTCGTCCGGCATCGGGTCGATGGGAATTCCAGGTTCTTCACTCCCGGCCTCGCCGGCGTTGAACAACACCGCTTCGGTCTGCGCGGCGCCGTCGCCCTTAAGGACGATGTCGCGACTGGCCAGAACCTTTCCGCTTTCGCGCACCGCCAGCCGCGCCTTGTCGCCGCGGAAGCCCGTGCTGGTGAAAACTCACCTGCGGCCTGCAGGCGGGATTTGGCCAGCGAGCGAGCCGGCAAGCTGAACATCGGTGACCTCGATGTCGTGCGCCATCTGCTCGCGGCCGAAGCCGACGGTGTGGATCGGAATCCGCTGGCGCTTGATTTCGGAGATCGTCTCCAGATCGATGCCGCCGGTATTATCCGCGCCGTCGCTCAGCAGCACGACCGCGCCGATCGGCAGCGTCGCGGAATCCGCCAGCACCTCTTTCAGGTTGTCGCCGATGTGGGTGGCAGGAGCGGAGGCGTTCAGCTGATCCAGCTTCTCGATCCGCTCGACGTGATCGCCCAATCGATAAAGTCGAACTTGAAATTTAGACTGTAAACTCTTGAGCAGACCGCTGTTCAGTGTTTTTAGGACTTGGTCTTTCCGCGACTTCCCGTCGTCCTGAGTCGCCATGCTCTTGCTGTCGTCGATCACCACCGCGACGATGTTCTGCTGCGGCCGCAGGGTCGCGATGCTCAGCGCCGGCTGCCACAGCAAAAACAGCAGCAGACAAACCAGCAGGCTCTGCAGGACCCAGACAACCGCGGTGCGGGGTCCGCGCATGGTGGGAGCAACGGCGCTGCGGCGGCGCCAGATGGTCCACCCTAACGCTAGAGCGGCGGCCACCAGAGCCGGCGATCAGCACCCAGAGAGGCCACTGCCCCAACAGGACGAAGGTGCCTTTGCTGAATACCGTCGTGGATATTTGAACAGGAACTCAAACATCAGATGGAGCGCTTCTTTCCGAATTCCATTTTAGTGCGTCATCACATAGTGGACGTAACCGGCGCCAATCCGGGAGCCTTGCCACTGGGGCGGGAAGAGAGCCGTAAAGGCGGTCAAATACGTCCGGTGACGCATGGAAGGATTCCAGACAGCCCTCAGAATAACACGCCACTAATGTTAGGTGTCGCGTCGGCTCGATTGGGTTACAAAGAAATGCGGATCGCTTTGGCGGGCGCGTGGCCGCTGTTGAGATGTCGTCCGCGACCGTTCGATTCCAAATCGATGCGTTACTTGCATGAGTATGATTCAATAGAGAATAAGTCCTTATAATGCCAACGTTGGGATTTAAAGTTCGCAGAGACATCCGGGCGCTTAACCGGCGCACGCGCGAATGGCGAATGATATTCCACGGCACGGTGTCGACCGATCATCCGGTGATGGCTCACATCATCCCCATCCGCCGCTGTAACCTCGCATGCACGTACTGTAATGAATACGATGTCTTCTCTAAACCAGTGGAAGCCGGGTTAATGATCGAGCGGCTGGATAAACTGGCGGCGCTCGGTACCACGATTGTGACTTTCAGCGGCGGCGAGCCGCTACTGCATCCGGACCTGGACAAGTTGATCGCGCACGTGCGCAGCCGCGGCATCATCGCCGGAATGATCACCAACGGCTATCTATTGACCGCGCAGCGAGTCCAACAATTGAACGATGCCGGATTGGATCACATGCAGATCAGTATCGACAACGTGATGCCGGACGAAGTGTCCAAAAAAAGTCTGAAGGTGTTGGACAAGAAGCTACAGATTCTGGCCGAGCACGCGCTGTTCCATGTGAACATCAATTCCGTATTGGGCGGCGGCATCCATAATCCGGAAGACGCGCTGGTGGTGGGCAAGCGGGCGATCGAACTGGGCTTCACTTCAACCGTCGGTATTATTCACGACGGCGACGGGCAACTCCGGCCCATCGGCGAACGGGAACGCGCGGTGTTTCTGGCGATGAAGGACTTCGAGAAGCGGAATTTCTCGCAGATCAATTATTACCAGGACGCGATCGCGCATGGACGTCCCAGCAATTGGCGCTGCCGGGCGGGCGCACGCTATCTATACATTTGCGAGAACGGCCTGGTGCATTATTGCTCACAGCAGCGCGGCTTTCCGGCCAAACCGCTGGTGGAATACACGGTGGACGACATCCGCCGCGAATACCTCACAGAGAAATCATGCGCACCGCTGTGCACGGTATCGTGCGTACGCCAGATTTCCTACTTCGATTTCTTCCGCGCGCCGCAAACCATTAGCAGCACGGTGCCGGTAGGCGCGGGCGAACTGGTACAAATCGAGGCCAAGGCCGCGCAAGCCGGCGACCGCTAACTCCCAGTCGCGCTGCTAGCAGCCGCTGCCATTGCAGTTGTTATTGTTCTGCGATATCGCGCCGCCGGAAATCGATACTGGCGTGACATTGCCCTGAAAGCTGTTGCCACCGTAGAGGCCTGTAAAGAGGACGAGGCCCACGGAATTGTTGATGGACACGTTATTGAGAAAGGCTCCCCCACCGCCATTCAGCCCTGCAGAGGTGTTGGAGTTCGTCGTCGAATTTGTTACTTCCGAGTTACTGGCGAAGATTCCTGTTCCATTTTCGTTGGCGGTGCAGCGTTCCACGACGAACCCACCGTGTCCAAACGTAGAACCGCTGACCACCAGGAAGGTAACCGAGATGCCGATGTCGAAGTTGTTTATCGCTTTGATCTCAGAGACGAGACCTGAGCCGTTTAGACTGAGTCCGAAACCAAATCCGCGAACCGATCCATTCTTAACGGTGGTATCAAACTGAAGGCCTGAGACTGCCGATTTTAGGGGAAGGACATTTCGGCACAAGGTGGACGTGCAAGATATGGTGAACCCATTCAAATCGAGCGTTACATCATCGGAGTCGATTTCAATGCCATCCGTCGCCGTGTTAACGATAAGATTGCCGGACAACTTGTAACTACCGGGCTGTGTGATGCGGTAAGGGAAACCGCCCGCCGCGATAACGGTGGATTGGTTGATGAGCACCTGGCCGTCGACGGCGAATGCGCAGAAAGGAACCAGCGCCAGTACGAGCAATGCAAGTACGGTTATTTTCATCTTGTCTCCTGGGATTTTTGACTGCTAATTACGCCGCAGCAGGCCCGCGCCCGCGAAGAGTACGCCTAAGCAAAGCAAGCTCAAGGTCGAGGGCTCCGGCACCGAGCTGGTATACGAATAGCCCGAAATCATGCCCTGGATATCTGTGGTTCCATCGTCTTCCAGCAGGTCCAGAGGAGTCAGGCCGGGTATTCCATTTGCCACCACGTTTTGGGCGTTCAGATCGGCGACGGGGATGGCAAAGTTGGCGGCCAGCTGGTTACCGAAGGGACAGCCGCTACCGGTGGTCAGGCAGCCTAGCATACTGATATTGTCCAAGCCGCTGCCATCCGGGTTTATCGTCAAACTGATGGGCCCGAAGCTGGTCTCGCCGGCCGGAACGGCGGTGTCGCTGAAGATGGCACCCGAGAAATTCGTGTAGGTTCCGGGAGAAGTAATGGAGCCGTTTATATTCAGGGTTACCGCAAAAGGGTCGCCGTCTTTAATAGCGTTGAGCGAAGGGTTATTTACAGCCGGCCCGGTTCCATCCGAAATCGATTGTGTGATTGAACCGCTAAATGTGAGCACGTCCGCATAAGCAAATCCGACCATGCTGAAAACTACCAAGCCCGCTGCGAAAAAGCGCAGCAACGGCGTCTTACCAGCTAACTTAGCCACGAGTCCACCCCTCCGACACTAGGAGTATAGGCCAGGGGACTCTAGTTTCCTAATCGTTTTGAAGCAAATAGTACCGGTACGGAGCTACGCGAGCGCTTGTTCCAAGTCGGCCAGGATATCGTCGACGGCCTCAATTCCGACGCACAACCGGACCAGCCCGTCATGAATGCCCATTCGCTCGCGCTGCTTGGGCGCGATATCGCGGTGCGAGGCAATCACCGGATAAAGGACCGTGCTGTGGACGTCGCCAAGCGAAGTGGCGCGAACCACCAGTTGCAAGCGATCCATGAAACGGAACACATCTTCTTTGGTTCCGTCTTTTAACTCCAAGGTAACGATGGCGCCGTACAACCCATCGGGTAAAAGCCGGCGGATCACAGCGGCATCCGGATGAGCCGGGTCCGCCAGATAATGCACGCGCGCTACTCCAGGGTGCGAACTCAGCCAGCTGGCAACTCGACAGGCGTTCGAGCAGTGCCGCTCCATTCGCAGCGCGAAAGTCTTGATGCCCCGCATCGTCAGATAACTTTCGAAGGGCCCGAGCAACGGCCCCACCGTGCGGCCCAGCGATCGAATGATCTCGCTGTGATCCTGATCGGCGACGATGACGCCGCCGAGAACATCGCCATGGCCGCTAAGAAACTTAGTCACGCTATGTACGGCCATGTGCGCTCCGTGTTCGAGCGGCCGCAGCAATAGCGGAGTAGCGAACGTGCTGTCTACCACCAACGCGGCACCGGCGGCGCGCGTCAGCCCGGCGATCTGGTCCATGTCGCCGACGCGCAGCAGCGGATTCGAGATGGTCTCCATCAAGACGCAGCCAGGCTTCGAATCGGCGATCTTCCGTCGAATCGCGTCCAGGTCGCAAATGTCGACGAAATTGATTTCGATCCCGAGCGGCTCCAGCACTTTGGTCAGCAGGCTGGTGGTGGCGCCATAGAGGGCGCTGGCGGCCAGGATGGACTTCCGGCGGTCCGTAAGGGCGGCCAGCAACGCGATGTGGATCGCGGTCATTCCCGACGAACAGGCCAGGGCGCCGTGGCCGCCCTCGAGCGACGTCATCAGCTCTTCGAGCGCTGCATTGGTCGGGTTATCGTAGCGTGCGTAGCAGTAGCCCGGTTCTTCGCCGCCCAGCACGCGGTCGAGCTTGGCGGTGCTTTCGTAGACGTAGCTGGCAGCGGTGTAGACCGGCGTGGTCACAGGAACGAAGGCGCCGGGCTGGTTTGGATCGCGCTTCCGGTCGCCGGAATGAATGGCTTTGGTCTCAATCTTCATGACGATTACTTTCTCTTCCAGCGTATTCCTTCCTTGGTATCTTCGAGCACGATGCCGGCGTCGAGCAGTTGCTGGCGGATCTGGTCGGCGCGAGCGAAGTTGCGGGCCTTCTTGACTTGGGCCCGCTCCGCGATCAGGCCCTCCACGTCGGCGTCCGAAATACCGGCTTGTTTTTGAGAAGGGCGCAGGACGTCGAAGATTGCGTCGAATTGCGCGAGCAGCTCCAACGCCGGTGCTGAGTTCGCGGCGCGAAACTCGCCGGCATCCATGGCGGTGTTGGCGTCGCGGACAAACTCGAACAACGCGGCCAGGGCTTCGGCGGTGTTCAGGTCGTCGTCCAGACTCTCGCCGAACCGCCGCGCCGAGGTCTCGGTCCGCTCCAGAATCTTGTCGTTGACGCCTTCGGCAAATTTGTCGGTTTCCAGGCGAAGCTTGAAATTTCTCAGCCGGTCGATCGCCGTGGCCGCGGCTTTCAGGCCATCGAACGTGAAGTTGAGTTTCTTGCGATACGGAACCGAGGCCAGCAGATAACGCACCACTTCCGGCTCATAACCTTTATCCAACAGGTCACGCAGCGTGTAGAAGTTCCCGGCCGACTTCGACATCTTCTGCGCCTCAATGCTAAGAAACTCCGCGTGCAGCCAGAAGCGGGCGAAAGGCTTGGATGTGATCGCTTCCGATTGCGCAATTTCGTTCTCGTGGTGCGGGAAGATCAGATCGACTCCGCCGGCGTGTATGTCCAGAGTCTCGCCCAGGTACTTCATCGCCATGGCGGAGCATTCGATATGCCAGCCCGGCCGCCCCGCACCGATCTCGCTTTCCCAGAACGGCTCGCCGTCCTTAGGCGCCTTCCACAATACGAAGTCGCGCGCGTTGGCCTTGTCGTATTCATCCACGTCCACCCGGGCTCCCGCGCGAATACCGCTGAAATCGTTGTGCGACAGTTTGCCGTAGCCGGGAAACTTCGATATTCGATAGTAGACCGAGCCATCGCTCTCATAAGTGAAACCGCGCGCGGCCAGTTCTTGAATGGCCTGCACCATCTCGTTGATATGGTCGGTGGCTTTCACCAGCCTTTCGGGCCGTTCCAGGCGCAGCGCCGCGGTGTCGTCGAGAAACGCCTGGGTGTACTGTTCGGTGTATTCGGTTAGCGATTTGTGCTCGGCGGCGGCGTTGCGGATGATCTTGTCTTCCACGTCCGTGATGTTCATCACGTGATCGAGCTGGTAGCCGCGCGCCCGCAGCCAGCGCCGCAAAATATCTTCGAAAGTGAAGGTGCGGAAATTGCCGATGTGGGCGTAATGATAAACCGTCGGACCACACGTGTACATTCGCACGGTGTTGCCGTTCAGTGGCGCAAACTCTTCCACTTGTTGCGTTAGGGTGTTGTAGAAACGCAGAGCCATCAGGGGGTTAATGTTTCATGGTAGCGCAGGCTCAGCGGCCCACCCTACCGCGCCGATCACCGTGCGCGGAACCAGGGCTCTTCCGGAGTCAACTGGGTCTTCAGAACCGCGCATTAATCCATTTCTGCACGTAACCGGCAAAATTCTCGACGCTATGCGAGTACTGCCCTGGATAAGTCTCGCACGCCGTACACGGCCGGATCCCATGCGTCGCGCCCTCGATGACCACGAAATCCTTATCCTTGCTGGCCGCCACTTCGTAATGAATCTCGTTGTCGCGGATGAAATAGTGAGCGCCCATGGCAGTAATGAGAATCGGCACGGAAATAGTGCGCAAGGCGCACGGCGTCGAATTGTTGCTCGAGCACCAGTCAATTCCATCCATAGAATCGGTCGCCCTGATTGCGTTCGCGCTCAGAAATGACCGCAGCGTCAGAAGCCGCGTTCCGCTTTCGAATGACGCGTTCTCCTTCTCCGACATCCGGCCCGTGCGCCGCACGCTTTCGACAATCTGCATGACGATCGTGCCATCGTTCTTCAGCAGCTTCTGCGGTTTCACGGTGCTGTGATGTACGCTTAGATCCATCTCCATCAGCCGTGCGCCCTCGCCTCTGGGAACCAGGAAAACATCGTTGTCTGTCCCGTGCAGTTTTGCCGACGCCATGCTCGATCAACCGGTTCATCCGCTCCGCCTGCGCCTGAAATACCGCTTCTTGAAGTCCTCCGAGTAAGTCGACGGCCCCTTCGGATTGAAGCCATTCTTGGGATTAAAGGGATCCAGGTCTGGCTTGACTTGGCGCGGATCTCCCTCATTCATGACGGCCGGGTTCAGGCTCCGCAAACCGTTCACCGAATTCCCCGGATGCGCATCGACGAAAACGATGCCGTCCGCCGGCGGAAGCCCGGCCAGGCTGTTGCCGCATTCCACCAGCTTTTTCGGGCCTTGGCAATAGGACGGCCCCCTCTCCGCCACTGCCTGGTAAAAGCTCATGGTCGGCCCGCCGCCGCTGTGACCGAAGAGAATCACCTTCGTGATGCCGGGCTGTTTCCTGAGATACTCGACCCCGGTCTTCACGTCCAGCGCGATATCCTCCCACTTCACCGCCGCTTCGTTGTTGTCGAACCGCGAGTTCATCGCCAGCACCAGAAATCCGCGCTTCGATAATTCCGTCGCGCCCAAGTGCGCCAGAAAGTTAGACGTCCGGTGCATGATCAGAACGCCCACGTGCGGCGCGGCGCCCGATTCCGGCCGGTAAAGTGCGCCCTTCACCGCCGACGGAGTGAACTGCACGTATGTGGGACCACTCACCTGCGCCGACGACGTCGCCGCCGGCCCGCTCGCCGCCGGCCCAAAGGATAAATTGCTCGAAAAAAACGGCAGCATCTTGGTTTCCACGCGATCGGCAATATGATTCACATGATTGCCCTCGTAAATCTCGAACGTGTGCGCGATGCCGCCTTGTTTCAGCATCTGATCGAGCGTCCGGACCGTGCCGGCGATAGGCTCATCCTGGGCACCCACATCCACCGCAATGGCATGCAGCTTTCTCAGATTTGGCAGGTACTGATCGATCATCGCCAGCGGCGCGTTGGCAGCCCATTTGTCCGCGATCGTCGGCTGCAACTGCCCATCCTTCACCGGGAGATCGAAGTACAGCGGCGGCTTATTCGGATTCGCCGACCAGGCCGCGGCCAACGCGACCATTGCCTTGGTTCCGAAATCGGCCTGCGCAACTTCGGTCACGCTCTGGATTGCCGCCGCCTTCGCCATCGCCGGGCTCTGCGGATCCACATTGGGAATCATGCAGCATGGGCTCAGAATATAAATGCTGGAAAATACCTCGGGATGTTTCATCCCGATCCTGATCGTCCCGTAGCCGCCCATGGAATGGCCCGCCAGGCCGCGGCTCGCCACTTGCGCGATGGTTCGGTAATGGCTGTCGATGTACGCCACCAGCTCTTCGGAGACGAACCGGTCCCAATCGCCCGTGGTCACCGAAGTCGAGTACATACTGCCCTGATACGCCGTGTAAGCGTTGGGCATCACCAGGATCATCTCGCGCGTCGACCCGCTGACGAGCGCTTTATCCGTCACGGCCGGTACATTGATGAAGTGTTCCTTCAGCCCGAACCATCGATCATCGCTGTCCGTATAACCATGCAACAGGTAGACCACTGGATAGCGGCGAGTGCGCTCAACGGTATAGCTCGGCGGAAGATAAATTGAGACGTCGCGATCCGGCGAGTCGCCCTCCAGATTTCCTTCCAGCGACTTTCCGTGGACTTGGATGCGTTCCAATGTCCCGTGCGGTGGCGTGGCTTGCGGATAGACGAGCCCTGTCAGCGCCACACCCAGCAGTGTCATCGTCATTGGCCTCATGGCGCATCATTTTACACCTGCGCGACAATAGAAGGCCGATGCCGCCCACTCGCCGAACGTTTTTGCAGGCGTCCGGCGCTGCATTAATGAGCATCCCCTCGGCTCGCGCCGCCGCTACGGAAACCATTCAGACGGCCATGCTTACCATCGCTTATGAAGATAGCGGACCGCGGCAGGGATTCCCGATCATTCTTTTGCACGGCTTCCCCGATGACGTTCGAGCCTTCGACCAGGTCGCGCCTCCACTGGTACAGGCAGACTATCGCGTTCTGGTTCCATATTTGCGCGGCTACGGTCCCACGCGCTTCCGCGACCCAGACTGCTCGACGGACGGCTGAACAGGCGGCCATAGGCCAGGATCTGATCGACTTTGCCGACGCGCTGAGACTGGAGCGCTTCGCCATCGCCGGCTACGATTGGGGCTGCCGGGCTGCCTGTATCGCTGCCGCGCTGCATCCCGGAGCGTGTACGTGCAGCGGTTCTCATCGGCGGCTACACCATTCAGGACACTCTCGCGCCCCAACGGCCGGCGGCGCCCGAAGTCGAACGGGCTCTCTGGTATCAGTGGTATTTCAATACCGAGCGCGGCCGTGCCGGTCTCACCGCAAATCGGCGTAGTTTTTGCCGGCTTCTGTGGGAATTATGGTCGCCCACGTGGCATTTCAGCGACGAAACGTACAATCGCACCGCGGTTTCATTCGACAATCCCGATTTCGTCGATGTTGTGATCCATTCCTATCGTCACCGCAACGGAAATGCGTCGGGCGAAGTGCGCTTTTTGCCGATGGAACGGCAGTTAGCCGGACGTCCAAAGATCGAAGCGCCCGCTATTGTGCTCCATGGCGCAGACGATGGAGTGGCCCGTCCACCCGCCGATTCGCCGGCCGAACGTGCCATGTTCACCAAGCTCGTGGCTCGCCGTGTTATCCCGGGCGCCGGCCACTTCCTGCCGCGCGAGAACCCCGACGCAGTATCTTCGGCGCTTCTGGAGCTGCTGGCAGCGCACTAGAGGACTGCATTTCGTTTTTTGCGTTTTCCGCTTGACGCGTTACATGCCAGCCGTTATACTGCTACCCAGCCTTTTGAGCGAATAAGATTAATTTCTACGGCATTAATACGGGGACAAAGATGTTATTGCCGGCAGCTTTAGCGCACGAGCTGTATCAAAAAGACCAAAAAGTCGGCTTCAAATCTCAAGGAAGGGACGAGGATCGTTTTACCAATGCAACTAACAAACCTATTCAAAACTTCCACGTTTGTAGTGGCGGTGCTGGCCCTGTCCGCAGTAGCGTCTGCCCAGGTCTCGCTCTTGCCCAACTACACGCAAACAACCACAATTGTTCCCCCGGGGGGCCTGCCGGCCGGCTTCGACATAAGTTGGGTCGATTCGGCCAATCAGAGGTACTATCTAGCCGATCGGGGCGCCACGCCGAAAGCGGGGGCTAAAAACACCGCTCGCATTATCGTGGTCGACACCCAAAAAAATCAGTACCTGTACAGCATACCCTCCAGTTCCGCCGAGATCGGATTTGCCGGACCAAGCCCAGCCGGCGCGCCTTGCAACCAGGGCGGACCGGACGGGGTGGTAGCGATTCCTCAGCTGAACCAGCTTTATGTGGGTGATGGGGATAGCACCGTGAAAGTCATCGATCTGGCTGCCAAGGCCATCGTGGCCTCCATCCCTACCGGCGGTAAGTGCCGTGCGGACGAACTGGCTTACGACCCCCTGGATCACATCATCATGATTGGCAATCCCAACGACAATCCCCCATTTCTCACCTTCATCTCCACGGACACTCAGACTGTTTTGGGGAAAATTGTTTATCCCACTACCCAAAGCGGCCTGGAGCAGCCTGTTTGGAATTCCCAAACATACAGGTTCAATGTCTCGGTGCCAGCCACCGGCACGAATCTGGGATCAGTCGATGAAATCGATCCCATCGCGATGATGATTACCAACAGCTTCAAGATAACCATCAGTCCCGCCGGCTTGGCACTTGGACCCAACGACCACGCCATGACGTCGGGTGGGATCTCAATAGATTCCACCAACGGCAGTGTTCTGGCGATCACCACTATAGCCGGCGCGGGCGACGAGATTTGGTACAACCCCGGAGACAACAACTATTACTTCGGAAACGCAAGCCTCGCTGTGATCAATGCCGCAACCAACCAGTTGATCGGCTATGTCACCGGCGCCGGTGGACACTCGATAGCCGTCGACAGCAATAACAACAACATCTATGTGCCCGTCACGGGAGTGGGCATAAAGGTATTCCAACCAGCGCGCAAATAGATTGTTCTTTGAGGGTCAGTGCACAATCGGCCCTCATTGGCATTGACAAACATCCGTAATTGGATGCAGAATAGGGCAGGCGAACAAAAGGCGAAATTGCATGAACCTAAGCGCCGCCCTGACCACTACGCTCGGATTCCGCTCCGAGCCTAAATTTCGGGAAACTCTCGCTACCGGCGTCCCCTCCCTGGATACCGTTATCGAGGGTTTCCCGCGAGGCGCGATCTCGGAAATCATTGGCCCGGCCAGCTCGGGAAAAACTACCCTAACGCATTCACTTCTTTCTGTATCTTCATCACATTCCGAAGTTTGTGCTTATGTTGATACTGACGACTCCTTCGACCCCGTGACCGCAGCCGCAGCCGGTGTTGGTCTTTCTCAATTGCTCTGGATCCGCTGTGGCCATAATGCCGATCACGCCCTTAAAGCTACCGATTATCTGCTCCATGCCGGTGGATTTGGAGTCGTCGTGCTGGACCTCTGCCAGGTTCAGCCCCGCATTGCCAATCGCATCCCGATTTCCTATTGGTACCGGTTCCGCCGAGCCATAGAGAACACGCCCACCATCCTGGCCTTGATCGAAAACGAACCACTAGCCAAATCCTGCGCATCGCTCATGCTCGAAATGCGCTGCCAGAAAACTGCCTGGCGAGGCGCGCCTGGCTTCCAATTGCTGCGAGGAGTGGAACTGGAAGCTCTCTTTAGAAAACCGGTCCGGCCGGCTACAGCCACCTTCAAAGCGAAAGCGATTGGATAGATGTTTGCCTGCCTGCACGGCCCGTCAGCCGACCTGCCACAAATCGCTGAGGCTTTCTCGCCTTTCTTCGAACAGACCTGCCCGGATACCATCGTCTTCCGCATCGATGGACTGAAGCGGCTCTACGGCACACCCACCCAGATAGCGCAGGCCATCGAGGCCCGCACCGGCAGCGCCGTCAACATCTCCATCGCTGAGACCGCCGAAGCAGCCATTCTAGCCGCCCGCAATTTTCCAGGCTTGACGGTCTACCCCGATCTGAGCGCCCTGGATATCACGTCGCTCCCCTTGACCGATGAGATGGCCGAAATCCTGGATAGCTGGGGCATCCACACGCTGCATCAACTGGCCCGGTTGCCCGAAACCGGCATCGCCGAACGATTCGGATCCGCCGGGGTTGCTCTGCTGCGGCTGGCCCGGGGGGCCGTCGATCGGCCGCTCAAAATCTTCCAACCCGAAATAACCTATAACGACCGCATTCAACTCGATCACCCCATCAGCCTGCTCGAACCTCTCCTGTTTCTGATCGCGCGCATGCTCAACGAGCAATGCGAAAAGCTCGAATCGCATGGAATGGCGGCCAACGAAATCACCCTCCGCCTGGAGCTCGAAAATAAGACCGAGCACGTTCGCACTCTGCGCCTTCCTATCCCCATGCGCGATAGCAAAGCGCTGCTAAAACTCCTGCAAATGGATCTGGAAGCTCACCCACCCGAAGCCGCTACGGCCGCTCTGGCACTATCGCTCAAGCCGGTAAATCCGCGCACCGTCCAAAACGGCATCTTTCTTCCGGTCACCCCAGCCCCCGACAAACTGGAACTGACCCTGGCACGCATCCGCGGCATCGTCGGAGAAAACAACGTCGGCGTTCCGGAACTTCTGAACACTCATCATCCGCATCCCTATCGGCTGGCGCTTCGGCAGCCCCAATTGGCCGATCCGCAGCCCGCCGCGATTCAGCACGCTTTTCGCTACTTCCGTCCGCCTCTGGCCGCAACCGTCGAACTAAAAAACGATCGTCCCGCTCGCATCACAGCCTCCGGCATCCACGGAAAAGTGCTCAATGCCTCCGGTCCCTGGCGAACTTCCGGCAACTGGTGGACCCCGGCCGCCTGGAATCGAGACGAATGGGACATCGCGCTAGCCGACGGCGTATATCGAATCTACCGCGAACCTAAGCAGCATTGGTTTATCGAAGGCTGTTATGACTAGCGCATATGTCGAACTCCACGCGCGCAGCGCCTTCAGCTTCCTGGAAGGCTCCTCGGTCCCCGAAGAGCTGGTCGCCCGCTCGGCCGAACTCGATTTCCCTGCCCTGGCGATCCTCGATACCGACAACATCTCCGGCGCGGCGCGCTTTCACATGGCCGCGAAAAAGGCCGGTCTGCGCGCCCATATCGGCTCCGAAGTCACCTGCACCGACGGCTTCCGTTATGCTCTGCTCGCTGAAAACCGAAAAGGCTACCAGAATCTCTGCCGTCTGATCACCCGCATGAAAATGCGCGCTAAAAAAGGCGAAGGCGCCGCCGCCCCGGAAGAGCTCGCGGAATTCGCCGGCGGCCTGGTCTGCCTGGCAGCGCGACCGGATGCCCGGATTCTAGACCTGTTTGGCGCCAAGAATGTCTATGTCGAGCTGCAGCGTCATTATAACCGGCACGAAGAAGCGCACAATCAGACGCTAATGGATTTCTCGCGGCAACATCAACTGCCGCTGGTGGCCACAAATGGGGTCAGCCACGCTGCTCCGCATGCCCGTGAAGCACTGGATGTTCTAACCTGTGTCCGCAACAAAGTGAAAATTCAGGAAGCCGGCCGTCTGCTCTCCATCAACTCCGAGCGGCACTTGAAAAGCGACCAGGAAATGTCGCGCCTGTTCGCAGATCTTCCCGAAGCGATCGCCAACACCCGGGAACTCTCTAATCGTCTGCAGTTCACGCTGGCCGATCTCGGATATCAATTCCCCAGATACCCGGTCCCGCCCGGCGAGACCATGAATTCGTTTCTTCGCAAGCGGACTGAGGAAGGCGCGCGCAATCGTTACTATCCAACCGCCTTCTCAGCCGACCTCTGCCGCCGCGCCCACCGCCAGATCGAGAAAGAACTGGCGCTCATCGAAAAACTCGACCTGGCCGGCTATTTCCTGATTGTCTGGGACATCGTCGAATTTTGCCGCAAGCAAAACATCCTGGTGCAGGGCCGGGGATCGGCCGCCAATAGCGCGGTCTGCTATTCGCTCGGCATCACCGCGGTTGACCCGGTCTCCATGGACCTGCTCTTCGAGCGCTTCCTCTCTGAACAGCGCGGCGAGTGGCCCGATATCGATCTCGATCTTCCCAGCGGCGATCAGCGCGAGCGCGCTATCCAATATGTCTACCAGCGCTATGGCCAGCTCGGCGCCGCTATGACAGCCAACATCATCACCTACCGCGGCCGCTCGGCCGTTCGGGATATCGGAAAAGTCCTGGGCTTTGAAGAACCGGATCTCGGCCGCATCGCCGCGCTGGTCCCCTCCTGGGGCTGGACTGATCCCAAGGAAACCGCCGAGCGCCAGTTTCGAGAAGCCGGCTTCTCACCCGACAATCCGCTCATTTCCAAATTCCTCGAACTCTACATGACCATCCAGGATCTGCCGCGCCATCTGGGCCAGCATTCCGGCGGTATGGTTATTTGCGAAGGTCAGTTGGATTCCGTTGTTCCGCTCGAACCCGCCACCATGCCCGGCCGCGTGGTCATTCAGTGGGACAAGGAAGACTGCGCCGACATGGGCATCGTCAAGGTGGATCTTCTGGGTCTCGGCATGATGGCCGTGCTGGAGGATTCCATCCAGATCATTCGCGACTCTTATCGCGAAGAGGTCGATCTCGCGCATCTGCCGCAAGACGATCCGCTGGTCTACGCCGCATTGCAAAAGGCCGACACCATTGGGCTTTTTCAGGTGGAGAGCCGCGCGCAGATGTCCTGCCTTCCCCGGCTCCGGCCGGAGCGCTTCTACGACATCGTCGTGCAGGTCGCTATCATACGCCCGGGCCCGATCGTCGGAAAAATGTTGAACCCGTTCCTGCGCCGCCGCCAGGGCCGTGAGAAACCGGAGTGCCTGCATCCATCGCTCGAGCCGGTGCTGGCCCGGACGCTGGGCGTCCCTTTATTTCAAGAGCAGCTTCTACGCATGGCCATGATCGTATCCGGCTTCACCGGCGGCGAGGCTGAAGAACTGCGCCGGGCGATGGGGTTTAAGAGATCCGAAGTCCGTATGCGCGAGATCGAAACCCGGCTGCGCTCCGGAATGACGCGCAATGGCATCACCGGCAAACAGCAGGACACTATAGTCCAGTCCATCACTTCTTTCGCGCTATACGGCTTTCCCGAATCGCATGCTGCTAGTTTTGCCTTGATCGCCTATGCGAGCGCGTATCTCAAATGCCGCTATCTGGCCGCCTTCACAGCCGCGATCCTCAACAATCAGCCGATGGGCTTCTACGCGCCCGCGACCCTTGTAAAAGATGCCCAGCGGCATGGGCTGCACTTCAAGCCGATCGACATCACGCGCTCAGACTGGCGCTGCACCATCGAAGAATATAACGGCGAGAAATGGCTGCGGCTGGGATTCAACTATGTCAAAGGACTGCGCGAGCAGGCCGCCCAAGCGATCCTCGCCGCCCGCGGGCAAGCTCAGTTTTCAAGCATTCAAGACTTGGTCGACCGCGTACCGGAGCTTCGTAAAGACGAGCTCAGAAAGCTCAGCGAAATCGGCGCTCTTAATTTCGTCCCGCAGAATCCCACCCATCGGCGAGCTGCTCTTTGGGATTCGGAACTAGCTCTTCGCCACGCCGGCCCGCTGTTTACCGGCCACCTGTCTTCCCCGTCCGACTCGTCCGACTCGCCCCTTGCGCCCATGAATTCCAGCGAGCGCCTGAACTCCGACTTCCGCGGAACTCACCTTACTATCGGCAAACACCCCATGGCCTTTCATCGCGAAAAGCTGAACTCGCTCGGCGTCACGCCGGCCGCCCAAGTAAGATTCATACACAACGGCCGCCCGGCCCGAATCGCCGGCTGCGTCATCTGCCGCCAGCGCCCCGGCACGGCCAAAGGACTGCTGTTTCTCAGTATCGAAGATGAAACCGGCGTTTCGAATGCCGTCGTCATGCCTGACGTCTTCGACCGGGAACGCGCCATTATCCTTAATAACCCCTACCTGGTCGTAGATGGCGAAATGCAGAACATTGACGGCGTTTACACAGTGAGGGCCGCCCATTTCGAGCCTCTCCATGTGGCTGAAGAGGCCGTCCCTTCACACGATTTTCACTAGCTCCCGCCTGAGAATTCTCCAGCGCCAGACCACTATCACTTCGTGAGTGTCTTTGCGCGAACCATGGTCCTGATCGCCGCCCTGCTGCCCTCGGCCGGCGCCACGACTATCACCATTTTGCCCGCGGACAGTATCGCCCAGTCCAACGCCGAAGCTACTTCGTGGTTGACGGCAACTTTTGGAGCCGGAACAACGGCCGGCCTCTTCCAACCGCAAATCGGCAATGTCACTCCTGGCCACAGCAACGGAGTGGTCAAACTCGAACTTCTAACGGCCTTCGAAAGCCTCTATTTCTTCATAGCCGGAGTAGACGCCAACCTGCAGATCCGAACCGCCGATGGCGCCAGCACTAACGTTCAGGGTGGAAAAGACGCTCTTTACTTCGTCGGGATCGCATCTTCAACAGCCCTTCAGTCCATACAATGGCAGAGTCACGGCAGTTTCGTATTAGAAGATTTTGGAACCCCGCAAGGACCAGCTGCTACCCCCGAACCCGATAGCTGGCTAGGTGTCGCGACCGGACTCCTCGGCATTGCCGGGACTCTTTGGAAGCAGCGTAAGGCCCCACAACAGCGCTGGAATCAGCACCGCAATGCCTACCATGCGGGCCACTCTTGCGGCCGGCGCCCCGTGATCGATCAACTCCCCGGCGGAGTAGCACGACAGTGCCGACATCACAACATTGAGCGCCCACTCGGCCGAAAAGACACGGCCGCGAAACTGGTCGTCCGTCCGCAGCTGAAGGAGTGTGGACGAGAAGACCCAGACGGTCGAGGTTCCGGTTTGAGCCAATACAATTCCTGCGCAAGCGAGAGTCAGGCTGGGCGCGAATCCGAGGGCCAGATAACCGGCGGCGCCCGCCACATAACCAATCAGAATTCCTATACGCATCCGGTCCTCCCGGTGTGCCGCCCAGTATCCGCTCGCCAGTGGTCCGATCAAGGCGCCGATTCCACGGCAACCAATAAGCAGGCTCATCCCCAGCATGCCGGCCTGTCGCGGGCTAAACCCGGCCCGATAGATCGGAAAGATACGCTCTCCGAAAATCGGGAGCAGAACCCAGTTCGCGCCCACGAATCCATTGCCCGCCTTCACAAAAATGGTCGTACGCAGGCGCGGGTCCTTCCAGACGTACCGGATGCCCTCTCGGATCGGGGAGAAATCCGCAAGATCCCTGGCTTGGAGCGGCGGCAGGTTCTCGGCGTGCGGCTCGGCGAACTTCATACGCCGGATCAGAAGCGCGGAGCCGACGAACGAAAGCGAGTTCAGGATGAACACGGCATCGCGGCCGGCGAAAGCCGCGAGTACGCCTCCCAGCCCCATGCCCATCGCAAAATTGAAGGACCAGGTTGTAGATCCGAGCGCATTCGCGACCACTACCTCCGATTTGTCGGCAATGTTCGGAATCACCGCGTTGCGTCCCGGTTCGAACAAAGCCCACATGGTTGTTTCGAGGAACAACAGCGTGTAAAGCAGCCAAACCATTTGGGGACCACGCGCCGCCAGCATGCACAGCACGATGCCCGCGCGCGACCAGTCCGCGAAGATCATGACTTTCTTGCGGCTGATGCGATCGTTGATCACACCGGCCGCCGGCGCGACAAAAAACTGCGGCAATACCTGCAGCACGAATGCAATCGCAATGGACTTCGCGCTGGACGTGTACTCCAACAGCAGGCTGTAAACCGCGACTGCGTAGAGCCAGTCGCCTTGCTCGCTGACGATCTGCGCCAACCACAGCAAACGGTAGTTGCGGTTCGTACGCAGCAGCCGAACATAGGAGGCGAACGAGACCGACCGCTCTTGCATCTCAGGTGCCGCTGTAAAGCCCCATCCGCTCCTTCACCAGCCGCACCGTGGATTTGGCGATCGGCGAAACGCGCTCGGCTCCCTCGCTGCAGCACCCCGTCGAGGTAACCGGGTTCGGCCATGATCTCGTGATAACGCTTTTGCAGAGGTTCCAGGCTTCGCGGCCACCATTTCAGCCACCTGCTTCTTGAGGTCGCCGTAGCGCATGCCGTTGAAATGCCCCCGCAGCTTCTCTCCGGACCAACCGCTGAAGGCCTGGAAAATGTTCAGCAGGTTCTCGACGCCGCTCCCCAGGCTCTCAAAATCTACCGCCGGCTGGGAATCCGTGGTGGCGCGCATGATCTTCTTGCGAACCTGATCGATCGGATCCAGCAGCGCGATGGCGTGACCCGATCCTGTGGCCGACTTGCTCATCTTCTTATCCGGATCGTCCAGGCCCATGATTCGCGCGCCCACCGCCGGCAGATGCGTGGCCGGCATCACGAAGGTCTCGCCATAAAGCGAATTGAAGCGCTGCGCGATGTCGCGCGTCAGCTCCAGGTGCTGCGCCTGATCGTCGCCCACCGGCACGATGGCCGCCTGGTAGATCAGGATGTCCGCGGCCATCAGCACCGGATACTGCAGCAAGCCGTCGCCGATCGTCTCCTGGGCCTGCGCCTTGGCCTTGTACTGCGTCATTCGTTCCAGCCAGCCGACCGGCGTAACGCAGGTCAGCATCCAAGCCAGTTCGGCGTGTTCCGGCACCGACGACTGCACCACGATGGTGGAGTGCTTCGGATCGATGCCGACGGCCAGAAACAGCGCCGCGGTCTCCAGGATCTTCGAGCGCAGCTCGGCCGGGTCCTGATAGACAGTGACGGCATGCAGATCGACGATGCCGAAGATGCTCTCGTAGTTGCCCTGAATCTCGACCCAGTTCTTCAGTGCTCCCAGGTAGTTGCCAATGTGCAAATTGCCGGACGGCTGAACGCCGGAAAAAATGCGTGCCTTCATGGTGAATCAACCATGGTACCGTAGGGTAAGCTTCCGCTTGCCCACCGAAGAAACCTTTACGATCGAAAAGCTGGTGTACGGCGGCGACGGGCTCGCGCGTCTGGATGGCAAAGTCGTTCTGACACCCTATGTGCTGCCGGGAGAAGTAGTGCGGGCTGAAATCGAACGCGTCAAGAAGCGATCTTTGGCGGGGGAGGCTTGATCGAAGTGATTTCGCCATCGGCTTCGCGTGTCACGCCGGGATGCCCCTACTTCCAGCGCTGCGGCGGCTGCCACTACCAGCACATCGATAGTACTTTCCAAGTGGAACAAAAAGTCGCTGATCTTGCGGGAAGCTCTGCGGCGCGTCGGCAAGATCGAATTCGCAGGCGAGATCCAGACCATTGCGGGCGAGCGGCTGGGACTATCGCAATCGCGGGCAAGTTTCACATCGAGGACGGCAATATTGGCTACTTCGAGCATGGGTCGCATAGCCTGTGCGCGATCGATCATTGCCCCATTTCTTCTCCGGCTCTGAACGATGCAATCTCGAAACTGAAGGGTCAAGTGTCGCAGCATGTCACCACCACGGTCGAGCTATTCACCAACGAAACCGATACTCAGGTGAATGTCTGGGACCGCGTATCTGCCGGCAGCCTACCGGCTGTTCGATTCGCTCGGCACGACCGGGCCCATTGACTACGGTGGATTTCGAGTAAGCCCAGCTTCATTCTTCCAGGTGAATCGCTTCCTGATCGATGCTTTGGTGAAGTGCGCAATAGGCAGCAGCACGGGCGAGTGGGCCGTGGATCTTTACGCCGGAGTCGGGCTCTTCTCGGCACGCTTGGCCGAGACTTTCCAAAGGGTCACAGCGGTGGAATCCAGCCGCCGCGCTTTTCAAGATCTGCAATTTAACATTGAGCGCCGCGAATTGACGGCGGATTCCGAGAACCAACCTGTCGAAGACTACCTGGCGAGCCTCGACCAGACGCCGGACCTCATCCTCGCCGATCCGCCCCGAGCGGGTCTAGGCAAAGACTCCGTTCGGGAATTGGTACGCGATCCGCGCCCCGCGACTTACCATCGTTTCGTGCGACCCGGCTACCCTGGCGCGCGACCTGCAAGGCTTACTGGCCGGCGGATATAGCATCCAGCAATTACGCTGGTGGATCTGTTTCCACAAACATTCCACCTGGAAACCGTGGCGCATCTGGAACTGGGCGCTTAAGCTCTTCTTCGGCCGCAGGGATTCCATCATGGCCTTGCCCTTGCGCATGATCAACTCCGCCAGATTCAGCGCGATCGCGAAGGCCAGCAGCCCGGGCCATAACCGCAGACTCGATTGCTCGGTCCGGCCGGCGGCATCGAATACCTGCTTCGGCCGCCGGATTAAACCGGCCGCCCGTGAATTCGGAAATCGAGCGCAGCAGAAATTCATTCGAGCCGTAGTCCAGCAGTTCCTGCTCCTGGCTGATAATAACCGACCTCGGGAAAAGCGCGCGATTCTTCGAGCGGCCGTATGCGGAAAAGCCCCTGGCAGCTGTCCGATGTGAATGCTTCCGCGATAGGCTTTGTCGGCGAGTTTAGTGATCGGCACAGGATGTCGGAAGCCGCCGGGACCCAGAACGAAAATTCCGGGCAGCTTGGCGGGCTCTTCCACGTCGCGCCCAGTTGATAATTCACGATCAGGTCGCCGCTGGCGCTGTCGTACTCTGTCTTGGCCTCGCCGCTCTCGGCGTGCGGCAGCAGATCGCGGAAGATGTTGGTCCACAGCTTGTCGAAACCCTTCCAGGTCACCCAGTCGGCAGCCCAGCGGCTCTTGGCATCGGAAGTAAAAACGACCGCGCGGCCCAGACCATACTGCCAGCGCACCAGCAGCGGATCTTTCTCGTCCACCTTCAGGATGGTGTCGGCGGTTGGCTTGGTGATGAACCGCACGTAACCCTTGAGCGCCGGCGCGGTTTCGATTCCCACGCCGTCCAGAATTTCCGCATTCTTGGCGACGATGGGCCGTCAGCGTTTTCTCGACGGCCGTGGAGCCGGTGTGCTCCATCACGTCCTTAAGCAACAATCTGCTCCAGGCCAGCCGGCTCGTTCAGGAAGTATGATTTGCCGCCGGCCAGGATCGCCACTTTTTCCAGATACGCGCGATTCACATCCTGGCCCAGACCGACGGTGGAGATGGTCACGTGCTGTGCCGCCGCCTCTTTGGACAGATCGAGACTGTCGCCTTCTTCCGAAATTCCGTCGGTCAGCAGTACGATGTGCTTGAAAGTGGCGTCGCGACGGCAGCACCTTGCGATACGCTTCAGCCAGCGCGGGAGCGATCTGGGTGCCGCCGTCCGGCACGATGCCGGAAATCAGGCGCTTGATCAGCGTCGTGTCTTCGGCGCTGCGCATCGGCACGGCCCATTGGAAGGAATTGTCGAAGATCAGGACGCCCACCAGATCGATGGGGCGCAGGTTGTCCACCACGCCGATCGCGGCCTGGCGCGCCAGCTCGATCTTCTTGCCTTCCATGGAGGAGGACTTGTCGATGATCAGCACCACGGCGGTGCCTTCCGGCGAGCGCGGCGGAGCGAGATTGGCGGGCAGCGTGCGGTCGAGCGCGTCCTCCACCTTCTTGTCTTCGGCGTAGACGTTGCGCTCGCCGGCGATCACTAGCAATCCGCCGCCCTGCTTGACGAACTTTTCGATCTCGTCCTTTCTGGAGCGGGGGCAGCGATTCCAGGTCCAGATTGTTCAGGACCACCAGCTGGATAATCGCCGAGCGTGCCGTGCATCGGGTCGGCGGTTCGCTCGACGTCGAACTGAGCCGCGCTCAAGGTCTGCAGCAGATTGCGTCTCGGTGCCCTCCGGGTCCTGCGAGACATACAGGACCTTAGGCCGACGCAGGGTGACGGCGCGATCGAACCGGATCGCTCCCAGATTCCCGGCGCGAATCACGCCGGAGAGATTCAGCGCGCCGGCCGCAGTCAGACTGGCGTGAACGCGAATCTGATTGCCGCCTTTTTCTAGCTTCACCGGATTCGACCCGAGCACCTTCCCTTCGGCGCTGATTTGCAACGGACGCTTGCACCGGCCGCGGGCGAAGAAATGCTCAGATCGACGGGAAACTGCTCGCCGGTGAACGCCACGGTGGGCACGCTCACCGATTCCAGGCGCAGACTCGGCTGCGGCCGGCCTTCGAGAGGCATGGTGTCGATCGGGATGCCGAGGCGCTGCGCCTGCCAAGCCGCGCGCGTGATGCTGCCGGCGTTCTCCTTGCCGTCAGAAATTAGCACGAGCCTGGGAACCATTCCGGACGGAAGCGAAGCGATGGCTTCGCCGATGGCTGCTTCCAGATCGGTGGCGCTGTCCGGCCTCGCCGGCCGTGTGTTCCAACTGCCAGCCATTCTGCTGTTCCTCAGGCGCGAGATTCGCGGACCGATCGGGCAAACGGAAGAACGCGGATCCAGTGGCGCCCGCGGGCTTTTTCGAGACTCGTAGCGAACTCGGAGGCGCGGGCCAGGTCCTGCGGCAGAAACGCTGGAGGAGGTATCCACCAAAACCGCGACCGCCATTTTGGTTTGCGGAATGGTGAGCGTTGGCTCGGCCAAAGCCAGCACGATCGCCGCCAATGCCAGCGTCTTCAGAATCAGAGCAACGTGCGGCGGGTTCGCCGCCACTCGAAAATCATCCAGCCCAGCGGCAGCAGCAGAAAAACCAGTACCCAGGCGCGCTCGAAGGTCATGATGCTTTCCTCCAGAGCACGCGGCGGTCAGCCTGCGACGGCGGACACGTGCGCGTCCGCATTCGGCCGTAGAGGATCCAATCCGCAGCAGGCCCACGCCGCCGAGCACAGCCAGCCATTGCCAAATATCGCGGGAAGACGGCTCGGAGGGCGCGCGGCCCGGCAGTCCGCGCTTTCACGCTGGACGGTTTCCAGACGATGTCGCCGGGCTGCGGCAGAGTCAGCGAATAAACCATTTCGCGATCGCCGGTGAGCACTCGCACGATTCCAGGAGATCGCCGCAAAGAAGCGCAGCCTGCGCCCTTCCACGGTGAACGGCAGCGCTTTTCCATCTTCGGTTGCTACGTGAATGGCAGAAGGGGGATCGATTTCCGATTCCAGCTCGACGTCGACGGTTCCCACCGTGCCGGCCGTCAGCTCCCAGGAGCGAAAAACGTCGGGCGCCATCCAGCGCATTATGTTGCGCGAACAGCAGCGGCGTGGTGAGCTGAGTACTTCATGCCCGATCGCACCGGATGAAATCCGAACACGACCATCTTCGGCTTGGCGGGCCGCGCGACTATCAATGGATCCGGCGTCGGACTCAGCGATAGCTACGTCATCCGGCGTTGACGCGGAACAATTCGGCGCTTGGAAACTCGATGTCTCTGGCGCGCAGGCCGGCCCCCAACGGATGATCCACCCGCCAGCGTTTCAGCTTGACATTCTTCTCGATAGTGCGCACCGGAATCGGCGATTTTCCAGCGGGCGGCTCCAGCCAGATGCTCTCCGTGGCAGGCGGCGAGGGCGGAGCGAAACGATCCAGCAGAACGATGCCGCTCTTAACGTCGGGATCGTAGCTGCGAGGGCAGCAGGAACGTGGCCTGGACGCCGGAATCGCATGTGAATACCGGCCGCAACAGTTCCGGCTCGGCGGAATAGACCGTCACCGGCAGAATCTTGCGGGCCGGCAGTTCGAGAACGGCGCGGCCATCCTGCTGAAAAGCATCGTGCGTGATCGAGCGACGCGCTTCCAACCATCCGGCGGCGCGCGTCTTGAAACGGAAGGTCGCGTTCTCTTCAGCGCCGGGTTTCAAGTCGAAGCGGCGCGTTCCGACCGGCGCTCCGCCGAACTGCACGCCTAACGGAACCGAGCGAGCTGCGCTTCCATAGTTCTTCACAGCGATGAAGACTTCCCAGATGTCCGGATCGCTGAGCGATCGGCGCACTCTAACCTTGCGCAAGCCGACATGTTCGGTCGGGCCGTCGATGGGAACAAAGCGCAAATTCGGAGGCACGGCAGCAAGGGAGCGCCTCATCGCCGGCGACGCGGCCGGCGCCGACAAAAACGATCTCGCCGGGGCGCTGGGCATGTACCCTCTGGGCCTGCGCGCGCGAAATCGAGGGCCTGTTGCGATATTCAGCGGCGCGGCGCCGGGCTGGGTCTGATCGATGGCCTGATGGATCTTCTTGCGGTCCGATTCGAACAACAGTCGCGGGCGTGGCCAGCACGTCGGCGCGCACCACCATCACGCGATCGCTCGACGGAAGCGCCGGACATAATTGCGCGCCGCAGCGCGCGCCTGGTCGATCAATCGAGCTTGACCGCTGCGCGCGCCCATCCAGGCGGAGGTATCGAGAATCAGAACGTGATCGCGCGAGGAGCGCGCCGGCGACCCCAAGCGAAGCTGAGCGATGGCCAGCAGCAGCAGCAGCATGCTGAGCAGCTGCAAAATGCAGCGACCAGGGCTGCTGCAATTTGCGCCGATGCTTCAGCACCGGAGGCTTTTCGGCAGCGGCGAAGAACCGCAGCGTGGCAACGGTGTGCTTCTTCCGCATCCGGTCCAGCAAGTACAGCGCCACCACGACGCCCGAGAGCGAGCCCAGAAGCGCCAGAAACTCCGGCAGTGAAGGTTGAGGAAAAACATTTCAGCTTACTCGATGCCGCCGGAGCGCGCTAGCGGACCGAACACCGCCTCTTCGATTGGATTGTCGGTGGAAAGGCCGACGTAGCGCCCGCTATTGCGCAAGCCGATGCGCTGGATGTCTCGGCGTACTCGTCGAAGGCGCTGACGTAGCTCTTGCGAGCCGCGTCGTCGAACCCGATTTCGAGCGTCGCGCCAGTCTCGGCGTCCGTCAAATCGAGTTGACCTTCCCAAGCGGGATCGCGATCCTCGTCGGCCCACATCTGGACCAGAATCAGCTCGTGCCCGAAGTCGGCCAGAAATTGCAGCGGCCGCTCGCAATCGGCGTCGTCCAGGAAATCGGAAATTATGATCAGCAGCCCGCGCTGCGGATACGTGGAAATGAACTCGCGCGCCATCTGAAAATAATTGGTCCGGCCGGCTGGCTTGAGATCCTGCAGGAAGTTCACGGCCGGAATGAAGCGATGGCGCCCGCCGCCGCACAGAAACGAATCGCCCAAGTCCTGACCGAAAGGCTGAATGCAGATGGTATCCAGCCGCACCAGTCCGACATAGCATAACGCCGCAGCGAGCTTGCGCGCATAGTCGAACTTAGAGACGTCGCCGGTGGTCATGGAGTTGCTGCAATCGAGCAGCATGCGAACGGGAATGCGCGGCTCCACTTGAAACATCTTCAAAAACAGCTTTTCCAGCCGCAGGTAAGCGCGCCAGTTGACCGCGCGCAGATCGTCGCCATGATGGAACTGGCGATGATCCAGGAACTCCTGCCCGGGTCCGGCAAAATGCGAGATATTGTGGCCGCCCACCAAGCCGGGAAACGACTTTTGCCATTGAATCGCCAGCCGCTCGAGTTTCTCGAGGAAGGCGCTGTCGATCAGTGGGCTGGGTTTCATTTAGCGGCTGCGGCGGTGACGCTTTCGATGATCTGAGTAAGAATGGTCTCGGGCGTCTGGCCGTCGGCGTGGGCGTCGAAATTCAGGATGATGCGGTGGCGCAGCACGGATGGCGCGATCTCGCGGACATCGTCGCTCGCTGACGTTCAGCCGGCCGCGCATCAGAGCCAGCACGCGCCCGCACTCCACCAGCGCCTGCGCGCCGCGCGGCGAACTTCCATAGCGAATATATTTGTTGGCGAGCGGGTGGGCGTACGGGGTGCCTGGCTGCGTCGCCATCACCAGATCGATCGCAAAATCCTGCACGTGCTGGGCGACCAGAACTTCCCGGCAGGCGGCCCGCAATTGCATAATCGCTTCCCGGTCCACCACCTGTTCGAGCGCGGTCTCGTCGCGATGGATGGTCCGCTCGACAATGCGATTCAGATCTTCGCGCGAAGGATAGCACACCAGAATCTTCATCAGGAAGCGATCGAGCTGCGCTTCGGGAAGCGGATAGGTTCCTTCCATCTCGATTGGATTCTGAGTGGCCATCACCAGGAACGGAGCTTCCAGTTCGTGCGTCGTGGTTCCGCTGGTGACGGTGCGCTCCTGCATGGCCTCGAGCAGCGCGGACTGCGTTTTCGGCGTGGCGCGATTGATTTCGTCGGCCAGCACCAGATTGGCGAAGATCGGGCCGGGCTGGAAGCGCAACGCCTTGGCGCCGTGATCGTCACTCTCCATGATCATGCTGCCGACGATGTCGGCGGGCATGAGGTCGGGCGTGAACTGAATGCGCGAATACTTGAGATGCAGCACGCGGCCCAGCGTGCGCAGCAGCGTGGTCTTGCCGAGCCCCGGCACGCCTTCGAGCAGCACATGACCGCCGGCCAGCAGACAGATCAGGACGCCGTCGACTACCGTGTTGCTGGCCGACGATGATCTTTCCGATTTCTTGCCGCACCTGATCGAGATTGACCGGTGGCGAGTTGAAGTGTGGACTCGGAACGCACGTATCCTATTCTAACGGTTAAAACCCGTTGCTAGGGGAACTGGTGTCGGACGGATGTACTATAACATCAGGGCGTCATGGCGTCGAATGATTCCTTCACGATCCAATCCAACAACGGCTGACCGATCTGCGCAACGGTCTGCTCAGCCTGCACAAGACGCTGCTCGATTCCGAGCGCGCCATTTACGAGCGCGACATTGCCCGCATCGAGTCCAGCGGCGAACTGTTGAAGCTGGTGCTGTACGATCCCTGGTTCGCGTGGCTGCACGAGCTGTCGGAGTTTGTGGTGCTGATCGATGAGACCTTGGACGCCAAGGAGCCGCCCACCGGAATCGACGCCGATCGCCTGATAGCCCAGGCACGCGAGCTGATTGTTCCGAACGAGAACGGGCGCGGTTTCGCGAAACGCTATTTTGAGGCGTTGCAGCGCGATCCGGACGTGGTGCTGGCCCATGGGCGCACGCGCAAGCTGCTCGAGAGCCTGGGATAAATTAGCGAGCGCCGTAGAGTACTAGACCTGCTATGCGTCCGCGCTCTCGGTCTTGCGGCTGAGATCCTCGGCCAGAATAATTGCTTCCGCCAGTTCCTTCATCGGACGCCGCAGCCGGCGGCTCTCGTTGCGAAGGCGAAGATAAGCTTCTTCCTCCGTAAGACTGTAGCGCTTCTGCAGAATTCCCTTGGCGCGCTCCACCAGTTTGCGCGTCTCGAGCTGGCGCTTCATCTCCTGGGTCTCTTCCATCAGGCGAGCGTTGGTTTCAGACAGGAGCGACTTCGAAATGGCGCCGCCCATCTGCTCGCCGACGAAAGTCAGCAAGCGCGATCTCATCCGCCGTTTGATCGTGAGCTCGCGATGATGGACGTTGATGACGCCGATCACGTCGCCGCCGCTCACCAGCGGAACCGAAAGGAAGGCTTCGTAGGTATCCTCAACCAGTATTTGAAAGCGTTTGAAGCGGGGGTCGGCGCCCGCATTGGAAGCCAACGCGACCACAGACTTGTGCTCCGCCACCCATCCAGTGACGCCTTCGCCCATCTTCATGCGCAAATTGCCCAGCGCGGCGGCGTGCGGCACTTGCGAAGCGCGCAACACAACTTCGTCGGTGTCGCGATCCAAGAGATAAACCAGACAAGCATCGCAATCCGTCACCTGCACGGTGAGTCCGACGATTTCTCCGAGCATTTCGTCTAGCGACAGCTCCGAGCTCACGATGTTGCTGATGCGATGCAGAAAAGCGACTTGGGAACTGGCGGGCTCCATAATGTGAACGGTTGCCATAACCCAGGGTATGCGACGGCGGCTGGGGGGTCCAATCGAAAATTCCTATCGGGTCGATGAGCCGTTTGGTACTATCGGCAACGCACTGAAGGGATTGGGCTTCTGTGCATCGAGCGACAGCCGTTAGTCAGAATCGCAGACCAGCTTCTGCTTGCTTCTCCCAGTTACGCGCGCCTCGCCCGAACCGGCATACACATTTACTTCGGACCGGATTCCGAATTCGGGCAGATAAACGCCCGGCTCGACGGAAAAACACGTCCCAGCGATGATTCTGCGCTCGTCGTGGGTCTCGAGATTGTCCATGTTGGCGCCGGTGCCGTGCACTTCTTCGCCGATGGAATGGCCGGTGCGATGCACGAAGTATTCGCCGAAACCCTGCTCCTTGATGTAGCCGCGCGCAGCGTCGTCCACTTCGAAGCCGTGCAGGCTTTCGTTCCTACGCGATAGCCGCTCTGGACGCGTTCGACGGCACGATCGCGGGCATCGCGCACCACCTCGAAAACATTTTGAAGCGCCGAAGGCGGCCTCGGCGCCGCAATATCCGGTCCAGGTGATGTCGTAGTAGACCGCCGATGGCCGATCCAGCTTGGCCCACATGTCGATCAACACAGCGTCACCTTTGCGAATCTCGCGGCTGCCCTCGGGCTCCGGTTCGTAATGCGGATTCGACATGTTGGCATTGACGCCCGACGATGGGACCGTGATCGGTCACCATGCCGGACTTTTCGAAGCCGTCGCGGATGAAGCGATTCACCTCCCATTCGGTGATCGCCCGGTTGGCCGCGGAGCGCGCTTCCGATCTTTTGAACGCCTCGGCGCGGACGCGGTCCACGCGCCGGCCGGCTTCGAGATGCATTTCCAGTTGCTCGGCGGTCCAACGGGCTTCGAAAAGCTGGACCAGGTTGGCGGAAGTGGCCACCTCGACGCCCGCGCCTCGAACCAATTCCAACGTGCCGCCGTCCACCAGCGAGACATACGGGATGGCGCAGTTCGGCGAGTACTGCATCGCGATGCGGCGGCGCCTGCCAGCAAGTTCTTGATTCCATCTACTTGCGCGGACCAGCTCGAATATTTCTGGGTCTTGCCGGGCAGGCCCGCTAAGACACCAGACTCGATGGCGTGCACCAGTCCCTTTGGTTCGCCCTGCGCGGGAATCAAATAATACCAGCGGCGCGTCACGGTTCGGCCGGATTCAACTTCAGAATCCGGTAAGCGAGTGGATCGCGCTGGTGATGGTCGAAGAACAACCAGCCGTCCAATTTCTCATCGCGCAGAGCTTTTTGAATTTCGTCTATCTGCATGTTTACTCTCGAAATGTCTAAGTCTCAAAGAACGGTTTCCATTTGGCGGGGTCCGGCGGCGGAGTCAGAAGGCTGACCAGGAACAAGCTTAAGAGCGAGGCCGCCAGAGCGGGATAAATAGCCAGATCGTAGTTCATCAGATTCAGGCCGACCGTTATGGCTGCTCCCAGGATGATCGATACAATCGCGCCGGCGGTGGTGGCGCGTCTCCAGAAGAACACGGCCATCACGGCGGGCGTCACGGCGGCTCCGTAAACGGTATAGGCGTAAACGGAGGCGTTCAGAATCGATTCGAACCGGGTCGCCTGCAGCAAGGCGAACAGCCCTAGCAGCAAGACAATCAATCGAGACATCGCCATTCTTCTTTTTTCGGAAGCATGTGGATTGATGAACCGGCCGTAGACATCATGGATTAGATTGGTGGACGGCGAGAACAGATAGTTGTTGGCGGTAGAAATAACTTTCGCGAAAACGCCGCCCAGCAGGAGCGCGCCGATGAGCGAAGGCAAGCCCTGGAACGCTGTGAGCGGTATGATCTCTCGGGGGTGTTCGGTTTTGAATAACGAACTGCCGATCACGGCGAACGTTATGAGCAACGTTTCGAGAATCACGGTGCCGACAATCCACCCATAGACGGCGAATTTCGCATCGCGTTCCGAACGCGCCGAAAAGAATTTCTGGTACATCCCTTGATTGCCGATCAGAAGTAGCATGGTGGGAATCATGTAGTTGAGCGCCTGGGGCAAAGTGAGATTACCCAGCACTTGAAAATGTGTCGGCGGAAGAACGGCCCGCACATGTCCCCATCCGCCTGCCTTCTGAAGCAATAGCGGAACCGCGATGATGACGATCGTCGTCACCAATCCTCCAATGACGAGGTCAAGGTAAGCGATGGATGCCATACCTGCCGCGGCGGTGAACACAATGACAAAAGCTGCGATGATGCACATCCCCTGGTTTGCGCTTACCGACGGGAAAATCAAATTCAGAATGTCGCCGCCGCCTTTGAATTGATAGCTCGTGATCACCGTATAAGAGATGACGATGGCGATAGTCCCCATTACGCGCGCCGTCGCGTTGTACCGTGTCTCGAGCAGATCTGGAACTGTAAACTGGGCAAACCGCCGAGCTCGGGCTGCGATCAACGCGATGAGGATTAGCCCAGCCCAGCCGCCGGCCGGTTGCCACAGCGCTGCGAATCCGTTTCTGTACGCATTCTCGCCTCCCGCGAACAGGCTTCCGGCGCCTATCCAAGAAGACAGAAGTGTAAACACCAATACGGGCCAAGGTAGTTTTCTGCCCGCGACCAAAAAGTCCGCCTGGTTCTTTAACGAGCGCGTCTTGACGATCGTCACCAGGCACAACGTGCCCACCACAATTGCGAGGACAATGGCGTAGATCATGGCTGCGCGATGCTGCTGGGATCGGCTTCGGGAACGGTCGCGAGCTTGCGATGACGCACTCGAGTATTCAAGTTCAACACTCCGGCCACATCCTTCGTGTCCACTACCTGGAAGTCGGTGACGTCGTCGAGCCAATCCTGGCTGAGTCCGTTCCAATACTGCAGTGGCAACGGTCAGTGTATACTCTTGGCGGCTCAACAAGCAATCCAATTCGAACTCGATTTCGAGCGCCTCTCCGGCTTCGAACATCTCCCAGCTCAATGCCTTCCAGACGAGTGTTGGTTCCAAAAATGTCCATGCCGATCCGATTCCGGACCAGGATCCCGATCACAGGATTCGAAACAGACTTACGAAAGACGCCTCGAATGCGAATGACGATTGACTCTCCTGGCCGGAAAGTGTGACAAGGTTTGCCGGCAGCGTTAACGATGCTGACGTCCGATATCTCGGCTGGCGCCGTCGCCGTGGCGAAAGCTGCTCTTTGCGGCGATGCCTGCGCTTGTTCCATCGTCGCGCTCGCGATTCTTGCCGCGCTCGCGATCGAGCACAAAGCCGACATATTGATTGACTGCGTCCTTAGGAGTCCCCTCCATCACGACTTTCCCTTCCAGCATAAAGGCGGCTCGATCGGCCAGGCGTTTGACTAATCCTAAGTCGTGCGAGACCAGTAACACAGTTACCTTCCTCCGACGAAGCTCCTCGAACTTCTGCATGCACCGGCTGGCGAAAATCGC
The DNA here is from genome assembly GCA_963769205.1 of Bryobacterales bacterium. Taxonomy (GTDB): domain Bacteria; phylum Acidobacteriota; class Terriglobia; order Bryobacterales; family Bryobacteraceae; genus Palsa-89. The sequence continues at coordinate 245,402 of CAVYKR010000002.1, read as the reverse complement.
GTCACCGACGGCCAGAGCTTCGTCGACAATCAGGACTTCGGGATCGATGTGGATAGCAGTGGAAAATGCCAGGCGAACGTACATGCCACTGGAATATTCTTTAACCGGCCGGTCGATAAATCGGCCAATTTCGGCGAACGCCTCGATTTTGGGAAAGGCTTTGTCCAGTTCCTTGCGTGAAAGGCCCATGATCTCGCCGTTCAGATAGGACGTTGTCCCGCCCGCTGAATTCAGGATTGAAGCCGGCGCCCAGCTCGAGCAGCGCGGCCACGCGTCCCGCGCACTAAGACTCGACCGCTGGTCGGCTTCAGAATGCCAGCTGATGATCTGCAGTAAGCGTGCTTTTCCCGGAGCCGTTCGGTCCTAAAATCGCAAACACTTCACCCTTTTCGACCCGCAAATTGATATTTCGCAGCGCCCAGAAATCGGTGGTCCGCTTTTTAGCGAGAGCGCAAAGCTGCCCAACAGGCGGTCGAAGGGATGGCGATAAAGATGATATACCTTGGAGACGTTCTGGACGGAAATCACGGCTGCATATTCACTGTACCTCGAACGTCCGCGCTGAAGTTGCGTTATCCCAGTCGAACGCTGCGCCGGATGCCTCGCGACAGAGGCAGGGAGTATCCGATGAGGCACATTTGGTCGAGAGCGAATAATACTACCGATTCGAACCCATTGGCCTCGGCCAGCCTGGCTTCTTTTATCCAAGCGGTCGATGGGTCAGCTGACTCCAACCAGGTAACTTCGCTGCGACGGCGTAAATCCCCGGGTAGTGCCGGCTACTGATCGTGGTCATGGCTAAATCCACATTCCGCTCCGCGGTATAACCGAAGCCCTCCGTCTTGAGACAGTTCAGATTGGCGGGCGTCCAATCCGTTGTCGCATAGTTAATTACCCGGTTGAGAGGCGTATTGTTGACATCATGGGGTAGAGCACCTCGAAACGGCAGTTTGGATAAGTGGAATGGACGAAAGCTCTGACTTGACTAGTGAAGCTGCCGATCAGGCCGGGCAAAAATACCGCTTCCTGCGGAATTGTCAGCGGGTCTACCGTGTTAGTGGTGATAACTGTCATGGCATGGCCATGCTGCGCAAGAAATGTGCTGGTGGTATAAGCATCGTAGAACGGCATTCCGGAGCCGTCGCCGGTAAAATACCACCACTGAACTTCACCGAATTGCAGATAGGGAACCAGCCCAGCCGCAACCAGGAGAGCCGCCATGTCTTTGTACACTTCCTGCCAGAAACTCACGCTTGTGGGCGAGAAGTTGGTTTGTACAGCGGGAGTGTTGAGCTGCACGAAAGCTTGACTTGGATACCGTTGCGCCATACCGGCCGTGGCCGATGGATCGACATCGCGCATTTCCATGCTGAAGGACGCCACGACGTCGAGGCCATAGCCATTCAGCGCACTAAAGTAACTTTGGCTCCAGTCCCGCGCGGCCCGATTCAGCCGCGGCGTCGCCAGCAAGTCCGTTCGCCAATTGCCATCCAGCCCGCCCGAGAGCGTGGCGCCCGAAGTCACGATCGTAAGATGTGTGGTGTTCGCGCTGGCGGCAATGCTAATCTCAGTGCCGTCCAGCCCCATGGAACGGGAATAGATTGTCAACTGGCTGCCGATGGCCTGGGCGCGAATCGCCGTGTATCCGCGATTCAATTCGAGCGCAAACGCAATAGCCAGCGTTTCCGTGGTATCCCAAATGAGATTCAAATGTTGAATTACGTTCGGGGCCAGTAGAGGCTGATCGGCCCGCCCTATCATGATTTCAGTGATTAGATTCGGGTCTGGCGCGCCCGAGAATGTAATCGTGCCCGACGCGTATTGCTGTCCGACGCAGGTCAGTTCATAAAACCACAGCGCTCCGGCATAGTGATTAACCCGTCCCCTGAAGCCGAGCGCATCGATTATCCCGGCGGTTCGTTCCGGCGCCAGTGCGATGGAGTGGTTAGTGTCCCAATCGGTCGCTGCTGCAAGCTTCGTCTCCGTGCTTTCGCCAGGAAGCGTGGTGGACGGAATCGCGAGTTCCAGAAAGTCGAAATAAAAATCCGTGCCAGTAGTTCCAACGTGGTTTACGGTAACAGTATGGCTTCCGGCCCCGAACTGGCCCAGCAGCGTTCGTATCAGAACATCCTCTCCCGGAAAATTCAGGTTGATTGTGACGGCACTCTGTCCGTCCACTGAAAACGAAATGACCGATCCGCTGGCCAGGAGTCTCGTGCCCAGATACAAACTATGCGTCTGCGCTGAGATGTAGGTGCAGTGGATGGCGGCCTGGTTTGTGCTGGTGGATTGAATGGTCCCCCCCGAGAAGTTCCCGCCCGTCGTACTCCATGCGCCAACATATTGAACCTGGTTGTCGTCGTTTTCGATTCGACGGCTGCCTGGACCGGCAACCGAACCAGCGCGGCCGCTGCCGGTAACGGTCCAGTTCGAAACCGCGACCTGAAACTCGCTTCGGGCGAAGGCGCCTGCTTGAAGATCGGCCGAGTAAGTCCAGCGCAGCTTGCGAACCGCACTCGCGGGAATTCGCCCTAATATCGGATCGGCCAAGGTTGCAAAAGGCAGCGTTACTTGCCACTGGGTTGGTGACAAGCCGCCGGACAACTGTTTCGACACGGCGTCCCAGTGTTCCGTCATACTGCCAGAAACAAAGCTGTAGGCGCCGATCCAGTTTCCGTTGGCGCCGGTGGTGCTATTCGCGAGCGTCTGGCCGGCTCCGACATAAGTAAGCGTGATGGTTGTACCGATCGATGCGGCTTGCATAGTAGGCGAAGATGCGCTGACAGCTATCGCGAGGTTCTGTATTGCGCCCGCCAGCGTGTCACCTGCGGTCATCAAGTAGTAATAATGTTCGGAAAGAAAAACAACCCCGACATAGTCGCCTGCCGTTACAGTTCCACTCAGTTGAAACTGGACCGTGGCCGGTTGGTAGGTGCCTACCAGCGGCGTAGCATAGTTTGCTAACGGAACCTTATATACTTTCTCGCCGGTCCCGTCGTCCGCCCACACACGTAGGTTAGGCCAGTCAACCGTGGGAAACAGAACAGAATCGAGAGGTATGCAGTTCTGGCGCGTCTCGTTGTACGTCAGTGTCAGCCCGCTTAAATCACCGTCGGGTAGAGATCGAAAAGCGGGATGTTCGAACACATTGTCCCGGTTCCACTCGATAACCGCCCAGTCGAACTGCTGCCGCCAAGTGCCGGAGACCGTGTAGCCATTGGCACTGGTCGCGCTGAGTGCGGCAATGGCGGATGGCTCAAAGAAGTAACACTGCAAGTCCTGATCGGCGCGCAGCTTTTCCAAATTTGCAGACATAAACGGCCTACAGCCGAATTGTCACGGTCAAGTCGCGGCCGGGCGTGGTGTTTGCCGTTAGAACGACGGCAGTAATATCCAACCCAATCTGCGCCTCTACTTGTAGCGGCCCAAGAGCAAATCCATTCACCACATTCGACACTGTCGCACCCGCGGGTATCGTGAGCTGACAGTACGGCTGCCCGCTTTGAGTGACCTCCATCACAACCGCTGCTGTCGGAGCGTCGCGAACCGCTGCGGACACGTCCCGAATAGAATGCGTGGCTTCCATCGAGAGTGGAGGAGCGGCGTTGGTCTGGATCGCCAGCGGACCCTCCACCTGAATCGATAATTGCCCTCCCGAAAGTGTTCGCAAGCCAAGGTCGGTGGTTCCCGTAAAGCTTTGCATCGCCACCGGGCTGTTTCCGCGTGAATTTGTGACAAACAGATCAGCCGCAGCAAGTCGTACATCTGGGATCGCTATCGGATATGCATAGCTTCCGCTTGCCGGGCTACCGAAGAAGTCCTGAACGAATGGAAGGATGAAAGTCTTGCGCGCCAGAAAGTAGACGCCCACATGTAGTACGTGATTGGCGGCGGCCGTACCGCGCGACCCGCGGGCCACCTGAAATGTCGTCCCTGTAGTTACAGCTTGCTGTACAACCAGGATCTCGCTGTCAATCTGTACCAAGTCGCCGGCCTGGGCCGAACCGGCGGTCGTTATAGTAAAGGATGAATCAGTGGTCCCCATCGCGGCACTTAGCGTAACGGTCGAGGGCCCGTTCAACTCGTCCCAGTAAGCCAACACCAGAGTACCGGCGCTGATCGTACGCGTATTCGTTAGACTTGTGAACCCGATGCTCAAAGCCTCAATGCCGCCCTGCCCGTTGGGGAACAGTCCGAACGCCGGTTGTCCTGGAACGTCGGAGTCGAGGCTATCGCCCGCCGCGCCCGAGATTCTCCAGCGCGTAAGTGGCGACAGTTGAAAGCCGTTCTCGTCGTCGCGCACGTTAGCCGCTCGCCCCGAGACATGCACCGTCACACCCTCCCGGTTGGGTACTGCGAAGGAAACCGGCGAGGCGTTGCTGGATGCCCCGAACTGCCAGCTGGACTCCGCAATTAAGAACGAACTGGTTGCGTCCGGCTGAACGGTCCAGGTCGTACTTGTTGTTACCGTGGTCGCGGTATTCGTAGATACCGTCCGCTCCTGACCGGCGCCCTTGCCTAGAGTTATACGAACGGTGGCGCCGTTGTACTCGCCCGCCAGCATACTCAACGTGCTGTTGCCAACGGTGCTGGAAGAATGGATGTCGCTACTCTCCGGCGGCTGCAATTCCAGGCGCCAATAAAAATTCGCGTGATCGTAGTTGTAATCCGGCGGCCCAACTAACGACGCCGTTGCTCCGGCGTCCGTGAATTGCGTTGCGACTGCGACATTGGAGGCAATGCGCAACAACTGGATCGGATTTGTTCCGCGATAAACGTGAAAGCCGGCGGCGCCGGAGGAAAAGCTCAAGCTGATTAGGGTCACGCTGTTTGTGCTCGTACCGGCTGGAACGTTTGCCATTACAGTGAACGAGAGCCCGCTCTCTGCTCCGCTTCCGTCAACCGCGCTTACACCGTAATAGAGCGCCTGTCCGCCCGATAGTGTTCCGCCTGTGGTATTGATTTGTGGATTCAGGCCTACCAGCGGAATGCCTGTACTGCTCGCCGCAGGCCGGCCAGGGGAGGAGAATCCGACCGACAGGTAAGTCGCGATACTTCCATCGCTGCTGGTAGTGGAGGTTTCCGTAATGCCGAACTGAGCAACGCCGTTGCTGTCCAAAACGCTTCCTACCAGAGGGCGCGGCAGTCCCATTTCGAAACCGGCTTGCCTGCCCAACCCGGCGGCACCCGAATTGACCGCGGTGTACCACGCATCGTCATGAATTTGAGCAGTGATCACGGCCGTAAGAAAGTTGAGCCCAGGAGCTATTTTTGTGATTCGGAATGGCTGCCGATCGAATCCCTCTTTGGCGTAAGTAAGTGTGATTATGTCTCCGGGCCGTAACCCGACGCCCTTGACGCTGGTCTCGAGGGTAACGTATGTATTGCCTTTTATTGACTTATATAACTGCAATGCGGCCGCCCGCGTTGCTTGATCGAAGTTAGGAAGGCCCAACGCTGTCAGGCTGACGGTGATGTCTTGGCCACACAGCAGCGAATCATCAATGTCGACCAACGACAGACTGTCCTGCTGGTATTCGTTGAATTCGTCCTGGAATTCTACGGTGTACTGGTTGGGCGAATCCGCCATGCTGCGCGTCGACATGCGAAGCGATGACTCGCCTGTGCTGCCCCTCACAATGCCGGACAGCGTGTTGTCGCCGAATTCGTAGGCCGGCCAGCCGCCGTTCAGCGCCGCGCTGCTGTTGCTATAGCCAGGCTTGGACGGTTGTTGCAACGCCAAAGTATCTTCCGCATTGAGCTGAAGTTGTCCAACCGTATTGAAACTAAGGTACAGCGCCGCGGCGTTCCTTATCCCCCGCACGATGTCCGCCGCGCTGCGCCGCTTCGTTAACATCAGATTGCATTGATATCTGGGAATTAACGTGTCGTTTCCGTTGAGGTCCGTTGTATGAACCAGAGCATCGCACCGCTGGCCGGCAACCGAGAAGCTACCTAAGTCCAGATCGCTCATGGCCCAGCCGCTCCGGCGCAAAAGCGTCCAGCAAAACCCACGCGGAATTGTTGGTGAAGACGTCGTCTGTGTGAGTCCCGCTTGAATCGAATCGCGACAACACCAGTCCTTGAATGAGCACCTGTATGGACGGCAGAGAACTTCCATCGGAGATGTTATTTGGTACAACTACCGACATGAAAGCCATGCTTCCGTACGGATCGCCCAGCGGGTTTCCCGACGAATCGGTGAAATCCAGATTGAACCCGCCGTTCCGTCCGCCCAGACTCACAACGTTGTACCATCCGGTCCCCGTCATATTGGAACCAACGACCCCGGCGGGAATCTCGAGCCCGTTCACGACCACTTTCAAGACACCGCTGAGTGGGCCCGCCCCGAGCAATACTTCGAGATGGGTCAGATTTCCGTCGTTCCTCGCAAAAACAACGGGAGGCTGATACCAGCCGGTACCGTAAATGAGAGGAACGAAGTCGTTGTAGAGCGCCATGTTGTCCGGGGGCACGGAAATATGTGTGCCCTTCTCCCCATAAGTCCGGACAAAGATGGCGGCAGGCACGAATTCGATGCCGCCAAACCGTCGGGTAGTGTTGTTATGGCTGTCTTTGTCGAACATCCCTCGTTGTGTGCACTGCGCACGGCTGTAGTCACACGCCGTGTAGGGCGCCCCAGCATTTAGATTGCCTATCCCGCCGGTTTGATCTGCTGAATATCCACATGGATAAAAGGTGGAAAATGCACCCTTCGTGCCGCCGTTGACGGCCTCCTGTCTTTGCGCCGCAGTTGTCGGAAAGGCCCAGGGGCATCGCCTTTCTATGCGAATCTCGGGCAGAAACACTCGCTGTAGGTTTAGTCGGGTTGTAAAACTCAGGCGTAGCGTCGATTCGGTAGACTCGTCGGGAGGATTCGCAATTCCACGAAACAAAATCTGGCTCTCCGAAGCCGCTACTCCATTCTTGAGATCGTAGAAGAGAAAGGTGACTGTAATCTGAGCACCCTTCCAACCCACATTGCGCTCGATGGAAGAGAGTAAGGAATCGCTGTTCGCCAGCGTAATAGAAACCTTCGACGCCCCGTCGGTAGCGGCTTCGGGTGAAGAGTTTAGCTCGAAGAGATTGTGTTTTAGAACTCGCGCTAAGTAGGTTTGTCCTGCGACTGTAACCGGGTGGGTACTCCAGTGCTGCAGGTCGCCGGATTGGAGTGTGCAATCGAACAGGAACAAAGGAGTGCCCGGAACCGCCAATTCCTTGAGTTCGTTAATCGTCGCCATTCTGGTTGAGCCTTCCTAAGGGTTTGTGCCATCGACTCGAAAAACTTTCAGATCAAACCAAATTACTGTAAAGGCTCACTGTGCCCGAATTCTGGTTAGGCGCATTGGTGTTAATCGTGAGGGAGTCCGAATCGAAGCGAGTGTTCGAATACACACCACCTCGATCGATGGTCTTCTTGTATTGACCGGCGCCTGTTTGCGCTTCCACTTGCGCGCCGAAGGCCTGAATCCTGACTCCGGACGGCAGTTCCACGCCGAAAACAAGGCCATCCTGCACGATCGCCAGAATGCCCGACGCTATGGCCCGCTTCCACGCCGGACCGACTGAAATTGCTGTAAGGGAATCATGACCACCCGCCGATACCACCATCTGAACCACCGCCGCAACGTCACTGCGTAGATACACGCTGAAGCAATATTGAAACCAGCTCGCGCCTGCTATGTCCTGTACAATGCGCTGCGTTGTTTGGGCCGTGTTGGTTAGCTGTGCCGCATTGGAACCGCCTAGCGGGTCCTGATTTCCATTCACAATTTGAATCAGAGGATCGGCGGTCCAAACCGCCTTCGTCCAGTCCTCGCTCCACATCAAAAGGTTATCCGTCGGATCGAGAAACGTGAACGTGCTCAGCCGCCCCTCCGACGCCGCAAATAACTGTTCAATCGAGGACCATTCAGCATCGGTGAGGCCTGAGTATTGAAGCTGCCACCGCATGACTTGATCGCCGGGATCAGCCATTCTAATCGTGTCCCCGCCCGCGAGCTCGTTGGATACCGTTCTTATGCTGGTCCGCTGACTTACTGGTAGTTGACAGATGCTGCCACTCGTGAGCTGGGGATAGTGGAGCATGTCAGCCTCGGTTTTCTCGCACTGTCATCGATGTGTTGCCCTTCATCTCATCCCCTAGCTGCAGGATCAGATCGTCCCCCTCGATGCTGCAATTCGCATAGGTGGTGCCGTCCCAGGGATCGGTGAACGTGAAGCGCTCGGCGCCGCCGGCTTCCGTGATGAAAAACGCTCGGAGCACCTGCAATTCACCTTGGTCCAACAAGTCAAGCCGAATCGTCCAGCGATGCAGGGGCGTCTGATATTCTCGAAACCGCTGCTCTGAACCGTCGACAAACTGCACAACTTCAGTTGCGAACTTCATTTCCTTTTGAGCCGGATATTGCAGAACGGCGCCAGTTTTTAACGTCGGAAAAGTACTCATTTCATAAGTCCGAGATTACGTCACTAAGTGAGTTGGAGCTCAACAACGCTTGTCTGACCGCATTCGCAATGTCATCGCTGTGGTCGAGGAACGACTGGCTGTCCATGGCATTGACCTGAACGGTGATCTGCGGCCCCGCATTTGACGCTGGAGCCCGAGGTTGGCCGCTGGCATTGGAGCTGACCGGGGTCACTTGCCCCGGTGAACCACCGGTCAGCCCGGCGTCGTATTGTACGGATGTCGGCAGTCTGAAAGGGGCCGGGGCCGACGGCGTCGTGCTATCGCCGCCCCCAAACAGGCTCAAAAGGCCGTCGATAATGGGTGACAACCCGCCGCCTAGAATGCTCGATGCCACGTTTCCGATCGTGCTGGCCGTCGAAGATCCGCTACTCTTGCTGCTATTCTGTGTTACCGCCTGCGTATTGTCCTGGATTACGCCAATCTGAGTCTGTTGTGTTGAATTGAGAGTAGTAATTTGCGACGTCAGCGCCGAAATCTGTGTTGTGACATCCTTCACCGGCCCCTGCAAAACGCTGCCGATATCTGCTGTCGAACTCGCACCTGTACTGCCGCCTCCACCGCCCGGCAAAGCGCTTGAACCGGCCCCCGCGACTGCCGATAATCCTTGCAGTGTTTCGCTTCGAGATCGATCGCTGACAGTTCCCGCCGGAAGTAAGTCCTGTAATTCAACTCTGCGCATTATTCCTCTCGGATCTCAACTCGTTCTCTAATATAAACATGGCCTCCACTAAGCGCGCCGGTAAGTTGCGCCAATCTAATGTCCCAAACAGCTTCCAGGCATGAAACTCCTCGATGAGCGCGATACTTTCCGGAGTTATATAGGACGTAGGACAACTTTCGACGCCGACCGCCTTCCGGGCCCACACGATGACGGATGGCGTCGAAGGCTCTGCACTCAGCCATCCACACCTCCGCTTTCTCTCCAAACCGCTCCTCCGGCACGAGTCGCATTTCCACGCGGCTTGATTCGCAAACTGAAAATGAAATGCGACTGTTAATTTTTTCGTTCAGCTTCGCTCAATCCACACTCGTTTTTGATCGCGGCCACGATCTCCTGGGCTAATCTCTCAGGCCCACGTTCCAGCATTTGATCGGCTGTCGCTGGTTGGCCGTCGATTTCCAGGCCGTCCACCCCCACGAATGCCCAGCGTAGATACATTGCGTCGACTTCTTGCGACAAGATACCCGCCTCGATCTTTTCAGCGAGTTCACTGCCTGCCTCTAAAAACTCCGCCTTCTGCGTAATCTCGCGAACCCGCCGGCTCAACTCCATTCGGCGGCCAAACGAAATCCGGTTGATCACAAACTTGACACCCGGCAGTGCCTTGGATTGGATCGCCAGCACGCTTTCGTACGACACCCGTTCCCCTGGTTTTCCTGGTGGTGGGCTTCGTCCTTCTTTGTTACTAACCGAACGCCACAAACATTTCATCGTCTACACTCCCCTGAGCGCGGCAGGTCTGGAATTGCCATTGTTGCCGCGGATCGGTATCGTCAAACTGCGGAACTTGAGGAATTACACTCTTCATATACACGCCAAACAGCTGCCCTTGCTGCTGACCAAGCTGAAGCATCACGCTGATCGGCGAAACTTGGCGAGCAGCCTGATAAAGCGCTTGAGTGGCGGAGTCATCCGTTTGATATAAGCTGAAATCCAGTGTGACGGTGCGTTGCCCCGGCGAAATCGCGATCGGCAGAACGGCTCCGAATTCCTTGGCGCGTAAATCAATGTTGTTCTGAAATCCAATTTGCGCGCTAGTCAAAGTGAAAAAGCGGTTCGGAGTGTTTCCCAGCCATACTTGGCCCAGATGACCCGGAATTATCGAATAATTGAGGGCGCCTATCGACGGCTCCACAGGGAATGCGCTGAGCCCGCCCTGGCCGCTCTGAAAGCTCGAGCTGTCCAAAAGGTCTTGCGCTTCGCCGGAAAAATCAAACTCATGGAAATCGCCGTTGACCTTCACTGTCACCTGGTCCACAGCCGCGCCGGATAGTATCCTCTGAACCGCCGTCCCCGGGCTCCAATAATCGAACAGCGTCACACTGGTCAGATTCGTAGCCGGTTGATAAACGGCGCTTGGGCCGGTAGTTGAGCCAACCGCGGGATTGGCGGTGAAAGGCGCGTTCAATTGAACTGTGTGAGCGTCCACGATAGCGGAAACGAAGCGGAGTTCTCCGTTGCTCGTGATCGCCTGCCCCGGAACCAGCCCGTGAGCCGCAACGTAGGCTACTTGAGACGAGCTCGGCATCGAGGCCACCGTGCCTCCGGCTGATAGCATTGCGGTGCTTCCCAGGCAGGCTTGAAAGAGCGGCCCGTGGCCGGGAGCCGTGGTCTGGTCAGCCCAGTTCGTCATGTAAGTTTTGAGCGCAAACGTAGTCTGCTTTCGCAGCCCGCTCGGATTGCCTACAAACGTCCGCGATCCCGTTTTATCCTTACGCTGCACCTTCTCAGCCTGCTGCTTGGCGGTCAGCTTTACTGCTGGAATTCGATTCAGCCCGGTGACTGAAGCTGCATTGCCATAACTCGATTCCAGCGCGACGTAATAGCGATTGTTATTCGATAAGATGTAAGACATGTCCTCAAGCTCGCATTCTTAATTAATCGGTACTGATTTCCACAAGAAATGAGATCTTACCCACCTGCAGGAAATTGCGGCCCCCATGCTTGACCCCGCCAAAGGTAAGTTCATATCCGCCGCCGAAGAACACGCCGTCTTCCCAATCCCCCCGGTTGTCGTCGAGAACCTGCGTGACAGCGTCTACGTACCAGTGCAGATTTGGCTGCATGTCGTTCAGTCGGTCCTGCGATATCCGTACTTCAACTGTCATCTCCGCGTTTCCTGAGAACGTCCTGAACTTTTCTCGAAGTAGATTAACCACCTTGCTGCAGTAGACATAGATCAGTGGGTAGTTACTGATCGTGCTCCGCTCCGCAAGTTCAGCGGTTACGTTCTGAGCGATGATCTGCTCCGCTGAAATCGGCGCTAATGAAAACTTCTGGGCTCCAGACAGTGCCGCCACCGCGGCTGGAACACCTTCGCCGCCGGTAAGAATTGCCATCAGTTTGTTGGTGGTCATCGCTGCGATTTCAGGCATCCCTAGCCTCTCTCTATGGTGTGGTGATCCACCAGGTACCAGGTCGGCTGTTGACCATCACCAGGTTGGGCGCCTGTGGTAAGCGCTCCTGTCGTGAACCAGGTACCTCCAATTCCGATTGGCGCGCCGCTCTGGAGAGAAAGTGTAGTGGGGCTCCCCCCAACGTAGACATTCCAGCCGGTTACGCTGGCTGGCGGTCTTACCGCCGTTACTTGCAATTGTTGGCCGGCTAGTGCGGTTATCTGGCCGACTTCGCTCGGACTACCCTGTTGGCCGGCCTGGTTGACCCATGTCACGGCGGCGTAATAAGTGGACGCCAGGCCGTTCCCTACGATCAGGTTCAAAGTGGGTATGCAGGCCTTGGGAATAGGACCGGCGACCATCCCGACGCCGATTCGAAAATAGTTTTGTGAACTCGTCTTCGATAGCTGCTCATACTCATTCCACTTACCCTGATAGCGGTCGTTCAATTGATTGTTAAAAGCATCCCGATACACAAATGCCAGTGTCTTGTGGGCATGCCACTGCCTAAGCGGCTTGGTCGCAGCGACGTCACTTACTCCGATTTGCTGTCTTATACCCGTCAGTCCGACCCATTTGGATTCCGCGAACGGCAGGCGCTTCAGCAAGAACATCAGCAGTTCATTTGCAACTTCGTCTTGCGCCAGCATGATCTTGCCCGCTAAGTCGATTCCCTCGCCGCTGGCAAGGTCCAGAATTCGCGTCTCATAGTTCTGCAGGTCAACAATCGAGTTCAGCTGTCCATCTGTAAATAAGGCCATGCCGCGCTCCGCTCCCTAACGCTTTTCCGGCCGAACTGTAGCTTTGATCGCTCGCAGATCGCTATCCGAGATCAGGTTGACTTGTACTCTGTTCGAGATCGCCCGCTGTTCGGCATCCTGCAGCGCTTGCGCGATTGTCTTCTGGTAATCCGTCGTTTCCTCCGTGCTGGCCAAGCGCGCGCGCCCCTCTAATATCAGCTGGGCCGCGTTGGCTCGCGATACTTCCGCTTTCGACCCCTCTTTTCCACCGTCCGGGGTCTCGTGACTGACGACAACGACGTGAGGATCGGCGATCTCTTGCTCGATCCTTCTCAATTTTTGGTAGAACATTCTCAGATCCATGGTTGCCTCTTTTTGGAATTGCGAATGGACGCCGGAGCGTCCATTCGTCTTCAATTGTGTTAGCTGTTGACCTGTACTGCGAAGCTATTGCGAAGAACCGCGGTTCCATACAGAACATCGACCGTGAACTGCTGAGCTAGCGTATTAGGTTGGTAACTCATAACTACGCGGATGCCGAAATTGCCCATCTCCGCGTACTCGGCGATTGCCCCGGTTCCGGGTAGCGGCTGGGGAAGTCGCCGCACCACCAGTCCAATGGCGTTGCGCGTAAACGCCAGGTTATGCGTATTCACCGGCCCGCTGCCGGTCCGAGGCACTAGCTGTGAGCGGAACACAAAAAAGTCCTTGATCTTGCCCACCGCGCCATCCACCAGCGCCCGCAGACCAGCTTCGCCCGCGCTGTAGTACTCGCTGAATCGAGGAATCTGCCGTAACGCCGAGTAGGTGGTCGGATCGACCATCAGGTACTTACTGGCGCCCGCCGGTACCTTAGCTTGGAAGAGCGCGGTCTCGGCGGCGTCCACGGATGCTTCCGTGAGCGGCACGCCCGCCGTCCCGATGGCCGTATTTGAACTAAACTGAGAGTAAAGATTCAGGATGTCCGTCTCAATCCGTTCTGCAATCGCAACCACGGCGGGCTGCATGTACAACCGGAGTAGATCGGGCACCGCCAAAACCTTGGTGACGTCCGGAATCTGGAACGTCGCCTCCGCGTGCGTATTCAGCACGATCTGAGCATTTCCCAGATTCGGATTCTGAGTCTGTACTGTCCCGCCTTCCGCAATGTTATTTGCGACCAGCGTCGGCGGTATCGGCACGTTAACCGTGTCGCCCGAATTCGCCAAAGTCGGTTCATAATCCCGGTTGACCAGGTTTCCCATGACCAGGTTACTAACCAGGGCCGGCAGGGCGTCCACCGCCACTAACTTCACAATCGCAGTTGCAACATTCGCTGATGTAATTATTGGCATATTGATTTCCTCTTTTTCTTATTCCGTTCCCACGTCGGGAGTGGCATACTTGCTCGGCTGCTCCCTGGTCGCTCCGCTACATACCTCGCATGGCCTGACTGGCAACCCGCGAGATCTCCTGACGCGCCTTTTCCAGCTCTTCCGGGCTCATCCCCGGTCGAATTTTGTCCAGATCAAGCCCGCCCACATTCGAAGCCACCTTGGGCCCCGATCCCATGCCCGAGCCGCCCGTAATGCGCGCAGGCAGCAACTCCGGATTCTCCTGTACAAACTGCGTCAGGTAATCCCGCACTGGAATGTCGTTTGTTCCGCTCCTGGCAACCAGGCGGCCCTCTGGATCGCGCTGAATATCGTCTTTCACGACGCGGTAAGCCAGATCAACCTTGGCTACGCCCAGACGTTGTAACTCGGCGCGAATGGACGACCCGCGCTCCGCCTCCTCCGCAATCTGCCGGCTGCGTTGATTCTCCTGCACCAGATCGTTTACCCGCCGCTCCAGATCCTCGCGCCGTTTTCGCTCGTCCAGCAACTCCGCCTTATAAGCAGGCTCCGCCTTGGCCCTCTCGGCTTGCACAAACTCGTCGATTACGCCGCGAATGATGGAGCGTAACTCTGTCTTCTCCGGTTTCTTCTCTTCCATAAACTCTCCTTGCCTGCCGTTGGTCCTACTTCTCCAAATCGATCTCACGCCCGATCTGGTCCTTTACTTCTTGCCTTAGGTCGCACAGAAATTGAAACGCCAGTTTCTTGAATACTTGCTTCTTGAGCGTCGGCGAATTGATACCTAGATTGAGGAGCCGTTCCGCATCGGCGAGCTCTGTTCCGAAATCGCCGATATCAAACTCGTCCATGCCCGCGACATTAATGCTTAACCCGTCTTCCCGGGCCCCGTCGATGGCGCGTAACACCCGCTTCATCGAATCCTTCACGGTATCGCCGTAAGCCCGCAACACCTCTTGCGTGATCGCGAAATCCCTTTGCTTACTGAGCCCGGACTGTGTCGCGCTTCCGGAAACTGAACCTCCCGCATGCGTTACATGACAAACGCGGTAGATCTCTTCTTGCAGCGTCGCAAGGTTGTCGGCGGCGATCTGGTAAACGTGCCCTTCCGGCTCCGTCCACCCAAACTTATCCTGCGGACCCAGCTGTATGTAATAGGACTCGCCCATCACCTGGTTCCAATCGCGCTCCGAGTAAATCACCGGCATCGCAAACAGGCCCATGGTAAGCGCCCAGCCAAGCGCGTTTGACTTATTGAAGTGCTCGAGCTGCAGAGATCCTGCTTTATTGAGGAGCCACAGCCCTTCAGAGACTCGCAGGTCCAGCAACGGTACTCGCGACTGCCTCGCTAATCCATGGCGCCCCTCGGCCACCAAGGCTACCGGCTGTCGCTGGCCGTTGCTCTCCACCTGTTCGTACACCCGGTATCGCTCTTTGTCGTAATATACCCACCGGGTTTGCTTGGCCCAGCTCTGGTCTTCAATCTTGTCTTTCTTCAGATTCCGTGTTCGCAAGACCACCCAGTCATAATGGCCGTGTTCGTCGAAACTCCAGTTGATCAATTCATCTGCCGAGTAACTCACCAGGTAAGCGCGCGATGCCCCTCGTTCGTCCTCCTCGGCGCGCGTTCCGGCCGGCCGGCTTAACCGTGGAAAGTCGATCAGTGTGTAACTGCTGCCGCACACCAGAGCTTCGATAAATTGCTTTCTGAAAAACTCCGTTAAGCTACTGCCTCGACGATCGCAATCTTCTGTAAACTTGCCGAAAAACTGTTTTCCGCGCTCATTCGTTCCGTCGAACGTCAACGCCGGCTCGCGACGGAACAGCGTCGCTGCGTACCAGTCCACAATCGAACCGACATAGTTCTCATAGAAGCAGCGCACCAGCCGTTCGCCGAAGACGTCCCCCGGTTCCTTTTGGCGCCGGATGAGATATCGTTCTGCGTTGACTTTGAACTGCTCCCCGCCTACATAGAGGTCGCGGTACTGCTGCCACATCGTGCGTTTGGCGGCATACTCCGGATGTTCGTGGTCGATATCGAAACTGTTGTTGATCGTGTCCATCGTTTCCTGTTCGGCCTATATCAACCGCTTGCCTTGTTCGCCGAAGGCTGTTCTCGGCCGGCATTCCTGCCAGAGTAAGTAACCCAATGCATCTGACAAATGGGTTCGCTGCGAGTCCTTGTCCTTGTCAATTACGCTACTATCCGGCTTGAAGATGACCTCTTCGAAATCCGTGATCAATCCTTTACACCGTGGATCCACGTACAACTGCGTCTCTTCGCCCGCCGAAAACAGCTTCGAGTTCACCAACGCGATTCGCTCCCGAACGCTGGGATTGCTCGACGGGACCCGAAATTTCGGACTTCCATATACCGTTCGCCGCAGGTAGTCGCGGATCATCTGATAATCCGTTGTTCCGGCCGTTTGCAGCCTCTGCCCGGACGCGTCTCCGTAAATCACCACGCCGGCCAGATGGTTGGGATATCGGTTCATGAATTCCTCACACGCCTCGTGGGTGCTTGCCCGGCTCAACACAATCTCATCCAGCACCCGCACTTCATCTCCCCTTTTCTGGGCCACAATGGAACTCATTGGGTCCACGTTGAAATCCAGCGCCCAAAACAGAGGCAGCCCCGGATCAACCTGGACCTCTTTGGCGTTGCGGGCACGCTTGAACGCGTGATACACCACGCCGGCCTCCACGTTGAGATACTCGCCCAGCACTTCCTGCTCAAAGAACTTCGTGTCGTAGCTGGCTTTCAGGCGGTCGTAAAAGTCCGGGACCTTATCCAGGACATATCTGTTCTCGTAGGCCTTGGCAAGGATCACATCGTACCCTTCGACATGGGTTCGTATGAATCTTCGATATACCCAGTCGAAACCCTTTGGGGTCCATACTGCGAAGCCACAGAGTCGCTTCGCAAGCGGATCACGCAGTCGCCCTTCCAATCTCAGCCACGCATCCTCGGCGGTGTAAGTCAACTCGTCCAGTCCAAACCAAGCCAGGTTAGTCCCGCGCAGACGCTCGAAATCATCCACTGCGCGGAAATAGATGCGCGACCCGGTGTCTTTCATTACCAGGATCAGTTCCGACTTATTCAACTCATACGGGATCCCGCTATTTCCGAGCACTTCCAAAAAGCTCATTAGCGTCGCGTCCCGCAGCATCGGGTAAGTGGGCGCTCCGATCAGCCCCTGCCGACCGGGGTTCAAGTAACTGAGCCGGATCGCTTCCTGGCACAACGCCTGGCTCTTGCCTGACCCGATAGGGCCTGAAAAGCCCTTGAAACGGGCATTGGATCTGTGAAATCGGCGCTGCGAGGGAAGCGGAACGTATACTATGTTTCGATACTTTGTATCTCCGCTGGCTCGCTCCACGTAATGATGATCTCCTTCGGCTGTTCTTGTTCTTCTAACTCCCGCTCCAGCTGAGTCAGCCGAATGTAGTCCGCCAGCGTGGCCTTCGTTTCCTTTTCTTTGAATTCTTTTTCTATCTTTCGAAGAAGCTTTCGGACCAGTCTTCCTCTGTTCTTGGCCCTTCTTCGCGGCTTCTGAATTTGCATCTTCGTTTCAACCCGGCTCCCAAAAAAATGGGCGCCCCATTTCGGGAGCGCCCGTAAACAACTCTCTCCTGCACCAAACTACCAGCCGGATTTATAAACCGATCAAGATTATTCCTCTAAACAGTTGAAATCAATGCACACAATAATCACAGAATTTCCGTGAACGCCCAATCGGTGGCTAGGCGCTCGCCAATCCGCGCAAATTCCAGCCGCAGATAGTGCTGGCAGCCAGCTTGTCGCCGCCGGGCCCCGGCCAATGTGTTTCTAAACTCAGGTAACCTGCATATCGATCGTTGAGCAAGGCCGCGATCTGTCCCTTCCAATCGACCGCGCGGGTCCCCAGCGGACCCCAGACCGGTGTGTGGCCGTTCAGGTGACAGTCTTTGGCGTGGACGTGGATGATACGGTCCGGCGGCAACAGCCCGTACCCTTCCGGATAAGGGCTCTCCCCGGCCACATAGGCGTTGGCTGGGTCCCACACTACGCCCAAGTTCTTATGCGGCAGCGCCTCCAGCAATCGAGCCGTCTCTCGCGCGGTGCCGATGTTGCACGCGTGCTCGTTTTCGACACCGATCAGCAAATTCTGTTGGGCCGCCGCCTCAACTAGCCAACTCAACGACGACACAATGCCCTCAAAGCACTTTTCGGGCTGGACTGTTCTCCAGAACGAAAAGACCCGTACGATGCGTGCATCGAACTTTCTTGCGATTCCGAATGCGCGCTCCGCCAACCGGGGCTGATCTTGGAAGGTGTGCTTCGATGCAAAGATGTCATGCTGGAACCGGCTCTCCACCTCCGGTGAATTCGGCAGCACGCACTTCAACAGCGGCGAGGCTATCGAAATGACCTTGAACCCCAGTGATTTCGTGAGCTCTCGCGCGCGGTCCACTTCTTCATCCGACAAGTCCAGAATGTTCTTGCCCCAGACCACCCGCAACTCGGCCTCGCTCATGCCGATTGCCTGCATGGCGCGAAGTGCGATCTCTAGATCCGGCGAAAACTCGTCCGTGATGGCTGCAATCGGAATCTTCGGGTTCATTTCCTTATTTGTCCTCTTTCCTGGTCTCGCGCCGTATACTCAAACAAGAACTCCGCAATGGATCCTCAAGGCACGGCGCCCAATCCTGACGAACCGAAACGTAACGATCAACTTCCCGCTTATACGCCTGGGTTCGGCCGCCGATTACTGATGTTTCTGCTATGCCTGCTGGGGCTGATTGTGGTGTGGACTTTCGTCTGGCTGGACACCCGGAAATAGCCAATTTCCGCTCAGCTCCGTTCGGCGGCCGATTTACTCTTCAGCTTGCCCATTACGTCCGCTACCAGTTCTTTGGCGTCAGTCAGACACTTGGAAATCATCTGGATGTCCATGGCCGGCTTTCCCGGTTGGCGAGCGCTCTGACAATAGACGCCATGCTGGCCAACCAGAACCAGGGCATCGGTCAGGAGATCCAGTGTCACGGCCAGGCGCCCTCGCTCGGTCCCCATCATAAACTCCTGTTTTTCCAGCTCTTCCTGGCGCTCGTCGTAGATAGACATGCTTAATCCATTGTAAGTGCGCTCCAACGCTAAAGGATGTTCGCAACTTCGCCGATAGTACTCCCAAGGAGACGTACTACATGTCTGCATTTCGCCAGATCCTCTTTGCGATCATTGTCTTTGCGCTAGTTCCCCCGGCCGTGGTACGAGGTTCTAACGATACCGCCACGTATGTTGGCGGATCAGTTAAATCCATTCCGATCAATTTGATCGGGACCCTGGACGTAAATGAGAGGGGAGAACTGAGGTTTGACTACGGTACCGGCAACTACAAGCTGCCTTGCACTGAAATCACCAGCACAGCGATCACACAGGATGAGGCCCGCCGCATTCTCCATAGGATTCGCGTTCCTTCAATAACGCCCGGCCGGAAAAAAGAGACACTCACTGTAAACTATAAAGATGCCGCAGGCGTCAGTGGAACCTTGAACTTTGAGCTCACGGCCAGCCAGGCTTCCGCTCTACTCGAAACCATCGCCATCAAGAAGGCCACCCCGGAAACTGCGGTGTCCGGCCGCGGCTCTGATGACTGGTGGGGAGACAAGTATTGGAAGACCACCCGAAATAGAAGCGAGTGGGAGGGTGGAGCTAACCCCGCCTCTCAGACCGCTCAAGCGGCCCCCGGCACGATAAAGTAAGCGAGAAATCCTCCAACGAAGCATTAGCGCGGCATCGGCAACCGCTGGTGCCGCATCTTTTCCGACCGTTATTGTCCTTACTATTCCTGGAACTTTCCCTCATCGCCTCAGATGCTAGTCTGAAAGTGGTCTGAGGAGAGTATGTCGACTACGCCAGCGCCTCCCAGGGTCCTTTGCGACCGGATGGAATCCGCGCGATCCCGCACAGATGAGTTATTCGCAAAACTGACGCCTGCGGCCGTTTATTCGCGACCCGTTCCGGAGCGTCACCGGCTGATTTTTTATCTGGGCCATCTGGAAGCGTTTGATTGGAATCTGATCTGCCGCCAGTCCCTCGGTATTCCGTCGTTCCACCCTGAATTCGACAAACTTTTCGAGTTTGGCATTGATCCACCCGTCGGAAAGGCTCCCGAGGATCAGCCGTCCGATTGGCCCTCCGTCGAAGAAGTGCTGGCTTATAACCGGAGCGTCCGGCGAATCATTGATGACTCGCTTGACCAGGCTCCCGAGCAGTTGATTCACGTCGCAATCGAGCACCGCCTTATGCATGCCGAGACGTTCGCGTACTTGATCCACAATCTCCCTTTCGATCAGAAATCCGCAGGTCACGTCCAACAACCGGCGCATTCCAGCCGTGACCTGGCCGGCAAGATGATTGAAATCCCTACCGGCAGTGCCACGCTCGGCCAAAAAGCCGGCGAATTTGGTTGGGACAACGAATTTGACGAGCACATCGTCTCCGTCCCCGCCTTCGCGGTCAGCAAATACAAGGTCACCAATGGCGAATATCTCAAGTTCGTCGAACTCGGCTCCCCGGCTCCTCACTTTTGGACCCAGCGTGGCGGGGCATGGTTCTATCGCGGGATGTTCGCGGAAATTCCCTTGCCACTGAATGCCCCGGTCTACGTTACACAGCGCCAGGCTAAGGCCTATGCGCGCTGGAAGGGAAAGGATTTGCTAACCGAACCGCAATTCCATCGGGCCGCCTACGAAACACCGGCGCGCGGGGAGCGTCCCTATCCATGGGGGGGCGCTGTGCCTGACGCGGTTCACGGAAATTTCGATTTTCATCACTGGGATCCGCTTGATGTAGACGCTACGCCGGCTGGCGATAGCGCCCTCGACGTTTCCCAGCTCCTCGGCAACGGCTGGGAGTGGACCTCCACGCCATTCGGCCCGTTCGCGGGCTTTAAGCCTTTTCCTTTCTATCCCGGCTACTCCAAGAATTTCTTCGATGAAGAACACTACGTGTTGAAAGGCGCGTCGCCCCGCACTGCGTCTTGCTTCTTACGCCCCTCTTTCAGGAATTGGTTTCGGCCCGACTATCCCCATGTCTATGCCAGCTTCCGCCTTACCGAAAACTAGCGCGGCCCAGGAGAGCACGCGTCAGTTTGCCGCCGACGTGCGCGCAGACTTGAGCAAACCTCAGAAGGAGCTGCACTCCAAGTATCTTTACGACGAACTGGGCAGCGCACTCTTTGAAGCC
The DNA here is from genome assembly GCA_963769205.1 of Bryobacterales bacterium. Lineage (GTDB taxonomy): Bacteria > Acidobacteriota > Terriglobia > Bryobacterales > Bryobacteraceae > Palsa-89. The sequence continues at coordinate 224,513 of CAVYKR010000002.1, read as the reverse complement.
ATTACGCACCTGCCCGAATACGGTGTCACCCGCGCAGACGAGCGTTTGTTGCGGCAGCACGCGCACGACCTCGCGGAGCTGGTTCCGGCTGATGCAACCGTCATCGAGTTGGGCAGCGGTACGGGCCGCAAAACGCGCTATATTCTGAACGCGCTTAAACGAGGGGAGCGCATTCCGCGGTATTTTCCGATTGATGTTTCGCGTGAAGCTCTGGCCCGGTGCCAGCGCGAGTTGGCCGGCATCGGGGACGTGCGGCCGCTGGAGTATTCTTACCTTGACGGAATGGCTCGTGCAGCCGCTCATCGCCGTCCTAATGAATCCTTGCTCGTTCTCTTTCTCGGCAGCACCATCGGAAATTTCGAACGGGAGCGCGCCCTCGAGTTCCTGCGCGACTTACGAAAGTGGTTCGTGCCCGGGGATATGCTGTTAATCGGCGCCGACCTGGTTAAAGATCGCGATCGTATGCAGCTGGCCTATGACGATCCCACCGGCGTAACCGCTGCCTTCAACCTTAATCTCCTGGGCCGGATGAATCGCGAACTGGGCGCCGACTTCGATCTCCGTAAGTTCGAGCATGAAGCTCGTTGGAACGAGGCGGAACACCGCATCGAGATGCATCTGCGCTCCCGCGTGGATCAATTTGTCTTCATTGCCGAAGCTAATTTCAGCGTCCGGTTCCGCGCCGGCGAAACCATCTGGACCGAGTCGTCGCACAAATTTAAGCGCCGCGACATGCTCGAAATGGCATCCCAGACCGGCTTTCGCGTCAAGCAGCAGTGGGTGGATCCGGAGTGGCCGTTCGTTGAGAGCCTGTGGATGGTTCATTGATGCCCGCGGCCGGCGCCACGGCAACGGTCGAATTTCGGCAGGTCAGCTATCGGATCGGCGGCAAACTCATTCTCGACAATTTGAGCTTCTCTATTGAGTCCGGCGAGACTCTGGTGTTGCTCGGCCGCAGCGGCGCGGGAAAAACAACCGCGCTCAAGATGGTAAACGGCCTGGTGTTCCCGACTACCGGTGACGTACTCGTTGACGGCCGGCCCACCTCGGAATGGGATCTGATCGCCTTGCGGCGCGGCACCGGCTATGTAATCCAGGAGGTCGGGCTCTTCCCGCATTTCACAGTTGCGCGAAACGTCGGCTTGGTCCCTCAATTGGAAGGCTGGTCCAGCGAGCGCATCGCGGCCAGATCGGAGGACCTTCTGCGCGAAGTTGGCCTGGAGCCGCAACAGTTCCTGAATCGTCGTCCGCGCGAACTTTCCGGTGGCCAACGCCAGCGGGTGGGCGTCGCACGTGCCTTAGCTGCCGATCCCCGGCTGCTACTTTTCGACGAACCCTTCGGCGCGCTGGACCCAGTCACCCGTTTGGAACTGCAGAATCAGTTCCTGGCCCTGCGCCGACCAGTTTCAGAAGACTTCCATCTTCGTCACCCACGACGTGCGGGAAGCGCTGCGTCTCGGCACTCGCATTGCTCTACTCGATCGTGGCAGACTGGAAGTTCTAGCGACACCAAAGGAATTTGTGAAATCGCAGGCGCCGGTAACGCGTACGTTCCTGGCCGTCCTGGATACTGGAATGCCGACCATCACCGATGAACACCGCTAGGGATTGATGAATAGGCCTGGCCTGTTCGACGACATCCTCGAGTTGACTTCCGAGCACTTTGTGCTGGTCCTGGTGTCTATCGCCCTGGCCGTGGCAATCGGAATTCCTTTAGGCATTCTGCTCACGCGCCGCCCGCCTCTGCAGGGCTGGGTATTGGGCTTTGCCAATGTCTTGCAGACCATCCCCAGCCTGGCTCTCTTTGGATTCTTGATTCCCATTCCGCTGATCGGCGGGATTGGCAAAAGGACCGCGATTGTGGCTCTGGTGCTGTACGCGCTGCTGCCGATTCTGCGTAATACTTTGGTCGGCATTCTCGGCGTAGACCCGGCCGTCCGCGAGTCGGCCATCGCGATGGGCATGACGGATCGGCAATTGTTGTGGCAAGTGGAGCTTCCACTCGCGGCGCCGATCATTCTAGCCGGAGTTCGGGTAGCCACCGTTACCACGGTAGGAACCGCTACAATTGCGGCGGCTATCGGCGGCGGTGGACTGGGCGTTTTCATCTTTCGTGGCATCGCGTCGGTGGATACCACGCAAATCCTGGCCGGAGCCGTTCCTGCCGCCGTACTAGCGCTATTATCCGATGGAGGGTTAGGTTGGATCGAAAGACGATTCTCGGCTGCCTGAGCGCGTTCCTGCTTCTGGCTGGTTGTTCTTCGAAGCATCGCATCATCGTCGGATCGAAGAATTTCACCGAACAGGTGATTCTCGGCGAGATCATCGCGCAGCATCTGGAAAACCGCCTCCATCTGCCGGTGGTGCGAAACCTGAATCTGGGAGGCACTCTATTGGCTCACCAGGCCTTGCTCGGCCGGGACATCGATCTATATCCGGAGTACACCGGAACCGCGTTCACCAATGTCCTCAAACGCAGCGGCGTTACCGACCCGCAGGTGGTCCTGGATCGTGTGCGCACCGAATATGCCAGCGGTATGCAAGTGGACTGGCTCGACCCGCTGGGCTTCGCCAGCACTTTTGCCATGACCGTGCGCGGAGACGATGCCCGCTCGCGGCATTTGGAAACTTTGAGCGATGCCGCGTCTGATCCGGCCGGATTCACTTTGGGAGCCGGCTATGAGTTCCTGACACGTCCCGACGGCTACCCTTTGCTGGCGACCACTTATCCCATCAAGTGGAATGCCGCGCCAAAAAGCATGGACCTCGGGCTGGTCTATACAGCACTCACTCAGAAACAGGTGAGCATGGTGGCGGCCAATAGCACCGATGGATTGTTGAACAAGCTGGACGTCAAGGTCCTGAAGGATGACAAGCAGGCCTTCCCGCCTTACCAAGCCTGCATCCTGGTCCGTGCCGACGCCCTGGCAGCCAACGCCGACCTTCGCAAGACGCTATCGGAACTGTCGGGAAAGATCTCCGATAACGCGATGCGTACCATGAACTATGCAGTGGACGTGGAGCACAAACAGGTGCGGGATGTGGCCAGGGATTTTCTTCAAAAAGCCGGGCTTCCCTGACTCTCTCCCGCCTTCTGCCTCACTCGCGAAATCGCGCGCACCAGTCTACGGTAGGGCACCTCATCCCAACCCCGAAAACTGATCCATTCGCCGTCGCTCCAGCTCGAATAGTGCCAGCGTGCCAGCAGCGCCAGATGTTCCTGCTTCTCCACCAATGGGGCGCCAACCGGATCGAGCGAGGCGACTAATTCGCGGAGCCGGCATCCAGCGAAACGCTGGAAGTCAGTGAAAATTGCCTCGGCGATTGCCATGAGCCCTGGCAGACAAACCATAGCAATATGCTATCGGCGCTCCCGGCAGGCGCGACCGCAACGCCATAAAGCCGGTCGATGTCGCCTACCAGGTCGTCGCGCAGCGCCAGCACTTCCTGGATTCGCTCCAGACGTTTGTGCTGCCGCGCGGCTTCTTCGAAACTCATCTCCTGGCTCAAACGGTCGCGCGCCGCGGCAGTCACGCTGAGCAGCCCCGCGCCATCACTGGTCAAAAACTCCTGGACGCGCCCGACCTCGCTCAGTAATCCTCTTTGCTCACAACCTGCTGGCAGGGGCGCAGGCACTTGTTCATTTCGCCGTAAATGCAGCCGGGGTGCTGCGGATTGGGTTCCAGATTTTCCTGACACCGCCGCATCTGAAACAGATCCAGAAACTGATTCTCGAACAGTTCGGCGCCCGCCCGCGTCCGAAATGGGCCGTAGTAAATCGCATGGCCGCCGGTGAGCCGGGTGGTCACCTGCGTCCGGGGAAATTCGTTGGCGAGTATCAACTTCACATAGGCGGGCATGCGCAGCTTGATCAGCCGCAGATAATCTTCCGGAAAATCGCGCCGCGCCAGGGCATAATGCAGCAGCATCGATTCGAAGCGCGACGCAGTCAGCCAATACTCGACGCGCGTTACCACCTCGCGCAGGTTCAACGACCGGCGCGGCCGATCCGGCGGGCTTAAGGATCCGCAGCAACCGGCGCCGCAGCATGCTGGTCTTGGCCAGATAAGCCGACCGATCGCCCGCCCAAACCAGAAACACAGCGTCGCTGTTCGGAAGCGCCGCGATGGCCTCGTCCAGCTCGCTCACTTCGATGATCGCGGGATCAGGAACCAGCATCCGTTTCTATTACCAGTGTGTCACCATAGGACGAAACTGGAAACGAGCAGCTGGAACAACCTCATGGATTTCGCCGAGCAGCTCAAGTCATCCGTCGATATCGTCAAGACCATCGGCGAATACGTGCGCCTGAAGCGCACCGGCAGCCACCGCCGATACATGGGCCTGTGTCCATTCCACACCGAAAAGACGCCGTCGTTCAATGTGCAATGCGCCATCAGTTCTTCAAGTGCTTCGGCTGCGGCGCAGGGCGGCGACGTTTTCAACTTCGTGATGGAGATCGAGCGCATCAGCTTTTTTGAAGCGCTCAAGCTGCTGGCCGAGCGCAACGGCATCGCCATGCCGAAGCGCGAGTACTCCGATCCCGATTCAAAGCTGCGCGGCGCGCTGATGGAAATGCACGAAATCGCCGCCGAGCATTTCCAGGCCAATCTCAATGGCCCCGCGGGCGCCGAAGCGCGCAACTATCTCGCCAGGCGCGGCGTCAATCCTGAACAGATCGCCGAATTCGGTCTCGGCATTTCAGACGCCTCGGCGGCCAACAGTTGGTGCGGAAGTTCGCGGAGCGTTCGCTCCCGAGCATCTGGAGCAGTCGGGCCTGGTGATGAAACGCCAGGATGGCAGCGGCTTCTTCGACCGTTTTCGCGGCCGGCTGATGTTCCCCATTCACAACGAATCCGGTAAAGTGATCGGCTTCGGCGGCCGCGCCGCTCGCGCCGGGGACGAGCCGAAATATCTCAACTCGCCCGAGACGCCGCTCTATCGCAAAAGCTACGTGCTCTACAATCTGCACCGCGCCAAGGACGCCATTCGCAAATCCGATTATGCCGTGCTGGTGGAAGGCTACATGGACGTGATCGGCGTCTATTCGGCGGGCGTTCGCAATGTTGTGGCCAGCTGCGGCACGGCGCTCACCAATACCCAAGTCCGCGCGCTCAAGCGCCACTCCGATCGCATCGTGGTGAACTTCGATCCCGATGCCGCGGGCGCGAACGCCGCCGAGCGCTCCATTCAGATGCTGCTGGATGAGAGCTTGCAGGTGCGCGTGCTGGAGCTGGAAGGCGATCTCGATCCCGACGAATACGTGAAGCAGGCAGGCGCCGAAGCCTACCGCGCCAGGCTGGAAAAAGCGCCCGCCTATTTCCATTGGCTGGCCGACCGCGCGCGCAAGAAATTCGACATGCGCACGGTCGAAGGCCGCATGCAGGGATTCAAGTTTGTCGCGCCCGCCATCCAACGCATTGCCGACCGGCTGGAGCGCTTCGCAGTCGCCAACGATGTGGCCGACTATCTGGGAGTCGACGAGAAGCTGGTCCGCGACCATTTCAGCAAGGGATCGGCGGAGCGCCGAGTCGTAAACCGCGGACCCGAAGTGCCTCCCAACGAGCGGCTGCTGCTCAATTCGCTGCTGGCCAGCGAGCGGCCAGAGCGGAAGTCATCCCGGCACTTGCGCGACATGCCCGTGATCGACCGTTTCGTCACGAAGAACGTGTTTAAGGCCTTGTTTTCGCTGCATGTGGACGACGACCTCTTTCCGTTTCGCCGACCTGGAAGGCCGCCTGGCGGAAGCCGACCGGGATCTATTGTCCGCTGTCATTTTTGCCGATGAAGTACTTGAGGAGGAGAAGGCAGCCAGAGCAGGCCTCGGCCTGTCTGCGACAGCCTGAGAGCTCAGGATCCAAAAGCCGAAATCGCGGCTTTGCGCGCGCAGATCAAGAGCGCCGAACGCGCGGGTAATCTTCACGAGGCCATGCGGCTCGGCGCAGAGCTCGATCGCAGATCTCGAACAGTCGATCAGCTGAGACGTCAATGCACGGAGCCGAGAGAGCGGCGAGCGATGTTGTACACTAAATGGAATCAGGGCTTAGGATTCGCTGGGTAGCGGGGTACCAGTGGCTACGGATGAAAAGTACGGGCGGTTAAAGCAACTCATGGAAGTGGGCAAAGAAAAGGGCTTCGTCCTATACGACGAAGTCAACGAGCTGCTCGCCGAGGATTTTCCTTCCGGCCGCGAGTTCGAAGATCTTCTCACCGATCTCGACAGTGCCGGCGTCGAGATCCTGGAAGAACCCAAGACTCGATTTCGAGAAAAAAGACGAAGCCGAGGATTTCGGCGATCTCGAACTGGCCCAGGATGTCGGCGGCGACAAGACCAACGATCCGGTGCGCATGTACCTGCGCGAAATGGGCACCGTCCCGCTGCTCACGCGCGAGGGCGAAATCGAGCTGGCCAAGCGCAACGAGCGCGGCCAGTGGGCAGTTCGCAAAGCTCTTTCCCGCTCGCCGCTGGTAATCCGCGAAATCATCCAGTTGGGCGAGGATCTACAGCGCGCCGTCACTTCCGTCCGCGACGTTCTGGTTCTGCCCGAATTCGTGATCACCGACGAGGACTTCACGGCGCAACACGAAGATCTGCTCGCCAAGATCGCCGAAATCGAAAAGTATTACAAGAAGACCCAGCAATACCGCCAGAAGCTGCAAGCCGTCTCGCGGCAGATGAAGCCCAAGCAGCATCGCAGCCTGCGCTATGGCTTGGCGCGCAACATGGTGCAGATCTCGCGCATCATCCGCAACGTCGCCTTTAGCACCGGCGATCCGCCGCAGTCTGGCCGGGCGGCTCCGCTGCGCGGTGGACGAACTGAAGCCGCTCGAGCGCGAAATCGCGCGAATCCAACGCAAGCTCGAAGAGCCCAACAATGGCGGACACGGGCATCCCACGCGCGATCTGCGCAAAGAGCTGCGGCAGTGCAGCCAGCGCATCCAGCAGCTGGAAGAAGAATGCGGCGCCAGTTCCACCGAGCTTCGCCGCACGCTGCAGATCGTCGAACGCGGCGAGCAGGAAGCCGAATCCGCCAAGAAGCAGCTGATCGAAGCCAACCTGCGCCTGGTGGTCTCCATCGCCAAGCGCTACACCAACCGCGGACTGCAGTTCCTGGATCTGATTCAGGAAGGCAACATCGGGCTGATGAAGGCGGTGGACAAGTTCGACTACCGGCGCGGCTACAAGTTCTCCACCTACGCTACCTGGTGGGTGCGCCAGGCCATCACGCGCGCCATCGCCGATCAAGCCCGCACCATCCGCATCCCGGTGCACATGATCGAGACCATCAACAAACTGGTCCGGACGCAGCGCCAGCTCCAGCAGGAACTCGGCCGCGAGCCCACCACCGAAGAGCTCTCGGTCAAGATGGAGCTGCCGGTGGGCAAAGTGCGCAAGGTGCTGCGCATCGCGCAGGAGCCGATTTCGCTCGAAACCCCCGTGGGCGAAGAAGAAGAGTCGCATTTGGGCGACTTCATCGTCGACCGGCGCGTGGTTTCGCCGTCGGAAGCCGTGATCAACCTGAACCTGCGCGAGCAAACCGCCGAAGTGTCTGAAGACCCTGAGCCCGCGCGAAGAAAAGATCATCAAGATGCGTTTCGGCCTGCAGGACGGCAGCGAGCACACGCTCGAAGAAGTCGGCCAGCACTTCGCGGTCACGCGCGAACGCATCCGCCAGATCGAAGCCAAGGCTTTGCGCAAACTCCGTCATCCCAGCCGCAGCCATCGCCTGCGCGCCTTTCTAGACACCAGCCTTCACGAATAGATTTCCCGCACTCGTTCGACAATCGGCTCCGGGCACCAGATGCTCCCACGGTTCACCCCGCTGCGATCCGCTCTCTCACTTCTGTCGAAGAGACCTGGTCATGCGCGCCCCGCAAGCTCAGCGGATGGACACGGTCCTGAAATTGCGCCGGAGGGATGAACTCCCCGGCCCGCGCAGCCACCAACAGCTCAAACTCGCTAAGCATCTGCTCAATCACGCCTGGCTGGCCGTAATCCCAGGTGAGAATGCGCTCCGCGGCGTCTCTTCCGCATACGAAATAGAGCCTGGTATTCGAGCCGTAATGCTCCCGGCACTCGCCGGCAATGTCGATGAATAGCCCTTTTTCGCTGGTCGCGATCGAACAAGGCGCCTGTGGCTCGGCAGCGGCCAGCATCTCCAGCCGCTGCTCCAACGTCGCCCCAAAGTAGTCTTTGTGCGGAAAGGCGCTGGGCACCACACAGAGAATCTCATCGACCCGGGAACCCGCCGCGTAGACCAGTTCCTGGTGAGCGATGGTGGGCGGGTTAAAGCTACCGGCCAGAACCCCTAATTTTTGGGGCCTGCCCCGGGAGCGCTGATGAAACTTCACTGCTTTCAGTATAGTTTTTGCATAACACAGCCCTTTAGGTGCCTGGATATAGCAAGATAAGGTCGGTACTTAGTCGCGCATAGGGTAACTCACTTACAGATCCAAAGCCGGTTTGGTTCTAAAGTATAGGTATGCTGTACTGGATTTGCCCTGAATGCGGGGGCGAATGCTCGCCTGCTGTCCGGGAATGTCCGGCTTGTGCCGGGGCTCCGGAGATCTCTCCCGCTTCAGTCGGTCCGGCTCACCGGAATCCCGCTGTAACTGAACAAGTTCTTGCCCTGGTCCAAAGCCTTCAGGCTGCCAACCGAAGTAATGCCACTCCTGGCTTGGGAAGCGACAACGGCCATTCGGCGTCCACCGCGGTTCTCGAATTGCCGGAAACGCTGCCGGCACCGAAGCTCATGGAGGAGGAACAATTTGCTCCGCCTAAAATCGCGCTCGACTTAGTGGTTCGCCCGCTCATCGATTCGACGGACTTAGCGCCTCCCCCGCAAACGCGCTTTGCCGACGCCGCGCCGCCCGAGCCTATTCCCGAGCCGCATGTCCCCGAGCCCCTGGCACCTCAGGTATTATCCGAGGCCATGGCCTTACAAGCCGAACTCGTGCTCGATTCGTTGGCGCAGCAACAACTTGTGGAGCAGTCAGCCATCCACGGCATCATCGCATCCTTTCAAAAACAGCCGCCAATGAGCTTGCTCACGCCGGCCAGCGAAGTTGTTTCGGCGCCAGCTCCGGTCTGCGTCCAATGGATGCGGATTCCGAAACCACTTTTATTGCCGGTGCCTCCAAAAGATCTGAATTACCGGAATTTGCTTTCGGGACTTCAGACGCCGCCGCTGGCAGGTCCATGCGTTCCCGAGCAATTGCGCAGTCTGACGGAGCAGCACGGTTCAGTCACCGGCAAGGCGCGAAAGAAGACCAGTCTTCCGGCCTGGACAGTGAGCTTCCTCATCGCGCTCACGCTTTTCCTGGCAGTGGGGAGCCTCTTGCAGTATTTAGGCACCAATCGCGATGCCAAAGCTGCTGCCGCGACAGCGCCCGCGGATGGTCAGCCGGGAGCAGTCATTACGGCGGGCGACCGATCCGCATCCAAGCTCGTAGAAGTGACGGGACTCCGTATCGCCGCCAGCGTGAACCATAGGCCTCAGCTGGAATTCATCGTGGTAAATCATTCCGCCACGGCGCTCTCTGATATCGGGCTCCAGATCGCCGTGCGGTCTGCCTCTTCTAGCGCCGGGGTCGCACCGTTGTTCCGCGTCTCGACCACGGTCTCTTCACTCGGCCCTTACCAGTCCCGCGAGTTCCGCGCTGAACTGGAGCCCGAAGTGCACGCTACAGACGTGCCGGATTGGCAGTCTCTCCGCGCTGACGTACACATAACGCCGTAATACACCGCCATCAATTCTCTCCGAGCGCCGCCCGCTGTGCCGCACTGTAATGGCATCCGGGCAGCGCATGTTTCGAGATTCCCAGGCGCGAGAGATTCAAACGCGCATCGAACTGGCACGGATCGATGGCCAAGGCGCGTTCGAAATCCGCGCGCGCCGGCTCTTTCTGATCGAGCGCCAACAATGCCACCCCGCGATTGTTCAGCGCATCCACGCTATGCGGCGAAAGGGCCAGCGCCCGGCCAAACTCCTGCAGCGCCCGGTCCGGCCTTCCCAGGTTCAGATAGATCCGGCCTTCTTCCGATGGAATCAGAGGATCTTCCGGGGCCATTTGTTGGGCCTGCTCGAGCATCGCCAGTCCACTAGCCGGAGCGGCTGCGCGCGCCAGTTGAATTTTCGGCCGGATCTTCGTGGGCGCTTTCGAAGCTGCGTCCGCCCAAAGTGATTCCTCGGTCCGCCACGTGGCTGTGCGATCAACGCTGATGCCCACAAGTAGAACCAGGACTGCCGCAAGAATCATCGGCCGCACGCGTTCCAGCAGCAGAGCGGCGCAAGTTGCAAATCCGATCATCGGGAGGTACATTCTGCGGTCCGCGGCCAGATCCGTCGCCGGGAATATGGAGGAGCTGGGCAGCAGCAGCAACAGGCCGGCCAGAAACCAGAATCCGGCGCGGGCGCGGCTGAATTGAAGGGCCGCGATACCTGCCAGAAACATAACCCCGGCCCACGCAAGCGCCGCAATCCAGATAGCCGGCCTGTGAATGTCAGCATCCACCGTGAATCCAAACGGGACAATCAGCATGCGCAGGTAGCGCAGGATCACCGCGCCTTGCGTGCCAAGATACGACTGCCACGTGACCGCCGCTTGAGCGCCGGCGCCCGAGCCCACGGTATTTTGCACTGCTATCAAAACGCGGATGCCCGCGGCTGCCGACAAAGCAAACATTGCGCCGATCGGCTTCAGTTCTTTCGGGTCGCTGGATCGCGAGAAGTGCAATAAGAGTAAGAACGCCGGAAACGCGACGCATTCTTCTTTGGCTAGCAGCGCCGCCGCAAACCAACCGGCCGCGAACCACAGATGTCCCCGCAGCCAACTGCCAAGCGCCGCCAGGCACAGGACGGTCGCGAGTAGAGTGCTCCGTGCAAAAACGTAGTTCACCGGCTCGGCCTGAAAGGGATGTGCCGCAAAGATCGCCGCAGCGATGAAGGCCGTCCACGGTGAAACGATTCGCTTAAGCGCGTCAAAGAACAATACGACGGCGATCAGGTGCAGCACCAGGTTGACGGCGTGATATCCGGCCGGGTTTTGTCCTCCCAGCCACTCGTTGAGCCAGAAGGTCGCGTAAGTCAGGGGGCGAATCGCGAGCGGGCGCCACAGGTCGGATGAAAACAGTGAGTAATCGTCGAAATGAAACGAGCCCCACAAACAGCCGCCAAATGCGATGATAGCGGCGAGAAGGAGAACAACAGTCTGGCGAGAAACGAGACGCCTCCTAAGCGGGTCCTCCGCCCCAAGAATGCCGCCGAGCGCGCGGCTCGGGTCAAGAACATTCTGACATTGTTGGACGAGATGTACCCGCATCCCACTATTCCCTTGCATCACCGCAACGCCTGGGAGTTGCTGGTCGCGACCATTCTATCGGCGCAATGCACCGACCGGCGCGTAAACGAAGTAACGCCGGGCCTATTCAAAAAATATCCAACCGTCACCGACTTCGCCAACGCAAATCTGGAGGAGTTGGGCGCTGATATCCGGTCCACTGGGTTCTTCCGGAACAAAGCCAAATCGCTAATCGGAGCGGCCCGCAAGCTTATCGCGGATTTCGGAGGCCGCGTTCCAAAGTCGATGGAGGAGCTGGTCACCGTCCCCGGCGCGGGGCGCAAGACGGCCAACGTTGTTCTCGGCGGCTTTTTTGGAATAGCGGCCGGCGTGGTGGTGGATACTCATGTGCTGCGTCTGTCGCGGCGGCTGGATCTGACTAAACACTCCGATCCGGTCAAGATCGAGCAGGATTTGATGAAGATTATCCCCAAGGAAAAGTGGATCGAATTTCCACTGCAGCTCATCTACCATGGCCGCGCGCTTTGCATCGCCCGTAAACCGCTCTGCGCCGAGTGCAAGCTCAATTCCATCTGTTACTCGAAAGATAAAACAATCTAACCCGGCGGCAGGAACTTTTAAAGCGTTCGCTTCAAAAACGCGCAGATGTGGTAACCATCGATGAACTTGAAGGGCGATTCACCCAGCGTGTAATGGCCGCAGGGCAACGCGACCACGCGGTGATCCAACCCATGCTCGCGCACCTTCTCAACCACTTCCCTGGAAAACTCCGGGAGAAACGTCGTGTCGTAGCGCGCATAGATGAAGAGCGACTTGTGCTTCCGGGCTGCGAACTTCTGAAAATAGTTCCCCGGACTGATGGCCATCCACGCCCGCCGCAGCCTGTCCAGATCAATGTGCTCCTCGATACCTTGCCGGATATGCTGCGTGGAAAGTCCGGTCCAGACTACATCGGCTACATGCAAAGAGCAATGGTTGAAGACGTTCACCGCTATACGGGCATCGTGCGCACTGGCCAAATACGCGTAGCACGAACCCAGGCTGGTGCCGACAATGCCCAGACGCTCGTATCCCTGGCTCTCCAGCCAATCGAAGCAGGCGCGCACATCAATCACCGCCTGCCGCGTAGCATCGATGGTGCGGCAAACATTGGCCGACACCGCGTAATCGGCCCGCTGCAGCTCGGCCGGCATTCGATAATCGTGATAGGGCAGGCTAATTCGCAGCGCCGAGATGCCGAGCCGGCTCAGACCGCGGCACAGCGCGTTGTGTCCATCCACGGGAGCGTTCCAGTGCGGCAGAAGCACCACCGCCTTTTTCGTACCCGAAGGGCTGCCGCTTGGCTTGGCCGGAAACCACTGCGCATGCACGATGTTGTTCTCGGCATATGGGGTCTCCACGGGAGAGCGAAATCGCAAAATGCCGTCATCGAGGCGAAAATCGGAAGGCGGCTCATACGCAAAAAAATCGTCGCTCTCGCGCATCGCGATCTGGTTCAGCTTGGAAACGTAATCTTCTGGGGAATCGCCGTTTTTGGGATGTCTGACGGCACACGGCCAATCGCCGGCCCAATCCAGTCCCCATTCAAAACGGCGCACCACTCGGTTGGTGGCCCGATAGCAAAGCCGCTGTTCCCAGGATTGTATCCAGCGGCCGTAGAGCCGCGAGGCAGTCGCCCGCATGGTATTTTCCTCTAGGATAGCAACATGGACCTGCTTACCTTCGTGATGCGAATGGGTTTGGCGCTTCTGCTCGGTGCTCTTATGGGGCTGGAGCGGCAGTGGCACCAGCGCATGGCCGGAACTCGCACCAACGCGTTAGTAGCTACGGCTGCGTCGTCTTTCACGATGATCGGCCTGGTAGTAAGTGATCCGGCCGGCCCCAGCCGGATCGTCGGTCAGATTGTGACCGGAATTGGTTTCCTCGGAGCCGGCGTCATTTTCAAGGAGGGAGGGACCATTCATGGGCTCAACACGGCCGCTACGGTTTGGTGCTCAGCCGCCGTCGGCGCCCTCTGCGGAATCGGACAGCTTCCGTATGCAGGCGTGCTGGCCGCCGCGGTCCTGGTGACCAATGTCGCCCTGCGGCCTCTGGCCTACAAACTCCGTCCAGAGATGAAAGAGATCGAAACCAACTATCATCTCGAGTTGATTTGCGGTACGAAGGATGAAACACAGGTCCGCGCGCTGCTGCTCAACGCGGTCGACCGTAACCATGTCGCGCTGACGTCGCTTCATAGCGAAGACATGGAAACAGGAAATCGCGTCCGTGTGAGCGCAGAAATCACGTCTCCGGGTCGCAATGACGATTGCATGGAGCAAATGGTGGCCCGAGTTTCCTTGGAGCAGAGCGTGACTTCTGTTCGCTGGCGAGTGGAACCGAGCGTTCCGGCGCTGGAGTGATGCGCAACCCCGGGTTTACGGCGCCGCGTTTACGGTGTAGTCGTCATAGTAACTGATGCTGTCGGTCTTCGACCATACCCCTACTTTGCCCGAAACCGCCTCGGGAAGCATATATTCGAGCAGCAACTTTCCATTCAGATAGCCCTCGAGCTTAGTCCCTCTGATGCTCACTTTCATGCTGTGCCATTGCTTCATTGCGAGCGGCATGTCCTCGGCGCCGCGCTTGACGAAGCTGCGCTTGCCTTTGTTGAAAGTCCACAGCACCAGATTGTCTTCTTTGCCGTTGAAACGCACGGTGAGGTAATCGCCGTTCGGCTTCAGGTTGAAGAGAATGCCGGCGCATTGATCGAGCTGGCCATCCACCACCTGAAAACGCATGCTGATCTCGCCGTCGCGGAAGTCGTCGATCCCCTGCGCCACCGCATAGGGAAAATAGGCGAATGCTTTGACGTTGTCGATGAACTCTTCGTGCCGCGATCCATAAATTAGGCGGGCCTTGTCGGCCAGTCCGCCGGCGGGCTGCCCCTTCTTCCACTGCCTCCCGTCCACCATCAGCACGTTCTTTCCGCCCTCTGGAACGACCATCCAATTGCCGACCACGGGGATAAAATGAGCCGGCTCGCTTCCGGCCTTTTCTTGCGCTACATCCACGCGAACCGGGGCGGCCAGCGCCGTTAAAGTTACGCCTAAGAGCAAAAATCGCATCATTATCAGCTACTATAGCGAAATCTTCGCCACCAAAACACACCGATTGCCAGTGGCCAAACCAGGTAAAACAGCCAGGGCGCGCCTTGTGGATCCGCGGCCAAGGGATGCCCCGGAAAGCCCTCCGCTTCTAATCGCGGTGGCTGAAGTTCAGCCAGCTTGAACAAGGTGTCCAACACGATAGGCTCGGTTGTCGAGCGGCTCATGACCTTCCGGCCATCCAGCTCGTACCAGACTTCACCGTAATGGTCAGTAGCTCCTTCAAAGAGGCCGGTGCGGCCTCCGGCGGCATACCGGACGTCGACCCGCGGGAGAATTCGCTGTAGTTTGCTCAAGATGCTGCGATCCAAATCCATCAGACGAGGATCTTCCGCCGCCAGATAAACTGTTACGCGCAGAGGACGCCGGATCGCCCGCAAAGCTTTTTCTTCGGCGGGACTGAAAGAATTACGACGGTTCTCGCTCAGATCCCAACTGGCTCGCGAGTGCGATCCCGCCCAAGCGGCTAAGCCAAAGATCAACAGGACCCCCAACGAGCCGGCCAAATGCCCTCGCCAGTCGCGCCGCGTGGGCAGCCAGATACCTGCAATTGCGAAGCCGGCTATGCCAACCAGCAGCGATACCATCAGCGTACTCAAACGCAGTTGGCCTTGCTCGAAGGTTCGTAGCGCTGCTGTGGGCGTGTACTCGGCTAACTTTTGCAGCAGGCCTCCCCGCCCTGCTGCGACGAAATCCAACGCCCATGTGCCCACTGTGAAGGCCAGGGCCGCGATCGCTGCACTGGCGGCCCCGTTAGCGACAGCGGCAGCCGCAACCGCAACACCCGCGCTGAGAATCACGCGCAGCAGATGGCCCAGCAGAAGATTCCCCACCTCAGGCGCATACAACGAGCCACCATAAGACTTCCAGAGCACGAGCGCGATAAACCCGGGGATCCACGCTATTAGCCATCCCGCAACTAGAGTGATGCCTTTCGCCACGAGTATCGGAAGCATCCCGGGTGGCGCTTGGAGCATCAATTTCAGAGCCCCGCTCTCTTTCTCCGACGAAATCAGACGGATTGCAACGAAGGGGAACAGCAAGGTCACAGCCAAATCGTAAGCCCCGAAGGTAGGCACCAGGATTCCGTCTAATGGCGAAAGGCCTTGCGCCAACGCCGCCGGTTGTCCACCTCTGCCGCTCGCTTCGGCGTAAAGATCGACAGCCGTGATGAAGGCGTGTCCCACCAGCGGGCCGATTAGCAGCAGGAGCAACCAATAAGCCCGCGAGGCCAGCAGTTCGTGGAATTCCTTCGCGATCAGAAGACTAAGTGAGCGCAAGGAAAATTTCCTCCATACCGCCCTCCGTTAGACCAGCCTGCGTCCGCAGCTCGGGAAGCGTCCCTTCGCCCACTACCCGCCCTTTGCTCAACAGCACCAGACGATCGCAGACCCGCGCGGCATCGCTGAGCTGGTGAATCGATAAGAACAGCGTTCGGCGCTTAGGAGCTTGGGATTTGGATGAATAAGAGCGAAGCACGCCCATGACATCCCGGGTCTGCCGGAAATCCAGACCATCGAATGGTTCGTCCAGGAGAAGTAGCGGATGCGGCGCCAGCAGCCCAAGCGCCAGCATGGCGCGCTTAAGTTCTCCTTTCGAGAGGGTCCCTATACGCGATTTCATGAGCGCTTCCAGCTGGAAAAGCTGTACCAACGCCGCCGCCTCACCCCCCGACGGGTAATACAGGGATTCGAAGAACCCAAGGATCCAGGCTACCGACTGATCCGCCCACGGACGGATGCCGTCAGGCAGATAGAACAGAGCCTCCTTACGGTGCGAGGCCGTGAGTGGCTGGTCCTGGAATTCCACTTCGCCCGCATCGGCGGAGATCAGCCCCGCAAGGCATTCGAACAGAGTCGTCTTGCCCGAGCCATTCGGTCCGATGAGACCCAGAACTTCGCTTTCGCGCACGGAAAAGCTCGTGTCCTGAAGCGCCACAGTGGGCCCGAAACGCTTGGATATGTTCTTAGCGCGCAGCAGCGGCAAACCCGAATTGTACGCGATTCTACGCTACGCTAGTTTCGATGGCCACGCCATGCAGTTAGCGATCCGGACGACGATAGCAGCCGGAATCGTGGCTGCCATCACGTGGATCTGCTTTCGAATCCTGCCGGTGAACGCTACCACCGCCGCCTTGGCCTATCTGGTCGCCATCCTCTTCATCGCCGCCAAATGGGGGCTGGCCGAGTCGATCACGGCATCAATTGCCGCAGTTTTGTGCTTCAACTTCTTCTTTTTGCCGCCGATCGGCACGTTCACCATCGCCGATCCGCAAAACTGGGTGGCGCTAGTTGCATTCCTGGCCACCTCCATTACCGCCAGCCGAGTATCGATGCAAGCCAGACGACGGGAGCAGGAGGCCTTAGATTCGCAGCGTGAAATGGAGCGGCTTTATGCACTGAGCCGTTCGATTCTTCTGATCGGCCCGTCTCAGCCGGTGCCAAAACAACTCGCGACGCAGATCGCCCAAAGCTTCAGCGCTGCCGCGGTGGCCCTGTATGACGGGGGGAGCGGAACGATATATCGTTCCGGTCCGGAAGATTTCCCCGATCCTCACGACCACCTTCGACTGGCCGCCAGCCAGGGCACGCTTTTTCGTGACGACGCCACTGGAACGGTGGTCACATCTATACGTTTGGGCGGCCAACCCATCGGCAGCGTCGGCGTTCGTGGCGCGGCTCTTTCCGATCCAGTGCTGCAGGGCCTGGCCAACCTAGTGGCCATCGGACTGGAGCGGGCTCGAACGCAGGAAGCGACCAGTAAAGCCGAAGCAGCCCGTCAGAGCGACGAGCTTAAATCCACGTTGCTGGATGCGCTGGCGCACGAATTCAAGACACCTTTGACCTCCATCAAGGCCGCCAGCACTGCCATGCTTTCCAGCACCATGCTCCAGCCCGACCAGCAGCGCGAGCTGATCTCGGTTGTTGACGAGGAAGCGGACCGGCTAAGCGTGCTGGTTACAGAAGCCATTCAGATGGCGCGCATCGAGGCCGGTCGTGTGCACCTGGAACGGGAAAGTTATCCAGTGCAGCAGTTGATCGAGTCTGCTTTAGACAAACTCGGGCCCATGGTGCGGGAACGAAGTATCGATGTGAAACTGCCATCCGAATTGCCGGCGGTATGGGTGGATCGGGAGCTGATCGAAATCGCAC
The DNA here is from genome assembly GCA_963769205.1 of Bryobacterales bacterium. Classification (GTDB taxonomy): domain Bacteria; phylum Acidobacteriota; class Terriglobia; order Bryobacterales; family Bryobacteraceae; genus Palsa-89. The sequence goes on along the minus strand of CAVYKR010000002.1, from coordinate 206,914 downwards.
TGCGCCAACTAATCGATAACGCGCTCAAATACTCGCCCCAAGGTTCCCCGGTGACGGTGGCCGCCGAAGCGAGCGATGGCCGGGTCATCGTCAGCGTCGTGGACCGAGGGCCCGGCATTCCGGAAGAAGAGCAGTCGCGCATCTTTGACAAATTTTATCGAGCCGAGGCGTCCCGTCATCAGATTCCCGGAGCCGGCCTGGGCCTGGTGATCGCCCGCGAGATCATCCAGGTTCACGGGGGCGAGATTTGGGTAGAGAGCAAACCGTCCAAAGGGTCCACGTTTCGCTTCTCGCTTCCCAGCTCGCCCATTCAGGCGCCCCAATGAGCCTAGGCCGCATCCTGGTAGTCGACGATGATCCGCAGATACGTCGCGTTATGCGCACTACGCTCACCGGCGAAGGCTATGAAGTGCAAGATGCGCGCAGCGGAGAAGAAGCACTCGACCAGCTTCGGACGTCCCGGTTCGATCTGATGCTGCTGGACATGAATATGCCCGGGGCGGGTGGACTAGAGGCCTGCCGGCAGGCGAGAGCCGCATCCGACATGGCGATCATCATGCTCACCGTGCGCAATACGGAACAGGACAAAGTACAAGCGCTGGATGCGGGCGCCGACGATTTTATTACGAAGCCCTTCAGTACCCCGGAACTGCTGGCGAGGATTCGTGCCGCATTGCGCCGGACGCCATCCTCGCCCGAATCAGGCCCGCAGCGTCTCGCACTGGGAAATGTTGAAATCGACTTTCAGTCCCGCAAACTCATCGTAGGAGGCAGCGAGGTACGCCTCACCCCGAAAGAGTTTGATTTGCTTCGATATTTGACATTGCATCCCAACCGCGCCATCCCTCACCGGGAGCTTCTGCAGGCGGTATGGGGGCCAGATTACGGCGACGAAGTGGAGTACCTGCGGGTTTTTGTGAAGCAATTGCGTCGAAAAATTGAGCCCAAACCCGACAAACCACGCTACATCCTGACAGAGCCGTGGGTCGGATACCGCTTCCACCTGCCAGACCCATCTTTATAAAGTCCTTACGCCTTTTCTATTACTTCCTCACGTCCGCGGCGCTAACCTGAGGACGGTTCGACATGATTCAGCGCCAGCAATTGACGAAACCGGCTAAAGCCAACTTCACTACCGATTGCGCGCCGGAAACGCAGGATACGAGCGGTCCGCTTGAGGTGGTCGTACTGTTTACAGATGTGCAGGGCACATTAAGAGCCTTAAAAACAGCCGCCGAACTGGCCCGTAATCTCAACGGGCGAATCAGGCTCCTGGCGCCGCAAGTGGTGCCTTACCCTTTGTCGCTGGATCATCCTCAGGTCTCCAACGACTTCAATCAAAAGCGGTTTCAAACGCTTGCGGCTAACGGTTCCGCACCAGTTGGAATTGATACACGGGTGGAGATGTGCTGGTGCCGCGACCGGGATACTGCGCTCTGCCAGGCGCTGGAACCCGAGGCTTTGGTCGTGGTAGGGGCCCGCCGGTCATGGTGGCCGAGCCATGAGAAGAATTTGGCCACAAAGTTGCGACGTAAAGGCCACCACGTGATTCTTGTCAATTCGGAGCGCGCCAAATGATCGATATTGCCTTCGTCATAGTTGGGACATTGTTTTTTGTCGCCTGCTGGGCCTTCACCAAAGCCTGCGACAAATTGTAAGGAGCGGCAAATGGATTACGTCATCGCTGGGATTGCCTCTGTCTTCTTGTTCGCGTACTTGATCTACGCGTTGCTGCGTCCGGAGCGGTTTTAAGGAGCTCGCTGTGACTTCTAATGGCATTTTTCAGATCGTGGTCTATTTCCTGGTACTGCTGGCCATCACCAAGCCAATGGGAGTATTCATGGCGCGGATTTTTGCCGGCGAGCGGACCTTTCTGCATCCAGCGCTGCGCTGGTTGGAAGTGCTGGTTTACAAGTTAACCGGCGTGCGCGAAGACGTCGAACAACGTTGGACCCAATACGCCGGGGCATTGCTATCTTTCAGCGTGTTCGGATTCCTCATGGCTTACGTTCTGCAGCGTGCACAGGCGTACCTGCCGTTCAATCCGCAGAATTTCGGAACCCCCAACGTAACGCCTGATCTGGCCTTCAACACCGCCACCAGCTTCGTCACCAATACCAACTGGCAATCCTACAGCGGCGAATCTACGCTGAGCTATTTCGTTCAAATGGCGGCACTCACAGTGCAGAACTTTGTGTCAGGCGCGGCGGGGGTTGCCATTGCTATCGCTCTGGTTCGCGGTTTTGCCCGGCAGCAGGTGAAGACCATCGGAAATTTCTGGGTGGATCTCACGCGGGCAGCGCTCTATGTGTTCCTGCCATTGTCGCTGGTGGGCGCACTTTTCTTGTGTTCGCAAGGCGTGATCCAGAACCTGCATCCCTACACGAAGGTGAAGACGGTAGAAGGCGCGACGCAAACCATTGCGCAAGGACCAGTAGCTTCTCAGGAAGCCATCAAGATGGTCGGCACCAACGGCGGCGGCTTCTTCGGCGCCAATTCCGCACATCCATTCGAGAACCCTACCCCGCTGAGCAACTTCATCCAAATGATCATGATTTTCGCAATCCCGGCCGGTCTAACCTACACCTTCGGCAAGATGATAGGCGACACCCGCCAGGGTTGGGCTTTATTCGCGGCCATGAGTGTAATGTTCCTGGTCGGCGTCTTCGTCGCCTATCCCCAGGAACAGGGCGGAAATCCGCTACTGGCAAAGCTCGGCATCGAAACGCATGCCACCAGTTCGCAGACTGGCGGCAACACGGAAGGCAAAGAGGTTCGTTTCGGCATTGCTGCTTCGGCGTTGTTCGCAACGATTACGACCGACGCCAGTTGCGGAGCCGTGAACGGAATGCACGACAGCTTCACTCCCCTGGGTGGGCTGGTGCCGCTGTTCAATATCATGACCGGCGAGGTCATTTTCGGGGGCGTAGGCGCGGGTCTATACGGAATTCTCTTATTCGCAATCGTCGCGGTATTCATTGCCGGTTTGATGGTGGGACGCACGCCCGAATACATCGGCAAGAAAATCGAACAAAAAGAGGTGAAGATGGCCATGCTGGCAGTGATCGCCACCGCCGCCAGCATCCTGGTGTTCACCGCCGTCAGCTCGGTGGTGCAGTTTGACAAGAACAGTTACTGGAACGCCCCCGGACCGGCCGTCGCCAATGTCAATAACGGAGGACCGCACGGCTTCGGTGAGATTCTCTATACCTTTACCAGCGGAACCGGGAACAACGGCAGCGCCTTCGGAGGAATCAATACCAATACGCCCTGGTACAACCTCACCATCGGCCTGGCGATGCTAATCGGCCGTTTTCTATTCCTGCTGCCCCTTCTGGCCGTGGCCGGAAGCCTGGCCGCTAAGAAGGCGCGTGGCCACTACCAGCGGCACGTTCCCGACACACGGCTTACTCTTCGTGGGTCTGCTGATCGGCACGGTGCTGATCGTCGGAGCTCTCACGTTCTTCCCGGCGCTTTCACTCGGGCCGGTGGTGGAACATTACATGATGCACCAAGGAAAGCTGTTCTAATCCCATGTCGACCACTATGACGCCACCCAAACCAGCGCCTGCCGCCGAGGACTTAACCTCGTTGCTGCCCAAAAAGCTGGCTCACGCCAGGCCGTTGTTCGATCGGGAAATCGTGAGCCGGGCATTCGCAGCGTCGTTCGCCAAACTGAATCCGGTGACGCTCGCCAAGAACCCCGTCATGTTCGTCGTGGAGGTAGGGGCCGCACTCACGACGATCTTCGTGGTTCGAGATATTTTCATCGGCGCAGCCAACCTCCTGTTCGGAATTCAAATCGCGCTATGGCTCTGGTTCACAGTGCTTTTCGCCAACTTCGCCGAAGCCATGGCGGAAGCTCGCGGCAAGGCCCAGGCCGATACACTTCGCAAAACCAAATCCGACACCATTGCCAAACGGCTCACGCCGCGCGGCGATCTGGAAGACGTTCCAGCGTCGAAACTCCGGGCGGGTGATGTGGTGCGGTGCGAATGCGGCGACACGATTCCCGGCGACGGAGAGGTGATCGAAGGGATCGCCACCGTAGACGAATCGGTCATAACCGGTGAGAGCGCGCCTGTCATTCGAGAATCGGGCGGCGATCGCAATGCGGTTACCGGGGGCACGCGCATTCTTTCCGATTGGGTCAAGATCAAAATCACTTCCAATCCCGGCGAGACGTTTCTCGATCGCATGATCGCCCTCGTGGAAGGCGCCGAGCGTCAGAAGACGCCCAACGAAATCGCGTTGAACATTTTGATTGCAGGGCTGACCCTGATTTTCCTGCTGGCCGTCATAACCCTGCAGCCCTTCGCAGCCTATAGCGTTAGTTCAGCCGGAAGCGGCCAGGTGCCGTCGGTCGCGGTCCTGGTTTCATTGCTGGTGTGTCTGATCCCCACGACCATCGGTGGATTGCTATCAGCCATCGGAATCGCCGGCATGGACCGCGTGATGCAGCATAATGTTCTGGCCATGAGCGGCAAGGCGGTGGAGGCATCCGGCGATGTCAACACGCTATTGCTGGACAAGACCGGAACCATTACACTCGGCAATCGACAGGCAGTAGAGTTCCTGGCGGTGCGCGGCGTGACGGAAAGCGAATTGGCGGATGCGGCGCAACTCTCCAGCCTGGCCGATGAGACCCCCGAAGGCCGCTCCATCGTCGTGTTGGCCAAGGAGAAATATGGGCTGCGCGGGCGCGAGGTCGCCGCGCATGAGGCAAACTTCATTCCCTTCTCCGCATACACCCGCATGAGCGGCGTGGATCTGGATGGCCAGCGTCTTCGCAAAGGCGCGACGGAAGCGATCTCGAACTTCGTTAAGGAGCAAAACGGAACGGTTCCTCCTGAACTGACCGAGATGGCCGACCGGATCTCCCGTACGGGCGGCACTCCGCTGGCCGTGGCGGATGGAACGCGCGTTCTGGGCGTGATTCACCTGAAGGACATCGTCAAGGGCGGCATGAAGGAACGAATCGGCCAGCTCCGTGCGATGGGCATTCGCTCGGTGATGATCACGGGCGACAATCCTCTCACGGCCGCCGCTATCGCCGGCGAGGCGGGCGTCGATGATTTCCTGGCCCAGGCGACTCCTAAGGACAAGCTGGAATACATCCGGAAAGAGCAGTCCGAAGGCCGGCTGGTCGCGATGACGGGGGACGGCACCAACGACGCTCCGGCGCTGGCCCAAGCCGATGTAGGGCTCGCCATGAACACCGGAACAATGGCCGCCAAGGAAGCCGGCAACATGGTGGATCTGGACAGTAATCCGACTAAGCTGATTGAAGTGGTCGCGATCGGCAAGCAATTGTTGATTACGCGCGGCGCGCTAACCACCTTTTCAATTGCCAACGACGTGGCCAAATATTTCGCCATCATTCCGGCCATGTTCATGGCCACTTATCCGGCGCTCGGGAATCTGAACATCATGCAGTTGCACACTCCTCAAAGCGCCGTTCTGGCGGCTGTAATTTTCAACGCGCTCATCATTATCGCGTTGGTTCCCCTGGCATTGCGGGGCGTGAAATACCGGCCGCAGGGCGCCGCCAGCCTGCTGCGCCGCAACCTGATGATCTATGGAATCGGGGGCATCCTCGCACCTTTCCCGGGCATCTGGTTGATCGACCAGCTGCTGGTTCTATTGAAACTCGCTTGAGGTGAACGAATATGTGGCAGCAACTTCTCCCAGGATTGCGAATGACGCTGGTGATGACGGTCCTGACAGGTCTGATTTATCCCCTGGCAGTCACCGGCTTAAGCCAGATGCTTTTCCGCGATAAAGCCAACGGCAGTCTGATCACTGTCAACGGCCAAGTCATCGGTTCCGAGCTAATCGGCCAGAATTTCACCAAGCCCGAATACTTCCAGCCTCGCCCCTCGGCTGCCGGCAATGATGGCTACGATGCCACCGCATCCGGTGGATCGAATCTCGGGCCGACCAACAAGAAGCTGATCGATCGTGTACAAGCTTCCGTGGACAAGTTTCACAAGGACAATCCCGGTTACCAGGGAGCCATCCCAGCGGATTTACTTACCACCTCCGGCAGCGGCCTGGATCCGCATATCAGCCCAGCGTCGGCCGAAGTGCAAGCCGAGCGAGTCGCAAATGCGCGCGGCGCGTCGGTGGACCAGATCCGGACGTTGATTGCCGCTCACACCGAAGGCCGGGACTTGGGCTTCCTGGGCGAGCCCCGCGTGAACGTCCTTAAGCTCAACCTCGATCTGGACCGCACGTTCCCGCGCAAGTAAGCGGCTTTAACGGCCGCTATCGCTAGATATCATCCGGTAATGCTCCGCGATGGGGCCGAGTGAGAACGCGGGCAGAAACGTCAAGGCCGTAACCAGGAACACGGTCCCGATCAGTAATGCCACAAACAGCGGACCATTGGTTGGCATCGTTCCAAGGGTCGCCGCAAGCTTGCGCTTCCGTGCCAGGCTGCCGGCGATAGCCAACGCGGGAATAATCACCAGGAATCGTCCGATGAGCATTTCCAGACCCAGCGTCACGTTGAACCACGGAGTGTTGGCGTTCAAGCCCGCAAAAGAACTGCCGTTAGTAGCAACGGCGCTGGCGTTGGCATACAGGATCTCACTCAACCCGTGCGATCCGGGATTGCCCAAGTTGGCTATGGGCGCCCCGGGTGCGTTGAACATGCTGGCGGGTGAAAAGTGAATGATCAGGCTAAGGGCCGAGAACAGTAACATCGCTGCAGCCGTAGCAACCAATGACAACATCACCAGCTTAATTTCCCGGCCTTCGATCTTCTTGCCCAAGTACTCGGGCGTTCGGCCGACCATCAGCCCTGCGATGAAGACCGTCACCAGGACCAGTAAGAACATGGACACCAGGCCTGATCCGGTTCCCCCGAAAATCACTTCACCAGATTTGAGATTGAACATTTGTACCAGCCCCGCCAGCGGCGTAAAGCTGTCGTGCGAGCTATTCACCGCTCCATCGCTGGATGCGGTGCTGACAACAGAGAAGAGTGACGATGCCGCTGCACCGAAGCGTGCCTCCTTACCCTCCATGTTGGGGGCAGCGCCGGCGGGCAGCGCCGGATTTCCCCGTTGCTCGCTCCACGCGGCGATCACGCTTCCGCTCACGAACAGGATCAGCATCGCCGCAAATAGCGCCCACCCCTGCGTCGGAGCCCTGGTCATTCGGCCGAACGTGTGCGTCAAGGCCGCTGGAATCGCGAGGATGAGCAGCATTTCGAATAGGTTCGTCAATGGCGTCGGATTTTCGAGAGGATGGGCCGAGTTTGCATTGAAGAATCCGCCTCCATCCGAGCTGAGCAGCTTGATCGACTCCTGAGAAGCGACCGGGCCGAGACTAATGGTCTGTTTTGATCCTTCCGCAGTGGTCACAACGCGATAGGAGCCCAGATTCTGAATGACGCCCTGCGAGCACAACAACACAGCAGCCAGGAAAGACAGGGGAAGCAACACATAAACGATGGACCGCGTCAGGTCTACCCAGAAATTTCCGAGCCTGCCGCGGCTTTGCCGCACAAAACCCCGGATCATAGCGATGGCGACCGCCATGCCCGCAGCGGCCGATGTGAAGCTCTGGACGCAGATTCCTGCCATTTGCGCTAAGTAGCTGAGTGTCGATTCTCCCGAATAGGCTTGCCAGCTGGTGTTCGTCAGGAAGCTGACCGCGGTGTTGAATGCCAAATCGGGCGTCATCGGCGTCGAGCCGGGCATCGCGGCCGCAGTGCCAAACCTCTGGGGGTTGAACGGCAGATAGCCTTGCAATCGCAACAGCGCATAGAACAGGAGGAAGTTCACCAGGCTGAACGAAAGACATGAGCCGGCGTAGGATGTCCAGAGCTGATCGTTTTCCGGGTGGATTCGCGTGATCCGATAAATCAAGCGTTCCACGGGAAGAATCAGTCTTGAAGCAAAGACGCGCTTGCCTTCAAAGACAGCGGCCATATAGGCCCCCAGCGGCTTGGTAATCAGCACCAGCAACGCCAGAAACGCCAACATCTGGCCAAAGCCGCTCGGTGTCATCGCGGCCAGCCTGAAACGGTGTGATTGTGAATCCCGAAGGCGTCAACCCAGAACACCCGTGCATACAGGGTGCCGCGCCATTGACCTCCGGGAGGTTCCATACCTTAATTTCTGCACGCGGCTCGTAAAGAAGTCATAAAGAGGGCGTAAGGAACTCACAAAATATGCGCCCTCGCCCGGCGGGAAGGGGGCTCCGCACCCTAGCCAGCTCTTCCAGCTAGGACTGTGGGATCGCGGTGAAGCTCTCAAGCGTTGCCTGGCGAGCCCGCAGCTCGTTGAGTTCGGCTTCCCCGAGTTTTTCGGAGCAGCCTGCGACTACGCGCGTTCCGCGATCGATCAGTATCCGGCGGAACTCCACACCGGGTGTCGAGGCGGCGATGTCACCGAGAGCTCGCAGCAGCCGTAAGCTGACGGCCACGTCCGCCTTCGAATACATGCGAATCTGCTCAAAGGCCGCGTCCAGCAGCCGCTCGAAGTGAATCCATCCAATGCTGGCGCGAACGATTCCAGGCGGATCATACAGCAGATCCTCGGGCGGCTCTCGGGACGCGAAGCGGATCAGTATGCGGCTCAACTGGTCCACGCAGCTGATGGCAGTGGTGGGGTCGTTGACGGCAGGCGAGATGGCCTTCAACGCAATATCTACAATCTGCAAGACGCCAAACTCCACGTCCTGCTGTAAAGTTCTGGTCGGACCAAAGTCAAACGCCGCCAGAAGTTCCACGGTTTCCTCGGGCGGCAAGCGGTTCCCCTTGGAAACCATCAACAGCGGGATTCCCGATGGAACGAATTGACCGACCCGCCGCAGCACGCGGACACTGACATGATAATGCTTCGCAAAAGCAACCAGGCGTCGAGTATCGACGAAGCGGATGTAGCCCGATACATCGCTCGAAACGGCCACTTCGCTCGGGTTGGGCCGGAGCGGTTCAACATCCTCCAGCCGGTTCAGCCGGTGAGGCCGCGGCATCAGCTCATCGATCATGGCTTCGGTTTCTTGGGCGATTCTGTCAACGATGTGATTGACGCTGATGGCCTGGGAGATGTGGTGAATGAAGAAGAGCAGCAAACCGACGCAAACCAGCGCCAGTAGCATCGCGCCCAGGACAGTGGCCACCGGCGCGAAGGGGTGAGGGAGAGAGTGCGCCGTCGGAAGCGCGGCCATGCAATATGAGAAAGTGCCCAGGAATATACCGAGCGTCCATTGCGTCACGCGGTCTCTGGAGAAGCTGACGATGATGCGCGGCGAGAACTGCATCGACGCCAGGGTGAGCGTCATCAGCAGGATGGCGAAGACGATGGACACCACCGTCATGATGGAGGCGGCGATGCCCCCCAGAATGACCTGGGCGACTTGCGGGTCGGAATGCGAGGGGAACAGGACCACCGGCACCCAGGCGCTTGCGGCCGGAAACTCCTCTTCCAACCACGACAGAAATGCACCCGCGCAGCCGAGTGCCACCGCGATCGTTAGCGGGCGAATCAAGAAGCCGCCACGCAGGTTGTACATGGCGTGGCGAAGCACCAACGGCAGGCTCTTCCTCATGGCTCTCTCAGTTCAAGTGTAGTGGGCAAGACCCGCGCGGACAAAGAAAAAACGACCTCGATCTGGTGGCCCAAGCCATTAAACCGCGCCCTTTATGGAATGCTTACTCGGTTTTTATGCCTTCCTTATGGCGTTCCCATTACACTTGCCACTGGATAATCAGTCATCTCAGCCCCTGTCGCCGCTTAGAGACTGAGCAATACGACTAAGGGGAGATAACTGACCATGCTCGGAAAATACGCCTCGATTCTTGTCTTGGCAGCCTGCATCGCGACTGGAGCGAGCGCCCAATCGACGTTCGGAACAATTGTCGGCGTAGCTCAAGATCAAACCCAGGCGGTTGTTCCGGACGTAGACATCGTGGCCAAAAACCTGGGCGATAACACCATGCACACCGCCAAGTCAGGGCCTGACGGCGCCTTTCAGTTTCTGAGCTTGAAACCCGGGAAGTATGAAATTACAGCCGCAAAAGACGGGTTCTCGCCGTTTCGGATGGCCTCCGTACAACTCGATGCCAGGCAGACAGTACGAGCCGATATAGTGATGCAGGTCGCCGCTATCGGTCAAAGCATCGAAGTCCAGGGGACCGCCGGAATCGTGAACACCGAGAGCGGTACTCTGGGCGATACCAAGAATTTCCAACAAGTGGTCCAATTGCCAGTGAACTACCGCGGTGCGACTACTAGCCCGTTGGCCGCTTTAGTAGCGGTGCCGGGTGCCCAGCAGGACGCGCAAGGGAATGTATCGCTTAGCGGCGGCGCTCCATCGCAGATTCAATACTCGGTAGACGGAGTTTCTACCGTGAACATCCGGCAAAACGGAGCGCTTGGAAACATGAATCCTTCCTCGGAGCTGATTAGCGAATTCAAGGTCACCCAGTTCAACAACAATGCGGAGTTTTCCCAGGTCGGCGATGTCACGATCACAACCAAGAGCGGCGGCAACCAGCTGCACGGAAGCGCGTTTGAATACCTGCAGAACAGCGTGCTGGATGCCACGCCGTACGGCTTCGATTCGAAGGCGCACAAGGCCTTCAACACCTTCGGCGGCAGCGTCAGCGGTCCGGTCGACATTCCACGCGTTTACAGCGGCAAAGACAAGACTTTCTTCTTTGTGGATTACGAGGGAAATCGCCGCAGTTTTTCAACCCCTCAACAATTCTCCGTGCCCACGGCTGCAATGCGGCAGGGGAACCTCAATGATCTCCCTGGCCCTCCGGTCGTAGATCCGTTGAGTGGGACGCCGTTTCAGAACAACCAGATTCCGGTCAGCCGCCTCAATGCAACGGCACAGCGCCTGTTGAGTGAATACATCCCGGCGGCCAATTTCGGGAGTGGCACCGATACGAACGCCGACTATCGCCGCCAGGCGCCCACTCCGGCGAGCACCAACGGATACGATCTTCGAATTGACCACAATCTGAGCAGCAAGCAACAGATTTACGGGCGCTGGAGCTGGAAAAATGTCGACACAACGGTAGCGAACGCTCTGCTTCCCAGCGATCAGGACCACGAGACCAACCGCAACTTTCTGCTCTCCTATAACTACAGCCTCAAACCGAACTTGTTGAACGAAGCACGTATTGGAACGTCCTACTACACGCTGAACGTCAAGTTTCCGATCGAAGGAGCAACGGCTATCAGCGAGCTTGGCTTGACGGGACTCGATTTGAGCGACCACCCTACCACAGCCGCCTTCCCGGCTTTCAACTTCAGCGATGGCACCGGATTTACAGCGCTGGGGCGCGATAAGGCTGGAATCACTAAATCGCAGACCATTCAGTTCGCCGACAATCTGAGTTGGATCAAAGGCAAGCACACTTTCAAATTTGGCGTCGATATCCGGCGGGTCTTTTATCAGGATCTGGAGAGCTTTGGCGGATCGGACGATTTCGGCGCGTTCACCTTTGCTTCCGGAACATTCACGGGCAATGCGTTTGGCGACCTGCTGTTGGGGCTTCCGGCCACTACATATGTCGCTCAATCGGGGCCGGACGTGCATGCGCGCGCCATCCAAACCGGCGTCTTTGCGCAAGACGAATGGCATGTGAACGCACGGCTCACGCTGAGCCTGGGGCTCCGTTGGCAAGCGCTGCCGCCCTTTGTAAGCCAGGACAATAATCTGACGGCTTTTGATCCGAGCAACGGCGGAATTATCGTTCCAAACAGCAACCAGCCCCGCCCAGGCTTTCTCGTATCTATCAACGCCTGTCCGGGTGTAAACCCGGCTCTTCCCTGCGGTCCAGTCGAAAGCGCCGGTTCGGTCGGCCTGGGACCAGGCGTCCGCCAGTTTTACAAGGGCAACTACCAGCCGCGATTCAGTTTCGCTTACCGGCCGTTTGCGGACTCGAAAACAGTTATTCGGGGAGGCTTCGGTATTTTCACCATTACGAGCTTGGGCCAACTCTCGTTCAACACCACGAATATCGACGTCGCAGTTGTCCGAACCACCGCAAACTCGCTGCTCGCAGGCGGACAACCCGCCTATCAGTTCCCGCAGGTCGGTACGCCCGACAATCCTCTTGCCATCGCGGGCACAGCCGATTTTTATCAGAATGTAAACCTGCATTACCGCGATCCGCAGTCCGCCCAGTGGAATTTCACGCTGGAGCGTGAAATCGTTTCTGACCTGGCGCTAAAAGTCAGCTATCTGGGAATGAACACCTATCGCCTGCCGATCACCGTAGACCTCAACCAGGTTCACGCCAGCGATCAGCCCTACGACCCCGCTAGCCGGCCCTATTTGAACTGGGGCAGGATCTTATCTTCGGAGAATCTGGGTTTTGCCAATTACCAGGCCTTGCAAACTGAGCTTAACAAGCGTTTCGGCCACGGTCTGATGTTCCAGGCAAGTCATGTTTGGTCGAAAAACTTAGGGGATGCCGCTGGTGACGGGCCGGGAGCGTTCAGCCCGGAAGTGATCTACGGAACGCCGGTCGCGGATCGCTTCAATTTGAATCTCGACCGCGGCAACATCGCTGGTACGCGCCAGCAGCGGGTGCTGATATCGGCGATCTACCAACTCCCCTTCGGCCCGCATCGAAAATATATGAATCACATGAACTCATTCGGTAGCGCGCTTCTGAGCGGATGGGAATTGAGTACGATTTCGATGTGGGAAACGGGTCCGTATCTTACGCCTGTCACGAGCGCAAGCTTCGATCCGGCGAATCTCAACCTGGTTTATCGCGGGGCGATTCTGCGTCCGGATCGAATTGGAAACGGCAATCTCGAAAATCCAAGCCCGAATCAGTTTTTCGACATCAATGCGTTTGCGCAGACGCCTGCTAACGCAGGCCGAATCGGAAACTCAGGTATCGGCATCCTGGTCGGCCCGCAAACGATCGCCCTGGCAGGCGGGTTATCGAAAACCTTCGCTTTGGGCGAACGTCTGCATGCGCGCTTCGAGGCAACCTTCACGAATCTGCCGAATCACCCGAATTTTGCCGCACCCGCCGTCGATGTCTCCGCACCGGCGACTTTCGGCAAGATAACCAGCGTTCAGTCGGCCGAGAATTCGGGTAACCGCACCGGGCAAGTCGCTCTGCGTCTCGATTTTTAGCGTGGCCGCTACGTTTCGATTACCGGCCCACCGAGGCTGTTCGGACGCCCAACTTGCCGCCCGCACTCCAGATCTCGCGGCCACGGTCATCGAAAAGCTTGAGCGACGGCCGTCCACCTTCGTTAGATAACGTGCCGAGGATGCTCCCCTTGTCACTCACCAGAACGAAACTTTCGGCTCGGAACTCCTTGAGCGCCTGCGATTCTGCCCGAACCAATTGTGGGGACAGGTAGTGTGATATTGCGCCGCCCAGCAACCCGGCGGCGAATGAAAGAACGACGGTCCGTTTATTCATTTTGTTTCTCCAGTTCAAATTTGTGAGATATCAGCGCCGGCGGGCGTGGCAGGCTAAAATACTCAAGCACTTCGGGGTGTTTTGTTCAGTATCGCACGAAGTCTGCAGGAGTGAAAGCTTATGAAGTCCTAATGCGCTCTTTATTACTTCTTTACGCCCGGGCACTTAGACTTGAAGCGTGCAATTACTCAAGTGCGGTACTCACCACGTCGTCGGTGCCCTTCTGATTCTTTCCGGAGTTCTGGCATGGGCGGAGGAGCCCCCGCGTCCCGCGCCGGCCCTTACAGAACGCGAGCGGCTCATACTCGACGAAGTCAATGAACTAAAAGCCCGGCTAGCCAGGTTGGAGGATGAACTACTAAGCGAGGCCTCGCACCCTGCGCCACCGGTTCAAACGCCACCGGCCGGAGCGGCTGCGAGCAACACCCCTGTACAGCCGCCACCGGAGTCCCAGCCCGCTGCTAAGCCGGAGCCATTCACGTTTGCCGACTTCACATGGCTAACTGGCAACCCGCGTACCACCGAGTCCCCTCTCGACACTAAAGTGTTTACGGGCGAGTTGAGAGTAGACGCCGACTACGTTTACGATTACAACCACCCGAGTGACCATAGCATCGGCGGGTCGAGCGAGGTTTTCCGATCAGGCGAAGTCCAGCTCACGCAATTCGGGGTTGGCGGTGATTTTCACTGGAACAACGTTCGCGGCCGGCTCATGACGCAATTCGGTATGTATTCATCCACCACGCCGCGCAACGACGCCAGTCCGGGGCTCGGCCAGTGGACCCTCGACACAGCGTACCGATATATCTCGGAAGCGTACGGAGGGTATCACTTCGACAAGTTGCATGGAATTAATGTTGACGCTGGGATCTTTATGTCCTATGTCGGACTGTTCAGTTACTACCAGTTCGATAATTGGGCTTATCAGCCGTCCTACGTCTCTTCGAACACGCCCTGGTTTTTCAATGGCGTCCGTATTCAGGTATTTCCAACGGAAAAGCTGAAGATCGAGCCGTGGTTCGTTAACGGATGGCAGTCGTATGGCAAGTTCAATAAAGCACCCGGCTTCGGCGTCCAAATTCTCTATCGCCCGACAGGATGGCTTTCTGTTCTTGGAAATCAATATTACGGCACCGACACATTGGGTATCCCCGGACGCAAGCGCTTCCATACCGACGACAGTATCCAGATCAAGTATTACGACAATCCGAACAGACTCTTCGACAAAGCAGCCATGACCGTGACTGTGGATGCTGGTTGCGAATTTGGCACTAACAGCGGTGTCAGTTGCATGGGGGGAACAGCTGAAAAACCGTCGCAGTACTTCCTCGGCTTCATGACCTATCAACGCTTCTGGTTCCACAAAGACCTGTTTGCAGTCACGCTGGGCGGAGGCGCCATCAACAATCCCGGCCGCTATCTGGTGCTGCTACCGCCGATCAATGGAGCGACCGCCTTCACCGGATCACCCTATTTCACAGAGAGTCCTGGCAATCAGTACAAGGCTTGGGACGCCTCGGCAACTTTTGACTACATGCCCAAGCAATTCATCACGTGGCGTTTCGAATACAATCATCGGGCCTCCAATGTCCCTTACTTCACCGGAAACGGAGGGATTACGCCGATAGGTGGCAATACAGGCGACCCGGCGGCGCTCGTCCCAGGTTTCACTCCGGATCTGCGTAAGCGAGAGAATCGTATCATTATCGCGGTGCTCGTCAAACTCTGACGCTCGGCGCTGCCGAAGCGTTAGGCTGATGTTCATGACATGCCGGACAATCAGCCTGCTGGGATGCTTGATTCTACAAGCTGCATACGCACAAACGAGTGCGGAACCGACCGACCGCGAGCGCGCCCTGCTGGATCGCATAGCGAGACTCGAACAGCGTCTGGCGGCCGTCGAGGCCAGAACCGGGATCGCCGCCTCCTCGCCCGGTCCGGAACCTGCGCCAGCGGTTTCAACTGCTTCAGCGCCAACCGCAGCTGCGATACTCGACAGTCCTTCGCTGCCAGGCTTCGCCCCAGGTACAACGCTCAATTTCAACTTCGATGGATACTATGGCTACAATTTCAACCGGCCCCTGGGAGGTGTCAATTTCCTGCGAGCCAATGACGTCACCAGCAACAATTTCACTCTGAATCAGGCCGACATCGTCGTAGAACGCAGCGCGGATGCGGCCGCCGGACGCCGCTTGGGCTTTCGGCTGGATCTCATGTTCGGTCAAAACACGGAAACCTTGCAGGGAGGAGCGCAGAATGAGCCCAGGCCGCAGGTGTATCGCAACATCTTCCAAGCTTACGGCACCTACATCCTGCCGGTCGGCAGCGGGCTAACGGTTGATTTCGGCAAATTCGCCAGCGCGTTCGGCTTCGAGAACAACTACGCCAAGGACCAATTCAATTATTCTCGATCCTATTACTTCAATTTCCTTCCCTTCTATCACATGGGCGTTCGGAGTACCTACAACTTCAGCGACAAACTGAGCCTTCAATACTGGCTAGTCAACGGCGCGAATCAGACCGAGGACTTCAATGGCTTCAAGTCGAACGCATTACTGTTCACAATCAAACCGACCAAAAACATTTCCTGGAATCTGAACTATTACTTCGGGGAAGAAGGGCGAGCCTTGGTCCCCGACCTGAATCCAGGACTGCCAATCCTGCCGACCCAGCCGGGGCTCTCAATAACCCCCATCCTGCCAACTCCAAACGGACGCGAGCATATCTTCGACACTTATGTTCAGTGGAACGCGACCGCGAACCTGTCCCTGGCCGCGGAGGCCGACTACGTCGTCAACCGCGTGTTTACGAATTCCGCGCCGGCGCGGGTGGCTGGCGGGGTGGGATACGTGAAGTATCAGTTTACGCCGCGCTTCGGTTTGGCCGATCGCTTCGAGTATCTGTCGGATCACCATGGCCTTTTTTCAGGGATAACGCAGGTGTTGAAGGAAGACACCCTAACTTTCATTTACCAGCCCGTCGATGGTTTCCAGATGCGGGCGGAGTACCGGCGGGACTTTTCGGATGTACCCTTCTTTCTTACGGCTACTCCAGGGCTGCTTAAGCGCGAACAAAATACGGCGACGTTGGGCATGATCTGGTGGTTCGGCGGCAAAACAGGGGTGTGGTGAGAATTGCCGGCGGCCATCGTCGATAATAAAGGAAAGAGCAATGCCGGTCAGCACGCGACGCCGCACCCCTGAAGAGCTACTGCAGCAGTTGCAGGCGGAAGAAGCATATGAAAAGACCGGGAAACTCAAAGTGTTTCTGGGCTACGCCTCCGGCGTCGGCAAGTCCTTTCGGATGCTGGATGAAGGCCGGCGGCGGCATGAGCGAGGACAAGATGTTGTAGTCGGCGCGCTACAGCCTAAAACGTCGCATGAGATCGAAGCTCTACTGGCCAAACTTCCCGTGATTCCACTCAAGATGGTGGACGATGTCCCGGTTATGGATGTGCCTGCGATTCTTCAGCGGCACCCGGAGGTTTGCCTGGTAGACGGCTTGGCTTACGACAATCCGCCCGGGGCAGCAAATCCAAGCCGATGGCAAGACGTGCAGCAAATTCTGCAAGCAGGCATTTCAGTCATCAGCTCCGTGAACATTCAATATATTGACGAGTTGCGCGAACGCGTAGAGAAAGTCACTGGAAAAAGAGTGACTCAAACGGTGCCACGCAGCTTCTTGAACTCAGCCGACGAGATCGTAGTGGTGGATGCGCCGCCTGAGATGTGCATTAGCCGCGCGGGCGAAAACCAGGCAGATCCAGGACAGGCCAGCCAAGCGCAGAAGCTATCCGAACTTCGGGAGATTGCGCTCCTGCTGGCGGCCGACGTCGTGGATCGCCAACTGGAAACCTACCTCCAGCGCAATGGGATCGCGCCTAACTTCGGCACGCAGGAGCGAATCCTGGTGTGCATCACTCCGCGCGCGAATGCGGGCCCGATGATTGAAAGCGGAAGGCGCAACGCGGAGCGCTTCCATGGCGACCTGACCGTCGCATATGTCAGCCAGCCGGAGCTTTCAGCAGACGACCAGACGGCGCTCGATCGTAACCTCGCGATTGCCCGGTCTGCCAACGCCCACATCGAGATATTGGACGGCGAAGACGCCATCGAAACTATTCTGAAGTTCGCCCGGGAGCGCGGCATCACCCAAATCTTCGTGGGCCATAGCACGCGCGAGGGATGGTGGGAGCGGCTCACCGGAACTCCGTTGGACCGGTTGATACGCGGCTCCAATGACATCGACGTACGCGTTTTCCCGCATTAGCATATGGCCGATCGCCCGACGCCCGGCAAACTGAAAATATATCTGGGTTATGCCGCCGGAGTCGGCAAGACCTACCAGATGCTGGAAGAGGCCCAGGAGATGAAGCGCCCGGGCCAGGACGTGGTCATTGGGTACTTCGAGCCACACGGGCGCAGCGACACCATCGCCAGGACCGAGGGGCTGGAGATCATACCCCGCCGCAAGGTCGACTATCGCGGCACCATCTTCGAGGAGATGGATACGGACGCCATTCTTCACCGCCGTCCCCAGGTGTGCGTGGTCGATGAATTTCCCCACAGCAACGTCCCGGGATCGGAAAGAGTCAAGCGCTGGCAGGACGTCGAGACGCTGATTGAGGCCGGCATCGATGTTCTCACCACCATGAACATCCAACATCTGGAGAGTCTCAACGATCAGGTCTGGCAGATTACGGGAGTCCGCGTCCGGGAAACAATTCCGGATTGGGTGATGCAGCGCGCCGATCAAGTGGTGATGGTGGATCTGACGCCTCGGGCCCTGCTCAACCGGCTGGCGCGCGGCGTCGTTTATCCCCCGGACAAGGCGCGCAAGGCTCTGCAGCATTTCTTCCAGGAATCTACGCTGGTGGCGTTGCGGGAACTGGCGCTCCGGCAAACGGCGCACGAAGTCGAAATCCGGCACGTCGATTATGACTCACCCGGATTCCAGGAGACGGCGCCGAACGGTGATGAATCAGGCGAGTTTCCCCGCAGCGTCGATCGCATTCTTATCCTGGTCACGCCCGATCCAACCACCGCTATGCTGATACGCCGCGGCAAGCGTGTCGCCGACTATCTGCATGCCGACTGTTTCGCCGTAGCTGTCAGCCGCGACAGCGATCTCGGAGACCTCGCCTCGCCGCAGCGCGAGGCCCTGGAGCGCCACCTGAATTTTGCGCGCAACCTCCATATCGAAGCACGGGTTTTGCAAGGTCACGACGTAGCCGGAACTTTGGTGGAGTTCGCGAGGTTGAACGGCGTCACACACCTGTTCGTAGCTAGACCCACGCAACAGAAGACAAGACCTTTGGGAAGGAGCGTCGTCCAAGAAGTTGTAAGACTGGCGCGGGACATGCAAGTCATGATCGTAGCCGACCGCGGCAGTCGACTCAACCCACAATAGGGACGCTTTCTGGTCTAATCGCTAAATGCTGGAGTCCCGGAGTCTCGCGGTTGCCAAAAACCTTCTTCGAGCCTTGCGGTTTTTTGGGCAGGCCCGCAATACCGGCGAAGTTCGCGATATTCCCGGCGTTTCTTTGATTTTTTGCGGTTTGAACTACGCCGCTTTCAATGCCGCGCTGGTGGCCGAGCCCATCGATTCGGACCCCCGCGCCCTCGATCGCGTCATCGATATATCCTCCAAGCAGTTCGATTCCAGGAACGTGCGCTGGACCTGCTGGGTCTGTGATGCCTTTCTCGGCCTACCTCTGCGCCGCGACGCCAACCGCATTTTCAGCCGGCATGGACTGCGTCCATTAACCGACGCGCCCGGTATGTACGCCGAACGTCTGGCGCCGCCTCGCCGCGGGCTGCCGGCGCTGGAGATAGAACCAGTCAACAGCGATCGCACACGCAGCGCTTTCGCCCACATCATGTCGGTGGCGTTCGATATTCCTTATTCAGTGTGCCTGGCGATATACGCCGCCGAACGGGCCTGGATGGGGGAATTGAAAGGGTATGTCGGCTTCGTCAATCAGCGCCCGGTTACTACCGCTGCGGCGATCGTTACCGGGGATGTGATCGGCTTGTACTCGGTCGCGACCATGCCGGAACACCGTCGGCTGGGCTATGCGGAAGCTATCATGCGGAAGGTGGTCGAGCAGGCGGGCCAGAGCGCCGGAATCGAGCGGTCGGTACTGCAGGCCACGCAATCCGGGCTATCGCTTTATAAGCGCATGGGTTATGAAAGCGTCACGAATTTCAACGTGTACATCGCGGACTAGAACGGCGCCATCGCGCGCGCTGCAATCCATTCGCCTGCGCTTTCGATATCGCTGGCCAAGGCCCGGTCAGCTGTCCATGGCGTGCTGACCTTCGCCAGATCCGCACGCACTCGCTCGATCACCGCGCTCGACCGCAGTGGCCGCAAGCAATCCAAAGCGCGCGCGGCGGCCAGCAACTCGATCGCCAGCACATGCCGCGTGTTCCGCACAACCTGCTTGAACTTCATGGCCGAGGTCATGCCCATGCTGACGAAATCCTCTTTGTTGCCACTGGTTGTAATCGATCCAGTGGACGCGGGATGCGACAGTACTCGGTTTTCAGCCACCAGCGCAGCCGCGGTGACCTGAAGCATCATGAATCCCGATTCCAGGCCGGCGTGGGTGGCCAGAAATGGGGGCAGCTCTTCGTTCAGCGCCGGGTTGACCAGCCGGTCCACTCGCCGCTCGGAGATCCCGGCCAGGACTGTCATTGCGATTGCGAGCGCGTCCAGTTGCAGCGCCAGTGGTTCACCGTGAAAATTGCCGCCGGAGATAATTTCGTCCTCGATCACCAGCGGATTGTCCGTGACGGCGTTCAGTTCGATCGCCATTATCCGGCGCGCCTCCTCCAGCATGTCGCGCACCGCTCCATGAACTTGCGGAGCACATCGCAGGGAATAGGCATCCTGCACGCGGCGGCAGGTGACATGGGACTCGCGGATCTCACTGCCCTCCAGATACCGTGCGAGATTGGCCGCGCTCTGGATCTGCCCGGGAAATGGGCGTGTCTGGTGCAGGCGCGGGTCAAATGCCCGCGGCGTCCCGCGCAGTCCGTCCACGGTCATGGCGCAAATGAGGTCGGCCGAATCCGCCAGGGTCTCGGCCGCCAGCAACTGCAGTCCGCCCACGGCCAGCATCGCCTGCGTACCGTTTACCAGCGAGATGCCTTCCTTCGACGCCAGGACGATGGGTTCGATTCCAGCGCTCCTCAACGCTTCCCCGCCCGCTCGGCGCGTGCCCTGAAATTCAGCTTCTCCTTCACCCATCAGTACCAGCGCGATGTGCGCCAATGGCGCCAGGTCACCGCTTGCCCCCACGCTGCCTTGCGACGGAACAACCGGCGTTACGCCGTGGTTCAGAAGATCGCAAAGCTGCTGGGCCACGAGCGGCCGAATCCCAGAGAAGCCTTTCGTGAGCACGTTGGCGCGAATCAGCATCATCGCGCGAACCTCCTCGCGCGCCAGCGGCGGTCCGACTCCGCAGGCGTGCGACCGAACCACGTTGCGCTGGAGCTGCTCCAGTTGCTCCGGCGGCACGCGGACATCCGCCAAAAGACCGACACCGGTATTCACGGCATAGACTGCGTCGTCCCCGGCGGCCAATTTCTCGACCACGGCGCGCGAGCGTTGCATTGCTGTGATAGCGCCGCGGGCGATTTCGGTCTGCTCGTCTGATATTGAGACGCGGTGTACTTCGTCGAACGTGAGCCGCGAGCCGTCGAGGGTGACCACTTCTATAGTTGTATCAAGCCAGCGGTGGCTCTTAATCTGTGAGAGCCTTGGGCATGCTTCGCGCTCTTATAATCCCGGCGTCCATGGATTGATCACATCCTGGCGGACACAAAAACCTGGGAGATTCGCGGGGCAAGGACTTCTATCCGTCGGGGCTCATTGGGTTAATCGCCGGCGGTTCCGGCACGGTAGTGGGGATATGTGAGCTGATCGATTGCGTCGGTCCTCTCACGAAGAGCGCGTTCCGGCGTAATGCTGCAAAGGCTGGGATGCGTCCTCGGGAGGCTGTGCTCGGCCGCTATCGGAAGACTTATGCTTGGGTGCTCGCAAAGCCTAAAAGGCTCAAGAAGCCGATCGCCTACAAGCATCCAAACGGGGCCGTTATCTGGGTCATTCTCGGAAAGGCCGCGGAGCGGGCGGTCCGCCCACATAGGTAAATATTGAGTTCGCACAGATTTACCAGTTAGCTAACAAATTCGGGACATGCGAGCCAGCGTCCCGTCGCTCCCACCTGATATCCTGTGTGAAACATGGATCTCAACCTCTCCCCGCCGGAACTCAAATTCCGCGACGAGCTCCGCGCCTGGCTCACTGCCAACGTCCCTCCCGATTGGGAAAAGCATCGCACCGAGGATGAGATGCTGGCGCGCTTCGAATTTCTGCGGGATTGGCAGAAGAAGGTCTATAACGCCGGATGGGCAGGCATTGCATGGCCCAAAGAGTATGGCGGCCGCGGCGCGACGCTGATGGAGCAGGTCATCTTCACTGAGGAAATGGCGCGCGCCGGCGCGCCACCGCTGGCGAACGTCCTGGGCCTGATTCTCATCGGTCCAACCGTCATCGCCTTCGGTACCGACGCTCAAAAGAAGCGCTTCCTTCCGAATATCCTCAATGCCGAAGAGATCTGGTGCCAGGGATTCTCCGAGCCCAACGCCGGCTCGGATCTGGCCAATGTCCGCACCGAAGCGCGCCTGGATGGCGACCATTACGTCATCAACGGGCAAAAAGTTTGGACCAGCTACGGCTGGGCCGCCGATTGGTGCGCTCTTCTGACGCGCTCCGATCCCGCCTCCACCAAGCACCATGGACTCACTTACATCCTGGTAGATATGAAATCTCCGGGCGTCGAGGTCCGGCCGCTGCGGCAGATGACCGGCGAGAGCGAATTCTGCGAGCTCTTCTTTCGCGATGTCCGCGTCCCGGCTGAAAACGTGCTGGGCAAAGTCGGCGACGGCTGGAACGTAGCCATCGGAACGCTGATGCATGAGCGCGCCACGCTGGGCGCCGGTATGCAGATTACCTTCAAACGCCAGTTCGACCGCCTGGTCGAACTATCGCACACGATCCAGCGCAATGGACAGCCCGCGGCCGCCGATCCAGTGATGCGGCAAAAGCTGGCTCAGAGTTTTGTCGACATCGAAATCATGCGACTGAATCAGATGCGGGCCATCACCCGCATCAATCAAAATGGCGTGCCGGGTCCGGAGGGCTCCATCCAAAAGATCTTCTGGACTGAGCTGAATCAGCGCTTCCAGCAGGTCGCCGCCGAACTGCTCGGCCCTTACGTGCAGCTGACCAAGGGCGACGGCCGGCGCCATCGACGACGGCGCCTGGGCGTACTCATTCCTGCGCGCGCGCGGCAACACCATCGAAGCCGGCACTTCGGAAATCCAGCGCAACATCGTCGGCCACTTCGTCCTCGGCCTTCCGAAGAGCTACTAAGAATCCAGGAACCCCTCATGCAATTCGGATTAACAGAAACTCAGCAGACTCTGAAGAACACCGTTCGGAAATTCCTGGCCGCCGAGTGCCCCATGGCCGAAGTCCGGAAGCTCATGGAGACCGACACCGCGCTCGACCAGGCGCTATGGAGCAAGATCGCCGAGCAAGGCTGGAACGGGATGATCCTGCCCGAAGAATTCGGTGGATTCGGAATGGGCATGGTGGAAATGGCGGCTACTCTCGAAGAAATGGGCCGAGCGCTGCTGCCCGGACCCTTCTTCAGCACCGTCCTGATGGCCGGCCCATTGCTCCAGACCATTTCGAAGAGCTCCGAGCAGCACAAGTATCTGAGCGCTATTTCCAGTGGCGAGGCGAAGGCAGCCGTAGCGCTGCTCGAAGAATCAGCCTCGTGGTCGCCCGATTCCATTCAACTGAAGGCCACGTCGTCGTCTCAGGGAAATTACCTGCTCGACGGTCGAAAGCTATTTGTCTGGGACGCGGCAGCGGCCGATTTCCTGATCTGCGCCGCGCGTTTGAACGGCGAACTCGCGCTGTTCCTCATCCCGGCGAAAGCTCATGGGCTGAGCATCACCGCGCTTCCCTCCATGGACTCCACGCGCAAGCTCTACGAAGTCGCCCTCAGCGGCGTTTCCGTGCCCCGTGAAGACCTGCTGGCGGAAGGCAAGCCGGCGCGCGCCGCTCTCGATCATATGCTCGACGTCGCAACCGTGGGATTGGTCGCTGAGATGACCGGCGGCATGCAGCGGCTGCTTGAAATGACGGTCGAGTACGCCAAAACCCGCAAGCAGTTCGGCCGGCCCATCGGCCAGTTCCAGGCGGTCCAGCATCTCTGTGCCGATATGTTGGTTTACACCGAGAGTTCCCGCTCAGCGGCTTATTTCGCAGCTTGGGCGATCCAGGAAGGGGTCCCCGAGGCCCGTGTAGCCGTATCGGTGGCCAAGGCCTATGCCAGCGATGCTTACCGGGAAGTTGGCAACCGGGCCATCCAGGTGCATGGCGGCATGGGGTTTACATGGGAGAATGACGCGCACCTGTTCTATCGTCGCGCCAAAGCGTCCGAGGTCGCATTCGGCGATGCCGTCTATCATCGTGAACGAATCGCCAGGCTGGTGATTGATTCGGGTCAGGTTCACGAAGAAGAGCCGGCTCTTTCAGCGATACATTCCTAAGACACCTCAAGAATTGACCATAAACATCCGAAAGAATGGATGTGGTCTATAAGCGTTTCAACTTAGCGCTACTCGTTTGGCTTGCCCTGTTAATAGCTACCTCGGCTGTTTGCCAAACGCAGCCACTTACAATCACCACCACGCAATTCCCAAGCGGTCAGTTTAATCTGCCTTACAATGCAACGCTGAACGCCACCGGAGGAACTCCGCCTTATACCTGGAGCTTGCTGGTCGGCGCCCTTCCGCCCGGCCTGACGCTGAGCCCGTCAGGGGTTATCAGTGGAACACCGACGGGAGTTAGCGACAATTTCACCGTACAGGTTACCGATGCAAATTTTCCTCGGTCGATGCCCGCGCAATCGACATTGTTCATAGGTTTCTGCAGTTCGACGCTGGATCCCGCATCGCAGGGACATACTTTCGAAGATATGGGTGGCTCGGATGTTTTCACTGTAAACTTTCCCTGCGGGCCGCTGACGCCCGGTGCGACCGTTCCTTGGATCAACGTTACCGGCGTCGTAAATGGCGACGGTTTTGACCGCATAAACGTCAATGTGGCACCCAATGCCACGTCCGCTACGCGTACTGGAAACGTCACCTTCACCTACGGCCAGGTTTCCCCTGTGCTGGTGCTCAGCTACACGCTCACGGAGTATGCAAAGCTGCAGTTCTCTACCTCTTCACCACTGCCGCTGGGCGTTGTCGGCGTGCCGTATTCCGTGATGTTGCAGGCCACTGAAGGCAGCACGATCAGTCGCAGCTTCGCCATTACGTCCGGATCGCTTCCACCAGGCTTGTCGTTCAGCGGACAAACCATCAGTGGTATTCCGACTCAGGCGGGAACATCGACATTCATAGCCAAGGTGACCGACGTGGATGGATTTTCCGAAACGCTATTCTCCGCAACTCAGAATTATGCCGTGAATATCGTGCCCCCATTGTCCATTACCGCGGCGGCGCTTCCCGGCGGCATCGTCGGTCGAACGTACTCGGCGAGCCTGGCCGCAACCGGAGGGGTCCCGCCCTACAGTTGGTCACTCGCTTCGGGCACGTTGCCGTCCGGGCTCTTGTTGAATGCGGCTACGGGCGTAATCAGCGGAACGCCGGCGATCAACGCTCAAGGATCTTACACGTTCTCGATCCGAGCGTCCGACTCCGCCGGCTTACTCTCGACCGTTCCATTGCAAATGCTGGTCGATCCACCGCCGCTAACCATCGGAAATTCCACTTTGGGCCCAGCGACCGAAGGCGTAACTTATGGAGCGTTGTTGTCTGCGACGGGAGGGACACCTCCCTACTCCTGGTCCGCCTCGGGACTTCCGGCGTGGCTCGCCCTGACGTCGGGTCAATTGTCGGGCACGCCGCCGGTGGGGTCGGCCGGAAGCTACACCTTCGTGATTAGCGTAGGGGACAGCGCTTCACGATTCACCGGTGATTCGTACACGCTGCAAGTAAATCCGGGACCATTGGTCATTAAAACCGGCTCGCCATTGCCACGGGCGAAAGAAGGCGCTTCGGTCAACTTTGCGTTCCGGGCGAACGGCGGCGCCGCTCCTTACACGTGGACGGCTACGGGGCTCCCAGCATTCTTGAATCTGTCAACTGGCGGGCAGTTAGGCGGGACGCCCCCGGTAGGAGGATCCGCGGGAGCATACACTTTTTCGATTACGGTGGTTGATACCGCCGGAAGTAGCGCAAGCGGCACGTTTAGTTTACAAATCGACCCGGCGTTATCCATCACCACTTCTTCTTCGCTGCAGGCCACGGTGGGCCAATCGTTTTCGGCGGCCTTTAGCGCGGCGGGCGGCACAACACCGTATTCGATCTCGGGCAGCGGCCTGCCGGCGTGGGCCAGCATGTCGTCAAGCGGCGTCGTCAGCGGAACGCCGATGCGCGGCGCGGCGGGCGGATGCACGATCACTGTTGTCGCCACCGATGCCGCTGGCAATACGAGTAGCGCGTCATTCACCGTGACAGTGCTATCGCCGAATAACGCGCTCACCATAATCAGTCCCTCGCCTCTTGCGATGGCCAACGTCGGCAACTATTATCAGGCGGCCCTCAGCGCCGCAGGTGGCACCCCGTCTTATCGCTGGTCGGGATCCGGCCTTCCCGATGGTTTGACGATCAGTTCCGCCGGGCTATTGAGCGGAACGCCCACCACCGCGGGTGCTTCTACCGTCACAGCGCAGGTCAGCGATTCGGATGGCAATGTCGCCTTCCAGGCCTTGAGCCTTAGCGTGACGGCGGCCAAGCTGCGCATCGTAACGCCCTTGCCTCTGGCGGTGGCAGAGGTAAGCGTCGCTTACTCGGCAGCTTTTCAATCCGATGGTGGAATGGGTCCCTTCGTTTGGAGCACCCCTGGCTCCTTGCCGCCAGGTACGACCTTCGACTCAACGGGACTGCTGAGTGGAACTCCCACCGCCTCAGGGGATTTCGTCTTCAACGTACAAGTCGCCGATTCTACTGGAGGAACCGCCACCGCCGGCTATGAGGTGTTAGTGCGACCGTTCGGGCCAGATCTGGTTTTGTCAGCGGGCAGCCTCTCATTTGTAGGCGTTCGAAGCGGCACACAGCCGCCGGTCCAAACTGTGTCCGCCATTTCGACCACGCACGATACAGTCCCCTTGTCCGCCAGCGCCGATGCGCCGTGGATCAACGCCGCGGCCAGCGGGACAACGCCCGGGCGCATTGACGTCAGCGTGGATCAAACCGGCCTCTCTGCGGGCAGCTACTCGGGCAGTATCACAGTCACCTCCCCAGGCAAGACTGCGTTATCCATTAAGGTTGGCCTGATCGTGAATGAGGCGCCGCCCATATTGCAGGCGTCGCCGCAGGCCTTCGATTTCTTCACCGACGGAACGCTTGCGCCGCTCAGTCAGAACATTTACGTGCGCAACGCCGGTGAGGGCAGCTTCAGTTTCACGGTTTCCACCGACGTGCCATGGCTCAGCGTGAGTCCCGCGTCCGGCACAGCGAGCCCAAATTCAGCAGGAACTCTCGTAGTGGCTCTCGATACTTCACGGCGCCTCGCGCCAGGTGCTTATTCGGGCACCATCGAAATCGATTCCGCCGGCGGGTCCGCCCGGATTCCGGTGAGCTTGCTGGTCTCGTCCAAGCCGAAGTTGATCTTGAGCGACGGCGGCATTTTGTTGCAAGCCCGGCACGGCAACGGCGTGTCCGGGCCAACCCCCCAGAGTTTTACCGTAACGAGTTCGAGCAACAGTGGAATCACCTTTACGACAAAACAGATCGGCGGCGAAGGTTGGCTGAAAATCTTGAGCGATGCAGTCCCAGGAACGGTGCAGTTCACTACCGCCAGCGCTGGGCTTCAAAAAGGCGCTTACTATGCCTTGATCCGGGTGAGTTCGCCGGACGTGTTC
The DNA here is from genome assembly GCA_963769205.1 of Bryobacterales bacterium. Taxonomy (GTDB): domain Bacteria; phylum Acidobacteriota; class Terriglobia; order Bryobacterales; family Bryobacteraceae; genus Palsa-89. Next base: position 179,480 of record CAVYKR010000002.1, on the reverse strand, counting down.
AACTCACCGCAGGATTTCTTGGTGGTATTGAACATTGTCGACGCCGCCAGTGCCCCGGTACCTGATACTCTTCCCAGCGGGCTCTTGTTTACCTCCCCGGGCAGTCAGAACGTAGCGGTCTACAGCAGTACCGACCAGACGGCACCCTACCAGGTGGCCGTATCCACGGACAATGGCTCCGGCTGGCTTTCGGCCACGCCTGTAGCCGGCACACTTTCCACAACCGCACCCGCCCAGTTGAGCATTTCGGCAAACGGCGCCAACCTCAAGCCCGGAGTTTACACGGGGAGCGTCCACATTTCAATCAGTAACCTGGCTGTACGGACCGTCAACGTGACCTTCATCGTCCCGGGCTCAGGTGCGGCGCCAGGAGCGACTGCCGCACTTGGCTGCCGTGCCTCAAGTAAGCTGCACTCCGGCAAATTTGGTCGTAACGCCAACCAATCTGTCCGGCAATTTCTCGACGCCGGCTGCCTGGCCGCGATCGGTCGCCGTTCAGATGGCTGATGATTGCGGTAATTCAGTGACGGGCGGCCGGGTAGTAGCTGAGTTTTCAAACGGGGATCCGCCGCTGTCGCTGAACTTCAGTGATGCAAGCTCCGGCAGTGCCGGGAGAGCGGTCTATTCGGCCACCTGGACGCCCTCTGCATGCGGCGGACCAGCTTACCGTAAAAGCTGAGGCAACCGCGCCCGGATTGCAACCCGCATCTGCGCAAATCCTCGGCGCAGTGAGCCAGAACGTGGCCCCCATATTGGCCGGCAACGGAATACTTCACAATCTCTATCCACAACCCGGCGCTCCCTTGGCCCCCGGTACGATCGTCCAAATCTTCGGTTCGGCCCTGGCTGATACCGCCAGCATCACGAGCATTCCACTGCCCTCCATCCTGAATGGAACCAGCGTTCTCGTGGGAGGCGAATTAGCGCCGCTCTTTTACGTGAGCAGCGGCCAGATTAACGCGCAGATTCCGGCGGACCTTGTGCCCGGCCAGCAATATCAGGTGTTGGTGGTAGCGAACAACGCCTTCACCACGCCCCAGACCATCAATATCGCGCCCGTCTCGCCCGGTGTCGCGCGGCTCGCCAATGGGCAAGTGATCGCCCAGCATTCCGATTTCAGCCTGGTAACTGAAGACGCGCCCGCGCAGCCGGGGGAGTATCTGGTCGCATATCTGGCGGGATTGGGACTGACCGACACCCCGGTTCCCACCGGCGCGCAGGCTCCTTCGTCACCGCTGGCAGCCGTCAACACTTCGGCTTCGGTAGCTATAGACGGGGAGGCGGCGCCGGTTTTGTTCGCGGGATTGACGCCAGGATTCGTCGGCCTTTATCAGATCAACTTCCAGCTTCCCGCTGATGCACGGAGCGGCGATCGAAAACTGGAGATTTTCCAGAACGGCCTGGCTGCCAACACCAGCATCCTTCCGGTTCAGTAGCTACCTAGAGTACCAGCAGGTCGGTAAACTCACCTACCTGCTTCGCGTCATCATGGCCCAGGCGGGCCTCGCCCAAATCGATCCATCCGCTGTTGCGGGTATTCTGCACGAACACCGCTTTTTCCACCAAAAATGTTTTAGGGATGGAGCACTCCGCCCATCGGGCGCGCGCTACGTGGGTGAGTTCGTCCACTTGATCGGGCAGAAGATTCTGCGCCAGCGTCACGTGCGGATGATAGGGAAAAGCATCGGGAAAGTACAGCCCATCCGAGTTTAGCGTGGCATGCAATTGCCTGAGTTGCGAGCCGCCGCCGCCGATGTTGACGTAAATCACGTCGGAAACGGGAAAGACTTCCACGCCGGTCAGTTCCACTTCAAAGGCCGAGAACTGCGGCGCGTACCAGCGGACCAGGTCCCACGCAGCGCCAGGCGACGACGAAATCGGTCGCGGCGGCAGAATGGTCACATGAGCGCGCAAAAAGCAGTCCGGCACCAATTCCTGCCGCATTCGATCCAAAAAGCCAGCCAGAGGCTCGGGGATGTAGCTTACCAGAGCGAAGGAATTGATCCGATCCCACGTCGCGGGATCTTTATACATATGATTTACTTTTATGTTACCTCTACCGCCGCGGGCGCGGGCGCCGGAACCGGTTCTGGTACGTACCAGCGCGCCTCTTCAAAGCCGATGTACTTTAAAATGCGAAGTTCGCCGCTTTCGACTTCGAGCAGATCGCCAACCTGCAGCTCAGTTTCAGTTCCGCGCAGCGCCAGCCAGACGGCATAAGGCGTGGCGGCCTCGATGACCCGCCCTTTTTCGTAGTCCCGCGGCTTGGCGATCGTCACACCGGAAGTGTGCGGCGCCCATCGGAACTGTTGTCGCTGACTGTCCTTCAAAAGGTGAATCTGGTATGCCGGCATGTCAGAATCTATTCTCGCTCAAAACAATTCACAATGGAATGTTCTATCCGGGAAGCGTCCTCCTGCCCCTGCTGAATCCACCGGGCGGCATTGCGATGGCTCCAATAGAGCGACTCGAGCGGACGGCCGAGCAGCGCCGGCGGAGCGATACGAACTACCTCCAGCCCCGGCGGCACGATAGCTCGAAAGGGTGACAGCATCCGCATTGCTCCGACAAAAGTCTTGGCCACAAGACCCGGCGGCTCAGGCAGGACGTCGATGACCACGGCCTTACGCGCACCCAACTCAGCAGCAGCCCAAAGCGGTACGGCCGCCAATAGTCCGCCATCGGAAATCAGCCGGCCTCCCAGCTGCACCTGATCGAAAATCCCCACGATCGCCGTCGTGGCCACCAGATGCTGCCAGGTTACTTCAGGGCCTGGAATAATCCGCGGCCGCAGCCGGACTAAATCGGTTACCACCATGGCGAATTGAGTTCGCGGTTGATGCGACTCGTGAATGTGTCGAATGACCCGCTGCAGAGGTCGCGAGTCGAGCACGCCTCCAAAAATTCCTGAAGGCATCTTCCAACGGTAACGTGCGGCCTCTTCCAGGTTTAACCACAAGCGGATCAACTCATCCGGCTCACAACCGCCCGCAATGGCCCAACCGTTTACGGCGCCGATGGATGCGCCGACGATAAGGTCCGGTTGAAAAATCTCAGCGAGCGCCTTCCACGCCCCGGCTTGATATGCCCCGAACATTCCGCCGGCCGAAAGTACCAGGGCAGTCATGTCTTAGCCCTGGAAGTCAAAGCGCCAACGAAACGCGCTGAGCTGTACCCACAATCTCCACCGTCACTCCATTAACCGTGCTGCGGCTTTATCCAGGAACCACAGCACGTTTCCCTTTGACTGAGTTACGATTTGCGTCGGATACTGTTTGGGATTGTACGGCTCCTTCATCACCGCTTGGAGCGCCTCGGTTTTATCAGCGCCGGCGATTAACATTATCGTATTCCGTGCGGCCTGCAGTACGCCCGGCAGTAAGGTGATTCGCCATTGTTTAAATTTTTCGACGTAGACCGCGGCTGCCAAGTTCTGATGGTCATCGATGCGCGGTTCGCCCGGAAACAGACTGGCGGTGTGCGCGTCCGGCCCCATACCTTGATGAATGATATCGAAGCACGGAAATTCTGCCGGCTTGAGCGCGAAGAAACTGCGCATATCATCGGCATACAACTGCGCGGCTCGCTCGGGCTCCAACTCGGCCTGAATTCGATGAATATTTCCGGCCGGAAAGCGGGCCGGATCGATGAAATTCTCCTTGGCCAATTTGTAGTTGCTTTGCGCGTCGGTCGGGGGCACGCCTCGCTCATCCACCCAAAACAGATGCGTACGCGTCCAATCAAAACCCGACTTGGCCATTTCCGCAAAGAGAAGCTTCGGTGTAGAGCCGCCCGACACGGCCAGCGCGGCCCGCTCGTTACTCGCCAGGGTTGCTTTCAACAGGTCGAGAATCTTCCGGCAGCTCGCCGCGGCGGTCTCCGCAGGGTCCTCGTAAATATACCAGTGGGCGCTCACCAGGACCTCTCCCGAGGCGCGCGGGATGGATTTGCAACGTAGCGGGGCATGCCTGCCATGCTAAAATAAGTCTGACCCGCCACACAACTTGTTGGTGTCTCCAGTCGGTTAATAGATACATTCAGGGAGCCTTGCCGCAGATCCTATATGCACACGCGGGAGAAGAAGAAGATTCTGGCCGTGGTGGACGACCTCCTGTTCACGGTCAAGATAAGCGACGCCGCCAAGCGCGTCGGCTTGGACGTGGAGTTCCTGAAGTCCGCTCATGACGTAGTCGCCAAGGCCGCTCAGGAAAAGCCGCTGCTGATCATCCTTGATCTCAACAACAACTCGGTCGAGCCACTGCCCCTGATCTCCGCGCTGAAGGACGATGGCGACCTGAAGGGCATCAGCATCATCGGCTACCTTTCGCACGTCCAGGGCGAACTCAAACAGAAGGCCCACGAGGCGGGCGCTAATATCGTCATGGCGCGTTCGGCATTTTCGCAAAATCTGCAGCAAATCCTAAAGCGACACGCCGGCGTTCGCTGACTGCGCGCGACCGTGCCGCGGAGGACCCGCTAAATCGCGCAGCTTTACGCTCCGAAAATCCGATAAAATACCCTGAGAAAGTCGGACTTTGTTCCGGATGGAAGATAGTAATCCCAATCGCCCCCGTGAGCCGGCCGAGGAAATCAATGTCCTGTGGCTAACTGCAGGACTAAGCTGCGATGGGGATACCATTGCCATGACGGCTGCCACTCAGCCCAGTATTGAAGACCTCATTCATGGGGCCATTCCTTGGGCTCCTAAAATCCACCTTCACAACCCGGTCCTCTCCTATGAGAATGGTAACGAGTTCGTCCAACTGTTCCACGACGCGGCCGCAGGCAAACTGAAGCCCTTCATTCTCGTGGTAGAGGGTTCTATTCCTGACGAAACCAATAAGGAAGCCGGGTATTGGGCCGCATTTGGGACCGATCCGCACTCCGGCCAGCCCATTCCCACCACCGATTGGATCGATCGCCTGGCTCCCCAAGCCTGGGCTGTTGTGGCTGCGGGAACTTGCTCAGCTTATGGCGGCATTCACGCCATGCAAGGAAATCCAACCGGCTGCCGCGGGCTCCCCGATTACCTTGGCTGGGATTGGAAATCCACCGCCGGGATTCCATTGGTGTGTGTTCCAGGCTGCCCGGTTCAGCCCGACAACATGACTGGCACGCTGCTGGAGTTGCTCTACACGGCGGCCGGACGCGCCCCTATGTTTGCTTTGGACGAATCACTGCGGCCGAAATCACTTTTCGGCGATACGGTCCATGAAGGCTGCGATCGAGGCGGCCATTATGAGCAAGCTGAATTCGGCGACGACTACGGATCTCCCCTGTGCATCGTGAAACTGGGTTGCTGGGGGCCGGTGGTGCAATGCAACGTCGGCAAGCGCGGCTGGATGGGCGGAATCGGCGGCTGTCCCAATGTTGGCGGAATCTGCATCGGCTGCACCATGCCGGGTTTCCCTGACAAGTTTATGCCGTTCATGGATCAGCCGCCGGGCTCGCTGCTCTCTTCGAGCGCGGTCATGACCTACGGCCGGGCAATTCACGCTCTCCGCCGGTTTACTCAGGCCTCGTTGAATCGTGAACCCGGTTGGCGAACCCAGCGGAAGCCGAGGCTTCCAATGGACAAGGTATGACTGCCATAACGGCGCCCCAGGCAGAAGCGGTCCTCAACAATCTCGCGAGGGTGTTCTTTCAGGACTCGGGCCAGTCCCAGAGCCCCACTGATCTGCGATCGTCCAACCTGGAGGCCCGCTACCACGCGCTAGCGGAGCAGATCCCGGCGATCGTGTTCATGGCCTATCTGGACGGCGGCATCGGAGAGGCTTACGTGAGCCCGCATGTCGAAAAGACGCTCGGCTTTTCACAGAGTGAGTGGTTGGAGGACCCGGTCCGCTGGTATCACCAGATACATCCGGACGACAGAGACCGCTGGAGCATGGAAGGCGCCCAGATGTTCCTGTCCGGCCAGCCTTTGCGATCCGCCTACCGGGTAATTGCCCGGGATGGCCACATCGTCTGGTTCCATTGCGAAGCTACCATCATCCGGGGCACCGATGGGCAGCCCCAGTTCATTCACGGCGTCGCGTTCGACATCACCGAACTGAAGCAAACCGAAACCGCTCTGGAAGAGGAGCGCAATGTTGCCTCGGCGATTCTGGATACCGTCGGCGCCCTCGTAATGGTCTTAGACCCGCGAGGGCGGATCGTTCGCTTCAACCGCGCTTGCGAACGGACCACCGGCTATGCTTTCGGGGAGGTTCAAGGGCGCTTTCTCGAAGAGTTATTTCAAGCGACAGAGGGCTATGCTAGTTTCCAAGCAGCGTTGGATCAGCTCGCCAGGAACGCGACAGTAAACGAGCATGAAGGCCATTGGCTGACTCGCGATGGCGGGCGGCGCTTGATCAGATGGTCGATCTGCGCGCTGCCGGGTCTCGATCTGGAGCCCCGTTTTATCATTGCTACCGGGGTCGACATTACGGAGAACAAGCGGCTGACGCGTGCCCTCCTGGAAGTGAGCAATAGCGAGCAGCGGCGGATCGGCCAGGACCTGCACGATGGTCTCGGACAGCATTTGACTGGGATCGCCTTTTTAAGCAAGGCCCTGGAACAGAAGCTGGCGGATCAGTCGCTCCCTGAGACAGCTGCTGCAACCGAGATCGTTGCCCTCGTGAACGAAGCCATTCACAAGACCCGGGAGTTGGCTCGCGGGCTTCTGCCGGTGATATCCGATTCTTTGGGCTTAATGTCAGCTCTGCAACATTGGGCCGGCGAAGTGGAGGATCTCTTTCACATTGCATGCCTGTTCGAATGTCAGGAGCCGGTCTTGATTGAAAACGATACTACCGCTAATCATCTCTATCGGATTGCGCAAGAGGCGGTCCATAACGCGATCAAGCATGGCAAAGCCAAAAACATCACCATCGGACTCCTGGACGTGACTGGGCGTGGAATTCTTAGCATTCTTGACGATGGTTCGGGAATCGGGAGCGCCAAAGCGAATCAACACGGCATGGGCCTTCACATTATGCGCTATCGCGCCGGGATGATCGGCGGAGTCCTGGAAGTCGTTCGGTACCCCGAGCGCGGCACACTCGTCACATGCATTTTTCCGAAGTGACTTAGATAGCAAGATGGCATCGCATGTTCCAGATCAATTCAACAAGTCGAAGCGGAGGGTCTTCATTGTAGATGACCATCCGATTGTGCGCGAAGGGCTCACGCAGCTGATCAACCGTGAGGCGGATCTGGCGGTCTGTGGCGTTGCTGAGGAGGCACATTCGGCTCTGCCGGCCATTGAGGCGCTCCAGCCTGACATCCTGATTATAGACATCTCGCTGAACGGGCCAGACGGCTTGGATCTCCTCAAAAACATTCGGACCAGAGATCCGGGCGTACGGGTGCTGATACTCTCGATGCACGATGAGTCGATCTACGCCGAGCGCGCCCTGCGTGCCGGCGCCAGCGGCTACATCATGAAGCAGGAAGCCACCGAGAGGGTATTGGTCGCACTGCGCCGCATCCTGAACCAGGAAATCTACGTCAGTGACCGGCTCGCAAACAAGCTGGTGCGCCAATACGTAAGCGCCGCAAATCCAACAAAAAGCTCTCCTTTGGATGATCTATCCGACCGGGAGTTGGAAGTGCTCCGCTTCATCGGGAAAGGGCAGTCCACCCGCGAGATCGCCGAAAAGCTGTATTTGAGTGTTAAGACGATCGAATCTTACCAGGGGCATCTAAAGGAGAAACTCGGGCTTAAGAACTCGCGAGAACTCCTCCAGTACGCCATTGAGTTCGAACTCCGGAAATCCGCCGAATAGATCGACCGTACGCATAGTCCCGCATATTCGCATCCGGAGATAATTATTCTTCTTCCGAGGTAATTATTATTCTTCTTACGCGTCTTGTGTGTGCTGGGAGGCGTCCGAGGCCAACGCGAGGCGCCGTGTTATCGAGCGTCTCAGTTGCGGACGAGCTCCCAGCACTCAGACATCGCTTCTCCATTAAGCCTCAGCGCGGATCTGTCTTCCAGCGGGGTGGACCCGTATTCTCCTTCCTGGTTTATCTACTGTTTAGATCGGGGATTTCCTGATGCTCGCGTTTCCACCGCCTGGCGACCGGCGCTGCACCGGAGCCCTGCACCAGAGTGAGAAGATGAAGCATGTCGTCCTCGCTGCCCTCATTATCCTTTCTCGACGCCCGCAGCCAAGCCTTTCCGGTCCTGACTTCCGCACAGATCGACCGGATTCGGCCTTTGGGACGGGTGCGGAATGTGCAGCACGGTGAAATCCTCTTCGAGCCCAACGACACAGGCATACGGTTCTTCGTGGTGCTGTCGGGAAGCATGGAGATCGTGCAGCCCAGCCTGGAGGGCGAGCGCCCCATCGTCAACCACGGCCCGGGGGAATTTACCGGCGAAATGACTATGATCTCGGGACAACGCTCGTTGGTGCGCGGGCGGGTAACTGAACCCGGCGAATTTCTCGAGCTTGGCGCGGACACGCTGCGGTCACTGGTGGCCAAGGACGCGGAGATGAGCGAAATCTTGATGCGGGCTTTCATCCTGCGGCGGATCGAACTCATCAAACATGGCTTCGGGAACGTCATCTTAATGGGTTCGCAATCACTCCGCCCGCACGCTCGAGTTGCGGGAGTTTCTCGGCCGGAACGGTTACCCTCACACCTATATCGATCTAGACACGGACCTAACCTCGCAGGAGTTACTCGACCGGTTCGATGTGAAGCTGTCCGAAGTGCCGGTGGTGATTTGCAATTTCCGTACCGTGCTGCGAAGCCCGTCGATTCAGGAGTTGGCGAGTTGCCTGGGCTTCAACAGCAAGATCGATCAGACGCAGGTGCGGGATGTGGTCATCGTGGGCGCGGGTCCGGCTGGTCTTGCGGCGGCAGTTTACGCGGCGTCGGAAGGCCTGAATACTCTGATGATCGAGACTACCGCTCCGGGCGGGCAGGCTGGATCCAGTTCGAAGATCGAGAACTACCTGGGTTTTCCGACCGGCGTATCCGGGCTGGAACTGGCATCGCGCGCCCTCACCCAGGCGCAGAAGTTCGGCGCCACCATGCTGATCGCGCGCAGCGTAGTGCGGATCAACTGCAGCCGCCGTCCCTATGAAGTCGTTCTCGAAAGCGGTGAGGTGATCGCCGCGAAGGCGATCGTGATTGCCACGGGAGCACAATACAAGAAACCGCCACTTGCAAATCTGGAGAAATTCGAAGGTGAAGGAATCTACTATGGCGCCACCTTCATCGAGTCGCAATTGTGCGAGCGCGAAGAGGTGATCGTGGTGGGTGGGGCAAACTCAGCCGGCCAAGCCGCTGTGTTCCTTTCGCAAACCGCCAGCAAGCTGCACATGCTGGTGCGAGCCAGGGAGTTGTCCAGCACCATGTCGCGATATCTCATCCAGCGGCTCACTGAGAACCCGCGCATCGAAGTGCATCTCAATGCCGAGATTGTCGCGCTGGAAGGCGGCGCGCGGCTGGAGCGAGTCGTGTGGCAGGACAAGAAAACCGGTGAAACCTCGACCCATGCTATCCGGCACGTGTTTATGATGACCGGGGCGTCGCCCAGAACTGAGTGGCTGCGGGGTTGCGTGGCTATGGATGATAAGGGCTTTATCCTGACTGGGCGTGATCTGGAGGTCCCGTCCGCCAAGGACCAAAACCCCGCTTGGCCGCTCTCGCGCCCTCCCCAAATGCTCGAAACCAGCCTGCCTGGCGTTTTTGCCGTGGGTGATGTCCGAGCGGGCAACGTGAAGCGCGTGGCATCGGCCGTCGGAGAGGGCGCCATCAGCATTCATTTGGTCCACCGCGCGCTGGCTGAGCAGTGATGCCTAGGGCATCTGTGGGCTGGCACTACTGAGTATCTTGGCCACCCAGTCGGCATGGGGAAAACGACCCGCAAAAAGCGCTTTTATTTCCTGCTCCACGTCATACTCCACGCGCCTGATAGAGGGCGTGGATCCATCCAGCAAGAGATAGGCAGCGCGGCGATCGCCGTCGTAAGAAAGACTGACGCTACCTGAATTGGCTACGGTTATTCCTGAAACCTTGCGGATATAGGAGCGATGGATATGCCCATAAATTACAATTGGATGGCCAAGTGGCGAGTAAACCGACTCCAGCTCGTCGTCGCTGGCCGTATGACCGGGTGAGCGCCAGGTACTCTCGGGACTGGCATGCACCAGCGCCATCGGGCCGTGAGTCTGAACGCGAGGCAACTCGCGTAGCCAGGCGATCCGCTCCTCCCCCAGGGCTTCGGAGGTGGCCCGCGCCATCTCCTCGATGGCGTCCCATAGCGGCTGCAGGTTGGGAGATCGGCCGGCAAACTCCTTCAGGGATTCGGGCTTGAAGAGCATTTCGTCGGTGTTGCCCAGTACGCCCGCCCAGCCCAGATTGCGAATCCGGTCCACGATTTCCGCCGGGCTCGATCCTCCGTGAGGCAGATCACCGCCATGCAGGATTAGGTCGGGGGAGGTTTGCCTCAGGTCCGCCAGGACGGCCTCAAAAGCGGTTCGGTTGCCATGGATGTCGGATATGATCGCGATGCGCATCAGATTTATTCAAAATCTCACTTCAATTCATGTTACAATTCTCAGTATCGCTAGTACCGTTGTTGTACTGGACACTTAAGAGATTCAGCCGCCCGCTCCGCAAAGCTTAAGAGATTGCTGATGGAATCTCGCGCATGTGCAGGTTGGCGGCCGCAAGCTTCGCTCTTCCCTTTACCTTCCAACTGAAAACTCCTGCGCAGGATTTGTTTGGTTCTGATCGACGTCGTGGTAAGGAAGTGGTGGCTTGCTATGCGCGCACCGAATCGAGCGATTAGTCCAGTTATCGATCCCGGAACCAGCCGGGATTCCGTAAATACTGCTTTGGAACCGGCCGACGCTGTCCGATCCCAGCAGGGCGTCGACGACCAGTCCGATCCATCCGAATCTGTTACCAGCCATACGGATTGGCAGGAGCTCGTGACGCGAATTCGAAGCGGAGAGAATTCCGGATTAGAGGATCTATACGGCCTTTTTGCTCGCGGCATTCGTTTCTATCTGTGCCGCCAACTCGGCCCGCAGGAATTAGATGACAAGGTGCACGACGCTTTTCTCATCGTAGTTCAAGCCATCAAGCGAGGCGACCTCCGTGAGCCCGAGCGTCTAATGGGCTTTGTACGGACGGTTGTCCGCAGGCAGGTGGCGGCGTATATCGATGACGTCGTTCACAGCCGGCGAGAGGAATTGCACCTGGACGTAGGTGTGCGAGTGGCTGACGGGCGTAACAATCCCGAGCAGGACGCCGCATTCCAGCAAAAGGTCGAGTTCATGACCAGTATTCTTGACAATTTGACCGAACGCGATCGCGAGATTCTGACTCGTTTCTACCTCGATGAACAGACCCAGGACCAGATCTGCGAGGAGATGAACCTTACCGAGACTCAGTTTCGGCTTCTAAAATCGCGCGCAAAGGCCCGTTTTGGTGAATTGGGGAGGCGAAAACTGCAACAAAAACCGCTGGATTCGATCTTCTTAAGAACTTCGGCGGACTCGGCTCACTAGGCTCTTAGCGCGCCACGGGAGGGCCCCCGCCTTCTCAAATATTCTCGGTAATATTGATAAGCCAAATACAGGAATGGCGTAATGAATATGCCAGCCTGCCAACCTCCCAGCCGGTTCGCGACGATAATCATGGTCGCCAGCAAACCACCGGCAACGTAATACCAAATCAAGTATTGAGTCATATTTCGCCACAAGGCCCGGAAAGCTTCCTGTTCAACTAGTGCGATCATGCCGGATACCAGGCCGGTATTGACGATGAAGAACACCAAGGCGGCTATAGGCAGCATGCGCGGCGCATGATACAGGCTTTCACTAAGCACGAAGTGAGACGGATTGTAAGCAATCGTGACGCCGATAGCGACCGCCGAAACATTGAAGAGGATCTTTCGGGTCTCCCGCTTCTCGTCGGGCTTCCACATGCATTGCACCAAAGTCGCCCCGCAGCCGATGACCAGCGCTTCACCCAGCGAGTAGTTCGCAATGCCGATCAGAACAAAGGCGAAGACCGGCGAAACGTTTACTGGAACGCCTGGCACCTTTACCCGCCAGGTCGCGCTTAGCATGCCCAGAGCAAAGTAGGCGAAGAACTGCTGAAAATCAGAAGGTGTAAATTGGGTGACTCCGTTAGAGAACAGGAAGAGCCCGCTACCGACAACGCAGTAATAATAGGCCCTAACGCGCGGAGACATTCGTCAAAGCAAAGGCAATTGCCAGACCAGTCGCGACATATAGGAATCAATCGGTTAGAGTCCTATATCGGTACCATGAGACAGACAGTTTGTCACCTGTCGCGCCAACCTGTCGCCTTTGGCGAACCTTATTACCGATCGGCTAATCCCTTAGTAATAGAGCTCAGAATACACGCCGGCTTAGTCTCTCGATCGTGAATTTCGCGGTCTCGGCAACCGCCATCACCGCCATGACGCCCGCTTGAACCGGATCAGTGACCACCAAATCCGCAGCTTCTGGAACGCTGCCGGCCATATTCAAGCTGATCACCAACAGTCCCTGCGCGCGGACCTCCCGCACTGCCTTTTCGATTTCGCCCCCCATGAGCGCACCGGCGAGCACTAAGGCTCGGGCACGCGGCAAGCGCGCGACTGCGCGAACAGCGTCGGCCAGCGGTTGCTCGCCGACCAATGGAATGGTATCGATGGAGATGTGCTCTCCGCGGATATTGTGGCGGTCAGCTTCAGAGATTGCACCTATAGCCACCTGACCCACCTGGGCCCCGCCGCCGACGATAATGATCCGCTTGCCATAAATTTTCTGCAGTGTTTTGACGACCGTAACTTGTCGAACAATTTCTAGATTTTCCAGATCGGACTGCAGAACTGCATGGTCAGCTGGAAGGTCGATTTCAAAATAGATGCGTGATTCAGGCGGCCGTTCCTCGATAATCTCCACTGAAGCGATATTGCCGCGATGGCGGGCAATCACGCCGGTCAGCTCATGCAGGACACCCAGTCCGGAACGCGCCACGATGACAAAGCCAAGCCGCTCGGCGCTCATCTCACCTCGTATTTCCGCAAGAGATCATCCCAATGGCCCTGCGCCTTCAGCAAAAGCTCGGCCACCTCTCGCACGGCGCCCTGGCCACCGGAGCTCTCGGTCACATGCTTGGCGGAACGTTTCACTTCAGCTCGCGCATTGGCGGTGGCGATTCCCAAGCCAACCCGATTCATGACCACCACGTCCGTCAGATCGTCACCGATATAGGCTACTTGCGCGGCTGGAATGCCGGAGCGATTCAGAATCTCCTCGAGAATCGGGATCTTCTCGATGTGTCCTTGATATACGTAGGTCATGTTGCATTGCTTGGCGCGCGCCTCGGTAGCGGGTGAAATGCGACCGCTGATGACGCCAGTCACGAACCCTTTCCAGGACAGCCATTGCAAGGCGATGCCATCCTGCGTATCGAATCCTTTGGTCTCCACGATGGTGCCGGTGGCATCGGGTATGCCATAAACCTTGGCGTCGGTGAGCACCCCGTCGACGTCCATCAACAGCAGGCGAACCTGCGCGGCCAGTTCGGTCACAGAAGCGGGCACGATTATTTCAATTCTCCGGAAAAAGTTTTTGGTACAGCAGGCGCTGGCGATTCAGGAGATCATTATAGATCGCGCGATACTTCGCTCGCGGCTGATGCACCGCGCCTAGTCGCGGAACGGCCGCATCCACAGTGGAGATAATGCCAAGCTGCTCCAGCGCCAGCAGTGCAGCGCCCCGGCTGGTGGCCTCCGGCTCAAGGCAAGTTGTAACCGGAAGGCCCAGCGCATCGGCCATCATTTGCGTCCAGGCGGGCGATCGTAGCATCCCACCCCCGGAAGCGATGAGGGCTTGAGGTTGACCCAGGCTCTTCGCCATTAGCTGGTAGATCTCCAAGAAGCGCAGCGCGACCGATTCAAGAGCCGCTTCGAGAATATCGATGGGGCGCGTGGAAAGGCTCAAGCCGGTGATGGCGGCGCGCAGGTCCGACCGCCAATAGGGAGACCGTTCGCCCGCCAGAAAAGGCAGCACCAGCAGGCCATGAGTCCCAGGCGTCAGCGCCTCCAGCTCCGTCTCCATCGCAGTGGAGTCGGGCAATGCGAAGGTGCGGTGCATCCAGTCATATACATCGCCACCGTTAGAAAGCGACCCGCCCAGAACGAAGCGGCCGCGGTCAACGCGATAACGCCATAGTCCGTCGGACAGTTCCACCGCGGGCCGGCAGATCGCGCGCATCGCTCCGCTGGAACCAACCATGAGTGCGAAACGGTCCGGCGTCACACAGCCGCTGCCGACGCTGTCGCAGGCCCCATCACCGGCAGCTGGAAACCAGGGAATGCCTTGCAAGTTGGCTAAGCGGGTACGGAACGGCTCGAGCAACTTCGATTGCGGTTGATCCATTTCGCCGAAAGGACAAAGGTGCAGCCTGTCCACCGGGAGAGCGGCCAGGACCTCATCGTCGTAATCGTTGGCGGTCTGGTTCCATAGGCCAGTGCCCGAAATCATGGAGGTAGATGCCGAGGCGACGCCAAAGAGCTTCAGAAACAAATACTCACCGAACGAGACCCACCGATCCGCCGTGTTGAATGCATCGCGTCGAGTCTGGTAAAGCCACAAAAGCTTGGCCGGCCAATAGCTCGAATGCAGAACGCATCCGGTTCGCGCGTGCATGCGCCTGGCATCTAACCGCTGCCCGAGTTCCTTGACCTGGTTGATGCTGCGGGTATCGAATAAATGCAGTATGGGAGTGGTCGGTTTCCCTTCCCGATCCACCCCCAACAAGCTGTGCCAGAATGTGGAAATACCCACCGCTGCTGGTTTGAGCCCGGCCGCCCGAACTTGTTCTTGAATGGTGGCAAGCGAGCGTAAACTCACATCCACTAACTGGTCGGCTGCCAACTCCACCCCGCCATCGGGCGTGGTCGTAAACTGATAGCGAATCTGCTCCCCGAATCCGTCACGCTGCCGCCCTTGTGCATCGAATAACAATGACCGCACACTGGACGTCCCGACATCGAGCGTGACGACCACCGCCTCCGCGGACGACATGCCAACCATGTTAACTCAGCCCCCGGGTTAACTCAGCGCCCCCGGGGCAGTCGTCGACGATTATCGCGGACGTCAGTGCGGAAGCGTGACTCGCATGATCTGTCCGGCTCCCGCCGGGAATCCAAATCCGAAATTGGAAACGTACAAAGCCCCGTCCGGGCCGAAAGTAAGGCCGGTGGGGAAGGCCAGGCCGGAGGCGAGCACAGTTCGAGCGCCCGATGGTTCGACACGTGAGACCGTGCCGATGAAGGGCGTGGGCGAACCATTCGCCGGACTCATTTCAAGCACATACATCCGATCGCGACCGTCAAACGTCAGCCCAACTACGGTAGTGAAGCCCGGCGAGTCCACCTTGGTGTTGCCGCTCGGGTTGGTTTTGTAAATCGCTGAACTGCCGGCGGTGATCGGAAAAGTCAGCAAGTTGCCCATGTAGAAATTGCCGTGATAAGCCACGGCAGTGGGCACAATGTGGCCGAAAATCGCTGAATAATCGACCACACGGGTGACTCTGCCATCCGGCGTAATTTGAACCAGCTCTCCGTGGTTCGGTTCAATGGCATAAAGGGCGCCACGCACGGCGATCATGCTGTACCAGGTGCCATCCGGCTCAAAGTCGGGCGGGTTCGGATCCGCCACCGGGTTGGCCATCTGATATGCGGTCAGGTTCGCGACCATCGACCATGTTCCCGCTTGGCGATCCACCCGCAGAACGCTGTTGGGAAAGTTGGCAACGCCGTGGGAGCAGCCGGCGCCGGCCAAAATCGCGTACATGGTATCGCCTAAGAACGCTACGTCGGCCACGCCGCTGACAAGGCCGCCGCTTTGTGCCGAGGTCTGGTCGGAAGGAAGGCCGTCGACTACCGTGGTTCGCTGTCCGGTTGAATCGATCTTTGAGATTCTGGCAGTCGATCCGCCGGTATAGGGGCCGATGGGGGGCACCACTTGAGCACATGAGCCCTGCGTGGATAGATTCCCCCCGGTGCCGCCCTCGGCAACATAGAGAGACCCATCGGGGCCGAATTTCAGCCCGCGAGGATTGTTTAGCCCGGTTGCGTAGACGGTCACATTCGGCTGGGCAACGGCTGCTGTTACGGCGACGATCCCAGAAAGTATCGTTTTACAGATAATATTCATAGAATTTCTCCTTGTTTTTGCTCGAAATCAATGCTTACTGCACGATAATGCTCACCGGCGCGCTCATAACCCAGGCGGCGCTCAGTTTGGATCGTGGCAGGTCCTTTTGTCGCATCCGCAGGCATTCGAAAGTTCACCTGATAGCCGCCCACCGCCGCGGGAAATCCGACGGCTGCCAGGACCTCGGCGGACTCCCCTGTCACCGTCACGGAGATCGGTGAATTTACTGTCGCCAGAGTGTCCGACGGAAACGGTTGGCCGAAATCAACTTCGGGAATGGTTGGCCCCAGGCCGGTAGCAAAAAGAGACAAAAGCTCGCCCGCCACCGCTGGCTTTGACGCTGTGACAGGCGAGAAATCATTGGAATGTATCACCGCCGGTGCGCCTGTCGCGGTTACGATTTTGCGGCGCGGACACGGGCATAACGTGAATGATAGCGGAGAACGCCTTTCCTCCATTTGTCCGCCGGTAGGCGGGGTCTTCGGCCATCGACGCTGCCCGGCCAGATCCGCAGGTTCCACCGAAGGCCCGCCCGTACGCGGGGGCGATGATCCACCGCTAAATCCCAGGCTTATGATGGTCCCCACCGGTGTGCTGTCGCTCTGCAGGATCTCGAAGACATGCTCTCGTAAAGCAGTCCGCGTGACGTCAGCGAACGCACCTTCAGCCGTAGGAGCCGGGCTGGATACAATGGGCCGCGTTCGGCCGACGTATATGCCAGGAGCAGGCTGGCCATTAACGGCGACGTTCTGCAGGTCGATCGGGAGAACTGTAACGGGAGGTGCCTGTCCAAGGGCCGGACTGCAGAAGCTCGCAATCAACTGAACCGCTATTGCGACACCGCCTGTTTTTCTAAGCATCCCAAGGATGATAGGCCACTACCGAAATGGAGTTGTGAATTTACGGTTCCCAATTAGTGAAATTTCTTTCAACGCTTGGCCAGCAAACAGCTGCATCTAGGTGGTAAACTTCAATCCCGTGAAGGAGTTTCCTCCGTTCCACCTGGATAGTGAAAACGAATGCCTATGGCGGGGCGCTGAGCGCGTCACGTTGACGCCCAAGGCCTTCCTAATGCTGGATTACTTAGTTGAGCGCGCCGGGCGCCTGGTTACGCACCACGAGCTACTGGAGGCGCTCTGGCCCGACTCGTTCGTTCAGCCGGAAGTATTGAAGGCCCATATTCTCGATATCCGTCACGTGCTCGGCGACGATGCGAAGAACCCTAAGTTCATCGAGACGCAGTCGCGGCGGGGGTATCGATTCATCGCCACTGTCCAGAGCGGCGAGCGTGCCAAGACCGAGTCACGGCCTGGGCCGGGCGCGTCCATCGCCGTGCTTCCTTTCGTGATTTTCGGCAGCGAGAAGAGATCGAATTTTTCGGAGACGGGCTGGCGGAAGACGTCATCAACGAGCTCACCAAAATCCCGGGCCTGAAAGTGATTGCCCGGACTTCCGCCTTCGCGTTCAAAGGCAAGAACCGGGATATCCGAAGCATTGCAGAAGTGCTGGGCGTAGCGAATATTCTGGAAGGCAGTGTGCGGAATGTCGGCAGCCGCGTGCGTGTCGCGGCGCAGCTAATCACAGCTTCCGATGGCAGCCATATCTGGTCCGGCCGCTACGACCGGGACATGAGCGACATTTTGACGATTCAGGATGAGATCGCCCAAGCGATCGCCGGCGCGTTGCGAACCAGCCTGCGGGGCCCGGGCGAACGGCGGCCGGCCAACGCCGAGGCTTATCAGGCCTACCTGGAAGGCCGGTACTTTGTTCAGCAAGTGACGCCGAAATGCATCGAACACGCGCTCGAATGCTACCGGCGGGCCATTCAACTGGACCCAGGCTATGCGCTTCCGCATTCTGGCGTGGCCCTGCAAGCCTACTATCGCGTGCTCTATCTTGCGCAACGTCCGCGCGAACTGGTCCCCGCGGCGCTGGCGTCACTGGGCCGGGCTTTGCAATTGGACCCCGAATCCGCCCAGTCGCATGTGGTGCGCGGAGTCTTCTCCGCGTTTTACGAATACAACTGGAAGACGGCCGAGGCGCACTTCTTAAAAGCTCTCGAAATGGATCCGGAATCGGCCATGGTCCGGGTGGGACGGGCGCTGTGGTTCCTTCTGCCAACCCTCCAACTTGACGAGGCTCTGGACGAAATTAGACGGGCCGTCGCTGTGGACCCGTTCAGCCCGGCGGTCCGAACAACGGAGCTTTGGATCCTCTACACCATGCGGAAATCGGACGCAGCGGATCGGGCGCGAGGATTGATCCAGATGTTCCCGTCCCTGCCGATTTGCAGGTTTGCCGCGGGGCTTACTTTGCTGCGTCACGGCGCCACGGAAGAAGCCGTTGTTTGCTTGGAGGAGGGCCTGAAGATCGTTCCCGGCGACATATTTTTGCTGGGCATTCTGGCGTTGGCTCGTGCCCGCCAGGGACGAGTCGAAGACGCTGAGCAGATTCGCGCCGGCCTGGAGGAGAGGGCCGAAACGCGATACATTCCATTCCTTTCGCGGGCTTATGCGGCGGAAGCCTGCGGAGACACGGACATCGCCTATCAATTACTGGGGCAAGCCGTTGACGAACGTGAACCCCTGGCGGTGATCGCTCTCGCGGATCGGCGAGACGACCTGTCGCCGCATCCAAGCTATCTCTCTCTGCTTTATAAAATGAATCTTGAGTGACGGTGGGAAGCAGCGTTACTCACCGAAAAGTACTAGAACTTCAGTAAGTTGACAAATGTCAAACGGTCGGGCAACCTAGTATTGTTCCCGGCAGTATGATCTCCCAAATTGACGCGTGCAACACCGAATCTAGCTTCCCTCCGGTAGCTCACCCCTGGTTCGCGGTCCGAGTCCGCTCCAACTACGAGCGCACTTCCGGCGTGCATCTGGAGGAGCGCGGCTATGAGAAGTTCATGCCCTCCTACAAGATCGAGAGACGCTGGTCCGACCGAAAAAAGAAAATCGAGCAATTCCTTTTTCCCGGCTATGTGTTTTGCCGCTTGAATCCAGAAGACCGGTTGCCGGTGCTTAGTGCCCCGGGTGTAGTGGGTTTGGTTGGTTGCGGAAGGATTCCGACGCCCATTCCAGATCAGGAGATCGAGCGAATTCGCAGGATGGTACAATCGGGATTACTCGTTACGCCTTGGCCTTATTTGGAGTTGGGTCAGAGAGTTCTGATCGAACAGGGACCTTTGGCTGGGGTGGAAGGCATACTCGAAGAGGTAAAGGGGAAATGTCGACTCGTAGTATCCATCAATTTGCTTCACCGGTCGGTGAGCGCGGAAGTGGATCGAAATTGGGTACGACCAGTGAAAATATCCAATCGATTGGCGACGCTCCAGCATTGAAACCCAGACTAAAGAGAATCGGCTGCGTCCAATGACCCACGGCTGTTTTCGTCTTCTGTTTATTCTTAGTGCCGGGACACTTTTCATCCAGGCGCAACCCGCGCAACAGCCTGGCCAGCGCGCGCCGGCCCAAGGACAAAATCCTCAGCAGCCGGACAACACGAATCAGCCTCCGACGATTCCGCGGGAGTTGCCTCAAGATGCGATCCGGCCAAACTATGTTCTGGGGGCGAACGACCAAGTCCTGGTTCGCGCGCCCGAGGTGGATGAAATTAATGAGAAGCCGTTTCGGATCGATGCGGAAGGAAACATCAACCTGCCCCTTCTTGGCCGCGTCCGCGCAGGCGGCATGACAGTTCAAGAGCTGGAAGCGGATCTGGTCCGCCGGTTGCGTGAGTATGTCCGCGAACCCCAGGTAATCATCACCGTAGTTCAGTTTCGCAGCGAGCCGGTCTTCTTCGTGGGAGCTTTTAAGAATCCTGGCATCTATCCCCTGCAGGGCCGGCGAACGCTGGTGGAAATGCTCACCGCGCTGGGAGGACTGCAGCCCAATGCGAGCCGCCATATTAAAGTGACCCGGCGGGCCGAATATGGAACGATCCCTTTGCCGAACGCCACTGCCGATCCCGAGAAAAAAATCAGCACGGTGGAGATCAGCATGGGCAGTTTGAGAGAAAATGTGAATCCGGCCGAGGACATTCTCTTGCAGCCCTACGATGTCATCTCAGTAGAGCGGGCCGAGATGGTCTATATCAATGGCGAAGTAGCCAGGGTTAGCGGCCTCGAATTGGGGGAACGAGACTCAATCTCCGTAACACAAGCTTTGACGCTCTCGGGAGGAATTACGAGGGATGGCGATCGCACCAAAGTGCGGGTGCTGCGGCCGATAGAGAACACCAATCGCCGCGCGGAGATCGATATCAACATGAAACGAGTTTTAGATGGAAAAGACAACGATTTTCCATTGTTGCCAAATGATCTATTGTATGTTTCCCGGTCCTATACCCGGCAAATCTGGACAACCATCGGGCAACTGGCAATCACGACACTACCCATTACGCTCGTTACAATTCTTCTTCATTGAGTGAAGATCGCGCCCTCCACAATTCGGAATGATATACTGATCCTTCACCATGCGCGACCCTGCCAATCGAAGTTTGTCCGTTTACGGCTGCCTGCCTCAGGTGCTCGCGATTTTTCTCGCCGTTGGGCCTGTTCAGGCGGCTGAGCAAGCTCCCGCAGCACAGCCGATTCAACCGAGCCCTCCTAGCACGCAGTCTCCTGCCAGCGCTCCGATGGCACTTCCCATGATCCGTAGTCTCAAAGTGACTGCGTTGGCGGGAAATCACGGCATGAACGATTTGGAACGCGGCCTTATGACCCCCTTGGTCGTGCAGGCGCTGGATCAAAACGATCGCCCGGTGGAAGGCGCTGAGGTGGTGTTCCGATTCCCATTGAACGGCGCGAGCGCCACTTTTCGAGGAGGAAACAGCTCCCAAACGGTGCGAACGAACGGGCAAGGTCAGGCGGCTGCCATGAATTGGACAGCCAACAATCAAGTCGGCGCTTTTGAAGTCCACGTCACGGCTGCCTATGGCAACCAATTGGGCGAGACCACGGTATCGATGACCAACGTGACAAGAATTGTGGGCGATGGCAAGGCGGGACGGAAGCAGGCCAAGTGGTACTCGTCCAAATGGGTAAAAATCGCGCTAGTTGCGGGTGGCGCGCTGACTGTTGTGGGGATCGTGCTTGCAACGCGCGGCGGCGGCGGCTCGAGTTCCACCTCCACGTCCACAATTACGATCATCCCCGGATCGCCCAGCGTGGGGGGTCCGCACTAGTCGATGCTCCGTTTTTGGGCAGTCCCCTTCGGAATAGCTCTGTCGATCGGACCTGTTTGTTCGCAGCCGACCTCCCTCAGCGGCCCAGTTGAGGGTTATACATTTGATCTGCCCTCCCAAAGTTTCCGCGCGGTGATCGGACTGCCGGGGTCGGCGTCATTCGGGCCGGCGCTGGCGAGCGGCTTCGAGATGGGCTCGGTGGCGCCGCACAAGAATTATGCCATCGGTTTTCGGCCAGGCACTAAGAAACGCCGTGAGATGACGGTTGGGCGCGGCGCGTCCGGAGATGCAGCGGTCAACACCGGCGCGCTTGTGACGGGCTTAAATTCCAGCGCCGTCTCGACCAGCATTCGCGGTCTGGCCGGGCAGCCGGATGGGATCAGCTGGTCTGCCGACGGGTCGGTTGCAGTTCTGTACTCCCGTAGCGGAGCATGGCTGCAGGTGCTGAGCGGACTTCCCGGAGTCCCTCGGACTGGCGCGGTGGTTGATCTTTCCCCGTTGGGCGGCGCCCTTTCCGCGGTAGCGACTGATCAGCAAGGCAAGAGCATAGCTCTTGCGATTCAGGGCGCTAATGGCGGTGTATTTCTAGCGAGCGATCGTCAAAATTTTGTTTCTGTACTCGCGATGGCGAATCCCGCCGCCCTGACATTCAGCGGTGATGGAGCCAGCCTGTACACTCTGGATCGCGGCGAGCTTCAGTTGAGCGTCTTCGGTGTCAACGACCATAGTTCTGCAAGCTTCGCGCTCCAGGGTCTTCGGGATCCGTCCAGCATCGCGGCAGGGCTCGATGCTCGCGGCCGTCCGATTGTATACATCGTGGGCGGCGGAGACCAGATCTTACAGGCCTACGATCCTGCCACTCAGCAAGCCCTGGTGAATCTTCCGCTCTACTTCCAGCCCACTGGCATCGCCGTGTTCGGACCAAACAGTTTTCTCCTCCACGCACCCTCGCAACCGAGCGAACCCTGGTGGCTTTTCACGAACGTGCCTCAGCCTGCTGTTTATTTCGTTCCTGCGGCGCAGTCGAGCGCCGGAGGCTTGAATTGATGCGGCCGGCGCTCGCAGTTCAGGCGGCGCTGGTGCTAGGGATAAGCGCGGGGTGGGGCTCGGCGCAAACGTTCCCATTTCAACTCCGACTTACATCCTCATTCAACGCGGCCGTCGTCCCCAACGGTTCTACCGTGCCATTTTCGGCCCCACTAGGCAAGAGTGAGACTATTCGCTTGACCGCAACTTATGACGGCAGCGGCAAAGTCACAGTGCCGCAAGCTCCCGAGCTGTTCGGTTCGCCGGATTTCACTGCCACTCTGTCAGGAGCTCCTCCACTAACTCTAAATCCGGGCGACAGTCTGATCGTGGATATCCAGTATCACCCCTCCCAGGCGAACGGGGCGAATGCGCAATTTAATCTTCCGTTCACTGAAACAATACCCACCACCAATCCGCCCACCGTCTCACAAAACCAGATTGGTTTGAATTTGCAGGGTACCGCGCCCTCGTTCATATTGAGCTATGTTCTGCAGTCGAACCTGAACACAGTACCTTTGCAACCGGGTGGGACGATTCCGTTCCCGCCCACGCTGATCAATACGGCGTCGCAGGCGAACCTGAATATAGCCAACGTCGGTAGCGGGCCCGGACAAATCACGAGTGTGACGCTCACCGGTTCGCCAGCCTTCACATTGGTCGGCTTGCCACTGTTTCCACTTACCTTGAACTCCGGCCAGCAATTTCAATTGCTGATCCACTATCAGCCGACGGCGGTGGGTTCGGATGCTTCGCAGATTCAAGTCAGCTACGATTCCGGGGCGCCCGTCACGATCAACCTGCAGGGCAGCGGCGTCTCGCCAATGTTCTCCTATAACGTGATTCAGGCGGGTCAGACCACTCCCGCGACGCCGCCGGGTCCGATTATGCTGCCGGATACGAATGTGGGAGCTAACAGCAGCGTCGTCATTCAAGTTCAGAACACAGGGAACACGACGGGGACGATTACGGCGCCTCCGACCGTTACGGGATCAGCATTTCAACTCAGCAACCTGCCCATTTTTCCCCAGGTTTTAAAGCCCAACGACAGCTTCACGTTCACACTAACATTTACACCTAGTCAGCCCGGCGATCAGACTGGCCAGTTACTGATCGGCAGCGACTTATTCACCGTCAACGGCCGCGGTCTCGGACCTAGCATTGGGTTCTCGTATGTCTCCGGAGGAACAACGACAACGCTGGGTTCCAATGGCTCTGTCATATTCAGCCCCACGCCGGTGGGCCAGACCAGCCAGCTCAATTTCATCATCACTAACATGGGTACGACCAGCGCCAACGTTTCGAATATCGGAATCGGCGAACCAAACGGTCCATTTTCGCTGGCCGGGCTACCAAACTTGCCTACCAGCCTGAATCCAGGCCAGTCTATCCAGTTCAGCATCAATTTCAAGCCAACGACGGTCGGGTTTTCTAACGGAACATTGCACATCGATACGACTACTGTCGCCTTAGTCGGTTCAGGCACGCCGCCTCCGCCATTGCCGGCATATACGATTCAGGGTCCGAGCGGAACCGTAGCCGCTCAAACGCAGCCGGCCGTAAGTCTCAAATTGGCCAGCCCCTACCCGTTAGCGTTAACCGGCGTCCTGACCTTGAGTACCTCCAGCAGTCTCCTCGGCGATCCGGCGGTTCAGTTCTCAACCGGAGGGCGCACGGTCTCGTTTGTAATTCCGGCCAACAGCACGGATGCGAACTTTGCCAATCAGGGGCCGCAGGTTCATTTGCAAACTGGTACGGTCGCCAGCACGATAACCTTAACTCCGTCGTTTGCGACGCAGTCCGGCGGAGTCGACGTCACTCCGAGTTCTCCGGCGACGTTGCAATTCGCAGTCGCCCCGGCGGCTCCGGTGCTGCTCTCGGTTGCGCCCATAAGTGAAACAGCCACCGGTTTCACCTTGACGCTTACCGGCTATTCGACCACGCGCACGCTGACCGCGGTAACTCTCCAATTCGCGGCGGCAGCAGGCTTGGCGCTGGGAACTTCTCAGGTAACAATCAATATTCAAACAGCCGCGACGCAGTGGTTCCAAAGCACTGCTTCGCAAGCGTTCGGCGGCCAGTTTGAGGTGAGCCTGCCTTTTATCCTGCAAGGCACGCCGCCCACCGGAAAAACCCTGTTGCAGACGATCGCGTCGATTGCCGCAACGGTCAGCAACGAAATCGGTGTATCGAATTCCGTGACGACCAACTTGCCGTAGAAGAGTCAGACTTCAAACTGCCGCGGAGCTGGCGAGGTCCTTCAATATCTTTCGTACGTTCTTGAGCCACTCCGGGCGCGAAATCAAATCGGAACCCGAAGGCCGCGCCAGAGTCGCTCGCGGATGAAACGCCTCAGTGAACGCGGCGGGAGCTTTGCCAATCAGTACAATCCTCAGGTTAGGGTGTGCGCTGCTGAGAATTTGCAACATTTTGATGGCCCCAGAAAGCTGAGGATTCAAAACGAGCAAATCAATCCCGACCGCGAGCGTCTTGGCGAGTGAAACCGCCTGCTCGCAGCTCAGAGCCGGCAGCGTATGACATCCTGCTTCGGTGAAAAGCTCACCCAGCCACCAAACGAACCCAAGATCGTCATCAACGATCCATACGGTCGTCGACGCCGACTGCTTCACCTCATCAGGCTCCGCACCTTATCGCTGGACTTTGACCCGCGAGCGCCGGCTGTCCGGAATTCGTGATGCCTAGTCTGGACGGCCGCGCTCTTGCTATCGCTGCGAACCACGCTTCCTTGAATTACAAGCTTTAAAGGACAAACGCCTTCAAGCAGGAAGGGCCACTGCACTAGGAGCTCGATCGAACTGCCGGAAGGCAATGCTTCGTTAGCTTCAAAAAGAACGCCACCACTGCTGACGTTGAGCGTCCTGCCCAAACCCAAGCGTTCCACTCGGCCTTTGCGCAGCAGTTTATATTCTATTTCCAGGGCAATCGGATATCTGCGGTTCAACCTCTGATCAACGGAATGTAGCTCTAAAAACCTGGCCTTTTGAGCCAGGGCGGGAGCGGGGGACATTCTCCCTCCTTTTAAATTTCGGCTTCGGAAGTGACCTTTGTACCACTTTTGGCAGATATGGTCAACAGATAACCGCAAGAAACACAAGCCACTGTAGGTAGATTGAATACGAGTCGGTACTAGTACTCATGGAGAGAGCTAGTGAACTTACTCAGTACTAAAGAATGGAATGCTTCCATGCTACGGATGAACTATAATTGAAAAACCCCCGCATCACAACTGAGAACTAACGGGTCATGTCACGAACTCTCTTCCTCACCCCGCTGGTAGTCCTGAGTGCTTGGATTTCAGTTTCTTGCCGGCAGAGCCCGCAACAATATGTCACCAAGGGCAACGCGTTTTATGACTCCGGGAAGTACGAAGATGCCATTATCAACTATAAGAAAGCCCTTCAGAGGAATCCTAAATTCGGCGAAGGCTACTACCGGCTCGGATTGACGGAACTCAAAACAGGCAAGAGCCGCGACGCCTATGTGGCCCTGAGCACCGCGAGCGGCCTTCTGCCGGACCGCTCCGATGTCAAAGTAACGCTGGCCGACTTTCTGCTGTTAGGTTATTTCGGAAACAAGAACCGGCCGGCGGCCCTCTACGCGCAGTTGACCAAGCTGACCGATGACCTCATTGCCAAAGATCCGAACTCTTACGACGGGCTACGGATCAAAGGCGCTCTGGCCTGGACCGATGGACGGCTAAAAGAGGCCGAAGCACTGTTTCAAAAGGCGAACCTCCAAAAGCCTTTACAACCGGGTCTAATCCTGATGTGGGTTCAGGTTCTGTTTCGGGACGGACAGGCGCCCGAAGCGGAGCGGCTGGCTTTACAATTGATCCAGGCGCACAAGGACGCGGGGACGGCATACGATGTTTTGTACCGATATTATCAATCGCAGAACCGTCCGGTGGATGCCGAGAACATCCTACGAACAAAAATGAATAATAATCCGAGCAATGCCAACGATGCACTGGAGTTGGCGATGTTCTATGCCGGCACGGGAAAACGCGATCAGATGAACACCACAATACGGCGCTTACTGGACGATCCCAAGACTTTCCCGGACGCTCACCTGAGGGTCGGCGATTTTTACGGCGCTCTGCATGACTGGGCTCAGGCTTTGCAGCAATATCAGCAAGGCGCCAATGCCAATTCCAAAGAGAAAAGCACTTACTTGAAGCGTATTTCCGATGCCTGGCTAGCGCAAGGCAAAGGAGACCAGGCCGCAGACGTGGTTGCCGAGATACTCAAAGAGAACCCCAACGACGACAGCGCAAAAGCTGTAAAGGCATCGTTGCTGTTAAAGACCGGGAAGCCGGAAAACGTGCAGTCCGCCGTGAACGATCTCCAGGATTTAGTGAAGAAACAGCCCGACAACCCGCTGCTGCGATTCGCTCTTGGGCAGGCGCTGCTGGCCAAAGGCAACCAGAATGACGCCGTCACGCAATTTCGTGAATCACTCAAGGAACGGCCCCGATACCTTCCGTCCATCATGGCTTTGGCCGAGCTGGGCCTGTCCAGGAGAGATTATGCCCAGGCGCTGCAATACGCCAATAGTGCTCTGTCCGTGAATCCGCGGCTAACCGAGGCGCGGTTGGTGCGAACGGCGGCTCTACTCAATACGCAAAAATATTCCGACGCTCGGACGGAATTGACTGCTTTGGCGACCGATCTACCCCAGAACCTTGAAGTTCAATTTCAGCTTGCGTCCCTGGACTTATCTGAGAAAAAATATTCCCAGGCCGAGACGCGCCTGGAGCAGCTCTATCAGAAGGATAAGTTTAGAGCGCTGGCCGGCTTGGCGGAAGCCTATCGTCAGCAGGGTCAACTTGATAAAGCAATCTCACGGCTGACGTTGGAGGTGGGAAAATCGCCCGATATCCCTGCCCTACGCGCCTTGCTGGCAGATGCCGCTTTGCGAGCCTCGAAATACGACTTGGCTCTGGAACAATATCAGAAGCTACAGGTCCAGCTCCCCCGGTCCGCGCAAGTCCAGATGCGTCTGGGCACGATCTACCAAGTAAAAGGTGACTTACCCAAAGCCCTGACGAGCTTCCAGCAGGCCGACGCACTGGCGCCGCGTGATCCGCTGGTGGCAGCCGCTCTAGCGGACGTCATGCGGGCGTCCGGCCACAATGCCGAGGCCGTGCAGGGCTACCGGCGCGTGCTTTCGATGGAACCCGACAATGCGAATGCGATGAACAATCTGGCTTATACGCTCCTCGACACCGGCGGCGCGGCTGATGAGGCACAGAAACTCGCAGAGAGGGCCTTGGAAAAATCACCACGCAGTCCAAACTTTGCCGATACTCTCGGGATGGTGTACCTCAAGAAGAATCTCGACGATAGCGCCTTACAGGTATTTAGCGGTCTGACTCAAAGATTTCCAGACAACCCGGTCTTTCGTTATCATTATGCGCTGACCCTGACTCAGAAGGGTCAAAAGGCGAAGGCCAAGACAGAACTCGAGGTCGCGCTACGAAAAAGCCCTCCGGATGAGTTGCGGAAGAACATTCAATCCAGCCTGGCCAAGGTCCAGTGATAATCCGGCCACTGTGAACTTGCCCCAGCTGACCCTTCGTCTGTTCTCGTGGGTACGTGTGCTTCCATAGATGAATATGCACGCTGAGCGCGTCCGCATTCAGGAGTCGAACCGCAAAGAGAAATACTGGAGGCGCTGGGGGCCCTACTTGTCGGAGCGCTCCTGGGGCAATCCTCGCGAAGACTACAGCGCGGACGGAACGGCCTGGGATTATTTCACCCATGATCATGCACGCTCACGCACGTATCGCTGGACCGAGGATGGCATCGCCGGTATCTGCGACAATCATCAGCGCCTTTGTTTTGCCTTCGCTTTTTGGAATGGCCGCGATCCGATCTTAAAGGAACGTCTCTTCGGCTTGGGGGGAAACGAAGGGAATCACGGGGAGGACGTGAAGGAATATTATTACTACCTGGATTCCACGCCAACGCACTCCTACATGAAGTGCCTGTATAAGTATCCGCAATCGCAGTTCCCCTATTCGCAGCTGGTGGAGGTGAATCGGCGCCGTTCAAGAACGGAATTCGAGTATGAACTGATGGACACGGGCGTCTTCGATGAAGACCGTTATTTCGATATTTTTGTCGAATACGCCAAGCATGGAGCCGACGATATTCTGGCGCGCGTTACGGTCATCAACCGCGGACCGGAAGCGGCGACGATCCACCTGCTGCCGACGCTCTGGTTCCGTAATACATGGAGTTGGGGCTACGGCGTGCCTAGGCCCGAGCTGGCCCGTCTGGACAGCCACACAATCGTCATCAACGAACAGTCTCTGGGCGAGTACAAGCTATGGCTGGAAGATGGTCCCCCACTCCTGTTCACCGAAAATGAAAGCAACAGCGAACGTTTGTGGGGTTATCGGGGCACGCAGTTATACACCAAGGACGCCTTCCATCGATACCTGATCGACGGACAGAAGGATGCGGTCAACCCAGATGAGACTGGTACCAAAGCCTCGGGCGTATATCAGATCGAGCTGCAGGCCGGCGCTGCCAAAGTACTTTCGTTCCGCCTCTATTCGGGCGACGGTCGACCGCCGGATTTCGACCGCGTTTTTGCGGAACGCATAACAGATGCAAATGAGTTCTACGGTTTCGCGCCGGAGCAGTTATCCGATGACGCACGCATGGTCCAGCGGCAGGCATTTGCCGGGCTGCTGTGGAGCAAACAGTTTTATCACTACGTCATCGAGCAATGGCTCAAAGGCGACCCCGCCATGCCGCCGCCCCCGCCGCAGCGCCGTCTGGGACGCAATCACACTTGGGTTCAAGTGTATAACGACGACGTCCTTTCGATGCCCGATAAATGGGAGTACCCATGGTTCGCAGCCTGGGATCTGGCCTTCCACATGATCCCGTTCGCACTGATCGATCCGGATTTCGCCAAACGCCAGCTCTCGCTGCTGCTCCGTGAATGGTATCAGGCGCCGAATGGACAATTGCCCGCCTATGAATGGGAGTTCAGCGACGTCAATCCGCCGGTCCACCCGTGGGCCTGCTTTCGCGTTTTCAAAATCGACAAGAAGCTTACAGGCAAGCCGGATTATCTCTTTCTGGAGTCGGCCTTTCACAAGCTGTTGATGACTTTTACGTGGTGGGTCAACCGCAAGGACTCACAAGGCAACAACATCTTCGAAGGAGGCTTCCTCGGTCTCGACAATATTGGTGTCTTCGATAGAAGCAAGCCGCTCCCCACGGGCGGTTTCATCGAGCAGGCCGACGGCACCGCGTGGATGGCGATGTTCAGCCTCAACATGCTGCGAATCGCGATCGAATTGACGCCGCATGACCCGGCCTACGAGGACATTGCGAGCAAGTTCTTCGAACATTTTCTTTACATCGCCAGCGCTATGAACCGCATGGGAGACGGCGGCTTGTGGGATGAACAGGATGGCTTCTTCTATGATTGGCTACGGCTGCCGGACGGCCGTAAGATTCCGCTGCGGGTGCGGTCAATGGTGGGACTGATTCCGCTATTCGCCGTTACTACTCTGGATGCGGACGCGATCGATAAGATGCCCGGCTTCAAGCGCCGGTTGACCTGGTTTGTGAAGCACCGCCCGGATTTGTGCGGCAACATCGCATCCATCACCCGGCACGGCGTCGACGAGCGTCTGCTGCTTTCGATGATGCATCCATCCCGGCTGCTTCGAGTGCTGGAAACGATGCTGGACGAAGACGAGTTTCTTTCGCCACACGGCATTCGCGGCGTTTCGCGTTACCACCGGGAGCATCCGTTTGTTCTGCGCGTCGACGGACAGGAGTATCGTGTCGATTATGAGCCCGCCGAGTCGACGACGGGAATCTTCGGCGGGAACTCCAATTGGCGCGGCCCGGTGTGGTTCTCAGTGAATTTTCTGATGATCGAGTCGCTGCAGCGTTATCACCACTATTTCGGCGATGAAATGAAGGTAGAGTGCCCGAAGGGTTCCGGTGTGATGCTGAATCTTTCCGATGTCGCTTCGCACCTGTCGCGCCGGCTCGCGCGCCTTTTCCTGAGGAACGAGCAAGGCCAGAGGCCGGTATTTGGTGGGGCGGAGAAGTTTCAGACGGATCCACACTTCCGGGATTACATACTCTTTTACGAATATTTCCACGGCGACAACGGCGCCGGCTTAGGGGCCAGCCATCAGACCGGATGGACCGCGCTAGTGGCGAAACTGCTGCAGCAAAGCGGGGAATGAGAACGAGGCGCGCTGGACCACGAGCATCACTCTAGCCGCGCAGCAGCCGCACAGCATCTGAAAGGGCATTGCCGGCGGCTTGCGGCGCGCCTGAAGCCCCTGCGCCGGCCACGGCGGGTTGCTCATCGCCCTCGCCTGGCGCGAGAAACAGGTTGGCTTCCATGCCGTGCTGGCGGGTATAGAGATCGTAGTAACGGCCGCGCTCAGCGTACAGTTTTTCGTGGGTACCCCGCTCGATGATGCGGCCCGTCTCTACCACCAGTATCTGGTCCGCACGACGGATAGTCGACAGACGGTGTGCAATCACGAAGGTGGTGCGCCCCTGCATCAGGTATTTAAGCCCTTCTTGAATGAGGGCTTCGGACTCTGAGTCGAGACTGGAAGTAGCTTCGTCCAGAATCAAAATACGCGGGTCCGCTAGGATCGCGCGAGCAATAGAAACGCGCTGCCGCTGGCCACCCGAGAGTTTAACGCCACGCTCGCCTACGATGGTGTCGTACTTTTTCTCGAATCCTTCCGCGAACTCGTCCACTCGGGCGATCCGGCAAGCCTCCATGATTTGCGCTTCAGTTGCGTCCGGACGCGCGAAGGCGATGTTCTCGCGGATGGTGCCGTCGAATAAGAACGTCTCTTGGAGCACTACACCCAATTGAGTCCGATATGAATCCAGCCGGATGGTAGAAAGATCCACTCCATCTACTAGCACCTGGCCGGACTCAGGCTGATGAAATGCCGCGATTAGCCCGATAATCGTTGATTTGCCGGCGCCGGAGGGGCCCACTAACGCGGTCACGGTGTCGGGTTCAGAGCGAAACGAAACATCACGCAGAACCGTCTTTCCCGAATCATAGGCGAAGCTGACGTCGTCGAAAACGACCTGACCGGTTATGGGCGGCAATGAAACGGTGCGGCGCGGATCCTGGTCTTCGGGCTTTTCCCGCAGAACTTCACGGGTGCGTTCCAGGCCCGCCAGCGCCTCGCTGAGCTGCGTTCCGATGCCGACAATCTGAAACATCGGCGCGATCAGGAATGCCAGGAACATGGTGTAGCTCATGAAGCCGCCGAGTGTCATAGTGGGGGGCACAGCTGTCATCTTGCGCGCGCCTACAAACATGATGACCGCGCCCACCACACCCATGAGCACCGTGGCGGAGAGGCTCATCAGAGATGTGGCAGTGAGGCTCTTTAGAACGTTATCGAGCAGCCGTTGTACGCCCTTCCCGAACACATCTTCTTCGCGGGCTTCCGCGTGATAGCCTTTTACTACCCTCACACCGCCTAGTGACTCGGTCAGCCGGCCGGTCACCTCGGCGTTGATCTTGCCACGCTCGCGAAAAATCGGCCGAATGGTGGTGAATGCCCGGCGAAGTACCAGCGTGAACGCGATCATGATCAGGAGTGCGATAACGGTCAGGAGGGTGCTGATATACAGCAACACGCCCAGTACCATCACCGCCATCAGAACCCCGCCAATGAACTCAATGAGCCCGGTGCCCAATAGGTTCCGGATTCCTTCCACATCGGTCATGATCCGCGAGACGAGCGTGCCGGTTTTGTTGGCGTCATAATACGCTACCGGCAAACGGCCGACGTGCCCCTGCACTTTACGGCGCAATTCGGCAATCAGCTTTTGTCCGGCTTTAGACACTAATTGCGTCATTCCAAACGAAGTGATGCCTTGTATTATGGTGGCCGTAACGACCGCAAGGACCAGGGGCACCAGGAGGCTGATCTGCCGCTTATTAACGACGTTATCTATCAAGAACTTGGTGGAGCCTGGCAGCACGAGGCTGCACACCTTGTTGATAAACATCAAAAGGAAACCGATGGCGAGAACTCGCCTTCGGGGACGAACCATCTCGCGAATGTCGGGCCAGAGCTCACGCAGGCGCTCCGACGAGCTTTTTTTCGGGGTTTGCGGATTCACGACAGTTTAAACTATTGTATTTGATGCAGCACGACCGAGGTTGGACGCCGAACTAACTCATGCCGAATCTTTACGCGGGAACATCCGGATTTGCGTACCCCAGCTGGAAACCGGACTTTTATCCACAGAAACTGCCTTCCAAGAAGTTCCTCTCTTACTACTCGGAGCGGCTCAACGCGGTGGAGGTCAACTACACGTTTCGCCGCCTTCCTTCGGTGTCGACGCTTGAAAACTGGGTGAACCAGACGAGGGCCGGATTCGTGTTCCCCTTGAAGGCGCACATGCGCATCACCCATATTCAACGGCTGAAACCGTCGGAGTTCACCGATGTGTTTTTTCGGGCCATCGAGCCTCTGCGGACTGCCCGCCGTCTGGGGCCCGTGCTCTTTCAATTGCCGCCGGCGCTCAAGTGCGACGAAGCGCTGCTGGGGGATTTCCTGGCCACGCTTCCTACCGATATTCGCTGTGCGTTCGAATTCCGGCATGCATCCTGGCTGGCGCCAGGCGTCTATCAACTGCTGGAAAAGTATGGCGTGGCGTTATGCCTGGCGGAATCGGAAAAACTCGTAGTGCCGGAAGTTGTCACCGCGAACTTCGTCTACTCACGGCTGCGGATGCCCGAATATTCTGCCGAGGATCGCAAGGAAATCGCCGAGCGCGTGCAGCAGCTGCTTGGGCAGGGCCGCGACGTTTACGTGTTTTTCAAGCATGAAGACACGCCCGCCGGCGCCTTGTATGCCGAAGAGCTGTTGAAACAGTTTCCCGAACAGGTCGCAGCGCCGGCCTGAATCATTTGTAACCCGCGCTACCTCGCCAATCTAGCCCCGGGCCGTCTTTTGCCTCTTCCCCGCGGGTTTTTCCTTGGGCGCTTCCGCCTCCAGAGCTTCAACGGAAGCGGCCGGCTTCTTGGCAATCGCCAGGCTCCGCTTTAACGCTTCCATGATGTCGATCACCTTGGCGGGCTCGGCGGTCGGAGGCGTCACCACCTCCTGGCCCTTCACCTTGGCATCGATCATGGCTTCCAGGTTCTCTTTGTAGGTGTCCTTGTATTTCTCGGGCTCAAAAGGAGCAGCTAAGGACTGCACTAGAGTCTCGGCCAGCTTCACTTCCTGTTCCTTCACAAGGCTGGTATCGGTGCGAAACTCTTCAACCTTGCGAACCTCGTGAGAGAAATACATGGTATGCATCACCAGGCCGTTCGCGCCGGGCCGGAAAATGGCGATGTGCTCACGATTATGCATCGCGATCTTCGCGACCCCCACATAGCCGGTGCGCTTGAGCGTATCGAAGAGGAGCGCGTAGGGCTTCTCGCCGGCCGCATCGGGAGCCATGTAGAAGGAGCTTTCGAAATAAATAGGATCGACTTCATTGGACTTCACAAACTCCAGAATCTCCATGACCTTGGCCGTGGAGGGAGCCATCTTCTTGATGTCTTCGTCTTCGATCACGACATAGCGATCCTTCTCATACTCGTAGCCTTTCACGATTTCAGAGCGCGGGATTGGTTTGTCTTCCGTTTGGCAGTAGATTACCTGCTTGATGCGCGAATTGTCGGTTTTGTGGAGCTGATTAAAACTGATGCCGTCCGCGCGCGCGGCGGTAAAGAGCTTCACGGGAAAGGAAACGAGACCGAAGGTGAGATGCCCCTTCCAGACTGTAGTGGCCATGACGATAATCTCCGAATCTATCTAGAAATAACACGTTAGTCAAACATTTTCAATAGAGTACGTTTCTTAGGCAGGGACCTGAACCTCTTATTAGATTGGACTCCAGGCACGTATCCACGTTTCCTGGGATGAGTTTCCGGGGCCTAGACAGGCTTTCGGGCAGTCACCGCACGGGTGGGAACGCACCACAGAAACGTGAGCGGAGAGAGCTGGACCTCGCTCAAGCCCAACTGCGGGAGCAGCTTGGCGTACTCGGCGGTATGGAAAATATCCAGGATCGCCAGATAGCCCCCGGGCTTGAGCACGCGTGAGATCTCACGCAGCGCCTTGGCCCGTTCGGTACTTCCGTCGATGTTGTGGATCGCCAGGCTCGAAACCACCACATCGAAACTGTTGGCACCGAAAGGAAGCTTACGCGCGTCGGTATTTTCGATTTTGATCCGATTGGCTAGCCCTTCGGCCTTGGCGTTGATGATGGCCGCCTCCGCGGTGTTTCCCGAAAGATCTTCGGATCGCCAGATATCCACGCCGGTAGCCTTGCCGTTCTTGAGCCGTTTGGCGGCTGCGATCAGAAATAAGCCTCGCCCACATCCGACGTCCAGAACATTCTCGTCGCCGCGCCACGGAATGTTGTCGAGAATACGATGAATCGCCTTGGGTTTAGCAACGCGACTGCTCCACACCATGACGATCGCGACCGCGGCGAACGTGATCCCAACCGCCAGCGAGATGCTGGCAATAGCTGCGGCCGTACCCGG
Source organism: Bryobacterales bacterium (assembly GCA_963769205.1). Classification (GTDB taxonomy): domain Bacteria; phylum Acidobacteriota; class Terriglobia; order Bryobacterales; family Bryobacteraceae; genus Palsa-89. The sequence continues at coordinate 144,483 of CAVYKR010000002.1, read as the reverse complement.
GCTGGTGTTGCGGTTGGAGTAATAGAGTAAGGCGCCGAAGGCCATGAATAACGCGCTGCGAATAGCAAAGCGCTGAACCAGCTTAGGGGCGTCAAGACCGTAGTCGGGCTTCGGCATAGCCACGCTCACAAACGTGTTGCGGCTTCTTCCACGGCTCCGATCACTTCCGCGAATGCCTTGGTTTTAACAGGTTTCGCGTCGCGCAACACCGCTTTTTCGAGCGCTTCCAGATGCCGATGAATCTTTCGCGCCACCAATTTGCCGGCCGGCGTAAGACTGACGGAGAAGCTCCGGCGATCTTCGGAGCGAACCTCGCGGCGGATCAAACGGCGCTCCGCCAGGCGATCCAGATAACTGGTCAATGTCGAACGTTTATGCGCGAAGGCTTTGTGCAACTCTCCGACCGTGCTGTCGCCGGCATTCACCAAATGTGCCAGAATATGCGCTTCACCCTGGTTGAGGCCCAGGCCCGAGCGTTCGATATAGAGGCCAATCTGATGGGTGGTCCGATGAATCCGGGGAATCAGAAGCAGCGCCATGCGCACTTCTCATCCTTACACACCTCGGGCTGACCCACCCTAAGGCAGCGCCTGGCGATCAGGTTCCACCCAGGACGTGCGAGCTTTATCGGAGGCTAAAGCCGCGGGAGAATAGAACTTCTCGATAGTTCGCTTATCGAGCAATTCGGGGGCGGCTATGCTCAAGTCTTCGATTTTCGCGGCTTGCGGCGTTCGTGCGATCGCACTCTGAACCAGTCGCAGCCAGGCCACCGTCAAAGTCTCGTGATATTTATCGCTCTTGCCATGGTGAGCGGCGAAGTTGCGGATCGCTTGGCCCATTTGACGCCCTGCTTCCAGCTCTCCGTAGCGCTGCAAGTAGATCCATGCCAGCCGGATGTGATCCCGATGATGGAAGCACTCGTTGGGGAGTTCGCAGGTCTCGAACATCCTGACAAATTCTGAATCGGTCAGTTCAGTCAGGTTCGTATCTCTCCCGGGCGCGTTCATATGTATCAATATCGTACTATACGATATCGTAATATTGTGATGAGTAAGCGCCTGTATCTACGCCGCGCGTCAACAACGGCCTCACGGGAGACATAGACACCGGCTATCTGACCCTGCTGTAATACTACTTTTAAGCTCCTTCATGTCCGCCCTCCGGAGGCCAATTCGTGGACCCTTCTAGCCCCGCATCCGGCGCGGTGCGAGCGGTCAACAGCTATCAGATCACCGATAAGTTGGGCGCCGGCGGGATGGGCGTCGTCTACAAAGCTCTGGACACCAGGCTAGACCGTATAGTTGCGCTCAAGTTTCTCCCTCCGGAGCTCGAGGCGGATGAAAAGACCCGCACTCAGTTCCTAAGAGAGGCGCGGGCGGCGTCCGCCCTGGATCATCCCAATGTTGGCACTGTTCACGCAATTGAGGAGACGGCCGAGGGCGTCTCTTTCATCGTGATGGCGTACTATGACGGCGAGACATTAGCCCAGAGAATCAGGCACGGTCCGCTTCCTCAGGCCCAGGCAATATCGATCGCCCTTCAAATGGCGCGGGGCTTGGCCGAGGCTCACTCGCACAACATCATTCATCGCGATATCAAATCGTCCAACGCTATCATCACACGGCAGGGAGTGGTGAAGATCGTAGATTTCGGCCTGGCCCGGGCCATTCAGTCGGCCAGCGCCACCTTGAGCACCGAAATTTCGGGGAGCGCGGCGTACATGTCGCCTGAGCAAGCATTGGGTAAACCACTCGACCAGCGGACGGATCTTTGGTCTCTGGGCGTGGTTCTATACGAGATGCTAACCGGACGCTTTCCCTTTCAAGGCGACACCATGCCAGCGATGCTGATGGGCGTGGTGAACTCGCCGCCCGCTCCACTAGCGGACGTGCCGGTGGAACTGCAAGAGGTCGTTTATCACGCCTTGGCCAAGGATCCTGCGCGCCGCTACCAGACTGCCATTCAATTACTGGCCGACCTGGAAAAGCTGGAAACCGGCGGGGACCGGACGAATACTAGAACGCTGAAAAAAACGTCCGAACTGAAGCAGTACGTCGAATCGGCGGCCCAGTCTGCATTTTCACCTCCGGTCGCCGCTGGTGGGGTGAAGCGCCGCTGGCTGGCTGCTGCATTAGCCGTCCCGCTTGCTGGCGGCGATACTCTTGCTCCTTCCAGCCACGCGGCAGCGGATAGTAGCCGCACTGTTCGGCCCCTCCGAAAAACATATTGCGGTTCTGCCTTTCAGCGTTATTGGAAATGCGGCCGGCAACGATCTGCTGGCCGACGGCTTGATGGAGAGTCTCACCGGCAGGCTTTCCAATCTCGAGCTGGGGAACCAGTCCCTATGGGTTGTACCAGCCAGCGAGGTGCGGCGCCGCAAGGTTACCGATGCTTCGGCTGCTCAAAAGGAATTCGGTGCAACGCTGGTGGTTACGGGAACTGTGGAGCGTAGCGGCTCGGACATTCGCCTGGTTGTGAATCTGATCGATGCGAAACGCGTGCGGCAGCTGGGCTCCGAAGAGGTGGAAGATCGTACGGGCGATTTCGCCATGCTCCAAAATTCAGCGATTGAGAAGCTGGCCAGATTGATGAACGTCACGGTGCCGAATGACATGCTGCGCACCACGGGTGGCGCCGCTTCGCCGGCCGCCTACGAACTATATCTGAAGGCCCTGGGGCTGCTTCGCCGCTACGACAAACCCGGCAATCTGGACCAGGCACTGGAAGCGTTCGAGGGAGCCGTGAAGACCGATCCCCGCTTTGCTCTGGCATACGCGGGATTAGGCGAAGCGTATTTGCTGCGGTACAGAACCGATCAGAATCCACGCTGGATCGACCAGGCGTCCGCGGCTTGCGAACGCGCTGTGCAGATCGACGACCAACTGGCTCCGGTTTACGTCACGCTGGGCCGGATTCACAACGAAACCGGCAAGAGCGACCTGGCGTTGCAGGAGTTTCAGCACGCCCTCCAACTGGATCCCCGGAGCGCGGACGCCTTGTTCGGCATGGCGAGCGTGTACGAGGCACAGGCGCGTCTCAAAGACGCCGAGCAGGCGCTAATCCGCGCGGTAGCCCTGCGGCCCGACTATTGGGACAACCTGAATAGGCTGGGACTTTTTTATTACCGGCAGCGGCGCTTTGAAGAAGCTGCCGTCCAGTTGCGCAAAATGGTGAGCCTGACGCCCGACAATTCGATCGCATGGCTCAACCTGGCAGCCGTCCTCCGCGGTGGCGGGAAACTCAGCGAGGCTACGGAGGCCCTGCAGAAGAGTATCCAGATCAGCCCCTCTTATCCCGCTTACGCCAATCTGGGCAATGTGTACTATCAGCAACACCGCTACGCCGAATCGGCCCGGCAATACGAAAAGGCGCTGGAATTCAACGCCAAAGATTACCGTGTGTGGATCAATCTGGCGAACGCCTATTTTTGGTTAAACAAGAGCAATGACGCCGCTGCTGACTTCCGGCGCGCTCTGCCTCTGCTGGAAGATGCAGTAAAACTACATCCCCAAGACCCTACCATCCAGTCCAGCATTGGGATCGTCTATGCTAAGCTTCAAGAGCCCTCGAAAGCGATCGCTCATTTAGAGACGGCCGTCGCGCTGGCTCCCACGGACGGTGCGGTTCTAGCTCGAATGGCTGAGGCGTACGAAAGCCTGGGAGACCGCCAGAAAGCGTTGGGATGGATCTCTAAAGCCCTTGCGAACGGCCAGACGATCGATGACATCCGGGACGACCCTGGGGTGCGAAACATACTTAACGACCCAAACTTTCGGGCGCCTAAGAAGTAAACACAAAGACAAAATAAGGAGATTCAGCAATGAACCCGAAATACGCAAAAGATAAAGCCGCAACCGCTACTCCCATCACCATCAACGCTCGCGGCGTCGCGGTCCCTCCCAAAGCAACAATCAGCATCTCCGAAAACGGTGGTGCGGACTTCAACGCCAGTTACGCCTGTACCCTCACGTTTACGAACCCGCCCGGTTGTCCCTTCGAAAATTGCAGTAACAATACCCTAAGCCTCAGTCAGGGCCACAACACGGAAGAGTTCAGCAGCGGCGCGAGCGCGGGAACGAAATATACCTACACGATAAGCCCACCGCCGAATCAGCATGGACCGATGACCGCGCAGTATGACATCACCGTCAGCTCTTGAACTTTAGGCGGTGGCTTCCACCGGGGCCAGTGGCCGCTTATATTTGCACTCGCCGTTGGGACATTGGGCGAATCCGCCGGCCTTGAGCCACTTCTCGATCAGGTAGCTGGATCCACAGTCTGGACACTTTTCGGCCAGGGGCTTACCCCACGCCACGAAGTCGCATTCCGGATACCGGCTGCAGCCATAAAAGGTCTTGCCTCGTTTGGAGCGCCGCTCCACCACTTCGCCTTGCGAGCAGTTGGGACAGGGCACGCCGATAGTCTTCTGCTTGACGAATTTGCACTTCGGATAATTGCTGCACGCGGTAAATTCGCCGAAGCGGCCGTGCTTCAACACCAGATTGTTGCCGCATTGCGGGCACTTTTCATCCAGCGGCACGTCCGATTTCTTTTGTTCACCGCCGATCTGTTTGGTGGTCTTGCAGTCCGGATACCCGGAGCACGCATAGAACTGCCCGAAGCGCCCCTTCTTGAGCACCATCGGGCGGCCGCAATTCTCGCAGTACTCCTCGGCGTCCTGTTCAGTGAGGTCGGCCTTGTCGACATCCGGCAGATCCACCGTCAACTCGCGCGTGTTGGTACAAGCGGGCTCGCCCTCGGCGTTCTTTTCGTTGTAGCCGGTGCAGGCGATGAAGCTGCCATGCCGCCCCCAACGGATCACCATCGGCTTGCCGCACTTGTCGCAGATCAAGTCGGTTGGCTTTTCCATGCGCTTGATGTCGGTCATGTGGCGTTCGGCATATTCCAGGTCCTTCTGGAAACGCTCGTAGAACTCCGCCATGGACGCGCGCCAGTCCATCTTGCCTTCTTCAATCTCGTCCAGCTCCAGTTCCATCCGAGCCGTGTAGGTCACGTCAAAGAGATTCTGAAAACTCTCCAGCAATAGATCCGTGACCACCATGCCGAGTTCGGTCGGCACGAATTTGCCGCCTTCCTTCTTCACATACTCGCGTTCCTGGATTGTGGACAGAATCGAAGCATAGGTGGATGGCCGTCCCACGCCGTCGGCTTCCAGCTCTTTCACAAGAGTGGCCTCGTTGAAACGGGGTGGCGGCTCGGTGAAATGCTGCTCCGGCAGAATGGACTTGAACTTCAGCTCTTCGCCTTCCTGAACTAAAGGCAGACGATGCTTCAACTCCTCATCATCTTCGTCCTTCTGGTCTTTCCCTTCCTCGTAGACTTCCAGGAACCCCTTGAACTTCGGTACGCTGCCGGTGGCGCGGAACATGTACGTCGCGCCGTCCTTGCCCTTGGCAGCCACGTCGATGGTGGTTTGATCGAACACCGCCGGCATCATCTGCGAGCTCACGAAGCGCATCCAGATGAGCTTGTATAACTTCAGCTCGTCTTCTTGCAGCAACGACGCCATGGATTCGGGAGTGCGCAACGCCGATGTCGGCCGAATGGCTTCGTGGGCGTCCTGTGCATCCTTCTTGCTTTTATAAACGTTGGACGATTCCGGACAGAACGGAGCACCGTAACGTTCCTTGATCAGCCCGCGAACTTCTTCCAGCGCATCGTTGGACACGCGCGTGGAATCGGTACGCATGTAGGTGATTAAGCCGACCGATCCCTCAGAGCCCAGCTCGACGCCTTCATACAGCCGCTGCGCCAGCATCATGGTCCGCTTCACGCTGAACCGCAGCTTGCGGGAAGACTCCTGCTGCAGCGTGGAAGTGATGAAAGGAGCTACTGGATTCCGCTTTTTTTCGCGCGTGGTGACGGAGCGTACCAGGTATTTAGCGCCGTCCAACTGGTCGACAATCGACTTGGCTGCGGCCTCTTCGCCGACTTCCAGCGCCTGGTCATCCTTCTTGGTAAAGCGGGCCGTGAGTACCGGCGGCTTCTTGGCGTTGAGCTGGACGTCGATGGTCCAGTATTCACGCTTGATGAATGCACGAATTTCACGCTCGCGATCGACGATCAACCGCAACGCGACAGTTTGAACACGTCCCGCCGAAAGCCCCCGCCGCACTTTGTCCCACAACAGCGGGGAAATCTTGTAGCCCACCAGGCGATCGAGAATTCGGCGCGCCTGCTGCGCGTCCACCAGATTCAGATTCACCGATCCGGGCTTTTCGAATGCTTTCTTGATTGCGTTGGCGGTGATCTCGTTGAACATCACCCGGTAGAATTTCGGCCCCTTCTTCGAGCCGTTCAACTCTTCCTGCAGGTGAAAACAGATGGCCTCGCCTTCGCGATCCGGGTCAGCCGCCAGGTAAATGGAATCCATGCCCTTAGCGGCCTGCTTCAGCTCCGACATGAGCTTCTTCTTGCCTTCAATCACTTCATAATGCGGCTCAAAGCCCTTGTCGACATCTACAGCGAGGTCCTTCTTCGGAAGGTCCTTGACGTGGCCGAGCGAGGCCTTTACAACGAATTGCTTACCGAGATATTTACCGATCGTTTTCGCCTTCGCCGGCGATTCGACGATGACGAGAGATTTTGCCATGATTTGGGTCCGTGAGTAAGAATGCTTACATTGTGTAGGCTAAACAGTCCACACTACTATATGACGGCCATAAGCCTACCACACTTTAACAAAGTTCTTGCCGGGGAGTTGCCGGACGAGACCGAGCATTTCCAGCTCGAACAATCCGGCAATTACCTCTGATGATGTAAGAGTATCAAAAGTTGCTAGCAATTCGTCAATATGGGTCGGCAAATCGGCTTTCAGGTCCCTGAGAAGGGCTCGGCTGGCAGGGCTTATCTCGGGTGGCGGGCGGTGCCTCTTCGCCGTTTGTTTCCAACGGGATCTGGCCATAACGCGCTTTCGCCTTGGCGATCAAAGCGCGCCGTATGTCGGCCGGCAACTCCACCAGCACGTCGTTCCACTCCTGGACCAGCTTGGCCCCTTGTTTGATGAGCAGATTCGGCCCCCAGCTCATCTTTGATGTGATATTTCCCGGGACCGCAAAGACCTCCCTTTGCTGCTCCATGGCCATTCTGGCGGTAATGGACGAGCCGCTGTACTGCGCCCCTTCGACTACCAGAATCCCGACGCTCATGCCGCTAATGATCCGATTGCGGATGGGGAAATTCTGGGGATACGCAGGCGATCCCATCGGAAATTCCGACAGCAACAGTCCTTTTTCAGCGATCTCGGCCGCCAATTTGCGATTCTCGGCAGGGTAGACCAAATCGACCCCACAGCCAAAAACAGCGATCGTGTCGGAGCCGATGGCCAAGGTACTGCGATGCGCGGCCGTGTCGATTCCCCGTGCCATCCCGCTGACTATAGTGAGCCCGGCCTGAGCCAAGTCGGGCGAGAGCCGCTCGGCGGCGGCAATGCCATAGACCGTCGGACGACGGGTGCCAACAACTCCCAGCATGACCGACTGAAGGAGATCCAAACGGCCGCGCGCGAAAAGGGCGACGGGCGGGTCATAGATCTCTTTGAGGCGGGCAGGGTAACGCGGGTCGGAGATAGGCACCAGGGCAGTGCCTGTCTCAAGCATCTTTTGTTGCTGATCGACAGCATCTTCGAAAGTGCAGCCGCTAGCAATGGTCTGCGCAACACTCCCCGAAAGTCCAGCGGCTTCCAGATCGGAACGGGATGCTCGAAAAATCTCCAGCGGCGTTCGCAGTTGTTCGATCAGCCGGAGGGCTTTGCTCATGCCCAACCCTGGCACCAGGCGCAAGGCCAGCCAATGTAGCTCTTCTTCCTTGGTGATCGCCGGTAGGGCCGCAGGCATGCCTACGAAGATGTGCCCGGAAGGCCCGGCTTTTCTCATACACTGGACGATATGGACAATCAGGCTACTTACGATGATGTGAATTTGATTCTGAAACTGTACGAGTTGCGCCGGGACGACCGGCTACGTGAAGCGCGCAAATGGTTCGGCGGGCTCAAAGTGAAAACGCTCGCGGAACTTCAGGCTGCGTGCCCGCCGGGATCCGAACAGGATGCATCTCTTCGCATGGTGACCAGCTACTGGGAAATGGCCGCATCGTTCATTACTTCCGGAGTCCTGAGCGAGCCCTTGTTCCAGCAAAGTGGAGGCGAGCTGTTATTTGTGTGGACCAAGATTCAGGACGTGGTGCCTGAATTGAGGAAGGCTTTCAGCAATCCAAAGTATTTATCGAACGTCGAGACCGTTGCTAAAGGCATGATCGACAACATGAATCGCGTGAATCCGAAAGCCTACGAAGCGTTCTCGGCCCGTGTCAAAGGTTAGGAGCGGGAAAGGCGGGACTAACGGTTACTCTCCCATTACTAGGAAATGTTCCAGGTACGTTAGGTGTCTAATCCTCGGAAGGAGACTGAGGTTCTGCTACCCAACCGACGCTACGAGCGGGCTAACCGTAACCCGGCACTGACTTTATGAACCCTTCAGACGTACTCCTAGTTGAAGACAACGCCGGAGATGCTCTTCTCGTGGGACAGGCCTTAGCAGAGTGTCCGGCACCGGTCCGTCTGCACATCGCACGCGACGGCGAGCAGGCACTTCAACTACTAGAACAGCCGCATTTCAAGCCGGAGCTTGTCATTCTCGATTTGAACATTCCGAAAATTTCAGGGTACAGCGTGCTCGCATTGCGCCCCTCCAAGAAAAAGAAAACACCGGTAGTTGTGTTCAGCGCTTCTGAGAATGATGCCGACGTCAGCCGCGCGTTGTCGCTGGGCGCGAAAGATTTCATTCATAAGCCCATGGATCTGGATGAGTATAAGACCGCAGTATCCGGCATGTTCCGTAAATGGGCTGCGCCGCAGGGGACGCTTCAGACTAATTCTTAGAAAGACGTCACCGCTTGCTCTTCCGGCCGATAACGGTCCGGATGAAACCAACCTCTTCCTCCCGATACGGCGTCCCATCCGTGCGAAAAATCTCGTGGTGCCACACCGCCGGCTCGCGGTCGGTATACGGATTCGCCCACGAATCCCACGGAAGGTAGGTTTGCGTTTTGCCGGCCACGAGCCCCCAGTTAACAGCCGCCACCTTGTGTTCTTTGGCAATCGGGAGTATCCCCTGGAACGTACTCTTGTTCCCCCGCGCCATGTATTCGGTGCAAAAGATCGGCCGGTTGTATGCCTCCAGCCACTCCACCCGCTGCCCGAAATCTTCGGGCGCACCGTAATTGTGGAAAGACACCACGTCCGACAATTCCAGTTGGGTTTTCTGCATGGAGGTTAGCTTTTCCGGTGCCGACCAGTCGCCATTCCAAACCGCGCTGGTTAGAGGCTGCTTAGGATGCACTGAACGCGCCCACTCGAACGCTTGCGGCAAAAGCGCCAGTACCAAAGCTACTTTATTCGCAGGATCAAGCTTTTCGTAGCTGCCAGAATTCAGATTGTCCGGCTCATTCCAAATGTCCCACGCCAGGATTCGTTTGTCGCTCGCAAAGGCTCCCACAACTCCTTTAACATACGCCTCCAGTCGACTATATTGCGCTGTATCCTCAAGCACCTTCGCCCCAGGACTTTGCAGCCAACCCGAATTATGAACACCGGGCGTCGGCGGCCGCTGCTTTCCCAAGCGTGGCGATGGATCCCAACATGAATCGAACAACACGAATATGGGCCTGATCTTATGCCTGGCCGCAATCTTCAGGAACGTGTCGATGCGTTGACGGAAACCCGCGGAATCCTGCTGCCATAGCAGATCGTGCAGGAAGACGCGCATCGTATTCATGCTGAGCCCTTCCGCCCAGCCCAGTTCAAGATCGATCCGTTGTGGATCGAAGATCTCGGCTTGCCACATTTCCAGCTGGTTGATGGCAGTGGAGGGAATGTAGTTGCTTCCAACCAGCCAGCCTTGCTCGGAATACCAATCGCGCGCCACAGATGCCCGCCACCGTTGAGCCTCCGCCAAAGGGAGGATACCCAGCATCAGCGAAACGCCAACTATGATCCGTCTCATCGGTCTCAACATAGCAAACACGATAAGATTGAAGCGAAATGCGCAGGGATGCCGATTTCTTTCAGGACCGCGAGATGGACCTCATCTACATCGCGAAGAACCTCAAGGAAGCTTTGCGACTGGAGAATGCGCTCACTGAATCGGGCGTCGAGTACGCGGTAGAGACTGACAAGTATAGCGACGGCCTGCTGTTCCGCAGCACGCGCGTGGGAGCGTTCTTCTATGTCTTACCGGAGGCCCTCGAACAGGCCCGGGAAGTCATGCAACAGCACCGCTTCCGGTTCCAGGAATGGGAGCCCCAGTAGCTGTGATCGCCGCTCAGGCCCAACGCACGCGTCTGCGCCAACTCGAAATACTCGTTTTGATGGGTACTCTGCAGGCCTTTGCTCCGCTGTCCATCGACATGTACCTGCCTTCCCTGCCCCTGCTGGAGCGCGTGTTCGGGGCCACCACGGCAGAGGTGCAGTTCACCCTGGCCACCTTCTTTGTCGGATACGCGCTCGGCCAATCGCTGTACGGGCCGATCACCGATCGTTACGGCCGCAAGCCTCCGCTTTACTTCAGTCTCCTGCTGTTCGTTCTATCGTCGATCGCCTGCGCCACCACCCGCTCGATCGGCGCGCTGGCCTTCTTCCGTCTGCTGCAAGCTACGGGAGCTTGCGGCGGCGCCGTCATATCGCGCGCCATGGTCCGCGACCTGTTTCCACCCGATCAGATGCGCCGCGTGTTTTCGATGCTGATGCTTGTGGTCGGGGTATCGCCGGTTGCCGCGCCGCTGATTGGCGGCTACATTCTCATCTGGTCCGGATGGAAAGCAATCTTTTTAACGCAGGCCGCTCTGGGACTCGCCTGCCTGATAGGGATCCATCTCCGATTACCCGAATCGCTCAGCCCCGACGACGTTCGGCCGTTGCATGCCAGCCACATCCTTTCCAGCTATCGGCGGCTTTTTAGCGACCGAACCTTCCTGGGCGCATCGTTCGTAAGCGGATTTAGCTCCGCCGGAATGTTCGCCTACATCGCCAGCGCGCCGTTCGTGTTTATCAATATCTATAAAGTGCCTACCCAGCGCTTCGGCTGGCTGTTTGGCGCGATCGCGGCTGGAGTGATTACGGCATCGCAAGTGAACGGCCGTATGCTGCACAGCGTGCCGTTGTGGCGCGTGCTCCGCATCGCCAACCTGGTTCAATTGGGCGCAGGTCTTCTGCTGTTGGCTGCGGCACTTTCCGGAATAGGGGGCTTATTGGGGATTTTCGTGCCCATCTTCATCTATGTATCCGCGGCAGGGTTCGTTTTTCCCAATGGCTCCGCGATCGCCATGATGCGGCATGGCAAAATCGCCGGAATGGCCTCCGCGCTACTGGGGACCAATCAGTTTACGCTTGCCGCCATCGCGACGATCGTACTCGGCACGATGGAGATCACCACGGCGCTGCCCATGGCGATCGTGATTGCCGGCTGCGGCGCCGCCGCGACGTTACTGAATTTTTTGACGCTCGGTTCCAGGCTGGACAAGATGCCGGTATAGAGGCCGAGCTACAGTCCCGCGCCCTCCCGGCTTAAACTAATAAGAACTGGAAGGAGAAACATCACCGAAATGCGGAAATTCGCACTTTCCCTGCTCCTCGGCGCCGCCTGCGTTCAGGCTCAGCCCAAGATTGCGCCCGACAAGGAAGCCGCCATGAAGGCCGATCTCACCGGCCAGATCGATGCTTTGAAGAAGCAGGCGCAGGTCATGGTCGATAGCGTCTTCAGCTTTGGCGAGTTGGGATTCCAGGAATTCGAGACTTCGAAATACCTCACCGGCATCCTCGAAAAAGAGGGCTTCAAGATTGAGCGCAACGTTGCGGGAATTCCCACCGCCTGGGTGGCCTCTTGGGGCGAGGGCAAGCCGGTGATCTCGCTCGGTTCCGACATCGACGATATTCCGCAGGCGTCCCAAAAACCGGGCGTAGCCTGGCATGAGCCCCTGATCGAAGGCGCGCCAGGGCACGGTGAAGGCCACAACTCCGGCGTCCCGCTGAACATCATGGCAGCGCTGGCGGTGAAGAAAGTGATGGAGCGTGAGCATCTGAAGGGCACCATCCGCCTCTGGCCCGGCGTCGCCGAAGAGTTAGTCGGCACCAAAGCTTACTTCGTTCGCGCAGGCATGTTCAAGGATGTCGATGTCGTACTTTTCACGCACGTCGCCAACAACCTGGCCGTCTCCTATGGACCTAGCCCGCAAAACGGACTGGTCTCGGTCGAGTACATGTTCAAAGGCGAAAGTGCTCACGCTGCCGGCGCTCCGTGGCGCGGCAGAAGCGCGCTCGATGCGGTGGAACTGATGGATGTCGGCTGGAATTTTCGCCGTGAGCATCTGAGGCTGGCTACGCGCCTGCATTATGTCATCACCAATGGCGGCGACCAGCCTAACGTTGTTCCGCCGAACGCGGCGGTCTGGTACTACTTCCGCGAAGCCGATTACGACCACATCATGAGCCTCTGGCACATCGGCGACAACATGGCCCAGGCCGCCACGTTGATGACCGACACCACCTACACGTCGCGCCTGCTGGGCACGGCGTGGCCCGGCTACTTTAACAAACCCATCGCCGAAGACATGTACGAGAACATTAAGAAGGTAGGCCTGCCGCAATGGTCGGATGACGATCAGACCCTGGCCAAAGCCTACCAGCGCGAGCTGAAAGTTCCGGTCCGCGGACTTGCCACGAAGATTCCGGAGCTTCGCGCTCCTCGCGATCAAACGCAAGACTTCAGCGGCGAAGAAGGTCAGGGTATCGGCCCCACCGGCGGCGGCTCCGATGACATCGGCGACGTTTCCTGGAATGTCCCCACTATCACACTGCGCTATCCGTCCAACATTCCCGGTGGGCCGGGCCACAACTGGGCAAACGCAATTTCGATGGCCACACCCATTGCGCACAAGGGCGTCATTGCGGGCGCGAAAGTTCAAGCGATGACGATGCTCGACATCCTGCTTCATCCGGAACTGGTGGACAAAGCCTGGGACTATTTCAAGAATGTCCAGACCAAGGAAACGAAGTACACCAGTTTTCTGCGGCCCACCGATCAGCCCGCCACTTGGCTCAATCAAAAAACGATGGAGATTTACCGGCCCCGCATGAAGGCGTTTTACTACGATCCGTCCAAATACGATACATATCTGGAACAGCTCGGCATCAAGTACCCGACTGTCAAGCCGGTATCCGGTGACACCAGTAAATAGCGCTCCAGCTTTGCTACAGACCTGTTTGGTCGGTTCCTATCCGCAACCGGAATGGCTAATCGATCGCACCAAGCTCTCCCATCGCTTGCCTCCACGCGTGCGTGCCCGGGACCTGTGGCGTGTGGCTCCGGAGTGGCTCGAGCAAGCGCAGGACGACGCGACGATCCTGGCTATCCGCGATCAGGAACTTGCTGGGCTGGACATCATCACCGATGGCGAGATTCGCCGTGAAAGCTACTCCAACCGCTTCGCCACTGCACTCGAAGGGATCGACCTCGATAACCCTGCAAGTGTACTGAGCCGGTCCGGCGAAACCACAATCGTCCCGCGAGTTACGGGCCAGATTCGCCGCAAGCACCCCGTAGAAGTCCGGGATGTCCAATTCTTGCGTGCTAACACCACTCGGCGCATCAAGGTCACCGTCCCAGGCCCCTTCACCATGTCGCAACAGGCGCAGAACGATTTCTACTCATCGGACCAAGAGATGGCGCTCGATTATGCCGCGGCTGTAAATGCTGAGATAAAGGATCTGTTTGCCGCCGGCGCAGATATCGTACAAATCGACGAACCCTGGATGCAAGCGCTACCGGAAAAAGCTCGGGAGTTCGGCTTGACCGCATTGCAGCGCGCGCTGGACGGCGTCACCGGTGAAACAGCCATCCATTTGTGCTTCGGCTACGCGGCAATGGTGCGCGATCGTCCAGGGGCCTACTCGTTCTTGACCGAGCTAGCCGGCTCGCCGGTCGACGCCATCTCCATCGAGACCGCTCAATCATCGCTCGATTGCTCCGTGCTGGCCCGGCTTCCAGGAAAAACAATCATCCTCGGCGTCCTCGATCTTTCGACTAATGAAGTGGAGACGCCCGAGACCGTTGCCGCGCGCATTCGCCGCGCCCTTCCCTTTACAGGCCCGGAAAGGATCATCGTTGCGCCCGACTGCGGTATGAAGTATCTCCCACGTGATGTCGCCTTCGGGAAGTTGCGATCCATGGCCGCGGGCGCGCGGCTCCTGCGTTAGATATCGCGTCAAATTGACATATCACAGACCCGCGGTGTACATTGATGGTCGATAAGGGAATAAAATGAAACTCCTCGCATCGTTCATCGTCGGTACTTTGCTGATCGCCGCCATCCCTGCCCTTGCGCACCACTCTTTCGCGGCCGAGTTCGATATCAACAAGACAGTAACCCTCAAAGGCGTCGTGACTAAAATCGAATGGATGAACCCGCACGCCTGGTTTTACGTCGACGTCACGGCCGCCGACGGGAAAATCGAGCATTGGCAGTGCGAGACCGGCGCTCCTATAGAACTGCTCCGGCGCGGCTGGAAGAAGAGCGACATGAAGGTCGGTGATCAAGTGACCGTGCAAGGTTATCGCGCCAAGGATGGGACTAACACTGCGAACGCACGGTTAGTCACTCTTCCGGACGGCAAGAAAATATTCAGCGGCTCAGCCGACGACGGTGGCCCGACTCAGCAGCCACCTACCACAACCACCAGCCGTTAGAAAATATACTTCAACGAAAACTGCAGTATCCTCGGATCGCCCGCCTGGTTCAGTGTCGGGCTGATGTCGCTGGTCACCTGGCCAAAGGTCGGACTGGTCAATGTGTTGTTCGGCAAAGACAGGTTTACTCGATTTAAGAGGTTCGACGCATCTACCCGAAGCTCCACTGCCTGCCGTTCCTTGATACGGAACGCTCTCGACAGGCTCGAATTCACCTGCAGGAGTCCGGGCCCCTCGATGGCGGCATTCCCTAAATTTCCATAGGTGCCCGTGATCGGGCTTCCGAACGCCGCCTTCACCAGATAATTGTTCGGATCCTTAGTACCGTAAACATTCGATGACAGGAGATTAGCGCGCTGTGTTGTTCCATTTTCTCCCGTCAACGCGTTGTCTACGCCTGTGTACACGGTGAAATAACTTCCCGACATCATGGTTACGGCCATCGACACCCGCCAGCCGGTGGCCACCATCCGGACCCAGCGATCCTCAAAGCGCGGCGTCTCGGCCACCAGCGTCAGGTTCGCGATGTGCCGGTGATCCACCGCCGAGTTCCAGCAACTCCCTCGATCGGCGGCGCGATTGTTGGGATACGCGTATACCCCGCTTCCACCCGCACCACCATTCGGAACACTGTTTACGATGTCGCTGATGCAGTGCGACCAGGTATAGTTCGCGCTCATCGTAGTGCCCTTGCTCAATCGCTTTTGTACCGACAGAAGGAGTCCATTGTACGTACCCGTCCCGCCGTCATCCCATTGATCCAGATATCCGTAAGCCTGCCCATTCACCGGATCTTGCAGGTACAACTGTCGTCGCTGATTAGTATTCGCCGTGGTTGAGCAGGGGCCCGTGACTCCACTCACCGTGCAGTTGCCGGGAATATAAACTCCAGGATTCAGTTCTTTTTCCGTAAACAAGTGCACCATCTGCGTCCCTAAATAGCTGACCGACGCAAGCCAACTGGCGCCGAACTGCCTCTGCACGCTTAAATTCCACTGCTCCGAATAGGTGGTGTGCGTATTGTAATTGGAGGTGTTGAATGTTCCGAACGTGGGAAATGGTGCATTCGCGCTCAATGAAACCGGGAACGGATTCCCGCCTGGAATGTTCAGATAAGGATCCGCCAGACCGCCCGCTGGAAATATCAAGCCGGTCCGCACAAAAAACGGCGGCGCCGTCTCGGTATTGAGATGATATTGAGCTGGAATCAGATCATAGAAGATCCCGTAGGACGCGCGAATCGACATACGGCCATTGCCCTGCGGATCAAACGCCATTCCCACGCGCGGCATGAAATCCTTCCACTGTTTGTTCATCCCCGTCTTATCCGGGAAACCCGGGTCGCCTGGGTAAAAGATGCCGGCCGGAGCTCTCGCGAAAACCGTACTGTGTACGTTTTGATTGAAGGCGTTCTGATCGAAGTGATAAATGTAACCGTTGGGAAAGCGCATCGGGAAATATGGTTCCCACCGCATGCCGTAGCTGAAAGTAAGGTTCTGCCGGACCTTCCATGAGTCCTGCGCGTAAAGACCCAGATACCACTGCCGCACGAAAAGAACGTTCGGCGGAGCCTGCGTAAGCCCCGCTACGCGGCCCGTCAAAAAGTCGGACAGCGGCAGGCCAGTCGCCTGGCCGCTGAAGGTAATCATGCCCATGCCCAACACTTCCGCATAGGTATTCGAATTCCAGTGCGCCACGTTGGCGCCAAACGACATCTGGTGTGCGCCCCTCACCATCCCGATGTCTTCACCGAACTGCAGTGTCGTGGTTAGATAGCGGGCGTCTGTGGACGTGAAGTTCCCAATCGCCAGGTTTCCCGGCGGCGTCCCCACTGTGATGCTGGTGTACTTTGGGAGGTAGCTGAAGATGTTGATGCCGACATCCTGCGGTCCGAAAAACTGAGCACCGACGCGCGCGACACCGGTGCGATCCAACGTGGCTCGGAAGGTGCTTACAATATTTGGCGATATTAAATATGTATCGCCCAAAGCAAACGCCTGATCCAAATCGTCGGCACCCGAGCTGTTGGCCTGACCGGTGGAAAGCAAATTGTGACCGACGGTGTAAGGGACCGGAGCCACCAGATTCGCGGCCAGATAACGCGCGAATATCGAGTGCTTGTCGCTCAACTGGTAATCCACTTTACCCACTCCCTGGCGATCGTTGGAGTTGTTTAGAATTCCGTATGTCACCTTGCCGCACGGGTCGTTCGACGTGGGTAGCTTGGCGGCAATCGCCAATGCTTGTGGGCTTAGTTCCGACTTGGGTATTTGGTTGTTGGGCAGGAGAGCGCCCGAGAACGGATCCTTCAATTGCACAGGCGCGCGTTGGCAGACGCCCGACGCGAAAGTACTGAAGTCACCAGTCAATTCAGCCGCGGTAGGCACCACGCCCAGTGTGCTCGGGGGATCGGAACGCGTGGTGGTGCCCTGATAGGCGCCAAAAAAGAAGAGCTTGTCCTTGCGGATCGGGCCGCCGAAGGTTCCACCGAATTGGTTGCGCTTCAGGGTATCGCGTGATATCGCAAAAAAGTCGCGAGCATTCAGGTCGCCGTTACGGATATATTCGAACGCGTCGCCGTGAAACGAATTGCTTCCCGACCGCGTAACAGCATTCACCGCGGCCGCCGAGTGCATCCCGTACTGCGCCGGCAGCGCACTGGTCTCTACTTTGAACTCCTGCAGCGCGTCCGGGAATGGCAGCGGCAGGCCCAGGCCGTTATAGACGTCGTTGTGCATCGCTCCATCCAGCACGTAAGTCAATCCCGATGCCAGACCGCCCGCCACCGATATGGCAGCTTCCGGATAGTTACGGCTCGTATTCAAATTGAAGTCGCCGCCCTGCGAGGCACCGCCCGCCAGGATGATCAGATCCGTCACTTGGCGTCCCACCAGCGGCAAATCCTGAACGCGCTGCGAATCGATCACCTGTCCAACACCCGTGCTCTGCGTCTCCACCATCGATGCATTGGCCTGCACCTGCACCTGCTCGCTCACGGTCCCTACTTTTAGAGCGACATCAATGGTCGGGTTGCTGGCGACCTGCAGAACAATTCCAGTTTGGATATATCTCGCAAAGCCTTGCTTGCTGACTTCCAGCTGGTATGGCCCAACCGGCAGATCGGGGAGTACGTAGCCGCCATCCGTACCGCTAACCGCCGTTCGCACTAGTCCGGTGTCGGTCTGAGTTGCTTTCAGTTCTGCGCCGGGCACCGCCAACCCACTGGCGTCCTGGACGACTCCTTTGATCTGCGATGTGGATACCGCCTGGCCGCAGAGCATTGCGCTGGTAACCAAAAAACTGGTCAAAAAACAAACGGAGTTTTTCACCCGAAGCCTCCCATTCCGACACGCGAAACCTGCGATGGATTGTAATATGGCGCTTTTTTCGATGTCAAGTTTCTGACATATCTGTGTTGTCCCCGCCAACCACTTACAATCGAGATGAATCCGTCATGACGCTTTCTTCCGACGTTCTCACTCGGTTCGCGTACCAATTACTGATCGCGGCCAAGGTACCTCACTGCAAAGCTGAGCTGGTGGCCGAATCGCTGGTTGCGGCCAACCTGCGCGGCGTCGATTCCCACGGACTCCAGCTTTTGTCTTTTTATATAGATCTGATACTGATGGGAAATATCGATGCCCAGACGGACGGCCGCGTGGTTTCGGAGAGCGGCGCTTGTCTCACCTACCATGGCCAAAACGGTATCGGTCAATGGATCTCGGACATCTGCTGCGCTCATGCCATCCGACTGGCGCGGACGCATGGCATCGGAATGGCAGTCGCGCGCGAGTCAAACCATTTCGGCGCCGCTGCTTTTTGGGCGCGGCGTATGTCTGCAGCCGGCCTGATCGGGATCGTAATGTGCAACGCCTCGCCTTTGGTCGCACCCTGGCAAGGCTGCGAGCAGCGCTTTGGCACCAATCCGATTTGCATGTCCGTACCTGGACCCGACACCTGGCTGCTCGACATGGCGACCACCACGGTGGCGCTGGGCAAGATCATGAACGCTCAGTTCCACGGCCGCGCCACCATTCCGCCCGGCTGGGCCATGGACTCCGAGGGCGTTCCTACGGAGAACGTCGAAACTGCGCTCAATGGACTGCTGATGCCCCTCGGCGGCTACAAAGGCAGCGGTCTTGCGATGATGGCCGAAATTCTTTGCGCCGTGCTGGGTGGTGGCGCCATGTCTACCGAGCTCGGCGGCATCCGTATTCAGGGACAGCCCATGCGAACCAGCCAGTTTTTCCTGGCGATCGATGTAGCTCGTTTCATGCCGCTCGATGAGTTTACCCGGCGCATGCAATCCCTGGTCGCGATGGTTAAGTCAGCGCGAGTTGCCAAGGGTTACGATGAGGTCCTGGTTGCCGGCGAGCCGGAGTGGCGCGCTGAAGAGCTTCGCCGGCGCGACGGCATCCTGCTTTCTGACGGCGTCTGGCAAAACCTGGTCCAAGCCGCCCAGCAGTTAGAGGTCGCTATACCATGACCCGCCGGAGATTCCTCCTCAGCAGCGCCGCCGGTATCGCCACCGCCGCCGAAACACAGCGATCGATCGCCATTACCATGGACGATCTTAATTGGATGCCCGTTCCCAATCCGACGGAGATCAACACGCGCTTGCTACAGGCCATGCGGAGTCACCAGGCCCGGCTCGCGCTGTTCGTCATTGGACGCAATGCCGACAATCCCACCGGTCAAGCTTTGATTCAGCCTTGGAAAGAAGCAGGGCACTTGATCGGCAATCACACCTACTCCCATCGCAACTACGATTCGATGACGTTCGAGGACTTCTCGGCCGATGCCCTGCATGCCGATCAGGTCCTCGCCAATGACCTCTCCCTTCCCCGCTTGTTTCGATTCCCGCTGCTCAAAGAAGGCAACACCGCCGCCAAGCGCGACCGCATGCGCGAATTTCTCGCCACCCATCGTTATCGCAACGGCTGCGTCACCCTTGATGCCTCTGATTGGTATTACGACAACCGGCTGCGGCAGCGCTTGGCCAGCGACCCAACTTTCGACGTGAATCGTTTCCGCCAGCCGTACCTCGATCATCTGTGGGACCGCGCGCAATTTTATGACGATCTATCGATGCAAGTACTGGGCCGCAGCGTACCCCACACTATTCTGATTCACTGGAATGTTCTAAACTCGCTGTTCCTCGGAGACGTGCTCAATATGTTTCATCGCCACGGCTGGCGCATCGTCAATGCCGAGCACGCCTTCCGTGACCCGATCTTCCAGCGCGCGCCGAAGACGATGCCTGCCGGCGAATCGCTGCTGTGGGCACTGGCCAAGGAAACCGGAAAGTTTGAGGACCTGCTTAGGTACCCAGGCGAAGATGACGTCTATGAAAAACCTAAGCTCGATCGTCTCGGGCTGTAGTGTGGCCTATCGATCGCCCTTGGACACGAAGGTAAAAAATCGCCACTTACGCCCCTTGACGATACGCTCTTCCTCTTTATACGATTCATCCGAGTACTTCGAGATCGCGTTTCGCCAGAACAGCACAGCAGGCGCATTTGCTTCCAGCACCCTGACTAACCATGCCCCGGGGCGCTCATCCCAAAGCAGCGTTGCTATTTTTTGTCCCAGTCCGTGCCTTCGAAACCTGCGGATCACAAAGAACTCGTGTACATCTTGGGCGTGGCTATCGCCGAGCCAATCCGAGGCTGATCCGATCAGCGCAAAGCCCGCCAGCGAAACACCAACTTTCGCCAGGTACGCGTCGTAGCCATTCGCCCATATCGAGGATGTGTCGTAAGAGTAGCTGCCGTCGGGCTGGGTATCTACGTCAAACCACTCCGCCATGTCGTGGAGGTAGTGCTCGAACAAATTTCGAAGCACAACTTCCGACTCGGGCCCTACCTTCAGGATCGAGAGATTGGAGGGCGGCATGAGGAATGAGCGCTTGATCGACAACGCAGACTTACCAGTATCCGATCATACGGCCAGCGGTGATTGCGGTAAGCCAGCAGAAGAGCGATATTCCTCCAAACACCGCCAGCTTCGACTGCTCACGCGAGGAAAGCTCGCGAAGCTTATGCTGCTTCCAGGGTGAAGAGAACCTCAGCGCCGCTACATTCAGAATTCCTAAGCCGATTGCGGGAAATTTGATGTAAAAGAATGGATTACCAACGTATTCCGTCGCTTTGGTCGCAAGCAGGCCCACGCCACTGACCGCCGCGATGACGAAACCAGCAGCCGCTACCGGCACGGTCGGCTCGCTGATTGTAGCGAGCTTTACGCTTCGCCAAAGCCCCAATAGCCGCAGGTCGAGGATAAGAATAGCGCCGAAAAGTGAAGCTACGCCGAGGATATGGATCAGATTCACAACACCGTACATCCACACGCCCGACTCACGCATCGCGTGACCGATAGCCGAACCCTGCAGCCACGCCATGAAATCGTACAGGCGATCCTCCCCGATTACCTAGGTACGATCGGGATAGACGTTAAAGGTGCGGCCATTCCAGATTACCCGCTCCGTCTTGATCTCTAGGCGCTTTGGATCCCGGTTACGATGCCCGTGGATGGTAACAGTGGCTCCCATCGGAAGTACGCCTTCCTTTAAGCCCGCCCGCTCGGTTCGGGCCGGCGGAGCCAAAGTGATATCCCAGATCTTTCCGTCACTGGCGCGTATTTTCATGGTCGCGTGAGGTCCTGCCAGACTAACCGGAGCTTCCACCGTACCTGTCATTTCGAATTCCGCATCCGAGTTTCCACCCCAACCATGATGCGCGAATGCAGGAACAGGTAGAAGCGAAAGTGCGAGGATTACAAGCCCGATGCTAAGTGAGAGCCTCAAGTACATGGCACTCGTCTCCTTTACCTCCACTATGATACTCCTCAACCAACCGGCGGCTGGCGGACGCTAGCGGCAATGCATATGCAACCTGGACACGAGCTTCCCGACTCCTGTGCCAGAATGAAAAAATGCCCGGCGAGGAAAAACCAGCCGCCACCTTCGAGAACGGCCTCCAGGAACTGGAGAAGATCGTCAAGGAAATGGAAGGCGCCGATCTGCCGTTGGAACGAGCACTCGAGTTATTTGAAAAAGGCATGCGCTTGAGCGAGACTTGCCGCAAACAACTGGAAGAAGCCGAAACGCGCATCGAGGTGCTGGTTCGCAAGGGCAACAAGATCCAGGCCGAGCCGTTCCAGCCCGACAAAGCATGACGCTGGCCGAATACGTTGTTGAGCAGCAGATCCGCATTGAGGACGCTCTGCGCCGCCTGGTCCCGCCAGAATCCGCTCCGCCCGAATCCATTCACAAGGCGATGCGCTATAGCCTTTTCGCGGGTGGAAAGCGCATCCGTCCGATCTTGTGCATTGCGGCCGCGGACTCCGTTTCCGATTCTCCCGCCGGAATCGAGTCTGCCGCCTGCGCGCTTGAGCTGATCCATACCTATTCATTGATCCACGATGACCTGCCGGCGCTGGACAATGACGACCTGCGGCGCGGCCGGCCCACCTGCCATAAGGCTTTCGGCGAAGCGATCGCGATCCTGGCCGGCGACGCTTTGCTCACGCTCGCGTTTCAGGTGCTCGCGCAGCTCGATTGTGAGCCAGGGCGCAAGATCCGGCTGGTGGAAGAGCTTGCCACGGCTTCGGGAACGGTCGGCGGCATGATAGGCGGTCAAGTCTACGACCTCGAGGGGGAAGGTAAACATCCCACGGCAGCCTTGTTGGAAGCAATCCATCGCGCCAAGACCGGCGCGCTACTCAAAGCCAGTTTGCGCATAGGCGCAATCTATGCCGGCGCCGATGAGGATCAGTTACACGCGCTCTCCTGTTACGGCGAGCACATCGGACTAGCTTTTCAGATCGTCGATGACGTACTCGACGTCGAGCAGCCCTCCGAGGCTCTGGGCAAGACCGCTGGTAAGGATGCCAAGCAGCAGAAGATAACCTTTCCGGCCGTGTACGGACTGGAGCGGTCGCGCGCCATGGCCGAAGAAGAGCGGCTAGGGGCTCGCCTGGTTTTACGCGACTTTGATGAACGCGCCGAGCGCCTTCGCGAACTGGCAGACTTTATCGTTCGCCGCACCGCCTGAACCGAAATGAAACAGCGCGTTCGGCTGGATCTGCTATTAGTCGAGCGCGGTTTGGTCGAATCGCGCGAAAAGGGGCAAGCGCTGATTATCGCCGGAGAAGTCTTCGTCAACGGCCAAAAGGTAGATAAACCCGGGCACTCAGTCGCATCGGATTCAAAGATTGAGCTGGCGGCCCAGCCGCGCTACGTCGGACGCGGCGGCCTGAAGCTGGAAGCGGCTCTCGATCACTTCGGCATACAAATCGCGGGCAAGATCTGCCTGGATATCGGCTCTTCGACTGGCGGTTTCACGGATTGTCTCCTGCAGCGTGGCGCAGCGCGCGTCTATGCGATCGACGTCGGAACCGGCCAACTCGATTGGAAACTGCGAAATGATCCGCGCGTGGTAGTCCATGAACAGGTGAACGCGCGGCATCTGAGCCGCAACGAAGTTCCAGAACTTATCGACCTGGCGGTTTGTGATGTGAGCTTCATCTCCATCACCATGATTTTGCCCGGGCTAATGAATTTGCTTGCGGAGAGCGCGGAAATGGTTATCCTGGTAAAGCCCCAGTTCGAATTAGAACGGCATCAGGTTGGCAAAGGAGGAATTATTCGCGACGCCGCTTTGCACCAGCAGGCCTGCCGGCGCGTGGATGACGCCGTGAGGCAGCTCGGTTTTCAAACCGCGATCATTCCTTCTCCCGTTTTGGGCGCCGAAGGCAATCAGGAGTTCCTCTTGCATGCCAGACATTAAGATCGCCGGCATCATGGCCAAGCCCGGGATTCCCGAGGCGTCCACTCTTGTGCCCGCGCTGGTGAGCTGGTTGAGCGAACGCCACGTTAAAGTGCAGCTCGACGAAGAAGCTGCCCGTTATTTGGGCGGAACGAGCGGCCTGCCGCGAGAAAAGGTACCGGAAGATGCCCAGTTGGTGATCGTGTTGGGCGGGGATGGCACCTTGCTGGCTGCCGCGCGGGCCGTCGCCGGCCGGGCGATCCCGATCTTTCCAGTTAACCTGGGCGGGTTGGGTTTTCTGACCGCCATCACACTTGATCAGCTTTATCCGGAACTGGAGCGGGCCTTACAGGGTGAGCAGCGGATTGTTCCGCGGCGCATGATGCATGGGGATTTGGTGCGCGCCGGCCAGACCATCCGCACGTACGAAGCACTAAACGACATTGTCATCAACAAGACCCAGATCGCGCGCATGATCGATCTCGAGACTTATGTGGATCAGCAGTACATTGGCACCTTCAAAGCCGATGGCCTGATTGTTTCAACGCCCACCGGGTCCACCGCCTATTCGCTCTCGGCCGGCGGTCCGATCGTCTATCCCGCCGTCGCGGCTATTTGCATTACGCCAGTCTGCCCGCACATGCTAACGAACCGTCCCGTGCTGGTGCCCGATGACATGGTGGTTCGGATCATTTGTCGCGCTTCGGATCATGAAGCATTCCTGACCGTGGACGGCCAGGTGGGTGAGCCTCTGCTTCATGAAGATCACATCGTCTGCCGCAGTTCGGAGCATTGCGTGCACCTGGTCCGGCCGCCAAAAATGTACTTTTTCGATGTGCTGCGGCAAAAACTCAAATGGGGTGAGCGATGAAAAGGCTCTCTATTACAGCTTGGATTTTTATCGCCATGGTTCTCGGCGTTGTACTTGGTGCGGCCTTTCCGGATGTCGGAAAAGCCGACTGGGTGGCGGCCCTGGCCAACGTGTTTCTGCGCCTGATCCGGTCCATCATCGCGCCGCTAATATTCGGCACGCTGGTCTATGGCATCGCCGGTACCGGCAGCGTAAAGACCATGGGCCGCATCGGTTTAAAAGCCATCATTTACTTCGAAGTTCTGACTACTATCGCGTTGTTCCTCGGTCTGGGAGCCGTCAACCTCGTTCGTCCGGGCGAGGGAATGACGCTGGAGCGGGCTGCCACCGAAACCGGCCTGCCGCAAGTCACACCCACATTTTCCGGAACTCTGGAACATACCTTTCCTGCTAGCGTGATCGATGCCATGGCACGTGGTGACGTGCTGCAGATCGTGGTTTTCGCATTCTTGTTCGGGGCGGCTTGCGCGGCCATCGGATCCAAAGCTGAAGCAGTAGTGACGTTCTGCAAGGCTCTCTCTGAAGTGATGTTCCGCTATACCAAGTACGTCATGTATCTGGCGCCGATCGGCGTCGGCGCAGCGATGGCTCACACCATTGGAAGTAAGGGCTTGGGTGTTTTATTGGGACTCGGGAAACTGGTGTTGACTCTTTATGGAGCACTGGTGATCTTTATTGTCGTCGTACTAGGCGCGGTCGCCCTCATTGCCCGGATCCCCTTGCGGCCCTTTATTCGAGCGGTGCAAGAGCCGTTCATCATCGCTTTTTCAACGGCTGCGAGCGAAGCAGCACTACCCTTGGCCCTCGAAAATCTGGAGCTCATGGGAGTTCCGAAGCACATCGTCGCCTTCGTTCTGCCCACCGGCTATAGTTTCAATCTGGATGGCAGTACACTTTATCTTTCGCTGGCCTCGGTCTTCGTGGCGCAAGCCGCCGGCATTCACATGCCGCTCAGCCAGCAACTGTTAATGATGCTGACGTTGATGCTCACCAGCAAAGGCGTTGCCGCAGTGCCGCGCGCATCGCTTGTTATTCTGGCCGGAACACTAGCCACCTTCGGCCTTCCGATTTCCGGCGTGGCTCTGATCCTGGGTGCCGACGCGCTTATGGATATGGCCCGCACTTCGGTGAATCTTCTGGGCAACTGCATGGCTACTGTGGTGGTGGCGCGCTGGGAAGGCGTTCACTTCAACAAAGCGCCAATTACCCTCGATGAAGTGCCGGCGACCGATGTCGCAACCCGCGGAGCTTAGGGAACTACGCTATAGCCGGTTGCGCCACGCCGGCCTTCAAGTACCAAGGTTTCGCCGGCTTGATCGCGGCGTTCACTGCTTCAATATTCTTGACGCCTTCGACCGACAGCCAATCTTCCAGCGCTTTCGCACCCTTGGTAGCGTAAATTGGAATTCCGTCTTTCCATGTCGCGCGGCCGCACAAGACGCCCGAATAGTCCGTGCCTGCTTCGGCGGCCATGTTCAGCGACTCGACGAATTGAGCATTGCCGACCCCGGCGCTCAAATAGATGAACGGCTTTTTCGCTATCTGCGCCGCGCGTTTGAAATACTCCAGCGCTTCCTTTCGCGTATACGCTTTCTGGCCCTTGTATACGCTGCTGCCTTCGACGAAGTTCGCGTTGATCGGCACCTCGACCTTGAGGACGTCCACACCGTATTGCGGCTTCGAAAACTCCTCCATGGCGCCCATCACGACCTGGGGCTTCTGCCTGGCAAACTCAACACCCTTTTCGTCACCGCCCTTCGGATCGTAACCGACGAATTCCAGAAAGAAGGGGATTTGGTTAGTTTCACACTCTGCGCCAATGCGCTCGATGAAAGCGTGCTTGATGTCGTTAACCTGCGTGTCGTCGAAAGGTGAATAGTAAAGCAGAATCTTCACCGCATTCGCGCCCCAGTCTTTGATTCGCTTTGCCGACGCGTGCGGCAGCAGATCGGGCAGGCGGCCGGGCTTGGTGTTATCGTAACCGCTCTCTTCATAAGCCAGCAAGAGACCGGCGTTCGAAGAGCGAGCTTTGGCGGCTGGTATTCCAAATTCCGGATCGAGCAGAATCGCGCTGGCGTGCGGCGTGAGCACCTTTGTCACCGCAGTCTTGAACTCGGTCATCATCTGGGGCGTCACCTGGTCAGCGGGTACCCCTTTGGCGCTTGCGATTGCCTTTTGCAAGCTTCCGCGCTGGTCCATTGCGGCAGCTGCAATTACGCCATCTTTATTGGAGAGCGCCTTCATGTGGTGCACTTTGCCTTCGGATAGACTCATGTCTTTACCTTTCTCCTTGATTCTCGCCTATTTGTTTATTGTCCCTCATGAGGAGTCAGCGCGCCGGTGCGATCTTTGTGCCCCAGACGCCGGTAGTACGCCTGAGCGCGGCCGACATCGCGAAAAATCTGAGTCTTGAGCGCGTCGGCATTTTCGAACTTGCGCTCCTCGCGAACCCACCGCAGGAATTCAACCGAAATCTCGTCGGGCGGCGCACCGTCGAGACCGGACAGCAGATATGTCTCGATGGTGATTCCGTGACCATTGAAGGTTGGACGGGAGCCGATGTTCGTGATGGAAGGCCAATGTCGCCGTCCGTTCGATTCACGGGTGCGCGTGATATAGACGCCGGTCTGGGGCAACACCTCGGCCTCGGTATCGAGATTGAGGGTCGGCACGGTTTGTTTCGATCCTCTTCCCTCTCCGTGAACCACGCGGCCCTGGAGCGAGTAAGGCCGTCCGAGCAATCGGCAGGCGAGCGAAACATTCCCGGCCGCAATCAGTCGGCGGATCTCGCTGCTCGAAATAGCGCGCCCCCGCCAGGAAATAGCGTTGACTATTTCTGTGCTGAAGCTATACTTACCGCCTAGTTCTTCCATTTTGTCGGCGTCGCCCGCCGCGCGGTTTCCGAAGCGGAAATTGTCGCCAACCAGAACGAACCGAGCATTCAACGTGTCGGCCAATATCTCACGTACGAACTCTTCGGGAGTCAGCCTGGCGATTTCGGACGTGAATGGCAGGATCAGGACCTCATCGATTCCCTGCTCCAGGATCAACCGCGCGCGTTGCTCGGGAGCGGTAAGCAAGCGCGGCGCGCGATCGGTAGCCACCAACTTGCTCGGATGCGGATCGAAAGTCAATACCGCAGCCTTCCAACCGTGTTCCCGCGCAATAGCCCGGACCCGCTGCATGATTTGCCGGTGTCCTTTGTGCACGCCATCGAAATTTCCGATGGTGATGGCGCAGGGGCCGAAATCGGGCGGCACTTCGGCCAGGCTGCGGAAGATCATCGCGCGGCGTCTCCAACCAGGATTTCGAGGCCGTCATATGCCAAGCGGACGTTGGGAGGCAGCTTATCCTCGGTCTGCGCGTGGGCGAGATCATGACAGATGTGGGTAAAGAACGCGCGCTTCGGGGCTAGTTTCTCGACCGATTGGAGCGACCGTTCGACTGTGGAATGGGTCGGGTGCGGGCGGTGCCGCAAGGCATCCAGGAACAGCACATCCAGCCCGCACAGCAGTTCCATAGATTCGTCCGGGATGTCGCTGTGATCCGTCAGATACGCCGCCGCACCAAATCGGAACCCGTATACGGTCCCTTTGCCGTGCATCAGGCGGATCGGTGTGAACTCGTGGCCGAAAATGTCGATCGGCGCTGAGTCGAATATATGGGTAACCAGACGAGGACGGGAGGATTCCGTTTTGTGATTGTCGAAGATGTATTGAAAGCAGCGGCGAATATTGTCGAGGGTTTCCGCCGAACCGTAAATGGGAATTACTCCGCCCTGCTTGAAGTTGAAGGGTCGGACATCATCCAGACCCATGACATGATCGGCATGCGAGTGAGTGAAGAGAATCGCGTCGACGCGCTCGATCCGGGCACGGAGGGCCTGCTGGCGGAAATCCGGCGTGGTGTCGATGAGGACGCCATGGCCCTGAAACTTGACGTAGATGGAGGGCCGCAGCCGTTTGTCGCGTGGATCGTCTGAGCTGCAGACCGCGCAATGACAGCCGATAGTTGGTACTCCAACGCTAGTGCCCGAACCGAGCACCGTAATACTGAGCGACTCGGCCGGCATCTACGAACCGGCCTGTCCTTCCGACTTTGGAGGCTCTTCAATGGGAGCTGCAGTAGAAGCTGCCGAAGTCTTCTTCTGATGCTGCTCCAAGGCCTGGACGAATCGGAAGCGCAGCTCGGTGAGCGCATTCTCGATCAGGCGTTGTTCCTCGATGGAAAGATTGCCTCGAGTCTTTTCCTGGATCATGGCGAGCAGATCGATGCTGTGGCGCGCCATGCGGAACTCGGGCTCCGGCCGTTCCTTTTCTTCGCCAAAATACAGCAAGCCGAGATGGACCTCGATCTGGGTCTTCAGGGAAAGGACCAGGAAGTCGAACGTCGCCGGTGGCAGAGGATATTCCTTCTCGCTCATGTTATTTCCATTTTACCTGTGGCGGACGTATCTCCTGTCGGTGAACCAGTCCTGCTCCGAAATTTGCGTAAGTGAATAAGGCTGAAGCCCTATATCAACCAGATAGAAAAGATTGATTGGCGTTTGAAACACGATTCGGTTATCTTGTTCTCATAGCCCGGCAGTGAGAGGTTACTGCTACGGCAATCTGCGGTCCTCGAAGACATACTTCATTTTTCCCGGTTGAAATCTTTTGGTGTGTATCTGCATGGGCGCGTGCGAGCGTGTCCGGGGATGCCGCCTTTTCGAAACACATTCACAACAACCGAAAGGATTATTCCAAATGACTGTCCGATTCTTGAAAATAATGATGCTGCTTGCAGGCCTGCTGGCGTTCACCGCCGCCGCGAACGCACAATCCGAAGTGGTAAGCGTGCACGTTCCCTTCGCCTTTGAGGCCGGCGGCAAATTACTGCCCGCTGGCAACTATCGCGTGGACCGGGCAGAGGGGTCAAATCTGCTGTTGATACACGGTGCCTCGGGTAGCTCCGCTGTGTTTTTGACCATGATGATCGAGTCAGCTTCAACGGCACAGACCGCGAGCCTGGTCTTTGCGAAGCAAGGAGAGAAATTGGTCCTTACGGGTGTCAAGCTGCCCGGACAGCAATCTCGGGTACCGGTCGGTTCCCATGGCGCCGTGAAATCCGGAGTCACGATCTCCACCGTGTCGGCATCCTCCCGCTAGTACTTCCCGCGCACGCGGCCGGTGTTCCGGCGGTCTTTGGTAGACTGGGGATTCCATCCCACGGAATGCCGGCCGATCCACAAACAACTGGAGAGAAATTCGAGCGTCTGGTCGCGATCTTGGCGCGCTTGCGAGCTCCGGGCGGCTGCCCATGGGACCGCGAGCAGAGCTTCGATACCATCAAGCCTTATCTCCTGGAAGAGACTTACGAGGTCATGGAGGCTATCGACAAGCGCGATTGGCCTGCCCTGGCCGATGAACTGGGCGATTTATTGCTGCAGGCTGTTTTCTTCGCGCAGATGGCCGCCGAAGAGGACAAATTCCGCATCGACGATTCCATCGACGCGATCGTCCAAAAACTGATTCGACGGCACCCGCACGTCTTCTCCGATGGGTCGGCCAAAACCGCCGATGACGTAAAGCGGCGCTGGGACGAAATAAAAGCCGACGAAAAAAAGAGCAAAGGGGAGCCCGCGCGCGGATTGCTGGAATCGGTTCCTCGTAACTTACCGGCACTGGTGGAAGCACAGCAAATCTCTTCGAAGGCTGCCGCAGTCGGCTTCGATTGGGAAAACGCTGACCAGGTGCTCAACAAGCTTGACGAAGAACTGGACGAACTGGCGGAGGCGCGCAAAGCTGGATTACGTGAGGAGTTGGAAGGTGAAGTCGGCGATTTGCTGTTCGTGCTGGTGAACCTGGCGCGGTTCCTGAAGGTGGACCCCGAGCAGGCTCTCCGCAGAACGAACGCGAAATTCCGCAAGCGCTTCGCGCATGTCGAAGCCGGCGCGAAGCTCCCCGGCGCGACCATCGAGCAGATGGAGGCACTCTGGCAGGAGGCTAAGAGAGCCGATGATTGAGACCCGCGCGCTGACCACCCATACCGAATTCAGCGACGCCGTCCGGCTGCAGCAGGAGATTTGGGGATTCAAGGATATCGAACTCCTGCCGCTGCGACTCTTCGTGGTGGCGACCAAGATCGGCGGCCAGGCGTTCGGAGCGTTTGACGGCAGGCGCATGGTAGGATTCTGCGTCGCGATTCCAGGATTGAAGTCCGGCGGCAAGAGCTATCTGCATAGCCACATGCTGGGCGTCTTGCCGGATTACCGCAATTCGGGCGTGGGGCGAATGCTGAAGCTGGCACAACGGGACGATGCGCTGGCGCGCGGGATCGATCTGATCGAATGGACTTTCGATCCACTCGAAATCAAGAACGCATATTTCAACATGGAACGGCTGGGAGCGGTAGTTCGCCGTTATGTACTCAACCAATACGGAACAACCACCAGCCATCTGCACGGGGGTTTGCCGACAGATCGCTGCGTGGCCGAATGGTGGATCGGAAGTGGGCGCGCGAAAGCCATCATCGCCGGTGAACAGTTCCAAAGCAACCCAGCGGAGGCACGTATCGCGATTCCGGCTGAGATCGCGCAGATTCGTTCTAAGGATCCGGCGCGTGCGCGCGCCATTCAAAAGCAGGCCAGCGACGAGTTCACCGGCGCGTTCGATCGGGGACTGGCGGTAATTGGATTTGAAAAATCAGACCAGGCCGGAACCTATTTACTTGGGAAATGGGAATGCAGATAGAAAGAATCACGCTACATCAGATCAAAATGCCGCTGGTCCATTTCTTCGAGACCAGCTTCGGCCGAACGACGGATCGTCATATGGTCCTGGTAGAAGTTTCCTCAGGCGGCATGTCCGGCTGGGGCGAGATTACGGCGGGTGAGAATCCGTTCTACAACGAGGAGTGGACCGAGTCCGCCTGGCTGATCGCGCGCGATTACGTGGCGCCCCGCATCTTGAACCACACCTTCGAGAGCGCGGCGGACGTCGGCGCCCGGACAGCTCACATCCGCGGGCACAACATGGCTAGAGGTGGCGTAGAAGCGGCCATTTGGGACCTGGAAGCGCGCCTGCTCGGCCGACCGCTCTATCAGCATATCGGGGGCGGTGCGCGGCGCGAGATTCCCTGCGGCGTATCGATCGGTATCCAGGAATCCGTACCACAGCTGCTCCAGAAAATTGAGACCGAACTCGCGGCCGGATATCAGCGCATCAAGATGAAGATCAGCCCTAACTGGGATGTGGACGTGGTGCGTGAGGTAAGGCGCCGGTTTCCGGACACTCTGGTTATGGCAGACGCGAATTCAGCTTATACATTGGCCGATTCGGCGCGCCTTAAATGCCTGGACGAGTTCAAGTTGATGATGATTGAGCAGCCGCTGGCGCACGATGAAATTATCGACCACGCCAAGCTCCAAGCCGTGCTCCAGACCCCGATTTGCCTGGATGAGTGTATTCGATCGGCACATCATGCCGAACAAGCGCTGGCGATGCAGGCCGGGCGTATCATCAACATCAAGCTCGGCCGCGTGGGCGGGTTCGCCGAAGCAAAGAAAGTACACGATGTAGCCCAAGCGGCGGGAGTTCCGGTGTGGTGCGGCGGCATGCTGGAGTCAGGAATCGGGCGCGCTCATAACGTGGCACTCGCAACTCTTCCGAACTTCGTGCTCCCAGGCGACGTATCGGCGAGCAAGCGTTATTGGAAGCGCGACATCATTCATCCTGCCGTGGAAACGACGCCACGAGGAACCATCGAGGTTCGGGATGCGCCGGGCTTCGGCTACGATCTCGATACCGATTTCATCAAATCCATCACGGTGCGGCGGGAAAGCATTCCGTGACCGGAGCGCGGCCGTCCGAGGCTCGCCTCTACTCGCTGCTCGGTTTGATGCTGCTGTTCTGGTCGCTGAACTATATCATTGGGAAGGTCGCGCTGCGCGAGTTCCCACCGGTGTTGCTCACCTGCCTGAGAACGTCGATCGCCGGTGTTTTCATCCTGCCCATTTATTTGTGGCGCGAGTGGGGGAAGCGTCCGCCCTGGACCGGCCGGGAGTTGGGTACGCTGCTCCTGCTAGGGATCTACGGGGTGATTGCAAATCAGTTGTTCTTCGTCCTGGGGCTGGCGTGGACCAGTGTGGCGCATGCCGCCGTCATCATGACCCTCATGCCGATATTGGTGCTTCTATTAGCCGCATTCCTCGGCCAGGAGCGCATTACGACCCGAAAAGTGGTGGGAATGGCGATCGCCGCGCTGGGTGTAGGCGTGCTGCAATTGGAAAAGAAAGCCGGCACAGGAGCGACGCTGCTGGGAGATTTCACCACCTTCTTATGCGGCGTATCGCTCGCCATTTTCACGGTGAGAAGCAAGCAGCTTATGAAACGATTTGGAAGCCTGGCGATCAATAGCGTAGCGTATGTCGGCGGCTCATTGGCAATCGCGCCGGTCACCATCTGGCTCAGCTGGCGCTACGGATTAAGCCGGGCGAGCGCAACGGCTTGGTGGGGCGTCGCTTATATGGCGATATTTTCGTCAGTGCTGGCTTACTTCATTTACAACTACGCGCTGACCTATATGCCGGCGTCCCGGGCCTCCGCGGTTTCGTACCTGCAGCCGCTGGGGCCGACGCTGCTGGCGGTCTTACTACTGGGCGAACCAGTCACGGCGATGCTGGCCACAGGCGGCGTTCTGGTTTTAGCTGGAGTCTGGGTAACGGAACGCGCTTAAATGTCCGACTTCCTTGATCTGCTGAAGAATAACCGTAACTATCGCTATACCTGGAGCGGGCAGGTGGTGAGCGAGATCGGCGACCACTTCAATAATGTGGCGGTTTTCAGCCTGGCATTGGCCAACACGCGCTCCGGCATGGTGGTAACGGGCGTCATGCTGGCGCGCGCGATTCCAGCGGTGCTGGCAGGGCCGCTGGCCGGCGTGGTACTGGATCGCCTGGACCGCAAGAAGATCATGATCGCGAGCGACCTGGTGCGGGCGGTGGTGGCGCTCGGGTTCATTCTGGCAATTCCCCGCAAGGACACCTGGCTGCTATATCTGCTGAGCGCGCTGCTGATGTTCGCTTCGCCGTTTTTCACCAGCGGCCGATCGGCGATACTTCCAACCATTGCGAGCAAAGACGAGCTGCACACGGCCAATTCGCTGACCCAGACTACGCAATGGATGACGCTGACAATCGGGGCGTTCTTGGGCGGAACGACCGTCATGCAATTCGGCTACGAGTGGGCCTTTGCATTTAATGCGATGTCGTTCTTGTTTTCGGCTGCAAACATCATGAGCTTGCGCGGTCCAAGCGGCAGCTTTCGGGCACAACGGGCAAAAGGACTGACGGAAGCTGAAGTCGTTCGGCCCTGGCACGAGTATACCGAGGGATTGCGGTACATGAAATCGTCGCCGCTGATTCTCGGGATCGCGCTATTGGCAGTGGGGTGGGCCTCGGGCGGCGGCGCCGCACAAATTCTGTTCAGCTTGTTTGGCGAGCTGGTCTTCAATCGCGGTCCGGCCGGGATTGGATATTTATGGGCCGCCGCGGGCGTGGGATTGTTGGCCGGCGGGACGTTCGCGCACTGGCTGGGGAAGCGAATTTCGTTCGGCGCATATAAGAAGACCATTAGCATTTGCTACGTGATCCACGGAGGGTCGTATGTGATTTTCAGCCAGATGCCCTATTTCTGGCTGGCGGCAATATTTCTGGCGATATCCCGGTCAGCCATCGCCGTGAGTTCGGTACTCAATGTCTCACAACTGTTGCGGCATGTGTCGGATGAATTTCGGGGGCGGGTGTTTGCGACCATGGAGACGATGTCATGGTCGATGATGCTGCTATCGATGATGGGCGCCGGGATTGCGTCGCAGCACTGGAGCCCGCGGACGATCGGCGTCGTGTCGGGCTTGTTGAGCTCAAGCACGGCGTTCTTCTGGTT
Organism: Bryobacterales bacterium; assembly: GCA_963769205.1. GTDB lineage: Bacteria > Acidobacteriota > Terriglobia > Bryobacterales > Bryobacteraceae > Palsa-89. Next base: position 110,162 of record CAVYKR010000002.1, on the reverse strand, counting down.
GTGGGCGAACTGGACCGGTCGCTTGCCGGAGCCCGCGGCGGCCGGAGTGGACAGCGATGAAGTGGAGATACATGGAGACCCGGTGGTGTAAATGAAAAGCGGCAAGACAGTATTGATCACGGGTGCGGCCAAGCGGATCGGCCGTGGAATCGCTCTGCGCCTTTTTCAGGAAGGCTACCGGGTTGCGATTCATTACGGCAATTCGGAGAAGGAGGCGCGTGCGACCGCGGAAGAGTGCGGCTCGGCTCCACTTTTCAAAGCAAATCTCGAGAGTGTAGAGGACATCCGCCGCTTATTCCGCGAAGTCGGTGAGCAGCTTGGCTCGATCTACGGCTTGGTGAACAACGCCGCGCGCTTCCGGCGTCGCGATCCTCTGGAACTCACCGAAGCCGATTGGGATTTCATCCACAACGTGAATCTGAAGGCGACCTTTTTCTGTTGCCAACAAGGCGCGCTGCTGATGAAAAAGTCGGGCGAAGGAAGAATCGTGAACATCAGCTCGCTGGGCGGGATTCGCCCTTGGGAAATGTATGCGCACTATTGCGCATCGAAGGCCGGAGTGATCATGTTGACGAAAGCGCTGTCCAAGGCGTGGGCACCGGAGATCACGGTGAACTCGGTAGCGCCCGGTGTGATCCTATCCTCGGGCCAGGAGCCTCGCATCGAGGAAATGATCGCTGCGACGCCGGCGAGGCGGTCCGGAACGGTAGAGGAAGTGGCGGACGCAGTGCTATATTTTCTGAACGCGAGCAACTTCGTCACTGGCCAGGTGTTGGCAGTGGATGGGGGCCTTAGCCAGCGCTAAGAAGCTACTCGACGGTGACTTTGGTGCCTTTCGTGTCGTGCTGGGTTAGGTGGTCGATACGATCGTCGAGGATCTTACGTACGCCTTTCAGCACTTCGAGCCGCGCGTTGCGAAAGTGCTCGCGCGTCCCCTCGGGCCAAAGACGATCGATAAACGCCTCTACTCTGCGGTACGGCGATGGTGCAAAAGAAGCAACCAGGAGCGTGAGCCGTATTTTGTTTTTCTTCCATTTGTCAGCCTTCCTTCATTTCCACTGTTAACATTTTATTCTGTAACGTAGCGCGCGTGGGATTCAGTGCGGCCATAGACGTAGGCAGCCCGATGTGGCGGCGCAGTGTACCGATCTCGATCACCAGCTCATCGCCCTTCTTGAATAGCCCGATCTCGCCTTTTACCGCAAAAGGCAGCCGCAAGCGCACTTCGTAATGAGCGTTGATCTTTTCGAATGTATAGGGCGCTTCGGTCCGGATGATGGCGGAAGGATCTTCTTTGTCGCCGTACAGCACGTTGGCGAGGTCGGTAAGCCTCTCGCGGCCCAGGACTTCACGGGTGAATAATGGGACACGTTTCATGGCGACCGGCGCGAAGTACTCCTCGATCTCGTCCAGCACCTTGGCTTGGGAAGCGCGCCATTGATCGAACCAGGTATCGGTGACGGCTTCCGGCAGCACGCGATTGACGATAATGCCATCGACGGTGAGCCCGTGCAGTGAGAAATAGACGAAGGCGCGCTGCGTTTCGCGGAGGACCATCTTCTCTGGATTGGTGACCAGCCGGACGCTGGTGATGTTGGGATCTTCCAGAAGATCGGCGATGCCATCGAGGCGTCCGAAAAGATGTTGGATGTTGGCAAAGTAGCTGTCCGTTGGCAGTTCGACCGGGGAAATGCGATTGGCCACCGGCCGCACGGCTTTCAGCAGGCCGCGCTGAAAAGGGAAAACATGCTTCATGTACCATTCGAGCGTGGTGGGCATGCTGACGAAGCGCATCGATTCGGCGGTGGGAGCGCAGTCGAGGATGATGACCTGGTAACGACCCTCGCGCCGGAATTGATTGACATACATCATGGCGCTCAGTTCTTCCATGCCGGGAAGAATGGCGAGCTCTTCGGCTTCGACGTCGCTAATTCCGGTAGTGCGCAGCACGGAGACGACGTAGGTCGAGATTTCGCGCCAGTGGCGTTTGATTTCCTTCTGGATGTTGACCTCTTGGATGGAGAGGTTTGCATCAATGGGGTAAGGGTCGTTGGTCTTTTCCTGGAAGAGACCGGTGTCGAGGTCGAAGGCGTCGGCGAGGCTATGGGCGGGGTCGACACTCATCACTAAGGTGGAATAACCCAGTCTGGATAATTGCAGGCCGGTCGCGGCGGCGATGCTGGTCTTGCCAACGCCTCCCTTGCCGCTGAAGAGCAGGATACGCATACCTTCATCTTAGCGAGCGGCCATAGTACTTCCGTTTTTATCTTGAGAGAGCCGGAAATAGGTTCAAAATGAGCGGTCTTGCCCCGATAAGGGACTTGTGAGCCGATTCGTAGACAACGCGATGCAGATCCTAAATGCTGCCGAAAGCGCTGCTGAATCGGGCCACACGCCCTCGGACATGACCATTTTGATGACCCCGCAAGGGATTCGTATGATCGCCGACTCCGATTGGCCGCTCGAATCCCTTCAATTACATCACGGGGCGGAAATGGCCTATCGGGTGAGTAAGAGCGCAATCGTTGTGCGCGTGGAGGGGCGGGCAGGTTCTCGGACTTGTCTGTTCGAAACCGCAAAGCCGGAACAGGCCGCCCGCGCCCTCCTACACGCTATCCCCAGCTATCATTGGATGGCTCCACGGCTGGCTGCCGCTTCAGAGCCCGGCGTCGCGTAAGAACTGAGCCGATTCCTCAGGCGGCGTGGGATTGATGTAGAAACCAGCGCCCCATTCAAACCCTGCAACCCGCGTAAGCCTTGGAATGATTTCTAAATGCCAATGGTAATGATCCAGTGGGGCGGCATGAATGGGAGCGGTGTGAATCAGAAAGTTGTACGCGGGATATTCCAGAACCTTTTCCATCTTTCGGATGATTGCTCGCATGGCCCAGGCCAAGCTCTGAATGAGACTTGGCTGCGCGCTCTCGAAATGTGAATTGTGGGTACGGGGCACCACCCAGGTTTCGAACGGGAATCTCGGAGCGTAGGGTGAAATTACCAAAACCTCATCGGTCTCGAGGATTACGCGGGCACCGTCGGCGGACTCCTGCCGGACGATGTCGCAGAATACGCAGCGCTCCTTGAAGGAATAATAGCGGCGGCCGCCGTCAATCTCCTCCTGCACTTGAATGGGCACAACTGGCAACGCAATAATCTGCGAGTGGGTGTGTTCAACCGAAGCGCCGGCCGCTTCGCCATGGTTCTTAAAGAGAAGAACATAGCGCAGCCGGCTATCGCGCTTGAGGTCGAGGATGCGGTCACGGAATGCCCAGAACAGATCTTCGACGCGTTTCTCGGGAAGGTCAGCGAGGGATACTTTGTGGTCCGGGCTCTCGATGATCACTTCGTGGGCGCCGACGCCGCTCATGCGGTCATAGAGGCCTTCGCCCTCCCGGTCAAGCACGCCTTCAACGCGCAGAGCGGGGAACTTGTTGGGAACGACTCGGAGGTTCCAATGCCCATTGCCGTTTTCACGATACGACAGGATCTCGGGAGGAGTATCGCCCTCATGACCCCGGCAGAAGGGGCACCGCCCGTTAGCTTTCGGCAGATCCCGGGTGCGTGTGAAATCGTTGGGGCGACGGGCGCGACTTGTAGCGATGATCACCCAGCGGCCAGTTACGGGGTCTTTACGAAGGTCGTGCAACTCTGAAGTCCTTTTATTACAGAATATTACGGGATGAATCTAACATTATACCTTAATAGGTCGCGCAGGGCCCGAAAACATCTCGAAAGTGAGTCACCGAGGGCGGTGTTGTAAAGACTACATTGACAACATCGAAACGAACTTTCTCCCAGGGGGCATCAGCGTGACGTGCAAATTCCCGGGCGGCGCGAACCTGGCTGGAGCGCTTTTGGACTCCAATGGCCCGGTCTGGAGCGCCGTAGTCATCGGTCTGGCGAGATTTCACTTCGACGAAGACCAGGTAGTCATCCTCCCAACCGATGAGATCTATTTCTCCGGCGCCGGAAGCCATGCGAAAGTTGCGAGCGACGACCACGATCCCGTGGCGCTGCAGGTAACGGTGCGCGATGTCCTCGCCGCGGCGGCCAAGAGCATGGTCGGCATTGAGGTGGTGTAGCCGGGCCCGGTGCCGGAGCACATCAGCGAATTCGTATAGGCGGCCCAACATACCTAAGCGCCTTATCCAACACTGTTATCGGACCTTCGGGCGATTACTTTATGACCGCCGCCAGGGTAGACCTCAGCCGTCAGGATAAACCTCGGAGGATAAGTGCGGGAGCGGGATAAGAGATCTCAAGAGAAGTGATTACTTGAGAGCTTCGAACTCGAACTCCATCACCTTACCTCGAATGATGTAGCAAAGGTAATACTCCCAAAAGCGTCGGAAGCGCGGGAAGTGGTTTACGAGGAATTCAAACCCGAGCCAGCGCCAGAAGGCCAGCAGCCGCACGTGCACCGAGACTTCTCGAAAGCGCGCCTGCGAATAATAGTCATAGCCGCCGTGATCGGGCCCGAAGTAGCGGAACGAGAAGCTGTTTAGATGCCAGCGATGAGTGGGGTCGCAAAAAGAGCTGAAGTCAGTGTAATGCGGAGTGACTATGTAAACCCGCCCCGAGGGTGCGACAACCCGATGAAACTCTTCCATGGCGCGGATGACGTCGGAAACATGCTCGATGACATGCACGGCACGCAGCGAGGCGAATGAATTATCCCGGAATGGATATGGAAAGCGATCGAGGTCGCAAAGGACGTCGGCACGACTGCGCGGATTACGATCGAGACCGATCGCACCTGGATATTTGTTGATGCCGCACCCAATGTCGAGCGTGCGCGTGGATGGGAACGAAGAGGCTACGGCACCAGCTTCAGGCATTCCTCCAGTGTATCCACGGCAAAGTCGGCTTGATCGCGCGTGATGATCAGGGGCGGGCAGAGACGGATGGAATTGCGTCCGGCGCCAAGCACCAGGAGCCCGCGCTCGAAGGCCTTGGCTACTAGCTGGTTGCGCAGCTCGGGTGCGCGGTCTTTGGATTGCTGATCCTGCACGATCTCGATACCGATCATTAGCCCCAGGCCGCGCACGTCGCCCACATGCGGGAAGCGGCGCGGCCAATGGCGAATGCGATCGAGAATATGACCGCCGATTCGAGCTGCATTAACGATTAGCTGACGCTCCAGAAGATCGATGGTGGCGAGTGACGCTGCTATGGCAACCGGATTGCCGCCGAACGTCGAAGCGTGCGCGCCGGCGGGCCAATCCATTAGCTCCGCCCGAGCGATCATAGCGCTTAGCGGCAGGCCGCTCGCGATGCCCTTGGCGGTGGTGAATATGTCGGGAACAGCGTTGAAATGATCGGCCGCCCACATGCGCCCGGTCCGGCCCATACCACACTGGACTTCGTCGAAGATCAGGAGAATCCCGTTCTTGTTGGCGAGGCATTCGAGTTCGGCGAAAAAGGCCGGCGGAGGAATAATGTAGCCGCCTTCGCCCTGGATAGGTTCGACCACGATACCTGCAACTTCTTCGGCAGGCAGCAAAGTGCGAAAAAGCTCATTCTCGATCCAGCGAACACAGGCTACGGCGTGATCTTCAGCGGAGATGCCATCAGGACGCCGATATGAATCCGGATATTGGGCATGGTAGACGCCTGGAATCAGGGGACCGAAACCTTTGCGCTGCACGACCTTGCTTCCGGTGAGCGAGAGTGCCCCGAGGGTGCGGCCGTGAAATGCACCCGAAAACGCGACAAACTTGTCGCGGCCGGTGTGATAGCGGGCCAGCTTCATTGCCGCTTCGGTCGCCTCAGCACCCGAATTTCCGAAATAGACGCGGCGCGGGATGCCGCCGGGCGCGCCGGATGCGAGCTTTTCGGCCAGTTCCACCATGTTCTCGTAATAGAAGTCCGTTCCGGACATGTGGATGAGCCGAGCGGATTGGCCCTCGATCGCGGCGACCACTTCGGGATGACAATGACCGGTGGAGCACACGGCAATACCAGCGTTGAAATCGAGAAAACGGTTGCCGTCAACGTCTTCGATGATGGCGCCCTCCCCTCGGCTGGCCACGAGCGGGTAGGACCGCGTGTAGGATGGCGAGAGCACTTTATGGTCGCGCTCGATCACTGCTTCAGCGCGAGGACCTGGCAGCTTGGTAAGGATTTGGGGCAGGTCCAAGCGGACGGTTTCGGTAAGCATATAATCTCCTTCTTCTATCGACACTTTTGGATTGAAACAAGAGAAACGAGGAAGGAGATGCTGTTAGTCGGAGCCGAAGAGCGAAGGCCGGGATGAGGAAGGCGTGTGCATGAGAGGCTCTACACTAAGTCTACCACCCAACCCATCCGCCGCTACGGCGCCACCCGGTTCCCTGCAATATAAACAGCTTCAATCGTGTGCGTATTGCGAATATTGGCCGCGGGATTCGCCCCCAGCACAATCAAGTCGGCCCATTTGCCGACTTCGAGCGTACCCAAATCCTTGGCTCGCAGAAACTCCGCGCCGCTCTTGGTGGCTGCGACGATTACTTGCGAGGGCGTAAGACCGGCATCCACCATCAACTCCATTTCCCACTGCTCGAAAGAGCCAGGGAAACGGCCGGGGACTCCGCTATCGGTCCCCATTCCGTACCGGACTCCGCCATCAGCCAGACGCTTAAGATTCTGCTGAGCCATACCGAGCAAGCTCGAATACTTGGCGAAATCGGGATCGGCCGCGATCTTCTTCTGATAACTCGGATCCTTCAAAATAGCGAGTGCGGCAGGTGAAACGGAGCGGCTAAAGAATGGATCGTTCAGGAAGGCGGGCGGCTTGGCATAGACCACCATGGATGCTTCGCGCGTAAGCGTGGCGGCTTCTTGCCAGGTGCCATGCTGTTTCATGCTGTCGATCAACTCCTGATCGACGGGTTGATCGCGGACACTGTGCGCGAGGGCATCGACGCCGCCATTGACGAGCTGCTTGGCGTCGGCAAGATAAAAGATGTGCGCGGCGACACGCAAGCCCGCTCGGTGGGCGTTATCGATAATGGCCTGGGTGAGATCGAAGGGGATCTTCGGACGCCGGCCAAGGCCATCATCTACCCAGACCTTGACGATGTCGGCTCTCTTAGAGGCGAGCTGATCGATATCCTTCGGAATCTCAGCAGCGTCGCTTGATGTCAGATTGTGCGTAACGCCCGGCATTCCACCCACGCCGCCTTTTAGCGTGAAACCCTGGCCGGCGCTATAGACGCGAGTATAGGTCGGACGCCCGGCGCGCTGCTGGTCGCGGATCTGAAAGATCAGGTCCTGGTCGGTGCCCAGGCTGAGGACGGTGGTGACGCCATAAGAGGCGTAGGTTCGCAGGGTCTTCTCGATGTTTTCACGCGTGAAGAACTTTGCATCTTGCGCGAGGTCCACTGTGCTGCCGACGTGACCGTGCAGATTAATTATCCCCGGCATGACAAACTTAGCGGTCAAATCGATGACCTCAGCGCCAGGCGGTGGGCTGAGTCTTTGAGCGGACCCGATCCAGGATATGCGGCCGTTATCGATCAGCATTGCAGCCCCGCCGATGGCAGGGCCGCCGGAACCGTCCAGCAGCGTAAAATTCTTGAGGGCCTTGACCTCGGAAAAAGCGGGCAGCCAGAAAAGCGCCACTGCCAGGACTAAGAATTTCGGCATCTAACGCTCTCCGAGCGCGGACTCAAGCAGGGCCGCCAACCGAACGCCGGCCTTCATGAGCTGGATTTGAACCACTTTCGTTGCATCCTCTTCATAAGGGATCGATAGATCAGTTTCGACCTGCGCCGAACCTTCAGCGCCGCAGAAATCCTGATACGGGACTGCGGGATAAACTTTGGTGACGGCGATTCTGTAGGACTCCCAGGCCATCTCTTCCGGTGTGGCCTGGGTCCACTTCTCCGCCTCGACAGGAGAAACGGATGCGATCAGTGCAGCGGCCAAGGCATGTTCATCTGTGAAGTTGTAGTCGGCCATCAGAAGCCTCAGTTCAGACGTGTCCCATACCTGATGAAGTTTTAAGTCGGAATGTTGGCCGTCCAGGAAGAAACCGACGCGCTCAGAGTTCCCCCCTTTATCGCAGGCGCGATCCACTGTATGCAGAGGCTGATGGATGTCGCCGATCAGATGCACCAGAAATAGGAGGGCCTGTCGACGCTTAGCGTCGTCTGTGGAAGTGCGAAGCGTCTTGGAGAAGTATCTGATTTTGGTCGTGATGCAGTCGCCGTGCGGGCAAAATGCTTCCAGTGTCTTGGCATTGGTCGGGACCGGAATCTGGATGTAATGCCAGGTTCCGCTGGTGGCCGGGACCTCACCGGCAATGACCTGGCACATCTCGTCACCGGCGACGCCGACGGCACGCGAGGCGCTACGAAGCTGGTCGGCACAGGTGCTGATGTCCAGCATCGAATACCTGCCATCCATAAGCAGCGCCCGGATCTTTTCACGCACCTCTGGAGACACGCTCTGCTCAGCGATGATGGCGATAATGTGATGGCCAGCCGGCACCCCAAGGCCATGCAGGTGCTGCGCACATTAAAACAAGGAGTCCCAGGGGGATGGAGGCGCGTATGCGGCGTGGCATTCAATTTAGATTAGCCTGATTTTCCTTCAGCTCGATCTGCGGCAACTGGTTATCCCGTAGCAATCGATTAAGTTCGGGGAGTTTGCTGGTCTTCAGTGCGCTCCAGGCAGCGACTGGGGCGGCCAGTTCGCGCGCAGCCTGATCGAAGAGAGCATAGGCTTGGGCAGGCGGCGTGCGATCAGCGCTGTCGACGACATTTACGACAGCGTTCAGTTGCGCGCGTACCGCATTCAGGCCCGCAGCAGGCGCTTCTGGATTCCGACCGCCGCCGGCGCCAGCTATCTTCGCTGCATCAGCGTCGAGAGCCGCGATCGAGGCGAGCAAGGCCGAGTTACCCGCAGCCTTGGTTTTGGCGTCGACCAGCTGGCGCCGCACTGCGACAATCTGTTGGACAACATCGCTCGCGCGTGCCAGTTCCTTCGCGGTTTTAATAGCGAGATCGAACTGTTTGGTGAGATCGGCCGTCGTAGCAGTGGACCTTGGATCGAGTTCGATCTTCAATGGCTGGGTAAAGACTTGGCCTGCAACAGTGAGCCGTGCCTGATAGACACCGGGCAGCGCCTGAGGGCCCCGAGCGGCTTGAGCATTTTCAGGATCGCCGGTAGCCCCGGAGGCTGTCGCGTAGCGCAGATCCCAGACAAACCGGTTCATGCCGGCTCGGGTGGTGAGCGAAGCAGACGGCATCATCCAAATGTCGGCGATGGGTTGGCGGCCGCGCCCAGCAGTTGGATGATCATTCGAAGAATAACGGCGGACCAGCTGATTCTTGGCGTCCAAAATTTCGAGCGTCACTTCGCTCGAAGTAACAGACTTCAGATAATAATCAAGAATCGCGCCCTCCGGTGGATTCGGCGCTTTCGGAATCTCGGGCGGCAAAGGAGTTGACTGGAAGGACTCCCGGTTCATGCGAATGGCGACGGCTGGATGGTAGAGATACGCGTTGAACGCGGCGACCTTGGCATCTACCTCGCGCAGCGGCGACATGTCATCCAGGATCCAGAAGGATCGCCCGTGGGTCGCAATAACGAGATCGTTGCCATGAATGACAAGATCGCGGACCGACACCGTCGGCAGATTAAGCTGCAGGGACTGCCAGTGATCGCCATCGTCAAAGGACACGAACACTCCGGTTTCAGTGCAGGCGAATAGTAATCCTTTGCGCGCCGGGTCCTCACGAATGGAATTCAGGAAGGAGGGCTCTTCGATTCCAGCCGTTATGGGCATCCAGGACTTTCCGTAGTCGCGCGTGCGGTAGAGATAGGGTCTGTTGTCATCCAAGCCGATGGCGGTCGACGGCGGCATACGCCGTACCGGCGTTGAAATGCGAAGCTTCGATTTGCGTGATCTTGCTCCAATCGGAGATGCCCGGGGGCGTGACATTCGGCCCAATTCTTGCCACTATCGCGAGTGAGATGAATCAAGCCAGTGTCGCTTCCCGCCCAGATAAGATTGGCGGTAATCGGCGACGGAGCGATCGAATAGACGACGCCATAGCCGCGGGCCTTAGCGTTCGCGATGGTGCAGGTCGTTGCCCCCGAAACAGGATTCGTGCTTTTGCCGCTGGCTCCGGTAAGATCGGGACTGATCTCTTGCCAGTTAAGCCCGCCGTCGGTAGTCTTCAACACATACTGCGAGCCGTAATAAAGCGCGTTGTCCACCGCGGCAGAACACCAGCGGAGCGGTCCAGGGAAAACGATACTTGCGCTGCGAGATATCGACTCCGAAGGCAGGCGCCGGCCAGGGCGTGACGTTCTGGCCTTGGGCCGTGCGCTTGTCGAAGCGATTGAGTGTACCGTAGGTATCGCTGACATAGAAAATGTTCGGATCTTTCGGATCAGGCGCGATGTTGCCGCTTCCGCGCCGCCTACCGAAGAGCGGTCGTACTCCGCAATCAGGCCATGATTGGTGCGGCTGGGAACGACGGCGGTTCCGCTATCCTGCTGTGAGCCGTAGACGTTATAAGGAAACTGATTGTCGGTGATGACGTGATAAAGCTGGGCGGTGGGCTGATTGTACCAACTGCTCCAGGACTTCCCGGCATCGGTGCTGATATTGATGCCCTGATCAGAAGCGAGGATCATGCGAGCGGATTCGCCTGGATCGATCCACAGATAGTGATAGTCGTCGCCTCCGGGCGCGCCCTTGAGAACAGTGAAAGTTTTGCCGCCATCGGTGGAGCGGTAGACAGCGACGTTGGGGAGATAAACCACGTCGGGATTCTTGGGGTCGACGGTAATGCCGCTGAAATACCAGGCGCGGCTGTCGATGCGGGGATCAGTTCCGACGCGGGTCCAGGTTCTGGCGGAGTCATCCGAGCGAAAGAGCCCGCTGCCGGAAGCGGCATCGACCAGGGCATAAACTCGCTCGCCGCGGGTGCCTCGCGCGACCGCTATCCCGCTGCGTCTCCAAGGCCCTGCGGGCAGGCCACTCCCTGTGAGTTGGGACCAGTGATCGCCGCCATCGATGGATTTGTACAAGCCGCTGCCGGGACCTTCCAGCGGTCCATAAACGCTCCAAGGCGGGCGGCGCGCCTGCCACAGGCTGGCGTAGATAACCTGTGGATTTTCGAGTCGAAGGCGAGATCCGTAGCGCCGACATCGGGTCCCTTGTCGAGAACTTTCTGCCAGGACCCGCCGCCGTCGGTGGAACGATATACCCCGCGCTCCGCATTGGGGCCGTAGGCGTGGCCCAACGCTGCCACGTAGACGATGTCGGGATTACGGGGATGAATCAGAATCCGGCCGATCTGGCGGGAATCGCGCAGACCGATGTTGCGCCAGGTTTTTCCCGCATCGATGGATTTATATACGCCGTTTCCCTGGGAAAGATCCGAGCGGATGTCGGCTTCGCCGGTGCCGGCGTAGATCACATTAGGGTCGGACGGCGCTACCTCGATCGCCCCGATGGAGGCGACCTGCTGGTCGTCGAAGATAGGCGACCAGGTGAGGCCGGCGTTGGTAGTCTTCCAGATGCCGCCGCCAACCGCTCCGAAGTAAAAGGTATTGGAATCGCCCGGTACACCGGTCGCCGCGATTGCCCGCCCACCCCGAAAAGGACCGATCATCCGCCAACGCAGGCCATCAAATAAACTTCCCGGTGGCTGGGCGGCGAGAGTAGCGGCAAAAGCTAATAAAGGCAGGCCAAGAGATCGCATAGACAACGATACATCAAACCGACGGTCCCGTAACCTTTTCAACCGGATTCGGTAATGAATAGCATTGCGCCGGCCAACCAAGCGCGGCCGGGTCAGTCTAAACAAAATTATGGCTTCGGCTTCGAACGATCTTCGGTTTGCTTTTCGATCCTTCAAGAAATCGCCGGTGTTTACCGCCGTGGCGGTGCTATCGCTGGCGCTGGGTATCGGCGCGAACACGGCCATTTTCACGCTGCTGGATCAGATTCTGCTCCGCCTTCTGCCGGTGAAGAATCCGCGCGAATTGGTGCTGCTCAGCATGAAAGGGTTCCATTACGGCGGAAATTGGGGCGGGAATGCGCTCTCCTTCCCGATGTATCGCGATTTCAAGGCGAATAACAAGGTGTTCACGGAGATGTTTTGCCGCTTTCCGTTCCGCGTAAATCTTGGCTACAACGGGCAGACCGAGCGAGTCCTCGGTGAGCTGGTGTCGGGTACGTATTTTCCTGTGCTAGGCGTCACTGCCGCAATTGGGCGCACTTTCACACCGGAAGAGGACCGCACACCCGATGGGCATCCAGTCGCAATGTTGAGCTACGCGTATTGGAAGACGCGTTTCGCCGGGGACCCGTCGACCATCGGCAAGATGGTGGCGGTAAACGGACACAATTACACCATCGTGGGAGTGGCCGAGCAGGGTTTCGACGGCGTGGAGCTGGGCTATGTCACGCAGGTCTTCATTCCCGTAATGATGCGAGGTCAGGTGGTCCCGAATTCCGACCAACTGGCCTTTACGAACCGTCGTCAACGTTGGGTGAACGTATTCGGCCGGTTGAAGCCGGGCGTGAGCGCCGAGCAGGCCAAGGCGTCGTTGCAGCCGTTTTTTCACAGCATTCTGGAGATGGAAGTGAAGGAAGCTGCGTTTAAGAATGCATCGGCGGACGTGCGCGAGCGATTCCTCAAAAACATAATCGATGTTCTCCCAGGATCGCAAGGCCGCTCTTACTTGCGGCCCCGGCTGACGAAGCCTTTGTGGGTGCTGATGGCCCTTACGGCCGGCGTGCTGGTTATCGCGTGCGCGAATGTGGCCGGCCTGTTGATCGCTCGGGCGACCTCGCGCCAGAAAGAGATCGCGATCCGGCTGGCAATGGGAGCTGGACGGTTCCGTATTATGCGCCAGCTTGTGTTGGAGAGCCTGCTGCTCTCCGTGGCCGGCGGGATCTTGGGTCTGGGGTTGGCGTTGTGGACCGATCGTGTGCTGCTGGCCTTTCTGCCTCCGGATACGACCTCGCTGAACTTGTCTACCAGGCCCGACCTCCGAATCCTGCTGTTTACAGGCGCGGTAGCTTTGCTGACGGGAGTCATTTTTGGTCTTCTGCCGGCGCTGCAGTGCACCAAACCGGATGTCGCGCCCACGCTGAAAGACACAGTAGGAGGCATTGTCGGAGGCGGCGCGAGTGTGCGCTTCCGGAAAGTTCTGGTGGCGGCGCAGGTGACCCTCTCGCTGTTGCTGCTGGTGGGAGCCGGTTTGTTTATCCGCAGCCTGCGGAATCTGCGGGACCTCGGTCCCGGTTTTGCGACTGAAAACCTGGTCGCATTCAATGTGAACCCGTCGTTAAACGGGTACGATGCCGAACGCGCTAAGACGTTCTATCGCGAGTTGACCGACCGCATCACCAGCATACCCGGAGTGCGCAATGTGGGTCTGGCGTCGATGCGAATCCTGGAAGAAGACGAATGGGACAACTGGGTAACGATCGAGGGCTACCATCCAGCCAAGGCCAGCGAGACTCCGGATCCATATATGAACTCCATTGGACCGGGATATTTCGCGGCTCTGCGTGTTCCCATTCTGGCGGGCCGCGACTTTACCGTGAAGGATACCCAGTTCGCCCAGCATGGCGAAAAACCCGACTACACGGCTCCGACGGTAGTGCTCGTCAACGAGAAGTTCGCGAAGCAATATTTCCGCTCGGCCGGCAACGCAATCGGGCGGCATGTCGGCTTTGGCATCGACACCAATACCAAGATGGACATGGAGATCGTGGGGGTGTTTAAAGATATCAAGTACACCAATCTGCGGGATGAGATTCCGATTCAGATGTGCACGCCCTATCTGGCGAGCAACTTTGTCGGCGGCATGACCGTGTATGTACGGACCACGCTGCCAGCCGATCAGTTCTTCGGAGCTGTGCGCAGGAAAGTACGGGATCTGGACAGCAATCTTCCGCTATATGGCATGCGAACGCTGGATGACCAAGTTTCAAAATCGCTGTTGGTGGAGCGATTGGTTGCGAGTCTATCCATGGTGTTCGGTCTTTTGGCGACGCTGTTGGCGATCATCGGTCTTTACGGAGTGATGGCGTTCACGGTGGCGCGCCGCACCCGAGAGATCGGGATTCGCATGGCGCTAGGCGCATTCCAGGGGCATGTGATATGGATGGTGATGCGCGAGGTCCTGGTGCTGGTATCGATCGGAATTACCGCCGGGCTGGCGGGGGCTATCGGCCTCACACGCCTGGTTCAGGCGCAGTTGTATGGCATTACGGCCCACGATCCGGCGACACTGGCGCTGGCGGCCCTGGCACTGGCGAGCGTGGCCTGCGGGGCGGGCTATATACCGGCGTTGCGGGCCAGCCGGGTGGATGCGATGCAGGCCCTCCGGTACGAATAGGCTCAACTCAAAGCCAACGCCACAATTACCCAGGAAAATGGGCGCCTTTGGGCCGATGAGTAAATCTGGAGCGGTAGTATGCCCTGCGAGCCAGGTTTACTCGAGAGCTACGTGAAAGACATTTCGATGCTAGTGCAGTCCTTTGACGAAAAGGACACGATCGGCAAGCAATCGTTGCTGCAGTTGCTGACCTCTGACGCAACTGCCTTCTGCGCAGCGGGAATCCGGGTATTGGCGAATTTGAAAGCGTCGCCGGGCGCGCGTTTCCTGATGCTTCTGATGACCAAGGAGAAACTTCTGACTCCAGGGCTCCTGGATGAGGGCACCTGCAATCTGAAAGACGCGGTGGCAGCCGCCAAGGTAATCGACGACATGGGATCCCGCCTGCAGCCGGCTCTGGAAATGGCCCTGAGCCGAGCTTTGCAAAACCGTGCTATGCCAGAAAGTTCGGAATACCTGCTGCGGATTTTGGATCTGTTGGGAGCTATTCCATCACAAAACAGCTGGCCCTCGTTCCAGAACGAACTGATGGCTCATCCGAACACCACGGTGCGATCGAAAGCGGCGCTCCTGATCGGCCGCGGTTTAAAAAATTCGGCCTGGATCAGCCGGAGAATGATGGACAAAGACGTGCGCGTCCAAGCCAACGCAGTCGAAGCGCTATGGACCATGGATGCTGCCGATGCCCGGCCGGTGTTCTCTGCCGCTCTAAAATCGCAAAACAACCGGGTGGCGGCGAATGCGGCGTACGGGCTCTACCGCTTGGCCGATCTCAGGGCGGTGAAGGCGTTGCTGGACATGGCGCAGCATTCCGATCCACTGTTCCGCGCTTCGGCCTTGTGGGCGATCGCTGAAACAGAAGACCCGCGGTTCACCCCGTTTCTCATGGAGCAATTCAAATCCTCGCAGGGCAAGCTGAAGCTGGCAGTTACTCGAGCTCTATCGCGCATCCGCCGACGCGAAAAAGCGACTGCGGAGAAGGGGACCATCCAGATACACGTCTCTAGAGCCCAAGCGAAAGCGAACGGCGGCCGTCACGTCGAGTTGGCATTATCCCGTTTGGACGGCGATCAAATCGCCAATGTGAAACCTACCGAATTCGCTCTCTGGGAAGGTGGAGCCCTGATCGACAAATACGACGTAAAATTGCCCAACAACCCCGCTGCGCTAGTTATCGGCAGCGTGGCGCCGCGCTTTCTTTCCACTTCAGACTCGTATGGAATTGCGGTGACAGAAGGTTTGAAACGCTGCCTGACCTTGAAGCGCCCCGAAGACTGGTGGAGGATTGATCGATACGCGACGGAGGCGGTTGCAATCGATCCCGATGCGCCGGTGGAAAAATCGTCCTTGCCTTACGATGAAGCGCTGATCACTCAGGAGCTCAAGATTCGCAAGGGCTTCTTATCGGACACCAGCCAATTAGAAAAAGCAATATCAATGCCGGTTCCACGCGAGCGCGTCACAGCCGACGTCCTGCGAGCGATCCAACGTCAAATTGATGCCATGGACAAGAGTTCTGGAAAACGATATATGTTCGTATTCGTTCACGAAAGCTGCGTGGACACCCTGGATGATCCGGAGAACCTCAAGCCGCTTAAGGAATTGGTTCAAAAGGAAGGCATCACCTTGAGGGGAATCTGTCCGGCTTTTCCTGAAAAGTGCGAGGGTTTTCGGGATCTTTGTCTATCTACCCCCGACGGTACTTTCCACCCTGGCAGCGTCGGTGCGCTGGCCGATGAGTTGGAGCAGACCTACCGGCATCTGCTGAATCGGTACGAGATTGACTACTCGCTGCCAGCCACGACTGAAGCTGCTCAAGTCGTCCTGCAGGTGTGCGGCGACTGTGGGGTCGGAAAAACGGAATTCTCGTTGGCCCAACCTACCGCTTGAATGTCCCCGGCAAAACGGCGCGCAAAGTGGGCTCGTCAAACGGACCAAATGTCCGTAAGAACGCGCTGGAAATTTCCGCCCAGAATGAGCTGAATGTCTTGGTTGGAGTAGTTTCTCCGCACCAGGCCTTCGGTCAGATCGTAAATCTTTCTTTCATAGTCCATTCCATCCAGATCGTTCTTCCGTGACAGATGGCCGTGTAAATCGCGCCCGTTTAGATCGACATCGCTGCCGATGCCCACATGTTCCATTCCGGCCAGCTGGACGACATGATCGATATGATCCAGCACGTTCTCGATGGTGGCAGCCCCGCCGGAAGAAACAAAATAGCGGATCATGGTGACGCCGATCACTCCGCCGCCAGCGGCCACTTTCCGTATTCCTTCATCCGTCTTGCAGCGCGCACTGCCGGGAACGAGAGCGCGGCAATTGGAGTGCGTAACCAGGACCGGCTTGCGCGAAGCTGCCACTGCGTCCAGTGTGGTCCGATCGCCGCAGTGCGAGACATCCACCGCCATGCCGAGAGCATTCATGCGAGAGACGATCTCCGCTCCGTACTTGGTTAGGCCGGAATCATGCGGATCAATGGATCCGCCGCCGAGTTGATTATGGCCATAGGTCAGCTGAGAAACGCGTTGGCCCATCTTGTAAAAGCGGTCTACGTCGTCAATCGACCGGAAATGACCGGAGTTTTGCTGGCCGATCAAGATGCCTATCTTACAGAGAGCCTTGGCTCGCTCGACGTCGCCGGGGCAATCGATCCGAAGAAAGTCTGACGGGTGCGCGGCAATAAAAGCATCCCAGCGGGAAATGTCCCAGAAGGAACTGGCGTAAATGTCGCCTTCCGTGTAGCCTACGGCCGGATGAAAAATGGTGATTCCGGAGTCCTTCAACTTTTTCAAGTCGGTCGGTTGGAAACAGGCTGGATCCGTTCGCCAGGCCCACAGCTTCTTGAAATCCAGCGTCAGCAGGCCCAGCATGTCGATCACTGTCGATTCGCGCACCAAGTCGAGCGTACGAGCGGAATACTCCGCTTCGCCCTGAGCGAAGAGCGAAAACCGGCCCCGATTGAGAAGCGGCGCTCCTAAAACGAATGCCGCGTCTCTCAGGAGAGAACGACGGGAAATCACAGTTTGTTGAAGCGATGAGTATACCACGCCTTAAGCATCGACATTGCTTTGCACTCCCATTGGCTCTGTCATTGTTGAACATGCCGATGCGTGGCGCTTAGCCGGGCGCGCTGGTATGAATTTTCAAAATACCTCCTTCTTTGCACCGCACAAGTCGGCGGCATGTTTGAACGCCCGCTCCAGACTTTCAGCGATATCTTCACTGCCCACCGGTAAACTGTCGTTGGTCCAAGTATCTGTACCTTTTTGCTCGCTGCTTGTCTTCTCTCCGTTTCCTGACCCGGTCGCATCGAGTAGAAAACTCACATTTATGCCCTTGGTAAAGGCGAGATGAACGGCGTACGGCAAGTCTGATCGATAGACGGAGTACAGGAGATCTGACCTTACGATGGAGCAACGTGGGTTTTCGGGCGTAGCCCGTTCGACGGTAATGCCGTCACGAGAGATGTTGCCTAAGTCGAGACGGAAGTGATACTCACGTTGGTAGGCGACCTGGTTCCACAGTTTGCCACCGATAATATCCCCCGCCCAAATACAGGTCGCATTTTGGGTCTTTGTGACATTGATAGTTTGAGTGACTTCAACCGAACAGGACGAGACAGACGGCGCCACGCTATTGTGCCAGGCTGTGTTGACGACGCCGGTACATTCCTGAACCTTATCGCAGGGGATCCGGGACGAGAGAGAGACGCCCGAAAGTTTTAGGACGATGAAATCTATCGTGTCCTTTAAAGACGGCCCCTTTGCATAGACAACGACCGGGCATACTGAAAGGCCCAGCAATACCGTGATACTCAACCCTAGTAAGCTAGAACGAGGCTTTCGCATTCATTAACCCCCAATTCGAAGCCAGATCCCGCGTCCAACGCCTCCTTGGCCGCAGATTTGATGCACATGAGCGCGCGCCCGGCGTACTTTGTTCAACACAAGGTTTCGGAAGCCCTGGGATGTCGAGCTCGCCTCAGAAAGGAAATCCATCGTTGAGTGCCGGCAATCGGGCTGCACCCTAAATCGAAGGATCCGATGATCGGCACTCAGGACCCGGCGGAAAGCATTTTTGTGATTCCGAAGGCCAATGACGCGCCCCTGATCAAGCTCACAGGGTTCTCAAGCTTCGTTACGACGAAAGCCGCGGCCTACTCCTTTCTACCAAGCATCACGGCTCTCAAGCTTATCTCCAGACTGCCATGCCACTCCTGACCAAATGGTTCGGAGTGACCGAGAACGACGCGGAGCGGAGCCTCGCCAAGGAACAGTCTGGCATCGAGGAAATCGTCGAAAAAGTTCTTTTGCTGCAGGCGAATGCTGCTGCCCAACAGCACCGCCCGCTCGACCGTGGAACTCATGTGAAGGGCACCTGCGCCCGGGCGCAATTTGAAGTGCTTGACGTTGCCACAGGACGCGACCCTGAGTTGGCCGCACGGCTCGCGAAGGGGATTTTCGCAAAGCCTCGCGTGTATCCCGGTGTTGTGCGGTTTGGGAATGCCGATCCGAAAGTAAACTCTGATTTCAAGCCCGACGGCCGATCGTTGTTTTTCTCGGCCGACCTCACCAGCGATGGCGCCGAACCATGCAGGTACTTACGGCGTCGAGCTCAGTCACCGGCCCGTGGTCATTGCCGCTCAGGGACAAGATTGGAGCACTGTACCGTTTCGCCAAGGACCGATCGACAATCCAGCCCGCGCGAGTACAACTCCTTGACGCCGATATTGGGGCAAGCGTCAGGACGGCAACTCCTGGATCGAAAACGCGAGTGTCGAGTGGAACGAAACGGAGGTGCCTTTCCACACGGCCGCACGGCTTACGTTGATGGCGAAGTCGCTGGTCCCGTTGGACTCCAGCGACGCTATGTATTTCGATGTCACAGGGCATTCGACACCTGACAGCACGCCCCTTGGCAGCATTAATCGTGCCCGCTGGCCCGCCGAAGTTGCCAGCAGAAAAGCGCGGATGCGCACACGTAGCAGTCGCGGGCCATCAGGCCCCTCCCCTAGGGCGCTCCCAACGGAAACGGGGAGCAATGGAATTGGTCGAACGCACCGCGCAACCGGGTTTGATTAGTCGCTCCAGCGCCACCAGGCAGGAGTATCCTAGGAACATGCGATTCGATAGCGCCGCTGTCGTTGTCTTCGCTTGGGCTATTCCGAGTCTGGCCGTTGGCGCGGAGCGAAAAATCACGTTTCATGGCGATGTCGAAGGCGTGCTTCAGGCCCGCTGCCAAGGCTGTCATCGTCCGGGTGAAGCAGCGCCCATGCCGCTTCTTTCGTATAGTGATGCCCGACCCTGGGCCAAGGCGATCAAGCAAGCGGTGCTGACCCGCAAAATGCCGCCGTGGTCGGCGGATGAGTCTGTAGGGCACTTCCGCAATGACCGGCGCTTGAGCGAGGACGAAATCGCCACACTCGCCAATTGGGCGGATGCAGGCGCGCCCGAAGGCAACCCGAAGGATGCGCCTGCGCCTCTGGCGTTCACCGAGGGATGGGCGATTGGGAAGCCCGATGCGGTGTTGAATATGCCGGTTCCTTACGACGTCCCGGCTCAAGGAACCATCGACTATCAGTGGATCCTGATTCCTGGCTTCAAAGAGGACAAGTGGGTACAGTCGTTTGAGGTGCGGCCGGGGAATCGAGCCATTGTGCACCACGTGGCGGCATTCTGGCGGCGCGCCGGATCAAAGTGGATGGCGGACGCCCAACCGGGCGTGCCGGTCGCCAAACCTTCCACCGCGCCGGAAACCGGTGCCGCCGACGGCATCATCGCTGAGTACGTCCCGGGCATTCCTCCGCTGATCCTGCCGAAGGGTTATGCGATGCTGCTTCCGGCGGGCGCGGACATCATGCTGCAGGTACATTACACGCCTAACGGTAAGGCTACAAAGGACATATCGGGCGTTGGGTTCGTTTTTGCGAGACGCTCCGGAGTATCAGGTAGTCACCTATGGCATGGGTTCGTTTGGATTAAAAATCCCGCCCTATGACCCCAATTACCGGGCGCAAGCGACAGCGACTTTCGGGATGGACGTACGCGTCCTGGGAATCAATCCGCACATGCATCTGCGAGGAAAGTCTGCCGAAGTCAGCGCGACCTACCCGGACGGCCATTCCGAAGCATTGCTCCGAGTGCCCAAGTATGACTTCAACTGGCAGATTACTTACGAACCGGCGGGCGAGCTGCGGCTGCCCGCGGGCACAAAAGTCGAGGCAGTCGCATATTACGACAACTCTCCCAACAATCCGTACAATCCGGATCCCTCCAAGGAGGTCCACTGGGGCGATCAGACCTCGGACGAGATGATGGCAGTGTTTATGCATGTGGCGATTCCGGCCGGCACGGATCCCCGAATGTTGTATCGTAGACCGTCGTATCCTCCGAAGCCTTCGGAGGAGTAGGACCGAGTTGGTCGACTGATCCTAACAAGGAGACTGCTTCCGTCCGGCTCCCAGGTGTGGTACATTTGGCCCAAACTGGCAGTAGGAGGATTAAACAGTGGATCGCAGAAACTTTTTGCACGCGACGGCCGGCTCGGCCCTGGTGGCTTTCCAGACGAACGCGATTGAACGCGCATCCGCGGCGGCGCGCTCCGTCAAGGATCTGACACCACTCGAGGTTGCGAGTGATGAAGATTATTGGGCTGAGATTCGCAACTCTTTCACCGTTGACCGCAACGTGATCAACCTGAATAACGGCTACGTCAGTCCCGCGCCCTTAGTCGTGCAAGATGCCATGCGCAGGTATCTGGACTTCAGCAATATGGGTCCGAAGCACACCATGATCGATATCCTGGAAAAGCAGGTGGAGGACGCCAGGCGGCGGATCGCCAAGGCGGCGGGCTGTGATCCGGAAGAGATCGCGATCACCCGGAATGCCAGCGAATCTCTGGAAAACGCGCAGTACGGAATCGATCTGAAGCCGGGCGACGAAGTACTGACAACCAATCAGGATTATCCCCGTATGTTGACAACCTTCCGGCAGCGGGAGCGCCGCGAGGGCATCGTCCTAAAAACGATCTCCTTCCCCGTTCCGCCTCCCAGCATGGATGATCTTTACCAGCGCTTTGAGCGCGCTGTTACTCCCAAGACAAAAATGATCCTGCTATGCCATATCACGAATCGTACGGGACAGATTTTTCCCGTCAGGAAGATCTGCGACATGGCGCACGCGCGCAATATTCCCGTGATTGTGGACGGCGCTCATGCCTTCAACCATTTCCCGTACAACCTCTCCGAACTGGGTTGCGACTATTACGGCGTGAGCCTCCACAAATGGACCTGCGCACCGATAGGAACAGGATTTCTCTACGTCCGCAAGTCGCGCATCGCGAGCACGTGGTCGCTCATGGCATCCTCTGACAGGCAGCAAGGCGACATCCGCAAGTTCGAGGAGATTGGAACGCATCCGGCGGCCAATCACAACGCGATCAGCGCAGCTCTGATCTTCAACGAGAATATCGGCATCGATCGCAAAGCTGCGCGGCTCCGCTATCTGCGGGACCGCTGGGCGCACCGTCTGGCGCAAAATCCGAAAGTTAAGATTCTGCACAGTGAGGATCCGGCCCAATCCTGCGGCATCGGCTTCCTGGCGTTCAACGGCGTCAACGCCGAGAAGATGTCAGACACCTTGTGGAGCAAATACAACATCATCACCGTCAGGGTGGGGCATGAAGAGTACGACGGGTTGCGCATCACGCCACACATCTACAGCACCATCGCCGACATTGACTACTTCGCTGAGTCAGTGGAGAAAGAACTGAAGACCGCGTAAGCGCCAGACGGCGCGCCGCGCCAGTGCTATCCTCGAAGCAAGCTCGATGGCGATCCGCAAATCGATCTGGTGGGTTAGCGCCGGCCTGGCTTGTTTAACGGCGTTGTATGCCTTTCAGCGCCCGTTCCGTGTTTATCCGAGCATGGAGCCTTACGACAACATCGCATTACCCGCGGATTATCTGGAGCATTCTGAGTGGGTGCAAGCCCGGCTTATGTATCCACAGCACCCGCATGCCCGCTTTGGCTGGCGCTATCGTTTCGGAGTTTCGTACGACTGGCGCGAAGGCGGCACTAGCTGGACGCAGGATTATCCCCGAGCGGACCGGCATTTCGCGACGGCATTGCGGCGCCTGACGCGGGTTCACGCACGGTCGGTGGAACAGCCCGTCAACTTGGACGATGACGACGACGTTTATAACTGGCCATGGCTGGTCGCCGGCGAGATGGGCGACTGGAAGTTGACCGACACCCAGGTGAAGAAGCTGCGTGATTTTTTGCTTCGGGGCGGATTTCTGATGCTGGATGACTTCTGGGGCACGGAGGAATGGAACCGGTTCGCGGAGAGCATGGATCGCGTGTTTCCGGACCGGCCGATTGTCGAAGTCGACGACGCCGATTCAATCTTCCATACGGTCTATGATCTGGACGATCGCTATCAGGTGCCCGGCCAGTGGGCCTTGCGCGCAGGCAGAACGTACAGAAACGACGGCGCGATCCCTCACTGGAAAGGCATATTGGATGGCAAGGGCCGCATCATGGTCGCGATGTCGTTCAATTCCGACATCGGTGACTCCTGGGAATGGGCGGACGAGCCGGAGTATCCGGAAAAGTACTCGGCTTTGGGAATCCGTATCGGCGTGAACTATGTGGTTTACGCCATGACCCACTAATTATTTATTAGGGACAGTACACTCAAACACCAGTTTCTGGGCGGCGAGAATCGGTATTTGAGTGTACTGTCCCTAATTTTGTGCGGATCCAGGTCGTTAACTCGGGGACGCCGGCGCCGCCCTTGAGATTGGTGAACAGGAACGGCCGATCGCCGCGCATCTTGCGCGCATCGCGCTCCATCACTTCGAGCGATGCGCCGACATACGGCGCCAGATCGATCTTATTGATCACCAGCAGATCGGACCGCGTGATTCCCGGCCCGCCTTTGCGCGGGATCTTGTCGCCGCCCGCGACGTCGATGACGTAGATGAACGACGTCCACCAGCTCCGGGCTGAACGCGGCCGCGAGATTGTCGCCGCCGCTCTCGACGAAGACCAATTCGAGGCCGGGATGCGCGCGCTCCAGCTCCTCGATCGCCTCCAGATTCATGGAGGCATCTTCGCGAATCGCCGAATGCGGGCAGCCGCCGGTTTCGACGCCCGGCACGCGATCGGCCGGCAGCGTGCCCTGCCGAATCAGAAACTCGGCGTCCTCGCGCGTGTAGATGTCGTTGGTGACGACGGCCAGGTTGACCGCCGGCCACAATGCCTTGCTCAGCACGTGGACCAGAGCGGTCTTCCCGCTGCCGACTGGCCCGGCGACGCCGATTCGAAACGCACGCGCTTTTGTGTTGTTCATCATTAGAATAAGAAATATCGCTGCGCCAGCGGCAGAACGCTGGCCGGCTCGCAGGTCAGCAGCTCGCCGTCGGCACGGACTTCGTAGGTCTCCGGATCCACTTCGATCTTGGGCGTCGCCGAATTGTGGACCATGTCCGCTCTTCCCGATCTTCCGGCAATTCTGCACCGGCACCAGCCGCTTGCGCAAGCCGAGCCGCTCCACGTGCGGCAACGACGCGCGGGAAACGAACGTGCCGACATGGCGTGGATCGCGCCGCCGAACGATCCGAACATCGGCCGATAAAGCACCGGCTGCGGCGTTGGAATGGACGCGTTCGCGTCGCCCATCACGCTCCAGGCGATGAAGCCGCCCTTGATCATCATCTCCGGTTTCACGCCGAAGAACGCCGGACTCCACAGCACCAGGTCCGCGAGCTTGCCCGGCTCGATGGAGCCGACCTCGTGCGATATGCCGTGCGCGATGGCCGGATTGATGGTGTACTTGGCGACGTAGCGCTTGACGCGCTCGTTGTCGTTGCGCGAAGAATCGCCCGCCAGCGGCCCGCGCTGCACCTTCATCTTGTGCGCGGTCTGCCAGGTGCGCGTGACCACTTCGCCGATGCGGCCCATGGCCTGCGAATCGCTCGACATCATGCTGATGACGCCCAGATCGTGCAGGATGTCCTCGGCCGCGATGGTCTCCTGCCGGATGCGGCTTTCGGCGAACGCGACGTCCTCGGGCACCTGCGGATTCAGATGATGGCAGACCATCAGCATGTCCAGGTGCTCGGCGATGGTGTTCACCGTCAGCGGCCGCGTGGGATTGGTGGAAGACGGCAGGATGTTGGGCAGTCCGGCGATCTTGATGATGTCCGGTGCATGGCCGCCGCCCGCGCCTTCGGTGTGATAGGTGTGGATGGTCCGGCCGCCGATGGCGGCGATGGTGTCGTCGACGAACCCGGCTTCGTTCAGCGTGTCGGTGTGGATCGCCACCTGCACGTCGAACTCGTCGGCCGACGCGCAGGCAGGCGTCGATGGCGGCCGGCGTGGTGCCCCAGTCCTCGTGCAGCTTCAGGCCGCAGGCGCCCGCCAGAACCTGCTCGGCCAGCGGCTCGCGCGTGGCGGCGTTTCCCTTCCCCAGGAATCCGAAGTTCATCGGCCACGCTTCGGCCGCGCGAAGCATCTGTTCCAGATTCCAGCGGCCCGGCGTGCAGGTGGTCGCGTTGGTGCCGGTGGCCGGACCGGTTCCGCCGCCGATCATGGTGGTGGTGCCGTTCGACAGCGCCTCGTAGATCTGCTGCGGCGAGATGAAGTGGATGTGAGTATCGATCGCGCCGGCGGTGACGATCTTGCCTTCGCCCGCGATCACTTCGGTGGCCGCGCCGACCACCAGATCGGGATCGACGCCGGCCTGCGTGTCGGGATTGCCCGCCTTGCCGATCTTCACGATGCGCCCGTTGCGAACGCCGATATCGGCCTTCACGATGCCCCAGTGATCGATGATCAGCGCGTTGGTGATCACCAGATCGAGCGCGCCGTGCTCGGCCTCGCGCGTGGCGGTGGAGCTTTGGCCCATGCCGTCGCGAATCACCTTGCCGCCGCCGAACGTGATCTCGTCGCCGTAGACGGCGTAATCCTGCTCCACTTCGACGATCAGCTCGGTGTCGGCCAGGCGCACGCGGTCGCCGGTAGTCGGGCCGTACAGGTCGGCGTAAGTGCGGCGCGGGATCTTACGCTCACGCTCGCTCGGTTGCAGCGCTCCGTTCACCTTGCCGTTGTGCCCGTACACGGCGCGGCGGCCGCCGAATGCCACCAGCGGCACTTCCTTTTCTTCGCCCGGCTCAAAGCGGATCGCGGTGCCGGCTGCAATATCCAGGCGCATGCCGTAAGCCGCTGCGCGGTCGAAATCGAGCGCGGTGTTCACTTCGAAGAAATGATAGTGGCTGCCCACCTGCATCGGGCGGTCGCCGGTGTTGCGCACCACCACCCGCGCCGTGGCCCGGCCGGCGTTCAATTCGATGTCGCCGTCGCCGAGAATGTATTCTCCAGGATGCATTCGCAGCTCCTATTGAATCGGATCGTGAATCGTGACCAGCTTGGTGCCGTCCGGAAACGTCGCTTCCACCTGCACTTCATGGATCATCTCCGCCACGCCGTCCATCACGTCCTCGCGCGTGAGGATGGAGGCGCCCGAAGCGCCATGATGTCGGCCACGCTTTTGCCGTCGCGCGCGGCCTCGAGAATCTCCGCCGAGAGAATCGCCATGGCCTCCGGATAATTCAGCTTCAGGCCGCGGGCGCGCCGTTTCCGGGCCAATTCGGAAGCGACGAAGATCATGAGCTTTTCCTGCTCGCGCGGCGTCAGATGCAATGGCGGCCTCCTTGGATTAATGAACTTTTCGGGGAAGCGTGGCGACGCGGCCACAGAGATACCACTTGGCGGCTTTCCAGATTTCGACCAGCCCATCGGCCAGCGAGCCGCCCGTTCATTGCGACGCCCCGGATCAACAAGTCCGTGCGCCCTCAGCGAAGTAACTCCCCATAATACCTCAGGCCCGGAAAGCCGGTCCAGCGATCGGCTGCATTTCCGATTCGAAAGCTCGCCAGTATGCGGCCGGCTCGCCAGCCCGGCAGATGTAACAGGAGCTGAAGTGGCGGAAGCGTCCGAGCCGCGCGACGGCGTCCAGGCGGCGGAGTAACGGCGCGATGGTCCAGCGCTCGATTGCGACCGGCTCGCCTGCGGCGATCAACTCGAATGCGGACGCCAGCGATTCGTATCGAAACATTTCGCCCGATGCCTCGCGGCCGGGCGCTACCCGGTCCCACCAGATCATTGACGCGCCGCCGGCCAGCTCGACGCGCATGCTCTGGTCGAAGCGGGAACCAGCAAACGGGATCAATTGGTCGGGCAGGTATTCGAGGTACCCGTTTTCGCCTACGGTCAAAGTTGCGCGCTGCGATGCGATGCGCTCGGGCGCGCGGCTGCGGTAGATGCGCGTTGCGCCGGTGGAAGTAACCTGGGCTTGCGCTCCCGGCGCGACGTCGATTCGCCAATCAAGCGAATCCGTATCGAGAATTCCGCCCGAGACGTTGTGCACGTGCGCGAGCAACTCGCCGGACGGCGCTCTGAACCCGCGGACCACTCGCCAGGGCGGCTGCTGCTGATTCACCCGAAGATGGTCGCTCCAACGGTGTTCGTTTCGAACGAAAGATGCAGATTAGGCATGACCTAGCTGATGAACAAGCGCGTCTGGAGCGTCGGGTGGCGCGAAGATGCGATTTCCAACAACGGTGTGAAACAGCCGAGGCGCCCGGGAGCCGTTTGGGCCGCACGCCGGGCCGCGCACACGATCGCGGGTTTCAGATTCCATAGGATCTCGTGCGCGCGCGTTTGCCCGAGGGGCAGCAATCGCTGGCAGCAGGAAATCAGGGTTGTAATGGATTGTTGCAGGTAAGCCCCCGATGCTGCTTCTGGATCGATGCCCATGGCTCCCGCGGCCAAGCCGAAACAGCAGGCCAGATGGACCTGTCCTTGGGATTGCGCCGCCGACAAAAGAATCGGCAGCTGGGAAACGTGGGCAGCGAGTTCGAGGAACCGACGGCCCATCGACGCCGACGCGTCGCGCGACTCCTGGGCCAGCTTTCGCGCACTCAGCTCAATGTTCAGCTCCAGCCATCCATCAAGATCGGCGCCGGATTGTCCAATCGTACAGCTGGCCGCGCAGTAGGCAGCTTCCAGCGCTCCGGCTTCATCCAGGTAAGAGAGAAAGAATGATTCGATTCCATCGGGGTCCAGTAGCCCACATTCGACTAAAGATTCCAGGCCGAAGGAGTGCGCGGCGCCGCCAATGGGAAGAGCGCTATCGGCGAACTGTTGAAGCCTTAAGAGAGTGGTCAGGTTGTCCGGCACTAAGTTGCTGGTAATGCCTACGCTGAAACGCTCTTCTCGATCCAGGCTTGAATTACATCGAAGACCTGGCGGCGATTGTTTTCGATCATCATGAAATGCCCGTTGCCCACAAGGCCGTGTTCCTTCAATTGAAAGTCCTCGGCATTGCAGCCGGCCTGCTTCAAGAACGCGACCACGGGGCCGCCATTGCGCCCCGACCTCTCAGCGGTGACATAGGCGATCGGGATGCCTTGCAGGTTTTTGAGCTTGCGCGACGGCTCGGCCTGCAGCTTGTAGGATGGTCCGCCTGAAGGAGTAACGTCGCGGGTCACGATCTCTTTCGGGTCCGAAACCGGCGGATCGTATGCGAGCGGAACTTCTGTCAGTCCCCAAGGAGTCTGCGGAGTAAAAGGAGTCCCGGCGCCTTCCACGTTCACGATCGCCTTGACCAGATTAGGGCGTTCGTTTGCGACCAGCCAGCTGAAAGGGCCGCCGGCAGAATGAACTTGTATGATGGCCGGCCCGATCTTATCGAGCAGTTCGGCGCCGCGGCTCGGCCCACAGGTGCTGCGCCAACACATTGTCTTGCGGGGCGGAATTCAGGAGAGCCACCAACTTATCGAGAATAGGATCGCCGATCTCGCCGGTCCCCGGATACTGATGATTTGGGCCCACGGCCGCTCGCCGTACATCGGCCATCACCGATGAATAAGTCGGCGCAGGGCCGATTGGTCCGAGCGCGTCGGGATGATAGGGCGCGCGACCGTGGCCGGGGCGATCGACCAGATAAACGCGATAGCCTTGCTGGGCGTAATAATGCGCCCATCCGGCCTGCCCATCGCCTGCGCCCATGTAGTGGAGCATTTGGCCGCCGCCTCCGTGTACCAAAACCACTGCATAGGGGTGACGGACCTGGGCGGGAATCAGATACTGCACGTACATCTGGCCGCTTAAGATGGTCCCGTACGGCATGGTCTTGTGTTCGGTGCCCACCCAGAAGAAGCCCTGATTGGCGAGCTTCAGAGCGGTTTCGCCGCGGCTTCGGGCTCGGAATCGCGGCATCTTTCTCGACGTTCTTCGAAACCCAGTCGAGAATGGGCTGCAGCACTTCGCGATTGTTTTTCTCGACCATCATCATGTGGCCGTTACCGTGAATGTTATGGTCAACTAAACGCAGTTCTTCCGCCTTGCAGCCGGCCTGCTTGAGGAAGGCGACCGCCCCGGGATTCCCCGGCGATGCAAACGATGCCTCGGAAGTAACCATCACCATCGGAATGCCCTGCAAGTTTTTCAGCTTGCGCGCAGGCTCCTCCTGGAGGAGATAGGGAGCGACGCCGGGTTCGGTGGGCTTGACCTGGGTTCGCTTGATTTCGGCAGGATCGGATACTGGAGGATCGTACGTTACCGGAATGGTGGAGAGCCCCCAAACATTGGCGGCGTTGAACGGCGTGCCTCCGCCTTCGATGACAACGATGCCCTTTACCAAGTTGGGCCGCACTTCCGCCACCAGCCAGCCGAATGGTCCGCCGGCGGAGTGGGTCATGATGATCGCCGGGCCGATCTTGTCGAGCAGCATAGCTCCGCGCTCGCGCCAGGCTTGATGTGCAATGGCTTGTCCCGCGCCGAAACCCGCGCCGGGTCCGCCAGGCGCCGCGACGGTGACATAAGAGCCGCCTTGCGATGCCACTAATTGGTCTAAATCCGGCGATCCGACTTCGCCCGTTCCGGGCCACTGGTTGTGCAATTTCCGGAATTGGTTGGGATTGCGCGAGTGGGAATTCGGAGGAGTAAATTGGCCGGACATGTTCTCGAGCGCAAGCGTTTGTTGCGGGAAGGGGCCATGCAGATCCGGATGAAATGGCGATCGGCCGTGGCCCGGACGGTCAACGACGTACACTTTGTAGCCCTCTTCGAGGAGCAAGGTTGCCCAACCACGACGCCCATCCGGAGTACCCATCCAATCGGTGCCCTGTCCTCCGCCGCCGTGCACCAGCACGATCGGGTAAGGGTGGCGGACGCGCGTTGGGATCTGATACTCAACGTACATCTGCTTACCGTTGACAACCGTGCCGCGGGCAAGATCGGCACGCTCGACACCCACCCAGAAGTAGCTCCACTCGGCAATGTCGAGCGGCGGTCCCTGTACACTGGCGCCGTTAGTTTGGGCTTCTCTTGTCTGTGCTTCCAGCTCAGCGCGTTCCACCAGAGACAGGCCGCCGGCTGCAAGAGCAGCAAAATCCCGGCGGGTTAGCGTGCCATCGGAGATCGAATTCTTGGGTTTCACCGAAACGCCTCCTCGTGTGCCAAATTGTAGGATAGACCATCGCTGAAATCAAGATTCTGTTCCTGCAAGTGTTGTTTCTGCAAGCGTTCTACTCGCTGATCGACTACCCTGATAATTGAGTAATCCTCCGTTGGAGTGCCAATATGTATTGCGCTAAGCCAGCCACATTCGCCGGGCCATTTCTTTTGCTCTTAACCATTATTGGGAGCGTCCCGGCGTTTGCCCAGGTAGATCCGTCGGGCGAATGGGCCCCCCGATTTCACGAGGATCAGCCGGAGCGCATTCCGGGTCCCGAAATTGGAGACTACCTTGGCCTCCCGATCAACGCTGCAGCGCGGTTGAGAGGCGACAGCTGGGACGCCTCGCTGCTGACTTTGCCCGAACATCAATGCAAGCCGCATCCCTCTGACTACGCGTGGCGTGGTCCGGCGAATCTTCGAATCTGGAAAGAGATCGATACCGCTACCCAGCAGGTGATCGCGTATCACACCCACATTTCGTGGCAGGCCCCGGAAAGAACAATCTACATGGACGGCCGTCCGCATCCGCCGGACTATGCGGCCCATACCTGGCAAGGTTTTTCGACTGGGAAGTGGGATGGCGACGTCCTAACCGTCACAACCACTCATCTCAAGATCGGCTGGATTCGGCGAAACGGCATTCCGCGCAGCGACAAGGCCACAGTCACCGAGCACATCATGAGGCACGATGGCTATCTGACGGTGATGGTGATTATCAATGATCCTGTTTATCTGACGGAGCCTTTCGTTCGCACCACCGACTGGGTTGCCGACCCGCGTCAGCAGATTGCGCCGTATCCGTGCGAAGCGGTAGTGGAGATCGAACGGCCGGAGGGATATGTACCGCACCACTTGCCCGGCACGAACACATTCCTAAGCGAATTTCCGACCAAATATCACATTCCCGAGGAAGCGGCCCGGGGTGGCGCGGAAACAATGTATCCCGAGTATAAACTGAAGCTGAAACATATGAGTCCGCCGCCGGCAAAGACGGCGCAGAATACCACCGCCAAGTAAATCACTCATGAAGAGCGCTCTGTCAAAGCTTTCCATTGTGGCGCTGGCCATGGCAGCCGGCGTGTCCGGATCCGCCTATGCGCAGCAGAACTCCGAGAATGCGGAGCTTCACATTCTTCCGGTTCAGGGCAATATCTACATGCTGGTGGGCGCCGGCGGAAACATCACTCTCTCGATCGGCAAGGACGGAATTTTACTGGTTGACACTGGTCTTCCGCAAATGAGCGACAAGGTTCTGGAAGCCGTCCGCAAGCTTTCCGATAAGCCGATTCGCTACATCATCAACACCCACGTGCATGCCGACCACACCGGCGGCAACGAGAAAATAGCCAAAGCCGGCAGCACCATCGCGGGTGGAAACGTCGTGGGGGACATCGGCGCGAGTGCGCAGCAGGGCGCCACTGTCATCGCGCATCAAGCGGTTCTCGATCGGATGAGCGGTCCCACCGGCAGCCAACCGGCCATGCCGTCTGCTGCATGGCCCACCGATACCTACAACGCCGCCGAGAAGGAGCTCTTCTTCAATGGCGAGGCGATTCAGATGTTTCACGTGCCGGCCGCGCACACCGATGGCGATACTATCGTCTTTTTCCGCCGGTCCGACGTCGTGAGCGCCGGCGATCTCTTCGTGACCACTAGTTACCCGATCATCGATATCGATCGAGGCGGTAATATCCAGGGCGTCGTCAAGGCCTTAAATACCATCCTGGACATAACCATCCCAGCGGAGAAGCAGGAAGGTGGCACCTATGTGATTCCGGGGCACGGACGCCTGTGCGATGAAGCTGATGTGGTCGAATATCGCGATATGACAACCATCATTCGCGACCGGATCCAGGATATGGTCAAGCGGGGGATGACTCTGGAGCAGGTGAAGGCGGCTAAGCCTACACGGGATTATGATCCGCGCTACGGAGCCGACACGGGTTTCTGGACGACCGACAAGTTTGTCGAAGCGGTTTACAAAAGCTTCAAGAAGTAATTTATTTCGCCTCGCAGGCCGTGGGCGCCCATCCGGCAGCATCGGCCTGTTTCTTGAAGTGCGTGCTGGTGATGAACTCCTGCTGCAGATATTGCGGATCGTTGATGATGGTGGTAACGATCAGCCAGGAATCGCCATTCGGCTCGGTGGTGCGGTCGAAATATTCCGTCATTACCGCGTTGCCGCTATAGGGCACGCCGTTCTTGCGTAAGTATCCGGGGCGCATGTGCGTGGTAACTACCTTTAAAGTGCCTGCGCGGGGCTGCCCTGGACGGACCGCCGCGCCTCCGCCCATGCCCCTACCGGCAGGCGGAACATCCCACAATGCCGCAGAATACCCTTGCCAGGCCGGCTCTCCAGCGGGTGGCTGGGCAGCGCCAAAATGCAGCAGGCGAGTCTGTATTCCAGCGTCGGTTTCAATTTTCAAGGTTCGGTCGTCTTCCCAAGTGATGTGCAAGCGCCCCGGCACGCGCATGATGGCAGCGGCGCCGTACGATCTGCACTGATTGCCGGATGCTTCGTCTTTCGCTGGATCCCACGTATCGGCAACTTTCCGGCCTTCGGGGTTGAGGGGAAGGCTCGCATAGTCGCCTTTGGCGGGGGTGACCATGCGATAACGCCAGTCTTCAGTTACGATGGACACCCAATAACCGGTAAGGTCCATGGGAGCCGCGTCTTTGGCGGACGGCGGAGGGCCGGCTTGTGGACCGCCGCGCCCTTGAGGAAGAGCAGGTAGCGCGAGCAATAACGCCACGCCAGCAATAGAAAGAAGCACAGTGCCTTTGCCAAGAGTTGCTTGATTCAATGTTCTTCCTCCAGCGTCAGAGACACCACATGCTCGTATTTTTAGCTGTCGCGCAATGCGAAAAAGAGTCGATGGCTGAACTACACTTATTGAACTACCCCGGACCACTTCCAACCATCCGAAGGCCGGCTAATCGAGCGCATGCGGATTCTGTGATCTGCAGGATTGCGCCCTGGATTGCCACTGACGATGACATGGTCTCCAGGCTTAAGTGTGTCTCTGGACACGCCCTCCCGGCTTAACTGGCCACCGCCGCCCCACTCAATCGCCCAGGTTTGAGCCTCTCCTTTATCGTCGGGAGCTTCTACGTGAACGAACGAATGTGGATTGCGGAACAGGAACTGCACTAGTTTCCCTTCAACCGTGACCGTTTGATCTTCGAAATAGGTCGCGGCAAAGGAGTGATGGGCATAAGCAGCGGCGGCGAAAAGCAAGGCTGCAGCCATCAACAGAAATAGCGATTTACGTGTCATGATCGTCCTCTTAAGAAACAGGATGCTCCAATCCAGCGCCGCACCGGTCAGCGAGGACTGCCCTGATTCTTTTGTCTCCGTTTCAGATCCCAGTTTACGTTATCTCAATACAAAATGCACGGCTTGCAAGAACTGCACTTAATTAAACAGAATCATGACCTTCTGACTAAGATGGAGGGGAAATTGACAGCGCCAGCGATCGAGACCGACGTCACGATTCTGTTCACGGAAGTGGATTTTCTGCAAGCAATTGCCCCCCCTTTCGAACTATGGTCTGGAGAAGCACTTATACAGGGAGCGGCTGGTTCAAAAGGTCTGTACGCGGTCTTCAAGGGCTCAAAAGGGGGTCTCCATGTTCGCAATCCTCAGGATTTCCCAACGGTTTGTGATATACGCATTGTGCTGTCTGGGCGTCGCTACTCTCGGCCTCAGTCGCCTCAATGCGCAAGCTTCCAACGCGACTATTGGGGGAACGGTCACGGATAGTTCGGGCGCCACTATCGCGGGAGCCGCGATCCAGGTCAGGAATGTTGGAACCGGAATCTCTCAGAGCACCGCTAGCGACCAACAAGGCCGCTACCGGGTTCCGGATCTGGTAATCGGCGATTACGAGGTGCAGGCCTCAAATGCCGGCTTCCAGACAGTGGTTCGTAAAGGAATTACGCTCACGGTGGGCAGCAGCCCGGTGGTCGATTTTGTACTTCCGGTTGGACAGGCCCAGCAGACCGTGACAGTCGAAGCCGAGGTTTCTCAAGTGGACACGCAGTCCACCGCGGTCGGTGCTCTGGTGGAAGGAGCGCAGATTCGCGACTTGCCTCTCAACGGCAGGAACTTTACGCAGTTGATGACGCTGGCGCCCGGCGTGACACAGATCCCTTTGGGAGCTCCTGGCGCGGGCAGCACTTTCTACGGCAATGGGCAGAAATATTCCATTGCCGGGTCGCGCCCGTCGGGACAGGCGTATCTGTTGGATGACCAGGATATGAACAATTTCTGGAACAACGGACCCGGAGCCGGCGGCCTGGGCACGGCCCTGGGAGTGGAGGCGATTCAGGAATTTCAAACGCTGACGAACACCTACAGTGCTCAGTTCGGCGGCAACGGCGCAGTCATCAACGCGTCCAGCCGGTCAGGAACGAATGCCTTTCATGGATCGGCATTCGAGTTTCTGCGCAATGACAAAATGGAGGCGCGAAACTTTTTTGACGGATCGAAACCGCCCACATTCCGCCGCAATCAGTTCGGAGGCAGCGTGGGAGGGCCGATCAAAAAAGACAAGGCGTTCTTCTTCGTCAATTATGAGGGATTACGCCAGACCCAGGTGGTTACCAATCTTGTTACGGTTCCCGATGAGTGCGCACATCAATTCTTAACGTCGACAGCCGCGCCAAATGTCTGCGGACCGCCGGTGGCACAAAATGGGACGCCCTTTGCCACCAACCCCGCAGTTCAGCAATCGATCCGCAATACCATGGCGTTATGGCCCAATACCGCGTTCAACGAGCTTTTGGCGGCGGGCAGCCCCAGTGGTACGGGGCAAGCCTTCGTTCTCGACCCGAACATCGGGAACGAAAATTATCTGATCGCACGTTTGGATTACAACCTTTCAGCGAAGGACGCCGTATTCGTCCGGTACGTTCTGGATAAAGCGACGCGAAACTTCACGACGGGCATTCCCTATTGGCCGGAGCTCGATACAACCAGAGACCATTTCGCCACCGTCGAAGAACGGCGTGTCTTTTCGCCGAAACTCATCAATAGCGCTCATATAAGCTTCGCGCGGACTTGGGAGGACGCCAATGTTTTCGGATCTCCTACTGTAAGCGGTGGTGGGGTAACACCCGGAACTATCACCAGCTCCGGGGTTCATCCTTTGCAGTTCTTCGGTACTGCAGCAGGGCGAGAAGACGGCACTATCGCCACATTCTCCGGGCTCACCGCTATCGGCGCGAGCACCACTCTGCCTTTTTATCTGGTCCCGAACAAATTCACTTACGGGGACGACGTCATCTGGACATCTGGTTCGCACAGTGTCAAGTTCGGCGGCAATGCCCTGCGGCTTCGCGAAAATACCTGGGCTCCGTTCGTGGTAGGAGGCAACTGGACTTTTCCGAACCTGACGGCATTCCTGCAGGGAAGCGCTTCCCAAGTCCAAGGCCAGGTTTCCGATGTGCAGAATCCCACCGCCGATGCCACCAAAGACTATCGCTACTGGGTCTTCACGCCTTACGTAGACGATCAATGGAAAGTCACCAGCAAGCTAACCGTCAACCTGGGTCTACGATACTCGCCCACCACCATGATCGGTGAAGTTCGCCACCAGATGTACAACCTGATTGATCCAACCACACCAGGAGGAAAGTTCGTGCCCGTTACCACGTCGACGGCGACAAATCCGTCGCTCCGAAATTGGGACCCGCGTGTGGGCGTGGCCTGGGATCCATTCGCCGATCACAAGACTTCGGTCCGCGCCAGTTTTGGCATGTTCCACAACGTGATCTATTCACGGGACCTCAATTATTGGCTCCAGCCGCCGTTCTTGACCGCGACTCAAACGTCGGCGCAGGGCCTCCTATATCCGAACCTGTTCTCAAACCTGGGGCCGGGCGCTAATGTCGTCAATGTACCGACCGGCGGAACATTGAGTATCACGAACGGCGATTACTACGGAGTTCATTCCACGCCTTATCAGATGCAGTGGAACTTCAACATCGAGCGCGAAATTGTGACCAACACAGTGCTGACCATTGGCTATATCGGCACCCATAACTTGCACATGTTTATCCAACGGGACTTCAATTATCCGGTTCCCTGTCTGGCGCCGAATGCAGGCTGCTTTTACAACGGTGCGCCGACCTATTCCAGCGCCACCGGCGTTCCGAATACACGGCTGGATCCTCAGTACAACAGCCTCCAGCTCGCCGATAATCTGGCCGACTCGCACTATGAGGCGCTACAGACCAGTCTGGATCATCGCTTCTCGCACGGCTGGCAAATGCAGGTGGCATACACGTTTTCAAAATCGATCGACAATGGCTCCGGCACTTATGGTTTGGATGGGGGCGGGATCTCATCGCAACCCCTCAACGCCGCCGTTGACCGGGGGCTTTCCAACTTTAACCGCAAGAACAACTTTCGGGTAAGCGGAGTCTTACAATTTGCCTTACCGGGGACACGGCGTTACAGGCGCTGTGTTAGGTGGCTGGGAGCTTACCGGCGTGTTCACGTATCTTTCCGGCGCACCGTTCAATGCAACGTCGGCTCCGAACCGTGTGTTCACCGGCACCGGTTCCAACACTGGACGTCCGAACGTAGTCGCCGGATGCGACCTCTACTCAGGCTTCCAGACTCTGAATGCGTGGTTCAACACGAGCTGCTTCGCCTTGCAGCCGATCGGGACCTACGGGAATTCGGGCAGGGACACTATCATTGGTCCGAATCTCTGGAATCTGGACGATGCTCTTATCAAGAATTTCAAGCCTTCGGAGAGATTCGTCGTTCAATTCCGCGCCGAAGCGTTCAACATCCTCAATCATCCGTCGTTCCAGCTCCTGGCGGCAAATACGCAAATTTTCGCAGGTACGGCGCTTAATGCCAGCGCCGCGAAGATCCAGGCGACCAATAGTTCACCGCGGCAGCTCCAACTGGCGCTGAAGATTGTTTTCTGATCCGTCTCAGACGCTCCGGGTTAAGATTGTCTTCATGCGGTATGGCATAGCGGGCGTGCTGATGGCGACGTCGGCTCTATCCGCCAGTACGGCCGCCGCCAACGTAACGTTTAATAAAGACGTCCTTCCCATCCTCCAGAAGAACTGCCAGGCCTGCCACCGTCCCGGGGAGATCGGGCCGATGCCGCTTCTTACATATGAGAATTCGCGGCCCTGGGCCAAAGCTATCAAGGCTTCGGTGCTCAGCCGCAATATGCCGCCCTGGTTCGCGGATCCCCAATACGGCCACTTCAGTAATGACCGCAGGCTTAGCGATGAGGACATCCACAAACTGGCCTCATGGGTAGACGCGGGAGCGCCCGAAGGCGACCCGAAAGACAAGCCGCCGGCTGTCCAATGGAGCGAGGGCTGGAACATTCGCCCTGACCTCGTGCTTCAAATGCCGGACCCTTATTCGGTTCCAGTCACCGGCACGCTCCCATATATTTACATCGTGATCCCCACTGGATTTAGGAGTGACACGTGGGTGAGCGCAGCGGAGGTCCGGCCGAGCGCGCGTTCGGTGGTGCATCACATCATTGCGGTGGTTCGGCCTCCCGGGTCCCTTTGGATGAAGGATGCCAAGCCGTTCGTGCCTTATATCCCCACCACCGACGCCGAGCGGGCGTCCGATCCACAATCCGATCCTGTAAACATCAGCTATGAGCTTCTGGCGGGCTACTCGCCGGGAATGCAGCCACAGCGCTTCGACGTGGACCATTCCGCGAAAATGATACCGGCGGGCTCCGACATCATTCTGCAGGTCCACTACACGCCCAATGGCAAGACTTCGTTTGAGGATCAAACCAGGGTCGGCTTAGAACTGGCAAAGCAGCCGCCGGAAAAAAGATTTATGTCGGCAGTTGCGGCGTCGAACAATTGGTCTATCGGACCTGGCGAATCAAACGCGGAGGGCCATGCCAAACTGACCTTCGGCGAGCCGGTTGAATTGGTATTTATGCAGCCCCACATGCATCTGCGCGGGAAAGATATGACGGTCCGCCTGGTTTTTCCGACCGGAGAATCTGAAACGGTGCTGAGTGTGCCGCGCTACGACTTCCAATGGCAGGTCATTTACTATCTCGACAAACCAAGGCAGTTGCCGAAAGGTACGCGCGTGGAAGTGACTGCACACTGGGACAACTCAGTGAACAACCCCAACAATCCGGATGCGGCGGTGACGGTGAAATGGGGAAACCAGAGTTGGGACGAAATGCTGAGCTTCGCGATGGGCGTGATTATAGATCGGGATTAGCAAGATGGCCCGACTGATGAAAGGGAACAAAAGATGGCCGACCCAAAAATGAAATGGGATACATCATACGAGTGGAAAGCGGTGACGCTGCTGGGTCTGGGGTTCGGCCTGGTTGGACTGGACCGCTGGATCATCGCGCCATTATTTCCCTTCATGATGAAGGACCTCCACCTGAGCTATCAGGATTTGGGGAACCTGATCGGCATTCTCGGATTATGTTGGGGCGTATTCGCCATAGTGATGGGTGGAGTTTCCGACCGGATCGGACGCCGCAAGGTCCTAATACCGGCCATTCTGTTGTTCTCGTTGTTGTCCGGCTTATCGGGACTGGCAACCGGCTTGGCGAGCCTGATCATGATCCGGGCGGTCATGGGGCTGACGGAAGGTTCTTACTGCCCCACCAGTTTCGCCGCCACAAATGAGGCCTCGGCGCCCAAGCGGCGCGGGTTCAACCAAGGTATCCAGCAATGCACCTTCGCGCTCTTCGGCCTGGGCTTCGGGCCGATCATCGCGACGCAATTGATGGCCTTTGTCCCGAGCTGGCGCTGGGTGTTCCTGATTGTCGCGATTCCGGGCTTTATCCTGGGCGGCCTGATGTACTTCGTACTGCGCGACGCCGTTACGCAGAAGGCAGCCAGCCAGAGCACTGAGACCAGCGGCCGATGGGTAGAGATATTTCGCAGCCGGAACATCGTCCTGTCGATGGCCGCGCTGCTGTGCGCCATGACAGGCGTATTTGTGTTGAGCGCCATGGTGCCGAACTACCTGGTGGATTATCTGCACCTGACGCCCGGACAAATGGGCTTTGTGATGTCGGCGATCGGCTTCGGCGGGTTCGTCGGACAATTTGGAATTCCTGGGTTGTCGGACGTCTTCGGACGGAAGATCATGGCGATTCTGGGCTTTGTCGGCGCCGCGATTTTGCTCTATGTTTTTACGGCCATCGGAGCCAATCCAGCGGCTTTATTTGCGGTGCTGTTCGTGATTACTTTCTTCTGCCTGGGACTGATCGCGCTATTGACCGGGCCGATTGCGACTGAATCAGCGCCCGCCGGGTTAGTCTCATCAGCAATTGGCATCGTGGTGGGCGCGGGTGAAATATTCGGCGGCGGGGTAGCGCCCGTCATCGCGGGATACATTGCGCAGCACTATGGCATCCAAAATATTCTGTATCTGGCACTGAGCGGCGTGACTTTGGGTATTGTGGTGTGCATATTCCTGAAGGAGACAGCCCCGAAAAAAGTAGAGCCGTCTGAAAAACGGATCGGCGCGCAAGCTGCGGCGCTGCCCTAGTCAGCTCTGACGCCGGTAGGTGGCGGGCGAGACACCAACGTGCCGTAGAAACCAATTCGACAGATGACTTTGAGATGAGAATCCAGAGGCCAGGGCGACATCGACAATCGGGGTGTCGGTGTTCCGTAGAAGCTCTTTGGCGCGCTCAATGCGCCGAGCTAGAACATACTGATGGGGAGACTGCCCAACAGCAGCCTTGAAGGCGCGCGCCAGATAGAGCGGGCTTATTTCCACTTCGGTGGCCATCGCATCCAAGCTCAAGTCGCCATCCAGGTGAGCCTCGATGAAATCGATCAGGCGCCGCATCCTCCAGCCCGATATGGCCTTCGTCGCCGGCATACGGGCCGGCCGTGAACGAGTCGAGTGGACGCGGGCCAGATGAACTGCCATCATCTGCGCCAGGGTGTCGATATAGAGCCCGTCCTCGGCTGTGCCGTCGCGCAAGGCATTGGTGATGGCGATCGCCAGCTGCTCGAGCAGTGGATCGAGAATAGCGAATCGGGGTACCAACTCGGCCGCAGATGGGTCGCAGCCATACATCTCGCTGACAGCCTGCTCATAGATGGACTGCCGCAGGTAAACCTGTAGAATTTCCGGATGACCTGAGTGTTGCCAATGCGTGATGGCTTCACCTGGCGTAAGGCAGATCCTACGAGGCCCAATCAGCGCCTGATCCCGCGTGGCGCCATCGATCTTGCGCATAACTTCGGTGGGGCGCGACAGATGATAGATCAGGGATGGGTGATGAATAGCCGGTTCGATGGCCTGGAACGGAGCTTCCTCCAGGATCGCGGCGTACAGGGAACGCCAACCAATGTCGGGACTGTGGACGACTAGGCGGTTCCCCGGCCTCAACACGCGGCCGTGCGTCTCGCGGACGGTAAAGATCGGATTTAGCGACCCGGTCACAAACAACCCCTGCCACGGAGAGCGGCTGTCCAACTATCAGCCACTTATTATACCCGAGCCGGTACGTCATCAAGGTACAATTCGTACGTCTAGAAAGACCTGTCGCGTGCGCCAAATTCTTGTGTATTCCGACTCGCTGACGTGGGGGATTATTCCCAACACCCGTAACAGGCTGCCTTTCGGCGAACGCTGGCCTGGGGTGCTGGAAAATAAGTTAACGAGCCGGGGCGAGCCAGCGCGAGTTATCGAGGATTGTCTGAACGGGCGACGAACGGTCTGGGAGGACCCCTTTAAGCCAGGACGCAATGGCTTGACCGGTTTGGCGCAACTCATCGAGATCCATTCACCGCTGTCGCTGGTCGTTGTAATGTTAGGCACGAACGATTTTCAGTTCGCACACCCTTACAACAATGCCTGGTCGGCTGCGCAAGGGATCGCCACACTGGTCAACGAAATACGGAAAGCACCGATTGAGCCAGGTATGCCGGTTCCTCCCATTTTGGTGGTGTGCCCGCCGCCGATTCATTCCCCGCAAGGCGTCCTTGCCGAAAAATTCGTCGGCGCCGAGGAACGGTGTTCAGGCCTGTCCGACGCCTATCGAGCGGTATGCAGTGGTCTTCAGTGCCATTTCTTCGATTCAGCCACCGTCACATCCTCAAGCAGAGTGGATGGCATTCACCTTGATAAGGATCAGCATTTGATGCTGGGCGAAGCTCTGGTGGAAATCGTCGGCCCGATATTAGCGTCCGGTTGAGTGCTCGGGCCTCAATGCGCTTCTTCCGCGCTGACCTGATCCTGCGGAGGCAGCTTATCACGGGTTCCGGCCACCCAAACGTACAGAGTGGGCAACAGGTAGATGCCGAGAATGAGCGCAGCCATCAAGCCGCCGACAATGACAATCGCGAACGGACGCTGCGAATCCGAGCCGATGCCGCGTGATAGAGCAGCGGGCAGTAACCCCAGGCTCGCTACCAGCATGGTCATCATGATAGGCCGGAGCCGGAGAACCGAGCCCTCCACGGCCGCCTCGGAAATCGAATAGCCGCGCGCCCGAAGCTGGTTGATGTATTCGAGCATGATGACGCCCGTTTGAACCGCCACCCCGAACAGCGCCAGGAATCCGACCCCGGATGAAACACTGAAATGAGTATGAGTGATGAGCAGCGCCAGCAGACCACCGATCGGCGCCATGGCCACATTGGCGAAAATCAGCATGACCCACTTGAACGAGTTGAACATGGTGTACAGGATCATGCAAATCACCAGCATGGTAAGCGGCAGGACGATCAGCAGGCGACGTTGGGATCGCTTCTGGCTTTCGTATTCACCGGCCCAATCGATGTGATAACCGGTGGGAAGCTTCACCTGCTGGGTCACTTTTTGAATGGCTTCCTCCACTGTGCTGCCGAGGTCGCGAACGGGAACGCTGTACTTGATGGCAACATAGCGCGAGTTCCCTTCCCGATAAATCTCGGATGCGCCGTCCAAAACCCGAACCGTGCACAACTGCGCCAGCGACACACGCTCGCCGGACGGGGCCAGTAGCCGGATATGCTCGATGGCCTCTTTGGTATCGCGAAACGGAGCCTGATACCGCACTACCAGGTCGTAGCGCTGTTCACCCTGCAAAACCTGGCTTACGGCCTTTCCACCGACCGCGGTCTCGATGGCATCCTGCACATCAGCGACGTTGATTCCGAATCGGGCGGCTTGGACCCGGTCAACGACAAACTCCAGGTTCGGTTGTCCGATAATACGAAACAATCCAAGATCGGCGATCCCAGGCACCGTATGCATTACGCTGACAATCTTCTCGCCAACCGATTCCAGGACGCGAAGATCTTCGCCATAAACCTTGATGGCAAGCTGTCCTTTCACTCCGCTGACCGCCTCTTCCATGTTGTCAGCGATGGGTTGAGAAAAGTTCCACAACGCACCGGGGATCTTCTCGAGTTCGCGGTCCATCGCGGAGACCAATTCCTCCTTGTTCTGGCGAAAGACCGGGCGCCATTCATCCTTGGGTTTCAGATCGACGAAGTATTCGGTGTTGAAGAAACCGGTGGTGTCGGTTCCGTCGTCGGGGCGCCCAACTTGGGAAATAACCTGGGTTACTTCAGGAAACGAAGCCAGAATGATTCGGGCCTGGTTCATCACTCGCTCGCCTTCACTCGGGCCAGTGCTCGGCGCCAACGTGGCTCGCGCCCAGATTGCGCCTTCGTCGAGATGCGGCAGGAATTCAGACCCGATGATGCCGCTATAAATCAAAAAGGCGGATACGCCCAACGCCGCGGCTGCGACCATCACCGTGATCCATCGAAACCGGATGGCCCAGCCCAGAGTGTGGCGATAACCGTTGGACATGCCTGTCATGAGCGGATTGCGCCATTCCCGCGTCTGCTTACGAAATACGAAACTGGTGAGCGCCGGGGCGATCAGCATCGAAAAAAGGAGCGACCCCAAGAGAGCGAACGAAACGGTCCATGCCATGGGCTTGAACAACCGTCCCTCCACGCGCTCTAGCGTGAAGATAGGCAGGTAGGCAGTAATGATAATCCCGATAGAGTAAAATACCGGCCGCTGCACCTCGTGCGCAGCATCTCGGATCGAGACAAGTTGCGTGCCTGGCGCCAGATTGCGGCGGCTCAAGTAGCGAATGATGTTTTCCACCATAACGACCGTTCCTTCGACCACCATGCCGAAATCCAGGGCGCCGAGCGACAGCAGATTCGCAGGAATATGCCGCAGCTGCAAACAGATCGCAGCGAATAACAGCGAGAAGGGGATGGTAAGAGCTACGATCAACGCGCCTCGGACGTTTCCCAGGAACAGAAACAGAATAACCGTGACCAGAATGATTCCTTCAGTCAAGTTGTGCAGCACGGTGTGGGTGGTGTAATGCACCAGATTGCTGCGATC
This sequence comes from Bryobacterales bacterium, assembly GCA_963769205.1. Classification (GTDB taxonomy): domain Bacteria; phylum Acidobacteriota; class Terriglobia; order Bryobacterales; family Bryobacteraceae; genus Palsa-89. The sequence continues at coordinate 66,924 of CAVYKR010000002.1, read as the reverse complement.
GAGAAAAGGAACGATCTTCACACCGGGCGGGAGGATGTGATTGTTCAACTCGTCGACCTTCGCATGAATCATGTCGAGAGTGGCGTCGGATTCCGCCCCCTTCCGCAGCAGCACGATGCCTTCAATGACATCGTTGTTGTCAAGGATTTTCCCGTCGGCGCGCCGAAGCGCTTTGCCGATCTCACCCAAGCGGATCTTAGGGCCCTGCGTGACCGTGGCAATGTCGCCGATGCGCAGAGGTGTTCCGTTCTGTGTCTTTATCACGGTCTGCGCGATATCAGCGACCGTGCGAAACTGCCCGATCGCCCGCACGTTGATCTGCTGCAGCCCGGACTCGACGAAGCTCCCGCCGGCATTCACGTTGTTATTGGCTAGCTGCTGCTCAATCTGGCTCAGATTCAGTCCGTACGAAATCAGCTTGTCTGGATCCAGCCGAACCTGGTACTCCCTCGTGACGCCGCCAAAGCTCACCACGTCGACGACGTTGGGGACCGATTTGAACTGTTTCTCGAGAACCCAGTCCTGCAACGACTTCAGCTCCATCAAGTCGAATCTGGGATTCGAGCTACGCAAGGTGTACCAGTAGATCTGGCCAACCGGGCTGTAGTCTGTTCCAATCTGCGATTGCAGACCGTTCGGAAGCGTGACCTGCGTCAGACGCTCCAGCACCTTCTGCCGGTTCCAGTCGTTTTCCGACTGGTCGTCAAAAATGAGCATTACGCTGGAGAGCCCGAATAGCGATGTTGACCGTAGATGTTCCAGGTTGGGAATCCCGTTCATCGCAATCTCGATCGGGATAGTAACCTGCTGCTCTACTTCTTCGGCCGCCCGCCCGGGCCATTGGGTAATCACTTGCACGTAATTATTCGCGACGTCCGGATACGCTTCTACCGGTAGATTATGGAACGAGATAGCGCCCCAGACCAATAGCAAAATAGCCGCGAACGAGACCAGAAAGCGGTTATCAAGGGCGAAATCGACGAGAGCCCGAATCATGGATCAGCTGACGTGTTTGGGAGGGGATCGAACGGCTTGGAAGGGAACTTTCCCCTGTCTTCCGAGAATATCCAATATAGCAGGGCTAGCGGGAGGGACGTCGCGAATCGGCGTGCGTTTCCAGTTAGGCTATGGCTCTACTTCATGGACGGGGAGGACATCGTCATTTCGGGCCACCCAAACGTATAGTGTTGGCAGCAGAAAAATGCTCAGCAACAGCGCTGCTACCAAACCGCCCACGATGACGATCGCGAAGGGGCGCTGGGAGTCCGAACCGATGCCGTGGGACAGCGCTGCCGGGAGAAGGCCCAGGGTGGCCACCAGCATGGTCATCATAATGGGGCGCAGCCTTAAAATCGCTCCCTCCACCGCCGCATCGGCAATGCTGAGCCCGCGCTCGCGGAGTTGATTGATGTACTCCAGCATGATCACGCCGGTTTGAACCGCGACCCCGAACAATGCCAGGAACCCGACTCCCGAGGAAACGCTGAAATGAGTACCCGTGATGAACAAGGCCAACAAACCGCCGATGGGAGCCATGGCAACGTTGGCGAGCAGCAGCGCCGACCATTTGAAGGAGTTGAACATAGTGTAGAGAATCATGAAGATCACCAGTATTGTGAGCGGCAGGACGATCATCAGTCTTTTTTGGGAGCGCTTCTGACTCTCATATTCGCCGGCCCAATCGATGTGATAACCGATGGGAAGTTTCACCTCCCGGTCCACTTTGCTGATCGCCTCTTCCACACTGCTGCCCAAGTCTCGGCCCCGCACGCTGTACTTGATTGCAACGTACCGGGAATTTGCCTCCCTATAGATCTCCGACGCGCCGTCCAAAACGTGCACCTTGCAAAGTTGTGCCAGGGAGACGCGCTCTCCAGTGGGCGCCAAGAGGCGAATCTTTTCGATGGCCTCTCGGGTATCGCGATAAGAAGGAAGATAGCGAGCCACCAGATCGTAACGCTGCTCGCCTTGTAGAACCTGCGTGAGAGCGTTTCCGCCCACTGCGGTTTGGACAGCGTCCTGCACATCGGCGACATTAATCTGATAGCGGGCTGCCTGGTCACGGTCCACTCTGAAATTGAGATTGGGTTGCCCGATCACCCGGAACAGCCCCAGGTCCTCAATTCCGCGGATGGTCCGCATAATATCGACGATGTGATCGCCCGTTGCCTCCAAAGTCTTCAGATCGTCGCCGAAAACCTTGACGGCTAACTGCCCTTTCACACCGCTCACTGCCTCTTCCATGTTGTCCGCGATCGGCTGAGAGAAATTCCAGAGAACACCGGGGATCTTCTCCAGTTCGCGGTCCATCGCAGCTATTAGCTCTTCTTTCTTCTCGTGGAATACGCCCCGCCATTGCTCTTTGGGTTTGAGATCGACGAAATATTCGGTATTGAAAAATCCGGTAGTGTCGGTGCCGTCATCGGGGCGCCCCACCTGCGAAATCACTTGCGTTACCTCCGGGAAGGATGCCAGGACGACACGCGCTTGATTCATGAGGCGGGATCCTTCAGAGGGTCCCGTGCTGGGCGCCAAGGTACCGCGCGTCCAGATTGCTCCTTCGTCCAGATGAGGCAGAAATTCCGAGCCGATGATGCCACTGAAGGCCAGATAGGCCGATACGCCTAGAACTGCCATAGCAGCTCCGATCGTTGCCCAGCGCGCTTGAATGGCCCGCCGGAGCGCAGCCCGATATGCTCTGGTTAACAACGACATCACCGGATTACGCCATTCACGAACTCCTTTTCGGAAGAAAAAGCTCGCAAGCACTGGCGCGATCAGCATTGAGAACGTCAGTGCGCCCAGCAGTGCGAACGTCACCGTCCAAGCCATGGGCTTGAACAAGCGTCCCTCCACTCGCTGCAACGTGAAGATCGGAACGTAAGCAGTGATGATAATTCCGATCGCGTAAAACACCGGACGCTGCACCTCGTGCGCCGCCTGCCGAACCGCCTCCATGATTGTTTGGGATGGCGAATTGCGATGCTCCATGTGCCGGACGATATTCTCGACCATCACCACGGCACCATCCACCACCATTCCAAAATCCAGCGCGCCGAGCGATAACAGATTCGCTGGAATATGCCTTAAATCCAGGCAGATCGATGCGAACAGGAGCGAGAAAGGAATGGTGAGAGCGACAATGAGCGCGCCACGAGCGTTGCCCAGGAAAAGGAACAGAACGATCGTGACCAGGATTATGCCTTCTGTAAGGTTGTGAAGAACGGTGTGCGTGGTGAAATGTACTAGATCGCTGCGGTCCAGGAAGGGAACGATCTTTACGCCAGGAGGCAGCAGCCGTTCGTTCAGATCCTGGACCTTCTCGTGGATGGCTTCAAGCGTTGGCTCCGATTCCGCTCCCTTGCGCAGCAGCACGATGCCTTCTATTACGTCGTCGTTGTCAAGAATCTTGCCGTCCGCCCGGTGAATTGCCTTACCGATCTGCCCCAATCTAATCTTCGGCCCCTGGCTCACGGTCGCAACATCGCTTATTCGCAGCGGAGTGCCATTCTGAGTCTTTATGACGGTTCGTGCGATATCTTTCACCTGCTCATAAAGCCCGAGCGAGCGTACGTTAATTTCCTGCAGGCCTGCCTCTATGAAGCTTCCTCCGGCGTTCACGTTATTGCTGCTGAGTTGCTGCTCTACCTGACCCAAATTCAAACCATATGCAATCAGCCGGTCCGGATCGATTCGAACCTGGTATTCGCGCGTGGTCCCGCCGAAGCTAACGACGTCGACGACATTCGGAACCGACTTGAATTGCTTTTCGAGGACCCAATCTTCCAGCGATTTGAGCTCCATCAGATCGTATTTTGGGTTCGAGCTCCGCAACGTGTACCAGTAGATCTGGCCAACCGGGCTATAGTCGGTACCCATCTGCGGCTGGAGACCGTTGGGAAGCGTGACCTGCGAAAGACGCTCTAAGACTTTCTGCCGGTTCCAATCGTTATCGGACTGATCATCAAAGATCAGCATCAGGCTGGAGAGGCCAAACAGCGATGTCGACCGCAAATGCTCCAGGTGGGGCAGACCGTTCATCACGATTTCGATAGGAATGGTGACCTGTTGTTCAACCTCTTCGGCGGCCCTGCCCGGCCACTGGGTGATCACTTGGACGTAATTGTTGGCCACATCAGGGTAGGCTTCGACTGGCAGATTATGGAATGAGATTCCGCCCCAAATCAGCAAGAGGAGCGCGGCGAATAAGACCAGAAAGCGGTTGTTGAGCGCGAAATCGACAAGCCTGCGAATCATTACTGCGAGACTGTGTTTTCCAGGACCAGCGCATTTGCGACAACCTGTTGGCCGGGTGTCACGCCGGAGCGGATTTCCTGAATGTTACCGGGAAGCATGTTCCCGGCGGTAACCTCGACGCGGCGGAACTGTCCGCTCCCCGCTGGCATAAAGACCCAGTCGCGATCGTGTAAATGTAAAATCGCGCCGGCCGGAACCGTGGCATGAAGCTCCTTACTCAAGCCGTGAAAAGTGGCGGTTACGAACATCCCCAGCCTCAGCATCCCTGGGTTGTTCACTTCCAGCCGTACCTTTGCCGTGCGAAGATTGGGATCAAGGATAGGCCCGATGTTATCGATGCGTCCCTTGAGAACCATGCTTGGATAGGCACTCAGGTGAATGTCGGCATATTCGCCCAGATGCAGCGATGCCAGATCGTTCTCATAAACATCACAGACTACCCAGACACTCGATAAATCAGCGATGGTGAAAAGATTTGGCGAGTTATCCAAGGTCTTAACCCCCGCGGCGGCGGTTACGTTTTGCTCGATAATCACGCCTGAAACGGGAGCATGAATCTCGACGATCGCGCTGGGGTTGTTCATGTCCGCGCCCAATATTCGCAGCCGTTCCGTCGCATTCTCAACCGTAATCCTGGCCTTGGCCGCCGCATCCTGTGCCACTTCAAGGTCCTTCTGGGCGACGGCGCCCTTGTCGTACAAAAGTCTTGACCGATCGAATTGTGCCTTGGCTAGCGTCTCATCCGCAACAGCGCTTCTGTAATCCGAAAACGCCTGCGAAATATCCGCGCTTTGCACGCGCATCAACAACTGTCCTTTAGTGACTGTGTCGCCGATCCGTGCATGAATGTCCACGACCCGTCCAGACGCCAGCGAAATCACGGGAATGTTGCGGGACACATCGGGACTCACCGAACCCGTCACCTGCAGTTCCGGGGCAGCGTCATGCTTGCCGGCGGTCGCTAGCGGAAATTGCTCCGGATGCTCGATCTTCACCGCGTTGGCATCCGATTCGTGTTCGACCACTGCGGGCGGCGGCATTTCCGCCTTCGGGTCTGCTTTCACATCGGCCCCACAGCCGCCCAGGAAGAGGCCCAGCGGTAAGCATAGAATCACTAGCAAGATCCCCCACTTCATCAAATGACCTCTCGACCCACGGCAAGGTTCAATTGACTGGCGGCCGTCAGGTAAGAACCTATCAGGTTCAAATAGTTCAACTGAGTGGTCCTGTAATCCTGCTGCGCTTGCAAAAAGTCGAGCAACGATGCTCCGCCGTTCTGGTAGGCAAAGGAGATTGTCTCCCGAACGCGAACCGCTTGCTGGAGATAAGTGGCCTTATAAGGCCTAAGCAGATTCAGATTACTGTTCAACGTGGCGTAAGCGGAATCGACGTCGCTGTACACCTGAGCCCGGTTGGCGTCCCGAAGCCTTTCGTTACGGGTGATGTCTTGCTGGGTGCGCAGCTTCTCGCCCTGGTTGCGATCGAAAATCCGCAGCGGAATCGAGACGCTGACGCCGAAGTAGACTGGGATCGGCGGGTTCCGCGCAACATCTACGCCAAAAGTCGGATCGGTAGATCCGTTGGCAATGGCCAGCTTGTGATCGGTCTCCGCCTTGTCGATGGACTGTACGGCGGCCTTCAGATCCGGGCGGGTCTCCAGTGCGATTCTGCGGAATTCTTCGAGCGGCATTACCTGATCGTTGAAATCAAATTGCCCCGTCACATCAAATTGCTCAACCGGCGTGCGGTCATTCAGCAGGGTCAGGAGCTGGATCTTCGCAGTTCGCAGATTAACGTCCGCTGTTTGCACATCCGTCTCATACTGGATACGCTGCAGTTCCAGGCGATCCAGGTCGACGCGAGCGATATCGCCGGCGTTGAACCGGTCACGGCTGATCCCAAGCAACCGGTCATAGTAAGCAAGATTGTCTTTTGCCAGCGCCAGGACTGCCTTCTGCTGCAGCATCTGAACAAACGCGGTTCGGAGATTGAAGAGCAGCGTTCGCTCCTGATCCTCCATCTGCGACACAGCCACCGCAGTTCCCTTCTCCGCGCTTTCCCGCCTCAACTCCCGCTTGTGCTGGCGTTCATGCAAGTAGCTTGACGACGCCAACGGAAACGTGAAGGCAAACGGGCGGTAGGGATTGGTGCTGAAGGGGTCGATTTGATCCAGTCCCATAGTCAGGTCGGGATTCGGTCGAAGATAAGCCGTAATTTCCTGGGCCTTGGATTCATCGATGCCGATCTGCAGCGCGCGTAGAGTCGGGTTGCCGGCTTCAAATTTGTCACGGACCTCTTGCCAGGTAAAACTGCGCTGCGCCAACCCACTGTGTACGAAACAAATGCTTGCAAAAAAAACGATGCACAAACGACGCACCGATGGTTCGAAACGAATGGCCATGATTTACATTACTGTTTTGCGCGCCTCAAGTTGCCGCCCGCCTGAAGGGGCAAACGCGGAGCCTTCAAAGCGTTGGATCCAAGTCTATTTCGAATGTAGCGATAGGTCCCGCGGGCCGTCTAGTATCCTTCGGCCAATCCCTGACTATCTTTTGGATATTCCGCTCTATCTTTTGACCATTGAGCAACTTACGCTTGCATGGGCGGTCTGCGCCGTGTCTAGAATGAAGTGAACGATCGACGCCGAAAAAGGGCGTCCGTAGCGATCCTATGTTGTCATTTCTACTTCGAGGCAGCCGTGGCTTGGTTTTACTCAAGGCGGCTCTGATGATCAGCGCGATCGCCTTCGTCGACTGGCGGGTAGAGAAGGATCTACCGCTTGGATTCTTATACTTATTTCCCATGCTGCTGGTGGGCAGCGTTCTAAACCGGTGGCAAATCGCAACGGTAGCGGCTACATGCACCCTTCTCACCGAGCTCTTCGATTCATTCGAATGGCGTGCTGAAACTGCGATTCCGCGCGATATTCTCATCTTTGCCGCTTTCGCGGGTATGGGGCTTTTCGTTTATGAAATCGTGCGCAGCCGGCAGGTGACGCTGCAGCATCTTGATCTGATCCAGAACGAGAGCGAGGCGCGACGGGCAGCCGAGGAACAGCTTCAGGTTTTGGTGGAAACCAGTCCAGCGGCGATCTTCACCGCGGATTCGGAAGGCCGCGTGCTGCTGGCCAATGATGCGGCTCACCGCCTGCTAGCTCTGCCCCCAGGGATGCTTCCTGGTAAATCCATTCGCGACTATCTTCCTTCCCTTGTAAACGTGCCCGCGCCGGACGATAGCCACCCCTCCTTCCGGACGGCCATGCAGTGCCGGGGTCAGCGGCACGATGGCGAGTCTTTTTTGGCGGACATCTGGTTCTCCACCTACCGAACCAGCGTTGGTTCGCGTCTCGCCGCGATGGTCGTGGATACATCCGAAGACCTGCGCACTCGTGAGGAATTCAGCCTGCACCAACTGCTGGCTGCATCGCGCATTCTCGTGGGCGCGGTGTCGCACGAAGTCCGCAACGTTTGCGGCGCGATCGCGGTGGTGCACGAAAACCTCTCGCGTAGCGGAGCTCTAGCGCGGAACAAGGACTTCGAAGCCCTGGGCACTTTGATCCTGGCGCTCGAAAAGATCGCTGCGATGGATCTGCGGCAGACCGCTAATCAAGCCACTAGCGTTGACCTTCGAGCGCTGCTCGAAGAGCTGCGAATCGTAGTAGAGCCTTCGTTGCGCGAAAAAGATATCGAGCTGGTCTGGACGATAGAGCCGGGCATTCCGGTGGTATGGGCGGATCGTCAGAGTTTGATGCAAGTTTTCCTAAACCTCACAAAGAACAGCGAACGCGCCCTGCTGAACCAAGCCAGGCGGCAATTGGCCGTCATTGCCCGAATCGAGCAGCAACGGGTAGTGATAAGGTTCCGCGATACGGGCTGCGGCGTTTCGGAACCCGAGCGGCTATTCCGGCCGTTTCAGCATGGGGCCCAGGCCACCGGTTTGGGTTTGTATTTATCGCGCGCTTTGATGCGTACATTTCGCGGAGATTTGCGCTATGAACCTGAGCCGCAAGGGTCTAGTTTTATCGTCGAGCTTTCGCCGGTGATCTCCGAGAGCATGAAAGAAGCCTATGGGACAGCCGATCCGGATTTTGCTGGTAGACGATCACAGCCTATTCCGGGACAGCCTCAGCCGGTTGCTTCAAGCCGAGCCTGATTTTCGGATTGTCGGGACCTGCGCGTCCTCCACCGAGGCACTGCCCCTTTTGGATCGCGAACACCCGGATATTGTCCTGCTGGACTTTGATTTAGGCGAAGAGCAAGGCTTACAGTTTCTGGAGGAATCCAAGAAGCGTGGGTTTCGCGGACGCATCCTGATGGTTACGGCGGGAATGAGCGACGCTGCGACCTTGCGGGCCCTCGAAGGCGGGTCTTGTGGCATCTTCCTGAAGCACAGCCCTCCGGCTCAGCTGGTAGAAGCCATCCATAAAGTGAGCGCCGGAGAATCGTGGCTGGATCCCAGGGCGATGCGGTCGGTGATCGCTGGTGCAACCGGACGATCCGACGAGCATCGAACCGCTCAGGCTCTCAACAGCCGGGAGCGCTCCGTCCTCAAGAGAGTTTTCGAAGGACTCACGAACAAAGAGATTGCCGCTCAACTGCAGATTTCCGAAGGGTCGGTTAAGGCAGTAATGCAACAATTATTTGACAAGACCGGCGTGCGGACCAGAAGCCAGCTAGTACGCATCGCACTGGAGCGGCGGGCGGAAGACTGGCTCTCCGGCGAACCCTGATCCCTGCTGCGTTGTCCTTTCCATCAGCAGGACTTAGAGGCTTGTGAGATACTGGAACCCGGCAAAACGTCGCGAGCACGACGCTCTTGCAGCCGGCGCGAAAGTCATGATCCTGTTCACTGAAGTGGAGTTTCTGCAAGCCGGACGGTGCGCTGCTCAACTAAAGTAATCAGTGCGGCAATAGGAGTGAATTGATGAAGACGGCGTTTGGTTCTTTGAAAGCCTATGAAAAGGGTGGGGTTACGATCATCGACCCAAAGGACAATCCGAAACACTACGTGTTCTCCAATGTCTTTGAGGTTGCGTCAAAATCGAAGCCATACGAGCGCGTAGCGGTAGCTCAGAACCTGAAGTATGTGATCGAGGCGGTACGGGCCGAGGGTTCGTCTCCCTGGTACAGTGCCTCGCACGACGAGGCTGCGTTGGTTATGGACGGCGAGGTGGAAGTCCACTTGATCAAGCCCGATGAGCCACCCGTGCCGGAGTCCAAGGAAGGCGCTACACAGCTTAGCGGCGAGCCGAAAGGCAAGAAGATGGGCTGGGTCAAAGCACGGCGCGGGCACATGGCTTTGCTGCCTAAGAATGCGGCCTACCAGTTCCGGAGTGCCTCGCCGGGGGTGCTGTTGATCCAGGGCATCAAGGGTGACGCTACCGTGGAGCGTTGGGGCGATATCTGCCAGACGGCTTAATATATTTGCCAGACGGCTTAATAAGGATTGAACAATCATATGAGCACAGCAACTGTTAGCACCGTATCGGCCAAAGGCGCCGAACTTGGTTATAAGCCATTCTCGGCCGGGAAGTTTCGCTTTGAGCGCGACGAATACTTCGCCCACATCACTTTCCCGACCGGCACGCACATGATCCCGATCGACGCCTTCCTGCGCGCCCTGATGCGCGATGTGGCTTGGGGCTTCTTCTATGGCACGGTGAATTTCGACCAGCGTGTTCGGCACCGATCAATCACTACGGCACGGTGGAGTTGTTCGCCGGCCTCTTGAACGAGGCTTATCGCGAGCGCGAATCGCCATTACGTGGAAACGTTCGATTCGAAAGACCTGCGCAAGGTCTTCGAAGACATGCTGGACGACTGGACCAACGAAGGCTTCGACCCGTTCGCCGCTCCCGACGAGACCGGCATGCCGTTTCGGCGCCAAACACGGCAAAACCGAAGGCGCTCCAACGCGAGCGCATGGTGGCCAAGCGCATGGTGGGTCTGCCGGGCGATCTGGGCTATCGGACCGATCAGAATGGCTATCCCTTGAACCGGCAGTTCACCGATGTTCCGCACGACAAGCCCGAAATCCACGCCGAGCCCGGATTTGAGGGTGAAGTCCATGCTTTCAACCTGTTCAATTACGTTTCCCGTTCCGACGTCACCTGGAATCCTTCGGTGGTCTCGTGCGTGAAGGACAGCCAGTTCTGCGCCACTACCGAAGAGCACATTCTGCCGATCTTGCACGGCAACGATCGCGTGGAGTGGTTCATCCAGGCCTCCGACGAAATCATTTGGGACGTGGAGGACGGCAAGACCGGACGGCCGCGCGCCAAAGTCACCATGAAGGCCGGCGACGTCGCGGCCATGCCGGCCGACATCCGCCACAAGGGTTATTCGCCGAAGCGCTCCATCCTGATGGTTTGGGAGAACAACGACGGCACGCTTCCGCAGCTTTATTCGAGCGGCGAACTGAAGCCGTATCCAGTAGAGTTTTGAACATGGGCGCAGCAGGCGAAGCGCCTCCCAAACTCGATATCGAAACTCGGCTGTTCATCGGGGGCGAGTTCGTCGATTGCGCCGAAGGCGGGCGCATTCCAGTCATCAATCCGCACGACAACAGTCGTTCTGGCCGAAGTTTCCGAAGCGCGGCCGGTAGACGTCGATCGCGCCGTGGAGCGGCCGCGCGCAAGGCCTTTCCGGCGTGGAAGCGGATGTCGGCCGCCGAGCGCGGCCGTCTGCTGCTGAAACTGGCGGACGCGATTGAAGCGGATCGCGACTACCTGGCGCAGCTCGAAACGCTCGATACCGGCCACCCGATTCGCGACACGCAGAATCCTGGACGTACCCCGCACAGCGGCGACGTTTCGTTACTTCGGCGGCATCGCCGACAAGATCGATGGCCGCGTAGCGCCTGTCGAGGCTGGCTTTCTGAACTACATTACTCGCGAACCGGTGGGCGTGGTCGGGCAGATCGTGCCGTGGAATTTCCCGCTGATGTTTACGAGCTGGAAGACTGGGCCCGGCGCTGGCGGCCGGCAACACTGTGGTGCTGAAGCCGGCGGAATTGACGCCGCTGACCACGCTGCGGATCGCGAAGCTGATGGCCGAGGTCGGCATCCCGCCGGGCGTCGTCAACATCGTTCCGGGCTACGGACACGTTGCCGGCCAGTACCTCGCCGAGCATCATGGCGTCGACAAGATCGCATTCACCGGCTCGACAGTCACGGGGCAGAAAATCGTTCAGGCCTCGGCCGGAATCTGAAGCGCGTGCAGCTGGAACTCGGCGGCAAAGGGCGCGAACATCGTCTTCGACGATGCACCGCTCGATGCTGCCGTGGGCGGCTCGGCCTTCGCCATTTTCCACAATCAGGGACAGGCCTGCATCGCCGGATCGCGGCTCCTGTTGCAGGAGAAGATCGCGGACCAGTTCCTAGAAGTTCCTGGCGCTGACCAAATCGATCCGGGTAGGCAATCCGCTCGACCCGCAAACCGAGATGGGTCCGTTGACTTCGCCCGGCCATCGCGAGCGCGTCATCAGCTACATCGAAGTCGCGCGTGAGCAAGGCAGCACGATCCTGACCGGCGGCAAAGCGCCCAGCGACCCGTCGCTCTCCGGCGGGCTGCTACGTGGAGCCGACGGTAGTCACGGCACAGCCCAACGATCGCGTTTGCCAGGAAGAAGTTTTCGGACCGTTTGTCAGCGTCACGCGCTTCAAAGATGAAGCCGAGGTGATCGAGATCGCCAACTCTACCGATGTACGGCTTGGGCGGCGGCCTGTGGACCCGCGATTTGCAGCGCGCCCACCGCGTCGCCGCGGCCATCCAGACCGGAATGGTGTGGATCAACAGCTATAAGCGCGTCAACCCCGGCTCGCCGTTTGGCGGCGTCGGGCAATCCGGGTATGGCCGCGACATGGGGCTGGAATCGATCCACGAATACACCTATCCAAAATCAATTTGGGTGAATGTCGATGCCAACGTTCCTCCCTTCTATAAGCGCTAGTCGAGCCAAGAGGTCAACATGAAATCAGATATAGATCGCCGGGTATTTTTAGCAGGCAGTGGTGCAGTGTTGGGTGGCACCTTCGCGTTAGGGGCTCCCGCGCGGAGTGATTCTACCGGATCCATCGCAGCAACTACGACCGGAAAGATCCGCGGGATTTATCAAGACAAAATTAATGCCTTCAAAGGCGTTCCTTACGGCGCTTCGACCGGCGGCTCCGGCCCGGTTCATGCCTCCGTCAAAACCTCAACCTTGGACCTCCGTCCGCGACACGCTCGAACTTGGCCACCAGGCTGCCCCAAATCCCGTCCGGCCTGATCCCCGAAGTCGCCGCCGTCGAAGACAAGGGCCCCATGGGCGAAGATTGCCTGGTGTTGAACGTCTGGACGCAAGTCCTTGGGGCGGACACAAGCGGCCCGTGATGGTCTGGCTGCACGGCGGCGGATTTTCCACCGGCTCGGGTGGCTTCAGCATTTATGACGGCGCGAACCTGGCCCGCAAGCACGACGTTGTCACCGTCACAGTCAACCATCGCCTCAATGTTTTCGGATTCCTGTATCTCGCCGATATCGGGGGGAGAAGTATGCCCACGCGAGTAATGTCGGCATGCTCGATATCGTCGCGGCGCTCGAATGGGTACGTGACAATATAGCCGACTTTGGCGGCGATCCAGCCAACGTAACTATTTTCGGCCAGTCCGGCGGAGGCGGTAAGGTGAGCACGTTGATGGCGATGCCCTCGGCCAAGGGATTATTCCATCGCGCCATCGTGGAAAGCGCCTCGGCGATTAAGGGTGTACCGCGCAGCGAAGCCACGAAATCGGCGGAAATGATCCTGGCCAAGCTGGGGTTGAAGGCCAATCAGCTGGATGAACTGCAGAATCTGCCGATGGATCGGGTGCTTTCAATAAACGCTGGCGGGGGTCCGGCGGGCAATCAGGCGCTTCGTCTCGCTCCCGTGGTCGATGGCAGCACGCTGCCCCGGGATCCTTTCGATCCTACCGCGCCGGAAATATCTGCGAATGTTCCTTTGTTAATCGGGTCGGTAGAGACCGAAGTGACGTTCATGCCAAGGCAGCAGCTCGATCCGATTGATGACACCGACCTGCATGCGCGCGCAAAACAAGCTGCCCGTTGCAATGATACGCAGGCCGACCAGCTGATCGAGGCTTACCGCAAAGGCCGTCCGGGTATCAGCAACATTGATCTGTTTCTGATCTTGGCCTCGGACACCAGTTTCCGTGCGGGTGTACGCACCGAGGCGGATCGCAAAGCGGCGCAGGCAGCGCAAGGCAACGCGCCAGTCTATTTGTACTACTTCACCTGGCGCTCGCCCGTCCGGGACGGCAAGCTCAAGGCATTCCACACGCTCGAAATCCCCTTTGTATTTGAGAATGTCGACATCGGCAAACCGATGACCGGCATGGGGCAGGATCGCTACGCCCTGGCTGATAAGATGAGCCGCGCCTGGGTTGCGTTCGCGCACACTGGCAATCCCAGTCACAAGGGACTTCCGAATTGGCCGGCGTTCAACACCGATCAGCGCCCCACCATGATCTTCAACAACGAGTGCAAGACCGTCAACGATCCCGGCAAAGAAGAACGCCTGGCTCTAGCCGCGCTTCAACCGCAGCGAACATAGGTTGACGGGCGGGATCCTTGCCGTCTGGAGCTTTCTTCATACCCTTGCTAAGCCCGCAACAGCGGTGTACCATCGTTCTGTCGTTTTCAGGAAGGGAGCAACACATTGACCCAAACACAACTGGTGAAGCTGCTGGCTGACGACTGCGAAGTGAGCCGCAAAGTCTCCAAACAATTTCTCGATGGCTTGGCTGCTACCGCCATCAAAGAGGTACGTAAAACCGGCGCCTTCGTACTGCCGGGCATAGGCAAGCTGGTTCGAGTGGACCGAAAAGCACGCATCGGTCGAAATCCGGCCACTGGCGAAACCATCAATATTCCAGCTAAGAAGGTAGTCAAGTTCCGGGTCGCCAAAGCGGCCAAGGAAGCAATTGTACCCCCGAAGGGAAAAAAGGTAGCAGCGGGATAGCCGGCGGCGGCCCCTCAGTGGGCCGTCTCAGAGCCAGGTTCGTCACCTTGACAAAGGGCACTTGTTTCACCCCGCGAACGTGATATGCTGAATTGCAGCGTTAGAGACATCTGTACGTCAGTTGGACCAGTTCGAAGGGACCGAGCAATAAAGACCCGCCTTACTGCCCTCAATCGAGACGTCAATACTCACATCGCTAGAAAGAGGAGAGAGAAAGAAGCATGAAAGAAACAGGGACAGTGAAGTGGTTTAACGCTGGAAAAGGATTCGGGTTCATCCAGCGTGAGAATGGCGAAGACGTCTTCGTTCATTTTTCCGCTATCGAAGCCAGCGGTTACCGCACACTCGATGAAGGCGCGCGCGTTACGTTCGTGGTGAAGCGTGGGCCCAAAGGATTACAAGCCGAGCAGGTAACGTTGGCGTAGCCGAAACCGCCACTCATCCCCGTTGGAACGAAGCTAGGTTAGCGCACGGTCCAACGTGTCTTTAGAACAACGTTCCAAACCGCTTGGGGCGGAATCTCAAGTGACGGATGTTCAGCGCGCAGCCGTTCCGCCGCGGCCTGGAACGAAGTCTCCTTCGCTTCCAGTTCGTTATCGGCCGAGATTTCCGCCTGAAGCGGCGTATCGCCCCAGATTTGAAGATTCCAGATCGAATCCTTCACGTGGGAAAGAACGAGCCAGTTCTTTCCAATGCGCGTTGAAAATCTCGGCTTCAAGGACGTGTCTCGCGTCTCCAAGTCCTAGCTTAGCATTTGTGGCAGTCATCTCATCGCACCGACGATGTATCTGCCATCGCTCGTATCCGTACGCTCCGTGTCATAATAGCCGAGGTCTCGATTATGTACCGACGCTGTCTCTTTTTTATAGCGGTTGCATGTTCGGCCCAAACTCCCACCGCTCGCATCAAGATTGATATCGATCGCACTATCGGCGAGGTCGATCCCCACGTCTTCGGCAACTTCGCCGAGCATCTCGGCCGCATGATCTATGGCGGCATCTATGACGAGGGCAGCCCGCTATCTGACAATGACGGATATCGCAGGGATGTCATGGCCGCTGTGAAAAAGCTGGGCGTGTCCATCCTGAGGTATCCCGGTGGCAACTTCGCCTCCGGCTATGACTGGAAGGACGGCATAGGCCCGAAAGACCAGCGGCCGGTCCGGGCAGAGTTGGCCTGGCACGACCTGGAATCGAATCGTTTCGGAACCGACGAGTTTCTGAAGTATTGCGAGCGGATCGGCGCGGAGCCGTATATCTGCATAAACGCCGGACTTGGCACGGTCGAGGATGCGCGCCATTGGGTTGAGTACACCAACGAATCACGACACACCTATTGGGCGGATCAGCGCCGCAAGAACGGTCGCGACCAGCCTTATAACGTGAAGTATTGGGGGCTTGGGAACGAGATCGACGGTCCTTGGCAACTGGGCCACAAGAATGCCGAGGATTATTCCAAATTCGCATTGGAAGCCGCCAAGGCCATGCGCCTGGTGGACCCCTCCATCAAATTAATCGCCAGCGGATCGAGCAACTACGGCGCCGATTGGATCGGCTGGAACCGCACTGTCGTGAACGAACTGCGCAATCAAATCGATTACATCTCGCTCCACACCTATATCGGCGATCGCCAGAACGATCTGGAACAATTCTTATCCGCCTCGCAACGCATCGATTCTTATATCGAAAGCACCGCGGCCGCCATCAAGGCCGCGCAATCGGGTCAGACCAATCCCACGGCCGATTTTCATCGCATATGACGAATGGAACGTCTGGTATCGCACCGGAAGCCGCGAGCATCTGGAAGAAATCTACAATTTCGAGGACGCGCTCGCAATGGGCATGTTCTTCAATTCTTTCTTCCGCCATGCCGACGTGGTTAAGATGGCAAACATGGCTCAGTTGGTCAACGTGATTGCGCCCATAGTGACCAACAAACAAGGGCTATTCCTGCAGCCCATCTACTTCCCGCTGGTCGAGTACGGTAAACAGCGGGGCAACGTGGCGCTGCATGCCTGGGTTGCATCACCGACCTATACCGTAAACCAACAGCCGCTTAATTATCTGGACGTTTCTGCGACCTACAACGCCGGGGATCATGCGGTGTATGTCAACGTATTAAATCGCAGCAAATCCCAGGACATTGCCACCCGCATCCAGAACGAAGAAGGCATGCTCAAAGCAGATGTGGGTGTTTGGCAAATGAACTATCCCGATCTGAAGGCGACGCACACCTTTGGAGATGACAAGAAAGTGATTCCGAAGAACAGCACGCTTGCCGCAGCGCTCGAGAAAAACGCGTTTTCATACACCTTCCCCGCCCACTCACTCACGATTTTGCGCTTGCGCGTCGAGTAACGCTCAGGACTTCCGCTGGCCGTAGTACGATTTCGGGCCGTGCTTGCGGTGGTGATGCTTGTCGTGCAGCACGCTGGAAATCGGCTTGGCATCGGGATTGAGGACCAGAGTCTGGAAGGCCATTGCAGCTAATTCTTCGACAATAACAGCGGCGTGCGCCGCATCGCTCGCCGACTTGCCCCAGCAAAATGGCCCGTGCCCCGAAACCAGCGCCGCCGGGCAAGCCAGAGGATTCGAACCCGCCATTAACCGGATGATCGCGACGCCGGTTTGCTCCTCGTAACCAGATTCGATTTCGGCTTGTGTAAGGGGCTTGGTAACCGGAATGGGCCCGTGGAAATAATCGGCATGCGTGGTGCCGAAACAGGGGATCTCGCGAGTGGCCTGTGCCCAGGCTGTCGCGTTACGAGAGTGCGTATGCGCAATGCCGCCAATCGTCGGAAAAGCCCGATATAGCGCCGCATGCGTGGCTAAATCAGACGACGGCCGCAGGTTGCCTTCCACGACACGGCCTTCGAGATCGGTGATGACCATGTCGGCTGGAGTCATTGTTTCGTAAGGCACGCCGCTAGGCTTGATCACCAATAGGCCCTGTTCCCGCGACACACCGCTCGCATTCCCGAAAGTGTAGAGCACCAGTCCGCGGCGAACCAGCTCGATATTAGCTTCGTAAACTTCAGCCCGCAATGCTTCCAGCACGCTGGCCTCCTCGCGCTCGGCTCGCGATTCTTCGCAATTCGGGCAAAACGCCGCTGAGCCCTATCGGGCCCGAGCCTCGGGCGCCGAAAGAAAAGTACAGATTCCGAAAGAGTGGATACAGACTCCTGATACGTTTCGACACTCGGCCGGTCGGGCTGGATCGTAATGTAGCCGGGACACAGGGCATCCTGCGCTTCCTCCACCGTCTGAAAAGTTCCGGCCGCCAGAAATGCAAAGATAGCCGACCCAAGGCTGGTCACGTCGCCATTGGGTACCAGAATCTGCTTTCCCATCACGTTCGCATACACTTGATTGAGTACGGCATTGCGCTGCGGAATACCGCCGGCGTTGATGATGCGGCGGACCGGTACTCCATGCTCCTCCATCCGTTCCAGGATCACACGGGTGTGGAAGGCTGTGCCCTCAATGGCGGCGAACAGATCGTCCTGCGCGGTGTGAGTAAGCCGCCATCCGAGCGTAACACCGCTCAATTCCGGATTCACAAGAACGGTCCGATCTCCGTTGTCCCAAGTAAGGCGCAGCAAGCCGGTCTCGCCGGCGCGATAGTTTTCCAGACCACGCGAAAGTTCCACTAGCGTGGTTTCAGCGCGGCGCGCTATGGCATCGAAGATGTCGCCGGTAGCCGAAAGGCCTGCCTCAATCCCGGCATAATTGGGATGAATGGATCCGGGCACGACGCCGCACACGCCGGGAATTAGCGTCGGACTTTCGCTGATCGCCATTATGCAAGTGGACGTCCCGACCACGTTTACCACGTCGCCCAGGCGCACACCCGCGCCGATCGCGTCCCAGTGCGCGTCGAAGGCGCCTACCGGAATAGGAATGCCAGCGCGCAGCCCCAGCCGCTCCGACCACGCGGGTGCCAGATGTCCGGCGATCCGATCGGAAGTAGCAAAGCAACCATCCAGCTTGGCGCGGATGCCGCCGAGAAGAGGATCCAGGCCACTCAGGAAATCTTCCGGAGGCAGGCCGCCCAGAGCAGCATTCCACATCCATTTATGACCCATGGCGCAAATGCTGCGCGGCGCCTGTGCCGGATCGCTTATTCCGCATAGAACCGCCGCCACCATGTCGCAGTGTTCGAGCGCCGTTCGAAAGCGATCGCGTTTCTGCGGATTGTTGCGTAGCCAATGCAGGAGCTTCGCGAATCCCCATTCGGAAGAATAGATGCCGCCGCACCATTTGATCGCCTCCAGCTCCTTACGGTGCGCGCGCTCGGTGATCTCGCCAGCTTCCTTCCACGCCCGATGATCGCACCACAAATAGTAATCGTCGATGGGTTCAAGGCGATCATCCACTGGGATTACGCTGGATCCAGTGGTGTCCAGCGCTATCGCTTCAATGTTGTGGCCGTCGACCGCCCGCGCTCTGGATGGCCTGGTGCATGGCCTCCGTGAGCGCGCGCATATGGTCGTTATGGTTTTGCGTGGCGTAATCGGGATCTTCCTTCTTGCGCGACAAGGGATACTCCGCTATCCCCGCGCCCAGTCGTCCTTGAACGCTGTCGAAGATCGACACGCGAACGCTGAGCGTTCCGAAATCCACGCCCGCTACGATACTCATGTCCTATTCATGGGCGTGTACGCTCCAACCGAGATAACGCGTGGTCGCCTCGCGTACCGCCGACGACACCGGAGCGAGGTTAGCCGCGACGTGGTGCTCAAAACCGCGCTCGCAGATGTAGCGCAGTAGCGTTTGCAGCCGCGGAATGCGGACTACTCCCGCGCCGCCGAAGGTCTCGAGCGGATCGTCTGTGAACTCCCCTTCGCCAACATAGCCGTGGATGGAGCCCTCGCGGTCGTTGGTCGAAAAACGAGCGAAGCTCATCGGGCCCGATTTTACGCGGCCAACGCAGGTGCCGTATGTGTTCTCCTTGCCCACAGTCCCGGCAATGATCTCCTGAAAATCCATGCGGACATTCTTGAAGAAATGCTTGGGAAGATTGCTGCAATGGAAACAGACCGCCTTATCGGGATCGTCGCCGTAATTGTTGTTCCAGTCCAGCAAGCGCGCTGGGCGTTGCCGAAGCCAGTTGCAGGGCGTGCATTCCGACCACGCCGCAAATATCCACCTCGCAGGCGCTGGACGTCAGGTTCTCGCTCATCATGCTCATGATGGTGCATGGCACTACGCCGAAAAACTCCTCAAGGGAGGTCCAGCACTGTACCGCGCTGATCGCGACCTGGGTTTGCGACATCCATTGATCCACCACCGCACCCAGTTTGGCCATCTTAAGCAGCGGTTCAGCCGGGACACCGTTGGTGGGAACGTAGCGCCGGATCTGTTCGAGCTTCGCTTGAGCCACTGAATCCTGGTCGCCCATGCGCGCGATTCGGCCCAGGATTTCCGAGAGGTCGATAGGTTCCACCGAGATTCCGTTGGCCTCCAGGATTTTTTCGCTGTAGCGCACTGTATTGAATGCGGCCGGCCGCGCGCCGATGGCCCCGATTCGAAGCCTCCGCAAACCTCGCGTAACCCGGCACACCGCGCCGAACCAATCCAGATCGCGGCGGAACAGGTCCGAATCCGGCGCTTCCGTATGCAGCGTCGTTAGCGAATAAGGAATGCCGTATTGCGCCAGGTTGTTGCAGGCCGACATCTTGCCGCAGAAGCTATCACGGCGATCCTGAATACCCATCCTGCCGGGGGCGTCCGGCGTGGCCTGCACCAACACCGGCACGTTCAGGCCGGCCATGCGCAACGTATCGGCGATCGCGCGCTCGTCTCCAAAGTTCGGGAGCGTAACGATTACACCATCGATCGCATCGGCGTGTTTCTTAAAAAGCTCCGCACAGCAACCAGCCTCCGCGCGCGTCTCGACGGCTCCGAACTTGGTGTCTTGCAGTGCCCGGCGACACCACGCTGTGGCCGGCTTTCTCGATCGCGGCGATCATCTCCGTGCGCCCGCTCTGCGCCAGGTGATCGGGGAAGAAGCCGCGATTCCCAACGATCATTCCGAAGGTCATACCGCGCGGCGTGTCGTTCATTATTTGTTTCTCCAGGGTGAGAACTTAAACGCATAAAATACACCTACGACAATCAGCAGTGCTCCCCACCAGATTCCGGCATGCAAGTTATCCAGCACCACTGGATGCTCGGGTGGAACCGCCCTTTCGTACAACCCCGCGCCCAGAATCAACACCCCGTAAATCAGGAGCAGGGCGCCGATGAAAAACCAGATCGAAACCATTCCTGGACGATGCATGTTCCTTACCAAAAAATGATGTTCAAGATCACGAATCCGACGGCCACCACGCCGGCCCAAAAAATTGGGCGCTGGTAGAACGGCAGATGCCCTTCCGACGGCAGTTCCGTGTAGCCGTAAACCAGTCCCGTCAGCTCCTCGACCGGTTTCGGACGCGTCATGTAACTCACGACCACTGTGACAAGCACACACACGATCCACGACCACAAGGCCCTATACATGTTCTCTGCCATGTCCTTGGCTTTGGGCGAGAGAGCGACATATCGAAGTGCCGTAGGATCGATCTTCACCCAGGCCCACAGCCCGATGGCCGAGACCGTGCCGCTGAGCAGCCCCCAGAAACCGCCGGCCGGCGTGGCCCGGCGCCAAAGCATTCCTAACAGCACGGTGCCGAAAAGCGGCGCAATGAAGAAACTGAACAAAGCCTGTACATAGTCCATGATGCTCTGGAACTGCATCACGAAATAGGCCGTGCCGATACTCACCAGTACGCCGACCAATGTGCACCAGCGCCCCACCGAAACATAGTGCGCGTCGGTGGCCTGCCGGCGAAAGAATGGTCGATAGATGTCATAAGTCCAGACTGTTGCGAAGGCGGTCACGTTTCCAGCCATCCCAGACATGAAACCGGCCATCAGTGCTGTTATGCCGAGCCCTAACAGTCCCGGTCCGCAGTAGCGGGCCAGCATGATCGGCAGCACCTCATTGTAGCTGTGGCCTCCCGTTGCTACCGCCTGGCTTTCCCCCATCAGATGCTCGGGCAGTACCGCCAACCCAAGTAGCCCGGGTAGAATCACGATGAAGGGTACCAGCATCTTGAATCCCGCTCCGATGATCGGCGCAAGTTTGGCCGAACGAAGATCCTTGGCGGCGAGAACGCGCTGCACCACCAGAAAGTCCGTAGTCCAGTAGCCGAACGAAATCACCCAACCCAGCCCGAACACAATCCCGACCCAGTGAATGCCCATGGGATTGTCGTCAAATGATCCCAGCGTGCTCCACAAATGCGTATAGCTCTGGCCCGGGAAGTTATGGGCGATTCGTTGCTACCACGCCGTTCCAGCCCCCGGCTTCGATCAGACCGATGATCGAGATCAGCAGCGCGCCCAGCCAAATCAGAACGAACTGCAGAACTTCATTGAAGATCGCCGAGAGCAGCCCGCCCAGGACCACATATACGGCCACAGTGAGTGAAGAGACCCAGATGCTGAAATGAATGTCCCAGCCGAGCACCACCTTCATCACCAGCGCCATGGAGTACATATTGATGCCGCTCATTAGCACGGTCATGAATCCGAAACAGATTGCCGCCAGTGCGCGAGACGGCTCGCCGAATCGTAACTTGAGATATCCCGGCACCGAATGGGTTTTCGAAATGTAATAGAACGGCATCATCACCAGCCCCAGGAAAAGCATGGCTGGAATCGCGCCGATCCAGTACCAGTGCGTGGCAAGAATGCCGTATTGGTAGGCCGAGGCCGCCCAGCCCATCATTTCGAGGGCCCCTAGATTCGCCGCTAAGAAGCTTAGCCCGGCCACCCAGGCCGTCATCTCTCGTCCGGCCAAGAAGAAATCCTCGCCGGTCTTGGTGTATCGCTTCAGGTAGAAACCGATGGCGAGAACTGCCGCGAAGTACAACGCGATAATCGCCAGGTCGACGCCCGAGAGGGTCAGCAAACGCGAAGTGGGGTTCATGACCGTTTTTGTACCCTTGCAAACGCTTTCACAGACCCTTATTCTAATAGCTCCCGAACTAAGCCGGGAAACGGTACGCTGAGGAGAACGCTTTGCGAAAATCACAGGCGGTAATTTTAATTTTGGCGGTATCCATGACCTTGAATGCGAAACCGAAGCTGAGCCGGGCGGAGTTCGGAAAGACAGCCGACGGCGCGCCAGTCCAGATTTATACGTTCACCAACAAGAACGGCCTCGAGGCCCGAATCACCAACTACGGCGGAATTGTCGTTTCCCTCAAAGCGCCCGATCGCAAAGGCGCCATGGCCGACGTCATACTCGGATTCGACACACTGCACGATTATCTAACCAGTTCCAGCCCTTATTTTGGAGCGCTGATTGGCCGCTACGGCAACCGGATCGGTCATGCGCGCTTCACGCTCGATGGCGTCGAGTATAAACTCGCGGCCAATAATGGCCCGAATTCCCTGCATGGCGGCACCCATGGATTTAACCAGGCTGTCTGGACTCCCCGCGAACTACCCGACGGCGGCTTGGAGTTAACTTATTTGAGCAAGGACGGCGAAGAAGGCTATCCCGGCAACCTGAAGGCAATCGTCACGTATCATCTGACCGACGCCAACGAGTTAAAAATCGACTACGTCGCCACCACCGACAAAGATACCGTCCTCAACTTAACCAACCATGCCTACTTCAATCTCCAAGGAGAGGGCAACGGCGATATCTTGAATCATCGCGTTACCGTCAATGCCGACCGCTTTAACCCCGTCGATGCCGGCTTGATTCCCACCGGAGAGTTGCGGCCAGTGAGTGGAACTCCGTTCGATTTCCGTAAGGCGACCGCGGTGGGTGCCCGTATCGAACAGAATGACGACCAGCTAAAGCTCGGCAAAGGCTACGACCACAACTGGATCCTCAATGAGAACGGCGACGCGCCGCGTTTGGCCGCCCGCGTCGAGGAGCCCGCCAGCGGGCGCGTGCTCGAAGTTATAACGGACCAGCCGGGCGTTCAGTTTTACACCGGCAACTCATTGAATGGGACGATCAAGGGAAAGGGCGGCAAGCCATACGGCCGATTCAGCGGCCTGTGCCTGGAAACGCAGCATTTTCCGGATTCGCCCAACCAGCCCAAGTTTCCGTCCACCGTTCTCAAGCCGGGTCAACAGTTTCACAGTACGACCATTTATCGGCTCAGCACTGCGGGGGCTCCTGCGCTATGACCAGCCCGTTATTACGTATTCGATTTCATAAGACACTGAACGTGAGGCCATCGCGTCGGGCGAAATGAACACCACGAAAGCGCTCGCGGAATCCAAGGCCGCTTTTAGCTCAGCCGTCCAGTTCGCGCCAGGAAGAATGTTCTGGTCGGGATCCCAAACCTCTAAACCCGCATCGCTCAACTCCTGCCGAATCTTGTGGACTAGATTGCGGTCGCTCCTGGCATAGGTCAAGAAAACACGGTGGGCCCTTCTCGGCATGATGGTACATTCACTAGCGTACTCTGCGGCGAGGCGAACAAGAATTCGGTGACGTGGGGGGCGTCAGCTACAGCGATGAAGATTTCGCAATAGTGTTCCGGCACCGAGAGGTTAAGCGGAGTGCCTAGGCGAGAGGCATTCGAGTCCATCCGTACGTTCCGATCAGAGCTAGATCGTTGCAGCACAGCCGTTCGCCCATGTCCGCGTTTTTCGGCCTGAATCGGATTCACAAGCGCGCTTGCCTTCTCCGAAGACTTCGGCAATATCGCTGAAGCGCGTCGTTGGCCCCACGATTCCTATCGATAACAGCCCATTGCGCCAGCGATTGATTCTGCGTTACCGGAGTTATGAACAGTAATAAGAGATCGGTTTCGAGATTGCAAGTCTCGTTAGCCGCTTAGCTCCAGGTGGGCGATGATTCCAGCCGCTGGTGATCGTCGATTTCTCACGCTTCGGGTAAGGGACCCTCCGGGCGCGATTAGCAGAGTTGTGCGTCGACGACGGCGATGGCGCGTACGTAAATGCTATGCGACTACTCAGGAGCCAAAGCATCACCTACCGCCTCGAGAAACGAAACGCGTTTGCTGGGGGTATCGGCGACCAGATCGGGATCGCTGCTGACGCCGTTGATGCTGGCGTTCGTGGTGGCGAGCATGGCTTCGGGAAATATCATGGCGCGGAGCGGGAAATATCGGCTGATGGCGCTGGTGGGCGCGGGCCTGGCGATGGTGGGAATGTTTTTGATGGCGGCCATGGACGGGAACACGCCGCAGTGGGTGGTGATCCGCAACATGATCATTGCGGGGCTGGGGATGGGCATCGCGCAGCCGATTTATACCTTGGCGGTGCAAAATGTCGCTCCGCCCTCGCAGATGGGAGCGGCGACGGCATCGACGCAGTTCTTCCGGTCGATCGGAGCGACCTTGGGCGTGGCAGTTTTCGGCTCCGTGCTGCTGACCATGTATCACGACCGGTTTCAGCACAGCATCCCGCAGGGGACGCCGGCGCGCATGGTGGCGATGTTCGATAATCCACTGCTGCTACAGCGGGGCTTGCCGACGGCGGGAGCGGTTCCGCCCGGAGCGATGGCGATGCTGCAACAACTTTTGGGGAATGTGCGCCAGGCGCTGCTCGCGGGATTGCATTCGATCTTCGTGATGGGAGCGATCCTGATGGTGTTGGCGGTGGCGGTGAATTTTTTCCTGAAGGACGTTCCGCTAAGGAAGAAGCATCATGCGGAAGTGGGGGGAGGTTAGTTGGGTCTACGGAAGGGTGATAGGGATTTCTCAACAGTAATCAGGGTGCCCATAGGGCGGCCACGGCGCCTCTGAGGTGTTGGTTCGGGCTGAACTGTGAAATATTGCGTCTAGCAAGCTAGACCGCGCATCGTGAACTTGGGCGCATTGGCGCTATTCCTCGTTGTAAACATCGGATAGCGATAGGCGAGGCCTCTCGTTAGCCGTCCCTCGTGGCCAAGCAAATCAACGAATGAGAGGTGCGTAGTTAATATGCGAATTACTGTGTACTCTTGTGCTCTTGCACTGGCGGGCGCCGGTTTGATATCGGCACAAGGAGCGCCGGACGATGACAAGGTACTGACAACCTTTCAGAACCCGGTAGGCAACCTCATCAGCGTACCATTCCAGAACAACGTCAATTTCCCGATAGGCCAGTTCAGCCGCGTCCAGGACGTATTGAACATTCAGCCGTGATCCCGATCAGCCTTAACGAAGACTGGTTGCTCATCACGCGCTGGATCACACCCATCGTTTATCAGCCAAATATCTCCGTTCCCACTGGAGGAGCGAATGGATTGGGTGACCTGAATCCGAGTTTCTTCTTGTCTCCGGCCAGGCCTGGCAAGCTAATCTGGGGCATTGGCCCGACCTTCCTGCTCCCGACGGCCACTGACCCCACTCTAGGCCAGGGCAAATGGGGAGCCGGGCCTTCGATCGTTGTGCTGGTCCAGCCGGAGCATTGGACGATTGGCTTCTTGTCTAATAATGTTTGGTCCATCGGCGGCGACAGGCGGCGCCCCCAGGTGAACCAGTTCCTGACCCAGTACTTCGTCACCTACAACATGAACAAGGGTTGGTTCTTGACAGAGTCGCCTATCCTGACGGCGGACTGGATGGAGCCAGATCACAACAGATGGCTCGTCCCGTTCGGCGGCGGTATCGGGAAAATCACTCGGGTCGGAAAGCAACCCATCGTCTGGCAGGTCAACGTGTATTACAACCTGATTCGTCCTCAGGACATTCCTGCCCCCAAGTGGCAAGTACGGCTACAGGTGGCGCTGCTCTACCCGAAAGAAAAGTGACATAGTACTTCGCGGCTGGGTGAAGGATTAATACCGACGTCGTGCAACGTACACGCGGCCGTGGAACTCGTCGCGCGAGATGCGACCCAACTCGGCAAGAACGGTCTCACGGTCCGGGCGTATGTTGATATTGGAATAGGTCGCATAAAGGGCGACTGTTTGGCCAGGATCGAGCGTCAGCGACCATGCGCTGGTTTGGTGCTCAATGTTGTCGAATGCGTGGGTCCGTTCCAGCGCCGCCATCCGAGCCCCGGTATCGAGAGCGAACGGCAGGTCGGCATCGCGAGCCGAAGTGATCGACGAACCGTTGAGGAGAATATTCGTCGCTTCGTGGAAAGGATCGGGACGGTGACGGTCGCCGAAAATGTTCCAGACCATAGCCCACCAGCCGCCCGGCCGGAGTAACTTGGCTACCTTTGTCAAGGCCAGGTCCTCGTCCAGCCAGTGGAAAGCGGTGGCGCTGAAACCCAGATGAAAGCCAGCTTCGCGCAACACAGCGTCTTCGAACGTTGAGGTCACGTCGGTGAGAGCATCGTCTGCGATGGTCTGTTGAAGGAAAGCGGCGAGGCGATCATCGGGCTCGACAGCGACCAAGGGGTTGGCACCCAGTTCCAGTAATCGACGAGTCGCCGTTCCTGTTCCGGACCCAATCTCAAATGTGGCCGATTTGGGCGCGAGACCGCACCGTTCGCATAGAACTTCAAACACCCAGTCAGGATAGGCGGGTCGCGCGGCATGATAGCCACCGGGGTTAGCACCGAAGGCTTGGCGGCCGAATTTTCGGTCGATGGAAGACTCGTTCAAGGTAACCTCCAAGTCGACACCTCAATATAATTGTTTCGAATGAGCGAGCCACCCCTGAAGGTGTTCCTTTCATACACGGCCGAGGATCTTAGCCGTCATGCAGATGTAGTCGCAGGCGCAGTGCTGGGCCTGAACATGATGCCGATCGACCACCGTTCGTGGGCTGCGACCGGCCGACCGTCTGTTCAAGAGTGCAAGCAAAGAATTGAAGATTGTCAAATCGTCGTCGTTCTCGTGGCTCATAGACTGGGCTGGGTGCCGCAGACCAAGGAAGGGGGTGATGGCGAGCGCAGTATCACACAAATAGAAGTGGACCACGCTCAGGCGAAGAGGTTGCGGGTACTTCCTTTTGTCGTTCACAAAGAGGCTGAGTGGCGAGCCGACCACATTGAAGGCTATGGCAACCCGGCCATCAAAGATCGGCTGGACGGCTTCAAAACCAAGCTGCAGGAGACCTTAGCCGGGTTCTTCACAACGCCTCTCTCGCTGGACGGGCCAGTCTCCAGAGCGCTACGGCAAACGGCTGACGAAGTCCGGAGAAGTTCTACCACCGCGACTGAACTCAACAACGCATCTGAGCCCGGAGATGAGTTGATACTGCCATGGACGGCGGAATCCGGCTATACGGTGACCTTGCCAGAGCGGCTAGGATCGCAGCGACCTAAACGCATTCTCGCGATTGATGATGCCTGGCGATCCATGGGCGCTTGCTTGGGGCTGCTGCAACGCCTTCAAGAACTGCTGCGTATTCGCTATGCGAAGGAAGACGTATTCCTGAGTGATTACTACGATCTGATAGTCGGCGTCGGATGGTCAGCGTTCCTGGCTGCCGTTTTGGCCCGACGCGGGGATGTAATGACCCAACAGGGACTGTATTCAACGTTCGTCAGCGCGGCAGTTGAACAACCTTCATCGTTGCTGAACCGCTTTCGGTACAAGTACTCAGATCGTCCTCTCGCCCATTTCCTTTCGAGTGTATTTGGAACGAGCACACTCGGCGGCGAGTCGATTCAGACCGGTCTGCTTCTAATCACGACGCGTCTGGAAACCTCCGAGCCGTTCGCATTCACTAATCATCCGGGTTGGAGCGGTTATTCGACTTGGTCCGAGCTGCCACTTGCGGACCTGGTCTTGGCATGTTCCATGGCGCCCACCTATTTTCCGCCAAAGCGGTTGGCCGCTTCGGATGGAAGTGACGTTGGAATCTTTGTCGATGCGGTTATGTCGATAGGAAACAATCCGGCACTTTATGGGTTACTCACAGCAACCAACTACCGGTTCCCGTTCCAGTGGCGCCTGGGCCGCAACTGGCTCGCGCTCACGTCCGTGGGGGGCAAGCAGTCGTCAATGCGCACGCCGCTTCAGGAAGCCGAGCAGCCTAATCTGATTTCGTCCGCGTCCAATATGCTCTCCAGTCTGATTGAGGGAGCAAGCACACAGGGCAAGATGATGCTTGAATCTCTCGGTTTCGAGAAGGCCGGCTCGGCGGCGGCTGCTCAGGCCGGGTACTCCGGGGCGCTGACCTATCGTAGATACGAGCTCACAGGTGAGCCGCTCACTCAAACGGCAGACAACCCGTTCGACTCCGTAACGGATATTTCCGAACTACGATCCAAACTTTCCGGGCAGATCGCGGCAACTCGCGTTCCAGCGGAACGCATCATCGTAATGGCAGACTTTAAGAGAAGCTTCGATGTCCGGAGACCTCACGAGTCGGGTTCATAGTCCCAGACATTGACACCCGGCGCTAATCGGTCTACGGTAAGCCTATAGCAAAGGAGAACGCCAATGAGGAATCTAATAGGGAGAAGAGAGTTGCTTGGCGCCGGTATTGGCCTGTGCGCGAGCCTCGGCGCCAGTTCGGCGCTCGCGCAATCATCCGAGACGGCGCCGCGCGAGCCGGGGACCGACGCGCTCGGCCGTCGCGTGGGGACTGGCGCGCGCGGCAAGCAAATCCCGAAACGGATGGCGAAGACCACCAAACTGTTTCTTACGCCACCCGGATGGCCCAATGCGATCGACATCGACCACGATCAGAAGAGAGGTTTCTGGGTTCAGGAACAGCGCCATGACAACAAACAGGAGGCTGCCTGGCTCATCGACTGGAACGGCAAGCTCCTCCACACGGTGATGACCAACTGCAAGGACACCAGCGGTATGTGCTTCGGCGACGGTTATGTCTGGAGCGGCGCCAATGGCGCCTCGGAGATAGAGCACCCCACGCCGCCGATTAATGGGATATTCCAGACCGACATGAACGGCAAGCAGATCAGCCATCGACAGATTCCATTCGGACCCAAAGACGATGGCGGCGCCACCCACGGCATGACGTGGCAGGCTGACGCCGGCAAAATCTGGATAGATGCTAATCGCCTTGAAGCGCTGATCCGCATCGATCCCAAGACTTGGGAGGTCGATTACATGTTCCCGACGACGCGCGTGCCAGGCCTCGCCGAACGGCTGCACGGCATCGCCTATGACAACGGCTTCATCTGGCAGGTGACCGGACATCAGAAGGAAGGCACCACCGGCTATGAGGGTTACACGCCAGGCCTCGTCAAATACGACGTCAAGACAGGTCAAGTCGTCCAGGTGGTGGAGTTCGATGCCGGGCTCCTGTGACATTCACGACGTCGCGGTGTATAACGGTCAGCTTTACGGCGTTGATGCCGGCGAGCATCCAGGATGGTCGATCGACAATCCCGCCTATCAGCATCCCGGCTTCCCGCCGCTCAACAGCCCATCGGGCGGCTATGTTTTCCGCATCGATCTGATCTGAGAACGAAAGAGCCTACTCTCAGCATTCGCGAAGTGCGCTTGCGTAACGATTGCCGACAAACCCATGAAGCATCGGCTTGGTAGCCTCCGTGCGAAATCGTCGAAACTCAGCGCCGCCGGAGCGAATTCCCGGTCCCGTCGGGCAGATCGTTCTTAATCCATGGCTCATATGCCCCCGATCAGCCACTTGGGCCAAAACGGCTTCTGGCGAACGGCGTCGTCGCCTGTCTCGAACAGTTCCGGGACAGGAATCGCAGGGTAATGTGACAGCGGCCCAAACGATCTCACCGTGCCAGAAGTAGCAGGGCCAATACCGCGCGAATTCCTAAGACCACCGAGTCAAGAATGGAAAGGGGATTTGAACGAGGACGCCGAGCTACTTCACGGCGACCGTCACACCCGATTGGCTGCTCAGTCCGCCCGCCAAGAAGTAAATGGGCACATGATCGCCAGTTACTCCAGCGGGTAGCTGCACGTTGATTTGAGTTACTGCGGAGATGATTCCGGGGGATGGTCCGGCATAAAGTACATCCGCGGCCTGGTAGGGATTGCCAGCTACGACCCGGACCGCAGTCCCCGGTTTTGCCGACGTGGCGATGGCGCCATCGCCATCCGCTGTGGCTCCCGCACCGGTGACGTACAGAGAAACGATGGAACCGGCTTTCGCCGGGCTCGTGATTGAGTTGACGGTTCCATCCAGATTGATGGCGACTGCCTGGCCGATTCCCGACGAATCCTGTGTGAGGATAGCGGGTGCGGTGGCGTTCACGGGAACGCTGACGGCAATGGCCGGGGTGAGGGTACCCTGCTGTTGGACGCCGATTGCAGTATGCGCTCTCCCGCCCACTTCTTTCGGAGTGATGGCCGTGATTTGCCCGGGAGCTGCGAAAATCAGCGGGGCCGCAACGCCATCGAAGAAGACCTGCCAACCGCCGAGCACCGTTGCAAGTTTGCCGTCCGAGTCGAGTTGCGGAGGAGTGATGGCACTGGGGCCGATAGTCCCGCCAAAGATGGTCACCACTCCCGCCGGCGCGACGGGCTGATCGATGAGACTGCCGAAGTTCACTACCCGCAACGGAGGCGTAGAAGAGGCGGCACCGAAGGCAAGGTTGGCGACAAAGCCGTCGTCGCAGGGATACGACTGGCTGGAAGACGGCGAAGCTGCCTCGACGCATACGGCTGGCGCGCGATTATCCGAAACGGCCGAGCCCGCGACAGGAAAGTCGCTGGAACGCGTCGCGCCAGCGAGCCATACATTCGTTCCAAACGTGGCGATTGCATTTACGGAATCGGTGTTACTGCCACTTAAATAAGTCGAATAGCTGAGATTGCCTTCGCGGTCGAACTGCGTCACAAATCCATCGCCGCAGCCGACAGGGATCACTGGGTTACCAAATGGCGTCGCGCTCGAAATCAGGCACGGAGCCGCCGCGAATCGCTCCGGCAATGCTTTGGAGGTCGCGGGAAAGTCCACCTTCACAGTGGTCGTGGGAAAGTCCACCGATAGGGTTTCTCCCACGACGTAAGTGCGCAATGCGGAGTCCACCGCAAGTCCGTAGATCTGTTCGTTTCCGGAGCCGCCGAGGTAGGTGGAATAGACCAATTGCGAGCCCGTGTTGTCCACCTTGGCGAGGAAGCCGTCGGTGTTGCCAGCCAGGCGCGGCTGAGCGGCAAACGCTGTGGGGAAGTTGGTCGCGGTGGTGAACCCAGCAATATAAGCGCTTCCAAGGCTGTCGACTGCCACTGCCGCCGCGCCGGAAAAGGCGCTGCCGGCGATAGGAGCGGTGCCACCCAGAACCGCGGCGTAGGCAGCGTGCGCGCCTGCGGGATCGAGCTTGACCAGGAACGCACCAGAGTTTCCGTCGGCCCCGACGCCGGTGTGGGCGAATGGCGCGGTAGCGGGAAAATCGGCTGATCCAGTTGTACCGGCAGCGTAGATATTACCGCTCGAGTCGAGTGCGATGCCGTGGACGATGTCCGAGCGACCGCTTCCACCGAGGTAGGTGATGAAAGTCAACTTAGAGCCGGAAGCATCTAACTCCGCGACAAATGCGCTACCCGAGTTACTGTATGCTCTGGTGGTCGGAGGGAATACCGAAGGGTTGGAGGACCCGCCGAGGAACGCGTTTCCCATCGCATCCACGGCAATCGCGGAGGGCGAGACAACCGATTGGAGGATCGCTCCGGGCGCGTATCCTATCTGAATCATCGAGCCGCTCAGGAACGTGGAATACGCAAGCGACGATCCGTCGGGAGTGAATTTGGCGACGAAGGCCCGGCTCGAGAGAGGAGCCGTCGTCTGGTAGGCGCCGGGGGTGGTGGGGAAGTCAGGCGAGTAGCTGTAACCCAATACGTACGGGCTACCCTGAGCGTCCACCGCGATTCCCAGCGCGGCGTCGGGGCCGCTTCCGCCGAGATAGGAAGCCCAGACAATCTGTCCGGACGGGCTCAGTTTCGCGAGAAAGGCGTTGGGGAGGAACTGTCCTTCGAAGCCGAAAATGATTCCGGACGAGTTGCCCCGCTTGGTTTGAAAGGCACCCGCCGTCACGGGAAAGTTCGATGAGGTGGTTTCGCCGGCCAGATAGACATTACCGGCGGAATCAGTGGCTACGGCGTGAATGATATCCTCCCCGTCACCGCCCAGGTAAGTGGAGTAACTCAAGTAAGAGCCCTGCGCGAAAGCCGCGCCGGAAAGCAACGTGGCGAAGAGTATCGCGCTGGCAGCTCGGCGGGCGCCGCCAACGGATAAAGGCGGGGCAGCAGTTTCGAATACAAGTCGAGGTCGGTTCAAGATTACTTCCTTCCTATTCGAGACGATCCAATCAAGCAGCACAAATCCTGCAGGACGCCCGGTTCTGGTCGTGTGCTCATCGTTATTACACTCGATTGTAGGCGTCTAAATTCGCGAAACGTGTCGTCAGGTCGTAAATTCTTAGTAAATTGCCCTCTGCCGACGCGTGAAGCCCTATCGCTTGCGAGCATGGCCTTTCCACTATGGATCGAATCCTAGCAGCGCGAGGTGAAACTGGCTGTTTTCACGCCGCGACGAAAATCATTTGAGCCAGGTCGGCACGACCCATCGATTCGCCGAGCCTTCTGAGCAAAGTCACTGTGACGGACCCGAGACGGATAGAGACGCATGCATCCGAATTAATCGCTGGCGTTGTTCCTGCCAGGCCACGCGGCGTGCCCTTTCCGAACAATTTGCGCATCAACAATCCGAGATTGGCCGCGCCCGAGTGCACCACTAACCGCTTGAGAATGTTTTCCCGACCTCGCAAATGGAGGCGACGCATCCCGCCCCGATCATACAGGTGTTGATTCCATCGCTCCAGTTTCTCGCCGCGCTGGCGTAGCAATTGGAGGCCTCGCTCTCCGCGAATGCGCCGCCGATTGGCATACACCGCCTGTTGTTCCCGCTGTTGCCCTCGCCACTGTTGCCGTCCGCGATTGGGTTCCGAGCAGTACGTGCGCAAGCCCCACTCGGTGAGTTCGCTCACCAGCGCGCGGCTGTGATAGCCCTTGTCGGTGACCACCTCGCGCGGCCCGTCCGCGCTGACCTGCTTCACAACTTCATCGCCGTTGCTATCCGCCACTACACTCGTAATACGCTCACCTGCTTCCGCTATCGTCTCGGGAATCGTTGCCGTGTCTCCAACATCTGCCCCGTGCAGCGTGACAGCGACAATCGCTCCGGTCTCCATGTCCACCGCAGTGCTCGGCCTTGTGAGCCAGATGCGTGCGCCCATCCTTCATCTTGGTGATGCGTGCATCGGGATCGTGCGGATGCGTCCAGTCGTCGTTGGAACCCTTCTTGGGACGCTTGCGATCCAGCTTTGCTAACTGCTCCCGCGTGGGTGTTTCGATACCGCTTTCCTTCGCCAGCCGTGTCAGGAACTCTTCGTAACGCTCTCCGGTGTCGCGCCGCACAATCGACCGCAGCGCCGCGTTGGCTTCCAGCGTCGTCGCGTCCACGCCGATCGTCGTCCCCTTCAGCAGCTTCTTTTCGGCCAGCACGGCCAGCACCCACTGAAACACGGCCTGATGCGTTTCCACGTCCATCAAACGCCTGGTTCGCGAGATGGTGGAATGATCCGGCACCCTTTCATCCAGCGCGATCCGCACGAACGACCGGATCGACAGACTATCGCTGGCTCGCCACGCGATGCCGCGCTCCGAATCGATCCCTTCGAAATAGCCCACCATCAACAGCCGAAAATAAATCCCCGGCGACAAGCCCGGTCGGCCCACCTCGCCCGCGTAGAACTCCTCGCAGATCGCTTCGACGAACTCGTCGAACTTCTTTTCATCCAGGATCTGATTCAGTCGCTGGTAAAACGGATGACTCGCGCTCATCGGCAGCGCCGCAGTCGGCGTCCATAACCCTTCCTGCCGCACCCGCTTCTTTCGTCGTCCTATCGCCATGTTCTTAAGACGATCAGAACATTCCCGAGGTCACACTCGGCATCGAGTTTCACCACGCGCTGCTAGGGCTTGGGTAGCGGACAAGCATCGGCCCATTGCGCGAGCGTTGCACCATAGCTCAGGAAGGTGTTGGGCCCGCAATTATCATTTCTTTGCTTGCGGACCATCCAGCCGTAGACCGACGCGTATGCGTGGGTCCGCTGCGGATCGGTCTCGGCACGCCCGTGCGCGATGAACCAGGCATCTAAACGGGGCGGCACGACGGTGCCGACGTTTTTATCCTCCTGGTTGAACCACGAGGTGGCGTCGGAGTGGCGTACAAAGGCTTCGATCAGTTTTTTCGCCGTTTCGTCATCCGCGGCATGGACATACAGGCGGATCAGCGGCGCAAAAAGCGAGATCGGCAGTTCTTCGGTGCGTTCCAGAGACTTCGGCAGCGTGCGCGGCCCCATGATTCCGTCATAAAGGTAGTCGATTGCGGCGCGGGCCATTTCCTCGTGGGGATGTCTTTTCATGACCAGCAATTCCATCTGTACCACGCGCGACGCTTCCAGGGCGACGCTGACTGCTGAGGCATCGCCGCGCACGGCTAAGGCCACCGATGCGCGCACGGATGTCAACGGGTTCCCGTCCCCGAGCATCGTATCGATGACGGAACGCCGGCAAACCTTAAGAAGCGCGATAGCGCGGATCGCGTCCGGATCACCGCGTTTCTTTGCAAACTCCGCCAATTGCGACACCGCGGCGAAGCCATCGCGGCCCTCGGCAGTCCGTAACACGGCTTCCAGGTCTTGGTCGAAGCCGTGCGTCAATGCCAGCCACACAGCACTGAAAGCCGCCTGGTCTGACCCGGTCAAATACGGCCTCAACCCCGCTGCCTCGATCGGCACCTCCGGGTGCGAGGCGAACGCATCAACCAGAGTCTTGCCGACGTTCAGCAGGGGTAGCACGGTCTCATCGACATAGCGAAACTGGCCCCACCTGAAGTTGCGATCCGTAACGCCGGCGCGCATCATTTCGAGCAGAACCGGTACAGTGCGTGGGTCCAATTCCGGGGCAAGCCGCAGAGCCGCGGTGAAACGCGCCGTCGCAACCTGACTCCCGAGCAGCCGCTCGAACTCGGACCGGGGCACTTGCCTAAGCAGATCTCTGAACACCGGCGCCGCCCAGGGATTCACACCCGGCGGCCCGGCGCGTAGCACCGACATACTCTCGTCCACGAATCCGTTCCCCAAACGGGCCGAGAGTTGCTTTAGCACGCCCGCAGCATGCTCCCGCGTGGGGGATTCCGTACTACATGCAATCTCCCAGAGCGGCGCCACGCTACTTCGGTCGCCGATTTTGGCTAGCGCATCCAGCGATGGGGCCACCTTGCCGCTGCGCGCATTGCGGAGCATGCTTTGAACAGTCGCTTTGTGGTCCATCGAATCGAGACGCGCGAGGGCCCTATCAGCCAACGTCTTTTCCGCGTAATACACCTGCTCCAGCTGCCAACGGAAAGGCGAGTATCGAACGGTGAGCGATGGCAGGTAAAACGGCGACGCCACAAACACGGTAGCGATGGCAACGGCCAGGGAGGTTGACAAGTTGCCAGCGAACGAGGCGCAGGTGCGCAGGAACGACGACGGCTGCGAAGGATAGCGGGTAGCGACCAACCGCTCCGCGATGAGGGAGCGGAAAGCATCCTCACCGACGACCCGCCCCTTCCGGTGCGCAAACAGCGGCAGCACCCGGAGCGCGGCATGCACATGCCCGCCCGATCCCATCCAGTTCTCGACGATCTCCCGCTGATCTTCGGCTGCAAGCAGTATGGTTCGGTCCGGCAAGCGTTCGACGCATTGCGACAGCTCCCACTCGAGCGCGTCACTGGGCTGCGAGATATCGACCAACACCAGGTCCGAGCGTTCCAGCAGCGAATCCACGCATGCGCGCCAATACTCGTCCGACGAACGGATTGCGAACAGCTTTCGATACGAAACCAGCCAGTTCACATTGAGCCGAACACGCTGCCCCAGAAGCCGGCCCAGAAGTTTCAACCGACCAGCGTCACTGACCGTTCGCGGCCGAAAGTGAATGAAGCTGAGTTGCCCGAGGAAGAGTGGAATCCGGACCGTCCAGCTCAGGTGAATGCGCGTATCGGCCAGCGTGAAAACGTGTCCATACGGAGCGAGATAACGGGTGAGCAGCTTGCTGAGCTTGCGATTCTCGGCGATGTGAAACCGGCGAAATGCAACGATGCGACGAGGTTCGCGCCAGCTCGAAGCCCAAGGCCACAGGATCGGCAGAGAGATAATGAGCGGCAGCACAAATCCCGACACGAGCGCGGCGCCAAAATAGGCCCAATCCGAGCCCACCTGGGCGAGCGAGCTAAGGCTACTCCCAAATATCAAGATCCCGAGCAGGGTAGAGGGGAGCAGCACTCCTAACATGCCGAGAAAGCAACGGGCCGCAATCCACTGACGTCTGGCGTGCCTCACGAACCGGTCTTGCACAGCCGGGTCAACCTTCGTTCGTGTTCCGAGTGCACCCATATGGTCGGGCTTTGTGGGGGCGCAATTCCCTCCCGAGTATGCGGCGGCATTGATTGCGTGTCAAGATCCGTCCGCGCCGTTGGGCAACCCTGTGAAGCGATGGCCCGAGATGGCAACAGCTATCGCGTCGGACCGAAGCGCCACTGGTGCCGACTTTCCCGTGGGCGAGCATCCGCTCGGAAACCTTCCAGTTGGCCCCGCAAAGTGAGAGTGGCTTCTTGAGTCTGGAGCTGTCGAAGAGCT
This sequence comes from Bryobacterales bacterium, assembly GCA_963769205.1. Lineage (GTDB taxonomy): Bacteria > Acidobacteriota > Terriglobia > Bryobacterales > Bryobacteraceae > Palsa-89. The sequence continues at coordinate 30,112 of CAVYKR010000002.1, read as the reverse complement.
CTCTGAGGTCAGTTCTGCCGATTGTGATCATAGCGATACCCTTTCTTGCCGCGATATTCATTCATGTAACGGCGTGACTGGGCTGGTCGCATGTGGTGGGATTCAGTTTGACGCGAAACGCCCTACCCCTCCCGTCTGGACCGATGGATCTCAATCCGCGAGATGGCAACGATACGGAATGTCCCAACTTCCAGGGCGCGCTTTGGGGACAATGGTGTCGGCTCAAAAGTAGATCACAGTAACAAATAAGGGAATGCCCGCGACGAAAGTCGTTTCTCCCCTGCCCCGCTTGTTTCCGGCCCTCTTACCGAGACGTAGCCAGGCTTAGCCCTGCTGCATCGGCAAGGCGTTTCGCGTCACGGAGAACCGGATAAGTCGCAATACACGTAATTCCGCTCCAGAAGACCACGCCAAATTTCCGAGTGAAATCGGAGCCATACCAAACGAGGCCCGCCACCTGCATACCCAAACTCAAGGCAATCATGCTGAAGAAAATGCAAGACCACAGGAACGTAGATGCACTCTTCCTTGCAGTCTCACTCGCCGCCAATCTCCGAGCTGACCGGCGCGTCCAGTACAGAACGAATATGAGAAAAGCGCCGGACAAGACGAGGCCCGTCATGTACAGGCTATCGAAGTGCTTGATCGTGCGTACGAGGCACAGACCAACCACAAACGCTCCCAGTGCAGCGCAACAGGCGTCGGCGAAGAGTTTCCAGGTTGTGGAATTAATTTTCATGCATCCTACGCCGCCTTTCTGGTCCAGGAAAACGTTGTACAACATAAACTCAGAAGTAACGCTGCAGGTGCAAAGCGGTCAGAGTCAGCAGAAGGATCGCGTGAACCCGCACGACTGTCTATTCTATCGACTGAGCCCACGCAGGGCTTGAGTAGGTACCTATGTTGCTTCCGGCACAACCGTAAATTCGCGACCTTCATTGAGAATGCGATGCACCATAAGGAAATGATCCACAAGGACATATAACGGCCATGCCACCAACGTGGCCCTGCATTGGTCCTGAAGCTGTAGAAAATTAAGATGGTTGGTGCGCGTCGGGACGGATTAATAACGGGAAACGTGCTATGGAGATCCGTTCAAAACTGCAAGTGTTGTAAGCCGCTTAGCCCACAGCGGGGATGATTCGAGCCGCTCGCGAACACTAGCAAAGCTGCGCGTCGACGACGGCGATGGCGGCTACGTTGACGATCTCATTCACTTCGGCGCCGCGCTGGAGGACATGGACGGGTTTGGACAGTCCCATTAGGATGGGTCCAATGGCGTCCGCGCCGCCCAGCCGGGCCAGCAGCGTATAGGCCACGTTGCCCGCTTCCAGATTCGGGAAGATCAGGACATTGGCGCCGCCTTTGAGCGAGCTGAAGGGATAGTCGCGCTCGATGATTTCCGGGGTGACGGCAGTGTCGCCCTGCATTTCGCCATCGACCATCAGCTCGGGCGCTCGCTTCTTTATCAACTCGACGGCTCTGCGAACCTTGTCCGCCAGGGGATGCCGGGCGCTGCCGAAGTTGGAGAAGGAGAGCAGGGCGACGCGCGGCTTCACGTTGAAGCGCTCGGCGGTTTGGGCGGCGGAAACGGCGATCTCGGCCAGATCTTCGGCGGAAGGCTCGATATTCACGGTGGCATCGGCGAAGAAATAAACGCCCTTGATCGTTATCATCATGTAGAGCCCGGAGACGCGGCGGAGGCCGGCACGGATGGGGATCACTTCGAGACCCGGGCGAATGGTATCGGGGTAGTGCTGGGTGAGACCGCCCACCAGCGCATCAGCGTCAGCGAGCGCCACCATGATAGAGGCGAAGTAATTATGGTTGAGGATGAGGTAGTCAGCTTCCTTGGGAGTGATGCCCTTGCGGTGCCGCAGGCGGTACAGTTCGCTGGCGTAACGGGAGCGCTCGGGCGATTGGGCGGGATCGACGATTATGGCGGAGTTGAGAGTGAGGTGAAGATCGGCCATACGCTCGCGAATCACGGCTTCGCGGCCGAGCAGGATGGGCAGGGCGATTTTCTCATCAATCAGGATTTGGGCAGCGCGCAGAATTTTGCTTTCCTCGCCTTCCGGGAAGACGACGCGCATGGGTTTTTGCTGAGCTTTGTGGATCATGATGCGCATGACACCGTGGACTTTGCTCTGGCGGCGCTCCAGCTCGTCGCGATAGACGTCGAGATCTATGTGCTCGAGCGCGACGCCGGAGTCCATAGCGGCCTTGGCCACCGCTGACGCCTCGCGTAGGAGAACACGTGGATCGAAGGGCTTAGGAATGATGTACTCGGGGCCAAACCGGAGGCGCTCGACTCCGTAAGTGCGGCTGACAGAATCGGGCACCTCTTCGCGGGCCAGCCCGGCGAGCGCGTGCGTGGCGGCGAGTTTCATGGCTTCGTTGATGGTGGTGGCACGAACGTCCAAAGCGCCGCGGAAGATGAAGGGAAAGCCCAGCAGATTGTTCACCTGGTTGGGATAGTCGGACCGGCCGGTGGCGACGATGGCGTCGGGCCGGGTCTTGACGACGGCGTCGTAGGGAATCTCGGGATCAGGATTGGCGAGCGCGAAGACAATGGGGCTGCCGGCCATGGCCAGCAGCATTTCCGAAGTGACGCAATTACCAACCGACAATCCGATGAAAACGTCGGCGCCACGCATCGCTTCCAAGAGAGTGCGCATTTCCGTCTTGCGCGCGAAGCGGGCTTTGTAAGGATTCATTTCGACGGTGCGGCCTTCGTAGACGACACCGGCGATGTCGCACATGATGATGTTTTCGTGCCGCATGCCGAGATTGAGGGCGTGCTCGGCACAAGCGATGGAGGCCGCGCCGCCGCCGTTGCAGACAACCTTCACCTCTTCGATCTTCTTGTTCACCAGGATCAGGGCATTGAGCAGCGCCGCGCCGACGATGATGGCGGTGCCATGCTGGTCGTCATGAAAGACAGGTATGTGCATGGTGCGCCGCAGCTCCTCTTCGACGATGAAGCAGTCGGGAGCTTTAATGTCCTCGAGGTTGATGGCGCCGAAAGTGGGCTCCAGCATCTGGCAGGCGCGAATAACATCCTGGGGATCGGTGGCGGCGAGCTCAAGATCGAAAACGTCGATGTCGGCGAAGCGTTTGAACAGAACGCCCTTGCCTTCCATGACCGGCTTGGCGGCCAGCGGTCCGATATTTCCCAAGCCCAGCACGGCCGTGCCGTTGGTTACTACGGCAACGAGGTTGCCCTTGGCGGTATAACGATATGCCAGGGCCGGTTGCTTTTCGATTTCCAGACATGGAATGGCGACACCCGGAGTGTAGGCAAGGCTGAGGTCGCGCTGCGTGTGGCAGGGCTTGGTAGGGGTGACGGAAATCTTCCCCTGGGGCGCGGAGGCGTGGTAATCCAGCACATCTTCCCGGCGGATATTCATTTGACTTCAGTTGTAGCAAGTTGAGAAGGGGCCAGGCGCGGGCGCGAATTCTTTGTATTCTGTTTCTTGGTCCAACATGGCAGATTCGAGTTCGCCGGCTGAGCTTCGATGGCATCCCTTGCTGCGGGAATGGGTAGGTGTTGCGACGGAGCGCCAGGGCCGTCCGCAATTACCGGGGGAATGGTGTCCGTTCTGTCCCGGATCGGGGCGGGTGCCGGACGATTACGACGTTCATCTATATCCCAACGATTTTCCGGCGTTCAGTTTTGCGAATCCGCTGTTTTCGCCGGAGCCGGGATGGTTCAAGAGCACGGGCGCCAAGGGGGCTTGCGATGTGGTGCTCTATTCTCCGAAGCATGAGCTGCTGCCAGCGCAGTTGGCAGTGGACCAATGGAGGAAGGTCATCGAGCTGTGGGCCAAGCGGACGGCGGAGCTGTTTGCCAATCCGGAAGTTCGGTACGTATCTGTGTTCGAGAATGCCGGAGTAGCAATCGGAGTGACGATGCCGCATCCGCACGGTCAGATATATGCGTTCCCTTTCGTTCCGCCACTGGTTCAGACTGAGCTGGATTCGGCGCAGCAATATTTTCGCGAGCAGTCGGCTTGTTTGTATTGCCGGATTTTGGCGGAGGAGATCGAGGATGGCAGCCGGCTGGTGGCCAAGAACGATAGCTTTGTGGCTTTTCTGCCCTTCTTCGGCAGGTTTCCGAGCGAGATGCAGATTTACTCGCGTCGACACGTGGGCACCTTGCGGGAACTGAGTGAAGCAGAGCGGGTAGACCTTGCTGCGCTGCTGAAAATCGTGCGGCAGAAGTACGACAATTTGTATGGGTTTCCGATGCCGTTGATGATGCTGGTGCGGCAGCGACCGGGGGACGGGGAGCATCCCTATTTTCATTTCCATGTGGAATTTTTGCCGATCCAAAGGAGCGCGGCGAAGCTGAAATATCTGGCGGGAGTGGAGAGCGGCCACGGAACGTTTCTGAATGACACGCGGGCGGAGGAGCAGGCTGCCCTGCTGCGTCTAGCCGAGCCTCGGGTGGAATAGAAACACCTCTACGACGTGGTGCTAGCAGCACGGTGGCCGATAGCAGTGCTACTATGTGATATATTGTAAGTAGTGATACCAGTTACGGAACCGACACCACAGAAACTCTCCACGCACCAGCGCATCCTGCAAGCAGCCAAGAAGCTGTTCGCGGCCCGCGGGTACGAGCACGCCAGCACGTCGGCAATTGCACGACAGGCGGGGACCAGCGAGTCGCAGCTGATGAAGCATTTCGGGAGCAAGGCAGGCCTGCTGGAGGCGATTTTCAACGAGGGGTGGGGTCAAATTGGCGAAGAGGCGCGCGCAGCCAGCCAAGGTCTGAGTTCGCCGATGGAGAAACTGACGGCGATCTCGGGGTGCGTGTTGGGGCGACTAGAGTCCGACCCGGAGCTGAAACTGCTGATGCTACTGGAAGGCCGGCGGGTTCGGAAGGAAGGGCCGGTGGTGGCGCTGACGGAAGGCTTTCTGGGATTCGTCGGATTGCTAGATGGCGTGGTAGTGGAGATGCGCTCGATGCAGCTACTTCGCCCGGAGCTGGACCCGCAGGCAGTGCGGTCGGCTCTCATAGGAATGCTGGAAGGGATGCTGCGCGACCGGTACCTAGCCGAACACGTCCAGTTCCCGGCCAACTTCCAGGCGGATCAGCTACAGCAAGTTCTGGGGCTGGCGCTGGCATCGTTCACGGTGCGCGGGGCGTGAATGCCGGTGGAAATCGGTATTTGAGTGTACTGTCCCTAATTTTTGGCGAAGGTGATGCGCAGGCCGGTGGTGTAGATGATGTCGTTTCGTTTACGGCCGGGCAAGGGGTCGCTCAGCAGGCGATCACTGGCTGAAAGTTGCCAGGACAGCCATTTCCGTAGCGTGGTGGCGGCGGACAAGTCAAAGTTGGCGCGGTAGTCGCCAGTGTTGCTGACGTTGGGGAAAAAACTCAGGCGCTCATGCAACGACGTAATGGCAGAGACTTTGTAGACTAAGTCTTCCCCGCCCAGAACCTCGCCCGAGGTTCGATTCAGGCCGCTCGAAAAGAATTCCCGATTCAGGCCGCCGCCTCCGAAGAAGTCGAGCATACTCCTTTCGCTCTTTACCACGTGGTAGCCGAAGCCGCCGGACGGAGCAAAGCGAAGGTCCAGGTCCTGAAACTGGTCAAACTCCAGATCGACAGCGGCGAAGACAAAAGTCCTGGGGGTCAGGTTCAGGCTATAGCCGATGCCCCCGCGAGTGGCATTGGCGGTGACATTGGACTTACCGGATACTGTACTACTGGCGTAAAGCGAAGTGAAGGTGACTTCGATCTTATCGCGGGTAGTTGCGCGGGTGGCGGTCGCACTTATGTTGAGATTGTTAGTGATAGAGTTGCCACGGGCGGCGGCATATCCAAAGTCCAGAAAACCGGCCCAAAGATCGGTAATCCGTGGATTGAGATACCGGTCGGCTTCGGCCTGTTCGGCTTGGGAGCGAACCATCTGGACTGACTCCCGCGAGGCGGTGACGGTTCCAGCATCGCGGGTCTGGATCACGAATTTGTTGTCGGCAGTGGTCACCTGGCCGACCACGAGTTGTCCATCCTGCAAAGTAAGGCTCAATGGCATCGTGGAGGAGACGGCGGCAACAGCGTCCCAGGGAACCGTGATATTTCCGGCGTAATCGGACTTAAAGACCAGGTTCTTGCCATCCAGCTTGACGACGGCGCCGGAAATACGATCCCCATTTTTCATGGTGATCTGGTCGGCGAACAGGGTGATCGAGCAAAAGATCAGCGTGAGTGTGAGAAGGCGTGCAATGTTCATAGGAGCGAGACAGCGCTCTTGATGAATTGACTCTGGAAAGTCGGGAATGTTTCAGTGGCGAGCTGATGGTTACGCCGACGGTTACTGCAGGTCGACGCTGAAGCGAACGTCGATGGTTCGCGGGGGCAAACATTCCTTATTGTTGCAGGCCTGGAAGCGAAGTTTTCCAGTCATCACGTTCAAGCCGGGGCTGGCCGAGGGGAGAGCTTTGAAACGGGTGGCAATTTCGAAATTTCCACTGAATACCGAGACTGGATTAGGGGAAAAGGCGTACTTTTCGAATTGCGGCTTGGGATAAGTGATTTGTTCGGCTTCAAGAGGCTCTTTGGCCCAGGTGAGCTTGAGGGGAATAAGAAATTCGTCGGCGGGAGCATTACTATTGGCGTGGAAGCCGGGCTGAAGCTGAGCCTTTAGCTTCACTTCGGCGGTGGCGCCGCGCTTGACGGTGAGCTTCTCGGGCGGCGCGACGCTGAGTACGGAACTACCTTGCGCTCTTAAAGAAGGCGAAGTTAGCGCCCAGAGGAGCGAGAGAAGCAGACCGAGGCGTGTCGAGCAATTGAGTGATGGCATTCTTGAATTCGTCTTTCCCGGAGAGCCCGATGTGGACCGAAGCGATCTTTCCCTGGCGGTCGATAATGAACGTGGTTGGGAGGGACTCGACCCCGCCGTAAATCTCGCCCACCTGATCGTTACCCAGCAGAATACGATAGTTGACCTTGTATTGCTGGATGTAAGGCTTCACGACGTTCCAGCCGTCTTCGTCCATGGAGACGCCGACCACTGCAAAACCGCGATCCTTCAACTGCTGCTCGAATTCCATGAACCAGGGAATCTCGATCTTGCAGGGGCCGCACCAGGTAGCCCAGAAATCGAGGAGCACGACCTTGCCCTTGTAGTCAGCCAAGTGAACGGTCTGACCGTTGGAATCTTTCAGGGTGAACTCAGGGGCAGGTTTGCGGCTCCCTTCCGGCTTCAACGAGGCATCGGCTTTCACGGAATGACTGGTGCAGGCCGTCCATAAGAGGAAGGCTGCCACGGCGGCACACAGGGGAGCGAGTTGGATGGGCTTAGTCAAGGAACAGCCTCCTGAGTCAATTATATCGATATTCCGCGGTTACCAAAGGTTTCAAAAAACCACGTGGCCCGGCGGTTTTTGTAGCGCATGCCGAGGGTGAACTCAGAGTGGCGGCGGACGCCAGAATAAAGCCAGGCGGCGGTATCGCAAAAGCTTTCGCAGAGGTAGTCGCGCCAGGGGAGGGTGAGGTGTGGCGGGAAGTGGGGGACGAGAGCCGATTTTCGGGATTCAGCGGACCAACCGAGCTCGCCACGGGCGTGCAGTTTCAATTCCTGGCGGAGAAGGTTCTCGTAAGATCGGCGCTGTGGGTTCCCAAGGCGAACCCAAGCAAAATGAAACAGTTCGTGGGTAAGGATACGAGCCAACTCGTCTGGACGGCCGGTAAGCTCGCAATCCAAAATAATCTCACGCTTGCGAATGTAGCTGCCGGCGTATACGGGCTGACCGCCCGAACGGCGGGAATAGAGCTTTCCGCTGCGAATGGTCAGCGCGGGCAGGAAACGGATGCGGACCGATCGTCCCTGGAGCGGCGGCAGACGTTTGCGAATCCGTTCAACGGACCGGCTGGAGCTGCAGCGGCGCGTGGGGTGTAAAGTAACCCGGGTTTTCAACTTTCACCTTGTATTGGTTTTGCATGCCAGTGACCCACTCGTTGAAACGCTGCTGCTTGACTTCCTGGAATATCTGCATGCTTACATCGTCGAACGGTTCCTGGTTAAACTGATCCACCCGAATCAAATAGAAGCCGTTGGGCTGTTTGACAGGCTCACTCACCTCGCCGGCCTGGAGCGCAAACACGGCGTTTTTGACGGCGTCGGGATAACTACTGCCGCGCTTGATGATGCCAAAATCACCATCCTTGGCGGCTGAAGCGGTGTCGTTGGAGTTCTCGCGAGCCAGCTTGCCAAAATCCGCGCCGGCCACGATCTGCTGGCGCAGATCATCGATCTTTTTCTTAGCTTCGGCTTCGGTGGGCAGCTTGTCGGCCTCAGCGCCGGCCTTGCCAGGAGCGGGATTAAAGCTGATATAGATGACGCGTACTTTCGCCTGGCGGTACTTGTCGGCATTTTTCTGGTAGTAAGCGTGCTGATCTTCCATGGATACCTGGATGAGGTTGCCGTGGGTGGTCAACTCGGCCTGCGCGAGAGTTTGCATGCGTTGGAACTCGAGAGTCGCTTTCCAAGGATCCTCTTTATCAAGGCCAGCCTTTTCGCCGTCGACGGCCAACTGCTGATAGACGAACAATTGAGCGAAGAGTTGAGGCTGCATGCGGGCATTGGCCTGGAGTTGAGGCGGAAGCGAAGCGATAATTTTGTCAACTTCAGCCGCAGTGTATTTCTTTCCATTGGACTCAAGAACGATGGTGTCCGGCGCGATGGACGACGTGGGCAGTGCGGCTGCAGCTGCCGGCGGGGCCTGCGGCGGAGCGGGAGTACCTGGGGTGATCTGGGGAGCAGGCAGGGCCTGGCTATACATCAGGGCAGAAAATAGAACGGGCAGAGTAAAAAATTTCATTCGGGGGCTTCCTTGTTTACGTTTCGCAGGCCGAAGACCTGCCACAAGCGGAAACCTCAGTTTATCAGAAGTCCGCTATCTGGCAGACCGGAGAGCCGGGCCACCGGCGATCTTGATTTCGAAGACTGGGACGGCCAGGTCGGCAGCGTCGCGCAGGTTGCAATATGGATCTTTGCCGAAACCGTACCAGAGAGTAGCGCCGTCGGGCAATTTACCTTGGATGGACAGCAGAACCGTGCTGGCCTCAGCCGGATCGACATGCGACTTATAGATCAGCGGCAGCCATTCACCATCGGGCTGGTGAATCGAGAAGCCCGAGATAGGACCTTCGGACTGGAGACGCCCATTGACGCCGGAAAAGCTGACCTTCACGAAACCATCCTGAAAAGTCGCAGCCACGGGTCGGGGGCCGCGCTTGCGCTCCCCAAAATCCTTGAGGCGCGGAAACAGATCCAAGCAAACCAGATCGGCCAGACGGCGCGAGAGCCGCTTGAGGTCCGCAGTACCGACATGGATGCCATCGTCCAACTGCAGGTCGACAGCTGCGATCATCGCGGAGTGAGGAATCTCCTTTTCGGCCCGGAGCTGGGCAAGCTGCACGGAGTTCCACTCCGATACATTGGTCTTGTCGATATGTCGGCCGATTTGCACGTAGTAAAAGGGGAGATCTGGCTGGTTAAAATCGGCGCGAACAGCTTTGACCAGAGCTTCGAACTTGGAAAGGAATGCAGGGGCGGCTTTGGGACTGGCGTCGGATTCGCCTTGATACCACAAGACACCCTTGACTCGTCCACCGGCGGCCTGCAGACGGCGGAACATGGAACCGTACAGTGATTCGCCTTCGCGATCTTTCAAAGCCGGACTCCATTGATCCATGGAAGTGCCGCCGTGAGCGCACGGGATCAAACCGATGGGGACATTGGTGCGCGCGAACATCTCGACGGCAAAAGGCAGACCGAGGCCGGAGCCCTTTCTTCGATTGGTAACGTAATTTTCGAGCGGCTGGCCAGTCAACCTTTCGGGGACTCTTTCAGCATTCAGGGGCCAGTGCACGGGATCGACCGCGCTTACTACGGTGTGGAGCGGTTCTTCGGCGACCAGCCACCGGTCGGACATATCAAAACTGTGGACCATGGGCGAGGGCTGCTGAACGTCGACTAGATCGCCATGGCCTTCCATGTTCGACTGCCCGGCCAGGACCCACAAATCGCCGACCAGGAGGTTGGCAACGGAAATCGTGGAGTCGGCTCCCTGCAAGCGAACCTCGAGGCGATATGGGCCGCCAACGGGTACGCGCTTCAGTTCCCCGCCCCACTTCAGCTTCTGGACTTTCGATACAGAAGACCAATCGAAACCGGGGACGGGAGTAGAGTCGGCTGCGATGAGACGTGCCTCCACATCCTTGCCATTGACTTTCTTGCCGGAGGCTGCGCCGCTGAAACTGATGTCGGCGATCTGTTCGGCGTTTCGCTGGAAGACCTGGTTATCGACAGGACCGGAGGTGAGCCGGATCTCCTGGGAAAAGGCCGCGCCCGAGAACGCCGCGACTAGGAGTAACACCTTAGCGCGCACGGAATGCATTGTAGCAAGGCTCAATAAAGGCTGGCTAGCTGGCAATTGATCTAGTGGAGGATTGTATGCCGACAACCATGCGTCAATCGACACCGATCTGAGCGTACCAGCCGAAAACGGATCGCTTGGCCGTGGGGGTAACGAATGGAGGGCCTGGTTGAAAACACTCGACGAAGCCCGCTAAGGTGAAGATGACGCTGCCGGTGATTCCGAGAAGATTGATTGAGTCCGTAAAAAGGTAGCCGGTATAGACCTCTTGCGCGACCGCACTGGGAAGGCAAAGCGTAAGCTTTTGCGAATCTTCATCCCAGAAACCGCTGGCGGCGTTCGCGGCCGGCTGAAAAGTCGCGTTTACGGCCCCTTGAGAGCCAACGGCGCCTATTTGAAGGTTAATCACGTTTCCGTTGATGTTGGCGTTCCAACTCCCGCTCTGTAAAGGCATGGCAATTCTCCTTATCAGGTAGCGCCAATCTGCGCATACCAGCCGAAAACCAACCGATCTCCAGAGGTGACGGTGAAATCCTGGAAGCTTCCGACGAGAGTGAAAACAGTGGAACCGGTGAGGCCGGGCATCCTAAATTGATCCTGAAACAGAAATCCGGTGAACGACTGCGGGTTAACGGACAAGCTAAAGCTCAGCTTCTGGGCGACTTCATCCCAGAAGCCCGAGACCGGAGTGTTGACTGCGGCGATTGCCAGAGAACCGGACATATTACCCAGTGCATCCACGGCGGAGACGATGAGTTGCAGCACACGCCCGTTCAGGTTGATGGTCCAGGTTCCCGTTGGTAGAGGCATGGCCTTAGACTAGTTCAGTTCGTGATTTCGGTTTGCCGACCCTCACTATTGTACAAATATGCACGCCCCATTAGTTGGTCTTGACTTCGAGTTTACGGGGCTGCACCGCTGTAATCCCCGTGGCGTTGTCGGAAATCTTAATGTTGTTGACGACCTGCGTGGCGCCTGCGGTCTTGGCCATACGGGTGGCCGCGCCTTTATGCTGCATCACGGTGGTGGTACCGGTCCAGGTGGCAATCCCGTTCTTCACGTGGACCTGCATTCCATCCTTGCCGATCTTGGATTTGGCCAGCTTGGCCTTGATGGTGGCCTCGATTTCCTCGTCGCTGAATTTGCCTTGACTGTGAGCCTTGGTAAGCGTGCCGGCATTGGCACCGAGGGAGCAGATCAGCAGCAAGAGAACCGCGAATACCTTCTTCATGCTTAGCTAGTGGCGCGAGGGCGCTATAATTCGCACATGAATCAGACCCGGGTCGCGCGCCGGCCATGAGGCAGCAGATGAAGTTGTCTATTTTGCTACGAGATGCCAAAGACCAGGGATTGAGCGGATTGCGGGGTCCCTTCCAGCTCAGCGATTGCGCTATTGACCAGGAAGTGATCCGCAGATCGCCCGGCGCGTACGTGCTGGATGACTCCGAGGATGGGCTCAACTTCCAGGCTGCTTATGTAGGAAGGTCAGAGATAGACGTGAATAATCAACTGCATGTTCACGTAGGCACCTATCATCGATTCAAGTATGAGTATTGCGATTCTCCTCGAACTGCGTTTGAAAGAGAGTGCGGTCTTTACCACGACTTTGAATCGGACGGCATGCTGCTTCATCCGCTGCGACCACCTGATTCGGGATGGCGGTGTCCCCGGTGCCGCTTATTCGGGTGAACCCGGATGGATGAGCGCGATAACGTCCTTTAACCCGCAAAGGTACCCGTAGTTCCAATAGGCTTGCTCGAGGGTGCCCGGGTCAAGATGCTTTTGGTCAGTCTCGCAATAGGGAGCCTTTTCGCCTAGCCACTGGGTCAACCGATTAATCTTCTCCTTGACGGCCTGTATCTGCGCAAGTTCGATAAAAAAGCGTTTGCTCATCTGTTTGCCGGCTTTCTTCTGACCCACCGTCAAAAGGTCGACTGATTATAGGTGATGCCTGAAAGGCAGGTTGGCAGCAAAACTTTTCTGTTGAATCTAAATGTTGTGTATGTGTGATGCAGCCCATTTTTGAAGCAGGGTGGAATGACGCTGTGATTCAGCTATTGCCCACGTATTTTTTAACATCGGGATACAGCAGCTCGTGAATCTCGGGTTTGTCGAGATCGGCTTTGGTGACAACACGGGCCGGGAGATCGATCTGTTTGGGCGGCGTAATGCCGTTGAGCTTATCCACCAAAGTTTTGACGGCTTCAAAGCCCATCTTAAAGGGATCCTGGACGACTAGCGCCTGGATAGAAGCATCGTTCAGATCGTCGATGAGATTGTCGCTGGCGTCAAAACCGACACACTTCACTTTTCCGGAAAGACTGCGTGATTTGAGGGCCAAGGCGGCTCCGGTGCTGCTGGGCTCCGAGGAAGCGAAGATGCCGCCGAGATCGGCATGCGCGGTCAGGATATTTTCGGCGGCGGCCATACCTTTGGAGCGGTCGGACATGGAGAACTGGCGGGCGACGACCTCGATTTTCGGGAATTCGGATTTCATGACATCGTCGAAACCGCGCTCGCGATCGACTGTGGACAGGCTGCCTGGGATATTCATGACCATGGCCACCTTTCCTTGGCCACGTACCAGCCGCGCCAACTCGCGCGCGCCCATCTGGCCAGCCTGGTAGTTGTTGGTCGCGATGAACGACAGGTAGTTATTGGAATCGACGCCGGAGTCGAACACGGTAACGGGAATACCCAACTGGGCGGCGCGATCGAGCGAGCGATTCAAAACCTTGCGCTCGGTGGCGGCGACGGCTAGACCATCGACGCGTTGGGCGATCATCGAATCTACAATCTGCATCTGGCGATCGTATTCTGTCTCCTGGGCGGGGCCGTTCCATAGGACTTCAACGCCGAATTTCTGGCCGGCGGCCGCGGCTCCGGCGTGCACCGACACCCAGAACACGTGCGAGTTGGCTTTGGGAACAACTGCGATTCGTTTGGCGCGCTTGCCACGGCACGCGGCCAGGGCGAGCAGGGGCGCGACAGCGAGGAAGGCCCTTCTATTGCGCACATCTTTACTGAGCACACCTTTATTGGGCACACCAGCCTCCGTCCACCACAATGTCGGTTCCGGTGATGAAGCCGGCTTCGTCGGAGCACAAATAAAGCGCGAGCTTGCTGATTTCCTCGGGCCGGCCCCAACGGCGCAAGGGAGTTTTCGACATGAACTGCTCGTTTATTTCGGGATTAGTCATGAGCGGGATGGTCATTTCGGTGGCGAACGGCCCGGGGCTGATGGACACGACGGTGATGTTGTCGCCAGCCAGTTCCAGCGCCAGGGCGCGGGTGAAGCCTAGGAGACCGGCCTTGCTGGAAGAATACGCAGTGCGCATCGGAACGGAGATGTGGCCCATGATGGAGGTGATATTGATGATGCGCCCATAGCCGCGGCCCTGCATGTGGGGCACAAAGGAGCGAGACATCAGGAACGCGCTGGTGAGGTTGGTATTGAGTACGCTCATCCAGTCCGACAGTGTAAGGTCGACGCACAGCTTGCGCACGGCGATTCCGGCGTTGTTGATGAGGATATCGACCGGACCGAATTTGGCGAGAACATCGCGCTCGAGCCGGCGGACGTCGGACTCGTCGGAGATATCGGTACGGAAAATTTCGGCTTGGGCGCCCGAGTGGCGGGCTTGAGCGGCCACGGCATTGAGCTGTTCGACATCGCGCGCGACCAAGGCCACGCGCGCGCCCGCTTCGGCGAGCGTCAATGCCATTGATTTTCCTAAGCCGCGGCTAGCGCCGGTTATGAGCGCGACACGTCCGTTCAAGGCCATAAGACGCTCATTGTGGCACAGTCGCGTTGGCGGGAACGGCGAGGCATTCGGCAACGAGGTCGGATCGTGGGTGGCGACAGGCTACGAGAGCATAGGAACCGTTTCCGGTACGCGCTAATAGTGCATGACGGCCATAAATCCGAAGTCCATGTGGAACTGATGATGACAATGGAACAGAGAAGGGCCTGGGCTGTTGGCCAGGAAATCCACTTCGACGGTCTTCATCTCCGGAACCATGACCACATCCTTGAAGACACCGGCGCTGGGCTCGCCGGCGAATTTCGTGATCTCCAAGGTGTGCCGGTGGAGATGCACCGGATGCGCCATATCGCTTCGATTATCGAAAATGAGGCGGTTGGAGCGGCCCGCGATGGCGGGGATCGGATCGGTCTGAGGATAGGGCTTGCCATTTATAGACCAGCCGTGGCCATCGAATCTTCGCTCGAAAACCAAACGGTGGATCAAGGCGGGATCGGGGCGCTCGGATGGTCCGCCGAAAACGGTGTAGTTCCAGGTGAAAGGCGAGGGCGCGATCCATTGCGGGGCTCCGGTGGCACCGCCATACTCGAATACTATTCCAGCGCCCGACGCGCGCTCGCGATCATCCACTTCACCCAGGATCCAGACTCCCGGAGAATCCATTTCCACCATGGCGTCCACTCGTTCGCCTGGTGAAAGATCGAGCACGGGGACGCGGCGCGGGGTCTTGACTGGATTTCCATCCAGCGCAATGACCTCAAAAGTATGCCCGGCGAAGGCGATGCGATGCTGCCGGTTCGCGCTGGCGTTCAAGACGCGAAGGAGAGCGCGCTGGCCGCTTTTTACACGGATCGGGTCGCCAGATCCCAGCATCTTCCCGTTGATGGAATAAACATTGTATTCGACGTCCATGGCGTTTTCGGCCGAGAAGTAGGGATCCCATTCGTGCAGCACAATGGGGATTTCCAACTCGTAGCGAGCGGGGTTGTCACGCGGCTCAATCACGACCATTCCGAACTGTCCGGAGTAAGTGCCGCGCTGGAGATTATGGCCGGCGATGGCGTGAGTGTGATACCAGCGGGTACCGGAAGGGCGCGGGGTGAAAACGAATCTATGGTGATCCATGCCCTGGACCATCGGCGTTCCTTCTTCGTGCGCGCCGTCCACTTCCGGAGGAATTTGGAATCCGTGCCAATGAACCATCTCGGGCTCTTTGGTTTGATTGATGACGTCGACGGTGACGGTTTTTCCTTCGGTCATCCGGAGCAGCGGGCCGGGCGCCTGCCCGTTGTAGGCACGCGTCTTGATGAACCTGCCGGGCGCCACTTCCAGAGATATTTCAGCGATTCGTAAGGTTACGTCGGCGGCGGATCTGGAGGCAGGCTGCGACGCCACAACTGAACTGAGCGCAACGGCGGACGCGCCACCAACAGCCAGGGACAGTAAGTTCCTGCGGCTGACCTGTGGAGGCTTAAGTTGATTGGAAGACAATGATAAATTCTAGCGCGAAATTACCGGGCCGCCGAGGCGGTTAATCCTGGCGAAGCGCCACCAGGGGATCCACTAGCGCGGCGCGCCGGGCCGGGATGTAGCACGCCAACAGGCTGACAGCGGCGAGAATCAACGTTACGCCGAGAAACACGAAAGGATCGCGCGAACTGACTCCAACCAGCAAGCTTCCGAGCAGGCTGGAAACGGACAAAGCGAGCAGCAAGCCAATTAAGACGCCCACCGAGGTCAGCAGCATCCCTTGGCGCAGCACCAGTCGGGCGACGCCTTGAGGGTCCGCACCAATTGCGATGCGTATGCCAATCTCGCGAGTGCGGCGACTGACCGCATAGGCGATCACGCCGTAGAGGCCCATGGTGGCGAGCAGCAGTCCGAACAAGCCGATGACGGTCACCACCTGCATAATGATGCGATTGCCGATCAATGCAACTTCCTTGTAGAAATGATCCAAGGTTTGGATATCCTGCACCGCTGTAGCGGGATCCAGGCGGCGGATCTCGGCCAGGACCGGAGCGGCCAGAGCGGCCGGGTCACCCGCGGTTTCGACGTGCAGCGTCAGGAGAGAGACGTACTCCTGCGCGAACGGCAGATATAAGAAGGGCATGGGGGGCTCGGAAAGGTCGCGATACTGGATGGTCCTTGCGACACCCACAATTTCAAGAGTTCGCCCGTTTATGCGAACCCGTCCGCCGACGGCGCTTCGATTAGGCCAATACTTTTGGGCCATGGCTTCGTTCACGATCGCGACGGGAGGCGAGGAAGCAGTATCGCGGCCGTCGAAGTTACGCCCTCGCAGGATGGGGATCTGCATCAAGGTCAGATAGTGATCGTCAACGGTGTTGGATTCGACGGAGAAGCTCTTTTGATTTTGCGAAAGCTCGAATCCTTCGACCACAACGGATCTGAGGGAACTGCTGATTCCGAGCGGGATGTGCTGGCCAAGCGCGACGGACCGGACGCCGGGAAGGGCCTGGAGCCGGGCGATGAGTTGTTGGTAGAAGGCGCGAGCCTGTGGTTCCTGAGTGCCTGCGACTGAGGGATCCAAACCTACCACCAACACGTGGCCGGTACGGAAACCAGGCTGACCGTGAACCAGGCTGGAGAAAT
Organism: Bryobacterales bacterium; assembly: GCA_963769205.1. GTDB lineage: Bacteria > Acidobacteriota > Terriglobia > Bryobacterales > Bryobacteraceae > Palsa-89. The sequence goes on along the minus strand of CAVYKR010000002.1, from coordinate 13,337 downwards.
CCTTGATGAGCAACCCGGCGGCCAGCAATAGCATTACTGACATTGCTATTTGCGCAACGGCGAGGATATTGCGCGCCTGCCAGCGGGGGCGCTTGCCTGAAGGCGAAGAATCGCCGTTTTTAAGAGCGGAGTTCAAGTCTGATTTCAGCGCGTACAGGACGGGCGCCAATCCGAAAATCAGGGCGCTTAGAAGCGACGACGCCATCGCAAAAAGCAGCACACGGAGGTCCAATTTCGCTACCAGCCAGACCGGCAGCGCGGTGGGGAGCCGAAGGGAGGAGAAGAAATCGATACTGAAGAGGGAGAGCAACAGTCCTCCCACTCCGCCGGCCAACGCAAGTAGAAAACTCTCGGTGAGGAGCTGCTGGAAAAGGCGGCTGCGGCTCGCTCCAATGGCGAGGCGGACGGCGATTTCACGGGATCGCGCCCGGGCGCGCGACAGCAGAAGATTAGCGACATTGGCGCATGCGATCAGCAAGACCAAGCCCGCGATGGCCAGTAAGACTGCTATGGGCAGCGCTTCTTCCGACCGGTAGGTGCGGGCCCGGAGCGGCGAGACGGCAACTACGCCGCGCCCGCGATTGGTAGCCGGATAAGCTGTCTCCAGGTTGCGCGCAATAGTCTGCAGCTCGGCTTGTACCTGGAGGGCTGAGCGGCCAGGAGCCAGACGTCCGAACGCCTCCAGATAGAGCCGGTCGCGCGCCACAAGCGGGTTCTTGTCCGGAGCTACAAGCGGCAAAATGCCAAACGGAATGTACATGTTTTCGTGGACGAAAGAATCCAGCCCCGGGAAGGTTTGGGGCGCTACGCCGATGATGGTGAAGGGCATCTTGCTCAGCTTCAAGGTGCGGCCGATGACGTTGGGATCGCGAGCGAACTCGGATTGCCACAGCGAATCGCTCAGAACCACAACCGGCGAGCGGTACTCGTCGGGGCGGAAAACGCGCCCGAGCGCGAGCTGCACACCGAGCACGTCAAAAAAGTCGGAGCTGACGGCCAGGCCGAGCTTGAGCTGCGTGGGCGATTGAGGATAGGCCTGGAGACCCAGGGCGGTTTGTTCGTAAGCCACCAGTCCGGAGAGAGCTTTGGTCTGACTGCGAAAGTCGAGGTAGTCGGGATAGGAAATGCCGCCGAATTCCTGGGCGGTGGAGGTGCTTAGGACGCGAACGATTTCGCCGGGGCGCTGAACCGGCAGCGGGCGCAGGAGCAAAGCGTCGGCCAGGCTGAAAGTGGAGGTGTTGGCACCAATGCCGATGGCCAGTGAAAGAATAGCGACAGCCGAGAAGCCGGGGTTGGCGGCCAGCATCCGCAAACCGTAGCGGACATCATTCAATAGAGCGCGCACACTTCACCTCGTTCCGAACTAACTTCTTGAGCACCTAGCGTACCAAGTTCCTGCCAGCAGAAGCTCATGGATTTCGAGCGGAATAAGAGAGACGAGGTGTCGTCGGCTGGGACGCGCTTGTGCGGAATTGAACAGTGATCAAAGCGCGTGGCTACTGGCGCAGCGTGAGTTTCTGCACTCGCCAATTGCGCGATCTCACCGACGTAAAGCTCGTTCGGACCGCCGGCAATCGATTTCATTCACGGTGCCGAACTCCTTTATCAGCTTTGCCAGCCCTGCCGAACTTGCCGCAGGACGTACCATCCAACTCCAGTCTTGTAGATTTCGCCGTTGTCCAAGTTATTGGTCTCGTTGGAATTCGAGCTGTAACAGATATTGGTGCGAGCCGGGAGAAATGCAGATCGCCCAGGGAGCGCCGACGTTGGAGATCTGGCTCTTGAATTTGCCGTCGTTATCGAATACCTGAATCCGCTTGTTGCCGCGATCAGCGACGTACACGTTGCCCTGCGCATCGGTAGCGATCGAATGCGGCGTATCGAATTGGCCGGTCTCGGCGCCCTTCGATCCCCAGGACTTGATGAACTCGCCGTTCTTATCGAACTTCGCGATTCGGAATTGCCGTAACCGTCGGCGATGAAAATGTCGCCGGCAGCATCCCAGGCCACATCTGTCGGGCTGATTGAAAAGATCGCCCGGAATGCCCGCTGCCGGGGAGACGCGCCGCCGTCGACCACCACGGCCACCGCGGCCGCCGCCCGCGCCACTCGGCGCCGACGTTTATCGCCTCAGGCTTGCGGCCCATCACCATCGCCACTCGGCCGTCGGGATCGAACTTGATCACCAGGCTCGAGCCTCGATCCACCACCCAGATGTTGTCCTGGGGATCGATGCGCACAACCTGAGCAAACAGGAATCCGTAAATGCCCTGCCCGATCTCGCGGACGAACTTTCCGGCTGGGATCGAACTCGAATAGCCGCGCGCCGCCGTGGGTAAATGTCCGCGAACTCCCGATGGTCGCGTAAGGAACGCCGGTGCGGGTGTAAACGAAGATGTGTCCTTTGGAATTCGTGGCCACGCCGGCCGCTTCGCCAATGTAGATGTGCTCCGGCAGCTTTAAGAAGTTGGGGGCGGAATCGAAGGCGATTTCGGGAATGGCCTGAGCGCAGAGCGAGCCGGCCAAGCAGCGCTAGAAGCCCAGGAATAACCGTGAGGAGCTGTGCATGAAGATCTCCTATTTCCCGTTCGAAGCCCGGCTTGTTCGGATGCAAGATTATCTTCTGAACCCGCCAGGCCGTGATCTCGAGCCGTCATGAGCTCGTTCTCGCCGCGGCAATCCAGTTCATGGATGGTGCTGAACTCGCCGGCTTGCTTGCCCGCGTTTCCCGAATTTGCCCAAGATGGTGCCGTCCAGCTCCATTTTGTAAATCTCGCCGGTGACCGCCACGATTTCGGAATTGTTGTTGTCGGGATTCGAATTTGAGCTGTAGAGATATTGGTGCGGCCCAGGCGTGATGCAAACGGCCCAGGGCGCGCCCACCTGGTCGTAAATCGCCTTGGGCTTCAAATCGTTGTCGAAGACCTGAATGCGAGCATTGCTTCGGTCTCCGACATAAATGTTGCCCTTGGCGTCAGCGGCCATGCGTGTGAGGAAGGTTGAGCTGGCCGGGCTCCGATCCTTTGCGTCCCGACCGATGCGATGATATCGTCCCGTTCTTGTCGTACTTCACCACGCGCGAATTGCCATAGCCGTCGGACACGAAAATGTTTCCAGCTCGGGTCCCAGGCCACGTCGGTAGGCCGATTGAACGTGTAAGGCTCAGCGGGGGGCGGAGGCGCTCCGAAAGCCGGCGTGATGGGCACGCCCTCAACCGATTCCGGCCGATGACCGAGCAGCATCACGACGCGCCCTTCGGGATTGAACTTGATCACCATGTTGGTGCCTTCGTCGACGGCCCAGATGTTGTCCTGCGGATCCACCCTGACAGCGTGAGCGAACGCGAAGCCGTACAGACCTTCGCCGATTTCGCGGACAAAGTTTCCTTTCTGCGTCGAACTCAAACAGGCGGGTGTCCTGGCTGCGGGTGTAAACGAAAACATGCCCTTTGGAATTGGTCGCGACGCCGATGCCTTCGCCGAGATACAGATTCGCCGGAAGCTTCAGGAAGTTCGGCACGGATTCGTAAGGTATTTCGGGCACGTTCTGCGCCTTGGCCCTGGCGTCGCATTTGCGCCGGCGTCAGGCTTCCAGACTGCGCAAAGATCGCCACAGCGCCCAGCAGCAGCACGGCCATCAGATAAGAACTTGGGGAGCTCCGCATGGTCCCTCCAGACGACTATTTTGTTATTTGCCTACAACCAGAATAGAAAACGAATCCGGCACCATCGGGCCTCTACCGACGTCCTCCGGGTGGAGGAGGCGTGGGGGCTGGCCGAATTCAGCGGCGATCAGCAGGAGGCGATTGGTTTTGCCATCCAGCGTCATGGTCTTGGCGGACCGCATGGTATCCAGGTTCTGTTCCACGACAAAGCTGGTGGGGCTATTTTCCTTGATAACGGTGAGTGTACCGTCGCCCTGAGAGCTGAACGCTTCCATGGTTTTGGGGTTGAAGACCGCGCCGTCGGTGCCGACGCCGATCGGGAGGGCATCCAGGATCTTGCCATCAGCGGCATTGAGTATCACCATATTTTGGGGATTTCGGCAGGCGGCGAACAGGATGTTATTTTTCACATCCAGCGCCAAGCCCGCGCACACGCCGCCCTTCCCTTCCAGATCGTAGTGAGCGGTAACCATCAGAGTCTTGGCGTCCACGACAGCGATGTTCCCTTTGTCCTCGACATCGATGTAGATACGGCCTTTTCCGTCGCTAGCGGCTTGTTCCGGCATGCCTCCCAAGTCGATGGTGCCGACCACCGAGCCATCCGAGGCATTGATCACGGTCACGTTCGGGGCCCGGTGACTGAGAACGTAGACGCGATCGTTGAACGAGTCGTAGAGCATGCCGTCGGGAGCGCCATCGACTTCGATGGTCTTGATGGGCGCGAGTGTCTTACTGTCGAACATCGCGATCGGCTTGCTGCTCGCAAATCCGTGATTGGTCTTGGGGGAGACCACCGCGCCGTGGGCACCAACATTGGGGATTTCGCCAGCCGGCTCAAGAGTGTCGAGATTGAAGACGGTGATACGCGCGCCCTGGCCGCTGCGGGCGACGTACAAGCGGCGGCCGGCCTCGTCCGCATTGACATAGTCAAAACCGCCCGCGCCCCCAACCTTGGCAGTATTGAGGACCTTATAGGGACCACCGGAGGGCTGCTGGGCAACCGCGAGTGTGGCAATTCCTGCTATGACTAAAACGCGAAATCGTCGCATGACACGCTCCTGAACGGGCTTTTCGAGATGCCCGCAAGCTAGTATACACCTGGTTGAGAAAACAAGAGGTTACAGGATGTCGAGCAGGATCTCCAGCTCGGTCTCAAATCTGGAAAAGACTGAGGAGCCTTCGATATTCGGCCCAAATTGGCGTAGGACTTTGAGCTTATCTTCCTCTTCCCGGCGCGCACCGCTGATCGAAAAGCCCTGGCAGTCCACGCACCAGTCAGCGGCGTTGACGATGTGGCTCAGCGAAATCTTAGCGGAATCATCCCGGGCTGGATCGGCATTCGGGTTTTCGTGATAGCGAACGGCAGTTTCGAGGGAGGGCGGCAGATTCCAGGAGCGGGCAACAATGGCCGACACCTCAGAGTGCGTAAAGCCAACCAGGTCCTTCTCCACTTCTTCCAGATCCTGGTGTTCGTGCCGGTTTAACTCTTCCAATGCTTCGACATTATCGTGTAAGAGCACGGCAATAACCAGGCGGCCGGTGTCATGAAAAAGCCCCGCCAGAAACGCAAGTTCCATGTATTGCGGCGCCAGCGCGGATGCAATTATCTCGGAGAATACCGCGGTGGCGATGGAATGAGTATTGAAGCGGATGGACGACCACTGTGCGGGCGTGGGCAGTTGGCTCCAGGCCCTGGTCATCGATTCGTGGAAGATCAAATTGCGCAGCGGATTTATTCCCAACCGCATCACCGCTTTACGTACGGACAGGGTCGGTACCAGGCGGGCAAAGAGGGCCGAGTTAGCCAGTGCCAGGACCTTGCCGGAGGTCATGATGTCTTTTTCGATCCAGCTGGCCACCTCGCTTAACGATGGGCCCTCTCCGGGCGAGGCAATGGTGGCAAGCAAATGACGGGCGAGCGGGGATAGCGGAGGCAGGGCGTTGGCCAAGGCAATGGCTTTCGCCAGACGTTCGCTATCGCGCGGAATTACCGATATTCCACCCATAAAGACCTTATTCGGGTGGCATTCACAATGCCAATAGAGTCAGGACGTCAAGCTTAAGAAATTAAAGCTAGCCGGGCGCTAAAAGCTGAAATGCCGCCCGCCGGAGCGACAAATTGGCACATCCGGTGGACTACTTGACCTTGGTCTTTAGCTCGCGCAACTTTGAGAGCAACGACTGTAGCTGCCGATCGAGTTCGCCAACCGTAGCGACGGCCTGAGTGGTGGGCGTGGCATCGGCGCCTTCGATGACACCCAGCGTCGTATTCAGGTCATTGTTGAGCTTCGTCAGGCCCCCAGCGTCCTCGTCTTCGTCTTCATCTCCAGGCGGCCGGCGGCTGCTGCCTTCCAGTTCGGCTATTTGCTTTTCAAGTTCCGGACTCAGGGGGGCGAGCTTCGAGCGCAACTCGCGAAGTTCCTGGAGCGCCTGGAAATCCTGGTGCAACAGGCCGGTCAGTCGGGTCGCCAGCGTGAACCCCTGCAGCAGCCCGGCCGGCGGCGTTTTGACGCGCGGATCCATCTTCACCAGCAGAGGCTGGGTGTAAGTTTTCCCGCCGGCGGTGAGTTTAACGGTGTACTGCCCCGGCAGCACCGCGGGACCGAGCGGATGACGAGGCGTGTCGCGATAGATGGCCGAGATGGGGTACTCGTGCCGCAGGGCATCGGGCGGCGGATAATGAAGATCCCAAACGAAGCGATGCATGCCAGCGGCTGGCGCTGGAATCTGCGGCGGACGGATCCAATAGGTCGGCACGTTCAACAGAGGGTCCGGCGGCTCAGGTTTGTCGTTGCTAGAGAATCGCCGGACAAGCTTTTTAGCGCCGTCGAAAACTTCCAGCGTCACCGGGGACGAGGCGGGCGACTTCAGGTAGTAATACAGGATGGCGCCGTCAGGCGGATTCTGGCCGGCAGGCTCCTCGGGCGGCAGCGGCGTGTCCGGGTATATTGTCGCTACGCAGCCGGTAGGCGGCGGATGGGCGGAACAGGTACGCATCAGAAGCTGCGATCTGAGCGCTGATCTGGCGTAGCGGGGAGATGTCATCGAGAATCCAAAAGCCACGGCCGTGCGTGCCAGCCACGAGGTCGTTAGCGTGAATCACCAGATCTCGAATCGAAATGGCCGGCATGTTGAGCCGCAGCGGCCGCCAGCTATCGCCATCATCGAACGAAACGTAAACCGCCAGCTCGCGTGCCCGCGAACAGCAGGCCCTTGCGCACAGGATCTTCGCGCACGGTGTTGACGGGGCCAGCTGGCAGGCCGCGCGACAATCTCCTTCCAGGTCTGGCCGCCATCGTGGGTGCGATAAATATGCGGCTTCAGATCGTCCAGCCGGAAGCGATTGATGGCGGCATAGACGGTCAGATCGTCGAAGTGCGAAGCTTCCAGCATGGAAACTTTGCTCCAGGGCGTCAGATCGGGCGGCGTGATGTTCTTCCAGGACTTCCCACCATCGCGGGTGACGTGAATCAGTCCATCGTCGGTTCCGGCCCAGATGACGTTTATATCCTTATGCGAAGGCGCAACGGCATAGATCACACCGCGCCGGGTAGCCTCTTTGCGGGCATCCTCGGCGATAAACGCCGACGCTGGCAGGGATATCGTATTTCTCGCGCGTCAAATCGGGGCTGATCGGCTCCCAACTGTGGCCCCCGTTGATGGTCTTGAAGAGCACCTGCGATGCCAGGTATAAAACATGGGGATCCACCGGCGAAAAGATGATCGGCATGGTGCGCACGAACCGGTACTTGCCGCCGCGCAGCACGGCCGGGCCGATCTGCTGCACTTCTCCGGTGGTCTGATTGAAGCGCGTCGCTTTGCCGCCATAGATCAGGTTGGGATTCAGCGGATCAGGCGCGACGTAACCGTATTCTTCGACGCCCACCGGATGCCACTCGCGAAAGGTGATCTCGGCCGTAGTCGCTCCGGCTGCAACGCCGGCCGAACCGCTCTCCTGCTGGCCGCCGTAAACCCAGTACGGAAATTGATTGTCGGTGATCACGTGATAGAACTGCGCGGTGGGCTGGTTGTACCAGGAACTCCAGGTCTGGCCGCCGTTGACGCTGATGGTGGCGCCCTGGTCGCTGGCGAGCAGGATGATGCGCGGATTTTCGGGATTGATCCAGATGGTGTGGTAATCGTCGCCACCCGGCGCGCCTTTTATTGCGGTGAACGTTGCCCAGCGTCGGTGGAACGATACGTGGATGTGTTGGCCACATAGACGACGTCCGGGTTCTTGGGGTCGACCCGTACGCCGGCGAAATCGGAACCGCGGCCGGAGATGCGCGCTTCCGTGTTGACGCGATGCCAATTGGCGCCGGCATCGTCGGAGCGATAGAGCGCGCTCGGCTTCGCTTCTACCAGAGCGTAAATACGGCTGGCGGATCGCTGGGGGCGACTGCGATGCCGATGCGTCCTAACCCCTGGGCAGGAGCGGGCAAGCCGCCGGTGAGCTGCTTCCAAGTTGTGCCGCCGTCGGTGGATTTGAAGAGTCCGCTGTTCGGCCCCGACCACTCACCGTTCTCCCAAGGACCTTGCCGCGCTGCCCACAAGACGGCATAGATGATGCGCGGATTGGCGGGATCGAACGCGAGATCGATCGCGCCCGTGTTCTCGTCCTTATACAGGACCTTCTGCCAGGTCTCGCCGCCGTCAGTAGATCGAAACACGCCGCGCTCGGCATTCGGACCGTAGGGATGGCCGAGCACCGCCACGAAGACGCGATTGGGATCGCGCGGGTCGACCAGGATCGCCGGAATCTGCTGGCCATCGCGCAGGCCGAGATGCCGCCAGGTCTTGCCGCCATCAGTGGATTTGTAGATTCCGTCGCCAACCGAAAGATCGGGGCGCTGCAAGCCCTTCGCCACTGCCGGCGTAAATGATATTCGGATCGGATGGCGCGATGGCGAGCGCGCCGATGGAGCCGGTGGGCTGGTCATCGAAGAGCGGGTTCCAGGTTCTGCCGATAGTCGTCGGTCTTCCAGATCCCGCCGTCATTGGCGGCATATAGAAGACGTTGGGCTGAGATGGAATGCCGGCGGCTGCCACGGTGCGTCCGCCGCGATAAGGACCGATGGAGCGCCAGCGGAGACCGGCATAGAGATCGGTGGAGAATTGCTGCGCGGCCAACGGCAGTAAGGTGATCAGGAAAAGAATCAGGCGAAGCATGTTGGTGGACGTACTCCCTAATGATCGATCATGCGCGGTTTATAGATGGCTGTGTGACGCACCGTCTGGATGAGCCGATCTTCGACAACGAGCGTGACATCCAGGACCGCGAATTCGTGTCCTTTGCGGTCGAATCGTTCTCGAATGCGGCTTCGCGCGGAAATTACGTCACCTTCCCGGGCTACGCCCCAATTGTCGATTTCGCTGGCGGTGTGAATCCAGGGGCCCAAGCGGAAGTTGCGGGCTAAGACGTCGTTGGAATATTGCAGCAGCCGTTCTGAGTACGGCCGCCAGCCGCTCAGATCGAGGGGCACGGCTACAGTTCCCAGGAGTTGGCCAGGTATTACGGTATCGGGCGAAGGCGTCGGGCGTTGCTCGGTCCCGGGCAGTGGATACTCAGGCAATGGCTGCGGGGGAGACAACGAAGCGTCCCGAATGGAAGCGATGCCCCGAGCGCAGAGTGTCCCGGCCGCCCGTTCGGCGATGACCGCGATCGATCCGTCGTCACTGGCATGGGCTTGCACAATCACTTCTTCGCCGTCATATACTGGCTCGATCAGCCGCAGGGTCATCGATCCGCGCTCGAGCCATTCGGGAGATGTTTCCACGATCGGCGCCAGCATATAACCGTAGACCGTTACGCCCGGGACCAGCCCGCCGCGAAAGCCATACTGGCGGCCACCCGATCGTCGTGAATCTTGTTTTCGGACTCGGGCGCGGTGTTTACGGCGCGAACGCGGTAGATGGGAAGCGCGCGTACCACTAGACGGTAGTTGTCTCGGCGACGCGCTCGGCGTACCGGCGGTCGACATAGTTGTTGAGGATCTCGATGAACTCGGCCACGATGTGATCGCCGCGCAGGGTGGTGGAGAGCTTGCCGTCGACGTACACCGGCGCGACCGGTTCTTCGAACGTCCCCGGCAGCGAAATGCCGATGTTCGAGTGCTTCGATTCGCCAGGCCCGTTCACGACGCAGCCCATCACCGCGACCTTCATCTCTTCGACGCCGGAGTATCGGCCCTTCCAGACCGGCATCTGCTCGCGCAAATAGGTCTGGATCTGGTCGGCCATGTCCTGGAAAAACGTGCTGGTGGTCCGGCCGCAGCCCGGGCACGCGGTGACTTGCGGCGTGAAGCTGCGCAGCTCGAGCGCTTGCAGAATTTGCTGGCACACGATGACTTCATCGGTGCGATCGCCGTTGGGCAAGCGGCGTCAGCGAAGCGCGAATCGTGTCGCCGATGCCTTCCTGCAGCAGCACGCCAATCGCGGCCGTGGTGGCGACGATGCCCTTCGATCCCAGGCCCGGCCTCGGTCAAGTCCGAGATGCAGCGCGTAGTCGCACTGGGCGGCCAGTTTTCGATAGACCGCGATCAGATCCTGCACGCCGCTGACCTTGGCGCTCAGAATGATCTTGTCGCGACCCAAGCCGTAGTGCTCGGCAGCCTCGGCCGGAACGCACCGCGCTGGCGACGATCGCATTCATGGTGACTTCTTTGGCGTCCAGCGGTTCGGGCAAGCGCGAATTTTCATCCATCATGCGCGTAAGCAGCGCCTGATCGAGCGAGCCCCAGTTGACGCCGATGCGCACCGGCCGGTCATATTCGATCGCGGCCTCGATCATGACGCGGAAATTGTCGTCGTGCTTCTTGCCGATGTTGACGTTGCCGGGATTGATGCGGTATTTGGCCAGCGCACGGGCGCAGTCGGGATATTTCTTGAGGAGGATGTGGCCGTTGTAGTGAAAATCGCCGATGACCGGCACCCGCACGCCGAACTTATCGAGCGTGTCGACGATTTTCGGGCACGGCCTGCGCGGCCGCTTCGGTGTTGACGGTGACGCGGACCAGCTCGGAGCCCGCCTGAGCCAGCGCCATGGCCTGATTGACGGTGGACATCGACGTCGGCGGTGTCGGTATTGGTCATCGACTGAACCACGATCGGGGTGATTGCCGCCCACCCAAACGTTGCCGATCTTGACCGGCACCGAAACGCGGCGCTGTTAGAGCAGCCATCCCACCTCCGTGAATTTTCATTGTATCAGCGAGACTGCATTTGGAAGATCGAGTCTACGAGATCGACCACGGGAATGACGCAAAAAAACTCAATAAGTTAAGGATCGTCAAGACTGTCAAAATTATGACTTTTCGACGCAATCGGCTAGATGGATATAGAAGTCTATGCTGACGGATCGCTCTCCAAAAGTAAGCGTTCCCGTTGATCAACAATTTCAGAGAAGGGCGTTCATTCATCGCCATATCCCGCTCGACTTCATCAATCAATTGTTCCGAAAGGTAAAGGTTTACACCTATGCATACCAGAAAGCTCAGGAAGAGGAGCAGCCTGACAAGCATCATTGGATCGCTTTCAGTATAAGTGCTCCTTAGTGGGATTACGGCCTTCTGCCGATAAGAGGCATAGGGGTATCGGATGGTCCGGAAGTGTAATTGCGCGAAGGGCGCGATGCTGATCATTACGTTCAGCCTGGGGCTTGCCGGCGCAACAGTACAGTTTCCGCCAATATGGCGCGGCCGAAGGGCTGCAGAATCAGGTGATCCTGTCGCTGGCGCAAGACCGGGCAGGCTTTATCTGGGCGGGCTCGGAAGGGGGCTTGTATCGCTATGACGGAACCCGCCTTCGCCTGATCGGGCCGGCCGAAGGACTACCCTGCGCTACGGAAATTCACACGCTTTACGTGGCATCCGATGGCGCGCTCTGGACGAACGCCTGTAACCAGATCTTCCGATTCGATGGCCAAACATTCCATCCGGTTCCCCGCATGAGCGGCCCGCTGGCGGGTGCACAACGCATCGCCGAAGACGTCCAGGGCCATGTGGTGGTATCAACCACGGCTGGCCTCAAGAGATCTTGCCGGCCGGTGGCGCTTCTTTCGTCTGACATCCATATCGGCTGACCGCCGCTCTGGAAGGCAAACCCACGCACGGCATTCTGCGGCACGGGCTCGCAACTCTGGTTCGGCTGCGATCTCCATCTGTGCGTCGAAGACGGAGGCCGGATTTCGATTTTCGGACCGGACAGCGGATTGCCCGAGGACTCCTGGGACGGGATCGCAGTTTCCCCGGATGGGACGGTATGGGTCCGAGCCCTAGCCGGCTTTACCGCAAGCCGCCGGGCCAAGCTCGCTTGATCCAGGAAAATTCGCGACATTGGAACAAGCATGTTCTGGGGCGCCATCACCATCACCAAGGACGGATCGGTGATGGTTCCCACCGACCAGGGGTTGGCGATCCGGGGCGCCGCGGGGTGGACCATGGTGGACCGCCGGCGTGGTTTGCGTAGCGCCATGGCCAGCGCCGCCTTGGAAGATCGGGTGGGCTCCTTGTGGATTGGGCTGATCGGCGCGGGTCTCGCTCGCTGGATCGGCAGAGATGAGTGGGAATCCTGGACCATCGCCGAGGGCCTGGCGTCGGACCTGATCTGGAGCATCAGGAGGGACCGGAAAGGCGCTCTCTGGGTGGGTACTTCTGCCGGCTTGACGCGCCTGGATGGGCACTCGCAGGCAACCACCTGGACCAAGAAGGACGGTCTCGGAGGCGACGCCGTCCGCTGGCTGGGGGAGACCTCCGACGGCTCCATCTGGGCCGTCACCAGACCCGGAGGCTTGGCACGTCTCGACCCAGTAAGCGGAAAAATCCACTTGGTAAGCCGGCAGGATCTGCCGTCGAAAGCCTGAACTTCATATTCGTCGACCGTCTGGACCGTCTCTGGCTGGGGAGTGCCGGCGGGTGTTCCTGAACAGCCGGCCTGCCGTTTCGGATCGGTTCGTCCACATCGATCAACCCCAGTCGCTGCTGGGCAGAGCATGGGGATTCACCATGGACACCGGTGGGGCGATCTGGGTCACGAATCCCGACGGGCTCTGGCGTATGCGCGATGGGGTGTGGCGCCACTTCGGAAAATCCGAGGGGCTCATCAGCGGAGATGCGTACGTCCTGGCCCTCGGGCCCGATGGTAATTTATGGCTGCGCCACCGATTGGACGCCGGAGTCGAACGACTACAGATTTCCGGTGGCGGTATCGTGCGCGCGGACTCGATCGTTCCAGGCGATCCCCAGTCGAATGACGTCACTTCCTTCCACGGCTTTGATGCATTCGGGAATTTCTGGCGCGGCAGTGCCAAAGGCGTGGCTGTCCTGCGCGGCAGGACGTGGACGCAGATGTCCACCGAGGACGGCCTGATATGGAATGACACCGACGGCGAGGCATTCTGGGCCGATTCCGACGGCAGCGTGTGGATCGGTACCAGCGCCGGTCTGGCGCATTACCGGCCGCGGTCCGCATCGCCCGGAGAGCCGGTAGCCGACCCGGTCATCACGGTTCTCAAGATCAGCCAGCGGCCACGAATCGTTCGTGCCGAATTCTCCTCGCTGAACTACCCATACGAGCAATTGGTCCACTTCGGCTATCGGCTGGATGATGGTTCTTGGACCGAATCCGCGGAGCGTGTCCTGTCGATCGCCGGACTCGGCCCCGGCCAGCATCGATT
>CAVYKR010000001.1:0-49840 GCA_963769205.1 Bryobacterales bacterium | reverse complement strand
AAACGACATTCTCAGCCGAAGCTCTTGGCCTGCGCCAGACGTTCCGGAATCATATCGCCGACGATCACCACCGCCGCTCCGAGCAAGTGGCAGGAAGCCGCGCACGCCAAGCCCACCGGCCCTGCGCCGGCGACATAAACCATCGCACCCGTGCCGACGCCGGCCGTAAACGCGCCATGGTAGCCGGTCGGGAAGATGTCGGAAAGCATGGTCAGATCCTTGATCTTCGACATGGCCTTCGCTTTATTCGGGAAACTTGATGAGGTTGAAATCCGCGTAGGGGACCAAAACGTATTCGGCCTGGCCGCCCACCCAGCCGCCCATATCCACGTAGCCGTAGGCGCGCGCCCGGACGCGCCGGATTCACAGTGAGGCAAATTCCGGTCTTGCCCTCGCGGCAATTCCGGCACCGGCCGCAAGCGATGTTGAACGGTACGGTGACCAGGTCGCCGACGTTCAGGACATCTCGACGTCGCTGCCCTTTTCGACTACTTCGCCGGTGATCTCGTGGCCCAGCATCAGTCCCGATGGGGCGGTGGTCCGGCCTCGGACCATATGCTGATCGCTGACCGCAGATATTGGTGGTGACGATCTTTAGAATTACTCCGTGAGGCGCATTTTCCGCCGAACGGTTGCCTCGCTCTTGGGCATTTTGCAACTTCGGATAGTCGATGGACTGGACCTCGACCTTTCCGGGACTGAGTATAGACAACTCCACGATTACTTGCCATAAGTGTTCTCCTTTGTGCTGTCTGCGACCTCATGAACTAAAACGCTGCAGCGCCGGCTTCGGCAACCGCATGATCCTGATCTCCCGATCCGCCGCTGACACCGATGGCGCCGACCACTTTGCCGTCGCGCTTCAGCGGAATTCCGCCGGCGAAAATCATGATCTTGCCGTTGTTGGATGCATGAATTCCAAAGAACTGGCCGCCCGATTGCGAATGCGATGCGAGATCCTTGGTGGCGATATCGAACGCGCGCGACGTGTAGGCTTTTTTCATGCGAAATATCAATGCTGCCGATCCAGGCTCCGTCCATGCGGACGTGCGAGACGATATTTCCGCCCCCTCCGCCACGGCGATGTTCATCGGTTGACCGATTTCAGCAGCTTTCTTTTCCGCTGCCGCGATAACTCTGCGTGCGTCTGCCAGATTAACCATCTTGCTTCTCTCCTTTGGATTGCCGCGATGAATCCGCGATTTGAAATTATATCCTACTCACGCTCACTCTGACATGCCAGAGATGTACTGGATTTGGCCCGGCTAGGCGACTTTGCGCAGCTTGGTCACGCGCCCCACTTCCACCCATTCCACTACGAAGATGTTGCCGGTGTGGTCGAAGATGGCGCTGTGCGGCGCGATGAATTTGCCGGGCGTGAAGTTTTCGCGCTCTTTCGTGCGAAGCTGGCTCCATTCCGGATTGGTGTATTTTCCATCGCCCAAATGGGTGATCACCTTGTTGTCTTTGTCCATCAGGGTAACGCGGGCGAGCAGATCCGGCACCACCACGGTGCTGTTTTGCTCGTGGAAATGGCACGGGAGCTGAGTGCCTTCGACAAAATCGATGTGCTTGCCGTCCAGCGTAAAGCGCTGGATGCGGCGATTGGTGCGGTCCGCCACCAATAGGACCGGCGTAGCCTCGCGCGTATCCACCATTAGCCCGTGCGGCGTGTTGAGTTGGCCGGGCTCTTTCCCGGGACCGCCGAAAGTCGCGATCAGCTCGGGCTTGGCGCTGTATTTATGGATGTAGGACGAGCCGTACCCGTCGCTGACAAAGAACTCGCCATTAGGCGCGATGGCTACATTGGTCGGCCGGTAGTTCAAGCCGGGTTTTCCGGGTCCTTTCTCATAGGGCTTGGATTCCACCGGATAACCTATGGTCCACACTTCTTCGCCCTTTAGAGTTCGCTTGGTGACGATGCCGTGCAGTTGGTCGCAGATGTAGAGGTACTCGTCCTTGCCTTCCTTGCGCAGATGCAGGCCGTGGGCGCCCAGCTTATATTGTTTGCCCCAGGAGCGGACGAACTTGCCCTTCTGATCGAACACTACGATGGTGTCGCTGCTCTCGCTTGCCGCGCCGACGGTGTGATGGATATAGATATTGCCGTGCGAGTCCTCACAAACGCCATGTGTATTGCCGTACTTGATATTGCCCGGCAGGTCACCCCAGTCGTGAATGCATTCGTATTTGAACTCGCCATCGCCCAGGAGAGGCGCCTTGGTCCCGGCCTTGTCGGTATCCCCCAGGATCAGCGGCGCCGTGGCGGCTGCGGTGAGAAAACTGCGACGGGTAGTCTCCATATTCATGCTCCTTATCAACGGCCACTTTTCATGACCTTATTCGAGAGCATACACTATCCGCGGGGTGGGTCAGTTTGAAAAGCCCATGCCATTTCCCGGATGTATCTTCCATCTGATTCCATCTCGGCTTGCGCGTTTGACCGCCGCTGATAGAAATGCGAGGGGTATGTAACAACGATGTGATCGGGCGTGCGTTATGATAGCCTTTTCCCGGGCCCGACTAGCCACAATAAGTGATACGCGAACAATGAAGAATCGATCGTATCAGTTTGGAAAGAGCCGCCTCACGATTGAGTTCGGCGACATTACCTCGTCCGACGCCCAGGTGATGGTCAGTTCGGACGATTACTATATCACGATGGGCGGCGGGGTTTCCGCATCTATTCTTCGCGCTGGCGGCCAAGAAATAATGATCGATGCGTCCAAAAAGGTGCCGGCGAAACTCGGAGAAGTCATTGTAACAACTGCTGGTAGATTACAAGCTCAATATATATTTCACGCAATCACAATCGAGCAGCACGCTGACAGAGGCGGGTCGGCTAAGGACATCGTGCGAAACTCTGTGTCACGTTGTTTCGACCTGCTGGACGCGCTCGGACTTGACTCCATAGCCTTTCCAGCGATTGGTGCTGGTGTCGCGAGGTTTTCTTACGAGGATGTGGCTGTAGAGATGGCGGATGTCGTCGCCGCAAGGCTGGCGCGAACCGGCCGACCAATTGAAGTTACTCTGTTCCTGTTTGACCGTTTTGGTCGTATGCAGCCGATCGATTTCATCCGGTTTTTTGAGGAGTTCGCGCGCAGGGTGCCCCAGATTGCAGCGCACGAGTTGAGCCAATCTGCCGCGTCGACGACTAGGCCGCCCGCAATCCCAATAAGCAAACCCGCTGAGCCAATCGTTCGCCAACAAGAGCTTCGCCTGAAGCTAAACGAGTTGACGGAGGAGCGCACGAGCCTTGAAGAGCAATTAGCAGGTGTCGGTGGGCCAGTGGGCGATGGGACAAACCGATCGCGTGCACGCCTTGAGGAGATAGCGAATGAGCGGATTCGGATCCTTTCTGAGCTGCAACACACACGGTCGGAGCCCGTCACGATATTTGTCTCTTATTCCCACAAGGATCAGGCACTGCGCGAAGAGCTAGAGAAGCACCTGGCGATTCTCAGGCGTCAAGGCGTGATTAAGACTTGGCACGATCGAAAGATTACTGCCGGGATAGAGTGGCGAGGTGCGCTTGATGAGAATCTTATGTCAGCCGCTTTGATTCTTCTTTTGATAAGCCCTGATTTCATGGCATCGGACTATTGCTATGACATTGAAATGGGTCGCGCCTTGCTTCGTCATGAATCACGACAAGCGAGGGTAGTTCCGATCATTCTGCGACAAGTTATGTGGGACAAGTCGCCATTCGCAAAGCTGCAGGCGTTACCGACGGACGGCAAGGCAGTTACGGCATGGGAAAACCTCGACGCTGCGTTGGACAACGTAGCGCGAGGTATCCGCGCAGCGGTTGAGTCCATGCTCGCAAGGAGCGAGCCATAGATTCCGCTTTGCGCGACCAACATTCGTCGAGTCAACGCTGACGGTCGCCCGGCGGCGCGTGCAGCCATCGTTAGTGGCGTTCACCATCAGTTTTCGCGGTGGTTTTTTGACTGCCGCATCGTCTCGCAGCGGAACGCCAAACGCGCCTATCTCGTCTTCCTCAGAATCCGTCGCACCCAGGTCTTCAAGAAACTGGAACGCGACAATGACATTTATTCAGCTCGCATCGGACTCGATTATTGCGCCCCGGCAGTCGTGAGGAAAGATCACATCGTCTGGTAATGGATCGGCAGTCCCTCCGACTATCATCGTCTGGTTTGAGGATCTCTCCCTACATTTGGCCGGTCGCCTCGTGTATATTCAAAGTAGATACATATGCCCAATGAAACTACAGTATCTAAATGGGGGAACAGCTTAGCTATACGGATTCCCCAGGCAATCGCCAAGCAGGCCAGCCTCAATGAGGGCGATTGCGTGGCGTTGGTCTTCGATAGCGAGGGGGCAATCGTCCTACGTCCAACCCGCCGAAGGTACGAACTATCCGACCTTGTTTCCCGGATCACACCCAAGAATCGTCATCGGGAAACCGACTGGGGCAAGCCGCGAGGCAAGGAATCCTGGTGAAACCGGCCTTTGTGCCCGATGCCGGCGATTTCGTTTGGTTGACCTTCGATCCCCAGGCCGGCCGCGAGCAGGCAGGCAGACGCCCAGCGCTGGTGTTGAGTCCCAGAATATACAACGTGAAATCCGGGTTGGCGCTGGTTTGCCCGATCACGAATCAGGCAAAAGGGTACCCATTCGAAGTGGCCGTTAGTGGCGGACAAGGAGCGACCGGCGTGATCCTGGCGGACCATCTGAAGAGCGTCGATTGGAAAGCTCGGCGCGCTGAAAAGCTTGGGCACTGCACTCCGGAGACTATCGACGAAGTGCGAGCCCGACTAGCGCCGCTGCTTGGCTCTAAGAGTCGCTGAAATCAATAGTGGAAGCG
Organism: Bryobacterales bacterium; assembly: GCA_963769205.1. Lineage (GTDB taxonomy): Bacteria > Acidobacteriota > Terriglobia > Bryobacterales > Bryobacteraceae > Palsa-89. The sequence goes on along the minus strand of CAVYKR010000001.1, from coordinate 45,012 downwards.
GTAGCGAAACTGCACGTAAATCTGCCGCGGATCGGCATAATGCGTTCCGCCGAAGGTCTGGCTGTTGTCCAGCAGAAATCGCCGATTGGTCAGATTCAGCGCCGTCACCGACACCGTCACATTCTCGCCAAGCGACTTGCCGACCGAAAGATCGAAAGTGGTGTGCTCCGGCAGATGCGCGGGCACGTCGCTCGATCCATCGGTGAATCCCGAGCCGTAGTACAAATTGCCGCCCGGTTGAAATCCCGCGCGGCAGGTTGAAGTTGAACCCTGCATGCAGCGTATGGCGCTGATCGTGGTCCAGCAGAAAATAGCCGCTCGATGGCGGGGAGAAATCGGTCAACCCGCCGGTCACCGCGCCGGCGCCCTCGGCGTGAGCGTAGGCGTAGCTCAAGTAGACTTCGCCTCGCCGGAAAAGCTGCGGCGAACGGATGCTCACCTCCCAGCCATAGAGGCGCGCGTCCGTCGATCGTCAGCGGAAAGAATACGTTCGAGTTTCCGATCGCATTGTGATCGAAATAATTCGTGGCGCGCTGATGATAGTTGTTCACCTCGAGCGCCCAGCCGCGAACCGGAATGGTGAGGCCGAACTGGTGCTCCTCATCGCGCTCGCCTCGCAACGGGATGAAGCCCAGCCCTTGCGACACGGCGAAATCGAGCAGCGGACCGCGTCACCGTGGAAAGCGGCGGCGCCTGATAATAGCGGCCCCAGAATCCACGCAGCACCCAATTGCAGATGCGGAATGCGGATCGACCCGCCCAGACGCGGGCTGGCCGCGTTTTCCGAAATCGCCCCGCTGAAGTGCGTCAGCCGGACGCCGCCGTCAGCGTCAGCCAGGAGAACGCGCGGTATTGGTCCTCTAGAAAAACGCGCCTCCAGATGGCCCGTCGTGATTCGGCGCGCTGAGCCACCGACAGCCCCGAGCCATCGTTGGCGATCAGATTTCACGGATTCATCGTCGTGCTGGCCGAATCCGTAGACGCCGACGCTCGCATTGTGCCGCGCCGTCACCGCGGTGAACGCGATCTGCGCGCCGGCATATTGCGGAGCCGCGATGCTGCGTGGTGCTGACCGGAGTGTCATTGGGATCGCCATCGTAATTCGCGCGGTTGTAGTGATAGAACGGCGAAACCGTGAGCAGCAGCCCGGGCGGGAAAGTGTGGACCCAGGAAAAGTTCAGCCACCGCATCGCGCTCGCGTTCGACGTCGCGGATGTCCAGCCGCCTGTCGCGTCCGGATCGTTCGGAATCTGATAGTCGTCGCTGCGCACCGAAGTCACGAAGCGGAATTGATTGTTGGCGTCGCGGTTGTAGATCAGCGTGCCCATGCCGCCGAGACCCCAGACGCGATCGTGCAGCACGTCCGGACCGGGAGTTTCCAGCCCGTAATCGCTGCGATTTCCGTTGACGCTCGCGAAGTACGCGAACTTCTCGGTGTGGCTTCCGAAATTCACCTGATCGTTGGTCTGATGGAACGTGCCGAAGGTGGTGAAAACTCGCCTTCATTGTTGCGCTCGAAACCGGTGCGCGGAACCACGTTGAAGACTCCGTAAGTCCGGTCGCCGTAGGCGGACGAATAGCCGCCGCGCTGCGCTTCCAGATAGTCGATGTCTTTGGGATCGATCTGCGGGCCGACGTTGCTGGCGATGTTGGTGTTGGGGATCGGGACGCCGTCGATGGCCCAGGTCACCTGGTGGCCGCCGCGCACGTGAAGTTGGTCGTGCGTGACCCAAGCGCCCGGGACATAATCGGTGATCACGTTCAGGCTGTTGCTCAGATCGGCGCCCGGCGTCATTTGCGATTTCTTTGCGGCTGATCATGGTCGTGGGCGTCATCTGCTCGGGATTGACCGCCAGCGCCGATTCCGGAACGTTCACCACTTCTGCCACGGCGCCGATCGCCAGCTGGAAATGCAGCACGGGCGCGCTGCCGGAAGCGACCACGACTTCCTGCGACGCCGGGCGCGAATCCATCGTGCGTGACACGGTCACCCGGTAAGCACCCACGGGAACGGAAGTCGCTTCGAACGCTCCATCGGCGTCGGTGGAGACGGTCTGCGAATAGTCCGCAGCTGGTCGATTTCAGGATCACGCTCGCGCCCTGCACCGGCCGATGAGATGGATCGTGAATGACGCCCCGTATCGAGCCGAAGACCGCAGCCCAGAGCCCGAGCGGGACCAGCAGAGCACACCACAGTTTCATAGAAAACTCCTTGCCTGCGAGCAAAAACAAGCGCTCGCGTCTCGTTCTTAATTCGAACTAAGCCGGCAAGGGCGGAGGGCGTTGATAGAGTGTGGGATCAAATGCAGCATGAATCGTCGGGCACGCGACGGTGTGGACCGGCCGCAACTCTGCGCTCGGGATTCTGATGGCCGCCCGCGTGGGCACGAGCACTTGGCCCGACAGAGATGGCGCGACAGCAGCATGGGAGCAGTCCGGCAGGCAGCCTGGGGAAGCTTCGAATTGAACGGAAGGCGCTTCAGAAGCTACAGTTGGATGTCTGGGGCAGGAACTGGAGTGGTGCTTCCGCTCGCAGCAAGCCATCTTGCATTCAGGCTCGCTTGATAGAGCCAGGAGCGAAACGACAGGCGCAGGCCCAAACAGAAGCATCAGCGCCCAGCTGAGCGCTGAATGCAGCAACCGACGTAGAGAAGCGCGCGTCAAGAGCGATTCCTCACAGGAACGCCCTAACTATAACACTACTTTGCTTGGGCGTCCGGCGGCGCCATAAGCGGTTCGGTAGCGCCGCGATGGCAGGTGTAACAGCCCACGTGCCGTTTACCATCGGTGAATTTGCCGTTGACATCACGGGTCATGGAGATCATCATGCGCGCGACTTCCTTCTTCGGATTTTCGTCGCTGGCAAAATCGCCCTGCACGTGGCAGTAGGTGCACTCGACGCCGAGCGCGGTACGGAATGCCCGCATCGCTTGAATAACATCCGCACCGGACATGCCGGTCATAACTTTTAAGTTCTTAGGCTCCGGAGGCGGGCCTTTCTTCTTATCTTGCGCAACGAGGCAAAGCGGCAACGCTAGGGCAACTACTAGGAGTAGACGCATGCGCCGTATGCTATCACGTTCTGGAAACTTCTGTCAACAATTACTGATATATCTTGACCCGGCTTGTGTCAGAGTAATAATCATAAGTTAAGATATGTTGGTCACATTCTCAGAGAGGATTACAAAACCATGAAGTTTGGGTCGAGCCAAGTGATTCTTGCGCTCGCGGGAATCACGGGATCAGCTCTGGTCGGCATCTCGCTCGCCGGCCGCGCTTCGGCACAAGCCGGGCAGCCTCCCGCGGCGGCGAAAGGCCAGACTGCCGGAGAGGTCTTTAAGAACGTCACTACCAGCACGCTCAAGGGAATTACAGTCGATGACTTCATGGGCAGCATGGGGGTCATGTCGGCCGCCCTTGGTTTTGATTGTTCGGACTGTCACACCGGAGCCGGGACCGACAAGGTGGTCTGGGACGCCGACACTCCCAGAAAACGAACCGCGCGCAAGATGGTGGAAATGGTCGCGGTCATTAATCGCTCGAACTTCGGTGGAGCACAAATGGTGACTTGCTACACCTGCCATCACGGCCGCGACCGTCCGCCCACCACCATCGCTCTCGATACTCTTTACGGGCCCCCCAACGAAGAAAAAGACGACATCGTCGCAGCGGCTGCCGATCGAGCCTTCCGCCGATCCGATTCTGGATAAATACGTACAGGCCCTTGGCGGCGCGCAGAAACTCGCCGGTCTTACCAGCTTTGTCGCCACCGCGAGCGGCGTAGGATATGAAGGGCTCGGCGGCGGCGGCTCCGTCCAGATCTTTGCAAAAGCTCCCGATCAGCGCACCACCATCATCCAGTTCAAGGACCACCCCGAACGGGGCGACAGCACCCGCACCTACAACGGCCGCGTTGGCTGGATAAAGACGCCGCGGGCGCTTTTGAAAGAGTATGAGCTCACCGGAACCGAGCTCGACGGCGCCAAACTGGATGCGGAACTGTCCTTTCCAGGGCAGATCAAGAAGGTGATGACCAACTTGCACGCCGGCTTCCCGGATAGCATTAACGGTCATGATGTTCAGGTGGTCCAGGGCAACGGCCCCCGGGGCATGCTTGCCACCCTGTACTTCGACAAAGAGTCCGGACTGCTGGTCCGGCTGGTGCGCTACGGCAGGACACCGATCGGCCGCGTTCCAACGCAAGTCGACTATTCCGATTATCGTGACGTCGGAGGCATCAAGTTTCCGTTTCAATACACTTTCTCGTGGTTGGATGGGAAAGATTCCTTCAAGTTGAGCGACGTGAAGACGAATGTGCCAATCGATCCGGCGAAGTTCGACAGACCTTCTGCCGCAGCGAGATAACAGCTCCCCCTTCGGGGGCTCTTGACATATCAGAAATCGAAGGCGTAGGATGATTTCAAGATGCCCGGCGGCATCTAATGGACCTAGTGTGGAAGGAATCCCCATGAAAGCAAAGTCGCTGATCGTTCTCTCTGCTCTGGCCGGACTGATTCTGGCCGCGGTGCCGGTTTTGGCGCATCATTCTTTCGCTGCCGAATTCGACTCCAACCAGCCCATGACCGTGACTGGCGTCGTCTCGAAAGTGGAGTGGATGAACCCCCACACCCACTTCTACATCGACGTGAAAGACGAGAGCGGAAAAGTGGTGAACTGGGACGTGGAAACCGGCAGTCCCAACGCTTTGGCCCGGCGCGGCTGGACCCGTAACTCGTTGAAGATCGGCGATACCGTCGTGGTAGAGGCGTTTCGCGCCAAGGATGGTTCCACTCTGGCCTCCGCGCGAAATGTGAAGTTGTCCGACGGCCGAAAGATATTTGCCGGCTCGGCCGATGACGGCAGCCCCGACTCGAAGGGCGGTCCAACCGGCGCCACCAAGTACTAACTGGTTTTTCGCGGAGATTTCCACGTGACAAAACTTATGAATCGCATCGTCTTTGCGGCGGCGGTCGCCACCTTGCTGCCTCTGGCTTCGTTTCGCGCCAATGCACAGCCCGCGGCCAAACCGGCGGGCGGAGCAGCCACTGCCGACGTTCAGCCGACGCCCCGTCTGCCCGATGGGAAGGTCGATTTCGGAGGCAAGGGCGTCTGGGCTCCCATCTGGGTTCTGGATTGGGCCAATAAAAAGTGGGTGAACCAGGCCGTCGATGTTCCCTTCAAGCCCGAGGGCCTCGCGCTGTTCAACGAACGCCGCGCCAACAACTCGAAAGATGATCCGGAGGGCTATTGCCTGCCGGCCGGCGTGCCGCGCTACACCGGCACTCCCTATCCGTTCCAGATCATCCAACTCCCCGATCGCGTGGTCATCCTTTACGAAGGCGCCTCCCACATGTATCGCGTGGTCCTGATGAACGCCGAGCATTCCAAGGACCCCGATCCTACCTGGCTCGGAGAATCCGTCGGTCACTGGGAAGGCAACGATACGCTGGTTATTGACACTGTCGCCTTCAATGGCAAGACCTGGCTCGATTACGTCGGTCATCCTTCCAGCGACCAGTTGCATGTCATCGAACGGCTCAAGAGACCCGATTATCGTACCCTGGTCTATGAGGCCACCATCGAAGATCCCAAGTATTACACCAAGCCATGGACGACCAGCTTCAACGTGAAGTTCCAGCCCGGCTGGGAGATCAAAGAATACGTTTGTCTCGAGAACAACAAGGACTTGCTGCATCTCGGAACGAAAGAACCGAAATAGACAACATGGTCCTGGAGTTGGAGGGGACGCAGGCGCAGATTCAGCGCATACTTCAAAGCAAGGCTTTCCGAACCTCTGAAGTACATCGCAACCTGCTCGCTTACCTGGCCGAAAAGTCTCTGGAAGGAACGGCCGACGGTCTCAAAGAGTACACCGTAGGCCTGGATGTTTTCTCGAAGCCGGCCTCCTTCGACCCAAGGCAGGAGTCCGCCGTGCGAATGCATGTCGGGCGTTTGCGTCAGAAGCTGGCGGAGTATTATCGCACCGAGGGCACCGGCGATCCAATGATCGTGGACTTACCGAAGGGTGGGTTCAAGATGACCTTCGAGCCCCGTCCGGCTTCGGTCGAACGCCCGCAACCTTCCCGGCCGATGCGTCACAGCGTCTTAATGCTCAGCGCCTGCTTGGGGATAGCAGTGCTTGTGGCTTCGTTTTTAGGATTTCGATTGTGGCGCGTCCAGCAGCAGGCTCCGGAGGCTGCCGCTCAGTGGACTCCTGAATTACAGCAGCTCTGGGGCCCGCTTCTGTCCTCGAACCGTCCGCTCATGCTCTGTCTGGCTACATCCAAGGAATCCGGATCCACAGGCGCCGGTACCGCGAGTGGCGCATTCCTGCTCGGTCAGTTTCTAGCTTCCCACAAGCCGAACATCATGCTGACCCGGAGTGACCTGGTCTCGATGCCCGAAATCACCATGGACAATGTCATTTTTCTCGGGCCCTCCGCCGCCGACCGTCAGATCCAGGCGCTTTCGACCGGCCAACCCGTCGTGCTGGAGTCCGGCGGTATTCGGAACCTCAATGCCCGCCCTGGGGAACCCTCCTTTCTTCCAGATTCATCGGACAACGAGGAGAGCCACGCGCTGATCAGCTTGATGCCTGGCATTTATGGACATGGTGAGCTGCTTTACTTTTCCGGCAATCAGATCGCGGGCGTCATGGCGGCAGTACAGGCCTTTACCGACCCGACTCTGGCACGTACTTTGGTTTCGAAACTCACCACCCCGGCCGGCTTTCCCCGATACTACCAAGTGGTCCTGAAGGTGAAGTCCATGGACAATATGCCCGTCGAGATATCCTATATGTTCCACCGGGACTTGTCGTCATTGAAGCTGCAGGCGGCGGGCAAATAGCCGGCGCGTAGTGCGCAAGCTCAAACACGAGATGAAACTAACCGCGTAAGACAACAGCAGCCAGGGGTACCCCCAAGGCGATGGTATTTCCACCATCGGCGCAGCCAGTCCCGCCGCCAGGGCGATGACCCCGATCCAATCCACTTCGTGTTTACGTTCTGCCCGCCCAGCGCCGGCGATGAAATCAGCAGTGAATACGGCCGCGGCCGGAACCAGGCATCGGGTCAACCACTCGAGCACGGAATGCAAAGATTCAGATGCCGCGACCGCGAGTATGGCGATGCAACCAGCTAGCGCCGCGAGCACTGCTCGCCGCATCGTCCGACCTTCAAAAGGCACCGAGTTCGCGAGCGCCCTGATTCCAAACCGCGCTGAACCGAACATAGTGATTCCGGTCACCATCATTCGAGGCTGTATATAGCGCCAGGAAGCACCCGAAAATAGCGCCGCAGCTACCGGCGATCCGTTTCCGATATTTCCATGCCAGACGTGAGCGGCTCGTCCGATGAAGCCCGCGGCGAACAGGCTAACTGCGGAGGCTAGCCCGAGACCGACGAGTCCGATGAGCGCCGCCTCCTTGCGCGTCCGGCTCCTTTGGCCGAAATCGGATGCGAGAAGCGCGAGAGGTGCGAAGTAGAAGAATAGAAAAGGTACTTGTCGCCAGTCCATGGCTTCGAGCAAACCGGTCGAATGGAACAAAGCGTCCCATGATGTTTGCCATCCCGCGTGAACCCGAATGAAAGCTGCAGTCAGAATCGCGATACTCAGCTTGTTCGTGAACCAAGCCAGCTTCGCGCTCGTTCGCAGGCCCTGCAACGCCGTGGCAAAGAGTAAGAGAGTTATAGCCGCCGCAACTAGGCCGGATCCAACTCGGGTCGGATCGCGGCGGTAAGGCCACTGGTACAAAAAAAGAGCAATCGTCTGAACGGAATACGTAAGCCATATAACCAAATAGAACGCACAGCATAGCCGGAACCCGACCGCGAGTATTGATCCGAACGAGAACTCGGCCAAGCCATACAATGACCGTTTGCTCGACTGCATCGCGAGCGCCGGGCCAAGATAAAAGAGTGTTACGAATAGGAGAGCGATCCCGCCGAGCACACCAAAGTACATCAAAGGTGGGCCGGACAGAGGAAGGCTCCGCTCGAAAACGTACCAGAATGGGAAGTTCAGGAACAGGGTCGCGAGTACGATCGAGGGTAGCCACCACCCAGGCGAGGAGCTGGAATCCTCGGGCGAGCGGTCCGACCATCGCAGGCGGGTCACCTTCTTGAGACACCAGCGTATCGTCAGAAGTTCCGACTGTATCTCACTGAAAGAACAGAGTCACTTACCAGTCAGTGACCGCCAGTTGACCCAGTTGGGTTCGTTTTGTCGAGTGCGGCATGCTACGCTGCTAACGGCATGAGACCTGTCGTCTTGCTGTTTTTCGCGGCTGCGGCTATCGCCCAGGCGCCGTCCTTTAAGCCTAAACCGATCGGCGATCTCAAACAGGTAATGCGGAGTGTCCCCTATCCGAACTCGGACATCATCTTCGGCGTCCAGAGCAAGGCGCCGGCCGACGAGAAAGCCTGGCAGACCGTGGAAAACGCCGCCATCGCGATCTCCGAAACTGCAACCTTGATTACTATGCCCGGCCGGCTAAGGTCGAACGGTCAACCGGTCCCGGTCCAGCGCGCCGACTGGATCAAGTACTCCCAGGGGCTAGTGGCGGCCGGACAGGCTTGCTACAAGGCCGCGCAGTCTAAGAATCAGGATACCGTCAGCAATTGCACCGATCAGCTCTCGGAGGCTTGCGAAAACTGCCACAAGGTTTACCGTGACAACGCCACGCAAAAGTAGATTCGCCACATTCGCCCTGCTGGCTTCGCTCGCGGCCGCAGGACCGGTTCTGGCGCATCATTCGTTTTCGCTCGAATTCGACGCCACCAAACAGGTTACTTTTCGAGGGGTAGTAACCAAGGTGGAGTGGATGAGCCCGCACATCTACTTTTACCTGGACGTGAAGGAAGGGCCAACCAAAGTGGTGAACTGGGTCTTTGAATCCGCCGGCCCTAACGCGCTGGAGCGGCGCGGCTGGAACCGGAATTCGCTCAAGGTGGGCGACCGGATCACGGTGGTAGGCTATCGAGCCAAGGATGATGTACACGTGGCATCGGCCAGAGAGGTCGTGCTGGCTGACGGGCGCAAAGTAATCGCCGCCTCGCCGAACGATGGCGGTCCTCAGTCTTGATTCGGGTAGCCGCCACCTTTCTCATTTCCGCGGCACTGCTGGTGGCAGGCATCACCGGAAGCATTTCGGGGACGCTTAAAGATCCGAGCGGCGCGGTCATTCCCCGGGTCATGCTGACGCTGACGAACGCGCTACAAGGCATTCACTTTCAGGCCATGACCGACCAGAACGGGTATTACATATTCCCGAGCTTGCCGGTTGGCCGCTATGACTTGAAGATTGAAGCTTCCGGATTCATGCCTTGGGACCGTAACGGGCTGGTGGTCGACGCGAATAGTGCCATCAAGCTGGACATCACCATGGAAATGGGGGAGAAGTTGGATACGGTGACGGTTTCAGAGAGCGCGAATCATCTGGAAACCGAAAGCACCCAACTGGGCGATGTCGTAACGAGCACGCGGATGACCGTCGTGGCTCTGAATGGCCGCAGCTTCACCGATCTGCTGGCGCTGCAGCCGGGGATCGTGCCGATGACCACGCAGCAGCCCGACTCGATCGTCATGGCGGGCGCCTCGGTCGCCATTGCGCCCTCCGGCAGTCTGAATCCCGGCAACCAATCCATCAGCGGCCAGCGCGAAGACGCCAATGGCTTCATGGTCAACGGCGGCGACGTCAAGGAACTGATGAACGGCGGCACCTCGATCGTGCCCAACCTCGATTCGATCGCCGAGTTCCGGATCCTGACCAACAACTTCGACGCCGAGTACGGCAACTACAGCGGCGGCATCGTCAACGTGGTCACCAAGTCGGGCAGCAATGAGCTGCATGGCAGCGGCTTCGAGTTTCTGCGAAACACCGCTCTCGACGCGCGCAATTTCTTTTCTCCGGAGCGCAGCTTCTACCGGCAAAACCAGTTCGGCGGCACGGTCGGCGGCCCGATCCGAAGAAGAACAAGCTCTTCTTCTTCGGCGACTATCAGGGAACGCGGCAGAGCCAGGGCATCGATACCGGGCTTGATTCCGGTTCCTTCGCTGGCCGACCGGACGGGCAATCTCAGCGATCTAGGCGGGATCGCTCACCGGCACGCGTGGGCGGACCGTATCTCGCGAATCTTCTGTCGCAGAAACTCGGCTACGCCGTGTCCGCCAACGAGCCGTACTACACGCCCGGTTGTGTCGCGTCCAGCGCAATGCGTTTTTCCGAATGCGGTCATTCCGCAGCGGGCCTGGTCCGCGCCGGCCAAGCATCTGCTGCAGTACATTCCCGCGCCCAACGTCGGGCGACTCCACTTTTTCGACGGCGTCGGAAGGCAAGATTCTGCGCGACGACAAAGGCAGCTTCCGCGTGGACGGCAACAGCGAGCGCTGGGGACTGCTCTCGGCCTACTATTTCTTCGACGACTACACGCTGAACAATCCCTATCCGACCGGGCAGGGAGGCGCCAGCGTCCCCGGCTTCGCCGCGCTGAATCTGGGCCGCTCGCAGCTGATCAATCTGGGCCAGACCAAGACCTTCGGCGCGTCCACGGTGAACGAACTTCGCTTGAGTTATATGCGGAGCGCGAACAACGTCGGCCAGCCCGCGGGCGGCGTGGGCCCGAGCCTCGCGTCGCAAGGCTTCGTCACCGGGCCGGGAACTCCCGGGCATTGTCCCTCTGGCGCCCGTCCATCGAAGGCATTGAAAACGTCACGTTCAATTCCTTCGTCATCGGGACGCCGATCACCAACCTGACGCAGGCCAACAATACTTACGCGCTTGATCGACAACTTCTCGAAAGTCTGGGGCAACCACAGCCATCAAGGCCGGGTTTCAGCTCAGCTTCGAACAGGTCAACGTCAATCCCAATCCGACGTTCAACGGCTCCTTCACTTTCTCCGGTATCGGAAACCGGTTCCGACTTCGCGGACTTTCTGATCGGCGTCGCCAGCAACTACAACCAGGCCGATTCGCAGACCTACTACGGACGCCACAAATATGCCGCGGCGTTCGTGCAGGATAGCTGGCGGGCCAGGCCGAACCTGACGCTGAACTTCGGGCTCCGCTGGGACCTGATGCAGTATTGGTCGGAGAAATACAACCAGATTCCGACCTTCATCCTGGGACGAGCAATCCAAGGTTTATCCGACGGCGCCCACCAGCCTGGTCTATCCGACCGACCCGGGCGTCCCGAATACGCTGGTGCCGCAAGGCAATCGCTTTTCGCCGCGGCTGGGCTTGGCCTATTCGCCCGGCAAGACGGACGGACTGCTGGGCAAGATCATCGGCGGGCCCGGCAAAACCAGCATCCGCGCCGGCTTCGGCATCTTCTATTCGGTGATTCAGGGCAACACCATCGCCATCGACGAGCCGCAGCCTCCTTATGGCTTGAGCTATACCAGCTCCGGCACGTCCGCTGTTCGCGACGCCTTTCATCACCTCGGCGGACGGCCAGGTCCACGTGCAGCCGTTTCCGCTGACCTTTCCGCCTCTGAACGCGTCCGCGACCCATCCCAACCCGAACATCGATTTTTCGCCGTTCCTGCCGCAGGCCGGAATGACCGCGCCGCCGCCGAGCAACACGTATCCATACAACGAGAATTATTTCTTTTCGATCGAGCGCCAGCTGTGGCGCGAACACGCTGCTGAGCTTGAGCTATGTCGGCTCGCAGGCGCACCATCTGTTGGCGATCTACTCGGCGAATCCCGGCAATCCGGCTCTTTGCCTGGCGCTGAGCCAGCCCAGCGCGGTCGCTCCGGGATCGCCGACCTGCGGACCGATTCGGCGAAGACACGACCTACACCACCGCCGCCGGGCAGGTCATCAATGGCACGCGCGGGCCGCTGGGGCCGAACTTCCACAACGACGATTACGACGCCAGCATCGGAAACTCGAACTACAATTCGTTTCAGGCCAGCTTGCGGCACTCCGGCACGAGGCTGGATTTGATGCTGGCTTATACCTTCAGCAAATCCATCGATCAGGCTTCCAGCATTGCCGACCCGTTGAATCCGTTTAACTTTCGTCTGACGCGCGCGCTCTCGGCCTGGGATCTTACGCACAATCTGGTGGCCACCTATCAATATCAGCTGCCGCTCGGCCACTTCTCGGGCCGCGCCAAGATGCTGACCGAAGGCTGGGCGATTTCCGGAATCACGCGCGTCAGCTCCGGTTTTCCGGTGACCATTTCGAGCGATGGCGACCGCTCGTTGATGGGAAGCCTGCCCAACGGCGTGAACAATCACAGCCTCGATCTGCCGGACTACACTGGCGGCCCGCTGGACCTGAACGGCAATCCGCGCAATGGCCTGGCCTATTTCAATACGTCGCTGTTCAGCGCCAACGCCCTGGGCACTCCCGGTACGGCATCGCGCCGCTCCTTCCACGGGCCGGGAATGCTCAATTTCGATCTCGCGCTGCTGCGGTCGTTTCGCTTTTCGGAATCGAAAGCGCTGCAGTTCCGCCTGGAGACTTTCAACACCTTCAACCACGCTCAGTTCTTCGGGCCGGTGGCAGTGGATGGCGACTTTAACAGCAAGCTCTTCGGCCAGGTTGTGAAGGCCGCCCCTCCGCGGCTGATGCAGGTCGCGCTGAAATTCACTTTCTAACTATGAAAACCTTATTGATTTTCGTGCTTGCAAGTTTTTCGCTCGCGTTCGGCCAGACTTTTCGAAGTGAGCCGCTGGCGAATCCGGCCGGCGCTGGAAGTATTCAATCGAACTGGTCTATCACTCCCGATGGCGGGGCGCTCTTCAGTTGGGTTGAGCCCGCCAAGAGCGGCGCCCTTTCACTCCGCTATGCGGTTCGTCACGGCGCCACTTGGTTGGAGCCTCGCACTATCGCCGCTCAGCGCCGATTTTTCCGTCATCCCGCTGAGTTGCCCGAAGTCGCGCAACTGAGCGAGCATCAGTGGCTGGCGCATTGGGTGGAAATGCCGAAGGAAGAGAGCGAGGCCGAATACGTTTATACGTCGGCTTCCACCGATGGCGTTCAATGGTCGATGCCAACCATGGCGCATCGCGATCGCGCAGCGGTGCAGCACGGCTTAGCGTCGATGGTCGCGGGCGCACCCGGCGAAACCTCGGTCTTCTGGCTGAAAGGCGGCGCAAACGAGGACGCTCCCGCGGCGCTGATGCGGACCATCGTCGATGCGTCGGGAAAAGAGGTTCGAGAGGAAAGCCTGGCTCCGGATGTATGCGCCTGCTGCCCGACCGCGGTTGCGAAGACAGCGAAAGGCCTGCTGCTAGCCTATCGCGGGCACACCCCGCAGGATATTCGCGATATTTCCGTACTGCGCCTGGAGAACGGACATTGGTCGCAGCCCAAGAATTTGTACGCCGACAATTGGAAAATCAACGCCTGCCCCACTAACGCGGCTTCGGTAGCCGCCTCTGGCGACAAAGTGGCGATCTCCTGGTTCACCTCAGCCGGAGACGCGCCCAAGACTGAAATCGCTTTCTCGAGCGACAGCGGTTCCACGTTCAGCAAGCCCACTACCGTCAGCACCGGCCACTCCTTCGGATATACCTCGGTTGTTCTCGACGATGCGGGCGCCATCGTGTCCTGGCTGGAGCAGGGAACAGGTGGCGGTGGAGCGCGTGTGTTGGCTCGTCAGATCAGTTTTGCCGGAAGTCGCGGGGCCGGTGGTGCAGGTAGCCGAAGGCGGCCGGATGGCCCTGGGATATCCGCGGCTGTTTCATTCCGGCGCCGACACTTTCATCACTTGGGGCGATGCCAAACAAGTGCAAACCGCGCGTCTGAAGAAGTAATCCGCGCGCGCCTGCGTGTTACACTGAAAACAAATTTATGAGAGAACGCTCTGAGGCCTCAGACCTCGCAGGCGAAGCGTACGTCATCATTCGGGAGCGAATCCTGCGCGGTGAAATAGCCATCGGCCAGGTCATTTCCCGGCGCAAAATTGCGGTTGAGCTGGGGATGAGCTTTCTGCCGGTGTCCGAGGCTTTTCTGCGACTCGAGTTTGAAGGGCTGCTGGAGAGCCGCCCTCGGGCCGGTACACGCGTTCGCATTCCGAGCCGGGAAGATGTTCGCGGGCACTATCTGGTTCGAGAGGCGCTGGAGGCCGAAGCGGCGAGATTGTTTACCGAGACAGCGACTCCCGAGGAACGGGCTGACCTGCTCAAGCTGGCCGCGCGCGTGGACGCCATGTCCGTGCAACAGGAGACGGATCGCTTTCATTATCTGAATTTGCACTCCAAGCTGCATCGCAGGATCGCAGAATCTACGCGCTGCCCGGCGCTGTGCGAGGCAATCGAGAAGACGCGGGCGCTGTCGTCCACGTGGCTGTGCGTAGCCCGATCATTTTCCGATGGGACCACGCCGCGACGTCACATGGATCTCTTGGAAGTCCTGGTCTCGGGCGATCGCGAAGCGGCTGCCGAGGCGATGCGGGAACACGTGAACAGCAGCATGCAACGCGCGTTGGAGCGATTGGAACCCTATTTCCGCGCCCGCAAGACCCACGGAAAGACTTATTCGCGCAATCCGAAGAAGCAGTTCGTCATCGAAATGCCTGCCGGGCATATCGGCAGCGTCAGTCTCGAAAGCCCGCAGGCCTAGCCTGAGTCCCGGGTCAACCCGGGAGCATCTGAAATAGTTATGGAGACAGACGTCGGCACAATCCAAACCGCACCGGTCAAAGACCAAAGCCAGAAGACCGTCTTTCCGATCCTGATCGCCGCCAGCTTCTGCCATTTCCTGAACGATATGGTGCAATCGCTGCTGCCGGCCATTTATCCGCTACTGAAGGAGACTTTCAAGCTCGACTTCGGCCAGATCGGGCTGATCACGTTGACCTATCAGTTGGTTGCGTCGGTGCTGCAGCCGGCTATAGGGCTGTACACCGACATGCGGCCCAAGCCCTACTCGCTGAGCATCGGAATGGGCTTCACGCTGGTCGGCCTGCTGATTCTATCGGTGACACCTACTTACGGGGTGTTGCTCTTCGCCGCAGCATTGGTGGGCATGGGCTCGGCCATCTTTCATCCGGAGTCCTCGCGAGTGGTGCGCACAGCGTCGGGCGGCAAACATGGATTCGCACAGTCGTTCTTTCAAGTCGGGGGCAATACCGGATCGGCCATGGGGCCTCTGCTGGCGGCTTATATCGTCTTACCGCGCGGCAAATCCAGCATCGCCTGGTTTTCGCTGGTGGCGTTGCTGGGGATGATCGTGCTGGCGCGCGTGGGAGCCTGGTCGAAGACTCATGGGAAGATGGCGGCCAAAACTCTCGCCGCGCAGGCACAGAATCGCCACGCTTTGTCTTCCAGAACCGTTACGTTCTCAATCGCGATTCTCATTGCGCTGATCTTTTCGAAATTCTTCTACATGGTCAGCCTCAACAGTTATTACACTTTCTACCTGATGAGCAAATTCCATGTAAGCGTGCGAAGCGCGCAGCTTCACTTGTTCATCTTTATGGCCGCGGTGGCGGCCGGCACGTTGATCGGCGGGCCCATTGGCGATCGCATTGGACGCAAGCCTGTGATCTGGGGCTCGATCGTCGGTGTCCTTCCGTTTACCCTGATGCTGCCTTATGCCAATCTGTTCTGGACCAGCATTCTGAGTGTGATTATCGGAATCATCCTGGCCTCGGCCTTCTCGGCAATTCTGGTTTACGCGCAGGAACTGGTTCCCGGTAAGATCGGAATGGTCTCGGGAATGTTTTTCGGATTGGCGTTCGGGATGGCCGGCATCGGCGCGGCGGTCCTGGGCAACCTGGCCGACCATACCAGCATCAACTTCGTCTACCAGGTTTGTTCGTTCCTGCCGGCGATTGGTCTATTAACCGGATTCTTGCCGAACATCGAGAAGCCTAAGGTGCGCCCCGCTTAGGCGGTCAGCGCCTACTCTAAGCCGGCTTAAAGGGCACATGTACGTCCCTTGGAGGGACCGCTCCACTTTGACCTTAGTGATATTGCAGGTGATATCATTAATTGAGAAGGAGGATGCGACTCATTCTCGATACGGACGTCGTAGTTGCCGCGCTGCGCAGCGACCAGGGGGCTTCTCGACAACTTCTCCTGGCCGCGCTCGACAGACGGGTTATCATGCTGGCTTCGGTTCCGCTTATGTTGGAGTATGAAGCCGTTTTGATGCGACCAGAACACTTGGCTAAAATCGGTCTGAAGGCATCGGAGATCGACGTTGTGTTGGACGCTTTGGCTGCGGTGATCGAACCCGTTCCTCTTCACTTTGTTTGGAGGCCACGGCTGAAGGATCCAGCGGACGAGATGGTATTGGATACGGCCGTGAATGGTCGGGCCGACAGACTAGCTACTTTTAACCTGAGGCACCTCCGAGATGCCGCGAGGACATTTGGCATCCGAGCGGACCGGCCAGGCGAGGTCTTGCGGGACCTCCGTGGAGCAACAACATGAGAAAGAGCAACGTGGCCCTGCGGCTCCAAACTTCATTGCTGGAGGAAGCGAAGCGTGTCGCCGAATCAGAAGGCGTTGCTTTGAACCAGTTAATTAATGTTGCCGTTGCGGAGAAGTTGTCGGCGCTGCGGACTGAGGATTACTTTCGCGAAAGGTCCAGCCGGGCGAATATCAGCAAGGCGAAGCGCATTCTCAAACGCGCTGGGAGAGGGCGACCTCCTAACGCGGGTGACGAACAGTAGGATTGCTTCAGTCCGCTGCCGTGGACAGCTTGGCGATCGCATCCAGCACTTCGCGGTAGCTCTTGGGCGCTTCTCCTCGGAACCGCTGTTTCAGCCCGAGCTGCGCGCTCCAATCCATGCGGCGGACAATCGCCTCGGCCATAATCGGCTCGATATCAAGCGACCGTAGGGTTTCAGCAACCTCTTCCATCTCCCGCGCCCGGCGCTCTCCGTGCACCACCACACGGCCGATCATGTAGTCGGCCAGCTTAGGCCAATCGATGCCCGGGAAACTCTCAGCCAGCGAAGCGAAGACGCGCGGCTCGGCGCCATAGCGGCTTGCTCCCAGCACGCATTCGGTGATGAGCGCCTCCATACCCTTCACTATGATGCTGCGGAACATCTTGGTCGCGGACGCAACCCCGATTTCCGTAGAGGCGATCTCGATCGAGAATCCGAGAGGCTTCATACGGTCCGCGAATTCCGGCGCCGCCTCGCCTCCGGCTAGCAGCGGTACGCGATGACCATACGGCGGAACGGGCGCCATCATCGCGATCTCAACAAACCGGGCGCCGGTGGCTTCAATGGTTCGCGCGATGGACTGCTTCAAGCCCGGGGATATCGAATTCAAGTCGGCGTAAATGTGTCGCGCATTGAGATAGGGCGCGTTCTGCTCAGCGGCCTGCGCTGCTTGATTCGCGGTCACAGTGCATAAAATAAGTTCGCACGACTGGACCAGCTCGGCATTGGTTTCCACCAGACGCGTGCCCGCGTCTTTTGCACGCTCCCGAATCCGGGGATTCGCATTGATATCGTAGGCCACCGAGGGTTGGCCGAGACTTTTGGCGATATGGAAACCTGCTTCGCCGAAACCAACAAAGCCGATAGGTAGCCTCGTGGACATCAGAGTGCGCCAATCAACTTCCAGTAGCCGGTTGAGACCGCCACGGTCACGAGCGTCAGGATGCCATACATGTTGGCAAGCTTCACGCGTTCGCCCGCGCTAAACGCCATACCTTCGGTGATGCCCTCTCCCATGGCCACCCAGATGTTCTGATAACTTGCCCAAAAGGGAACCGATGCCAGGATGAGCGCGGCCGTCAAGACCAGCGGCGGGATTCCGGCTGCGCTGGTGGTGTCCACAATGGGAATGAACAAAACGGCGATGGCGATGAAGCCGCTGGGATCGAGAAACCGCACCACAAACATCGCGATAGCGACCACGACCAACAGGACGACGGCGTTGAACGTCAGGTGCTGCGCCACGGGCACGAAGTAGCCGGCCAGCCAATCGGTGATCTTGTATTCGGTGAGCACGTTGCTGAGGCTGAATATCCCGCCCATGAAAAGCAGCAGCGTCCAGGAGATGCCGGGGCCGATATCCGCGTTGGTGACAATGCCGGCCAGCGCGAATGCGGCTAAGCCGACCATGCCGATGAAGAAGCTGGGCAGGTGATGCCAACGATCGGTCGCCCAGAACAGGATCGAACAGACCACGATGATAGCTGTGATGGCTTCGGCGCGGCCCATCGATCCCAGGTCCCGCAGTTTGTTGCGAACGAACTCGGGCGACGAATCGAGCGCCTGCTCAGGCTTCAGCACCCATTGATTGCCGAACACTATGAGCGCGCATAACAGCAGCGTGGGAAGCTCGAGCACCCGCGCGTAAGCCAGATAGCTCAACGGCAGATGCTTCACCTGGAACAACGAATCGACCACCGGGCCGAATAGCGACCCGTACAGCAGGCCGCATCCCGGCACCACAGCCATCTCGACGGTGGTGAGCATGATTAGAGCAGAGCCTTTGCTGCGCGGTTTCAGATCGAGGGATTTCACCAGCGCCCAAGCGATCGGCACCATGATGGCTGTGCGCACGGTCATGGATGGAATGCCTAGCGATAGCACGGCGCCGATCGCGAAGAACGCGGCCAGGATGCCGGAGTACGAGGCTGGAAATAAAGAGAGGATCCAATAGGAGATGCGTGCCGCTAATCCGGTGCGCTGCATCGCGAAGCCGTAAAAAAGCACGGCCAACAAAATCCACCAGGACCCTCCCGAGAATCCACTCAAGGCCAGTCGCGGGCTTGACTCCGGCCGGGATCAGCAGCGCCATCATCAATACGGAAGCGACACCGTTGTTCATCACCTGAAAAGCCCACAGAACGATGGTGAAGCCCGTGACGGCGAGAGCACTTTGTCCGATTCTCGACAGGCCCTGCGGGGTGGGCATGAAGAAGATGGCCGCGCCTATGACGATGGCCAGTAGAAGGGGCCACCACTTGACGCGTGCCGCGCTGGCTGCTGTTACGGGCTGGGCGGTGGCGGTGGCCATGGAAACGCTTGTCTATTGCTTAGCTGCGGCCTGTTCCTGTCGCATCCGGCGCTGTTCGGCCTGCACCACAATCAGCGACATCCACATGCCCAGCGGATGCGCGCCGGCTTCCACCAGAGGATGCGGCTTTAAAGACCGCACGGCGTCGATGCTCTCGTCTTTCATGGTTTCGAGAACCTCGGCCTGCCGGTCGGTAAGTCCGTAATCGGCGGCCAGGGCTTTGGTGTTTTCAAACAGACGGCGGCGCAGCGGTGGCTGAAGCGCAGGTCAAACAGGAGCTTATTCAGCGGATAAATCGCCGGATCGGGATGTTTGTAGAACTGATAACCGCCGGCGCTCTGGAACTTGAATGCAGGCTCGGCTCCGGCGTAGTGGGCGCATTTTTCCTATTGGGGATGAAGCGCATCACGGCGTGGCCGTGGTGCCAGGTGGGCTGATAGGTGATCAACTCGCCGGGCCGATTGCCGATGGCGCCGAACATGACCATCCAGGGCAGCATTTCGGTGTTGCCGACTTCGTCCAGCTGCTCGCTGGTCAGATTTGAGAAGCGGCTCGATGATTGCCGCGCTCCATCTGCGCGATGGCCCAGTAGTCGAAATCGTAGGCCGGCTGCGGATATTTCCAGGTGCCGGGATAGTGCGACATGCCGCCGCTCGCGACGATCGCGACGCGCTCCGGCCGCGCTTCGATGATGTCGGCGATCGCCTTGCCCAGAGCTGCGCGCAGCGCCGCGGCGACGGCAGCGGCGGCAGATAGGCGTTGACGAAGACCGGCACCACGGGGATCGCGCGGCCCCCGATGACCCATTCATAGACCGCGGCGAAAGCAGTGGCCCAGCACGGCGTCCTGCGAATAGGCCATGTCGAACCCGGCGCTGCACCAGCTTGTCGAGCATTCCTCGGCGAACAGGTGCATGGGCAGCTCATAGTTCTTGCTCGCGAAGTGCGCTTGCGACTTCTCGCCGGCGACCACCGCGAAGGTCGGCACCGAGGAGAGGAAAAACGTTTCCAGGTGATCGCTGCCGATGCACGATGATCGCATCGGGCTTGACTTCGTCGAGATCCTTGCCGAGCTGCGCGCATCGCCGCGATGTCGGCATCCAGCTGCTCGGGATCTTCCGTGGGAGGACGAGTGAAAACTGCGGCGCATGCACGGTCGCGATGGCGGCTACGATCTTTCCCATATTCGAAACCTCCTGCTACGCTCCGGCCTTATGCGATGCTTCGTCGGCTAGTTCGTCCACATACTCACGCCCAGCTCCTTGAGCTTGGCCCGCAGGCCGTAAAAATCGAGGCCCAGTTCGCCCTCGCGTAAACGCTTCGCGCGATCTTCTCTTCCTTTGGCGCGGCGCTGCTCGCCTGCTTGGCGACTTCCGCGGCCGCACTGCGCGCGGAACCACCACCACGCCGTCCACATCGCCACGATCACGTCGCCCGGCTGCACCATGCGCGCCCGCGCAGACCACCGGAATGTTCACCGAACCGGCGCGTGGCCTTCACGGTTCCCTGCGCCGAATGGCTTTCGACCAGACCGGGAAATCCATCGCCGTCAGGTCCGCGATATCGCGAACGCCGGCATCGATGATCAAGCCCAGCACGCCGTGCGCACGGCAGAGACGCCCAGCAGTTCGCCGAACATGCCGTCGGTCGATTCGGACAGTGGAGGTACCACCAGGACGTCGCCGGGCTTGCACACCTCGACAGCGGCGTGGATCATCAGGTTGTCGCCGGGCTGGCACAACACCGTGACGGCGGGCCCGGCGACCTTCGCGGCGGGATAAATCGGCCGCATATAGGGCCGCATCAGGCCGGTGCGGCCCTGCGCTTCATGGACGGTGGCGACGCCCAGTTCGCCCAGCAGGCGGACGCTATCCGCGTCCGGCCGGCGAATGCTGCGGACAATTTTGTGGCTCATGCGATCGTTTCTACTGAATCAAGTGCGCCCGGATTGGTCACCGCCATGCGGCGGATTTGCTCGGTGGAGAAGCCGGCATCGAGCATCTTCTGGGCGAACATCGCGAAGCCTTCAGCCACCGGAGGATTGATGGTCTGGCCGAGATCGGTGGACAGCACGCAGCGCTCCGCGCCCGACTTTGCGGATGCTCTCGAAGCACGGCGTCCCAGGGCGCCTTGCCGGTGTGCATGGTGGTGAAGCAGTGCTCGATGAAGGCGCCCGCGTCCGCGAGTTCGACCTGCTCTTCGGCCGAAAGATTCTGCGACGGAAATTCGGCGTGCGTCACCAGCACTCGCTGGAGCCTCATTTCCTCGCCGCCTCGCACCAGCGGGAAAATCTCGTGCCGGCCCAGATGTCCGGTGGCCAGAATCATGTTATGCCGGCCGATGCAGTTCCAGGCAGCGGCGCGTCGCTTCGTTCACTTTGCCGTCTTCGTCCAGCACCGTGAGCGGCGCGGCGAGATGCCCGTCGGCCGCGAGTTCGCGCTGGATCTTGGCCCAGAAGGGCAGCTTGGTGTTGGGCCATCCAGCGCGGCCGGCGGTTTCGTTGGCCGCGTCCACGGTCGGCATCCACACGATCTTGGCTCCGGACCGCCCGGCGATTTCGACCGCCACCGGATTGAGTCCGCCGACGCTGTGATTCAGCGTGAGGGCGCCGTAAGCCCGGATGCCGGGACCGCGCGGCACACCACTTTGGCGCGTTCGGCAGTGGGAATGTAATGCGATTTGAGCACGAATCCCTTCAACCGTGCGCCAGGAATTCTTGCGCCAGACCCACATCGTCGATGCGCCGTTCGATGACGTCGGGAGCCACGTGAACCTGCAGATCATAGGCGCCCTGAATCGCTTTCCAAGCTAAATCATTGACTGAAGTGGCTTTCCCCGTTGCGACTTGCGTACCCATGGCAAGAGGCAGTATGACAGTCTACCGACCGTGGTGTCAAGCACATCTGATATTTCAAATCAAGGGTCTAGGTGCGAATAGATCATACCGTGGAACGCATTGTGCGAGGCCCCTGTTTGCGCTATACTCGGTGGCCATGGAACCAAGTAAACCTCCTTCCAACCGGACAGCGATGATGTCGTGACCCGGCGCAGTTTCGGAGGGAAACTGCTTTACGTTCCACCTACGGTGCTGGCGGTGATCAAGGCCACCGAGCGACCGGCGCTCGCGCAGAGCGCCGTTATCATTTAATAATTGCCAGTTCGGAGTTATCAGGTACTAGTTGTTTGTCCGCCGGCCTGAAGTTGACGCTAATCCTCTTCCCGATCAGACGGTTTTGCTTTTCCAGAAGGACACCAGCCTGGCGGTTCCGGTCAATCAATCGGGCGCTCCATTTGGGAACTGTGCGACGGTGGCCATAGCGTCGACCAGATCGTGGAAGAACTCGCCGAGATATACGATCAGGACCGTAGCCGCATCGAGCAGGACGTTGGCGCGTTCCTCGATGAACTGATCCGGCTCGGATTCCTGGACCGGTTGTGCTGATCGAGATTCCGGCCCAGAGAGCGATGCGGTCTCAGGGGTTCTGCGTACACGATTTTTCGTTTCGCCTGACCAGCAATGTTTCCGAAGCGGAACCTTTGCTGGCTGCGCTGTATCGCAACTTTCCGGCAGGGAGACTGCACGAACCCATGACCGAAGCAGCGATTGATCGCGAAAACGAAGGATGGTTCTCCTGGCGGGTGGGAGAGAAAGGTGGCTTGACTTCAACATTGGCCGGCGCTCTATGGAACCTGGAGGCGGCCCTGTGCGAAAACATCATCCGATCGCAGCAGCGGCGCATAGCGATTCATGCGGCGACCTTCCAGCTTACAAATTCAGCGGCGTTGTTGTCCGGCTGTTCGCAGTCAGGAAAAACCACGTTGAGCCTCGCGCTGGCCCGCCGCGGATTCCCGGTCTGGGGTGACGACGTGGCTCTGGTAGACCCGGAGACTTTCGATATACTTCCGATTCCAAGGTGTTTCCACTTAGATGATCCCAGCGTCGCGCTCTTGGAAGCTGATGGACTCCTAATGCCGGGCGGATGGCCGAGCTACCGATTCATAGTTCCGAGTGATTTTGCCGCGTTAGGCCAGCCGCCAGCGCGCGCGCGATGTTTGATTTTCATGCGAGGCCCGCGTGGCGAGCATGCCACAATCGCACCACTGTCTCAGGCGGAAATGACTGCTCGGATGCTCAGTGAAACGGGGCAAGGTCCTCTTTCAGATTCCGAGACAGTGGCCGTGATTTGTAGGCTGGCTTCCGGGGCATCTTGTTTCACGTTAACGCCCGGGCCGCTCGGTGAAACGGCCGACGCGGTCGCGGCTGTGCTGGCTGACGCGAGGCGCTCCGAAGGCTGATAGCTTATGGAAACAGCGGCTTCAACTGACATCGGCGCCGGAACCAGGCTGCTCCTTCAGCTTTGGAAAGGCGGATATGAATCAGGTTCCGGTGCAGCACGCGAAGACGACTGGCAAGCTCTGCTGGCGGCTTGCGAGTACCATCAGGTGTCGTCGATTGTTTTCCATCGGCTCCAGCAAAGCTCCAGCCACGTTGTTCCGAAGGAAATTGTCGAGCAGTTGCGGGCGCGTTTTTATCACATTTCGGCTTATAACCATCGCCTGGCCCTGCTCTTGGTCCAATTGACGACGCGATTCGAGCAAGAGCAGATTCCTTGCCTGGCCTTAAAGGGACCCGCGGTAGCGTTGGCGGCGTATGGTAATCTCGCGCTCCGCCAGTACGAAGATATTGACATCCTGATCCCTGTCGAAAGCGTTTCACAAGCGGTAGAACTGCTATTCGACCGCGGCTTTCAACCATCCAAAGGTCACGGCGAACGATACAAATACGTGAAGCTGTTCCATGAGATCACCTTGATAGCGCCGGACGAGTCCTACAGCGTGGATTTACATTGGCAATTGGCCCCGCCGTATGCTGCTTTATTCGGTCCCGATTCATCCGCGCTCTGGAAGAGGGCCGTAAAACTCCATCTGCCCGCCGGAGATGTTCCGGTTCTGGGTCGTGAAGATCTGCTCCTGACTCTCTGCCAACACGGGAGCAGACATCGCTGGTGGCAGCTCAAGTGGCTGTTCGATGTCGGGGAGATGTTCGGTAATGTCGCGAACATGGATTGGTTTCGCGTGGAAGAAATACTGAAGATCTATCCGATGGCTCGCCCGTCAGCCAGCCTCGCCGCGCTGCTCGCTCGGGAATTGCTGGGAGTCCATTTACCGGTTGATGTCCAAAGCCTTCTTGAACCGGGGGAGCGTACACTCGCTGTTGGCCGGGCGATTCGTGACGAATTATTGACGAACGGGCGGACCAATGGCAGCGCTCACGATACCTTACTCGGGCTGGAGGACCGGCCCCTGGTCCGGGCAAGATATATGGCCAAAGAGGCGCTCCAGTATCCGGTGCGGGGGGTTCTCTTCACTATTACGAAAAAGGATGTGGAATTTGTGCAGCTGCCGGCTAAGCTCCGGCTTCTGTATTACTTCATCCGTCCAGTAAGGCTGCTGGTTCAGCACGGCCGGGGAGCAGCGCGGAGGATTTGGTCGATGGCGCGCTGATGTCGAAGAGCCGCTTACGCCGTGGTGGAAGTTAAAGCCAGAGGGATCACAGCCGAAGATGAGGACGCTTCCCCCTGCGCGGTCGGAGAAAGCATTCCATGCTGCAAGGCGTATCGGGTAAGATCCGCCGTAGTGCGCAGCCCTAGTTTGTCCATGATCGCCATTTTGTGAAATACGGCGGTCTTGACGGACAGGCCGAGCGCGTTGGCTACTTCTTTGGCAGTTCGGCCGTGGGCGACCAACTGGAGCACCTCGCGCTGGCGTAAGGTTAGACCTCTCCCGTTAGCTCGACCCTTCCGCTTCGTTACAATCTTGGCGACACGCTGACCATTGGGCTGCGGTGTGTAGGAACGGCCATCGAGAACACGCCGAATAGCAGTTACAAGCTCGGAAACCGCGCACCGCTTCAGCACATAGCCGGAAGCGCCGGCGCGGAAAGCCTCGGCGACGTCTTCGGGTTCGTCGTGCATGGTGACCACCACCACCTTAGTCGCGGGCGCAGCCACGGCCAGTCCACGGATTGCTTCAAGACCCTCCAAACCAGTCATCTTGATATCCAGCAGAATCATGTCCGGGCTGGCCGCCGCGACGGCCTCCACCAGTCCGTGACCGTCGGCGATAATCTGCACTCCTGGGAATTCCGACTCCAGCAGGCGTTGCAGACACTGGGCGGCCAAAGTGTCGTCCGCGATCAACAGGTAAGGTCTCCGCTGCATTGCGTGTTAGACCAACCTTAGAGGCCAACTGTTTCATTCTTAAATATTTATTCATCTGGCGGTCTTATCCTTCCTAGTACTTCAGTAGTACTCGAGCATTCGATGCCTCCTGGGAGCGAAATAAGCTAGAATTGGCGATGCAGTTGGACCTCGAAATCTGCTTTGGAGGTGACTTATGCGTTACGCGAATGGAATGACACTCGCGTTCGTTGGCTCTTTGGCTTCGGTGATCGCAGTGTTTGGAGCGGACCGCGCTGCCGAGAGTTCTCCGCCGTCCAATGGCCTGCCGAATCCGTATCACACAGTTGCAAACTGGGCGCAGTTGCCGGATGGAAGGAAATGGGGTTCGACGGCCGGTGTCGATATCGCTCCGGATGGAAACATATGGGCTTATGATCGGTGCGGAGCCAACAATTGCGCCGATTCCAACGTCGATCCGATCGTCGAGTTCGACACATCCGGCAAAGTCTTGAAGCACTGGGGTGCGGGGATGTTCGTGTTTCCTCACGGATTTTTCGTGGACAAGCAAGGCAACGTATGGGTGACTGATGAGCAGGCCTCCAAAGATGGAACCAGGGGATTGCAGGTCTTCAAAGTCAGTCCCGACGGGAAGGTTTTGCTGACGCTGGGTAAGAAAGGAGTCAAGGGAACCGGCCCCGATACGTTCGGAGCGCCGGCCGATGTGGTGGTTGCTCCGAATGGCGACATCTTCGTTGCGGACGGGCACAGCGGCTGCATGTGCGACAACGCGCGCGTGGTGAAATTCTCGAAGGACGGAAAATTTATCAAAGAGTTCGGAAAAAAAGGCACGGGTCCCGGTGAGTTTGACGGGCCGCACGCTCTGGCATTCGATTCCAAAGGACGGCTTTTCGTCGGCGATCGCACCAACAATCGCATTGAGATCTTCGATCAGAACGGTAAGTTCATCACGGAATGGAAACAGTTCGGCCGGCCCAGCGGAATCTTCATCACCAAGGACGACACCATTTATGTGACCGACTCCGAATCGAGAGACGCGGACGGCTACGGTCACAATCCAGGCTGCCACCGTGGCATACGAATCGGCAGTGCTAAGGACGGTAAGGTTACGGCCTACATTCCTGATCCTGAACCGAAGGGCGGATCAAGTATGTCAGAGGGCGTCGCGGTGGATCATCAGGGTAATATCTATGGGGCCGAAGTTGGTCCCAAAGATCTGAAGAAATACGTCAAGAACTGAGGAGCCGAACGGCGGCTGCGCGTCGTTAACGAGCTGACCTGGACCACTGTCGATTTGGCGGCCGCTGTCCCGATTGATGATGGCTGGCCTTATATTGATGGTTCGATTTAAGGGGCAGAGCGGGACGCCGGCGCGAGTTCGAGTCTCCGTCCTTCCATTCAGCCACGAACGTCTGATGCGGCCCGATGTGCTGTTGGAATAAAACGCAGCGATGGGTCGGATGGTCCGGCTGGGGTGCATTACAGAGCAGTTTCATACGTTCGAGTTCAGAGCCCAGAAGATCATCTTCAATGCCCCGATCTGTAGCAGCAAAGCCAATCCCAGCGCGGCGGGAATCACCGTCAAAATCATTAGCAGCTCCATGCAGTCTCCGACTTAATTCTCTGCACTCGGAATGCCAATGGCATTTGTAAGGGTAAATCGACAAATTTTGCGGCTATTTTAGGATAGCCATAATCGTCTGTTCCGAAGGGCTGCCGCGTGTCTAACCCCAAGTCTGGTGTGTAACACTAACAACCATTCGGCTAAATCTACCGATCATGCTTGGTCTGACCGACCCGGCGAACGCATGTAATGATCGCTTTAAATAATTTTTCGACCTGGCATTCGGCCTGCCATACAACGGGAGGAGACCACCAAATGTACGAACCCGATCCCAAGCCACCACGCCCAGATCCTGATCCCCGGCCGGACGAGCCTCATCTTCCCGGACCCGACCCTGATCCGCCCGGTCCTGACATCATTGATCCGCCCCTGAATCCTCCGATGTGGACGTAGGCGCCCGCCTACGTTCGCCACGCATCCACCACCAGCCCGAGCTTCGAGAAGATCAGCCCACCTTCGAAAACTGAGTAGCACGTCTGTTCTGTAGATCCCGCCACCAATATTTG
Organism: Bryobacterales bacterium; assembly: GCA_963769205.1. Lineage (GTDB taxonomy): Bacteria > Acidobacteriota > Terriglobia > Bryobacterales > Bryobacteraceae > Palsa-89. The sequence goes on along the minus strand of CAVYKR010000001.1, from coordinate 17,734 downwards.
TGTTCCCGCTTGGGCGACGACCTGCGATTGCACGCGCACTTGTACGGCTTCTTCGTGTCACTGCGTTACGGTGGAACGTGGTCTTCAAAGTGCACTCCGGGCAGCGGTATAACGCGATGGATGCCGATCACCTCAGAGCCGCTTTTATAAAACGTCAACTGGAGCGCGTGCTGAAACATCGCCGTTCATCGTGGGCCGCGCGTGCGACACAAGAGCTCGGCCGATATATCCGCTGGTTCGCCGATTCGATCCCGCAAGGGGAGAAAGAGACTATCGACGCCCAGTTGTCAAAGCTCGAACGGGAGATCTCCAAACGCGATTGAACCAAGGCGGCGATTGCGTCTGCCGAGTTTTCCCGCGGCCTAGTGACCTTTCCAGGTATGCGAGATCATGGTGCGCGGTAAGAACTTCAACACGCGTCATTTTATACGCCTACTGCAAACTTACCCGCTAATGTTTCAAGCGAGTTACGCCCTGGCATGCAACTTGCACCTAATGCAATGCCGTGATCTGTAGACGATCGAAAGGGGAAAAGTTATGAACAATATGAAAGACAAGGCCAAGGCGAAGATGGATGAGGCGGCCAGCGCTGTCAAGAAGACCAGCGCTAAAGTCGTGGACAAAACGAAAGATCTCACTCATCAAGCCGGAAAGGCCGTCGAAAAAGGGGGAAAGCGGATGCAGGACGTCTAACGACGATCTGCTGAGCTAAACACGAAATGAAAATCGCAAGAATTTTACTACCAGCGCTGCTGTGTGTTTCATGGCTCGTCGCGTACGGCCAGGAGCCCGACAACAGCAAGGTCAACAAACGCGATCGGGATCGTAGCGAGCCTACGGCCGACCAGCAGAAAAGCAATGTATCGGATCGGGACCTGACCAAGAAAATCAGGCAATCGATCGTAGCAGACAAGTCGCTGTCCACTTATGCGCACAACGTGAAAGTGATCAGCCAGGACGGAGTCGTGACACTCAAGGGCCCGGTCCGTTCCGAAGAAGAAAAGAAAGCAATCGAATCCAAGGCAATGGACGTTGTTGGCGGTAGCGGAAAAATCAACAACGAGATGTCCGTCAAGCCTGAGCATCAATAATTTCAAATTTCCAATTTAAACAAAAGGAGCATTTCATGGCAGGAAAGAACACAGCCGTATTCGGTATTTATAAGACACGCTCTCAGGCCGAGCAGGCCGTAGACAGCCTCATGGCGGCGGGATACACCAACAACGACATTTCTGTGTTGTTGCCCGACACCACCAGCTCGAAAGAGTTTGCACACGAAAAGAACACCAAGGCGCCGGAAGGCGCTACCACTGGTGTCGCCACCGGTGGAGTGGTGGGTGGAACGCTGGGCTTGTTGGCGGGCATCGGCGCGCTGGCGATTCCCGGAGTCGGTCCACTCATTGCAGCGGGTCCGATCATGGGCGCCCTGGCGGGTCTGGGCGTCGGCGGAGCAGTAGGCGGATTGATCGGCGCTCTGGTTGGCATGGGCATCCCGGAGTATGAAGCCAAGCGTTACGAAGGCCGGATCAAAGAGGGCGGGATTCTCCTGTCGGTCCATTGCGACAGCTCCGACGAAGTTTCGCGCGCGAAGGACATTCTGAAGCAGACCGGCGCGGACGATATCGCCTCAGCCGGTGAGAAGGGTGTGAGTACGCACACGATGGGAAAAGACCACGATCGCACCAATCGAGACACCGCGCGAACGGAATACATCGAAGACACCACTGTGGAGCCCACCGTGCGTTCCACCGAATATAAGGAATACAAGTCCACCAAGATCTAACTGGTGGAGTTAGGAATCAATTTGGGCAGCGGTCGCCTAACGGCTGCTGCCCTTTTTCATTGTGATGACGATCTGCCGGTGCCCTAGTTCTTCGGTACTTGCAGCCCCTCCCGCCTTACGACTCGCTAAGTTAAAACACTTGGCCGCAAAGACCACCCGCGGCCCGATATTACATAAGTCTTACAAAGTAAAACCCAAATGCCTGTTAGGTTGGAGGTGTACCTTCATTCTTTGGAGTTTTCGTGAGCAGCGACGTCGTCAGCATCCACAACAACCAAAAGCCGAATTGGACCATCTGTTTCGTTCTGGTGGTATTGCATCTGGGCGCGATTGCAGCCCTTTTTATGTTTAGTTGGCGCCTCTTGCTGGCGGCCGCGGTGCTCTATTGGGTAGGGGTCGGCTTAGGCATCAGCATGGGTTATCATCGCCTGCATACCCACCGTTCTTACAAATTACCGACCGTGTTGGAGTATTTCCTGGCCGTTTGCGGAACCCTGACACTGCAGGGTGGCCCGATCTTTTGGGTCGCAACCCACCGTATCCACCATCAGTTCTCCGACCGTCCCGGCGACCCGCACTCCCCGCATGAGGGCGCCTGGTGGGCACACATCGGCTGGCTTCTCGTCGGCGAATCCAAGCACAACAACAGCAAATTGATGGCAAAATATGCCCCGGATCTGGCCAAGGACCGCTTTTACGTCTTACTGAACGACTACCATTGGGTTCCCCTGCTGGTGCTGGCAATCGTTCTGTTCGCCATCGGCGGCGTACCGCTGGTCTTGTGGGGCATCTTCGTGCAGATCGCCTTCGGATTGCATGCCACTTGGGCTGTGAATTCCGCCACGCACATGTGGGGCGGCCGCCGCTTTAAGACTCGCGACGATTCCCGCAATCTTTGGTGGGTGGCTTTGCTGTCGTTCGGGGAAGGCTGGCACAATAACCATCACGCCCATCCCACATCCGCGCGCCATGGGCTGGCTTGGTACGAATTCGATATCTCCTGGATCTCCATCCAGGTATTGAAGTTCTTCGGACTGGCTAAAGCTATCCGAGTGGCTCGACTAAATAGCGTCGTAGCCGAGCGCGAAGCCGCGTAACGCACCACTCCGGCTCTGGCGCACGCACCCTCGCGTGCCGCGCTTCGATAAGCTGAAGGTATGGTTGTCGCCGGCCGCCGCCGCTCCATCGCATTCTTCATAGCGCTCGGCATTGGCCTGATTTCGGTAATGATCCTCCTGTACATCGGGTGGGTCTTACTCAACTGGCGCACCGGAATCCTGCTGTTTCTGGCTACGATATTGGCGCTGACGATCATCAGCGGCGTGGTGCTAAATACCACCTTTCTAGTGCGCGAGATTCGGCGGAACGAGCAGCATGACGCCTTCATCAATGCCGTTACGCACGAACTGAAGACCCCGGTCGCGTCGATCCGCCTGTATCTGGAGACCTTGCAAACCCGCCCCGTGGATGAACCCAAGCGGCAGGAGTTTTATCGCACCATGGTCCAGGACAGCGACCGTCTGCTGGCGACCATCGAGCAAGTGCTGCGCACCGGACGGATGGGCTCCACTATCCACCATAAACTCAACCTGGCCCGGCTGGACATCAACGGCGTCGTCGACGAGTGTCTTACTCGCGCCCGCGCTCTGCATCATCTCCCGGAGGAATCACTGCGCTACCATCCGGGGCCGCCCATCACGATTCTGGGCGATCCGGATGAAGTGCGCGCCGCGGTTTCCAACTTGATCGACAACGCCGTGAAATATTCCGGCAGCGCGGTGAACGTGACGGTGGAAACCGCGCCCGTCGACGGCAAGTTCGTGACGGTGCGGGTCAAGGATCAGGGCGTCGGAATTCCGAAAATCGAACTGAAGCAGATCTTCAAGCGCTTTTACCGCGTTCCCGGTCCGTTGGCGGCACGCGTGAAAGGAACCGGGTCTCGGCCTGTACATTGTCCGTTCGGTAGCCAAGCGTCATGGCGGACGTGCGTGGGCGGAAAGCGAGGGCCCCGGACGCGGCAGCACTTTTGTCCTGCAGCTTCCCATGGTGCGATGAGCCGGGTTTTGGTGGTAGAGGACGAGCAGCACCTGGCCGATGGATTGCGTTTCAACCTGGAGGCGGAAGGCTACGAGGTGCAGGTGGTCGACAACGGGGAATCCGCGCTGGATACGCTGCGCACGGAATCCAACCAGTTCGATGTCGTGATTCTGGACGTGATGCTGCCCGGCAAAGACGGGTTCACGGTTATGTCCGAGATGCGGCAGTCGGGCCAGTTCATTCCCACTCTGATGCTCACCGCGCGCGGACATCCGGATGACGTCTTGCAAGGCTTCGCCGCCGGCGCCGACGACTACCTGACCAAGCCGTTCGATCTGACCATTTTGATTGCGCGCATTCGAGGCCTGCTGCGCCGGCGGGAGTGGTTGCGGGCCGATGCCGCCGCGGCGAGCACGCCGCGTCCAACCTCAGGACTCCTTCACCTTCGGCGACAAGTCCGTAGACTTCGATCGCCTGGAACTGCGTGTACGCGACCAGATATTTCCGTTGACGCTCATGGAAGCCAATGTCCTGCGCTACCTGATCCAACGCCAAGGCAAGCACGTCTCGCGCAAGGCCATGCTGGCCGAAGTGTGGGGTCTGCACGAAGACACCGACACGCGCGCCATCGACAATTTCATCGTGCGTCTGCGGCGCTATATCGAAGATGATCCAAGCCAGCCGCGCCATCTGGTAACCGTTCGGGGCATCGGCTACAGCTTCATCGCGGCACCGGTCTCAAAATGACCAGGGCGGTAGCCTGCATGCTGCTGGCGGGCGCGCTGGCGGGCGCCGAAGATTTATCGGTTGGAAAATTATTGGTTGCCACCCGGAAATCGCACGATCCCGATTTCGCCGGGACCGTGGTCCTGCTGGTTCATCACGACCGCGAGGCCAGCGTCGGATTGTTCGTAAATCGCCCATTGACCATCCCTCTAGCGGAGGTGTATCCGGAATTGCAGGGCGCTCAATTAAAGCTGTACGCCGGCGGTCCGGTGACGGTCGGTGTACGGGCGCTGTACCGGTCCCGATCAGAGCTCGCCCGGGACCGCGCGGATTCTCAACGATGTCCTCATGATTTCCACCAAATCTCTGCTTGGCAAAATGGTTGCCGACGGCGCGGCTGGAAGCGTCTTCCGGGTTTATGCCGGCTATACCGGTTGGTCTCGCGGTCAACTGCAGGACGAGGTCGCACGCGGATTGTGGCATGTTTTCGACGGCGACCCAGGTGTCATCTTCGATCCCCATCCCGAGACAATCTGGCAGCGCCTGAGCGGCCGGCTACCGCGCGCCACCGGTCACTTCAAAATGCGAAACATATTGGAAAAGTCATCCGTCCAGGCCCGGAAACCGGCGTAAGGCTGGAGCACCTGACCGGCCTTGTAAAGTGCGGGCTGGGTCTCTCGCACCCCTGGCTCGGCGATTAGAACCCAGTCTGCGCTCTTGCAGAAACTGTCTTCCTCAGATGCCTCGTAGGAATAAAAAAGCGCGATCCTGCCGACCGCGGCGGCGCCTCGCTCCATTACCGGGCGGAGGTCCAGGTGCCTGTTGGAAACATTCACGGCCAGAATTCCACCGGGCTTCAAGTGGCGCAGGTAGGTCTGGAACGCTTCGCGCGTGATGAGGTGTACCGGCACCGAATCTCCCGAGAAAGCATCCATCACCAGAACGTCGAACTGCTGGCTAGGCTCGCGCTCCAGTGAAAGCCGGCCGTCACCCAACACGGTCTCCACGTGGGCAGGCGTGTCATTCAGGTAAGTGAATTCGCTACGCGAGATCTCGAGCACCAGCGGGTTTATCTCGTAGATCCGGATCGTATCGCCTGCACGCCCGTAGGCCGCCAGGGTACCGCAACCCAATCCCAGAATCCCGATGCGCCTCGGGACGCCGGGCTGGCCCGCCAACATGGCGTGTGCGATTCCAGTGCCCCGGCAAAAATAGGAGATCGGTTCCCGCCGGAACTTCGCATCCAGAATCTGCTCGCCGTGATTGATCACCCCATGCAGAAGCTTGCGATGCGTGTAATTGTCATCCTCGCCGATGATATCTTCTACGCGTAGCTGTCCATAGAAGTTGCGCCGCGCCACGCGATAGCCGGCTAAAGATTCGTGCACGATGACCCCTAGACAAACCAGATATGCCGCAGCCAGCGCGACCAGGGCTCCGCTGAACACGCGGCCCCACCGCCGCTCGAACCACTGGCGATTGGCTGCCAGCAGCACGCCGACGGAGAGAACCGCGCACAGTCCCAGGCCAATCGGAAATTCTTCATACCCGCTGAACAAGTTCGGAGCCAGCAGCGCAACGAAGATTCCACCAGTCGCCCCGCCGACCGAGAGCATGGTGTAGAACAACGTCAGGTAGCGGGTATGCGGCCGCAAGCGGACCAGTTCTCCGTGGCATACCATGCAGCAGAAGAACAAAGCGGAGACGCACAAAACCACGGTCCAGCCAATCTTGAAAACGCCATTGGGATGCCACAGCAGGTAGGCGAAAATGCCCAGCGCCGCCGCCAGGAGTGGATAAAAGACCGAGCGCACATAGAGCCTCGGCGAATCGAAACAGATAATGAAGGTGAGCAGATAAATGCTGAGTGGAAGCACCCACAGGAACGGAATTGCGGCCACGTCCTGCGTAAGGTAAGTAGTCACTGAGAGCAACAGGACCGATCCGCAGGCGGCCAGAGCGATCCACAGCGCCAACATGGGCCAACGAGGCCGCACAGCGGGAACAGCGGTTTCGGGCGATTCATTTTCTACATCTTTGGCAAGGCCACGCGCGCTAAACCAAGCCGTCGCGCCGCACAGCGCTGCAAAAACGGCGTACCCGATCGACCACATCCCGCCTTGGTGCCGGGTAGTGAAATTAGGCTCCAGCAGCGCCGGATAACTGAGCAGCGCCGCCATGGATGCAAGATTCGAGAGCGCGTAGAGCCGGTACGGCGCTTTGCCACGCCGTCTGGCATACCAGGCTTGCAACAGCGGACTGGTGGAAGAGAGAAGGAAATATGGAATGCCGATGCTGACGGCCAGCAGCTTCAGGATCTGCCAGGAAGGATGGTCCACTCCGCTGACGCTGCGCACCGCGTCCGGCCCGATCGGAAGCACCGCAATACTGGCTAGCAGCAAAGCCGAGTGAATAATGGCCTGTCTGGTGGCGCGGAAATGCTCGTTCAGCCAGTGCGCGTACGCGTAGCCCAGCAGCAGAACCACTTGAAAGAACAGCATGCAGGTGCTCCACACCACCGAGGATCCGCCGAACGAAGGCAGAATGATCTTGGCAATGAGGGGCTGAATTTGAAAAAGGAGGAAAGCGCCGAGAAAAATCACCCATGCGTAGAGCGCCATAGTAAACGGTTGAGGACAGGTCTAAAGTCCGGAATGAAAAAGGCCGGAGGTGTCAGTATACTACGCGAAGCCAGGTTGACAGGCCAAGCAGGCTCATGAGACATTACCCCCCAGGAGGGTTGTCTTCATTTATGATTCGCAAGATGCTGTTGCCGCTCGCCAGCGGTCTTTTTTTGGCCTGTCTTCCAGTGCTCGCCCATCATGGCGATGCCGGACGCTATGAAGATAATCTGACCATCCTGAAGGGAACCGTAGTGGATGTGCAATTGATCACCCCGCATTCCATCGTCGTTGTCGATGTGCCCGATGAAAACGGAAAAGTGGTGCGGTGGCAGGCCGAGATGGGTGCGAGAACGGCCATGATCAAGGATTTCGGCTGGACCACAGACACCCTCAAGCCCGGCGACAAGATCACGCTCACCGGACGGAAGGTGAAGAGCGGCGGCCCCTACATGAATTTGACTGATCGAGCCAACATTGTGATGACCGACACCGGCAAGGAAATTTTCCGCACGAAGAACTACGGCACCGAAGAACGCAAGCGGCCAGCGGCCGGTTACGGTAATCAGTAAACAGACGGCGCTGCCTGGCTCCCAATGACAAGTAGAAAGTTTTCAGCAGTCTTCGTGTTGTGCCTCGCAGCACTCGGCATTCCTACGCTCGACAGGGCGCAAACGCGCTCGGCGCGGCTCCTCTTCTTCGGCAGCGGGTCTGAAACAGATTGCCTATCTTAAAGCGTCGAACACCGAGGCGAATGACCATTTCGGAAACGGCGGAACGCTGGATGGCCACGGCGTCGCGCTTAGCGGCGATGGCAGCACGCTGGCTGTAAGCGCTCCCTATGAGAGCAGCGGCGCCAAGGGCATCAACGGCGACCAGAACGATAATTCCGTTTACAGCTCCGGCGCGGTCTACGTCTTCACTCAGAAGAACGGCGCCTGGAGCCAGCAGGCCTACATCAAGCCTTCCAATCCAGGACTGAGCTATCGATTCGGACACGTGGTTTCGTTGAGCCAGGACGGCAATACGCTGGCTGTTTCTGCGCACTTCGAGGCCAGCGCGGCCAAAGGCATCAACGGCGACCAGACTGACAAGTCGATTCCGCAAGCTGGCGCGGTCTACGTCTTCACGCGCACCGGCACAACCTGGAGCCAGCAGGCCTACATCAAAGCATCCAACACCGGCGAAAAAGCCATCGGAAAGCAGCCCTCGAAAGGCGATCAGTTCGGTTTCTCGATTGGCGTGAGCGCTGACGGCAATACGCTCGCCGTGGGCGCCATCTCGGAAGACAGCAACGCCACGGGGCATCAACGGCGATCAGAACGACAACTCGGTGGTGTCGTCCGGCGCGGTTTACGTTTTCACGCGCAGCGGTGCATCCTGGACCCAGCAGGCGTACATCAAGGCCTCCAACGCGGACGCCAACAACCTGTTTGGCTACTCAGTCGGGCTTGAGCGCCGATGGCAATACTCTGGCCGCCAGCGCGTACGATGAAGCGGGCGCCTCCAGGCAGATCAACGGTCCTCAGGAAAAAGGCCGGCGCGGGTCAGGCGCTATCTATGTCTTCACGCGCACCGGTGCCAACTGGGCGCAGACCGCGTATCTCAAGGCCTCGAACGCCGAACAAGAAGATTCCCTTGGATACGCTATCGCTATCAGCCAGGATGGCAACACAGTGGTGGGCGGCGCCGCTGACGAAGACTGTTTCGCGGCCGGCATCAATCCGCCTGGATGCGATAACGACTACAAAACCGACACCTCCACCGGCGCGGTGTACGTATTTGTTCGCGACGGCAGCACCTGGACGCAACAGGCTTTCATTAAGTCGTCCCATCCAAATAAAGAGGACTGGTTCGGATCGCGCCTGACGCTGAGCGGCGATGGCAATACGATAGCGGTCGGCGCGCAACTTGAGAATGGCGGATCGAAGGGCGTCAACGGCGATCAGGCGAATCTTTCGGCCGAAGATTCCGGCGCGATCTATCTATTTACGCGAACCGGCACAACCTGGGTGCAGAAGGCCTACGTCAAGGCGTCGAATGCCGAGCCTACGACGAGTTTGGAAGCGCCATGGCGTTGAGTCGCAGACGGCAAGACTGATGGCCGTCGGCGCCCGCAGCGAGGCCAGCGGCGTCTAAAGGGCATGCAATGGAGATATGAACGATAACTCGGCGATGGGGGCGGGGGCCGTGTACATCTTCAGCAATCAATAAGAGCACCGAGCTCGCCATACCGGTTGGCGCTAATTTCCGATGGCGCGGGTTTGGCGAACTTGGCGGCATCGATCGCGGCATTGGGCTGCACCTCGCTCAGTTCGACATTTTCGCGCCCGTCCAGCCAAGTCAGGGTCCAGCGAAAAGGCATCTTCACCCCGGCAACATCGCGATAATCGGAATAATCGTACTGCGTGGGAATGCGGCCCACCGGCGAGTTGGCATAGCGCACCAATCGAACCAGCAGGCCTGACTCTGAATCGAAATACAAAGTGGCGATCGCCTGCCGCCGGCGCTGGTTCCCTGGACGACTTGCACCTTGCTGCCATCGATCATGGTCGGACGTCCGACGCGCCATTGTCCCAGCGCGTCCTTGATCCGCCCCGGAAAAGACAGTTCGGCGTCCAGTTTCGCGCCTTCCAGTTCGCCCCCCGTGAGTGGATCACGGCCACCGGCCGGAGTGGCGCCGCGATCCAGCCGCTGCTGCCGTCGTAGGTCGTGGTGTTGTCGCCATTGGCCGTATGGATGACGATGGTGCGCTGACGCGGAGCTTTGGCATAAATTTCGATCGGCCGCTTATCGCTCTCGGGCCCATAGCCCGAGCTGGTCCCCTTGGCTACAAAGCTGGTGAGCTTGGCCAGTCGCTCGCGCACCGCCCAAGCGCCTGGACGTACTTGTCGAAGAATCTGATCAGCGGATGGCGCTCGGGAGCCTGCTGGAATGTCGTCGTCCATCTCGTCATGGGCGTCGCGCCGTAGAGCGCCGCCAGGCTCACGCGTCACCTTGGGATGATCGCCACCGCGATGGCAGGAATAGCAGGTCACCACTTGCTTTCCGCCAAAATAGGCTTTGTTGATGCCATCATCATCGCCACCATGCTGCGCGCAGTCCGCTTTCTCTCGCTGGTGTCGGCGGCGTAATTTTCCCACTTGCTGTCGTTCGCGGCGTGGCAATCCTCGCAGGACATCCCCAGCGCGGCGGAAAGACACCCATCGTGCCCATGAATTCGTTCACGGGAATGCCCTTGAGCACCTGGACGTTCTTGAAAACGTCTTCCGCCATCTGACCGCGCGCGGAAGCAACACCCAACAAGCTCAAGTTGACGTTACAATGATGCGGACCGGATTGACATACAAATTACCAATATCGCAAGTTGCCGCCTGTACCTGCTGATCATTCTGGCCTTCTCTGCCTGGGCGCAGGACCCGTTGAGCTGCACGTTTACGAGTCCGAAGCTTTGCCGCCCGGAGTCTGGACGATCGAGACGCATCTGAACTACGTACCGTTTCGGGAACGACGACGGCGGCCGGTTCGCTATTGCCCACCGACAATCAAGCGCATGTCACTCTGGAACTGACACGCGGGCTTGCGCCCAATATCGCGATCGGCGCAATGTTCCTCACCGCGACCGGTCCGGGTGTCGCACCCGGGATTCGCTACGCCGGATGGAGGATTCTTCCGCACGTGGCGGCACCGAAATCGTGGGGCTTCCCGTAGATCTCGGTCTGGTAGTGGAGATTTCGTTTCAGGATCAAAGGTACGAAGAGAATACCCGCCAGATCGAGGTGCGCCCCATCATCGAGAAGAACATTGGCCGCCATCAGTTCGACTTCAATCCCGTTTTCGAGCGTGGTCTCAAGGGGCAGGGAAGTGCGAAGGGCTGGGTCTTCGAACCGAATCTGCGGCTGGGTTACGAAGTTTCGAAGAAGCTGGACGTGAGCCTGGAGTATTACGGAACGCTGGACCGGTAACCGGCAGCAGGTTCACCAGATATATCCTAGGCGTGGATTGGAAGATCACCGAGCATCTCCTCTGCAACCTCGGCGTCGGATTCGGCCTGACACCGACGGGGAACCAGTTGGTAGTGAAGTCGCGGCTGGAGTATGAGTGGGGCCGCGAATGAGGATTCGAAGCTGCTCTCGCAAGAGCGGAACAAAGGCGAGGAAGCGGCGGGATTTTTTCCACCAGGATGCCGTGCAGCGTTTCCTCTCTGACACCCGCAGCTCGCGTAGCTTCGGCCACGAACACCGTCACAGTCTTGGCGTAACCGGTGCCCGCAGTATGTTGCTTGTTATCTGATTCGCGGTCGAAAGAGTCAGACGAGAAGAGCAAGTTGTCCGCGGTCGACCTGGCGTCGATCAGGGCCGCCACCATCGGCACCTGCCTCGCCTCGCCTGGACCGCCCTGCGATCGAAGCCGATGAACGCGCCCCGTTTACAGAGCGCCTTGTGCACCTCGACTTCGGATCGACCAGATTGCCGACGTGGCCGATCACGATGCGCTGCGGCTTGACGCCGACGCCTTCCAAGATGTCGAGCTGTTCGAGAGCTGATTTTCCGGGAATGCCGGTGTGCGTGAAGATCGGCAGGTTCGTCTCGAGGTGCGCCTTGCCGACGGCGCGAAAGACCTTCCGCTCTCAGCGGTGATGTCGTCCCAGCTGCCGATCTCGCCAAAAGCGCCGACCGGCTCGTCCGCCTGCGAACAGCTCTGGGCGATCTGCTCCTCGCTCATCGTGGCCATTTCCGGCGGATAAAAGGGCTGCGAGTAGAACCGCCGCCGGCCACGATCGGCATGCCGGACTCCATCGAGACCTGCCGAGAAAGTCGAGATCGCGGCCCATATCCGGATGGCCGCCGTCTACGATGCAGGCGACGCCTTCCTTGCTAGCCGCGCGAAGTCTTCCGCCATCAGATCCAGTCCGCATGAAGTATGGCCCGATCGGATGGTGGAGTCTTGCGGTGGCGGCGGCCCCGCCTTCGCCTGCGGGTTCTGAGCCCGTGCCAATGAGATCCACTTCGGCATGAAGTCCGGACGCGAGGGACAGATGCTCATGGAAAAGCGTCGCGCCGCCCGGCCAGTGCTTCGGGCGGCATGTCCTTCAGTGTCGTGCGAGATCCAGTGCGCCAGCCGCCCGCTTTCCTCTTGCGAGATCGCGCTCGCTACTTAGAACGGCAAGTGCTTCACGGCGGGTCATTCCGATTTCTTCTGCTCTTCCAGCTTGGCGTTGAAATTCTTTTCCTGGAGATCCAGGTGCGCCAGGTAGCCCGCGGGATCGATGAACGGATTCGGGCCGCCCTTCTTCAGCTTGGCGTACTTCGCCGCCAGGTCGTAGAAGCGGCCGTGCGAGCCCAGGAACACATCGCAGGGCAACGCGCGCAGAGCCTTGAAGCTGCGGACGTAGTCGTCGGCGATCTGCGGATAATCCTTGTTGTTCACCAGAACGTAGCCCGGGTTCACTCCGATGCTGCCGACGATCACGACGTCGTAGGTCTTGCCGCCTTCCTCGACCTTCATGGTCCAGGTGGTGCAGCCCTTGGTGTGGCCCGGCGTGAGATGCGCCACCAGCGTGGCGCCGCCCAGCTTCACCTCATCGCCATCGTGCAGCACGCGGTCGATCGGATGCGGCTTGCCGCCGGGCGTCATCTTCTTGAGCGCCGGAACGTCCTGCTCCATCGCCATCACCCGCGCGCCGGTCAGTTCCTTGACCATGCGCGTCGCCTTCCATGTGATCGCCGTGGGCGTGGCTGCCCAGCAGGATCTTGATGTCGGTGAACTTGAATCCCAGCTTCTCGACCGACGCGCGGATCACCGGGACGGTCGTCTCGAAATCGCTGTTGATCAGGATGTGGCCTTCGGGCGTCGTGATCAGGAACGAGCCCAGATCGTCGGTCCCGACGAAGTAGACGTTGCCGATCACTTTGTGGGGCGGAAACGGCTTGTTCCAGTCCACCTGGCCGGTCTTGGTTTGCGCGAAGATCTGCGCCATGCCGAGTAACATCCAGCAGAGGATTCGATAAGGTCGCATAGTGAGGACAGTCTATTAAAAGTGCTGTGTGATTTTTTCCATTCGAACGGCTATCGACTGGAGCGGAATGAACATCGACTGCGCGATGCTCATCACCGTCTAAGGCAGGGAACTGCCCCTGAGGCAGAGAAGCGCTACGAACATCCGCCGCTGGAGTTTGCGCCTCGTTCGTGCTATGGCCGCTGGTGTGATGGATGAGTCTATGGGAAGCCTTGGATTGGTGAACTTGCTCGATGCCCAGGAGCACGGCATAGTAGGAGCGGAATAGAGAAGAGCCATCAGACCTAGCCGATGAAGCATTTTGCTGTCGGCATGGTATCTGGTCAATCACGTGAGTTCAGAATGGGAGTCGATTAGATTCGACCTCTCGCCGGCGGGACGACATCTTGATTCCGGCTTCGCACGCAGCGTCCCGTTTATATTGTTCCCGCGATTTAGCGACTCCCTTTGACACCCGCCAGGATCGATTGGACAGGCTTACCTCACTGAGACGCAGAGTCTTTTTCTCGCAGCCGTCCTCGGCGGTCAACGGCAAGCCGCGTTGAGCATAATTGATAAAGTTCGCTGCGCAACAGCCATCGCCACTTCGATCCTTATGTTGCCATTGTTGTCCCCGAATGTCTGCACCGGCGGATCGTTAATCTATCAAACTATGGACGGATGAGCATTTCACGGTGGTATCGCCAAATCGATCGTGCAGGATCGCCATCGCTGCCACGTACCCTGCGCATGGTTTCCGCCCGCGGTGGCGCGCGGCGGCATCGTCATCACGGGCGTAGCGGGCGAGCTTCATCGAGAATCAGCGCCGATACACGTGGCTGATGCCGGTGGAGCAGAAGGGGTGGATGGTACGTTTTCTCGGTCCCAAGACCTTCCGCAGAGCTCGCTTCTTACCGCCGTCGAACAAAGTTCCACCAACGTCCTGTGCATTTCTACGACGATCATTGCGAGCCTGCCTTTGGTGGCCGGAACTGCATGCAACTGTACGCCGTACAGACTCGACGGGCGACCGAGACATTGTATTGGATCGAACAGCCTTCCTCCAGCAACTCACACTTTGCCCGGGGGTTGGACTACAGACATAGTTTACAACTCAGCACAACAGACTAGCCCTGCTGTGTGCGGAGCTATGAAACTCGTGGGAATGTCCCGCCAGCTCCGCCAGCGTTAATTACAGTGTAGTTTCCTGCAGGGAATGGCCGCCGGGCAACCCTTTTCCAGACACATTCAAGGCGCGTTCCTTCCAGGTGGCCAGACGTCGTACATCCGCCCCATCGCCCGTTGGCGGCCATAGAGCGAGCAACGGGCATTCGACCTTGTGGTGATTTCCGTCGTCATGTACAGATCGATGGAGGCCGACGCGCGGTAATCCTCGCACATGGCGTGAACCATTCGCTGGTTTTTTGAAATATTTTTATACAAGTTTTCAAAATGGCCGCAGATTTCCGCGCGCCCACATATCGAATTCGATGCTGTTGATGATCAAAGTTCTATGGGAATGGGGCCGGCTGAATCAAAAAAAACCAGTGATAATAAGCCGGTCGCGAACTCCTTGGTGACGCTGTGGGAATAGCTTGTAGGTCGGTCACGATATCGATGCACGGCCAGTTTATTGACTTTACGGGATGATCGAGCGCCATGCGATGCCCTACGCGTCCGCCCCGGTCGTGTCCCACTATGCGCAAATTTCTCGAAACATCAAGATGCTTCGTCACTTCGACGACGTCCAGCGCCATGGCGCGCTTGGAATAATTCTCGTGATTCTTACCGCCTCTCCGGCTTGCTGACTAGTTCGCCGTAGCCACGCAGGTCGCAAATTACCAGAATGTATTCCTTGGCCAAGCTCGGGCGCGATTTGTACCAGGTCGCGTGCGACTGCGGGCGCCATGCAAAAGCAGGCGCGGCGGACCCTGCCCTCCCGAGACGACGTGGATGGTCGGCGCCCGACGTCTGGACTTTCGAGACCTTGAAGCCCGGAAGAAGACGTGCATCCGCCCCGGCGTCCTGGGCCTGGACCGTGTCGAGGCTGGCCGTCGCAGCCCCGGTGACGATGGCAGTAGCTCACTGCCAGGGGTTGCCGCAGATAGGGTTCCTCGTTGGCCATATGGGCGAATCTACCTGCACTGCCGGATAGTGAGGATAATTAGCGCAGCGCTGTATGGCCATTAATCTTAAGCCCGTCGACGTCGCGGTGATCGGCCTGGGCGCCGCCGGCGGAGTCGCGGTGCTGCCGCTCGCGCGCGCCGGCCTGAAAGTCGCCGGGACTCGAAGCCGGCACCTGGATGGACCCGCACAGCTTTCCAGCCGGACGAGCTGCACAACAACGTGCGCGGCCTGCTACGTCAGTGCCCAAGGCGCAACGCGAAGTCCCCACCGTCCGCAACGGCCCTCGGCGCCCACGCGCCGCGGCCGCAGTCCATCCCATGATGAACGCGATCGGCGGCACATCCATCCACTACTGGGCGCAGAGCTGGCGTCTCAAGCCCTGGGATTTCAAGACGCGCATCGGAAGTCGATCAAGCGCTACGGCGCGAGTGCGATTCCCGCCGGCTCCACGCTCGAAGACTGGCCGCTCACCTACGACGATCTGGAGCCCTACTACGACATCATCGAGCACGAAGTCGGCGTCTCCGGCAAAGCCGGCAATATCCAGGGCCAGCATCGATCCCGCCGGCAACGTCTTCGAAGGTCCGCGCCAGCGCGAGTATCCCATGCCTCCGTTGCGCGGCAGCGGCTTCACCGATCACATGGCGCGACGCGCCAGCAGCTCGGCTGGAATCCCTTCCGCCCGCCCGCCGCGATCAATTCGCAGGAATACCAGGGCCGCGCCGGCTGCGCGTATCACGGCTATTGCAATCGCGGCGGATGCCACATCAGCGCGAAAAACTCCACCGCGGTCACCACCATTCCCGCGGCGATGAAGACGAAGAACCTGACCATCTTCGATCACGCCCACGTGACGCGCATCGTCGCCGATGCCGACGGCCGCGTCACCGGCGTGACCTATATCAACGACGGCAAGGAGTATTTCCAGCCCGCCAAGGTCGTTCTGCTCGCCTCCTACACCTACGAAAACTCGCGCCTGCTGCTGCTTTCGAAATCCAAGGCGTATCCCAACGGGCTCTCGAACAATCACGGCCAGGTGGGCCGCCACTTTTTCGGCCACTGGTCAGAGCGGCGTCGAGCGCGCTGTTTCCCTACGACATCAACGTCTGGTACGGGCGCCCGCGCAGGCCACGGCCGTCGACGATTGGGCCGACGATAACTTCGATCATTCCGGTCTCGGATTCATCGGCGGCACCAGTCTTCAGCCGCACACCGAGATGCATCCCATCGAGGCCGCGGGCATGAACACCTACGGCCTCGCGCCGTCGTGGGGCTCGCGCTGGAAGAGCTTCGTGCACGAGAACGCCGCGCGCTGGCGTCGGCCTATCTGCAAACCTCGACCTTTCCCTACGAAGACATCTTCCTCGATCTGGACCCGGAGGCGCGCGATCCGCTGGGCGATCCGGTGTGCCGCATCACCACTGGTTCAGAACGAAGCGCGCGCGGCCGAATTCGGCCAGAAGAAAATGGAGGAGTGGTTCCAGGCCGCGGGCGCGTTCAGATTCTCGGGCGCCGCCCAGTCCGCCCGGGGTTTCGACGCACGCCTACGGCGGCACGCGCATGGGCGACAATCCCGAAACCAACGTCGTCGATCGCTGGGGATTTTCGCACGAAGCGCCGAATCTCGGCGTCCTGGGCGCGTCCGTGATGGGAACGAGCGGCGCGCGCAATCCCACGCTTACCCTGCAAGCGCTGGCCTGGCGGACCGCCGAGCATCTGGTGAAGAACTGGAAATTCGATTGTTGCTTGAGCCCTGCTCAAGTTCGTCCGGGCGTCCGCCGATATATTGAAATGATGCCACGAGACCGCCGCCGCAATCGCGATCTTTTGGCACCAACGCTAGCCGCAGCCTTCTTTCTAGAGCGCCTCTTTGTCTTGGGCTGGTGCTATCGTTCGTAACACACTAGAGCGGAAGAAGACAACCGTCTATTATCTATTTCTTCGAGGCTTCTTCGACTCGTGAGCCGGATTTGACTCGACGCCGGCCACCGTAGTTCCGAAGCCACTCGCACCCGCCGCTCAGCGACTTTAGTTCCACGCCAAAATGATTCACCAGCCGGAGAGTGAGTATCCCCCTCCGCTCACCCTTCTAGCGCCGGGCCATCATGGAACGGCGATTTTCGCGCTTTGTTGCTACGCTAGCCTCCATGCGAATGATCGGGATTTGGTTAGTCGCTGCCGCTCTGCCTCTTTGCGCGCAGGATTGGACGCCCAAGAGAATCGTGGCAATTAGTGAATATGCACCGCTACCCCGGACTGCGCGAATATCCGGCGACGTCGAGGTCCGGTGTTTTCTGGATGCGAACGGTCTAGTGACACGAGCTGAGGTCATAACTGGGCACCCGTTATTGAAGGAACAAGCCCGCCAGAACGCCCTGCTCTGGAAGTTTCAGCGGACCGGCCCGCCCGGGGATAACAATACCGTCACCCTGAAATATCAAT